>CAWDUK010000004.1:0-1075295 GCA_963805565.1 uncultured Actinomycetota bacterium | reverse complement strand
TACGGCGATTGATTTTCGCCGCCGCTGAATTTGCCGGAATGTCTGTCCACGCTCGTTTTGCGGCCGTCTTCTTCCAAAACCTCCATGTCATATTCATAATAGTGACGGTAGTCGAGCAACCGGGCTGCTTCTGCGCTGTCCGGTTGCTCGGTGAGCGTTTTCAGAAAATGTGCAATCGCATCGCGGAAACGCGGCTCGGCCGAGGCGAAAAATAAATCATCTTCGCGCGCGACGGCACTGGCTTGAAGCAAATCGTGGTAGAGTTGATAATCCCGGTTGAGCCAGTATCGAAGCGTGTAGGTATTCGTGCCGATTGGCCGTTTCTTCAGCGACGTGTTGAGCAACGTGACCAAGTTGACAACTTCATTCAACGCGTTGTGCAGTTTTTCCAAAATCTGCGTTCGGAACAGATGCTCCCAATTTTTGCGTTCGCGCTCGGCTTTGGTGCGATAATCTGGGATGTCGCTCTGCTCCAATTTGGCGAGTTGCTTGGCATGTGCGTCATTTGTTTCGGTTTCGACAGGCAAATCATCGAACTTCGTGTGAACCATCGCGAGTTCACGGCGTTTGGCCTTTAACTCCTCCCACGCGCCAGCGGCCTTCTCGTTGCAGTCATAGAACTGATCCTTAAAATGATTTGCGGTGGCGTCCTTTGCAGGAAAAAACGCGCCAGCATCTCGGCACGCAACTCCCCAGCCGTTTCGAGCCACTGCGAAATGTCGGTTTCATTCCGAACCTGCTCAAATTTTCCAGCCAGCGCCGCGACCTCGGTTTGGAACGCTTTAACTTGCGTTTCCAAATTGCGAAGATTCGTCCGTTTCTCGCTGCGGTCGAGTGCTCTTTGCTCGTCCTCCAATTTTTAAGTTCGGCTTCACGTTTGGCTTGCTGTGTCGCCAATTCGTCGAACTTCGCCCGGTCAATTGTATTGAGTTTCGCAATGTTGTCGCTCAACTCGGACTGCCACCGGCGGCAATTGCCGGACTCGCGCGAGTTCCTCGCTCAAATTTGGGGCTTGTTCAAAATGTTCACGCCAGCCTTCGGTGGCAGCTTTGACCGCGCGTTCGATGGGTGTCAGCTTGCGTTCTTCAACCTCAAGATCACCAACCAGCTTTTGTTTCCAGGCAAGTTGTTGCTCCAAACCTTTTTCGCCGATGTGAACGCCGTCGTCCGTTAGCGGATTGCCGTTCAAAGACCACTGATAATTGCAAGGCGGCGTGCCGTCCACCCCGGCGAAGAAGTTCACGTTTGAGCCGACCAAAATGGACTGGCTCACCGGCGGCGTGGTGATGGTCGGCGGCAAAATAATCGGCGTCAGCACCGCCACGGAACTCGTCGTCACGCCGACCCAGTTTGATGCGACGAGAAAATAATTCCCGCCGTCGTTGGTCTGCACATTGGCGATGATCAAGGTGGAATTCGTCGAGCCGCTGATGCGTCCGCCGTCCACGAGCGGCGAATTGTTGAAAAACCACTGGAAGGTCATCGGCAACGTGCCGGACAAAGATGGGTTGAAAATCGCGTTGCTGCTGACCACCACGGAAATGTTCGTCGGCTGCACCGAGAACGCCGGCGGCGTGTAGTGGTTCAGGTGTAAAACCAGATTGCCGGCGTCGGAGCCGTAACCGCCGGCGAGAATGAAGTAAGTCGTGCCCGCCGTGGTCGGCATGGTGATTTGTGACGTCACGCCGCCAAAGTCGTCGTTGCACGCCACCTCGGTCAGCGCGTCACACATGCCGGTGTAAATGGCCAAACCGGTGTCGAAGTCGCTGCCGAACGTGTCCACTTCCAAGAGGCCAGCGACCGGCGCGGTAAATTGATACCAGACACCGAAGGCGGCCTGGCAAAGTCATGCCGGAACTGATGGTGATGCCTGCCGGGCCGGTCAGCTTCAACGTATTGACGGCCGCACTGGCAGTGAGAGCCAAAGGAGTGGCGCCCGTCAAACTGATGTTGTTGGTCGGCTGCAAGAGTGAGATGGCGCTGGCGGAGGTGATGTTGGTATAGCCGGCATAAGCGAAGCTGGCGACAGCGGCGCCGCCGAAGTTGGTCTGCGCCAGGAACCAATCCGTGCCGACGTGAGCCCAACCGCCGAAGACGAGGCCGTTGGTCCACGGAAGTGTGTTGGTAATGTAAAGGCTGGTTCTTGTTAAATTTAACTCGTTCAACAAGCGGCGGCAAGCACAGATTCGGTCTTTTCGCCGCGTGGAGATTTGAGCTGATGGACGCGCTGCTCAAATTCCTTGCACGCCTGCGTGAGAATGAAGAGCAGGAAACTCACCGTCGGCCACGCATCGTGTTTGCCTTCGTGCCAGCGTTGAGAAGATTGTTCGAGGACTTCGTAGTATCGCTCCTTGTTTTCTTCAATGATGCGTTCGAGGCTGATGTAGCGGCCAACTTCCAGCCCGCAATGGTAACAGGCGAGCAAAAATAAACAGGCGGGAGACGCGGCCGTTGCCGTCACGGAACGGATGGATGCAAAGAAAATCAAGATTGAGCGCGGTGACGAGAATAAACGGATGAACCCATTTTTCTCTCATGCCACGATTCCACAGTTCAACCATTTCAGCCATTGCATCCGGTGTTTGTTTTGCTGGGACGGTTTTGAAACGGACCCGGCTTCGTCCGTCGGCATATTTCTGGATGATGTCCACGTCTTTTTCTTTGTATTGGCCGGCATCCCAAATTTCGCCGCGACAAAGTTTGTGAAGCTTTTTGATGGTCGCTTCAGAAATTGGCAACTTCGCGCCAGATCTCATGGATGAGTTTCAGCGCATCGCGATAGCCGCGCACTTCCTCTTCGTCGCGGTCGCGCAACGCGGTTTTGCCAAAAAGCAACGTGCCAACGCGCGATTTGTCCACCTCCACGCCTTCGATGCGGTTGGAAGAAACGGCGCTTTCGATGATCGCGTGTTCGCGCAGAACCTTTAATTTTTGCGGCGATTGGCGGGTGAATAATTCCTGCCTGCCTTTGGACTCGGCGAGGTCGGCTGGATTTGCTGCGCGTCCAGCTCGGTCATCTTGCTCATCAACGCCGCGCGGGCGGCGGCCTGGGCCGGATTGTCCTGCGCGCGGACGGTGAGAAAACCCGCCAAAAAAGCCGTCACGCAAACGGCTGGCATCAATTTGGAAATTCGCATGACATTTTCTTACGGCAATTCGTCGCCGGATGCAACTGCTTTTCCGCCGGACGGAAACAGCCGCCGCCAGGCAAACGGCAGCGGGTGGAGGCGCTGGCGGCCGGGAGCGGCGAGTTCAGTGGCGCGGAAATCGAGGAGGCCATCAACAGCGCGCTTTACGACGCCTTTTACGCCAAGCGGGAGGTGGCAACGGACGACGTGAAAACGGCGTTGTCGCAAACCGTGCCGCTGGCCAAGACGATGGACGAGCAGATCAACCGGCTGCGGAGTTGGGCGGAAGGCCGCGCGCGCAACGCGAGCGTGGCGCGCGATTCCAAAAAGGACGGCGCCGTGCGGCGGATGGAGTTTTGATTCCGCAAATTGAACGTGCGAACGGAATGAATTCGTTTTGGAACAATTTGTATGACAGCGTCAAAGACCGGCGTTACGGATTGCTCTTTTTCGGCATGTTCTTCGCCAGCATCGGGATGATCTTTGGGCTGCTCGCTTTTTTTGAAATGCCCAACCTGCAAGGCTATTTTCTAGGGGCGCTGCCGGGAGTGGTCATCCTCGCGGTGGCGCTGGTATGGCGGGCCATCCGCCGGGCGCAGTTGCAACGCGGTAATAAATTGCTGCGTGAAGAATTATCGCGTGACGAAATCCTCAAAGCCCGGTCAAAACTTAAGAACGAGATAAAGCCGGTGAGACGAGCGGCGCCCCGTGCGCCGGACATTGACCTGAAGTATTAAAGTTTATGAGTTGCGTTTGTATTTTGACTCCGGTTGTGATTGCGGCGTGGCCGGCGTTCAGCGCGGCGGTCGTGGCGGCGGCGACTTCGCTCGGCTATCAGGTCGCGGCGGAAGCGTCCGCCGAGGCAAGAGCGGCCTCGATGGCGCCGAAAAATGCCAACAAAGTCGAATTGGAAATCGAGAACAGCGAAGTGGTCACGAACCAGCTTGGCCGCGAACAACGCATTGCCGTCACGCGCGAGGGCGTCACCATCGCTTTTTCGCGCGACGCGCGCGGCAAGGCGTCGCTCTGCGTGACCGGCGAAGGCCGCAACAAGGGCGAGTTGCGCGCGATGGGCGAGGAAATGAGCCAATGCGTCGTGCAGCAATATGTTTATCAGAAACTGATGGACGAAATGCGGTCGCGCGGCTTCAACGTGATTGAGGAAGAAACCAACCAAGACCGCTCGATCCGGTTGAAAGTCCGGCATTGGGAGAATTGAAATCATGGAAAAGATTCAACAACCAACATTCAAAATTGCCAGACCGACCAATGAGCGCCCAACCCATGCTAAAATTCGTAAAGGTGTTTTGTCGCGATCTAGAAGGAAAACACGAGAACGCGATTTTTCTCAACGCCAATCATATTGTGAAAATCGAACTGGCGGCATGTGGAGCGGATGAAGTGTCTTCCATCATCACACTTGTCAACGGCGAAAAACTTGAAGTGGCTGGGACACCGGAAGACTTAGTGACACACGAACGATACTTTTACCCGAAGGCAAAGGATGAAAGCAAAGCCTGAACCAACTTGAATTTATGCCCCAACGCGAATTTGACATCACCATCGGCAAGGACGGCAGCGTGGAACTGCACGTCAAGGGTTTCAAAGGCAAAGGCTGTCTGGAAGCGATGAAAATGTTCGAGCAGATCGTCGGCGAACTGAAATCGGAGCAGAAGACGAACGAATTTTACGAACCGGAGGAATAGGTGCGATTCAACATTGACCAGCGGCATTGACCGGCGGACGAATCTGCGAACTTGCGGCGCATGAACAAATCGACCTCGCCCTATTACCCGCCGCGAGCGCGGTGGTATTGCCACTTTTGTTTATCTGGGCAGCGCGCTGCGCCGGCGGCTGGCGCTGGACCGGCTGACACTGCCGCGTGAAATGAAAACCGGCGAAATCGCCGCCGGGTTTTTTGATGCCCGGCATGGCGGTCTGGCTGCGCGGGCCGAAACTTTGGGGACGCGCGGCGCTGGCGGGAAGCGCGGCGCTGATTTTATTTTTCATCATTGTGGCTGGGCTATCCGGCGGCCAACCTCGCGTTCGGCCTGCTGATTTCGATTCATGCCACGGGCTTTGTCTATTACTGCAATCCGCTCATGGCGGTCGAACCATTCCGGTTCCGGCTGGCGTTCACGATCCTGGTGTTGCTGGCGATCGGACCGGGCATTTATCTGCCAATCCAGCACACCATTCAAGACCATTGGCTGATGCCATTGCGCAACGGCCATCGAGTGACCATCATCTCGGTCCAAGGCGATCCAGCGTCATTAAAACGCGGCGATTGGGCGGCTTTTGCAACTGGCAATGGCATTATTTTTGGGCCGGTGGTGGGCCTGGGCGGCGACCGTGTGGATTCGGTGACCGTGCCGGAAAACCAGTGGCTGATACGCGCACAGTTGGCCAGGCAATATTATCATCATGGCTCTTTGATAAGCAGTCACAGCGACGTTTTCGAGCAATTGACCGTTGTGTCGCGGGAAGAATTTGTCGGCAGGCCGTTCAAACGCTGGTTCTGGCGGAAACAAATTTTACCATGAGCCATTTTGGATTTTTCCGGAGAGTCCGATGAGTGGCGGCAACAACCGCCGTCGGAACCGGCATATTGCATCATTGACTCATGGCACTGAACTGCAACGAAAAAATGTCTGCGCCCTTTTATCCGCCGCGAGCGCGGTGGTATGGCCGTTTTTTTTATCTGGGGCTCGCCGCGCGCCACCGGCTGGCGCTGGACCGCATCCGCCTGCCGAAGGAAATAAGCGTTGGAGGAATCATTCTGGGTTTATTGGTTCCGGGCTTGGCGATTTATATCCGAGGCCCGCGACTGTGGGGGACAATTGCGCTTTTGGCCTGCGCGTTTTTGTTCCCGTCATTTATCGTCTGGCTGGGTTATCCGGCCGGCAATTACGCGTTTGGCCTGATGCTTTCGATTCACGTCTCCGGTTTTGTTTATTATTGCAGCCCGGCGCTGCGGGATGAGGATTTCTGGCATCGCATCCTTCTCACGATTGCGGCTTTGCTGGGGCTGGGGCTGTTGTTTATGCGCCGCTGTGGAGCGCAATCCAAAACCATTGGGTGACGCCGCTGCGCGTGAACGGCCATGTGGTGATCGTGGGAAAATTCACCCCAGCCGGCGATATTCAACGCGGCGACTGGGTTGCTTACACGCTTTCAGGATATTACTTTTCAAATCATCGGGGCCAGGGTTTTTAAGCCAGACCAGCCTGGGCTTGGGCACGGTCTTGGCGACAGCCGGAGATCGCGTTGATTTTTCAACCGGCAAATTTGCCGTGAACGGCGTTTCGCGGCCATCGCTGCCGCATATGCCGGATTCCGGAACGCTGGTGGTGCCGGGAAATCACTGGTTTATCTGGCCCAACCTTGCTATAAGCGGCAATTGGAATGTGGGCGAAGCGAACATTTCATCCGTCATGCTTCAAATGGCCGGCGTTTCCGAAAATCAATTTGTCGGCAAACCAGTCAAACACTGGTTCTGGCGGAAACAAATTTTACCATGAGCCGTTTCGAAAATCTTGAATTGGGCGGCGAATTTGAAGACCAGTCGCAGCTGCAGCAGCAGCCGCTGGCCAAGGATGAGGCGTATTATTTTGCCGAGGCGCGCTCGGCTTTTGAGAACGGAAACTTCGAGCAGGCGTTGCGCTACTATTCGAAAGTGCTGGAATTCAATCCGCAAAACGCCGCCGCGTGGACGGCGCAGGTGCGGATGCTGATCGAACTCGGCGAATTCCGCGAAGCGAAGTTGTGGGCGGACAAGGCGCTGGAACGCTTTCCAAACGAGCCGGAACTGCTCGCGGCCAAGGCCGTCGCGCTCGGACGCAGCGGCGATTTGCAGGGCGCGCTCGCGTTTTCCGACGCCTCCATCGAGGAGCGCGGCGACACGCCTTACGTCTGGCTCGCGCGCGGCGACGTGATGCTCGCGCGGAGCGAACAGCGCGCGGATTATTGTTTCGAGAAGGCGTTGCTGCTCGCGCCGAAGGACTGGTTCATCGCCTGGCTGGCGGCGAGAATCCGTTCCTACTACCATCAGTTTGTGCTCGCGCTGAAACTGCTCCGGCAGGCCGTTGAATGGAACGCGCTCCACTTCCTGTTGTGGCTCGAACTCGGCCAATGCCAGCAGGCGCTCGGCTTGGTCAGTCTCGCGGAACATTCCTTCACGCAGGCGCAGCAGTTGAATCCGCAATGCCGCGAAGCCGGCCTGGCGCTCATCCAGCTTTCGCACAAGGGATTCTGGCCGCGCGCCCGCGAACGGTGGCGGCAACTTTTCAAAAAATGAGCACACCCGCACTAGACCGGCTTTTATCCGCCGTCAACGATTTCGACGCCTCGGACCTTCACCTCGTCGCCGGCGTGCCGCCCGCCTTTCGCGTCAACGGCGAAATCATCATCGCCGACGAGGACGCGCTGACCGAGGAGGAGATCACCGCCATGGCCGACAGCCTGCTGAACGAGCAGCAGCGGAAAAAATTCGAGCAGGAATGGGAATTGTGCATTTCGCTGCTGCACAGTGTCGCCGGGCGCGTGCGCGCCACGTTTTACCGGCGCAACAATCATCCCGAAATGAGTTTTCGTTTTTGCGGCGAACACATCGCCTCGCGGGCGGAATTGGGGTTGCCGCCCAAAATTGACGATCTGGCGCGCCGCCCGAACGGACTGGTGCTGATCACCGGCCCGACCGGCGCGGGCAAAACGACGACGCTCAATTATCTGGTTGATCTCATCAACAGCGAGCGCCGCTGCAAAATTGTCACGATTGAAGACCCCATCGAATTCGTCCACCAAAACAAGCGCGCCATCGTCGTGCAACAGGAGGTGCTGACCGACGTGCGTTCGTTCAACCGCGCGTTGATCCACGTGCTGCGGCAGGACCCGGATGTGATTGTGGTGGGCGAGATGCGCGATCACGAAGCCATTGCCACCGCGTTGACGGCGGCGGAAACCGGCCACCTCGTGCTGGCCACGATGCACTCGCCAAACGTCTCTCATGCGATGGAGCGCGTCATCGGCGTTTTTGAAGGCAACGCGCAGCGGCAGATCATTCTGCAACTGGCCAACTCCTTGCAGGGCATCATTTCACAAGACTTGCTGCCGGCGGCGGACCGCACGCGCCGGGTGCTTGCCTACGAACTGCTCATCGCCAACGGCGCGGTTCGAAATCTCATCCGCGAAAACCAACTGCATCAGTTGGAAAACACGCTCCAGACGGGACGCAAGGACGGAATGGTTCTGATGGACAATTGCCTTTACGACCTTTATTGCAAGTGCCTCATCACATACGACACCGCGATTAGCCGCGCGCGACATCCGGAAAGGATGGCTCCGCAAAAATCAGCATGATGTCACCGGGCTGATGGCGATGGGCGGCGATGTTTGACCGCTGGGAATTTATTTGAACCGGATGGACATTGAACGCCGCCGGATTATATTCGTCAAAAGGACATGCAATCGGCAGGAATCATAAAAATCGCGGCGGCGCTGCTGCTGGCGGCGGGCGTTGTGGCGGTGATGCGCAACGCGGGCCGCGCGCAGCCAGCCAATGATTCCAACGTTTCAACCAATCAATTTATGGGCATGGACAATTTCAAAAAACCGGACGCGGCGGAATTGAAGAAGAAACTGACGCCGGAGCAATTCGCCGTCACGCAGCAGGCCGCGACCGAGCCGGCGTTCCAGAACGAGTATTGGAACAACCACGCGCCGGGCATTTACGTGGACGTGGTGTCGGGCGAGCCGCTGTTCAGCTCGCTGGACAAGTTTGATTCCGGCTGCGGCTGGCCGAGCTTCACCAAGCCGCTGTCCGGCGGACTGCTTGACGAACGCACCGACACTTCCTTCGGCATGACGCGCACGGAAGTCCGCTCGCCGGTCGCCGACTCGCATCTCGGCCACGTTTTCGACGACGGCCCCGGGCCGACAAAGGCGGCTTGCGCTATTGCATCAACTCCGCGTCGCTGCGGTTCATCCCGCTGGACAAAATGGAAGCGGCGGGCTACGGCGCGCAGCTTGAGCCGTTCATCAAGGCCGGGCTTTACAAGCCCAAGGCTGCGCCGGCGTCAACCAACAGCCCGGCGCAAAAGTAAAAGCCGAGGTAACGAGGCTATGATTTGCCGATTTGACGATACTTCGATTGACGTGCGGTCGCATGACTGGCCGCGGAAATCGTAAATCAGCATTCTCACCTTTTGCGTGCGCTGAAAGGAGATTTGTGGTTTAATCTGCAAACTCTGATGGACGACACGAATTCATTGATCGAACAGCGCCGGGCCAAGCTCGCCGCGCTGCGCGCCAAGGGCATTGACCCGTTCAAAAACAAATTCACGCCGACCGAATCCTGCGACGACGCGCGCGAAAAATTAACGCCGAAGGCCGCGAAGTCGCCGTCGCCGGGCGCATCACCGCGCACCGCGAAATGGGCAAATCCATGTTCATTGACGTGCGCGACCAATCGCGGCCGCCTCCAGATTTACGCGCAGAAAAATCACCTCGAAGAAACCGCGCCGGGCAGTTGGGACATTTTCACGCACCTCGACCTCGGCGATTTCATCGGCGCGCGCGGAAAATTGTTCACCACCAAGACCGGCGAAATTTCCATCAAGCTCGATTCCTTCGTGATTCTCGCCAAGGCGCTGCGCCCGCCGCCGGAAAAATGGCACGGACTCGAAGACACCGAAATCCGCTACCGCCAGCGCTATCTCGATTTGATGGCGAACCCGGACGTGAAGGACGTGTTGCTCAAGCGCAGCGAAATCATCCGCGAAATCCGGAATTTTCTGCACGCGCGCGGCTTTGTCGAAGTCGAGACGCCGATGATGCAGGCGATTCCCGGCGGCGCGGCGGCGCAACCGTTCAAGACGCATCACAACGCGCTCGGCTGCGATTTTTATCTGCGCATCGCGCTGGAGCTTTATCTCAAGCGCCTGCTCGTCGGCGGCGTGGACAAGGTGTTCGAGATCGGCCGCAACTTCCGCAACGAAGGCCTCTCGCGCAAACACAATCCCGAATTCACGATGCTCGAGGCGTATCAGGCGTTCGGCGATTACGAGACGCATGATGAAACTCGTCGAATAAATGATTTGCCACGTCGCGCAAAAAGTTTTGGGGACGTTGAGTGTGAAACGGTCGCGTCAAGCCAATGTAAAAGGCATAATTGATGAATTGATACGGCGACTCGAAGAACTTTCTAAAAGTGCAATTGACCTTTCTGCTGAACATGAAGTCCGCAAACTGGTTGCCAATGACCTTCGCAAAAATCTAGCGCCAATTGTTTCTCGTCTTTCTGAACTTCGCTTAAATCTTGTTGAAGATTCAATTGATACAATTGGAGCAGAAATAAAAAAACTTCTGACGCAGGCTGAAATTCATGTTACGTCCGCTATGGCAACTGCGCTTCCAATTGAAAACGAAGGCGATTTTACATCGGTGGAATCTGTAATTTCTTTCACTAACAATTGGGATGAAAGTTTTACAACCGTTAAAGACAGTTTGCATTCCGGCTTGAAGCGTTTGGAAGTTGAATTAGCAAATCCAACCATTGAACTTGGCAATTGGAAACGTGCTAAATACAAAGATTTGATTCGTGAAATTGCCGGAAAAGATTGGTTTGAATCTTGCGCCGTCGGGGCGGCGCGAAAGAGCGACATTTTCTCGGCGCAGAAATTACAAAAGATTACGCGGATTTTGAAGTGACAGGCGCAGTTTTCGAGAAATTGATCGAACCAACTTTGATTCAACCGACTTTTGTGACGCACCTGCCAAAAGAACTTGTTCCGCTGGCAAAAATTTCTCCTGACGACCCAAGTTGCGTTGAAGTTTTTGAATGTTGCATTAACGGTCAGGAAATTTCGCCCGGTTACACGGAACAAAATGATCCGATTGAACAACGCGAGCGGCTCGAACACCAAGCCGGTGGCGAACAACAAAAACTCGACGAAGATTTTCTGGCTGCGCTCGAACACGGAATGCCTCCGGCTGGCGGAATCGGAATCGGAATTGACCGGCTTTGCATGATGTTGCTTGGACAAGAAAACATTCGTGATGTGATTTTGTTTCCGCAGTTGAAACCGAAATGAATTGAACAAATGAGCGCGAGCATTTCAGAATTAAACGATTTTCCTTCGCTTCGGCGATGGCTCAAGGATTATTGTGAAGAAAAGGGATATAGTTGTTGGCATGATTATGGCCCAGCAGAGTTAGAAAAATATCGTTAGACCCGGTAAAAATTCTGCTGATGAATTCGGAGTCTTTTGATAACGATGGCAAAGGTATTCCGCCAGACGCGTATCTTCTCTGGATAAAAGACGGATGGAGAACTCCACGTTATGGCTCGGTATTGGTCACGCTCATTCGTAATTATATTTCTAGTTTGTCTGAACAGAAGGTTATACCGACATTTGATATATCTGTAACCAAAAGTATCTACCGAGATGTTGATCGCTTGTTGAATGTTATGCGTGCCACTGTTTATGTGAATGCACGAATCACGACAAACGACACCGGCACGTCTGCAGAGGACAAGCCTCGCGTTTGGTCAGACGCAGTGGAGTTTGCGCCTTATAGAAAAAGGCTTATCGAAATCTTGAAACCAGGAATCATTATATGTGCTGGAGGAAGTGCTAGAGATGCAATATTCCTCGAAGGCGGCGCTTTTGAGCAATCGGCCTGGAAAAATGAAAGCGTCTTTGAAGTGGAGGATTTCATAATTGTCTCAACTGGTCATCTTTCGCGCCCAAACCTCTTTGGAGGATATGAGAATCTTCACCAGATTGCTTCGGATTGCGCCGCTGCGTATGTGCGGAAAAATTTTCGCGCTGTTTGAAAAATTGATCGAGCCGGCGCTGCTTCAGCCGACATTCGTCACGCATCTGCCGAAGGAACTCGTGCCGCTCGCCAAACTTTCGCCCGACGACCCGACGACCGTCGAGGTCTTCGAGTGCTGCATCAACGGCCAGGAAATCGCGCCCGCCTACACCGAGCAGAACGACCCCATCGAGCAGCGCGAACGCCTCGAGCATCAGGCCGGCGGCGAGCAGCAAAAGCTGGACGAGGATTTTCTGGTCGCGCTCGAACACGGCATGCCGCCCGCCGGCGGCATGGGCATGGGCATTGACCGTTTGTGCATGATGCTGCTCGGCCAGGAAAGCATCCGCGACGTGATTTTTTTCCCCCAGTTGAAGCCGAAATAGGCAAAAATCGGCGGACTCCGGCGGAAAAGCGGTTTTTCCGGTCGGAAAAGGCATTTTTCCTGCCGGAATCATGTCAATTCCAGTCGGAGGCGAGGCAATTCCGACTGGAAACACAGCAATCCCTTCTGGAATTGGGTCAATTCCGACAGGAATGGGGTCAATTCCAGTCGGAACCACGGCAATTCCAGCCGGAATGGCGGCGATTCCTGCTGGAAAGATGACAATTCCAAGAGGAATCGGGTCAATTCCAATTGGAATGGAGGCAATTCCAGCCGGAAAAACGGCAATTCCCGCCCGGCCAGGGAAGCATTCGCGATGTGATTTTGTTGCCGCAGTTGAAGCCGAAATAACGCGGCTTGACTATCGCAGTCGCGGCTTTAACTTGAAATCATGGTTGACCAAGACCGCATCACGATTGACCCGCGCATCCGCAGCGGCAAGCCCTGCATCAAGGGCACGCGCATCGCGGTGGCGGACGTGCTGGATTACCTTGGCGGCGGCATGACGGCGGCGGAAATCCTCGACGATTTTCCCGATCTGAAGGCCGAGGACATCCAAGCCTGCCTGACCTTCGCGGCGGAACGTGAACGGCGTCTCACGGTGGTCACATGAAGCTGCTGTTTGACGAGAATCTCTCGCCCAAATTGACGCGTTTAGTGGCTGATTCATTTCCCGAAAGCCAACATATCCGTGATGCTGGCCTGACAGGCTTGGGAGACGACAACATTTGGATTTACGCCAAAACCAACGGCTTCACCATTATTTCAAAAGACAAAGATTTTTATCAACGCGCCTTGCTTTACGGCGCGCCGCCGAAGTTCATCTGGCTCCGCCTCGGCAACTGCACCCGCGATGATTTGCTGGCTTTGATCCGAGGGCATGAACGGGATATTTCCGCGTTCGAAACCTCGTCGGAATCGGTTTTGATTCTGTCGTAACCGGACTGATTTCCTCGTTGAATCAACAATATGCTCACCGTCGCCGGACTTTCCAAATCATTTGGCGGACGCGAATTGTTTGACGACGTTTCGCTCACGCTGCAATCCGGCGAGCGCGTCGCCATCGTCGGGCCGAACGGCGCGGGCAAATCCACGCTGTTCAAAATCATCCTCGGCAGGGAGGAGGCGGACGCGGGCGACGTGACGTTCATCCGCGGCACGCGCACCGGCTATCTGCCGCAGGAAAGCGAACCCGCCGGCAACGAATCCGTCCTCGACATCGCCGTGCCGCACGAGCACGAGCACGACGGCCAGTTCGTCGCCAAGGCCAAGCAGATTCTTGACAGCCTCGGTTTCAAGCTGACGGACCACCATCGCCCGGCGCGCGAGCTTTCCGGCGGCTGGGTGATGCGCGCGCATCTCGCGCGACTGCTCGCGGAAGAACCGGATTTGCTGCTGCTCGACGAGCCGACGAACCATCTCGACCTCGAAACGCTGCTCTGGTTTCAGGATTATCTGCGCCATTATCCCGGCGCGATTCTGCTCATCTCGCACGACCGCGAATTTCTCAACCGCCTTTGCACGCACATCACCGAGCTGCGGCAGTCGCGCCTGTTGCGCTACACGGGAAATTACGACGCGTATCTCGAACAGCGCGCGTCCGCCGAGGCGACGATGATTGCCACGGCGAAATCGCAGCAGCGCGAGATTGACCGGATGCAATTGTTCGTGGACCGCTTCCGCGCGAAGAACACCAAGGCCGCGCAGGCGCAGAGCAAGCTGAAGCAGATCGAGCGGCTCAAGGAGGAAATGGTCGGGACGCCGGACGGCGACGGGCCGACGGTCGGTTTCCGTTTTCCGCAGCCGCAGCGCAGCGGCCATCGCGTCATCACGCTGGAGAATGTGAAGTTTGGCTACGCGGCGGAGCGCCGAGCACCGTCTCGGCTCGACGGGGAACAGGAACACGCCGAGACGGTGCTCGGCGCTCCGCTCAAGCTCATCTACGAAAATCTCCATTTCGAGGCCGAACGCGGCCAGCGCACGGTGCTGGTCGGGCCGAACGGCGCGGGCAAATCCACGCTGCTCAAGCTGCTCGCGGAAGTTCTCAAGCCGCAATCGGGCGTGCTCAAACTCGGTCACAACACGAAGTCCGGCTACTTCGCGCAGCACCGCGCGGCGATGCTGAATCCGAAACACACGGTTTTGCAGGAGGCGCTCGACACGCCGCAGCGCGTTACGGAACAGGCCGTCCGCAATGTCCTCGGCAGTTTTCTGTTTCGCGGCGACGACGTGTTCAAGCCGGTGAGCGTTTTGAGCGGCGGCGAAAAAAGCCGGCTCGCGCTGGTGAAACTGCTGCTCAATCCGCCGAACCTGCTGCTGATGGACGAGCCGACGACGCATCTCGACCTGGCGAGCGTGGACGCGCTCATCGAGGCGTTGAAGCCCTACGAGGGCACGCTGATTTTCATCAGCCATGACGTGCATTTCATCCGCGCGCTGGCGAATCACGTCGTGCGCGTGGAAAACGGCCATCTCCGGCATTTCACCGGCGGCTACCAGTATTACCTCGACAAAACGGCGCAATCGGCGCGCGCGGCGCTGACAAGTTCAAGCTTCAACAATAATTCATCGCGCAAACAAAACCGCAACTCCGCAAGTTGACCGCAAGGAACAAAAGCGGATGGAAGCCGAGCAGCGGCAGGCGCGTTCGCGGAAGCGGCAGGAAATCCAGAAACGCATCGCCGCGCTGGAAAAAGAAATCGCCGAACTCGAAGCGAAGGAAAAGGAACTGGCGGCGGAACTGGAAAAGCCGGAAAGCTACGCCGGCGGACGCGCAATGCAAATCAACCGCGAGTTGATGCACGTTCACGACCGCCTGCCGCTGGCGACGGCGGAGTGGGAGGCGGCGGGAACGGAATTGGCGCAGTTTGAGATTGAGACTGCCGCGACGTGATTTTATTCCCGCAGCCGCAACGCGCTTTCCCGCTGGCGGTGAGGTCCGTCATCACGCCAGATTTGCGCGACGGCAAAAATGCGCCGCGACATTTTCGGGTCAATCGCCGGTGATGGCCGCAATTTTCCCCTGAACAAAAATCGCCGCGCGCAGATGCGGCGGGTCCGCAAGCGGCTTGGAATAAACGGGGGATGCGAGCGAAGGCTCGCTGCCATCGGTCGTGTAATGAATCTGGCCGGCGGGCGCGGACCGGCCATCGGGTGAAGCGGCGGCGTAAAAGATGCGCGTTTGCTCCGGCCCTGTCATCACGCAAACGGCATAAATGGCGCCGGTCGCGTTGGTTTCGTCGCCATCCACGAGCGTGGTTGCGGTGCCGGCTTCAGTGGCGGCGGATAATTTGTCCACCAGTTTCAACCGGCCGGTGGCGCCGAAAGAAACCGGCACCCCGTTCCATTGAACCGGAGTGCCGTTGTTGTCATTAAGGTTGGCATGACAAAAAATCACATCCTTGCCGCGGGCGGCGAATGGCTGGCCGCTCAAATCAAATTGAAGCGTCAGTTGCGCGGCTTCCGCCGGCGTGCGGCGTTCGTCCTCGGCAACAGCGCGGCCGCCGATGAAACCGACCGCCTTCAACGTGCCGGCCTGAAATTGCGGCAGATGGAAATCGAACGGCGGATGTTTCAAATGGTTTGAGATGCGCGAAATCTCGGGCCGGCGGCGTTCCACCAGTTTGCCGTTCAAATAGAGCGCCACTTCCCCGCAATTGCTGAACACGCGCACGTCGGTCGGTGAATTGGCGGTCCAGTCGCTGGCGATGAAGACCAGCGGCCCGATTTTTTTTCCGGCAATCATTTCGTCCGCGTCGCGCTGGCTGCGAAAGAACCAGTAGCTGAATTTCGGCAGCCGGAAAACGTCCATCACGCCGGACGTTTCCAGATCCGGCGCGTAGCCGCGGCTGTAATCGAACATGACCCAGACGCCGTCGCCAAATGCCGGGGTCTGCAAATCGTCGTTGTGCGCCTCCTGAAAATTCAGCGCCTGCTGCAACATCCGGACTTCGCCGTCGCCGCGCGATTGGCGGCTGCTGCGTTCGGCGGGTTTCAGGTCATTCCACTTTTCCTGCTCCAAGCCCGCATTTTGCGCGTAGTATTCCCAGTCGCCGTATTCACTGACGAGACAGGGAACATTCGTAATGCCGCGGCAACCGCCGTGCTGGCGCGCCTGCAGGAACACGTCGTAGCCGCGCTCCCAGCCGGCGGTGAAACACTGGTCGCCGGGATATTCCTCGTGCGCAATTGCGTTGGCGCGCTTGATGAAGCGATTTCGGCATGTCGCTTTCGTTCAGCGAAACCTCCCAGAGAACCACGGAGGGATGATTTCGGTCGCGGCGGACAAGTTGGCGGCATTCCTGAAATTTTTGCGCCGCGAACGCCGGGTCGGGATTGAAAAATTGCCAGCCGAGAATGCTGTCCATCACCACGATGCCCAGTTCGTCGCACGCGTCCAAAAACGCCGGCGACGGCGGGTAATGCGAGCAGCGGACGTAATCGAATCCGGCCTCCTTGATTTTCAGCGCGTCGCGATATTGGGCGGCGTCGGACAGGGCGTTGCCGATGAATGGATATTCCTGGTGCCGGTTGCAGCCGCGCAAAAACATTTTCCGGCCGTTGATGGAAAAACCGTCCGTGGTGATTTCAATGTGCCGGATGCCGATGCGCGTCCGCGCTGCGTCCACGATCTGGCCGCGCTCGACCAATTCGGATTGCACGGAATAAAGGGACGGCGAGTCCGGCGACCAGAGTTTTGGATTTTTGACGGAAAGTTCCTGGGCGATTTCCTGACTGGCGCCGGCGGCGAGCGTGACCGGTGATTCAATCGTCGCCACTCTTTTTCCCTTCGCGTCGAGCAATCGGGTGCGGAGGGAAAACGCGCGAGCGACGGCATCGTCGTTTTGGACGTGCGTCTTCACCGCGACGACGGCGGAGTTTTCTGAAACCGCCGGAAAGGTGACGAACACGCCGCCGCCGGCGGTTTTGTCCGCGAGAACCGGATCGGTAATGTGCAGCTTGTCCTGAATGATGAGGTGCGCGTCGCGATAAAGCCCGCCGTAGAGGTTGAAATCCAGGTCAGCGAGCGGCTTGGGACCGGTGACGGGATTGTCGCGGTTGTCGAGCCGGACGGCGACGACATTGGTGGCGCCGGCGCGGACGAACCGGGAAATGTCCATGACGTAGGGCAGATAACCGCCCATGAAATTTCCAGCCGACTGGCCGTTGACCCAGATTTGCGCGGTGTTCATGGCGCCGTCGAAGCGGAGGAAAACGTCCTTGCCGGCGGCGGACGGCGGCAATTCAAAATTTTTCCGATACCAACAAACGCCCTGCCATTGGCGCGGGCCGTGGCCGTTGGCCAGCGGTTCAATGTGCGCGGTGTGCGGCAAGGTCACCGATTTGCCAGGCGCGGTCGTCGAAGCCGGGCGACGCGGCCAGCGCGACGTCATCGCGGAGGAAGCGCCAGCCGTCATTCAGCGGCAGCTCCGTGGCGCACGCGTTGGTCGCGAGCCAAAAGCCGAGCAGCGGGAGGATGAAAAATTTGAGCCGGTTTGATTTGTTGGATTGCACGGTAAAAATCAATTGGATTGCAGCCGGTAAAAACGGGTCGCGCCGTTGCTCGGCGGCAAGGTCATGTAAAAGGTGGTTCCGGTGTTTTGGATGGAGTTGGTCACGGACAGCCATAAGGCCGCGGGTGACAGGCTGGTGGCGCTGGTCAGCGTCATGCCCGCCCCGCTCAACGGCCAGCGCACGTTCAGGCCGGAACTCGTCAGGCTGGCGCTCAAGTTGAGCGGCGCGGTCATTTGTCCGAACGCGTCCGCGGCGGGCAGCACGTTGCCTTGGGCATTGAAAAACGACGCCGTGTTAAAGCCGGCTTCATTGACGCCGCGCAGCTTCTGGTATTCGGTTCCCCACCAAAAAATGCCTGCGCCCAATCCGCTCGGCACGTTTTTCACGACCTGGGCCAGCGCGACGACGTATTGCGCCTGGCCGTTGGTGGTGCCGGGAATACCATAAATGTTTGTCGTCCAATACGAATTGGTCCACGGAAAGGCGGTCTCGGCAACCATCACCGGCTTGCCGTAGCGGATGGCGGCATTGGAAAGGCACCCGGCGAGATTGTCCAAGGGACCGTCCCAGAAGGGATAGTAACTTTCACCGATGATGTCGAACTGGACGTGCTGCGTCTGGATCAAATTGTCAAAGAACCATTGCGTGCCGCCCCAGTCGCCGCCGCGGTCAATGTGAACGACAATTTTCGGCATGTTGGTGCCGGCGGCGTCCTGGATTCCCTGGATCGCCGCGTTCAGCAGTTGGGCGAATTTTGACCATTGAGTCGTGGCATCAAAGGCGTAGAGCTGACCGTTCGTCCACAAAACGCCATCGGTGATTTCATTTCCGATTTGCACGTAATCCGGCGGCGCACCCGCGCTCGCGAACACGGCGATGCAGTTGCTGTTGTAGCTCCGCATCTGCGCCAAGAGCTGGGTGAAATCCAGATTGGTCCATGCACTGGGCGTGGCTTGTTGCGACGGATCGGCCCAAGTGTCGGAGTAATGAAAGTCCAGCATGAATTGGAGGCCGGCATTTTTCACGCGCACGGCCAGCGGGACGGTGTAATCCAGATTGTTGATGTAATCGTAAGGGTCGGCCTTCGCCTGCGCCGCACTGCTGGTGAAAAGCCGCAGCCGGATGCAATTCACGCCGCGATTTTTCAAAATGGCCAGCGCGTCCTGCACCTGGCCGTTGCTTTTGTAGGCGATGCCGTTGGTTTCGAAATACGCCAGCAGCGACATATCCGCGCCGGCGATGAAGTTGGTGACGGCTGCCGCCCGCGCCGCCAGCATCAAGACCAAAGCCAACAAACCCGCGAGTTTCGCGGCTTGGCGGCGGTCATGACCGGTCAAACTATGCGTCATAAATGGCCCAAGAAGCTGGAAACGTCTCCAGCCCCGGTTCGAGATTCCCGGCGATTGGCTGGGTTCACGGCCCGGTTAGTCGGAAAAAAACCGTCCCCGGCCCGAAGTCGTTGGTGATCGAACTTTGTCCCTGGGTGTTGGCGACATTTGACCAGCCACTCGACAGGTCGGTTGCGGATTGCAACTGGATGCGGTTGTTGGCGTTTGTGCCGGAAGCCCAGGAAACGACGGTTTGTCCCACCGGACCGCTGATGGTAACCGGCCCGAGATTGGAATAATCGTTGAAATCATCCGCCGGCAAATTAGTGGCCGTGTTCAAAACGAACTGGTGGTTTTGCGCGCCGCCGGGGCCAACGCCGTTGTTTTCCCAAGTCAGCCCGCCGTCAATCGAGTATTTGTAATCAACGGTTGTGCCCGGCGCCAAGGCCATCTCCACCGCCCCGGTGTAAACGTCTGAAGTGCCAACTTCCGTCAATAGCGCGTCGCTGCCGCTGAAAGTGGACCAACTGCCATTGACAAACACCACATCCGACCCGGGCGTGAAAACTCCCAACGCATCTTCGACGATCATGTTCACTTGAAAGCCGATGGTGAAGCTGTAATTCGCGTTGGTGACATTGTTCCAGTAATCCAGCGGCAACACCTGATTCGTGCTCGTCAAGGTGAAGGAGCGGGCGGCAGGCGCCGTTGGGTCCGACATTGCCCTCCCAAGTCGATGTCCGTCAATGGCATACTTGTAACTCACCAGCGTGTTGGTCGCCAGCGCGGTGGTCGTCAGCGTGCCCACATAATTGCTCGTGCCCGGAACGTTCGTGAGCAAAACGCCGGTGGCCCCCAGTTGTTGAACGAGCCGAAGGCGTCCACGTAATCGGAACCCATGGTGAACAGCCCCTGCTGAATGGCGATTCCCATGTCCAATTGAAAGGTGATATTCACGGTGTAGCTGGGAAGGTTGGTGTTGTCGCTGAAATAAACCACCGGCAGGTTGGTGCCGCCGGCAGGCACTTGGAAGTAACGGTTCCCGCCGCCAAAACTCGCCGGGCTTTCCCAAATCCAAGCGGAGCTGGCGGGTGCAATCACAAATTTATAATTGGGCCAGCTCAACGCGGCCAGGCTGTTGGTAACAGTCCAAATGTCGGCGTCGGCGGCGGACGGCACCATGGCCACGCCGGTGGTCCAGTCGCCACCCAGCCCCAGCAGCCGCACGGTGTCTGTCATTGATTTGCGATATAGAAAAGGTCATGCCCGGAGAGGATGGTCCACGGAAGTGGTGCTCCATACGGAAATGCGCCATAGCCAAAATAACCGGGCAATCCATACCGCATTGGGTCATCAGTAAATACCCAGAATGTCCCTGTGTATGATCCGGTTCCGGTGTGCGGCAAAACCGTCAAAGTAAAGGGATCGGGAGTAACGGACGTCGGACTATGTATTACACCGTCAGGAGTCGCGTCACCACCCAACGCAGAATCCTTCACAAATATAATAAACATGGAGGTTTGTGATGTTCCCCAAACCGTCGCGAACTTTGATTTGTCCTTCATTAATCCAAAAGCCCGACATTCCAACCATGGCGCCGGCATTGAGCGGGGAATCAAAGGTGAAATCTACACCCAATTGAGCATCACTGACTAAAATCGTCGTCACTGGCATCGGGCCGTAACCCACTTCTGTAACCCAATCTTTGCGATGCAGCACGCCGGTGCCGTGGATGACACCGTTGGTGGGAACCGGGAGTCCATTCGGAAAATCGAATTGCGGTTCCCAGATCAAGCCGTTGCTGTCATAAACCGCTATTGAGGCATTGGTTTGATCAATGGAATAGGCTGGCGCTGGATTGTGGCCGTAGATGTCCGGCACGATCGAACAATCAACCGACAACGGACTGAAATTAAGCCCGGAAGTTGTCGGCACAATCAAGATGACGACATTGCTTTGACCGGGGTTAAAATAAACCACCTTCTGCATATCGTGTGAAACGTGATCTATGCCTGTTCCGCCGAGCGAAAACTGGACCGTCAAAGGCCGTTGTAGATCGCCGGTGCGGGTGAATTCAAAGTGGCCGTTCTGACCGTAGTGAATGTAATCGGGTTGCAGGCAGTCCGTGGAATCGGGGATGTCGGCGAATTCGATGGCATCATCCATCCGCTGAACGCTCACCGTGCAAGGACCGGGGGTATATTGGGGTGGCGGAAACGTTGAAGGTATAATAAGAACTTCCGCTTGCTTGCGGCGTCACATCCACGCTCGCATTGTCAGGCAACATAACGTATAGATTTCCAGTGGCGTCCAAATTGCCCAAGTTGCCGATGGAAATTTGAGTGCAAGGAATGGTTGTTGCTGCATTTTGATCTATGGCGTATGCGGAAATCGTCGCAGAATTCATTGCGCCCGCATTACCTTTACCACCGGTGGCCAACGTTGTTCGAGTATCAGCGGTGCGATGATAATGCAGAGGGTAATTAGCGTCTTGATCAACGTAACAATGTTCTTCGGCAAGATTCGGTGGTATAAAACCAACATATGTGTTGGTTGTAAAAGTTATCCCACTCGGGTAGAAAACTTCGCCGAAGGAATGTCAATGTTGAAAAAGGAAGGGGTTGCGGCCAGGTCGTTGCCGGCCATTGATCGTATTCAACGTCCCAAACATTGACAGGAACGCTATACCCACTTCCCGCTTCCGCCGTTCCGCCGCCGCCGTCCTGCCAGCTTATGCGGTCGTAGTCATTATAGTCAGGCAAATTGGTAATTGCCGGGTAAATAGTTTGGTCATATTCCTGATACGATGAAATATAAACACCCAACGGCGGGTCAACCAATACTTGATTATCAATTCCAGCGAAGAAGTTGGATTGCCGGAAGCATCGCTGCCGCTTCCATTGCCGCCACTATCTGAATTCGATATCGCAATCACATTGACCGTTCCGCCGCCGACACCAATGGATGAAATTCCCGCTGACCAGTTTCCGCCGGATTGGCTTGCCTGAATGCCATTGACCCGAAACGGTATACCCTTCTGCGTTAATCGTGCCTGTGACGTTGGTTTGTCCGGCCGAAACGCTGGCCATGGTCAATAACATAGTGCTCTGCGATAAGGTCAAATTCGTTATTAAGGTGTTGCCCACAACATCCGCGACAGTCAGGGTTAAAAGATTTGAGCCGGTGTTTAACGGCAAATTTTTTACCCAAAATGTTCCATCACGAGTCAATGAACCAGTGACAATATTTGTCACGCCGTTGGTGTCCACTATTTGCGCCGAAACCGTATCGGATGGATCGTCAAGATGGCCTCGCATTGTAAAATTGGTTCCGCAGATTTGCATTCCATCCTGCGGCCAATCAATTGAACTTCGAGCGGATTTGTCCGGCTGGAAAAATCAAGCGTGAAAACGAAATTCGTTATCGTGGTATTTCCTGCCAAATCTGTCGCGTGGATGGTGATAATGTTTGTGCCTGAAATCAGCGCAATATCATAACACTGGAAATAATTCGTTGTGAATTGCCATAGGTTCGTGTCGTAATACTGATCGGTGATAAAACCCGGCTGATTGGTCAACACGCCCAAAAGGTTCATTACGTCAAAGGATAAATGGCTCAAAGGTTTGACGCTGTAACCCTGCAATTGAATCATCGGTTGCGAGACAACATTGGCCGCCGGATTTGTGATGACAATCGCAGGCGGCGTTGTGTTCAGGGTGATGGGCAGTGTCATCGCAATAGGCATTGCCATCCGAACCCTTGAAGCCAAACGAAACGTAGTAAGTTCCATCATTGGTTCCCAGAAGGACCAGCGGGTTTGCATTGAACGGAATCCAATCGCGTTGGGCAATATTGGTGTCATTGACCAAAATCGCCATCGCCGCCGCCACGCCACCGCCCGCATCAGCGGCAATTAGATTGGTCGTCACGGAGTCACTCGGAAACGAAACCGTCATGTTTTCGGCGCTGGTGATTGGTGTGTCGGTCCTGGCCGCCCGGAAAAAGCCCATATCGGTTTGCGGAAAAGTTAAAGTAAAATTTGTTTGTCCGTTCGTGCCTTGAAGAATGTCATTCAAGACGAAGAAACCAGATTACTGGCATAAAAAAGGTCATACGTCCCCGCCGGGTCGGCTTCCAAAAGATTGATCGCCAGATTCGTTCCGCCGAATGCTGGAATGGCGAGTTTCAAACCTGGCACGTAAGGCATGACGAAATTATTTGTCAGCGGCGGACAGTTGGTGCAATAGCCGCCGGGAGGAGAAGGCGGCATTTGAGCAAAAATTTGAACGCTAAAAGCGCCACGGCCAAACCGCCTGTAAATTGTAGGAACCGACGTAAGGAGGCACTAATCCATTTTTGATTGGCGATTGGCGATTTCTGATTTTTGAAGTGAGCCTCGTCACCCCGGCTACTGCGGAATATTTTGATTTTCATTTTGCCTTTCTCGCGCCGCGTCCGCTTCCCCAATAAAGAGGGCGTGATTACTCACGCTCCGAATCAGGCACTGGTATGCCCTCACAAGAACGCTTTCGGCACGCCCCGTGGGGCGTGCTTCAAAAGCTGTCCTGTGAGTGAAATTACCAGTTTCGATTCGGACAGCAGCCGAAGCCGCAGATTGTTTTTGTTTAAGTTTCTACATCTTCATTTTTACTGCATCACCACGCATCAACGCGGCAAAATTTTTTAATCGGAGCCGATTCATACCGGCTACAGCTTTTTTTCATCCATTGAATGGCCGGCTCAATGGCAATTGAAATTCACTCCGGATGCCCGCGTTGGCGGCATTCGTGTAAGGCCATTCGGCGTCCGCCGCGTGTTGCAATTGGATGCGCCGGTCGGTGATGGAATGGATCAAATCCGCCAATTGTTTCCGCGCGCTGGTCGCATCGGATTGATCGCCGGTTTGCGTGCCTTTGGAATTAACATAAGCTGTCCGCAACGACACGAGGTTCCCAACTTTTGCCGCCGTGATGCCCGGCAACGTATCGCTGCCCAGCTTTTTTATAATGTTTTGCGCCCCTTGTTCGAGCATCGCGCGGCTGGAGTCAATGCGCGGCTTGGTGTTGACGTGGTAATCGGCCAAAAGCGTGTGCTGGCTGCGGCCATATTTTTGCTTGGCGGCGGATTGAACTTCCTGCAACGCGAGCATTAGATTTTGTTCGGCGTTGCTTTCACCCACGGTGTCGGTCGTTTTGCTGGTGGTTCCTTCAACAGCGTTGGCGAGTTTGTCACGCGTCGTTTTCACATCATTGGCCAATGTCGTTACAAACGCCGCGTCAATTTGGCGCGCGGCCAGCGGTGTGGCATAGGCGGCTTTTTGCGCCTTGAGACACAATTGTTCAGCCTCGGCCAAAGCGGCGACGTGCGCGTGATTCATGTTGCCGCGGGTGCGCTTGGATGCCGGTGTGGGAATTGGGGTCGGGTCAGCCATAATGTTTATCTTTCTATTTGATTCTGCCTGTCTGTTTCTTCATGAGAATTTAACGATCGAGGCCATTTGTCAAAGATAAATTATTCACAAAATTGAGACCTTTCCGAATCAAGAGTTGCGGCTTTCGATGGAAAGCCGGAGGATGGATTTTCCTGAAGAATGCGACCCCCTGCCGAGACGCCGGCATGAAAATGATCATAGCAATCGCCATTAGCCTTCCGACATCCGATATCGGCATCCGGCATTGAAAATCGAGCCGTCACATTCGTTCACTAGGTTCAGCAATCGTTTTCAGTCTTTCCGACAATCGAAATTAAGCAGTCCGCAATCATATTTAGCCGAATAACAATCTTTTGGGGGATTTCCGACTTTGAGTTTCAGGAGATGCGGGAAAACGTAGACTTAAAAACAATTGTCGAAACACCAAAATCAAATTTCGATTGGCTCAAAAGGTTTGTCACAGGCTATCAATAAAAGGCCCATTGATAATCTTCAGCTTCTGCCAACGCCTGACCGGGCACGACCGAGCGTGGCCGGGGAAATACACCGGCGCCGATGTCCGCCAGCCGCACGGATGGCAGACCGACGAACAACTCGCTGCCATCGTCGGATTTTGTAAAAAACGTGTAGAGTCCCGTGCGCGGCACGGCCAATTCGCCGGTGAATCGCACGCCGACGTGTTCCGTGCGCGGCAAAATGCCCAAATCAAAATTGGAAACCGCTCCGGACTGGATCGCCATCAACCGGCTAAAATCCGGCAGCACTTCGCCGGGCGCGTCAAAGACGGAGTAATCCAGCCCGGCCTCGTCGCCGGCCGCATGCCGGAACAGCGCCGCATCGGGAATTTTCTGGCGTGGCAGATCCGGCCCCTGCCAGTCCACCTCCAGGCCAAATTCGTAGGTGCCGTTGAACCAGTCCACCCGCAGCGGCTGGCGTCCCGCCGTCAGAAAAACAGCACCGGATTTTTCCGTCATGGAATGGGCGCCGTTGTTGTCCACGACCGGGCCGATGACGCCGAGCCGGAAGCCGTCGGCAATCCGCGCGATGGCTCCATTTCCCTCGATGCGCACCTTTTGTCCGGCGCGCACCGGCCGGCCCTGCAAATCCATTTCCAGCTCTTCCGTGCCGGAAGTGTCGTGCAACACCAACTGGTTCGCCGCCGGATTGGCCCACCACACGTCACCTTCCAGATGGAAAGAACAATTTGTCGGGACCGGGTTGAAGACCGGCAAGTTGAAGCTGAAGCACATTTGTGACCGGGCAGGTTTCGCCGGCTCCGAGCGCGGGTATTCCGGCAATGGCAAGCAACCAGACGATGAACAGCGTGCGCATTCCTGCCAGTTTATTGAGGCCGGAGGCATTTTGCAGCTTGAAAACACCGGGCGGGCCAAAACCACACATTTGTGAGGCTGGTCAAATGTTCAAGTTAGGAGATTATTGAAGCAACACTGAAAATAAAATTCATGAAAACCATTGTATCCACTATTTCGGCTTTGTCCATTTTGGCCGTGTCATCGGCGATGGCTCAATCCACTTATATCGGCACCGGCAATTCTTTGGCGAGTTCGCCCGCGGATGGCGCCGCGATTAGCAGCGTGGTGGTCAACAACGATGCGAACGGTATCACTTTCACAATCAACACAACGGAGGCGCAGGCTTCATACATTTTTTATTCAATCGAGCTTCAGATTGTCGGGCAGGCTGCCAACGGAAGCACGTCACTGGTCAATCCTTGGGGTGAAAACATTGGCGCCAGCTCCGGTTTGAACGCCTTGATCAACACTTATTCGGATTCCGGCGCTTCGGCATTGACGTATAGCGGCGGCTCCTGGACGCAGAACGCATCGGGCGCCTATGCGGCTGGCGGGGCTGGATTTGATTACGCTACGATCACGATGCCGTTAAGCAGCCTTGGTCTGACCGCTGGTGAAAGTTTTTACTTCGACGTTATTTCGACGTATGCCAGTCCCTCCGGACAAAGTGCCTACGGCGCATTGGACAGTGTGACAGGTTATCCTGCCGAGTCAGATGGCAGCTATCAACCTTGGCTGGGTTCAAATTATTACGACTCCGCCAATGCCGGCGCGTCCGGCTCGACCTTTGGCACCGCCGCGACATTATACACCGTCACGGAGGTTCCCGAACCGACTACCGCTGCTGTTCTGGGATTGGGCGCGTTGCTCCTGATTCGCCGCCAGTTCCGCCGCGCGGCCTGAAATCGCGCTCGTAGCCACAGTCAATGGCACCATTTTGCCAAAAGCAAGCCGCCGTGGCAGAGATTGTCACGGCGGTAATTTATTTACAAAGTTGTGGAGCAGATAGCGTCAAGCGCCGTTCAGCTTCTTTTCCAACTCCGCCACGCGCTTGAGCAGTTCGGGCAAATGCTGGATGGCGATAATCTGGCGCTTGGTCTGCTTGTCCGGTTGCGCGGGCGCGCCAAACCATTTTTCGCCGTCGGGGATGTCGTTCATCACGCCGGATTGCGCGGCGACGGTGACTTGATTGCCGATTTTCAAATGCCCGGCGATGCCGACCTGCCCGGCGAGAATCACGTATTTGCCCAGCTTGGTGCTCCCGGAAATGCCAACCTGCGCGATGACAATGCAATGCTCGCCGATTTCCACGTTGTGGGCGATTTGAACGAGGTTGTCAATTTTCGTGCCCTTGCCGATGACGGTTGAGCCGAGCGCGCCGCGATCAATTGTCACGTTCGCGCCGATCTCCACGTCGTCGCCGATGACGACGTTGCCGATCTGCGGCACCTTGCGGTGAACGCCGCCGTCGAGCACGTAACCGAATCCGTCCGAGCCGATGACCGTGCCGGCGTGGATGCGGACGCGATGGCCGATTTCCGTGCGCGGATAAATTGTCACGTTCGGAAACAAATTCACTTCGTCACCGAGCTTGGAATCGTCGCCGACAAAATTGCCGCCCTGCAAAACGGAATTCGCGCCAATCTTCACTCGTTCGCCGACGACGCAATGCGGCCCGACGTGCGCGTCGGATCAATTTGTCGCAGATCGGCGCAATGACTGCCGTCGAATGAATTCCGGCGGCAAATTTCTGTTCTGGGAAAAACAGCGCGAGCGCCTTGGCAAAGGCGATGCGGGCGTTCGGCACGCGAATCAGGATTTTTTTCGCAGACGAAAACCGTTGATCGGCGATGATGGCGGTGGCGGCGCTTTGCTCGGCTCGGGCGAAATAATCCTCGTTTTCGGCAAAAGTCAGGTCGCCGGCCTGTGCGCGTTCGGCGGGAGCGAAGCTTTTCAGGACGGCATTGCCATCGCCAACTACTTCGCCGCCAACGAGTTTTGCTATTTCTGCGGCTGAATAGGACATTTGATTGACTTGGCTGTCGCCGCTCACTATAAAGACTGGCGCAATCCATTCAACCCCAAGTTTTATGGCAAAAACTTTGCGTGTCGGGATCATCGGCCACCGTTTCATGGGCCGGGCGCACTCCAATGCCTGGCGGCAGGCGCCCCGCTTCTTCAACCTCAAAGCCAACGTCGAGTTGCACACGATTTGCGGGCGCGACGCCGGCGCGGTGCAGGCCGCGCGCGCCCAGCTCGGCTGGCAGCACGCCACCACCGACTGGCGCGAAATCACCGAGTCGCCGCTGATTGATGTCGTGGACATCGTGACGCCGACCTATTTGCACGCGGAGATGGCGATTGAAGCGGCGAAAAACGGCAAGCACGTCCTGTGCGAAAAACCGCTCGGGCTGAATCTCAAGGAATGCGAGCAGATGTTCGCCGCCGCGCAAAAGGCGAAAGTCGTCCACATGGTCTGCCACAATTACCGGCGCATCCCGGCGATTGCGCTGGCGAAGCGGATGATTGGCGAGGGCGCGCTGGGCCGGATTTTTCATTTTCACGCCCGCTACGCGCAGGACCGGCTGGCCGATCCGGAATTTCCGCTCGACTGGCGTTTGCAAAAAGAATTCAGCGGCAGCGGCGTCCACAGCGACATCAATTCGCACATCATTGATCTGGGGCGTTACCTCGTTGGCGAATTCAAGACCGTCTGCGGCCTGGTGAACACGTTCATTCCCGAACGGCCGCTGGCGGATTCGCCGGCGAAGGGCGCGCGCAAAATGGGCAAGGTGACCGCGCCGGACTCGGCGGCGTTTCTCGGCTGGATGGGCGACGGCATGATGGCGAACCTGGAGGCGACGCGCTACGCGCTGGGCCGCAAGAACCACATCGAAATTGAAATCAACGGCAGCAAAGGCTCGATGTATTTCGATTTCGAGGACATGAACAAAATCAAATTTTACAATGGCGACGACCCGCCGGACCGGCGCGGCTTCCGGGAAATCCAGGTGACCGAGCGCGGCAACGTGCAGCCTTACGTCGGCAACTGGTGGCCGCCGGGACACGGCATCGGCTACGAGCACACGTTCATCCACGCCGTTGCGGATTTTGTGAACGCTTGCGTCGAGGGCAAGCCGGTGCAGCCGACGTTTGAGGACGGCTTGAAAAACCAGCGCGTGCTCACGGCGGTGGAGGAATCGTCCAAGACCGGCAAGTGGGCGAAGGTGTAAAGCCGTGCGGGTTCAAATTGTGAAGGATGTGAAGGCGAAGAAATGAACGAAAAACGAGTAATATCCAAGGCCAATATATGGCTGTGGGGCATTTTCAGTATTGGAATATTGCTCGTGGTTGGCGGGATGCTTAACTTTACGATGGCCTTGAATGTGATGTTTGCGGAGGACGAAGTGGATAGCATCTGCAAGGCAATCGCCATCACCTCCATTGTAGTATCTATTTACCTCATTCCTCATTCCTACAATTTTGGGACGCAAGAAACGCAATGCGGCGGCCATTGCTGTCTTGAACCTATTCCTTGGATGGACCGTCGTCGGCTGGATTGTGGCGCTGGTCTGCGCTTCCATCAAAGACAAGGATTGAATTCAAATTAGGGTAACATTGTGTATAATTCCCCAAATTAGGACACTACCAATCTTCGCCCGTTCTTGCCAGACAGCCTGTTTTTAAGCTACCCTGCGGCTTGACTAAAAAGCCGTGACCTCGCTTGAACAAATCATTCCCGAATTGCGGGACGCCATCGGCCCGGTGATTTTGATCTCCGGCGTCGGGCTGCTGCTGCTCACCATGACCAACCGCCTGGGCCGCGCCATTGACCGCGCCCGGCAATTGAAGGCCGAGCTGCCGAAGCGCACCGAGGCGGAGCGCGAGCAGGTGCAGGCGCAGGTCGCCATCATTTACCAGCGCGCGAAATTGATCCGGATGAGCATCACGCTGGCGGCGTTCAGCGCGCTGCTGGCGGCGGCGCTCGTCGTCGCGCTGTTTCTGACCGCGCTGCTGCGATGGGAAACCGGATGGCTCGTCAGCCTCATTTTCATCGCCTGCATGGTTTCGCTGATTGCGTCACTGGTCGCGTTCATCCGCGACATCAATTTGTCGCTGCGCGCGCTCAAGCTGGAATTGGGCGACGACCGGGAATTGAAGAGCGGTGACGCCATTTGACCCCGCCCGTGATTTTTGGCAATCGAAACAAATTATGCGTTTGAACAAAACAACCCTTCCGTCCTGCCGCTTGGCGGCAAAAATGATGTTTTGCCTGCCGGCCTTTGCCCTCTTGCTCGCCGGTCAACTACAGGCAGGGCAGACCAATCTTTATGTCGCCGCCGACGGCAGCGCGAAATTCAAGTCCGTGCAGGACGCCATCATGGCCGTGCCGTCCGGCAGCGGGAGCAATTCCGTTGTCATCCACATCAAGCCCGGCATTTACAAGGAGTTGATCTATGTCCAGCGCGAGAAGACGTTTTTCAAGCTCGTCGGGGAAAGTCCGACGAACACCGTCCTCACTTTCGATCTTTATGCCGGCATCACCAATTTCGATGGCAAACCCATCGGCACGTTCAGAACACCCTCGACGACGATTGACGCGGACAATTTCACGGCGGAAAACCTGACGTTTGAAAATTCCGCCGGACCGGTCGGGCAGGCGCTGGCCATCCGCGTGGACGGCGACCGCGCGATGTTCCGCAACTGCCGGTTCCTCGGCTGGCAGGACACGGTTTGGCTGAACCGCGGCCGGCAGTATTTCACGAACTGCTACATTTGCGGCCATGTGGATTTCATCTTCGGCGGGGCAACGGCGTGGTTTGAGAAGTGCGAAATCCACGCGCGGGGCAACGGCTATCTGACCGCCGCCTCGACGCCGGAGGACGCGCCGTTTGGTTTTGTCTTCTCGCATTGCCGCATCACCGGCGAGCCGGGTGTGAGAACCTATCTCGGCCGGCCATGGCGGAATTACGCCAGCACCATCTACCTGAACTGCGAGATGTCGGATGCGGTCCAGCCGATGGGTTGGTCCGATTGGGGTAAGAAAGAGACGCACAAGACGGCGCGCTATGCCGAGTTCAACAGCACCGGATCGGGCGCGAGTCCGACCAACCGTCCTGACTGGACCGAACAGTTGTCCGCCGCCGAGGCAAATCTGGTCACGATGGAAGAAGTTCTCGGCGGTCCGGATGGCTGGAAACCTGGAGCCGCCAGAGCCGCAGCCGAACCGCCGCCGGGTTTGGACAAAAATGTTGACGTGCAAGCAACGGCGTCAACCAACATGCCGCAGGCCTGGTCGCAAGTCCCGATCATCCTGGCCCGCATCGTGCCGCCGACTTTCCCGAACGGCGAATGGGTCGTCACCAATTCCGGCTTTCGCACGGGACGGTCTGGAACGATGGGAACCGTCTTCCAGAGCCGCGATTTTGTCATCACCAATTATGGCGCGGTGGGCGACGGCGCGACGGATTGCACCAAGGCATTTGCCGCCGCGATTGCCGCATGCAACGAGGCCGGCGGCGGACGCGTGGTCGTGCCCGCCGGGAAATTCTTGACCGGCCCGATCCATCTTTCGGAGCAATGTGAATCTCCACGTCGTCAAGGACGCCACGATTCTGTTCACCACCAACACGGCGGCTTATCTGCCCGTGGTCTTCACGCGTTATGAATGCACCGAGGTGATGAATTATTCGCCGCTCATCTACGCGTTCGAGCAGACAAAACATCGCCATCACCGGCGAAGGCACGCTGGATTCGCAGGCGCACCAACGGCGTCTGGCATTCGTGGAAAGAGCGGAAGCGACGTCGACAGCAGCCGAAGCTCGTCGAATGGGCAACAACGACGTGCCCGTCGAGGACCGCGTGTTTGGCGCGGGCCATTTCTGCGGCCCTATTTCATCCAGCCCACGCGCTGCCGGAACGTTTTGATTGAAGGCGTGAAAATTCTCGACTCGCCCATGTGGGTCATCTCGCCGCTGTATTGCACGAATGTCACCGTGCGCGGCGTCACCGTGGAGGCCACCGGCCCGAACACCGACGGTTGCGACCCCGATTCCTGCACCGACGTGCTCATCAAGGATTGCAGTTTCAGCGACGGCGACGATTGCATCGCCATCAAATCCGGCCGCGACCGCGACGGCCATCGCGTCAACATTCCCAGCCGCAATCTCGTCATCCAGAACTGCCATTTCAAAGCCGGCCACGGCGGCGTACTCGGCGGGCAGCGAAACGGCGGGAGGCATTGAGAATGTTTTCGCGGAGAATTGCACCTTTGACAGCCCCGATCTGGACTCCGCGCTTCGTTTCAAAACCAATCCCGCGCGCGGCGGCTACGTCAAAAATGTTTTCATCCGCAACTGCACGGTTCAGACCGCCAGGTTCGGCATCCACATGACGCTGCGTTACGGCAGCGCCGGCGCGCGGGACGGCGAATACACGCCCGAAATGGGCAACATTGACATCCGCGACTGCACCTTCGCCAACCTCACCAAGCAGCCCATCTTCATTGAAGGCTATGACGCGAAAATTAAAATCTCCGGTGTGACCATCGCCAACTGCACTTTCCAGACTTCCGCAGACAAGAACACCATCACCAACGCCGCGACATCCACCTGCTCGACAACCAGTGGAAGCCATCCGCGTCCCGTGATAAAAAAACGTCCGATAAGGCGTCCGATTCCTCCGAGACGGAAAACGGCTCGTGATTTGACTTGCCCGGACGCGCGTTGCCGCGTATTAGAATGGCCGTGAGTTGTTGTGCCCGCGTGGCGGAATTGGCAGACGCGCTAGATTCAGGTTCTAGTGGGTAAAACCATACAGGTTCAAGTCCTGTCGCGGGCACCACTCCACCACTCGATTGCCGTCAAGAATCAAGGCTCCGTATTTTTCTTCCCCGCCCGCCGCTGCTCCATGAAAAAATGTTTCAACAGCGCGCGGCATTCCGGCTCGCGCACGCCGCCGGTGATTTCGACAGCGATGATTGAGCGTCGGGAATTGCAGCAGGTTCAATCGCGCCGCCCGCCGCGCCGCCCTTGGGATCGGCCGCGCCAAAAACCACCCGCGCCAGCCGCGTGTGGACGATGGCCCCGGCGCACATCGGGCACGGCTCCTTGGTCACGTAAAGCGTGCAATCCGTCAGCCGCCAGTCGCCGACGGCATTTCCTCCGCCTGCGTGAGCGCGAGCATCTCGGCGTGCGCCGTGGCGTCCTTCAACGACTCCACCTGGTTGAACGCCCGCGCGATGATTTTGCCCTCGCGCACGATGACCGCGCCGACGGGCACCTCCTCCGCCTCGCACGCCTCGGCCGCCTGGCGCAGCGCCTCGCCCATGAAATAATCGTCGCTGTGCAGGTCAATGATCGGTTCGTCGCTCATTTATGATCTATGATTTACGATTGATGATTGTGATGCAAATGCGCCGCTTTCGAGAAAAATCGTGAATCATAAATCTTAAATCGTAAATTCTTCCAGCGTCCACTCGTTCCGCCCATCCGGATGGCAATGGCAGTGCGCCGCGAAAAAACCGCCGCGGTATTTCCAGAACCACGGCCAGATCTGCTCGCGGTCGGTCTGCGCAATTTTCAACGAATCTATTTCTTCCCTCCGGAAGAATTGGAACCGTCCTTCCTGGTGCGGCGGCGGCAACGCGGTGAGTTTCGTCCTCACCTCGAACAGAAACATCAGCCAGTGCGTCTGGCCTTCATAACCGTGCTCGCTGACGAGGCCGGTCAAATGCAAATCCGACGGGGAAAGCTCCACGCCGATTTCCTCCCTTGCCTCGCGGCAGGCGCAGACGTAAGGCGACTCGCCGATGTCGGTTTTCAATTTCCCGCCGCAGGGGCTCCAGCGGCCGCGATTCGGCTCCTGCGCCCGTTCGAGCAGCAGGGTTTCGTCCCGCTCGTTGAAGCAAAACAGCAGCGACGCGACTTTGTAGGGTAGTGGCATTTAATTGAGCCGGCTTTTGGCCTTTTCGCTTTCAATCAGGAACATCCGGCGGATGACATCGTATCCGCGTTCATTCGGATCTTCGAGATTTGTGTAATACCAATAATGCGGATCGTGCCAGTCGAAATGAGCACGCCAGAATTGCGTGCAATGAATGCCGTGGCCAAGAAATGCGCCGTGAATGTCCACTACGTGAACATTTGGGTGCGTGTCGGCGGCATGACGGATGACCGCATTGTAGGCGTCGAGAATCTGCGTCGAATCCCTCCACGCGGGCAAACCGGCGCGTTCGGCGTCGCCCAGTCCATCTGTTGGGTCAAAAATGTTCGCCAGAAAGATTTCGCATCCGCCGGGGAAGCGGCTGTTGATTTGTTCCAGCGTGGAATCCAGCCGCCGCCCGAAATTTTCCACCCATGGTTTTGCCTCGTCCATGCTCGCGCCATACATGGCTTCTTCGCGCGGTGGTGTCCTGCCGTAATTGTGGATGATGTCATTTCCGCCGATTGTCATCACCACGATGCCCAGCACCTTTGCGTCATTTGTCGCCAACAAGGATAATTGCCGCGTCGGAACCTCGGAAGAAGTGCTGCCCGAAATGGCCAGATTGGTTGATCCAAAATTTGGAAATACTGCGGGCAAACAAACGCCGTTTAATTCAGGAAATTCGTCCGCCGGGTTTTTCGCCAACCGGTCAAAATAGGGATAGCCTTTGCGCGCGCCGAATCCAGCCGTCACGCTGTCGCCCAAGCCCACCAGTAAAACTTGCCGGCTGGTCCATGGCTCTGAAAAGTCTTCGCGGGTGATAGCCGGGCCGGCGGCTCCATAGCCGACCGGCCTGGCGAATCGGAAGAACAGAAACGCTCCCATGCCGGCAATCAAGACTAATCCGGTCAGAAGAACCAAAACGATCCGCTTGAATCTCGCCTGCATATTTTTTGTAATTGAAGCCGTGGCAGGCGACCGGAGCAAGTGGATTCAAAGCAGCCGCAAAATTCTTCATTGTCAGCAGCCGCAAAATTGTTAGCATTAACGCTCTTGTTTTTACGACAGACGAAAAATTGACATGAAAACTTACGATATTGCATTGATCGGCGGCGACGGCACCGGCCCGGAAGTCGCGGCGGAAGGCGTCAAGGTCGCCAACGTTGCGGCCAAAAAATTCGGCTTCAAAATCAACTGGCATCCCTACGATTTCGGCGGCGAACGCTATCTGAAAACCGGCGAAGTCCTGCCGGACGGCGCGGTGGACGAGCTGCGCAAGTTCAAGGCGATTTTCCTCGGCGCGGTCGGCCATCCGCAGGTCAAGCCCGGCATTCTGGAAAAGGGCATCCTGCTCCGCCTGCGCTTCGAGCTGGATCAATACATCAATCTCCGCCCGGTGAAACTTTACCGCGCGCAGGACTGCCCGCTCAAGGACAAGGGGCCGGAGCACATTGATTTCGTCGTCGTCCGCGAGAACACCGAGGGACTTTACGCCGGCGCGGGCGGCTTTCAATACAAGAACACGCCGCACGAAGTCGCCATCCAGGAATCCATCAACACCCGCCACGGCGTCGAGCGCTGCCTGAAATACGCGTTTGAACTCGCGAAGAAACAGCGCGCCGGCAAACCGTGGAAGGGGCTCAAGCCCGAGGACGTCAAGGCCGGCAAGACCGCGCAACTGACGCTTTGCGGCAAGACCAACGTGCTGACCTACGCCTTCGATCTCTGGTGGCGCGCCTTCAACGAACTCGCGCGCGAAATATCCCACGGTCAAAACCGACTACGCCCACGTGGACGCCACCTGCATGTGGTTCGTCAAAAACCCGGAATGGTTCGACGTCATCGTCACCGACAACATGTTCGGCGACATCATCACCGACCTGGCGGCGATGATCCAGGGCGGCCTGGGCGTGGCGGCCGGCGGCAACATCAATCCCGAAGGCACCTCGATGTTCGAGCCGATGGGCGGCAGCGCGCCGAAATACACCGGCCAGAACGTCATCAACCCCATCGCCGCCATCAATGCCGCGGGCATGATGCTGGATTTCCTCGGCGAAGCCAAAGCCGGCGCGGCCATCGAGAAAGCCGTCGTGAAGATCATCAACACGAAGATCAAATCGCTCGCCGCGGGCAAGATGGGTTACGGCACGCGCGAAGTGGGCGACCTCATCGCCGCGGCGGTTTGAAGTCCGCGCGAAGTCTGACCGCAGAACATTGGTTTGAGTTGCTGACGCGGTAGCCGTTTTGTCGCGCCACCGGTTGAAGGGCGGGAAGGAACAGTTGTTCAATGCCTGCGCATTTCGTTGGGAAGTCCGATGAAGCTTCCATTCTAGAGTATTTTCTATTTAGATAGACGCATATTGGGCGTGGCGAAAGAAACCTCGGCAATGTTGATCCGAGAAGGAGTCGAGTGAGCTTGCCAAGGCCGCATATAGATCGTCCAGGGTGCGTGCGGCGGCCTGGCGCAAATGCGATTTGAGTTTAGCGAAAGCCAGTTCAATGGGATTTAAATCGGGGCTGTAGGGCGGCAGGTAGCGAACGCCAACCCCTCGAGCCGAGAGCAACTGGCTGACGTTATGGATTTCGTGGGTGGCGAGGTTGTCGAGGATGAGCGTGTCACCCGCGCGCAGTTGCGGACAGAGCACCTGTTCAAGATAAGCTGTGAAAACCTCGGCATTGACGGGGCCTTCGATCAAAAAGGGGGCTTCGATGCTTTCATGGCGCAAGGCTGCAATAAAGGTGGAGCTTTGCCAGTGGCCGTGCGGGATGGCACTGATACAACGCTGGCCCACCGGGCAGCGACCATGGAGGCGGGCCATCTTGGTGTTCAAGCCTGTTTCATTGATAAAGACCAGATGGCGAACATCCCAGTCGGGCTGTTGCCTTCGCCAAAGCTTCCGGGCGGCTTTAACATCAGGCCGATCTTGCTCGGCGGCGCGCGTCGTTTTTTTTATAGCTCAAACCGAGTTGTTCCAGACGGTGCCACAAAGCGGTAATGCCAATGGAAATGTTCAGGTGTTCCAGACACCGTTTTTGGAGTTCATTGAGGGTCAGATCCGCTTGCGCTGCAATCCATCGGCGCAGGGTCCGGTCATGCTTTTCCAGACGGGAGCGCCGGTAACCGCCGATCTTTTTGGGCCGACACTCGCCGGTCAGACGGTGCTGGTTCCAAAAACGCTCCACGCTTTTGCGGCTGACTCCAAAACGCCTGCAAACTTCGCCGGTGCCTTCCCCGCGGTCCCGCGCGGCGATGATCCGCTGTCGCAAATCTTGACTCAAAGGACGCATAATTCCCTTTTCATAAAAAAGGAATAGCAGGGAATTTCAAATGCGTCTATCTAAATAGAAAACGCTCTAACTTGATGAGTGCGAAATCCGACCTATCGAAAGATTAGTCAATTTGACGAATAGAATAATCCAGTTGAATAACCGCTAAATCTAATTTTATAATAACATATTCCATTTTGAATATAGCGAACTCCGACTGGCTGACAGCGTAATCCATTTTATAAATGGCGTAGTCCATTCTGGATAACAACGCGGTCCAATAATTTAACTGCGTAATCCATTCATCGGAGCGCTATTTCCGGCTTACATTTGATTTTCAATGAAATAGGCTGTTTCGCATGAATTCGCACACTGAAACGCCCAAAATCGCCATTGGAACGCCTTTGCCAGACTTGGGACTGCTGGCCAGCGCGCTCGGCCATACGAACCCACTGGAAGATGCTCAAGGAATTGACCTGCAGCGAAGCGCAGACGATTGACAAAATGGCGAAGGTCGGCGTCAACCTTCAAGCTCCATTCCCCAGATGCCGTCGGTTTCCGTGTCTGTTGTGGAGATTTTATTTTGCCCATTCGCACCCCAACGTTTCAGGCAAACCATGAGGATGCTGATGTCCGCAGGTGAAACGCCGGAGATGCGGGCAGCCTGACCGATGAGTGACCGGCCGAATCTTGCATAGCTTTTGTCGCGCTTCAAGCCGGAGACTGGGAACGATTGAAAAATCAAAGGCATCGGGAATGATCTTGTCTTCCAGAGTCTTAAATTTTTCCACCTCCAATTCCTGACGCTCAATGTAGCCGGCGTATTTGACGGTAATTTCGACCTGTTGAATAATTTCGTCGGTCAAAGTATCATTTCGATTTGGCAAATCTTTGTATGTATTCTCGGGACGCGAAAGAATTTTGGCCAATGTATTAGTTGTCGTAATATGTTTTGTATAAACGATTTATCTCATTTTTTATTGCCTCTTCCTTTGCTTGAACTTGATTATAGTTGCGATCTGGCAAAAGGCCGATTTCGTGACCAATTTCAGAAAGGCGCAGGTCGGCATTATCTTGGCGAAGCAAGAGCCGGTATTCGGCCCGGGATGTGAACATCCGGTAAGGTTCGATCGTTCCCTTTGTAATCAAATCGTCAATTAAAACCCCGATGTATGCTTGGTCGCGCCGAAGAATAATGGAGTCAAATCCATTGACACGACGGGCTGCATTGATTCCAGCCATAAGTCCTTGAGCTGCTGCCTCTTCATATCCAGATGTGCCATTAATTTGACCGGCCAGAAAGAGATTCCGACAGACTTTTGTTTCAAGTGAAGGATGAAGTTGGGTCGGAAAAACAAAATCATATTCGACCGCATAGGCAGGACGCATAATTTCGGCTTTCTCACATCCGATGATGGTGCGAACGAGCTCTATTTGAATGTCAAATGGCAGGCTTGTGGAAAAGCCGTTCACATAAAATTCATCAGTTTCGATCCCTTCTGGTTCTAAAAAAATTTGGTGCCGTTCCCTTTCTGGGAATTTGACAATTTTGTCCTCGATTGAAGGACAATAGCGTGGGCCAACCCCTTCGATTTTTCCAGCATAAAGCGGTGATTTATGCAGATTTTGGCGAATTATTTTCGCTGTTTCTGGAGTTGTAAATGTTATAAAACAAGGAAGTTGTCCATTTATTCTGCCAATAACTGATCCGGGTGGATATGTATTGTCCGATTGGTCATACATTGTCGGCTTTGCGTGGGAATGTTCCATGTGGAACAATTCGTCCTTCCAGAATGTAAAATAGGGAACCGGGTTATCTCCAGGCTGGATTTCGGTTTTAGAGAAATCAATTGACCGGCGCAGAAGACGAGGAGGAGTGCCTGTTTTTAACCGTCCAAGTTCCAGCCCAATTTCCTTAAGCGAAGAAGATAGCCCCATCGCGGCGGCATCGCCAGCACGACCGCCGGATTGCTGGTTTGACCCGATATGCATCAAACCTCTTAAAAAAGTCCCGGTTGTGATGACGACGGCTTTCCCGATAAATTGAACTTCCATCGTTGTTTCAACCCCGATGGCCAATCCGTCCTTGTGCAAAATTTTGGACGATTGCGCTTGTTTAACATCCAAATTCGGTTCGGACTCACAAACCCATTTCATTCTGAATTGATATGCCTTCTTGTCGCATTGCGCCCTTGGAGCCCAGACAGCCGGGCCTTTCTTTGTATTCAACATTCGAAATTGCAATCCAGCCATGTCTGTGGCCTTGCCCATCTCGCCACCCATGGCATCAATCTCACGCGCCAAATGTCCCTTGGCAAGTCCGCCGATGGCTGGATTGCACGACATCTGGCCGATGGAATCGGCGTTCATGGTGAGCAGCAAAGTCTGACAGCCCATTCGAGCCGCCGCCAAAGCTGCCTCAATTCCAGCATGACCGGCTCCAACTACAATGACATCGTAATGTTTTGGATAAACGAACATTAAAATCAACTTAAAACATATTTGTTATTTAATATGCTATTGTCAAATGACTTGCTTGTTTTAAGTTCCTGGTTGGCTGACAAGTGTTCACAGATTTTATAGACATGCTCGCTTTCTTCGCCTGCCCCTATTCCGTTGGCTATTTCTTCGGCCGTGAAGGCTTTGCCGGATTGTTTGGAAAGGAATTCCAAGATTTGACATTGAATTTGAATGATCTTGCTGGCAGCTTTCTTGCCAGCCTCCACTCCTGGCTGGTGGTAGGCATTGATGTTGATGAGTGAAGCATAAAATCCCACAGCCCGCTCGAACAGGGCGATTAAGACTTCCGACGGCAAATGGCGACACTTCATTTACGGTGATGGTGACGGATTCCCGGTCTTTTTCAGCCAATGCCTGCCGGGTTCCCAAATAGAATCCATGCAAGTAATCTCCACTGCTCACCCTAGGCTCAACCATCAAGGTTTGGCCCCCTCCATCTTTTAGAACTTCAATAAAAGTGACAAAAAAGTTGTTTAGCCCATCTCTCAATTGCTGGACGTAAGAGTGCTGATCCGTCGCCCCCTTGTTTCCTAAGAACAACAATCCCTTGATTAACAACATTTCCGATCCAAGTCATGTTCCTTTCCGAGTGATTCCATTACCAACTGTTGAAGATACTTTGAAAACAGTTCTAATCGGTCTTTATATGGCAAAATTACCATGTTTTTTGTTCCTTTACCGTTACCGGAAACATACCAAGCCAGTGAAAGCAATGAAGGCTGGATTCGCTTTAACTTTTTTAATCCGAGTTACTTTATCACACTCACAAGCACCTGATAATAAATTAGTTATATCAATTCCTTGCAGCGCGGCCGGAAGCAATCCCACAGCTGACAGCACACTGGTTCGGCCACCCACCCAGTCCCACATCGGGAAGCGGGTAATCCATTTATTGGCGACCGCACGATTGTCGAGTTCGCTGCCTTGCATGGTAATGGCCACGGCGTGCTGGCCAAAATCAAGCCCGGCGTGTCTGAACGCATCTTCGGCAACCAGCATTCCGTTGCGCGTCTCTTTTGTGCCGCCGGATTTGGAAATAACGATGCAAAGCGTTCGATTTAAATCCGGGCCGATGGTCGCCAGAACGCGATCCATGCCATCCGGATCAGTGTTGTCGAAAAAGAACGGTTTCACTCTGTCGGTTTTGGGATTGCCCAAGGCGTGTGCGACAAATTGCGGTCCCAATGCCGAGCCACCGATTCCGATCAATAGGTAGTTTTTGAAAGTTCCCCCGGCACCATGAATTTCGCCGGCATGGATTTTGGCGGCAAAGTCCTTGATTCGGGCAACGGTTTCCTCGATTTCACTGCGGATTTCCGGCCGTTGGCGCCAGTGAGGGGTTTCGCAACCAATAATGGCCCACCATGCGGTTTTCATCCGGATTGGCAATGGCTCCGCCTTCCAGCGCCACCATGTCGGCGAACGCCTTTTGCATTCGCGGTTCCATTTTGGCGAAGAACGCGTCGTCCACGTTCATCCGGCTTAAATCCACGGCCAGACCGAGTGTGGGAAACTCGGTGCAATATTTTTGAAACCGTTCCCACCATTCCTGTTTTGAATAATTCATAAATTTGGAAACCCCGTCGGATAAACGCGACGACGAATCAAGGCAAGAAAATAGCACAACGGCCTTTCACCACAAAGGCACAAAATCACAAAGGGGGGCTGAACCATAAGTGCCCCACGCACACAACCGCGCGCCAACATTAGGCCGACACCGATGTTGGAAGCAGAATAATCAGCGATTCAAACCAAAGCCAAACGGGAACAACGGCTTTTCCGATTTGTCGGCGTCGGCGACGCGTTCGTTGCTGCGCGGCCAGGCGCGCGGGATTGGCCGGTGAATTTGATAGTCGCCAAACAAAACATCCGTCACGCCCAGCCCTTCCGTGCCGGGCAGCCATGCGGCGACGAACGCATCGCTGTCGCCGAGCGCGGAATTCAAAATCAACGGCCGGCCGGAAAATAAAATCGTCACCACGGGCGCGCCCGTCGCTTTGGCCTTTGCCACCAACGCCAGGTCTGCCGCCGACAGATTCAAATCCTGCCGGTCGCCCTTGCCTTCGGCGTAAGGCTTCTCGCCAATCACGACGATCACGGCATCGGCATTCGTCAAATCGCTGGCGTCGGGCGAAAAGGTGACTTGCGTTTCCGGCGAAACCGTCTGGCGGATGGCGGCGAGCATCGTCGTGCCGCCGTGCGTCACCTTGCCGGTGCCGCCCCTGCCAGTCAATCGTCCAGCCGCCGCATTGCACTGCCCAAATCGTCCGCCGCCTCGCCGACCACGGCCAGATGTTTGATTTTTTTCGAGAGCGGCAGGACATGCTTTTCATTTTTGAGCAGCACCAGCGATTCGCGCACGCATTCGCGCGCGACTGCGCGATGTTCCGGCGAGCCGATGGCGGCGGTCAGCTGCGGATCGCGTCACGGTGTTGTCAAACAATCCCATCTGAAATTTGATCCGCAAAATCCGCCGCACCGCGTCGTCAATGCGCGACTGCGGCACCTTTCCCTCGGCGACCAGCTGCCTTCAGGTCGTTGATGAATTCGACGTAGTTGTTCGTTTTGCCCGGGCCGTTGGGAATCATGACCATGTCCAGCCCGGCGTTGATGGATTGTTCGATGTCGTGTTTGTAATCGGGTGAAAGCTGGTCAATCGCCGCCCAGTCGGAGACCAGAAAACCCCTGAAAGCCCAGTTCGCCCTTCAGCACATCGGTGAGCAGATATTTGTTGCCGTGCATTTTCTCGCCGTTCCAACTGCTGTAGGAAACCATGATGGAACCGACGCCGGCCTTGATGGCCGCGCGATAGGGCGGCAGATAAAGTTTCCGCAGCGTGGCCTCGTCGCAAACCGTGTTGCCCTGGTCAATGCCGTTTGTGCGTGCCGCCGTCGCCGATGAAATGTTTGGCGCAGGCCAGCACGGACGTTGGGTCGGCGGAAAGTTTTCTGCCTTGAAAACCGCGCACGGCGGCGGCGCCGAGCTCGGAAACGAGCGCCGGATCGTCGCTGAAACCTTCGTAGGTGCGGCCCCAGCGTTCGTCCTGCGGCACGGCGACGCACGGCGCGAACGCCCAGCGGATGCCGGTGCCGGCGACTTCCTCGGCGGTGACGCGTTCGGCGCGTTCGACCAGCTGCGGATCATGCGTCGCGCCCAGGCCGATGTTGTGCGGAAAAATCACCGCGCCATCCACGTTGTTGTGGCCGTGAACGGCGTCGATGCCGTAAAGTCAGCGGGATTTTCAGCCGCGTTTGCAGCGCCTGGTTTTGAAATTCCGTGACGAAGTTCAGCCAGTCCTGCGCGGTATTGCCAGTCGGCGGGATCGGAATCGCCGCCGCTCAAAACGGAGCCGAGAAAATATTTTTGCACGTCGGCCTTGTCCTTCAGCGCGCTGGAATCCACCTGCACCATCTGGCCGATTTTTTCGTCGAGCGTCATCTGCGCGAGCAGCGCGTTCACTTGTTGGTCTTGTTCGGAAAACAAGGGCGCGCCGCGGCTCATGATCGCGGTGAGGGAGATCAAAATTCCGGCGGAAATGGATTTGAAGATTTTCATTTTATGCAAAAAAAAGGTTCAAGAACTTCAGCAAAAATATATTGGGTTCACGCGGGCATCCTGCCGGCCTGCCGGGTTTATTTCCCCCGAAAAAACAAAGCAACCCGGAGCGATTGCGGCAATAACGCCGCGTCACCAAATGGGAAGCGGAATTAACTTCCGCCCGCCGTCTTGGTGATATTGACCGCCGAAACGCCCTCCGGAATGGTGACCAGTTCAATGCCTTTGCCGGTTCCGAGATTGCGGCTGTATTTTTTGTCGGTGGCGTTGTTCCAGTGTTCATGCACGCCCAGGCTTTGCAACCGGACCCCGTCCGGCTTATAGACCGTTCCAGAAGGCGGGTTGTCGGCCAGTGCCGCTTCATGCAGATGCCGGTCGGCGTTTTTGATCAGCGGCATTTCGGACCGCAGGAAATCCAGGCCCACCGATTCCAGGGCGACCGGATCCTGCGAGGCGAAGAAGCTCGACGGCCAGTGGCCGTTGAACGGAGCCATGTGCCCACTTGTGCGGCGGGCTGTTCCAACGGTCCCGGAATAGAGGCCGTCAATGATGTTCAACACCGTCTTCCCGTTGATGTTCGTGCTCCCATACATGTCCACGAGCTGATTGTAACTGGCCATCGGATAATCCCAGTCGTGGAGCAACTGATGCTGGCTGCACGCGCTTGTTGCCGATGATGCCCCAGTTGCTCTTGAAAATCATCGTGACCGGAAGCGTTGCCATAATCCGTTTTATCCGTCGGTCGTGATAGGTCGCGGCAGGGCGTGCAATGCCGCTTCAAGATCGCCATGGTGATGAGATATTTGGTTTTGACGATGGCCGTGGACATGGAGGTTTCCGTCGGCCCGGCGGCGGAATAGGCAAAGGCATTGGGCGTAAAACCGCCCAGGTTGGTGTCATAATTGCACATCCGGAAACGCCGAGTGGCAATAATTTGAAACCGCCGAACACTGGTCCTCCCTGGCCGGATCGCAAAGGGTGATGTCCGCCTGGCTGGCGCCAAACTGGTTGACCAAGCCGTCGAGCAACGCATAGACCGACTGCGGCGAGGCGTCAATTTCGTTGGATTTGCCGCCGTTGTTCAGGTTGAGCTTGATGGCGATTTTTTCGCCTTTGACATAGGACGGCGCCGCCGTTCTTGTCGCGGAACAAAACATCCCAGGCGTTGCTGATCGCCGGCTGGCCCGCCACGGAGCAGATGACATTGTTCATCATCTTTGTGATCTTGGTCTGGTCATTAAACTGGCTGGACCACCAATACTTCGAGGTGCCATCCCAATTGCAGGCGCTCAAATCGTAGCTCCAGGCCACCCGGCCCGGATATATTCCCCGCGCCGTTCCGATGGGTTGATTCGGGCCGTCGACGGGGTGAAAGTCCCGGTGTCTTCTCGGCGCAGGCGTTGGTTTCGTTCTGCCTTATCACCACCGCCGCGCAGACCAGCCCGAGCACCAGGCAAACTGCCGCCGCAACATAACGGTTTTGATACGGATGAACTTCCGCGCCTGGCGGAAGGCGGAAACCACGCCGAACATGCTCAAAAAATAGGACGACGCCCCCAAAGGCAATGGGCGCGGCGACCCGCTGGCACGGATATTCCGCCCGCGACGGCTTGGGGATGACCCGCACCAGATACCAGATCAACGCGGCCAGTCCGACGATGGGGAACAGCCATCTGGCCCAACGGCACTTGCGATTCAAGCCAACGACCCGGCCGGTCTTGCCGCAAACGAGCAACGGACCTTTTTTAACTGGCATATTTTGTCTTTCTCTTCAACTGGCTCAAGTCGCCGTGGAATGCCCGGCTCCATCGGCAGGGAACGCGCACGATGCCGTGCTGGCCGGTTTTCGGCGGGACGATTTCCAGTTTGCCGTGGTGGGTCTCGATGATTTTCCGGCTGACGGTCAGGCCCAGGCCCAGGCCGACGTTGCGCGTGGTGAAAAATGGCGACGGCACCTTTTGCGGCGGCTTCGGCGGTGAAACCGGCGCCGTTGTCCTGCACTTCAATCTGCACGTTCGCGCTCGCCGTCGCCGTTGGATTCGGTCTGCAAGCGCACGCCGATTTTCGGCGTCCGTGGGATTGGCCTGCAGCGCGTTGAGCATGATTTCGGCCAGCGCATGTTTGAGCGCGGCGCGGTCGCCGGTGATGACGATGGGTTTGCCGCCGTTCTCGTATTTCAACTGGGCGGTCTCGGCGGGCTGATGTTTGCGCGCCTCCTGGTAGGCCTCTTCGATGAGCTGTTCGACCGGGAAAGCCTCGCGGCTCACGGCTGCCCTCGCGCGCCAGAAAACGCATCTGGTTGATCAGCCGGGAGACGCGCTTGACGCCGTCGGCCAGCGCGAGGTCGAGCGATTCGCGGAATTCCGTGTCCCTGATATTTTTCCGCCGAGCAACTGCTGGTGGGTGGAGAGCGGCACCATGGCGTTGCCGATTTCGTGCGCCAGGCGGTCGGCCATGGCCTTGATGAGGCGCAGATTGGCGGCCTCGACCTCCAGATGGCGCAACTGTTCGGTTTGCGTCAGGTCTTCCGCGATCAGCAGCGCGGAAACCGGCACGGCGGAATTTGCCGCGCTGAAACGGCACGACGGTGACGTTGTAAATGGTGCCCGGCGAATTTTCCGGCTCGTAACGGAACGGCCCCATGGCCGCGCCGGTTTGCAGGACCTGATAAATCTTCGCGCCGAGCACCTGCGGCAGATCGCTGAATTCCAGTTCGCCGGTGCGCTGGTTTTTGCGGCCGAAATGGCGGCGCGCGGCCTTGTTGGCGTGAAGCACCTTCAGGTCGCGCCCGACGACGACGCAGGCGCTGCTCAGTTCGCGCAGCACGTCGGTCATCATCTCGTGGTTGCCGGCCAGCTGGTCGTGCAGCCAGATGTTGCGGAGCGCCAGGCCGACCTGTTCGAGCAGATGGAAAATCAGTTCCAGTTCGGCGTTGACCAGCGGTTCGCCGGTGACGCGGCCGTCGAAAACGGCGACGCCGACGACTGTTTCGCGGTCGAGCATCGGGCACGGCCACCTGGGCGCCGAGCAATTCAAATTCCTTCTGCGCCTCGGCATCGGCGCGGGCTTCGTCGCTGTCGCGGCGCAGAATCCGGCCGAGCCGGACAAGTTGGCCGCCGATGCCGGCCTCAAGCGACAGTTCAAAATGTTCGAGCAAGCCGGAGGAAAGGCCGATGGCGGACGGCGGCGCGCAGGCGGCGGCTGTCTTCCGGCGAGACGCGTTTCGGTCGAGCGGCGTGACGGGGCGGTTCAGAAAAATGGCGGCGCGGTTGACGCTGAAAATTTCGCGGAGGAACAGCAGGAATTGTTTGAGCATCGCCTCGGCATTCAGCGAATGGGTGAGGATGGACGAAAAATCGCGCAGCACGTCGAGCGTTTGCGACGCATTGGCGAAACGGCCGGCCGCGGCGATTCCGCGGGCGGAAAGGGAAACCGGCGACGGCATGGCGTGGGCGGCGCGGTTGGGCGCGCGCGGTTGCGATGGCGGGCGCCGACCAGAGGCGTTCCAGCAATGAATTCAGCAGCCGGGCGCGGACGGGTTTGGTCAGCACATGGGTGACACCGTGCAGGAAAGCCTCCTCCTCCCATTCGGACTGGCTGTCGGCGGTGTAGGCGATGATGGGAGCATTTGGTGTCGCGGCGGCGAAGGCGTTCGATGACCCAGACTCCTTGAACGCCGATCAGATCAACATCCAGAATGCAGGCCCGGCCAGCCCGTGGGTCAGCAGCGGTTCGGCCTCCTCCACGCCGAGGCGATGAACGATGCGATATTGTTCCGGATTCAGACTCGCGCGAATCGCTTCGGCGAAGTCGGGATGAGGAGACAAAACCAAAATGGTTTTCATCAGTTCCTCAACAGGCCAAACTCTGCCCGAAACCCGACAACGCCGGAATCATTCCACAGCTTTCGCCCGCAGGTCAATGGAAACTTGAAACACCGTTAAGCTTATTTTGGTCTCACAATTAACTTGGACCCATATTTATATTTACGGCAACGCCTACTGCCACCGCCAATGTTTCGCTACTTTGGGACCCGCTCACAAACCGTCCCACTGTCGCATACCCTCCCAGTCCGTAGCTGAGACGTGAATCAATTGCCGTCACAGCCGGGTCTGTAGCAGGAACATCCGACCTCGTGGCAATACCGAGCCGACTCGGAAGCAGCAACGGCCAACCCGGTGGCGGCCAGGACCGGCTTGATGGCAATGCCAGCCAACCTTGTAGCGGTGGCCGCCGACCCGATAGCAGTGGCCGCCGACCTTGCAGCAATGCCAGCCGACCCGGTAGCTAAAACAGCCTGTTTTGTTTCTGCCTTGAAATGAAGCACTTACAGCCATGGCTTGAATGTTGGCGGCGGCAACCATTTCTTTGAATTGCGCGGACGTGTTTCGCCTTGGAAAGCGGCGGCGCGTCGCCGCACCTCAAACCGCCAGCAAGTCCCCGGCTTCCCGCTGGAACCGACAAGTCCAAAAACTTTTCCGAATATACCGCATAAACGGCGTTTATGATTATTAGAAAACCATTATTGAAATGGCTGTTGACATTAATTCCATTTCGATCCACACCATTCTCGTTCGCCAAACAAAACCGGAATAGCAACTCATCGAAAAACACATCTATGACACATCAACGCACATTTAACTTCTCCGTCGCCACACTCATCGGCTCGGCCGGTCGGCTGCTCGGCGCACTGCGCGACGCCATCGCCGGCCCCGCCGTCATGAAACGCCTCAAGGCCGGCTTCGACGCCGCACTGGAGGCGCAAATCGCGCTCGTGGAAAAAGGCGGCGGCGACCAAAGCACCGCCGGCGGCGCGATGGTTCAACTCACGCAGGAGGAAGCCGGGGCTTACACCGAAATGGAACGGCTGATGAGCGACGCCCCGCCGTTTCAGCCTCACTCGCCTTTTCCCAAGGGCGACCCGCGCCTGCACCTCGAATTCAGCGTCGGTGTGCAGGACCAGCCGCACGACCTGGACCACGAGCTGCAATACGCCAACACCATCGTCAAGGGCTGCCAGACCTACGCCGCGCAACTGGCCGCCGAAGGCTGGACGGCGGACGACACCACGGCGCTGGACGACAACATCACCGTGCTGGAAGGCGACCCCGCCGTGCGGGACACGGCGGCAACGCCAAGAAGCGCATCGCCCGCGCGCGCAATTCCGGCGCAAACGACCTCTACAAGATGTGCCTGACCGTGCAAAACGCCGCGCGACTGGCTTATCCCATTACCCAGGTTGGCAAGGTAGCCGGCGTAAACCGAGGCCCGCGCGAGATTCCTGCTGGACGCATTTCCACCTCAGCGCGGCAACGACACCCCGCCGATTACGCCCACACCGACACCCGCGCCAGCACCGACACAGCCGGGGAAATGAAGCGGCGAAAAATCATTTGCAAAAACTACTTGGAAATATTTTTTGGCAAAGGGCGTAGAAACAATTCGTCAGTTGGAAACATGTAAGAAACTAAAACAACAACAACAATTTGCGGCTTCGGCTGCTGTCCTCACACGAAACTGGTAATTTCAATTAAACGACAGCGTTTGAAGCACGCCCGCGCTGGGCGTGCCGAAAGCGTTCGTTTAAGGCATACCAGTGCCAGAGAGGGCGTGAGTAAGTGCGCCCTCTTTGTTGGGGAAGCGGAAGAAGCCCGGGAAAGAACAAATATGAAATCCATCGGAATGATTTGTTTAACGGCGGGCCTGGTTTTCTCGCCTCATCGGCTTCACGCGCAAACCGCCGGGTCTTATGCCGTGGTGGAACACGGCGCGAATTATCGCGTCTGGCAAAAGACCACCGTGGAGAACGGCACCAACCGTGTCCACCGCTACACGGAGCTGGCGACGGGAATGTATTACACCAACAGCCTCGGCCAGTGGGCGGAATCGAAGGAGATAATCGAGAACCTATCCGCAGGGGGCCATTGCCCGGCAGGGGCCGTATCAGGTCATTTTCGCCAACAACCTGAATTCCGCCGGGGCGATTGACCTGCAAACGCCGGACGGGAAACGGCTGCGCAGCAGCATTCTGGGTCTGGCCTACAACGACGATTCCACCGGCCAGAGCGTGCTGATCGCGCAAATCCAGAATTCGCAGGGGGAATTGATTTCATCCAATCAGGTCTTGTATCCGAACGCATTTGCCGGCGTGCCGGCGGATGTCCGCTACACCTATCGGAAGGGCAGCTTCGAGCAGGACGTGATTTTGCGGGGACAGCCGCCCGCGCCGGAATCCTTCGGGTTGAATCCCCAAACCACGGAAATCGAAGTGCTGACGGAATTCATCAACCCGCCCCAGGCGAAGATTGCGGAACACAAACACAAGTTGAAAAACAATTCGCTGCCGGATGATGACGTGAGTTGGGGCGTGACGCGAATCGGGCATGGCAAGGCTTTCGACTTGGGCGGACCCCCGAACGGCCATTCACAGGTGTCGGTGCGCCGGCAATATGTGACGCAGCAGAACCGGAACATTCTGGTGGAAGGTGTGCCTGTTCAGAGCATCCAGGCAAATTTGGCGAATCTACCGTTGCAGGCGAGTTCCAAGAGCCGTCTGCGGATGCTGGCTTCCAAGACGCTGGCGCTGCCCAAAACGCCGCTGGCGCAGGCGAAACCAAAGCCGATGCAACTGGCATCGGCTTCACCGTCCAGCAAGGGTTATGTGCTGGATTATGTGCTTTTAGACACCGACCCGGGCGATTTTACCTTCCAAGCAGACACAACCTATTACATAGCGAATGGAATTGACTTTAACGGCAACCTCACCTTTGAAGGCGGGACAGTGATCAAATATAACACCGACCCCGATAACCCAGGGTGCATGGAGTGTTGGGGAGACATTACTTGTGCCACCACTCCCTATCGTCCGGCGATATTCACATCACAAAATGACGACACCGTTGGCGAGTCCATTAGCGACCCAGACAAACCCCTGATGTATTATTGGTGCGCCATGTGCGGCAATTCGTCGAGTTCCACCGAGTGGCATGACCTGTGTGTGCGATATGCCCATTATGGAATCGTGGGTAATTCCGAGATGCATGTGAGCGATTCCCAATTTGTTCAGTGCGAGTATCCGTTTTTTGTCTACTGGGGGCCGACTTATTATACCAATATCTTGCTGGAGAATGTTGGGACTCCATTTTACGGAAATGATTTTCAGGCAACCATCTATAACATGACGATTGACGGTTGTGCCAATAATCAATTGGTTGAGGATTTTTGGGGGGAGGATGCCAGCACGGTTTCGTTTATTAACAGCTTGTTGGTCAATGCAGGCAGCGATGGCGCAGCGACGATTACAACCGATCACACTGCCAGGGTCACAGACAGCGGCGGACAAATCTTTCAAAGCGGCAATGCTGGCGATTGTTATCTGTTGCCGGACAGCCCGTTCATTGACGCCGGCAACACGACGGCGGACAGGGAGGGATTGTATTGGTGGACCACGCAGACCAACCAGGCCATTGATGGCGTCACTCCGGTTGACCTCGGCTACCATTATCCGGCGGTGGATGCCAATGGCAACCCCATTGACACCGATGGCGACGGCATTCCTGATTATTTGGAAGACCCGAATGGCTATGGTCTGCCGGAATGGTGGGAAACGAATAATTTTGGGTCCTACAGCTACTTTGCCAGCACGCTTGATCCGTTGGGCAACACGCTCCTTTACGATTACACCAATGGCGTGGATTTTACCGCCCCGGTTCAGTTCACCGTGCGCCTGGGCAACCAGCAGTTCAACACCACCAGCGCCACGGGCAACTACATGGTGATAAGCGGCGTGCCCTATTATGAGGCGGTGCTGGTGAACGACACAAACTTGAACGATGCCGTCTGGACGAATTATGACGGCAATATCACCATGAACCTTGGCCCGACGGACGGCGTTTATCAGGTCTGGTTTGGCTTGGCGGGGCTGACCACCAATACACAACCGACATGGATGGGCACGGACGTTACCTTAAACCGGTCAAAGCCCCAAATCTTCATCACCAATCCCACAACGAACGTGGTAGCCACGCCCTACATCCAGGTGCAGGGTTGCAGCGCAATGCCGCTGGCCAGCGTCACGTTCGATATCAGCAATGCAGTATCCTTTGCCACCAACCAGCTTGGCTCGATCATCGGGCACACGGTGGACACCAACACATTGTCCTACACCACCGATTATTTCCAGTGTTTTGACATTCCGCTGACCAACGGCATGAACGCGATCACGCTGCACTGCGCCGACCCGGCGGGAAACGTGACGCTGACCAACGTCAATATCACGCTGGATTACACAACCGCGTCCAATCCGGTGGTTAACCTCTACTGGCCGCAGAACAACACGGTGATTGTCGGCACCAATTTCACATTGCGGGGCTGGACGGAGGACGCCAGCGCGCAGGCGTTCGCCCAGATTGTGGACACCAACGGGGACACGAACGTCGTGACGGGGATTGTGGGGCGGGACGGCAAGATTTGGGCGCAAAATCTGCCCCTGGCATCCGGCACAAACTATTTGACCCTGACCGTGACGAACTCGGCGGGATTATCGAGCACAACGAACATCGTGGTTGTCAAAAGCGCATTGAACATGACGATGAATCCGGTGACGTGCCAGCCTGCCCGCGGCGCCTGTCTCCACGAGCAGAGACTCCGCGGTCGCGCGCGCGTGTGCCTTCTCAGCGTCTGCGACTGCGTCCTTGAGGTCGAGTATTGCCGCATGCGCTGAGGAGGCGAGCGCGCCCCTCGCCCGGCTCGGCTGGGAGGCGGGGGACGAACAGGAAGGAGCGCAGCGAGGCAAGCGTTGGTGGGGCGGCAGGTCGGGCCATCTCGACGCATTTTGACATATGGCCGGCCAAATGTGGGATCAAAGTCTTGACATTCCAAAATCAACGTGGCATGGTAGAGGGAGCTAATCACTAAATGTCATGTCTTTTCCTAAACTAGACAGCGCACACCAGGCGGCCGAGCCGGCTACGAAGGCGCCGCTCGCAGACGTGCGCGTGATCGCAATCGAGCAGTACGGCGCCGGCCCCTGGGGCAGCATGCAGCTCGCGGATCTCGGCGCCGATGTGATCAAGCTCGAGGGGATCCTGTGGCCAAGGGCGACGTGGGCGCGTTACGTACGCCCTTCCAGCGTGGCGAGGCCGCGCTGTTCTTCGAGAGCTTCAACCGCAACAAGCGGAGCATCTGCCTTGACCTGCGCGCACCCGAGGGCAGGCATGCATGCGGCGGCTGGTGCGCAACGCTGATGCGGTCTACAGCAACCTGAGGGGCGACGTACGAAAGCGCCTGGGCCTCACCTATGCGCAGCTGAGCGAGGTGAATCCACGGATCGTTTGCTGCTCGCTCTCGGGCTACGGCATGACTGGACTGTGGGCGGCGGTCGGCGCCTACGACTATGTGATCCAGGGGCTCGCTGGATGGATGACGTTGACTGGCGACCCAGGGGGACCGCCGGGTTCGCTCAGGATTGCCGCTCGTCGACCTTGCGGGCGGCTACGTGGCAGCGCTCGCGTTGCTTGCCGGGGTGTGGCGTGCGCGACGCGACGGCGTGGGCTGCGATTGCGATCTCTCGTTGCACGAGCCCGCGTTTGGAATGCTCAGCTATCCGGGTACCTGGGCCGTGACGGAAGGGTACGGCCGAAGTGTGTGACGGACTCGGCATATCTGTCAGTCGTGCCCTTCCAGCGTTCGCGATAGCGATGGCTGGGATCGTTGTTGCCTGCCCGAAGGAGAAATTCTGGCATTCGCTGGTGACCGCGCTTGGGTGTCCAGAGCTAGCGGATGATTTGCGCTTCACTACGATGGCGGCGTGCTTCGAGCATCGTGACGCGCTGCTCGCGCTACTGCGGCCGCGCTTCGCCGCACGGGCGACGGACGAACTGATAGGGCTGCTGGACGCTGCCGGGGTGCCTTGCGGACGAGTCAACGACGTCGCACAGGCGCTTGCCGAGCCTCAGGCGGAGAGCGTGGCGCGGTGATCGAGGTTGAGCACCCACGCCTTGGAGCGATCCGCCAGGTGGCGAGCCGCTACGCATCCACGGGCGCTGGCGCACCGCGTGTCTGGGCCTGGCACGAGGCCAGCACAGCGTCGAGGTGCTGCGGGAGCTTGGCGGCTACGACGAGGCGGAGATCGCCGCGCTCGCGGCCGCCGGCGTGCTCGGATCGGTTGATTCCTCTCATGTACAGGATGCGAGACAGGGCGAGTCCGTCGTTCACGGCGTGGCACCCTGAGATTGGAGTTGTATGGTCGAGATGGTCTGTGGTCGTGTGGAGCCGGGTTCGAGCGGGTCGCGAAGGCGTTCGCGCAGAACTTCAGCGAGCGGGCTGAGATTGGTGCTGCGTTCGCGGCGACGCTGGACGGCCAGATTATCGTCGACCTGTGGGGCGGGGTCGCAACAGCGCTTCTGGCAGGCCGTGGAGAGAAGACACTATGCAGCTGATCTTCTCCGGGACGAAGGGCTTGACGGCGTTGTGCATGGCGATGCTGATCGATCGCGGCTTGTTGAAGCTGGAGGATCCTGTCTGCCTGCACTGGCCGGAGTTCGCCGCTCAGGGCAAGCAGGCGGTCACGGTCGCGGAAGTGCTCTCGCATCGTGGCCGGCTGCCGGGGGTTCGGACGACGGTGAGTTTGCCGGACATACTGGACCCGCGCGCGATGGCGGCTTTGCTTGCCGACCAGCCGCAGGAGAGCGACCCGCGCGCCGAGTTCATCTACCACCGGTTGACCTACGGGTGGCTCTGCGATGGACTGATCCGCCGCGTCGACGGTCGTTCGGTGGGGCGGTTCTTTGCGCAGGAGGTGGCAAAGCCGCTGGGGTTGGAGCTGTGGATTGGCCTGCCAGCCGAGCTGGAGTCGCGTGTGGCGGTGCTGCAGTATGGCCCCGACTGGGGTCAGAGCGTGTTCGGGCGCCCTGACTCCGATCCTTTTGCCGGCGACGAGCTGTGGACGTCGATCTGGAAGAACCCACTGCTCTACCCAGCAGGAGATCTGCCGTGGAACCTGCCGGCGTTGCACGCTGCCGAGATGGCCGGCGCGAACGCAATCGGCACCGTACGGTCAATCGCGCGACTTTATGGTGCGCTTGCCCGCGGGGGCGAAATCGACGGCGTGCGAATCATCTCCCCAGAGACGCTCGCGCTGGTGCACACGCCGCTGGCATCGGGCCTGCATCCGTACACCAAGGAGCCAATGGCGTTCGGTGCCGGCTTCGCGCTGCAGACAGAGGCCGCCGAGTACGGTCCTCCATCTGCGGCATTCGGTCATGGCGGCATGGGAGGTTCTACTCACGGCGCCTGGCCCGAGGAGCACGTTGGCTTCTCCTACGCGATGAACGAGTTGCGAGACGACCCGGCAGGCGACGAGCGCGCTCGGTCGTTGCTCGACGCGCTTTACGGGTGTCTCTCCATGGGCGCGCAAGAACGGGCCTATGACGCGGAGACCATCGCGGGGAAGCGAGCGTCGGTGGCAGGGACGTACCCACCACTTGCGAGTTGAATTAACCAATGGGAGGAATTACAATGAGGAAGTATCTGTGTGCGGCTGTTCTGGTCGTCCTCGCGGCGCTCGTCGCAGGCTGCGGCAGCGGCGGCAAGAGCGCATCCAGCGGCACGACGTCGGATAGCCCGTCGGGGGCCTCCAGCCTTATGCAGAACTGCGTTGGGGGCAGGCAATCTTTCCGGCGCGCATCGATTTGGCCACCACCATCTGGCCGCAGGTTTCGCAGGCGGAGGTGCTGGTGGTGCAGAGCCTCGAGGAATTCGAACCGAACGGTACGCTGAAACTCGGACTCGCAAGCTCGATCGAACACCCGAATTCGACGACCTATATCTACAATATTAGAACTGGAGTAAAGTTCTCGGACGGCAAACCTCTCACGGTTGCAGACGTCGTGTACTCGCTGCGATACGACATGGCCGGTAAGGAATCAGCCCTCAAGTCGTATTGGGGAGATGTCGCCTCGGTGTCCTCCGATGGCAGCTCAGCAGTCATCGTCAAGCTCAAGCGTCCCAGTGCGGTATGGCCACAGATTCTGGCGATGAGTGGTCAGATAGTCGAGAAGGCCCAGGCCGAAAGGGTCGGGGAAAAAGCGCTGGGAACGCCAGGTCATCTGCTTATCGGCACTGGGCCGTGGAAGTTCGACAGCTTTACGCCCGAAGCCGAAATACGTCTTTCGCCCAACCCATATTGGCACGGGGCGCCCCGGCCGGCTTCGAAGATCACATTCACGCTCTTCAAGACCGAATCCACGATGGCGCTGGCGTTGCGGTCCGGCGCGATCGATGGAGCCTCATGGTATTCCTCACCAAAGCTCTTTGCTGGTATCCCGGGTACGCGAGAATTGAAGGCGCCGTTGGAGTTTAGTTATATTCTCTCGATGGGGACCGCGGCTCCCCCGCTGAATGAAGTTCATGTCCGCAGAGCTATCGCCTATGCGATCGACTCGCCAGGTATGATCAAAGCCCTTTTGCCGGCTGGTGATGCAACCGAAGACTCGACATTCACGCCAGCGGATTTCTATTCGACTTATCCCGCCAGTCAAGTGAAGACGATGCTCCAAGGGCTACCAAAGTTCAATTTCGACCTGGCCGCGGCCAAGCGTGAACTGGAAAGATCAAAGTACCCCAAGGGCTTTGCTACAACTATACAGATCGAAGAGAGTAATGCGGTCGAGATTTCGGCTGCTCAGATCCTGGCGTCAGATCTGGCGAAGATCGGCATCAAGACCACTGTGCATGAGATTTCGCCTGCGGAAGAATCGGTGCTGTATGGTAGAGCGGTCAAGCTCCAGATCATCGAGGATGGTGCCACCTATCCGGAAGCTGCCAGCCTAATGTCCTGGCTCTTGAGCCCTAGCGAAATAGGGCCGGGACTTCAAAACCATTCTTCTTTCAGAAACAGCGAGGTAGACGAGCTGTTGCCTCAACAGGAAGAAGAAGTAGTGAATCCAGCGCGACGGCTGCAAATGATCGGTAAGATACTGAAGATCGTAAATTCTGAAGCGGTATACCCGATGCTTTTCGCGGTCGGCGTGTTCGGTACTGTATCTGATAAGTACGTATTTCCAGGGTTCTCGACGTGGACTACGCTGCACTCGCTCTGGGCTCTGAGGGTGAAACTCGCTGAATAGAGGATCTCCGATTGGTTCTATGTGAGGTTCATCGGGTAGTCTCCAATATGTAGAAAGGCGGGTAGCTATACCGGCGGCGGGCCAGGGGGCCCGCCGAGGCGAGGGGCCTCAGGCGCTCTTGGCGGAGCCCTCTCTGGGTCGTTTGATCGCTCAGGACCGTCCTTCAGCTGTTAACAACTGAAGGACGGTCCTGTAGGAGCAAGCCCGATCCGATATTTGCCCAGCGTCACGGTGCCTGCGAGCTCCGAGCGCCATCACGACGGGATCATTGATAATGTGACCAGATCTCATGGCCGTCGGACCGCTTTCATCGACCACTAGCGCCACGATGCTCGCGAGCGTCGAGCAGGTCACTACGCCGATGCGCGACGGCATCCTGCTTGTGGCAGATCTCTTTCGGCCACCGAGCGGGCGCGGGCCAACTCTGCTGCTCCGCACCCCTTACGGCCGCCGCAACCTGCCAGACATACTGCGTGAGGTGGAGGTCGAGCCGCTGCTCGCAGCGCGCAAGGGATTCGCGGTGATGATGCAGGACCTGCGTGGCCGCAACGATTCAGGGGGTGAGTTCGCGCCGTTCGTGCTGGACGCGAACGATTGTGCTGACACCGTCGCTTGGATTCGCCAGCAGCCCTGGAGCGACGGGCGGGTCGCGACAGTCGGCGCCTCCTACAACGGGCTCGTCCAGTTCCCGGGGGCGCGTGCGCGGCCGCAGGGGCTGCTCGCCATCGCGCCGACCGCGAGCGGCCGTGGCGAGCTCGTACTGCGCCCGGGCGGCGCGCTGCGACTCTGGCTGCTCACTCTCTGGGCGATGCTGCCGCTGACGGAGGCGCTTGCAGGCGAGATCGACGCGGCGACGCGCAGCGAAATCGAGGGCCTGCTCGCGGCCTCTCCGCTCGAGCGCTTTGCGGCGCTCTACGACGACGGCAGCGCAATGGCGCGATTCGCGGGTGCCTTGCGTCTCTGGAACCTGCCGCCCTCCGATCGTTATTGGACCGAGACGGTCACGCCGCCGGTGCAGCCGCTGCCCGCAGTGCACACGACCGGCTATTACGACGTCTGCGCTGAGGGGGCTCTCGCGGCCTACGGGGATTGGAGCGCTGTCGCCGACCCTGCCGCTCCGCAGATGCTGACGCTGGGCCCATGGGATCACATGCGCGCGGCTCCATACGCCGATCTCGGCTTGTCCTCGCTTGACATCCCGCCGCCTATCATGGCCTTTAGCCGTCAGCTCGCGTTCATCTCCTCTGTGCTCAGAATGCCGGGCGCCGACGAGCCGGGCGCACCGGTGATGAGTTTTGTGCTCGGCCGCAACCGCTGGCACGAGGGAGATTGCTGGCCTCCTCAAGGGGTGAGCGCTGTGGAGATGTCACTTGCGGTCGACGTGCAGGGGGAGGGCCGGCTCTCGCTCGCGGCGACCGACGAGAAGCACGCGATCGACTACCTCTATGATCCGCGCGACCCCGTGCCGACACTTGGCGGCGCGGTCTCGGTCTGGGAGATTGTTGGCCCGCTGGAGCAGGCACGAGTCGAGTCGCGCAACGACGTGCTCACCTTCACCTCGGGCCGTTTTGACGGGGAGCTGGAGATTGCGGGCGAGCCGGTCGCGAGCCTGCTCGTCGGCTCCTCCGCCCCTGCGACGGATTTCATCGCGCGCCTCACGCTCGTGCAGCCGGATGGGCGCTCGCTCGCGCTTGTCCACGGCGTCTGGAGTGGGCGGCTTTCCGATCTTTCCAGCTCTGGCGAGGGCCGATTTAGGCGCTGTGAGATCCGGCTTGGACCGATCCACATCGTCCTTGCTCCTGGTCAACGCCTGCGCCTGCAGGTCACGTCGAGCTGCTATCCGGAGATCTATCCCAACCCGAACACCGGACACGACCTAACGCAGGGACCGCCGCCGAGCGTGCAGACGGCGAAGCAGTCGCTGCTCGTTGGCGCTTCAGAGGCCTCGTCGTTGCGCCTGCCGGTGCTCGGCACGCTGCCGCGGCAAGCCGCCGAATAGCGGCGCTGAGGCGAGAACAGCTGAATGGCCTGAGGTTGGCAAGCGCCGTGCGGCATGGGCCCTGCAGCCTTCTGGGCGGCCAACCTCGCCGCTTACTCCCGCCGCTCGTGTGCCCGCAACGGGTCGAGGTTCTGCTCCACCTTTATGAAGCAGTCCGCGAGCCGCTGCATCGCGGCGGGGTCATCCTCGATCCAGTTCCAAGACATCTCGATCGAACGTGCGACCTTGCGATCGCAGCCGGGCAGCTCCAGCGCCTCATAGTCGATACCGGCACGGCGGATGCGGTCGGTCCACATCACCTTGGGCGCGGTCGTATCGGCTTTCAGGCGATCGAGCTTGTGCAGGGGTGTCTCGATGTAGCTGAAGACCGGCGCGCCCTCAGCTCGCAGTGCGGCGAGATAGGTCTGCTTGGAGACGCCGGCGTGCTCGGGGACGAAGTTCAGCGAGACCATGTGGAATACGGGGTCTGAGTCCGGGTGCTCCGGGGCGCTCACGCTGTTCACCTCTGTGATCGCGTCCAGCAGCTTTGCACGGTTGCGCGTGCGCGCTGCGTTCTCATCGTCGAGCTTCTTTAGCTGCTCCACGAGCAGTAGTGCATTGACCACGCCGATCCGGTGTGTGTGAATGAGCGAGTCGATGTGCGGTCGCAGCTGGTCGGGGAAGCCAGGCTCAGACGCGCGTCCCGGGTGCTCTGTGTTGCCGGCGTGCTGGCAGCTGATGATCGCCTTCCAGTAGACGTCGGCGCTCTTGGTGAGGAGGTAGCCGGCCTCGGTGGTCGCAAGCAGCTTGCCGCCCATGCACGAGAATCCGGCTGCGTCGCCGAAGCCACCCACGCGCACCCCGCGGTGGCGTGCGCCGTGTGCCTGGCTGCCGTCCTCGATCAGCGCAAGCCCGTGGCGGTCGGCGATCGCGCGCAGCGCCGTCATGTCGGCGGGCTGCCCATAGATGTGCACGGCGAGGATCGCCTCGGTGCGCGGCCCGATTGCGGCCTCCACGGCGGCCGGGTCGAGCAAGCCTCGCTCAGGGTCGACATCCGCGAAAACGGGCACGGCGTCGTTGTGCAGGATCGCCGAGATCGATGCGCCCCAGGTGTAGGGGGTCGTGATCACCTCGGCGCCGTCGGTGATCTCCAGGCCGATCAGCGCACCCTGCAGCGCTGCATGTCCGGAAGCGGTCGTGAGGCAGTGCTCGACCCCGTGCCAGCGCGCGGTTGTCGTCTCTGCCTCGTCTATCAGCGGATGGTCCCTGCTGAGGCCGACCATCGGACCGCTCTGCAGCAGCTGATCTACGCGCGAGCGGGCATGTTCGGTGAAACGAGGGTAGGGCGGCTGTGCAGGCGCCCCGACCGGTTTCCCGCCGAGCAGCGCCAGCGTGCCGGAGGCGGCATGGGTGTCGGTGGTTGACATGTTCTTCTCTCCAATCGGTATGGGTCGTGCGGCCAGCTGGAGCGTTCGAGTCGCTGCGAGCAAGTAGATGCCGGACCGGTCCGGCACAATATAGGCGGCGGACCCACCCGATGTCAAGTCGAGGTTGCCGAAGCCCGTAAGCAAGCGGGTCGGAGCGGTCCGGCATGGCGTCGTGCCGGCGGTATAGTCGCGGCGTGCGCGATGGGGCGGTAGATCTAAAGGACGGCGGGTCACCCAGCTCTACGCCACCGCGTCTGCCCACGATCCGCGACGTGGCTAGGTTCGCCGGCGTTGGCAAGACGACCGCATCGGACGCCCTGCAGGGCCGCGGTCGGATCTCGCCGCTCACACGAGAGCGCGTGCTGGCCGCTGCGGAGCAGCTTGGCTACCACCCGCATTTGGGCGCACGCGATCTCACCCGCCAGCGCACCGAGGTGATCGGTGCCGTCGCGGGCGACCTGTTCGACCCGTTCGTCGGCGAGTTGACGGGCCGCCTGGAGCAGCAGGCCGCGGAGCGCGGGTTTCGCGTGCTGCTCGCAACCGCAGGATCCGGTCTGCGCAAGGAGAAGCCGGCGATCGTGAGCCTGCTCGAACATCGCGTGGCGGCGATCATCCTGATCGCCTTCACCGGCGACCGGCAGGTGCTGGACATGATCGGGGCCCACGTGCCGGTCATCTACATGGGCTGTGAAGGCCCGTCCGGCGTATCGATCCGAATCGACGAGCGGCGCGCAGGAGAGCTCGCGACAGCGCATCTGATCGGCCTTGGCCATGAACGGATCGCCTACGTGAGCGCTGCGCTGCTCCCGCCGCAGACAGACAGAGACCGTCTCTACGGTTACCGTCGCGCGCTGCGCCGCGCCGGCATCGCACCTGCGCAGGAGCTGGTGCAGCGGCTGGGCGGTGCATCTGAAGAGCAGCGGCGAGAGCTTCTGGGCCGGCTGCTGAGCGGCCCCGAGCGGCCGACCGCCGTCTTTGCCGCCTCAGACATCACGGCGATCGAGCTGATGTCCTGCGCGAGCGAGTTGCGGATACGCGTGCCCAGAGATCTGTCGATCGTCGGCTTCGACGACATCCTGCTCGCGCGCACGCCGATGATCGCGTTGACCACGATCGCGCAGTCAACGGCAGAGCTCGCCAGCCGCGCTCTCGACGCCGCGAGCTCGTTGATCGAGGATCGTGGCTCCACACCTGACGGTGTGCTGCTCGAGCCGCGGCTGGTGGTGCGCAGGACGACGGCGCCGCCGCGCTGAGGGCCGGCGCCAGATCTGGGCTGTCCGTGCTGCCAGTAATTGATAGTGTGAGTAGATCTCTAGACTGCGAGACAACCAAAGGCGAGCGAGATCATGAGTAGGCAGCGAAGGGCAAGGCTGGGCGTGGTAGGGCTTGGGGTGGCGGGGCGCAGACATGCCGAAACGGTGGCGTGCTGTTTGTCAAACGCTGAGCTTGCGGCGCTCGTGGACGCGAACGAGGCGGTCGTAAAGGAGTTCAGCGAGCGATATGACGCGCCACGGGTGAACTATGAGCAACTGCTCGCCGACGATGCGATCGACGGCATAGTGCTCGCGACGCCCACGCCGCTGCACCCGCAGATGATCGCGCAGGCGGCGCAGGCGGGTAAGCACGTGTTCTGCGAGAAGCCAATCGGGCTTGACATGCAGGGCAGCGTGGAGGCGGTCGCGGCCGCCGAGCGAAGCGGCATCCACCTGCAGGTCGGCTTCGTGCGCCGCTTTGATCCCGACTGGCGCGCGGCCCAGGAGCGGATCGCTGCCGGCGAGATCGGCGAGGTCTATTTCTTCCGGGCGGGTCAGCGCGAGAAGATTCACTACGACGACCTGTCCTACATCGACCAGGTTGGCAACTTCTTCCAGGACGTGATGGTGCACGAGTTCGACGTCGCCCGCTGGATGGTCGGCGACGTGGTCGAGGTGAGCGCATGGGGTGCGACCCCCACACAGCCAGAGTTGCGCGAGGTGGGCGATGCGCAGGTGCTCTGCGTGCAGTTGCGCTTTGCCAACGGCGCGATCGGCTCGCTCGACGGCACGATGCTCTCAGGCCACGGCTATGACTGCTACACCGAGGTGCTGGGGCAGCAGGGTGCGATTCGGGTCGGTTATGGAACGCGCTCAGCCGACGCGATCTTCCTATCGGCCGGGGAGGCTCGCACCGGCTATCCGGTTGACTTCCGCAAGCGCTTCGGCGCCGGCTTCATTGCCGAGGTTGGGCATTTTGCAAGCTCGATACTCGGTGAGGTGGCCCCGGCGGCGAATGGCCGCGACGCGCTCGCCTCGTACGCGCTCGCCGAAGCGGCAACCGAGTCGATGCGAAGCGGTCACGCCGTGACCGTCGCCCTTGTCCCAGGAGTCGAGTCATGAGCAACATCTCCTGGTCGTTCTCTGGTCAGACGGTCGTCGTGACCGGGGCGAGCCGCGGCATCGGGCTTGCCACGGCGAACCTGTTTGCGAATGCAGGCGCGCAGGTGTTCGCGCTGTCGCGCTCGGAGTCGGCGGATGCTCTCGATGGGCGCGTGCGAACGTTGAGATGCGACGTGGGTTCCGCGAAGGAGCTGAGCGACGCGATCTCCGAGGCGGCGGCCGCGAGCGGCCGGATCGACGTGTGCATCGCCAACGCGGGCGTGGCCCTCGTGGAAGAGTACGAGGAGGTCGATCCGGCGCAGTGGAGCCATCTCGTTGACGTCAACCTGCTCGGTGTGATGCGGACCTGGCAGGCGGCGCTGCGGCACATGGGCGGCGATGGCACCAGTGGGCGCCTGATCGCCAACTCCTCGGCCGCCGGTGTCCGCGGCGAGCCGGGGACCGCGGCCTACAGCGCAAGCAAGGCGGCGATCTCCGGTCTCGTGCAGTCGTTGGCCATCGAGTACGCCTCTCGTGGAGTGACGGTGAACGCGGTCGCGCCTGGAGAGATCGACACGAAGATGAATCGCGATGGCCGTGCCGGAGTGGCTGCCCGTCAGGGACGCAAGAGCGAGGACCTGCTGCGCGAGCTGCTCGATGGCCACATACCCCTCGGCCGGCTGGGCCAGCCCGTCGACATCGCCTCCCTGATCGCCTTCCTTGCCTCCGAGGAGGCCTCCTACATCACAGGACAGACGATCGTGATCGATGGGGGCCAGCTGCTGGTCTGATACCAGGGGCGCGCAAGGGAGACCAGATGACATTGCCCGAAGTGAGGTTACTCGGGACAGCCGAAGGTGATGCAGCGATCGACGAACATGATGAAGGTCGACGAGGACCTCGACATGCAGAGAGAATCGGAGGAGGTTGAATATGACACCCCGTCTGGCGGCATTTCGTTACGACCCTTTTGCCCAGGAGACATTTGAAGATCCATACCCGATATATGAGCGGCTTCGTGAGGATCATCCGCTCTATCACAATCACGAGCGCGACTTCTGGGCGCTCTCTCGGGCGCGGGACATCCAGCCAGTGCTGCATGACCATGCATCCTTTTCCAATGCGAACGGCGTGGACCTGGATGGTGGCGATCAGATCATCGGCGATGGCAACTTCCTCGATGAAGACCCGCCTCGACACGATGTCATGCGCAAGATCGTGCACGGGTCTTTCAATGCTCGGACGGTTGCAACGCTTGCAGACTTCGTAGAGCGGCGCATTGGCGAGCTCTTGGACGTTTGCGCGCAGCTCCGTCGCTTCGACTTCGTGGAAACGCTGAGCTCGCCTCTGCCGCTGTCAGTCATCTGTCACATTCTCGGAGTGCCGTCTTCTGACCACGACAAGATGGCGCATCTCGTCCACCGTTTCACTTCTCGTGACGTGGGCAGCTCTGTCGTGCCAGAGCGAGCGTTGCTGGCCCGAGAGGAGCTCGCCGAGTATTTCAAGGCGCTGGCGGGTCGCCGGCGCGAGCACCCGGAGGACGACGTACTGAGCCATGTCGCCCAAGCGGAGATCGACGGTGTCCAACTGGCTGACGAGACGATCGTGGGCCTTGTGTTGATTCTCTTCACGGCTGGAAGTGGAACCGTCTCGAACATGCTTTCCAACAGCATTGTCAACTTGCATCGGTGGCCTGAGCAGCGAGAGATGCTCTTTGCCGGAGAGGTCGCGGTGGATCGCGCTGTGGAGGAGTTGATTCGCTTCGATGCTCCGATCCAGAACACCATGCGGACGGTGTGTGAGGACACGCAGCTGCTTGGCCAGACGATTCCGGCCGGCGCCAGACTGCTGCTGGTGCTTGGCTCTGCGAATCGTGACGAGGAGCGCTATCAGCATGCGGACAGGCTGGACTTCGGGCGGGAGCCTCAACGTCACATGGGATTCGGCTATGGCATCCATTTCTGCATCGGTGCTCCGCTGGCGCGGCTGCAGGCGCGCACAGCGCTCGAGCATCTGATCAGACGCAAGATGATCTTCGATCCGACTGGTACGGGCGTCCGCAACGCGAACGTCGACTCGCGAGGATTCTCGGTGCTTCCGGTGCAGCTCATATAACCGTCTTGACAGCAGGCACGGCGATCGGCTGTCTCAGCGTCCGATTGACTCGCCGAATACAGTCCTGAGGTGCGCGATGCTGCCGCGCAGCTGGGCCAGCGCTGGGCCGGCGTCCCGCGGCGCGCGGTCCTGCTCGATCGTCGCGGCGCCGTCATAGTCAATCTCTCCCAGCGCGGCGGCGACGGCATCGAAGCGCACGCAGCCTGCGCCGATCGGGCAGAAGACGCCGGCTGCGATCGCCTCCCAGAAGCCCATGCCCTCGGACTGTGCGGCGGCCGCTGTGTCGCGATCGAGATCCTTCAGGTGCACGTGGCCGAGCGCTGAGGCGTAGCGTCGCAGCGAGTCCGCCGGGTCCATGCCTGCCCAGGCGAGGTGGGCGGTGTCAAGGCACAGCTTCAGCTCCTCGGTGGCGGTTGCCTGCAGTAGCCACTCGATCTCGTCCTCGAACTCGACGAACGTGGCGGTGTGAGGATGGAAGGTCACGTCCAGCCCCTGTCCGCGAGTCAGGGTCGCGATCTCCAGCACGTTGTGCGCGAACCGTGAGCGCTCCTGTGAGCCGAGTCTGCGCGCGGAGGCGGGACGGCCGGCGGTCTGGCCACGCTCGCCGCCGGCCTTGTCGATCAGGATCACATGGGCGCCTCCGCTGGCACGGATCAGCTCGATCGTCGGCTTCACTGCTGCGATCTCCTCGATCTCCTGCCGCGAGGCGGAGAGCGGCAGCACCAGCCAGGTGCCGAGCGACCGCAGCCCGCGGCACTCTAGCTCTTCGCGCGCGGTCGCTGTGGGAATGTAGCCGACCGGTCCGAGCTCCAGCTCGCGCAGACCAGACTCGGCGATCTCGTCGAGAACGACCCGCCACGGCGGGTTGTCAGGGTGATCTGCGAAGTCGATGCCCCACGAGACGGGGGAGGCGGCAAGCCTGGTCATGAGGAGAGCAGCACCACCCCGAGCAGCACGGCCGCTATACCGACCTGTTGTGGTCGATGCAGACGCTCGCCGAGCAGGTGGTAGGCGAGCAGCACCGTCACCACCGGGTAGAGCGAGGCGAGGACCGAGACGACCGCAAGCTGCCCGTGCAACGTGGCCAGCGCGTAGAGAGTGAAGCCGAGGAACCCAAACAGCACCGAGGCGAGCACGCGCCAGGCGATGCGCCGCTCGAAAGCGCGGCGCAGCGAGATCCGCTGGCTGCACAGCGCAACCGTCAGCACAAGTGCCATCACAGCGCGCACTACGAGCAACGTCCAGGCCACCCCGCCGCGGCTGGCCTCTGCGATCAGCCACAGGCACACGCCGCCGCCGAAGGCCGCCACCAGAGCCAGGCCGAGGCTGGAGCGGACCGGCAGGGAGCCGTGCTGCCGCTCTTGACGGGCGACGAGCAACATGCCGGCCAGTGCCGCAAGGATGCCGAGCACCTGTGCGGCCCCCAGCCGGTCGCCCTGCGCGACGCCCGCCGCGACCGGAACGCATACCCCGATCGCGCTGATGGGCGCGACGATGCTGACCGTGCCCACCACCATCGCCTGGAAGAACGCGGTCAGACTGATGATCAGGCTGACTCCCGCGGCAAGCGCCTCGCCGAGCGCCGCGAGGTCCGGCAGAGGCTCGCGGCTGATCGCCACCCAACTACCCGCCAGCAGCAGCCCGGCCGCCTGCGTGCAGAACATGAAGCGCACAGTGCCGACGATCCGGGAGGTCGTGCCTCCGAGGAAGTCCGCCGTTCCGCCGAACACCGAGGAGCTGAGTGCGAGCGCCGCCCCGGCCCCTGCCTCACCTATATCCATGTCAGAACGGCAGGAATCATGTGATTGCATCTCATAGCACAACTGAGGTCATCGCGCGTGTGCGTAGCGTTATGGGCAACATGGCTTGACATCGCGAGCCGGCCTTGGTAGGTATTGCCACTGTGAACCGATCGCACGAGATGCTGTCGGCCCTCCGTGGGGATGGCCGATGCCAGCCGCTTGCCGACCACGGTGAGCCGTCTCTGGCGCGCGCTGTGCGGTTCTTCCACGAGTACTGACGCACGCCGCAGGCGAGAGCAGCCTCATTGCACGCACGTCGTGTGAGCCTGCGGGGCGTGCTCTGTCAGACCAGGTCCGCGCTGCGCGCGACTTCGACGCCTGACGGCAGGATGCGAGATCCGAGCCGTGGCGAGGCTGCAGCGAAGCCTCGCAAGAGCTGAGCCTCCGCGGGTCGTTTGGGCCCGCGGCGAGGCGTGCAGACAGACGGGCGCGAGGGCGAGTGCTCGGCGACTGCGATTCGACGCTTACCGCCACGCACGACCGCCATCGCAAATCGATGCGGTTTCACCCCCGATGACGAAGGATGGAAGATGGCGTTTCTCCAAGGAAGATCAGCGATCGTGACCGGCGCCGCCGGTGGGATCGGCTCGGCGATAGTCACACGGTTGGCGGCTGAGCAGGCGTTCGTCGTGGCGGTCGATCGGCGCTTGCCGAGCGGCTGCCAGGACATCGACGGGCAGGTGCGGTGGTTGGAGGCCGACGTGGCTGATGCCGAGGCGATGGAGCACGCATCGGCGATAGCGGCGCAGGCGGCCCCCCTGGCTGTGTGCGTCGCCAACGCCGGCGTGCTCCTGATCGAGGATCTGCTTGACGGTGTCGCCAGCCGCTGGGAGCAGGTGATGCGTATCAACGTGCTCGGCGTGATGACAGGCTTCCAGGCGGCGGCGAATGCGATGATCACCGCCGGCTGCGGCGGACGGCTGATAGCGACGGCCTCGGTGGCCGGGCTGCGCGGCGAGGCGGGCTCGTCTGCCTACTGCGCGAGTAAGGCGGCTGTTGTCAACCTCGCTCAGTCGCTTGCGCTGGAGCTGGCAAAGCATGAGATCACGGTCAATGCGGTTGCCCCAGGCGAGGTCGACACCGCGATGCATCACTTGGCGATGGAGAAGCTCGCCGCGCAGCAGGGTATCTCGCCCGTGCAGCTGCGCGGGCGCATCGTCGAGCAGATACCGCTGGGGCGGATGGCCACGCCTGATGACGTGGCGGGGGTCGTCGCGTTTCTTGCCTCGCCTGATGCGCGCTACCTGACCGGGCTCACGATCAGGGTCGATGGGGGGCAACTGCTGATTTGAACGGCTGTTTCGTTGACCCAGGGCACCTGCGTGGCAGGGGCTCTGCGATCCACCACATTGGAGATTTGGCTCACATCCCGGTGAGCCGCCCACACCACAATCACCCATTGGAGACGATCATGCGATTGGCTGCACACACGACGGGAATCCTCGATTTCGAGTTCGAGGATGGACTTGCTTTCCTCCAGCGCCTGGGCGTGAGCGCCGTCGAGGTCGCGTGCGCCGGAGTGTTCAAGGACCTACGGTACGGCGATCCTGCGGAGCTCGTGCGCGACGAGGGCGCGTTGCGGCGCTGGCTTGACGCCTATTCGCGCCACGGGCTGGAGATCTGTGCGCTCTCTATCCATGGCGAGCCGCTCTCACCCAACGAGGCGACCGCACACGAGTACCGGCGTCAGTTCCGCGATGCCTGCGTGCTCGCGGAGAAGATCGGGGTGAGTCGCCTCTCGCTGGTGGCCGGGATCTGCGCGGGCGCGCCGGGCGACAGCCACCCCGCCTGGATCGTCGGCCTGCCCGCCGAGTGGCCGACCCCCAATGTCGAGGTGTTGCGCTGGCAATGGGAGGAGCGCCTGCTGCCCTATTGGGCAGAGCAGGCTCAGGTAGCGGTCGATCACGGCTGCGAGCTCTGCTTTGAGATGACCGCCTGGGATCTCGCCTACAACCCGGCGGCGCTGCTGCGGCTGCGCGACCAGATCGGCGAGGTCGTCTGCTGCAACTTCGATCCCTCACACCTCTTCTATCAGGGCATCGACGTGTTCGAGGCGATTGCGCAGCTCGGCGAGATCATCCGGCTCGTCCACATGAAGGACACGCGCATCAACGCGGCGGCGATGCGCCACAACGGCTGGTTCCACAATGACCCGCTCACCCCGCTGAGGGAGCGCCCCTGGAGCTTTGCGACCGTCGGTTATGGACACGACGCAACCTGGTGGAGCGAGCTCATCACCACGCTGCGGTTGCACGGCTACGACGACGTGCTCTCGATCGAGCACGAGGACCCGTTCATGTCGTTTCCGGAGGGCGTGGAGAAGGCTGTGAGGTTCCTGCAACCGCTGCTGATCGAGTCGGAGGTTTCCGTCAATGTCTAGGGATCGTGTGAGCCTTGGTGTCGTCGGTCTTGGCCATCTCGGCCGCTTTCACGCTGAAAACCTCGCGGCCGGTGTGTCGGGGGCGCACCTCGCGCGGGTGGTCGACGCGGACGAGTCGGTCGCCAGAAGCGTCGGCAGCGAACTGGGCGTGGCATGGTCGACCGACTACACCTCGATCCTTGAAGACGACGGCATTGCGGGCGTGGCGATAGTCACTCCCACGAGCTTGCACGCCGCGATGATTGAGCAGGCCGCGGCCGCCGGCAAGCACGTCTTCACCGAGAAGCCGCTTTCGCTGGACCTCAATTCGAGCCTCCGCGCGATCGAGGCGACAAAGCGCGCCGGCGTCTGCCTGCAGGTCGGCTTTCATCGCCGCTTCGATCCGGACTACCTGGCCGCGGCGCAGCGGTTGGGCGCCGGCGAGCTGGGTGAGGTGCGCTTCTTTCGCAGCACCCAGCGGGATGTCCACGCGCCCGCCGACACTCGCTACCTGGCCTCCGACGGCGACTTCTTCCTCGACGCCCTGATCCACGACTTCGACTGTGCGCGCTGGATGGTCGGCGAGGTGGTCGAGGTCTCGACATGCGGAGCGTCGCTTGCCTCCCCGATGTTCGGGGAGGTCGGCGACGTGGACAACGCGGTTGTCACGCTGCGCTTCGTAAGCGGCGCGATCGGCGTTGTGGACGGCAGCCGCTGCGCTGGCTACGGATACGAGGCGGGGATCGAGATCCTCGGCTCGGACGCCACGATGCGAATCGTCCGCAACTCGCTCACGAACCTTGAACGCCTCTCGGCCGGCGACGCTCACCGGGATTGTGTGGAGGATTTCCGTGTGCGCTTCGCGAGTGCCTACGTCAACGAGCTCGCGGACTTCGCCTCGGCGATTCGCGAGCGGCGGCCGGCGAAGGTCGGCGGAGAAGATGCCGTTGCCGCCTTCCTGGTTGCACAGGCGGCGAGCCGCTCGCACGCGGAGGGGCGGCCGGTGAGGATCGAGCCGATGAGTCGCGATTGAGTTCTCGACGCAGTCGCTCGGCGTACTGCATGAGGTCTTGACGAGAGCGCCCCAGGCTCGGTGAGTCCAAGTCACCGCCCCGGCGCAGCCGTGGTGTTGCGGATGATCAGTCGCGGCTCGACGCGCTGCCTGGCGATCTCGGCGAGTGGATCCTCGATCAGCGCGACCGCCGTGTCGACGCCGCGCCGCGCAAGCTCGGCCATCGGCTGGGCGACTGTGCTCAGTGCGATCATCGGCATGCTCGCAATCATGATGTCGTCGAAGCCGAGCACCGAGAGGTCCGCCGGGATGCTCAGCCCCAGCTCGCCGGCGCAGGACATCAGCTCGATCGCGGTGATGTCCGAGACGGCGAAGACGGCCGTGGGATGGTCGGGCCCGCTCAGCAGCTCACGCATTTGGGCAAAGCGTTCTTGCTTGTCCGAGGCGGGCAGCCGCAGTGTGAGCTGCGGATCGGGCGTGACGCCGGCGTGACGCAGCGCACGGCGGTAGGAGTCGCGCCGATCGCGATCGGTCTTCTGCGGCACGCCGCTGTTGCTGATGTAAGCGATGCGGCGGTGCCCGAGATCGAGCAGGTGCCTGGCGCCGAGACGGCCACCGTGGCGGTCATCGATCCCGATCGAGACGCCGTGGGGGCCTTCGTAGCCGATGCAGATCACGGGCGTGTGCGGGCCTGCTGCTGCGAGCGCGCTCTGATCGCCTGTGAAGGAGATGACGACAATCGCAGCCACGCGATGCTCGACGAGACTCCCAACCGCACTCGCCTCGGCCGCGAGATCCGGGCCGGCGCTGGCAAGCAGCGTCCGGAAGCCGCACTTGGAGGCGTGTTGCTCGAGATGTGCGGTGAGCTCCGCGCAGAACGGGTCGAACAGATCGCCTACCACCACGCCGATCACCTCTGTGCTCTGCTTGATGAGGTTGCGGGCGCCTACGTGGACGCGGTAGCCAAGCTGCTCGGCAGCCGCAAGCACCTTTGTGCGCGTCTCCCGCGTCATCCGTCCCCGGCCTTGGAGGGCGTCCGAGACTGTCGTCTTGCCCACACCAGCCAGGCGCGCGACGTCGAAGATCGTGGGCAGACGGCCGTGTGTGGCGTGGCGTCGCGCGGTTTCACTCCCGTCACGCGCGCGGTGTGGGCGTGAGCGGTTATCGGTGCCTGCCATCGCGGCGACTATAGCTCGCTGCTTGACAGGCAAAGCACGATCGCATACATTGGCGACATCTTGCCGGAACGATCCGGCAAAAGAGTGGCGAGCACCGCTGGCGCCACCGCCAACACGACGGAAGGAATGTCTTGCCTGTCGCACCAGATGTGCTCGTGATAGGGGGAGGCCACAACGGCCTGGTCGCCGCGTTCTACCTTGCACGGGCGGGCTTGAAGGTCGAAGTGTTGGAGGCGCAGCCGGACCTCGGCGGCGCGTGCAAGACCGAGGAGCTACTGCCTGGCTACCGATTCTCGAGCTGCGCCAACTGCCTGTGGCTGCTTCGCCCCCAAGTCATGGCCGACATGCGCCTACTCGAGCGTGGCATGGTCGTCGATGCTCCAGAGGCCGATGTGAAGGTGATCGACGGGGAGACGTCCATGATCTGGTGGCGCGACGAGGATCGGCTGCGGCAGGAGATAGCGCGTGTCGCGCCGGCCGATGCGGCGCGCTGGACGGACTGGCAGGCGATCTGGCGGCAGGCGGCAGACCTCCTCGGTCCGCTGCTGCTGAGCACTCCGCCCTCGCCCGCCCAGCTCGAGGCACATGCGGAGCGCGTCGGGCACCAGCAGCTCCTGAGAACCTTGATGGAGTCCTCTCTTAGCGGGCTGATCGAGCGTCATCTCGATACGCCCGTGATGCGAGCGGGGGTAAACGAGGTCCGGGCCGACCTTGGCAGCCTCTACGCAAACGGTTCGAGCCTCGTGCACGCGCTTGGAGTCGCGGGGCGCGACTACTCCGAGACCGGGCAGATCTCGCCGAAGGGGTACGTCCGCGGCGGGATGGGCAGCGTGGTCACCGCGATGGTCGACGCGCTCTCAGAGCTCGATGTGTCGCTTCGCACCAGCACGCCGGTCGAGCGCATCCTCGTCGAGGGAGATCGCGCCGTCGGCGTGCGTCTGGTAGGAGGAGAGGAGATATCCGCGAGCAGTATCGTCTCGGATGCCACTCCGGATCGCACCTTCCTCTCGCTGCTGGACCCCGGCCTGCTGGAGCCGGGCTTCCTCAGAAGCGTGCAGGGCATGCAGCGGCAGGTAGCGCCGCTGAAGCTGCACTGCGCGATGTCTGGTCTGCCGGAGTACAAGGCCTTCGCGGGCAGCGATCTGCCGCACCGAGGCCTGACCAGCCTGCTGCCCTCATATGCCGGACAGGAGCGCGCGTGGTTGCAGGCCAGTGCAGGCGAGCTGCCCGACGAGCTGCTGATGGTCGCGATGACGCCATCGGTGTGGGATCCGACGCTCGCGCCGGTGGGTGGGCACACTCTCTCGTTCTGGATTCTGTACGCGCCCACGCGCCCGGCGAGCGGGCAGTGGCCGCAGCTTCGTGAGGAGATGGCCGAGAGGGTGCTGAGTCAGATCGAGCGCCACGCGCCTGATTTTCGAGCTGCGCTTCGGGACTACGTGCTCTTCACGCCAAGCGATCTGCAGGAGCGTGTGCTGCTCACCGACGGCAACATCCACCACGTCGACATGACGCTCTCTCAGGCGTTGTGGCGAAGGCCGATCCCGGAGCTCGCCGACTATCGCGCGCCGATAACAGGCCTCTACTGTTGCGGCGCGGGGCAGCATCCGGGCGGAGAGGTGAGCGGCGCTCCCGGGCACAACGCAGCTCACGTCGTCCTCGAGGACCGTGGGCACATCGCGCCCGGCACATGGCGGCTGACAGCGGATGGCGGTGCTTCATGAACGGCGATCTGCCTTCCGGCTCCGAGCGCCTGCTCGCCGCCGCCAGCGAGGTGATTCCCGGTGGTGTGAATTCTGGGCGGCGCAACACCGCCTCCAAGCTCTGCGTACGCAGCGCGAAAGGCGCCTACTTCGAGGACATCGATGGGCGCCGCTACACCGACTACCACGCCGCCTATGGGCCGATCGTGCTTGGGCACAGTCATCCGGCGGTGATCGAGCGAGTAACCCAGGCGATCCGCGAGACGGTGCTCTTCGGGCTGGGCGTGACGGAGGCTGAGCTTCAACTCGCGCGCAAGATCGTCCATCACGTGCCCTCGGTCGAGCAGGTGCTGATATGCAACAGCGGCTCGGAAGCGACCTACCACGCGCTGCGCGCAGCGCGGGCAGCTACGGGCCGGCAAAAGACGATTCGATTCGCATCGCTCTATCACGGCTACCACGACGCCGTGCTCGCCGGTCCAGGTGGCCTCGCCACCGCACAGGTGGAGACGGTGATCTGCCGCTACAACGACCTCGACTCCGTCCAGGAGGCGATCGCGCGTCATCCCGAGCAGGTCGCCGCCCTGATCGTCGAGCCGGTGGTCCACAACGCTCCTGGCGGTTCGATCCTGCCGCGGCCGGGCTTTCTGGAGGGTCTGCGCTCACTCTGCGACCGTGAGGGGATCGCGCTGATTTTCGACGAGGTGATCACGGGCTTTCGCCACGGGCTTGGCGGCTACCAGGCGATCTGCGGCGTGAGGCCCGATCTCACGACGATGGGCAAGGCGATCGCAAACGGCTTCTCGCTTGCTGCGGTAGGCGGCCGTCGCTCTCTGATGGAGAGGTTCAACACCCATCCCGACGGCGAGGTGTTCTACGGCGGCACCTACAACGGCAATGCTCCGGTGGTGGCGGCGGCGCTGGCGACCATCGATGTGATGGAGCGCGAGCCGGTGCACGAGCACATCTTCGCGCTCGGCGAGCGGATGCGGACAGGCCTTGCGCGGATCGCGAAGCAGGCGGGGGTACCTGCCCACGCAGGCGGTTTCGGATCGCTGTTCGTGCTCTCTTTCCTGGAGGGCGAGATCCGCGACCATGAGGACGTCGCCCGCAACGACACCGAGCTGTTTCTCGCCTACAGGCGCCAGATGGTCAAGAGAGGCTGCTTCGAGGTGCCCGAGAACGTCGGCCGCAGCCACATCGGCTACAGCCACACCGAGGCTGACATCGATCACAGCCTCGAAATGGCTGAGCAGGCGCTTGCCGCCGCGCTGCAGGAGCGCGCTCGGGCGTCGTAGAGCGCCCCCGAATCTGCTGTCATCGACAAGAAGGGATTTCCAGACGTGACTCAGTTCAGTGAAGCAACCGATCTCTCCGGCCGTGTGGCGATCGTCACCGGTGGGGCGCGTGGCATGGGCCTTGCGACCGCGACGCTGCTCGCGGAGGCTGGCGCAAGTGTCGTGATCGGCGACCTCGATCGCGAGGCGACCGACGCCGCGGTCGCGCAGCTCGGGGAGAAGGCAGCCGGGCACGTTGGCGACATCACTCTCCCTGGAGAGCCGGACGCGCTGGTGGCAGCGGCGCTCGAGCGCTTCGGCCAGCTTGACATCGTCGTGAACAACGCCGGCTACAACTGGGACGCCCCGCTGGTCGAGATGACAGACGAGCAGTGGGAGGCGATGCTTGCGATCCACGCGACCGCGCCCTTCCGTGTCCTGCGTGCGGCGGGGCCGCACATGATCGGCAGCAGGGCGTTCGCGCACAACCGCAAGGTCGTCAACATGTCCTCGGTCTCAGGCACGATGGGCGAGCCCTGGCAGCAGAACTACAACGCCGGCAAGGCGGCGGTCCTCGGCCTCACGAAGGGCCTAGCGCGCGAGTGGGCACCACACCAGATCAACGTCAACGCGGTTGCGCCTGGCATCATCGACACGCGTCTTACGCGCTCAGACGATGCCGGCGAGAGCATCGACGTAGGTGGCCACCATGTGCCGCTTGGGCTCTCAGAGGAGCGTCGCGGCGATCTCACCGACGTGGTGCCGCTGGGGCGGCCAGGAACGGTGGAGGAGGTCGCAAGCCTCGTGTTCTTCCTCTGCACGCCCGCGGCTGACTACATACACGGCCAGGTGCTGAGCGTGACCGGCGGTCTGGTGATGGGGATGAGCAGTTGAGCGCGGCGGGCACAGAGCGGTGCGGTGCGGTGATCGTCACCGGCGCAAGTGCGGGCATCGGCAAGGCGACCGCAACGCTGCTCGCAGAACGCGGCTACGACGTCGGCATCACCTATCGGTCGGGGGCGCAGACGGCGGCCGCGCTCGCCTCCGAGATCCAGGCGCTTGGCCGCAGGGCCGTCGTGGCGCGGCTCGACCTCGAGGACCCGCGCGAGGCGGAGACGGTGGTGCGCGCGCTCGACAGCGAGCTCGGTGGCCTTACGGGCCTGGTCAACAACGCCGCGATCGACCACCGCGCGCCGTTCCTGGAGGACGATCTGGCCGCGTGGGAGCGTGTGCTGCGCGTCGATTTGCTCGGCGCGGTCGTTGCCGCGCGCACGGCTGCGCAGCTGATGGTCGCGAACGGCGCTGCCGGCGCGATCGTGAATGTCACCTCCGTGCTCGATCGTGTGCCGGTCGCCGGCGGCGCGGCCTACTGCGCCGCGAAGGCCGCGCTTTCGCTGGCCTCCGAGGTGATGGCGCTCGAGCTCTGCGCTTACGGTATCCGCGTCAACACGCTCGCTCCCGGCCACACCTCAACACCGCAGAACTTCGGGCCGCAGGAGATCGACCCTCGTGGCGGCGACTATCCGGAGATTCCAGCCGGCCGCCCCGCTCAGGCGCGTGAGATCGCCGAGGCGATCGCCTATCTGCTCTCCGATGCCGCCTCCTATGTGACCGGCAGCCGCCTGCTGGCCGACGGCGGCCTCACACTGGTCAGCGGACCGCAGACGCTCGAGACCTCGATCGCCTACACGCCTTCTGAGCAGCAGCGATGAGCAAGCCCGTGCGCTGGGCGTTCATCGGCGCCAGCACGATCGCGGGCGAGTTCATGGTGCGAGCGGTCGCCTCGCAGTTGGACGGTGCGCTGCATGGCATCTTCAGCACCTCCGCGCAGCGGCGAGAGCAATTCGTCGATAGCTACGGCTTCCGCTGCGCATACGCCTGCCTGGATGAATGCCTCGCCGATGAGGCGGTCGACGCCGTCTACATCAGCACGACCAATGAGCTGCACGCGCTGCAGGGGATCGCCGCCGCGCAGGCCGGCAAGCACGTGCTCTGCGACAAGCCGGTTGCGACCAGCCTGCGGGATGCGCAGGCGATGGGGGAGGCGTGCAGGAAGGCGGGGGTAGTGTTCGCTGTCAACCACCATCTGCCCAACGCCGCGACGCATCGCCTCGTGCGGAGCCTGATCGAGAACGGCGAGCTTGGTGAGCTGCGCGCGGCGCGCGTCTTCCACGCTCGCTCGCTTCCGCAGGATCTGCAGACGTGGCGCACCAACGACCCGAAGGCGGGCGCCGGTGTGATCCTGGATGTGACCGTCCACGACGCAGCGCTGCTGCGCTTCCTGCTCGACGAGCCGATCGGGAGCGTGATCGCGGAGTCTTTCCGCCAGGGGCTCGGTGCGGAGGGCATCGAGGACGCCGTGATGGGTGTGATGGTCAGCAACACCGGGCTGCCGATCGGGTTCCATGACGCCTGGACTGTCGCGCACGCAGGCACGGGGCTGGAGATCCACGGCAGCGAGGCATCGGTCTTCGCGCGTGAGTCGATGACCTCGCAGCCGTTGGGCGAGGTGCTGCTGCGTCGCGGCGATGAGGTCAGCCGTCTCGCGCTGCCCGACCGGGAGGACCTCTACGTACGTGCGGTGCGTCGCTTCCACGAGGCTGTGCGCGACGAGGGAAGCGTTGCGGTCTCGGGCGAGGAAGGGATCGAGGCGCTGCGCGTGGCGCTGGCCGTCGCGGAGGCGGCGCGCAGTGGGCGGCGTGTGGCGGTGAGTGCGATTCGGTAGGCGGCCGACAGCCAGGAGCGCGCGCTGGCCTCCTGAATGCTCAGGCGCCTGCATGGTCGGCGATAAGCGCGACTGCGAGACGCACCTCGTCACGCTCCGGCTCGCTGAGCGGCAGGCGAGGCGGGCGGCTTGGGCCACCGTCGCGCCCGAGCTCGTCAAGGGCTGCCTTGAAGTACTGGACGAGCTTCGGCTTCATGTCGAGGCGCGCAAGTGGCAGCAACAGGCGATAGAGCGCGCGGGCGTCGTCGAGTTCCCCTTCACGGATGTGGTCGTAGAGGGCGACGCAGGCCGCCGGCGCGACGTCGGCGGCGCCGGAGATCCACCCTGCGGCACCTACGCACAGGCCCTCGAAGGCCCAGTCGTCGCCGCCGACGAGCACCGCGAGCGGTCGATCGGCGGCGTTGAGGATCTGCGGGATGCGGCGCACATCGCCGGAGCACTCCTTCACCGCGATGACCTGCTTCACCTCGCTTGCGATCTGGATGATTGTCTGCGCAGGCAGGTCGTAGCCGGCGGCGTCAGGGTTGTTGTAGAGGATCACCGGTAGCTCAGCCGCCCTGCAGACGCTGTCAAAGAACGCGAGCATCTCCGCCTCATCGCCGCGGTAGAGCAGCGGCGGCAGCAGCATCAAGCCCGCCACGCCAGCGTCTGCAGCGTCGAGCGCATAGGCGATCGCAGCCGAGGCGTTGATGGCGGATATGCCGGCGACAACTGGCACACGATCGCCTGCGACCCCGCAGATCGTCGCCAACACCTGCTGGCGCTCCTGCCGCGAGAGACTGCTCGCCTCGCCCATCGTGCCGGTGCCGACGATGCCGTGGACGCTCGCGTCGAGCACGAAGGCGACGTTGCGCTCCAGTGCCACCATGTCGACGCGGTCATCGGCGTCAAAGGGTGTCGTCAGCGCGGGGATGATTCCGTGGAAGCTCAATGCGGTACCTCCCTATCTTTCTCAGTCGCGCATCAGCCGGTCGACGCGCCTGACGTGGTACAGCGCGTAGAGCGCGGCGGCGTCGGGATCGCCCTCGACGATGCTCTGGTAGATGAGCCGATGCTCGGCCATTTGCGTGACCGTGCGCCCAGGCACGGCGATCAGGTCGTCGCGCAGACGCCGCCAGAGCGGCTGGTCCATCAGCGCTGCGATGTAGTCGCCGATCGCTGCGAGCACTGCGTTGCCGCTGATCACTGCGATCTGGCTGTGAAACATGCGATCTGCCTCGCTCCACGTGGCCCGCGCCTCGGCGCTGCTCGGGTCGGATGAGCGCTCCATCTGCTCGAGCAGCGCCGCGATCCGGTCGTCGGGCCTTCGTCGCTGTGCGGCGACGCGCGCGACCTGTGGCTCGAGCATCTCCCGCGCCTGGAGCAGCGCGAACGGGCTCGTGTCGGCCAGGGAAGTCACGTGCTCGCCGCCGAGGTTCCTTGTAAGCAGCCGATCGCGCGCGTCGGGTGCCAGGAAGGAGCCGGCTCCGGGCTTCGTCTCGACTATCCCCTCGATTTGCAGCGCCGCGATCGCCTCGCGCACCGAGGAGCGAGAGACCGCGAGACGGCTGGCGAGCTCGCGCTCTGAGGGAAGCCGCACGCCTGGCGCAAGCCGGCCGGCGCGCACCCAGTCGAGGATTCTCCCAACGATCAGCTCGTAAAGCTGTGGGGGCTCGACAGCGTCGCGAGTGGTGGCTGGCGAATCTTGGACCGTCTCGTGCTCGACGGCCTCGGCCGTGCGCGCCGTGTCGTCTGGGCGACGCTCGCCTGCTTCTACGGACCTTCGAGGCATGTGGTGTAGTATACATGCCAATGCGGCCTATCGTACAGACCACTGAGTGCGGCTTGTTTTCCGCTGTCGATCCGCGCACGGGCACAGCGATCGGGACCTATCGGGAGGCGAGTGCAGAAGACGTCCGCCGTGCCGCCGCCGCGGCCTCTGAGGCGAGCGGTAGCGTTGCCCTCGCCGATCGCAGTCGCCGTGCGGCCTTGCTGGAGGTGGTGGCGGGCGCGCTGCGAGAGCGCTGCGAGGAGATCGTGAGCTGCGCGGACGCCGAGACGGCGCTGGGCGAGGCTCGGCTCCAAGGTGAGCTGGAGCGGACCGCCGTGCAGTTGCAGAAGTTCTCTGAGATCGTCGAGGCGGGCGACTACCTGGAGGCGCTGATCGATCTGCCGGACCCGGAGGCGAAGCCGACTCCACGGCCGGATCTGCGCCGCATGCTGGTCCCGATCGGACCGGTCGCGGTGTTCGGTGCAAGCAACTTCCCGCTCGCATTCAGCGTCGCCGGAGGCGACACGGCCTCTGCGCTGGCGGCTGGATGCCCGGTGATCGTGAAGGGGCATCCTTCCCATCCGGGCACGAGCAAGCTGGTCGCCGAGACACTGCGAGGCGCGGTCTCAGACTGCGGCCTGCCTGACGGCAGCTTTGCGCTGTTGCAGTCCTCAAGCGCGGTGGTCGGCGAAGATCTGGTCGAGCGCCCAGAGGTGGCCGCCGTCGCCTTCACCGGCTCGCTGCGCGCAGGGCGGGCACTGTTCGAGCGCGCCTCGCGACGGTCGTGCCCGATTCCCGTATACGCCGAGATGGGCAGCGTCAATCCGTTTGTGGTCAGTCGCGGCGCGCTGGCCACGCGTGGTGAGCAGATTGCGGAGGGTCTTATCAGCTCCGTGACCGGCTCCGCAGGGCAGTTGTGCACGAAGCCGGGGCTCGTCTTCATTCCGGCCGGAGCCTCAGGGCAGGCGTTCGCCGATGCGCTCGGGCGAAGCCTGGGCGACGGCGCTCCCCAATGGCTGCTAAGCGAGCAGATTCGAGATGGGCTGACTGCGTGCACGGCGATGCTTCAAGCGCTCACCGAGCCGATCGGCGAGGCGAGCTCGCCAAACGCGCCTGAGGACGTCAGCTTTTGCGCCCAGCCGCAGCTGTTCCTCACGAGCGCGGCGCGGCTGCGCGAGCGCCCCGAGATCGCGCAGGAGTGCTTCGGGCCGGTCGCCGTGCTGGCCATCTACGAGCACCTCGAGGAGCTGTGCGCGACCCTGCCAAGGCTCGGTGGCCAGCTGACTGCGACGGTCCACAGCGAGCCATGCGAGGCCGACGCGATCCGCCCGCTCGTGAGCGTGCTTGCGCGGATCGCCGGGCGACTGGTCTTCGACGGCTATCCGACAGGGGTGTCGGTCACGCACGCGATGCAGCACGGCGGCCCGTATCCGGCGAGCACCGCCGCCGCGTACACATCGGTCGGGATGGCTGCGATCGAGCGCTTCCTGCGGCCGCTCGCCTGGCAGAACGCGCCCGCGCGACTGCTGCCGCCGGAGCTGCACGACGAGAATCCGGTGCGGATCGCGCAACGGATCGACCCGCCTGGACGCGTTCGCCGCTGGGCGGCTTGAGCAGCACGCGACGGTGACGCTAGGGTTCACCGAGAGATGGCGAATCCGGATGCGACAGTGTTCACAGCTGCCCAGCGCGTTCGCTCCTTCGAGGACATAATTGCCCAGGTTCGCGACGCCGTGGCCGAGGGCCGCCTGCGGCCTGGGGAGCGGTTGCCGAGTGAGCGCGCGCTCGCAGAGAGCTTCGGGGTCAGCCGCGCGACGCTGCGCGAGGCGCTGCGCTCGCTGGAGGCGCTGGGAGTGGTCGAGATCCGCCTCGGGGCGACGGGCGGGGCGTTCGCCAGCGAGCCAGACGAGCGGCTGCTCGGCAACGCGCTGGGGACGCTGATGGCGTTCCGGGGTGCGACCGCCAAGGACCTCGCCGAGTTCCGGATCGCCTTCGAGAGCGACAACGCGCGCTGGGCGGTGCGGCAGGCGACCGATGAGGATCGTGCCGCCTTCGACGAGCTCGTCAAGGAGGCCGCCGCGGCGAGCGCCGCCGAGCAGCCTGACTGGCGTGTGATCGGGGGGATCGACATGCGCTGGCACGAGGCGGTCGCGCGCGCGACACACAACCCGATTCGGATCGGGATCATGCTTGGCATCCACACCGCGATGCGACGGGCGTTCGCGACGCTCGCCGATCCGTTGATGCGTCACCGCGCCGAGGTCCACAAGGACATGGAGAGGTTCGCGCGCGCAGTGCAGACGGGCGAGTCGGAGGAGGCGGCGGCGATCATGCAGCGTCATGTGGAGCTCTGGAACGAGCGCACGCTGCCACTCGCCGAACGCTGAGGCATGACGCTTCAGCAGCTGCGCTACTTCCTGGCAGCCTGCCGGCACGGCTCCTTCACCGCGGCCGCCGAGGCAATGTACGTCGCGCAGCCATCGCTGGCCGAACAGATCCGCCGTCTCGAGCAGGAGGTCGGCGTGCGGCTGTTCGTGCGCACAGGGCGGCGGCTGGAGCTGACCGAGGCAGGCTCCAACCTGAAGATGCACTCAGAACGGGTGATGGCGGCGATGGACGCAGCCGAGGCTTCGCTTCAGAGCGCCCGCAGCCTGCGGGGAGGAACCGCGTCGCTTGGCACCTTCGGCGTCTCCCAGCGGTATCTCGTAAAGGAGGTGGTCAGCACCTTCGTCGCGCGTCATCCGGAGGTCACCGTGCGGGTGATCGGACAGCACAGCTCGGAGGTGATTGAGCAGGTGCGCAGCGGCACCCTCGAGGCCGGCCTCGTCACGCTCCCGGTGCAGGAGCCCTCGCTGGTGGTGGAGCCGGTGATGTCCGACGAGGTGCTGTACACCGCGCTGCCCGGGCCGGACACGGAGCGGCCGATGTCGATCGAGCGCCTCGCACAGGTCCGTTTGATCGCGTGGCCGGCGGTCGTCGGCTGGAGGGACTCGATCCGGCGGCAGATCAAGGCGTGGGGCGATGAGGCGGGAGTCGCGGTCACGGCCTCTGTGGAGGTCGAGCACGTCGATTCGGCGCTCGAGCTCGCGGCGATGGGCCTCGGCGGCACCTACGTGCTGCGCACGATTGCGGATTCGACCTCCGGTCCACCGGAGCTGGTCGCCGTTCCCTTCGAGCGCCCGCTGTATGACACGTATGGGTTCATCTGGCGCAGAGAGCATCCGCTCTCACCGGCAACGGCGGAGCTGGTTCGTCTCGCGAGACGGCACATGGAGAGCTACGGACGACCGGTGCGCTTGTAGGAGGAGAAGGCGCCGCCTTCGGCAGCGAAAGCGAAGAGCGTCTAGCGCCCTTGCACATGGGCGCGTAGGCTCGCCACGAGAGCCCGATGAAGATCGCTCAAGTAGACATCTACGCCTACAAGCTCACCTACACCCACGGCGAATACGTGATGTCCGGCGGCCGAGCCGCCTCCAGCCAGGAGTCGACGGCGGTGCGGTTGCGAACCGATGCGGGCATCGAAGGCTGGGGCGAGGTCGCCACCCTCGGCGGCACCTACCTGCCCGCCTTCGCCGGCGGGGTGCGCGCCGCGCTGATCGAGCTCGCCCCGCACCTGATCGGGCTCGATCCGTGCAGCATCTCGCAGGTAAACCGAGTACTCGACGGGTTGCTGCTTGGCCAGCAGGCGGCGAAGAGCCCAATCGACATCGCCTGCTGGGACATCCTCGGCAAGGCGGCGGGCATGCCGGTCGCGCAGCTGCTCGGCGGCGTGCTGCAACAGGACTTCCCGCTCTATGAGGCCATTCCGCTAGGCGCGCCCGAGGAGATGGCCAGATTCGCGGCCTCGCGCCAGGCCGACGGCGTCAACGCGTTTCAGGTGAAGGTCGGCAACGAGCCGCGACAGGACGTCGCGCGCACGCGCACGGTGCTCGACGCCGTGGAGCCGGAGACCGCGCTCGTCGCGGATGCGAACGGCGGCTGGGATCTGGCGCGGGCGCAGATCGCGATGCGGGAGATGCAAGGCATGCCGGTCTTCGTCGAGCAGCCCTGCCGGGCGCTGCAGGACTGCGCGATCGTCCAGCGTGCGAGCTCGCTGCCGCTCAGCCTCGACGAGTCGGTGACGGCGGCTGGCGATCTGCACCGGGCGAAGTACGAGGCGGGGGCGTGCGCGGTCAATATCAAGCTGAGCAGGGTCGGCGGGCTGAGCAGGGCCGCGGCGATGCGCGACCACGCGTGCGAACTTGCAATGCGCGTCTCGCTCGAGGACACCTGGGGAGGCGATCTGACCACGGCGGCCGTGAGCCACCTGGCCGCGAGCACGCCGCCCGAGCATCTGCTGCTCGTATCGTTCATGAACGACTGGACGAACGAGCACCTTGCCGGCTATCTCCCGCGCTCGGGCGGCGGGCGCGGATCCGCGCCGAGCGGCGCCGGCCTCGGTGTTGAGGTCGATCTGAGCCAGCTTGACGAGCCGCTCTTCTCCGTGAACGCGCAGTGATCATGCGCGGCCGGCCGGGGTCCGGCTGATGCGCGCAGCGCGCGTATTTCAAGCCGTCGACTCTCACACCGAGGGCATGCCGACGCGGGTGATCACCGGTGGTGTCGGCGTCCTGCCAGGAGCGTCGATGCTGGAGCGCAAGCTGTGGCTGCAGCGCGAGCACGACGAGATCCGCGGGCTGCTGATGCGGGAGCCTCGCGGGCACGGCGCGATGTCCGGAGCGATCCTGCAACCGCCGTGTCGAAAGGACGCGGACTGGGGCGTCGTGTTCATCGAGGTGAGCGGCTACCTGCCGATGTGCGGCCACGGCACGATCGGGGTCGCGACCGTATTGGTCGAGACGGGCATGGTGCAGGTAAGCGAGCCGGAGACGATGATAAGCCTCGATGTGCCCGCGGGTCTTGTGCAGGCGCGGGTGCGCGTGCAGGACGGGAAGGCGGAGCATGTGACGCTGCGCAACGTGCCCGCGTTCGTCCACGAGCTTGACGCGGAGGCGAACGGCATCCGCTACGACATGGCCTTCGGCGGCAACTTCTACGCGATCGCGGAGGCGAACTCGATCGGCGTGGAGGTGATCCCCGAGAACGCCTCCCGCCTGATCGAGGCGGGGGTGGCGCTGATGGAGGCGGTCGGAGTTCCGGTGCATCCGCAGGACGAGACGATCCGCGGCTGCCGCCACGTGATCTGGACCGCGCCTGCGCGCGAGGGCGGCGACGCGCGTGCTGCGACGACGATCTATCCGGGATGGGTCGACCGTTCGCCGTGCGGGACCGGCACGAGCGCAAGGATGGCGCAGCTCTACGAGCGCGGGGCGCTCGCGCTGGGATCGCGGTTTCTGCACGAGTCGATCATCGGCACGCGCTTCGAGGGCCGTCTTGTCGAGGAGGTTGAGATCGCTGGTCGGCGCGCTGTGGTTCCAGAGATAACCGGGCGCGCCTGGATCACCGCGATGGGGCAGTACATGCTGGACCCGGACGACCCGTTTCCAAGCGGCTTTCGCCTCGGGTGAAACTGGGGATCGGGCGCCCGATGCGATCGCTGGCGCGAGGAATGCAGCGGACATGCGAAGCGAGAGCGAAAATAGTAGACTCAGATGGTCAAACCATTGACACACGCCTACGACTGAGACCCTTCAGGACCTTGTTCGCACCAACTCATCTCACCGCCTCGGAACTGCGAGATCGCGTCTCGATCGCCGACGCGATTTCCGCCCTCGAAGCGGCTCTGCAAGCAGGCGAGCTCGAAGCGCCGCCACGTGCCCATCTCTCGGTGCCGGGCGGCGAACTGCTGTTGATGCCCGCCGCGGGCCCGCGGGCAGTCGGCGTGAAGCTCGTCACGATCAATCCCGGCAACCGCGAGCGTAAGCTGCCGCTGATCGACGGCATCTACGTGCTCTTCGACGGGCAGACGCTCGCGCCGGTGCTGACGATCGATGGCGCGGCCCTCACGGCGTTGCGCACCGCGGCCGTCTCGGCGCTCGTGACCAGCCGGCTTGCAAATCCAGGCGCCCGTCGTCTGGTCGTCTTTGGAGCGGGGGTCCAGGCGTGCGCGCACGTCGAAGCCATGCGAGCCGTGCGCCCAATCGAGCGGGTCGTGATAGTCGACGGCGACGAGACTCGTGCCACCGCGCTCATCGCCGAGGCGTGCAGCGTCGGGCTCGAAGCTCGCGTCGGCAGCCCTGAGGATGTGCGCGAGGCAGACATCGTGTGCACTTGCACGACGAGCGCAAGCCCAGTCTTTCCGGGTGCGCTCTTGCCTCTCGGAGCGCACGTGAACGCGATCGGCGCATACCGGCGGAATGCGCGCGAGCTCGATGACGAGACGATCGGCAAGGCGCGGATCGTCGTCGAGGACAAGCAGATGGCCTGCGCCGAGGCGGGCGATCTCGTCATCCCGCTGGGCGCCGGCGTTCTCGACCGGTCGGCGATCGTCGCGGACCTTCCGGCGCTGGTCGCGGGCGTCCCTGCGCGCACTAGCGCAGAGGAGATCACCGTCTTCAAGTCGATCGGCGTGGCCTGGGAGGATTTGGCGGTAGCAGTGGCAGCGGTCGCACCGCTCGCACTGTCACAGGGCTCTGTGCAGGCGGCAAGGTGAGCTCCGCGCCGGACGTCGTGGTCGTGGGAGCGGGCGCGATCGGCGCCGCGTGCGCGCTCGAGCTCGCAGAGCGCGGCGCGAGCGTGCAGGTGCTCGAGCGCGGCGAGGGATGGGCACACGGATGCTCGGCCGGAAATGCGGGCCTGATCGTGCCAAGCCATGCGACTCCGCTTGCAACACCCACCGCACTGCGGGACGGGTTGCGCTGGCTTGGGCGCAAGCAGTCCCCGTTCGCGCTGCACCCGCGCCCGCAGCTGGGGCCATGGCTTGGGCGCTTCATCCTCGCTTGCGCGCGTTCTCACAGGCAAGACGCTGTGAGCCTGCTGCGAACGCTGGCCGCCGAGAGCCTGGAACGCTGGGGTCAGCTCGTCCCTGAGCAGCTGCAGCGGAGCGGCGTGTTGTGCGTTTACATGGGCGAGCGCGCATTCGCAAACGCCAGGGGGGAGGCAGCTGCCCATGTGGCTGCAGGTCTGCGCTGCGAGGTGCTTGATGCGAGTGCCGCGCTGGAGCTCGAGCCCGCGCTGAAAGGACCGCTGAGCGGGGCGGTCCTGCATCCCGACGAGGCCCACGGCGACCCGAAGGAGCTCGTCGCGGCGCTTGGCGCAGAGGCTTGTGCCCGCGGGGCACGCCTGCGCACAGGCGTCGAGGTGCGCGCCGTGGACCGCAGAGGCGTGCGCACGGCGACAGAGACGATCCGCGCCGGTCGTGTCGTAATTGCGACCGGGGTTGCTATGCGCGAGCTGTTGCCGTCGGTGCCGGTAGTCGCCGCGATCGGCTTGAGCGTCGACTTCCACGAGGGGCTCGCGCGCCCGTCGCGGCCGCTCTACCTGCACGACACCCGCGTCGTCGTCACTCCTCTGGCTGGGCGCACGCGTCTCGCCGGCATGCTGGAGCTGGCGCCACCAGACGTGCACCCGGACACACGGCGAATCGAGGGCGTGCTCGCAGCCGCGCGCAGGGCGCTCGCGGCGCAGGGAAGCTGGCGCGCCGCTGCGCCGTGGGTGGGGCTGCGGCCGCTTGCGCCTGACGGCTTGCCGATCGTTGGTGCGCTTCCCGCCATGCCCGAGGTGCTGCTCGCCGGTGCGCACGCGATGTTGGGAATCACGCTCGCCCCGGTCACAGGCCGGCTGATCGCCGACGCGATCGATGGGCATCCCGTGCCGGCCGAGCTCGACCCTGGCCGCTTTCGCGCCCTACGGCGTGCGCTGGTCCCTATCCGAGAGGAACGACATGTCGCTGTTTGAGAACACGGTTGTGATCGATGGCCTCAACACCTCCGCGGAGACGCGCGAGGTGTTCGAAGCGATGCGGCGCGGAGGCATCGATGCGGCCAATTGGACCTGCGTCAGCTGGGAGAGCTGTGCTGCGACCCTGCACAACGTGGCTGCCTGGAAGCAGCGGTTCGTCGATCACGCAGACCTGATCGCGCAGGTCTACACGACCGAGGACATCCGCAGGGCCAAGCAGGAAGGCAAGCTGGGGATCTTTATCGGCTGGCAGAACTCCTCTGGCTACGACGATTACCTGCCGTTCGTCGCGATCTTCGCGGAGCTGGGCGTCCGCGTGGTGCAGCTCACGTACAACACCGCAAATGCGGTCGGCAGCGGCTGCTACGAGAGCGAGGACCGTGGACTTACCGACTTCGGCCACGATCTCGTAGCTGAGCTGAATCGTAACGCGGTGCTGATTGACCTCAGTCATACCGGTGCGCGCACCACCGCCGAGACGATCCGTGCCTCCAAGCGCCCTGTGTGTCACTCACACACGCTTCCGGCGGCACTGCGCCCTCATCCGCGCAACAAGTCGGACGAGGAGCTGCGGCTGCTTGCGCAGCACGGCGGATTTGTCGGCGCGACCGCGTTTCCCGCCTTCCTGCGCAGGGGCAACGAGTCGACGATCGAAGACTATGTGGATGCGATCGAGCACCTGATCAACGTCGTCGGCGAGCGGCAGGTCGGTATCGGCACCGACTACACAGAGGGCCGTTCGCCTGAGTTCTTCGTGCCGATCAGCCTCGACAAGGGCTATGGGCGACGCTTGCGTGATGACGCCGCTGGTTACATCCCAGAGGCGATAGGACGGCTTGACAGTTTGTTCCCTGCATTGGCTGCGGAGATGGACAGGCGCGGCTGGAAGCAAAGCCGGATCGAGGGCTTGCTTGGGGAGAATTGGCTGCGCTTCCTCGATGATGCCTGGCTAAAGGCATAGGAGGTTGTCGCGGACCGACGCGCTGCCACTGCGATCGCTTGACTTGCGTCAGATCGACTCCCTCCATACCTGTCGATATACGCGCAGCCAGTTCTCTCCAAGGATGTTACGGACCTCGCTCTCGGCGAATCCACGCTCGATCAGGCGCTCTGTCAGCCTTGGCAAACCACTTGGGCTCTCGATTCCCGCGGGATAGTGCCAGGGCGGCGGGCTGTAGGTCTCGGGCGACCACAGCCCGGCGGCGACGAACGCGTCGTATTCGTCTCGCGAGGCGTCGAAGTAGTCGATGCCAAGCGCGACATGGTCCGGGCCGACCAGGTCGGCTATGTATGTGATGTGGTCGATGAATCGGTCGAGGGTTGGCTCCGCCTCGGCCGACACAAAGGAGGGGAATCCATTCGCGCCGATCACGCCGCCCGAAGCGGCGACGGCGCGGATCAGCTCGTCGGAGACGTTGCGCGGGCTCGGGTAAACCGCGAACGGGTTGCTGTGCGAGGCGATGCAGGGAGCGGCAGATGCTTCGATTGCCTGGATCGCCGTCCGTTCTCCTGTGTGGGAGACGTCGACCACCAGTCCGAGACGGTTCATCTCCGCGATCGCCTGCCTGCCGAAGAGGCTGAGGCCGGCGTCGCTTGGCTCCTCGCAACCGTCACCGAGTGGATTACGCCTGTTGTAGGCGATCTGAATCACCCGGACGCCGAGGCGCCAGAACACCTCGAGCAGATTGACATCGTACTCGATCGGCCCGGTGCCCTGGAAGTGAAATACGATTGCGAGCTTGCCGAGCTGCTTGGCGCGCAGGATGTCATCCGCACTCGTCGCAATCAGGAGCTCATCGCGGCGACGGACCAACTCGAAAGTGCGGCCGATCTCGCCGAGGGCCTCTCTTGCAGAGTTGCTGCCGAAGGCGACTGTAACGGCGGTGCAGGTCACCCCACCGTCGACCCATTTCTGGACGTGTGGCTGCCAGTACTGTATCGGACATACCGCGTCGATGACCACAGCGTCGCGATGAAGTTGTGTCGCGGACTGGAGTTGCATGATGATCTCCTCTAATTCATGAGCCGTTCGATCCTACGCGCGTGCGACTGCGCCTGCCAGCGACGAGAGCATTGCTTCTACTCATCAATTGTCGGCAATTGAAGGTAGGAGGCATGTGCGCCGCAGTGGTGAACGGTGTTGTATGCGACTCGCCACGTGGATGTGAGCTCGTTGCTCTCGCCAGTGTTGAGATTGCGATTGCAGGTCGGGAACTCAGAGCTCGAGATCTCCAGCCGGATACGATGGCCTCGCAGCCACACGTGCGCCGTGGCCTGCATGTCGATCTCGACGCGAGCGATCTCGCCCTCTCTCAGCGGTACCTGCCTGTCGAATCCCTCCCTATAGCGCGCTCGCACGATCCCGCGGCAGAGGTCGAAGGCGCGCTCGTCAGGCCACACGTCGATGAGCTTCGCAGTGAAGTCGGTGTCAGGCGCGTCCGAAGAGACGAACAGCACCGCCCTCACGAGGCCGGCAATCGCAAGCTCCTCGTCGAGCTGCTCGCTCGTGTAGCAGAGCACGTCGTTGCGAAGCTCGACCGACGCCTGGTCGGCGGGACCACCGAAGTACGCGCCGCCGGTGGCCGGAACCGGATCGCCGGGATCGTAGAGGAAGCGGTCGGGCGGCTCGGAAAGCTCCGGCCGCCATGGGCTGAGGCGACCGGCGCCCAGGCGAGTGTTCGCGGGCTTGACGCTCCGCAGGTACCAGCGGGTCGTGTGCGTTCCCCGAACAGGCCACTCGGTGGCGCTCTGCCAGCGGTTGCGCCCCATCAGGTAGTACTGCACTCGCGGCATCGACGGCGGCGCGAGCTGCTCCTCGTGCAGCCAGTGGCGAAACCAACCAAGGTAGGCATCCCAATAGTCGAGCTCGGTGACTCCGGGATAGTGCATTTCACCGACGCTTCCGTCATCGTCGAGGTATTCGCCGCGAGCGTGAAGCCCCGGGCCAATGATCAGGAACTGGCTGTCCCGCACCAGCTTACTGCTCGCGCGCCTGCGAAAGAGCTCGAACTCACGGATCGTATCGCCGGGGCAGGTGTCGTGCCAGGTGTTCACGAACAATGTTGGCAGGTCGATTGCCGTCTCCTCTGTGAGGAACTCGAAGCTGCGCCATGCAGGATTATCCGGCGTTCGCGTGACCCACTCCCGCCACTCGGTGGGTGGGCAGCCAAGGCGGTCGGCCATGTCCGCCACCGGCAGAGACCACAGCGCGGCATGCAACTCCTCGGCCGTGCGCGTCATCGGGGCTGACCGGTCGGTCATCCCGGCTCGATCGAACCAATCGAGCAGCCATCCGATCTTTACAGTGCCTCCCTCCCAAGCCTCCCAGTAACGATGGCGTTCGTCGGCCGCGCCGAGCGCACCCCCACTTGCCTGTGCTATGGCGCATCTGTGGCTTGGATGGCGAAGCTGCGCCAGCAGTAGCTGGGTGATTCCCAGCGAGGAGGCTCCGAATGTGCCGATCGCACCACTGCACCACGGTTGCTGCGACAGCCACTCGACGGTATCGAATCCGTCTGGCCCGTCGTGGCGGGCCGTTGAGTAGTGTCCCTCGGAGCCAAACAAGCCGCGCAGGTCCTGCACGGCAACAACAAAACCCTGGCTCGCGAAGGCGATTGGTGCTCCCGCGTCATATTCCTGAGACGCGCGCGCCTCCGCAGTGGGCGAGAACTTCGCCTTTCCATATTGAGTGCGGATCAGAATCACCGGGAGCCTCCCGGCAACCGACTGCGGCCGGTAGAAGTCGGTCGCCAGGCGCACGCCGTCGCGCATCGGGATGAGATGGTCGGGCTCGAAGGCGACATCGAACCGCGGGCGGGGGAAACGGGAAGGCAAGAATCCTGGTCGAACCATTATGTAGAGGCCCTAGCGTAGCCGAAATCCAGCCTAAGCGGCGCGAGACCTCGCGGCATGTGGGCAAGAAATGCCCGCTCAGCGCGGGGGTTGCCGCATCACCGCGCGCCTGCTACAATGGTTAGATCATTGGACATCGGAGGGCCGACGCTGCCCGAGATTGCGCGAGGACGTCGGCCTCCTCGGAGGGAGTGCGTGTGATTAGTCTGGAAAGGGTGACGATGAAGAAGTGCGCAGGTGCGGGCATGGCGATGGTGCTCGCGGCGTTGGTCGCAGGCTGTGGCGGCAGCGGTGGAAAGCAAGCTTCGAACAATGGTTCGACGGGGTCTAAGACGACCTACGCCGAACTTCGCTGGGGGGAGCCAACCTTTCCGGCGCGCATCGATTGGGACGCTCTTAGTTGGCCTCAAGCGGTTCAAGCGGAGTCCCTCGTGGTACAGAACCTGGTGGAATTTGAACCGAGCGGCAGGCTCAAACCCGAGCTCGCGAGCTCGATCGAACAGCCCAACGCGACCACCTATATCTACAACGTCAAGACGGGCGTGAAGTTTTCGGATGGCAAACCACTCACAGCGGCAGACGTGGTGTACTCGCTGCGATACGCTATGGCGTCCAAGGAATCGGACGTTAAACCGTACTGGAGCGACGTTGCCTCGGTAACCGCACACGGCAGCTCGGCTGTCATGGTCAAGCTCAAGCGTCCAAGTGCGATCTGGCCATATATCTTGGCATTCAGTGGCCAGATTATGGAGAAGGCTCAGGCGGAAAAGATCGGCGAAAAAGCTCTGGGCACGCCAAGCGGCCTGCTTATCGGCACCGGCCCTTGGAAGTTCGACAGCTTTACGCCCGAAGCGAGTATTCATCTTTCGCCCAATCCATACTGGAGCGGACCGTCGAGGCCGGCTTCGCGAATCACGTTCACGCTATTCAAAAACGAATCCACGATGGCGCTGGCGTTGCGTTCCGGTGCGATCGACGGAGCTTCGTGGTATACCACGCCAAAGCTTTTTACGGGCATACCGGACGTACGTAACATGGATACCCCGCTGGAGTACACCGAGGTTCTCTCGATGGGTAGCGAATCTCCACCGCTGAACGATGTTCATGTGCGTAGAGCCATCGCTTACGCGATCGACGCGAAAGGCATGATCAAAGCCCTCTATCCGCCCGGAGATGCCAGCGAAGTTGCGACGTTCACGCCAGCAAGCTTGTATCCCAACGACGCTCCAAGTGAAGTGAATGCGATGCTGGCGAGGCTGCCGAAATACGACTTTGACTTGGCTGCAGCCAAGGCTGAACTTGCGAAGTCAAGTTATCCACACGGCTTTTCAACGGCCATCCAAGTCGAAGCTACTAGTGAGGCAGAGGTATCGGCTGCTCAGATCCTGGCTTCAGATTTGGCAAAGATAGGCATCAATGCCGCAGTACACGAGCAGCAGCCGGCAGAAGAATCGGTGCTGTATGGCAAGAAGGTAAAGCTCCATATTTATGAGATCGGCGCCGCTTACCCGGATCCGGTCAGTATGACGTCTGAGCTGTTGAGCCCGAGTCAGATCGGCTCCGGACTGCTCAACCTTGCCTCGTACAGGAATAAGGAAGTAGAAAGGCTGTTGCCGCTAAGTGAAGAAGTGACAAATCCCAAGCAGCGGCTGGCACTGATCGAAAAGACGTTGAAGCTCGCAAACTCCGATGCCGTGTACCCGATGATGTGGGCGATCGGGGTATTCGGCGCCATATCTGAAAAGTACGTATACCCAGGGTTCTCGACGTGGACAGCGGCATATACGCCATGGGCGCTGAAGGTGAAATTGGCTGGCTGATCAAAATGAGCGGTCGGCCTGTTACTGATGGGAACCCAGACAACGACCGACGAACCCTAAAAGCTGAAATCGACCTCATATTTCACGTATCAGCTGCAGGCGCATGATGGTGCTTCAGTCGGCATCCATCATGCGCCTGTGGACCTACTCGACATCTGCCCAGCACCGTCGCGGCATCTGTCGCGTATCGGCATGTCCGCTTGACGGGCTGGTCTAGGGCCGGTCTATAGTGCGCCGCGTTGGCGAGGGTACGCCAAGGCGTCGCGTTTTGGGCAGATCGTCCGCTAGCGTGATCCTCACCACAGTCAATAGATAGATCCCGCGGCTGCCTGCCGGTGGCCGATCGGGCCTGTGCGTGAGAAGGAGGGTATGAGGTGACTGGACGTCCTGCAGACGTGGTGGAACGGTCGGTGACGCTCCGTCCTGGCGAGGCGGTGGACTCGCTGCGAGAGCGCATGCGGGTGGCGGAGGTGGATGCTTACCTCTCGCTTGATCCAGACAATCAGACGTACCTGACCGGCTTTCGCGCCCAGATCTACTCTCGGCCGCTGATCCTGATGGTGACCGCGACGAACTCCGTTCTGATCGTACCGGAGCTGGAGGAGCAGCATGCGCGGCCGCTTGCACAGGTCGACGAGGTGCTCGTCTACTGCGAGCGGCCCGGAGGCTCGGCGCCGACCTCGCACATGCCCCTTTTGGAATCGACGCTTGATCGGCTGCCGGGCGGCGCACGGGTGGCGATCGACGCCCAGCGGCTTGCGTTTGCGTATGCGGAGGCGGTAAGGCACAGCGGCCGCGAGACGGTCGCCTTCGACGAGGTGTTGCGGCTGATGCGAAGCGTGAAGCGAGCCGATGAGCTTGCGGCGATGCGCATCGCGGGCGAGCTTTCGCAGGCTGGCCTGAGCGCATCGATAGACGCTGCCGCAGTGGGGGTGAGCGAGCTGAGATCGACGCGGCCGGCAATGCCGTGATCTTCAGGCGCGCCTCGGAGCTGGGCACCGACGCGGTCGTCGATCTGCTGGTGCTGAGTCCATCGGGCGCGATGCGCTCGACGCTCCCGCATGTCTATTCCACTCCACGCTCGTTGACTGCGGGCGACGTTGTAATTCATAGCCGTCAGGTCGCGGTCGAAGGCTACCGTGCCGAGCTGGAGCGCACGCTGATCGTGGGTGAGCCCTCGCCTGAGCAGGAGCGCGCCTTTGCCGTGATGCATGACGCACAGCAGGCCGCGATGGACGCCGTGAGGCCCGGGGTAGAGATGTGCGAGGTAGATGCGGCTGCTAGGGCGATCATCGCAGACGCCGGATATGGCCCCAATGCGATCCATCGCAGCGGCCACGGTATCGGCATCGGAGTCCACGAGCAGCCGTTCCTGCGCTTTGACAATCACGAGGCGCTCGCCCCAGGCATGGTGGTCACGATCGAGCCGGGATTCTATGTGCCGGGCCTTGGCGGCTTTCGCCATTCGGACACGCTGGCGGTCACCGATGCAGGCAGCGAGATGCTCACCGAGTATCCGAGGTCGCTGCAGGCACTGATTGTCGCATGAGCCAGCAGCACTCGTGCGTTCCCTGCTTTTGAAGGTCAACCAACCCTGGGAGGGTATCTGATGAGGAAGTGCGTATGTGCGAGCATAATGCTCGCTTTGTCGGCAGTAGCTGTCGCGGCCTGCGGTAGCAGCAAATCCGGCACAGCATCAAGCGGCGTTGGCTCGTCAAAACCTTATGCCGAACTGCGCTGGGGATCAGCGCCGACCACACGACTGGACTTCACCACGAACCTGGAAACAGGGTCATCGGCGATGGAGGCGCTTGCGGTTCAGAATCTGATGGAATTTGAACAGAGCGGCAAAGTAAAACCTGGTCCGGCAACTCGTTCGGTTGAGCATCCCAATACGACCACCTACATCTATAACCTCAAGTCTGGTGTGCGGTTCTCCGACGGTAAGCCGCTGACGGCGGCCGACGTCGTTTATTCGCTTAAGCGCAATCTTGGCAAGGAAGCACAGACGGCCTCCAGCTTTGCGAACGTGGCGTCGATCGCGGAAAGTGGTCCTCTGACCGTGGTGGTGAAGCTCAAGCAGCCCAACGCCTCCTGGCCGGACATTCCGGCCTTTGCCGGTCAGATCATCGAGATGGCCGCCGCCGAAAGGGTCGGCGAAAGCAATCTCGGCACGCCAAGCGGTCTGCCGATCGGCACGGGCCCCTGGAAGATCGACAGTTTCAGCCCGACCACAGGCGTGCAGTACTCGCGCAATCCTTATTGGACCGGTCCCACGCCGCCCGCCCGGCGGATCAGCGTCGACTTCTTCAAGGAAGAATCCGCTGAGGCACTTGCACTGCGATCGGGCGCTATCGACGGATGTTTTCCTGTCAGCGTACTGAAGAGCTTCCTGGACATCCCCGGTACGCACCTGCTTATCGCTCCGGGGACCGGATCGGCTGTCATCAGCATGAACACGATCATCCCGCCGTTCAACAACATCCATGTGCGGCGTGCGATTGCCTACGCGACCAACGTGAAGGGCATGCTGCAAGCGACGTGGGGAAAGTACGCGGCGATCGAGCACGCTGTTGTGCCGGCTAGCGTGTTCGCCGGTCTGGCTCCCGCGAGCGCCGTGAATGCCATGCTGGATTCGCTGCCAAAATACGAATTCAACATCGCTGCTGCGAAGCGGGAACTGGAAAAGTCGCCTTACCCGCACGGTTTCACGACTACTGCGCAGGTGGAAATCAGCAATGACAGAGGGACGGTAGTTGGGCAGATTCTCGCGTCCGATCTCGCAAAGATCGGTATAAATGTTAAAGTTCAAACAATGCCAAGCGCAACGTGGCTGGCGACTCTCTATGGACCACGCAAGGCGATCAAGCTATTTCCGGTCGAATATGCGAGCGTCTTCCCGGATCCTGACGCACTGATGTATTACTGGCTTGCGCCAGAAGCAGCGAAGGTCAATGGATTGAACTCTGCTAACTATACTAATCCAGAAGTTGGCAGACTTCTAAAAGAAGAGGATATGGCATCGAATCCGCACAAGCGACTAGAACTGATCAGCAAGATCCTGCGGATCTCGATGGAAGACGTTCCCTACCAACCGCAATACTCGCCTGATTATGTCAGCGTGCTTTCTGACAGATACGTTTGGCCGACGTTTGCGACCACGACGATCTTTTACACGGCGTGGGCGATGGACGTGAGGCTGGCGCACTAGCAGCGGTGCGATCTATCCCACAGAGCTCGAGCAGATGGACGGCCAGTGTCATCGAGAGGCGGGAAGGCCACTGCGGCCTTCCCGCCTCCACGGGCGCGGCGCCCACGATTTCGCAAGATCAGAGGAGGCGTGATGTCTGAGGCGTCGCAGGAAGATTTGGCCGTAGCTGCTGCGTACGCGCGAGCTGAGGGTCTGTTGGCGGGCAACGCCGAGCGGCTGGTAGTGGGCGGCGAGGTCATTCCTCGATTTCTGCCCAGTTGCGATCGCTTCTGGTTTCGCGAACCGACGTTCGACGGGCATCGCTTCATGCTCGTGGACCCAGAGCGCCCACTGATCGAGGAGGCCTTCGATCATGCCGACGTGGCGGCAGCACTGACTGCCGCGAGCGGACAGCGGTGTGAGCCGGAGCGGCTTCCATTTTCAGCGATCGATCTGGATGCTGACTCGCGAACGTTGTCTTTCGGCTTCGCGGGCGCGCAATGGCGCTACGAGCAGCAGAGCGGCCGCTGCGAGCGGCTGGAGGGTCTGGCGGTCGACCAGGCGTGGTCTGTGTCTCCAGACGGGCGTTGGGCAATCGCCTTCGCGGGCCACGATTTGCTGCTGCTCGATCGCCGGACGGGTTCCCAACGGCAGATCACCTCTGACGGCAGCACTGAGCGGCCGTATGGCGGTCGGCTTGACTGGCGCGTGTTGGAACGCCGGTTGCGCAGCGTCGTCTTGGCGCCGCTTGTGGCCTGGAGCCCCGATTCGAGCGCGTTCGCCGTCGAGCGGATCGATCAGTCACAGGTAGAGCGCACGTACCTCCTGGAGGAGTTGCCCGACGCGCCTCGCCCGCGATTGCACACATTTCGCGATGCGCTGCCGGCAGACGCACATCTCGCGCTCTGCGAGCTGTTGCTCGTATCGGTCGAGACCGGCGCGATGACGCCGGTCTCGATCCCGCCGGCACCCGCTGGACTGTTGGGTCTGCTCGATGCCAAGCGCGTGTGGTGGTCGAGCGACTCAAGTCGCCTCGAGGTGCTTGTGCAGAACCGTGACTGCCGCGAGGCGCGCCTGTTCACGGTTGATCCCGCGACCGGCGCAGCGTCGTGTGTCGCCCAGGAGCGCGGCGAGACCATGATCGATCCCGGTCCGCTGCTTACAAAGCGTCCCTGCTCACGCGTGCTGGGGGGCGGCCGTGGCGCGGTGTGGTTCTCCGAGCGAGACGGCTGGGGTCATCTGTGGCTGGTCGACGGCGCGTCCTGGCGCCAGCTGACGCAGGGCGAATGGGTGGTGCGTGAACTTCTGCAAGTTGACGAGCAGAACGAAGAGATCCTGTTCACCGCCTCCGGACGGGAGCCCGCTGGCGGTCCCTACGATCGCCGGCTCTACCGCGTTGGCCTCGCCGGCGGGGAGCCGCAGCTGCTGACTCCTGAGCCGCTCGACCACGAGATCACGCTCTCGCCAAGCGGCCGATGGCTGGTCGATTGCTGCTCGAGCATCGACACTCCGCCGCGCACGGTATTGCGCCGACCAGATGGGGGGATCGCGCTGGAGATAGCGCGAGCCGATGTCAGCCGGCTGCATGAGACGAGCTGGCGGGCGCCAGAACGGTTCACTGCCGTGGTGGCGGATGGTCGGACGACATTGCACGGGCTGCTGTACCTGCCATCAAGCTTCGATGCCCGCAGATCATGGCCGTTGCTCGACGCCATCTATCCCGGTCCGCAGATCGTCCACGCTGCGCAGCGCTTCGGCTTGACCGCGAGTCAGTGCGAGGCATTCGCTGAGCTCGGCGTCGTTGTGATGGTGCTCGACGCACATGGCACTCCGCTTCGCTCCAAGACCTTCCACGACGCCTCTTACCGAAGTCTTCAGACGACGGAGGGCCTGCGCGACCACGTTTGCGCGATCGGGCAGCTCGCCGAGCGCTACCCCTGGATCGACGTACAACGTGTGGGCATCGTCGGTCACTCGGGTGGCGGGTACGCGACCGTGAGGGCGCTGCTGGAGTATCCGGATGTCTTCAAGGTCGGGATCTCCTCTGTCGGTAACCACGACAATCGTCGCTACCACGCCGGTTGGGGGGAGCGCTATATCGGCTTCGCGGCCGATGCGCCTCAGGCATGGGAGCGGCAGGCCAATCCGCCACTGGCAGCCAGCTTGCGCGGCAAGCTGATGCTCGGCCTCGCCGAGATGGATGCCAACGTGCATCCCTCCAACACCCGCGCTTTGATCGCGGCTCTCGTTGCGGCGGACATCGATCATGACGTCGTGGTGATTCCAAACGGAGACCACTGGCTGTTGGACAACCCCTACTTCGTGCGGCGAATGTGGGATTACCTAGGAGGGTTTGGCGAAACTCGCTAGGCCGCTTGGGGAGCGGGATCGCGATGTGCGAGGCGCGGCCTCGACCCCAGGCCGCCATGCTGGATACCCCACCCTGGAGCGCTGTCGTGTTTCCCGGTCAGGTCAGCCGACGGGGGCGTTCCGTAGTCTTCCTCCGCTCATTGGAATCTACGAGGGGGAGCTATGGCGGAGCGTCAGGTGGTCTTCTACGAGTGCCAAGACATTGCGAAGCGGGCGCCTTTTGATCGGCTTCTGGCCGTCGAAGGCATCAACGATCTGGACGACGCTGACTGGCGCGTGTCCGATGCTGCGGACGAGCAAAGCGACCTGGGCGTGATCGTTGACGCGAAGGGAACCAAGACACGAGCGACGTATCTGCGGTTCCTTCGTATTCGGCCTGATGCGCCTTACAAGCTTTCGGCCGCACGGAAGCTAAGCCCGGTCGAAGTCGCCCACGACGAGAGCATCACAGAGTTCACGTGGGCAGCGCTTTGGCCGGATGGCTTCATGGCTGGGGTCAGCTCTCGCGACGCGCCGGGGCACAAGAAGCTCGCGCGGTACTTCATGGAGACAAGCGGACAGGAGGTTCATATCGTGAACCTCTTTGATCCGAAGGTCGTCGAGCGACTGAAGGCGATACACAAGCGGCTGCGCAGTGTGCAGGTCAAAGTCCGGGCCTCGGAGGCGACGCAGCTTGAAGCAGACGAACGCACCAAGGGCTTCGGGCAGTTCTGGCGAGCCGGGAAAGGCGTAGCGGCAGCAACGATCGGCGTCGAAGTGACGATGGGGCGCAGCCAAGGCCCGACCCTCGATGAGTCGTTTGGCCTGAGTGCCGTTGCGCTTGCAGAACACGTAGACATGCTTGAGAGCATGCATGTCTCCGGTCTCGACGCGGACGGCAAAACGCAGACGATCAACTTGAAGCACCAGCGGATCGGAGGCACCATTGAGATCGGCGATAGCAACGCATCTGTCTACAAGGCCATCGAACAGGGACGCAAGACTGCTGAAAAGAACTTCGGGCCGCTCAATAACGCCGCGCGCGGCAGTTGATGTGCTTGGCGTCGTAAGGCATGTGCTCGTCTTGCTGGTGGTGGCGGCGGTAGTCGTTGCGATCGAGGTCGTCGTCACGAGCGCGAAGCCGCTCATCGGAGAACTTGCCGAAGCGAACCGGACCGACCTCTACAACCAAGTCATTGTCGTGACAGCAAGCCTGCTCGGCTTCATCATCGCGGCAATAGCCATTCTGGTTTCGCTCGACAGTGGGCGCAAAATCGTTGAGGAACTGAAGCGCGGCGAGTCTTTCAAGCTGCTGATCGCCAACATGCTTGCCGTAATGGTGCTGCTGTTCCTGCTTACGCTCACCGGCATCGCGGGATCGGTGCTGGAGGGAGGAAAGGGGGCTTCTGGAGCGTTCGAGGCTGTCTACGAATGGCTACTGCTCGCCACTGTTCTGGAGCTGATAATGGTCGGGGTCTTCTTTGCGCTGGTGACCTACAAGGTCGGCGCCGCGAAGTAGCCTGCCTCCGGATCTAAACGACGTATTTCCGTCCGGTCCGACCTGTAGTTTTTGGCTTAGATAAGCCAAAACTGACCCCCGCGAGGCGGCAACCTCCGGGGGTCCGGATCAAGGAGTTAGGGCTCCATGACCACTCGGACCGTAGCACGGCGATCCGTCGCCGAAGACCTCTCGCGCATCCTGGAATCAGCGGAGGTCTGTCGTCTCGTAGATGAGCTTGAGCAGACCCGCTGGACCGGGCGACCCGGCTACCCGATCCGGTCGATGGTCGGGATGGCGCTGGCGAAGTCGCTGTATGCGCTGCCGACATGGACGCGCACTGTGGCGCTCGTCAGAGAGCACCGGGAGCTTGCGGCTGTGATCGCCCCTGACGGCGATGTTCCGTCGCATTGGGCGTGCTACCGCTTCTTGGCGAAACTCCGGGAGCACAAGCCGCTGCTCGCTGACTGCATCGCCTCGGTTGTCGAAGCGCTCAAGCGCGCAAACCCGCTGCTCGGGTGGGACGTGGCGATCGACGCCTCCGACATGCCCGCCTACGCAAACGGGCAGCGGTTCGTCTCCAAGGGCGGCAGGGAACGCGAGAAGTTCTCCGACCCCGACGCCTCCTGGGGCCACCGCTCCGCGGTCTCGACGCGGAAGGGCGGCGGCTTCTACGGCTACCGGCTGCACATGGCCGTCTGCTCCAAGACCGACCTGCCGCTCGCGTGGACCGTCGAGACTGCGAAGGCCCAAGAAACGCCGACCGTCGCGCCGCTGCTGGACAAGCTCAAGGCGCACGGCATCAACCCGGAGACGTGCGCAATGGACAAGGGCTACGACAACGGCACCGTCAACGACGCTTGCACAGAGCGAGAAGTGCTGCCCGTCACCCCACTGCGTCAGACCCCGGCCGTCAAGCGTGGCGATCACGAACCGCCGACCTGCGAGCACGGCACTTGGCGGTTCGCTGGAGCTGACCGCAAGCGCGGCGCGACGAAGTGGCGCTGCCCGACCGGGGAGTGCAAGCCTGCATCCGTGTGGGTCAAGGCCGACCGACTCCATCCGCTGATCCCACGCGAGACGCTGCGCTGGAAGGGCCTCTACCGTCGCCGCGCGTCCGTCGAGCGCGCGTTCGGACGGCTCAAGAACGAATGGGCACTCGCGCCGCTGCGAGCGCGCCGAATCGAGAGCGTACGCCTCCACGCCGACCTCACGATCCTCTCGCAATTGGCGTGCGCGTTGAACAAGCCAAGCGAGGGTAGCTTGCAGGTATCGGCTTGACAGTCGTCGAACAAGGGGTGACTCATGGAGCATCACGAGTACGGACTGGCCTTGGCATTCGATACGTCGGAGGCCGACTTTGCGCGCGGGGTCGAGGTAGGCCGTCTGTGGGAGCAGCTAAAGGCGGACCCAGAGCAGGTGACGCAGAACGTCATGGCCGAGAACGCCGAGATGATCCTGCGGATTGCGGAAGCGACCGAAAGGCCCGTAACCAGCGAAGAGATCGACTACGACAGGCTCGTGGTCACATTCGGAGCCCTTTAGGGGCGCCAGCAGTATCTGGCGCCCCCGCAGAGCCATCACGACTACCGATGAACGGTGCGCTGAGCGAGCACGTAGCCATACTCGGCGGGCGTGTAGAGCGGCGAGAACCTCTTCCCTTCGACAAAGGTGTCCTGCCGACCAACGTTGTAGCCCTGGGAGTTGACGACGTTGTAGATGCCGCTCACGGGCACGATGTCTCCCGGACGGTAGATCGTGGGGGTCATATGTACCTACTTTCGTTCGACTGCTTTTGCGTCCTGGGCCTGCCAGGCGGAGGACGCCCGTATACACGCCATATCTTTGCGCGACCCCCGGACGGCAAAACCCCGAACGCAGTCAAGGCGTCCGGAGCAGGCAGTACGGTCCCTTTTGTTCGCTGCTGGCTGAGGTCATCTCCGGCCTGCCAAAGTCTTGGGAGATGACCACGGAGGGAGAGCTGCGCCGCTTGGACAGGGCGCGGCTCCTCCGTGTCGGGTCTCGCTTCTACTGCATGATTTCCTCTGCGAGCAGAGCGGCCCGCGACGCGAACACGAAGCCTTCGAGCCGATGGACAAGGCCGCCTCTGGCGAGCCGTTTCAAGCCGTCCGACGCTGCTATCCGGTCTTCGATCTCGCGGGCGACCTCCTCCTCAGACCAAGGCCGCTGCGCGTCGTCCGCGAGCAGGACCGACAGGATCACGCCGTCGGTGTGGACCTCCCGCTCGACCTCGCTCATGGGCGGGATATTCTGGGCTTGCATCAGGACTAACCTCCTGGTGTCACGCCCCCGGCCGTGTCAGCGGTGCGGGGGCACTTTTCTAGGGACCCGCCGAACCTAGACGCCCACAGCGGCGGCATCAACGAGTTTCGCTACTCGTTTCGCCAAACCCTCCTAGTGACTCATCTGATCGGTGGAGTGCCACCGCGCTACCGGATCGCAAGAAGCTCGCTTGCGCCGCCTCAGTTCGAGGACTGAGCGCAGCGGAGCCTCGCTACTGCCAACCTGCCGCTGGTTTCAGCCCGATCCGTGATCGACCGCTTGTTGCTGTCCCGCCGCCACGGCGGGCTGGCGCTGCCGCAGCGGCCAGCGGGTGTCAGCGAGTTCGAGGCTGACTAGAAGTCCTTGCAGCAGCTCGGCGAGCGCTAGTCGTTGCTGATCGTCCAGCGGGGCCAACAGGCGCTCCTCCAGTTGCAGGTCGAGGTCCATAGCGGCCTGCTGCAGCTCCCGTCCAGCGTCAGTGAGCACGACCCGCACGACTCGTCTGTCCTTGGGATCCTGCTTGCGGGCGATGAGGCCGTTGCGCTCGAGCCTCTCCAGCAGCTTCGTAAGCCCACCTGAGGAGAAGAGGATCTCCCGCCTGAGCTCAGAAGCCGTGAGCATGTATGGCGGGCCGCCGCGACGCAGCACGCTGAGCACGTCGAATTCCCGATTGCCAAGCCCATAGGCCGAAAGGCCGCGAGTGATCTCGTGGTCGAGGTGCTGAGCGGCGCGGAGGATGCGTGCGATCACGCTCACTGGAGCCAGCGGCAGGCCGGGGGCCTCTGCCTCCCACTGTTCGATCAGATGAGCGACATGGTCTGAGCCGGCTTCCATGGCGCCAGGAGTCTAACGAACAAGAGCAGTGTACGCTTCCCTAATATCTTTCTAGATTGCTTCTTGACAAGCAATCTAGAAATGTTTACAGTCGCAAGCGACCAAGCCGCCGATCGGGCGACTGCAACATGGAGGCAAGGGATGGGCACGCATGGCATGCATGGGCATCCCCGCTATCGCGGGCCAGTGATCGACGTCCACGTCCACTACTGGTCAGGCAGCCGTGGGCATGCAGCCGCGGTCAACTGCATCGGTGGTCTGGCGACAGCGATCCAGCTGTGGGACGTCACCTGGCCTCCACCTCGCTATGCCGAGGATCTCGATGCCTGGCGTGAGCTGGAGCGTGATCTGCTGCGTTGCCACGTTCCCGACCTCTCGACGATCGGCGAGCCGGGCTTCGAGGAACGCCTGGTCGCGGACGTGCGCGAGGCCGCATCTCTCGGCTGTGTCGGCGTGAAGGTTTGGAAGAACCTCGGCCTGAAGCTGCGTGACGTCGACGGGCGGCGCATCGCGGTCCATGACAGTCGCCTAGGAGCCCGGGTCAGTAACCGTCGCGGTGGCGTCCGGCGGATTTAAGACGATTCCGTTGTTCTCGACGCGGAGGTTGTCATGTCGGCGGTGACGCAGGAGCGGCTGGTGGAGGTGCAGGCGTCGGCGGTAGTTGGCGAGCGCCGGGCGGCGGGCGAAGAGAAGACCTTCCGGGCGTATGACCCCGATCAGGTGCTGTTGATGGCGCCGGTGCTCTCTGAGTGGGTGCCGGAGGGCGATCTGGCGCACTTCGTCTCAGATCTGGTGGAGTCGGCGCTGGACCTCTCGCCGATCTATGCGGCCTATGAGGAGGAGCGGGGCTACCCGCCATATGACCCGCGACTGATGCTCAAGCTGTTGATCTACGGCTACGCGGGCGGGGTGGCCTCCTCGCGCAAGCTGGAGGCGGCGAGCTATCGCGATGTGGCGGCGCGGATGCTGTGCGCCGGCCAGCACCCGGATTATCGTTCGATCGCGCGGTTTCGGGCACGTCACTTGGAGGCGCTCTCAGAGCTGTTCGTGCAGGCGTTGAGGCTGTGCAAGCAGGCACGGCTCATCGGGCTGGGAACACTCGCTTTGGATGGCACCAAGCTGCGCGCGAACGCGTCTCGGCACAAGGCGATGAGCTACGAGCGGATGGTCAAGAAGGAGGTCCAGCTCGAGGGCGAGATCGCCGCGCTGCGCAAGAACGTCGACGCGCTGCTGGCCGAGGCCGAGCGCACCGACGCCGAGGAGGACGAGCGCTTCGGTCCTGAGCATCGCGGCGATGAGCTGCCGCGGGAGCTGCGTCGGCGCGAGCAGCGCCTCGAGGTGATCCGCGAGGCCAAGGCGGCGCTTGAGGCTGAGGCCGCCGAGCGCGAGAAGGCGCGCCGCGCTGAGATGCGGGCACAGGGCAAGAAGCCCCGGCGCCCGCCGAGCGGACGCGATCCATTCGCGCCGAAGCCCAAAGCGCAGCGCAACTTCACCGATCCCGAGTCAAAGATCATGAAGACCTCTGACGGTTCTTTTCACCAGTGCTACAACGGCCAGGCGCTCGTGGACTCCCAGACGCAGGTGATCCTCGCGGCCGAGCTCTGCGATCAGGCGCCCGATGCCGAGCAGCTCGAGCCGGCGCTTGACCAGCTCGCCGAGAACCTCGACGCGGTCGGTGGCGAGCTACCGGAGGGTGCGGCGCTGACCGCGGATGCCGGCTACTTCTCCCAGGAGAACGTCACGATCACCGCCGCTCACGGCCTTGATCCGTTCATCGCGACCGGCCGCTTCAAGCGCTCAGAGCCGCCCGCGCCCGCGCCACGCGGGCCGATACCGAAGAACGCGACCCCCAAGCAGCGCATGGCACGCAAGCTGAAAACCAAGGACGGGCACGCCGTCTACGCCCGACGCAAGGCGATCGTCGAGCCGGTGTTCGGCCAGATGCACACCGTCCAGGACGCGCGGCGGCTGCTGCTGCGTGGCAAGCACGCAGCCCGCGCCCAATGGCGCTTCCACTGCGCGATCCACAACCTGCTCAAGCTCCACCGCGCCGGCGGACTCGCCCTGGTCGGCGCAACCTGAGCGCGAGCGGCGAAAAGCAGCAGCCAGCAGGCTCGCGGGACACTCTAAATGAGGACCGGACACCCGACGCTCACCCGGGAGCCGGGAGGCGTAGTCCTCATCGCTCCCGTGCCGCGCCGTTAGTCGACGGCGAGGACGCGTTACTGACCCGGGCTCCTAGATGCGCTCTGGGAGACCATCGCCGAGCTGAAGCTGCCGGTCCTGATTCACGTCGGCGACCCGCCGGAGATGTGGCGGTCGCCCACGGCTGACAACCCGCGTGCGGGCGACACCTCCACACTGTCTGGGTGGTGGTACAGCGATGGCGGCTACCCCCCGCTGGCGCAAATCCATGAGGAGTTCGAGCGCCTCGTCTCACGGCATCCGGCCACCACCTTCATCGGGGCTCACTTCGGCTGCTTCCTCAGCACAGGCGAGCTTCACCGCTGGCTTGGCGCCTATCCCAACTTTCATTTCGACACCGCCGCCGCCGTCTCAGAGATCGGCCGCGGTGATGTCAGCGCAGCGCGAAAGATCTTCCTTGATTGGCCTGACCGCGCGCTGTTCGGCACAGACCTCGGTCGCGTACCAGCTTTCGAGTATCCAAACTTCGGGGCCAAACGCTGGGATCTGGAGGAGTACTTCGCGCTGCATTGGCGCTTCTTCGAGACCGCAGAGCGGGATCTGCCGCATCCGATCCCCGAGCAGGTGCCCTGGAGGGTGACCGGGATCGACCTGCCCGACGACGTGCTGCATGCGCTCTACGCCGGGAATGCGATGCGGCTCTACCGGCTGCCGCTCGCGGATATCGAGAATCCTGCCGGCTCGGTGCTGGTGCCGAGTGGACGATAGGGGAAACGCTTTTCTCGCCTCGAGGGGGCGGGTGTGGTGGGGAAATATGATCTATGGGAGGAATTGCAATGAGGAAATCAATGAGCAAGTGTCTGTTGGGGTGTGTGGCGTTGACGCTTGCGATGGTCGTCACCGGGTGTGGCAGCAGCAATAACGGCCAGTCGAGCAGCACGGCCGCATCGTCGAAGCGTTACGCCGAGCTGCGTTGGGGGCAGGCACCGTTTCCCGGCGCTCTTGACTACCAAAAGACTCCGTGGGACCAAGTCGCCGATGTTGAGTCGCTGGCGGTTCAGAATCTGGTCGAATTCCAATCGAATGGGACGTTGAAGCCGGGGCTTGCGAGCTCGATAGAACACCCGAACGCGACAACATACGTCTACAACATCAGGAGCGGAGTAAAATTCTCCGACGGCCATCCGCTGACGGTGGCGGACGTCGTATATTCGCTCCATCAAAATCTCGCCAAGGAATCGGCTTTGAAGTCGTACTGGGGGGATGTTGCATCTGTCTATGCGCACGGCGGCTCTGCGGTTGTCGTGAAGCTGAAGCAACCTAGCGCGGTTTGGCCACAGGTTCTGGCGTTCACTGGCAAGATCTACGAGAAGGCGGCCGCCGAGACGGCTGGAGAAAAAGCGCTCGGCACGCCCGGTCACATGCTGATCGGCACTGGTCCATGGAAGATCGACAGCTTCACGCCGGAAGTCAGCGTGCAGCTCTCACGCAACCCGTACTGGAGCGGCCCTCCCCAGCCCGCGGCAAAGATAAGCATCTCCATGTTCAAATCAGAATCCACTGAGACGTTGGCGCTGCGATCCGGAGCAATCGACGGAGTGTCGATTGAGGCACCAAAGTCCATTGCAAACGTTCCGGGCGCCCGCCTACTGGTGGGACCACATGTGGAGATATGGTATCTCATTATGAATACCACCCAGGCTCCGTTCAGCGACCTTCACGTACGCCGTGCCATTGCGTATGCGACGAATGTCCAGGGCATGATAAATGCAGCATTTCCCGCTGGCGATGCCAGTGAAGCAGTGACGCTTGCGCCGCCCGCTTTGTTCGCCGGCTTCAATTCCAGCCAAGTGAGCAAGGTGTTTGAAGGCCTGCCAAAGTATGGGTACGACCTGACGGCCGCGAAGCGGGAACTTGCGAAGTCGGCCTATCCGCACGGCTTCACCACGGAAATTCAAGTTCTTGCCTTCGAGACGCTTGCGTTGCAGGCCTCCGAGGTCCTCGCGTCTGATCTGGCCAAGATCGGCATCGAAGCCAAAATCCATGAGATACAGACCAGCGAAGCTTCTGATCTGTATGGCAGTAAAGTCAAGCTGATGCTAGAAGGCATTACCCCTCCCTATCCAGATCCTTACGGAGCTGTTTCGGTCATGCTTCCGGAATCAGAAATCTCTAGCACTGGTGGCAATAGGGCTTCCTACCGGAACGCCGAACTCAATAAGCTGCTGGCAGCACAGGAAGTTGCGGCGAGTCCGACCAGGAGATTGGAATTGATTGGAAAGCTGCTGAAGATCGCGGGAAGCGAAGAGCCCTACAAGCCGCTGTACGCGACCGGCTGGTTGGCCAGCCTGTCGAACAAATATGTCTTTCCAAGCTACTCGGCATGGACCTTCTTTACGACGCCGTGGGCGATGGACGTGAAGCAGTCCGGATAGACCTGATTTCTGGATTGGTATCGATGGGGCCGGGTTTGTCTCCGGCCCCATCGAACCGGTGATGGATGGTGCGCACCTCATTGCTGGTGGCACCGCGACGCTGATGAGGGACGGTCGCATTGCGTTCCCTTTAGCTGCAGGCGGCCTCCACGAGCGGGCACCCACGTGAACATTTGCGTATGCCTTGGTGATGGGTGGGCCCGCGTCGAGCGGATTTTGTCAAGTCATAGCAAAAGAGAGGTAATGCGGTCATGTCAACATCATCGTCCGAAGGCGAGCTCTGGCCGCTGCTGGCATATGCGGATTCCTTCAGCGTCGTTACCGGGGAGACGCTGCGTGTTTTCGTCAGCAGCGTGCCGGCGACCTTCGATGCCGAGATAGTGCGCCTTGGAATGCCTGGACGATCTGGCTTGGAGGAGCACGTCGAGAGCAGCGTTGAGGGAAGCTACCCAGGCCGTGTGCAGGCCCTGCATGCGGGCTCCTACGTTCATACACAGCCGATCGCGAACCTAGCTGGAAGGAGCTTCACTGTCCAGGCGTGGATATGGCCCACGCTGGCGGGCGACGGCGTGCAGACGATCCTCGCGCAGGGACGCCCAGGCCATACCGGCTGGTCTTTCGAGCTCGACGAGTACGGACGACTGCGGCTGCGCGAGTGGTCTCTGGGCGCCGAGGGCGTCCGTCTCCAGAGTACGGTGCGCCTTGCGAGCCATTTCTGGTACTTCGTTGCGGGCGTGATCGATCTGAAGCGCTCGCTCGGTCGCCTTCGGGTCGCAGCCGCCTCGCCGTGGATGAGCGGCCGCTACTGCGCATCCGAGGAGGCTGACCTGGCCGAGTGGACGCCGGGTGAGTCCAACGCCGAGGCCAAGGCGAGCGTCTATATCGCGGCTTCTCAAGCGGAGCAGCATGGGACGTGGGCGACGGCGATCTTCAACGGCAAGATTGACTCGCCTCGCCTGTTCGGGGCTGCGCTCACCGAATCGCAACTCGATCTGATCGCGGGTGACGCCGATCCCGCGGAGGTTGCGCGAGGGAAGCTGGCGGGTGCTTGGGACATGAGCGTCGCGATGGACTCGGCGTGCGTGATCGATCGTTCGCCGGCTGTTGCTCACGGTACGTGTGTGAACCTGCCGACGCGTGCTGTCCCAGGGCACCGGTGGGCCGGGCAGGCACTCAGCCCAAGGGAGGCGCCAGGTCTCTACGGCGCTATGCACTTTCATGATGACGACATGGCCGATGCAGGTTGGTCTCCTGACCTTGAGCTGCCGATCCGGTCCGATCTGCGGAGCGGTCTCTATGCCGTCAAGCTCACGAACCAGGAAGCTCGCGCATATGTGCCCTTCTATGTGCGCCCGAGGATCGGGGCGCCTTCTGCTCCAGCGCTCTTCCTGGCACCCACCAACAGCTACCTCGCTTACGCGAACAACCGCTTGGCCATCACCGACCTCGAGTGGGTGGCGGCGAGAGAGGAGCCGCTGAGTGGGATCGACAGCTTCGTGGTCAATCAGGATGCGTTGGGAGGCTCCCTCTACGACAGGCACAATGATGGCTCTGGCATCTGCTACGCATCTGCCAGGCGGCCGATGCCCAACATCGACCCTACCTACATAGATCCGACCGGTCGGCCGCGTCACTTCGCCGCCGACCTGGGTCTGCTGAGATGGCTTGCAATGCAGGACCAGGGCGTCGACGTCGCAACCGACCAGGATCTGCACCGCGACGGTCTTGCCTTGCTGCGCTCATACCGCGTAGTCCTGACCGGCAGCCATCCTGAGTACTGGACCGCCGAGATGCTCGACGCGCTCCAGGACTATCTGCGCGGCGGCGGCAGCGTGATGTATCTAGGCGGCAACGGCTTCTACTGGGTGACCAGCTTTCATCGCGAGCTTCCCCACGTGATCGAGGTGCGGCGAGGTTTCGCTGGGACGCGCACGTGGGAGAGCGGGGCCGGCGAGGAGCATCACAGCACCACCGGCGAGCGAGGTGGTCTCTGGCGTCATAGAGGCCGTGCCCCCAATGCTCTGGTCGGCGTTGGCTGCGTCGGGCACGGCGTTGGCCGAGGGGTTGGCTACCAGCGGCTGCCAGCATCCTATGAGCCTCAGCACAGCTTCATTTTTGAGGGCGTGGAGGGCGAGCGTTTTGGGGACTTCGGTCCAGCGCTGATGGGCGCAGCCGGTGATGAGGTCGATGCGACCAATCTCACTCTCGGCACTGCGCCCGACGCCGCCGTGCTGGCCCGATCTGGCACGCTCGTGGGCTATCGCCCGACGCAAGAGGAGGAGTTGGTTTACATGCCTGATCGCTGCGGGGAGCACAACCCCAGGATTCGCTCTGAGCTCGTCTATTTCGAGACGGGTCATGGTGGGGCGGTGTTTTCCGTCAGTTCGATCAACTGGTGTGCCGCGCTGGCCCAAGACGACTATGACAACGATGTGGCGAGGATCACAGGCAATGTCTTGACGGCGTTCCTGGAGCGCTGACCCACTCTGAGCCGTCGGAGAATTGCCTGCAGGCTGACGGGAAGGCGCTGGGCAACGGGCCGGCCCTGTATGTGCTGGTCGCAGCGATCCAACTGCGCATCTGCACAGTTGCTTGGCGGCGTTCGTCCTCGCCGCGCACCCCGAGGCGCTCCTAGCATCGAAGTCATGGCGTCTGCGCCCACCGCATCGCTGCCTTCTCAACAGCGACACGACGAGTTCGACACCGAAGTGCGCGCACTTGCTCGTCAGCTGGCCGCCGTCAGCGGTGCTGGGCTGCGTCACCCGCTGCGTGCAGCCCAATCTCAAGGTATGGAGCTTGTCTCGCGCGATCTGGCACTGCGCACGGCGCTCTTCCGGATGGTGGACGTCGCGCCTGCATGCTCAGGGCCGGTAGAGCTCGCAGCGCATCTCGCGGCTCTGCTGGGCGAGGTGGGGCAGCAGTCTGCAGTGGTCAAGGCGGGCGGGCGCGCAGCGTCCTGGCCTGCGACGCGGCGCGTGACCGGCGGCTTGGCGGGCGGTGCGATCAGACGGATGGCGGGGCGCTACATCGTGGGCGAGACACCCGCCAAGGCCGTGCCTGTGCTGCTCGGACTGTGGGAGCGCGGCGTGGCTGCATCGGTCGATCTGCTGGGCGAGGCCACAGTCACGCAGGCGCAGGCGCAGACCTATGTCGCACGATGCGAGCAGACTCTTGAGGTGCTCGCGGCGGCGATGGGCTCCTGGCCTGGGCGCCCGCTGCTTGAAGTCGATGCGGCAGGGCCGCTGCCGCGCGTCAACCTGTCGGTGAAGGTGACGGCTTTGACGCCGCTGGTCCGGCCGGACGCGCCCGAGCGAGGGCGCCTGGACGCCGCCGAGCACCTACGCCGGCTGCTGCGCCGGGCACGTGATCTGGGCGCCCATCTGCACGTCGACATGGAGTCGGTGGACGCACACGAGCTTGTGCTTGGGCTCGTGCTGGAACTGCTGAGTGAGCCCGAGTTCCGCGCTGGTCCATCTGCCGGCATCGTGCTGCAGGCATATCTGCGCGACGCCGAGCAGACGCTCGAGCGGGTGCTGAGCTGGGCGGCCGGCGCTTCCAGAGAGGTGCCGCTCACCGTCCGCCTCGTGAAGGGCGCCTACTGGGACCACGAGATGATCGAGGCTGCCCAGCACGGCTGGACGCCACCGGTGTGGAGCGAGAAGGCCGAAAGCGACCGCTGCTTTGAGCGCGCCACCATGCGGCTCGTGCAGGCGTTTCCCCTTGTGCGCCCTGCGATCGCCTCCCACAATCTGCGCTCACTCGCACACGCGGTCGTATGCGCGCGCCGAGCGGGCTTGGCGGTCGGCGATCTCGAGCTTCAGGTGCTGCGCGGCCTCGGCGATGAGCTCCAGGACGCGATCGTGGCGCAGGGTCTGCGGGTGCGCACTTACTGCCCGGTCGGCGATCTTGTGGCGGGCATGGCCTACCTGGTGCGGCGTCTGCTGGAGAACTCTGCCAACGACTCGTTCCTTGCACAGCAGGCAAGCGGGGTCGATCTCGACGAGCTCCTGGGAGCGCCATGAGCTTTAAGAACGAGCCGCTGCTCGAGCTGCGGCGTGAGAGCGAACGCGATCGCTTGACCCAGGCCTTGCAATCCCTGGACCGCACATTGCCGATCGCTGTCCCGGTGATCGTCAACGGAGACCGGCGCGATCGGCCAAGCTTGCATTCTTGCGATCCGGGCGAGCCTGAGCGGACGGTCGCGCAGGCGACGGTCGCTACTGCCGCAGAGGTGGACGCTGCGGTTGTCGCGGCCGATGGCTGCTTGCTCACCTGGGGTCGCACCCTCGCCGGCGAGCGAGCGGCGGCGCTCAGGCGCGCCGCGGGAGAGCTGCGCTCGCGCCGGCACACGCTCGCTGCACTGGCGGTACGCGAGTGCGCAAAGCCTTGGATCGAGGCTGACGCCGACGTCTGCGAGGCGATCGACTTCCTGGAGTACTACGCCCGCGAGGCAGTCCGCCTGGAGAGTGCGTCGGAGCTCACGCAGCTGCCAGGGGAGCGCAACGAGCTGTACTACCGTCCGCGCGGGGTGGTGGCCGTGATCGCACCATGGAACTTTCCGATCGCGATCGCTGCCGGTATGACTGCCGCTGCCCTTGCGAGTGGCAACGCAGTCTGCCTGAAGCCGGCCGAGCAGTCCCCGGCGTGCGCGCATGCACTGGTGGAGGCACTGCACAAAGGCGGCGTGCCGGCTGCTGCGCTGTCGCTGCTGCCTGGGGAAGGGGAGGTGGGCGCGGCACTTGTCGAGCACCCGGGGGTGCACACGATCGCCTTCACGGGCTCGGGCGCGGTGGGCCTGCAGATCCTGCGCAAGGCCGCAGAGCTTGCGCAGGGGCAGCGCCATCTCAAGCGCGTGGTCGCAGAGATGGGCGGCAAGAACTGTGTGATCGTCGACGCCGACGCCGATCTTGACGAGGTGGTGCCTGCGCTGATCTCCTCGGCCTTCGGCTTTGCCGGCCAAAAGTGCTCCGCGGCCTCGCGTGTGCTCGCTCATGAGCGTATAGCCGAGGTGCTGACGCAGCGAATGAAAGGAGCGATGCGGACGCTGCTGGTCGACCAGGCACAGCGGTTCGGCGTTGACGTGCCGCCCTTGATCGAGGCTGCCGCACAACAGCGCGTGGAGAGCTACGTGCAGGGCGCCAAGGTAGATGGAGCGAACGTCGTGCGCGTAGAGGAGGTGCCAAAGCACGGGTTCTTCGCTGCGCCTGCCCTGATCACCGAGGTGCGATCGGAGATGCCGGTCGTGCAAGAGGAGATCTTCGGCCCCGTGCTGACGATCGAGCGGGTACGCGATGTGGAACAGGCATGCGAGATCGTCAATGCTCAAGCGCATGCGCTCACCGGTGGCCTCTTCACCCGCAACCCGCGCACGATCGAGGCGGTGGTGAAGCGCACACCCGTCGGCAACCTCTACGTCAACCGCGCCATCACGGGTGCGATGGTCTCTCGCCAGCCATTTGGCGGCAATCGTCTCTCCGGCAACGGCACCAAGGCAGGGGGGCCCGACTATCTGCTGCACTTCGTCGAGCCGGTGGTGGTGACCGAGAACACGGTCCGCCATGGCCTTGCGCTATGACCAGTCGAACACCCGGCCGATAGCTCCTCGAACGAGCGGGCGGGGATGCGACGCTCGCCCGCCTGTGATTCGGCACAAGCTTGTGCTGATCGTCACCACGCACTAAGATCGTGAGCAGATCATCTGATCAGGGAGGGAAGATGAGAGAGCGTGCCGAGTCCCCCCAGGCGCTGGTCGATCGGTTGAGCGCCTTCCTCGAACGTCCGGTGCTGCTCGATGACCCGATGCTGCGGCCGCTGGCCTACAGCCGCCAGTGGGGCGAGATTGACAGAGTGCGCAGCGAGAGCATTCTCAGCCGCGGAGCATCATCTGCAGTCAGGCGAGCGCTCGTGACTCAGGGAATCGCCAACGCGGCAGGCGTGATGCGCACGCAGGCGGTGCCCGAGATCGGCATGGCAGAGCGAGTCTGCGTGCCGGTGCGCAGCGCCCAGCGTCTGCTCGGCTACATCTGGCTGCTCGATCCCCAGCGTGAGATCGACGCCACATCGCTGGCGCGCGTGAACGCGACTGTGCACAAGGTTGCCGAGGCGCTGGAGGAGCGCCTGCCGGATCCGGTCGCCGACCAGAGCGCGATCCTCGAACGCCTCTGCTCGCCGCTGGCCGAGGATCGCGACGCGGCGATCGAGGAGATCACCGAGCGCAAGCTGCTGCCAGACGGGCCGCTGGTGGTCTGCGCGATCGCTGCGACCTCGCCGGAGGTCGACCTGCACAGTGTGGTGGGGGCGGCGGTGCGCCGGCTCTCCAGCGGTCACGCGCTGGCGGCCTTCTTGCCGCGCTTCACAGCCCTGCTCGTCTCACGTGGAGATCCTGTGCTCGCGGGTCTGTCCGACGCGGAGATCGCCGCGTGGCTGCAGCGGGGGCAGATGGCGGTCGGCCAGTCGGAGCTGCTTCCTCGTCTGCGCGATGTGGCCGACGGCGCGCATCAGGCGACGATCGCGCTCCGCGTTGCGCTCGCAGGGCCGTCCGGCCACGCGCACGCTGCCTGGTCGGCGCTGGGGCCCGAGCGCCTGATCGCGCAGTTGCCCGCTCGCGCTCGCGCAGACGTGCCGCCGAAGCTGATGCAGATGCTGCGCGAGGAACCCGAGCTCGCCGCCACGCTTGCGACGTTCCTGGACAGCGGTGGCGATGTGAAGGAGAGCGCCGAGGCGCTGTTCCTGCATCGCAGCGGCCTCTACTACCGTCTGCACCGCATCGAGGAGCAGACCGGCCTGCGACTCAAGCGAGGCGAGGATCGGCTCCTGGCGCACATAGCGATCAGGCTGGTGGGGTTCGACATCGGCATGCCGAAGAACTGAGGGATCACCTTTCGGGGAACGAAGAGTTCATCGAGCTCGCGGAGCTGTGCAAGCACGTGCGTGTGAGCTCGAGCGGACGCTCGGCAGGACAACCTATGAACTGGAGATCCTCGGCAACGGTTCCGGACGTGGGAGCGAGTAAGCGCGTCGTCTGGGACCGTGAGCTTTCCGCGCAGGGGCATAGCCCTCTCGGCGCTGGCGCTCATCCTGGGGATCAGCTACCGAGCGATCTACCGGATCCCGACCAAGCCGCTGGCGGCTGTAAGGCACCGCGCGTCAACTAGCGCCGCTGAGAAACGCCGGCGTGGCACGAACACGGCGGCGACCGAACGCGTCCTCGGCGATCTGCTCGAGGTGGGACATGTGCTCATCCATCGCGATGTCGACTTCGTGCGGGTCGCCGCGCATGACGACGGCAAGCGTGCGCTCGTGGATGCCGATCGCGTTCTCGCGGTCGATGGCTGTGCGCAGCGTCATGTCGTAGACCGTCTCGAGCTTGCCGAAGAGGTTGCGCAGCATCTCCTCGAGCGTCGGATTGGCGGCGGCTTGCCACAGCAACCGGTGGAAGAGTAGCTCCGCCTGGATAGCCTTAAGGCGGTCCTCGAAGTTCGCGGCCTGGAGATCGATCGAACGGCGCATCGCGGCGAAATGCTCTTCGGTGCCACGTAGAGCGGCGAGCTGAGCAACGCGCGGCTCGAGCGCACGGCGCGCCTCGAGCAGCTCGAAGGCCTCGTCGGCGCGTAGCGTTGCCGGATCACGCACGATCCCGTCTGGGATCCACATCGAGGCGATGCGTATGCCGCCGGCACGTCCGGGGCGGACCTCGACGACGCCGACGTCGGCGAGCTCGGCGATCGCGAGCCGGATCGTGGGGCGGCTGACGTCCATCATCTGCGCGAGCTTGCGCTCTCCGGGCAGGTCGTCGCCCTCCTGCAGTTGGCCGGCGCGGATCAACTCGACGATCTGTCCGATCACGCTCTCGAGCGTCTTGCGGGTCTGCACCGGACGGAACAGATGGTCCAGCGACCGACGCTGCTTGCGCGCGTATCGGGTCGACGCCTCCGCGGTCGTCGTCTGATCCGGCAACGTCGCCATGGGGGCCATGCTACCGCGCATTCCGGCGAGGTGGAGGAGGGGCTTTCCTGCTTCGGTAAGTCATATTGACCAAGTATTGACGTTCGCTGGCAAAATCGGTAAGCTTAGAATACCATAATCGGCCACTAACAATGATGAGGATGCTGTCCGATGACGTCATCCTGCTCGACGCTTCCGTATGCAGGGAAGCTTGAGGACAACGAAGCCATCGCCAGATGTGGTCTTGGGGAAGCGGAAACCTATTGATGGAGGAATGCGATGAAGAAGTACATGTATGCGATCGTTGTGCTCGCACTGGCGTTGGTGCTCGCGGCGTGCGGCAGCGGCGGCAAAAGCACGTCCAACACGGCCTCGACTAAGGGCTCTTCGAAGTCTTATCCAGAACTGCGGTGGGGGTTCCTTACGTTCCCTGGCGCACTTGACATCACGAGGAATGTGCAGGCCCCGCTAGCGTCGATCGAGGGGCTGGTCGTGACCAATCTGATGGAGTTTGGACCCAAAGGAAAGGTGCAGCCAGGGCTTGCGAGCTCAGCAGAACAGCCCAGTCCGACGACTTACGTCTATCACTTGAAGTCGATGAAGTTCTCCGACGGCAAACTGGTGACCGCTGCTGACGTTGTGTTCTCGCTGGAGCGCAACATTTCCGCGAAGGAATCGTGGACGAAGGCGTATTGGGAAGACGTCACATCGATCTCTGCTTCGAATAGCTCAACAGTCGTGATCAAGCTTAAGCGTCCAGATGCTACCTTCCAAGACATTGTCGCCTTCACTAGCCAGGTAATCGAAAAGGCGTCGGCAGAAAAGATCGGGGAAAAAGCGCTGGGCACGCCAGGGCATATGGTGATCGGAGCCGGTCCCTGGAAGGTGGTTGGCTACCAGCCGGAAGCCAGTGTGGAGCTTGCTCGCAACCCGTACTGGACTGGACCGCGGCAGCCTGCGGAAAAGATCACGATCGACCTGTTCAAGACTGAAGTGTCGATGGCGCTCGCACTGCGCTCAGGTGCGATCGACGGCGTGTTTGACTACTACACGCCGAAGATCTTCGCGAGCATTCCTAACGTTCGCGTGCTGAAGGCGGCTGGGGACACGATCGAGTACGTCAGCGTCAACACCGAGGCGCCGCCGTTCAATAACGTGTACGTGCGTCGCGCGGTCGCATATGCGACCGATTCGAAGGGCATAGGGCTCACGTCTCGGTTGATGCGGGGTGTATGACGTAGTTCCACTCGCCGTGGAAGGTGTCTCGTTCGATGTTCACGGCGTCGAGTTCTTGGTCTGTGACTTTGACGCCCTTGGGATAGTCGCGGTCGTCGAGTTGGGCGTATACCTTCAGGCCGGTGCTGGTGGTGGTGGCGGCGATCAGGTTGATGATGACCTCGTGGCTGATCAAGGGCTTGCCGCGCCAGTTCATGCTCATGAAGCTGAACAGGCGGTGCTCGATCTTGTTCCACTTCGAAGTGCCGGGCGGGAAGTGGCAGACGGCGATCCGCAGGCCCGTTTGGTCTGCGAGCTTTCCCAGCTCAACCTTCCATAGCCGTGTGCGGTAACTATTTGATCCGCCGCTGTCGGCCGTGATCGTCAGCTCCTCGGCATCCGGGTAGCGCTGCTTGCCGAGGCTCTCCCACCAACTCTGGATAGAGGCAGCCGCGAACTGGGCGGTGTCGCGGTCCACCCCGACGTTGACCCACCCCTCATCAAGGGTGAGATCCAATACCCCGTAAGGGATCGCGTGCCCCAACTCCTTGTCCTTGAAATCGTGGGTACGGACCTGCACTGGCTTTCCCTTCGGCTCGAGCTCCCGTCCGACGGCCTTGAAATCCCCGACCAGCTCGCGCTTCTTGGTATCCACACTGATCGCTGGCTCACCACGCTCGATCGCTTTTTGAACGACCGCGTTTATGTGCGCGAACTGCGCGTCACGATCCGGGTGGTCTGCCCCCTCCCTGGCCTTCTGGTTGGCCTGCAGGCTGTATCCCAACCGTTTCAGCAGGCGCAGGACTGTGCTGTCGCTCACCCCATAGCCACGCTCAGCGAGCGCCCCGGCGAGCTTCACAGCGCTCTTGGACGTCCACCGCAACGGCGAGCAGGGATCACCTCGAGTCTCGGGGGCCACCAGCCGCTCGAGCTCCTCTTCGATCCCGGGATGCGTCTCCTCGATCGGCTTATTACCCGCCCCCCGACGACGCACGCGACCCTCATCGAGCACCTCACTGGACTCCAGCTCACGAACACCACGACGAACCGTCTCCTGGTCAAGACCAGTCGCCCGCGCGACTGCCGCGATGCCCCCATACCCATGCGAACGAGCCTCTGCGGCCGCCCACAACCGCCGCCGGCGCTCATCCAACACGCCCTTCTCCCTCAACAGCCGAAAACGCTCCCCAATCGCCCGCTCATCAATCACACCAACAGGTTCTACACAACCCCCGCAAACCCTTCACTTATTGAGATGCGAGCCCATAGTCAACGCTATCTATCCTGGCGGGTTGGCGACGGTGGACCCGACGATCATGCCAGTGGATCTCTTTGAAGCCATCAGCTCGAAGAGCGATGTCAACAGTCTCGTGGGCTCTCTGCCTACGTATGAATTCAACCTCGAAAAGGCGAAGCAGGAACTGGCGAAGTCGCCTTATCCGCATGGATTCACCTCGACGATAGCGGTTGAAGACTCTGAGGCGAACCTCGTATCCTCCGCTGAGATCCTCTCGTCGGATCTGGCGAAGATCGGAATCACGGCAAAGGTGCGTGAGGTGCCGCCCGCTGATGGTGCGGAACTATTGAATGGAAAAACAAAGTTGGAGATAAATGAACTTTATTCTGCCTATCCAGATCCGGAAGGCATGATGTCCTCGCTAATCGCTCCTGGCCAGATCAATCCACCCGGCTCGGGTCTGAACTCGGCCAATTTCCGCAACGCAGAAGTGGACAAGCTGCTGTCGGAGTCGGTGGAAACGCTGAATACGACGAAGCGCCTGCAGTTGATCGGCAAGCTCCTGAAGGTCGTGAACAAAGAAGCTCCTTATACGCCTATCTGCACGCATGCAACATTCGCTGCGGTGTCTGAAAAATACGTGCTCTCGCCCTCGTTCAATGCCTGGACGCTGGTGTGGACTCCGTGGGCGCTGGGAGTAAAGCTCGCTTCGTAGGGATCGAGTGGGAAGCACGCTGAAAGGGCTGGGTGCCCAGTTGGTCGATCGGGCACCCGGCCCGCGCCGCATCACCTAGCGCTCTGAGCTGGGCTGTCTCCGGTGCTCCCGACCGTTGGGGGTTTTATAGGTCTTTGAGGTGTGACGGGTCCCGTCGATCGACGGGACCCGTAGCGCTGCCTTGCCCGCACCCGTGCGGGTTGCGATCAGGCGGCGGCGAACGCCAGTCGCACGATGCTCTCAGCGAGTTGCGCCGGAGGCCAGGTGAGCTCGAGCTGCCCGTCACGCTCGAGCGCGCACTTCGGTGGGATGGAGGACGGTCTTTCCTATTTCGGTTAGTTATATTGACCAAGTATTGACGCTCGCCGAGAAGATCGGTAAGCTTAGAAAGCCATAATCGGTTACTAATAATGACAAGGACGCAATCTAATGACGACATCGAGCCCGCCACGAACAACTGAGCGGCCTCACCCGCTGGCGAGCGTCGAGCAGACCTGGGTGCCCATGCGCGACGGTGTGCTGCTAACCGCTGACATCTATCGGCCGCCCCACGGGCGTGTTCCCGCGCTTCTGCTGCGCACGCCCTACGACCGTCAGTACCTGCGGGATCGGCTTATCGAGGTCGATCCGTTGCTGGCGATGCGCAGGGGGTACGCGGTCGTGATCCAGGATCTGCGTGGTCGCTTTGCCTCCGGTGGCGAGTTCGAGGCGCTCATGCCGGACGCCGAGGACGGAGCGGACACCATCGCCTGGCTGCGGCGGCAGCCGTGGAGCGATGGACGTGTGATGATGGTCGGCGCCTCCTACGGCGGATGCGTGCAGTTCCAGGCAGCACGGGCGCGGCCGGACGGGCTCGTTGCCATCGGGCCCACGGTGGGCGGCGCGCTGGGCACAATCGCTCGTCCAGGTGGCGCGGTCAGGATCGCAGCAATCGACGGATGGATGGCGATTCTCGTGGGCGAGGCCCTGCGGGGCAAGCTTGACGCTTCCGTGCGCTGCGAGCTCGAGGACTTCATGCGGGCATCTCCACTGGATCGCTTTCACGCTTTCATCGAGCCGGGCACCGTGGCCTGGCAGGTTCTGGCGCCACTGCGCCATTGGGTCTCGACTTCGCCATCGGATCGCTACTGGACTGAGACGACCGCGATTCCGCCGACCCCGCTTCCTGCCGTCCACACGACCGGCTACTACGACGTGTGTCTTGAGGCGGCAATCGAGGCGTATGCCACCTGGAGCGCTGTCGCCGATTCGACGGCGCCCCAGATGCTGACGCTGGGACCATGGGACCACGATCTTGCCGCCGTCTATCCAGATCTCCTTGGCACGCAGAGCCCTCCAGGGCTTGTCGCGCTCGAACGACAGCTCGCATTCTTCGACGTCGTGCTAGGCCGGGCTCAGGCGGAGGAGCTGGCTCCTGTGATGAGCTTCGTGCTCGGGCGCAACCGCTGGCACGAGGACATGCGGTGGCCGCCTGCCGGCGTGAAGCCGCTGCCGCTTTGGCTCGCGACCGATCTCGTGGGCAGTGGCCGACTTCAAGGTGGCGAGTGCGATGAGCAGCGTACGATCAGCTACCACTACGATCCGCGCGATCCCGTGCCGACGCTCGGAGGCGCGAACGCGGTATGGGGGTTGGCGGGGCCGATGGAGCAGACGCCTGTCGAGTCGCGCGCGGATGTGCTGACCTTCACCTCAGCGTACTTCGATTCGGAGCTCGAGCTCGCGGGTGCGCCGATCGCGCGGCTCGTCGTGAGCTCATCGGCGCCGGCCACGGACTTCATTGCCAGGCTCACGCTCGTAGAGCCCGACGGTCGCTCATTCCCACTTGCGCACGGCATCTGGGGCGGGCGTCTCGCAGACCTTCCGGCCGCTGGTCCAGGCTTGGCTTACAGACGCTGCGAGATACAGCTGATGCCGATCCATATCGCCCTCGCTCCCGGCAGACGGCTGCGTCTGCAGATCACCTCGAGTTGCTACCCAGACATCTACCCCAACCCGAACACAGGACACGACCTGATCCTAGGCCCACCGCCACGTGTCCAGACGGCAGAGCAGTCCCTTCTTCTCGGGGGCGCAGAGGGGTCGTCGTTGATCCTTCCACTCCACGGCGCACGCCCGCGCGAGGTACCCGCATGAATGTTTTCAGGAGGGCAGTCGGCCAGATGCTCGTGCGCTGGCACGCCGACGATGTCGTCGATGCCGGTCTATCACGGTTCGGGCTACGTTACCAAATAGCACGATCGAGTATGAGAGGATGACCTGGTGGACGCCGACACGAACTTGAAGCCCCGGATCGAGACTATCCCCGTAGTAAGCGATAAGACTCTGCAACTATTCAACACAAGTCTCGTGTGGGACGATCTATTGCCGTGGGGTCCCGTTCTGAACGGTCCACACATTGACAAGATCCTCCCTCGCTTTCACGCCGCCGGCGTGAACTTCGTCTCTCTCACGGTTGCCGTTCGCGATAACACCGAGAAGGCGTTTGCGCAAATCGCGGAAGCCGAAGCACAAATCCATGCGAGGTCGGAGTATCTAACAGTGGCACGCACGACGCACGAGATTCACGACGCGAGAGACGCCGGCAAGCTCGCTCTCGGATTCCATTTCCAAGAGACGATGCCTTTTGGCACCGATCTCGACAACGTCGAGGCGTTCTACAACCTTGGCGTACGCCAAGCGCTGCTCGCGTACAACAACAGGAACTTCGTGGGCGATGGGTGCGCCGAGCCAGACGACGCGGGCCTTTCGCTCTTTGGCCGCGCGCTCGTCGAGGAGATGAACCGGGTTGGGATGCTAGTCGACGGCTCGCATTCGGGCTACCGCACAGCCATGGAGGCAATAGAGCTCTCGCAGGGACCGTTCATCTATTCACATTCAAACCCGTTCGCGATACGACCTCACTACCGCAGCATCAAGGACGACCAGATAAAGGCCTGCGCTGCGACGGGAGGCGTGATAGGAATCAACGGTGTGGGGTATTGGGTTGGCGATAATGATGCTCCTACCGAGGCCATCTTCCGCTGTTTGGACTACACTGTCGAACTCGCCGGACCGGAGCACGTCGGCCTTGGCTTCGACTACATCTACGACTTGGATGAGGTGGTCAGGTGGGCGAGATCTACGCCGCTCGTATGGCCGCCTTACGAGGGTGAGTCGATGCCCAAGCACAACTATGCTGGGCCGGAGCAGATGGTCGAGCTGGTAGAGCTGATGCTCGGGCACGGGTATCCTGATGCCGCCATCGTTGGGATACTCGGGGGAAACTGGGAGCGAGTGTCAGAGGCGGTGTGGAAGTAGTGGCAGCGCGGCGGGTTCACATCACGGTCCGGTTGATGGTGCTGGAGCGCAAGTCGAGAAGCTGAGCAGCGGGGCAAGACCTGTGGGAGGTCTCGCCCCGCCGTGCCGAGCAGGTTATACCTATTTGGCTAGTTTCACGCTCAACGCCCAGGGCGTGAGAATGCTCGTCCAGTACGAGAAATTGGGGTACACGTACTTGTCCGAGACCGTAGCCAGGGTCGTGCGCGAGTAGATTGGCAGATCGGGCTCTTCGGATCCCACTATGCGTAGGATCTCCCCGATCAGCTTCCGACGTGTGATCACGTTCCCGCTTTCCGCGGTCTCCTTCATCAGCCGCAGCACCGTTGCATTGCTGTAGTAAGAGGCGTTGATCACTACTTCTGGCGATGGGTTGGGCAGCAGCAGGAACTGCATGGTTCCTTCTGGGTCCAGATAGCCAGGGATGACTTCGGTTACAAGCAGAGTGATCCTCTTGCCAAAGATGTCCGCTTCTTCGCTGGCGGGGAAATCATCGATTTTGACGTGAATCCCGATCTTTGCCAGGTCAGACGCAGCTATCTGGGCGATCAGGGTCTGATCATAAATCGTCTGATTGACCTCTATCGTCGTGCTGAAGCCGTGTGGATAAGCCGACTTTTGCAGTTCCCTTCTCGCGGCGGAGAGGTTGAGCCCGTATGTTGGCAGCGAGTCCACGATTTCATTTTGCTGCTGTTCGGAGCCGAGATCTCCAAACAGCGATCGCGGCACGATCGAGGTGGCTTCGACCGCTTGACCTTCGGGGAAGAGCGCTTTTATGATGCCCTTCACGTCAATGGCGTATGCGATCGCACGCCGAACGTGAACATCGTTGAACGGCGCTTGGGTCGTGTTCATCGCGATGTACGTCTCACCGGTCCCAGGCGTCGCGAGTTGTTTTGTGCCCGGAATGTTTTGGAAGACTTTGGGTGTCACGTAGTTGGACGCTCCGTCGATTGCCCCCGACCTCAGGGCCAGCGCCTCAGCGGATTCTTCCTTGAATAGGCTGAAAGTGATCTTCTGAGCCGGCTGGGCTGGGCCGGCCCAATAGGGATTGCGCGACAGCGTGATACTCACGTTGGGTGTAAAGCTGTCGTACTTCCACGGGCCGGCACCGATCAGCAGATGTCCGGGTGTGCCAAGCGCCTTTTCGCCGACGCGTTCCGACTGGGCCTTCTCGACGATCTGGCTGTTGAAGGCAAGCATATCCTGCCATACCGCTTCTGGCCGCTTGAGTTTGACGACGACGGTCGACTTGCCCTGCGCCGTGACCGACGCCATATCCTTCCAAAAGATCCCCCACGGGGATTCCTTGCCATATAGGTGCTGTCGCATCGAGAAGACGACGTCGGCCGATGTGAGCGGTGTGCCATCAGAGAACTTGCGTGGCTTGAGGTGGTAGACATACGTCGTCGGGTTCACCTGTTCATTGGTCGCCAGGTAGCCGGATTTCTTGATGAGACCGTCTGGCGCGAATTCCACCAGGGTCAACGTCACCAGCGACTGGGGTGTCAGATCACTTGGGGGCTGAATATTGTCGTAGTAATTGAGCCGGCCTGGGAATGCCAGCTCCCCCCACCTGAGTTCGGGGTACGGCTTCGACGAGCCGGCCGCTTCCGTGGACGCGGTGGATACCGACTTCCCTGCAGTCCCACCGCAGGCAGCAACGAGCAACATGAGCGCCAACGCGGCGCCCACGAGCATGCACTTCCTCATTACGACTCCTCCCATTTGATCCATGGCTTTCGCTGCGCCTGTTTGGCGACATTGGCAGCCGGTCATATGTGCAGAGAAACCATACCTCCTGATAGGAGTATTGTCAAGCGCCGAGCGGATGCGACACGGCGCCCACGCCGATGCGGACGTCGATCAGCAGCGGGCTGCGCTGTGCGGCGCAGAGCGGACGAGCGGCGTGGCGCCTTGCGACTGCGGGGGATGCGCGAAGGCGCGCTCTACTCGCCCGTATGGGTCGAGAGAGGAGACGCAGCTGAAATCCGATCGATTTTCTCGGCGATGAGATCGAGCGCATTGCTGACGATCTCCGCCTCGCTGCTCTCCTCTGAGACTTCCAGGGTGCGTTCTGTGCGCTGCGCCCACTCCTCCAGCATCAGCGTGTAGCCGGTGAGGAAGTCGTGGATGTGCGCGCGCCATCGCACGCGTTCTTGGAATGGTGCTCGCTCATCGAGGTACTCCTGGCCAACCTGCACCAGCTTTGCGAGCATCTCGGCGGTTTGGGCGCGCACGGATTCCATGCCGGCGCGCGTGTGTGCGGGCGCCGTCGCCTCGAACACGCGCAGCAGGCCCTCGGATTCCAGTGTGACGCCGGCCGTGGGAGGCTCATCCAGCCACTCGGCCAAAGCCTGCCTGCCGGCGGCCGTTATCTCATAGGTCGTGCGGCGTCGTCGCCCCGTGAATCCAGGCGTGGACTTGGCCAGGCCAGCGCTCTGCAGTCGCTTGATCTCGTCGTATATGCGGCTCTCGGCGCGCGGCCAAAAGTAGTGCAGGTTGCGCTGCATCTCCTTCGTCAGCTCGTAGGCAGACCAGGATCGAAGCGCGAGCTGGCCGAGAATCGCGTATGAGGTGGTGGTCAGCTCACGGGGCACTCTGAGACTCTCCGTATAGGAGTATGCCACGGTCGGGAAGCAAGGTGGTCATTGCGGTCTCAGGCGCCTCGCAGGGGTGTGCTCCGCCGTGAGATGAGATAGGATGAGCCGATGGCCCGCCTGCACCGTGATGTGATGAGGATCCTCGTGACCGACATCGTCACCGGTGCCCGCCAGCCTGGCGAGAAGCTGCCGAAGGAGGTTGACATCGCCGAGCAGTTCGGTGTCAGTCGAGGCGTTGCGCGCGAGACGGTGCGAGCGATGGAGGAGCGCGGGCTGATCTCGGTCAAGCACGGCAAGGGAGCCACCGTCAACGACTCCAAGCGCTGGGACGTCTTCGACGCGGATGTGCTGAGCGCATTGCTGGAAAGCCAGCGCAGCACGGAGATCCTTTCGCAGTACCTCGAGTGCCGCAGGGTGCTGGAGGTGGAGGCCGCCGGCCTGGCCGCCGAACGCGCGAGCAAGGACGATCTTGAGCGTGCCTCGAACGCCTTGCGGCGAATGGAAGAGAGCACCAACCGTCCGCCCAGTCGTGCGGCGGAGGACCTCTTCCACGAGGCCGACATCGCATTTCACCAGGCGCTGATCGCCGCGACTGGCAACCGGGCGCTCGGAGGCCTGGTCGAGCGTATCCATGCCGCGCTGCTGCTGGCTCGCTATCCGCTGGCTCGGCCGCAGTATCGCTTCGGGCGCGCGATGCCGGAGCATCGCCGCATCCTCGCTGCGGTCGCTTCGGGCGATGCGGCGCAGGCGCGGGTGGCGATGAGCGCCCACCTCGACACGATCGCCAGTTACCTGAATGAGCGAGAGGCACCCGAGCGCCTCGAGGGTCGCTCCTCGAAGACGCAGCGATCAAGTCGATCCAGCGGTTCCAGTCGGCTTACCGCCGACGCCACATAGCACCACCGCTGAAGACGACCAACAGGACGTTCTCGAGCTTACGTATGCCCAGCGACGGCGCATCCAAAGGATCCCTTGCCGGCGAGGTGGCGATCGTCACAGGCGGATCGCGCGGCATCGGCCGCGCGATCGTGGAGCTGTTCGCCGCGCAGGGTGCTGCAGTCGTCTTTTGCGGGCGCGACGAGGAGATCGGCAGGACGGTGCAAGACGAACTCGGCGAGTGGCCGGTCGCTTTCCAAGCGGCCGACGTAGCCTCCGAGCGCGACCTTGAAGGACTCGTCGCGCTGTGCCGCGAGCGCTTCGGCTCGCCCAGCGTGCTGATCAATAACGCGGGCGTGAACGCGAACTTCGACGCCACCGAGATGAGCGAGCAGGAGTGGGACCGCTTCTTCGCGATCGACCTCAAGGCGGCCTGGCTTGCGGCCAAGCACGTGCTGCCGCACATGAAGCAAGCCAGGCGCGGCTCGATCGTGAACGTCTCCTCCCTGCACGGGTTTGTGACGCTGGAGGGCTTCTTCCCCTATGCCGCGGCGAAGTCGGGGCTGGTCGGCCTAACCCGCAGTCTCGCGCTCGACTACGGCCCTTACGACATTCGCGTCAACTGCGTCGCGCCGGGCTTCATCCGCACGCGCCTCGTCCAGGAGAGCATCGACCGCAACGAGGATCGCGCCGCCGCCGAGAAAGCGATGACCGCAGGGGTGGCGCTCGGACGCATCGGCGACCCGGACGAGGTGGCGCAGGTGGTGCGCTTTCTCGCCAGCGACGAGTCGAGTTATGTGACAGGCGCCTCGCTGCTCGTGGACGGCGGGCTCACCGCGCGGCGCGCGGGGTGAACGGGATGGCGTGCGGCGCAGTGGAGATTGAGATAAAGTGATTGGATCGCCTGCGGGCCGGCCGTAGGCAAGACTGTTGGAGGCGAGGGCTGTGAGGCGCTCCTACGCTCAGGGATCCACGAGCGTGCCGCTGCTCGGCGAGACGATCGGTGAGCGCTTCGATCACGCGGTCGCTCGGTTTGGCGAGCGCGAAGCGCTGGTCGTGCCCCACCAAGAGATCCGATGGACCTACTCGCATCTCGGTGGGGAAGTGGACAGGTTGGCGCGTGCTCTGCTCGCATCGGGGATCGAGGTTGGCGATCGCGTCGGGATCTGGGCGCCCAACTGCGTCGAGTGGGTGCTTGCGCAGTTTGCGACGGCGAAGGTGGGCGCCATCCTCGTCAACGTCAACCCGGCATACCGGGCGAGCGAGCTCGAGTACGCGCTGGGCCAGTCCGGCACGCGGATGCTGATCAGCGCAGTCTCGTTCAAGAATTCAGATTATGCGGCGATGATCGAGCAAGTGGCTCCGCGACTGCCGTCGCTGGAGCGCGTGGTGTTGCTCGGCTCTCCCTCCTGGAGTGAGATGCTGGCTGCCGGCGACGCCATTGCGGCGAGCGGCCTGCACGAGCGCATGGCGAGCCTCGACTTCGACGATCCGATCAACATCCAATACACGAGCGGGACGACCGGTTTCCCCAAGGGCGCCACGCTCAGCCACCACAACATCCTCAATAACGCGTTCTTCGTCGGGCAGGCGTGCAACTACACCGAGGTCGATCGCATATGCGTGCCGGTGCCGTTCTATCACTGCTTCGGGATGGTGATGGGCAGTCTCTCGGCGGTGGTTCATGGGGCTGCGACGATCGTGCCGGCGCCCTCTTTTGAGCCGGAGGCCGTGCTGCGAGCAGTTGCGGTGGAGCGCTGCACGAGCCTGTATGGCGTTCCGACGATGTTCATCGCCGAGCTCATGCACCCCGCGTTTGCGCAGTATGACCTCAGCTCGCTGCGCACCGGGATCATGGCCGGTTCGCCCTGTCCGATCGAGGTGATGAAGCGTGTGGTGGATGAGATGCACATGGAGCAGGTCGCCATCTGCTACGGGATGACCGAGACCTCGCCGGTTTCGACTCAGACGAGCGCAGATGACACTTCAGAGAGGCGCGTGAAGACAGTTGGGCGGGTGCATCCGCACGTCGAAATCAAGCTGGTCGATCCGCTGAGCGGACGCACCGTCCCGCGTGGGGTGCCTGGCGAACTACTGACCCGCGGATACTCGGTGATGCTCGGCTACTGGGATGATCCGAAGCGCACCGCGGAGGCGATCGACGAAGCCCGCTGGATGCATACCGGGGATTTGGCCACGATGGATGAGGAGGGCTATCTCAACATCGTCGGGCGCAGCAAGGAGATGGTGATCCGCGGCGGTGAGAACGTATATCCGCGCGAGATCGAGGAGTTCTTGCACAGCCACCCGGACATTGCGGAGGTGGCCGTGATCGGCGTGCCCGACGTGAAGTTCGGCGAAGAGATCATGGCCTGGGTGCGATTGCGCGCCGGCGCCGACTGCAGCGAGGCGCAGGTGCGCGAGTTCTGCAGAGGTGGAATCGCCCATTTCAAGGTCCCGCGGTACGTGCGCTTCGCCGATGAGTTGCCGATGACCGTTACCGGCAAGATCCAGAAGTTCAAGCTACGAGAGGCCGCAATCGCCGAGCTTGGTCTCGAGCACTACATTCAGGCGACGGCCTAGGGCGGCTGAGTCTGGGCTGAGATCGGCTCAGATCTGGCACACAGGGATGCGCGGTGTTTGGTCGGGTATTGACCGACCATGGCGTCTTATGATTAGATCACTATTCAAAAGTCGTGTTCGACGTGAACAGGGGATCGCATGGCTGAGAGCGTTGGAGGCAGCGTGGAGGTCGGCGGCAGTGTGGCGCCGGGATTCGAGCAGGTGCGGGACGCGTTCGCCGAGAACTTCGAGCTGCGCGGCGAGATCGGTGCGGCATTCGCGGCTACCCTCGACGGGCGGCCGGTGGTCGACCTCTGGGGTGGCGTGGCCGACAGCGCCGCCAATCGTCCCTGGCAGCAGGACACGCTCCAAATCATCTTCTCCGGCACCAAGGGTTTGGCAGCGCTGTGCGTGACGATGCTGATCGACCGCGGCCTGCTGAAGCTGGAGGACCCGGTTTGCTCGCACTGGCCGGAGTTCGCCGCCGGCGGCAAGCAGGCGATCACGGTCGCCGAGATCGTCTCGCACCGCGGGCGCCTGCCAGGTCTCAGGACGCCCGTAGACGAGCAGGACGTTCTCGACCCCGAGAAGATGGCGGCTCTGCTTGCCGGCCAAGCGCAGGAGAGCGATCCGCGGGCGCAGATCGTGTATCACCCGCTCACGTATGGATGGCTCTGCGGAGAGCTCGTGCGTCGCGTCGACGGTCGCTCGATTGGGCGGTTCTTCGCCGAGGAGGTCGCGGGACCGCTCGCGCTGGAGGTCTGGATTGGCCTGCCGGCCGATATCGAGGAGCGCGTGGCGGTGTTGCAATACGGGCCGAATTGGGGGCAGAGCCCTTCGGCTCGCCCCAACGCATTCCAGGGCGACGATCTTGGCGCTGCGATCTGGGAAAACCCGTCGCTGTTCCCGCCGGGGGAGCCCTCGTTCTGGAACACCCGGCCTCTTCACGCGACCGAGATGCCGGGCGCGAACGGGATCGGCGCGGCGCGCTCGATCGCTCGGCTCTATGGCGCGCTTGCGTGCGGCGGCGAGCTGGACGATGTGCGCATCGTCTCTGAGGAGGCGCTGACGCTTGCCAGGACCCAGCTCTCGCACGGCACCGACCCGTTCATGGGAGATCAGCTGGCCTTCGGCGTCGGCTTCATGGTGCAGAGCGAGGATGCTCCCCTCGGTCCGGCGAAAGTTGCCTTCGGTCACAACGGCGCCGGTGGCTCATGCCACGGAGCCTGGCCCGATGAGCGCGTCGGTTTCTCCTACGCAATGAACGAGATGCGCGACGATCTCGACGGCGACGGGCGTGTCAGCGCCCTGCTGGAGGCGTTGCACGCGTGCGTCGGCGAGGCTCGAAAGAGCCGTGCAGTATGAGCGCCGATCTGAGCGCCGACATCGTGATTGTCGGGACCGGCGCGGGTGGCGGCACGCTTGCCTATGCGCTGAAGGACAGCGGCGCTGACGTGCTGCTGCTCGAGCGGGGCGATTTTCTGCCGCAGGAGGATGAGAACTGGTCTCCGAAGGCGAGCGTGACCGAAGGACGCTACAAGGCCAATGACCCTTGGGAGCACGGCAACGGCACCTTCATCGGCTCCAACCACTACTGCGTGGGTGGCATGACGAAGGCCTTCGGCGGCACGATGGCGCGGTTCCGGCCGCAGGACCTTGACGCATACGAGCTGGATGAGGGGCTATCCCCGGCTTGGCCGATCAGCTATGCCGATCTGGAGCCCTACTACGTGCGTGCAGAGCAGATCTGGGGCATTCGGGGCGACGGCACCGAAGATCCCATGGAGCCCTGGCGCTCGGCTCCATATTTCCATCCCGCGGTTCCCAACGAGCCGCGGATCGATGAGCTGGCGGCGCGCCTGCGCGCGCAGGGGCTGCACCCCTACAAACTGCCGATGGGAGTGGCCGCCGGTGATGGCGGTCCGTGCCTGCTTGGCAAGTACTGCGATGGCTTTATTTGCAAGGTGCTTGCAAAGTGCGACGCGGATGTCCGCTGCGTGCGACCGGCACTGGAGAGTCCCACGGTGCGGTTGCAGACCAACGCCTATGCCGAACGTCTGCTGACCGATCGCGATGGGCGCCGGGTGACGGCGGTCGAGGTGCGCATCAACGGAGAGCTGCAGCGGGTCACCGCCGGCAAGGTCGTCGTCTGCGCGGGCGGAGTGAACTCGGCGGCGCTGCTGCTGCGCTCGGCCAGCACAGCGCATCCAAAGGGGCTTGCAAACTCCTCCGACCAGGTGGGGCGCAACTACATGCAGCACATCAATACTGCGCTGATGGCGGTCGATCCGCGTCGAGCGAACCCGACTGTGTTCCAGAAGACACTCGGAATCAACGACTTCTACCTCAGCGAGAATGGGAATCACCCCCGGCTCGGGTCGGCGCAGCTGACTGGGCGGCTGCTCGTGGAGCACGTGCGTGGGGTCTACCCGTGGATGCCGCGCTCGTTCGTCTCCTGGTTGACCGATCGCAGCGTCGATTGGTGGCTGATGACCGAGGACTGCCCGTTGCCGCAGAATCGGGTCGTGCTCGGCAAGAGTGGGCGCAACCGCATCGAGTGGGCTCCGAGCAGCCTGCCCAGGCACAAGCAACTCGTGCGTAACGCGGCGAAGATGATGCGCCGCGCCGGCTACCCCTTCGTCTTCACGCGCCGCTTCGGAGTCGATACCAACGCCGAGCAGGCAGGCACCCTGAGATTCGGGGTCGATCCGAGCAAGTCGGTGCTCGACCCGCTCGGCAAGGCTCACGACCTCGAGAACCTCTGGTCGGTGGACGCGTCGTTTCTGCCCTCCTCAGGCGCAGGGCCGGGTGGCCCGACGCTCACGATCGCGGCGCAGGCCCTGCGGATCGCCGAGCAGTCGGACCTGTTGAGATGAAGAGTCGTCTCGACCTGAAGTAAACGGTGTGAGTGTGTCACTTAACGACAGCATTTGCCCTTGTTCGGCGTTGCTTTTGTCAACCTAGAAGGAGAGCTTGTGCCGCGCGACCCGAGATACGACGTTCTCTTCGAGCCGGTCCAGATCGGTCCGAAGACGATGAGGAACCGCTTCTATCAGACGCCTCACGCGAGCGGGATCGGCTCCCAGCACCCAGGCGCGGAGGCGTATTTCCGCGGCATGAAGGCAGAGGGTGGCTGGGCGGTCGTGAACACCGGGATGACGAGCATCTGTCCCGATTACGACATGGCTGGGCATGAAGTCGTCCGCATCTGGGACGAGGCGGACGTGCGCAACTGGAGCCTGATGTGTGACCGCGTGCACGAGCAGGGAGCGCTGGCGGGGATCGAGCTGGCCGCGATGGGAACGCACGTGACCGGCCTCGACACGCGACTGCCGGCGCGCGCGGTCTCGAACCTCGGCGACGACTGCAAGTGGATGGCCGCGTGCTACGAGATGGACAAGGACGACATCAGGCGTCTTCAGAGTGACTATGTGGCCGCCGCGTGCCGTGCGCGATCGGCGGGGTTCGACATCGTCAACATCATGGGTGCCGAGGTGCTGGTGCTGCCCACCCAGTTCCTGATGAGTCGTTACAACAAGCGCACCGACGAGTACGGGGGGAGCTTCGAGAACAGGGCGCGTTTCTGGCTTCAGACGTTGGAGCGCGTGCGCGAGGCGGTCGGCGAGCATTGTGCGATCACCGCGCGCTTCTGCATTGACACTCTCGAGGGCAGCGAGGAGGGCATCCGCGTCGAGCAGGAGGGCGCCCGGTTCATCGAGCTCGCCGACGACCTGGTCGACTTCTGGGATCTGCAGGTCGGCGGCGAAAACCCGAACACGTGGGCCAAGGACGTCGGGCCGTCGCGCTTCTACAACGAGAACTTCCAGGGGCAGTGGCTTGCGAAGGTGAGGTCACACACGAAGAAGCCGATCGTCGGCGTGGGGCGCTTCACGAGCCCGGACACGATGGTGAACGTCATCCGCAGCGGCGAGCTCGACGTGATCGGCGCCGCGCGCGCGTCGATCTCGGACCCGTTCCTGCCGGCGAAGATCGAGGAAGGCCGGATCGAGGAGATCCGCGAGTGCATCGGCTGCAACGTCTGCGTCTCGCGCGTGAACACCGCGACCCGCATCATCTGCACGCAGAATCCGACGATCGGCGAGGAGTACCGCCGTGGCTGGCACCCCGAGGGCGTGCCGCGCGTCGCCGACCCGAGCACGAGCGTTCTCGTCGTCGGTGGCGGTCCTGCCGGCCTGGAGTGCGCACTCACGCTCGCGCGCCGCGGCGTGGAGCACGTGCATCTCGTCGACGCGGGTCAGCGGCCGGGAGGCCACTTCGACTGGGTGCCGCGCCTGCCGGGTCTCGCGGAGTGGTCGCGCGTCGTTCACTACCGCCTCACGATCGCCGAGCGGTATCGCAACCTCACGATCGTGCCGAAGAAGCGGCTGAGCGCCGACGACGTGCTCGACTACGGTGCGAACCTCGTCGTGGTCGCGACCGGCTCGACATGGGCGAGCGACGGTCTGAATGCGATGAGCCGAGCGCCGATCGACGGGGCCGATGCGCAGCTGGCGCACGTGCTCACGCCTGAGCAGGTGATGGTCGACGGCAAGCAGGCGCCTGGCGAGAGCGTGCTCGTGTACGACACCGAGGGCTATTTCATGGGCGTGAGCCTCGCCGAGCGCTTCGCGCGCGAAGGCAAGCGGGTCACCTATGTCACGCCGCTCGGAAACGTCGGCGCCTACATGCAATACACCGGTGAGGAGCAGATGATGGTACCGCTGCTGCATCAGCTCGGGGTGGAGATGTGGACGGGACACCTCGTGACCGGCATCGAAGCAGGGAACGTGCAGGGCGTGCTGCGCGAGTTCCCAAGCAAGACGAGACAGTGGAGCGCCGACGCGGTCGTGCTGGCGACGACGCGCGTACCGCAGACGGCTCTGTACCGCGAGCTGCGGTCGCGCTCCTCAGAGTGGGGGCCGGCGGACATAAGGGGCGTCTATCGCGTAGGCGACTGCCTTGCGCCGCGGCAACAGGTCGCAGACGCGATCTTCGACGCACACAGGCTCGCGCGCGAGATCGAGAGTGCCGACCCGATGATTGCAAGGCCCTGGATCCGTGAGGAGCGCTTCCTTTCGACCAGTGATGCGGACTACGACGCGATGCTGGGGGCTGAGGAGCGAGAGATGCCTAGCTCGGTGTTGCGCAAGCAGGTCTGACGGTAGCCGGCGGCGCTGCCGGTTGCTGGCAGGGATCGATCAGTTGGTCCAAGCAAATAGGGAGGATGCGATGGTCAGTGAAGGTTTCACGGCACCCGGCTTTGAGTCGGTGCGCGAGGAGTTCGAGCGGAACTTCACCGAGCGCGGGGACACGGGGGCCGCGCTCGCCGTCTTCCGAGACGACGAGCTTGTGGTGGATCTGTGGGGGGGCTTGGCAGACCGCGAGACTGGCGCGCCGTGGCGTAAGGACAGCCTGCAGGTCATATTCTCGGGAACCAAGGCGCTGGTCGGCATCTGTCTGCTGATGCTGATCGACCGAGGAGAGCTCTCAGCCGACGCTCCGGTGAGCGAGTACTGGCCCGAGTTTGCGGCACATGGCAAGGAGGCGGTGAAGGTCAGCGATCTCGCCTCCCACCAGGCGCGCCTGCCGGCGGTGAGAAAGCCCCTGAACATCAGTGACATGTGCGAGGACGTGGCGCTGGCGGCTGCGCTTGCGGCGCAGCCCCAGGAGCAGGACCCGCGCGCAGCGAGCATGTACCACGCTCTCACCTATGGCTGGCTGTGCGGTGAGCTGGTGCGCCGAGTCGACGGTCGCAGCGTGGGCAGTTTCTTTGCGCAGGAGATCGCCAGGCCGCTCGGGCTCGAGCTCTGGATCGGCCTGCCGCAGGAGCAGGAGAATCGGGTCGCCACTCTTCACTACGCGGACTCATGGAAAGGCATGCCCGAAGGAGAGGAGCTGGAGAAGGATGAGCTGATGAAGCTCGTATGGGCCAACCCTCCACTATTCCCAAGCAACGACATACCGTGGAACACGCGGGAATACCATGCGGCCGAGATTCCGGCCGCAGGCGGCATCGGCGCGGCGCGCTCGGTCGCGCGCCTCTACGCATGCTTGGCGCGCGAGGGCGAGTTGGACGGCGTGCGACTGCTGGAGCCGGCTACGATCCTGCAGGCCAGGCAGTGCTTGATGCGGGGCAGGGATCCGCTGCTCGACATGCCCGAGGCATACGGATTCGGCTTTGAGCTGCAGACCGAGCTGGGTTACTTCGGCCCGCCCGCGGCCGCGTTCGGATACGGCGGCGCCGGCGGATCGCTGCATGGAGCGTGGCCTGCGGAGCGCGTGGGATTCTCCTATGCCATGAACCAGATGCGCGATGACCCTGAGGACCCGCGCGGACGCGTGCTGCTGAAGGCGCTCCATCGCTGTCTCTGAGGCGGCTTTGCGGGTGGATTGGTTCACTTTGCATAGATCGGTAAGAGGCGCACAGCGCCTGGGGCGGCTTGACTGCCGCAGCCATAATGTGATTGGATCACCACGTGACCCTGCGCGAACTGATCGACGAGACGCCATGGGTCGACACCCACGAGCACCTGGTTGAGGAGCACACGCGGCTCCACCCCGCCGGATACGAGTTCTACGACATCACGGGCGAGAAGGTGGTGATCCCCGCCGACTGGTCTGCGCTCGTTGTCCACTACGCGATTCACGACCTGGTTGGCGCCGGCCTCTCAGCGGAGGGCATCCAGCGGCTGCTGAGCCCTGAGCTCTCGCCGCTGGAGAAGTGGGATGTGGTCGAGGCCTGCTTTGAAGCAGCGAGGAACGCTGGCTACCTGCACGCGGTCGATCTCTCCACAGAGCGGCTGTGTGGGATGCGGCTCTCGCGCGACACGTGCGAGGCGGTCGATGCGCAACTTGCGGCGCTGCGAGTGGATGGCTGGTACGGGCACGTGCTGCGCGAGGTTGCCAACGTGTCGTGTTGCCACGTCAACACCTTGGAGAGCGACCCGTTCTGTCAGACAAGGTCGCCGGGGCTGCTGCTGCAGGATCTATCGATTGCGCCGCTCGCCTGCGGCCGCCATGCTCACATGGAGGCGGCGAGCGGGATCGAGGTGGGCTCACTCGATGACTACATGCGCGTCATCGAGTGGTGCTTCGAGCGCTATGCGGGGGAAGCAGTCGCGGTCAAGTGCGTGTGGGCTTACCAGCGTCCACTGGCGGTGCGGCCGCCGGACGCGCCGCCGAGGGCGCAGTTTGAGCGCCTGCGCGCCGACGCTGCCGATCTCATCGAACAGCGGGAAGTGGAGGATTTCTTCTTCCAACGCTGCCTAGATCTAGCCACCGAGGCGGGCCTGCCCGTGAAGATCCATCTCGGCTATCTCGACGGGCACCACCACCCGCAGTTTCGCCACGTCTATGACCACGTGCGCGACATCACGCCGATCGTGCAGGCCAATCGGAGCACGAGTTTTGTGCTGATGCATACCGCCTGGCCGCAGCAGGAACAGCTGCTGGCGCTTGCCAAGCAGCAGCCGAACGTGACGCTCGACCTCTGCTGGGCGTGGATCCTCGCGCCGCTTGCGACACGCGAGTTCCTCGAACGCGCGCTGACCACGATCCCTGCCAGTAAGCTGCTCTGCTTCGGGGGCGACCACATGGTGGTCGAGAACGTGGTCGGGCACGCGGAGATCGCCCGGCGCGGCCTGCAGACAGCGCTGCAGCGGCTGGTCGACGAGCACTGGCTGACAGACGCGCACGCGCGAGCGCTCGTGCCGATGCTGATGCGTGAGAACGCTGAGCGCATCTTCCCAAGCCGTGCCCCGGCGGCGCTGGATGCGGGGGGCACGACCTGAGAAGGCTGCGCCTCGTCTAGACCTTCGGCATACCCCTCTGCTCGAGCGTCGCCTTCAGCGCCGCGCGGCTGATCTCCAGCGTGCGGTCGATGTCATCGCCGGTGTGGCTGTAGGAGATGTGGTTGCGGCCGATGTTCTCGGGCATCTCCAGCACGCCGTTGCGCACGAGCTCCTTGCGGTAGGCGACGAAGAAGTCCCTGTCGTTGCGGACGACGTCGTCATAGCTCTTCAACGGCTCCTCCATGAAGAGCATCACGTAGAGCGAGCCGTAGCCGGAGATGACGGCCGGGACGCCGAGCTCATCGGTGATCTGACGCAGACCCTGCCGCATGCGCTCGCCCAGCGCGAAGATGTGCTCGTGGACGGGCTCTGTCTTCGAGCGTCTCGATCGTGGCTAGTGCGGCCGCCATCGCCACCGCGCCGCCGTTGTAGGTGCCGGCGAAGGCTACGTTCCCAGTGGCCGTCGTATTGTACTGCTCCAGCAGATCGCGCCGGCCGGCGACCACGGCCGCCGGGTATCCGTTCGCGATCGCCTTGGCGAAAGTGGACAGATCGGGCGTGACGCCACAGATCGCCTGATATCCGCCGAGGTGGTGACGGTAACCTGTGATGATCTCGTCGAAGATGAGCACGGCTCCGTAGCGGTCGCAGATGGCGCGAAGATCCGCCAGGAAGTCGTCCACCGGCATGATGCTCGGCGAGTTGTGTGCGATCGGCTCGACGATGATCGCTGCAATCTGATCTCCGTGCTCGGCGAACGTGGCTCGCACCGACTCGCTGTCGTTGTAGCGGCATACGAGGGTCGCGTCGATCGCAGCCTCCAACATGCCTGCTGAGACCGGGTCCCGCTTTCCGATCATCTCAGGTGTGCTCATCACGTTGCGCAGCACGTAGTCGTGGAAGCCGTGGTAGCAGCCCTGGAACTTCACGATCTTCTGGCGGCCGGTCGCGGCGCGGGCCAGGCGGATCGCGTGAAAGGTCGCCTCCGAGCCGCTTCCGCACATCGCCGCCTGATCGGCGCCGGGGACGTGCTGCACCACCTTCTCGGCCACCTGCACCTCCAGCTCGGTGGTGCCGACGCCGAAGAGCACCTGCTCGTCGATCGTGGCCTTCACGCGGTCGTTGACCGCGGGATGGGAGTGGCCGAGCAGGATCGCGCCGTAGGCGGCCTGGTAGTCGATGTAACGGTTGCCGTCGAGGTCTTCGACGTAGGCGCCGCTGCCGCGGCGAACGCACAGCGGCGGATCGATCTTGCGGCGGGCGGTGTTGACGCCGCCGGGAGTGACCAGGCTCGCGCGGTCAAGCAGCTCGCGTGACCTCACGACCTCGCCGACCTCGCTCGTCGGTGCGAGCAGCGCAGGCAGGCTCATGCTGATTCCTTTCCTCGACGCGAGTTTTTCAGCGGGCCGCCCGCATTCCGGGCCGTTTATTGACGCCGCCCACGTCGAAGATAAAGTGATGGTATCACCCTGTTCAGGCGCGGGAGCCAGAGTCAGCGAACGACGCGTCCGCTGCTGGGGGATCCACTCTCGGGGCTCGCTGGTGCCTCTGCTGTCGAGCCCCGCACCACCAGCTCCGGTTGCATCAGGATGCGATTGCGCTTCGGCGCCGAGTCCTCAAGGGCTCCGACGGCAGCGTCGACGCTCAGGCGAGCGATCTCGCGGAGGGGATAGGAGACTGTCGTCAACGAGATGCGCCGCAACGCCGAGTACGCCGTGTCGTCAAACCCGACGATCGACAGCTGCTGCGGGATCGCAAGGCCGAGACCGTCGGCGCAATCCATCACCTGCAGCGCCGTGTAGTCGGCGGCGCAGAGTACGGCGGTCGGCCGTCCTGGCCCGCTGAGCATCCTCTGAAGGTCGTGCTGGCGCACCGACTCGGGCGTCTCAATGCCAGAGCCGAGCCGCACCACGAGCGCGTCGTCGAGTCCGATCCCGGCCTTGGAGAGCGCCCGCCGGTAGCCGGCAAAGCGCGCCTTGTCAGAGTCGGGGTGTGAGCTGACGATGGTGTTGACATACCCGATTCGGCGGTGCCCAAGCGAGAGCAGGAACGAGGTGGCCTGCTCTGCGCTCTTGCGCTCGTCGACGCCGATGAACACGCCGTGGGAGGTGGGCAGCCCGGCGACGAACACGCATGTGATGTACTCGATCGTCGGTTGCTGGCTCGAGTACGGCGAGGAAGATGACCGCCGCGACGCGGTGCTCGATCAGGCTTTCCACTCGCCTCTGCTCTGTCTCGCGTTCGCCGCCGGTGCTGGCCAGCAACATCGTGTAGCCCCGCTGTTCTGCGTAGTGCTCGATGTGCCTGGCGGCCTCGCTGTAGAAAGGGTTTGCAAGGTCGCCTACGAGCACCCCGAGTACATTCGTGCGTCGGCGCTTGAGGTGCCGGGCGGCGACGTTGGGCCGGTATTCGAGCTCCGCGATCGCGGCGAGCACCCGCTTTCGCGTCTGCTCCCGCACGTGCGCCTTGCCGTGGATCACATTCGAGACGGTCTGCCGCGAGGTGCCCGCGAGGTTGGCCACGTCGATCACCGTGGGCGGGCGGGTCCCTGCTCCGCTGTGGTCCATGGGGCGACGATATCGCCACGCGTCGCACCCGTGCCTTGACAGCAGCGCGACGCAGCGCATATCGTATTTGAACGTTCAAAAAAACGCCTCTCGCCATCACGCGGGCGGCGCTGCGACCAAAGGACAGGGAGGCGATCACGCTGCAAATGAAGGTGCCTGAGCTTTACGATGAGAGATCGCGCGAGCTGCTCGAGAGGGCCTGTCGCGTAGTGCCGGGAGGCGTCAACACCGGACGCCGCAACATCGACCCGCCGGTCTGCATCAAGCGCGCGCAGGGCTCCAAGCTGGTGGATCACGATGGCAATGTGCTCATCGACTACCACGCGGCCTGGGGTGCGATCCTGCTCGGTCACGCCCATGCCGAGGTCAACCGCCGGGTGGCGCACGACATCGACGAGCTTGTGCTGATCGGCTTCGGCACGACCGAGCGCGAGGTGGAACTCGCGGAGGCGATCGTCAGGCACGTGCCCTCGGCGGAGCAGGTGCTGCTCACCAACAGCGGCACCGAGGCGACGTTTCACGCAGTGCGTCTGGCACGGGCGGTGACAGGCCGCGAGCACGTGTTGAAGTTCCAAGGCCTCTACCACGGCTTCCACGACTACCTGCTCTCGGGCAGCGCCGAGAGCGGCCTTGCCAACGGAGAGAGCTCGCGCGATCGCCGATCGGCTGGCGTGCTGGCTGCCGCCCAGGAACGGACGCTCGCCTGCCGCTACAACGATCTCGAGTCGGTGGAGGCAGCCTTTCGGAAGCATCCGGGCCAGATTGCGGCTGTCGTGATCGAGCCTTACGCTCACAACGCCGGCAGCATCGAGCCGCTGCCCGGCTTCCTACAGGGGTTGCGCGAGATCTGCGATCGTGAGGGGACGCTGCTCGTCTTTGACGAGGTGATCACCGGCTTCCGGCATGCGCTCGGCGGCTACCAGAGCATCGCGGAGGTCACGCCCGATCTCACCACCATCGGCAAGGCGATTGCCAACGGGTTCCCGATCGCCGCCATCGCCGGCAAGAAGCAATTCATGCAGCGCTTCAGCACGGCCAAGGACGGCGACGTGTTCGTCGGCGGCACCTTTGCCGGCAATACCGCGGGCACGAGCGCGGCGCTCGCGACGATCGAGATCCTCGAGCGGGGCGGGGTCTATGAGCACACGTATCGCCTCGGCGAGCGGATGCGCGCGGGGCTGCGCCGGATCGCGGCACAGCGCGGTATTGCCGCAACGGTGGTCGGCTACGGATCGCTCTACGTGATGCTGTTCATGGAGGGGCCGCTGCACAACTATGAGGACTTCCTGCGCAACGACGCCGAGCTGTTCGTGACATACCGGCGTGAGCTGCTGCGCCGCGGGGTCTTCGAAATGCCCGACTTCATCGGCTGTCGCAGCCACATCAGCGCCGCCCACACCGACGAGGACGTCGATCTCACCCTCACGGCGGCAGAGGAGGCGCTCGACGCGGCGCTGGATGGGGTTGCCGGAAAGGGGATTGGAGCAGGTCACCTTTGAGGGCCGCGAAAGCAAAGAGATGGATTGCCGCTGGTTCGGCGGGATCGATCGTGGGAGGGACTTGCTACTCGCCCGCCGATGGATCACCCCGCCCGCGAGTTGCCGCCCAACACGATCAACGTCTTGGTGCCGGTCACCTTGCCGCTGCGGCGGATCCGGTCGACGACGCGCTTGAGGTGGTCCAGGTCGGCGACGCGAATGCGCACGAGCGCATCGGGGTCGCCGGCGATCGTGAACGCTTCGACGACCTCCGAGAGCCCCTTCACGGCGCCCTCGATGTCGTCGACCTGGGTGGTGCCAGCGAAGCGCAGCTCCGTGAAGGCCTCGATCTCGCTGCCGAGCTTGGCGTGGTCGAGCACCGCGTGGTAGCCGACGATCACGCCGATCTGCTCCAGCCGGTCGATGCGGCGCTTGGTCGCCGCCGGCGAGAGGCCCACCTGGCGTCCCACCTCGCTCGCGGAGCGGCGTCCGTCTTGCACGAGCAATTCGACGATCTGCCGGTCGATGGTGTCCAGCTCTGCGCGTCTCACGATCAGATCATAACCACTTAGGTCCAGAAGGCGCAAAAATCACGCGCATAGATTCGCTTCTACGATCAGATCGTCGACAATCGGGCCGATGGCCAAGCTTGCGCAGATCACGCCGCCGGCGGGTGCCGCAGCGTCGCTCGGAGACCCTGGCGCCTCGCTCGAGGCGCTGGAGTCCGTGCAGCGGCGCGTGCTGTGGCTGGCGACCTCGATAGTCCACCATGCCAACAAGGTCCGCAAGACGAGCTCCGGCGTAAAGGTCGGCGGCCACCAGGCCTCCTCCGCGTCGGTCGTCTCGATCATGACGGCGCTCTGGTTCGCTCACCTGCACGCGAAGGACCGCGTCTCGGTCAAGCCCCATGCCTCGCCCGTGCTGCACGCGATCGAGTACCTGCTGGGCGCTTTGGAGGCCGAGCAGTTGATGAGCCTGCGCGCATACGGCGGCCTGCAGTCATATCCAAGCCGCCTGAAGGACCCGGTGCCCGCCGACTTCTCAACCGGCTCGGTGGGGATCGGCGCGACCGCGCCGATCTGGAGCGCGATCGCCAACCGTTACGTGACCAGCCACTTCAATGCGCCCTCCGCAGGCCGGCAGATCTCATTGCTCGGGGATGCGGAGCTGGACGAGGGCGCCTGTTGGGAGGCGTTGATCGATCCGCTCGTCTCGCAGCTGGGAGAGGTGCTCTGGATCGTCGACCTCAACCGCCAGTCGCTCGATCGGGTAGTGCCAGACATCGCCGGTGGTCGTCTGGCGGCGATGTTCGAGGGTGCCGGCTGGCATACAGCCACGCTCAAGTACGGTCGCCGCTTGCAGGACCTCTTCGCGCGCCCGGGCGGCTCCGCCCTGCAACGACGTGTCGACCAGATGAGCAACGAGGAGTATCAGCGGTTGCTGCGCGCCGGTCCGGCCGAAGTGCGTGAGCGCCTGCCTGGCCCGGGGCGCGGACGGCGCGAGATCGAGCGTCTGATCGCCGACGTGGACGACGACGCTCTGCTGGTGGCGCTGACTGATCTGGGCGGCCACGACCTGGAGATGCTGCTTGATGCCTTCGCCGCGGCGGATGCCGTCACTGACCGCCCATCGGTGATCATCGCCTACACGATCAAGGCGTGGAGGTTGCCGACGGCCGGACATCCCGCCAACCACTCGGCACTGCTGTCGGCGCAGCAGTGGGAGGAGCTCGCCGGTGGGCTTGGCGCAGACGCCTCCGACCCGTGGGCTCCCTTCGAGGAGGGCTCGTCTGAGGCACAGCTGTGTCGCGAGGCGGCGCAACGTTTGGCCCGTGAGCCGGTGAGGCCGACGTCTTCGCCGCCGGTACCCACGAACGTCGGGCGCAACCACATCGGGACCGCGTCAACCCAGCAGGCGTTCGGGCGCTTCTTCGTCGATCTTGCCCACGCCGCGCCCGAGGCCGCGGCGAGGGTTGTGACGCTCAGCCCCGACGTCGCCTCCTCGACCAACCTCGGCGGCTGGCTCAATCGTGTCGGCATCTGGCATCCCTCGCAGCGTCCGGACTGGTTTGCCGACGACACGGACACGCTCGTGCATTGGCGCGAGGGCGCGGAGGGCCAGCACATCGAGCTGGGTATCGCCGAGTGCAACCTCGTCTGCCTGCTCGCGGAGCTGGGACTCACCTGGGCGCGCGACGGGCAGCCACTGCTGCCGATCGGCACGCTGTATGACCCGTTCGTCAATAGGGCGCTGGAGCCGTGGTCGTTCGGGATCTACTCGGGCGCGCAGTCGATTCTCGTCGGCACGCCCTCGGGTGTCACGCTCGCTCCGGAGGGCGGCGCGCACCAGTCGATCATCACGCCATCGGTGGGATTGGAGCAGCCACGGTGCGTGGCCTTCGAGCCCGCATTTGGCCAGGACCTCGAGTGGACGCTGTTGCATGCGCTGGCCAGCCTCGGTCATCCTGGCGGGTGCTCGTTCTACTTCCGGCTTACAACTCGCCCAGTCGACCAGACACTTGCGGGGCTGCCAGACGATCCCGGCACGCGCGAGCAGCGGCGGTCAGAAGCGATCGCCGGCGGCTATCTCCTGCGTCGCAGCGAGGGCGTGCCGGCCGCGACGCTGGTTGGCATGGGCGCCGTGATGCCCGAGGTACTTGCCGCAGCCGATGAGCTGGTCGGTGCCGGCCTCCATGTCGACGTGCTCTGTCTGACCTCGGCCGACCTGATCTTCCGCGCATTGCAGGCTCGCCAGGGACTCGGCCAAGGCGATGAGTCGCTCCTCGATCGGCTGCTGCCAGCGCAGCGCGCGGCTCCGATCGTGAGTGTGCTCGACGGTCACCCGCACACGCTCAGCTTCCTCGCGGCCGTGAACTGCACGCCGATCGCCTGCCTGGGAGTGAGCGACTTTGGCCAGTCGGGTGACGTGGATGACCTCTACCGCCACTTCGGGATCGATGCAGAGACGATCGTGGGTGCGACCCTGGACCTGCTGCTATGAACGAGATCACGATGCCCGCGCTCTCAGATTCGATGGAGCAGGGAACTATCCTCGCCTGGCTGAAGGTCGACGGAGAGCAGGTGAACAGCGGCGATGATCTGGTCGAGATCGAGACCGACAAGGCGACCATGACCTACGCAGCTCCCGCCGATGGCGTGTTGTCGATCATCGCGCCGGTGGGCAGCGAGCTGCCGGTCGGCGCGCCGATCGCACGCCTTGGCGCTGGAGCGGGGGAGGCAGCGCAGCAAGCGCCCACGGCTCCCTTGGGGACGCAGAGCACAGGCGCCGATGGCCAGACGACGAAGGCTCAGGTGCGTGCGACGCCGATCGCAAGACGTCTTGCCGACACACACGACATCGACCTTCGATCGCTGTCCGGGAGCGGCCTACGAGGTCGTATCACGCGTCGCGACGTCGCAGCGGCGGCAGGTGTGGAGCTGAACGGCGCCGGGGCAGGCATCGCTGCGCCGAGGCAGACTGCGGCGGCTGCTGCCTCCCTCGCGGTCGCAGAGTCGACCCGTGGCCCTGCTACGCCTATGAGAGCCGATTCGAGCTTGCGCGGGCTCACACGCCTGCAACAGACGGTCGCACGCCGTATGGCGCAGGCGCAGACGTCGGTTCCCGACTTCCAGGTCGAGACTGAGGTATCGATGGATGCAGCGATCGCGCTGCGTGCGCAGCTCAAGGAGACCGCGCTCGAGCAGGAGGTCGCGCCATCGCTCAACGACCTGGTGGTCAAGGCTTGCGCCCTCGCGCTGCGATCTCACCCGCTCGTCAACGCCTCTTATCGTGAGGATGGCTTTGAGCTGCACGAACATGTGAACGTCGGGATTGCTGTCGCGGCCGAGCAGGCGCTGATTGTCCCCGTGATCGTCGACGCTGACAGCCGTTCGCTTGGCAGCATCGCTGCAGAGGCGAGGCGCCTCTCAGAGCGTGCGCGCAACGACACGATCGTGCCCGCAGAGCTCTCCGGCGCCACTTTCACCGTTTCGAATCTCGGCATGTACGGCATGACCGCGATAAAGCCCATCGTAAGCTTGCCTCAGGCAGCGATCCTCGGTGTCGGAGCGCTTCGATCGGTGCTCGCCAGGGAGGGCGCAGACATAGTCGACCGTTCGCTGTTGACCCTTACGCTCAGCGCGGATCACCGCATCCTCTACGGCGCTGAGGCCGCCCTGTTCCTGGCGGATGTCAGGGCGCTGCTGGAGACGCCGCTGCGGCTCTTCTCATGAGCTTGGATGCGCATACAGCTGCATCGCGGCGTCGTGCAGCATGAGTCCATGCCTCAGCGCGGAGGCGCTGTCGTCTTGCGCACGATCAGCCGTGGCTCGATGCGCACCGTTTGAGGTGGCATCTGCGGATTCTCGATCAACGAGACGGCGGCATCGATGCCAAGGCGGGCCAGCTCGGTGGCGGGCTGGGCGACGGTGGTGAGCGAGATCATCGCCACGCCGGCGAGCATGATGTCGTCGTAGCCGACGATCGAGAGGTCTCCCGGCACCTCGATGCCCAGCTCATGCGCGCAGGACATCATTTCGATCGCCGTGATGTCGGAGGCCACGAAGACGGCGGTGGGGCGCTCGCGCTGAGTCAGGAACTCGGAAATCAATGTCTGCCGTCGCTCCTCTGAGACCAATGGCAGCCGTCGCACGTAGCTTCTTGCGGAGCGGATCCCGGCGCTGCGCAACGCACGGCGGTAGCCGGCAAGACGATCCTGGTCGACCGGCGGCGGCAGCAGCGCAGCGCTGAGGTAGCCGATCCGCTCGTGGCCAAGGTCGATCAGATGCGTGGTCGCAAGCTCGCCGCCACGCTTCTCGTCGAGGCCGATCGAGATGCCCCACGAAGCCTCGTATCGCATGCGCACGACGGGAACGTGACCACCGACCATCTCGCGCACCTGCTGGTCGTCGGTGAAGACAACGAGGACGATCGCAGCGACTCGGTGCTCGAGTAGGCTCGTGATCGCTGGCTGTACCTCGCGCAGACCGGATCCTGCGGTCGAGAGCAGCACCCTCAGCCCGTGCGCTGCGGCATGCTGCTCGAGACGGCTGACGAGTTCGCCGCTGAACGGATCGGAGAAGTCTCCGGCCACGACGCCTATCACCTCTGTCCGTCTGCGGCCGAGGTCGCGTGCGCCCATGTGGACGCGATAGCCAAGGTGCTCGGCGGCGGCGCGCACACGCTCTCGCGTGAGGGATGCGACTCGTCCTCGACCCTGCAATGCATCGGCCGCGGTGGTCTTGCCGACACCGGCAAGCCGCGCCACGTCCTGAATCGTCGCCAGGCGCGGCGGCCTCGTCTCCTCCGGCTTCGCGCCGTCCGTCTCGCTTGCCGCGCGCTCGCCCATGCGGGCGACTATACCTTTTACAGCAGCGCCGTTAGCACCGTGCCGAACCGCTCCGTCATGCCCGCAACGCGCTGCCAGCATAAGAGCCTTGACACAGGCAGTACGGCTCTAGTACAGTTGCCGAACCGGTTCGGCAACTTGTTTCTTCCGCAAGTGGCGAGAGTGACAAGAGCCACGCTCGCCAGTCCTGCCGAACCGGTTCGGCTCCAAAATGACCACACCAGGTGCCATGTCCGCTGAATCTCCCACTCCTTCAACTCCTTCGCCGCCAAAGGCGCGTCCTCGCATCCGCGGCAATGTGACCAACTCGCTTGCGATGTTGGGAGGTGCGCCGGCTAGCGCTCCCGCTGAGCCCCACTACCCGCTCTTCACGGCCACCGCGCTGGAGCGCGTGGCGCAGTTGCTGCAGAAGGGTCCTGTGGTTGGCTTGAGCAGGGACCATCCGCAGGTGGATGCGGCAGAGGCCGCAGTAGCTGATTGGCATGGCGTGCGACGTTGCCTTACGACCTCCTCCGGGCATGCGGCGTTGCATGCGGCGTTGATTGGCTTGGAGATCACTGGTGGCGCGGAGGTGATCACGACGCCCTACACCTGGGGGGCGTCGGTCTCGCCGATCCTGCACAACGACGCAGTGCCGGTGTTCGCGGACGTGGACCCGGAACACGGCCTGCTCGATCCTGCGTCGGTGGAGGCCGCGGTTGGCCCGAGGACCGAGGCGATTCTCGCGGTGCACCTCTACGGGCAGCCGGCGGACATGACCTCGTTGCGGAAGATCGCCGACCGTCACGACCTTGCGCTGATCGAGGATGGCAGCCAGGCTCATGGCGCGCGCCACCGCGGCATCAGGATCGGCGGCTTTGGTGACGTCGCCGGCTTCTCCTGCATGGGCGGCAAGTTGCTGGCCACCACGGAGGCCGGCTATCTGATCACCAATCGCGAGGACGTCTACTGGAAGGCGGTCATCAGTTGCCAACACGTGGGCAACACGGCGCACCCCGGACGCGCAAGCGAGCCGGATTTCCCCCAGCCACTGCTGCCATACATCGACTCGCTCAACTACACACATCGCGTAAGCACGGTGAATGCGCTGCTGATGGTCGAGCAACTCGGCAAGCTCGATCAGGAGAACGCGGCGCGGCAGCGTAACCGCGCGCAACTGCTCAAGTTGATCGACGGCGTGGGAAGTGTGGCTGCGCCCATTTACCGCCCCGAGGATGCGCCTGTCTTCCACATGCTCTCGCTGAACTTCGTGCCGGAGCACGCGGGCATCTCCAAGCAGACCTATCTCGCAGCGTTGAAGGCGGAGGGCGTTCCGATCTTCAACTATGTGGCAGTGCCACTGCACAAGCTCGAGCGCCTGCGCGCCGACACGGCTGCGCCGAAGGTGATGTGGACCGAGAGGATCCGTGGCGCTGGCATCGACTACGGCTCGCTGGAGCTGCCTGGCTGCGAGCGCAAGGTGCAACGCTCGATCGAGATGCTGTGGAACTGGATCGAGGACGACCTGGATGCGATGCGCATGCTGGCCGACTGCTTCATCAAGGTCGAGGAACACCTCGACCAGCTGCGGGCATATGAGCGGCGCAGCTGAGGGGCTACTGTAAGCAATGGGAGGAATGGCAATGAGGAAGGTTGTATTTGCGATGCTGGTGCTGCCGGCGGTGGCGCTTGCGATCGCGGGATGTGGCTCGAGCAACAGCAAGGAAAACACCACGGCCAGTGGTAAAGCGAGTTCCACGAGAACCTACGCCGAGCTGAGATGGGGCATGCCCCCGTTCCCTGGTGCGCTCGACTACAACAAGGTCCCTTATGGCACGACCGGTCTGACTGAGTTCCTGGCCGTACAGGGCCTGATGGAATTTGCACCGGATGGCAAGGTCGAGCCCGGACTGGCAAGCTCAGTGGAACAGCCCAGCCCGACCACCTACATCTATCATCTGAAGTCTGTCAGGTTCTCTGACGGCAAACCGCTGACTGCGGCTGACGTGGTCTTCTCGCTGCAGAGCGGTATCTCTGGTAAGGAATCCATCGTAAAGAGCTACTGGGCTGACGTGGCTTCGGTGGCGGCGCGCAACAGCTCGACTGTCGTGGTGAAGCTCAAGCGGCCAAGCGCGGTCTTTCCTGACATCGTGGCATCCGTTGGACGGGTGATCGAGAAGGCCGCCGCCGAAAAGTCAGGCGAAAAGGCGCTTGGCACTCCGGGCCACATGGTGATAGGCACCGGCCCTTGGAAGATCGACAGCTTTACGCCACTGGGCAGTGCTCGCTTCTCGCGCAACCCATACTGGACTGGGCCAAAGCAGCCTGCGGAAAGCGTCGACATCGAATACTTCAAGAGCGAAGCATCGATGGCGCTGGCGCTGCGTTCAGGCGCGCTCGACGGCGCCTATGACTTCTCGCCGAGGTCTTTTGCTCACATCCCCGCCGTCCGTCCGCTGACCGCGCCGGGAGGATTGGTCGTGGTAGCGGAGGTGAATACAAAAATCGCGCCCTTCAATGATGTGCATGTGCGCCGAGCGATGGCTTATGCAACCGACAGCAAAGGCATGATCGACGCGGTTTTCCACGGGCTGCCAGGCACCTATGCGACCGAAGCGCGGTCGATTGTCCCTGAAAATCTCTTTGTCAACCTTGGTTCGCAAAGCGAAATCGCGCAGACGATCTCGGAACTGCCAAGTTACGAATTCAATCTCGTCAAGGCGAAGGAAGAACTCGCCAAGTCTGCATATCCTCACGGATTCAGCACGGCGATCGAAGTCGCGCAGGCCGGTGAAGCGGAAATCGCGGACGCACAGATTCTTTCCGCAGACCTCGCAAAGATCGGGATCAAGGCGACGGTACACGAGACGAGCCCTGCCGAAGAAACCGCTTGGCTGACAGGAAAAAACCGATTCTCATTCACCGAGCCAGGCGCCGCTTATCCAGATCCGGAAAGCCTCATCGCCGAACGACTTGGCCCTGAAGAGATATACCCCCAAGGCGGGGGCATAAATGACTCCAACTACCGCAACGCTGAATTCGACAAGCTGCTCTCAGAATCACGAGAAACGCTGGACCCGCACAAGCGGCTGCAGATGATCGCCAAGATGCTCAAGATCGCAGGTGAGGAAGTGCCCGTCTGGCCTCTGTACAGCCCTGGGCTCTATGCGGCGCTGTCCGAGAAATACACAATGCCATTGTCGTACTGGGGAACGCTGAACGGCCCCTGGGCAATGAATGTCAAGCTCGCCTCCTGAGCTCGGCCCACGGTCAATGACGACAGGTAGGCGTCTGCTCAAAGGCGGCGCCTACCTGCGTAGGCTCAGTAATGGGCTCAATCATCAAGAACAGAATCGAGAGCTACTGCAGGTGAGCAGATGCACAACGAACCAGGCGGCCGTAACACCGCGGACAACTGCACACGGCAGCAAGGAGGCAAGATGAGCAACCGCGTCGCTTCGTCTGAGATCCCGTTCGACCAACGGATCGCCCCTGATGTGGGGTCTGATCTGTCGCTGTGGCCAGCGATAGAGCTGGCGGCTCTGATCCGGCGCCGCGCGATCTCGCCGGTGGATCTGGTCGAGATCTATCTGGATCGCATCGAGCGGGAGAACCAGGCGCTCAACGCCTACGTGCTCGTTGCTGCTGATGCCGCACGAGCTGCCGCTACGGCCGCAGAGGCCACGATGATGAGCGGCTACGCGTTGGGTGCCTTGCATGGGGTGCCGATTGCGGTCAAGGACGACAGCGATGTGACCGGGCTGGTGACCACATGCGGCTCGCGGCTGCTCGCAGGGAGCATCGCAAAGACCGATAATCCAGTGATAGCCCGCATGAAGCGGGCTGGTGCGATCGTGCTCGGCAAGACCAACCTGCCCGAGTTCGGGCAGAGCGCGATCACCGACAACAAGCTGTTCGGACCGACGAGGTCCCCGATCGCTCCCCAGATGAACTCGCTGGGCTCCTCCGGCGGCAGCGCTGCCGCCGTCGCTGGAGGGTTGACGGCGCTTGCGCACGGCTCCGACGGCGGGGGCTCCATCAGGATTCCCGCCTCGGCATGCGGAGTGTTCGGTCTGAAGGCGTCCTGGGGGCGCGTCCCCACCGGCATTCGGCCGAATGCTTTCCTGCACGCGCCGATGGTTGGCCTTGGCCCGTTGACGCGCTGGGTGGCAGACGCAGCGCTGATGATGAGCGTGATCGACGGTGCCTCGCCGAGCGATCCATTCACCTTCGCGTTGCCGGAGCTTGACTATCTCGCGGCGTGCCAACGCGAAGTCGGCAACCTGAGAGTTGCATTCAGCCCCACGATCGGCGGCCATCCCGTCAGCGCTGAGGTCAGAGATGTCATTGGAGCCGCTGTGGCCAGACTGGAGAGCATCGTCGCAGGCGTTGAGGAGATCGAGCCGCAGTTGAGACGGCCGATGAGCGAGGTCGCCGAAGCGTGGATGACCGCGGCCTCGGTTTCCAGCGCCGCAATCGACCGTCGGCTTGCTGGCGAGGGTATCCCTCTTTACGACGAGCATCGCGACGAGTTGACTTCATACTTCGCAGAGTCGATCGTGCAGGGGCGCGCCGTGGGCGCGGTGGACTACTTCGAGATCGGCCTGTTGCGCACTGAGCTCTTCGATGCTGTGGAATCCATATTCGAGAGCTTCGACCTGATCGTCGGTCCCACTCTGGCGATTGCAGGCGTGGAGAACGCGACGGATGGATCGCTGACGCAGGGGCCCGCGACCGTCGAAGGGAGGGAGGTTCCCGCACGCGCAGGGTGGGCGCTCACCTACCCGTTCAACTTCACGGGGCATCCGGCCGCATCGGTACCCGTCGGGGTCACCGCCGATGGCGTCCCCGTTGGACTGCAGGTGATCGGCCGTCGCTTCCACGACGACGACGTGCTCGCACTGAGCGCTGCGATCGAGCGTATGAGCCCATGGCAGCACCGTTATCCCTCGCCGAGCGAGGGCGCATGAGCCTCGGTGCTCGAGGCGCAAACCTGGCTGTTCACGGAGGATCGAGATGCGTGTGAATGTTGGTGACACGAGGTTGTACTTCGACGTAGAGGGCGCTTCGCTTGTGCCTGACGGTCCGGCCATGCGAAAGCGGCCCACGGTGGTGCTCATACACGGGGGTCCCGGCGCTGATCATTCGGTCTTCAAGCCCACGGTCAGCCCGCTCGCCGACTGCGCGCAACTCGTGTATCTCGATCAACGCGGTGGGGGTCGCAGCGACCTGAGCAGCCCTCGATACTGGAACCTGAAGACGTGGGCCGGAGACATCAAGCGCTTCTGCGATGCGCTGGAGATTGAACGACCGATCATCGTCGGCGGATCCTTCGGCGGTTTCGTGGCCCTGCAGTACGCAATCGATTATCCCGACCATCCCAGCAAGCTGGTGCTGCTGGTGACGGCCGCGCGTATGAACTTGAACCGCATCGGCGAGGGACTTGCCCGCTTTGGCGGCGCGGAGCCGCGTGCTGCCGCCGAGCGATACTACGCCGATCCAACCGAGGAGAATGAAAAGACCTACTTCGAGTCATGGGCGCCGCTTGCATCTGTCAAGCCGAGCAACCCAGACAGGGCGATGCGGATGACCTGGAGAGGCGAGGTCTTCCGTCATTTCGTGGCTAACGAGTACTTCCAGTTCGATCTCCGCGCCGCAGCGGCTGGCGTCAAGTGCCCGGTGCTGGTGCTCAGCGGCGCCAGAGATCCAGAGACCACAGCGGAGGCAGGCGCCGAGCTCGCAGAATCGCTGCCAGCGGAGCTGGTTGAGTTCGTTGTGATCGAGAACGCCTCCCACGAGCTGGGGACAGACGCGCCTGAGCAGGTCGTGCGCCTGCTGCGACGCTTCATCGCCGACTGAGAGCATCTGCACCTGACATTGCTGCCGCGCGACGCAAGCCTTCGGTCTCGGCGTCAACTACCACCCTACTTCCAGACAGCGTCCGCGACTCGTCGCCAGTTGCCTCCGAGGATCGCGGTGATCGCCTCGTCGGCGTAGCCGTGTCCCACCATCAGCTCGACGAGCTCGACCATCTGCTCTGGGCCCGCATAGTTGTGCATCGGCATCGCTGTGCCCTCATAGGGAGGCCATATGAGAGGCGCAAGGCGCACCCACTGGATCGCCACGTCGAGGTCGTAGACGTAGTCGAACCCGAGGCCGACGTGGTCTACGCCGACCAGCTCGACGGTGTAGTCGAGACAGCGGAAGATCGCCTCGGTCGGCGCGTCGACGTCGCCCACGAAATAGCCGACGCCGTTGATGCCGATCACTCCGCCGGTGGCGGCGCATGCCTTGATCTGGTCGTCTTTGATGTTGCGATAGTGCCCAAAGATGGCGGACGGGTTCGAGTGAGAGAAGATGAACGGAGCTCGCGAAAGCTCGATCGCCTCCATGCTCGTGCGATAGCCGGCATGCGTGCCATCTACCAGCATCCCCACACGGTTCATCTCGGCGATAAGCTCGCGACCGAATAGAGAGAGGCCCGCGTCGTCCGGCTCTGCGCATCCGTCGCCGACGAAGTTGCGTCCGTTGTAGGCGAGGCCCACCTGGCGCACGCCAAGCTCATAGAACGCCTGCACATTGTCGAGGTCTATGCCGAAGGGCATGGTGTCCTGGAAGTTGAAGCCGACGGCGAGCCTGCTCCCCGCGCGCGCATCGTCAATCTCTGCGACGGTTGCGGCCTCCACCAGATAGTCAGACTGAGCGCGAACCTGTGCCTTCGTCCGCGCGATATTCGCAAATGCCGTCCGAGTGTCAAAGCGCGCTGCCAACGTCAGCGAGGCGAAATTGACACCCGCGGCATGGAAGCGAGGCAGGATGTGGTCGATGTCCGGAGCGTTCATCTCAGGCACCCAAGGCAGGATCGCATCCCATACGAGGCTCTCCTCGAACAGGCGCAGAGCCCTGTCGCTGACATCGGGGATCATTTCGATCCGGGGCTTGAGTTCGACGTCGGTATCACACACTGGAGCGTCCTTTCGAATAGTTGACAAACGGATGACTTGGCTCAGGTCTCAGTGGCCGTGGTTGTTGAGTGACAGCCGGCGCGGGCCGTAGGTCCCTGGCCGCTTTGGGTGCCCGTACTGGTCAAAGGGGCCTTGCGAGCGGAATGCCTCGTGGCAGCGGCTCAGCGCATCGAGATCGAGCTCGATGCCCAGGCCTGGCGCTTGTGAGACTTCGATCGTGCCGTCGTGTGGAGCGACCACGCCGCCCACGACGACGTCGTCGGCGTGCCAGCGCATCAATGTCTGGCTGGGCTCGCTGATCCACTCCACTGCAGCGGCGATCTGCCTGTAGGCGGCATTCGCGACGCCTGTGTCCGGGCTGTAGAACCAGAGCTCGACTCCGAGGTGCTGGCATGCGTGCGCGAAGGACAGGGTGCGAGCGATGCCGCCAAGCGCGCTGATGCTGACGACGATCGCGTCGGGAACGCCAAGGTGGGAGACCAGGCCAAGCTCTGGGACATGCGTGGAGAAGGAGATGTCGCTGTCCACGCGAAGCCTTGCCATTTCGTGGAGAGTGGCGACGGGGTCCTCGATCGAGCGGAGGTTGAACGGAGCGAGCCGGCGGAGCGCTTCGCGTGCGGTGATCAGCGACCAGCCCAGGTTTGCGTCCAGGCGCAGCATCGGCTGCTCGCCGATCGCGTTGCGGATTTCACGCACCATCGCGACCTCGAAGTCGAGGTCTCCAAGGCCCACCTTGCCCTCGAAGGCGCGTGCGCCGTGCTGTTCCTGCATCCTTGCGCAGTAGCGGGCGACGTCCGCTGGGCTGGCCTCGCCGCCCTCTGGCCCGGAGGCCATGCGAGGCGCGAAGTACTCGGTGTAGGGGATCTCGGTGCGCACGAGCCCGCCGAGCAGCTGCGCTACGGAGCGGCCTTGCAGCTTGCCGCCCAGGTCCCACAGCGCCATCTCTATGCCGCCGTAGGCGCGCAGCAGCGACTCGTCCTCGACGTTGCGCATCACCTCGTAGGGAGGCAGCGCCCGACGCTCGCAAGCCGCGAGGTCGCGGGGATCGCAGCCGATCAGATGCGGCGCCAGCGCGTGGTCGATGATCTGCGCCGACCAGGAGCTTGCAGCCTCGCCGACGCCGACGAGGCCGGACTCCGTCTGCACCTCCACGATCGTCTTGCTGAAGCCGGGGAAGCAGCCTGCGCTCCAGACATACGGTGCCGTCAGGGAGATATTTACGGGCGTCGCCTTGATCGCGGCGATTCGCAGATCGCCGGGGGCGTCGGTCGTCATTGGGCTGGGTGCAACGAGGTGGTGATCGCCGGGCTCCACTGTGCCGTCTGCGTTGCTCATCGGTTTTTGTCCTCTCAGGGTCGTCGCCTCGTTGGGCCGGATCACGGCGCGCCGACTGCTGGTGGCGGGCTTCTATCGATATTCATAATACATCTTACGTAAGTAATACTACGTTATCGGTCCGATCGGGAGTCAAGTAGCAATCGGGCCGCAGGTCCAGATAGATTGGAGGCTGGTGAGAACAGGCGAACCCAGCGCAGCCCTCGGAGCGGCCCAAGATGGGACGCGGCGTCGCCCAGGCCGGCTGCGCAAGCCTGGTGCGACCCAGGCGATTCTCGACGCTACGCGTGAGATTCTCGAAGAGTCCGGGTTTGCCGGTCTGACGATCGAGGCGATCGCGCGGCGAGCCGATGTGGGTCCTCCTGCGCTTTACCGCCGATGGTCATCCAAGGAAGCGCTTGTCGAGGCGGTGCTGCTCGAGATCGCTGACGAGGCTGTGCCCATTGCAGATACAGGCACTCTGCGCGACGACCTCGTCCAGCTAATGCAGAACTTCCGCGAATCGTTGTGCCAGCCATTCGGGCGGATTGTGGTTGGGCTGGTCGGCGAAGCTGTCCGCGACCCGGTCTGGCGGGACCTCCTGATCGATTTTCTCAGGCGCCGACGGGAGCAGGTGCTCGTGGTCATTGAACGGGCGGTGCAGCGCGGCGAGCTGCCGCAAGACGTGGACGGCCGTCACATCATGGATCTGGCGTCAAGCCCGCTTTGGCAGCACCGCATACTCAACGATGATCTGGCGGAGTGGGCAAGCGATGCGCGCTTGGAACGACATATCGATGCGCTGCTCAAGGGCGTGATCCAGGAACCGCCGCGGCTGGCGCTCCCTGCTCGCCCGCGTAGGCGCGCCAAGCGACCGGCGTCTCACTGAGAGGCTTACGCCGAGTATTCCCGTGGGCGTGGCCCCCGGCAGGTCAGAGACAGCGAGCACCCGTCGATGCCGCCAAGCAAAAGGGTCTGCTCGGCAGTCTGAACGCGTGGAGGCGGTCCAAGGCGCAGATCGTGTCCGGTGTTGGGATTGGGATAGATGGCCGGGTAGCAGCTGGAGGTGATCTGCAGACGCAGGCGCACGCCCGGGGCGAGGGCGAGGTGGATCGGCGGCAGCCGGATGTCGCAGCACCGGTGATCTGGATGCGCTGGGCTTACCGGCAGATCGGCAAGGCGTCCGCTCCATAGTCCGTGCACGAGGGCCAGTGAGCGGCCGTCCGGCACGACCAGCGTGAGCCGCGCCAGGAAATCGGTCGCCGGGGCCGAGGAGGCTACAAGCAGCCGTGCGGTTGGAGCCCCTGCGATCTCGACTTCGGCCTCGTACCGGGCCGAGGTGAAGCTCAGGACGTCGGGTCGGGACTCGATCAGCGTCTGCTCAATCGGCCCCGTGAGCCCCCACACTGCGTGCCCGCCACCGAGTGTCGGCACGGGATCGCGCGGATCGTAGCTGTACCGGAGCAGATGTCCTCCGCGACGATTCTCGCTTGCGAGCCTGCCGTTGCCGTCCGAGTCGGTTGTGAGCCAAAGCTTCATCTGACGCACTCCGGCAGGAGGCCACTGTGTGTCCTCATGCCATCTGTTGCGCCCAAGCACGAAGCTCTTCACGGGTACCAGATCCTCCGCTGGCGCTCTGCCGAGCACGGCATCGAAGAAGGAGAGCTGCCGCTCGAGCGCAAACAGCCCTGGCGGGCTGAGAGGTGCGCTAAGGCCCAGATCGGGATAGACGGCCGCGAGATCGTGATCCCAAGGACCGAGGGTCAGCAGTTGCGGTGTCGCCGGGTCCGAGGAGGCCTTCCACGCGGCGTAGGCTTCGATTGCGGGATCGAGGCAGAGGTCGTAGTAGCCCGTCGTGTGAATAGCGGGCAGCGGCCTCTTTGGCACCGCGGTGGTCTCGGTCCAGTACCGGTCCGACGGCGACGTGGAGACCCACACTCTCAAAGGTGCGCAAAGACGCCACACACGGGTCTCCGGCTCGATCAGCGCATGGAATCTCTCCAGCGGCGTTGCTCGCAGGAGATCCTCCAACTCGAGGCGCGCGGTCGCGTCTCGCTCCTGAGGTATCGCGTCGGTGATTGCCTCGATTACCCAGTCGTCTATTGCGACGAGGTTGACGGCGTCGCCTGGATGACAAATTCTGTGTAGTGCGCCACTGACCGTCGGCGCGATCGCGATGAGTCCTTCTGGGCGTGCTCGAGCTGCTGCAAACTGCACACAGCCGTCATAGGAGGCACCAACCATCATCGCGCAGCCATCGCTCCACGGCTGGCGCCGGATCCATGCGATGGAATCGGCACCGTCCGCTGCGTCTGGCGCCAGCGGCTCGAACGCTCCGCTCGATCCATAGCGGCCGCGCACGTCCTGCAGAACGACGGCAAAGCCCCTGCGTGTGGCCATCAGCGGATCGATCTCGTTGATCCGCTGAACCAGAAGCTGGCGGTCATAAGGAGTGCGCAGGAGGATCGTGGGAACGCGTCGGCGCGGCGGCCGATAGATGTCTGCGGCCAGGAGTACGCCGTCGCGCATCGGCACCGACGCCTGTTCGACATAGGCGGCCATCCGTGGCTGCTTCTTTGGTCGTGGCTTGTCGGGCCTGGTAGTCATGAGATAGACGATCCTTTCTTGCAGGGCTGCGTCAGGGACGGTCTGACGCAGATCCCAATATTGCGTAGTGCAGCATACGTATGCTATAGTACGATATTATTCTGGGACGATCTGCCGTAGATATGGGCGCTGGCGGCTTCGCACGGGAAGCTCGATCAAGAAGAGCGAGCGCATGCCGACTAGCGATGGCACGTCTTTGTCATCGGCGCCCGCCGCGAAGCCGGGCGAAGGGGAGCGCCCCAAATGCGCCTGCGCAAGATGCCCGTCATGAGAAGCTGATAACCCTGGGAGGGGATCTGTGATGAGGAAGTACCTATGTACGGGTGTGGCGCTGGCGTTGACTCTGGTTCTTGCGGCCTGTGGCGGAAGCGCGCCCGGTACAGTGGCTAACGATGCTGGATCGTCGAAGCCTTACCCGGAACTACGGTGGGGTTCAGAGTTCATTGCAAGACTTGACGTCACCACATACTTTGAAACGCAGGTATTGTCGTTTGAGTCCCTCGCTGTGCAGAATCTGATGGAATTTGAACAGAACGACAAAATAAAACCAGGTCTCGCAGCGTCGGTTAAGCATCCAAATGCGACCACATACATATATGACATCAGGAAAGGCATAAAGTTCTCCGATGGGCACCCACTGACCGCGGCTGACGTTGTGTATTCTCTGATGCGCAATCTAGGCAAGGAATCAAAGACAGCCTCCAGCTATGCGGACGTCGCCTCCATATCCGAAGACGGCCCCCTCGCGGTGATTATCAGGCTCAAGCGGCCAAGCACAACCTGGCCAGATGTCCCCGCCTTCGCAGGACAGATCATCGAGAAGGCAGCTGCGGAAAAGGTGGGGGAAAGCAAGCTCGGTACTCCGAGCGGGTTGCTGGTCGGCACGGGGCCGTGGAAGATCGACAGCTTCAACCCGACCGTTGGAATCCAGCTCTCGCGCAACCCCTATTGGGGAGGTCCAACGCCGCCGGCCGCAAGGATCAATATCAGCTTCTTCAAGGAAGAACCGGCGGAGGCGCTCGCGTTGCGGTCAGGTGCGATTGACGGCGTTCTGCCCATCGCAGACGTAAAACTTTTCGCAAACGTACCTGGTACGCGTTTGGTGGCTGCCCCTGGGACGTCGTCTGATGTCATCAGCATGAACACACAAACGCCTCCATTCAACAATATTCATGTGCGCCGCGCGATAGCATATGCGACCGATGTGAAGGGCATGCTGAAAGCTACGTGGGGCCGTTATGCGGTTATTGATCATTCCATCGTGCCTGCGAGTCTGTTCAAGAACATAGCGCCCGCAAGTCAGGTGAATGCAATGTTGGACTCGCTTCCGAGGTACGAATTCAACCTTGCCGCAGCAAGGCGCGAACTTGAGAAGTCCCCATATCCCCACGGCTTTACGACCACTGCGCAAGTGGAAGTCAGCAATGACAATGGGACGGTAGTCGGGCAGATCATTGCCGCCGATCTGGCAAAGATCGGCGTCAACGTCAAGGTAGACAACATGCCCTCTGCGGCGTGGGGGTCGATTGTCTATGGACCGCGGAAGAATATTAAGCTACTCCCAGTCGAATTTTCAAGCGTATTTCCGGACCCTGATTCTCTAATGGACTTCTGGCTCGCTCCTGAAGCTGCGAAAGCCAATGGGCTCAACACGGGGGATTTCGTCAATGCGGAAGTTGCAAAGCTGCTGAAGCAGGAGGATACGGCGAGAAGCTCGTCCGAACGATTTGCCCTGATCAGCAGGATCCTCAAGATCTCGATGGAAGAAGTGCCATATCAACCGCAGTATTCGCCTGACTACGTCATTGTTCTGTCTAACAAGTTCGTATACCCGACGTTCGCTACGACGACGATCTTGTCGACGCCGTGGGCGATGGATGTAAGGCTCGCCAAGTAGGCGAGCTGACTCGATCTAAGTAGATGTGGCGAATCGACTGACCCCATGCCCTAGTGTGGAATGGTTCTGGTTGGCAGGGAAGCCCGGGAGGTCTCAGACTGGGACCTCTCGGGCTTCAGGATCGGCGCTCGCGATCGGCCGAGCCGCCTCAGCGGCCGTGCCTGTTGAGCGCCAGCCGGCGCGGCCCGTATGTGCCAGGGCGCTCTGGATGCAGGTATTGGTCGTATGCGCCCTCGACTTGGAAGGCTTCGTGGCAGCGACGCATCGCAGCTGAGTCGAGTGTGACCCCGAGACCGGGCGCGCGCGAGGCCTCGATCGCCCCGTTGTGTGGAGCGATCGGGCCTCCCTCCACGACGTCATCCGCATGCCAGCGCATCAGCGTCTGGCTGGGCTCGCCGATCCACTCCACCGCGGCCGCGACCTGCCTGTAGGCCGCGTTCGCGACGCCGGTGTCCGGGCTGTAGAACCACAGCTCGACCCCAAGGTGCTGGCAGGCGTGTGCGAAGGCAACCGTCCGAGAGATCCCGCCGAGTGCGCCGATCCCCACGACGACCGCATCGGGCACGCCGAGCTGTGCGACCAGGCCTAGCTCTGGGATGTGGGTGGAGAACGAGACGTCAGTGCTTGGCCGCAGGCGCGCCATCTCCTGGAGCGTGGCGACCGGGTCCTCGATCGAGCGTATGTTGAATGGCGCCAGGCGTCGCAGCGCTTCGCGGGCGGTGATCAGCGACCAGCCCATGTTTGCGTCCAGGCGCAGCGGCGTCTCCTCGCCGATCGCCCGGCGAATCTCGCGCACCATCGCGACCTCGAAGCTGAGATCTCCGACGCCGACCTTGCCCTCGAAGGCGCGCGCGCCATGCTCCTCCTGCATCCGAGCGCAGTAGCGCGCGACGTCGGCTGGGCTCGACTCCCCGCCGGCGGACTCCGAGGCCATCCGCGGTGCGAAGTACTCGGTGTAGGGGATCTCGCTGCGCACGAAGCCTCCGAGCAGCGCCGCGACCGGGCGGCCCTGGACCTTGCCGCCCAGATCCCACAGCGCCATCTCGACACCGCCGTAGGCGCGCAGCAGCGATTCGTCCTCGGTGTTGCGCATAACCTCGAAGGGAGGCAGCGCCCGCCGCTCGCAGGCCGCCAAGTCGCGCGGGTCGCCGCCGACCAGCCGTGGCGCGATCGCGTGCTCGATGATCTGCGCCGACCACGAGTTCGGGGCCTCGCCCACCCCGACGAGACCCGACTCCGTCTCGACCTCCACGATGGTCTTGGTGAACCCCGGGAAGTAGCCAGCGCTCCACTCGTAGGCTGCTTTCAAGCCAATATTCACAGGTGTGGTGCGAATCTGGGCGATGCGCAGATCGCCTGGGGCATCCAAAGCCGTTGCCTGGGTGTACGCAGCAGCGTCATGGCTCATGTAGGGGACTCTCCTTGCTAGAATATCGGAAGCCGTCCGAAATTGTAGCATCTGGAGCGGTCTGGTCCCCGTGCCGGCGTTGGCCTTGACAGACGCCCGGGAAATGTGATTACATCATTGAATGTCAGTCTGGCTGAGTGCCACCAGGCGGTCGTGAACATGGGTAGAGACCCTCGCTACGACGTACTGTTCGAGCCGGTGCAAATTGGCCCGAAGGTGATGCGCAACCGCTTCTACCAGACGCCGCACGATTCGGCGCTTGGATCGCAGGCGCCTGGAGCCGAGGCGTACTTCCGTGGCACGAAGGCAGAGGGTGGCTGGGCGGTCATCAACACTGGCCACGTTCAGATCTCGCCCGATTACGACTACACCGGGTTCCATGCGGTCGCTCGCATCTGGGATGACGCGGATATACGCAACTGGAGCCTGATGACCGAGCGCGTGCACGACGCCGGTGCGTTGGCGGGGATCGAGTTGGCTGCTTGCGGATCTGCCGTTTCCGGCTTTGAGAGTCGCATACCCGCGCGTGCGATCACGGGCGTCGGCGATGCGCACCTCTGGATGGGCGCCTGCTACGCAATGGACAAGGAGGACATCAGGAGCCTGCAGTCAGACTATGTGGCGGCGGCCAAGCGAGCGCGCGCTGCCGGCTTTGACATTGTCAACGTCCACGGCGCGATGGAATGGAGCGTTTGCACGAGATTCCTGATGCGCCGCTATAACACGCGCACAGACGAGTATGGCGGCTCACTGGAGAATCGCGCGCGATTCTGGCTGGAGACGCTCGAGCAGGTGCGTGAAGCAGTCGGTGATGACTGCGCCATCACGGCTCGTCACTGCATCGACACTCTTGTGGGAGAGCGGGGCATAGATGCCGATGAGGAGGGGGTGGGGTTCGTTGACCTCGCCGACCATCTGGTCGACTTCTGGGACATCCAGGCGGGAACGAGTTACAGGGACCAGGCGCCCTCTCGCTTCACCACAGAGAACTTCCAGGCGGAGTGGATCACGAAGGTGCGTCCGCACACGGCAAAGCCGATCGTGGGCGTTGGCCGCTTCACCAGCCCAGATACGATGGTGGCTGTTATTAGGAGCGGCCAGCAGGACATCATCGGCGCCGCGCGGGCCTCTATCTCCGATCCATTCCTCCCGAACAAGATTGACGAAGGTCGCGTCGATGAGATCCGCGAGTGCATTGGTTGCAACGTGTGCGTCTCGCGGGTGAACGTGCCTGCACGGATCATCTGCACCCAGAACCCGACTACCGGCGAGGAGTACCGTCGTGGATGGCACCCGGAGCGGTTCGTGCCGGCGCGTAGCTCAGACCGGAGCGTACTAGTCGTGGGTGGTGGGCCGGCGGGGCTGGAGTGCGCAATCGTGCTTGCGCGTCAGGGTGTCGAGCACGTGCACTTGGTCGAGTCCGCGCGGGAGGTGGGTGGCTATTTCCGCTGGGTGCCGCGCCTGCCTGGCCTGGCCGAGTGGATCCGCGTGGTCGACTATCGCAAGGCGATGGCGCAGAAGTTGAGGAACCTCGCCGTCGTGACCAATAAACGACTCTCCCCAGAGGACGTTCTCGACTATGGGGCCGACCGCGTGATCATTGCAACTGGCTCCCACTGGGCGCGGGATGGCCTCAGCTGGGCGACCAACGCGCCGATTCCCGGAGCCGATGCCGCTGAAGCTCATGTGTGCACGCCTGAGCAGATCATGGTCGAGGGAAAGCCGATCGAGGCCGATCGAGTGCTGGTGTACGACTGTGAGGGCTACTTCATGGGAGTTAGCCTCGCCGAGCGACTAGCGCTTGAAGGCAAGGCGGTGACCTTGATCACTCCGTTCGCCACGCCTGCGCCTTACATGCAATGGACCGAGGAGCACCAGACGATGATTCCACGACTGCACGAATTGGACGTGGAGTTGGTCGTCGGTCATGCCATCGACGAGGTCTCGCCAGAAGGAGCTCGGGGTCACCTGATCGAGTACTCGGCGAAGGAGAGGACTTGGACGGCTGGCGCGATCGTACTGGCGACTGGGCGTGTTCCAGACACGCGCCTCTATCGCGCGCTGCAGCGGGACCCCGATGGCCTCAGGAGCGCCGGCATAGAAGCCCTCTACCGGATCGGCGATTGCGTGGCGCCACGTCCGCAGGTCGCCGACGCAATCTTCGACGGGCACCGCCTTGCGCGGGAGATCGATTCTGATGATCCGATGACGCCGCTGCCTTGGATACGTGAGAATCGCGTTCTTGGAACGGGAGACCGTGACTACGATCAGATCATCGGGCATGGGACTCCCGTCCAGCCATGCTCGGCGATCGGCAGCCGCGACTCGGACGCGGCGGGGAGGGCGCAATGACTGACCTTCGGCCAGGGACTCCCGGGCGTGTTCCGCCCGAGCACATTCGCATGCGGTCGGAGACCGCGGACGACGGCTTCAGGGTCGGGGTCGCGATCGATGCTGCGAGTCACGGCTCACCGTTGCTGCTCGGGGTGGCATGGATCCGGCCCGGGACCGAGCGTGTGAGCTGGCAGGCCGAGGCAGATGCTCACGAGACCTACTACATCCAGCAGGGCCGCATCTCGGTCGCCTGGCAGGGCGAGAACGAGGGCGAGATTGAGATCGGGCCTGGCGACTCCTTCTACTTTCCGCCCGGGCGCATTTACTCCGTCGAGAATGTGGGAGACGATGAGGTCTTTCTCGTGTGGAGCGTGACTCCATCGCCGTGATTGGCATAGCCGGCGACGCGCTGCGCTAGCTGCTGGCGCGACGGCTGTGCCGCTACAACGGATCGCTATCGCCAGACGGCTTGGGCTACGCGCTGCCAGTTGCCGCCGAGGATGCCGACGATCGCATCTTCGGGGTAGCCGTGCTGGAGCATGTGCTCGACGAGCTCCACCATCTGCTCCGGCCCTGCGTAGTTGTGCTTGGGCATCTCTTCGCCTTCGTATGGCGGCCAGACCAATGGCGCGGCGCGCACCCATCGAATGATGCCGTCAAGGTCATGGATGTAGTCAAATCCCAATCCGACGTGCTCGGCGCCGACGAGCTCGACCGTGTAGTCGAGGCAGCGGAAGATGGCCTCCGTTGAGGCGTTGTTGTCGCCAACCCAGTAGCCGACGCCGTTGATGCCGATCACACCGCCGGTCGCTGCACAGGCCTTGATCTGATCGTCCTTGATGCTGCGGTAATGCGGCCGGACGGCGAACGGGTTGGAGTGGGAGAAGATGAATGGCGCTTGCGAAAGGTCGATCGCCTCCATGCTGGTGCGGTAGCCCGAGTGCGACCCGTCGACGAACATGCCGACGCGGTTCATCTCGCCGATCAGCGCTCGGCCGAACAGCGACAGGCCGGCGTCGTCGGGCTCGGCGCAGCCGTCGCCCACGAAGTTGCGGTCGTTGTAGGCGAGGATCGCCTGGCGCACGCCGAGGTCGTAGAAGGCCTGCACGCTGTCAAGGTCGATGCCGAACGGCATGGTGTCCTGGAAGTTGAAGCCGAGCGCGAGCTTGCCCGCGACACGTGCGCTCTGGATCTCTTGGATCGTGGCGGCCTCTGCCAGATAATCAGATCGCGCAGCGATCTGTGCCTTTGCCTGTGCGATCTGAGCAAAGGCGGCCTCAGCGCTCTCACGTATGCCAAGGGTCAGCGAGACGAAGTTGATGCCGGTCGTGTGGAAGCGCGGCAGAATCTGATCTATGTCGGGACCGTTTAGGACCGGGCCCCAGGGCAGTAGGTTGTCCCACACTAGGCTCTCTCTGAACAGACGCGAAGCTTGGTCACTGACTTGCGGGATTGCCTCGATTCGAGGCGCTAGCGGAGTGTTAACTTGCACTTCATCGTCCTTTCAAAGGCGCCATGGGATGCAAAAGGCTGTATCTGTCAGTCATCTACTGCCACTGTCGTCATCAGTAGTCGCAATCGGTCATCGCGTTTGAGATACCAACGCCAGGTGGTTGAGCGCCTCGCATAGCGCGAAGGCGCTCAACCATTGTGGTTGGAATCGCTAATGAGCCAACTTGACGCCCAATGCCCACGGAGTAAAGTAGCTCGTCAGCGCCGAGTAGTTAGGGAACACGTACTTTTCCGAAATTACCCCCTGGTACTTATGGGTATAAATGGGCCAGTATGGTGCTTCTCTTCCTAGAATCCCAAGCAGCTTGCCGATCATCTGCAGCCTCTTTGTCGGACTCAATATTTCTGTCGACTCGTCATGCAGGAGCTTGTCGAATTCGACGTTTCTGTAGTTGGCCGTATTTGTGCCGGAGCCGGGCGGATGTACCTGACCAGGGAGCAGGAAGTTGGCCATAACACCTTCTGGGTCATTGTATACAGTGCCCTGTTCACCTATGAGCAGCTTGGTCTTGCCAGTGAACAATGTCGGTGCTTCGTCGGGTGAGAGCTCATGTACTTTGGCGGTGATGCCGATCTTGGCCAAGTCTGCCGCGAGGATCTGGGCAGCCGATACCTCGGCTGTGGCGACCTGTTCCACTTCGATCGTCGTATTAAAGCCATGCGGATAGGCCGACCTGGCAAGTTCGCGCCGCGCGGCAGCCAGGCTGAAAGTGTATTTCGGCAGTGCCGCCAGTGTGGCTTTCACCTGCTGTGTGGAGCCGAGGTCGGAAAATAGAACGGGGGGCACGACGGTCTGATCTTCTGTTGCTGTGCCAGGCGGAAAGAGCGCGTGGATGATACCTTTGACGTCGGTCGCATAGGCCAGCGCTCGTCGTACATGAACGTCGTTGAACGGAGGCGTCGTGGTGTTCGCAGACACGAAGGTGACAAAGACTCCTGGCGCCGTGAGTTCCTTGGTACCTGGGATGTTTGCAAAAACCCTGGGGGTCACGTAACTGAACGTGCCGTCAACTGCACCCGAGCGAATTGCCAATGCGAGCGCTGCTTCGCTCTTGAAAAGGCTTACGGTGATCTTTGCTGCTGGTTGCGGGGCGCCTTTCCAATACGGGTTGCGCGAAAGTTCGGCGCTTGCTTCGGGCTTGTAGTTGTCGAACTTCCACGGTCCGGTTCCGATCAGTAGATCGTTCGGCGTGCCGAGCGCTTTTTCGCCCAGTCGTTCCGCCTGCGCCTTCTCGATGATCTGGCTGCTGAAGGTTAGTATCTCCGGCCAGATAGTGCTCGGTTGCTTGAGCTTGACGACCACGGTGGAGTTGCCTCGTGCCGAGACCGAGGCGACGTCTTCCCAGTAAGGTTTCAGCCACACTTCCTTGCCAATCATGTTGCGATCGAGCGAGTAGACGACATCTGCCGAAGTGAGTGGTTTGCCATCCGAGAACCTCACGTCGGATCTGAGATGGTAGACGTAAGTGGTTGGAGTTGGCTGTTCGACAGAACTTGCGAGGCCGGGCTTGATTTTTCCATCTGTTTCGAATTCCATCAGATTTTGGACCGCGAGTTGCTCGATCGCGGCCTGCGTAACCCCGACGTCTCTGCTCCAGTCAAGCGGCCCCGAGAAGGTCGTAAAGCCCCACCGGAGTTCGGCGTAGGACTTCGATGAGCCCTGCCCACCGCTAGACGAGCTGTTGCTCGATCGGCTCGTGCCACACCCTGCGACGAGCGCCGCCAGCAGGAGTGCCGTCGCTGCACATAGATACTTCCTCATTGCTTCCTCCCATAGATTAGGTAATGCAGCCCGCGAGCGGCGGGCCTTTACTTCCAGCCGTCTCTTGCTACTACGGCTATTTGCCGACGACGCATGTATGCAAAGCGTCCAACAGAGCCTGGGGGCGCCCGTCACCAGCAGGATCGTCGCGCAACTCGTTCATCGCATAGGAAAAGCCGACGCGCTCATGTGTCCACGCGCCGTGGATCGAGCCGCCCCCGCCACCATGACCGAACGCAATATCGGCGGGACCGAACTTCCCGTCGGCGGTCTGCAACGCGAAGCCAACCCCAAAGCTCATGGGTTCTCCGATGAAGGGATGGGTTCCGGACACGAGTGGAGTGCAGGCCAGCGCCAGCGTCTCTGCGGAGAGCAGGCGCACCCCGTCGATGGCTCCTCCGCAGGCGAGCGCCCCGTAGAGCCGCGCAATTGAGCGCGCTGTGCCGATCGCGTTCCCCGCGGCGATCTCGGCAGCGTGCCATGCCGGGAGGTTCCAGAGCATCGGCTCCTTCAGCATGAACGGCGGGTTCAAAAGAATCGACGCCCATAGATCGTCACCTGGGAACGGGTCGGCCTGGAACCATGCGGTCTGTCCCCAGTCATGCGCGTACTGCAGGACCGCAACGCGCTGCTCGAGCCCTTCCGGCAGCCCGATCCACAACTCCAGTCCGAGCGGCTCGACGACCTCCTCGGCGAGGAACCGGCCGACCGATCGACCGTCGACGCGTCGGATCAACTGATCGCAAAGCCAGCCGTAGGTCAGCGAGTGGTAGAGAAATGCCGCACGCGGATCGGTCTCCGGCGCCTGCGCGGCGAGCAGCGCCGCCATCCGCGGCGGATCCAGCAGATCGTCCTCGCTCAGCGGCGTGCGCATTCCGGGCAGGCGGCCGCGGTGTGAGACGATCTCCGAGACAGTGATCGCCTCCTTGCCCTCGGCGGCGAACTCCGGCCAGTACGCGCTGACCGGCTGCTCGAGAGCGAGGCGGCCTCGATCCAGCAGGATCGCAATGCACAGTGCTGTCAGGCCCTTGGTGCCGGAGAAGATCAGCTGCACCGTGTCCATCCGCCACGGTCGGCCGGTCGAACTGTCGGCGACGCCGCCCCACAGGTCGACGACCGGCCGGCCGTCGAGTGTGGCGGCAAACGCGGCACCGACCTCTTCGCGGGTCGTGAAGTTCTGCTCGAACGCCTCGGCGACTCGCTCGAAGCCGGGTGCGACCCACCCGTGGGTCGACTTGGTGGCCGGCTGCTCGTTGTTGAGTTGGTCCGGTGGCGTCGCTGCTGCTCCTACCTGGGGAGTCAAGCTTCACCTCCATGTCGATAATATCGTATAGCGTCCGATATTCTAGCACAGGTGTCCTCGCGTGTCTACGACAAGTGCTCATCTGTTCATTCCTGATGTGGCCTCAGCCGTCGCGACTCCGGTGGCTGGGAGGGGCCATAATCAGGGAAGTGCCAATCACCGTTCTTCGCTATATGACGCTTCGAGGCTCGGTTGTGAGCTTCGAAGCGGGTTGTCTTCAGTGCGCATCGCTGCCAGGAGTCATGCCCTCGATCTCCAATCGATGGACGTAGCAGCATGAGCACGCGGTCGACTCGCTCGGGCGACGGCGCTAGCCGTCGTCGCGCTCCCGCAAAGACGACCGTCGAGGCAATTCAACGAGCAGCGGCCGGGCGTCCGGCCGTTCGGCGGCAAACCGGGGATGACGGTGTCCACGGCCTGCCCAACGTCGGCGAGATCGTCAAGCGGTTGCGCCTCCAGTACGGCCTCAGTTTGCGTGAGCTGGCTGAGAGGAGTGGGCTTTCGACCTCGTTTCTGAGCTCGGTGGAGCGCGGTGAGAGCGATATCGCGGTTGGCCGGCTGGCGCGTGTTGCTGAGTGCTTGGACCACGACATCGGTTCATTGCTCGGCTACAGCAGCCGCCGGTCACGTCCACACTTCGTCGCCCCAAGTGACTACGTCGCGATCGAGCGTGGCGATGGAATCGACTACAAAGTGGTGCGACTGGCGACGATGGGATTGGAGCTGATCACGGTGTCATTCGCGCCCCACAGCGCGTTCACCGAAGACATCTCACACGAGGGCGTTGATGCGGTCCACGTACTCGAAGGACAGATCGTCCTCACGCTCGACCATATCGACTACACGCTTGCCGAGGGCGAGTGCGTCGTCTTCTCTGCCGCCTACCAGCACGGCATGCGCAACGAACGCGATGAGTGGGCATTCGTCGTCTCGGTCACCGATGCGGAGGTCTACTAGGCGCTGCCGGCGTGGGTATACGGCGTTCTGCGATCAGAACGCCGTATGTGCGGCCCCGATGACGACATGGTCGTCGTCGACTAGCGGAATCACCCGCCATCGATCAAACGCGCCGCATGGGTGCGAAATGGCGAAGCGGACGAGGTTGCCGACGCTCGGGCCGGATTCGCCGGCGTCCGAGCCGTGGGCGCGTCCACCGGCGCCGCGATCGGCGGCCAGCACGATCGTCGCGTGCTGATCGTTGAGGCGCACCACCTTCGCGTCCACGAGCTCGCCCCCGCGCGTCCCATCGGCCGAGTGCCACGCAACCGGCCGCGGGGGGCTCACGTCGAAAGGCGCATCGCGCTTGCCGGCGCCCACGACGACGACTCCAGGCTGCGGGCTCGAGAGCACCACTCCCCACAGCTCCAGCGCATCGCGCAGCGGCGAGGAGTCCGCTCCACGGCCGGCGAGCGGCGAGGCCTGCTCATAGAAGCCGCCGTCCTGGGAGACATAGCAGCCGCTGCGCAGCGCGACCTGCCATTCAGGACGCGGAAAGCGCGCTAGCACGCGGTCGAAGAAGGCGCTGCCGCCTGCGCTTACCAGCCTGCTGCAAAGCAGGCCGTCGCGGTGCAACTGCTCGGCGATCTCGTGCACTGCGGCAAGCTGCTCGTCGACCTCGGCGATGGTCTCGGCGATGCGCGATGGGTCCATCGCAAGACCTTCGAAGCACTCGACTCCGACCAGATCGAGCGCGGGCGCCGCCTGGGCATCGGCAGCGACCGCTCTGGCTGCTGCGAGCGTGCGCACCCCCGCGCGACCGTCGCGGACCCCGACCTCCAGCAGCACGTTGACGGGGCGGGGCGCATGAGCAGCCTGCAACTCGCGGTCGAGCAGCGCCACGCCGGCGGTTGAATCGACCAGGCAGAGCAGCTCCAGGTCAGGGTCGCGCTCCAACTCGGCGGCCAGCCAGCGTATCTGTGCCCGCTCGGCGAGCTCGTTCGCGATCAGGATCCGCTGAACGCCAAGCCGGCGCAGGGTCTGCACCTGCGAGGGCGTCGCCGCCGTCACGGCCCAGCATCCAGCTTCGATCTGACGCGCGATCAGCTCTGGCGACATCGTTGTCTTGGAGTGTGGAGCGAGCAGTACGTCCTGCTCGGCCGCGAAGCGGGCCATCTTTGCGATGTTGTGGCTGAGCGCGCTCTCGCGCAGCAGCAACAGCGGCAGCGGCAGCTCTCCGCCCAGAGCGTCGATACCGCTGACGGCAAAGTCTCTTAGCGACCATGGTCGATCCAACGGCGACCCCTTCCAGCAAACCGGCACCGCGTCAATCAAGCCCTTGAGCAGCCCACGGTCGCAGCGCGTGGGCGAGAAGGTCAGTGATGTGGTCACCTAATGCAGCCTACTTGCCGTGCCGATCGCGGTTCTCACCGCTTTCACCAGCTCGATCCGGTTGGCGAGAGGCTCGTGCACGTTCTCGACCGGCGATACGGCGCCGTCGGCGGCGACGTGAACCGGTCCGTAGATGGCAGGCTCTGCGCTGCCGCTGGCCACCGCGGCGAGCACGTCGCCGCGGCTGTAGTGCCAGAACTCGAACGGGTATGCGACGAACCCCTGCCTGGCCATCGCATCTGTGATCATGGCGCGCGCTGCGGCCTGCTCGGCGTCGATGAACGGCGATGCCATCGGCATTCGCTGCGAGAGATCGAGATAAGGCCCACCGCGATCCAGCTCGCTGCCATCCGCTCGGCGGACTGAGACATCGACAGCGGCGCCTGCGATGTGGCCCGCCGTGATCGGCGTCGCGGCGCAGATCACGGCGAGACGCTCGACGATCTGCTCGTCGCTCGCGTCAGGGTCGACCCACGCGAGCATCTCGCCATACGCCCGCAGCGCAAGGCCGCTGCCCGCCGAGGCACGCTGGGTCTGTGGAGTGCGGAGCGCGTCCTCGATCACGAGAGTCAAGCCCTGCGCGTCCAAGGCACGCGCCGCGTTCAGCAGCGGCTGCAAGTTCCCGGCTCTGATCCGATGATCCCGGATCCTGTCTCCTGCCGGATGCGGGGTGCTCAGGCACACGATCGGCACGTCCTCCTCGGCAGCGGCGTCGGAGATCGAGACCAACGGCTCCAGACACTCAGTCAGTGGATGCATGCTGGCCGTAGCCATGAACTGTGCGCCGGCGTTCAGCGACTCGATCCAGTAGGAGCGGGGCTCCGGTCCGGCCTGGGTGGCCGGAGAGGGGGTGGGCTCGTTCGCATCGATCATCGGCGTCTCCGTGGCTGGTTGGTGCTTCAACTGGGCGACAGCGCTGCGCGTGTCTCGTGCGATGCGCTGGCCGCCGTCCTGCCGGCAAGCTACCATATACTCCTATACGGAGTATATTCTTGATATGAGAGAGAGGAGCAGCAGGTGGGCTTGACTGCTGAGGAGCCTGGGCGCCGAGCCGGCGCGCTGGAACGACGCTTCGATTCGCTGCGCCGGTCTCTACGCAGCCCTGGCGTCAGCGCAGCGGTGCAAACGACGGACGGAAGCTGTTGGGAGCACGCCACTGGTCTGGCCGACGTGGAGGGCGAGATTCCGATGACGGTGACCACGCCGCTGCGGATCGGCTCGGTCACGAAGACCTTCACCGCGGCAGCCGTGGCTTTGCTGGCCGAGCGTGGCGCACTCGAGCTCGATGATCCGGCCGTGGCCCATCTGCCTCAGCTGCGGGCGCTGCCGGTCAACGGGCATCGGCTCGAGGCTCTCACAATCAGGCGGCTACTGGAGCATCGCTCCGGGCTGGTCGGCGAGCCGCCCACGCGAGATTGGTCAAAGGCCCCGTTTCCCTCTACGCAGGAGATACTGCAGCGGATCGATCTGGCGCGGGTCGTGATTGCTCCGGGCAGCGCCTTCAAGTACTCGAACCTCGGCTATGCGCTGTTGGGCGCGATCGTTGCCAGGGTGTCAGGCGTCGCCTACGAGGACTTCGTGCAGCAGGCGCTTCTGGACCCCGCGGGATTGACCAGCACAGGGTGGGATCCGCCTGCGGGCGCGGCTCTGGGCTACGGCTGCGGGCCGCAAGGAAGCTGGGCGCGGCAGTTGCCGATGGAGCTCGGCGGTGAGCGTCCGGGCGGTGGCATGTGGTCGACGCTCGCCGATCTGCTGCGGTGGGCGCGGGTGGCGATGGGCGAAGCGCCCACGGTGCTCTCGCCGAGCACGGCTGCGCTGCTAACGAGCCCACAGGGGAGCGAAGACGACGCCAGCCCAGCGCAGCGATCCCTTGGCTGGGAGCTCTCCCGGCAAGGCGAGCGCCTTGTGCACGGCCACGGAGGCGGTGTGACTGGCTACACGTGCCACCTCGCCTTTGAGATCGCCGCTTGTACCGCAGCGGTTGTGCTCACCAATGGCCATGCGCAGCCGCACCCGGCGTGTCTGAGCCTGCTCGATCTGGCGGCGGCTGGCGATGCGGATCAGAACGCCGACAGCACGACAGAGGCACTTCCCAGCGACGACGTTGCGTGTGCGCTGATGGAGTGGCCTGCGGCTACGCCCGCCTCGCCCGAGGCGGCGGGCGACTACGTCGGTCCGACGGATGCGGTCTTGCGCATAGAGCGCGGCGAGCAGGGGGAACTGCGGCTCACTGGAGAGCTGCTTCAGGAGGACGGCGTAGCCTTGCTGCGGCCGCAGAGCCGGGACCGATTTCTCGTCGACGGCGACCGCTTCGCCGGCGAGACGCTGGAGCTCGCGCGTGACGGTTGCGGCAGCGTCGTGGCTCTCTCAGTGGCGGGTTTTCGCTTCCTGCGCGGCTGAGTGGCATCCCATCTGAGGCCTAATGTTGTACAATCATCAAATCGCCACTTCGGGTGGCGGGCTCTGCGAAGAGCGTTGCTAGGCGCCAAACGGGTGCCGATGCAAGGCACAGAGCCATTTGAAAGCACTCTGGCGTTGCGCCCGACCATTACCGGGGCACGACGTCCTCAGATCATGCCTCCTGCACGTTCAAAAATGACCCGCTACTCCGATGACGTCCCTACTCTGTGGCCTGGCAGCTGCATGCTGCTGGGCGAGCACGAACGTCCTCGCAGCACGGGTGGTGCGAGGATCTGACCCGAACCAGTTCGCCTTCTGGCTGAATCTGCTGGGCTGTGCCATCGCGGCACCGGTCGGCCTTGCGCAACTGATCTCGGCGCACGTTTCGCCAGACGATGTCCTGTGGCTTGCGCTCACAGGCGTGGGCGCCGCCGCGACAGGCCTTCTGCTCACGCGGGCGCTCCGGCACGGGCAGCTTGGGGTGGTTGGACCGCTGATGTCGCTGGAGGGCGCGATTGCCGCCGTGCTGGGCATCGCCTTTGCGGCGGAGAGTGTTCCCGGGATCGAGTTGGGCGGGATCGCCGTCTCGATCGTCGGTGCGGTCACTGTGGCCTTCGGAGCAACCCGCCGCGGACATCTCGCTGGCTCCTCATACGCGCTACCGGCGGCGGCGTGCGCCGGCGTGGCGCTATGGGCGTTCGCCCAGCAGCCTTTGGCGCCGCTTCTGGCGCTGATGATCGCGCGCTTCTGCGGCGCGACCGCACTGCTTCCGACGCTCACCAAATTGCGTCTGCCTCGGGGCATCGGCTGGCTGTTCGGGATCGCGGCGCTCGACGTGCTCGCCAACGCGCTGTTCTTGCTTGGAGCCCGGGCGGGATCGCTGTCGACGACGGCTGTGCTCGCGGCCCAGTTCGGCACGCTGACCGCGATCGGCGGCGTCTGGCACTGGAAGGAGTCCTTGAGCATGCTCCAGATCGCCGGCCTGCTGGTCATCGCCGCCGGAGTGACGGCGATCGCCGCTGGCTGACGATCCGGCCACTACCCGGCGATCGGGGCCGTTTCCTCGAAAGCTTGCGGGCTGTTCAGCAGCTACACAGCAGCTACAGCACCGGGCGGTCGAGCACGCGCCTGGGGGTGTGCACGAGCATCTGATCAATCTGCTCTTGCGTGGCGCCGAAATACTCTGTCAGGGCGGGCGCGATGTGGGTGAGTATGTGGTTGTAGCCGCTACCGCCATAGCGGCGCAACTGCGCCTTGGTGTAGACGTCCACGCCAAGCACGATCTGTCCGGCCAAGCCGTCGTCGAGCAGCCCCGCAAGGGCTTCTATGCGCTCGAGGTCGGTGCGGTTGCGCAGCAGGCCTCGCCCAGGTTGGGTCGTGTAGTGCTCGAGCCCGAAGTTATCGAACTCGAGCACCGCGCCCGTTGCCGCTATCGCTCGGTGATAGTCGTGGTCGAGTGCAAGATAGGAGTCGAGGTGGCTGATAACGATTCGCTCGACCGACATGCCCTCGGCAAGCAGCGCGTCGATTACCGCAAGCGCATGCCGCCCGAACGGATCGACGTGGATGTTCACGGCACAGCCGGTCGCGGCTCCAGCGCGCCCCGCGGCGCTCAGCACGCGCATCTCGCGCGGTGTCGGCGGATCGCTCGTCCCGATCTCGCCGATGATGCCTGGGCGCACGCCGGTGTCATCCACGCCGTCGCGGAGCTCGCCGATCAGCATCTCCGTAAGCTGCTCGACGGAGGCGGACTCAGCCCACTCGGGGTGTGCGTCGTGCACGTAGAGGCCGCAGCCGGCGATGATGTGAACGCCCGCCCTGCGCGAGATCTCCGGCAGCTCTGCGGTGCGGCGAGGTCCAAGCCCCCAGCCGGGTGTGAGGTCGACGATTGCTGCCCCCTGCACACCGGCGAGCCGTCCGACTTCGTGTGCGGCCAGCTCGGTGTCGTCCAGTCGCAGATTGTCGGCGAGGCTGTCGAAATTCCAGTGCACGAAGCTCAGGTTCTCGATTCTCACGCGCTCGTCTGCTGGCATCGGCTCTCGCGGCGGGCTCACCCAGACGGTGGCATCGACCAGGCAATGCTCGTGCATGCTGGTTGGCCCGAGCTCATCCGGCTCTATGAGTCCCAGAACGGTATGAATCGGCACGCGTCAAATCTCCTTTATGAGCTCGTTCATCGCGGTCCTCTCAGATTTGGAACGTTCGAACAGGCTTCGTCTCACTGTACGCATGCACGACCGCGCCGCCGCTGATTGCCTGGGGTCAGGAGGCTAGAATCCGATCGCCCGGGCGTGGGACAGACTGGCGCTGGACTCGCTCAGCGCCTGCTCGATGCTTGCCAGTGTGCGGTCCTGCTCGAAGGTCGCCCAGCCATCGTATCCAATTGCCTGCAACGCCTGCGCGACGCCGGCAAGGTCGGCAGACCCGTCCCCGAGGGGAGTGAACACCCCTGCTGCCACCGCCTCCAGGAAGCTCGCCTCGGCAGCGAGACATCTCCGCAGAGCATCCAGGTCGAGGTCCTTCAGGTGCACGTGCAGCAGTCGATCGGCGTAGCGCTGTACCAGCGCGATCGGGTCGATGCCCGCATAGAGCGCGTGACCGGTGTCAAGGCACAGGCCCACGGAGGGATCGACCTGCTCCATCAGCCGCTCGATCTCATCTTCGAACTCGACAAACGTGCCGGCATGTGGGTGAAAGGCGAGCGCCAGGTCCCACTCCTGCGCCAGCGCACGCACCGCCTCTACGCCGCCGAGCAGGCGCTGCCAGCCGGGCTCCTCGATTCGCGCCGCTGCATCTGAGCGTCCTGCGGTGGCCACTCGCTGCGGGTCCAGCCCGTCGATCAGGACTATCGTGCGCCCGCCTGCGCGAGCCACGCTGGCGCAGGTGCAGCGCGCGATCTCGAGCAGTGCCTCCCGGTTCGTGGCAGCCAGTCGCTCCATCACGAAGCCCGCAGGCAGCTCGAGGCTGCGCTGCGCGAACGCGGCCTTGAGCCGCGCGGGATCTATGGGGTAGTAGCCGTAGGGGCCAAGCTCGGAGCCGTCGAAGCCGGCGGCTGCGATCTCGTTGAGGATGCGCTGCCAGGGTGGGTCGGTCGGTTGCGGCGGCGGCTCTATCCCCCAGGTCCCCGGGGCGGTTGCGATCTTCATTGAAGCTCCGCCGCGAGCGGTGCGTGGCGCGACACCTCGACCCAACCACCGTCCTGCGCCGATGCGAGCGCCGCCTCGACCACCTCGCAGGCACGCAGACCGTCTTCGAAGTCGGGGCTGGCCTGCCGCTTCTCACGCAGTGCGCCGAAGAGGTCCCGACAGGCGATCAGGAACGCGTCGCCGTAGCCAAGTCCCTGTCCCGGCACCGGCCAGAAGCCTGCGCCGCCGGGGTGCTGAGGGCCCAGGATCACGGTCCGGTATCCCGGCAGCTCACCCTCCGCGTCATCGGTGAGGTAGACCTCCAGCTCGTTGCCGTGTTGCCAGCTGAATCGCACCGATCCACGATCGCCGCCCACCTCGAAGGCAATGTCGATCTTGTGGCCGGCGGCGACCCAGTTGGTCTGCAGGACGCCGAGCGCACCCGACTCGAAGTCGAAGATGACATCGGCCGCGTCGTCGACGTCCACCGGCAGCAACTCCTGCGGGTTGGCGGCATCCGTGACGGTGCGGAAGGTGGCCTCTCCCGGCGCGCTCACCGGCGGGCGCTCGGCGATGAATGTCTTGGTGCGCGCGCAGACGCGCACGATCTCCTCGCCGAGCAGATATCGCGCCAGATCGATCAGGTGCGAGCCCACGTCTCCGAGGCTGCCGCCGCCGGAGCGCTCGCGCTGCATGCGCCAGCCGCGAGGCAGCGAGGCGTCGAGCGCATAGTCCTGCAGGAAGTGAGCCCGAAAGTGCATCACCCGGCCGATCCGGCCCTGCTCGATCAGCTGGCGAGCCAGCATCACCGCGGGCCACTTGCGGTAGATGAAGTTGACGTAGCTGACCACGCCCGCCTCACGCACCGCGCGACACATCTCTGCGGCGGCGGCAGCAGAGTGGGCCAAGGGCTTCTCGCACAGCACATGCTTGCCGTTGGCAGCTGCGTCGATCGCTATCTCGGCGTGCGCGTCGTTGGGCGTGACTATGTCCACGAGATCGACGTCCTTCGCCTGGGTGACCTCCCGCCAGTCGCTGCTCGCATGCGCCCATCCCCATCGCTCTGCGGCACTCTGCGCCAGCCCGTGGTCTATGTCGGCCAGACGGACCTTCTCGATCGCGGGCAGATCCGGCCAGTAGACCGACGGGGCGTTGTTGAAGGCCATCGTATGGGCACGGGCCATGAACCCCGAGCCGACCAGGCCGATGCGCACTGTCTGCATGTGGGATGTCTCCTAGCTCGATGCAAGCGGCAAGCCATCACACACAGGGCGCAGGTGCGCCGCACGGGAGGTGAGGCAGGGCTTTGTTGGAAGGTTCCAATGACGATAGCGAAACAAGATCTGCTGCGCGATGCGAAACTTCTCGGCTGCCCATCGCAGGATGGCCTCCACCATGCCCGACTCCGCAAAGCCCCACCTCAAGAAGGCGCCCACGATCATCGACATCGCCAGGGTTGCCGGTACCTCTAAGTCGACGGTGTCGAACGTGCTGCGCGGGAAGGCGCATGTCGAGCCGGCGACTCGTGCCCGCGTTCTGCAGGCCAGCGAAGAGCTCGGATATCGCATCAACATTGCCGCTCGCCATCTGCGGCAGCGTCCGCGGGTGCTTGGCGTCGTGGTCGGCGACCTGCGCAATCCGTTCGACGCCGAGATGGCGGCTTTCATCGAGCAGGCTGCAACCGCCGCCTCCTACACGATCCTGCTCGTGACCACCAACGGCTCGGCTGAGCGCGAGCGGCAGCGGCTCAAGGTCCTACTCGAACATCGCGTGGCGGCGGTGCTTTTCGTGTCGTTCTCGGGCGCGAGGTCAGTGCTGAGCGCCCTTGAACACGACACCCCGTGGCTGTTCGTGAGCTGTCGCGGCAGCGGCGGAACCTCGATCTCGGTCGATGAGCGCGAGGGTGCGCGCTTGGCAGTCGAGCATCTCGCCGCGCTCGGGCATCGACGCATCTCCTACGTCAGCACGACTCTTGCGCACCAGCCCCGCATGGATGCGGCACGATATGCAGGCTACACGCGGGCCATGAAGGCCCTGGGGCTGCAGGCTGGCGGCCTGCCCGGCGTGCGGCTGAAGGCTGGGGAGGACGGCTCCGAAGATGCCGTTCATGCCAGGCTGCGGGAGATGCTCGCCGGCGAGGACCGTCCCAGCGCCATCTACGCCGCCAGCGACTTCACGGCAGTTGAGGTGATGGATGCTGCCGACGCCGTCGGTCTGCGCGTGCCGCGCGAGCTCTCGATCGTGGGCTTCGACGACATCGCGCTGGCCAGGCTCACACGTATCTCTCTCACCACCGTGGCACAGCCGACGGTCCAGATCGCCGAGCGCGCGGTCCAAGCTGCGATCGAGCAGATCGAGGGGGGTGCGGCCGGTAGGAGCTACTCGTTGGCCCCGCGCCTGATGGCCAGAGGCTCGACTGCGCGCCTGCGCGATGCGACTACCGGCGGTGCGCGTGCGCGCGGCGCCGCTCGCAGGCGCTGATCGCCCGCCGGGTCGAGCGTCGTGGCGTGGAGCGGCGACTTGTAGTAAGCTTGTTGGAACGTTCCAACAAGCTTACGGCCAAGCACGGCTGATGAGCGCAGACCGGCCTGGAGGCCCCGTGGCGACTGATACGAAGAACCTGCTTGCGATTGAGGGCGGCGAGCCCGTTGTCCCCAGCGAAGCCCATCACGTCTGGCCTGAGATCACGCAGGCCGACCGTGACGCGATCGGCGCGGTACTGGATCGCGGCGAGCTGTGGGGGGCCTATGGCGTGGAGGTCACGGCTCTACAGCAGGAGTACGCGCAGTACTGCGGCGTCGAGCACTGTCTTGCGGTCAACAGCGGCACCGCGGCGCTGCACTGCGCGCTCGTGGCATGTGGAGTCCAGCCGGGCGACGAGGTGATTGTGCCGGCGTTTAGCTTCGTTGCAACAGCCATGGCGGTTCTCCACGCCGGCGCAGTACCGGTGTTCTGCGACATCGATCCGCGCACGTTCAACATCGACCCGGCGCTGGTCGAGAGCCTGATCACCGATCGCACCGCGGCAATCGTGCCGGTTCACATCCATGGCGTCGTCGCCGACATGGACGCCCTGAGAGCGATCGCGGCGCGGCATGGCCTACCGATCGTGGAGGACGCGGCGCAGGCCCATGGATCGACATACCACGGCCGCAAGGCCGGCACGCTCGCGACGTGCGCCGCGTTCAGCCTCAACGGCGCCAAGAATCTCAGTGCAGGCGAGGGTGGCCTGTTTGTCACCGATGACCCCGAGCTCTTCAAGGCCGCGCGGCGACTTGCGATCTTCGGCGAGGACACCCCTCGTCCGCAGCATGGCGAGGTGCGCGCGTTCTGGTCGCGCGGGATCGGCTGGAACTACCGCATCCATGAGATCACCGCGGCGCTCGCGCGATCACAGCTGCGGCGTCTGGACTCCTACAACGCGCGCGCCCAGGAGAACGCCGCCATACTCACTCACGGCCTGGCCGGCATGAGGGGCATCGAGCCGCCCTTCGTCCCCGAGGGTCTGGAGAGCGTCTACTTCCGCTACCGCCTGCGCCTGGACCCGGCGGCGCTGGGATGGCAGGGCAGCGATGTGGAGTTGCGCGACCGGATGCTGCATGCGCTGCGAGCAGAGGGCGTCGCAGCATCGACCTGGCAGCTCTGGCCGCTGCCGGCGCAGCCCGCATTTCGCCACGAGAGCTACGCACCGTGGAGCCCGAAGGCCGATGCGCAGCCGCTGAAGCCGTGGGACCCAGGCGCCTTCCCGCAGTCCTCCAGGCTGCTTGACCTCTCGCTCGTGCTCGGCCCCGATCGCGAGCCGCTTTATGTCCAGGACCCGGCTGTGATGGAGCTCTACCTGCAGGCCTTCGCGAAGGTGCTCGATCGCATCGACGTCGTGCTCAGCAGCGACTACGAGCCGGTGCGGGTGATACCGCCGATCCCGGCTGGGGAGCTGTGAGCGCCGAGGAGCCATCGGGCTCCTAGCAGCTCGGCGTCGCCCTGCTCGGCAGCGGCTTCATGGCGAGGTCGACTGTGCATCAACACTGGGCCAAATCTCTGCACGTGGAGCCGACCATCGCCGCCGTCGAGGCGGGCAAGCACATGCTCTGCAAAGCCACTGGTGGCCTGCGTCGAAGAGGCGCTTTCGATCTGGTGTGGACCCTTCAGCAGGCCAGAGATTACGTCACTTGACAAGTAGCCGACGAGAGTTCTATGCTTGGAACGTTCCAGTCATAGGAAAGAGAGAGGACTGCCTGACGATGAGCCAAAACACCGCCGACTCCTCCGCGCCTGCCGGCACCGTGCGCCTGACGGCGGCGCAGGCGATCGTCCGCTTCCTCTCGGTGCAGCACAGCGAGCGCGACGGGGTCCGCCGCCGTCTGATCCCTGCGATGCTCGGCATCTTCGGCCATGGCAACGTGTGCGGGCTGGGGCAGGCGCTCGACGAGCCGGGACACGATTTGCGCTTCCTGCAGCCCAAGAACGAGCAGGCGATGGTGCACACCGCGATCGGCTACGCGAAGACCCAGCGGGGCTTGGCGACGCTCGCCTGCACTGCGTCGATTGGGCCAGGGGCGCTCAACATGGTCACCGGCGCCGCCACTGCGACGGTCAATCGTGTGCCGGTGCTGCTCTTTCCCGCCGATACCTTCGCTTCGCGCCTGCAGGGTCCGCCGATGCAGGCGCTCGGCACGCCCGGCGCTGGCGACTTGACCGTCAACGACTGTTTTCGGCCCGTGAGCCGGTTCTTCGATCGCGTCTGCCGGCCAGAGCAGCTGCTCGCGATCTTGCCAGCTGCTATGCGCGCGCTCGTCGACCCGGAGATGGGCGGCGCGATCACGATCAGCCTGCACCAGGACCTGCAGGCGGAGGCATATGACTTCCCCGAGGCGTTCTTTGAGCCGCGGACCTGGCATGTAGCGCGCAGGCCGCCGGCGCAGGAGGAGATCGAGCGTGCTGTGGCGCTGCTGGCATACGCTCGCAAGCCGCTGATCATTGCCGGCGGAGGCGTGCGCTACGCCGAGGCCGAGCAGGCACTGAAGGACCTGTCGGACGCCTACGGAATCCCGGTCGCCGAGACCTCCGCCGGCAAGGGCGTGGCGGCACATGCGAACCTCGGCACCGGCGCCGTGGGCCACAGCGGCACGCGCGCCTCCAATTCGCTGGCGCGCGAGGCAGACGTGGTGCTGTGCGTCGGCAGCCGGCTGATCGACCTCACCACCGGCTCCAATTCGCTCTTCGAGAACCCTGAAGTCAGGTTCATAGGCATCAACGTCTGCGCCTCCGACGCCGATCGGCTCGGAGCGCTGCCGATCCTCGCGGATGCCCGCGAGGCACTCCAGGCGTGCAATGACGCGCTTGGGAATACGGGCTGGCATGCGCCTGAGGAGTGGGGTGCGTACGCCAGAGCGGAGCTGGCCCGCTGGCAGCAGGCGATCGATGCGCACCTGGGCGAGGAGCACGAGCTCTCCCAGGGCGCGGCGCTGCGGACGCTGAACGAGCAGGCGCAGGCCGATGACGTGCTCGTGGTAGCGGCCGGCACTCCGCACGTCGACGTGCACAAGCTGTGGGACACCAGCATGGCCAGCGAGGTGCTAATGGAGGTCGGCTTCTCCTGTATGGGCCACGACATTCCCGCCGCCGTCGGTGTGCGCATGGGCGCGCCGCAGGCCGGCGAGGTCTACGCACTGATCGGCGACGGCAACTACCTGATGGCGCACACCGAGTTGGTGACCGCGGTGCAGGAGGGCCTGAAGATCACTCTGATACTCGTCGATAACCACGGCTTCCAGTCGATCCACGCGTTGCAGCGTGCCAAGACCGGCCGCAGCTTCGGGCTCAAGTTCCGCGCACGCAAGCAGGACGGGCTCACAGGGCGGTTCGTCGCGATCGACTTCGCGGCCAACGCCGCCAGCTACGGGTGCGCCACCTATGAGGCACGCACAAGCGAGGAGCTCGCCGCCGCGCTGGCCGCGGCGCGCGCCCAGCAGCGCACATCCGTGATCGTGGTCCACGTCGACCCGCTGAGGCTGACGCTCAGCTCGGAGTGCTGGTGGGACGTGGGCGTGGCGGAGGTCTCCGCCTACGAGGAGACGCGCGTCGCACGCGCTGCCTCCGAGGCCGGGCGCGCCAACCAGCGCTGGCTTGCCTGAGATGCGGATGCTCGCAACCGCCGAGGTGCCGGCCATCGGCCGCGAGAAGCTCGCCGACCTCGGCACGCTTCAGATATCGCGCGGCTGCCTGCCAAGCGAGGTGGCCGATGTGGACATCCTGGTGGTCCGGGCCGAGCGCGTCGACGCGCAAACGCTCGCAGCGGCAAAGCGACTGCGGGCGATCGCCCGCACCGGCGTGGGCGTGGACAACGTTGACGTCACCGCCGCCAGCGAGCGGGGCATCGCGGTGCTCAACGCCCCCGTCGCGGGCACGGCCGCGGTTGCCGAGGGCGCTTGGGCGCTGATACTGGCTGCAGCCAAGCGGCTGGGAGAGCTGCGTGCCTGCGTCGAGCAGGGACGGTGGGCGCATCGCTATGCAATCGAAGGGCTCGATCTGCATGGAGCTACGCTTGGGATCGTGGGACTGGGCTCGATTGGCCGCGAGGTCGCACGCATCGGCCTCGCCTTCGGGATGCGCGTGCTCGCGGTCGATCCGCGCCTCTCCGACGACCTGCCGCTCGAGCGTGCGGTGGAGCGCACCGACCTGGAGGACCTGGTCAGGCGGTCCGACGTGATCAGCCTGCACTGCGAGCTCGACGAGTCCAACCGAGGGCTCATAGACCGCCGGCTGCTGAGCCTCGCGCGGCGCCGGCCGGTGCTGGTCAACGCCGCCCGCGGCGGCGTGGTGGACGGTGACGAGCTGCTGCTGGAGGCGTTGCACGAAGGCTGGCTCTCCGCGGTCGGGCTCGACGTGTTCGCCACTGAGCCGCTGCGCCCGGACAGCCCGTTGCTCGAGGATCCCCGGGTGATCCTCACCCCGCACTCGATCGGTCTCACCAGAGAATGGAATGAACGCGTCTTCGATGCGATCGCGGCCGACATTCGCACGCTGCTCAGCGGCGGGCGGCCGCGCAACATCGTCAATCCTCAGGTGCTCGCCGAGAGCAAGCCGGTGCTCTCGTGAGCGAGGATCGAGATCTGCTGGGCGCCAGGGCGCTGGTCACCGGCGCCGGCGGCGGCATCGGTCAGGCGATCGCATTGGAGCTGGCGCGGCACAGCGCCGCCGTGGCCGTGCACACCGCCGCCAGCGACCCGCAGCAGACGCTGGAGGCGATCGCGTCGATCGGCGGGCGGGCAGTGGCGGTGCGGGGCGATCTGCGCGATCCGGCGGTCTGCGCGCAGATGGTGGCCGAGGCCGCAAACGAGCTTGGCGGGCTGAGCATCCTGATCAATAACGCGGGCGTCACCGAGGAGCGCGCCTTTGCCGAGACCACGCCGGAGCTGTTCGCCTCAGTCTTCGATCTCAACGTGCGCGCTGGCTTCTTCTGCGCGCAGGCGGCGCTGCCCCATCTGCTGGTCGCCGAGCATCCGAGCATCGTGAACGTGGGCTCCATTCACGCCCATGGCGCGCTGCCCCGTCACGCGGCCTATGCGGCCAGCAAGGGGGCGATTAACGCATTCACGCGAGCGCTGGCGATCGAGCTCGCGCCCCAGGGCGTGCGCGTCAACGCGGTGGCGCCCGGCGTGATCGAGGTCTCCCGCTACTTCGATCGCGCAACCTACGATCCCACCGTCTACGGCAGTGCGATCCCGTGGGGCAGGGTGGGCAGGCCGGCCGACGTCGCACCGACGGTCGCCTTCCTCGCCAGTCCCGCCTCCGGCTTCACCACCGGCCAGGTGCTCTACGTCGACGGGGGCACGAGCGCGCGCATGAGCTTCCACCGCCAGGCGGAGGGGGATCCGAGTCCACCGAAGGACGCGGCTTAGGTGCCTGCGCGGGGTCTCTCCATACCCGGAAGTGATCTGCGCCTCCGTGCGCTCGCCGGCGAGAAGCTGCTCGGCACGGTGATCGCCTCGCCTGACCAGGCCTTGGCGGAGGTTGCGGCGGCGCACTTCGACTTCCTGTGGATCGATCTGGAGCACAGCCCGCTGACGATCGCCGACGTGCAGTCGCTGTGCATCGCCGCAGCGGCTTGCTCCTGCGGAACGCTCGTGCGCGTGCGCCATCCGCACAGCGAGTTGCTGACGGCGCTGCTTGACCTCGGCGTCGACGGGGTGATCGCCCCTCGCGTGGAGGATCCGGCTGTGGCGGCGAGCTTTGCGGCCAGCCTGCGCTATCCGCCACAGGGCACGCGTGGGCTGGCGGCACGTCGCGCCAGTCGCTACGGACTCGCTCCCCGAGCGCAGGACGCCCCGCTGTGCCTCGTGCAGATCGAGTCGCGCCTGGCGGTGCGCAACGCGCAGCAGATCGCCGAGGTCGACGGTGTGGACGGTCTGATCGCAGGTCCCGCCGATCTTGCCTGCGATCTTGGAGTCGATCAGGATCTGAGCTCGGCCAAGCTGCTCGCAGCGCTGGGCGAGATTCGCCTGGCGGCTGCCCGTGCTGGCGTGATCAGCGGGCTGGCGGCGGGCGGTTCCGGTGAGCTCATCGCCGGCGCGCTGGGTGAGACCTCCACGCTGCTCGCCTACTCCACCGACGTGCGTATCTACGCCCAGGCGCTGGCAGCCGCGGCGTCTTCGATCGCGCGCGCATGGCAGCCCTAGCTACGCTTGCTGAGGGTTGAGAGATGGGCTTGACAAACATGACCTCCAGTGATTAGACTTCTGTGGATGAGGTTTGGAGTGGGTAGAGAGTGGAAAGTCGCGCCTGCTGGGTTGTCGCAGCTGGGGGCTGCGGCCGCCGGCTGCTGTGCGCTGCGGAGCGTTTGAGCGATGGGGCGTCGGGTCTACGTAGAGCTCGTGGCGAAGCGCATGCTGATCGCCGTTGTGTTGCTCCTCGTGGTCTCGTTTGGTGTCTTCTCGCTGATCTACATCGCTCCCGGCAGTGCGATCCGGATTCTGATCGGACCGCGTCCGGTGACACCGCAGCTGATTCACTACCTGGAAGCGGAGTACCACCTCGACAAGCCCTTCTTCGTTCAGTACTTCTATTACCTGAAGGGCGTGGTGAAATTCAATTTCGGCACGTCGATTGCGACCTCGCAGCCGGTGAGCGAAATGATCGACAGCGCGGCGCCCATCACCATTTTCCTAGGCATATTTGCTTTTATCCTCACATTGGTCGCAGGGGTTGGAATCGGGATGGCGGCCGCTGTGAAGCAGCGCACCAACGTAGACCGCAGCATCGTGGGACTCGCGGTGTTCGGAGTGAGCGCACCGGCTTTCGCAACCGGCTTCCTGTTGCTCTATATCTTCTCGGTCAAGCTCGGTTGGTTCCCGATATTCGGAGCAGGCAGCGGCTTCACCGACCGTCTCTGGCACTTCGTGCTGCCGGCGGTCGCGCTTGCGATCAGCGGCAGCGCCCTTGTGGTGAAGCTCACGCGCGCGGGCATGATCAATGCACTCGACCAGGACTTCGTCACCTTCGCTCGCGCGAGAGGGCTCACGCAGAGAAGGGTGCTGTTCGGTTACGCGTTGCGCAACGCGCTGGTGCCGGTGATCAGCAGCGGCGGCGTGATCCTCGCTTATGTGCTCACCGGCGCGGTGCTGGTCGAAGTCACCTTCAACATCCCGGGCCTTGGCAGCATGCTCGTCTCCGCGGTCGATTCCAAGGATGTGACGGTCATCCAAGCGGTCGCCCTGCTGTTCGCGGCGCTGATCATCTTCGTCAACCTCTTGACCGACGTCCTCTACATGGTCGTCGATCCCCGCATCCGGATGGGGAGCTCTGAGGCATGAGCGCGATCGATCCCACCCTGCAGCTGGATGTCACGCTAGAGGGCGCAGCGCGCAGCCGGCGCCGAACCCGCCCTTCCGTGGTGATCATCTTCGCGATGGTCTTCTTCTTGGCCGTGCTGTTGTGCGCGATCTTCGGCACGCAGATCGCGCCCCACAATCCTCTGCAGCAGAACCTCGGCCTCGCGCTGAGCGGGCCGGTCTCCGGCCATCCGCTGGGCACGGACGAACTGGGCCGTGACGTGCTCTCACGAGTGATGGCGGGCGCGCGCCACGCGGTGGAGGGGCCCTTCCTGATCGCCATCGGGGTGACGCTGATCGGCACCATGCTGGGCCTACTCGCCGGCTATCGCGGCGGCAAGATCGATTCACTGATCATGCGCTGGGTCGACCTGACGTGGTCGCTGCCGGGGCTGCTGGTCGTGATCGTCGTGGCTGGCGTGCTCGGCTCCGGCTACCTGATCGCGGTTGCGATGCTCACGGTGTTGGAAGCGCCGGCGGCCACACGCGTGATCCGAGCGGCAGCGCTGGAGCAGCGACCGCGGCCCTACGTGGAGGCGGCCGAGACGCTCGGCCTTCCGCGCAGACGCGTGATGTTGAGGCACATCGGGCCCAACGTGATGCCGGTGATAATCGCCAACGGCTTTCTCACATTCGCTTTCGCGTTGATCAGCCTGGCGGGGCTGGCGTTCGTGGGTATCGGCTCCGAACCGGCGACGCCCGACTGGGGCCGCATGCTGTTCTCCGCGATCTCCACCTTCTTTCAGAACCCGTGGACGGCGATCGCGCCGGCGCTGGCGATCGCGCTGACGGCGCTGAGCGTGAACCTGCTCGGCGACTGGCTGTTCGAGTTGCTCTCCGACAGGGGCAGGGCGCGGTGATTGCGGTCACACAGCCGCCGGCGGAGGCAAGCCAAGAGGAGCGGCGGCCCGGCGGGCTGACCGTGTCCGGTCTGCGCGTGCAAACCAAGGACGGTCGCACGATCGTACGCTCGATCGATCTCACGGTCGCGGCGGGCGAGACGATTGGGATCGTTGGCGAGTCGGGATCGGGCAAGTCGATGACTGCGCGCGCACTGATCGGGCTGCCGCCGACGGGCGTGACCACGAGCGGCGAGGTGCGTTGGGGGCAGCGCAACCTGATCGGGCTGCGCGAGCGAGAGCTGCGTCGCATCCGCGGCGGCCAGGTTGGCCTGGTGATGCAGGACCCGTTCACGATGCTGAACCCTCTGCTGCGCTGTGGCAAGCAGATCACGGAGGGGCTCTGCGACGGCTCCGGCCGGCGCTTGCGCGGCCGCCGACGCCACGCCGAGGCTGTGCGGCGCCTGGCCGAGGTCGGCATCCGCGACCCTGCGGTGGCCGACAAGTTCCCCTTCCAGCTCTCTGGCGGCATGCGCCAGCGCGTGGGCATCGCGGCCGCGCTCTCGCGCGACCCGGAGATGCTGATCGCGGACGAGCCGTCGACCGCGCTGGATGTCACCACGCAGAAGGAAATCCTGACGCTGCTGAAGTCACTGCAGGAGTCGCGCGGCATGGGGCTGATCCTGATCACCCACGATCTGCGCGTGGCCATGTCCACCTGTGAGCGGATCTACGTAATGTACGCCGGATCGGTGCTGGAGGTTGCTCCGGCGGAGCAGCTCGACGAGGAGCCCCGCCATCCCTACACGCTTGGCCTGCTGTGCTCCGATCCGCCGGCCGATCGCCGCCTGGCCAAGCTTCCTGCGATCGAAGGCGCCGTGCCTCGGCCTGACGACGTCGCCAAGGAATGCCCGTTTGCCGCGCGCTGCCAGTGGGTGCAGCCGCAGTGCACCCAGGGAACGCCGACGCTGCAGAGCGTCAACGGCGGGGAGCGGCTCTCGGCGTGCGTGCGGATCGAGGAGATTCGCGCCGAGATGCAGGCGACCCGCAGTCTGGTGCTCGAGGAGCACGTCGCCCTCGAGCGGCCCAGCGAAGTGGTCGACGCGCTGGTGCGCGTGAAGGATCTGCGTAAGGTCTTCAAGCACTCCGGCGGCGAAACCTGCGCTCTGGACGGAGTATCGCTTGAGGTCGGCGATTGCGAAAGCGTGGGGCTCGTCGGTGAGTCGGGGTCCGGCAAGACTACGCTCGGTCGCTGCGTGATGGCGCTCGAGCACCCCAGCTCAGGGACGATCGAGGTCGCCGGCATTCCCGTCGAGAAGTGGCGGTCGCTGAGCTCTCACGACAAGACCAAGCTGCGTCATACCGTGCAGATGGTCTTCCAGGATCCCTACTCGTCGCTGAACCCGGTTCGCTCGATCGGCTCGACGCTGCAGGAGGCGATCCTCGCCCGCGATCCGAGTGCGAAGAAGGTGAGCGACGAAGTCGCCAAGGTGCTGGGACGCGTCGGTTTGCCTGCCGAATATGCGCCGCGCAAGCCCTCTGCTCTCTCTGGCGGCGAGCGTCAGCGCGTGGCGATCGCAAGGGCGCTTGCGATGAGGCCGCGGCTGATCGTCTGCGACGAGCCCGTCTCTGCGCTCGACGTCTCTGTGCAAGCGCAGATCCTCAATCTCTTCGGGGCGCTGCGCGAAGACTACGAGATCAGCTACCTCTTCATCACCCACGATCTCGCCGTCGTGCGACAGGTGGCCGAGCGGCTCTACGTGCTGCTCAATGGCAAGGTGGTGGAGTCAGGCTCCAGCGAAGCGATCCTCGATCAGCCCCAGCACGAATACACCCGCCGGCTGGTTGCATCGATCCCGGGGACGGAGATAGTCACCGAGAAACCGGCTCCGCCGCTGCCGCAGATCTCGGCGGACTCCATGCCAGAGGCCGTGTCCGACTCAGCCGGCTGAGCGCGTGCGGTTTGCGCCGTGAGCGCGAACGCCGAGTGAATGGCGGGCTCATCTGCGCTCAGCCAAAGATCAAATCACGATATCACTGGTATGATGGATGAGTGAGGCCCAGTGGCCGACATAGTTGTGGATGGTGGCGCCCATGCTGCGCCCGCGATGGGAGGGAGTGAGGCAAGTGAGCACGGAGTGCACCCGGTCCGCGATCGTGACCGGCGCAAGCTCAGGGATCGGCGCGGCGAGCGCGCTCGCCCTGGCCCACCAGGGATGCGACGTCGGCATCACCTATAACGCCAATGCGGACGGTGCTGCTCGCACAGTGGAGGCGATACAGGCAACCGGCCGCCGTGCGGTGATGGCTCAGCTCGACCTCGCTGCGCCCGAGCGCGCCGAGGGTGCGATCGCCGAGCTTGCCCAGGAGCTCGGGCGTCTCGATGTGCTCGTCAATAATGCAGGCGTCAACCGGCGCGCGGAGGCGCTGGAGGAGACCGTTGAGGGTTGGAACGCGACGCTCGCGGTGGACCTAGTCGCGCCCTGGGCCTGTGCGAAGGCGGCCGCGAACAGCATGATCGCGGCGGATCGGGGCGGCCGGATCGTCAACGTCTCCTCGATCCTTGCGTTCGTCCCCCTCGCAGGCGGAGGCGCCTACTGCGCTGCGAAGGCGGGCCTGGAGCTACTGACCAAGGTGCTGGCGCTCGAATGGGCGACGCACGGGATCACCGTAAATGCGGTTGCCCCAGGGCACACCGCCACGCCGATGAACTTCGACGCTGACGAGCTCGACGGCTCAACCATTGAGCGCCCTGTGATCCCGCTGGGCCGCGCCGCGGCCGCGGAGGAGATGGCGGCCGCGATCGCCTTCCTTGCCTCCGAGCAGGCAAGCTACGTCACGGGCACCTGCCTGTTGGTCGACGGTGGGCTTGCGCTCGCCTCGGGACCGCAGCAGCTGCAGCAGGTCGTCGGGCTTCCCCCGGAAGGCGAGGTGGGCAAATGAGCGGCCTGAACGAGGACGTGAGCGGGCGTGTGCGCATCGGCGTCGCCGGCGGCGGCCTGATCGCGCAGACGGCTCATCTGCCTTTGCTGGCGCGCCTGGCGGGCCGCTTTGAGCTGGTTGCGCTCGCTGACCCTAGCCAGACGGTGCGCGAGGCGCTCGGCGCGCGCTACGGGGTGCGCGTACACGCGGACTGGCGTGTGATGCTGAGCGAGGAGACTCTTGACGCGATAGTCGTCTGCGCGCCGAATGGAACGCACGCGGACATCGTGCTCGCCGCTCTTCAGGGCGGACTGCACGTCCTGGTCGAGAAGCCACTTTGCCTCGACCCGCAAGACGTCGAGAGGATCTGCCAGCGTCGCGACGAGTCTGGTCGCGTCGTCCAGATCGGATACCACAAGCGCTACGACGCAGGCTATGAATCGCTGCTGGGCGCTTTGCCCGAGAACGGCGAGGATCTGCGCTTCGTCGACGTGGTTACATACGACCCATGGATGGGGCGCCAGCCCTTCGTTCCGTCCGATCTGGTGGTCGGCCGCGACGTGCCAGAGCAGGAGCGGCAAGCCGTCGCCGAGCGCGAGCGCGAGCAGGTGGAGGCAGCGGTCGGTGTGGCCGATCCGACGAACGTGCGGGTCTTCAGCGACCTCTATGCCGGTGCCTTTGTGCACGACGTGAACCTGGTCAACGGCGTGCTCAGCCATCTCGGCGTCGAGCTGCCGGCGCGGCCGGTCAGCGCGGGCCACTGGACCGACGGCAAGGCTGCCGGCTACTGGGCGGCGGGCAAGGCCGCGAACATCGCCTTCCGCCTGCCCAGCGGCGTAGGCTGGCAGAACGCTTGGGTGATGCTCGAGGGGCTGGAGGAGTACTGCCAGACGGCGAGCTTCGCCTTTGGCGACCAGATACATCGCCTGCGCTTCTCCTCGCCGTATCTGCGTGAGCACGCGACGATCCACGAGATCACCGGTGCGGCGGACGGCGCCGCGCGCCAAAGCCGCAGCGCGCGGATCAAAGACGCCTACCTCGCGCAGCTTGAGCACTTCCACGCCTGCATCACCGAGGGGGCGCAGTGCCGGACGCCTGCGGAGCTGGCTCGCCTCGACCTGCAGACGCTGCGCGAGGCGTTCCTCGTCGATCTTGCGCAGGGAGCGCCGAGATGAGCGCTGCGACGCGCGCCCCCGCCAAGCCCAAGCTCTCGGCCGCGACGCAGCCCCTCCCGGGGCGGCAGGTCTCTGCAGCCGGTAGCAGCACCGAGGCAGCGCTGCTACCGGGCCAAGAGTGGCGCTCGGAGCTCTACGACATGGCCTGCGAGCAGTTCGTGCGCGCGGCGGGCGTGCTGGGGCTCGACGATGAGTCGCACACGCGGCTGCTGGAGCCACGGCGTTCGCTGATCGTCAACTTCCCTGTGCGGCTCGACGACGGCGAGATCGTCAACATGACCGGCTATCGCGTGCAGCACACGCTCACGATGGGCCCGACGAAGGGCGGCTTCCGGTTCGCGCCGGACGTCTCGCTGGGAGAGTGCGCGGCGCTGGCGATGTGGATGACCTGGAAGTGCGCGCTGCTCGAGCTGCCGTACGGCGGCGCGAAGGGAGGCGTGCGCTGTGAGCCGCACGAGCTCTCCGCGCACGAGATCGAGCGCGTTACGCGCCGGTATGCGGCTGAGCTGATCCCGATCATCGGCCCAAACCAGGACATACCGGCGCCGGACATGGGCACCGGCGAGCGCGAGATGGCCTGGTTCTACGACACCTACTCGCAGGCAGCCGGCTACTCGGTGCCAGAGATTGTGACCGGCAAGCCCGCTGTGCTCGGAGGCACAGAGGGACGCCAGCCGGCGACTGGACTCGGAGCGGTGTACACCATCGAGGCGCTGCTGGAACGCAAGGGCCACTCGCTCGCCGATCGGCGCGTGGTGATCCAGGGCTTCGGCAACGTCGGCTCGGTGATTGCGCGCGAGTTGCATGCCCGCGGCGCGCGCGTGCTTGCAGTCAGCGACGTCTATGGCGGGATCGTCGACCCAACGGGGCTGGACATCGCAGCGGTGACGCGATGGAACAACGAGCACGGCCGACTCGAAGGGTTTCCCGACGCCGAGGCGATTGGCCGCATGGAGTTGCTCGAGCTCGAGTGCGACATCCTCATCCCAGCCGCCCTGGAGCGCCAGATCACCAGTGAGAACGCCCCGAGGCTGCAATGTGGGCTAGTGGTTGAGGCCGCCAACGGGCCGACGACGCCCGAGGCCGAGCGCGTGCTGGCGGAGCGCGGCATCGCCCTGCTGCCGGACGTGCTTGTCAATGCTGGTGGGGTCACGGTCAGCTACTACGAGTGGGTTCAGAGCCATCAGAAGTACGCTTGGGACCTCGTCGAGATCAAGGATCGGCTGCGTCTGCAGATGCGCACAGCGCTCGGAAAGGTGCTCGACGCCGCAGACCGCCTGCAGACCGACTACCGCACCGCCGCGCTCTCGGTCGCGATCGACCGCGTCGCCGAGGCCGCGAAGCTGCGCGCGGTCTACCCCTGAGCGGGTCACCTGCTCAGGCGCCAGCCGAGAGGTGCAGAAGGGCATGTGGTCGACGCAGGGATGGTCCTGACGCTCGACCAAGACCTCTGTGCATGGACATCCAGGTGATCACATCTTGCTGACCGCCCAGCTGGTGCGTGGATGGAATATGTGCAAAGAGCTTCTGCGATCCGTAGACAGACGCCGCATCAATTGCGCCGGACCGCAGTGCCAGCGCCATCGTGGCAATCTACGATTCCACATCATGCATGGGCGTGGCTCCCAGCACTGGCGCCCACCCACGGAGGCGCCAGTGCCTGCCACACCGACTCGGACTTCAATCTATCGCGCGAGCTTCACATCCATCGCCCACCGGGCGTAGTTGTACGTCCAGAAGGAGAATCCGGGCGCCACGTAGCTGTCCGCGAGCGCCACAAAATTTTGCGAGCTGTAGAGAGGCCACACAGGCGCTTCGCTCCGTAGGACCCTGACCAGATCCCCGATCACACGCAGCCGTCTCGGGGCGTTCAGGGTTTCGGATGCTTCTGGCAGCAGCTTGTCAAATTGAGAGTTGGTCCACCTGGAGACGTTTCCGCCCCCACCCCGCGGATATATTTGGGCCGGCGAGAGCATTTCGTTGTAGGTGGTTTCCGGGTCTGGGTACTGAGCCAGCGTCTCGCTGATGTCAAAAACGCCTTTTCCTGTCGCCCATCGCTCTTCTTCTGCCTTCGTGATCTCGTGGATGGTGACTTTGATGCCGATCTTGGCGAGATCGCTCACGAGAATCTGTGCGGCGGCGACAAACGCTTCTTGACCCTCTGCCACTTCTATCGTAGTGCTAAAGCCATGAGGATAAGCAGACCTCGCGAGTTCCTGCTTTGCCTTGCCGAGGTTGAATTCAAACTTTGGCAGCGATGCCAGCTCCTGAGTGACTTCGGCCTGCGTCCCCAGTGTCTGGAACATGTTGTTTGGAACAAACAGCGGAGCTTCGACGGCATCGTGGCTCGGGAAGAGCGCATCTAGCATGCCCTTCGAGTCCGTCGCATATGCCATCGCTCTTCGCACATGTACATCGCTGAACGGGGCCTGCTTGACGTTGACCTCAGCAAAAACGGTATCTTCTCCAGATGTAACCTGCTGCCGGACGCCTGGGATGTTGGCAAAGATCTTCGGCGCGAAGTAATTGGCACCATCGAGCACGCCCGTGCGCAACGCAAGCGCCATAGACGCTTCGGTCTTGAAGAGTTCGATCTTGATGTTCGCGGCGGGCTGTCTCGGGCCGGTCCAGTACGGGTTGCGCGACAGCTGGACGCTGACTTCAGGGGTATAGCTGTCAAACTTCCAAGGACCGGTGCCGATCGGCAGGTGACTGGGCATGCCGATCTCTTTTTCACCAGACTTTTCGGCAGCCGCCTTTTCGATCACGATGCCCATGGACGCGATGATCTTCTGGAATGTCGCGAGCGGCCGCTTGAGCTTCACAACCACCGTGGAGCTGTCAGGAGCAGTGATCGAAGCGACATCTTCGAAGTAGCTTTTTGTCCACGCTTCCTTCCCGATGGTGTTGCGATCGAGTGAATAAACCACATCAGCAGAAGTCATCGGTTTGCCATTGGAGAACTTAACCGATTTCAGGTGATAGATATAGGTCGTGGAGTTTGGCTGTTCGACCGAGCTCGCAAGTCCTGGCTTCACTTTCCCGTCCGGTTCGAATTCCATGAGTGGCTGCACCGCCAAAGACTCGATCTCGTATGTCTGATATTGGACATTTGTGGTCTCATTAAGCCTGCCAGGATACGTGTTCATGCCCCAACGCAGTTCCGCATACTGTTTCGACGAGCCTGCCTCGTTGTTGCTGGACGCGCTGCCGGCCGACTGGCCGTTGCTTCCCCCACAGGCCGCCACGACGATCGAAAGCACGAGCGCGACGCCCGCGAATACACACTTCCTCATCGCACTCCTCCCTTGCTCTTCTATATGACACTCAAGGCAGCCGTCTGAGGTTGCCCTCGGACGGCGCAGATACTTCCTCATCGCGATTCCTCCCATCATTGAATCCAATGCACAAGCAACAGAGACGGCGAGGCTCTCCCGGATTCTCGCTGCTCTTTCATATGCCCCCGCTTGAGCGCGAGACAAGCGCGCTTTGCGCTGGCTGCGCCACTTCCCGCTTCGCCTCGTGCCACTCCGTTCCCACAATGGCGTTGTATGCGGCGGGGTCGGTAGGGCCCTCGGTCGCTAGCAGCAGCACCCGCGATGCGCGGCCGAGGGCGACCATCTCGCGCAAAGCGGCGCATGCCGGGCTGCTTACGAGTGCTCGCAGCGCTGCCAGCGACGCCGCTCCACAATCGCCGATCGCAAAGCCTGCCGCCGCGAGCTCACGCATGCTGGCGTGAACCTCGAGATCGGTGACGGTGATCGTGCCGTGGAGGCCGTCGCGCAATGAGTCCCATGCGGCGAGAGATACCGACCCGCAGTTCAAGCATGCCATCGTCGTGCCCGGCGTGGCGACGCTGACGGGTGTGCCGGCGATCAGCGACGCGGTCAGGCAGGCCGCGGCGGCCGGCTCGACGCCGATGACCTTCGCGCTCGTGCCGGCGGCGAAACGCGCTGCCGCAGCTGCCAGGGCGCCCACACCGACCGGAACGAGGACCAGGTCGAAAGCTTGCTGCGACCGAACCTCGTTGAACAAAGTGCAATAGCCGTCAATGACCCAATGCGCCGCTTGGGAGGTGCCGGCATCCGCGATCTCGATCTCTCCTTCCTGCTGCGCTTCAGTTGCTGCGAGGGAGATGGCGGCGTCGAAGCCGCCGTCCGCCACGACGACCTCCGCGCCCTCGCCTAGGATTGCTTCGCGGCGCGCAGGCGAGGCGCTGGATGGAAGAAAGATGCGGCAGTGCAGGCCACGCTGCGCTGCGAGGTGGGCGATTGCGCGGCCGTGGTTTCCCGCGCTGCCTGCAAGGAGCGTGTGTCCGTCAGGATGCTGCCGCAGGGAGCGCTCGACGGCCCAGGACGCGCCGAGTATCTTGAACGCTGGCAGCCCCAGGCGGCGTGACTCGTCCTTCAAGGCGACTGCGCCCAGGCCCAGCTCCTCGGCCACATCGGACAGATTGCGAAGCGGTGTCGGGCGGTAGCCGGGAAGGCCGGCATGGAATGCGGCCGGCTCGGCGGCCGGTGGCGCGACTGCGTATGGGCGGAGGTTGCGATTGACGAGTGCTCTCATGCGCAGAAGCGTGTAGCGAGGGCGAACAGGCTGCGAGCGACGGCCTCCGTGTCGGAGAGGCTCACCCACTCCTCGACTGCATGGGCGCCGGCCCCGCCGGGCCCGAGCATGACGGTGGGAACGCCGCTTTCCGCGATCAGGGCGGCGTCAGCCCAGTAGCTCGCGCCGACGATCTCCGGAGGCGCGCCAAGGACCTGGGCGGCGGCGGATCTGAGCATCGTCACGATCTCCGCGTCTTGGTCGATCTCGAACGGCTCACGAACCAGAAGGGTCCGTGCCTCGGCGACGAGGTCCGGATCGAGCGCCTTGCAGTCGTCGATCATGGACCGAAGCTCCGCCTGCATCTGCGGCGCGGTCTCGCCTGGCAGCGTTCGACGCTCCACGCCAACCGTGCAGCTTGCCGGGTAGCTCGACATCTCGAGGCCGCCCTCGATGAGAGAGGCGTGGAGGGAGCCTCGCCCCAGCAGGGGATGAGAGCGCTGGTAAAGCGTCTCGTCAAGATCCCCGATCGCTGTGAGAATCGGACCCGTCTTGACGATCGCGTCGACCCCGAGGTGCGGTCTGGACCCGTGGGCGGCACGACCACTCAACTCGATCTGGGACCAGATGAAGCCCTTGTGGGCAACCGCGACCCCGAGCTCAGTCGGCTCGGTGACAATCGCCGCATCGGCACGTATGCAGCCCAGCACCTCCTGGACCCCGATGCTCGCGTGCTCCTCGTCGGCCACGGCAGCGAGGACGACATCGCCCGCCAGATCGAGCGCGGCCGCCTCCCGGCAAGCCAGCATGGCCGCGGCCAGGCCCGCCTTCATGTCGTAGGCTCCGCGTCCGTAAAGCCGGTCGCCGTCGAGCCGCGGCGTGTGGGGTGAGACCATGCCCTGGACCCCCACCGTGTCGAGATGACCGCAGAGCAAAAGCGTGCGGCCGCCACCGCTGCCGCACGCGCGGGCGATCACGCTCGGACGGCCTGCTGTCCCAGCAAGCACTTGGGTCTCGAGGCCCGCTGCACGAGCCCAATTGGCTACTGCCGTGGCGATCCTCTCCTCGCCGGCGCCACCAGGAACGAGGGACGGGTTGACCGAGTCGGTTGCCACCAGCATGGAGGTGAGCTCGATGAGTTCGTCGATCACGAGACTCAGCTTGCTCCAACCTAGTGTTTAGGTCAAGCAATGATTAGCTCAGTAAAGATAAGATCACCTTATGTTGGATCCGCGACGACTGGCCACTCTGCGGGTCGTCATCCGCTCGGGCTCGTTCGCTGCGGCGGCGCATGAGCTGGGATACACGCCAGCTGCTGTCTCGCAGCACATCACCGAGCTCGAGCGATCCATTGGCCTCAAGCTGCTCGAGCGCCGTCCCGTGCGGCCGACCGAGGCTGGGCTCGTGGCGCTCACGGCAGCCGATGCGACATATGAAGCGATTGGCGCCGCGAACACCAAGTTGACGGCTTTGCGCGATGGCGACGCCGGCACTATGCGCCTTGGCGCCTTCGATTCTGCGGCACGCTTCATTGCTGCTCCGGCTCTAGCTCGTTTGGCTTGCACGCATCCAGGGATCCGCGCCACGCTGGTTCAGATGGAGCCGGCCGAGGCGCACGCGGCGCTTGTCGCCGGCGCTGTGGATATCGCGCTGACGTTCGACTATGACCTGGCTCCAGAGCCGCTACCGGCCACGCTCGAGCGGACGCACCTCGCCGAGGACCCGATGCTCGTCGCCCTTCCCGCGGCACATCCGCTCGCCGGCGAGGAGGCGATCGAGTGGAGGCGCCTCGCGGATGCTCCGTGGATCGAAGCGCCGTACGCCGGGCTTGCGCTGCCAATTCTCCGAGAGCTCACCGGCCACCCTGCGCTGGAGCCGGCCCTCCGCTTCGAGGGCGATGACTTCAGCACTATCCTCGCCCTTGTGGCCAGCGGAGTCGGGGTCGCGCTGCTGCCGCGGCTCCTCCTCCATCCGGCGCCTCATACGGTGGCTGTCCGACCGCTGGCGCCCGAGCCTTTCAGTCGACGACTCTACCTCGATCGGCTGCGCGGTCGAAAGAGTCAGCCCTCGTTGGCGGCGCTCGAACAGGCGCTGCGCGAGTCCCAACCCGGCCAGGGCTCGTGATCATCCATCAAAGGTTGGGCTGGCCGTCGAGCAGCAGCGAGCGCTCGAGCGGTTATCCCACAGTCGGCGGCTGACCGGATGGGGACGCCGCTCGCGCCTTGAAGATCTGCTCCAGCAGCTCGAGGTCGGCGGCTGCCTGCTGGGGCGGCGTACGCGGAGCCTGACCCAGACGCACGCAATCGTGGAAGTGGATCAGCTCGGCGAGAAAGCTCTCGGTCCAGGACTCCCAGCGCTCAGTGTGCGAGCGTCCGTTCTTCATGCCGGTGCGCTCATAGAGCGTAGGGCTGTGGCGTAGGTAAGGAGCAGGAAAGCGCAGCCGATGCACGGCGTCGTCGAAATGGATGCGCAGTTCCTCGCGAAAGTCCTGCAGCCCGGGCAGCAGCAGGAGGTTGAGGCCGCAGCGGGCGCCGTCGCGGAGCTCCAGCGTGGTCGTCAGCGCATCGCCTCCGGCCCACCAGGCCGAGTCGACCACGCGCGGCTCGGGCTCGTCGAGCACGGACAGGATCCCCCTGAGCACATTGACGTCGTGGACGAGAGTGTCACAGAGAACCGTTACATAGACGTAGATCTCCTCGTCAGAGCTCGCGCCGACCGCTCGCCCTGCCTGCTCGGCCCGTTGCTCTCTGCCCCTCGCCTTGAAGGCATCTGAGATGTCATCGCCACGGGTCATTGCCGGCGGCGCGAAGAAGCGCTCCAGGCCAGGGTCGTAGGTGACGCCGTCGATCAGGCGCACCGCGCTCTCCTGTGCCTCGAGCGTCGAGAGCAGTTGCTCGTATGCGGGGTCGTATCGCTTCATGTAGCCGACTTGCACGACGCGCTGCTCCTGCTCTGCTGTTCTGGCGATCTGCCAGGCGTCCTGCGCGGCGAGGCAGAGCGGCTTCTCTGTGAAGACGTGGGCGCCCGCGTGGAGCGCTGCGCTGATCACCTCGAAATGCGTGAAGCCGGGGGAGAGCACGATCAGCGCATCCGGCTGTGCGTCTTCGAGTAGTTCCTCGTGCCCGGCGTACGTCGCGGTGATCCCATAGCTAGTGGCGAGCTGCTCGCGCGCTGCGCGACTCGGCTCGGCAAGCCCAACGATCTCGTAGCGGTCGGCGAGGCTCATAAGCGATGGCAGGTGCATGACCTGGGTGATGAAGCCACCGCCGGCTATGCCGATTCGCAGTCGTTGCTCCTTCATTTGCATTCTCCTCGAGCATTTCAAGCCCGGCTCGACGGGTCTGTGTGGGGCGTCCCGCTGCTGAGTGAGAGCAGGACGCAGCCTGAAGTGATTAGATCAGCTTATGACAAATCAGGCTCACACATCAAATCCGTCGATCGGCGAGCGGCCCGTCACCTGGGCGTTGATTGGCGCGAGCAGCATCGCCGCCACATACATGATCGACGCATTCCGCCGCGCGCTGGGTGGCCGCCTGGCGGGCGTGCTCAGCAGCGACCCGGAGCGCGGCGCACGCTACGCAGAGCAGCACCAGCTTGCCTGCGCCTACGCGAGCCTCGAGGAACTGTGCGCCTCACCTGAGGTGGATGCCGTCTACATCAGCACGCCGAACGACCGGCACGCGCCGCAGGCGCTTGCTGCGATCGAGGCTGGTAAGCATGTCCTGTGCGAGAAGCCGCTAGCTGCAACCGTCGCGGACGCACGTGCGATGGTCGCCGCAGCGGAGCGGGCGGGGGTGACGTTGGGCGTCAACCACCACCTGCGCAGCGCTCCGGCGAACCTGATGGCAAAGGATCTGATCGACAGCGGGCGGATCGGCACGGTGCTAGGCGCGCGGTTCTTCCATGGCACAGAGCTGCCCGTCGGGCTGCGCACTTGGCGCACTGGAAGCCCAGAGGCCGGCGCCGGTGCCGCGCTCGATCTCACAGTTCACGGCGCCGATCTGCTCCGATTCCTGCTCAGTGGGGAGATCGAGGAGGTGGCGGCCTTCTGCGCGCATCAGGGCATGAGCACCCATCCGGACATCGAGGACGCAGTCGCAGGCGTTCTGCGCCTGAGCGGGGGCCAGCTCGCCACGTTTCACGATGCCTTCACGACGCCGTACGTCCACACGCGCGTGGAGATCTATGGTAGGGCCGGCTCGATCACGATCGAAGACGCGATGCTCGACGACCCGGTCGCGACCGTGACGCTCCACGACGAGAGCGGCGCTCATCAGATCCAGCTCGACCAGAGCGAAGGCCTCTATGTGCGAACGGTGAGGCTCTTCAACGAAGCCGTGAAGGGTCGCGGCGCCCCGACCGCCAGCGGCGAGGACGGCCTGCGCTCGCTAATGGTCGCAAGCGCGGCGCTGCAGGCGGCGCGCGAGATGCGGACCGTGCGCGTCGAGCTGGTGGCGTGAGGGTCGCTGAGCGTCAAGCGCCGCGCGTCGCATGCGGCGCTGTCGTGCACCTCGCTATGCAAGCGCTCCCGTTTATGGGTGCCTTGCCTTTATCTGCTGCCTTGACATCACTTGGGAATCTATGATCTAATCATCTTGCAAGCGCTGTCATTTCTCTTTCAGGGAGCAAGCCAACATGTCGACCCAAACTTCTGAGCAGCTGGCGATCGCCGGTGGACCCAAGACCGTCTCCGGCATCGAGCAGCGGCCATGGCCGGAGATCGTGCAGGCCGATCGCGATGCCGTGCTGCGAGTCCTCGACAGCGGCATCCTCGCCGGCGCAGGCGCTCCAGAGATCACGGCGCTCGAGCGTGAATACGCCGAGTACGTTGGGGTGCAGTACTGCCTGGCGACCAAGAGCGGCACAAGCGCCCTCCACTGCGCCGCGGCGGCAGCTGGAGTGCAGCCTGGCGACGAGGTGATCGTGCCCGCTTACACGTTCGTTGCCAGCGCGATGGCGATGGCCCATCAGGGCGCGCAGGTCGTCTTCGCCGATGTGGACCCCCGCACCTACAACCTCGACCCTGACAGGCTCGCGGAGCGCATCACCGATCGCACCACCGCGGTCGTCGCGGTCGCGATCCACGGCCAGCCTGCAAGCCTCGATGAGATCCAGGCGGTGGCCAAGCGCCACGGTCTCGCTGTGATCGAGGACAACGCCCAAGCGCACGGGATCAAGTACAAGGGCCGTACCGCCGGCAGCATCGGCGAGGTGGCGGGCTCGAGCCTCAATGCCTCCAAGAACCTTGCCTCCGGCGAGGGCGGGCTTTTCACCACCGACGACGAGGACGCGTTCATCGCCGCTCGCCGGCTCACCGTCGTTGGAGAGGATCTCGTGCCGCTGGAGCGGCGCTCTTTCTGGGCGCAGGGCGTCGGCTGGAACTACCGCCAATCGGAGCTGCCATGTGCGCTCGCGCGCGCGCAATTGGCACGCCTGGACGAGCACAATGCGCGTGCCGAAGCGAATGGGAGGCTCCTCACTGAGCAGCTGTCAGACATCCGTGGCCTCACGCCGCCCTTCCAGGAGGCAGATCGTGGCTGCTCGTACTGGAAGTACGCGGTCCAAATCGATCCGTCAGCGCTTGGCTTTGACGGGGATCCGCGCGATTTGCGCGACCGGCTGCTCGCCGCGTTGCAGGCCGAGGGGGTCCAGTGCATGACCTGGCAACCGCACCCGGTGCCGGCTCAGCCCGCCTTCCGCCGCCCGCAGCAGACCTGGCACCGCCGCAACGACCAAGAGCCGCTGGTCGAGTGGGATCCGGCTGAGTATCCGGTTGCTTCGCGGCTGTGCGACATCACGCTCAGCCTTGGCTCGGAGGCGCATCCACTCTACGTTCAGGAGCCAGAGCTGATGGATCTCTACGCCGCAGCGGTGCGAAAGGTGATGGGTGACATCGAGACGGTGCTGTCGGTGCCGTTTCAGGCCAAGCCCAGGCGGATTGCCTGAGCGCAGAAGGCCGTCGGTGGCCGCGTGCCCCGTGGACTCGCTCCGATCTCGCGAGGCGTTGCCCTGATGTCTGTGCTCAGGCCACGCCACCCCGGCTTTGATCGGCGCATCTCGATTGGGGCGCCATCCACCGAGCCTTCGGGAACGCCGTACTTCGCAGGCTATGCACGCGCGATCAGCCTGGTCGCCGGCGAACCGCTCGATGTTCAGGTCGCAACGCGCGAGGAGGCCGATTGCTTCGCCGACGTCTACCGTGTGGTTGGCTGCGAGGATCCGGGATTCGATCCTGCGATCGAGATCGTCGCGCGTTGCGATACGGCGGTCAGGCCGCTGCGCTGCGGTCAGGTTGCCGGCCATCCGCCGCTGGCTCCAGGGGCATGCGACAGCGAGGGCTGCGGCTGGCCCGTCTCCCGCGTGCTGGATGCGATTCCAGAGACTTGGCAAAGCGGCGTATATCTCGTTCAGTTCACGAGCAGTCGTAAGCCGACCGGTCGCCTGTCGACGCGGATGGGTCAGGACGCGCTCTTTGTCCTTCGCCCGGCGCACCCGGGCGCCCCGCGCCTGCTGCAGATCGGCGTGGCGACCTGGAGCGCCTATCACCTCTGGGGCAACCGCGATCTCTATGGAGGGCTAGCCGACGATGGCAGCTGGCTCCATGAGCTGCGTACGCATCGCGTGTCCTTCTCGAGACCTGGCATAGGCCTTGGCACATTCAACCAGTCGCTGTGGGGGCCGGGCAAGGGCTCCTACCTTTTCAAGTTCCTGCAGTGGTGCGCGGTCGAAGGGATCGATCTCGACTGCTGCACAGGTCTGGACATCGACGCCGGCACGATCGACCTCGACGCCTACGAGCTTGTGATCACGGTAGGCCACGACGAGTACTGGACAGGTCCTCAGCGCGATGCCATCGAAGGGTTCGTGGCGCGCGGCGGCAATGCGGCGTTCCTCGGCGGCAACCTTTGCTACTGGCAGGTTCGCAGCGTGGACGATGGGGAGGCCATCGAGTGCTACAAGCGCCGTGGAGGCGTGCCTCTGCGATCGCACATCCAGCCCATGCCTGGAGATGGTGAGGCGCTCGACCCGCTCTACCGCAACCCCGACCACAACCCGCGGCATGACAACCACTCGGTGACTGTGGAATTCCATTCTCAACCCATCGGTCGTCCGCCGACGTCGCTCACCGGCGTCTCGATGCGCAACGACGAGAGCCGACGGCGCGCGGGGGAGGATTCCTCCGGACTCGTGTTCGCGGGTGCGTGCTGGTGGTGGGAGGATCTTGGTGGCCCGGAGCGACCGTCCGCCGGGTTCACCGTCAGCGCGGAGGCACATTGGGCGCTGGAGGGCACCGGCCTGCTCGATGGAGACGCGTTCGGCGCTGAGCAGAAGGTGGTGGGCTTCGAGTGCGATGGGTTGGACGTCGAGATCAAAGACGGCCGGCCTGCGCCGACAGGCCGCGACTCGCCTCCTCCGGGCATCGAGATCGTTGCCTTCGCCGACTGCCGCCACTGGGCCGAGACCGACTATTCGCAGCGACCTCCGAGCTGCACGCCGGGTGTGCGGTGCAACCAGGCCGCGCTCGGCGGCGTGGTGACGATCGTGAGCTGGCGCAGCGAGGCTGGTGGCGAGGTCTTCACGGCGCCTACCACCGACTGGGTCTTCGCCCTGCGACCGACGATCGACTACACGCGGTATCGCAACGTGCGCCCGCCGGTCAATGCCGCATCCGAGCACGTGATCCAAATCACGCGCAACGCGATCGAGCGGCTCAGCAGGCGCCGGCCGAGCTGAGCGTCCGCATCGCCACCGCCTGAGCGTCGTGGGAGGCTACGTGAGCTCGCTTGTGGTGGGCATGACGTCAGCCGCACGCGCCGTCTGCTCTGCGCACCCACAGGACCGCCTGACGATCAGCTTCACCGGCAGCCTGACCTCGACTGGAGGCGAGGGGTCGCTCACCTGGCGCAGGATCAGCTGGGCTCCCTTGGCGCCTATCTCGCCTGCGTCGAAGGAGATCACTGTGAGGGGTGGATCGATCAGATCGCTGAACGGCGGGTCGTCGAAGCCCACGACCGCGATGTCCTGTGGCACGCGCGTGCCAGCTGCGCGCAGCGCTCGCAGAGCGCCGACCAGGAACCAGTCGGTGCTGGCCACGATTGCCGTTGGCGGCGGGTCGAGCGCGAGCAGCTCACGTGTTGCGCGTTCCCCTGCCTCGGGTGTCCAGGCGCGGTCGCCGCGACGTATGTACTCGCCTGGCACCGCCAGCCACTCGCGCGCCAGCGCGCTGCGAAATCCCTCGTAGCGCTCGTCTGCGGTCGAACGGCCCGCCTCTCCGCCGATGTAGCCGATGCGCGTGTGCCCATGCCAGCGCAGGTGCTCGACCAGCAGATCCATGCCGTGCGCGTTGGCGCTCGCGACCAGCCCGGCTCCCGGAATCTCTGGACCCGGTGGCATGTGGGGGAAGAAGACGACGGGTACGCGGCAGGGCTCATACCCGCCGGCGGTGGCAAGCAGAATGCCTGCCACGCGATGGGCGATCAGCGTTCTCAGCGCGTCGCGCTCACGCTGCGGGTCGTGGTCGGTCTCCATCAGCAGCACGTGGTAGCCGGAGCGCTCCAGCTCCCGGCGGGCGCCCCGGAGCACATGCGCGTAGAAAGCGTCGCCGGCATCTGGCACCACCATCCCCACGAAGGCGGAAGAGCCGGTACTGAGCGAGCTCGCGATCCGGTCGGGCTCGAAGCCCAGGGCCTTGGCGGCATCGAGGATTCGCGCGCGCGTCTGCTCGCGCACGAGCGGGCTCCCGCTCATGGCGCGTGAGACGGTGGAGGCGGACATGCCGACGGCGGCTGCGATGTCGTCGAGCGTCGGATGCACCGGGGGCGACGACGTCGCCTGCGGAGGGAAATCCGATTTGGCGGAGGGCTTCGTCGACGACATGGTGCAGTACGGTGACAGCCGGATTATAATGCAAGCGCCTGAAGGCGGGCACTTTGCGTCAGCTCATAATGCGGTTTCCACTTGCCCGACGAGCCATGATGGCGCTTGCAATTAGGATCTGAGCGGCCGCGCCGGCCTTGCCGCATGGGGACGGCCGACACGCGTTCAGCTGCGATCACCGCGTCTGACCTGACTCCAGCGGTCCCGCCTGACATCCGTAGGGGGACGGCCGGTCTGAGCCTTGACTCGGCGGGAGAAGTGGTAGACGGAAGAGAAGCCCGCCCGAGTCGCGATCTCGCCGACCGGCAGCCCGGTGCTCCTCAGCAGATCGATCCCGATCGCGACGCGTCGCTGCCAGAGATAGGCCATCGGGGTGATGCCGAGCTCGTGGCGAAACCGGCGTACGAGATGTGGTGCGCTGACGTGTGCCGCTTCGGCGACCTGCCGTAGGTCAATGGTCGGGTCGCCAATCCGAGTGTGCAGGAAGCGGCGTGCGCGCTCGACGGGGTCATCATCGCCGAGCACGCTGGACTCCGCCTCCCCCACATAGCGCCACATGGCGGCGGCCGCGAGGGAGGCCAGCAGCGGCTCCGCCGCCGAGAGCGGGGTGTGAGTCACGGCTATCGCCTCGGCTAGGAGGCTGGCCAGCGCGCTCGAGATCGGCAGCAGGGACGGGAGCGCCTCGAAACGGTTCAACAGGGATGTCGGCCATTGCTCGATGTGCAGCTCCATCCAAGCATGGTGGGTGGAGACGTCGTCGTCGAACGCATAGTGCTCGTTGTGATGAGGAAGGCTCAGAGCGAGCCACCCGGCGGGCACCAAGAGCGGGGGTCGATCGTCGACTGAAATGCGGGTGCTGCCGGTGTGGATGATCACCAGCTCAAGGTTGCGCTGCCAGCGCGGGCCGAAGCGCCCACCTGGCGGATACACGATTTCACCTATGTCCACCGGCGTTCGCTGCAGTAAGGCAAAAAGATCAATCTCAGACAACAAGTGGTTCATCGTAGCCATGGTATCGCGGGGTGACTGGGAACTACAGTCTGTGTCATGGACTACATCTCGAAGGTCAAGCGAACCGCTCGGGAGTACAGCCTGATCGGACCCTCTGCCGAGCTCGCCGCTCACCAGGGACTGGCGGCGGCGGAGTGGTACCACAGCGAGATCCCGCGTAAGCGCATGAAGGAGCTGATGCGGCGGACCGATCGACCCGCGGTGCGGGACACAGCGATTTGGTTCGGCCTGCTTGCCGCGTTCGGGTTCGCTGCCTGCTGGTTCTGGGGCACATGGGTGTGCGTGCCCATCCTCGCTTGCTATGGCGTGCTGTATGCGTCAGCGTCCGATTCGCGCTGGCACGAGAGTGGTCATGGCACCGCCTTCAAGACGCCGTGGCTCAACGATGCGTTGTACCAAGTCTCTTCCTTCATGAATATGAAGGAGCCCACCTTCTGGAGATGGAGCCATGCGCGACATCACACCGACACGATCGTCGTAGGACGAGACCGGGAGATCATGGCGATGCGACCTCCTGACGTCCTGCGGCTAGTGGTGAACTCGATCGGCATTTACGATTTGGTGAGCACCTATGTCAGCGTCGGCCGGCATGCAGCTGGTCGCCTCACCGCGGAGGAGGTCACTTTCATCCCGGAGTCCGAGCGGTGGCGCGTGCACCGCGAGGCGCGAGTGTGGGTGACCATCTACGCGGCCGTGATCGCCCTCGCGATCGCGACGGGCTCCTGGCTGCCGATCGTCCTCGTGATGTTGCCGATGGTCTATGGCATATGGCTGGACTATCTGTTTGCGGTTACGCAGCACTCCGGACTTGCCGAGAACGTGCTCGACCATCGGCTCAACTCGCGGACCATCGAGATGAACCCGGTGCTTCGCTTTATCTACTGGAACATGAACTATCACGTTGAGCACCACATGTTCCCGATGGTGCCCTATCACGCGCTGCGTGAGCTGCACGCCGAGCTCCGGCACGACATGCCGACGCCCTACCCGAGCCTCTTGGCGGCCTACCGCGAGATCCTCCCGACGCTCTGGCGCCAGCTCAAGCACCCCGATCATCACGTCAAACGAGAGCTTCCTCCCTCGGCAAGACCGTTTCGCCCTGAGTTGCACCAGGTGGTCTTCGAGTCATGACCGACGAGTGGATCGACGCGTGCGGCGTCGAGGACATCGACGAGGAGGACGTGCTGGGTTTTGATCACAAAGGACAGGCGATCGCGATCTACCGCAGCCCCGAGGGCACCTTCCACGCCACGGACGGGATTTGCACGCATGAGCATGCCAATCTCGCTGACGGCCTGGTAGTTGGCGAGCTGATCGAGTGCCCCAAGCACAATGGGCGCTTTGACTACAAGACTGGTAGAGCCAGGCGCGTTCCTGCCTGCGTGGACCTCCGCACCTATCCCGTGAAGGTGCAGGACGGCCGAGTCCTGATCCGACCAAGTCAATGATCGCAATCGTCGGCGCAGGTGTCGCCGGCCTCTCGGCTGGCGAGGCACTGCGCGAGATGGGCTACGAGGGTTCAGTCATGGTGATCGGAGCCGAGGCGGCGATCCCATATGAGCGTCCCACACTCTCTAAGCGCTTTCTGGACAAACGCAATCTCGCCAGCCCACCAGCGCTCCGGTCTCCGGAGGAGCTCGCCGAGATGGACATTGCACTCGAGCTGGGCGTCGCCGTTAGCGCCATCGACGCATCCCGGCGAACGCTCCGCACGACCGCGGGCACGCAGGTGAAATATGACCACCTACTGCTTGCGACCGGCGCCGCCGCTCGGCGCCTGAACCTTCCCGGAGCAGAGCTTGGAGGCATCCACCATCTTCGCGAGCTCAGCGAAGCCCGAGCGCTGCGCTCCGACCTGCGCCCCGGAGATCGCATCGTCCTCGTCGGAGGCGGTGTGATCGGTCTCGAGGTCGCGGCCAGTGCGGCCGCGCGTGGACTGGCCGTGACCGTGCTCGAGACCGCGCCGCAGCTCATGGGGCGGATCGTGCCCGCGAGCTTCGCGGCACTGCTCCAAGAGCTCCACCAAGCGCGAGGCGTGGAGATAAGGACAAACGTGCATCCCACAGGCTTCGAGGGCTCCTCGGGGCGTGTTCGACAGGTGATGCTCGACGACGAGCGCGTACCGGCAGATGTCGTGGTCGTCGGCGTAGGCGCAAGCCCGCGCACCGAGCTGGCACAGCGCGCGGGCCTGATCGTCGACGACGGCATCGTGGTCGACAAGCTCCTGCGCTCGAGCGACGAGCGGATCTTCGCCGCCGGCGACGTAGCACGCGTCTGGCATGCCGGGGTGGGCCGCCACATCCGGATCGAGCAGTGGCAGCCGGCACAAGCACAGGGTCGTCATGCGGCAGCGAGCATGCTAGGAGGGGGCGAGCCATACCAGGAGGTTCCCTGGATGTGGTCCGATCAGCACGAGCTGCACCTGCAGGCAACGGGATTCGGCTTCGCCGGCCTGGACGTGGTTCGCCGCGGGAGCCTGGACGTACGCAGCGGGGTCGCGTTCCTTGGAGTCCGCGGCGGGCGCCTGGAGGCAGCGTGCGGACTCTCGATCGGCACGGGCGTTGCGCGCACCATCCGCGCGGCCCAACTACTCATCGGGCGCGGTGTGCGACTCGACGCCGATCTCGCGGACCCCGATGTCGACCTGCACCATCTGGCTCGCGCCCATGCGAACTAGCAACCTTTGTTGATCGTAAAGAGACCTACCTCGGCATTGGCTCGATCTCCACCTCGCGCAGCAGGTCCGGCAGGTTCCGGCGACTGTAGGGCGTGCGCAGCAGCAGCGTCGGCATGCGGCCGCTCGGCGGACGGTAGAGGTCTGCGAGCAGCGAGACACCATCACGCATCGGTGTTGCGACCTGATCGACGCCTGCGAGCCTCATGGCAGTCGACGGGGTGGATGCAGGCTGCGTGCCGGTCATGGATTGACCCTTACTATCATCAATGCACTTCTCCTTGCTCTAATGGCGGTACGTTTCACGAAGCCAGTTTCACATGCAGCGCCCAGGGGCTGAAAAGCTGTGTCCAGTACGAGAATCCGGGCAGCACATACTTGTCAGACAGCGTCGCAAAAAGCCCAGGACTGTACAGTGGCCAGTCAGGCACTTCGTTTGCAACTATCCTGAGCAGGTCGCCGATCATCTGAAGACGCTCGTGCTTGTCCACGCTTTCGCCTGCTTCTGAGAGGAGCTTGTCGAATTCCGGGTTGCGGTAGTTGGCGACGTTTGCGCCCGCACCAAGTGGATATATCTCGTTTGGACCCAGGCGTTCTTCTATGAGCTCCAACGGATCCGGATAATAGACCCCGGCGTCAGTGAGCGATATTCCCGTTCCTTTTCCAGTAAGCCACTTGGTTTCTTCAGCAGCCGATGCCTCATGAACGGGAGCATTTATGCCGATCTTTGCAAGGTCGGCAGAGAGAATCTGAGAGGCCGCCACTCCCGTCTCCCAACCTTGAGTGACTTCGATGGTCGTGCTGAAACCGTGAGGATAAGCCGACTTTGCCAGTTCCTGCCTTGCCTTGGTTAGGTCGAATTCATACTTGGGCAGTGCTGCGATCATCTGATCAACTTCTGCTTGGGATCCAAGGTTAGCCAGGAGGCTGTCGGGCACGATCGAGGAGTCTTCGGTCGCCTCCCCAGGCGCATAGAGCGCTGCGACTATGCCTTTGTAGTCGGTTGCATACTTGAGCGCCCGGCGCACGTGCACGTCGTTAAACGGATGATTCTTGGTGTTGGTGAAGGCGAGCACCGTCTGTTCTCCCGATGTGCTAAGCCGGCGGGCGCCTGGAATGTCGGCAAACGGCTTGGGAGAAACATATTCATCGACTCCATCAATAGCGTCTGAACGCAGCGCGAGCGCCATCGATGCTTCATTTTTGAAGATCTGAATGCTGATCTTGTCCGCAGGCTGCCGCGATCCGGTCCAGTATGGATTGCGTGAAAGCTGGACGCCCACTTCAGGCGTGTAGCCGGCAAACCTCCACGGTCCCGTGCCGATCAGCATGTGTCCAGGGGTGCCCAGCTCTTTTTCAGTGCTCTCTTCAGCAGCACGCCGCTCGATCACGTGTCCCTCGGCCGCGACGATGTCTTGGAAGGTCGCGCTTGGTCGCTTGAGCTTTATCACGACCGTGGTGCTGTTGGGCGCAGAGATCGAAGCGACGTCCGCCCATTGACCCTTTACCACCGATTCCTTGCCGCTCCTCGAACGTTCAAGCGAGAACACGACGTCGGCTGCAGTCAGCGGATTGCCATCCGAGAACTTGGCTGACTTCAGATGGTAGACATAGGTTGTCGGATTTGGCTGTTCGACCGACCCGGCGAGGCCAGGCTTGACCTTGCCGTCCGGTTCAAATACCATTAGGCTCTGCACCGCGAGCGATTCTATTGTCGCCGACTGGCCGTAGCAGATCTTGACACAATCGATTGGAGCGGGAAAGCCGCCCTCCAGGCCCCAGCGCAGTTCGGGGTATGACTTGGACGAGCCAGCCCCACCACTTGCCGCATTGGTCGTCGTTCCTTTGCTGGCGCCGCATCCTGCGACCGCTAGTACCAGCAATACGGCGACGCCCGCACATCCATACTTCCTCATTGCCATTCCTCCCATTGATTACAGTAGCCCCTCGCTGCGCTGCTCGTAGGCCCGCAGTCGGTCGAGGTGCTCCTCGACCTTGATGAAGCAGTCGGCGAGCTTGCCCATCGCGTCCGGGTCGTCTTCGATCCAGTTCCAGAGGATCTCGACCGAGCGCTCCACCTTGCGCTCGCAGCCGGGCAACTCCAGCGCGGCGTAGTCGATTCCGGCGCGGCGGATCCGCTCGCTCCACATCACCTTCGGCGCAGTCGTGTCGGCGCGCAGGCGCCCGACCTTGTGCAGCGGCGTTGCGACATAGTTGAAGATCGGAACGCCCTCAGCCTGGAGCGCCGCAAGGTATGTCTGCTTAGAGATGCCCGCATGCTCGGGCACGAAGTTCAGCGAGACCATGTGGAAGACGGGGGTGTCCTCGTCGGAGTAGACGGGTGCGACCACGCTTTCCATTCCTGCGATTGCCTCGAGCAGCCGGCTGCGATTGCGGGCCCGTGCGGCGTTCTCCTGATCGAGCTTCGATAGCTGTTCGACCATTAGCAGCGCATTGACGGTGCTCACACGATGCGTGTAGGTGAGCGAGTCGATGTGGGGCAGCAGATCGGCAGGGAAGTCAGGCTCGCTGGCACGTCCTGGATGCATCGTGTTGCCGGCGTGCTGCGTACTGATGATCGCCTTCCAGTAAGCATCATCGCTGCGGGTGAGCAGGTAGCCGGCCTCGGTGGTGGCCAGCAGCTTGCCCCCCATGCAGGAGAACCCAGCAGCGTCGCCAAAACTGCCGACGCGAACACCGCGGTGGCGCGCGCCATGCGCCTGGCTGCCGTCCTCGATCAACGCGAGGCCGTGCCGGTCAGCAATCGCCCGCAACGCCGTCATGTCCGCGGGCTGCCCATACAGGTGCACTGCGAGAATCGCCTCGGTCCTGGGGCCGATCGCCGCTTCGACGGAGACCGGATCCAGCAGACCTCGCTCAGGATCCACGTCAGCGAACACCGGCACCGCGTCGTTGTGCAGGATCGGAGAAATCGACGCTCCCCAGGTGTAGGGCGTGCTCACCACCTCGGCACCGCCGGTGATCTCCAGCCCGATCAAGGCGGCAAGCAGCGCCGCATGCCCAGAGGCGGTCGTAAGGCATCGCTCGACGCCATACCAGTCCGCGATTGCCGTCTCGGCGTCGTCCACCAGCGGGTGATCCCTGCCGAGACCCACTATCGGCTCGCTCGCCAGCAGCTGATCCACGCGCCTGCGCGCCTTGGCCGTGAAGTGCGGGTAGCGGGGTTCCGCGGGAGCTCCGGCAGGCATGCCGCCCAGCAATGCCAGCGTGTTTGAAGCAGAGCTCTTTTCAATGACCGACATCGACGTCCTCTCGACTCGTGGTGATGGTGGTGAGGAGAAGACTCGACGCGGGACGGTTTGCCCTGGACCGGTCCGGGTCTGTCGAGCCGGCTACCGCGATCTTCTCGTTCTGCGCCCGCATTCCGACGCGCTTCCCTTATCTGAGCAGATTTTCCCGGATCGATCCGGGCTAAATCGGGATTCCCCTTCTTTTGAGCTATCTACTAAGCCCCGGACCGGTCCGGGCAAATATAGCTCGCCCAGCATGTCGGTGTCAAGTGATGCGTGCACGGCACAGCGTGCGGAGCAGCGAGTCGATGCAGATATAGTCACCCCGGCGAGAGACCTCATGAGCGAGCCGGAGACCACAACGCACACGAGGTCGGGGCTTACGCGCCTGCCCACTATCCGTGATGTCGCACGCGTGGCTGGGGTCGGCAAGACAACCGTCTCTGACGCGCTCCGCGGTCGTGGGGAAATCGCACCGGCGACAAGAGAGCGGGTGCTGCTGGTTGCCAAGCAGCTCGGCTACCACACACATCTGGGAGCGCGCAGCCTCACCCGTCGGCAGACAGAGGTGATCGGCATCATGGTCGGCGACTTCTTCGACCCCTTCATAGGAGAGCTGACGGGTCGGCTGGAGCAGCATGCCGCGGCACGCGGCTTCCGCGTGCTGCTCTCCACCGCGGGACCTGACCTAAGTGAGGAGGAGTCCGCGGTGGTGAGCCTGCTCGAGCATCGCGTCGCGGCGGTCATACTCGTCGGCTTCACGGGCGACCAGCAGGTGCTGGACACGATCGGCACGCACATGCCGGTCGTGTACATGGGCTATGCAAGCCAATCGGGCGTGTCGATCGGAATGGACGAGAAGCTGGGCGGCGATCTCGCCACGACACACCTGATCGGTCTGGGGCACAGGCGAATCGCATACGTGAGCGCTGCGTTGCTGCCACGTCACGTCGATCGCGACCGCCTCCACGGCTACCGCCGCGCACTCCGGCGCGCAGGGCTGAGCTCGGCCAAGGATCTTCTGCTGCGAGTCGGGCCCACCTCCGAAGAGCAGAGGCAGGAGATGATGCGCCGTCTACTAAGCCAGCCTCAGAGGCCGACGGCTGTCTTCGCCGCCTCAGACATCACCGCGATCGAGGTGATGTCATGCGCGCATGAGCTGAAGCTGCGAGTCCCAAGGGACCTGTCGATCGTCGGTTATGACGACATCATGCTCGCGCGCACGCCGATGATCGCGCTGAGCACCATCGCACAGCCGGCGGCCGAGCTCGCGCGCCGCGCCATCGACACAGCGGTCACCTTGATAGACGACCCCGACGCACAGCTGCGATCGACGCTGATCGAGCCACGGCTGATCGTGCGCAAGACGACGGCATCGCCACGTTGAGCAGCTCTGAGCCGCTGATCCGTCCAGATGCGCGGATTGCCACCGAGTAAGGCGCGAGAGCATCACGGTCAGGCTCCGAGTGCCGCGCTATCGGCGTCGTCTTCGACCAATGCCCAGGCGCTTGGTGCGAGAGGCCGCCGAGACCGCGACGGCGTTCAAGCCGCCGGTGTCCAGCCGGCTGGGAAGGCGCCGGCCGGCACTTCCCCGTGGTACTCCGGGAAGCACTCCAGCGCGATTCGCTCGCTGGCGCTGCCCGTTAGCAGCGGGCGTAGATCGCCGAGCGTGAGCAGTACGCGCAAGGTCGCGCCGATCTGCAAGTCCGCCGCGGTGGGCTGCGCGCCACCGATCACGCCGTCGGCGGCGAGCGTCTCGATGTGCGTGAGCTTCTCCGGCAATCCCGCGAGGTCTTCCTGCAGTCGCGCCGCCGAGATGCCGTGGTACTTCCACGTTCCGCGGACCAGGCGGATCGCGAAATCAGTGCCCGCGCCGTCCAGCGGGCCGGCGCCAGCGAAGGTGCCCACCGCCTCCGGGCGGAAGTGCAGCGCTCCCCAAGGCAGCCGCCGGCCGAGGTCCTGCAGCTCCTGCTCGCCCCAGCGCTCCGCCTCGCGAACCGCGTCGCTGGGGTAGAGCACGGGCTCGGGCACCAATTCCTCCAGCCGCGCCAGAATCGCCCGCGAGCCGTGGACCGGCTCGCCGTCAACCAGCATGCCTGGGACAGTGTGGCGCTCCTCGCCGTAGATCGCGCGCATCTGCTCGACGTGCGGGCCCGGCGCGAGCTCGACGCGTTCGTGCTCCAGGCCCTTCAGGCGCAGCGCCGCGGTCGCCGTCATGCAGGGGTGCGAGGGCGGCAGGACGTGCAGGACGAGCTCGGGCGCCATGTCCGCAGCCTACCGATCATTCGCATCCGCCTGCGCGTTAGACCGCAGAGAACTCCCGGACCTGGGTGAGCCGGATCGAGTTACCGGAGGGGTCGCGGAACCCAGAATCGATCCCGTAGGGACGCTCGGAGGGCGCTTCGGTGAACTCGACACCGAGCGCCTTGAGCTGCTCGTAGTCTGCGGCAGTCAGGAGTCCACGCTGTCTTCACCACAGCCGTGACGGCCACCTGGATGGTACTGGCGGGCGATGCCGCACGCTGGTCAGCGACACGAACCGAGCGGCGCCGGCTGATGCTGGTCCTGGGCGGAACGCTTCTCGGAGCCCTCGTCGGAGCGCTGCTACTCGCCCACCTGCGCCTGTGGATGCCGCTGCTGCCGGCACTACTAACCGGTGGTGTAGTCGTGGACGCACACCAAAGCGTCGAGTCGTAACGGCCTCGAGCACGCTGACCCACTGGTATACATCCAGGCTCAACCCGATCTTTGCCTACCATCCGGCCGACAACTACATCGCGTGAGAAGCGGCTGACCCTGCTTGCAGCCGTGCTCGGCTCGAGCGTGGTGTTCCTCGACGCGACTGTAACCAGTGTCGCGTTGCCTGCGATTCGCAGTGACCTTGGTGGCGGTCTGGCGGGCCAGCAGTGGGTGACGAACGCGTACCTGCTGGCGCTCGGGTCGCTGCTGTTGATCGGCGGCTCGCTTGGAGACGTATTCGGTCAGAAGCGCGTGTTCTTGGTTGGCGTTGCGGGGTTTGGACTCACCTCAGCTCTCTGCGCGGTCGCCTCGTCGATCCCCGAGCTATGCGTGTTTCGTTCGATGCAGGGGGTGTGTGCGGCGCTGGTGACGCCTAGTGCATTGGCGGTGATCATCCACGTGTTTCCCGAAGACGAGCGGGCCAGGGCGATCGGGACATGGACCGCGCTCAGCTCGATCGTCGGGGTTATCGGGCCGTTTATCGGGGGAGTGTTGATCGCTGCCGGCTCCTGGCGCCTGATCTTCCTGCTCAATGCGCCGCTCGTACTCGTGACCGTGACGCTGATCGCTCGCGGCGTGCCTGGGAGTGCGAGCACTGGCACCGCCGGGCGCCTGGACTTCCCTGGGGCCCTCTTGGCGGCGCTCGCGCTCTCGGGTTCGGTGTTCGCCGTGACCGAGGAGCCTGCGCGCGGATGGAGCACCCTGGTGATCGGCTCGCTCGCGGCAGGGGTTCTGGGAGCGATCGCGTTTGTTGCGCGCGAGGCGCGAGCCCGGACGCCGATGCTCCCACTGAGCCTGTTTCGCGAGCGCAATTTCACGATCGGAAACGTGGCGACATTGACTGCCTACCTTGGGCTAGGTGGCGTGATCTTTCTGCTGCCGGTATTTCTGCAGGAGGTCAGCGGCTACAGCCCCGTTCAGGCGGGACTTGCGCTTCTGCCGGTCACGTCGCTGATGATCGTGCTCTCTCGCCGGTTCGGCGCGCTCGCCGACCGCATCGGGTCGCGGGTGCTGATAAGCCTCGGGGCGCTGGTCGCTGGCTGCGGCCTTTTGCTCTTGGTGCGTGTCGATCAGCGCGCCGATTACGTCAGCGAGGTCCTGCCGGCGCTGCTCGTGTTCGGGTTGGGACTCGCGATGCTTGTCTCGCCGTTGACCGCCACGGTTCTCGGGGCAGTGGAAGAGGATCACGCGGGTGTCGCCGCCGCCGTGAATACGACGCTCTCACGCGTCGCGCAGCTTTTCGCGGTCGCCGTCCTGGGAGCCGTCGTCTCTCTCACGTTTGCTCGTCGCGTCGAGGCGACACTACGACAGACCGCGCTCGGTCCCGGCGGCCGCGCCGCGATCAGCCGCGCCAAGCGACAGCCTCTCGGCGCACCCAGCCTGCCTGGAGTGCCCCCCGACGAGCGGGTCCTCCTACGAGCAACCTTCGAGGACGCGTCCGTGCATGCCTTCCGTGTTGCGGACACGATCGCAGCCGTGCTCGTCGCCAGCGGAGGTCTGATTGCGCTCGCCGGGATCCGTGCTCCCCGCCGCAGGGTGACCGCCGAGCTGTGCCCAGCCGGCGCGCTTTGCGGCGCCAGCCAAGAACTCGCCCGTACTGGTCCAGCCAGACAGCGCTCGGCGAGCTGAGGCAGCTCGCACCGCCTGTCCAGAGCCGGTCGCCGAGCCAGTGGGGCCGTCGGTCAGCCTTGGCCGATGGCCACCGTCTGGTCAGATCCCGAGTATGTGGCGGGGTACCTTTTTGCCTCTCGGCACGGCAATCACGCTGACACCGGAGGCGTGCGTGCCTCGCGCTCGATCTTGACCGCGCAACGAAAGGCGACCTGCACCAGAAACGCCTCGAATGCTGCTTGCTTGCCATCCAGCCACTCGCCGTTGCGCAGGCGCGCGTAGAGAACCTGCCAGGCGAGGTCGTAGAGGTGTTCCAGATCGCCGGGATCGAGTTGCAGCCCTACACGCCGCAGCTTGCGATCAAGCGACGCCAGCACCGAGGGCTTCAGCCGCCCATAGCCGCCCAGGAGCACCTCGGTACGTTGAGTATCCAAGCGCCCTCTCAGCGCCGGTTCGACACTGTCCGTCTCCATGCGTATCGCCTCCAAAAGCGGGGCGCGTCCACCCCGCATGGACACGCTGGTCGTCGTTGATGGTGCTCCTGGCTACCCACATCAACGCAGCATCCCCATCAGGTTGGACAAATCTACGAATGCTCTGGGCGGGAGCTCCGGACGGGATGAGCGTTAGTTCACGCCTCTGGGTGGTAGCGAAGGCCGTCGAGTGCGATGCGCACGACGTGTGTCACCAGATCGGGGTCGTTGGCGGGCATCCGTGAGATGCCGGCCAGCATGTGGAGCACGTCTGAGAACTCGACGTCAGGTCGGACGACGCCGGCGTCCTGGGCGTGCTTCACCAGCGGTTCGCCGGCGGCGTAGACCGTATGCCGACACTCTTGGAACAGGGCGGCGTCCTCATCGAGGTAGTTCAGGAGTTCCTGTGCGAGCGCCCGCTTCGTGGTCAGATAGCCGATCAACCCCTCGCACCAGTCGCTGAGGGCGTTCCACGGATCGTGCTCGCGCTGCGAGGCGGAGCGACAGACCTCGTGGACCTCGTTTACGTAGAGAGTCTCGAGCAACACCTGTCTGCTGGGGAAGTGGCGGTAGAGCGTGCCGATTCCCACGCCAGCCTGGCGGGCGATCTCCTCAAGGGACGTCGAGTCTCCACCTTCGGCGAATGCTTTGCGCGCGGTCGCGAGGATCTGCTCGTAGTTGCGTCTTGCGTCGGCCCGCTTCGGACTGGCGGGCGCTGTCTGCGTGGAGATTTGCGTTGAGCTCATGACTTGTCCCTTGAAAACCGGAGGCTACCTCCGTATAGTTCCGGAGGAAGCCTCCGCATATTCCGGAGGCGACCTCCATTTTAGCCGTGATCCCAGACATAGACAAGGTGATCCGTATGAACCCAGCTGCCACGCGATCCTTCGATCAGATGGCTTCCGCACAGGGAAGAGGCTGATGCGCCAGGGCTGGTTGGCTGGCCGCTATCCCGCGGCGGCCGCGATGGTGATCTTCGCCCTGGTTCCTTACCTCGGGCTCTCGGCGGCGCTAGGGCCGCTCACGCCGATCATAGGTCGGCAGCTGCACATGAGCATGCAGACGATGAGCCTGGGATTGGGCATGGCGAACGCCGGCTACGCCGTGGGGACCGTCCTGGCGGTGCAGTTCGCCCAGCTTCTGCCGCAGCGGCGAATGATGGTCCTCTACGCGGTGCTGCTGGTGATCGGGTCGATCGTGGTGGCAGCGGCGCAGGATCCTGCGATGTTCATCGCCGGGCACGTGATTCAGGGACTGTGCACGAGCCTGCTGTTGATTGCCGCCGTGCCGCCGCTGGCACTCGGCTTCGGCTTGGAGAAGTTCCGCTGGACAGCGATGATCATGAACGTCTGCATCTTCGGAGCAGTCGCGCTCGGGCCCGTGATCGGCGGGATCCAGGCAAGCGCCCACGGGTGGCGGCCGCTGTTCTGGATCGTCGCCGGGATCTCGCTCACGGCGCTCCTGCTTTCCCTGCTGACGTTCGAGGACGCCCCGCCCGCCGACCGGGACGCCCCGCGAGATCTGGTCGCAATCGGCCTGGCCGCATCGGGATGCGTGGCCGCGTTCTTCGGCGCCTCCGAGCTGCTGACTCACCGCTTTCTGGGCCCGGAGACGCTCCTGCCGCTCATCGGCGGCCTGGCGCTGATCGTCGCCCTCGTCGTCAACCAGTATCGAAGCAGCCGCCCGCTCCTGACGATCCGCAGCATGCTGACCAGCACAATTCCGGTCGCGGGGATCGTGCTCGCATTGTCGGCCGCGGCTGCGTCGGTTTCGGCAACGGTCCTCACCGCCGACGAGCTGGCTCCCCACTACACGCCCCTGCATCTTGGACTGCTCTATCTCCCTGAGCTGGGTGGCGCCTTGATCACCGCGGTTGCGCTCGGCGTCGTTCTTGACAAGCGCCAGATGCACTACCTGCCGTTGGCCGGCATGGCGTTCCTGGCTGCTGGTATCGCGGTGTTCCGGGTCCAGGCCCCGCCCACCGAAGCGCTCACCCTGGTCGGTTCCGGGCTCACCGGAATCGGTCTCGGAGCAGCGGTCGCCCCGGCGCTGTTTGTCGCAGGGTTCTCACTTGCAGCCGCGAGCCTGCAGCGGGTGTTCGCGATCGTCGAGCTCTTCCGGGCGGTAGCCGCGTTCATGATCGCTCCGTTGTTCGTGCACTTCGCCGCCACCGTCGGTGGCAACGCCAAAGCCGGCACCGGCATTGCGCTGTGGATCGGCTTTGGCCTTGCGGTCGCCGGCGCGCTCGCCGCGGTTGGTCTCTACGTGCTTGGCCGCGCGCGCCCGCAAGCGCCGGACCTCGAGCGCTTCATGAATGGCGAGGGCGCAGCTTGGGACTCGCCGCCACTGCTCGCGGGCATCCGCAACCACCCCCACCGTCAAACGCTCGCGGAGGAGGCAGCATGACAACGACTACGGGCGACATCGAGAGCGGACCGCGCCAGCCACATGGCCCCGTCGTCTTCGCGTACGACGGCTCCGAGCTGGCCAAGCTCGCAATTGACGAGGCCGGCCGGCAGCTCGCGCCGGGACGCGACGCGCTCGTCCTCACCGTCTGGCAACCGTTCGACGTCGGGTTCGTGCCAACCGTTGCGCTTCGAATCAATGCCGCCGAGATAGCCGACGTCAGAGAAGCCGCCGAGCGGACAGCTGCCGACGGAGCCTCACGGGCAAATGCAGCGGGCTTCAAAGCGCGCGGTCTGCAGGCCGAGGTCGCTCCGACCTGGAAGGGCATCGTCGAAGTTGCCGACGAGCACGACGCAAGTCTGATCGTGCTCGGCTCCCACGGCCGCACCGGGCTTGCCGGCGTACTGCTTGGAAGCGTCGCCGAGGCAGTCGCCGCGCACTCGCGACGCTCGGTGCTGATCATCCATCGCCACGACTGACCGAAACGAGGATCACCCATGACAGCGCAGACACTTCCCGGCGGCACGTTCACCATGGCCGAGGGTCTTACGGTCACCCGCATGGGCTACGGCGCGATGCAGCTCGCCGGCCCCGGCGTGTTCGGGCCGCCCAAGGACCGCGACGCCGCGATCGCCGTGCTACGCGAGGCAATCGAGCTGGGTATTACTCACATCGACACCAGCGACTACTACGGCCCACACGTCACGAACCAGATCATCAAGGAAGCCCTGCACCCCTACCCGGACGGGTTGCATATCGTCACCAAGGTCGGGGCGTACCGCGACGCAAAGGGCGGCTGGCCGCACGCGCGGTCTCCCGAGCAGCTGCGGCAGGCCGTGCACGACAACCTCATTCACCTCGGCCTCGACGCGCTCGACGTTGTCAACCTGCGCGTCGGGGGATTCGACAGCCCCGAGCCGGGCTCCATCGCTGAGCCGTTCGGCGCCCTCGCACAGCTACAGCAGGAGGGCCTGATCAAGCATCTCGGCGTTAGCACTGTGTCCGCCGAGCAGATCGCCGAGGCGCAGTCGATCGCGCCGATCGTGTGCGTGCAGAACTTCTACAACCTCGCCCACCGCGTCGATGACGAGTTGATCGAGTCCCTCGCCGCACAGGGCATCGCCTACGTGCCCTACTTCCCGCTCGGTGGTTTCACCCCGCTGCAGTCCGATGCACTCGAATCGGTCGCCGCCCGTCTGGAGAACACGCCGATGGCTGTCGCGCTGGCCTGGCTGCTGCAGCGCTCCCCGAACATTCTGCTGATCCCCGGCACCTCATCAGTCGCGCACCTGCGCGAGAACGTCAAAGGCGCTGCGCTGGCGCTATCCGAGAGCGAGCTCACCGAGCTGAATAGCATCGGCTGACCGCGCGGCCGATAGTAGAGCGGTACGCGCCATACTCGGGAAGGAGGCGTTCCCGACGTAGCCAGCGAGAGACCATTGCCTTGGCCGACCAGGTGCCCGCAGTATCCGACGTGCTGGACGCGATCGAGCGTCGCAACTGGGCGCGCCTGCAGCGTCTGCTCGATCCCGAGATCCACTGGACCACGGCTGCCGAAGAGGATCTGCACGGTCCGACAGAGGTGATCGCCCGGCTCTCGAAGGACCCTCCGCCTGCGCCGCCGTCCTATCACGAGATGCGGGGCGGGCTGATGTGCCGCTGGATCGACTGCCCGGGGTAGAGGATGCTGCGCCCGCGCCGCGAGAGGTCTCAGCACCGCCGCGCCGAGGTCAGGCGGCGCTTGGCCTCCGCGAGGATCGCCGCGCGATCGAAAGGCTCGCAGGTCCACTGCGTCGCGCGCGCGACGCCCCGCGACCGGTAGCGGCGCATGACCTGGACGTGCAGGGGCAGCCCGATCCAACGCCGTAGATCCGCGCCGTTGGTCCAGATCGACAGCGAGCCAATGCTGCGCTGTGTCAGGTCCATCCAGAGGTGCAGACCGACTGCGCCGGGCAGCCCGTACCAGCCCGCTCGCAGCCGCGTCCCCGTCCAGGCGATGCCGGGCAGGTCGCGCAACGTGTGCATCTTGAATTCGCTGAGGCTGATGAGCACGGGGCCGTCCGCGTGCTCATCGGGTCCCGCGATCCACGGCAGCCACATCGGCGCACGGTGGTCATCGAGCGGCGGCTCATGCTCCATGCGCTCAAGTTACAACACCGCATGTTCCTTGGAGCCCGCGGGGGTGAGGCTCAGTCACTGTGCCTCGGGCGGCAGCGCTATCTCAGCCGGAAACTCACGCATGAGCGCGAGCAGAGCGCCGCCCGCCTCTGCCGTGCCCGCCGCAGGCCCGGAGAGCAACTCGAAGAGCCGCTCCACGAAGATCTCCCATCGCAGCGCAGGCCGCATCTGGATGCGCAGGTGAACCGGCTCGGTGCCTGGATTCACGCCATGTGCCGCACTCCCGGTGGGGCGATCACCACCTCTCCCGGACCGGCGCTGCGCTCGATGCCGTCTATGCGGAAGCGGGCGGTGCCGGCGATCACCTCCCAGCGCTCTTGCATCTGCGGGTGGATGTGCTCCGGCGCTCGGTGTCCGGGCGCCTCCCAGTAGTCGTCCATCTCCAGCAGTGCGCCGTCTGTTTCCTCGGCGGTATTGCGGAAGACGATCCGCTCTGCGGTGAGCGAGTTGAACAGCTCGTCTCCGGATTTGGCCACCAAGAGGATGTTCCCATACGGCGGGAGCCACGACGGACGCGCAGATATAGTCAGCGGGCGCCATGAGCGAGCAAGCCAACGGAGCAGGTGATCTTCGCAACGTACCGCCACCTGCTGGCCATCGCGCATTGGGCTCCAGGCGTCGCAAGGTCGCGCTGCTCGCGCTCCGCGTCGGCCTTCCGCTCGCTCTTCTTCTAGTTGGCCTGGCCATCCTGATCGCCGGTGCAACCCAGCTGGGGCTGATCCTGGTCGGCATCGCCGGCATGTCGGTGATCGTCGACGTCTACGCCCGTCAGTCGATCGACAGCAGCGACGATCGCGAGCGCGAGGAGCAGGCCAGGCGCACTTTTTCAGAGACGGGTCGCTGGCCGAGCGCCAGAGGGCCGCGCTGAGGTCCCGCGCCTCGGCCGTGAGCTGGCTCTCGCCGAAGCCTCACAGCGCGCGCACGTCACGCGCGACCGTGTGCTCCAGCCACGCTACGCGCCGGAAGCGGGGCGACTTGAGCGTGCGGCCGCTGCGCAGGGTCGCAAGTGCGCATGCGAGGAAGCAGGCGGCGCCGAGCGAGGTGTTGAAGTTCGCGGCGCCGAGATCGAGCGCCGAGCCCGAGGATGGAACCACGTACCCGGCGATGGCTGAGATCCCGAAGAAGACGCAGCCGAGCAGGTTGCCCGCCGGCTCCCACCATCCCTGCGGCTTGCGCACCGGCAGCAGGCCAAGCCATCCGTGTCGCGGGCAGGCGCGGTAGGCGATCGCCCCGGAGATCAGGAAGCAGATCGAGCCGAACGCGTCCGGGCGCCAGACCAGCCTGTTGTACTGCGAGCTGGAGAGCGCGGTGTGCATCGCGCGGTAGGTGCTGATGTTGAAGAACAGCGTCCCGGCCGACTGAATCACCGCGGCCCACCAGGCGGCTCGCCCCGCTCCCTGTGCGTGGCGGTCTGGGTAAGCGAGCGAGCTCTGCAGCGCGCCGCCGGTGGTGAAGAAGATCGATCCGGCGAAGAACGTGACCGCGTCGGCGGCCTCGCCGACAAGCGAGGCGTAGCCGGGGAACGGTCCGATCAGAAAGCAACTCGCCCCGATCGCAAACGAGGCGGCCATCCATCGCTCGCGGCTCATGCCGGCGCGAACGGCAGCACCTCGTCGCGTCCGAAGGCGATCACCGCGAAACTTCCCTCCGGCATTTCCCGCCAGGCGCCCGGCAGGTCGCCGATCGGCTCGGAGACCACGATGCGCGCATCGGCGGAGAGCTCGTGCAGGATGTGCTGCTTGGGGTAGAGCCGGCGCAGCGTGGGCACGTCCGCCGTGTAGAACAGCGAGCGCGTCTGTCCGGCGCTCGAGTAGCGAAAGACCCACATGCGCTGCCCGTCGGTCGTTGCGATCGTGCCCTGAAACGGGTCGGCTATGCCATGCGCGTGTCCGACCTTCTCGACCAGGCCGATCGTCCGCGCCACAGCACCGGGAGGATCCTCAGTCAGCCCGAACGTGAGCGCGAGATAGAACAGCACCTCTGAGTCGGCGCTGCCCGCGATCTCGGGGTACAGGCCCGGGTCGATGGCCAGGACCAGATCCCGCTTCACCGAGGCGAAGTCGGCGACGAAGCCGTTGTGCATCCAGAGCCAGGCGCCTCTGCGGAAGGGATGGCAGTTGGTCTGCTGCACCGGCGAGCCGATCGCGGCGCGCACGTGGGCGAAGAAGTGGGCGGAGCTGATGTGATCGGCGAGCTCGTGCAGGTTGCGGTCGTTCCAGGCCGGCTCGATGCTGCGGAATGTGCCGGGGGCCGGTGTGTCGTCGTACCAGCCGATCCCGAACCCGTCTCCGTTGGTTGCCTCGGCCCCAAGACGGGCGTGCAGGCTCTGGTCGATCAGCGAGTGCGCCGGTGCGTAGAGAGCCTTGGAGAGCAGGATGGGTGAGCCGGTGTATGCAAGCCAGCGGCACATCGCGCGTTGCACAGACTGCCATGCGCGTCGGCGATTGCCAGGGCGTAAGCCCGCAGGGGGGCTCCGGGAAAACCACGCGCCCGCGTGCACAACATTCAGGTCGAACTGTGTGCCCGCGCACCAGCACGCCCAGTCGCGGCAGCGCGCTGCCGCGGCGTGTCAGCAGATCGTGCTGGGAGACGAAGTGACGCACGGACGCGAGTCCTGGACGAAGAGGGCGGCGAGCGTGAGCGCTTACGCGCGGACGCACAGGCACCGCCGCCAAAAGCGCATATAACGGGTCTCCATGGCCGCGACTCTCGCACCTGAGCGCTCGTCGGCGCCCGATCGCTCACGTCGCATGCTGATCCTCGCGATCTGCTGCATGAGCCTGCTGATCGTCGGGCTGGACGCCACGATCGTCAACGTCGCGCTGCCGTCGATCGCGCATGACCTGCACGCGCCGATCTCCGGATTGCAGTGGACGATCGACGCCTACACGCTCGTCTTGGCCAGCCTGCTGATGCTCTCCGGCTCGATGGCCGACCGTTTCGGCCGCCGGCGGGTCTTCATGCTCGGGCTGTGCCTGTTCACGCTCGCCTCGCTGCTCTGCAGCCTCGCGCCGAACCTGCAGTGGCTGATCGTCTTTCGGATGCTGCAGGGCGTCGGCGGCTCGATGCTCAATCCGGTTGCGATGTCGATCATCCGCAACGTCTTTACGGACGCGCGTGAGCGCGCCCAGGCGATCGGGCTCTGGGGCGCCACCGTGGGAGTGAGCTTCGCGCTTGGGCCGGTGCTCGGCGGGGCGCTCGTGGAGTCGGTCGGGTGGCCGTCGATCTTCTGGATCAACATCCCGATCGGGCTCGCCGCGCTCGTGCTGACGCTGCGCTTCGTGCCTGAATCGAAGGCCGCGCGGCCACGCCGCGTCGACCCTGTGGGGCAGATCCTCGTGATCGTGCTGCTCGCCAGCCTCACCTACGCGATCATCGAGGCGCCGAGCAGCGGCTGGCTCTCGGCCAGAACACTCGGCTTCTTTGCGATCTGCGCAATCGCGACCGTGGCGCTGATCGCCTATGAGCGCAGACGTGAACAGCCGCTGCTGGAATTGCGCTTCTTCTCCAGCGTGCCCTTTTCCGGCGCCACTGCGATCGCAGTCTGCGCTTTCGCGGCGCTGGGCGGCTTCCTGTTCCTGAACACCCTCTACTTGCAGGAGGTCCGCGGGCATTCGCCGCTGCAGGCGGGTCTGTTCATGCTGCCGATCGCGGGCATGACGGTGATCTGCGCGCCGATCTCAGGCCGGATCGTGGGCTCGCGCGGGGCGCGTGGGCCGCTGATCGTCGGCGGCTGTGGGATGGCGATCAGCAGCGCGATCATGACCAGCCTCAGTCCCACCACGCCGGTGTGGGTGCTGCTGCTTTCCTACGTGATCTTCGGCATCGGCTTCGGCACGGTGAACCCGCCGATCACGAACACCGCCGTGGTGGGAATGCCTCCCTCGCAGGCTGGAGTGGCGGCAGCGATCGCCTCAACTTCGCGTCAGGTCGGTCAGACACTCGGCGTGGCGATCGTGGGGGCGCTGGCTGCCGGCGCCGCTACGAGCGCACTTGCCGTCCACCATCTCAACCTCAGCGACGTCGGGTGGTGGGTCGTGCTTGGATGCGGCCTCGCCGTGCTGGCGCTGGGCGTGCTCAGCACCACGCGCAGGGCGAGGTTGACAGCCAAGCTTGTTGCCGCGTCGTTTGGAGAGGCTCCATCGCGGGCGACTGCTCCCGTCCAGGAGGGGTCGGTGTCTTGAAGCACCGACCAAGAAGGGCTCGCGGATGGTGCTCGGTGGCCGGCAGGTTATGACAGCCACCGAGCATGTCTCTCAGGGGTGGATTTCGACCTTGGTCCCCGACGGCTTCCAGAGGTACGTGCCTTTGCTGGTCAAGCAAAGGTCTTCTTTTTCGAGGCTGGGGTAAAAGAAGACGAGGTTGTGGGGTTCGGTTTCTTTTTCGAACAGAGTCAGGGTCTGGGTGCCGGCCCCTTTGCATGTGTAGAAGAGGCCGAATTCTTCTTGTTCCACTTTGAGAGGTTCCAAAAGGCCTATGACCTGATCGTGGATCGATCCGCTGAGCGTGCTGCATTCAAAGGACGTCACAGGTGTCGAGAGTCCCGCTTCGGCTTCGAGCAACAAGCCCACTTCGTCTGGGCTCGAGTTGATGCCTCCTAGTCTGCCCTTCAGCGATTCGCTGACGATTTCGCCCGAGAAATCGCCGTGGGTCGTGCACGAAGAGTGAAAGCCGCCGGCTTCTTCGCAGTCGGCCCACTTGATGACCACTTTGGAGACGGTGGTTGCGGTTGCGGCGGAGCCTTTCGTGGTTGAGCTGAAGCAGACGACCTTGAAGGCTTTCGTTTCCAGGGCGATGCCGCTGGCAGTACCTTCGAAGTTGATCGACCCGATCGGTTTGCCGTGCTGCATGAATTCGGGCGTAAGGGTCGCGGAGGCCGTCGCCGTGATCGACATACTCAAGATCACGAAAGCCACGCACACCGCAACAGTGAGCTTGCAACGCTTCATTCCATCCTCCTGACAAGTCGCGATTGTGGAAGGGAGTCGAGGCTACAGTCGGGCGTGCTGGATTGCTAGCGCTACTGACGGTCGCGCGTAAGGCGGCCGCCGCGTTTGCCGAGAGAAGGCCGTTGCTTCGGTCTCGCGCGCAATCATGTCCATGTCGATGTGTTCGCGGCATTATTTCCAGGCGCGTCCCGATGCCCGCTCGCAGGCGGCGCAATGAACACGCTTTCGCCGCACGCCACCAAGCGCCTGACCCTGCTGGCCTGCATCCTGGGCTCCGGCATCGCGCTGCTCGACAGCACCGTTGTCAACGTCGCGCTTCCGAGCATCCAGCGTGATCTCGGCGGTGGGCTGGCTGCGCAGCAGTGGGTGGCCAACGCCTATCTGCTCACGCTCGGCTCGCTGATCCTGATCGGTGGTTCCCTCGGCGACCTTTATGGCGAGCGCAGGATCTTCGCGATCGGGGTGGGCGGCTTTGGCGTTGCGTCTCTACTCTGCGCGCTCTCGCCTTCGGTGCAGGCGCTGATCGCAGCGCGCGCGCTGCAAGGGATCGCCGGCGCGCTGCTGGTGCCGAGCGCGCTCGCGGTGATTGTCGGTGTCTTCGCCGAATCTGAGCGCTCTGCTGCGATCGGCACCTGGACCGCCTGGAGCGGCATCGCGACGGTCATCGGTCCGCTGGTCGGCGGCGAGCTGCTGGACACCGTCTCCTGGCGCTGGATCTTCCTGATCAACATTCCCTTCGTGGCGGTCTGCATGGCGCTGATCTTGCTCGTCGTGCCGCACATGCAGCGTGGCGTGGGCGCGCGCAAGCTCGACCTGCCCGGCGCCGCGCTCTGTGCGCTTGGCCTCGCGGGTCCGGTCTTCGCGCTGATCGAGCAGCCGGAGCTCGGCTGGGGTAGCCCAGGCGTGCTGGCACCGCTGCTGTGCGGGCTGGTGTTGCTTGGCCTGTTCCTCGCGCGTGAGCGGCGCACGCGCGATCCGATGCTGCCGCTCGGGCTCTTTGCCAGACGCAACTTCTCGGTCGGCAACGTGGAGACGTTTGCGATGTACGGCGGCCTGGCGGTCCTGTTCTTCTTTCTCACGCTCTTCATGCAGCAGGTCGGCGGCTACACGCCGTTGCAGAGCGGTCTCGCGACGCTGCCGGTGACGGTCGTGATGTTCCTCTGCTCACGCCGCTTCGGCATGCTCGCCGATCGCTACGGACCGCGGCTCTTCATGGGCGCGGGGCCGCTGATCGCGGCGGCGGGGCTGCTGTTGCTACAGCGCGTCGACGCCTCGGTCGACTATCTCGAAGGCTTGCTGCCGGGGCTGGTCCTCTTCTCGCTTGGGCTCGCGATGACGGTTGCGCCGCTGACGGCGGCGGTGCTGGCCGGCGCCGACTCATCCGACGCGGGCATCGCCTCGGCGGTCAACAACGCGCTTGCGCGCGTCGCAGGGCTGCTGGCGACCGCAGCGCTCGGTGTCGTGGTCTCGGCATCGTTCAGCTCGGCGCTCGCCGGCAACCTTTCCGGCACGAGTCTCAGCCCGGCCGGGCACACGACCGTTGCGCAGGCGCAGCGCCTTGCGCTCGGCGTCCCCGACACCTCGAGTCTGCCGGCCGCGGAAGCGCAGAGCATCGACTCCGCCGCGCAGGCCTCCTCGGTGAGCGCGTTTCATCTTGCGATGGGGATCGCCGCGGTGCTCGTGGCCGCCGGCGGGCTCGCGGGCGCGATCGGGATTCGCAACCCGGCCCGAGCCAAGGTGCGTGCGGAGACTTGCGAGGGCGGCGCGCTGGTGGGTGCCAGCAGCGACCTGGTTGCCGAGACGGCCGCAGCCGGGCCACCTCCGGCATAAGAGTCTGTCCGGAAACTCGTGCACGCGCCTGGCGGCGCCTGACACGGCGTGCCGCGGTGTCCTCGGACCTCGACTTGGCGCCGCCAAGCCTTCGGTCCTGCGTCCTGGCGGCACTTGGTCTTGCACACGCCATTCACGCACCCGAGTTTCCGGACAGACTCTGAGCGTACTCAAGCAGGCTCCTTGCGCTGTCGATGTGGACCGGGCCGTTACCACATCAAAGGAGCTCAAACGTCGATGTCCCGCCTCAGAAGCATCGTTGCGCTGGTCATGCTGTTGGCGACGCTGGTCGCATGCGCCTCGGCCGGCGCATCTCCCACGGCGACCGTGCTGCGGGCCTGCGCCGCCGGTCGCGTAAAGCTCGGGCTGCGCGTGTCGCAGGCCGAAAGCGCCCCCACCGCAGGTTCGCTCACGGGCTCGGTCCACACGATCGCAAGCGGAGTGATCGACGAAATTCGCACCGGCGCCAAGGGCGTATGCGCGACAGCCGCCAGTGCCTCCATTCGCCGGCAGGCCAACCACCTGCTTTGGCTTTACCGTCATCGCTCCCGCTCCCAGGCTCGCAAAGCGCTGGCGCAGTTGCTGGCCGAGATCCGCTCCACGGCCCACCAGGCGTCAATCCAGCCGCGCGCGCACGCTGCTACAGGCTGCAGCTTCGACGGCACGCGCCAGATCAGCTTGCATGACGCCGACGGCGTGGCCGACTATCTCGCGGTTGCCCGCGATGCGATGCTTGCCGGTGACGAAAAAGGCGCCCAGGAAGCGTTGGATGAAGCACGCTCGGCCTACTCGGAATGGGCGCAGGAAAGCGGGGCGCAGAGTGCGGGAGACTGGCTTACGGTCGCGGCCGGCGCGCAGATGCTTGGCCTGCCCGGTGTCGAGAAAACGGCGCTGGAGAACGCGCAATCGTCCGCCAGGGAAGGCCTCACGCAGGCTGAGAAGATCGACCCCTGCTCGGTCACCAAGCAGGACGCGCCGTGCGTGGCCAAAGCGCTCTCGATAGCGATGATGCTCGGCATCGACAGCCCGAGCGACGTGGCGAGCGTCACCAAACTGCTCGAAGCGGCAGGCGAAGAGGCCGCCGGAAAGACTCCCAACGGATGCGAGCAGTGGTCTCTGACCATGAAGATTGCAGGGCCAAACGGGGCAGGGCTGACCTGGGGGCCGGGCCTCTTCCGCGTGAACAGGAAGACCGGCACGATCACCGACGCCCCCGGTGTGGGAGCCGGCTGGCCGGGTGAAATAGGCGCCGAGTCGGGACCGTGCACCGAACAAGGGGTCGTTGTCGGAACGGGCTACCTGGCGGCGGAGCTGTTTCACTTCAACATCTCCGGCTCGGTTACCGGCACCGGCTTCTCGCTACAGCTGAGCAGCACCGACTCCAAAGTCTCGATCACCGTCAGCGGGCCACCCGCCTGCCAGGCGCTCGGGGGCCTGGCGGAACTGTTCGTCAACGCCTTCCTGGGTGCGCCGTTTCCGATCGAACTGCCTGTGTCGGAAGGTCAGCGCAGCGCGACGCTGGAATTCCCCTCCGAAGAATCGTCGATCAGCGTGAGCGCTCAGCGGACCAACTAGCTAGTTGCCGGGGCCCTGCGCGTAGGTCCGCATCGCCTCCACGAGCGGCGCAAGCCGCCGGCCGCGGGGGGTGAGCCGGTACTCGACCGCCGGCGGGCTGGTGGGCAGCACGACGCGCTCGATCAGACCGGCGGACTCGAGGTCCCGCAGCCGCTCTGAGAGCATCCGCGGCGAGATCCCGGCGATCGCCTCCGCGAACTCCGAAAAGCGCAGCGCTCCACTGAGCGCTGCGTAGATGATCGAGAGCTGCCATCGCCGCTCCAGGAGGTCCGCCGCCTGGCGGACCTCCAATGGAACAGGCATGCATCTGCGGGGGCTGCGCGCGGGCATCTCCTGACCTGACCTTCCGATCAGGAGATCCGCGCGGCGGTTGGAGAAGTCTCCAGCGCCTTCTCCAGCACTTCCTGGATGCTCATCACCGGGTGGAAGGTCATTTGCTCCGCGACCTCCTTGGGGATCTCATCCAGGTCGCCCCTGTTGCGCTCGGGCAGAATCACGTCGGTCAGCCCTGCCGCATGTGCGGCCAGAACCTTCTGCTTGAGCCCGCCGATCGGCAATACCCTGCCCTGCAGCGTGACCTCGCCGGTCATGCCCACGGTGTGCTTCACCGGCCTGCCCGTCAGCAGCGACGCAAGCGCCGTGACCATCGTCACGCCGGCCGAGGGGCCGTCCTTGGGGATCGCTCCCGCCGGCACGTGCACGTGGAACTCGTGTCCCTCGAACGCGCTCTCGTCAATTCCGAGCTGCTCGGCGTGGCCACGCACGTAGGAGAGCGCGATCTGCGCCGACTCCTTCATCACGTCGCCCAGCTGGCCGGTCAGCACCAGCCCGCCGCCGCCGGAGCGCTTCATCGAGCTGGCCTCCACAAACAGGACGTCTCCGCCCGCGCCCGTGACGGCAAGCCCGGTCGCCACGCCCGGCACCGCCGTGCGGATCGCCGACTCCTGGAAGAACTTCTGCCTTCCAAGCGCATCCCTGACCTGATCGAGGTCGATCTCGATCGGCGGCTCCACCGCGCCCGATGCGACCTTCGTCGCGGTCTTGCGCAGCAGCGTCCCGAGCTCGCGCTCCAGGTTGCGCACGCCGGCCTCGCGCGTGTACTCGGAGATCACCGTCCGCAGCGTCTCGTCGGAGATGCTGACCTCGTCCTCGCGCAGGCCGTTGCGGTCGCGCTGGCGCGGCCACAGGTAGCCCTTCGCGATCGCGAGCTTCTCCTCGGAGGTGTAGCCGTCGAAGCGGATCACCTCCATCCTGTCCAGCAGCGGGCCGGGGATCGTGTCCGCGACGTTGGCCGTGGCGATGAACATGACCTGGCTGAGGTCCAGCTCCACATCCAGGTAGTGGTCCCTGAAGGAGTGGTTCTGGGCCGGGTCGAGCACCTCCAGCAGCGCTGCGGAGGGATCGCCCCTCCAGTCGGCGCCGACCTTGTCGACCTCGTCCAGCAGGATCACGGGGTTCATCGTGCCCGCGTCTCGCAGCGCCCTGACCAGGCGGCCCGGCAGCGCGCCGATGTAGGTGCGCCTGTGGCCTCGGATCTCGGCCTCGTCGCGCACGCCGCCCAGCGACATGCGCACGAACTCGCGTCCGGTCGCCCGGGCGATCGACTCGCCGATCGAGGTCTTTCCGGTGCCGGGAGGCCCGATCAGGGTGAGGATCGCCCCGGACTTCGGGTCGGCCTCGATCCCGCGGTCCTGACGCAGCTTGCGCACCGCCAGGTACTCGGTCACGCGGTCCTTGACGTCCTCCAGTCCCGCGTGGTCGGCGTCCAGCACGGCGCGCGCGGCCACCGGATCCAGCTTCTCCTCGGAGCGCTTGCTCCACGGCACGGCGATCAGCCAATCCAGGTAGGTGCGGATCATGCTCGACTCGCCGGTCTGCTCGCCGGTGCGCTCAAGGCGCGAGAGCTCCTTCAGAGCCTGCTCCTCGACGTCCTGCGGCATCTCTGCGGCCTCGATCTTGGCGCGGTACTCCTCCACGACCGAGCCCTCGTCCTCGCCGAGCTCCTTGCGGATCGACTCCATCTGCTTGCGCAGGAAGTAGTCGCGCTGCTGCTTCTCAGCGCCCTCCTGCACGTCCTCGCGGATGCGCTTTCTGATCTGCAGCTCGGCCAAGCTCTCGCGCTGCAGCTTGACCGCCAGCTCCAGCCGGTCGGTGACATCGAGCGTACGCAGCAGATCGACCTTCTGCTCATAACTGAGGTTGGGGGAGTAGCCGGCCGAGTCGGCCAGCGCGCCGGGCTCCACGATCGCGCGCAGGAAGGCCGCGATCCGGCCGTCGTCGCCGCGCAGCTCGAGGATCTCCTCGACGATCGCCCTGTACTCCCTTTCCAGCTCGCGGGTGCGACGATCCACGGGCGTGCTGTCGGGGTGCTCTGTGACCTCGACGCGCAGCTCGCCTTCAGTGCCGGTCTGCGCGGCTCCGATCAGGCCACGGGCCACGCCTGAGAGGGCGACGGCACGTCCGCCGCCTGGCAGCCGAACGCGGTCTGAGACCTCGGCGATCGTGCCGACCTCCAGGAACTCGTTCTCATGACGAGGCACGAGCACGACGCGCTCGTCCTCTCCCACGTCGACGGTTAGCGTGATGCCCATGCTCGGCATCACGACCGTGTCGTCGAGCGGGATCAGCCGCAGCACCTGCTTGCTCTGCTCGTCGGGTGTGGGTGATGGTGAAGATGAAGGCATGTTATGGCTCCATATCTACTTACGAATGTGAAGTAAGTATACGTCGGGTCGAGCCGGTCTTCAAGGGGTGCGATCCTGCTCGTCGAAGTGCACGTGGATGCGCTCGGAGCCGACGCGCTCCTGGATGTGCGCCGCCGCTCTGATCGCCCGCTTGTCGCTCTCCAAGAGGTCTTCCCCGAAGAGGGTTCGCGGCCAGAGCTTGTGTGCCCGCACCACGTTGACCTCGACCGAGAGCAACGTGGCCTGCGCGCACAGATAGAGCCACGCAAGCAGACCCAGCACCAGCGCGAAGGTGCCGTAGAGCGGTTCGGTGTGCTTGAGCTCGTGGCTTATGTAGAGGCCGGCCAGGTATTGCAGCACGGTGAAGAGCACTGTTGCGACTGCGATGCCGGGAGCGTGCTCGCGCCAGGGTAGGCGCGCGGCGAGCAGCAGGCGGAAGACGGCGGCGAACAGCACGCAGTTGACCACCAGCGAGACGACCACTCCCGCGACCAGCTGCCAGGCGCTGACGCTGCCATGTTCGCTTGCGCCAACGAAGCCGCCGGCGACGCTTGAGAGGATGCTCAGCAGGCCGAGCACCCCAAGCAGCCGCAGCCCGCGCAGCCGGCTCATGAAGAAGTCGGGGCGCCGCCGAAACGGGACGCCCCACATCCGGTTCAGCGCGAACTGGAACACGTTGGTGATCGCCAGCCCGCCCAGCAGCGTCAGCACCAGGCCCACCGCGAGCGCAAGGCCGCTGCCTGAGAGCGAGTGGTGCTTGAGCTGGTCGCCGATCAGCGGGAACTTGCCGAGCGTGCCGGTTTCGATCTGCTTGCGCAGGCTCGGGTCGCCCTGCAGCACATAGCCGAGGATCGTCACGAAAACCAGCAGCAGCGGGAACAGCGATATGAAGCCGTAGTAGGTGACGAGCGCGGAGAGTTGGCCGCCCTGGTCTTCGCCGTACTTCTTGATCACGCCGACTGCGAACGCGATCGGAGCTCGCTTTCGCTGAAAGCGGTCGACTGATTCGAGGTTCAGCATCTTGACGAGGTCCATTGGCAGGGGGGTGAGCTGCGTGATGACGGCGACATGCTCGCGTGTCTACCCGGACTGCGCAGCTCAAGCCAGGTGACGATCCCGCAGATCGCGTGGCGCTGGTTGTCGAGGCCCATCGCACACGGCTGCTGCGCGTGCACTCTCGCCGCCTGCGTCGGGAGGACCTGGAGGAATGTTACGGGCAGACTGCGCTGGAGCTGGTGCTGCGGGCCCGGCAGGGCGCGCCCTTCATGAGCTCGCTCCACGTCGTAAAGGTGCTCGAACAGCGCTTTCTGTCGCGCATCCAGGATCGACGGCGAGCACTGGAGGGGCGCAGCCCTGCGCAGGCGACGCTCGACCATGCGCTCGCCGACGGCCTCTTCAACGGGGCCGGGGAGGAGGTCGCGGACGGCCGGATCGATCTTCACGAGCTCGTCGGTCTGCGCATTGAGTTGCAACGGATCGGCAGCTTGCTGCAGAGGCTCACCCCCGACCAGAGGCTCGTGCTCGCATCGCAGATCTACCTGCAGGTCGATTGCGCTGAGTTCTGCGCACGGCACGACTGGTCGCCCGAGAAGTACCGCAAGGTCGCGCAGCGCGCGCGGGCGAGGCTGCGAGAGCTCCTGTCCGGGTGCGTCTGAGCACGTCTAGCGGTGCCTCGATGTCCCGTTTGTCGGGTGACAGTCGGATCTAAAGAACAGAGGCCCACCTATGACGCAGATCGCTCCCCCCACTCATAGGCGCGCCTCCCGGGACGCCGGCAGTCGATCCCATCGGCGACTGCACGGCGCATCCCGTCCGGCATCCGGCGGTCGGGAGCAGGCGCATTTTGCGTCCCTGCTCCCGGCCGTTGGGATTTGCCGCGTTGCGCCGCGAGGGTGGCCGGCGTGAAGATGCCGCGGCGTCGTCCCCGGGCTGTGTACGAGGTCTATGACGCCGATGAGGCGCTTGGAGGGCAGGATGGGTTCGGGGGTGCCGAGTCGCCCGCCGGGCAGCAGGCGCCCGAGCTTGCCGAGCATCTCGTAGAGCAAGCCGCGCCCTACGAGGATCGCGAGGGCTCTCGCGTCCTGTCGGATTTGCCCATCCGCGGCGCGTTGACGCGCATGCTTGCGGGCGCGGCGCTCTGCGTGGCAGCGGTCTGCGTGATCGCCGCGATTGCGATCGTCCTGTTGCACGTGGTCGGTGGTGCAGGGTCTGTGCGCCGGAGATCGGCGCCGGCGCTTCAGGCGGCACGCGCTTCCGATGGGGGAGTGTCCACCGCTGCTACAGCATCCGTGCCGGTGGCACATGAGGTTCGCCGGCCGCGAGCGGCCGCAGGCGCGAACGCCATCCGGGCCGGGCGGCCAGCGCCGTCGACCACGACGGCAACGGCTCGCGCCTTCGCTGCGATCTCAGCGGCCACGGCCCTGTCGATCGCGCGCGGCACACCTGCGATTCAGGCCTTGCCGTCGGCTCTGCAGATCTCGCCAGACGCGACGCCCGGCTGCGAATGCGCCTCGGCGGAAGCCGAGTTCGGGTTTGAACGGTGAGCTCGAAACAGCAGCAGAGGACGAGCGTCTCTGTGCGCGCCAGGCCGCTGTGGCACATCAGGCTCTGGCAGGACCTGCCGCGCTGGCTGCTGCACGCTGCGGCCCTCGCCGGCCTGGTCGCAAGTGTGCGCTACGCGGTGGCGCCGCCGCGTGCGCTTGCCCCAACCCCGACCGCCAGCATTCGGCCCGCCGACCTTCAGGCAGAGGGCTACGCCTCGCTGTTCGCGCGTGCGTACCTGACCTGGCAGCAGGATGACCCCGAAGCACGCCGCCGAGCACTCGAACAGTTCGGCGGCCCCGGGCTATCGCTCGAAGCTGGGACGCAGCCCCCGCCAGAGGGCTCCCAGCAGGTGCTCTTCGAGCAGGTCGTCCAGGAACGCGAACCACAGCCTCACCTGCACGTCTATTGCATCGCCGTGCAGACCGAGCCGCAGGGTCTGATTTACATCACGGTCCCGGTCTTGCACCCGCCGGGCGGGAGCCTGTCGATGGCCGGCTATCCGGCATTCGTGGGGCCGCCGACCTCGGCGCCCGCGCACCCGGCGCTGCAGGCTGGGGCCGAAGTGCAGGACACAAGCCTGCGCACCGTGCTCACGCGCGCTCTGCGCAACTACCTTGCGCCGGCTCCAGGCGACCTGGCGGCCGATCTGGTGCCTGGGGCTGAAGTCTCCCCGCCCTCGCAGGGCCTGAGCCTTGAAGCGATGCAGAGCCTTACGTGGGCGGTTGGCCGCAGCGATGCGGTGCTCGCCCAGGTCGCCGTCGTCGGTTCCGGCGGCGCCCGCTACACGCTCGCCTACGAAGTGCAGATGCAAGACGTGGGCGGGCGCTGGGAGGTCGCCGCGATCCAGATGCAAGCCGGCACCTGAGTCACGCAGAACCCGATTGCAGAGATGACCATCGAAAGGAGCCTTACATGTCACGTCTTCGCCACATTCGCCCAGGATCGCGCCGGCTTATGGCCGGCCGCCGTCTGCGTCTGCTGTCCTGCTTGCTTGGCAGTGCCTGCGTGCTGATGGGCGCCTCCGCCGCCGTGGCCGCTGAAGCGCGCGCGGGCGCTCTGCGGCTCAATGCGCAGAGCCCCGGCGCGGTGCTTGCCGCCAGCACGGAAGGCACCTCGCTGGAATCGGCGGCGACCAAGGCCGGCGAAACGGGACGCAACGTCGCCATGAGCCTGATCGGCCTCGCGCTCGCGGTCGCGGCGATCGTGCTGGCCTTCAAGCGCGACTTCCGTGAGGCGGCGGCCGTCTTCGCGGTCGGGATCGTCTGCGTGCTGTTGGCCACGCCGGCGGGCGAGAGCTTGCTGCGCGACACGGTCAAAGCGCTCGTGGGCTGATCGGGATGGAGATCCATTCCTACCGGACGGTGTTCGATCTCGAGCGGCGCATTTATCGCATCGACCGGGTCAGGCTCAATCCCGCCGGCGTGCCGGTGCGCGGCGTCGTCTACTTCCTGGCGCTCGCGGCCCTGGTGGCGCTGATCGCCACGCTGCCGGGCATCGGGCTGATCTTGGCGACGGCGCCGTGGTATCTGCGCGAGATCGCTTTGCCCGCAGGCCTTGCCGCGCTGCTCGTCGTGCTGCGCATAGACGGCAGGCCCTTCCATCTCGCTGCGCTCTCAATACTCGGCCAGGCCCTATCGCCGCGCACGGTGACCGGGTGCGGGCGTCCAGTCGGAGCCACGTGCTGGAGCCCGGACGATCTCCTGCTGCTGCCGGATGGCTCAGACGCGCGGGTCAGGAGGCTCAGCTACGCCGGGCCGGGCGCGGTGCTGATCACCGTCGCTCACGAGCGCCGCGAGCTTCGCTGCGGCGCGCTCGCGCGCCTTGCGGGGCGACCTCAGCTGCTGCTGTGCCAGCTCCCCGGTCGCCGCATGGCAAAAGCGCGACTGGTCGAGCTCGCCGACGGGGCGCGCGTGCAGCTGCGATGAGCGGGAGCCGGCCTCCGATCTGGTTCGTCTCCGGCAATTGCGTCTACGGGGAGGGTCCCGATGACGCCTGGGCGGCGTTCGCGGTGAAGACCTCCTCATACGCATGGCTCTCAGAGGCGCAGAAGCGCAGTCGCATGATCGACCTGCTCGCGGCGATCGAGGCGCTTGAAGCGGACGTGCAGATCCTGCGGGTGAGCCGCGCCGTGCCGGCCCGGCAAGCGGCGCTCGAAGCAGCGCCTGGCGAGCCCGGCTCTGCGCTCCGGTCATACAGGCGGGCCGAGGACTGCCTGCTGTCGCAGGCACGTGCCGGCCAGCCGGTCCTGTTCCTGCTGGTCAGCCTGCGCGCCCCGGAGCGCGATGTCGCCAGCTACCTCTCCAGCCTGGCTGAGGGGGGTCCGCGGGATTGGGCCGCGGCGCTGCGCGGGGCACTTGGCTCCGGGCGCCGCAGGCTGCTGAGCGCCTCGGAGCTGGAGCGCACGCAGGTGAGCATCGATCGCGTCCACGACTTGCTGGCCTCCTATCTGCCGGTGCGGCCGGCCAGGTGCGTTGAGCTGCAGTGGCTGGTGCGTCGCTCCTTCTGCCGCGGCCTCGGGGAGCCCGAGGTCGAGGGGTTGCACGAGCCGCGGGCGCTGGCCTTCGAGCGCAACGGCAAGGCTGTGCTCGCGCCGCTGGAGGCCGACGTGCTGCGGTGGATGAACTGTGTGGTGGACCGCCATGCGAGGTCGCTGAGGGTGCAGTCGGAGCTGGGGGAGAGCTGGCAGGCGCATCTTGTGCTCGGCGCGCTGCCAGAGAGCGTGAGCTTCCCCGGCGCTGGAGCGGAGCTGATGTTCGCGCCGGTCGAGGGGCTGCCCTTCGATGTCGATCTCTCGCTGAACGCGCGTTTTCTGCCGAACGAGCTCGCGTTGCGGATCGCGCGTCGCCGCATCCAGGACGCCGACCAGATCGCGCGCGCGGAGGCAGACGGTGAGCAGGGGGTCTCCGAGCGCGGCCTGCAACGCAGCGAGCAGGCGCGGGAGCTGCTCTCCTACCTGCAGAGCTCCAGCCGACCGCCGCTGCTGCGCGCCAGCCTCGCGATCGCGCTTGGTGCGGAGAGCGAGAGCCGGCTGGAGGAGCGCGTGGACGCTGCCCGCCGCGCTTACGGCGAGATCCGCCTGCACCGCCCGATCGGCGAGCAGATGCAGCTGCTCTTTCAGCACCTGCCGGGCCAGCGCACGCGCGTGCTCGGCTATGAGGACACGCTCACGCCCGAGCAGGTCGCGGCGATGATGCCGACCGCGGCTCATCGGGTGGGCTCGGCCCGCGGCTTTCACCTCGGTCGCACCTTGACCGGGTCGGCTCGTCCGGTGCGGCTGAGCCTGCGCGAGGGCTCCGACAGCGACCGCAACGCGACGATCCTCAGCGTCGGCGCGCTCGGCTCGGGCAAGACCACGCTCGACCAGAAGCTCAAGTACGAGGCTTTCCTGCTCGGCGCGCGCGTGATCGACTGCGACCCGAAGGGCGACCACCGCTTCCATCTGCTGGAGGAGGTCGCCCCGCACGTCGAGTGCCTCGACGCTGCGTCCCGACCGCAAGCTGCGCGGCATGCTCGATCCGCTGCGCGTGGCGCCCGAGCATCTGCGCCACGACGCCGCGGTCTCCTTCCTGCGCGATCTGCTGCCGACGCGCGCAGAGCCGGCGTGGGAGACCTCGGTGCTGCGCGCCGTGGACGCGGTGATGCGTGCGGCGCCGCGCCCCACTTGCACCGAGGTGGTGCGCGCATTGCGTCAGGGAGACGAGATCGACACGCAGGTCGGCAAGACGCTCGAGGTCTACGCGCGCTCCGGCCTGACCCAGCTCGCTTTCGCCGACCCCGACGTGCGGCTTCCCGCTGCCGGCCAGGCACAGGTCACCTACCTGCCGATCCGCGACCTGCCCGGCCCGGAGGCAGGCACCCCGCGCTCCGAGCACTCCCAGGCCGAGCGGGTGGGCCAGCAGATCGTGCGCCTGATCGCGATGTTCGCGATGCACCTGATGGCGCTGGAGCGCGACCGACTGAAGATTTTTTCTTTTGATGAGGGCTGGAGATTGCTCGGCGATCCCGTCGGTCGCAGCCTGCTCGCCTCGCTGCAGCGGATGGGGCGCTCGGAGCTGGCGGTGCCGATCATCTCCACGCAGCTGGTCAGCGACACGATGCTGGGAGAGCACTCCTCGCTTGCGAACCTGATCGGCGCCACGTTCGCCTTCGGGATGCGATCCGAGGCCGAGGCAGGCAGGGCACTGGCGCTGCTCGGTCTCGACTCCGAGGATGCGCGGGCACGCAGCGCGCTGCTCGGCTTCGACGCCGGCCGCTGCCTGTTTCGTGACCATCGAGGCAGGGTGGAGGCAATCCAGGTCGAGCTCGTCGTCCCATCGCTGCTGCGCGCCTTCTCCACAACACCCGCGCCTGCGGCTTGAGGCGAGCCCGCGGCAGCCATATCGGGGTCGCACTTGTGTTGTGCGTGCTGTTGGGATGTGGCGAGTCGATCGCAGCGACCGCAGCCGCAGCAGCCAGGGCGCCCACGCCCGGCAGCGCTCCCTCCCGCCGGCCGCACGCTCCGAGCGCGCCGCCGCTGCTCTCCGGCTCCTCCGCATATGCTGCGTCCTCGCAGAGCGGAGCCGGCAGCAACGGCGAATCGGAACCAGAATCCGCTGCCGCAGGCGAAGACCCGCTTGTGCGCAACGGTCTCGGCAGCCCGCTCTGCCGCATGGCTGGGTCCGAACTCTCCGGCTCGGCCGCAGGCAACTGCCGCACCTCGGGATTCGTGGCCTCCGGCGCGCCGTCGGAGGACTACTCGTTCGACACGAACATCGACACCACGCTCGGCGTGAGCATCGACGCGATGCTGCAGGACTACGTGGTAAGGCCGGCGTGGATGCTGCTCGTGTGGCTGGTCCACTCACTGCTCGTCGTGCTGGAGTGGGCCTACACGCTCGAACTGTTGCGCGGCCCGCTGGCGGGTGGCCTCGGTCAGTCGCTACGCGCGGCGCAATCGCAATTCACGGCGCCGTGGATGGTGAGCGCGCTGGCATTCGCGGCGGTGCTTGCCGCCTATCAGGGGATCGTGCGACGGCGCGTCGCGCAGACGCTGGGCGAGGCAGCCGCGATGCTCGCGATGATCGCCGGGGCGCTGGTCGTGATCGCCGACCCGAGCGGCACGGTCGGGGCGCTCTCGCGGTGGGCGCAGGAAGCGAGCGTGGGCAGCTTCGGCGCGATCTCCAGCGGCAGCTCCGCGCGTCCCTATCACGCACTGGCGCAGAGCATGCAGGAACTGTATGCGGCAAGCATCCAGGCGCCGTGGTGCTTCATGGAGTTCGGCAACGTGGGCTGGTGCGACACGCCAGCGCGACTGGACCCGCGTTTGGAGGCGGCGGCGCAGCGCATCGCCGCCAAGCTGGCGGCGCAGGCACGAAGCGGCGCCTCGACGGGCGGGCTCAGCGCGCAGGGGCTTGAACATCGTGCGCAGCTGCTGCGGCAGTCGCACACCAACGGCGACATCTTCCTGGCCCTGCCCGCCAACGGGCCGCTGCGAAACTCGGTCAAAGAACACACGTCGCTGCTCTACGTGCTCTGCGGCGGTGCCGGCGACGCCACCAGCTGTCGCGGACCGACGGCCTCGGAGGCCGAGTTTCGCGCCAACTCGGGGACGCTGCCAAGGCTCGCGGGCGTGTTGCTGATCGCGTTTGGGGTGAGCGGCATGCTGCTGCTGGTCGGCTTCGTGACGGTGCGCCTGCTGGAGGCGGCCACCATCAGTGTTCTGTTTCTGCTGCTTGCGCCCGCGGCGGCGCTTGCGCCCGCGGTGGGGGAGGCGGGTCGGCGCGTGTTTCGCGGTTGGGCGGCGCGTCTGCTCGGCGCTGCCGCCGCGAAGCTGCTGTGGTCGATCCTGCTCGGGGCGCTGCTTGCGTGCATGCACATCCTGCTGAGCCTGGAAGGGCTCGGGTGGCTCGTGCAATGGATGCTGAGCGGTGCTCTCTGGTGGGGCGTCTTCCTGCGACGCCACGCGCTGCTGGACGGAGCTGCCGGGCACCAATGGCTGCAGGGTGCGCGGCAGGCCAGCCTGACCAGGCGCGCCGAAGACAAGCTGACCACGACAACGCGCCAGACCGTCAAAGCCAGCAGCAAAGCGGCCGGCAAAGCCGTCTGGCGGCGGATCTCGCCGCGGCGGCCGCGGGACCTGGTCAAGCCGCGCGATCAGGAGGAGGTTGCGTCAGTCAAGCGGAGGCCGCTGGAGCGGATCACCGACGAGGTTGCCGAGAGGCTCGCCGCCTCGGCTCCGCCGCCGCGGCAAAACCACCGCGCTCGCCGCGACCCGCGCAGAGCAAAGTCACACCGCTCGCGGACGCGGAGCAACGCAGAGCGACTCCAGGAGCTTGCCTCGGCACATGCAGAGGCACTCACCGACGGCGATAGGCGCCGCGCGATCAGCCTGCAGTTGCGGATGCAGAGGGTGCGGGGGCAGATGTCTGCATCTGCCCCGCCGGGCGCGCGAGCGACCTCGGCCGCTGGTCCCGCCGCGCAGGGCACCCCCCAAACGACAGGCGCCAAGCAGGGCGCGCAGTCGGCCCGTGCCGATCGCGCGCGTCGCCGGGATGCGCCTCCAGTCAGTCGATCCGAGAGTCCAGCCGCCGGGCGAAATGGCGGCGCGGCCGCCGTGCGCAGGCGCCGAGCCGATCTCGACAGAGACATCGCCCAGCGCAAGGAGGATGCTGAAAACCCCATCATGCGTGATGCGATCGAGGTGGCGCAGCGTCGCAAGCGTCAGCTCGGATGGAGCTCCAAGGAGGAGCAACATTGAGGTCGGCCCACGCTTCGGCGCTTGGCAGGCGCGCCGCAATCTCGATCGCCGGGATTGCGCTGGTCGCCGTCTTCGGCCTCCTGCTGCTCGGCGGCGCGGCGATCGCGCTGGTTGGCGGCGGACCATCGGAAGCTGCAGCTCCAGCCGGACAGGCCGCGGTCTCCGCACTGGCGCGCTCGGAAATCCCGTCCCTCTATCTCCATCTCTACATAGCGGCGGCAAGCAGATACGGGATCGACTGGGCGATCCTCGCCGGCATCGGCAAGGTGGAGTGCGACCACGGTCGCGACCCAAGCCCTTCGTGCGCCAGGGAAGGCGCTGAGAACGCGGCTGGCGCCGGCGGCCCGATGCAATTTCTCGCCTCCACCTGGGCCAGGTATGGCATCGACGTGAGCGGCGGCGGTCGCCCCGACCGCTGGAACGCGGCCGACGCGATCTACTCGGCTGCCAACTATCTGCGGGCCGCTGGCGCCCCGGGCGATTACCGCGCTGCGATCTATGCCTACAACCACGCTTGGTGGTATGTGCAGGAGGTCGAATCCTGGGCCGATCGCTACCGCGGCCAGGGCGCCGGCGTCGAAACGGTTGCTGCTGCGCAGGAAGCCACCGACGAGGTCGGCCAGCGCGCGATCTCCCAGCAGGCAAGCGATACGCCTGTGCTCTACGTCCCGGGAGATCAGGCCAAGCTGCTGCGCGGCGATGGCCACGTTGCGCTGATCCCGGAAGCGGCGCCCCCGGCGGTGCAGGCGATGATCGTCGCCGGCAACGAGCTGCAAGACCTGCCCTACGGTCCGACCGGGCATCCTGACCCGCTTGATGCAAGCAGCGAGGACTGTTCGAGCACCGTCAACTACGTGCTCTACCGGGCGGGGGTGCGCTCGCTGGCGGAAATCGTGCGCGAGAATCCGCTCGCTCAGGACTACATCCAATGGGGCGCTGCGGGGCCGGGCCGGTGGGTAAGCGTCTACGCGACCGACACGCCCCAACCTCACGTCTTCATGACCATTGCCGGTCTGCGTCTGGACACCGTCGGCGGCAGCACCGACGAAGGGCCCAACAGCTCCCAGGAAGGGCCGCGCTGGCGAGTTCTGCCATTTATCCCGACCTGGGCCCACTGGTCGGTGCGCCACCCGCCCGGTCTCTGAGTTGCCGCATCGCGTACATTGGGCATGATGGCGTCCCAGAGAGTTGAGTACCTGCTGATCGGCGGCGGTCTGGCCTCCGCCAAGTGTGCCCGCACGCTGCGCGAGGAGGGTGCCTCCGGCCGGGTGATGATCGTCGGCCGCGAGCCGGACCCGCCATACAACCGCCCCAACTGCTCCAAGGGCTTCCTGCGCGGGATCGAGGAGCGCGAGGAGGCCTACGTCGATGAGCCCGGCTACTACGAGCAGGCGGGCATCGAGCTGCTTACGCGCGTAAGCGCGGTCAAGCTCGACCCGGACGCGCACACCGTCAAGCTCTCCAACAAGGATGAGATCGAGTACGACAAGGCGCTGCTCGCAACCGGCGCGAACGTGCGTCGGCTGAACGTGGACGGCTGCGACCTGGAGGAGATTCACTACCTGCGCACGCTCGGCAACTCCGAGGCGATCCGGCGCTCTGTGGCCGACGCAGAGCACGTCGTGATCATCGGCGGCTCCTACATCGGCTGCGAGGTGGCAGCCTCACTTTCGATGATGGGACACCGCGCCAGCGTCGTGATGCTGGAGAAGGAGCCGCTGGAACGTGGCTTCGGGGCGCAGGCCGGCCGCTACTTCCGGGACCTGCTGGAGTCACACGGCGTCACGTTTCACAGCGAGGACTCCCTTGCCCGCTTTGAGGGTCAAGGGCGTGTCGCGAAGGTGATCACTGAGCGCGGCCTGGAGCTTGATGCGCAGAGCGTCGTGATCGGCGCAGGCGTGACACCCGATGTCCAGCTTGCCAAGGCAGCCGGCCTTCAGATCGGAGAGAGCGGTGGGGTGCGCTGCGACTCGCGCCTGGCCAGCTCAGCGCCTGACATCTTCGCGGCCGGGGACATCTGCGAGTACACCTCCGCCATGCACGGCGGCCAGCTCCGCGTCGAGCACTGGGACGTGGCGTTCAACCACGGCGCGACTGCCGCGCGCAACATGCTCGGCCAGGACGTACCCCACACGGTCGTGCCCTACTTCTTCTCGGTGCTGGGCGACTTCGCCGAGCTCGAATACATCGGCCCCGCCCGCTCCTGGGAGAAGGAGATCTTGCGTGGCTCACACGAGCAGGGCGTCTTCACTCGCTTCTACCTCGACGGTGCCGGCGCGGTGAAGGCGGCGTTGACCGTGGGGCGCCCGGATGACCTGGAGCCCGCGGGGCGCATGCTTGCCTCCGGCGTGCCGCTGAGCAGCGAGCAGCAGGCCGCGCTTGCCGATCCGGACAGCGATCTGGCCGCGATCGCCGCCTCAGAGCAGTAGGATCTGCTCGTTCATACGGTCGGTGGTGAAGGGAAGCCGGTGAGAGTCCGGCGCGGACCCGCCACTGTGACCGGGGATGCCGACCGCGGCGCGATCAGCGAGCCACTGGCGGGGCGATATGCCCGTCGGGAAGGCGTGGGAGGTGGATCCCGGGAGCCAGGAAACCTGTCGCCGACCCAAAGCCCACAAGCCCTCGTGGAAAGGGGTGGCTCATGCCAAGAAGTCGCATCGCTTCGCGTCCGCTCGCAGCAGCGGCGCTCACCTGTCTGACCCTCGGCGGTGCCGGCGCGCTGATCGCGCCGGTCGCGCTTGGCGCGAAATCGGCGCCCGTCAAGGTCACCGTTGAAGTGCTGGGCAAGCCGCCCGCCGAAAAGGTCCTGCTCAAGAAGACCGTCACGCTCACATCCAAGGCCGTGGCCAAGGACGGTGGCTCCTGCACAGGGGACAGCGCCGCAGGCGCGCTGCAGCTGGCCACCAAAGGCGCCTGGGGCGGCACCTGGAACACCGAATACTCCGACTACGAAGTCACCAAGATCGCCGGTCTGAGCCTGCCGTTCAACTCGAAATCCTCCGCCGACTGGTACTGGAGCTTCTTGATCGGCGGCAAGGAAGCGAGCGCCGGCGTCTGTGACGTGACGCCCAAGAGCGGCCAGAAGATCCTCTTCAAGCCCGCCTGCTACGGCAAATCTTGCCCGAAGGCGCCGAAGAAAAAAGGCAGCTCGCTGTTGGCTTCGGCCGGCAGGCGCGGCTGAGGGATCCGTGTCGTTTAGCCGCACCCTGGTTGCTGCCGCCGCGGGAACACTCGCGGCGGCAGCGCTGGCCGGGTGTGGCCTTGGCGCCGGCAATGCGCCAAGCGGTGCGCGGATGCTCGTCAGCGAAGACTTTGGCGCCAAGACGCTGCTCACCCTCTCAAAGCCGAAGGTCGGTGGCGCCGAGACGGTGATGAGCCTGCTGATGCGAAACGCGAAAGTGAGCACCGAATACGGCGGCGGCTTCGTCTCGGCGATCAACGGGCATTCCGAGGGGCACGAATATGGCAAGCCGCTCGATTGGTTCTACTACGTAAACGGCGAGGAAGCCCAGAAGGGGGCCGCCGACACGGTCGTGCATTCCGGCGATCGCATCTGGTGGGACCTGCACAACTGGAGCCAGTCCGAGCACATTCCCGCGGTCGTCGGCTCCTTCCCGGCGCCGTTCTCGACCGGACTCGGCGGCAAGCGGCTGCCCGTCAGCATCGAATGCGCAACGCCGCAGTCGGCGCCGTGCAAGGCCGTCTCCCACCGCTTCACCTCGCTGGGGATCATCGCCGGCTTTGCGGCGCTGGGCACCGTCGGCGAAGTCTCAGAAGAAGACAGCCTCAAAGTGCTGGTCGGCACCTGGTCGCAGCTGGCGCGCAGCGAGGCCGCGCAGACGATCGCAAGAGGCCCCGCTACTGGCGGCGTCTACGTACGCATCCTCCACGGTGGCAACGAATTCGCGCTGTTGAACAAGGAAGGCGTCGTGGCGCGGACGCTTGGCGCCGGCGCAGGGATGATCGCCACCACGCGCTATCAGGATGCCTCATCGGTTTGGTTGGTGACCGGCACCGATCAAGCCGGCGTGCAGCGCGCCGCGGCAGCGTTCAACGCCGCCGCTCTTGACGGGCACTTCGCGATCGCGGTCGCGCCGGAAGGATCGACCGGCAAGGTGATCGGCCTGCCGGACGCCGGGGGTTGAGCCCATGACGGGCGCGCTCTCATACCGCCCGTCGGCGAGCCCCCTGCACGCTGCGCGTGCAACCGTCGGCGCCTGCTGGGCGCTTTCACTGACAATTGCGGTGGTGGTGATCGATCACCCGCTGGTGCTTGTGTCCATCGGCGTGGCATGCCTGGCCGCGGCATTTGCCGCCGGCGTCGGGCGGCAGGTGGCAAGGGCGCTGCGCGTGGCGCTGGCGATCGGCGTGCCGCTCGTGATCGTCAACGTGCTCGTGAGCCGTGAAGGGCTGACGGTGTTCGCGCGGCTCGGCAATCTCGGGCCCTTCGGGCAGGGCGATCTCACGGTGGAGGCGCTCGTCTACGGGCTGGTGATCGCGTTGAAGGTGAGCATCGTCATCTTGGTCTGCGCCCTGGGCAGCCTCGCGATCGATCCCGACGAGTTGCTTTCGGCGTGCCGGCGGATCTCGTTTCGATCGGCGCTGACCACCTCGCTGACGTTGCGCATGGTGCCGCTGCTGGCGGTGGACGCGCAGAACCTTGCGCAGGCGCAGCGGACCCGCCCGGATGCGGCCGCGATGGGAACGCTGCGGCGCAGGGCGCTGCTGCTGGCGGCCAGCGTCGGCGGAGCTTTGGACAGGGCGCTGGACGTTGCCGCGACGCTGGAGCTGCGCGGCTTTGCCACCGCCGGCCGCGTGCGCCGCAGGCGCCGTCCCCTCTCGCGACACGATCTCGCCTTCGCGGGCTCGGCCGCCGGTGTGCTCGCGCTTACGTTGGCGGCGCGTTTGAGCGGGGCGGCGGCCTTCCACGCCTATCCGCTGCTGCGGGTCTCGACTTCGGCCGCGACGCTCGGCTTCTGCGTGGCGATCGGTGCGGTGGCGCTGGCGCCGTTTCTGAGCCGTCGTGGAATCGAGCAGCGATGAGTGCCGCTCCGATCCTCTCCTTTGATGAGGTCAGCTATCGGTATCCCGATGCCGAGGAGGCGGCATTGCAGCGGGTCTGCCTGGAGTTGCCAGAGGGCGAGGTGTGTCTGCTGGCCGGCCTCTCCGGCGGCGGCAAGTCGACGCTGCTGCGTGCCGCCTGTGGCCTGGTGCCGCACTTTCACGGCGGCACCTTCGCCGGCCGGGTCACCGTCTGTGGTCACGACACGCGCGAGCACGGACCTGCCCAGATCGGCGCGCACGCAGCCGTGCTCTTCCAGGACCCCGAGACGCAGCTTGTGATGAGCTCCGTGCGCGCCGAGCTCGCGCTGGCGCTGGAGAGCAGGGGCCAGAGCCCCGACGTCGTTGCGCGCGGCGTGGAGGAGGTGGCGCTTGCGATCGGCGTGGACCATCTGCTGCACCGGCGCACCGCAGAGCTCTCTGGCGGCGAGAAGCAGCGTGTGGCGCTGGCGGCCGCCCTTGCCGGGCGACCTCGGATCGTGCTGCTGGACGAGCCGACCTCTCAGCTTGACCCTGTCGCGGGCGAGGAGCTGTTCGGGCTGCTTCGGCGCCTGAATCAGGAGTGGGAGACGAGCATCCTGATCGCCGAGCACCGCCTGGAGCGCTGCCTGCACCTCGCCGACCGCGTGATTGCGATGGCAGACGGCCGAATTGCGCACGATGGCGATGCCGGCTCGTTCCTGTCATGGGCCGGCGAACACGCCGAGCATCTGCAGACGCCGGCCGCGCGGCTGCTGCAGCTGACCGGCGTCGACGAGCCTCCGCCCACCGGCGTGCGTCAGGCGCGCAGCACCCTGCGCGCACGCGGCCTGCTGCCGGAAGAGGGCTCGCTCGCTGCGCCGGCGCCCGCGTCCCCCAAAGGCCGGCGCGCTCTGGCGGGCCTTGCTGCGCGCCGGCTGCAACGCGGCCCCGAGCCTGCCCTGCGGATGCGCGGTGTGTGGCACGAGCTGAAGGACGGGCCGGCGATCCTGCGCGGAGTCGATCTGACGCTTGCGGGCGGCGAGATCGTCGCGCTGATGGGTGCAAACGGCGCCGGCAAGTCGACGCTGCTTCGTCACGCCGCGGGGCTGCTGGAGCCCACGCGAGGGAAGGTGGGCAGCGCGGGACGTGTCGCGCTGCTGCTGCAGAACCCGGGCGACTACTTCCTGCACGAGCGCGTGGAGCTGGAGGCCTCTGCGGCCGCGATCGAGCGCGCAGGCTTGGCTGCCATGGCTCAACGCAACCCCCGCGATCTCTCCGGTGGGGAGCGTCAGCGCCTTGCGCTTGCGATCGTGACGGACTCCGAGCAACCGCCGGCCTTGCTGGCCCTGGACGAGCCGACACGCGGCATGGATAGGGGCGCCAAGGCCGCGCTGGCGCAGGATCTGCGCCGCCGCGCACAGGAGGGCATGGCGGTGATCGTCGCCACGCACGACCCCGAGTTTGCCGCTGCCTGCGCACAGAGAGCCGTGCTGCTTGCCGGCGGCAGCGTGATCGCGGACGCCTCCTGCGCCGAGCTGCTCAGCGGCGGCTGGTATTTCGCAACCGAGACCGCCCGCATCCTCGGTGGCCACGGCGGCGCGCTGCTGCCACAGCAGGGAGCGCAGGCGATCGCGGATCTGGCAGGAGCGCGGAGCGCGGCATGAGCTGGCCGCTGGCGTCATTCACGCTGATCGCCGCGGTGCTCGCGATCGGGTGGCTGGCCTACGAGCGCTCCCGTCCATCGGCGCGCACGGCGGCGCTGGTCGCCACGCTCTCCGCGTTGGCGGCGCTCGGCCGGGACGCATTCGCCGCGCTTGACGACGTGAAGCCGATCACGGCGATGACCTTCGTCGTGGGATACAGCCTTGGGCCGATCCCGGGGTTCGTCGTGGGTGCGATCGGCATGCTCGCCTCCAACATCGTGCTCGGCCAGGGCTCCTGGACGCCATGGCAGATGGCGGCGTGGGGGATCGTCGGCCTGCTGGGCGCGCTCGCCGGCAAGCTTACGCGCAGGCGCCTTCCGCGACTGCCGCTGGCGCTCGGATGCGCCTTCGCGGCGCTGGTCGCGAAGGAGATCATGAACCTCTACGTATGGAGCATCGGCGCAAGCCACACGCCCGCTGCACTACTGGCCGCGGTTGGCCAGGGGCTCCCCTTCGACGTGGTTGACGTGGTCTCCACGCTGCTGTTCGGGCTTGCCTTCGGCCCCGAGCTCGCGCGGCTGCTGGCGAGGTCCAGAGCGCGTATGCAGGTCGACTGGCAGGCGGCGGGGATCGGCCTTGCGGCGGCGCTGGCGCTGCTGCTCGGCGGTGCTGCGCTTGATCCTGGGAGCGTGCGTGCGGCTTCTGCCTCGGCGCCTGCAACCACCCGCGCGGCATTGGAGCGAGGGGTGCAATACCTGCTTGCCGCACAGAAAGCGGACGGCGGCTTCGGCCAGCAGGCAGGCACCCCCAGCACCGAGCTGTTCACAGGCTGGAGCGCAATAGCCCTGGCGGCGGCCGGTCGGCCGCCTCTGAGCGTGCGCAAGGACGGCCACACCGTGCTGGACGCGCTGCAGGCAGGCGCCGGCACGCTGAGCGGCTCTGGCGCGATCGAGCGCACGATCCTCGCGCTGCACGCCTGCGGGCTGCCCGCCGCGGCCCTGGATGGGCACGATCTCAGCCGCCAGCTGGCCTCCTATCGCAAGCCCGATGGGTCGATCGACGACGAAGCCAACCACACCGCCTTCGCGATCCTGGCGATGCGCTCGCTCGGCGACCGCCCCGCAGATCCGGCGATTCAGACCGCGGCCAGGTGGCTGGCGGCGCAGCAGAACGCCGAAGGTGGGTTCAGCTTCGGCACTCGCGGCGACCCAAGCGACGTCGATGACACCGGTGCGGTGATCCAGGCGCTGGCGGCCGCCGGCGCACCCACGAGCGGCGCCATCGCGCGGGCGGTCTCCTACCTCCGTCGCATCGAGAGCCGGGACGGCGGCTTTCCCCAGCAGTCCGGCGAAGAATCCAACGCCGCGTCAACCGCATGGGCGGTCCAGGGACTGCTCGCCGCACGGCAGCCGCTAGCTTTCAAAGGCCGCTCGCCGATCTCCTACCTGGAGAGCTTGCTCGTCGCCAATGGCAGCTTCGATTACTCAAGCGGCGTCACGCAAACGCCGGTGTGGGTTACCGCGGAGGTGTTGCCCGCGCTGGCCGGCCTTGCACTGCCGATCGCGGCGCCCGCCGCGCCCGGGCAACCGCGCGGCAGAAACCGCGGCACCACGACTACCGGCCGCTCCATCGGCTCCGCTGACGTCGTAGCTCAGGCCGCGCTCTCTATTGCAATGCGCTGCGAGCAGGGTCTCTCCGGCCTGCTCATCGGTTGAGCGTGAGCGAGTGGCTGGCTCAGCCGCGCTCGCCGGCTTCGTGCGCGCCTGGCTGCCACAGCGGCTCGCCGGGCGCCCCCGGCTCCTCGCCCGCAGCACGCGCAAGCACGAAGAGCATGTCCGAGAGTCGGTTGAGGTAGCGCAGCACCTCAGGATTTGCATCCTGCACAGCAAGCGCGCGGCGCTCCGCGCGCCGGCACACAGTGCGGCAGAGGTGCAGCCGCGCTGCGGCGTCGGTGCCGCCCGGGATCACGAACGAGCGCAGCCGCGGCAGCGTGTCGTTGACCTCGTCCAGCGCCTGCTCGAGCCACTCCACATATTCGGGCGTGATCCGCAGCCGCTCGCGCTCGGCGGCCTTCTCATCCTTGGGTGGCGGCACGCACAGATCCGCGCCGAGATCGAGCAGGTCGTTCTGAACTCGTCGCAGCCAGTCGACGAACTTCTCAGGCATTCCCTGCGCCAGCATCGCGAAGCCGACGTTCGCGTTGAGCTCGTCGACGGTGCCATACGCCTCCACCCGAGCGTCCATCTTGGAGACGCGGCTCATATCTCCGAGGTGGGTCTGGCCGGCGTCGCCACGCTTGGTGTAGATGCGCGTGAGGTTGACTGTCACAGTGGTTCGAGTGTCGCACAACGGTTGGGCGCGACGCGGGCTCGCCTCTGCGGCAGTGGGACCCGCCGGGCGGAGCGGCAAGTCGTCTCGCCGCCCGATTGGATAGGTTGCCGCCTCAGCCTATGCGGGTAGGTGTTCCTAAGGAGACAGCAGCGGGAGAGCGGCGCGTGGCACTTGTGCCCGACGTCGTGCGCCGCCTGCAGAGCAAGAAGATCGACGTGCTCGTGCAGTCCGGGGCGGGCGAGGGCGCGCTGCTCTCAGACGATGCCTTCAGGGAGGCGGGTGCTGAGGTAACCGACGATCCGGCTGCAGTCTGGCGCTGCGAGGTGGTGCTGAAGATCTCGCCGCCGAACGATCAAGAGGTCGCGATGCTCGGGCAGGGCTCGCTGCTGATCGGCTTCCTGGCGCCGCTGAGCAGCCCCGCCAGCACGCTTGCGCTCTCCCGGGCCAAGGCGACCGCGATCGCCGTGGAGTCGATCCCACGCATCTCCCGCGCCCAGGCGATGGACGCGCTCTCCTCGCAGAGCAACGTTGCCGGTTACAAGGCGGCGCTGCTCGGCGCCGAGAACATGGGCCGCTTCTACCCGATGTTGATGACCGCGGCTGGCACGATCCCGCCCGCGAAGGTGCTCGTGCTCGGTGCCGGCGTCGCCGGCCTGCAGGCGCTTGCCACCGCCAAGCGACTCGGGGCGCGCACGACCGGCTATGACGTGCGCCCGGAGGTGGCTGAGCAGGTGCGCTCGCTCGGTGCCGCCTGGCTGGATCTTGGCCTGGAGGCCGCCGGCGAGGGCGGCTATGCCAGGGAGCTGACCGATGAGGAGCGGGCGCGGCAGCAGCAGGCTCTGACAGAGGCGATCAAGGGCTTCGACGTGGTGATAACCACCGCGCTCGTGCCGGGACGCCCGGCCCCGAAGCTCGTCACCAAGGAGGCCGTGGAGGGCATGAAATCCGGCTCGGTGATCGTCGATCTCGCGGGCGAGACCGGCGGCAACTGCGAGTTGACCAAGCCGGGGGAGACGATCGTCGTGCACGACGTGAAGATCGTCTCGCCGCTCAACCTGCCTGCCAGCATGCCCGAGCACGCCTCGCAGCTGTTCGCGCGCAACGTGCTCTCGCTGCTGGAACTGATTGTGGACGAGGACGGCGCGCTGGCGCTCGATTTCGAGGACGAGATCGTCAAGGGCGCGTGCATCGTGCGCGACGGCGAGATCGTCAACCCCGGCGCCAAGGCGGCCGTGGAGAGAGCGGAGGCCGGCTCGTGATCCTCGCAAGCGTCCTGACCACCAACCTCGCGATCCTCGTGCTCGCCGGGTTCGTCGGCTTCATCGTGATCTCCAAGATCCCGAACACGCTGCACACGCCGCTTATGTCCGGCACCAACGCGATCCACGGGGTGGTGCTGCTGGGCGCGCTGCTGCTGCTCGGCCTGTCCGAATTCAGGCTCGACGCGCTCAGCGAGGCGCTGCTGGTGATCGCGGTGATCTTCGGCACGATCAACATCATCGGCGGCTTTCTGGTCACTGACCGGATGCTGGAGATGTTCAAGACCAAGCCCAAGCCGCCAGAGAAGAGCGAGCCGGAGTCCGCCGGCAAGGACGGTCAGGCATGACCCCGCTGGCCAGCACCTTCCTGCAATCAGAAGACTTCATCTACGTCCTCTACATCGTCGCCTTCGCGCTGGTGATCCAGGGTCTGCGCGGCCTGGTGGGTCCCAAGACTGCGGTCAACGGCAACCGCATCGCAGGGGTCGGGATGGCGATCGCGATCCTCGCGACGCTGCTTGAGCCGACCGAGGGCAACTGGGGGCTGATCGCGCTTGGCATCGTGATCGGCACCGCAGTCGGCGTGCCGGCAGCGCGGCAGGTGAAAATGACCGCGATGCCGCAGATGGTCGCGCTGTTCAACGGCGTGGGCGGCGGCGCCGTCGCGCTGATCTCCTGGGTCGAGTTCCGCAGCCACGGCTCCACCTTCGGCGCTCGCACCGCCCAGGTTGGCGTCTTCACGATCCACTTCGGCGCGGTGCCAACTTACATCGCGATCTTCTCTGTCGCCGCCGCGATCATCGGCTCGATCTCCTTCTGGGGCTCGAACATCGCCTTCGGCAAGCTTCAGGAAATCATCCCCGGCCGGCCGATCAGTCTCGGCGCTGCCCAGCAGCCCATCAACCTGATTCTGTTCGTGCTGGCTATTGCCGCGGGTGTGGACATAGTCGCCGGCGCGCACTCCGAACTGCTCTTCATCGGCATGCTCGTGGTCGCCGCGCTGCTTGGCAACTTCGTCGTGCTGCCGATCGGTGGCGCGGACATGCCGGTCGTGATCGCGCTGCTGAACGCATTCACCGGCGTCTCCGCTGCCGCGACAGGGATGGCGCTCAACAACCCGGCGCTGATCGTCTTCGGGATGATGGTCGGCGCCTCGGGCACGATCCTCACCAACCTCATGGCCCAAGCGATGAACCGCTCGATCCCTGGGATCATCGCCGGCGGCTTCGGCGGCGGTGGCGCCGTGGCGGGAGCCGAGGGCGCCGGCGAGCATGCCGGCAGCGTGCGCTCCACCAGCGCGGCCGACGCCGCGGTGCAGTTGGCCTACGCAAGCAAAGTCGTGATCGTTCCCGGCTACGGCATGGCGGTTGCCCAGGCCCAGCACGTTGTCAAGGAGCTGGCCACCGCTCTGGAGAAGCGCGGCGTTGACGTCAAGTACGCGATCCACCCGGTCGCGGGACGCATGCCCGGCCACATGAACGTGCTGCTCGCGGAGGCCGACGTGCCCTACGACCAGCTCAAGGAGATGGACGACATCAACCCGGAGTTCGCTCGCACCGACGTCTCGCTCGTAATCGGTGCAAACGACGTCACCAATCCGGCTGCGAAGAACACTCCGTCCTCGCCGATCTACGGCATGCCGATCCTCGAGGTCGCCGACAGCAAGTCGGTGATCGTGATCAAGCGCTCGATGAACCCGGGCTTCGCGGGCATCGAAAACGAGCTCTACTACGACCCCAAGACCGCGATGCTCTTCGGCGACGCGAAGTCCGCTGTCGGCGAAATCAACTCTGAGCTCTCCGAGCTCTGATCGAGTCTGTGGCGCCAGGCGCGCCCCGCGACCAGTCGAGGGCGACGCCTGCGTCTGAGAGACTGGCGGCATGATCGAGCGTTCGCAGGCGCTCTCTGCACTCCAGGGCAGCGAGTTCGATCTCGTGGTGGTCGGCGGTGGCGTGACCGGCGCCGGCGTGGCGCTGGACGCCGCCGCCCGCGGGTTCAGCGTCGCGCTGATCGAGCGTGCCGACTACGCCTGCGGCACCTCCAGCCGCTCCAGCAAGCTCGTCCACGGTGGCCTGCGCTACCTGCAGAGCTTCGACCTCGGTCTCGTGCGCGAGGCGCTGCTGGAGCGCCAGCTGATGGTTGCGCTGGCGCCGCACCTGGTGCGGCCGCTGCCGCTCGTCGTTCCAGCCTTCGACGGCGCCAGGCCGGATCGCCTTGTGGGGGTTGGCCTGAACCTCTACGACGTGATGTCGGTGGACCGCGATCGACTGCGTGGCCGCCGCGGCCGCCGCGCCAGCTCCCAGGCGCGCGGTTCGGCCAACGCGCGCAGCGCATCCTGGAGCCCGGAGCGCCACCGGGTGATAAGCGGGGAGGAGGTGGTGGAGATGCTGCCGGCGCTCGCCGGCAGGCAGCCGAGCAGCGGCTACCTCTTCTACGACTGCCAGACCGATGACGTGCGCCTGGTCTTGACGATCCTTGGCGAGGCCGAGCGCTTCGGGGCGGTGTGCGCAAACCGCGTGGCCGCGGAGAGCCTGCTCGAAGAGGGCGGGCGCGCCTGTGGCGTGATGGCCAGGGATGCAGAGAGCGGAGAGCAGGTGCAGATACGCGCCGCGAGTGTGGTCAACGCCACCGGAGTCTGGGCAGATGAGCTGCGCCCCCAGGAGCTCCACGACGAGGCTGAGCTTCCGGTCATCAGGCCGAGCAGGGGCACCCACATCACGCTGAGCTCGCAGGATCTGCCGCTGGTGGCGGGTGCGATCGTGCCTGCCGGCGGGGGACGCAGCATCTTCGCGCTGCCGTGGCTTGGCCGCACGCTGATCGGCACCACTGACAACGACTACGAGGGGCAGCTGCGACACGTGCGCCCGGCACAGCAGGACGTCGAGTATCTGCTCAGCGCCGTGAACGAGTTCTTCGCCACCGAGCTTGAGCCAAGCGATCTGACGGGCGCGTTCGCCGGTGTGCGGCCGCTGATCTCCACCGGGGACTCGCGCAAGTCCGTGGACATATCGCGCAAGGCGGAGCTGTATGAGACCTCCAGCGGCATGCTCACGATCACCGGCGGCAAGCTGACGACCTGGCGGCGGATGGCCAAGATGACCGTCGACAGGCTGGTGGAGCGCGAAGCGCGGGACGCCCCCTGCCGCACGCAGGAGATCCCGCTGGGGCAGCCGATCGCGGTCGAGGATCTCCAACGCGTGCCGGCTGTGCCGGAGGAGTCATATGCCGCGCTTGCCTCCCGTTACGGCCATGCGGCCCAGGATGTCCTGGCGCTGGCTGCCCAGCAGCCGGCGCTTGCGCAGCCGATCATGCACGGCATGCCCGACCTTCTGGCCGAGGCGGCGCTTGCAGCCACGCGCGAGCAGGCCCGCAGCGTCGGCGACGTGCTGCTGCGGCGCACCAGGCTGGGGCTGCTGGCAGCCAAGGAATTGACGCCCGAGCGGGTGCGCGGGGTGGCCGAGGCGATGGCGCCACGGCTTGGCTGGGATGACACGCGGGTGGCGGCGGAGACCGCGCGCTTCGATGACGAGGCGCAGGCGGAGGGGATTGCCTTTGGAGTCTGACGGCCTGAACCGCTAGGCTGCCAGGCGCACGGGTGCCGGCTGCTGCGCCAACGCGGCCGGACTCCATCCGCCCATCGAAACCCACAGAAGGAGATTCACATGGCCGTACTCGACCGTTCCGACCTGGAGGCGAGCCCGCTTGCCGACCTGCACGCGATCGCCGGCCAGCTCGGCCTCGATGGCTACCGTCGACTGCGCAAGGCCGATCTGATCGAGCGCATCCTGGAGCGCAGCGGCGGCGAGGCGCAGGGTGATACGGATGCTGAGTCCGAGCCTGCGTCTGAATCTGACTCTGCGTCTGAGTCCGAGTCCGAGCCTGCATCTGAGCCCGAGTCTGAGTCTGAGTCCGAGTCTGCGCCCAGCACGCGCCGTAGGCGCTCCTCGCGTCGCCGTCGCAGCACCGAGGCGGAGGAGGAGCAGCCGCGCCCGCGCGCGGGCAGGTCGCGTCGCAAGGCGGCCGAGTCCAAGGAGGAAGAGGAGCCGGAGAGTGCAGCCGAGCCGGTGCGTGGCGAGCAGGAGCGCACGGTCGAGGGTGTCGTCGAGGTGCTCGCCAACGGCTCGGCGTTCCTGCGCCCGGACGCCGGCTTCGATGTGGACAGCGACGTCTACATATCGGCGGCCCAGGTCCGCCGCTGCGAGCTCGACAGCGGCGACCGGGTGAGCGGCCCGCTGCGCGACCCGCGCGGCTCCGAGCGCCATCCATCGCTCGTGCGGGTGCAGAACATCAACGGCGAGCCTGCCGACGCCGTCGTGGGCAAGCCGAAGTTCGACTCGCTGCCCGCCGCCTTCCCCACGCACCGCATCGAGCTCGGATCCGATGACCCGACGCTGAAGGCGATCGAGTGGCTGACGCCGATCGGCCGCGGCTCGCGCGTGTGCATCACGGGCGCCGCGCGCGCCGGCAAGACCGAGACGCTGCGCTCGCTGCTTGGGGCGCTGCAGGGCAGCGACTCTCTCCAGATCAGCGTGGCGCTCGCGGGCGTGCGCCCGGAGGAGCTCGCCGACTGGGAGACCCATCAGCCGGCCGCCGCTCAGACGCTCACCGCCAGTCCCGACGTTGCGGCGCAGGCGATCGAGCGCGCGCTGGAGTCTGCAAAGCGCGCGGCGAGCCGCGGGGAGCACGTGCTGCTGGCGATCGACAGCCTCGACGCGGTGGCGCCCCACATCGCCCGCCGTGCGCTGGCGGCGGCACGCAACATCGTGGACGGTGGCTCGCTGACGGTGATCGCGACGGCGAGCAAGCCCTTCGGCGGCGAGACCACGGTGATCGCGCTGGATGTCCTACGCACGAGCACCGGCCGCATCCCGGCGCTGGACCTGCTGGCAAGCGGCACCCTGAAGGCCGATCTGCTGGTCGGCGAGGAGTCCGCGGCGGAGATCGTCAAGGCGCGGGCGCAGGCGGCCGACGCGCTGGCCTAGGGCCGGTAGGCGACCCGCCCCCAGGATGGCTCTTGCGCCAGCTCGATCGGCTCGTCGGCGCGATCGGGCTGGACGTAGATGAAGCCGCCTGTCTCCTCGATGAAGGCGATTGACAGCTCGCCCTCGTTGACTCGCTGATCGAGCCAGGCGCCGCGGAAGACCAGGCGGCGCAGCCAGTGCACAAGAGAGCGCTCAACAGGTCCCACGAGCGCGGGCCAGCAGTCGTTGACATGCTCGCCCAGCGCCGAGGCCGGGTCGGGGATCTCGCCGTTGACCGCCAGGTTGACGAGGTCCTCGAGCTCCTCCTCGCCGAGCCGGCCGCCGATGAAGCCGAGCTTGATCGCGGCTTGCTCGCAGCGCTCGGCGAAGTCCCGTTCGTTGAACGTGAAGCGCAGCTCGCCGTATTCGAGGACGAAGTCGGTGCCTGAGTTGTAGTTGCCGCGGCGTGCCATGTGCATCGTCGTATCGGGTCCTGTGGAGTGGTCTCTGAAGCGTTGAAGCGTTCGGTGCGCGGCCGGGACGGGAGGAGCCCTCCGATCCGGCGGCGTCGGGATCATAAGCGCGAATCCTGCCCTAGCGCGCGCCCTGAAAGGGATCTTGCACGCGCCGCGCTGCCGCTGGCGCGGGCTCCCCGTCGAGGTCATGGGTACGCTGCGGCCTGATGGCGCGCCTCAGCGAGCACGGTCTACGCCGGTCGGTGAAAGTCTCCGGGCTCTTCGCGACCGCCTACGGCAACGTCGGCTCCTCGATCTACTACGCGCTCGGCCTTGTGGCAGCGCATGCGCTCGGCCTCACGCCTGTGGTGTTCCTATGCGCGGGCGGCCTGTTCGTCTGCACGGCCAAGACCTATGCCGAGGGCGCCGCGATGTTCCCGGAAGCCGGGGGCTCCTCCTCGTTTGCAAGGCACGCTTTCAACGAGTTCGTCTCGTTCTTCGCCGGCTGGGCGCTGAGCCTCGACTACATCCTCACGATCGCGATCTCGGCGTTCTTCGTGCCGCATTACCTGAGCGCGTTCCCGGGGCTGCATGCGCTGAACGAAAATCCGGGCGACATCTTCGGTGGCCTTGCGGTCGTGGTCGGCCTTGTGCTCCTGAACATCCGCGGCATCGGCGAGTCGGCGAATCTGAACGTGGTCCTGGCCGTGCTGGACCTCAGCACCCAGACGCTGCTCGTCGGCCTCGGCGCGGTGCTCGTGCTCGACCCATCGCTGCTGGTCAGCCAAGTGCATCTGGGCAGCGTCCCCACCTGGCACGAAATGATCTTCGCGCTCTCGATCGCGATGCTTGCCTACACCGGGATCGAGACCGTCTCAAACATGGCCGAGGAGTCTCAGGACCCCGGCAAAGACGTGCCCAAGGCGGTCAACCTGGTGCTGATTGCGGTGCTCGGCCTCTACGCCGGCATCTCGATCGTCGCGCTCTCCGCGCTGCCGGTGCTCCACCACGGTGTCGGCTACAGCCACGCGCTGGGCTACTCCTACAAACAGGCCGGCTACGCCACGGCGCTCGGAGGCAAATTCCAGAACGACCCGGTGCTCGGCATCGTCTCGCGTCTGGGCCTGCACGGCACGGTGCTGCATCTCGCCGAGTACTACGTCGGCGTCCTCGCCGCCACGATCCTGCTGGTGGCCACCAACGCAGGGCTGATCGGAATCTCGCGGCTGTCCTGGTCGCTGGCCGAGCACCGGCAACTGCCGAGCATCTTCTCCAGCCTGCATCCGCGCTACAGGACGCCCTGGTTCACGATCGTGTTCTTCTCGCTGTTCGCGGCGGGGCTGATCGTCTACGGCAACACCAACGTGCTGGGCAACCTCTACTCCTTCGGTGCGCTGCTCTCGTTCACCACCGCGCACGTCTCGATCATCGCGTTGCGCGTCAAGGAGCCCGATCGTGAGCGCCCCTACCGGCTGCCGTGGAACGTGCGGATCAGGGGGTCGGCGATACCGATGACGGCCGTGATCGGCGGGATCGGCACCGCGGTGGTGTGGGTGTCTGTCGTGATCCTGCACACCGAGACGCGCTACGTGGGCATCCCGTGGATGGTGTTCGGCATCTGCGGCTATATCTACTACCGCCGCAAACAGGGGCTCGACCTCTTCTCGACCCATCGCATCCCGCGCGCCGAGCGCCCGCCGGACTTCCAGGCGCTTGGCTATCGCACGGCGCTCGTGCCCATCTTCGGCGATGACGTCAGCGCCGCGGCGCTGTCCAGCGCCGCGAAGCTGATCGGGCATGATGGCGTCGTCTACGCGGTCTTCGTGCTGCCCGTGCCAAGCCAGCTTTCGCTCGAAGCGGGGCTGGAGGACGAGGAGGAAGCGGGACGCTCGGCGCTGGAGAGCGCTCGCGTGCAGGCGCGCCGCGCCGGGATCAAAATTCACACGGGGTTGATCCGCACGCGCAACCCGGGCGCAGCGATCGTGGAAGAGGCGGAGCGTGTGGGGGCGGACGTGATCTACTGGTCGACGCTGCACGCCCCCACGGGTGAGCGCCAGATTGGCCCCACAGCGGTGTATCTGCTCAATAAGCGCCCTTGCCGCGTAATCGTTGAGACCGAGAGACGGCCCGAGCACATGGCCGCCGCGGCGGCGAGCGCCTAGCGCGGCTTCTCAGCCCTGAAGATCGGCGATCGCGCGCAGTCGCAGCACGCCGTTGCCGAGACCCTGCACAGCGCCCGCGAGCGTGCCGAGCGAGTGCAGCCGCTGCAGCACCTGTCCGACCTGCGGGTTTTCCTGCAAACCAAGTCCTTCCAACAGCGCCAGCGCCATCGGGAAGTCGACGATGATCGACGGCTTGGCGCCGCCCAGCGTCGAGGACGCCGAGCTGTAGAGCGAGGAGCTTGCAAGTTCGCTCGCGGGGGAAAGCACGCCCTGAATCGACTCCGGGCCCAGGCCGATCACAAGCTTGCCCGACCCGGCGCCGATGTAGAGCGAGACCGGCAGTCCCGCGACGCTGACCCTGGCCGCCGATTCGGCTCCGGGCACCGCGGTGCTGCTCACCTTCGCCCCGGCGCTGCTCAGCAGACCGCCGATCTGGGCGACCGCGCCGCGGGCAGCGGCCGTGGAGCTCGACTGAATCACGAGCCCTGCCTGGATGCTGAGCAGTCCCGATCCGGCCGCGAACACGGCCGCCGGCCCAGCCCACGGTGAGACGAGCTGTTGCACGGCTTGGGCGTGGCTTTGCAGCTTGGCGAGCAGCGTCTGCAGCGCCGGGCCGCCGAGGTGGGCCAGCACCGACTTTGCCGCGAGGTTCACGACGGTGCTCAGGAGTGTGAGGTAGCGAGCCGCATGGGTGCCGCCTTCGCCGATGCCTGCAGCCAGCCAGGAGCTTTCTGGCAGACCCGCCAGAAGGGTCGTGGCGGCTGAGGCTGAGCTGACCGCCTGGGCTTCGGCCTGCGTCGTGGTCGAGAGAAGGTCGACGTCGAGCTCGATTGAGCCATGCTGTGGCACGATCGAGATGCGCGCCTGTCTCGGTTGCCCCGGCAAGGCTTGCAGGAGCTGGCTTGCCTGTCCAGTGCCGGGATTCAGGTAGACGCCGGCCAGCGCGCCCGCCGGCTCCTTTGCGGCCAGCGTCTCGTACGCGCTGCTGGCGCTCTTCAGCGAGGGCCCGCCGAGGTAGGTGTCGATCGCCTCCTTTACGCCTGCCTGGTCACCGAAGACGGCGAACTTGCCCACGATCGCCTCCGCGGCGCCTTGCGCGGTCGCGTCGTAGGCGACGCCGCGGTAGCTGGCATGCTGCGCGCTCTGCCGCTTGGCAAGCGAGCTCACGAACGAGCGTGCCGCTGCCAGGTCGCGCGTGTCGAGCACCAGTGCAGCGGGTGCGCCGTGTGCGACCAGTCCGGCTCCGGCGGCATGAAGCAGCGCTTCGGGGGAGATCCCGCCGGAGACTGCGCCGCCGATCGCTTCGGCGGCTCCAGTGAGCGCACCGGCGGAGGTCGCGAACACGCCGGCATTGCTCCCCACCCACGATTGCACTTCGCGCTTGACGTTGACTCCCGCGAGCGGGGTGGAGCCGGCCACCGCCTGCAACAGTTGGGTCAGCGGTGCGCCTGCGTGGGTGAGCGTGCGCAGGTCGGTGACGGTGGTCTGTCGCAGAGTGCCTTCGGGGTGCACGACCGCGCTCAGATAGATCACCGAGGAAGCGGGCGCGAGGCTCGATGGATCGGCCTCCGTGCCGGTCGGTGCTGAGGAGCCGCACGCGGCGATGCCCAGGCAGACGGCCGCCGCGGCGATTGCGGCGCCGATGGCGCGGCGTCTGCGGACGCTGACGTTTGTGCGCACGGCTCTCCTTTCCCCTGAAGAGATGGACCCTGGCACAGAAAGCTACACGCTCGCGCGGGCGTGCAACGCAACTGTCATGTAGTGGGGGAAAATGTGTCCTTGGAGTTGCATTGTGGGAGGAAGTGGGGTAAGTTGCGCGCATCGAGCCGGGGTGGAGGGGCTCCTCCCACTCCTCCTCCCCGGCTCGGCAATCAGCCAGGAGCTCGATCAGATGGCATTCCGCGGCACCTTCGACCACACCCTCGACGCGAAGAACCGCCTCACGGTGCCGGCCCGATACAGGGCCGCGTTGGCCGACGGCGTGGTGCTCGCGATGCCCGTGGACCAGCAGCCGTGCGTTGGCGCCTGGCGGCCGCAGGACTACGAGCGTTACACCGCGCGGGCGCTGGCCGAGCTGCCGCCGCTCTCTCCGCGACTGGCGGAGCTTGAGCGCTTCTTCTACGGCAGCTCCCACGACGCCGAGCTGGACGCCGCGGGCCGGATCATGGTCCCGAGCTTCCTTTCAGAGCATGCCGGGCTGAGCAAGGAGGTCGTCGTGGTGGGCGCCGGTGATCGCCTGGAGCTGTGGACGAAGGACCGCTGGGACGAGCATCGACCGACGCTGCTTGGCGGCGTCGCGGAGATCACTGCTGGTGTCGACCATCCTGCGTGACATGCCAGACATGAGGCGCTCTCACGGCGCTCGCCGCAGGCCCCCGCGGCATGGGGCCCGCAAGCGAGGGCCACAGGAGCTCGGTCGCGGCGGCGACGGCGCTCACATCCCGGTGCTCGCGGATGAGCTGACCGACCTGCTCGACCTCGCCCCGGGTGCGACCGCGGTGGACTGCACCTTCGGCGGCGGCGGTCACGCGCGCCTGGTGGCGCAGCGCCTGGGTTCGGCCGGCACACTGATCGCGATCGACCGCGACCCGCTTGCCGAGGAGCGGTTCGTGCAGCTCGCGGCCGAGGTCTCCTGCAACGTGCGGTTCATCCGCGGCGGCTACGCGGAGGGGCTGCAGATGCTGGTGGGGGAGGGAGTCAGCGCGGACGCCGTCTACTTCGACCTCGGCACCTCTTCGATGCAGATCGACACGCGCGAGCGCGGCTTCTCCTACTCCTACGACGCTCCGCTGGACATGCGCATGGACCCGCGCCAGGAGCTCTCTGCACGGGAGATAGTGCAGAGCTTCGACGAGCGGGCCTTGGCGCGCACGTTGCGAGATCTCGGCGAGGAGCGGCACGCCGGTGCGATCGCGCGAGCGATCGTGGCCCGTCGCGCTGCGGCACCGATCGAGACAACGCAGCAGCTCGTGGACACGATCAAGGCGGCGATACCGGCGCCGGCCAGGTTTGGCGCCGGGCATCCCGCCAAGCGCACCTTCCAGGCGCTGCGGATCGCCGTCAACGACGAGCTCGGCCAGCTCGATGCCGCGCTGCCGCTGGCATGGCAGCTGCTGCGGCAGGGCGGCGTGCTGGCCGCGATCTCCTTTCATTCGCTGGAGGACCGCCGCGTCAAGCGCTTTCTGGCCGATCGCGCGCGCGGCTGCATCTGTCCGCCGCAGCTGCCGGTCTGCGTCTGCGGCCACGAGCCCGAGGCGCAGCTGCTCACGCGCCGGGCGCTTGCCCCGTCGGCAGCCGAGGTGGATGCCAATCCGCGCGCCGCCTCAGCTCACCTGCGAGCCGCACGCAAGCTTGCCGCCGCCGATGTGAACACGGAAGTCCACGACCACGGGAGGGCCGCATGAGCTCAGCCTCAACAGCACGCCCACTGGCGCAGCCCGCGCCAGGACACCGTCGAGCGCGGCCAGCCTCGGGCCGCACCTCCAGCAGGCGCCCCACGCGGCGATACTCCGGGCCCTCCGCGGGCCTCGTGCGCGGCGCCGCGGTCGCGGCGCCGGGAATCGCGCTTCCGGCTCGCAGGCCGCCGGCTCCCAAGAGGGCGCCTCGAACGCGCCGGCAGCGCTCCCTTGCGCTTCGCGGGCTGCCGAGCGCAGCGCTAGTCTCTCCACGACAGCTGATCGCGCTCAGTCTGCGCGGCCGCCTCTGGATCGGGATCGTCGCTTTCGGGCTGATCGGCCTGATCACAGCTCAGCTGCTCGTGCTGCGCCTGAACACCGGTATCGGCCAGTCGCTGGCGCGGGTCTCCACGCTCTCGCGGGAGAACGCAGCGATGGCGATCGCCAACTCCGAAGCGGGCTCCGGAGAAGAGATCGAAACGCGAGCGCGGCAGCTGGGAATGGTCTCGCTCTCGCCCGGAGAACTGAGCTTCCGTCGCGCAGCGGGCCCCGGCGCGGCACAGACGGCGGCACAGGAGTTGCGCTCCTGGAAGGCGAGCTCGTCGACCGGGGGCCTGCTCTCCAGCACACACGGCGCCTCCAGCTCGAGCGGCTCCGCGAGCACCTCGAGCGGAGAAGCGGCGGCCTCCGAAACGCCCTTGGGCAGCCAGCAGGCCACGACCGGCGGCGAACAGGCGGCGGCCTCCGTTCCGAGCAGCCAGGAAGCGGCGGCCGGCACGACCGAACAGGCCGCCGCTCCATCAACCGCGGCCACTGCGCCAACGCAGACGCTGACACCGGCGCCCGAATCGCAAGCCGGAGCGGCACAGGCCCCGGCTAGCGCAGGGGGCTAGCACCTCGTGGCCAGCCTCCAGCGCCGCGTCGGGCCGCTGTTTGGCGTGTTCGTCGCGCTGCTGCTGCTTGCCGCGCTGCGCAGCTTCTACCTCGGCACGATCCACAGCGCCGCGCTTCGCCAGCATGCCACCGACGAGCACGAGACGATTGAAACGGTCCCTGCTCCCCGCGGCACGATCACCGATCGCGACGGTGTCGTGCTCGCGGTCTCAGAGCCCGCGGACGATGTCACCGCCGATCCGTACCTGATCAAAGAACCGCTCGTGGTCGCCCAGAAGCTCGCGCCACTGCTGCACGAATCGACCGACGCGGTGCTGGCGAAGCTGAGCGAGCGCTCCGGCTTCGTCTACCTCGCCCATGCGCTGCCGGCCAAGCGCGCGCAGGCGATTGCTGCGCTGCGGATCGGCGAAGCGCCGATCGAAGGCATCGAAGAGACGCCGGTGACCAGACGCGTCTATCCGAGAGGCACGCTGGCTGCTCAAGTGCTTGGCGCGATCGGCGCGCAGGGCGAAGGCGTCTCAGGACTCGAATACTCCGAGAACAAGACTCTCTCCGGCGTGCAGGGCAAGCGCGAGGTGATAAGCGACGGCAAGGGGCAGCCGGTCTCGATCGACGAAACCCGCCACGAGCAGGCGGGCAAGCAGATCACGCTTACGCTCGATGCGAACATCCAGCATCGCGCCGAACAGGTGCTAGCAGCCGTCGGCAAGGTGTTCGCCCCCAAAGACGCGACCGCGATCGTGATGGACCCGCGCACCGGCGCGATCCTGGCGATGGCCGACTGGCCGCAGGTCAACGCCAACGACGCGCTCTCGGGCTCTGCTGAATCGTTGCAGAACAAAGCAGTCAGCTTGGACTACGAACCGGGCTCGACGTTCAAGGTCGTGACGTTCTCCGGCGCGCTGGAAGAAGGCCTGATCACGCCGCAGAGTCAGTTCAACGTGCCCGACCAGATCCAGGTCGCCGACCGCACGATCCACGACGCCGAGGAACACCCCGAAGAAGAGCTCTCTGCCTCGGAGATCCTCGCGCGCTCCAGCAACGTCGGCACGATCAAGATCGGCGGGCTGCTGGGCGCCGACCGCTTCAACTCCTGGGCGCACCGCTTCGGCTTCGGCGCCCAGCCCGGCACCGGCCTGCCCGGCGAAGAACGCGGGATCGTGATCTCGCCCTCCCAGTACTCGGGCTCCTCGATGGGCAACCTCCCGATCGGCCAGGGCGAGGACGTGACCCCGCTGCAGATCGCGACCGCCTATGCGGCCGTTGCCAACGGCGGCATCCTGCGCACGCCCCACGTCGTGCGCTCCATCGGTGGCGCAGTGCTGCCGCTGCCGAGAGGCCGGCGGGTGATCTCGGCTGCAACCGCAGCGGAGGTGCGCACGATGCTGGAGGGCGTGCTCGCGCCCGGCGGCACCGCCAGCGAGGTCTCGATCCCCGGCTACCAGCTTGCGGGCAAGACCGGCACCGCGAACAAGATCAACCCGCAGACCGGCGAATACTCCGAAACCCGGATGGTGGCCTCCTTCGTCGGCTTCGCGCCCGCCAGCGACCCCAAGCTGCTGTGTGCCGTGGTGGTCGACGAACCCCAGACCGGCTCGGTCTACGGCGGCACCGTCGCGGCCCCGGCGTTCGGGCAGATCATGGCCTTCGCGCTGCCATACCTCGGCGTGGCGCCCGAATAGACTCAGGGCTCGATGAGGCTGCACGACCTGCTCGCAGCCGGCATGCCAGGCGTGCTGGCCCCGGCCGACGCAAACCCCGAGATCTCCGCGATCGCTTACGACAGCAGGCGCGTCGGGCCGGGCGCCCTCTTCTTCTGCGTCCCCGGGGAGCGCACCGATGGGCACCGCTTCGCCCAGCAGGCGGTGGACGCCGGCGCGACGGCCCTGGTAGTTGAGCGTCCGCTTGGCCTCGGTGTGCCTGAGGTCCAGGTGCAGAGCGCGCGCAGCGCAATGGCCGCCGTGGCCGACCGCTTCTACGGCGAGCCGACGCAGCAGCTTCAGGTCGTGGGGATCACGGGCACCAACGGCAAGACCACGACGGCTTTCATGGTGCGGGCGCTGATGCAAGCCGGCGGCAGGCGCTGCGGCCTGCTCGGAACCGTGAAGGCGGTCGTGGGCGGTGTGGAGCGGCCGGCGGAGCGCACCACCCCGGAGGCGCTGGACCTGCAGGCCGACTTTCGCGCCATGCTGGACGCTGGCGATCTCAGCTGCGCGATGGAGGTCTCCTCCCACGCGCTGCAGCTGGAGCGCACCGAGGGCGTGAGGTTCGCCGCGGCGATCTTCACCAACCTGACCCAGGACCATCTTGATTTTCATCACTCTATGGAGCAGTACTTCCAGGCCAAGCGCATGCTGTTCGTGGGGCCGGATGCTCCGCCGCTGAAGGTGCTCAACGTCGGCGACCCCTACGGCGGACGGCTTGCGCAGGAGCTGGGCGACGTCGTGACCTTCGGCGTGGAGTGCGAGGCCGACTACGCCGCGCGTGAGCTGCGGATCGACAGCCAGGGCGCGAGCGCGCGGGTGCTCACGCCCGAAGGGGAGCTTGAGCTTGATCTGCCGCTGCCAGGACGATTCAACGTCGAAAACGCGCTCGGCGCGCTTGCCTGCATTCACCAGCTTGGCGGCGATCTGGAGAATCTGCGGCAAGCGCTGCACCGAGGGGTGCGCGTGCCGGGGCGCTTTGAGCCCGTCGAGGAGGGGCAGGGGTTCGCGGTGCTTGTCGACTACGCCCATACGCCCGACTCGTTGAGCAACGTGCTGAGCGCTGCGCGCGAGATCACGCAGGGCCGCGTGCTCTGTGTCTTTGGCGCCGGTGGTGACCGCGACCGCGGCAAGCGTCCGCTGATGGGCGAGATCGGCGCGCGGCTTGCTGACGTCGCGGTGATCACATCCGACAACCCCCGTTCGGAGGACCCGCAGGAGATCGTCGCGCAGGTGCTCGCGGGCGCCAGGCAGGCTGGGGCGGACGCCGTCGAGGTGCAGGTGGACCGGCGGGCTGCGATTGCGCACGCGCTGGAGCTCGCGCTTCCGGGTGATGTGGTCGTGATCGCCGGCAAGGGCCACGAGCAGGGGCAGGAGCTCGCCGGCGGCGTGAAGATCCCCTTCGATGATGTGACCGTGGCGCGCGAGGAGCTTCGCGCGCGGAGGTGCTGATGGGCCGCATCCTGATCGGGGGGACCGCGGCGCTTTTGATCTGCATCTTCCTCTCCCCAAAGTTCATCGCCTTCCTGCGCAAGCGCGAGTTCGGTCAGCAGATCAGGGAGGAGGGCCCCGAAGGCCACCACCACAAGGCGGGTACGCCGACGATGGGCGGCGTGATCGTGATGGCCGCGATGGCGATCCCATTCCTGATCCTCACCGGCTTCGACGAATGGCGCGCGCTGGGAATCTTGGGCGTGGCGATCGCCTGCGCCCTGCTCGGGTTCGCCGACGACTACACAAAGCTGGCGCGCCGGCGCTCGCTCGGCCTGCGCGGCAGGACCAAGCTGATCGTCACGGTCGTGATCTCGATCGGGCTGTGGCTGATCGCCGTGCACGGAGCGCACCTGCAGAGCACGCTGCGGCTGCGGATCGTCGACTACCAGATCGAACTCGGGCCCTTCTACCCGTTGCTGATCTATCTGGTGGTGGCGGGGACAACCAGCGCGGTGAACCTGACGGACGGGCTCGACGGCCTGGCGGCCGGCTGCACCGCGATCGTGGCGCTGACCTACATCGCGATCGCGATCATCGCCGGCGAGCCCGAAGTGGCGCTGATCGCGGGCTGCATCGTCGGTGCCGCGGTCGGCTTTCTCTGGTTCAACGCCTTCCCCGCGACGGTCTTCATGGGGGACACCGGCTCGCTTGGCCTCGGCGGGGCGATCGCGGGCCTGGCGGTGATGACCAAGACCGAGATCCTGCTGATCATCATCGGCGGCATCTTCGTGATCGAGGCGCTCTCAGTGCTGATCCAGGTTGCTTACTTCCAATGGCGACGAAAGCGCGTCTTCCTGATGGCCCCGATCCACCACCACTTCGAGCTGCAGGGCTGGTCTGAGACCAAGATCATCCTGCGCTTCTGGATCGTCGCGGCCGTCTGCGCGGCGATCGGCTTCACGCTGTACAAGCAGAGCGTGGGCTGATGGGGCGCCTGCCCTGATGTCCGGCGCGGGTTCGCAGATCCCACGGCCACCGCTTCCCAAAGGCCCCTACATGGTGCTTGGGCTCGCGCGCTCTGGCATCGCCGCCGCCAGCGCGCTGCGACGCCGCGGCGAGAGCGTGATCGGGGTCGACTCGGGATCCCCGCCCGGCCTGGACCGGCTCGCGGACGAGGGCGTCGAGGTGCACACGCAGACCGACGGGCTCAGCCTCTTGATGAGCGTGCAGGCGCTGGTCAAGAGCCCGGGGGTGCCGCAGGATGCGCCGGCCGTGCTGCGCGCGCACGCGCAGGGCCTGCCGGTGATCGGCGAGCTGGAGCTTGGCTGGCGGCTGCTGGCAAACCAGACGATCGCCGTCACCGGCACCAACGGCAAGACCACGACCGTGGAGCTGATCGCCCACATCCACGCCCAGGCTGGGCTGCCGGTCGCGGCCGCCGGCAACGTCGGTCTTGCGCTCAGCTCGCTGGTCGACAGGGTGGACGAGTCAGTCACCGTGGTTTGCGAGGCGTCCTCCTTCCAGCTCGAGGACACGGTGGGTTTCGCACCCGAGGCGGCGGTGCTGCTGAACCTCTCGCCCGACCATCTCGACCGCCACGATGGCTTCGAGGCGTACGTGGAGGCGAAGTTGCAGGCGTTCGCACGTCAGCGCGAGCAGGACATCGCGGTGCTGCCGGGAGACCCCGACGGCGTGGGTGTCGATGCCAAAGGGCGCCCGATCTCAAGCGCGTCGATCCAGGAGCGGATCCGCCGGCTCGGCGGGCGCGGGGCAGTGGTCAGCTTCGGCAGCGGCCCCGACGCGCAGTTGCGCCTGCATGAGGATGTGCTCTGGTGGCAGGGGCAGCGGCTGATCGAGACTGCGGAGATCCGCATCGCCGGCGCCCACAACGTCGCCAACGCGATGGCCGCTGCCGCCGTGTGCCTGGAGCGGGGGGTAGAGCCTGAGGCGGTGCGCGCCGGCCTGCGCAGCTTCCCGGGCGTCAAGCACCGCCTGGAGCAGGTCGCGCTCAAGGGCGGGGTGGCCTACGTAAACGACTCCAAGGCCACCAACGTCGCCAGCGCGATCGTCGCGCTGCAGGCGCTGGCCGGCAGGGGGCCGATCCACCTGATCGCCGGCGGCCAGGGCAAGGGCCAGAACTTCTCGCCGCTGGCAGAGCACGTTGCCGCAAGCTGCGCGGGCGTCTACCTGATCGGCCAGGACGCCGGCATCATCGCGCAGGCGCTGGATGGCGTGGGCGTGCCCGTGCTGGACTGCCAGACGCTGGAGGTCGCGCTGGAGCGCGCCGGCGCTGCTGCGCGGCAGGCGATCGCCGCTGCGCGCTGGGTGAGCGCAGCGCGACACGGACCGCAGGCGGCCGCGGAGGCAGGGCCGGGAGCGCAGACCGGCGAGCCCGAGCAGATCGTGCTGCTTGCCCCGGGCTGTGCGAGCTTCGACCAGTTCGCCGACTTTGAAGCGCGCGGTGAGAATTTCAGAGGACTGGTCGCAAAGCTCTGAGTCGCCCGGCGTGCGTCCACCGCCGCAGGTCTTACTGCCCACACGTCGAATGCGGGTTTGATGTCGAGCTCTTCCGCCGGTCCCGCCCGCCCCGCCGCTCCGCGAGCCGGCCGGGGTCGCGCTTCCTCGACACGGCGCGCCAAGAGTGCGCAGAAGGATGCGAAGGTCGCGCCTGCTCGCTCCGCCCGCGCCGGTGCGAGCCTTGAGCAGAGGCTGCTGCTGACCTGCACGCTCTGCCTGCTCGCCTTCGGCCTGGTGATGGTCTACAGCGCGACCTCTGCCACCACCGTGCTGCAGGGTGGCAGCGGCGGCAGCGAACTGATCAAGTTCGCGGTCTTCGCCGCGGTCGGGCTGGTCGCGATGCGGCTCCTGGCCAGGCACGGCATCGCCCGCGTGCAGGGCATTGTCGCGCCGCTGCTGGTGCTCTCCTTCGTGCTGGTGCTCGCGGTGCACGTGCCTGGGCTCGGCGTCAGCGTCAACGGTGCGCGCCGATGGCTGGGACACGGCTCGCTGGTCTTCCAGCCTTCCGAGCTCTTGAAGATCGCGCTGGTGCTCTACGCCGCGACGCTGATCGCTCGCCGCCCAGGCCGGCTGCTCGACCTCAAAGACTTGACCAAGCCGCTGCTGCTGGTCGTGGGTGGCGCCTGCCTGCTGGTCGCCTCCCAGCCGGACATCGGCACCGCGATGGTGATCGCGTTCACGATCGCCGCGATGCTGATCGCGGCCGGCATCCCGATGCGCAACCTCGGCATCATCGCCGGCACGGTCGCGGCCCTGGTGGTGCTCTACGCGCTCGCCGAGCCATATGCCCGTCAGCGGCTGACCTCCTTCCTGAACCCGTGGGCGCACGCCAGCGGCAGCGGTTTTCAGGCGGTCCAGGGCCAGATCGCGATCGGCTCCGGCGGGCTGTTCGGAGTCGGCCCCGGCCGCTCGGTGCAGAAGATCTTCTATCTGCCGGAGGCCCTCCACCGACTTCATCCTGGCCGTGATCGGGGAAGAGCTCGGCGTGGTCGGCATCTGCGCGCTGCTCTCCCTCTACGGGGTGATCGGCTACGTCGGCCTGCGGGTCGCGCGCACGGCGCGCAGCCTGCACAGCGCGCTGATCGCCGTCGGCACGACTTCGCTGATCGTCTCCGAGGCGATCCTGAACGCATTCGCGGTGCTGGGGTTGGCGCCACTGACGGGAGTGCCGTTGCCGTTCGTCTCAGCTGGCGCGAGCAACCTGATCGTGATGCTCGCCGCGATGGGGCTGCTGATGAACGTCGCCGGCGGTGGCAGCGCTCATGTGCGCGCGGTGCCCGACAGGCCGGCGCGCCGTAGCCGCTCCGATGCCGGTTCTGGCAAAGCGTCGCGGGCACCCGCGCGGGCGCGTCCGCAGCGCGAAGACGACGCCGCGGGCGCCAAGACGGCACGATTGGGGCATGAGTCAAGTGGACGGCACGCGGGTGCTGATAGCGGCGGGGGGCACCGCGGGACACGTGGTGCCCGCGCTCGCGGTCGCTGAGGCGCTGCGGCAGCGCGGGGCGCAGGTCAGCTTCGTCGGCGGCCAGCGCGCCGAGGCCAGCCTCGTGCCGCAGGCCGGGTTTCCCTTCCACGCGCTCGCGGTCGAGGGGCTGAGCCGCAGCAACCCGCTGCGTGCAGCGCGCGCGTTGCTGCGCGCGGCCGCGGCGGTCTGGGCCGCGCGGAAGATGATTGCCAGGCTGCGCCCGGATGCCGTGATGGGCGGAGGCGGATACGTCGCCGGGCCGGTCGGCCTCGCCGCGCTGATAGCGCGGGTGCCGCTGGTGCTGACCGAGGCGGACAGCCACCTGGGCCTCTCCAACAGGCTGCTTGCGCGCGGCGCGCGCCGGGTCTGCCTGGCCTTCCCGCTCACCGACTCGGGCGGCAGGCCGCTGGATGAGGGCGATGGGCGCTACGTCGTGACCGGCCGCCCGACATTCCCGGTCAGCGCGGATGGGCAGCGCGCTCGCGAACGGTGGCGGATCGCCGCCGGCGAGCGCTGCGTGGTGGTGTTCGGCGGCTCGCTGGGCGCACGCTCGGTCAACCTGGCCGCGGTCGAGGGGCTGCCACCTCTGTTTGAGCGCACACGCCAGGGCGCTCTGCGCGTGCTGCACATCTGCGGCCGCCGCGACTACCCCGATCTCGCCGGCACCGAGCTGCCGGGCGGCTACGAGCTGATCGAGTACCTGGACGTCGAGGACTTCGGCGACGCGCTGGCGGCTGCTGATCTGGCGATCGCGCGCTCGGGCGGCTCGGTGTTCGAGCTGGCCGCGCACGGGCTGCCCGCGATCCTCGTGCCCTATCCTGCCGCGGCGGGCGATCACCAGAGCGCCAATGCCCGCTGGATGAGCCAGGCCGGCGCCGCGGTCGTGATCCCCGACGCGGAGCTGAGCGCCGAGGGCCTGCGCCAGACCGTCGCAGGGTTGTTGGACGACGGCGAGCGGTTGGCGGCGATGGCGGCCGCCTCCGCGGCGCTGGCGCGTCCAAATGCCGCCGATGAGGTGGCGGACGCGCTGCTGGAGGCCGCCGGGCGGTGAGCGGCAACGGCGCGCCCTGGGCCGGTCGCCGGCTGCACTTTGTCGGCGTCGGCGGCGCCGGCATGAGCGGCTATGCGCGGGCGGCGTCCGCGCTCGGCGCGCAGGTGAGCGGGTCCGATCGTGTGCAGACCCCATACCTGGCTCAGCTTCGCGGCGACGGGGTGCTGGAAGCGACGATCGGCTATGACGCTCGCAACGTGCCCGCGGGCGAGGAGACCGAGGTTTTCTATTCGAGCGCGGTGCCCGCGGAGAACCCCGAGCGTGCGGCGGCCCGTGAGCGCGGCTTGCCGGAGCGGCCCCGCGCCGACCTGCTCGCCGAGCTCTCCGCCCTGCGGCGCACGATCGCAGTCGCCGGGACCCACGGCAAGACCACAACCTCGGCGATGATCGTGCACGCGCTGCGCGGCGCCGGCGCGGATCCGGGATGGATGATCGGCGGCACGATCGGAGAGGGCCTTGCCAACTCCCACTGGAGCGCGGGTGAGTGGTTGGTGATCGAGGCGGATGAGTCCGATCGCTCGATGCTCAGCCTGAACGTGGAGATTGCGGTGCTGACCAACGCCGAGCTCGACCATCACGCCGCCTATACCTCGCTGGCGGACCTGATGGGCGCCTACGAGCAGTTCCTGGCGCGCGCGCCGCAGGCGGTGATCTGGGACCGCCCGCAGCTGTTGGCGCTGCGGCACGCTGCCTACGTGGCCTACGACCTGCAGAGCTCCACGCTGTTCCCGGGCGGCTCGCGCTTTGTCTGGCGCGGGCACGAGGTGAAGCTCTCGGTGCCGGGCGCCCACAACGCCCTCAACGCCACCGCCGCGCTGGAGGCGGCGCGGCTCGCCGGCGCGCGGGAGCAGGCCGCGATCGAGGGCATCGCAGGTTTCCACGGCGCCGGCCGGCGTTTCCAGCGGCTCGGGCGCACGGCGTCCGGTGCGCTTGTCGTAGACGACTACGCTCACCACCCAACCGAGGTGTCCGCCACGATCGCCGCAGCCCGCGCGGAGCTCGCACCCGGCGGCGGGCGACTGGTCGCGGTCTTCCAGCCCCACCTCTACTCGCGCACGGCGCTGCTGGCCGACGAGTTCGGGGCCGCGCTCGCGCAGGCCGATCTCGTTGCAGTGCTCGACGTGTATGCCGCTCGTGAGCGCCAGCAGGACCATCCCGGCGTCAGCGGCCTTGCGATTGCGCGCGCCGCCGCCGAGCATGCCGAAGGGCGGCAGGTGATGTGGCTGCCGCAGATGGAGCGGGCGAGCAGCGTGCTGCGTGGGCTCTTGAGAGACGGCGACCTGTGTCTGGTGATGGGCGCTGGCGACGTGGACTCGCTCGGGCGCGGGCTGGTGGGCCGGTGAGCGCGCGGCTCGCGCCGCCGCCGGTGCCGGTGGAGGCCCAGAAGCCGCTGCGCCGCTTTGCGACCGTGCGCACGGGCGGCAGCGCGGAATGGTTTGCTCGTGTGGAGAGTGAGCAGGCGTTGCTCGCGCTGCTGCGCTGGGCGGCCGACGGCGAGATCCCGGTCGCCGTGCTCGGCTCCGGCTCAAACCTGTTGATCGCCGATGAGGGGGTGCGCGGCCTGGTGCTCAAGCTCGCCGGCGAGCTGGCTGGCATCCACCGCGAGGGCGATAGTCGTCTGGTCTGCGGCGGCGGCGCGCGACTGCCCGCCGTGGCCACGCAGGCCGCGCGGGCCGGGCTCTCCGGGATCGAGTTCGGCGTGAACATCCCCGGCACCGTCGGCGGCGCCGTGCGGATGAACGCGAACGCCTACGGTGGGCAGCTGGCGCAGGTGCTCCAGGCGGTGCGGGTCGCAAGCGCGGATGGAGTGAGCGAGCGCGCGCCCGCCGATCTCGGCTTCGCCTACCGCAGCTCTGCGCTGCGCGATGGCGAGGTCGTCTGCGGTGCGAGCTTCGATCTGCATCCGGCCGAGGTCGAGTCGGTGAGGTCGACACTTACGCAGATGCGAGCCATGCGCCACGAGGCCCAGCCGCAGGGAATCCGCACGTTCGGCTCCACCTTCAAGAACCCCGAGGACCCGCGTGCGGAGGGCCGCAGCGCCGGCGTGCTGCTCAGCCTCGCCGGCTGCAACGGGCTGCAGGTGGGGCAGGCGCGCTTTGCGCCCAAGCACGCAAACTTCGTCGAGAACCTGGGTGAGGCGAGCACAGCGGAGATCGCGGAGCTGATGGCGCAGGGCCGAGCGCGGGTGCTGGAGCGCTTCGGTGTGGCGCTGGAGCCCGAGGTCCAGCGCCTGGGTCCCGTGCGCTTCCCCTGGGAGCAGTGAGGGCTCAGCTCGACGGGGCTGGCCCGATCGGGGTGTAGCGGGCCGCGATTTCCTGCAGGATCGCGAGCATCGCAGTCGCGGACGGGGTGGGGGCGCCCTTCGGGCTCGCCGCCACGACATGGCGCCCCGGCGGCTGGGGATCGAGTCTGCGAGTCGCGATGTCCTGGCGCACGCTGGAGAGTGCGAGCTCCGGTATCAGCGCCACGCCGACGCCCGCCGCTACCAGCCCCTGGATGGTCTGGTAGTCGTCGCTCTCAAATGAGACGTTGGGCGTGAAGCCCGCCGCCATGCAGCTGCGCACCACGTAGCGCGCGCACGCGCTCTCGCTGGAGGTCTGGATCCAAGCCTCGCCGCTGAGGTCCTCCAGTTGCAGCCGCCGCCGGCGCGCGAGCCGGTGGCCGCCCGGCAACGCAAGGTACATCGGGTCGTGCAAGAGCTCGACGCGTTGCAGGCTCTCGTCGTGCTGCGGGCCGTCGTCGAACTCGAACAGCAGCGCCAGATCCAGCTCGCCGGCGGCAAGGCGTGGCGCGATCTGCTCGGGTTCGCCCTCCGCGAGGGTGATCTCCACGTCGGGGTGGCGGGCGCGGAAGGTCGCGATCGCAAGCGGCATCAGCGTTGCCCCGGCGGTCGGGAAGGAGGCGGCTCGCAGCAGCCCACCGCGCAGCCCGCCGATGGCTGCCAGCTCGGCCTCGGCGGCCTCCAAGCGGGCCAGCACTCCTTCGGCTGCAGCAAGCAGCGCCTGCCCGGCCGCCGTCAGGCGTACGCCGCGTGCGTGCCGCTCGAGCAGAGCCACGCCGGCTTCGCCTTCAAGCGCCGCGATCTGCTGAGACACCGCCGATTGGGTGTAGGTGAGCTCCAGTGCGGCGGCCGAGATGGAGCCCTGCCTGGCCACCTCCACGAAGGTCGCAAGCCGCGTCACATTGAGCATAAGTAAATCTTATAGCAGCGATTACAAACATCGCTGGCGGTGATGGCTTATCGGTGTCACCATCGACTCAACACCACCGAGATTTCAAGAGGAGCAAGCCATGTCCACATCCATCATCGTTTCCTACGACGGCACTCACAACGAGGACGACGCCGTAGCCCTGGGCCGTGTTTTCGCCCAGGCCGGAGCAGAGGTCTCCCTCGCCTACGTGCGCCACGTCTCCGAGGCGCAGGCGGGTCAGGAGGCGCTTGCGGAGCACGAGGCCGAGGAGCTGCTGACGCGCGGCGCGGCGCTGCTGGGCGGCCGCGAGGCGGGTCGCCACGTGGTCACCGACCGCTCCACACCGGAGGGCCTGCGTGCGCTCGCAGAGCGCGTCGGCGCGCAGGCGATCGTTTTCTGCTCGGATTCGCACACCGCCAAGGGCCACATTGCGATCGGCAACTCGGCTCGGCGCCTGCTGGAAGGCGGCCGCCTGGCGGTCGGGATCGCGCCGGCTGGCTTCGCGGCGCAGGAGCCGCGGTTGCAGCTGATCGCCTTCACCGGCGATGACGCGGGCGCGCAGGCGACCGCCGACTCGCTGGCTGCGGCGACCGGCGCTTTGGTCACCTCGGTGGCCGACGACAGTGCCGATCTGCTGGTGATCGCCTCCCGCCCGGAGGTCGAGCAGGGCCAGGTGGCTCTCAGCGCGGCTGCTGAGAACCTGATCGAGGGGGTGGCGCGCTGCCCGGTGTTCGTGCTGCCGCGCGGCTCGCAGATCTCCTTCGAGCGTGGCGCGGAGCGTGAGCTGGCGCCGACGCCGAGCATCGCTTAGCAAAGCGCGCCGATCCATAGCGGGCGAGCGCGGTCGCGAAGTCGGCTGCGCCGCCCGCCAGGTGCCCGACGGGGCCGGTCCAGAGCCAGGTCTCCAGGGCGCGCAGCTTGGCGGGAGCGGCTGACATGGGCCGGCACGGTATCGTGGCGGCGTGCCAGCCGCGCTGAAGACCGAGCTCACCGAGCTGCCAGAGTCGCGTGTGCGCCTCCAGGTGGAGGTGCCGTCGAGCGAGCTCGACGACCGCGTGGAGCGCAAGGCGCGCGAGCTCGGCTCCCGTCTGCGGATTCCGGGGTTCCGCCGCGGCAAGGTGCCGCCGCCGATCGTGATCCGCAAGCTTGGTCGCGAGGCTGTGTTGGAGGAAGCCGTGCGGGACACGCTCTCCACCTGGTACGCCGACGCGCTGGAGAGCTCGGGGATCGTCCCCGTCGGGGACCCGGAGGTCGATCTGGGCGAGCTGCCGCCGCAGGGGCAGGCGCTCGAGTTCTCGATCGAGATCGGCGTGCTGCCCAAGGCGACGCTCGGCTCCTACAAGGGGCTTGAGGTGTCCCGCCGCGAGCCGCAGGTCGACGAGCAGCGCGTCGAGCAGGAGATCGAGGGGATGCGGGAGCGGCTTGCGCGCCTTGAGACCACCGAGCGCCCAGCAGCCGCCGGCGACTTCCTGGTGATCGACCATGAGGGCGAGCTGGTCGGTGACGCGGATACCGGGCAAGAGCAACTCGAGCCGGACGAGACGGCGAAGGAGGCGCTCAGCGGCCGCGACCAGCTGGTCGAGCTTGGCGCCGGCCGACTGCCGGAGCAGCTGGAGGCCGCGCTGATCGGCACGGGCGCCGGCGACGAGCGCGCCGTCGAGGTCGACTTCCCCGCCGACTATGGCAACAGCCCGCTGGCCGGGAGCAAGGCCAGCCTGCACGTCACCGTCAAGGAGGTCAAGGCCAAGCAGCTGCCCGACCTCGACGACGACTTTGCGATCGACGCGGGCTTCGAGGATCTGCAAGAGCTGCGCGCGGACATCCACTCGCGGCTCCAGGAGGCCGAGCGACGCAACGCTGAGGCCGAGTTTCGCCAGGCAGCGCTCGATGCCGTCGTGCAGCAGGCAAGCGTGCAGACGCCACCGGCGCTTGTGCAGGCCAGGGCGAAGGAGATGTGGGAGCGCATGGTCCACTCGCTCTCCCACCGCGGCATCTCGCGCGAGGCGTACATGTCGATCGACGGCCGCAGCGAAGCGGACATCCTGGCCGAGCTCGCGCCCGATGCCGAGCAGGCGCTAAAGCGCGAGGCTGTGATCACCGCGGTGGTGGAGGCGGAGGGCATCGAGCCCAGCGAGCAGGAACTGCAGGAGGCGCTGGAGCCGGCTGCGCGCGAGCGCGACCGCACGCCCGAGCAGCTGCTGGCCGAGCTGCGCGCAGCCGGGCGCCTGGAGGAGCTGCGCGAGGATCTCGCCGCGCGCGCCGCAATCGACTTCATCGCAGAGCACGCCGAGCCGATCGCGCCGGAGTTGGCGCAGGCGCGGGAGAAGCTCTGGACGCCCGAGAGCGAGGGGGAGCAGGATCCTGCCTCGCAGGAGCAGAGCCAGGCAGATTCCGGGTTGTGGACCCCGGATCGCTAGTGTCTACTGCGCCCCGCCGTGCGCCGGAGCGGGCGGGGTGCGATCACGCTTGCAGGTTCTGGAGGAATCGAGCCCTTGAGGCGAAACTGAAGCGAGGAACATGAGCCCCCTTGTCCCAATGGTCGTCGAGCAGACCTCACGCGGAGAGCGCGCGTTCGACATCTACAGCCGTCTGCTCAACGAGCGCATCATCTTCCTCGGCACGCCGGTGGACGATCAGATCGCCAACCTGGTGGTGGCCCAACTGCTGCATCTGGAGAGCGAGGACCCCGAGAAGGACGTCTCGCTCTACATCAACTCCCCGGGCGGCTCGGTCTATGCCGGCCTTGCGATCTACGACACGATGCAGTTCATCAAGCCCGACGTGCAGACGATCTGCGTCGGGATCGCGATGTCGATGGGAGCGCTGCTTTTGGCCGGTGGCGCCCACGGCAAGCGGATGGCGCTGCCCAACGCCAAGATCCTGATCCACCAGGTCTCCTCGAGCTTCCAGGGCCAGGCGACCGACATCGAGATCCATGCGCGCGAGATCATCGACGTGCGCAGGCGGCTCGATGAGATCATCGCCAAGCACACGAGCAAGGACATCGATCAGGTCAAGAAAGACACCGAGCGCGACTACTTCATGAGCTCGGAGGAGGCCAGGGAGTACGGGATCATCGACAGGGTGATCACCGAACACTGAAGGGTTGACGATGGCGCGGCCGACCGACACCAACGAGCAACTGCTCTGCAGCTTCTGCGGCAAGTCCCAGCGCCAGGTCAAGAAGCTGATCGCCGGGCCCGGCGTCTACATTTGCGACGAGTGCATCGATCTCTGCAACGAGATCATCGACGAGGAGCTCGTCGCGCCGCCCGCGTTCGACCTGCAGAACCTGCCAAAGCCGCGCGAGATCTACGACGTGCTGGACGAGTACGTGGTGGGTCAGGATCCCTCCAAGCGCACGCTCTCGGTCGCCGTCTACAACCATTACAAGCGCGTCCAGATGATGCAGTCGGGCGACAGCGACATCGAGTTGCAGAAGTCCAACATCCTGTTGCTTGGCCCGACGGGCTGCGGCAAGACGCTGCTGGCGCAGACGCTCGCCCGGATCCTGAACGTGCCCTTCGCGATCGCAGATGCGACCGCGCTCACCGAGGCCGGCTACGTCGGCGAGGACGTCGAGAACATCCTGTTGAAGCTGATTCAGGCCGCCGACTTCGATGTGCGCAAGGCCGAAACCGGGATCATCTACATCGACGAGGTCGACAAGATCGCGCGCAAGGCGGACAACCCGTCGATCACGCGCGACGTCTCCGGGGAGGGCGTGCAGCAGGCGCTGCTGAAGATCCTGGAGGGCACGCAGGCATCGGTGCCGCCGCAGGGCGGGCGCAAGCACCCACATCAGGAGTTCCTGACGATCGACACCACGAACATCCTGTTCATCTGCGGCGGGGCGTTCGCGAACCTGGACAAGGTGATCGAGAAGCGGATCGGCCACAAGGGCATCGGCTTTGCCGCCGCCATCGAGGAGAAAGCCGAGCACGACAAGGGCGCGATCTTCGAGCACTGCCTGCCCGAGGACCTGATCCACTACGGCCTGATCCCCGAGTTCATCGGCCGCCTTCCGGTCAGCTCCGCGGTGCACCAGCTGACCTGCGAGGACCTCGTCTCGATCCTGGTCGAGCCGCGCAACGCGCTGGTCAAGCAGTTCCAGCGCTTCTTCTCCTTCGACGGAATCGAGCTGGTTTTCGCCGAGGACGCGCTGAAGGCGATCGCCGAGCGGGGCCTGGAGCGCGAAACCGGCGCCCGCGGCCTGCGCTCGATCATCGAGGAGATCCTGCTTGAGGTTCAATTCGAGCTTCCCTCCCGCGCGGACGTGAAGAAGTGCGTGGTCACGCGCGAGACCGTCGAGAAGGGGCTTGCGCCCACGCTGGTGACCGAAGCGATTCACGATCCCGCGCAGGACAGCGAACTGGAAGAGCGGCGTACCCTGCGCAAGGGATCGGCCTAGCAAGCACCCGTGGCCAGCGAAGACGAATACAGGATCAAGGTCGAGCTTACGCAGCCCACGCAGCTGCTGAAGGCTTTGCGGCAGGCGCAGGTGGAGCAGAGCGAGCGTGCGGCACTGGGGCGCGTGGTGGCGACCAGCGAAGGCGAGCACATCTTTCTCTACGCCGACTCGGCGGAGAGCGCAGGCGCGATCCGCGACGCGGTGCAGCGCGTCATGGACGAGCACGGCATCGACGGCACCGTGACGCTCTGGCGCTGGCATCCGCTGGAGGAGCGCTGGGAGGACGCTTCGGCGCCGCTGCCCTCCACCGAGCAGCAGATCGAGACCGAGCATGAGCGGCGGATCGAGACCGAGGATCAGGAGACTCGCGCGAGCCCCTACGCCGAGTTCGAGGTACGCGTGAGCCTGCCAAGCCATCACGACGCTCACGAGCTGGCGCAGCGCCTGCAGTCCGAGGGCATACCCTGCAAGCGCTACTGGCGCCACCTGCTGATAGGTGCCGCCGACGAAGACGCCGCCGCAGAGCTTGCGGTCCGTGTGCGCAGCGAGGCGCCGGACGGCACACAGGCGCAGGTCGAGTCCGTCGGCCAGCCGATCTGGGAAGAGATGCACCCCTACGCCGTCTTCGGCGGCCTCGGCGTCTGAGGGCCTGGCCGCGGGGCAGCGCCCCGTTTACACTCATCGCTCCAATGGACGAGTCGATGCAGAGCTCCGAGCAGATCGCCCGCCTGCGCGAGCACACGCGCTTTGATCCCGCCGAGGTCGAGCCCCGCACGGTGCAGCGCTGGCTTGCCAGCGGGCTCTTTCACCCAGAGCCGGGGGAGAGCCGGGAGGGCGCCTACAGCATCGCGATTCCGCCGCCGAACGTCACCGGCACGCTGCACATGGGCCACGCGCTCAACGGCTCGATCCAGGACGTGCTGATCCGCTACCACCGGATGAAGGGCCTCAGGACCAAGTGGATCCTTGGCACCGACCACGCCGGCATCGCCACGCAGGCGCAGGTGGAGAAGGCGCTGGCCGCCGAAGGCGTGAACCGTCGCGAGCTCGGCCGCGAGGCATTCGTGGAGCGCGTGTGGGACTGGCGCAGCCACTACGGCGGCCAGATCGTCGAGCAGTTCAAGCGCCTCGGTGCCTCCTGCGACTACACCGAAGAGCGCTTCACGCTGGACGAGGGCTACGCGCGCGCGGTGGCCGAGGTGTTCGTCGCGCTGTATGAGAAGGGCTGGATCTACCGCGACCGCTACATCGTCAACTGGGATCCGGGGACGCGCTCTGCAATCTCAGATCTCGAGGTCGAGGAGCGGGAGGAGACCGACACCCTTTACTCGATCGTCTATGACCTGGAGGGCGGCGGCACCGTCACGATCGCCACGGTGCGCCCGGAGACGATGCTGGCCGACACCGCGATCGCGGTCAACCCGCACGACGAGCGCTACAAGGACCTCGTCGGCCGCACCGCGATCCTGCCGCTCGTCGGCCGCCACCTGCCGGTGATCGCAGACGAGTACGTGAAGACAGACTTCGGCACCGGGCAGCTGAAGATCACCCCGGCTCACGACCCCAACGATTTCGAGATCGGGCGCCGCCACGGCCTGGACCAGATTTCTGTGATCGGCGAGGACGGGCGCATGACGGCGGAGGCGGGGGAGGAGTTCGCGGGCCTCACCGTCCTTGAAGCCCGTGAGGCGGTGATCGCCGCCCTGGATCGCGAAGGCCGCGTGAGCGCGCGCGAGCCCTACCTGCACAGCGTGCCCTACTCGCACCGCTCCGGCCAGCGGATCGAGCCGCTGATATCGCTGCAGTGGTTCATGAAGATGGACGAGCTGGCGGCGCCGGCTATCGCAGCGGTGCAGGAGGGGGCGGTGCGGATCGTGCCCGAGAACCACCGCAAGGTCTACCTCGATTGGATGGCCGAGATCCGCCCGTGGTGCATCTCCAGGCAGCTGTGGTGGGGGCACCGGCTGCCCGTCTACTACTGCGAGGACTGCGGCGCCGTGCACGTCGCGGCAAGCGCGCCGGAGAGCTGTCCCTCCTGCGGCGGGCAGGTGCGCCAGGAGGAGGACGTGCTGGACACCTGGTTCTCCTCGGCGCTGTGGCCGTTCGCCACGCTCGGCTGGCCGCAGGACACCGCGGAGCTGCGCAGCTTCTACCCGACCGACGTGCTCTCCACCGCCAGGGACATCCTGTTCCTGTGGGTAGCGCGGATGATCATGATGGGCATCGAGTTCACCGGCCGCCCGCCCTTCTCCGAGGTCTACATCCACTCGGTGATCCAGGCGCCTGACGGCCGCCGCATGAGCAAGTCGCTTGGCACCGGCATCGATCCGCTGCAGGAGATCGAGAAGCACGGGGCGGATGCGGTGCGCTTCGGGCTGCTGGCGATGTCCTCCAGCCAGGACGTGCGCTACTCCGCCGAGAAGGTCGAGCAGGGGCAGGCGCTTGCGAACAAGCTTTACAACGCGGTCCGCTTCGCGCTGCTGCGGATCGCCGAGCAGCCGGGCGTGGAGCTCTCGCAGCTCGCGGCCCAGCCGCAGCCGGCCGCGGTCGAGGATCGCTGGATCCTCTCGCGGTTGCAGCGGGTGAAGGCCGACCTTGCGGCGCGGATTGAGTCCTATGACTTCTCCCATGCCGCGCTTTCGCTCTACGACTTCGTCTACGGGGAGCTGTGCGACTGGTACATCGAGCTTGTCAAGCAGCGGCTCGACCTCGACGGCCAGGCGTCTGAGCAGGAGCGGCAGGCGCTCGCGGCGACGCTGCTGCACGTGATGCGTCAGACCGTCGCGCTGGCGCACCCGGTGATCCCGTTCGTGACCGAGGAGCTCTGGGGCTACCTAGGCGGGCAGGGCCTGCTGGCGGGCGGCAGCTGGCCGCAGGCGCGGGACGATCTCCTTGACCCGGAGGCCGAGCAGGTGCTCGCGCGCGCGATCGAGGCGATCACCCTGCTGCGCGGCTGGCGCGACAGCGTGAGCGCAAAGCCCGGGCTGATTGTGCCCGCGCGCCTCATCGCTGAGGGATACGACGCGACCGCGACGCTGATCGCCAGGCTTGCGCGACTGGACCTTGTGGCGCCAAACGGGGCCGGCAGCATCGCGGAGGAGGAGCCGGTGGCGGCGGTGACGGTGCCGGGCGGGACCGTCGAGGTGCTCTCCGCCGAGGGGCTCGACCTTCACGCTGCGCAGCGGCGCGCGCAGGCGCAGCACCAGCGTCTGCAGGCCGATATCGACCGCGTGCAGGCAAAGCTCGCCAACGAGCAGTTCGTGGCCAAAGCGCCGGCGCAGGTCGTGCAGGCCGAGCGCGAGAAGCTGGCCCGGTTGCAGGCGGAGTTGGAAGCGCTGTGAGCGAGCGCTGGAGCGAGACGCGCGCCGAGCGCCACCTGCGCTCGCTGGAGCTGTTCGGGATGCGGTTCGGCCTGGATCGCATGCACCGGATGATGACCGTGCTGGGCGCCCCGCAGCAGAGCTTCAAGTCGATCCACGTCGTGGGGAGCAACGGCAAGACCTCCACGACCAGAATGACCGCGGCGATCCTGCAGCGCCACGGGCTGCTCACGGGCGCCTACCTCTCTCCGCACCTGATGCACTACCGCGAACGCGTTCAGGTCGGCGAGCAAGACCTCGCCACGCACGAGTTCGCAGGCGCAGTCGCCCGCGCCGCCTGGGCGGCAGAGCGCGTGAACAGGACACTGGCGGCCGACGACCACGTCACCCAGTTCGAGCTGCTGACGGCGGCCGCCTACTGGGCGCTGGCGCAGCGAGGGGTGGAGGTCGCGGTGATCGAGGCGGGCCTGGGCGGCCGCTACGACGCCACCAGCGTGATCGACTCCAGCGTCGCGGTGCTGACCAACGTCAGCCTGGAGCACACACGTTGGCTTGGGCCGACCGTCGCGGACATCGCGATGGAGAAGCTGGCGGTGGTGCGCCCCGGCAGCGAGCTCGTGCTGGGCGCAGGTGCGTCCTCGGAGGTGGTGGAGCTGGCGCGCGGCATGGCGCAGCAGCAGAGCGCTGCGCTGCACATCGCGCCATCTGCTCCACGGGAGCCGGCGCTGCACGTTGCTGCTCCCGGCGCCTTCCAGCGCGCGAACTTCGCGCTTGCCGAGCTTGCCGCCGAGCGCTTCCTGGCCGGTATCGGGATGGAGCTCGATCTGCAAGCGTTGCAGGAGGCGGCTGCCGCAACGACGATCGGCGGACGGCTGCAGAGCATCTGCGAGGACCCCTTGACGGTGCTCGACGGTGCGCACAACCCCGATGCGGCCAGAGCGCTGACGCAGGCCCTGCCCGAGCTGCTGGGGGACCGCCCGGTTGCGCTGGTGATGGGCGTGCTGGAGGACAAGGACGCGGCCAGCATGCTGCGCCACCTGCTGCCGCTGAGCACGCGCGCGTGGTTTACGGCGCCCGCCAGCTCGCGGGCGCTCTCGCCGGCGGCGTTGCAGTCGCTTGCGCGCCAGCTCGGGTTTGCCGACAGCGAATGCGAGCCGCAGCCGCAGGCGGCGCTGGCGGCGGCGCAGGCGTGGGCGCGCAGCGAGCCCGGCGCAGCCGTGCTGGCGACGGGATCGGTATACCTGGTGGGCGCGCTGCTCGGCGCAGCAGGAGCGGAGCAGGCCGACGCGCAAGATTCAGACAGACGGATGCAGGAGGACCTGAAGAGATGAACGACGACGGGCCGTCGATGCTGCGCATGGTCAGCGGCGTGGCCCTCTTTGTCGCGGTCGTGATCCTGGTGTTCTTTGCCGCGGGTTACGGGTTCGGCCGACTCTTTCTCTAAACTCGGGCACTCCGTGTCCGCCTTGTGCCCATTCTGGGTCCTCTTCTAACCAGGGCCATGGTCCCCCTAGCCTACTTCGGAATAAAAAGCAGCTCCTTCAGCGTGGCCATAGACCTGCTCATAGTCTTTCTCGCCGTCATCTACATCGCGCTGGTCTACTGGACCTTCGCCGACGCGCGCCGTCGCATCGAAGATCCGCTGCTGATCGGATGCGCCACGGCCGCGGCGCTGTTCCCGTTCGTGGGCCCGGTCGTCTACATGATCCTGCGCCCGCCGGAGTACCTGGAAGACGTGCGCGAGCGCGAGCTTGAGATGCAGGCCGCCGAAGCGCGCCTTGGCGAGGCAGATTATGGCCTCTGTCCGCACTGCGACTACCGGGTGCAGCGCGACTTCCTGCGCTGCCCGAGCTGCCTGCGCAAGCTCAAGGAGCGCTGCGCCTCCTGCGCTCGCCCCCTTGAGCAGAGCTGGACGATCTGCCCCTACTGCGAGGCGGAGGTCGCCGGCGCCGCGCCGTCGCGCAGCACCCGGCGTCGGCGCTCAAGCGCAAGCTCGTCCGAGGAGCCGCCCGCCGAGCGGCCCGCTGCCACGTCCTCTCGTCGGCGCCGTCGCGCCGAGCCGCTGCCTGGCGAGGAGACGCTGGCCTTGGAGAGCACATCGCTGTCCAACGGCCTCGACACCTCTCTGGACGTGGACCTGCTCGGGGAGACCGTCGAATCCGACCAGCTTGCGCTCGCCGACCAGGACGGCAGCGACGCCGCGCCGGTCCCGGGCTCAAGCCGTGTGCCGCCCGCTCCCGCGCGGCCCCGCAGGCGCTCGCAGCGCCCGACCACCTAGAACCGACCAAAGGACCACATGGACCGCACGCTGATCCTGATCAAGCCGGACGCCTTCGCGCGCAATCTGAGCGGCGAGATCATCGCCCGCTTCGAGCGCAAGGGGCTGACGATCGTCGCCCTGCGTCACATGACGATGACCAGGGAGCTCGCCGAGCGCCACTACGCCGAGCACGTCGGCAAGCCATTCTTCGAGGAGCTCGTGGAGTTCATCACCTCCGGTCCGCTGGTCGCGATCGCATTGCAGGGATCCAGCGCGATCCAGGCTGCGCGACAGGTGATCGGCGCGACCAACCCGCTGGAGGCCGCCACCGGCTCGATCCGCGGCGACTTCGCCACACAGACCGGCATGAACATGGTCCACGGCTCCGACTCGCCCGAGTCGGCCGCGCGTGAGATCGAGCTGTTCTTCGGCCAGATCTGACCCTCGTGCGCCCTGCGTTGGTCCTGGCCTCGGCCTCGCCCCAACGGCGCGCGATCCTCCAGTCCCTCAAGGTCAGCTTCACGGTTAGACCGACGGGCGTGCAGGAGCGTGAGCAGGGGCCAGGGGCAGAGGTGGCGCTGCAGAATGCGCTTGCCAAGGCACAGGCGGCGCAGGATGAGCATGCACATGAGGTGGTGCTGGGCGTGGACACCATCGTCGAGCTGGATGGCGTGCTCTACGGCAAGCCGGCAGACCAAGAGCAGGCGCGCGCGACGCTGAGCGCGCTCTCCGGCGCCACGCACACCGTCCACAGCGGCGTGGCGCTGCTGCTGCCGGAGGAGCAGCGCACCGCGGTGGCAAGCACGCAGGTCACCTTCAGGGAGATCGACGAGACGCTGATGGAGCGCTCGCTGCGCAGCGGCGAATGGCAGGGCCGCTCCGGTGCCTATGCGATCCAGGGCATGGGCGTGGCGCTGGTGCGGGGGGTGCAGGGCGACTACCTGAACGTCGTCGGCCTGCCGGTCGCCACGCTGATCGACCTCTGGCCGCAGCTGCTGGAGTGCTAGCGGCACGGTTCTGCACGGGCGCATGCAAGCGCGCCCGGAGCCTGGCGTGCGCTGCAGGGGGTCCGCTAGACTGCCGCATCGTGCGAAGAGGCCCCGGCCCGCCAGCGCGCCGTGGTGCAATCGGCGCCTCGACCTGGGGAAATCTGGCGTAAAGCGCCGTTCGCACCTATCTGACACATGGGCATATTCAGCTATCTGACAGGGTTCGGGGGCCGCGACATGGCGGTCGATCTCGGCACGGCGAACACGCTGGTCTATGTCCGCGGCCGTGGCATCATGCTCTCCGAGCCGAGCGTGGTCGCGATCGACTCGCGCACCGGCGAAGTCCACGCTGTCGGCATCGAGGCCAAGCGGATGCTGGGGCGCACGCCCGGCAACATCCAGGCGATCCGGCCGCTGAAGGACGGCGTGATCGCCGACTTCGACGTGACCGAGGAAATGCTTCGCCACTTCATCCAGAAGGTGCACCAGAACCGCTGGGCGCACCCGCGCGTGGTCGTCTGCGTGCCCTCCGGGGTGACCGGTGTGGAGAAGCGTGCCGTGGAAGAGGCCTGTCTCTCCGCCGGCGCGCGCGCCGCCTACCTGATCGAGGAGCCGATGGCGGCCGCGATCGGCGCCGGGCTGCCGGTCGGTGAGCCGACCGGCTCGATGGTTGTGGACATCGGCGGCGGCACCTCCGAGGTTGCGGTGATCTCGCTCGGCGGGATCGTCGTCTCGCAGTCGATCAGGGTCGGCGGCGATGAGATGGACGAGGCGATAATCAGCTACGCAAAGCGCGAGTACAAGCTGCTGATCGGCCTGCAGACAGCCGAGGAGCTGAAGCTCGAGATCGGCTCCGCCTGCCCGATGGAGGAGGAGCTGCAGGCCGAGATCCGCGGCCGCGACATGGTCTCCGGGCTGCCGAAGACCGTCGTGATCACGAGCGAGGAGATCCGCCAGGCGCTGGAGGAGCCGCTCAACCAGATCATCGACGCGGTCAAGGAGACTCTCGATCGCACCCCGCCGGAGCTTGCCTCCGACATCATGGACAGGGGCATCATGCTTGCGGGCGGCGGCTCGCTGCTGCAGGGCCTGGACGTGCGGCTGCGCGATGAGACCCAGATGCCCTCGCATCTGGCCGAGTCGCCGCTTACGTGCGTGGCGGTCGGTTCGGGCCGCTCACTCGAGGAGTTTGAGACGATCCACCGTGTCAGCCGCAAGTCCTCGCGCCGCCGTCGTCGCTGAGGCGGCCAAAGCCGGCCGTATGCGGCCGAGGTTGCGGGCTGCGTGGCACATGCCGCCAGCGGTCTGCGTACTCTTCAAAGCGGACGTGGTCTTCGGAAGGTAGTCAGCAATGCACGGCAAGGCGGTTCGACGGCGGCGCATAGTGCTTGTGCTGCTCGTCGCGCTCTCGATAATCCTCTTGACGGCATATTTCGGTGAGTCCTCCGGCGGAGGACTGCACTCGGTTCAACGCGGCTTCATGACGGTCGTCTCGCCGATCCAGGACGGCGCCAACGCGGTCCTGAAGCCTGTGCGCAGCGCCGTGGGCTGGTTCGGCGAAATGCTCAAAGCCAAGGATGAACGCAACAAGCTCCGCCATGAACTGGCGCAACTGCGCAAAGCGGTGGTGGCAGAACGCTCCGGGCGCAAGGCCGCCCACGAAGAGAGCGATATCGGCAACGTCGACCACCACGTCCAGCTCGCCGGCTACAGGCCGGTGAACGCCGTCGTCCTGCTCGAGTCGGCGAACATCTGGTACCAGACCATCGACGTCAACAAAGGCAGCTCCGAAGGCATCGCCATCAACGACCCGGTCATAAACGGCGAAGGCCTGGTGGGCAAGGTCACCGCGGCGACCTCCGAAACCGCCCAGGTGAGCCTCATCACCGACAGCAAATTCTGGGTTGCGGCGCGGATCGCGGGTGATCGCTCCGCCGGCATGCTGCAGCCGAAGGTCGGCAACCCCTCCGACCTCCTGTTGCAGTACCTGCCGAGCAATACCCAGGCCAGCGAAGGCCAGCTGGTCGAAACCTCCGGCACGGTCGAAAACCCCTACGAATCCCTCTTCCCGCCCGGCATCCCGATTGGCACGATCACCTCGATCGAAAGCGAAAGCAACTATCAGGTCAACGTGCGCCCGGCGGTGGAACTGCATGGCCTCGACAACGTGCAGGTGCTGACGATCGCGCCCGGGTCGCGGCTCTCCAACCTTCCCTCCGGCCTTGCGAGCCTGCCGCTCAACCGCGGCGGCGAACAGGGCGCGCCCCCGGGTACCGGATTTGCGGCGGTGGAAGGCAAATGAGGCCATCCGGGGCTCAGGGGGCGCTCGGGGTGCGCATCGCGGCGCTCTCGCTGGCGGTCGTCTTCATCCAGATCGGCATCCTCTCCGAGGTCACGTTCTTCGGCGTGACGATCGAACTGGCGCCCCTGCTGGCGGCGTTCGTCGGCCTGCTCTGCGGCTCGATGTCGGGTGCGGTGGCCGGGTTTGCGATCGGGCTGCTGGTCGACCTGGCGCTCGTGCAGACCATGGGGATCACTTCGCTGCTTTTGACGCTGGTCGGGTTCTGGGCAGGCCGGCTGCGCGAGATGCGCGACCCCCAGGGGGCGTTGGTTCCGATCCTGGTCGGCGCGGGTGCCGCCGGCGTGGCGTTTGTCGGCTATGCGCTGATCGAGTTCCTGCTCGGCGTGACCGCGCCGGTCAGCCTGGAGCTTCTGCGTGACATCGTGCTCGGCATCGTCGTGGACACGATCGTCGCGCTGCCGTTCTTCCTGATCGTACGTAGAGCGTTGCAGGGCAGCATGCCCGAGGACCCGCGCCGGCGCCGCCGCAGCCGCCGCACCTACTCCACCGGCGGCCTGAGCCCGATCTCGAGATCCTGATGAGCATCGAGCCGGCACGAGGCCCCGAGACGCGGATGCCCGTCTCGCCGCAGTTGGCGCTGCGGGTGGCGGTGCTCGGCACCTTCGCGCTGATCATGTTCGGGATCATCTTCTTCCGCCTCTGGTATCTGCAGGTGCTCACCGGCACCCAGGCCGTGCGCCAGATCAGCCAGCAGGAAACCCGTCCGCTGCCGATCCCGGCGGCCCGCGGGGAGATCCTCGCCGCCAACAACCAGCCGCTGGTCGGCAGCAAGCCCACGAGCGCTGTGCAGATCGTGCCTTCCGAACTTCCTCCGGGGCTTGAAGAACAGGTCCGCGTCTACGAAGGCAATCGCAAGGCGACAGCGGTGAAGATCAGCGAAGAAGAGGATCAGCTGAAGGCGTTCCAGAGCACGCTGCATCCCCCTTCCGGGCACCACATCACGAGATCTCAGCGGGCCGAATGGAATCGGCTGCAGGCACGTGTCAACGCGGTGCCCGTATCGAAGGTCCCACCTCTGCCGGCACACTACGTGAGGCTGCGCAGGCTGTTCGCGCGGCTTGGTCGAGTGCTGAGCATGTCCCCGCGCCGCATCGATGAACTTGTCGTTACTGGCATGTACACAACCCGCTACGCGCCGGTCACGATCAAGTCGGACGTCGGCCAGGGGCCGCGCACGGTGCTGCTGGAACGCGAGAACGAATTCCCCGCGGTGATCGCGCAACCGGTTTCCACCAGGGAATACCCCTTCGGCGAGATGGCGGCGCAGGTGGTCGGAACCGTCGGCGCGGTCACCAAAGAAGAGCTCACAGAAGGCCCCTACAAGGGCATCGAACAGGGGGCGATCGTGGGCCAGAGCGGTCTGGAGGCCTCCTACGACAGCTACCTGCGGGGCAAGGCCGGCGAAGAGACCGTGCACGTCAACGCGGCCAACGAACCTGTCGGCTCGGAGGTTGCGGCCAAGCAGCCGCAGGGCGGGGACGACCTCAAGCTGACCCTGCAGCCCGGCCTTCAGTACGCAGGCGAAAAGGCGCTGCGCGAACAGATTGCGCTTGCGCAGGGCCGCGGCAAGCCCGCCGACGGCGGTGCATTCGTGGCGCTCAATCCGCTCAACGGGGAAGTCCTGGCGATGGGCTCCTATCCGACCTACAACCCGAGCGCGTTCACGAAACCGTTGACTCCGGAACAGGCGGAGGCGCTCTTCGGCAAAGAAGGCGAAACTGCGCCCCCCTCAGGTGGTCGGCCGCTGCTCAACCGCGCTTTTCAGGACGGCTATCCGGTCGGATCCACTTTCAAGCCGATCATCGCGATCGGCGCGATGGAATCGGGAGTCCTTGACCCTTACGAACCATTGGGTGGCGGTGCCTTCGTTGAAGTCGGCGGGCGGAAGTTCGAAAACTCCGAAGGCACCACCTACGCCTCGACCGACCTTGTGCACGCGCTCGAAGAGTCCTCGGACACCTACTTCTACACGGTCGGTGAGATGGCTTACAGCCACGGCGACGTGCTCCAGCGGATGGCGCACAAGCTGGGGATCGGCAAACCGACGGGCATCGATCTGCCGTACGAAGACAAAGGGACCGTGCCGGACGAAGCGTGGCTCAAAGAACTCGACAGGGCCGAAGAAAAGTGCACGCGCCAGCACCATGGCAACCCCTGTCGCATCGTCGGCGAACCGAATGAGCTCTGGACGGTTGGGCAGAACATGATCCTCGCCGTGGGCCAGGGCAACCTGCTCACCAGTCCGCTGCAGATGGCGGTCGCGTACTCGGCCTTGGTGAACGCCTACCGCAACGAAGGGCAGGCCACCGTTGTCACGCCGCACCTCGGCTCTGAGATCCTGGAACCGGGCGGCAACCTGGTGGAGTCGCTGAACGCGAAGTTCAAGCCCAAGAGGCACTTCCATCTCAATCCGTCCTACGTCAACCTGATCTTCGAAGGCATCCACGACGCGACCGTCGGCCCGTCGGGCACCTCGACCAGCGTGTGGGCCGGCTGGAACCAGCAGTTGCACGAGACCTTCGGCAAGACCGGCACCGCAGAACGCCTCGGTGAGGAAACCCAGTCCTGGTACATGTCCTACGTCGCCGACGAAAAGCGGCCGATCGTGATCGCGGCGACCGTCGAACAGGGCGGCTTCGGCGTCGAAGCGGCCGCGCCGATCGCGCGTGCGATGGCCGGGGAGTGGTTCAACCAGCCCCAGAGCGCGAACGGGAGCGCGAAAGGCTGATGTCCGCTCTCAGCCCGCTGCAGCCCTCCCAGGAGACCGCGCACGAGACCCGGCGGCTCGGCTTCTCGCTGCCGCTGGACCCGCTCTTGATGCTCGCGGTGATCGGGCTTGGGATCTGCTCGGTGGTCACGATCAAGGCAGCGACCGTCAACAGGATCGCTGGCGATCCGCACTACTTCGCCGATCGCCAGATCATCTACCTGGTGGTCGGCATGGTGCTGCTGCTTGCCATCTCGCGCCTGGACTACGGCTGGCTGCGCCAGCTGAAGTACTGGCTCTACGGCGGCCTGCTGCTGATCCTCCTGGCCGCGCTCGGGTTGGGCAAAGAATCGCTTGGCTCCACTCGTGCGATCAGCCTGCCGCTGTTCTCCCTCCAGTCCTCCGAGATCGGCAAGGTGCTGCTGATCGTCTTTCTGGCCGCGTTCATAGTCGACCGCGCGCGCTCGCTGCGCAGCCGCGACACGACGATACGGGTGATCGCGCTGACGCTCGTGCCGACGATGATTGTGATCGCCGAGCCCGACCTGGGGTCGAGCCTGGTCTACATCTCGATTGCGCTTGCGGCGCTGTTCATCGCCGGCACCCCCTGGAAGCACTTCGCGGCGCTGGCGCTGCTGGCGGTGATCGCGTTCACGCTCGTGCTCGTGGTGGCGCCCAGCCTCGGCGTGCACGTGCTCTCCAAGTACCAGACCGAACGCCTGACCGGATTCTTCAACACCACGCCGGGCCACGTCGAAACCAGCGAAGTCCATCGGCTGAAGTACCAGCAGGAACAGTCCAAGCTGGCGATCGGGGCAGGCCGCAAGACGGGCCTGCACGATCCGCGCGCGGTTGCGGCCGGGTACGTGCCCTACGACGAATCGGATTTCATCTTCGCCTCGGTGGGCGAGCAGTACGGATTCGTGGGGGCGGCGCTCGTGCTTTCGCTGTTCGCACTGATGATCTGGCGGGCGCTGCGGATCCTGACGATGTCCAAGGACCTGTTCGGATCTCTGATCGCGGCCGGCGTGACAGCTATGCTGATGTGCCAGGTGTTCGTGAACGTAGGCGTAGCCGTGGGAATCATGCCCGACACAGGCATTACGCTGCCGCTCATGAGCTACGGCGGCTCCTCGGTCATCAGCACCATGCTGGCGATCGGGCTGCTGCAGTCGATCTACGTAAGGGCGCGCTCTTCAAATGCAACGAAGGTCCGCGCCCCGGCCTGGTGAGACGCAAGAGCTGACCTGGATTGCTTCCTTACGCCCCACACCCCGTTTCTCGAGCGCATCGCGCAGCGCCGCGCAGCCGCGAGGCCCGTCCCTGCTTGCAGGGCACGGAGGCCGCCGCGCGCCTGTCGATGCCGCTCAGGGGAGGCAGGGAGCAGGACGCACACATCGAAAGACTGGACCAAGACATTGAGAAAGCAAGTGCTTGTAAGCGTCGACCGCGCGGAGACGCGCGTCGCGCTCCTGGAGGATCCGAGCTCATCGCCCTCCACCCCTTCGGCGGGTACCCGCCGGCGCGGCAGAGGCCGCACCAGCGCCGGCTTCAAAATCGCTGAGCTTTACATCGAGCGGCGCGGGTCGCGATCGATCGTCGGCAACATCTACAAGGGCAAGGTCGACAACGTCCTGCCCGGCCTGGAGGCCGCATTCGTCGATATCGGTTTGGAGAAGAACGGCTTCCTGCACGTCGATGAGATCGTGCTGCCCGGCGTCGAGACCCCGCGCCGCGGCCGCGGCGGCGGCCGCAAGATCACCGAGCTGCTGAAACCCGGGCAGGAGATCGTCGTGCAGGTCGTCAAGGATCCGCTCAAGAGCAAGGGCGCGCGCCTCTCGATGGAGCTGACGATCGCCGGCCGCTACATGGTCTACGCGCCCACCGGCGAGGGCGTCGGCGTATCCCGCCGCCTGGAGGACAAGGAGCGCGAGCGGCTGCGCCGCCAGAGCGCCAAGCTCGACCTCGGTGGCGGCGGCGCGATCGTCCGCACTGCCGCGCACGGCGCGGAGCGCGAGGACTTCGAACGCGAGCTGCTCTACCTGCACAAGCTGCACGAGGTGCTGGGCAAGCGGGTGGAGCAGAGCGTCGCCCCGAGCCTCGTCTTCCAGGAGGCCGACCTCGCGGTGAGGGTCGTGCGCGACATCTTCTCCGCCCACTTCGAGCGTGCGATCGTCGACGACGAGAAGCAGTACGAACGGCTCTCCTCATTCTTCGCCCGCACGGCGCCGGAGCTCGCGGGCCGCGTGGAGCTGTGGGCCGGCAAGCAGCCGCTGTTTGAGGAGTACGGGGTGGAGAAGGAGATCGAAAAGGTGCTCTCGCGCCGCGTCGACCTGGCCTCCGGTGGCTACCTGATCATCGACTATGCCGAGGCGCTGACGGTGATCGACGTCAACTCCGGCTCATTCACCGGCGGCAAAGGCGCATCGCTGGAGGACACGATCACCCGCACCAACCTGGAGGCCGCGGAGGAGGTCGTCAAACAGCTGCGCCTGCGCGACATCGGCGGGATCATCGTGATCGACTTCATCGACATGGCGCGCGCTCGCAACCGCGACGCTGTGCTGAAGACTTTGCGCAAGTGCTTGGACGAGGATCGCACCAAGACCTTCACGGCCGAGATCTCAAAGCTCGGCCTGGTGGAGATGACCCGCCAGAACGTGACCGAGGGCGTGCGCGAGATCATGACCCGGCACTGCCCGACCTGCGAGGGCGAGGGCGTGATCCGCTCCGAGGAGACCTTCGCGATCGACTTCGAGCGCAAGCTGCGCACATACGCCTCCCAGCGCCCGGAGCCCGAGGCGTTCCTGGTGCAGATCAACCCGCGCGTGAGCTCTCAGTTCACCGGCCACGCCTCGCGCGTGCTCTCGGCGCTGGAGGCCGAAACCGGCAAGTTCTTCCACTTCGAAGGCTCCGAAGGGCTGCCGCTGGACCACTTTGCGATCACCTTCGAAGGCAGTCGCGAGGAGGTTGAGGAGCGGGCATTGCCGTTTCGCTCCGGCGACGAAGTTCTGGTCGAGATCGTCGAGCCGCACATGTACGACCCCGATGACGCGGTCGCCAAGCTCGACGGCTACATCATCTCGATCGCCGGCGCCGCCGGACAGGTGGGGGAGAAGCGGATGGTGCGCATCGATGAGGTCGGCCGCACCGCCGCCTCCGCGCTGCTGCTCGACGACGAGGGCAACGTCGTGGCTCCGGAGCCAAAACCGCCTGTGCGCCGCACGCGCACGCGTCGGCGCAGCCCGGCCAAGGCCGCCGCGAAGAGCAACGGGAACGGCGCCGCGCCCGAGCATCCCGCCGAGATCTCCGGCGTCGAGCTGATCGAGCCGATCGACGGCGTGGAGATCGACGCGGTCGCGGAGGCGCTTGTGGGCGCCGCACGCGAGGGCGAGGATCACGACATGGGCGCCGGCGGCGAGGATGGCGTACAATCCAAGCCTCGGCGCCGTGGCCGTAGGGGCGGACGGCGCCGTTCGGCTGCGAAGGAGCCCGCTGGCACCGAGTAAGAGTGACCGGCCGGCCGCTGCGGGCAGCCATCCAACACCTTTAGGAACAGACACAGACCATGTACGCGATCGTGAAGACCGGCGGCAAGCAGTACCGGGTGGAGCCCGGGCAGCGGCTGCTGGTCGAGCGCCTTGCCGCCGCCGAGGGCGAGACCGTCGCGCTGCAGCCGCTGATGTACCGCTCCGAGGAGATCGTCTGCGACGCGGGCGCGCTCGGCGATGTGAAGGTCGCCGCGAAGGTGATCGAGCACCCGCGCGGCGAGAAGCTGCGCGTGTTCAAGTTCAAGCCCAAGCGCGGCTACAAGCGGCGCACCGGCCACCGCCAGGAGCTCACGATGATCGAGGTGACCGACATCTCCTTCGGCAAGGCCGCGAAGGCCGCCCCGGCGAGCAAGCCAAAGCCGGCGGCGAAGGAGAAGGCGGCCGCCAAGCCCAAGGCGCCGGCCAAGCCCAAGGCGTCGGCCGACAGCGAGCCTGCCACAGATACAGCTCAGGAGGCCGAGAATGGCTCATAAGAAGGGACTCGGCTCCAGCCGCAACGGTCGCGAATCCAACGCCAAGCGGCTCGGGGTCAAGACGTTCGCCGGTCAAGCCGTGACCGGCGGGGAGATCATCGTGCGCCAGCGCGGCACCCGCTTCAAGCCGGGCCAGGGCGTTGGCATCGGCAAGGACGACACGCTCTACGCACGCGCAGCGGGCACAGTCGAGTTCACGCGGGGCCGTCGCGGCCGCGTCGTGAACGTGCTGCCCGAGGGCTGAAAGCCCGCTCGGCGCACGCGACGCTGATTGCCTACAGGCTGCCGCCTGACCGACTGAAGCATCGGGGGTCACGAGTAGCCTGCCCGAGCAATGACACTCTGGAATCGGTCGCTCCGCTCTGCCCATGCCCATGCCCGCCGCGAATGCCTCCGGTGTGATGTTTGATGCCGCGGATCAGTGCGTTCTATGGGATCGTCGTGACGATGTACAGCAGCGATCACGCACCGCCGCACTTCCACGCTCGCTACGGGGAGTACGAGGCACAGATCGTCATAGACACCGGCGATCCTCTGGCGGGACAAATGCCGGCACGTGCCCTGCGGCTCATCCGTGAGCGCACTGGACTGCATCAGCCCGAGCTGCAGGAGAACTGCGAGCGCGCCCAGGCCCGCACGCCGCTCGCTAGCATTGATCCATTGCCGTGAGCGATACCCACCCACTTGCCCGCGTCACGGCCGTCGAGCCGCTGGATGGCTTCCGGTTGCGACTGACATTCTCCGACGGCCTGGTCCGCGAGGTCGATCTCTCAGACGATCTCTGGGGGCCGATGGCCGAGCCGCTCCAAGATCCTGCCTATTTCCGCCAGGTACGTGTTGATCCCGAACTGGGCACCGTCGTATGGCCGAACGACTACGACCTCGATCCCGACGTACTCCACGGCGACCATGAGCCTGTCGGTCGGCCTACCGCGCCGGCATCGCGCTAGCAGCACACGGTTGGTCGTTCCGTCACGATCCCGCCGTGCTCTACGACCGCGCTGAGATAGAGGTGCAGGCCGGCGCCGGCGGCGACGGCAGCGCCAGCTTCCGCCGCGAAGCACACGTCCCGAGAGGAGGGCCCGACGGTGGCGACGGCGGCCGCGGCGGCGATGTTGTGCTGCTCTGCAACGACTCGCTGCGCGACCTGCACCGCTTCAAGGGACGCACGCACCTGAAGGCCGGTCGCGGCGGGCACGGCGAAGGTGCTCTGCGTCACGGCGCGCGGGGTGAGGATCTCGTGCTGGTCGTTCCACCCGGCACCGAAGTGGTGGGGGTCGACGGCGATCTGGACGGGCGCCGCTTCGATCTGGTCGCGCACGGTCAGCGGGCGCTGGTCGCCCGCGGGGGCTCTGGCGGCCACGGCAACAAGCGCTTTGCCACACCGACGCGCCAGGCCCCGCGGTTCGCCGAGCGCGGTTTGGCGGGCGAGCAGGGCAGGCTCTCGTTGCAGCTCAAGTTGCTTGCCGACGTGGGGCTGGTAGGGCTGCCGAATGCCGGCAAGTCCTCGCTGATCTCTCGCCTGACGCGGGCGGCGCCGAAGGTCGCCGACTACCCGTTCACCACGCTCGAGCCCGCGCTCGGGGTGCTCGTAGGCGACGACCGCCAGCTCGTGATCGCAGACATCCCCGGGCTGATTGAGGGTGCAAGCGACGGCGCCGGGCTCGGCCATGACTTCCTCTCTCATGTCGAGCGCTGCCGGCTGCTCGTGCACGTGCTCGACCTTGCTCCGCAGCTATCCCAGGGCGAGGAAGCCGACCCGGTGCTCAACCACGAGACGATCGAGCGCGAGCTTGCCGCCTATGAGCCGCGCCTGGCTCGCCTGCCGCGGGTGCTTGCGCTTTCCAAGGCCGACCTGCTGCCGCAGAACGAGGTAAGCGCGGCGGTCGAGCAGTGGGCCCAGCGGCTGGGGGAAGCGGTGCCGGTGGTTGCGACCTCCTCGGCGACCCGACAGGGCCTCGACGAGCTCGCTGACACGCTGCTGCGGATGGTGCCGGCGCTGGAGCACGGCGAGCCCTCTTCGGCCGACGGCGCGCCGTTGCCGGCGGCAGGCTCCGACCTCGCTGAGCACATGGTCTACCGCCCGGCGGAGCGCAGCGGCTTCTCGGTGCAGCAAATGGACGATCACGTCTTCGCCGTGCGCGGGCGTGGCATCGAGCGGCTGGTGCAGCGCTTCGACGCCTCCAACGAGGAGGCGATGGCGCACCTCGAGGGCCGCCTGCGACGGATCGGTGTGATCGCCGCGCTGGAGAACGCCGGCTTTGAGCCGGGCGATGAGATCCAGATCGCCGGCGAGGTCTTCGAGCTCGATTCGAGCCCACCAAGCTAGGCTCCCGCTCACCGATGAGCCGGCGGGTGGTGATAAAGCTCGGATCGAGCGTCGTGGCCGCGGATGGCGATGTGCTGCAACGCGTCTGCGGCGTGGTGGCCGACGCCCACGAGCAGGGCCGCGAAGTCGTGATGGTCTCAAGCGGCGCGATCGCTCGCGGCGTGAGCGTGCTCGGGCTGCCCGGTCGTCCTGTGGCGATCGAGGAGCTGCAGGCTGCGAGCGCCGTTGGTCAGGGCAAGCTGTACCGCTTCTACGACGAGCTGCTGCGTGACCGCGGCGTCACGAGCGCCCAGGTACTGCTCACCTTCGCCGACGTGTCTGTGCGCAGCCATTACCTCAACGCGCGCCAGACACTGCAGAAGCTGCTCGAATGGCGGGTCGTCCCGGTGATCAACGAGAACGACACGACCGCCACCGATGAGATCTCCTTCGGCGATAACGACTTCCTCGCCGCTCAGGTGGCGGTCCTGACCGCGGCCGACCTGCTCGTGGTGCTGAGCGACATCGATGGCCTCTATACCGCCGATCCGCGACGCGACCCGGGGGCGAAGCTGATCGGCGAGGTGGACGACTTCGAGGCGCTTTCTGCGCTGCAGATCGGCCACACCACCTCGCCGCTTGGCACCGGCGGCATGCGCTCGAAGGTACTGGCGGCAGAGATGGCAACGGCCGCTGGCATCCGTACCGTGATCTGCAACGGGATCGCCGGGGACGCTCTGCAACGCGCCCTGGCCGGCGAGCTGGTGGGCACGAGCTTTCCGCCGCGTGCCTCCCGCTACTCGTCCTTCAAGCTGTGGCTGCGCTACGCCAAGCCGAGCCACGGCAGCGTGAGCGTCGATGCCGGCGCCGCGAAGGCGCTGCTCGACGGCGGCACGAGCCTGCTGCCGGTGGGCATCGTCGAGGTCGCGGGCTCCTTCGACGCAGGTGACGCCGTGGAGATCCTGGCGGGTGGCGCGACGATCGGCAAGGGCATCTGCAACTACTCAGCCGATGAGCTGCGGCGGATCAAGGGCATGAAGACCGCGGCGGTGCGAGAGCTTCTGACTGAAGCCGTCGAGGAGGCGATTCACCGGGATTACATGGTGGTCGGGCAGTAGAGCGCCTAACCTTTACGCCGATGGCAAGCACCGTCACATCAGTAAGCGACATCTGCGCGCAGGCCAAGCGAGCTGCGCGGGAGCTTGCGAGTATCGACACGCGCACCAAGGACGGCGCGCTGCACGCGATCGCGCAGGCGCTGATCGATTGCGCGCCGGAGATCTTGCAGGCCAACCAGCGCGATATGCATGCTGGCCGGGAGGCCGACATCGGCGATGCGCTGCTGGACAGGCTGCTGCTGACCGAGCACCGCATTGCGGATATCGCCTCGGCGGTGCGCGACGTGGCGGCGCTGCCGGACCCGGTCGGCGAGGTGATCGAAGGATCCCGGCTGCCTAACGGCCTGAGCGTGCGCAAGGTGCGCGTGCCGCTCGGCGTGGTCGCGGTGATCTACGAGGCGCGCCCGAACGTGACGATCGACGCGGCGGCGCTTTGTCTGAAGTCAGGCAACGCAATCGTGCTGCGCGGTTCCTCCAGCGCCGCGCATTCAAACGCCGCGCTTGCGAGCATTGCCGCGGACGCGGCGCAGGGCGCGGGGCTGCCCACGGGATGCGTGAGCCTGGTGGCCGGTGGCGGCAGGCAGGAGCTGGCGCAGCTTGCCACCCAGGATGGCAGCGTCGATTTGATCATCCCGCGCGGCGGGGAGGGTCTGAAGGCTGCGCTCTCCGAGGTGGCGACAGTGCCGGTGATTTACGCGGCCTCAGGCAACTGCCACGTCTACGTCGACTCCGCAGCGGACCTGGAGATGGCCAGGGAGATCGTTCTCAACGCCAAGGTGCAGCGCTCGGGCGTGTGCAATGCCGCTGAGACGCTGCTCGTGGACGCTTCGATCGCTGATCTGGCGCTGCCGCCGATCGCGCAGGCGCTTGTGAAGGCGGGCGTGGAGCTGCGCGCCGACGCGGACGCGCGCGAGATCCTGGCAAGCTTGGATGGCGCGGTCAAGCCGGCGCAGGAGAGGGACTGGGAGACCGAGTATCTGGGGATGACGATCGCCGTGAAGCTCGTATCCGGCGTGCAGGAGGCGATCGATCACATCGCCCGCTACGGCTCCGGGCACTCGGAGGCGATCGTGACCTGCGACCTGGGCGCGGCGCGCGCGTTCCAGCGCGGCGTCGATGCCGCCTGCGTCTACGTCAACGCCTCTACGCGGTTCACCGACGGGGGCCAGCTGGGCATGGGCGCCGAGATCGGCAACTCCACGCAGAAGCTGCACGCACGGGGGCCGATCGGGCTGCGTGAGCTGTGCGCGGTCAAGTACCTGATCGAGGGTGACGGCCACGTCCGCGCCTGAGAGGCAGACGTGCCGCCTCGGCGTCCTCGGCGGCACGTTCAACCCACCACACGCCGGCCATCTCGCGCTCGCCCGCGACGCGCTGCAGGAGCTCGACCTGGACGAGGTGCTGCTGATGCCCGCCCACACCCCGCCGCACAAGCCGGCGGCGGCAGACGCGGCCACGCCGGAGCAGCGCCTTGCGATGTGCCGCCTGGCCGCGGAGGGGGCCAGTGGCGTGCGGGCATGTGAGTTGGAGGTGCGTCGCGGGGGGCCGTCCTACACGGTCGATACCCTGAAGGAAATCCGCGATGCCAATCCCGACGCTGCACTGACACTGATTGTGGGCGCTGACATGGCGCTGACGCTGACCAGCTGGCGGCAGCCGCAGCGGCTGCTGGAGCTGGCGGATCTTGCCGTGGCGCAACGCAGCGGCGCGAGCGCGGAGCGGGTGATGGCGGCCCTGGCGCCGCTCCGTCCAGATCCCGCGCGTGTGAAGTTCTTGGCCATGCGTCCGATCGACGTCTCCTCCTCTGTTGTGCGGGAGCAGATCGCAGCAGGCGTCAGTCCTGACGGCATGGTCGCTCCCGAGGTTGCGAGCTACATATCCGACCAGCATCTCTACACGGAGGCGCATACGTGAACATCGCTGAGCAGGGTCTGTTGGCTGACATCGTTGGCTATGCCGAGGATCGTAAGGCGCATGACATCGTCGAGCTCGACATGCGCGGCGTGGTCGGATACACCGACTGGTTTGTGATCTGCTCTGGAAACACCGATCGCCAGGTGCGCGCGATCCACGATGCGATTCACGACGGATGCAAGCACGATCACGGTCTGCTGCCGCGACGGGTGGACGGCGTCTCTCAGGCGCAGTGGGTACTGATGGACTACCTCGACGTGATCGTTCACATCTTCACTCCCCAGACGCGAGACTTCTATCGCCTCGAGCAGCTTTGGGGCGAGGCGCCTGTGCGCGCCCTCTCCCAGAGCGCCTGACCTTTCGGCCGCAGCTGTGGCCTGTGCCAGCAGATGGAAACGGCCGCGCCGATACTTTGGCCCGCAACTACCGGACTTCCAAATGAATTAAGGAAGTTCTACAGATCGGACAATGCCCGTTCGCTAGGCTCGCTTGCCTACCTGCGTCGCGCAGACGGCGCGGCGCGCTGATCGAGGAGGAGCTCGATGAGGAACATCACGCTCGCGGGTCGCGAGGCGGCGGGTCCACGCATTGTGCTTGCGATGATCGCGGTGCTCGCGCTCTCGCTTGCATGGCTGGTAGGAGTGGCGCTGCCGTCCAGCGCTCACGCAGAAGGGCCGGGAGAAGGCACGTCCTGGGTGGTTACCCTCGGCGATTCCTACATTTCCGGCGAGGCCGGCCGCTGGGCCGGAAACACCAACGAAAGCTCGTCGTGGATCGACGCGCTCGGCGAAAAAGCATACGACGACAACGAAGGCAAAACCGCAGAACTGATCCCTGGCTGTCACCGCTCTGACTCTGCCGAGGCTTACATCGGCGGCGGCGTGGATGGCGAGAACCTAGCCTGTTCGGGCGCCAAGACGTCCAGCTTCACCAACGAAGAAGGCGAATTCAAGCCAGGGATCGACTTCTACAGCTCCGGCGGCCACGAAGGTCAGGCGCTGATGCTTCAGCACTTTGCCGCCAAACACAACGTGAAACTGGTCGCTGTCACGATCGGAGGCAACAACTACAACTTCGCCTCGGTCGTGCAGAGCTGCATCGAGGATTTCCTGACCAGCCCGGAATGGTGGCCCGACTACTGCAGCGAAGAATCGTCGGTCACCAACAACTTCTCATCCGGCAATGTCAAAACTCAAACAGCTGCGATCAAGGGCGCCTTTGAAAACATCGCCAGGGCGATGAAAGAAGCCGGCTACAGCAGCACGCAGTACACGGTTCTGGCGCAGGACTACCCCTCGCCGATCCCCAACGGGTCGGAATTCCGCTACGAACAGAAAGGCTACTCGCGCCAGGAAGTCGGTGGCTGCGGCTTCTGGAACCAGGACGCCAACTACGCCAACTCCACGATGCTGCCGACGATTGACGGCTCGGTGTTCAAAGGCGCAGAAGAAGCGGGTCTCTCCAACCTGAAGGAGATGCAGGTCTCGGGCGCCTTCAACAGCCACAGGCTCTGTGACAAAGGCGTCGGGCTGCTGGAGGAAGAGGGCCTGAAATCCTGGAAAGAAGCAGAAGCGGTCAACAAGACCGAGTGGTTCAACCAGGTCAGGACCGTTACCGCGCTGTTCCCGCCGTATGAGCTGCAGGAAGACCTGCACCCCAACTACTGGGCACAGCTTGGCCTGCGCAACTGTCTCACCCAGGCATACAACAGCGGCACCCCGAAGGGCGGCACCTGCACGATCTCGGGCACCGGCCTGAATGGCTCAGGCGAGCCCAACATGACCCTCAAATGAGAGATTGCGGGCGCCGGTCGACACGGTCGGCGCCCGCGTTTCCTGCTCAGGTTCCAGACAGCGCCTTCAGCGGCTGCATCCGCGTCACCCTCCAGGCCGGATAGATTCCGCCGAGCACGCCGATCGCCACGCCCACCAGCAGGCCCCGCCCCAGCCCCCAGGCGGTGAAGGAGGGGGAGATGTAGGTGCTCACCCCGAGCGCGCGCACGAGCAGGTCGCCGCCCACGACTCCGAGCAGCAGTCCGGCGGCGGCGCCGAGCACGCTGACCGCGATGCCCTCGCCCAGGATCAGGCTGGCCACGCGCACCGGCGACCAGCCCACCGTGCTCAGCAGCCCGATCTCGCTCTGGCGCTCGATGATGGCAAGCGCCATCGTGTTGGTGACGCCGATCGCGCCGATGATCAGCGCGATCACGACGATCACCAGGATCGCCTTGGAGATCAGGGTCGCGTTCGCGCCCGCGCGCAGCGCCTGTTCGGTCGTGGAGATCACCTGCGTGCCGGGGAAGTCCCGTTCGATCGCCTTGCCGGCAGTGGATGCCCGCGCGTTGGAGGCCAGGTCGATCGCGACGCTCGTGGCCTCGCCGCCGCGGCCCGTGAGCGCCTGCGCCACCGCGAGCGGCAGCACGGCCCCTGAGTCCTCGTAGAAGATCCCCGAGTGGTAGACGCCTTCCACGCGGAAGGCTCGACCGTGGACCACCAGCGTGCCGCCGGGGGCGAGGTGAAGGTGGGAGGCCAGCCGTTCGCCGACCAGAATGCCGCTGCCGCCGCTGCCTGCCTGCTGTTCGTTTTTGCCTGAGATCAGCACGAGGCGGCGGGTGAAGAAGCCGCGCGGTTCGGCGCCGAAGATCACCGCGCCTGGTTCGCTCTTGATCGATTCGATCATCAGCAGCAGCGGCGTGGCGCTCGCCACATAGGGCTTTGACTGCATCTGGCTGACCAGCGAGAGCGGCAGCACCGAGGCGGTCGGGTCCGAGACGTTGGCCTGGAAGACGGAGAGCTCGGAGCCGCCGAGGTGGGCGATCCCGGCCGCGGTGTTGCGCAGCCCCTGCGTGAAGGAGAGCAGCGCGACTATCGTCGCGACGCCCACCGCGATCCCCGCGGCGGTGAACACCGTGCGCGTGGGGCGCCGGCGCAGGTTGCCGATGATCATGCTCAGCATGGCTTCACGTTCTCGCTGCCGACTGTGTGTGCGGGCCCGGTGTCCTGCACCACCTCTCCGTCGATCAGCGTGACGGTGCGGTCGGTGCGCGCGCCCAGCGCAGCGTCGTAGCTGACCACGATCATCGTCATGCCAAGCCGATCGCGCAGGCCGAAGAGCAGGTCCAGCACGCGCTCGGAGGTGGCCGAGTCGAGCGCTCCGGTGGGCTCGTCTGCAAGCAACAGCCGCGGCTCGTTGGCGATCGCGCGCGCCACCGCGACGCGCTGGCGCTCACCGCCGGAGAGCTGGGAGGGCAAGTGGTTGGCGCGGTGTGCGAGGCCCACCTCATCGAGCAGCGAGAGCGCGCGCCGACGCCGGTCGGCATGCCGCATGCCGGACCCAAGCAGCGGCACTTCGACGTTGGCCAACGCGCTCAGCGACTCCAGCAGCAGATGGCGCTGGAAGACGAAGCCGACGATCTCACGGCGGGCGTGGGCGGGGTGCCGGCGCCGCCAGATCGGCTGTCCGTCGATCATGACCTTTCCCTTGTCTGCTCGGTCCAGGCCGCCGATCAGCGCCAGCAGCGTGCTCTTGCCCGACCCTGAGCGGCCGGTGATTCCCACCGCTTCACCGGAGCTGACCCGCAACGTGACGTCACGCAGCGCGCTGACCTTGCCGAAGTGCTTTTGGACATGCTCGACGTCGACTTCGGCCCCGGAGTCGTTCATCGCGCTAGCGAATGACCTGAACCGGATAGTCGAGCAGCAGGGTCTGCCCGCCGGCGGTTATCACCGCCCTGAACGTGAGCGGATATCCCACTGCTGAGCCCGGCCACAGGAAGTTGTCATGGAAGTGGCCGGTGAAGGTGTAGTTGGAGCGTTTGGCGACCACCGTGCCGCCGAACAGGTACTCATAGACGAGTTTGGCCTGCACCGGCGCGCTGGCCTTGGCGACCGTGAAGGAGATCGGCCAGGGTATGTTCACCTTCGGGCTGTGCGTGGTGGCGTGCAGCGTTGCGGTCACGCCGGCCGCACTTGCGCTCACGATGCCTGGTGCGGTGTTCGTGCCGGTCACGCCGGCGCTCGTGCTTGTGGCGGCGCTGGTCGATGCCGTCGTGCTGCTCGACGAGGACGATGTGGTCGAGGAGGTGGTGGTGCTGCTGGGTTTGCTGCCCCCGCCGCATGCGCTCAGCAGCGCCGCTGCGAGCAGCGCCGTCAGCATCGCGTAGATCAGGCGTGATGGGCGCATGTGATACCTCCGCCTCGTTGTGCACGTCCCTTGCGAGGTCGAGGTTATCGCTGCAAGCGGCGCGAGTCCGTGTATGCGACGCCGGGCAGCGCCGATCGTGTTGGATGTGTCTCTGTGGTGAAGCGCTCATTGACAGCTGCTGCCGGAGTGCCCCCGGCTCCCAGTGACCGTGCGGTCTCCTTCGGTGCAGTCAGCGAGCAGTACGCGCAGTTCAGGCCGCCGCCGCCGCCGGAAGTGCTCGACCTCCTGCTGCCGGCGCAAGCGAGCGCAGTGGTGGACGTGGGCGCGGGCACCGGCAACCTCACGGCGCTGCTGGTGCACCGCGTGGCGCAGGTCAGCGCCCTGGAGCCGGACGCGCGGATGCGCGCAGTGCTTGCCAGGCGCGTGCCGCAGGCCACGATCCTCGAAGGCGCCGCCGAGCATATGCCGCTGCCCGACGGCTCCCAGGACGCGGTGCTCGCATCCTCTGCGTGGCATTGGGTCGATGCGCGGCACGCGGTGCCGGAGGCTGCGAGAGTGCTGCGGCCGGGCGGGCGCCTGGGCGTGGTGTGGACCTCCCCCGATCGCGAGCAGGACTGGGTGGTGAAGCTGTGGAGCCTGATGCGCCCGGATGGGCCTGCGCTTGGCCGGGAGCGCAAGCGGCGCAAACTGCGGCTGGGCGCCGACGCGCCGTTCACGGCGGCGCAGGGTCCGCAGGCGGTGCGCTGCACACGCCGATTCACGCGTGCGCAGCTGCTCGGGCTGGCGGGCACCTACAGCGGCGTGATCACGCTGGGCGGCCAGGAGCGGCAGGCCTTCCTGCGAGAGCTGGAGGACCGTCTGGCCGCGGACGATCGCTTCGCCGATTCGGCTGGGATCGAGGTGCCGATGGTGGCCTACTGCTGGCACGCCGACCGGCTCTGAGCATCGCACGCCGCTCCGGCACGCCGTCTGGATCTGAGCGCTGCACGCCTGCGAAGATGGGCGGGTGAGCGCGGCGGGCACAGGCGAGCGAGAGCGGTTCCTGTCGCGCCACCCGCGCCTGGGCGCGGTGATGCGCGAGGGCGAGCGCGTCACGCCGCTGGAGCTCTTCTTCGATCTGGTGTTCGTGCTGGCGCTGACGCAGTGCACGACGCTGATGGCGCACGAGGCGAGCTGGGTGGGGGTGCTCAAGGGCCTGCTCGTACTCGGAGTGCTGTGGTGGTCGTGGGGCGGGTACGCCTGGCTGACCAGCGTCGTGGACCCGGAGGAGGGCGGGGTGCGGTTGGTGATGCTGGCGGCGATGGCGGCGCTGCTGGTGGCCTCGCTGTCAGTGCGGGGAGCCTTCGGCGCCTCGGCGTTGTTGTTCGCCTTGGCCTACGGCGTGGTGCGGGCGGCGCACATCATGCTGTTCGTGCTGGCCAGTCGCGACGACCCGTCGCTGCGCCGCTCGGTGCTCGGCCTGGCCGGCAGCACCGCGGTTGGGGTGGGGCTGCTGGTGGTGGCGGCGTTCACCCACGGGGGCCTGCAGATCGGTCTGTGGGCGCTTGCGCTGGCGCTCGACATGGGCGGCCCCTACCTGTTTGGCGCCGAAGGCTGGAAGCTCGTCCCGGCCCACTTCGCCGAGCGCCACGGGCTGATCATCATCATCGCGCTGGGCGAGTCGATCGTCGCGATCGGCGTAGGCGCGCGCGCGAGCGTGGGAGCCGGCGTCGTCGCCGCAGCGGTGCTCGGGATGGTGGTCGCAGGCGCGCTGTGGTGGCTCTACTTCGACATCGTGGCGCTCGTCGCGCAGAAGCGGCTTGAGAACGCCGCCCCGGGCCGCGAACGCAACGAGATCGCAAGAGACTCCTTCTCCTACCTGCACTTCCCGATGGTCGCCGGGATTGCGCTGGTCGCGGTCGGCCTGAAGCTGGTTCTGGCCCATGTCGAGCGACCGCTGCCTGCCACGATCGTTGGGGCGATGCTCGGTGGCGCCGCGGTCTACCTGCTCGCCCACGTCGCCTTCCGGCTGCGCAACGTGCACCGGCTGAGCGTCGCGCGTCTGGCCTGCGCGATCCTGCTGCTCGCGTTGATCCCGCTTGCCGTGGCGGCAAGACCGGCGCCGCTGATCGATCTCGGCGTGCTGGGGGCGCTGCTGAGTGCGCTGGTCGCATACGAGGTGCCGCGCTATGCGGCGCTGCGTGAGCGGCTGCGGCCGACGTAATCGCGGTCCGACACCTGACCATCGCGGGCGCCTTCGATTGTCACAACAGTCGAAGGCCCAAGCCGGTCTGCGCGCAGAGAATGAGACGATGAGCTCTCCCTCGATTGCCGCCGAGGTCTCCTCCTACCGCCCGAAGGCTCCCTTCCTGGATGAGCTGTTCGAGCTCGACGGCACGCCGCGTCCGGTCGCCGAGCCGTTGGTGCGTGAGCTGCGACGTCTGGGCGCCGAGGGTTTGGAGGCCGCCGGCGCGCGTCGCGACGCGGTCTTCCTGCAGCAGGGCATCACCTTCGAGACCAGCGGCGAGAGCGGGTCCTCACATGAACGCCCCTTCCCGTTGGACCTGGTGCCCCGTGTCCTCAGCGGCCAGGAATGGCGTGAAATAAAGCAGGGGCTCGCGCAGCGCATCAGGGCGCTCAACCATTTCGTGGATGACGTCTACCACGCGCGTGAGATCGTGCGCGAGGGGTTGGTTCCCTGGCGCCTGGTCGCAGGCTGCCGCCAGTTTGCTCGCGCGGTGCACGGGATCCGCGCCCCCGGCGGCGTCTACACGCACGTCGCCGGCTGCGATCTGGTGCGCCACAGCGACGGCACCTGGAAGGTGATCGAGGACAACGTGCGGGTGCCCTCCGGCATCTCCTACGTGCTGGAGAACCGGGCTGCGATGGCACGCGTGGTGCCCGAGCTCTTTGCTGCCTACCGGGTGCGCCCGGTCGACCACTATCCCCAGCTGCTGCTGGGAGCGATGCGCGCCGTGGCACCATCGGCCGAGAGCGAGGCGACCGTGGTGGTTTGGACGCCGGGGCCCGCCAATGGCGCCTACTTCGAGCATGCCTTCCTCGCGCGCCAGATGGGAGTGGAGTTGGTGGAGGCCTCCGATCTGGTGGTCCGCGACGACGTGCTCTACATGCGCACCACGCGCGGCCTGGAGCGCGTGCACGCTGTCTACCGACGTTTGGACGATGACTTCAGCGACCCGCTGGAGTTCCGCCCCGACTCGCTGCTCGGTGTGCCCGGCTTGGTGCGCGCCTACAGGGCCGGCAGCGTGGCGATCGCAAACGCGCTCGGCACGGGAGTCGCCGACGACAAGGCGATCTACTGCTTCGTGCCGGAGATGATCCGCTTCTACCTCGGCGAGGAGCCGATCCTGGAGAACGTCAGGACCTACCTGATGCACGATCCCGAAGTGCTGGAGCACGTGCTGGCGCGGCTCGATCAGCTGGTGGTCAAGCCCACCGGCGAGTCCGGCGGCCGCGGCGTGATGATCGGCCCGCACGCAAGCGAGACCGAGATCGCGCGGATGCGGCTGCGCCTGCAGGCAGAGCCCGAGCGCTGGATCGCGCAGGATCTAGTGCGCCTCTCCACCGTCCCGACTGTGGACGGGGACGGGCGCCTGGTGCCGCGCCACGTCGACCTGCGCCCGTTCGCCGTCTTCGGAGAGCGGATCGACATCGTGCCGGGCGGCCTGACGCGCGTGGCGCTGGAAGAGGGCTCGATGATCGTCAACTCCTCCCGCGGCGGCGGCAGCAAGGACACCTGGGTGCTGGAGGACGGCGACGACGCCGACCGCGCTGGGCCTCCCGTCGCCGACACGCTGCCGCCGGCGCTGCCCGACCTGCGCTACGGCGGCTGGACCGGGCAGCAGCAGCAACAGCAACAGGTGCTCTTCTGATGCTGGCCAGAATCGCCCACGAGCTCTACTGGCTGGGCCGAAACCTGGCCCGCGCCGAGTTCACCGCGCGCGCGGTTGAGGCCGTCTTTCAGGCCGAGCTGCAGGCCGCCTCCGACCGCGCGTCGGGGGTGAGCTTCGGCTCGGAAGGTCTGCTTGCGATGCTCGGCGACCCCGAGGCGCAGGAGGCAAGGCGCGATGCGATGCTCGGCAACCTCACCTTGGATGCGAGGCGCCCCGGCTCGATGCTGGCAAGCGTCGAGCGCGCGCACGAGGAGGCGCGCACCGTGCGCGACGTGATCAGCGTGGAGATGTGGGAGGCGATCAACACCACCGCGCTCGGTTTGCGTGGCGGCGAGCAGCTCGGCTGGACCGCGCCCTCGGGGCCGCACCTGGCCGCGCAGTACGTCCGCCAGCGGATGGCCTTGATCTGGGGTGTGGCTTCTCGCACGATGCTGCGCGACGAGGCCAAGTGCTTCCTGGACGCGGGCGGCCTGATTGAGGTCTCCGACATGGTGCTGCGGATGCTGCGGGTGGCGATGCCGCCGGCCGGCAGCACGCCCTCAGACGGCCACGCGCTGATCCTGCTGCGCGCGGTCGGCGGCTTCCACGCCTATCTGCGCGCGGTGACCGCGCCGCCCAACGCGCAGCCGGTCGCGCGCTTCCTGCTCTTCGAGCGTGCCTACCCGGACAGCGTGGCGGCCTGCGTGGACTCGCTGCACGACGTCTTCTCCTCCGCCGATGCAAGCCCGCGCAACTCAAAGCCGGTCCTGCGCGTCAGCCGCCTGGCAGCCGATCTGGACTTCCAGCGCCGCGCGCTGCCTGATGGCGCCGAGCTTGCTGAGATCTGCGAGCGCACCCAGCACGAGCTCGCGCGCATCGACCTCGACGTGGCCGAACGCTACTTCGCGGGCGCGGCTCCTGCGCACGCGCTGCAGGGCAGGTGAGGCGGTGATGCACTTCGCGATCCGGTATCTGACCGAGTACGTCTATGGCGGCTCGGTGACCGACAACCTCAACGCGCTGCGGGTGCGGCCGGCGACCACCACCTCGCAGCGCTGCGACGAGTTCCACACCCGCATCGACCCGGAGGCGCGCGTGAGCCGCTACCTCGACTACTTCGGCACCGAGGTGCTCGAGTTTGGCGTGCCGACCGAGCACGAGCGGCTGACGATCGACGTGCGTGCGCGCGTGACGACCTCCGACCCGCCCGACCCGCCGGAAGGCACATGGGAGGACCTGCAGGCCGAGGGCTATTTGGACGCGGCCGGCGAGTTCGCGCTGCCCTGGCAGGATCAGCCGCGCATTGAGGGGCTCGAGGAGCTCCAGGACGCGCTGCGCAGAGAGAGCCCGCTGGAGGCGGTTGGGCTGCTCTGTGAGCTGATCCCGGACCGCTTCGAGTACCGGCCCGGTGTCACCTACGTGGGGTCGAGCGTGAGCGACCTGCTGCTGGCCGGCGCCGGCGTCTGCCAGGACTTCGTGCACCTCTCGTTGGTGCTGCTGCGCAGGCATGGGATCGCCGCCCGATACGTCTCCGGGTATCTGTGGGCCGCGCCGCAGGATGGGGGAGCGGATTCGATGGAGGTGGATACCCATGCTTGGCTTGAGGCTCTGCTGCCGGGGGAAGGGGAGGGCGCGGAGCCCGTCTGGGTGGGCGTCGACCCGACCAACCGACGCTTCGCTGGTGAGACGCACGTGAAGGTCGGCCACGGCCGCTTCTACGCCGATGTGCCGCCGGTGAAGGGCCTCTACATGGGGCATGCCGCCTCGCAGCTGACGGCGGCGGTGACGATGTCGCGGCTTGATCCGCAGGCCAGCGCGCGGGCGTAGTCCCGCGCTGCGGTCAACTACGGTACCGGCGCACGGGCGCCGCCGGATGGATGTCGGGGCCTCCGGGCGTAGCTTCGCAGCGTGTTCTCGGTGCGCATCCACGGGCGCGGTGGGCAAGGGGTGGTCACCGCCGCAGAGCTGCTTTCAGCCGCCGCATTTGCGGAGGGACTTGAGGCGCAGGCGTTCCCGTCGTTCGGGTCCGAGCGGATGGGCGCACCTGTCGTGGCCTTCTGCCGCATCGACACCAAGCGAATCCGGCTGCGCGAGCCGATCGCCGAGCCGGATGCCGTGGTCGTGCAGGACCCGACGCTGCTGCACCATGTGGATGTCTTCGGCGGCCTGACGCAGGACGGCTACATGCTGATCAACTCGACGCGCTCGATCGTCGAGCTTGGGCTGGCCGAGCTGCACGAGCGTCACCACCCCGAGCGCGTGATAGCCCTGCCGGCCAGCGAGATTGCGAGAGCCTGCCTGGGGCGTCCGATTCCGAACGTGGCGCTGCTCGGCGCGCTGGCCGCCCTCACCGGCGTGATCTCGCTTCAGTCGCTGGAAACCGTGGTCAAGGAGCGCTTCTCTGGAGCAGCGGCTGACGGCAACCTCGCCGCCGCACGCAAGGCCGCTGCGCATACCGCGGATCTCTGCCATGCGTGAGCAGATCGAGGGCTCTAAGGCGGTCGCCGACGCGGTTGCCCGGTGTCGCCCCGAGGTGATCTGCGCCTACCCGATCACTCCCCAAACTCACATCGTCGAGGCGCTCTCGCGACTGGTACGTGCCGGCACGCTCAAGCCATGCGAGTTCGTCAACGTCGAGTCGGAGTTTGCCGCGATGTCGGTGGCGATCGGCGCCTGCGCGGCCGGCGCGCGCGCCTACACAGCCACCGCCAGTCAGGGTCTGCTCTACATGGCCGAGGCGCTGTTCAACGCTTCCGGCCTCGGCCTGCCGATCGTGATGACGGTCGGCAACAGGGCGATCGGCGCGCCGATCAACATCTGGAACGACCAGAGCGACTCAATGGCGCTGCGCGACTGCGGTTGGATTCAGCTGTACGCCGCCGACAACCAGGAGGCGGTGGACATGCACGTGCAGGCGTTCGCGATTGCGGAGCGTCTCTCGCTGCCGGTGATGGTCTGCATGGACGGCTTCGTGCTCACGCACGCCGTGGAGCCGCTGGAGGTGCCGACGCAGGAGCAGATCGACGCGTTCCTGCCGCCGTTCGCGCCGCGGCAGATGCTCGATCCGGCGGACCCGATCACGATCGGCGCGATGGTGGGGCCGGAGGCGTTCACCGAGGTGCGGGTGCTGGCGCACGCCAAGCAGATGCAGGCGCTGGACGCGATCCCGCAGATCTCGGAGGCATATGAGCAGATCGTCGGGCGCTGCTCCGGTGGGCTGCTCGATCGTTACCGCTGCAAGGACGCACAGACGGTCGTGGTCGCCCTCGGATCAGTGCTCGGCACGCTCGAAGAGACGATCGATCAACTGCGCGATCGTGGCGCCCGGATCGGGGCGCTGCGCCTGAAGACGTTTCGCCCCTTCCCGCGCGAAGAGCTGGCGCAGGCGCTGATGGGGGTGGAGCGCGTGGTCGTGCTGGAGCGGGCCTTTGCGGTCGGCGCCGGCGGAATCGTGACCGACAGTGTGCGCGCCGCGGTCGCGCAGGAGCCCGAGGGCGTGCGGCCGCAGATTCACACGGTGGTCGCCGGGCTTGGCGGCAGGGCGATCACTCGCCGCTCGCTGAGCGCGGTCCTCACGCAGGCGGTTGTGGGCGAGTTGGAGTCGCTTCGCTTCCTGGATTTGCATAGCGAGGTGGTCGAGCGCGAGCTGGAACGCGCCCGCAGCGGCGCTCCCGGCCCGCACGCGGAGAGCATCCTGCGCGAGCTCGGCCTGGTGATGGCGGGGCCGGTATGAGCGAGTCGCAGCAGCACGAGCGCTTCTACCAGACCGGCACCTTCGCGGTGGGCGGCCGGCTGCTGAGCGAGCAGCAGCGCACGGTCCAGGCCGCCGAGGGCCGCGACAATGCGCTCACGAAGGGGCACCGCGCCTGCCAGGGGTGTGGTGAGGCGCTTGGCGCACGCTATGTGCTCGACGCGGCAATGCGGGCCACGCAAGGCCAGGTGATCGCAGCCAATGCGACCGGCTGCCTGGAGGTGTTCTCCACGCCCTACCCGGAGTCCTCGTGGCGGCTGCCGTGGATCCATTCGCTGTTCGGCAACGCACCGGCGGTGGCCTCCGGGATCGCTGCAGCGCTGCGCGCCAAGGGCATAAGCGATGTGCGCGTGGTCGGCCAGGGCGGCGACGGCGGCACCGTGGACATCGGCTTGGCCTGTCTATCGGGCATGTTCGAGCGCGGCGACGACGTGCTGTACGTCTGCTACGACAACCAGGCCTACATGAACACGGGAGTGCAGCGCTCGGCCGCCACGCCGCCTGCCGCGCGCACCGCCACCACCGAGCCGCTTGGCGGCCATCCAGGCAACGAGTTCGGCCAGGGCAAGAACGCCCCGCTGATCGCGATGGCGCACGAGATTCCCTATGTCGCGACGGCGACCGTCGCCGAGCTGCACGATCTGGAGGAGAAGGTCGCGCGCGCGATGAGCTTCCGCGGGCCGCGCTACCTGCACGTGCTCGTGCCCTGCCCGCTGGGCTGGGGCTCTGACCCGGCGGAGACGATCCTGATCGCGCGCCTGGCAAAGGAGAGCGGCCTGTTCCCCGTCATCGAGGCGGTCAACGGGCGACTTGAGGCGGTCTCCCAGATTCGCCGCAAGGTGCCGGTGGAGGAGTATCTGCGCCGCCAGAAGCGCTACGCACACCTGTTCGCCGACGGCGGCAATCCGCAGGTGGTCGCGGCGCTGCAGGCACAGGCCGACCGCAACGTCGAGCGCTTCGGGCTGCTCGGGGACAGCGAGCCGGTCGCCGGGGGCCTGCTGGAGGTGCTCGCGACGCAGGAGCCAGGGCCATGAGCCAGCAGCGCCCATTCGCGATCACGCTGGATGTCGGCTCCAGTCTGGCCAACCGCACAGGCGACTGGCGCACCGAACGCCCGGTCTACGTGCGCCGGACGCCGCCCTGCAACCACGGCTGCCCCGCGGGCGAGGACATCCAGGGATGGCTCTACGAGGCCGAGGCCGGCGGGCAAGGCTATGAGCGCGCCTGGCGCCTGCTTGTCGCCGAGAACCCGTTTCCCGCGATCATGGGTCGCGTCTGCTACCACCCCTGCGAGACCGCCTGCAACCGCGTGCAGATCGACGAGGCGGTCGGCATCAACTCAGTAGAGCGCTTCCTCGGGGACGAGGCGATCCGCGGCGGCTGGCAGCTGCCACAGCCGCATCCGCCGACCGGCAGGCGCGTGCTGATCGTCGGTGCGGGCCCCTCGGGCCTTGCCTCCGCCTACCACCTCGCGCTGCGCGGCCACCACGTCACGATCCGCGAGCAGGCCGGCAAGCCCGGCGGCATGATGCGTTACGGCATCCCCAGCTACCGGCTGCCCAGGGATGTGCTGGATGCGGAGATCGAGCGCATTCTCGCGCTTGGCGTTGAGCTGCAATGCGATCAGCGGGTGGGCGATCTGCAGCAGACGATGCGCGAGGGCGGCTACGACGCGGTCTTCATCGCCGTCGGCGCTCACGTCGCACGGCATGCCGAGATCCCCGGCGGCACCGCGGCGCACGTGATCGACGCGCTCAGCCTGCTGCACGACCTGGAGGAAGGGCAGCGTCCGCAGCTTGGGCGGCGCGTGGTCGTCTACGGCGGCGGCGACACGGCACTGGATGCGGCACGCAGCGCCCGCCGGCTTTCGCCGCAGGAGCCCGTGATCGTCTACCGGCGCACGCGCGAGCGGATGCCGGCCCACCCGGAGGAGCTGCAGCAGGCGCAGGAGGAGGGAATCGCGTTTCGCTGGCTGAGCACGATCGCCGCCGCTGAAGGTGAGCACCTGCGCCTGGAGCGGATGGAGCTCGATCACGACGGCTTCCCGCAGCCGACCGGCGAGTACGAAGATCTGGATGCCGACTCGCTCGTGCTCGCGCTCGGGCAGGACGCCGACCTCGCGCTGCTCGCGGATCTGCACGGGGTGCAGGTGAGCGACCACGTGGTGCAGGTGGACGAGCAGATGATGACCGGCGCCCCCGGGGTCTTCGCGGGCGGGGACATGGTGCCGGCGCAGCGTATGGTCGCGGTCGCGATCGGCCACGGCGCCAGGGCGGCGCGCTGCATCGACGGCTGGCTGCGCGGCATCGATCCGCACGCCCCGCAGGAGGCAGAGCTTGCGACCTTTGAGCACATCAACCCCTGGTACTACACCGACGCGCCGCGCACAATCGCCCCGCTGTTGGCCGACGTCCGCCGCCAGAGCACCTTCGAGGAGGTGGTCAAGGGCCTCGACGAGTCCTCGGCGCTGTTCGAGGCGCGCCGCTGCCTCTCCTGCGGCAACTGCTTCTCGTGTGACAACTGCTTCGGGGTCTGTCCCGACAACGCGGTGCTCAAGCCCGGGCCCGACGGCGAGCCATACGCGTTCGACCTCGACTACTGCAAGGGCTGCGGGATGTGCGTGACCGAGTGCCCCTGCGGCGCGATCGAGATGGTGCCCGAGGAGAGCTGAGCGGCCGCCCAGCGCGGCGTCATTGCCAAGCCGAATATGCTGCCGGCTGCCGTGGCCGCAGCGAACCCCGACGCCGCCAGCACCGCCGACGTGCTCGTGATCTTTGGCATCACGGGCGATCTGGCGCGCAAGATGACGCTGCGCTCGCTATACCGGCTGGAGCACCGCGGCCTGCTGGACTGCCCGATCGTGGGGGTCGCGGTCGATGACTGGGACGTCGAGCGGCTGCGCGCGCACGCCCACGAAGCGGTCGAGGCTGCCGGTGAGAAGATTCAGAGCTCAGTCTTCGAGCGGCTGGCTGCCCGGCTCTCCTACGTAAGCGGCGACTTCAGCGACCCGCAGACATTCCAGCGTGTCGCAGAGGCGGTTGGCGAGGTCAAGGTGCCCGTCTTCTACCTGGAGGTGCCGCCGAGCCTGTTCGCGATGGTCGTGGAAGGGCTCTCGCAGGCCAAGCTGCTGCCGCCGCAGGCACGGGTGGTGGTGGAGAAGCCCTTCGGCCATGACGTGGCCTCCGCGCGTGAGCTCGCCGCCAGCCTGCACCGCTTCCTGCAGGAGTCGCAGCTCTACCGGATTGACCACTTCCTCGGGAAGATGGGCCTGGAAGAGATCCTTTATCTCCGCTTCGCCAACGCGATGATCGAGCCGGTCTGGAACCGCCAGAGCGTCGAGTGCGTGCAGATCACGATGGCCGAGGCGTTCGGGGTCGAGGATCGCGGCCGTTTCTATGACCCGGTCGGCGCGCTGCGCGACGTGGTGGTCAACCACCTGATGCAGACGCTCGCCGCCGCGGCGATGGAGCCGCCCGCGGGCGGCGACCCGACCTCGATCAAGAACGCCAAGTACGACGTCTTTCGCGCGATGCGCGACGCCGATCCCGCGCGCTACGTGCGCGGCCAGTACGAGGGATACCGCTCCGTCGATGGCGTCGCCCCCGACTCGGACACCGAGACCTACGTCGCGCTGCGGCTGGAGATCGATAACTGGCGCTGGGCGGGGGTGCCGTTCTTCATCCGCACCGGCAAGCGCATGCCGGTCACCCAGACCGAGCTGCGCCTGGTGTTCAAGCATCCGCCGCGGCTCGGCTTCCTGCCGGAAGGACACCGCCGCCCGCAGCCCAGCCAGATGGTGGTCAAGATCGACCCGGCCACTGGCGTGCGGATCGTGCTCGACGCGCGCCGGGCGGGATCGCCCAATCCACGCGAAATCGAGCTCGACATGGAGCTCTCAGGCAACGGCGTCGAGGTGCCCTCGCCCTACGAGGTGCTGCTGCACGCCGCGATGCTAGGAGACAGCACGCAGTTCGCGCGCCAGGACAGCATTGAAGAGGCATGGCGCGTGGTGGCACCGCTCTTGGAGGAGCCGCCGCCGGTCGAACCCTATGAGCCGGGGTCCTGGGGCCCAAGTCGCGCCGAGACGCTGACCTCCGGTCACGGGCCCTGGCGCGAGCCCTGGCTCGATACCTAAGCGGCGCTCTTCGCCCGCCGCTGACCCGGCCAATAGCCGGTCAGGTGGGCAAACGCCTTGCGCAACATGCGGTCGACGACGCCACGGCTGGCGCTGAAGATCGCGCCCTGCAGCACGAGCGCGATCACGACCCGGCTCCACCGGGCCTCGCCGTCGGTCGCGCTGGGCGGCTCCCGATCGTCGATCAGGCCCCATGCGGTCTTGAAGATGCGCTTGCCGAGCAGGCCGGCGATCAGGCCGCCGATCATGGCGAAGGGGGCGAAGAAGATTTTGCTGATCATGCGTTTTCGGTGGTGCGGGGGGCGTATTTATGATGCAGCATCAGCTGGTTGCCGTCCGGATCGGCGAAGAAGGCCATGTGGCAGACGCCGGTGTCGAAGGTGTCTCCGTGGAACTGCACGCCGCGCTCTTCGAGCAAGCTGCGCACTTGCGCGACATCCTCCACGTGCAGGGCGAGGTTGCGTGTGGGATGGTGCTCCAGCCCCATCGCCTCCGCGTCGATGATGCTGAGCGTGAGGTTGCCCGTCTCGAACTCGGCGTAGTTGCGGTCCTTGAGGTACACAGCACGCGGCAGCTCGAGCGTGGTGCCGTAGAACTCGACGGCCGCCTGCAGGTCATGAGTGGGGATCGAGACGAAGTCGACCCCGGTGATCGGCTGGGTGGCTGCTGTCATGGCTTGGCTCCGATCGGATCTTACGTCAGTGTTTTTTGGCTTTCGTGCTGAACTTGTGCTTGGTGAAGCGGATCGAGCCGGACCAGGTGTAGGTCTGAGTGCAGGTCGATCCGTCGCCGCTGCCGCAGTCGGAGGGGACCTGCTCGGATTCGCTGATCGAGACGGACTTGGTCACGACGCCTTTCTTCAGTTCGCTGGGCGCGAGCTTCACTTTCGCGCTCAGCGGCGCCACGTCTTTGAGGCCTTCGTGGACGTGCTTGAAGCCGGCGCCGGTGAAGCTCTGCACCCAGTCGTGCCAGAAGGAGGTCGTTTCGCACGGCAGCGGCCCGCTTGCGCCGCCGGACGCGGTTTCGTATTCGTCGAGGGCGATCAGTTCAAAGACCACGCCTTTGCCGGCGCCGATCCCGGAGCGGTGCACCTTCACGCCGCCGCCGCCACCGCCGCCAAAGCCGCCTGACGGCAGTCCCAGCGCACCGTTGTTGCTGCAGTCCTCGTCTTCGCTGCCCGTGTTCACGATTTTCCAGTCGCCCGAGCCTTCTTGGCCGAGGCCGTAGGCGGGAAAGCCACTGGCCTCCAGCGGGCTGCTGCTCGTAGTCGGCACAAGCACGTTCGGGTAGACGCTCTTCCATTTGAAGCTCGCGTTCACCGTCAGCTTGCCGGGGCCTTCGGAGGCCTCCTGCACGCTGTAGCTGCCTGAGCCCACGAAGGAGACCGTGTACTCGAAGAAGGGCTGGAAGGAGAGGTTGCGCGCCGGGGCACTCGCGGCTGTGGTGAGCGCGGGGGCAAAAAGTGCGAGCGCGGCCGTGACCGCGGCACTGGCCCCGGCGGCGCGGATTGATCGTTTGAGCATCGGCATGTCGGAGAGCTTACGGCACGTCGATGTTGCAAAGACGTATACCTCGTAATAGCGGACGATCGTATGTGATAACGTACCGACCCATGGCGGCGCACGACTGGGACGGAGCAACCTACGACCTCATCTCGGCGCCGCTGGAGCGCAACGGTCTGGCGGTGCTCGACCGCCTGCCGCTGGAGGGGCATGAGACGGTCCTCGATGCCGGCTGCGGGTCAGGCCGGGTGACAGAGAAGCTGGCAGGCCGCCTGCCGCGCGGCCATGTGATCGGCGTCGACGGCTCGGCCGGCATGATCGATGCCGCCAGGCAGCGTCTCGGCGAGAGCGTGGAACTGATCCTCTGTGACCTGACCGAGCTCGACCTCGGCGGACGCCGCGTCGATGCTGTCTTCTCCAACGCCGTCTTTCACTGGATCTCTGATCACGATCTGCTGTTCGCGCGGCTGCGCAGCGTGCTGGCAGACGGCGGCCGGCTGGTCGCGCAATGTGGCGGAGAAGGCAACATGGCGGAGCTGGTGAGTGCGACGGTGAAGGTTGGCAGCGCGGATCCGTTCGCGCCCTATCTCGAAGGCTTCTCGGCGTGGAACTACGTTGGCCGGCAAGAGACGGCTGCGCGCCTGCGGGCTGCCGGGTTCACTGACATCGAGACGGCGCTCGTGCCGCGCCCGGCACCATATGAAGACGACCTATGGGAATGGCTGCGGGTGAACGCGCTCAGCGCACACCTGCCGCGCCTGCCGGAGGACCTGCGGCAGCGTTACGTGGACGCCGTGCACGCGGAGCTCGGGCCGGATCCGGAGCTCTCCTACATCCGCCTGGAGATAGACGCGGTCGCAGCCGCCTAGACGCGCTCGGCGTCCTGTGCCTCGAAGAACTCGGCACCCTCGATGTTGAGCTGCGGCACCACCGGCTCCAGGAAGCTTGGCATCCACCAGTTCGTCTCGCCCACCATCACCATCAGAGCGGGCACCAGCAGGCAGCGCACGACGGTCGAGTCGATCACGATTGCGACCGCCAGGCCGACGCCGAACTGCTTGATCGTGGGATCGCCGTTGAGCAGGAAGCTGCCAAAGACGAACACCATGATCATCGCGGCCGCTGTGATCACACGCGCGCTCGTGACCAGGCCGAGCACCACCGAGCGGCGGTTGTCCCGCCCCTCGTGCACGTGTTCTGAGATCTGGGTGACCAGGAAGACCTCGTAATCCATCGAGAGCCCGAACAGGATCGCGAACATGAACAGCGGCACGTAGGAGACGATCGGCACGGGGCCGCTCAGGCCCACCAGTTTGCTCAGCCATCCGTACTGGAAGATCGCAGTCAGCACGCCATATGAGGCGGCGATCGAGAGCAGGTTCATCAGCGCGGCCTGTGGCGGCACCACGACGGTCCTGAAGGCGATCACCAGCAGCGCGAAGCTGAGCAGGATCACCACCAGGATCTCCAACGGCAGCCTGCTCGAGATCGTGGAGGCCAGGTCGACATAGCCCGCGGTGCTGCCGCCCACGTCCGCGTGCATGTCGGTGCCCTTTTCCGCTTCCGGGATGACGTGAGAGCGCAGGCGTTCCACCAGGTTGGCGGTCGCTTCCTTTGCCGGCCCGGTGGTCGCGATCGCATTGAAGTAAGCGGTGGTGCCCGATTTGCTGACCTGGGTCGGAGTCACCGTGGCCACGCCGCTGGTGAGAGCGATGTCGTGCTGCAGGGTCTGCAGTCGTGGGTCGGTTGCGCGCGGGTCGCCCTGGGCGCTTGTGCTCTGCGAGCTCGACGGCGTCGCCGGTTTGGCGGGCGTGCCGAGCGAGACTGCGATCAGCAGCGGCCCGTTGACGCCGGGCCCAAAACCCTTGCTTAGCAGGTCGTAGGCCTGGCGGGCGGTCGTTGAGGTGGAGAGAGCGGCGGTGTCCTGCTGGCCGAGCGTGAGTGACAGCAGCGGGATGGAGAGCGGGATCAGGATCGCCAGCGAGGCAAGACCGGCGAGCGCCGGGTGCCGGGCGATGTCCTGCGCCCACTTGGCCCACAGCCCTTCGCGCGCCTTGGCTTCGGAGTGCGGCGCGCGCACGCGCAGCGAGTTGATGCGCGTGCCGATCAGTGCGAGGATCGCCGGCAGCAGCGTCAGCGCCGCGGCCACAGCCACCACCACCGCGATCGCGGCCATCAGTCCCATCGTTGTCACCAGCGGTATCCGCGCGACGGCCAGCGAGACCAGTGCGATCGTGACGGTGCTGCCGGCAAACAGGACCGCGCCGCCCGAAGTCGCCACGGCGCGCGCGATCGACTCGTCGACCGGGAGCTTGTCCTCCAGGCCGCGGAAGTGGCGCGTGACGATGAACAGCGCGTAGTCGATGCCCACGCCCAGCCCGATCATGGTCGCAAGCGTCGGCGCCACGGTGGGCACGGTGGCGACGTGCCCGAGCAGCCGCACGATCGAAAGCGTGCACAGCAGCGCGACGATCGCGCTGAGGATCGGCAGCGGCATCGCCACGAGCGTGCCGAAGGTGAAGGCGAGGATCGCCATCGCCGCGATGATCCCGATCAGCTCACTGGACTCGGTCGACGGTTTGGAGACCTTCTGGCCGAGCTGACCGCCTGTCTGGACTTCAAGACCGGCCGCGGTGGCGGGATGAGCGGCGTCGATGATCGTTTCGGCTTCCTGCACCGACAGCGCGCCGGGGCTCTCTGACAGTGTCACCGAGAGATAGCCGATCGTCTTGTCCTTGCTCAGCGCTCCGGCGCCGGCAGGGGAGAGGGGGCTGACCACGGAGGCGACGTGCGGCGCTTTGCTCACAGACTTGGCCGCTTCTTCGACGGCGGTCGCGTTCTTCGGCTCGGCCAGCGTGCCTTTGATGGCGTGCAGGACGATCGGGCTGCTGCCGTTGGCCTGGCCCGGGAAGGACTGCGCGAGGGTGTCGCTGGCGCGCTGGCTGTTGGTGCCGGGCAGCGAGAGGTCGTCGTTGGTCTGTTCACCCAGGCGCTGAGAGACCACCACCAGCGCGACGGTGAGCAGCAGCCACGTGAGAACCACCACGAGCTTGTGCCGGATGCACAGGTGCGCCAGTCGGTACAGAGCCCCAGTCATCGCCGACCCCCAGGCCGCGGTTTACGCTGCCGAGGCGCAGCCTACCCGGATGCCATCATCGCGGCGGGGCAGTTCTCTGTCAAGCTCCGAACATGCCGAACATCAACGACCCGATCTTCGACGAGATGCGCGAGCACGCTGGCTTTCGCTGCCTGCGTGCCCGCCTGAGCCGCCAGGCCGGCAGTCAGAGGCTTGGCCTCAGCCTATGGGAGCTGCCGTCGGGCGAAGCGGCCTATCCCTATCACTACCACCTGGCCGAGGAGGAGCTGCTGGTCGTGCTCAACGGGCAGCCAAGCCTACGTATGCCCGATGGCTGGCGTGATCTGCAGGAGGGTGAGGTGGTGCCGTTTTTGCGCGGGGAGGCCGGCGCGCATCAGATTCTCAACCGCACGCAGGACACTGTGCGGTTTCTGGCTTTCAGCACCAATGGAGAGCCAGACATAGTGATTCGGCCCGACTCAAAGACGATCAATGCATGTGAGCGGCTGCCCGACGGCGGAGGGCTGCGATCGATCTTCCGCATGCAGGACGCGATCGACTACTACGACGGGGAGACGCCGCCGGGCAGCGCCTGAGCTCAGCTGCCAAACCAACGTGCGCGGCGAGTGGAGCCGAAGCGCTCCTTCTCGGCCATCAGGGCGGCGGAGGGTGCTTTGAAGGTGCCGGTTCTGGAGGGGCCCGAGAGGAAGTCGATGTCCACGCTGCCGATGCGACCCTCGCCGAACTCGATGTAGCAGGTGCCGCGCCCGAGATGGCGTTCCGGCGGCTCGCCGCCGCGGATCTGCGAGATGATCCGTCTGCGCGACGACACGGGCGGCGCCCTCGGCGAACACGCCGGCCTTCGGCACGCCCGCCGTGGCCACGTCGCCGACGGCGTAGACGCCGGGAAAGCGTGTCTCGCAGCGTCGCCGAGTCGACCGGGATATAGCCGTCCTCGGTCATGCCGCTGGCGATCACGACGTCGGGAGCGCGGTGCTTGGGCACGCCGAGGAACAGGTCGAAGGGCAACTCGCTGCCGTCGTCGAGCATGGCCACGCTACGCCCCGGGTCGAGCGCGCTGACGCGGCGGCCCGGGATAGCTCGATGTCCCGCGTCGGCGAACTCGCCGTCGAGCGCCGCCGAGGTCTCAGGTGACGGCGGCACCGGGGCTGCCGAGCGGCATCACGAAGGTGATCTTGCACGTCGTCGCGGACGCCGCGCGCGGCCAACTCGTCGTGCAGCAGCAGCGCGCACTCGCTGGGCGCCGGCGGGCACTTGAACGGCGCGCCGCAGACGCCGATCACCGCGTGCCCGCGGAGAACGTAGGGACGATCTCGGCGCCAGCCGCTGCGGCCCCGGCGACCGAATAGAACTCGTTGCCGCCCTCGGCGAGGCCCGGGGTGGCGTCCATGTCGTAGTCGGCGCCGAGCGCAATGACCAGCACGTCGGCCTCGTGCTCGCCCGCGTCGGTCGTCACACGCTCGAGTCTCCGGGTCGATCGCGGTGACGGTCTCCCGCAGGAGACGCACGCCGGGCTTTGCGATCTCCCGGTAGGGCAGGCGGACCGCCTCGCGGCGTGGTGCGGCCGAACATGCACGTCGAGCTTCGAGAAGCCGAAGACGAAGGCGTCGCCCTGGTCGATCAGCGTCACGTCGACCTCGTCGCCGAGGGCCTCCGAGAGCATCGTGCAGACTCGAGCCCCCCGAATCCTGCGCCCAGCACAACGATACGCTCGCTCATCTCATCCCCCTTCAGGGTATGGGAACTCATAGCCGGCTTGTCCTCTTGCAAACGTATCGCACGCTCGATGGATGGGGCTGTAGCCTGCGCCGATGAAGCGCTACGAGGTCATTGTGCTGAAGCCCGGCTACGCCACGTCGGTGACGCCTTCACAGCAGCGAGCCGATGGCACGATCACCCTTGTCAAGGGCGCACAGAACCTGGTCGTCGACACCGGCGGGCCGTGGGACAGGGACGCGATCCTGCGGGGGCTCGAAGGGGAGGGCCTGACCCCGGCTGACATCGATTATGTGATCTGCACGCATGGACACTCAGACCACGTGGGCAACGTCAATCTCTTCCCGCAAGCGACGCTGATCATCTCTTACGACGTCTGCAACGGCGACCTCTACACGTTTCACCCCTTCGCCGAGGGGCAGCCGTACAGGATCGACGACGAGGTGGATGTGATCCCTACGCCTGGCCACACAGAGCAGGACGTGAGCGTGGTCGTGCACACGGCGGACGGGAACTACGCGATAGTTGGCGATCTGTTTGAGTGCGTGGAGGACCTGGAAAACGAAGAGCTCTGGCGCTCGTCCAGCGTGAATCCCGAGACGCAGCGGGTCAGCAGAGAGAGGGTGCTGGCGCTTGCGGACTTCATCGTTCCCGGCCATGGCGAGGCGTTTGAGGTGAAAAGGTGAGCTGGTCTAAGCTTTCGCCGGTGCTTGACCTCGACGCATATCTTGAGCGGATCGGCCTCGATGGACGGCCGGGCATCGAGGAGGTGCATCGCGCGCATCTGCTCTCGATTCCCTTCGAGAACATCGACCCGCAGCGCGGAGTGCCTGTCTCGCTCGATCCGGAGGACCTCGAGCGCAAGCTCGTGGCGGAACGCCGTGGAGGATATTGCTTCGAGCAGAACCTCCTGCTCAAGGCGGCGCTCGAGGCGCTGGGCGCAGAGGTGGATCTGTTCTTGGCCCGTGTCCGCCGCGGCGGCGAAGCAGGGGTGGTGCGCCCGCGCAGTCATCTGGTGATGCGCGTAAAGACGCAGGGTGCTGTGTGGCATGCAGATGTGGGCTTTGGCCTTGGCAGCCTGCTTGAGCCGTTGCCGTTTGGTCCGGGTGCAGTGCACGAGCAGGCCGGCTGGCGCTTCCGCGTGGTGCAGGACGACCGCGAGCTGGTGCTCCAGCAGATGGAGGGGGAGCAGTGGAGCGACCTGTATGGCTTCATTCCCGAGCCGGTGCCGTTCATCGACGTGGAGACAAGCAACTGGTGGGTGAGCACCCATCCTCGCTCGCCTTTCGTCACGGGCCTGGTCGTGGGCGCGCAGGCGCAGGATGGCATGCGCATCTCGCTGAGCAACTGGGCCGCTCTCGCTCTTGTCGAAAGCGTCCCGGCGGGCGAGACCGTCGTGACGCCGGTCATGCCAGAGCAGATTCCACAGCTGCTGGGCGAACGCTTTGGCCTGCATGGCTTTGCGCTCGACGGGTCGGCGCGGGTGGTGCCCGTTTAGCTGGATCTACAGCGGCGGGACCTGGTTGTCGACCTGAGGCCCGTGGTAGAGGTGGTCGTGGTCGCTGCACGCCGCGGGGAAGCGTGAACTGGACGCTGTCGCTGCGCACGCCGTTGTAGCTTGCGAACAACGTCACGCGCCCGAGGGTTCCGACCGCGCATCGCGGGTCGGTGCTGCTCTTCACGCGAACGACGATCTTCATGATGTTCCCGGGATATCCCCACAGCATCGCATAGTGCGAGTGGTAGACGAGATGGTGCTCGACGGTCATGATGACCAGACGGTCGGGCTGGCCTGCGAAGCGGTCGACCTGGCAGAGGATGCCCGAGACCGTGTCCGCGGCCAGGTCGATGTTGCCGTGCCCGCGCGCGAAGCTGCCGGTAGCGCCTGTGATCGGAGGCCCCGTGTGAAAGCCCCACGGCGGGATCCCGCCGACGATCGGGATCTGGGCGCAGTACTGAAGCGGCCTTCCGGTGGCTGCGCCGGGTGCGCCGACCAGCGCCAGCATCAGCATCGCCAGCAGTAGTCCGAGTCCGCCTCGCGTGCTCATGAGATCCAATCGGCTGTGCCTGCGCCGATCTTGAGCGCCCTTTCGACTCTGGCGAGCGCTGCCGGCATCGTGGGCGCCAGCAAGCATCGCTGGCGCCCACGGTGAGATCAGCCGAGATGAATGCTCTGCATCGAGATGCCGGCCACGCGGCCTTCCTCGATTTCAAAGAGGGTGACGCTTTCCCCGGGGCCCGGCAGGTCAAAGAGATTTGCGTTGGATTTCTTGATGTGCGGATAGGCCTGCTTGAGCTTGGAGACGGTTGACCCGATGCCGATCCCGTTGGCCGTCTTGAAGCGGTCAAGCGGTGTGTCGAAGTTCTTCTTGGCCCCGGAGGCGAGGCTCATCAGGCCGGCCTCGATGCTCACCTTCACGACCTTGATGGGGGCGGTGGTGCTCGTTTGCGCCACGATGAAGCTGGCCGTCCCGTCCTTGTCTTTAGCGCTTTCATAGTTGCAGCCGCTGTTGCTGCAGGTGCCGCCCTTGCCCCAGGCCGTAGTTGCAGAGGCCAACGACGCTCCCAGCTTGACGCCCGCGAGCGATTTGACCGGGACGATGAGCGTGCTGTGTGTCGTGGGCAGTGCCGCTTGGGCTCCTGCGGCCAACGCGAGCGCGAGCACTGCGCTTGCAAGCAAGCTGACGCGAACTCTCATATCGGCGATTCCCTTCCCTCGATGTGCGCGCACTGGGCATGCACGGACGGGCATTCGCCGTCAGGGTGATCATGGCAGCTATTCCTGGCGGACAGCCCTTCGCTGTGGAGCACTGACAAGCCGGGCAGGTTCGAGCCCACGATCCTGCACACCTACCTCGCAGCGAAGATTGAGCACATCGGACTGATCGCGACTCTCTCCTCCTCGTTTGAGAGTCCCTACAACCTGGCACGGCGTGTGGCGTCGCTCGATCACCTCGGTGGCGGCCGCGTGGCGTGGAATGTGGCACCAACGCCCAGGCGCAGGCCGCGGCCAACTTCAAGGCCCAACCTCATCTGAGCCGGGAGGACCGTTACCGGAAGTGTCGTCGACGGTTTCAACATCCAGCCGGACGTCAACCCCTCAGGCGGTGAGGCATTCGTTGAGCACGTCATGCCGCTGCTGCGGGCGCGCGGCATCTTCCGCCACGAGTACGCGGACACCACGCTGCGAGAGCACCTCGGCCTCCCCAGGCCACTGTCGCGCTACGCCGAGGCGCCTGTCGCCGAGGCTCTCTCCGCCAGGGCGTAAGCCGGGCCCTTGGGCTCTGTCTGAGGGCTCCACACCAGGGCCTACAATTCGCCTGACGAGGCGCCGAACGCGATGACCGAGCTACCGATCAAGGCTGTGCTCGCCGACGTGGATGGCACATTGGTGAGCCAGGAGAAGCTTCTGAGCGAGCGTGCGATCGCGGCGGTCAGTCGTTTGCGCGAGCATGGCATCGAGTTCGCTGTGACCAGCGGCCGCCCTCCTCGCGGCATGTCGATGCTGATCGAGCCGCTCGCCCTGAGCACGCCGATCTCGGCCTTCAACGGCGGGCTGATCGTGTGCCCGGACATGTCGGTTCTGGAGCAGAGGACAATCCCCGAGGTGGTGGTGGGCCCGGCAATCGAGCTGCTGGTCGCTGCCGGGCTCGACGTGTGGCTCTATAGCGGCGCCGACTGGCTTGTGCGCGACCCGAAGGCACCCCACGTCGACCGGGAGTCGAGCACGGTGAGGTTCGAGCCGACAGTGGTCAAGAGCTTTGAGGGCGTAAAGGACGTCGCCAAGATCGTCGGGGTCTCCGACGACCACGGCCTGGTGGCAGCTGCCACGGAGCAGGCGCGTGAGAAGTTCGGCGACCACGTCTCCGCCGCGCAATCCCAGCCCTACTACCTCGATATCACCCACCCTCGAGCGAACAAGGGCGAGGTCGTCAGCTACCTCTCCGCGCATCTCGACATTCCCGCCAACCAGTTCGCAACGATCGGAGACATGCCCAACGATGTGCTGATGTTCGCCCGCTCCGGCCTCAGCATCGCAATGGGCGACGCGAGCGCGAAGGTGCAGCGCGCCGCACGGCGGGTGAGCGCTTCCAACGAGCAGGAGGGGTTTGCGACGGCGATGGAGCGTTTTGTGCTGCGTTGAGTGGCAAGCGCGTTGTCAAGAATCAGAAGAGCGCTTGTCCCATCCGTGAAATAGCGAGTGGTCGCCCGCATCCCATGCTTCGCGTAGCCCGGGCTTGCTCAGATCCCAGTCGGGACGGATCTCGCTAGTCACGATCCGCAGGTCGTGCCAGAGATCCGTGAAGCAGGGGCGTCCCCAGAACCAGTAGCCGTTGTAGATGCTGTGGATCACCAGCCCGGGCTTGAGCACGAGGGTGTAAGGGATCATCGGGTCGTGCTCGGGGTCGGTGTACTCCTGGATATCGAGGTCCTTCTGGACGGTCCGCTCCGGGTCGGAGAGGAACGGCCACTGGGCGCCGACCGACGCGCGGAGCTCCTGGCTTGTGTGATGGTCGTCGGTTGAGATCGTGGCGACCTGCGTGTAGGCGACCGCGATCTTGGGGTAATTGGCGGCGATTTCGAGGTGCTGCTGGTGCTCCTTGGGGCAGTAGTGCCCACGCGCGAGCGTGAGGATCAGCGGGTCCTCGCCCTGGATCTCGCTGAGCTTTCGAGCAATGTTCTCGTGGTCGGGCAACTCGTAGTCGGGGAAGGTGGCGCCGGGGGCGATGTCGCTGCGCATGATTTGCTCCTGTCTATCGTTGGCAGTGGCGAACTTCACCGTCATCTTGCTCGCAGAGCGCCTTCAGCGCGGCGACGTACTTTCTGCTGGTGCGAGAGATCTGTTCAACCACCGGCAAACGTGCCGCGCATTCTCCTCATCCCCACCGGGTTATTCCGGTGACCTCCCATGCCCGGCCAAGGGCGCTGCCATAAAAAGCCACGATCACGAGGACGAGAGCTCGTTGCGCGACACTCTGGGTGTTGGCTAGCAGCGCCACGGCGAGGCCGAACTGCGTTGAGTAGCCCCCAACCGAAATGGATGCGAAGGCGATGTTCAGCGTCCTGTTTCGAGCGCTGGAAGAGAAATTGCCAGCCCGCTTTGCCCTCGGTATCAACATTCTGGTGGCCAGTAGGCCGACGGCTGCCATCGCCACCCGGCGCTTGCGGTGAAGAAGCTCTCGTAGCGGCCCACCACGACACGACCCTATCGGGCGTGACGGGCGTTAGACAGCCCACGTTAGGGCTTGCGACCAGGCCCAGGCAAACGTCGGTCTGAATAACGCCCTCGCCCTGACAGCGACCGCTCCGATGGGGGAGACTGTGTGGACGTGGATCTGGACGCCATCCAGGATCGCCCCGTCGAGCTCCTCCAGCGACTGCTGCGCTTCGACACGAGCAACCCTCCGGGCAATGAGCGTGAGTGCATCGACTGGATCAGAGGACTGCTGGAGGATCTCGGCTGTGAGGTGCGCATCGTCGCGAGTGAGGCCGAGCGCCCGAACCTGATTGCGCGGTTGGCCGGTCGTGGCGAGTGCGCTCCACTGCTGCTGCAGGGCCACGTCGATGTTGTTGCCGCGCGCGGGCAATGGCGGCACGAGCCGTTTGCCGGCGAGTTGCACGACGGCTACGTGTGGGGTCGCGGCGCGCTGGACATGAAGGGCGGCGTGGCGATGATGCTCGCCGCGTTCATGCGCGCGAAGGCCAGCGGAACGCTGCCGCCGGGCGATGTGATCCTGTGCCTCATGGCCGACGAGGAGGCCGGCAGCGAGCTCGGCGCCGAATTCCTCGTACGTGAGCACCCGGAGCTGTTTGCGGGCGTGCGCTATGCGATCGGCGAGTTCGGCGGGTTCACGATGGACGTCGCCGGACGGCGGCTCTATCCCATCATGGTCGCCGAGAAGCAGGTCTGCTGGTCGCGCGCGATCCTGCGTGGCCCGGCCGGGCACGGCTCGATGCCGATTCGGGACGGGGCGATGGGCCGGCTCGGCAGGCTGCTGGAGCGGCTCGACCGTCGCCGGCTGCCGGTGCACGTGACGACGGTCGCGCGTGCGATGATCGAGGCGACCGCCGCTGAGCTGCCGCCGGCGCTCGCGCTGCCGCTCAAGGGCCTGCTCGTGCCGCGCCTCACCGATCGCCTGCTCGATCTCATGGGCGAGCGCGGGCGGGTGTTCGATCCGCTGCTGCACAACACCGTCAGTGCGACGATCGTGGGTGGTGGGGAGAAGGTCAACGTGATCCCGGATGTGATCTCGCTGACGCTCGACGGCCGTCTGCTGCCGGGGCTCGCTCCAGAGCAGCTGTTCGCCGAGCTGCGCACGCTCACGGGCGTCGAGATGGAGTTCGAGGTCCTGCGCCACGACCCCGTCGCGGCCGAGCCCGACCTGGGGCTGTTCGACATGCTCGCGGGGGTGCTGGCGGAGCTCGACCCTCAGGCCAAGGCGATACCGATGCTGCTCCCCGGCATCACCGATGGGCGATTCTTCTCCCGGCTCGGGATCCAGACGTACGGGTTCCTGCCGATGCAACTGCCGGCAGAGATGCCCTTCATGCGGCTGATCCACGCCGAGAACGAGCGCTTGCCGGCCGATGCCGTTGAGTTTGGCACCACGGCGATCGGACGCGTGCTCGAACGCATCGGCTAGCCGGAAGCTCGGCGCTACGTCTGTCACGACCCGCGTCTCAGGCGACTCGACCGGCCGCTGTCACGCTCCAGCCTGGGGCCCACGGAGGCATCTTGGCGGCGCAGCATTGCCTGCTAAAAGAAAGCGGATGACCCGGACTCGGTCCTACGAACGCAACCGGACTCCATCATCACGACAGGGCAAGAAGGTCGCCACCCCACAGTTTCAGTCGGCGCTTCTCTTTGCGGGCATGATCGACGCCACCGAGGCTGCAAGCGCTGCCCACTCCCGTCAGCTCGCCGCGCTGGATTGTGATTGCTGATGCGCCAAGGCCCGCTCGCCGGTCGGTATCCCGCGGTCGCGGCCATGGTGATGTGCGCGCTGATTCCCTACCTGGCGTTGTCCGCTGCGCTCGAGCCGCTGACGCCGATCATCGCCAAGCAGCTGCACATGAGCCCGCAGACGATGAGCCTCAGCTCCGGCCTGGCCAATGCCGCCTACGCGGCCGGCACGGTGCTGGCGGTCCAGCTCGCCCAGCATCTGCCGCAGCGACGGATGCTGATCGTCTACGCCACGGTGCTCTTGATCGGCTCGGTGCTTGCGGCGGCGGCTCGGGATCCGGGGATGTACATCGCAGGTCACGTGCTCCAGGGCCTTTGCACGAGCCTGCTGCTCATCTCTGCCGTGCCGCCACTCGCGATCGGCTATCCGGCGAGCAAGCTGCACACCACGGCGATGATCATGAACCTGTGCATCTTCGGGGCGGTTGCGCTTGGCCCGGCGATCGGCGGGCTGCAGGCGCAGTCTGATGCCTGGCGGCCGCTGTTCTGGGTCATCGCCGCGATCGCGCTGAGCGCTTTGGTCCTGGCCGTGCTGACGTTCGATGATGCGCCGCCTGCCGATCCTGACTCGCCGCGCGATCTGCCGGCGCTCGCGCTGGCGGCCGTCGGCTGCACGGCGGCGTTCTTCGGCGCCTCGGAGCTGCTGACCCACCCCTTCCTCAGCGTTCTGACGATTCTGCCGCTGCTCGGCGGCCTGGCGACGATCGTCGTCCTGATCGTCTACCAGTTCCGCGCGAAGCGACCGCTCTTGACGATCCGCTCGATGCTCACCAGCACGATGCCGGTCGCGGGCATCGTGGTGGCGCTGTTCGCGGCGGCAGCGTCGGTGTCCGCGACCGCGTTGACCGCGAGCGCACTGGCCGGGCGCTACGGGCCGCTGCATCTGGGCCTGCTCTATCTGCCGGAGGTCGCCGGCGCGGTGATCACCGCGATCATGCTTGGCGCGCTCATCACCAGGCGCGCGATCCACTATCTCCCGTTGGCCGGGATGGTGTTCCTCGCGGCCGGGATCGCGGTGTTCCGCATCGACGTGCCTGCGGGCGAAGCGGCCACGCTGGTCGGCTCGGGACTGACCGGCATAGGCCTCGGCGCCACAGTCGCGCCCGCGCTGTTCGTCGCCGGCTTCTCGCTCCCCTCCGCCAGCCTCCAGCGTGTGTTCGCGATCGTGGAGCTCATGCGCGCGGTGGCGGCGTTCATGATCGCGCCGGTCTTCGCTCATTTCGCCGCGACCGTCGGCGGCAGCCCCGATGCCGGCACCGGCACCGCGCTGTGGATCGGCCTCGGAATCGCTCTCGGCGGCGGCGCGCTCGGCGTCGCGATCTACGCGCTCGGAGGCGCGCGCCCGCAGACGCCCGACATCGAGCGCTTCGTAGCAGGCGAGGCGCCCGCTTGGTACTCACCCCCACTGCTCGCGAAGGTCCGCCCGGGTTTGAGCGCTGCACAGCCCGCCACCGAAAGCGTCAACTGACATGGCGTCGACCGGCGCAGATGCCACAAAGCCTGCCTCGCCGGCTGGCCCGGTGATCTTCGCCTACGACGGCTCCGAGCTGGCAAAGCTCGCGATCGAACAGGCCGGCCGCCAACTTGCGCCCGGACGCGAGGTGCTGGCCGTCTGCGTTTGGCAGCCAAATGATGTCGGATTTCTACCCATCAACGAGCGGCACCTCAACGCCGCCGAGGCCACCGAGGTACGGAAAGCCGCGGAGGAGACCGCCGCACACGGAGCATCTCTGGCAGAGAAGGCGGGGTTTCGAGCGCAGAGCATCGCGGTCCGCGCAGCGCCAACTTGGAAGGGCATCGTCGACATCGCCAACGAGCACGAAGCGAGCCTCATCGTGCTGGGCTCCCACCGCCGTCGCGGGCTCGTGGGACATCTGCTCGGCAGTGTCGCCGCCGCCGTGATGGCGCACTCGGCGTCCTGCGTGCTGATCGTGCAGGCCTGACAGTTCCGCAGTCAGTCGCCTTGAAGTAGCTCGGGGGGCAACACACGTGAGGCGCCGAGCACCTCTATCGACACCAAACGCTCAGCGGCGTCAAAGTCAAGTATCACAGCACCATTAATAATATCATCGTCGCATGGTACCGACCTCTGCACTCGGCCAGGCTCAATCTCGTTTACGAGCTTTATAGACGCCGCGTCTGCGTCGCGATCATAATTAACACGTATCATATTTATTTCCACCCATATTTCTTAGCTAGTCGATCCACAGCGCTCTGCGGAATATTCTTAAGTGCCGTCACAACTCCTTTTGCGCCTTCGATAATCACGTTGAAGCGACCAGGCGCAACTTCCTTGACATATGCAGTAGCACCGTCCGACTGGATATATACGTCGCCGGTCTTCGTTAGCGCTATTTCGTCATGGGATAGAGCCCGTTCCTCGATTCGTTCAGCACCGTGCTCGGTAGCTTCTATTCCCGCATCCTCGGAGTCGCCGCCATCCACAATACCCACAATCGCTACCGCAGACGCAGCACCCTCAAAGCCGATCTTGATTGAGTTCCAGTAACCACATCCAGACTCATACGCATTTATCTCAGCTTCGTAATATGGAATTGGATTAAGCGATTCTACGAGCTGCACGAATTCTCCAAAAAGCCCTTGGCCTGTCGGATCTGCACTGGCCAGCGGATCATCCTGAGCGTATCCATAAGGTTCATGGGTACTAGCAACGGCTGGGTCCACGCTGAGGAACTGCGCGGTTGTCGGATCGTAGACCCGTGCTCTGAGGTAGATCAGCCCGGTTTCGGTGCTGGTGAGCTGTCCGTCGTAGAGCAGCGGTGTCGTGGCTGTGCCTTCGCAGGTCGGAGCGCCGGAGGCGCTGTAGCTGCACTTGCCCGTGACTGCTCCCGATTCGTTGGTTAGTAGGCGTGTTGAGCCTTGCTGATCGTGGTGTAGGTAGGTGGCGTGTTCTTCGGTGTTGATTTGCTCGATGGGTAGTTCTTCTGGCCCGTAGATGTAGCTGTTGCTGCCATCGCTGAGCAGAAGCGGCAGGCTACCGGTGAGCTGCCAAGCGAGGTGCTTAGTGCTGCCTTTGATGGTTTCGCTCGCGCGAAGGTTGTTGCCGTCATAGGTGTATGTGTCTTCGATCTTGGGGATGGCACCTTCTTCGGGGCGTTTGACGGAGGTCAGCTCGCCAGCCTGGTTATAGCCATAGGTGGTGGCCGGGCCAGTTCCAGGGGTTGTTTTGGTGCGTTGGCCGACTTCGTTGTAGCTGTAGCTGGTGGTTCCGGCTTTGGTCAGCTCGTCGGCGGCGTTGAAGGTGCCGGTGGTGCCAGCGTTATTGGTGGGGTTGCCGGCGGGGTCGTATTCGTAGCTGTCGCTGCCGGCGCTTTCGAGCTGCTCGTTGGAGGTGTAGCCGTATTCGGTACTGGTTTCACCCGGCAGGCCGATTTGTGTTTCCTTGGTGACTTGGCCGTCGTTGTCCAGTTTGTAGGTGATCGCAGCGAGGGTTTCGCTGCCCTTGAGCATTTTGGTTTCGTGGAGCTGGCCGGTGCGGTTATAGGTGTAGTGGTCGCTGTCGCCGGAGGCTTCAGGGAAGCTCGTGACTGATGGCTGGGAGTTGGGGGTGTAGGAGAAGCTGGTGGTGTGGGAGAGCCAGTCGGTGAGGCTGCTCATGCGTCCGGCTTTGTCGTAAGTGTATTTGACTGTTTTGCCATTTGGGTAGGTGATCTGGGTGATCTCGCCGGCAAGATCGTCGTGGTAGGCGACTTTGTCGCCGTGTCCGTCTTTGGTTTCGGTTAGCTGGCCGAGCTGGTTGTAGGTGTAGCTGGTGGTGCCGGTCCCGTCGCTCATGCCAAGGATCTGCCCGTTGGGGTTGTATTCGTATTCGACCGTCGGGGTGGCTTCTTCGGAGTAGGCGATCTTGGTCGGCTTGCTCTCGTCGTTGTAGCTATAGGTCGTGATGCGGCCAGCAGCGTCGTGCAGCGTGGCGAGGTTGCCGTCGGCGTCGTAGGTCTCCGTGGTTTTGTGTTCCAGCGGGTCGATGATCTCGCTAACCTGACCGAGAACGTTGCGTTTGTAGGTCGTGGTGTGTTTGTTGCCGTCGATCTCCGCGATCACCTGCCCGGCGGCGTTGTATTCGGTTTCCTGGGTGGCGCCGCTTGGTTGGGTGACCTTGACTGGCTGATCTTCGGTGTTGTATTTCGTGGTGGTTTTGTGGCCGTTGGGGTCAGTTTCGCTGGTCTTGTCGCCGTCGGCGTTGTATTCGTAGAGGGTTTCCTGCCCTTCGGGCTGGGTGACCTTTATCGGCTCGCCGAGCGCGTTGCGTTCGATGCTGGTGGTGTATTCGGCGGGTTTGCCGCCTTCGACGTTGCCGGCGGGGGCGACTTCGCTGGTCTGCTGAGAGTCTTCGTTATAGACCCAGGTGGTCTTGTCGCCTTCTGGGTCGGTTTCGCTGGTGCGATCGCCGGCTTCGTCGTAGCCGTAGCTCCATTTGCGTTCCAGCGGGTCGATCATCGCGGTCATCTCGCCATCGGCGTTGTATTCGTATTTGGTGACCTGTGTTTTTTCTTCTGGCGCGGGCCGGGAGACCTTGATCGGGTTGCCGTGTTCGTCGTATTCGATCGTGGTTTTCTCGCCGCTTGGCAGCGTTTCCGAGGTGACTTGATGATGGGCGTTATAGGCCCATTTGGTTTTATGGCCTTCAGGGTCCGTTTCGCTGGTCTTATTACCCGCGCTGTCGTATTCGTAGGTGGTGGTATGTCCGTCGCCGTCGGTTATGGCTTCCGGCTCGCTGAGTTCGTTGTAGGTGAAGGTTTCGGTGGTGGCGTGTTCGGTTCCGTATCCGTGGGTGACCGCACTGATCTGGTATTCGCTTGTGTATTCGTCCAGCGTGACGTCGCCGGTCGCTTCGTCGGTGACCTTCGTCGCGAACGGTTCGTATTCCCATGTGGTGGTGTCGCCCGCAGGGTCTGTCTGCGAGACGACCTGGCTTTCTTCGTTGTACGTGTTTTTCGTTTCGCCACCGACGCCGTTGGTCACGGTGGTGATGCGGTGCGATCCGTCGTATTTGAACTGCCACCGGGGCGAGGATTCTCCGGGCATTGTGACGCTCACAAGGTTCCCGGATTCGTAGGCGTATTTGACGACGTGACCCATCGGGTCGGTTGCGTTTTCCACGAGCCCTTCGCCGTTATACGCCAGTTTGATCGTCCGGTGGGCCGGGTCGGTGATCGTCGCTAGTGTCCTGAGTCTGAAATTCGTTCGTAATATGCTGCGAGTGTGTTGAGTATTTGCTCGGCGGTCTTGGTCCAGACGTAGGGGCGGGGGTTCTCGTTCCAGTGGTCCATCCAGTCGCGGATGTCGTGGTTGAGTTCGCGGACGGAGCGGTGTGTGCCGCGTCGGAGCTTGCGTGAGGTGAGCTCGCCGAACCAGCGCTCGACGAGGTTCAGCCACGATGAGCCGGTCGGGGTGAAGTGCAAATGGAACCGGGGGTGGGCCGCGAGCCAGCGCTTGATGGCGGGGGTCTTGTGCGTTGAGTAGTTATCGAGGATGAGGTGCACGTCCAGGTCGGCGGGTACCTCGTCGTCGATCTTCTGAAGGAATTTCTTGAACTCGATCGCGCGGTGGCGCGAGTGCAGCGACCCGATCACCTTGCCCGAAGCCACATTCAACGCTGCGAATAGGCTGCTCGTGCCGTGACGCTTATAGTCGTGAGTGGCGCGCTCGGGGACACCGGGCATGATCGGGAGGATCGGCTGAGTGCGGTCCAGTGCTTGTATTTGACTCTTCTCGTCCACGCACAAGACCAGTGCTCGCTCAGGCGGATCCAGGTAGAGCCCGACGATGTCCCTGACCTTTTCGACGAACAACGGGTCCTTGGAGAGCTTCCAGTGCTCCACTCGGTGAGGCTGCAGCCCAAACGCCCGCCACACACGCGAGATCGTCGACTGCAAGAGCCCGGTCTTGGCGGCCATCTGGCGTGTGGACCAGTGCGTTCCTCCATCCGGCGGCGCGGTCTCCAATGTTTTGACGATCACATCCTCGACGCGCTCATCAGCGACCGTCCTGGGACGCCCAGACCGCGGCTCGTCCACGAGCCCATCGAGCCTGTCGGCGAGAAACCGCCGCCGCCACTTCCCGACCGTCGCCGCGCTCACTGAAAGCCGGGCCGCGACCTCCTTATTGGAGTGCCCATTCGCGCACGCAAGCACGATCTGCGAGCGCAACGCCAACCCCTGCGCGGTACGACGCCTACGAGTCCACCCCTGCAACTGCGCACACTCACCGTCAGTGAGCTCCAAAACCGCCTTCGGACGACCGAGAGTAGTAGCCATACGGCATAATACCACACTTACTCCCCGAACTTAAGACTCAGGACACTAGCTGGCCTTTTTCGTTGTAGCTCATGCTGGTTTTGTTGCCGTTGCGTTCCGTGACGCTTTCAAGCAGGCCGGCGCCGAAGAACTTGTAGACGGTCTGGTTGCTCATCGTCAGCGTGTAACCTTCGGTGCCGTTCCCGGTCAGTTCATCGGCCGTCCATTCTGGCGCGACGAGATGGCCTTCTTCTTCGGTGAACGTGACAGTCGCGCCTTCTTCCTGCACGACTGTCACGGTATGAGCTTCCGTATTGAACGTCAGATGCTCGCCATACGAGCTGCTCCACCCGTAGCCGAACCCGCCGTGTTCGCCTTCCGCTGCCGCCTGCGCGTTATACGTCCGAGTCAATTCCAAGCCGACGCCGCGTCCACCCACCGCGATATCCGTCTGGGACTCGTAGAAGTTCCCTGTCTCGCAGTTGACGGGGTCGCCTTTGTGGCACTCAAGCGAGGCGCGCGCTGACTTGTTGTGCTTACCACGCTTGGTTTTGCGATCAACATGCACCTTATGCGGGATGGAGAAGCTCCCTTTACGCGCCCGAATCCGCCCGTAGTTTTCCACCCAAGTCAAGATAGCCGTGGTACCAGTGCCTTCAGTCTTTTCTATTGTGCCGGTGTTCTTGAGTGTTGAGCGCAATTCTGATTCCGTCGCGGCAAGGTCGTGATTTTCAAGCTGGCTTTCGCTGTTTATGATAAAGTTCCCGCTGTTTGTGATCTTGACGTCATTTTCTAGCTGAAGGCCGCCGCCGCGCACCATAGTAAAGACACCCTTATTACGGAGATCGCATTCATAAAATTTGAAGCTAAATGCACCTGCTTCGGTGATTTCGCCGGTAGCCCCATGTGCGATGACCAGCGTGCCTTTCCCTTCCGCCACCCCGTTTTTGCCTCCTGTGAACGAGTGTGTGATTTCGAGTTCGCCGGCAATCTTGAAATCACCGCCTTCTGCGTCCAGCACTTCCAATTGCGACGCCGCGCTGCTAGTGAGTTCCAGGCGACTCCTGCTCCACCCTTCGCCCGTGAGCGTGACGGTCGCTTTTGAGCCGTTGATCTTACCAGCGATGAAACTACCATCGAAGAAATAAACCGCGCCGGACATCGTGACGCTCGAACCCAGCTTATATGGCACTTCGCTAGGCAGAAACTCGATCTCGGCGCCCGACGAGGCGACCCATGACCCGCCAGCTTCGCTTTCGCTGCCGCCGCCCATTTTCGCGAACCCCAACACGCCATGAACTGCGTGTACTTCACCATTATTGGTGATGGAAAACTCGATAGGAGTCATTCCCGTACCTTCGGTCTTCTCCAGAACACCCGTGTTAGTGAGCGTAACTTCCCGCGTGCCCTCAAGGCCGCGGTTTTCGCCTTCACCATTGACGACCAGCGTCCCCGCATTGACGATGCTAGTAGCCGATTCCGCCCGCATCTCACGTTCAACAGTCAACGTCCCATCATTGCGAAGCGTCACACCAGACACGTATAGACCCGACGGATATTCTTCCGAGCCCACGACAGTACCCGTCGCACCGCCAGAGATAACCATTTCTTCGGTCCCCTCTAGAAAACTGTTACGTTTACTTGTAAAAGAGTGAGCTACTTCGACCCTTGCATTTGCGAGCAGCCTGCCACTTTCAAGCACAAGGCTGCCGATATCAGAAACTTCTAGCGCATCGACGACATCGAGCGTGCCCTCAATGACTAGCTCGCCTTCTCCTTGGATCACCCCAACGTTGGTAGCCGTGCCCATCACGACCGTCTTACCCGCACCGATACAGGCCACGTCAGTCGAACCTGGCGCTTTCCCAGCCGACCAATCCGATTCCATGGTCCACGACCCTTCAGACGGCCCAACCCACGTATCCGTGCACAACGATTCGGCAGAGGCACCCGACGCAGCAACCCCACTGATGGCCAGCAGGCCGACCAGACAGACCACGGTCCATACGGCTCTCAGCTTCATTCCTCTCCCGCCGTCGAGTTGTCAACGAGCGTTTCCTTGCGCGCGGTCGCCCCTTGGTTCGCAGAGTCGACGGCGCCGCAAGCCTACAAGATCCAATAAGCCGATCACGGCGCAGCCTACAACAGGTTCGACCGAGTTCAGGCTGTGCTCCAAGCCCAGGGCCACGCCGGCGAGCGTGACCGCAAGCATCAGCACTACCTCAAGGGCACGATCCGGTGCGGCACCTGCGGCAGCGGCCTGACCTACTCTCGCAACAAAGGCAACGGCGGCACTTACGAATACTTCGTCTGCCCTCGCAACCAGCGTGGCGAATGCCCCCAGGGCTACCAGCCGGTCGACCTCGTCGAACGCGCTGTCGAGGAGCACTACGCCGTCGTTTCGCTGACCGAGGCCGAACGCGACGAAGTGCGGCAAGCAATCAGCAACGACCTCGGCGAACGGGTCGCTACCGCCAAGCGGGAGATCGACCGCTGCCAAGGCGTCCTGCAAGAAATCCGCGGGCAGGAGCGAAAGCTCCTGAACATGCACTACGAAGACCCCATCACCAGCGAGCTCTTCGACGAGGAGCAGGCCCGCCTACGACTGCGCCGTCAAGACACCGAAGCGCTCATCGCCCGCCTGAACCTCAGCTACGGCGACATCGCCGAGACCCTCGACTACGCCCTGGAGATCGTCGGCGAAGACCTCCACGACCTCTACCTACGAGCTGACGACGGCATCCGGCGACTCATCAACCAAGCCATCTTCAAAGCCCTATTCGTTTGCGACGAAACGATCACCACCGCCGAGCTGGCCGGGCCATTCGCCGAGCTACGCCACTGCCGCAACGCCCTCCACCACGTCCACAGCACCACCCCCAACCCGGTGCCAACAACTGCCGTCGTCAACACGATCCCCCAAAACGCCAAGGCTCCCGTCCCTTGGGAGGAACAGGAGCCTTTGGACGTTGGTTCGATTAGCAACGTTTTGATGGAGCCAACCCGACACAATGCGAACCGCTTTGCGTCGCTCGCTGGCGGCCGAATGTCGCTTGACGAAGCGGATTAGAACCGAGAGCAGAGCCCCAGCGGAACGCTAGTGCGTAAGCCGCGGAGTAGCCGTGGAGCCATCTCGGCTAGTCCGCGAGGCTCCGCAACCGCCTACCGCATCGGGGAAGTCTTGGCAATCTAAGTGCTCTGGCTCGGAAGTTCGGCGACGTATTCGGCAGACGGACACCCTCGCTCTTGGCGGCCAGCAGGCGCCCGTCCGGCCGAAACAGAGGACTGCTTGTCGTCCGACTCAGGCGTCTCGCTGTCTACACGCGGCGCGCCTGCTTTCCGCTCAAAGCAGGGCCTCTCGCTCGCGGCGGCGGGGATGCTCGCCGTGCTGGCCGGGCTGTGCGTTGCGATGTCTATGGGTGCGCGTCTGCTTGTCCACAACGGAACGAGCTTCTGCCTGCTGCGGCCGTGAGATCTGGCGTACACAGCGAACTTGCAATCCAGCCTGGATGCTTTACTTTTCGCATGGTCGCTAGTACCAACACGCCGCAAATCGATTGGCCAGCCGGGCTTGAACGACCGGAACCTGGCCCGGTGATCGTCTACCTAGATCTGAACCATTGGATCGAGCTTGCCAGGGCCGCGAACGGCGATGGCCGCTACGCAAATGCATTGGCCGTTTGCAGCGCCGCGTTCGAGTCCGGCAGAGCGATCTTTCCGCTTTCCAGCGTGCATTACATGGAGGTCTCGAAGATCGGCAACCGTCGCCAGCGTGCAGACATCACGGCGATGATGCTGGGACTTTCACGCTGCCACACGCTCATCGGCCGAGCGCAGCTTCTGAGGATCGAGCGCGAGGCAGCGATCGATGTCGTCACTGAGTTGCCACGAGCATACAAGCCAGCAGCAACTCCGTATGTAGGTGCTGGAGTCATGCACACTCTTGGTCGCAAGGGCGCCATGAAGCTTGAAAACGTACCAGACCAGATGTCCGACGAGCAAGTAAAGGCATTGGAGGGCATGGCGCAGTTCATGTTTGAGCGCATGGCGCTTTGTGGTCCGCAAAATGATGTTGAGGAAACGCAGCTACGGCAAAAAGGATGGGACCCTAAGGCTGCTGCGAGGGTTGCAGCCGAGAGAGCCGAGGACGAGAAGAAACTGGTTGCGCTCATAAACCAGCACGATCCAAACCGCCACCGTGTACGGGACATGGTCTGCGGAAGTGAGTTGATGACGGAGACGAACGCCTTGGCGACGAACCTCGCGAGTCGGCCTCCTTTGACAGCGAATCTGCTCATCGGCCGCAAGCCTCTAGAAGCGATGATCGATCACATGCCGTCTCTACTTGTGACCATTGAGGTAAAGACTGCCTACCATCGCAACCCGCAGACACGGTGGACCAAGAACACCATTTTTGACATCGACGCCATGAGTGTCGCAGTCCCCTACTGTCACATCGTTGCAACGGATCACGACGCACGAGCGAAGCTGGTTGGAGCCAAGCTAGACGAGACCATGGGTACGAAGATTGTCGCCCGGCCTGATGAGTTGGTCGAGCTGCTGAGCACCTAACCGTCCCAAAAGAGCAAGCGACGCCGATATCGCTATCTCCCTCGTGTTTGTCGTCCGTACTCGCCGACGGCGCGATTTACGCAGCGATGCATGCGCTACCCGGACGTAACCCCCGTCACCGGGTCGAATACGTCGCCGAACTTCTGAGCCAGAGCACTAAACATCGGCTTCACCAGCAGACGTGCGCGTGCGGTGGTCGGCTGCTTGCGTAACCCAGCGATCGTATTCGGCACCCCAGTCACGACGCTGGTCGAGCCGGACGCGAGTGCCCTTCTTCATCGTGTCGATCAGCTTGGCAAGATCGTGCGCAACGCGGGCCGGCCAGCCTTGGACGATCGCAGCGATCCTCATTGCTTCCCGGTCGATCGGAATGTCCCCTAGAGCGAGGACGTTCATGGCGGCCGCCGTGTACGGCCTCTCTAGCCCGTTGTGTATGCCGTGGAGCTTGATGGATTTCAGCGCCTCCAACGCGACGGGACTCGCAGGGGGCGTGTCCGGGTTGACCGGCTGGCCGGAGGCAACGTCGATGGGCTTGTGTCTCGCCTCCCACCCCCGAAGTGCCAGACCCGTCGGCCAGTTCACGGCACAGACCGCAGGCGCACGCTCTATCCGCTCCATCTCCTCATCATCGGGCCAGAACGCGAGCACCGGACCGCTTGAGTAGGTTCCGCCCCTCGGCGTGACGCGGTGGACTACGATGCCCCACGCACTCGCACTCTGCCCGCTCACTACGGCACGGATCAGCTTCCGATCGGCGGCACGGCTGAGTTCTCGCTCGATCGCGTCGAGGTCCACCACGGTAGGCACCCACAGTGTGGCGGCGCCAGCACGACGCCCCTCGTCTGCGAGCCAGGCGAGCCCGATCTCGGCGGCGCCCTCCCCGGCCGGTATGTAGTACCGCTCGATGTTAGGCAAGTCAGTCGTGGCGCCGCAGTCTACGCGATTGGATCGACAGGAACGTCAACGATCCCGCGAGCGATGGCGTCAACCTTGTGAGGCTGGCCGGATCGTCGGAGCGAGCAATGGGATATGCGGGCTTGTACCATCAGCGCGCTTGAACCGCCCTACCAGCGGGCCATCGGTCGTGCCGCCGCCTGCGCTGCCGCTCAGTCCGTTAGGTACCAGCGGCGCCCTTGCTTGCGCACCTTGCCTTCCTGCTCTAGTGCCGGCATCACGCGGTAGAGATAGTTCTGCTTGATTCCCGTGCGAGCCGCAAGCTCCGCGATCATGGCGCCTGGCTGCTTAGCGACAGCTTCCAATGCCTCACGCGAGCGTCTACCGCCGCCCTTGGGACGCCCGGCCCGCTTGGCCACCGTAGTAGCAGTCGCAGTAACAGTGGGCGACCTGCGGCGGGGTCTGCTAGGACTACGCTTGCGCTCTGCCCGCGTTGCGCTTGCTCGCACGGCGCTCGCTCCATTGCTCGCGATCCCCTCCAGCGCAGCCAAAGCGGCCTCCAAACGTCGAAACTCATCGACGGCCGGGCGCAACTCGGCGATGCGCTCGTCTATCTCGCTGCGCTTCTGCTCAACAAACCCTGCCACCGCAGCCTCCCTGATTATTTGTTAGCTGACGCATACGAAGCTACCGGACGGCGCTGACACGTTGGCGCGGGCTTCGGAAATCAGGAGCGCTCGCCGCATCTGAGATCCTTCTTTACGCCCCGCAGCCATTCGACGCGGCTGCGCCAATGTTCAAGTTCGGCGTCTCGCCGGATCACACGTTTCTTCCGTTGCCACACCATGCTTTCGTCGCCTGGAGCGTATGTCTTTGAGTCGATATCAATGGCTTGCAGTATGTCGATTTGATCGAGGCAGGATTTTTCTAGGTCGCCAATGCGCACAACGAGTCGTGGTATTTCGTGCTCTTGACAGAACTCAACGCGGATCAACAACTCATCGCGTAGACCTGGCTCTGCAATCCGCGAACCCATCCAATTCTGGAAGTGGGCGACGCCGGCAGGAGCTACTAGCCATGACTGGCTGAGTCGTTTGCGAGTGGTTGAGCGCCGTCGATCGCTTGCGACTAGCGCGATCGAGTCCTCGACCATCGGTCCTTCAGTGACAAGCCCCTGCTTTGCCATTGATTTGAGCACCCAATACACATAGTTGTGTCGAAGGTCCGCGCTGCGTAGACGCTTGTGAAGCTCTATCCGTAGCACGGATGGCGTCTGAGGACTTTTACTTGCGACGAGTAGGCCAAGCACCGCTTCCTTGATGCGTGGCCTGTCAATTTGTGCGCGTTGTGATGCCGCCGAGGCGTGTTGCTCCACTCGTCCTCCCGGTGGGTTGGCCGCCTACGTCGCATTTCGGATGATCCGTTGCGTTCGCGCGGCACGACGTTGATCTAGGCGAAACGCTTATCAGCCAGTGGATCGCCTTGCAACTCTCGTCTCTTAGTCAGCTCTGACTCTTTTGTTCAGTTCTGAAAAATGGTCATGCAGATCGATGGGAAAAGACGATCCTCCAGCCACGGAGCACCGGCAAAAGACAGCGCACGAGCGGCCCGCCCGCCTCGACCAACGACCGAGTCCTTGCCGCCAGCTCAGCCGACCTAGCGTCGTCCTTGCTGAGGTACATGGCGGTCATGCAGCCCACGATGATCGCGTGGCGTCGGCCGTGCGGCAGTGCCAGCGTGGCGCGCATTGTTTCTTTCATCAGGGCTTGCAATCGGGCTTCGGTCATGGCCGCGTTCGCATAGTGCGCGATGTAGCTATGGCCTCCGTCCGCACCGTCCTCAAGCTGATCGGCGTAGCTGTCGAACATCGCGGTCGCAAGCGCGACCGAGCGCAGGTACACGGCATAAGCGCGCTCAACCGTCCCCTGCGTTGCCTGTGCGCTTGCAGCCTGTGCCAGCAGTCCATGCACCGCAAGCGATCCGCTTACGGCGGCGCTGGCCTCGAACCACGCAAGGCGTTGCTCGCCTGGGAAGTGGCGTCGTGCCCATGCTTGCAGGCCGCGGTCCCGACGTGAGTGGTCAGGGATGTGGTTGATTGCAAGCACTTCTGCGGCGCGTGCGGCTTCGTTGGTCGCGAGCGTCTGTACCACAGCGTAGGAGGGCAGCGATCCCGTGCCTTCGCGGCACGCTGCGATCAGGGCACGGAGATAGCCAGCATCGTCGCTCCACGGATGCAGCGCGTAATGGTCGGCAATCACGGTGTCGGATGCCAGCGCGTTAAGCAATCCTGCGTGCAGTAGTTCGCCGCTTGCCTGCGCCTCGTGAAGGTCGCGCGTGGCGTTGGCGCCGCGCTCGCTGGCGTAATCGAGGAAGTCGAGCATCAACTCGTAGGCGATCAGCAGCCGCAGCAGGTAAGGCTCTCGTCGCTTGCTCAGAATCCAAAACAAGCCCGCGCCGTCAACGTGAGTCCGCTTGCGATAGAGGACCTTTAGCGCATCTTCGCGGAGCGGAGCCGAACTCGCCGCCTGGGCTCTCGCTCTCCATCGGCGCATCTCCCTCGCCGCGGCTGGTAGCCCCCACACCAGCTCTCGCGTAGCTGCCAGCAGCAACGTCCAGGCCATTGCAGCCGACGATGGTACGACCGCGATGCGGCGGCCGAGCCACGACGATATGCGCCTTACTCGGCGATGAGAATGGCTGGACGCACACGCGCCGCAAAGTAGCCGGGAATGGCGACCACTGCGACCGCGACCGCTGTGACCGCGGCAAAGCTCGTCGTCGCGATCAAAGCGCCGACCGAAACCACGACGGGAAAGCCCGTCACCGTAGCGAGGGCATGACTAAGAAGTAGCTGACCGTAGATCCCCGCCAAGGCGCCGGCCATGCAGCCCGTCCCAAGGAGCACGGCTGTCTCCAGCACCAGCGCGCCCCATAGCGTGAGGCTGTAGAAGCCTTCGGTCTGCTGTTGCGCGAGCATCGGTCGACGCTGCCATATGAGGGTCGACATCGCAATAGCCATCGCGATGACCGCCGTGATAAGCACCATTTCGGATATCTGGCCCAACTGAGCGAGGCCGGCGTGGCTTGCTGCGTGTCCACGGTCGATGCGGTGCTGGGTGCTTTCGACTGCTAGGCCGGTCTTAGGACCAAGTGCATGCGCGACCTCGCCTTCAACTTCGGCGAGGTTCGCGTCTGGTTGCAGCGTGAGCAAGTAGGCGCTCGGCGCCGGCGATCCCCATGCCCGTGCGTAATCCGTCGCATTGAGAATCAGGGCACCGGAAGGCCATCCGAGGTTCGTCCCTATTGCCGCAACGCGCAGGCTAGTAGGTACTGGTGTTGGCAGTCGGAAGATGCTGCCAATCCGTAGGCCGTGTTCCGATGCAAGAGCTTGCGACACGACCACGGCTCCCCCTGCCCGGAATTGTCGAGTTGCCCGAGCAAGCGAGCCTTCCACGAGCTGCGTCGGAGAAATGGGCACAGCGGCGCTGGCAGGAGGGGCAAGCACCCATGTACGCCTGGAGCCAACGTCTAGGTAGGCGCCACCGTAGCTTTCTACACGCTGCACCCCTGCCAACCGGCTCATGCGCCTGCTGGTGCGGGCCGCTGTCGTCATCAATATTGGCGTCGTTGTGAACAGATCATAATTGCCGGCGGGAGCAACCCAAAGCTGCCCATACGAGTTGAATGCTTGGCTTGAGTTGTTGAGCCCGCGCTGTAGGTTCTGCCGCGCGCCCCCGATCGCCACAGACCCGAACACCGCGACCGCGCCTGTCGCCGCAATGGCAGTTGACCGCAAGCGATAGCTTGGATATCGCAAGTCTGTGACCGCGATGCGGGGCGTCGAGCCGATAATCCGCCCGCGCACCCAAGTGCCGAATGCTACAACGCCATCGAGAACGATAGGGAGCAGCAAAACCACCGACAGCGTGAGGCTCGCCATTCCTAGTAGCGCGAGTCGCGGTATGAAATAGAGGACGCCGGTAGTCAGTCCGAGACACGCGATCCCACCGATCGCCATACCATCTCGGTAATGCCGACTTAGATCAGGACTAGAGCTGCGCTCTTGGTGTTGGAAGCGACTGAAGATCTGGCGCCCCGGAGCAAACACACCAACAAATGCTGTTAGCATCGCTGCGCCCACGGTGAAACCAATATCCGCCGCCGTCACCTGCCGCTGTGTGGAAATCGCGAACGCATACACCAAGTAGCCGGGATTGGCATGCAAATATAGCGATGACAGTATTTCGCCAAAGATGTAGCCAAGTGCCGATGCGCATGCACCCAACACGATCGCATCGAAAGCAAGAACCTTGATGACCTCGCTGCGTGTAAAGCCAATAAATCGCAGTTCGTATACAAGATTTCGCCGATGAGGCACCGTCAGCAACATCGCGTAAATCGCGAAAATCAATCCGACGAGTGCGCTGATCGCGGAAAAGAGCGTTGTGGACTGGTTGATCGGCGCTGCGGCTTGTTCAAACAAGGTCGCGTCAAATCCCGCAGGTCGCACATTAAGACGATCGCCAGCGAGTCGCGAAAGTGCGCGCCTAACCGAGGCTTCTCTGCCGGGTGCAGGAGTCACGAAGATCCGCGTAACGCGATCACCGATGCCGGCGAGCTGCTGAGCAAAAGATAGAGGCGCCACAACTAGAGGGCTGCTTGCGACCAAGGCGCTTTCTTTCGCCTTCACCTCCAAGCCTACGATAGCTTCTCCTCTGTGTCCCCCGATTTGCAGCGTGATCGGTGCCTCGCGGTGATCGCCTATCGCGGTGATTATTCGTTCCGGTACTGCTAGCGCTTCCTGGCTCGCTAGCTGAGAGCCGCTGAGGCGCCGCACTGCTGCACCGCCTAGCTTTGCGGCTGAAGGTTCTACCCCAACGAGTTCGATCGACGTCTCTCCATGCGGCCCGATTGCGTTTGCGGGCTCCTCAAGCACAGGGATGGTTGCTCGCACCCCCGGTATCGCCCGCACCCGCCCTACCATGCTCGCGTCGAAGCCGTCGAGCGATCGTGCCTGCAACTCAAGACGAACAGGACCGAGCACGGCGCTAGCCAGCTTGGAGGCAGAGCCGGAGAGAGTCGTGCCGGCGACCTGCGATGCGAACAACAACGCTACGCCAATCGCGATTCCCAGCATGGCCAGAAGTTCAGGGACAAGAGTAGCTTTTAGCCGCCGTATATAAAGCCGCGGAACACTTCGCCACCGCATCTAAGGCGCTCCCGTCGCATTGCCGCCAACGCGCAACGCCGGGGCTTCATAATCATGCAACCGGCCGTCTCGCAATGTGTGCGCCCGATCGGCGACTGTAATCGCTTGCGCATCATGTGTAACCACAAGCGCAGCCAGACCCGTGTTGTGACAAAGCTCGCGCAGTACCGCCAGCACATCTTCGCTGCTCTGGCTGTCCAAGTTGCTCGTCGGCTCGTCGGCCAACAACAGCTTTGGCCTGTTGGACAGAGCACGAGCGATCATTACGCGCTGACGCTCTCCCATAGACAGGTGTCCAGTGTCCCGCTTGAGCTTCTGCCCGAGACCCAAACGTTCAAGAATCGGTGCCACTTCTTCCAGGGCTTGCTTCCACGAGATGCGCGTGCCGAGCAGCTTCATAGCTGCGTTCTCCACGGCTGGCGCGGGCAACATGGTATTGAAGGCTTGTGTCACAAAGCCCAACACATTCATTCGATACCGCGCCGCCTCTCGTGGGCTCATACCTGAGATATCCCGCCCGTCCACAATCACACTGCCTTCATCCGGCGTCAACAATCCGGCAGCGAGCTTCAGCAGAGTTGACTTTCCCGAGCCGCTTGGGCCATAGATCATGACAAGCTCTCCCTCGGCAATGCGGGTACTCACTGCGTCCACAGCAACAACCGGCTCCTCCTCGTCGCGGAGCCGATAGCTAAGACTCACTTTCTCAAAGTCGAGCATCCCCAATCCCCTCAGCCGTGTCTTCGATCGCGAATGTCAATCACATCGCCATTCGACGGCGAATCGCTCGATCCCATGATGAGTCGGCCGCCATCCAGACTCGCGATCCGCCTCGTGTAGGCGAGGGTCGGCAGATCAGGTGCGCTGATGAGCATTGCCATGCCGCGTTCCCTCACGAGAGCGCGCAACATAAGCGTTACGCGCTCGCGTTCATCAAGATCCAGCGCGTGAGTCAGATCATCGGCAATCAGCAGACGCGGCTTGCGTACCAGCGCAGCGGCGATGCCCACCAATGCACGCTCACCGTCGCTCAAAGCCGCCCAGGACACCTTAAGACACTCCGGTATGCCAACTCGCTCAAGCATTTGCGCTGCTTCACGCATCGCCTGTCTATAGCCGTGGTCATCCTTAGCTGCAAGTGCGATCCACTCACCAGCGGAAAGCTGTACACGCGGCGGCTCACGCTGCACCCAGCCAATCTCGTTGCGCCGCACGTGCGCCAGCTCTCTATCAGACAACTCTTTGAAGTCACGACCGGCGAACGTCACCGTGCCTGAGCGTGGCGTTACAAAGCCACCGGCCACTAAAAGCAGCATCGTCTTGCCAGACCTGAGCGGTCCCCATATCCCAAGCGTCTCACCTGCGTCCAGTTCAAAGCTAACGTCTGTCAGCACGTCGCGACGCTCTCGCGCATCGCGCGTGTTACTCACATACACATTCTTTAGTGACAGCAACGGTGGCATCTCATTCATCCTGGACTGTAATGCGATCAAATGCCCTCAAGACTCACTCGTACTGCCTGCAGCCAGCGCAAGTCTGCGTCTATTAGCTCTAACTCGGCATCCCGACAAAGCACCATGATCTTTGTCATCCACTCATCTACGGGAAGATCGTTGATTCTCCGTAGCGCAATCTCGTCAGATACAAACGAAGCAGATAGCGCGTCTTGCATGCACGTCTGCTCCTGCTCGCGCACAAGTTCGACCAACCTTGGCACGTCATTCGCGCTGCACACGGCCATCCTGATAAGTATTTCTTCGCGGAAATGTGCTGCATCGATCGGGGAGCGAATCCAGCGATGCAAGTGACGGACACCCTTTACCGTACCCATAAAGGTTACGGATGCGTGTGGCTCGTTCTTTTGTCGCGGGACTGGCTCTATCAAACCGTCGCTTTGCAGCCGTGCGAGCATCCAACGCAATCTTCCTACGGGCAGATCCGCCCCCCGCAATCGCCGACCCAGCAGTTCCCAAAGTGCCGCTGCATGTAAGGGTTCTTGTTCGCGCACTATGAAGCCAAGCAAGGCCGCCTGCATACACCACCAATCGCGCACTTGCGGCTGTGCTGCGTCAATCTCGGTCATTTCGGGTCATCCTCATATCTTGTTGAAAGTCGCGTCAGCCGTCGAACTCTTGCCAGCCACTAATACAATTTACAGGTGCAATCTGCCAATCAGTTGTACTGTCAGAGCGTAGTCAGACCGATAAAGCGCACCCTAGAAGCCTGCTGTGCCGGAAGCCTGTTGCTCATATCGATCATCATTGTGCGCTCTGATTGGTATTCCACGCCAGCAAAGATCCAGGCAGGATGACCGAAACTGCTGCCAACTCGCGCGCGAGCAGACTTGGCTTTGCGACCGCGTGGAAGCAAGCCAAAGTACTTTGTAGATCTTATGTTCAGCGTCGCCATGACATGCCCCTCCGATGCTGCCGTGAGGTGGCATTGTGCCCGGTCTTGCATCCCGTGTCAACGTGGCAGCGTCTGTCGACCTCGCTATTTGGCCCAATGTGTTGACGCAAATGTTTCCAGTCGGTTCTGACCATGATGTCAGGTCTGACGCAACTGTTTGGGTCTGACCACCACGGTCAGATGTGACCGTATCTACGCCGCGACTTTCACCTCCCGTGCTTGTCAGTTCTGACGTAGTGACTAACGGGACGCTAACAGACTTGCCTTTGCCCTTGCTGCCAAATGGTTTTCCCGAACATAGCTCGTGAGGTGAAGCGTTTTAGCTGGCATGGCGGCGACTCGTGGCGTCCTTCTGATTGCTATAGGCTGCGGATGATGGTGTTGGTCGGAATAATCACTAGCGATGTCTGCTGCGCGATATCGACGCAAGCTCCGCTGCTAGTCGACTACGGGCCATCGATTAACCCATTGTAATTGAACCTAAAGGAGGGACTTTGGTGGTAGCTAGGCTGTCTAAATATAAGGTCGCCATTGGTGGTTTGCTTGCTGTCATGGCGTTTACTTTTGTGGTGGCTTTTGCGACGACGTTGCCAGCACATGCCGCAATCTTCAGGGAACAGTATGGATGTGCGCCATCCAACTGCGCGTCCTCGAATAGCGGAGAACACCTCATCATTGTTGACGTTCACAACGAAGGCAATATTAATCCAACGTCGGGTAAAGGGGTTTGCAGCGCTGTTTGGCAAAACCTTGGCGGGGGCAGTTGGAAAGAATATCTGGCATGTACTGCCACAGGCTATGACGCGGAAGTCTCCCGCTACGGGGAACAGTATGTCCACGGCCAAGTGCGCCGATATTACGCTCAATACGAATATCAGCTATGGGGAGTCCTATCGGAAGACTGAGGGCGATCCGTCACAAAGCGGTTAGATGGTTTGGGATGAAAACTAATCCAAGGAATGCTATGAAAATAAGATATCTCGCAGTGCTTCTGACGATCGCTTGTATGGCTCTTGGAACGGCCGTAGCACTCGCGTCGCCAGGTGTCGGAGCTAAACACGGCAAGGGTTCAACGGATTTTGCCGTTTTGTCCAAGCACGACCGCACGGCGAAAAATGCCAGCGTGCAAGCCGATGGCATACCCGCTGGCGCCGCGTTGGCTTCTAATGCTGACGGTAACGACATTTACGTTTTTGAACGCACCAAGGGCCTAGAAGTGCAGATATGTATTGCTGACCGCCTTACGGAAATGACAGCTGTGACGTGCGGTCCCAATACGACAGTAGAACGCGAAGGTGTTGACTTGATCCTGCCAAACCGTGATAATACGGTGGCAGTGCTGGTGCCAAATGGCGTGAGCGGTGTAGGGTTCACGAAGGCAAACACCTCCGAAACAGTTGCGGTGGCGAATAATGTTGTAGTTGCCACCGGCACCATCACGGGATATCACTACGTGACGCCCACTAGTGGCGCGAGGACGGTCGCTCTCGCGGGCTAGTCGACGGGCAGATAGACGCGGAAGCCGGGCGGGCGAGGCCGGCCCGGCTTCCGCCCGCGTTTCCGGCGGTCGGCGATCTAGAACGTGTGCCGGCCCCTGCTCTAGCGGCGAAGGGAAGCTCAGCGGGTGCGCGCGCCCGGTAGTCGGACTTCTGGTATGCTTTGCGTCGATCAGGATGGCTTTGCGTGCCGCGATTATCATTGCCGTGACGGGGACGCTGGCGCTCGCCAGTGTCTCCGGTGCACGTGCTGAAGGGCTCGAAGAACCCGGTTGCAAACCGTACTGGTCCAAGCAGTGTGCAGCAAGGACCGCGGGTGTTACAACCGTAGAAGGCACCGTCACCTCGACTAATGGGCTTCCGCTTAGCGCTATTCGGCTTGGCTATCGAACTGTTGAAGGTAGCCAGGGACCGGGCAGCGGCGAATTGGAATACGGCCCTTGGGGCTATGCGAGTGTCAATAGCCGGGGTGAGTTTAAAGTGTCATTGCCGGCTTGTAGTCCAACTGTGAGAGCCTTCGGCTGCGTGGGCGGGGAGTATGAAGTGTCCGCGACATATGAAGAACACGCTTGCAGCGAAGACATATTTCTGAACCTTTTTGTGGGCGAAGCAAGCAATGCCGGCACGTTTGCGTGCAATGCGAAACCAAAGCCAAAGTCGACCACGGCGAAACATCATAAGAAGCGACGGAGAAAGAAGCACAAATAGGCTCGGCGACCCATGCGTCTATGTCTGACTGAGTAGCTGCCTGTAGAGCATCTTGGTTTCGCGTGTTGGTTCGAGCCCTAGCTGCTGGTCGAGGTTGTAGGTGAGAAGGTCGTAGCGACGAGTGATCGACTCGCGGAGGCCGAGGGCGTGGTCGGCTTGGAGGGCTAGGCGCCAGGATGCCTCGTGGAACTGGTCGAGGGCGATGGCTTGCTCGGCGAGGTTGAGGCACCGCGGGCGTCGCCACGGTCGAGGCGGGCGTGGCCGGCGCGCTCCAAGAGGCCGATGAGGGTTGCTGGCTCTCCAAGCCTCGCGAGTTGGCTCAACGATCACGGTTATCGCACCAAGAACGGTCGACTGTGGAGCCAAGAAAGCGTCATCACCGTGCTTCGTAACCGCGTCTACATAGGCGAGATTTACTATCGCGGGACTGGTATTCAGCGCCCCACGAGCCGCTTGTTCCCACGGAGCTGTTCGATAAGGCTCAAGCGATCCTCGCTGAACGCTGCGAAGATCACTCCAGACGCGCATCGAATCCCGCCGAGTATCTACTGACCGGCCGGATACGCTGCGGCCGCTGTGGGGGAGCCTACGTTGGCACCGCGGCACACGGACGCAAAGGCCGATACACCTACTACACCTGCTTTACCAGGGCGCGCTACGGCACCAAGCACTGCGCAAACGATCGCCTGCCAGCCGAGCAACTTGAGCGAGCGGTTACTCGCCGGCGCTGGCAAGTATTGGACGACCACGACCTCATCGCAAGCGCGATTGCAAAGGCACACGAACGGCTGGCCGAGCGCGACGACGAGCAGCAGTCTGAGCTTGTTGGCGTTCGGGACAAGCTCGCCGAAACGCGCGCCGCTCTGGATCGCTACTTTCGCGCATTCGAGACGGGCACCATGCCAGAGGAGACCTGCGCGCCGCGCATCGCCAGCCTTAGCGAGCAGGCCAAGGCTCTAGAGGGCCGTGCCAGCGAGCTTGCCGCCCGAGAGGACGAGGAGCAGCACGAGCGGATCAGCGACGAGGATCTTGACGCGCTACGCGGCAACCTACGCGCAGCGCTTGATCAAAGCGACGGCAAGCGCGTCAAGCCGGTGCTCCAAGCCATGATCGACGGAATCCGCGTAGACGGCCGCGATCACATCGAACCAACCTTCCGTGTGCCCGCGGTTCGCATTGTGTCGGGTTACATGGAGCTAGCCGGGCTCGAACCGGCGACCTTCTGGCTGCCAGCCAGACGCTCTCCCAACTGAGCTATAGCCCCAGGTGAGTCGAGTTTACCGTCTTCCCGGGGCTTAAAGAAGCGCGGCCGGCCCGGGTGCAGCTCTTTGGAGGTTCTCGAGCACGTGGGCGAGCTCGTAGTCTGCGGCCCAGTTGACTCCTGTCGACTGGTTATTGGCGGTTGCGCCGACCCGGAGGTACACGGAGGTGCGGCCTTGCAACGCGGTGGCCGGAATCAGATGGCACTTGCGCAGATCGGGAGTGTATGTGGCTAGCGCGTCGATCTGATCGGCCGTGTAGACCGTGGAGACGTAGCCTCTGGGGGTGCAGCGATTGGTCCTCGTGTTGACGACGAGGACATTCCCGACTCGGTGGGCGAGCTTGCACTGGACGCGCAGCAGATGCGGCTCCAGGTCTATGACGAGGTCGTAGCGGCGGCCCTCACAGAGCGGGCGCAGAACGGTCAGTCCGAGCTCTATTGCCGCCGCGGCTATCGCGGCCTCGGCCACTGCGCCTCTCTGGCTTGGCGTCAGTGATCTCATGCTCACATTCTCGCGCGGGGAATGTGACAGGAGTGTGGAATGTGTGCCCGCAGTGTGACAATTTCAGTGGTCCGGCGGCGGATCCCTTACGCGTGTATTTGCTCACGGGCGGCTACTCCCGCGGCATGAACTCAGGCACGTCGAGATCCGGATCGCTGCTTTGGCCCGAAGCGTCCCGAGTGTGCTCACCGGCAAGCTCCGGTGGCCGCGAACGAGCGCTGCGCTGCGCCTGGCCGCGCTCCTCGACCTCAACCTGGTCGAGCCGGGCGGTCATGCTCCCATGCGTGAGCTTGACGTCGCGCAGCAGCCGCTCGGCGTTGTTGCGAAGGGAGGAGGAGAGCTCGCGCAGGTTGCGTGAGATGACGCTGCCGTCGCGCAGCACTTCCTGCGCCACGCCGTGGGCGTCGGAGACGATCTCCTGGGCATCCCGACGCGCGCGCGAGCGCACCTGCTTGGCCTGCGCCTCCGCCGCCGCGGTCATCCGCGCCAGCTCGGCCTCCCTCTCGGCGATCGCCTGCTGGGTCTGCTCATGAATCTGGGCCAGAGCGTGCTCCGCCTCAGTGGCCGCCTCTGAGACTGCCTGCTGCGCCTGGCGGTCGGCCTCGGCGAGCCGCCGCTGAGCCTCGGTTTCCGCATCTTGGCGGCTCTGGCTCGCCTCTCTGCGCGCGATCGCGAGGATCTGCTCGCTCTCCGCTCGTGCTCCCGAGCGCGCCTGCTCCGCGGTGGCATGGGCGGCATCGAGCGTGGAACTGGCGCGCTCTCGGGCGCCGTTCAGAAGCGTCTCGGCCTCCTCGCGTGCCTGCGCGAGCAGCGTGTCGGCCTGCTCGCGGGCGCCGGTGATCGCCTCCTCAGCACTATGCCGGGCGGACTCGACGCTTTCCTCGGCCCGCGCGCGTGCGGCCTCTAGCAACTGCTGGGCGTCCTGCTTGGCGTCGGCGAGCGCCTGTGCGGCGGCGTGCCTCTGCTCCTGCGCCTGCCGCCTCGTCTCGCTCGCGCCTGCGAGCGCCTCGTTGCGCAGCGCCTGTGCGTCTATGCCTGCCCGCTCAAGCAGCTCCTGCGCCTCATCCTCAGCCGCGGCCAGCCTTATCTCCGCCGCCCTATCAGCCTCGGCGAGCCGCGCATCGACTCGGCGCTCCGCATCCTGCAGCAGCTGCCGGGCGCTCGCCTCGGCTGCCTCGACGATCTCTTCCACGCGCGCTGAGGTCTCAGATGACTCCACGCTCTCATCGTAAACGGCGCAGCCATAAGCGATCCCTTCAAGCCTGCTCGGTAACCTGCCCACTCTGATGAGCGAGAAGCGTTACGACCCGAGTGAGATCGAGCCGCGCTGGCAGCGCGTGTGGGCCACCGAGCGCACCTGGGAGGTCGTCAACGAGGATCCCGCCCGCACCGCCCGCCCGCGCGGCGGCAGCGATACGCCACCGAAGTCCTACGTGCTGGAGATGCTGCCCTACCCGAGCGGCGAGCCGCACATCGGGCACCTGAAGACGTACTCGGTCGGCGATGCGATCGCCCACTTTCATCGCCGCACGGGACACAGGGTGCTGCACCCGATGGGCTACGACGCCTTCGGGCTGCCGGCCGAGAACCATGCGATCAAGACCGGGGTGCACCCGCGCGACTCGACGGCTGCCTCGATCGCCTCCTTCCAGCGCCAGTTTCGCTCCTGGGGTATCTCGATCGACTGGTCGCGCGAGCTTGCCACCTATGAACCGAACTACTACCGCTGGACGCAGTGGATCTTCCTGGAGCTGTTGCACGCCGGGCTTGCCTACCGCAAGCAGGCGGCGGTGAACTGGTGTCCCAACGACCAGACGGTGCTCGCCAACGAGCAGGTGATCGATGGCTGCTGCGAGCGCTGCGGGGCGGAGATCGAAGTGCGTCAGCTCACGCAGTGGTTCCTGCGCATCACCGACTACGCCGAGCGGCTGCTGCACGACCTGGACACGATCGACTGGCCCGAGCATGTGAAGACGATGCAGCGCAACTGGATCGGCCGCTCCGAGGGCGCCGAGGTCAACTTCCGCTGCGAGGAGATCGGCGTTGACTACCCGGTCTTCACCACCCGTCCCGACACGCTCTTTGGGGCGACGTTCTTTGTGATGGCCCCGGAGCACCCCGACGTGCTGCGGCTTGCGGAGGGCACCGACCGCGAGCAGGAGGTGCGCGAGTACGTCAACAGGGCACTGGCGGAGGGCAACGAGGAGCGCGGCGCCGCGGAGAAGCCGAAGACCGGCGTGCCGCTCGGCAGGACGGTGACCAACCCGGTCAACGGTGAGCAGATCCCGATGTATGTCGCCGACTACGTGTTGATGGAGTACGGCACAGGCGCGATCATGGCCGTGCCCGGGCACGACGAGCGCGACCACGCCTTCGCGCTCGCGCACGGGCTGCCGGTCAGGCGGGTGATCGAAGGGACCCCTGAGGATGGCGGCGATGCGCAGGGGCTGCCATACACCGGAGATGGGCCGCTGGTCAACTCCAACCCCGAGTTCGACGGGCTGCAAAACCGCAAGGCACTGACTGAGATCGTGCGCTGGCTGGATCGCGAGGGCAAGGGCCACGCCTCGGTCAACTACCGCCTGCGCGACTGGCTGATCTCCCGTCAGCGCTATTGGGGTTGCCCGATCCCCGTCGTCTACTGCGACTCCTGCGGGATGGTGCCGGTGCCCGACGATCAGCTGCCGGTGGAGTTGCCCGACATCGAGGACTACGCGCCGCAGGGCCGCTCGCCGTTGGCCGCCGCCGAGGACTGGGTCTCCACGAAGTGCCCCAGCTGCGATGGTCCGGCGCGCCGGGAGACCGACACGATGGACACCTTCGTCGATTCCTCCTGGTACTTCATGCGCTACTGCGACCCGCACAACGATCAGGCGGCGTGGGACCCGGCGGCGCTGCGGCAGTGGATGCCGGTGGACCAGTACATCGGCGGCGTGGAGCACGCGATCCTGCACCTGATGTACGCGCGCTTCTTCTGCAAGGCGCTGGCGGACCTCGGCCACCTCGACTTCCAGGAGCCCTTCAAGGCCCTCTTCACTCAGGGGATGATCACCAAGGACGGGGCGAAGATGAGCAAGTCCAAGGGCAACGTCGTCCCGCCCTCGGCGATCGTGGAAAGCCACGGCGCGGACACCGCACGCGCGTACATCCTCTTCATCGGCCCGCCCGACCAGGACGCCGATTGGTCCGATGAGGGTGTGGAGGGCGTCTACCGCTTCCTGGCACGGCTCTGGCGTCTGGCCAGCGAGGTCGCAGATAAGGGGAAGGAGGCGCCGCATGCGGCGCCTCCCCCGGACGCGCATGCGCGTCCGGTCCAGCCGGCGCATGCGCCGGCTGGAGCCGACCTGGAGCTGATGCGCAAGGCGCACTGGGCGATCGAGAAGATCAGCGGCGACATGCGCCGATTCGCGTTCAACACCGCGATCGCGGCCGTGATGGAGCTTCTGAACGAGTGCTCGCGGCTGCGCGACTCCGCGAGCGTGGAGAGCCAGCGCTTCGCGCTGGCCAGCGCCGCCTCGCTGCTGTTCCCGTTCGCCCCGCATCTCAGCGCCGAGGTTTACGAGATGCTGACGGGGGAGAGAGTGTGGGAGCAGCCCTGGCCGCAGGCGGACGCCCGCTACCTGGAAAGTGAAACCTACGAGCTGGTCTGCCAGGTCAACGGCAAGCTGCGCGACCGCGTGCAGGTTCCCTCTGACGCCGGCGAGCAGGAGCTGATCGCGCTGGCCCGCAGCGCGCCCAACGTGCTCGCCCACCTCGACGGCAAGCGGGTCGTCAAGGAGATCGTGGTGCCGGGTAAGCTCGTCAACCTGGTCGTCAGGTAGATCGACCGTCTAGCGAGAGTCGTAGACTCGGCCGATGGCCGACCTGAAGCCCGCCTACCTCATCCACGGCGACGATCACGGCGGCGTGGCAGAGCGCCGCGCGAGCCTGCTGGGGCTGGCCCAGCAGCAGGGCGATGCAAGCTCGGTGGAGGTGCTGGCCGGGGATGCGGCCACCCCTGAGGGCATTGCCGGCGCGCTTGCCGCGATGACGTTTGCGATCGGACGGCGGGTGATCCTCGTCGACGGGGCGGAGCGCTTCAAGCAGGCGGAGGTCGAGAGCCATCTGGCTCCCGCGATTAAGCAGATGCCGCCGGATACGACGCTCGCTCTGTTCGCCAGAGAGGAAGCGCGCGCGAAGGCGCCCGCCGCCCTGCATGCGGCCGTCAAGGCTGCCGGCGGCCAGATCATCGCGCACTCAAACGTCAAGCCCTGGGAGCTGCCGCAGTGGGTGCGCACGCAGGCTCGCAGGCTCGGGCTGGAGCTGGACGCGGCCGCGTCGAAGGCGCTCGTGGCTCAAGTCGGGGAGCGTCAGCAGCGGCTGCTGCGCGAGTTGGAGAAGATTGCGCTGGAGATCGGCACAGAGGACTCCGCGCCGGTGGCGGTCGGCGTCGAGCAGGTCGAAAGCCGCGCCGCGCACTCGTCGGTCAGGCGCGCCTTCACGCTCGCCGACGCGTTGGTGGGCGGCGACGTTGCGGCGGCGCTGCGCACCTACCTCTCGCTGGAGGCGCAGGGCGAGCGGATTCCCTCGCTCAGCTTCCAGATCGCAGCCAGGCTGCGCGACGCGATCGCCGTCTCGGCGCGGCTGCAGGCGGGCGAGCCCGCGAAGGAGATCATCCGCTCGCTGCGGATGCCGCCGAAGGCCGCGGAGCGCTTCGTGGCCGACGTGCGCCGCGCCGACTCCGAGCGGTTGCGCAACGGGCTTGTATGCCTCGCTGACCTGGAGGTGGATCTAAGAGGCGGCGCAAGCGTGCTCGCGGCCCGCCGGCCTGCAGCCGGGCTCTCGGAGAAGACGGTGGCGGTGCTTACGATCGGCGCTATTGCGGGGCAGCCGGCGTAGCCCCGGGCATGGGTCTAGACGGTCGAGGGCCAAGCGAGGCAAGGACGCAGCAAGCGTGGCGTACGGCGGTACGCGAGCGAGCGAGCGAGGACGCCGCTTCGCGCCGGCCATCGACCCTCTAGGAGGGATAGGCGAAACGACTAGCGAAACGGGTTGATGGGGCCACGGGCACAGTCTACGGTCGTTGCATCCCTATCAAAGTGCCCCCGCACCGCGTCAACGGCCGGGGGCGTGACACCAGGAGGTTGAGTCCTGATGCAAGCCCAGAATATCCCGCCTATGAATGAGGTCGAGCGGGAGGTGCACACTGACGGCGTGATCCTGTCGGTCCTGCTCGCAGATGACGCGCAGCGACCGTGGTCTGAGGAGGAGGTCGCCCGCGAGATCGAAGACCGGGTAGCGGCCTCGGATGGTTTGAAACGGCTCGCCAGAGGCGGTCTTGTCCATCGTCTCGACGGCTTCGTGTTCGCGTCGCGCGCCGCGCTGCTCGCAGACGAAATCACGCAGTAGCCGTCCGCCTGAGCGCAACGCTATGGCCGGGCGTGGCGCTCTCGCGCCGCAGGCAAGACTCGCCCAATTCTGCGGATTAAAACGTCGTGCGTGTTTTTCCGCCGCGCTGCCGTCTAGGCTTCGATTCGATGTCTCTGGATGTCGTTAACCACCGCGACCGCGCCCTTCCGCTGTAGGGAAGCGCGTTTACGGAAGCGGGGCCGTATGGCCTGGTTTCGTAGGCCAGCACAAGCGGCCAGCTAGAACGTTCAGAACATCACATCCCAGGCCCCTCGGCTTCCAGAAAGTCGGGGGGCCACACTTTTGCGTACAGATTCTCGCAATTTGCGGGATCTCCTGCTGCATCTTGCAAGGATGTCAGCCGTCCCGGACAGAAGACTAATGGAGCGCTCGCGAATCGTCCAGCTATGTCGCGAGCCCGGCCCTTTGGGAGCGGTCCAACGCGCTCGCAAGGTGCGCGAGGATCGTGAGGTCGGCGTGAAGCCGCACACGCTCGATCCGACGCACCCGCAGCGGCGCGAGGCTCCATTCGTTCTTGAGGCGACCAAACGCGCGCTCCACGGACGCGCGACGGCGGTAGAGACCTTTCCAACGCGCGGTCACCCTCGGGATCAACGGATGCAGCCGGTCGGCCTTGATCCAGACGGATGCGGGCTTGCAATCTCCCGTGGGGCAGCGCCACTTCGTCGCGCCGCGCTTGCGGTCGGCTCCCGCGAACCTCCAGGTTCCGTGCTCGCAGCATGGCGGGTTGTGGTCGCCGCGCTTGACGGCCGGGGTCTGACGCAGCGCCGTGACGGGCAGCACTTCCCGCTCGGTACAGGCGTCATGGACGGTGCTGTTGTCGTAGCCCTTGTCCATCGCGCAGGTCTCCGGGTTGATGCCGTGCGCCTTGAGCTTGTCGAGCAGTGGCGCGACCGTCAGTGTTTCTTGCGCTTTCGCGGTCTCGACGGTCCATGCCAGCGGCAGGTCGGTCTTGGAGCAGACCGCCATGTGCAGTCGGTAGCCGTAGAACCCGCCGCCCTTGCGTGTGGAGACTGCCGAACGGTGTCCCCAGGAGGCATCGGGGTCGGAGAACTTCTCGCGTTCTCTGCCGCCCTTGGAGACGAACCGCTGCCCGTTGGCGTAAGCAGGCATGTCGGAGGCGTCGATCGCCACGTCCCATCCGAGCAGCGGGTTTGCGCGCTTCAACGATCCCACGACGGAGGCGATGCAGGCGTCCAGCAGGTGCTTGTGCTGCCGCAGCTTCGCCGTGAAGCGGTAGCAGGCGTAGACAGAGGGCATCTCGCCGTCGGGGGCGATTACTGCCGCCAACGCGGCATGCTCATTGACGAGCGCCACGACGCGCGTCCACGTCGGCAGCGCGTACAGCGACTTCGCGAGTGCCATCGCCACCATCGACCGCAGCGGATAGCCTGGGCGGCCGGTCCAGCGGGTCTCCTGAAGCTCGTCTATCAGCCGTTCTACCTCGGGGGATTCGAGGATGGCGGCGAGGGCTTCGGCGACGGGTCGCCGTGCTACGTTGACCGGGGTCATGGAGGCGCTATCTCCTTGATCCAGACCCCCGGAGGCTGCAACCTCGCGGGGGTCGTTTTTGGCTTATCTAAGCCAAAAACTACAGGTCGGGTCGGACGGAAAATCTATCCTTTAGGGCTGGCAAGCTAAATGGCGCGGCTCGCATGAGCGTTCCGACCCCGTGGTGGGCTAGCATCGAATGGGATGCCTACCGATCCTGAGAGTGATGCCCGTCTGCTGCTGCGGGCGGTATGGGCTCCCGATAGCGAAGGCGCTCCCGTACCGCTGCCGGTGGACCCGTTCGTCATCGCACAGAAGCTCAGCATCAAAGCCTACGCCGCCGCCCTTGATGATGGCGTCTCAGGCATGCTCTTGAAGCGGGCAGGGCAAGACCCGGAGATCTATGTTCATGCCTCGGATAGCCCGAACCGTCGTCGTTTTACATGCGCCCACGAGCTTGGCCACTACTACAAGCGAAGCGCGGCCGGAGACCCGGAGTGGGAGTACGTCGAGCACCGCGACCTTCTCACTTCAGCTGGCAACGATCCCGACGAGATCTACGCCAACAAGTTCGCCGCCAGCTTGCTCATGCCTCGCGAGGAAGTGGAACATCGATTCAACGAAGGCCAAAGCGTCGCCACACTCGCCTTTGAGTTTGGCGTTTCAGAAGACGCCATGAACTTCCGGCTGGTCAACCTCAAATTGAAGTAATGGCCGAAGATGGCAAGTCGGATAAGGATGCGGACGCGCCCGCCTCATCCGCTCCGCTCCCCTCCCTCCCCAGCGCGTCCGACGAGCTGGCGCGTATCGATCTGCGCCGCGTGCCCGTCACGAGCCTCTATAGCGATGCTCATCAGCAGCGCATCCACGAGGCGGCCGTTCTGGAGCGCGAGGTCCATGCCGATCAGGTCGCGGACAATCGCAAGCTGCGTCGCAGAATCGCAGATCACGTCACCGCAGCCATCGCCGTCCAGGTCGGCATCGCTGACGCCGCTTTCCTGATCTACGGGTTTTGGAACGGCTGGAACATTCCGGGCAGCACCGTAGTCGCATGGCTCAGTGCCACGGTCGTCCAAGTGATCGCAGTTGGCCTGGTCGTCACGAAGTCGTTGTTTCCCTCGGCCGAGCCCACCAAGCCGCCTCCGGCAGAGGGGTAGCCGCGCCTCAAAAGCGAGGTATTAGCGATGCGAGCAGCTTCCAAACCCCGCACCACTACCGGTCTAGCGAGTTTCGCTAGACCCTCCTAGGCCGAGACGCTGGCCCGGATGCGGGCAGCGCGGGCCTTCTTGCGCGCGGCGGTGTTGCGATGCAGCGCGCCGCGCTTGACGGCCTTGTCGATCGTGCTGGTGAGCGTGCGCAGCTCCGTCTCGGCCGTCTGAGCCTCGCCGGCCGTAGCTGCAGCTTCAAGGCGCCGGAAGTAGGTCTTCACGGCTGAGGTGTAGAGCCGGTTCTCGTTCTTCTCGCGCTCGGCGCGCAGGATGCGCTTCTTCTGTGAATGGATGTTGGCCATCGTTCGAGCGCCGTACTATAGCGGGCCTTGTCGAGCACTACCGACGTCCCCGAGGAGCCGCTGAGGCCCCTGCGCCCAGACGGCGCGGCTCCGCCTGGCGGCGGGGCGGGCTCCGGCAGCGGACGGGTGGCGCGCAACACCGCGATCTTCTCGATCGGCACGGCTATCTCGCGGGTGGCGGGGCTTGGGCGGGAAGTCCTCAGCGCGAGCTTCTTTGGAACCACAGGGGCGGCGTCGGCCTTCACGCTGGCCAACCAGATCCCGAACCTCGCCAGCAACCTGTTCGCGAACGCCGCGCTCTCGGCCGCGTTCGTTCCGGTATTCACCGAAATGCTGGAGCAACGCCGGCGCCGCGAGGCGATCCTGCTGGCCTCGAACCTGCTCTGGATCATGACGATCGTGCTCGGCGCGCTGACGGGATTCTTCATCCTGCTCGCGGGTGTGATCATGCCGCTGTTCACGGGTCCGACGTTCACTCCGTATCTAGACGCGCTCACCGCCGGACTCTCGCAGGTGCTCTTCCCTGTGGTGCTGCTGCTCGGTGTCACGGGGCTGTTCACCGGCATCCTGCAGTCCTACGAACACTTCACGATCCCCGCGATCGCGCCGGCGGTGTGGAACATCGTGATCATCGTGCTGCTGGTGGTGCTGCGGCCGCATTTCCACGACGGCGAACAGCTCTACGCGCTCGCGATCGCCATTCTGCTGGCAACTGTCGTGCAGATGCTGATGGCCTTTGCGGCGCTTGGTCGTATCGATTTCAGGCTCGCGTTTCATCTCAACTGGCGCGACCCGCGCATTCGCCAGATCTTCACGCTGATGCTGCCGGTCACGATTGGCCTCGGCATCATCAACCTCGACCAGTTCATCAACGCGGTCTTCGGCACGCTGGTCAACGAACACGCCCCCAGCGCGATCGAACGGGCGTTTCGCATCTACATGCTCCCGCAGGGCATGTTCAGCGTCGCCGTTGCGACCGTCCTGTTCCCAACGCTCTCCAGGATGGCGGCGCGCCGCGACCCAGATGGGATGCGGCGTGCCGTCGGCATCGGGATGCGCCAGATCAACCTGCTGCTGATCCCTTCGGCCGCGTTCATGCTCGTGCTGCCGACGCCGATCACGCGCCTTGTCTTTGAACGCGGTGTCTTCCATGGCGGCTCAACGCACGAGGTCTCGATCGCGCTGTTCTGGTTTGCCTTCAGCTTGCCCTTCGCGGGCCTGAACCTGCTGCTGACCCGGACTTTCTTCGCTGTCCAGCGTCCCTGGATTCCGACCGGGCTCTCGGCGATCAACATTGTCGCCGACATCATCGTCAGCGTCGCGCTCTATAAACCGCTGGGCATCGCCGGGCTGATCATCGGCACGATTGTGGCCAACATGCTGATGACCATCCTTTCGCTGCGGCGTCTGCGGGAGGGCTTCAACGGTCGCCTGGAAGGCGTCCAGACGACGATGATCACTGCGCGCATCACCGTCGCGGCGGTGCTGCTTGCCGCCGTCTCATGGGCGATATGGCATCTGCTGAACTCGCTCTTCGGCCAGTCACACTCGCTTGTCGCCCAGATCCTCGCGCTCGGGATCGCGGGCCTGGTGGGCGTCGCGGTATACACGAGGGCGGTCTTTGCAATGCGCGTCCCAGAGGCGCATCAGGTGCGTCAGCTGCTGCTCAGCCGGTTCCGCCGGGCGTAGGGGGTCGGCGCCGGAGCGCGCGCCGTCTACCCTGTAGCCGCCCATGGACCAGAGCAAGATCCGCAACTTCTCGATCATCGCGCACATCGATCACGGCAAGTCGACGCTGGCCGACCGCATCCTGGAGCTCACCCATGCCGTCGATGAGCGGTTGATGCGGGCGCAGGTGCTCGACTCGATGGACCTGGAGCGCGAGCGGGGGATCACGATCAAGGCGCAGGCGGTGCGGGTCTTCTACACAGCCGGTGATGGTGAGACCTACCAGCTGCACTTGATCGACACCCCCGGGCACGTCGACTTCACCTACGAGGTCTCACGCTCGCTGGCCGCCTGCGAGGGGGCACTGCTGGTGGTGGACGCCTCTCAGGGCGTAGAGGCGCAGACCGTGGCAAACACCTATCTGGCTGTGGATGCGGGGCTGGAGCTGATCCCCTGCCTGAACAAGATCGACCTGCCGGGCGCAGAGCCCGAGCGGGTCGCGGGCGAAGTCTCCGAGCTGATCGGCGAGGAGGCCGACTCGATCCTGAAGATCTCGGGCAAGACGGGGGAGGGCGTCCCCGAGGTGCTGGAGGAGCTGATCCGCAAGGTGCCGCCGCCTTCCGGGGATCCGCAGGCGCCTCCGCGGGCGCTGATCTTCGACTCCGAGTTCGACCAGTACAGGGGTGCGATCGCCTACATCAGGGTTGTCGACGGGGTCTTCAAGAAGGGGGAGGCGATTAGGGCAATGGCGGCCGGCACACAGGCCGAGATCGACGACATCGGCGTCTTCTCCCCGCAGATGACGCCTGTGAAGCAGCTGGCCGCGGGCGAGGTCGGCTACCTGATCACCGGCATAAAGGACGTCACGCAGCTGCGCGTCGGAGACACGCTCACCACCTACGGCAGGTCGGGTACGAGCGCCAGTGAGCCGCTGCCCGGCTATCGCGAGGTCAAGCCGATGGTCTTCTGCGGCCTGTTCCCGATCGACTCCGACCGCTATCCGGACCTGCGCGACGCGCTGGAGAAGCTCTCGCTGAACGACGCCGCGCTCTCCTGGGAGCCGGAGACCTCCGACGCGCTCGGGTTCGGCTTCCGCTGCGGCTTCCTGGGGCTGCTGCACATGGACATCGTGCGGGAGCGCCTGGAGCGCGAGTACGACCTGGAGCTGCTTGCGACGATGCCCTCCGTCGGCTTTGAGATCAGGCTCTCAAACGGCGATGAGATCGAGGTGCACAACCCATCCGACATGCCCGACCCAGGGAGCATCGTGGAGATCAGGGAGCCGGTCATCACCGCCTCGATCATCGCCCCGCGCGAGTACGTCGGCGCGGTGATGGAGCTCTGCCAGGAACGCCGCGGCGAGCCGGCCGGCATGCACTATCTCTCCCCGGAGCGCGTGCAGATGACCTATGAGCTGCCGCTGGCGGAAATCGTGCTCGACTTCTTCGACCAGCTCAAGTCGCGCACCCGCGGCTACGCCTCCTTGGACTACGAGCTGCATGGAGTCAAGCCCGCCAACATGGCCAAGCTCGACGTGCTGCTCGCCGGCGACCCCGTCGATGCGCTCTCGATGATCGTGCACAGGGACAAGGCGTATGACATGGGCCGCTCGCTGACCGAGCGGCTGCGCAAGCGGATCCCGCGCCAGCAGTACGACGTGCCGATCCAGGCGGCGATCGGCTCGCACATCATCGCCAGGGAGACGGTGAAGGCGTTCCGCAAGGACGTGATCGCCAAATGCTACGGCGGCGACATCACCCGCAAGCGAAAGCTCTTGGAGAAGCAGAAGGAAGGCAAGAAGCGGATGAAGCAGGTGGGCCGTATAGAGGTGCCCCAGGAGGCGTTCCTGGCGGTGCTGGAGCTCGACGAGGAGCCGGCGAAGCGGTGAGCGACGGGGGTCTGGAGGGGCGGGGCAGGCCCGTCCGCATCCTGTTCGTCTGTCTTGGCAACATCTGCCGCTCTCCCACCGCAGAGGGAGTGATGAGGGGGCTGATCGAGCAGCGCGGGCTGGGTGGCCGCGTCGAGGTCGACAGCGCCGCTACCGGCGGCTGGCATGTGGGGGAGAGGCCCGATGCCCGCGCCACCGCTGCCGCGCGGGATCGGGGCGTGAGGCTGAGCGGCGCCGCACGTCAGGTCAAAGCCCTCGACTTCGACGAGTTCGACCTGCTGCTTGCGATGGATCGTGCTAACGAGCGCGACCTGCGCGCACTGGCACCGGACAGCGAGAGCGCCGCGAAGGTGAAGCTGCTGCGCGAGTTTGACCCGGACGCGGACGGCCTGGAGGTACCGGACCCCTATTACGGCGGTCCCGACGGCTTCGACCGGGTGCTCGATCTCGTGCAGGCAGCGTGTCTGGGCGTGCTGGACTCGCTCGGTCTCGACGAACCTGCTGGCCGATGAGCCTGCCGCCCGGCGCCGGGGAGGCCGTCAGGGTCGGCGGCGGGGACATCAACCAGGCTTGGCGTGTGCGGCTGGCCAACGGGCGGCTCGCGTTCGTAAAGACGCGCCCGGACGCAGGGGAGGGGGAGTACGAGCGCGAGGCCAGCGCCCTGCACTGGCTTTCGCAGCCGGGTGCGCTGCAGGTCCCGGAGGTGCTCGAGGTGGGCGCCGACTACCTGGCGCTTGGGTGGATCGAGCACGGCAGCTTGGATGCGGCCGGTGCCGAGGAGCTCGGCCAGGGCTTGGCGCGGCTGCACGCGGCCGGCGCGCCCGCCTTCGGCGACCCCGGGCTCGGCGCGGCGGGTGGGCCGTCGGTGATCGGCTCCCTCTGCCTTCCCAATGATCCCGCGCCCGACTGGCCGACCTTCTACGCGCGGCGCAGGCTGATCCCGGCGCTTGCCGCGGCGCGGCAGCGCGGCGGGATCTCCGCCTCCGGGGCGCAGGCGGTTGAGGCGGTGTGCGAGCGGATCGAGGAGCTCTGCGGCCCAGCCGAGCCGCCGGCGCGGCTGCACGGCGACCTGTGGAGCGGCAACGTGCTGGCCGACGTGCTGGGCCGGCCGTGGCTGATCGACCCCACCGCCTACGGCGGCCACAGGGAGGTGGACCTTGCGATGCTGCGCCTGTTCGGCGCGCCCTCGCCGCGGATCTTCGACGCCTATGAGGAGGTCAGCCCACTGGCGGATGGCTGGCAAGCGCGCGTGCCGCTCTACCAGCTGCTGCCGCTGCTCGTCCACGCCGCGCTGTTCGGCGGCTCCTACGGCGCGGCGGCGCAGCGCGCGGCTATGGCAAGCCTCAGCTGAGCCAGCGCACCGCGTGCTTCGCGTCACGCCGCGCCCCGCGCCGTCGGATCAAGCCACATGCGGGCACATACGATCCATGAGCAGCAGCGCCTGCGACTGCTTGCCGGCGCGCTGATTGCCCGCCACTACCGCCGACCGCTCACGCTCGCAGGGGTGGCCCGGGCGCTCTCCAGTTCACCGCGTCAGCTGCAGCGCGCATACACGCGAGCCGACAGCAGCTTCAGCGAGGACCTGCTGGCGGTGAGGATGGCGGCGGCCGCGCTGCTGCTGGCAGAGCATCCGAGCATCCCGGTCGCCGACGTCGCGCGGCTCGTCGGATACAGCAGGGCGACCCATTTCGCGCGTGCCTTTCGTCGTAGCTTCGGCGTCACGCCGGCGGTGTTCAGGGAGCGGGAACGCAGCGGCCGAGCCGGGCCGCGTGCGCTCGCCTGACCGCTCCGCAGCACGCGATCCGCGCCGCCTCCGGTCCCGCCCGCCCGTGCCTGTCATGCTCAGAGACGGTGAGCAGCACGGAGAGCTCGGTCGACAGGGGAGAGGACGCGGAGGCTCAGAGAGTCAGTCGCACCGAAATGGCCGCGCAGTCGCGGTCGCTGCGCAACAGCATCATCGTGCTCGCGGTTTTCTTCGCGCTGGTGGCCGCGCTGCTGCTTGCGGTGCCGGGATTGCACTCGGTCGGCGAGCTGATCACCGACGCTCAGGTCGGCTGGGTGGCGGCGGGGATCGGGTTCGAGCTGCTCTCCTGCGCCGGGTTCGTGGTGCTCTTCGAGCTGCTGTTCGGCAGGCTTGGATGGCGCCTGGCAAGCCGGCTCGCGCTGGCCGAGCTCGCCGTCAATGCGGTCGTTTCGGTCAGCGGCCTTGGCGGCATCATGCTCGGCGCCTGGGTGATGCGCAGCAAGGGCATATCGCTGCAGCGGATCGCGACCCGGTCGGTGGAGCTGTTCGTGATCACGAGCGCCGTCAACGTCGCGGCGACCGCGGTAATCGGCATCGGCATGTGGCTCGGCCTGCTGCCAGGTTCGACCGATCCGCTGCTCACGCTCGCACCTGCCGTAGCCGCGATTGCGGTGATAATCGCAACGCTCGCGATGGCCACCTGGGCGCGGGGCTACGCGCTGAGCAAGGGCGAGGAGCATCCGCGGATCGTTTCGGTACTGCAGCCGCTCGGAGATGGCGTCCAAGGCGTGCTCGCGCTACTGCGCCACCCCGACCCGCGGCTGCTCGGCGCCGTGGTCTACTGGCTGTGCGACCTCTGCGTGTTGCACTTCTGCCTGCTGGCCTACGGCAGCACGCCGTCGTTCTGGGTGGTAGCGATGGCCTATCTGGTGGGGATGCTCGCCAACTCTGTGCCGATCCCCGGCGGCCTGGTCGCCGTGGAAGGCGGGCTGACGGGCATGCTGCTGCTCTTCGGCGTCAAACCGGCCTCATACGTGCTGGCAGCGGTCCTCACCTACAGGGCGATCTCGCTGTGGCTGCCCTCGCTGATCGGCAGCTTCGCGTTTCTGTCGATCCGCCGGGAGATCGGGAGTCCGCTGGTCGCGCAGACGCCGGTCGTCGAACGCTGAAGGGCTCGCGCGCCTCAGCAGGGGCCGCGCTTTTCAGCGCTTGAGGGCTTCCTGTTGGGCCAGCGCGACTTTCTCGTTCTCGCACGCTCCCCCTGGCAGGCTCTGCATCAGCCTGAACACGGCGGCCGAACGGTGGCCAGAGAGCTGCGGGCAGTAGACGGGCGCAGGCAGCGGCCCCGTGCTCGAACCGACGGTGTTCAGCGGCCGCAGCAGCTGCGCCGCGGCGTGGGCGCGCGCGGGTGTGCTCGCGTAGAGGTCGATCACCAGGCGGCTGGTGTAGAGCTCGATCGCACGGCCTTCTTCAAAGATGGCGGCGGGAACGCCGCGGATGATCGTGTTGCGCTGAGAGCCAAGCTCGACATTGGTGTGCAGCGCGTAGATCGAGGTGGTCACCTTGAGCGGCAGCAGGCAGCCCTTGGAGCCAAGCGCACCGTTGCCGGGCAGGCAGTCGCCGTAGTAGACCGAGTCCCCCGTGTTCGGTTTGTAGGCTTCCACGCCGTCGGCGGCCGTGATCGGGTGCTGCTCGAAACTCGGGCCCACCCAGTAGAGCGTGTAGTAGGGGAAGGTCTGCGCGCCCGCCAGCTCCGCGGCCCCGATCCTGCGTGGCTGGGCGTCGCCGCAGCCGGCGAGCACAATCGCGAGCACGATCGCGAGCGCTCCCAGGAGGGCTCTGCGGGTATTCGGATCTGCGGTGCGGGGCGCGGGCATCGCACGCAATTATCGGCCAGCCGGGTCGCTTGGGCCGACGTTGTGCGTGCCGGCTGCGCTTGACGGAGCGCGACTTCGGTGTCTTTGGGCTGTTCTCAATGATGGAGAGCCGCTTGCCAGAAGGGCGATAAGCCCACTGCGCGGCGGGCGCACCGGGATTCGGAGAGGTAGCGCTCCGGCTCCCGGAGCGCAACTGTGTCCTGCGCGCCGCCGCTGGCGCCGACGCCATACTGCCCCTCTGTGGAGAGCGAGACGATCAGCCCCGCGCTCGCAGAGCCGCTGCGCGCCGGCGAGCTTGCGCTGCGCTCGCTGCGGCGCGTGCCGCTGCACATCCTCGTCGTGGTCTGCCTGGCGATCGCCTGGCTGATCGTTGCGCCCAACTCCCCGGATCTGGCCGCGCAGGACTACAGGTCCTACCTCTTTGCCCACTTCGGGATGCTCGTCTGGGACGACAACTGGTACGGCGGGCACCACATCCCCGGCTACAGCCTGCTCTACCCGCCGCTTGCGTGGCTGATCGGCATCAGGCTCGCCGGTGCGCTGGCGGTGGTCGCCTCCGCCGCGCTTTTTGGCCAGATCGCCAAAACCGCCTTTGGCCCGAACACCCGCCTTGCGAGCATCTGGTTCGCTGTTGCGGCCGCGGGCGACCTGTGGATCGGGAGGCTCACCTTCGCGCTCGGCGTGACCTTCGCGCTGGCGGCCATCTTGACCGTGCTGCGCGGTCGCGGCAGGCCGTCGATTGCGCTCGCCGGCCTGCTTGCGGCGATGAGCGCCGCCTCCAGCCCCGTGGCGGGTGCGCTGCTCGCGTTGGCGGCGCTGACGGACGCGCTGGCCAACCGCAGGCTGCGATACGCGCTGATCCTGATCATCCCGGTGCTCGTCGTGATCCTGCCGCTGCAGGCGCTCTTCCCGGAAGGAGGGTTTGAGCCCTACGGCCTTGAATCGTTCCTGCCTTCCACGGCGGTAGCGCTCGCCTTCATCTGGGCGCTGCCGCCGCGCGAGCGCCTGCTGAGGCTCGGGGGCTGGCTGTTCGTGCTCGTCAACGTGCTTTCGCTGCTGCCGACGCCGATGGGCAGCAACGTCGTGCGCTACGCGGTGCTGCTCGCGGGACCGCTGCTGCTGTGCGCGATCGCGCGGGGCGGGGGTTTCTCTGTGGCCGGCAGGCGCCCGTTCTGGGCGCTTGGCGCTGTGCTGATCGGCATCGGGTTCTGGGTGCTGTGGGGGCCGATCGTGCAGAGCAGCGAGGTGCTCGGCGACCCTTCGACGCAGGCCTCTTACTACCGGCCGCTGCGAGAGTTCCTTGCCAGCCACACAAAAGGCCCGATCAGGATCGAGGTTCCCTTCACGCGCTCGCACTGGGAGGCCGCGCTGCTTGCGCCTCATGTGGCGCTCGCGCGCGGCTGGGAGCGCCAGCTTGACAAGCGCTACAACGAAGCGATCGAAGCCGATCCGCTTGCGCCCGCGGTGTACAGGCGCTGGCTCGACGAGAACGCCGTCAGCTACGTCGCGCTGCCGGACGTGCCGCTGGACGGGTCTAGCATCGGAGAGGCGGCGCTGATCAGGCATGGCGCGCCGTTCCTGCAGCACGTGTTCAGCGGCGCCCACTGGCAGGTGTACCGGGTGCTCGGCGCAGCGCCGCTGCTGCAGGGGCCAGGGCGCCTCACAACGCTCGGCCACCAGGGCTTCACGCTGGATGCGAGCGCGCCCGGCAGCTTCCTGGTGCGGGTCCACTACACGCCCTATTGGGCGGTGCTCACCGGCCGTGCACACATCTCAGAAGCACAAGGCAACTGGACGCGGATCACGGTCGCGCGGCCCGGCGTGGTTCGCGTTCAGGCGCAGTTCTCGCTCAGCGCGGCGCTCGAAGCGCTGACTCGGCTCTAAGGCCGCGGCGCTCGCTCAGCCGGCTCAGTAGGGGCCGCCCGTTTTTTGGCGCCCTTTGGGCGCACGGATTTGCTGGCAGGGTCGCTGGCAGCGCTGCCGTGCTCGTCGGTCGGTTCAAAGGCGAAGAGCGTGTTGTAGCCGCTCAGATAGATCGTGTGCCCGTCGCTGATCACCGGGTCAAATGCGCCCTGCACGATCGAGAAGACCTTGCGCCCGGTCGTGGTGTTCAGCCCGGTCGTGCTGTGCGTGCCGAGGTCGGCGAAGTAGACGACTTTGCCCACGATCGTGGATGAGCCCGAGATCTTGCCGCCGGCGGGGTAGGTCCAGTCGATCCTGCCGCTGCGGGCGTTCAGCGCATAGAAGTTGCCGTCGTAGGAGCCCTCGAAGATCGTCGGGCCAAGACCCTGCACTTCTGCTACCGAGGGGGAAGCGTAGACGTAGGCGCCGGTCTGCACCGCCCAGGCCAGTTCGCCGCTGCCCGCGTCATAGGCGTAGATGCGCCCGTCGGTGTTGCCGAGATAGATGCGGCCGTATGCGTAGGCGGCGGTCGAGTAGAAGGTGCCGCTGCCAAGCGGCGCGCCTTCGGAGCCTGCGCTCCAGATCTGCCTGCCCGTGCGCTCGCTGATCGCCTGCACATCGCCGGCATAGTCGCCGAAGTAGAGGACGCCGCCCACAAGCGTGGGGCTGGCCTTCACCGCCCCCGCCGCCCTGTAGGTCCAGATCGTCTGTCCGCTATGCGCATTCAGCGCGTAGACGGTTCCGTCTTCGCTGCCGAACATCACCTTGCCGTTTGCGACGATCGGCGAGGACTCGCTGCGGCTCGGCAGGTCGCGCGACCAAATCACCCTGCCGCTGGTTGCGTTCAGCGCGGCCACCAGCCCGCCTTCGCCATCGCCAGGCCGCGCGAGGATCGTGACGTAGAGGGTGTTGCCGACGATCGCGGGCGTGGAGGCCGAGAGCGCGCCAAGCTGCTTGCGCCAGACCAGACGGCCCGTCTTGCGGTCGATCGCGCTGAGGGTCCCGTCGTCCGCCAGCTGATAGATCCGTTCATGGGACATCACCGGCGGGAACTCCAGCAGCGCGGTCTCGTGGCTTTCCCACACGCGTCTGAACGGCGGTTTCACGGACGCCGGGGCGGCCAGGTAGCGGTGATGGTCTGGCGTGTAGCCGTAGAAGGGCCAGACGAACGTCGCTTCCTTGGGCGGAGGGGGTGTCTTGCTGGCGGCTTTTTCCGGCACGAAGCGCGCGTCGGGATGGTAGATCGAGCCGGTGCGATGCCGCTCGTAGAGATAGATCCCGACGCCGGCCGCGATCACGACCACCAGCATCGCGGCGGCACCGATGCGAGCGCGCGTCGAGCGCAGACGCAGGAATGACAGCCTCCTCATACCCAGCCCTCCTGCCGCCTCAGGCGGCGATCTTCTCGGATGACCGCCTCGGGGATTTCGCGTCCATCTCGCTCTGCTCCGCGCTCTCCCCGGCTCGCCGTGAGGCGGCCTGCCGAGCCCGGCGTCCGGCCACCCGCTGCACGACACGCCGCCGCCGCGCCTGTCGACGCCGCGCGTCCAGTGCGTCCCGCGGGGAGCGTGGCACGAACAGGATCCGGGCGACGGTGACCGAAAGCAACCAAAGCAGAGCAAGGATCAGCGGCGCGAGCGCCAGCCCGGAGATCAGCGCGATGGTTGCGCTGCCGCCATCGGAGGACCAGGTCCACAGCAGGTAGTCGCCGCCGGCTACCGCCGCCACCAGGAGCATGGGCCGTGTGGGCACGAATCAAACGATAAACCGAGTTGGGGACGGACGCTGCCACGGCTCCCCCGCGCGCGCCATCGGGCAAGCTAGCGGATGCTGGGCGTGCAGGGCGCTGGTTGCCTGCCCGGAGGGAAGCGGCGGACGGGAATCGAACCCGCATCATCGCCTTGGAAGGGCGAGGCTCTACCGTTGAGCTACCACCGCGCGTGCGAACCCAGCCCTGCGCCCGGTTCGCCGACGATGACAGTTTGCACAAACCGCGTCGCACTTTGCAATCTCGTCGAGGACCGCCTGCCAGCTGCGGTCACGGATGCCTTTGGCGATGTTGAACCGCTTGTCAGCAAGATGGTCGAACTCGAGGACCAGCGGATCGGTCTCGCCGCAATCGACGCAAGGGTGCTCGCCGAAGAACTCGAACAGGCGCGCGGCTCGCTCCTCTGCGAGCGCCCGCTTGCGGATCTGGCCGTTGGCGATATAGCGCGCTCGATGGGCCGCGTAATGCTCCTGCTTGTAGGCCGCACGGCAAGACGGCAGTAGTTGTCGCGCTGCCCCGCGGCCATACGGCGCCAGGCGAAGTCGGCGAGGGGCTTGGCTTGGCCGCAGCGGCCACAGGTCCTTGTGGTGGACAGGTCCATGACACGAACATATGTTCGCAGGATCTCCGGACGGGACGCAGAGGCGGTGCGGGAGCCGGGCGCTTGGCGGCGCTTGTCCCTAGAATCGGAGAAGGCCACGGGGAGTGGCGCAGTCTGGTAGCGCACCCGGCTGGGGGCCGGGCGGTCGCAGGTTCAAATCCTGTCTCCCCGATACTAGAAGTAGCCCCGCAGCCCGCTAGACAGGGCCGCAACACCCCGCAGACACTGGGATTTGCGGCGGGGTTTGCGGGAGTCTGTGGCGCCGTTCGCGTGCGCAGCGTTTGCAGAACGTTTGCCGCAAACGGCCGAGACGTTTGCAAAACGTTTGCAGAACGCGACGGTCGCCAGGGCCTTCTCCGCCGGGCGTGCGTGCTCGCCCGGGGTCTCGATGAGTGCTCCGCGCACTCGTGCGGAGCGGATGCAACTTGTTTGGTGGCAAATCGTGCTCGCGCTCGACACCAATACGAGACGTCTGGATCAGGTGTAGGGAGCGGGCGGCTTGTCCTTCGGCGCTCGCGGAGTCGTGGTGCGGTGCGACCGGCGGGCCGAGGCATCGACACTCGCTGCCCTGATCTGCGTGCCGGATCTACCGAAATCGGCGCCCGCTTTTTGCGGGCTTGGAGGTATGCGATGACCGAGCGTGCGAGCGCAACAACGACTTCCACCACTTCGTTGGGGCCGCGTCATGCGGCTGGTGGCCCGGCCCCTGGCGTGGGGCGTCGCGAGGGGTGGGTGACCAAGCGCGAACTGGCTTCACATCTGCACGTCGCGCTGCGCTGGATCGAGATGCAGCACCACAACGGCCTGCCGCACGTTCGCCGCGGCGGCGTCGTTCGTTACCGGATCTCCGAGGTAGAGCGCTGGCTGCGCGGCGAGCCGGTGGAAAGGACGGTGTAGATGGCGCACAACAGGGGCACTCGTCGCAACCCCGACTGGTGCGGTGTCGTCTCCTACAAAGGCAAACGCAAGTGGGTCGGAGGCTGCGCGAGCCTGAGCGAGTACAACGCCACCGCCGAGAAGGCTCGCGAGCAACTGATTGAAGCGGAGGAGACGGCACAGGGCCAGCGGATACCGACTTGCGCAGAGTTCGCGGGCGCGGAGTTGCTTGACGACGAGCGAATCAAGATGATCTGGCCCGACGGGCAGCGCTGCCAGAAGGCCACAGGCCGCACTCCGAAAACGGTGAAGGTTCTGCGCGAGTGCCTGCGGCCGTTCCTGCGCGACTTCTGGGACCGGCCGCTCGACAGCTTCACCCGCGATGAGGCGCTGACGTGGGTGCTGCCGAAGGGCCCGCACGTGCAGCAGGCTGTCAGGCAGTTCATGAACCACGCCAAGGACCGCGAGTTGATCGCGGACAACAAGTTCGCATGCCCCGGCCAGAACAAGCGCAAGCGGCGCGTGGATCGCCACGATTTCGCGATCGTCAGCGACGAGCAGTACGCGCGTGTGCGCGCCTGCGCCCGCGCGAGCTGCCCAAGCGACTACGGTCTGGTGATCGAGGGCATGGTCCTCTGCGAGGGCGAGACAGCGATGCGCCCCAGCGAGATCTTCGGACTGCACGACGACGAAGTCGACTACGACGCCGGCGACATCACCGTGCGCTGGCAGTGGGACGAGCTCAGCTGCACGCGAGTAGCCCCCAAGGACCAAGACCCTCGGACGTTCCCCATGAGCCCCGCGCTGCAAGAACATCTGGAAATCATGCCTCGCTACAGCCCCACAATCCTGTTCCCCGCGATCCGCGGCGGCTACTACTCGCCATCAAACTTCTACCAGCGCTGGAACGCCGTGCGCGTCGCCGCCGGAATGCCCAGCTTCGAGTTCTACGAACTCAAGCACCGCGCGATCCAGTGGATGGTCGATCCGGTCGAGGATGGCGGGCTTGGCCTGGACCCCGCGACCGTCGCGTTGATGGTCGGACACGACGACGACGACGGCGGCTGGCTGATCTCAACCGTCTACACCAAGCTCGCAAAGAAACACGCCCACGAGCGCGCGAAGCGTGCAATGGATTCCTACCGCAGCCGCCAAACCACAGGCAGAACACACCTACAGGTCGTCAGCGCGTAGTCCCAGCAGCCGTGGCCGGCCTTGCGAGCGGTCTTTTGAGGGTGGACGGGGATTTCCCGGGTTGGGCAACCTGTCCGTGCCTCGGCTCGGGCCGTCTATTTGTGGCTATCGGCGAAGTCTGTCGGCGATCGAGTACCGATGCGTGAGTGGCGCTCCGCCGAGCGACGATTGGAAGCTGATCGCCGCTGTGATGGTGAGGTGACGCCGCAGCGCTGGCGCCTTGTGCAGCGCTGACCTGGCGGCATCGCTCGGCGGTACCGTGAAGGACACAATGCCGCTTGAGGCGGTGGTCGAGTCCACGGCAAGCGTTCCTGTGCCGAAGGTGAGTGCTCGGGGGCGGCATGCTCCGTGGAGCTTCGAGTGATCATCGCGGCATTTTGACTTGTTTGCAGATGGGACACGGATGCTCACGTCGGGAAAGGTGAGGCTCCATCTGAACGTTCCCGCCTGGGTGACGGCGGCTGAGAAGGTGATTGCGCCTGACGCCTGATTGACGTTCGGCGTATGCAGTAGGTGAAACTGGCTGTTAGGCATGAGGTGGATCAGTGGAGAGAGCGGGCTGCTGGGAGCCGTCGGCGTGATTGGCGGCGCCAGCACAGTGATGGACTGTTGCGCGTTGGGGGCGGCGGCGAATTCCCGGTTGCCTTCTTGAGAAGCATTGATCACGCAGGTGCCGGCACCGACGAAGTAGATTGTTCCGCCAGTGGCTTCGCAGACGCCATGCCCGCCGGCCGAGAAGGAGACCGGCAGGCCGGAGGAGGCTTCTGCTGTGATCAGGTATGGCGTGCCTCCCACTGTCACCGAGGTTGGGGCGCCTGTGAGGAAGTGGACGACCTGCGAGCGCTTCGCGATCGTGAAAGAGTCTTCGATCAGAGCTTCTTCGTAGTAGCTGCTGCCCGACTGGTTGGCATCGATTGTGCAGGTTCCGGCCGTGATGAGGTGAACTTCGGATTTTTCGAAGATGCAGGTTGAGGGCGTGGCTGACGACAGCTCGACCGGCAGGCCGGAGGAGGAGACCGCACCCGCTGAGAAGGGGCCTTCGCCCAGCACTATGTCGCTCGGCGGTAGCTTCTGGAAGCTGATCTGCTGCAGGGCCTTTGAGACTTGGAAGCTCTGTTCGACTTGGGGTGCTGCTTCCCAGTAGGAATCACCTGCCTGGTTGGCCTCGATCGTGCATGTCCCGGGTCTCAGGAAAGCCACCGCCTGGGAGCTGTCTTCAAACTTGCAGACTGCCGGTGTCACGATCGAGAGGCTGACGGGTAGGCCCGACCTCGCTTCTGCGCTGAACGCGTAGGGCGCTCCTCCGACGCGCGCCGTGCTGGGGGGCGGGCTCAGGGAGATCTGCTGCTGATTCTTGAGTACTTGGATGGTCTGTTCGGCCCTGCCTTCTTCGTATTCGTAGTCTCCTCTCGCGGTGGCCACGATCGTGCAGGTGCCGCCGGCGGCAAGGTAGATCCAGTCGGTGTCCGTGCTGCACACCGACGGTGTTGTCGTTGCGTATTCGACATCAAAGCCGGCCGAGGAGACGGCGTTGACCGAAAAGCTTTCCCCCGCGCTCGCGGGCGAAGGCGGGGTTGTGGTGAATTTGATCGTCTGGGTGATACCTAGCACATGAAGGTGCTGCATCTCTGTGGCGGCGAGATAGGTGGAGTTGCCCACCTGGCGCGCTTCCAGCGGACATTCGCCCTTCGCGTGAAAGGTCACTTCCGCCCCCGTCACGGTGCACACGTCCAGGCCGATGGCCTGCGTGGCCAGTGAGGTGAACGTGATCGGCAGGCCGGTGCTTGCCTTCGCCTGGAGTTCGTAGGCCGGTCCGTCGACCGTCGGCGGGCTGCTCGGGCTCGATGTGATTTGGACGGTCTGTTCTGCGCGCAGCGGTGCCGGTGCGGCCTGGAAGGCGCCGATCCCTTCTGGGGTCCCGAGTCCGGTCGGCCCACTGTAGCCGGGTCCTGCAAGGCATATCGGCGTGTTACGGCAGCTTTTGGCCTCTTCTGCGATCGAGCAGCTGGCAAGGCCGGTTTCGTGATTGTAGCTGGAGCATTCCCCGTTGGAGCCGGAGACAACTTCGTGCAGGCGGTTGGTTTCGGAGAGCACCCGTTCGTAGAGCGATTCGGCGGGATATGCGACGCCGTCGGCGCCACCGGCGAGAGCAAAGGTCGCGGCGATGAGCGGCGAGCCCAGGCTGGTACCGCCGACCGTGCCCCATCCGAATGGTTCCTTGTGACCCTTGGTCCGTTCCACGAGCGAGTAGGAGTCGTATACGGCCACGCCCGTGTACGGGTCGGCGTCGGCGGAGACATCGGCGACCGCGCGTCGGTGTTCGCAGCCTACCGGCCAGTCGGGGACTTCCTGCTGCCAGCGTGGCGCTTCATAGCTGAAGCTGCATCCGCTTCCGCCGGCGCCGTCGCCGTTCCACACCGTCTCGCCCACGCGAGCGCCGCCTGTTGTGAGATCCAGACGCGTGCCGCCCACCCCGATGACGAACGGATAGGCAGCTGGGTAGTCGCCCCTGTCTGCCAGTGTTGGTTCCACCAACCAGTTGTCGTAGCCGTCGTCACCCGCGGAAGCCGTGATCACGATGCCAGGGTGCTTCAAAAGCGATTCGGACACAGGTAGAGGTTCTGGCGCCCCCCAGGAGTTCGTGATCTCATTCGCGCCGAGCGTGGCGGCGGTGTTCTCAGCTTCACCGAGCGCATACGGCCCGTTGTTGTTGGCCTCAACAAGCACTATGCGGCAGTTCTGGCAGATCGCATGAGCGGTCTCGACATCAAGCGCGATCTCCACCGCCCATCCTCCTTCGGCTTCCGGCAGCGGAGCAGCGGCCCCTTCCTGGTTCACCTTTGTAAAGCAGCCGTTTGCGTGGGTGCAGTCGGGCAGGCCGAAAGCTTCGTCGTAGACACCCAGATCGGCTTCGACGTCGGGATCGTTGTAGGCGTCGACGATCGCGATCGTCTGTTCCGAGGGCGCGCTCGTGGGTAGTTCATAGGCGCTGTGGAGATCCTGCGGGCGCAGGCCATAGCAGCCTTCCGCCGCGGTCGCATGTTCGCAGACTTCCGCGGCGCTGCCTGCCGCGCTCTGCGCCCGCACCGGCACGCCCAGCGGGCGGGTATGCGAACGGGCCGTCGCGCTCCGCGGCTGAAGTTCCAACGCAAGACAGCTGAAGTGACCCGGGGAGGGCCGCGGACAGACATCGCGGACCCCGTATTCCGATTCGGGGAGAGGAAAGGCCGTCTGCGGATGCGCGGTGGCAACCGCCGCGGAGGGCACAAGGCTCGCCACGGCGAACAGACCCAAGAGCCAGCCGGTGAGTCGTCGCGAGATCGGCATGAACCTTGAACGCGCCACCGCTGAACCGACGCTCCCGGCGACCGGCAGGACAAGCACTAATGGTCCCGCGGTAGGCATCGGGTGCGGTATATATTAGACGAACGCTGGTGCTCGGAACTTAGAAGCTGTACCTGCTTCTGGAGGCAGGCGCGGGCCGGCTTGCTGCCGCGAGTCACCAGACAGGCCGTTCGCTGGTCGCGCTGACTCAGCGGGACCAGCTGATCATCGTCAACGAATCGCGCGGCTGCTACACGCGGCGTCGGCACAACCACACCTCCGGCGCAGGCCGCGATCGCGGTGCTGATGGCTCGCACGCGCGGCCCGCTGGACTCCTCTTCCCGCCCATCTTCGCACGCTGTGCGGGGCGCCGAATGTTAGCGCCACGTTAGGAGCGCCTCGCGTGCGCGCGAATATCATACAAGCGGCCCGTGTCGCGCAACTGAATCTCGCGTGCCCTCAGCAAATGCCGCATGAACGCTCAGTTTTCTCACCCGTCTAGCCCCTGGCGGGAATATAGGTCCGTCTAGAAGACAGAAAGGCGATACCGAAACGTCTTCTTTCTCACAAAGCATTCGAAAGAAAGCCGGTGGTATCAATCACGGCACAACGGCGTGCGCCAGTCAAAAGGCACCCTGAGAATAGATCGCTCACGGCGCTCAGGAACACGAAATCGATGAATGGAACCAAAGCCCCAAAGTAGGCAGGCCGATAACAGAAGGGGGAGAGCCTGATGGTGAGGAAGTTCGCTGGTCGTGTTGGGCAGTGGAGCCGTGTAGCAGTCGCCGTGGCGATTTTGCTGCTGGCTGCGCCTGCAACCACACTGGCGCTTGAATCGGGCGGACCTACGCTTAGCGGGGCCTTTGGTACAGGCGGTGAATCGCTTTTCACGCAAGGCGGGGGCGGCGAACAAGCTCGTCTCGATAGTCCCGAAGCGCTCGCGGAAGATGCGCGGTCAAGAATGGCGTATGCGGGGTATAAGCGGGCTGCCGCGGTGGCGTTGGCCAAGCGTGCGTTCGGAATCGCGAGTCCAGCCTGGGTTTCGCCGCAAAGCGAGATGGCGGGGAAGTTGGTTGGCTATGTAGGCCAGCATCTGGCTCAGGAGGTGCTGCCTAGCGGCCAGCATGAGCTTGTTGCCTCTAGCGTGCCGTTGCGCAGTTCCCTTGGTGGGGGCGTCGAAGAGCCGGTGTCGCTGGAATTGCGTGCCAGCGAATCGGGTTATACACCGGCTAACCCGGTGGTGCCGTTGGTGCTGGGGAAGAGCGCTGGCGAAGGGATAGCGTTTGCTTTTGGGTTGCGTATGACGCCGGTCGCGCATGCGACGCCCGAAGCACCGGAAGTTGTCGGGAATAGTGTTTTCTATCCAGGAACGGCGACGGACACAGATTTCATGGTAGAACCAGGCCGTTTGGGGTGGAGGCGTCTTGGCAGTTGCTTTCTGCCGAAAGTTCGAGCGAAAACGCGCTCAACTTTTCGCTGCCGACTGGTGCGGCGCTGATAATGAGCAAGGAAATCGAAGGAGCGGCCGAAGTGAGGCTGGAAGGGCAGACGCTGTTGCGGATCCTGCCGGCCGTAGCTACTGAGGCGAATGGTGCGAGCTTGCAGGTGTCTTACACAGTGAGCGGAAGTGTCCTGACGACCCATTTGGATCTATCCGGCAATATTGATTGGCCGGTAGATGTCGATCCCGTGGTGCAAGAGAAATTTGGTAATGGCTGGTGGGGCGCTGAAGAATGGGAGCAAGCCGAGACTGCGGAAGGCGCAAAAGTGATCGGGGGCAATGGGAACGCTGGGATCGCCGCGGAGATCGTGCCGGGTGCTCCGGTGGGCTCGTTTGGATCGTGGGCTCTCTTTGCGCCTGGCTACTGGACCGGAGAAGGGTCGCTCACGCGGATGGATGTAACTGGGTTGGAACACAAGTTCAAAGAAGAATCCACCATTGACACCGGGATCGTGGGCAAGGAAGGCAAACTCATGGCCAATCCGAGCTACACCTATGACGGTGAAATCGCATCTGATACGCACAAAGGAATGTTGGAAACCAAAGCCACGATTGGGACTGGCGAAGGTGGCCCCGGTCATGGGGTGCCGGCGGCCTTCTGCGCGCAGGAAGAACCGGGCGGCTACGACGGCGGCTCAAAACCGCTCTGTAACGAGACTGTGGGCGGCGAATATTACCGACTAACGATAGACGCCGGCACGAAACCGAAAATCGAACAATGGGTCCAGATTGAAGCTAACACAGCGACATTCTTGGATACTTCGAATGTAAAAGCAACACCATCGAGCGCCCCGGAAATCAACGGCAAGACGAACGTGCTTACGGGCGGCGAAAAATGGCTTAGCGAACGAACTGGCGCGCTGGAAGCAATCGGAAGCGACCCTGCGTTTGGGGTCTCAAAGCTGACAGTATCGATTGCCGGCAAGAGTGTCACACATGAATACGCTAAAGAAGGTGATTGTGTTGGAATCAGATGTGCGCCCGAAGAGCGACAGGCACTGACTTACGGCAACCTTCCGGAAGGCTTGCCTAATGGTGAAGACTCGATTAAACTCGAAGCCGAGGACGCGTCGGGACTAACAGCAATCTGGAGTTCTACCGTTCTTGTTGATAACGCACTGCCTCACAATTTGACCGTCTCTGCCGCTGATATGAGCGGTAAAACCATCACTATCACCGAAGGGTCGGCGGGCGATCAGCTCACTGCGGAAGCTAGTGATGGCGAAAAAGGAGTGCGCAGTGCGGGCCTGAAGCACATCGGTATCGAAGTCGACGGTAAACAAATAGGTCAATACCAGGGAGCTTGCCAGCCAGGACCGTGTACCGGAACAGCCAAATGGACTTTGAACGGTCGCGAACTCGGGGCGGGCATTCATACCCTGGTCGTCAGGGCAATGAACAACGTCGACCGCGAAGTTAGCGAAAAATACACGTTGATAGTTCGCGCAGCAAGCCCTATCGCAATGGGTCCGGGATCGATAAATCCCCAGTCTGGGAATTTCGCGCTTGAAAGTACAGACGTAAATCTAAAGGACAGCTCAGGGGCGCTTACGGTCACTCAGCACTACGACTCCCGCAATGTAAACGAGGGCGTCGAAGGTCCTTTGGGCCCACAGTGGACAATTGGGTTGGGCCAACTTGCGACCTTGGAAGTCCTAGAAAGCGAAGGCAAAGTCGAAGGCGTCATTGTTGTGGGGCCAGAAGGCATCACTTACTTCGCGGCAAGCACCAACGGGGCGTTTGAATCCAAAGAAAATCCTGAACTCAAGCTACTGTCCACTGAAAGCGGCAAAGCATTTGTACTCGAAGACAAAAAGACCGGCAATTCCACTACGTTTACTTTGCCTCGAGGCGCGAAAAGCTGGATGCCAACGACTTCGACTGCGGCGGGATCGACAAACACGCTTACAGACTCCTATAAGAGTGTTGAAATCGGATCGGGCAAAGTGATTGTCGAGCCGACGGAGGAGCTCGCGCCTCACCGGCAGGCGAAATGCCCGACTGAACGTGAAGCTCTGAAGAACGATGAAGAAGCGCAGGCGAAGGCGTGTCGCGCTCTGTTCTTCTATTACGGCGGCGAAAAAGCTACGCAGTCGGAAGCCTCAGGTGAAAAGGAAAACCAGTGGGGATGGTATGCCAACCAGCTAAGCCGTGTGGTCGCGGTCATGTGGAGCACGTCCGCCGGTAAAATGGAAGAAACGGCTGTCGCGGAATTCTCATACGACAAGAGAGGGCGCCTCAGGGCCGAGTGGGACCCGCGCATCACGCCAGCGTTGAAGACGGTCTATGGCTATGACGAAGAAGGTCACGTGACCTCGCTAACGCCAGCTGGTGGGCAGCCGTGGGTATTGACGTACGGGACGACTACAGAAGACGGAAGTTCTGGCCGACTACTGAAGGTTAGGCGTGCGATGCCAGCGCAAAGTGCGTCACAAAAAGAAATTGAAGAACTTCTTAACGAAGAGCGCGCGCCGCTCGAAAATAGTGTACCGGTCGCTATAGCAGGCACGCAGGCAGTCGGCGCGCAGCTGTCCGTGAGCAACGGCAAATGGAGCGGTAAGCCGATCTCCTATGCCTACCAATGGAGCCGCTGCAACGCTAGCTTTGAAAACTGCGAAGTGATCCCTGGTGCAACGAACGAGAACTACACTCCAGTGTCAGCGGATGTCAACCACATTCTCAAGGCTCAAGTCACCGCGATCAACATCAATGGAGCTGTTGTCGTGGCCACAAAAGGCGGGCCGTTGGTGAGCGCGACAGATTCCACGGAGTACGCAAGCCACAGCGAAACTATCGACACCAGCAGTCTTACCTCAGTGTCATGTGTGCCTGCGAGCACAGACTGCGTGGTCAGCGATGGCAAAGGCAATGCGTTGTACGCTACCAACGTAAGCAGCACAACGTCTGCAAGCTGGAGTTCATGGCGCGGGCCCGGGCTGGCTCCGAGCGAGGCGGTGAGTTGTCCGGCGAGCGGACTCTGTCTACTCGCGGCGGGCTACAGCGACGAAGACGCCGGAAACCTCTATTACGCCACATCATTTGGGGGCGGTTGGACCGAGGCATACAGCCCGGCTTATGGTGTGGAGGCGATTGCGTGCGTCTCTTCGTCGCTTTGCATCGATGGACAGAACGGCGACGGATATTTGCGGTCGTCGACGAAACCAGCGTCAACTTCTTGGACACTGGTGCAGCAAGGCACTGCCAAGATGAGGGCCGCCGCATGTCTCTCGTCGTCTTTCTGTGTGCTAGCCGATAACGCGGGAAGGATTCATGTCAGCGCTAGCGCGAGCAAGATCGAATCGGGAAGCTGGACCGAAACCGACGTGGATGGTGCTACAGCACTGACGGGCGTGGCGTGCGTCTCGACCAGTTCATGCTTGGCCATCGACGGCGCAGGCAATGTCTTGCAACTTGCTATAAACAGCGAAACCGGCGCGGTCACCTCGACCACCAAGAGCGATATCGACGGCTCCAACGCTCTAACCGCTATCAGCTGCTCTGGCAGTGTATGCGCGACCGTCGACAGCAAAGGCAACGTGCTCGTAACGACCAACGGAGGCACCAGCTGGGGTACGCCCTGGGCACTCGGCGGCGACCTCACGGCGATCTCGTGCCCGTCAAAAACCCTATGCGTGACAGCAAGCGAAGGCGGTCAGACGACCGCGTTCAATCCAAGCGAAGAAACGGAAGCCGCACACGATTCCCCTCAGGCTGGAACGACAATCGAGTACGATGTACCCGTAGAAGGCTCTGGTGCCCCATACTTGATGAGCCACAGCGAAGTCGAAAAATGGGGCCAAAAAGACTACCCTGTTGAAGCTACAGAGATTTTCCCGGAAGAGCACTCACAAGGCTGGCCTGCTAGCGGACACGCAGGCGCTACGGCCTACTATACCGACAACGAAGCACAGTCCGTAAACGTCATCGTGGCATCTGGTGGGATCTCTACTACCGAATATCATGAAGGCGATGTAGTGAGGGCGCTGACCGCAAGTAACCGTGAACGAGCGCTCAAAGAAGTTAACCCGATCAAAGCAGCGGAAAGCCTATCCACGCTCAGCAAATACAACGAAGAAACTAATGATTTGATGGAAGTAACGGGTCCTGAACACAAAGTGAAGATCGCCACCGGCGAAGAAGTTAGTGCTCGAAATCATGTTCGCTACTTCTATGAAGAAGGCGCGCCTGAAAACGCCAAAGGCGAAACAGAAGAATACGGGCTCGTAACAAAGACCACCGATGGCGCGCGGCTGGCCGACGGCGAAGAAAAGGACGTACGCACAACGCTTACCGGGTATTCAGGACAGGAAGGACTTGGCTGGAAACTTCACGCTGCCACATCGACTACGGTTGAACCAGCTGGTGCAAATTTGGTCAGCAGCACAAAATATAATAAGGAAACGGGCGATGTTGAAGAAACGCGGACGCCTGCCGGTAACGCGGAAACTGTATCGCCGCCGGAACCAAAGCTGAGGTTTGGCAGCTTGGGCTCTGGCAATGGACAGCTTGACGAGCCTGCGGCAGTTGCGATTGGCTTTGAAGGTGATGCTTATGTGGTAGATCAGGAAAACGACCGGGTGGAGAAGTTTACGAGCGCTGGCGGGTACGTTGAAAGCTTCGTACCGGTCGTCGGGAACAACACGAAGCGCCTTGATAACCCCAACGGAATCGCGATTAGCCCGAAGTCGGGCGACATCTACATCGCCAACACAAGCAAGAACAGTGTCGTCGTCCTCAACAGCAAAGGCGAATTCCTGACCGAATGGACCGAAGTAAAGCGCGAAAAGTCACCTGGCGAATTCATTACCCATCATTTCGCGGCACCAGTCGGGATAGCTGTGAACGCGAACGGTCATGTGTTCGTCTCCAACAATGAATCCGATGAAATCTATGAGATCGGCGAAAGCGGCACACTCGAAAGCGAATTCGGCGGTAAAGGCACCGAAGCTGGTAAGTTCGAAGGCGCCGGACTGCTGACCTTTTCAAACGGCGTGCTCTATGTTGTTGACCACGGCAACAAGCGGGTGGAGGAATTCTCGCCGACAGGTAGCTACTTTGGCCAGTTCGGGAGTAGCGGCAGCGAACCGGGCCAGTTCAAGAAGCCGTGGGGCATCGCCGCGGCGCCCGTCACGGGCGACCTGTATGTCTCAGACGAAGAAGGCGAGACGGTCAGCCAGTTCAGCCCCGCCGGCAAGTATCTCGGCCGGGTCGGCTGGTATGGGACAGGGGAAATGGAATTCGAGGGGCCGGCTGGTTTGGCTGTCAGCGCTACGGGCAGCGTGTATGTGGCCGACCTTTATAACAACCGTGTCTCGGTGTGGCAGGAGCCGGAAGCCGGCGGTGCGCATGTGGCTTACAGCACGCAGTTCGGGACGGCAGGTAGCGGCGAAGGCGAGTTTGAATACCCGGCTGTGCCCGCGGTGAGTGCGAGCGGCAAGGTGTGGGTGACCGACTACGGCTCCGACAGAGTCGACGAGTACACCTCACAAGGCAAATTCGTCGCCTCCTACGGCTCTGAAGGGGCCGGTAACGGCCAGTACAACCGGCCGACCGGCATCGCGATCAACCAGGCCACCGAAGACGTCTACGTAGGCGACTGCTACAACCATCGCATCCAAGAGTTCGGTCCCAAAGGCGAATTCATCCGGACGTTCACGAGCACCCCGCTGAACTGTCCCGGCGCGATCGCGATCGATGGCTCCGGAAACGTCTGGACGGTCGACATGGCCGCTGATGAAGTCGAGGAGTTCAGCTCCACCGGCACCTTCCTGCACGCCTACGGCAGCAAAGGCTCAGGCAACCTCCAGTTCAACGACCCCGTAGGCATCGCCGTGGTCGGCAGCACCGTCTACGTCGCCGACGCGAAAAACGACCGGATCGAGGAGATCTCCACCAGCGGCACATACATCGGGCAGTTCGGCAAAGAAGGCCCCAACGGCGGCGAGTTCTACGGCCCCGAAGGCATCGCCGCCAACAGCGCCGGAGATCTGTTCGTGCTCGATACCTACAACGACCGCATCGAGGAGTTCAGCCCCACAGGCCACTATCTTGAGACGATCAGCGAAAACGGCAGCGGCGAAGGACAGCTCAAAGACCCACAAGGCCTGACCATCACCGCCGCCGGCGACATCTACGTAGCCGACGCAGCCAACCACCGCGTCGAGAAGTGGGCGCCAGTCACCCAAGCCGTCCACGACACCAAGACGGTCTACTACACCCCCGAAAAAGAAGCCAGCGTCGAAGGCTGCCAGAACAAGCCCCAGTGGGCCGGGCTGGTCTGCCAGACCGAACCATTGGTGCAGCCGGCCGACAGCTCCGCAGAACCCAAAGGCGAAGAACTCCCACGACTGCCTGTTGTGAGGATCGAATACAACATGTGGCTGCAGCCCGTCAAGACGATCGAAACGATTGGCGGTAAGACGCGGACCAAGACCACAAGCTACGAAGGCGAACGCGTGAAGAGCCAGACCATCGAAGCCAGCGGAGGCAGCGCCGTACCTACAGTCAGCGACAAGTACAGCGGCACAACGGGGGCATTGATCGAACAGCGCAGCGAAGGTGCCGGCCAGGAAACCGAGACCGTCACCCAGCAGCAGAACACGCTCGGCCAGATCGAAAGCTACACTGACGGCGAAGGTAACGCTACGACCTACAGCTACGACCAGTACGGCCGACTCATTGAAATCAACTACGATGCTTCTAAACTTGACCATCTTGCAGATAGAGAGCTACTGCACTACCAAGAAGCTACTGGGCACCTCACCGAAATCGAAGATCTGGGCGGCGAAGGCACTTACGAAGGGCGAGGCACCGGCACCTATAAGGCCACATACGGCGTCGAAGGCGAACTTGCAAGCGAGACTTACCCGAACAATATGACCGCCACCTACGGCTACAATAGCGTTGGCGAAGGCACCGCGCTCACCTACGTCAAGAACAACCACTGCAGCGGTAGCGAATGCGAATGGTTCACCGACGCGCTGACCCCATCCGTGCACGGGGAAGCTATAAGCCAGAAAAGCAATCTCGCTAGTGAGCAGTACCGCTACGAACAGCCAGGTCGGCTAGCTGAAGTCAAGGAAATACCAGCCAGTGAAGACTGTGTCGCCCGCATCTATACCCAGAACGAAGAAGGAGACCGCACGAGTCTCACCACTCGACCGTCCGGCGGCAGTGAATGTACTGCGACTGAAGGTGGCAGCACCGAACGCCATACCTACGACGAAGCAAACCGCAATACAGACGAAGGCATTCAATACGAAGCACTTGGCAACATCACCAAACTTCCCGCAGTCGACGCTGGCGGACACGAACTAATCACCGAATACTACGCAAATAACCAAGTGCGAAGCCAATCCCAAGGCAAAACGACCAACAACTATCTCTATGACCCCGAAGGTCGCACCCGCCAAACCGAAACGATCACTGGACTCGGCTCTAGCACGACTATTTTCCATTATCCTGGCGCTGGCGGCAGCGCGCCATCCTGGACTTACAACAAGACCACTGGAATCACCGCGAGAAACATCGTGGCCTTCGGCGGACTGGTTGCTGTCGAAGAAGGAGGCAAAGAACCCCTACTCCAAATTCGAGATCTCCAGGGCAACGTCATCGGCACGGGCCTGCTCAGCGAAGCTGCAGGCAAACCTCATACGCTCGAACGCACCACGGAGTACGGTGTACCAACCACTGAAAGCCCGGTGGACAAATACAACTGGCTTGGCACATCCGGCATAACGTCCAACTTGACGAGCGGCAGCGTTGTTCGTGACGGTGTCACATACGTCCCGCAACTCGGAGTACCACTACAAACCGAAGGGACGCCAATACCAGCGGAAGCCTGGACCTCGGTCCCAATCGTGGTGACGGCGTCGCCGCTCATGATCTATGCTAATCCAGTGTCGTCTGCCGAAGTGCCAGCAGGTAATGTCCCGGAACCAGAAGGCGAAACTGGAAAAGCTCGTGGAGCTTTGACAATGGAAGAAACACTCAATGCCGAATGTAGCGGCGATAACGCGTGCGCGAGCTCTTACACGACCTGCAAGCTAAAGTCGCTGTTTGGCGAACCGTTCGAAGGCGAACTTTGGCTTGGAGCGAAAGTGACGTGCGGCCGGCAAGTTTCAGGCATACAGATTGATTTGTGTTTCTACGCTTGGCTCTTTAAAGGAAGCAAGAGCGAAATTTCCAATTATAAACAGTTCGGATGCCTAAAAGAAGGCAAAAAGAAAGGCATCAGGACATATAATACGAGTTCCGCGGATGCGCTTGATCAGGCGCCGTGTGGAGAGGGCGAGACATATCGCGCGTGGGCGTGGGCCTACGTGTGGGAGGGTAAATCCTTCAAATGGTCATCATCTGGGCAGTTGTCTGGTCAATGGGTCTGCGAACATTCACCGAATTCGGAAATCCAACAAGCTGCCGAAGAACTATTTTCATGATGAGCAGACAGAGATCTACACGTCGATGTCTACTTCAGTCGAAGCGACTGGTGCAAGCTGCGCCTATAGTTGCGATGATGGCCATTATGTGCCTTCTTGAGGGAGGCTGTGCAGCCAGTGTAGTGAGCGGTAAAGCACACCAAGCGCAGATATCTTGCGAGGAAGCAATTCTACCTGCTTGGCACAAGCAAGCTCCTCAACTCATCTCTTCGTCGCTGCCGCAGAGGATACAATCGCGCTATGCTATTTTTCGACGCCTTGCTGATCCGAAGGACACACCGAGAGGCGGCACGAAAATGTTCGTCAACGCGCTTGCTACCCAGTTTGAAATTGGCAGTTATTACGGTACTTTCGTTCGGCGATTGACCGGACTTGCCGGTAATCGCGAATATTTTGTTGTCCCCGGGTTTGCGAGACCGCGTCCTCTATACCCGTCGGGCTGTGGCACAGTTGCGCAGCGGAGGAGACGTACAGAAGAACGACGTCATCGCATCGCAGAGCCGATCTTTTGTATCGGTGAAATAGTACTTGATAAGAAAGCCGTGCCAATTAGCTGCGAACCGTTTGCTGCTGTTCCTCACGGTTTGGCGATTTTTGAATCAAGCGGGGTTATGCATACGCCTGTAGTGCAACTTGTGCCGGATGGTGTCGCGACGCTACGAATTGACTACCGTGAAACACCTCCGATGATATTCAATGTAACGACCAATACATTTACTTTCACGCCGAGTCTGCCTAGTGCCCGTGTTGGCGCCGAACTAGCGCAGCTAGCCCCCAGGCTCAGCAGCAGCAACAGGCAGCAGCGACTGGAAGCCATACGCTTGTGGAATGCGGCCATTGATGAAACGCGGCCTATTAAAGCTGAATGGCGCAGTGGTGACGGTGGGCTGCTGCGTGCGCTTAACCCACCGGGCATCAGAACGGTCGAAGCTATTTCTGTCGGTAACTTGCGGGCGCCGGTAGAAGGTAAATAGAATATTTGTGGCGTGACCTGAATGAAGCAGGTGGTGCGGCGCGAGCATTGGCCTGGCACTCTTGTTCAAGGGCCGCGCAGCGCGTTTCCCGACAAGCGGTTAGCGACGCTGGTCAACTCCGCGAGGACTGGGAAGTCTGAGGCCGAGTTGGAGCCAACGCTAACTATTGCCCCCGATCTGGACAGTTGTCTTCACGGGCTGACCGGCCCCCGCTTTTCGGTCCACTACGGGTGAGAGTTGGTGGTTAGTGGTAACGGGGAGGGTAGCTGGTGGTGTGGTCGGGTTGTGTGGAGTGGAGGCCGTAGGCCGTAGGGGAGCACGACCCGACCGGCGCGTCCTCTCCCCGGGGGTCGGGGTCATGCCGCCTTGCGGTCGGTGGTGGCGGCGTGTTGGGCGGCGAAGGTGGCCGGAGTGAGCATCCCGAGCGATGAGTGTGGACGGCGTTGGTTGTAGTCCTCTTGCCAGTCACCGATCACGACCCGCGCCTCTGCCAGACAGGAGAACTCCTCGATATCCAGGAGCTCGTCACGCACCCTGGAGTGAAAGCTCTCCACGAACGGGTTCTGCCATGGTGAGCCCGGATCGATGAACACGGTCCCGGTGTTCGATAGTCGGCACCAGTCTGAGAGCGCGTGCGCGGTCATCTCCGGCCCGTTATCCATCCTCAGGAACTCCGGGGCGCCACGCTCGGCCACGAGGCGCTCCAGCGCCTGCACGACCATCTCAGCGTCGATGCTGCGAGCGACCAGCATCACCAGCGACTCGCGTGTGAACTCATCCACGATGTTCAACACCTTCAACGCCCGCCCATCAGCGGTCTGATCGAACTGGAAGTCAAACGCCCACACGTGGTTGGGGCGCTCAGCACGCAGCCGCTGCGCCGGGACCGTCGACTCGCCCAGCCGGCGGCGCTTACGCTTGCGCTCGGGGACGCGCAGCCCCTCCTCGCGCCACAGTCGCTGCACCCGCTTACGGTTCACATCCCACCCCTCCTCGCGCAGATGATGGTGCGCGCGTCGGTAACCCCACCGCGGGCGCTTCACCGAGAACTTGCGTAGCTCGGCTCGCAACGCCTGGTCATCCTCAGCCTGTTTGTGACCGGCCCCCGCTTTTCGGTCCACTACGGGTGAGAGTTGGTGGTTAGTGGTAACGGGGAGGGTAGCTGGTGGTGTGGTCGGGTTGTGTGGAGTGGAGGCCGTAGGCCGTAGGGGAGCACGACCCGACCGGCGCGTCCTCTCCCCGGGGGTCGGGGTCATGCCGCCTTGCGGTCGGTGGTGGCGGCGTGTTGGGCGGCGAAGGTGGCCGGAGTGAGCATCCCGAGCGATGAGTGTGGACGGCGTTGGTTGTAGTCCTCTTGCCAGTCACCGATCACGACCCGCGCCTCTGCCAGACAGGAGAACTCCTCGATATCCAGGAGCTCGTCACGCACCCTGGAGTGAAAGCTCTCCACGAACGGGTTCTGCCATGGTGAGCCCGGATCGATGAACACGGTCCCGGTGTTCGATAGTCGGCACCAGTCTGAGAGCGCGTGCGCGGTCATCTCCGGCCCGTTATCCATCCTCAGGAACTCCGGGGCGCCACGCTCGGCCACGAGGCGCTCCAGCGCCTGCACGACCATCTCAGCGTCGATGCTGCGAGCGACCAGCATCACCAGCGACTCGCGTGTGAACTCATCCACGATGTTCAACACCTTCAACGCCCGCCCATCAGCGGTCTGATCGAACTGGAAGTCAAACGCCCACACGTGGTTGGGGCGCTCAGCACGCAGCCGCTGCGCCGGGACCGTCGACTCGCCCAGCCGGCGGCGCTTACGCTTGCGCTCGGGGACGCGCAGCCCCTCCTCGCGCCACAGTCGCTGCACCCGCTTACGGTTCACATCCCACCCCTCCTCGCGCAGATGATGGTGCGCGCGTCGGTAACCCCACCGCGGGCGCTTCACCGAGAACTTGCGTAGCTCGGCTCGCAACGCCTGGTCATCCTCAGCCTGTTTGGGCTCGTAGCGCTCGGTGGAGCGATGCTGTCCTACTACTCGGCATGCCCAGCGCTCGCTGACGCCGAGACGATCGCGGAGCATCGCGACCGCCTGGCGTCTGCGGACTGGGCCTACCAGTTTCCCCGGCTGATCTCCTTCAACGCCCGGTTCTCCAGCGCCTGATCAGCCACGATCGCCTTCAACCGGCTGTTCTCACGCTCAAGCTGCTTCAACCGCTTCGCATCATCGGCCTTCATCCCGCCGTACTGGTTACGCCAGCGGTGAAACGTCTGCTCACTGACCTCGAGCACCTTGACGGCCTCAGGGATCGTCTTGCCCTCACCGAGCAGCCGCTCGGCCTCCCGCAACTTACGGATGATCTGCTCCGGCGTATGCCTGCGTCGCTTCATCAGAGTGTTCCTTCCTCGCCCACAATCGTAGACGCAAGAAACTCTCACAAGCACCGGACCGAACCCAAGGGGTCAGGCCATTTGGGCTCGTAGCGCTCGGTGGAGCGATGCTGTCCTACTACTCGGCATGCCCAGCGCTCGCTGACGCCGAGACGATCGCGGAGCATCGCGACCGCCTGGCGTCTGCGGACTGGGCCTACCAGTTTCCCCGGCTGATCTCCTTCAACGCCCGGTTCTCCAGCGCCTGATCAGCCACGATCGCCTTCAACCGGCTGTTCTCACGCTCAAGCTGCTTCAACCGCTTCGCATCATCGGCCTTCATCCCGCCGTACTGGTTACGCCAGCGGTGAAACGTCTGCTCACTGACCTCGAGCACCTTGACGGCCTCAGGGATCGTCTTGCCCTCACCGAGCAGCCGCTCGGCCTCCCGCAACTTACGGATGATCTGCTCCGGCGTATGCCTGCGTCGCTTCATCAGAGTGTTCCTTCCTCGCCCACAATCGTAGACGCAAGAAACTCTCACAAGCACCGGACCGAACCCAAGGGGTCAGGCCAATCTATGCCGCGGCGAGGAGGGCATCGAGGGGCCACTCGAATCCGTACTCGAGCCTCATATAGAGGTACTGCACTGCGACCTGCTCGCCCGTAGTGATCTTGGGGTCGGCGAGCTTGCTCTCCGGTGAAAAGGCCTTCGAGGCCAGCTTGACGCCCACGAGCCTGGCATCGAAGTCACCAAGAACGCGAATCGCCTCCTCGAGGAACGCTGAGCCGTCTCGCAGTGCGGTCTCAAACTTGCCCTGAAGGAAGTGAGTGTCAACGTACCGGCTACGAAGAGCCGGGTGCAGGGCAATTCCATCGAGTGCGCGGCGGCGACCTGCGCTTCGCCCGCCGCCGTGACCTGACAGAAAGTCTTACCCAAGCGTGGGTCGGATCGGATGAGCGCCCGCGACTCAAGCAGCGCGTAGGCTTCCTCCAGCGCGTCCCGCGCCTGCTGACGCTGGCCCTGCAGTGCCGAGAGAGTTGCGGGTAGGCCAATGCCCAATGTAAGATCGCTGAACCACTCGTCGAGCCGGAAGAGGATGAAGTTTCGGCCGCGTCCACCGTCATCGCAATCCAGAAGACCGGCCAGCAGCAAGCCGGCTTGCTGCTCTAGGTCGAGGCTCAGAAAATCAGCGGGGCAAGAGGGCCAAGCCATGTCCGCACAGGGTACGGCGATCCTACCGCTGCCTGTGGAAGCCCCGGTGTCGGCGCGGATCGCCTACCAGCGGTCGATCGGTGCACCGGGCTTTGAGTGCGCTGTGGTGCGGCCGCTCGTACTGCTCGCGGGTGATCTCGAGGTTGTTAGGCGTCTCGTAGGTTGATCTTGTCGGCGATGATTTGGAAGTCTTTGGTGTTGTAGGTCAGTAGTGGTACGCCGTGGACGTTGGCTGTGGCGGCGATGGCTAGTGTCCTGAGTCTTAAGTTCGGGGAGTAAGTGTGGTATTATGCCGTATGGCTACTACTCTCGGTCGTCCGAAGGCGGTTTTGGAGCTCACTGACGGTGAGTGTGCGCAGTTGCAGGGGTGGACTCGTAGGCGTCGTACCGCGCAGGGGTTGGCGTTGCGCTCGCAGATCGTGCTTGCGTGCGCGAATGGGCACTCCAACAAGGAGGTCGCGGCCCGGCTTTCAGTGAGCGCGGCGACGGTCGGGAAGTGGCGGCGGCGGTTTCTCGCCGACAGGCTCGATGGGCTCGTGGACGAGCCGCGGTCTGGGCGTCCCAGGACGGTCGCTGATGAGCGCGTCGAGGATGTGATCGTCAAAACATTGGAGACCGCGCCGCCGGATGGAGGAACGCACTGGTCCACACGCCAGATGGCCGCCAAGACCGGGCTCTCGCAGTCGACGATCTCGCGTGTGTGGCGGGCGTTTGGGCTGCAGCCTCACCGAGTGGAGCACTGGAAGCTCTCCAAGGACCCGTTGTTCGTCGAAAAGGTCAGGGACATCGTCGGGCTCTACCTGGATCCGCCTGAGCGAGCACTGGTCTTGTGCGTGGACGAGAAGAGTCAAATACAAGCACTGGACCGCACTCAGCCGATCCTCCCGATCATGCCCGGTGTCCCCGAGCGCGCCACTCACGACTATAAGCGTCACGGCACGAGCAGCCTATTCGCAGCGTTGAATGTGGCTTCGGGCAAGGTGATCGGGTCGCTGCACTCGCGCCACCGCGCGATCGAGTTCAAGAAATTCCTTCAGAAGATCGACGACGAGGTACCCGCCGACCTGGACGTGCACCTCATCCTCGATAACTACTCAACGCACAAGACCCCCGCCATCAAGCGCTGGCTCGCGGCCCACCCCCGGTTCCATTTGCACTTCACCCCGACCGGCTCATCGTGGCTGAACCTCGTCGAGCGCTGGTTCGGCGAGCTCACCTCACGCAAGCTCCGACGCGGCACACACCGCTCCGTCCGCGAACTCAACCACGACATCCGCGACTGGATGGACCACTGGAACGAGAACCCCCGCCCCTACGTCTGGACCAAGACCGCCGAGCAAATACTCAACACACTCGCAGCATATTGCGAACGAATTTCAGACTCAGGACACTAGGTCCATTGCTCTGCGTCGGGGTGCTCCGCCGCGCTGGGCCACCAGCGCGTGCAGTGCTCCGCATTCGCGTGCGACTGCTGCGTCGTATGGGAGTGCGTCGAAGTGCTCCTCGATGGCGCCGAGGCGGCGCATCCGCACCGCACGTGTCTCCTCGTCGCGGGCTATGAGCACTCCGAAGTGCAGCTCGGTCAGGGACACGACGCTGATCGCCGCGTCCTCCTGTGGTCCTTGTTCGGCGGCGATGAGGATTGAGGTGTCGAGTAGGACGGCCACCGTCAGGCGGGCGCCCAGGGGTCTGTAAGCGCTCCGCTGAGCGCTTGGAGATCATCGTCGAGCGTGGGGTCTGGTGGTGTTGCCCACAGGTCCGCGAGCTGAGCGCTTGGCACCCACTGCCGCGCGCGCACCGGCCCGAGCGCGGCGACTGGACGTCCAGAGACGGTGATCGTGAACTGCTCGCCTGCCTCGGCGCGGCGCAGTACCTCGCCTATGTGGTTGCGCAACTCCTTCTGAGGGATCGTGGCCATGGGGATACGGTAGCAGTAGTGCTACCCAAGGGTCGAGTGTGTTATGGCGGTGCCGGCGGAAGAGTGCGGCGAGGGCTTCTCGCGTCGAGAGCGTCGGGGGACTCGGCTGATACGATGCGCACGAAGTGTGCGTCGAGCCGACGCTATGCGTACACGGAGCGTGCACAGCGTTTGCAAAACGTTTGCAGACGCATCAAATCTCCAGTACCAGAGCCAAATTAAACCTGTCTCCCCGACTAGAAAAAGCCCTGCAAATCTGCAAATCAGCATTTTTTCGCAGGGTGGGCGGTTGAGGCGAGAGCCGCTCATGTTCTATTCATGTTCTATTTGGCCGCGATCAGGTTCGGTGGCTCACCCCCAGAAGATGCCTGCGGGGTCGCGGTCGATCTCGTCGAGCAGAGCCAGGACGTTTGCTGAGGGCTCGATCAGGTCATATCGGTGCCAGCGATCGTTGCGGTCTTTCCAATAGAGCGTCCACACGCCGCGCCACTTGCTGGGCGTGTTGGTTAGGGTGAAGCACGCGGATGCTCAGTGGCCTTCTCCGAGCGTCTTGCGCAGACCTGCGAGCGCGCGTGCTCCGACTCGTTTGAAAGCGAGCTGGAGCAGCGGATTGGCGAGCTTGTACGGTCCCTTCAATGCGAGATCCGCGTCGTAGGTGATTCGCGTGCCTTGCTTGGAGGGCTTGAAGGTGATCCTGTCCAGTGAGACGACTGTCGTGCTCTCGCCGCGAAATGTGACGGCGTTTGGTGGGTCGTACTCCATGATGCGGTAGGTGAGGGGGATCTTTCGGCCGAGAAAGCTGGCCTGGAGCCGGAACTGCGTTCCCTGCTGGACTGGTGCCTCGCCGAGGCGTTCTGCTTCGATGACGCCGGGATCCCACTCCTGGGTGCTTGAGAAGTCGCTCAGGTAGGCGAACATCTCATCGGGCGGATGCGCCGTATCGACGCTTGCGTTGTAGTGAGCCACAGGGTTCTCCTTATCGGTCTGACTCGGGCGGGGTTGGTGTTTGGTGCCAGCCGCTGAGGCGTTCGCATTCGGCCCATAGCCGCTTGTGATCCTGGGGCGTCTGTCTTGTCCACGGCACGCGGTTGGTTGGGCGTTCTCGGCGGTCGTGCCAGAAGCCGCCTGAGCTGCGCGCCGGTCGCGCGGCAGCGCCGAGCCAGACGATCGTGTCGGCGCCTTCTTGGGGCGTGCGCAGCAGTCGCTTTGTCAGAGCGTAGAAGCGTGGCAGCGAGGACTCCAGGCCCGGGGTGTCCGCCCAGCCTGGGTGCATTGCGTGGACGACGATGCCGGTGTCCCGCAATCGACTTGCCCACAGTTCGCTCAGGATGACCTGGGCGCGCTTGGTGCGCGCGTACGCTGTGGGGCCGTCGAACTTCTCGTGTGTCATCTGCAGATCGTCGAGGTGGATTCGCTGCGTGTACATGCCGCCCGAGGACACGTTGATGATGCGGGCGGGCTCGCTCTGCTCAAGCAGGGGGAGGAGCAGGTTGGTCAGCAGGAACGGCCCGAGGACGTTGGTCGCGAACGTCAGCTCGATGCCGTCGACCGAGAGCGTCCGCTCACGCGTCAGTGTGCCCGCGTTGTTGACCAGCACGTCCAGGCGCGCCGTCTCCTCGCTGAGACGCTCGGCGAGCCGCCGCACAGATTTCAGGTCGCTGAGGTCGCAGAGGTCGAGCTGTACGTCGCGGTTGGGAGACCGTGCCACGATCTGCGCGCGGGCGCGCTCGCCGCGCTGCTTGCTGCGGACCGCCAGCCGGACCGTGGCGCCAAGGCGCGCGAAGCCTTCGGCGGCGGCGAGTCCGAGGCCCGAGGTTCCACCGGTGAGCAGCACGACCTTCCCGCCCATCGACTGCATCTCCTCGGCGCGCCACATGCCTCTGCGCATGCGATAGCCGAGGCGGGTATAGCCTGGGAGGATGGTGCGATCAAGGACCGTGTCAAACAGCGAGCCGATCATGCTCGCGTCGAGACCCGGGCTTGCGGATGGCGCACACCGCAAGCATGACGCATCGGCCGCCGCCCCCTGTCCGTCCTTTGCCCCATAGGCAGAATAGTGCTGTGTAGATGACTCCGGAAACGTCTGTTGCCGTAGGGCGCGCATGAGGATCGCTATCGTTGGTGCGGGGATCTCCGGGCTTGTGTGCGCTCATTTGCTGCACCGTGATCACGAGCTGGTCGTCTTTGAGGCAAGCCACCGGGCGGGCGGGCACGCCAACACGGTTCACGTGGAGACGGACACCGGCGCCTATGATCTCGATACGGGCTTTGTCGTCTTCAACGACCGCAACTATCCTGGGTTCGAACGCCTGCTGGGCGAGCTTGGCGTGGCGACTCAGCGCTCGCAGATGAGCTTCGGGGTGAGCGACGGCGCGGACTTCGAGTACAACGGGGCCTCTCCGAACGGCCTGTTCGCGACACGCGCCAACATATGCGCGCCAGCCTTCTATCGGATGATCGCCGACCTGATCCGTTTTAACCGGGACGCCCGTCGGCTGCTCGCCTGCGGTGAGGATCTGCCGCTGGGAGACTGGCTTTCACAGCAGCGCTATTCATCCATGTTCATCGAGCGGCTGATCGTCCCGCAGGTGTCGGCTGTGTGGTCGGCGGACCCGGCGCAGCTGTGGTCTTTCCCGGCGCGCTTCCTGGTCGAGTTCTTCGCGAACCACGGAATGCTGGGATTCCGTGGTCGGCCGCACTGGCGGACGATCGTCGGCGGATCGCGTAATTATGTGCAGGCGCTGATAGCGCCTTGGCGGCAGCGTCTGCGGCTCTCGACAGAGGTGACGGCGATATCTCGTCATCCCGATCATGTCACGGTGTCATCGCGCGGCAATGAGCCGGAGCGCTTCGATGCGGTGGTGATCGCGACGCACTCAGACCAGGCGCTCGCGCTGCTCGCCGACCCCAGCGAGCGTGAGCGGGAGCTGCTTGGGGCGATCCCCTATCAGCTCAACGAGGTGGTCCTCCACACCGATCGCGCGCTGCTTCCGCGGCGTCGGCATGCGTGGGCGAGCTGGAACTACCACCTCGACACGGGCGTGACGGGGCGCTGCACAGTGACCTACCACCTGAATGCTCTGCAGTCCTTGCGCGCCGACCGCGAGTACTGCGTCACGCTCAATCGCACCGAGGCGATCGACCCGGAGCAGATCATCTGCAAGACGCGGTACGCGCACCCCCTCTACACCCCGGCGGGCGTTGCCGCGCAGGCGCGCCACCACGAGATCAGCGGGCGAAATCGCACGCACTACTGCGGCGCCTACTGGGGATGGGGCTTCCACGAGGATGGTCTCAACAGCGCGCTGCGAGTGGTGGGCGAGCTCACCTCGCCGCGGACGGAACCGGTGCGGATATGACCGTCAGCGCGATCTATGAGGGCACGATCTCTCACCGCCGCTTCGCGGTGCGCGCTCACGAGCTGCGTCATCGCATCGCGCTCGTGTACCTCGATCTGCAAGAGTTGGACGGCCTCCTGGACGGCCGGCTCATCGCAGGCCGTCCGGGGCTGGTGCGGTTTCGCCGGGGCGACTATCTCGGCGATCCCCACCTCGGGCTTGGGGACGCCGTGCGGATGCTGCTCGAGCGCCGCACGGGCCGCGTGCCCGCGGGTCCGATTCGTCTGCTCACGCATCTGCGCACGTTCGGGTACTGCTTCAACCCAGTCAGCTTCTACTACTGCTTCACCCCCCAGGAGCGGCTTGAGGCGGTCGTGGCGGAGGTGACCAGCACGCCGTGGGGGGAACGGCATTCCTATGTGCTCGAGCACAGCGGCGAGGGCCCCGTGCTGACGGCGAGCTTCGCGAAGGCGCTGCACGTATCCCCATTCATGGGGATGGAGCAGCGCTACACCTTGCGCGCGGCCGCGCCCGACGCGACGTTGGCGGTTCACATCGAGAGCCACGAGCGCGAGGCGCTCGTGTTTGACGCGACGCTGGCGCTGCGTCGCGCGCCGCTGAATAGACGCGGACTGGCTCGCCTCACCGCGCGCTACCCGGCGGCAACGCTGCGCGTGCTCGCGCTGATCTACGGCCACGCGCTGAGGCTGAAGCTCAAGGGCGTGCCGCTGCATGCCCGCCCCGAGGGGCCGGCGTGACGGTGGCCCAGCGTCTCGCGCGAGGCATCGCGCTTAGCGTGCTTGCGCGTCTACGCTCAGGCCAGCTGACCATCGTGGAGGGCAAGCGCCGGCTGGTGTTGGGCCACGGCAGCCCGCAGGCGACGGTGCAGGTTCGCTCGCCGCGTCTTTGGCCAAGACTGTTGCACGGCAGCCGCGGGATGGCCGAGGCATATGCGCAGGGCCTCTGGGAGTCCCCGGATCCGACGGCCGTGATACGTGTGGCGGCGCGCAACGCGAGCAGCCTCGATGAATGGCGTCGCCGCTTGACGCCCGCGCGCGTCCCGCTGCAGGCCGCACGGGGTATCCGCGCACGCAACACCCATGCTCGCAGCCGCCGCGGCATCGCGGCTCACTACGACCTCGGGAACAAGCTGTTCGCGTCGATGCTCGACGAGACGATGATGTACTCCTGCGCATACTTCCCGCGCCAGGGGATGACGCTTGCGCAGGCATCCAGAGCGAAGCTCGAACTGGTGTGTCGCCAGCTTGATCTGCGAGCCGGCGACCACGTGCTCGAGATCGGCACGGGGTGGGGTGGGTTCGCCGTCCACGCCGCGCAAACCAGGGGCTGCCGGGTGACGACCACCACGATCTCGCGCGAACAGTACGAGCACGCCCGCAGGCGGGTGCGAGAGGCCGGGGTCGCCGACCGAGTCACGGTGCTGTGCGAGGACTACCGCGACCTGCACGGACACTACGAGAAGCTCGTCAGCATCGAGATGATCGAGGCTGTCGGATATCACGACTTCGGCACGTTCTTCACGCGCTGCTCCAACCTGCTCGCCGCTCACGGAAAGATGCTCCTGCAGGCGATCACCATCGACGACCGAGCCTACGAGGTCGAGAAGGCCTCACGGAGCTTCATCCGCACCCACATCTTCCCAGGCGGCTGCCTGCCCTCACTCGCCGTGATCGCGCGCTGCGTCGCCGATCACACCGACATGCGAACCGTCGCACGCAAGGATCTGACACCGCACTACGCCGAGACGCTGCGACGCTGGCGCGCCAACTTCGAAGCCGCGACCCTCCACCTCGAAGATCTAGGCTACGACGAGCGCTTCCGGCGGCTATGGCAAATGTACCTCGCCTACTGCGAGGCCGGGTTCACCGAGCGGCGCATCGGCGTCACGCAAACGACGCTCGCCAAGCCGGGATGGCGCAAGTACGCGGGCTCCACATAGCTAGTTGTCTGCAAAAGTAGGCGAACGGGAGTGAAGCGCCCCGATGGTTCGCGGGATCGGCGAGGCTCGTTGCATGCGAAGCGGGGAAGCTGTCGGCTGGGGTAACGATGCGGCGCCCTGCCGGGCAAAAGTAAGCGTCCTGATAGCCGATCCTCTGCCGGCTTGACGACCGACGGGCTAAGCTCAGCGTCGTGTCGCTGACCGCCCTGACATCCGCGGAGATCTCGCTGCCGACCGAGGCCGATGGCGCGCGCGTCAGTGACCGGATCGCTGTTCTGGCCGACACCGTCGACGTCGTCGGGTTGACCGACAATCACGCCGGCCAGCCGCGGATGTCGCCGCTGGCTGCGGTGGCGCTCGCGCGGGAGCAGGGTGTGGGGACAGTCGTCCACGTTTCCTGCCGCGATCGCAACCGGCTTGCCCTGCAGTCCCAGGTCGTGGGCGCGGCGGCGCTCGGCGCTGAGGCGGTGCTCTGCATGCAGGGCGATCCGGTGCCTGGCATCGAGCGTGTGGGCGACGTGACCGCCACGCAGCTCATTGCGAGCGCGTCGTTATGGAGCGCTCCGCACCCGCTGGCGGTCGGGGCGGTCGTCAATCCCTTCGCCGAGGACCTCGACCGCGAGTTGCGGCTTCTGCGGCGCAAGATCGCCGCTGGAGCCACCTTCTTGCAATCACAGATGATCTTCGACCTTAGGCGCCTGCAAGCGTTCCTCTCGGCCGCCGAGGACACCCTTGCGGACGTGCGGTTCTACGCAAGCGTCGCGCTGCTCCGCAGCGCGCGCATGGCAGAGCGCGCGTGCGCGCTACCAGGGGTCGCGATTCCTCAGCAAGCCCTGGCGCAGATCAGTCGCGGCGGCGGCATCGATCTAGCGCGCGAACTGGCGGCGGGCCTTGCCAGTATCTCGCGCGTAGATGCGCTTCACGTATTTCCGCTCGGAGCCGAGGCGGCTACACGCGAGGTCGCCGCAGAGTTCCGCGTCGCACGGGGTGTCAGCGCCCATCGCCCGTAACCGGAACCGCGACCAGGCCGGCTTCGGCGGGCGTGATACTCGCGCGGCGCGAGGTCGGCAACGCCCGCGCGCTTCGACATGACGGACCCCGCCAACCAGCGCAAGCTCGAGGCTGCCGAGCAGCTCGCGCAGCTCGCCGAACAGGCAGGCCTCACGCTGATCGATATGGCGCTCGCGTTCGTGCTCCGCCATCCCGCGATCACGGCGGCGATCATCGGTCCCCGCACGATGGAGCATCTGCAATCCCAGCTCACCGCGGCTGACGTGGTGCTCTCCGATGAGGTCCTTGACCGAATCGATGAGATCAACCCGCCAGGCATCACGATCAACCCTGCCGACAATGGATGGACGCAGCCCGCACTCCAATCCACCCGCCGTCGGCGCTGAAGGAGGAGCTATGAAGATCATCCGCAGCAGCATTGAGACCGGGAAGGGGCCGACGGACTGGTTCACCGGCGAGGTGTGCGTCGACGCCATCGCCGAGCCGTCTGGGCCATACCGCCTCGCTGCCGCCAACGTCCACTTCACGCCGGGCGCCCGCACCGCCTGGCACACCCACTCGCTGGGCCAGACCATCTTCGTGACCGAGGGTGTGGGTCGCTGCCAGCGCGAGGGAGGACCGGTCGAGGAGGTCAGGCCTGGCGACCGCGTGTTCTTCGAGCCCGGCGAGAACCACTGGCACGGCGCGGCGCCCGACCGCTTCATGGCCCACATCGCGATGCAACAGGTCGATGACCAAGGAAGCGCGGTTACATGGGGAGAGCACGTAAGCGATGACGATTACAACCTCAAACCTGGAGAAAGCGCATGAAGACAGTCACCGAAGGAGGACCGTGATGCGGAAGTTGATCTACTCGATGACGGTGTCGCTGGACGGCTACATCGCCGGACCCGATGGCGAGATCGACTGGTCGGTGCCCGACGAGGAGCTGTTTCGGTTCCACCACCAGCAGGTGCAGGAAATCGATGTGCATCTGTGTGGACGGCGGCTCTATGAAACGATGCTCTACTGGGAGACCGCTGAGGAGAGTCCGCTGGCCGCGGAGGAGGTCGAGTTCGCCCAGACCTGGAAGGCCTTGCCGAAGGTCGTTTTCTCCACGACGCTTCAGAGCGTGGTGGGTAACACCAGGCTGGCCGGGGACGGTGTCGGAGAGGAGGTCTCAAGGCTTAAGGAACAGCCCGGAAAGGACATCGCCGTTGGCGGCGCCGGTCTCGCCCGCGCGTGCATGGAGTTGGGGCTGATCGACGAGTGGCGGCTGTTCGTCAGCCCGGTTCTACTCGGCGTCGGCACGCCCTACTTCCCGACCCTGGACGAAAGGATCAACCTGGAGTTGGTCGAGACGAAGACGTTTGGCTCTCGCGTCGTTTACCTACGCTATGGGCGCGTGTCAGACAGCCTCTAGGTGGGCGTCTGGCGGGACCGGCGACAGCGAGGCCGCGGCGAATCGGCCTCAGGGCCGGCTTCACCATCGAGCCGTCGCGGCTTCGTCAGCTGAGCTCGCCGTTGCCGTCAGCGTCTGGCCGGTCTCGAGCAGCGTCTTGAGATTGGAGAGGATGTGCGGCCAACCTTGGCTGATCGTCTCGAGCACCTCGCTTCCGGGCTCGAAGTCGTCGTGGACGACGGTGAGCTTGACCAGTCCGCCTTCGAGGTCGGTGATCTCGAAGAGCACCTTGGAGCGTGGCTCGGCGACGATGCGCTGCAGGAACTCCTCGCTGAAGCCGATGCGCTCGCGGGCCGCTTGCCTCCACTCGGGCGTGAACGTGTGCCAGGTGTAGACGAGTCGCCGGTAGGGCTCGGACTCGAGCACGACCTGCTCGGGGTCGGCGATGGTCAGCCCCCACTGGCGCAAGGTGATCGTCGAGCCGACCTTCCAGTCGGAGTCGAACGCGACTCCCCAATAGCGTTCGGTGAAGCTGGGGTCGGTCAGTGCCTGCCAGAGGCGCTGCGGCGTGGTGCGGACGTAGGTGCTGTAGAGGAATGACGGCTTGTCCATGGTGTTGTCCTCCAGGGCTTGCTTGAGGTCCGACAGGGCGCGGAGCCTGTCGCGGTCGTACTGGCCTATCCACCGGTCAGAGATCTCGTTGATCGGCGCTGCGTTCAGGTAGTGGAGCTTCTCCCGTCCGCGTCGCACCGTGCTCACCAGCTGGGCGGCTTCAAGCACCGCGAGGTGCTTGGACACGGACTGGCGAGCCATATCCATGTCGGCGCACAGCTCACGCAGCGTCTGGCCGCTGCACGCGTTGAGGCTGTCCAGCAGCCGCCGCCGGTTGGGGTCGGCGAGCGCCCGGAACACATCGTCGATCTCGTGGGGATAGGCACCCATATGGCTGCCTATAATACGCAGCCGGTAGGCTGCATGTCAAATGACGTCTACCGTTTCGAGCGCCTTTGCTTTGCTCGCACGCCCTCACGCTACGGCGTGCGCAGCTCGTCGCTCCGCGAACCGCGCGATCAGCAGGCTGAGCTCGAAGAGTAGGTACAGCGGCACCGTCTCCAGCAGCATCGTGACCGCGTCGCCTGGCAGGAATGCCGCCACCGCACCGCATGCAAGCACCGCGTAGCGGCGGTTCTTGGCGAGCTCGCGCACGCTCAAGATGCCCGAGCGAGTCACGGCCAGCACACCGACCGGCACCTGGAAGACGAGCCCCATTGCCAGCATCACGACGGCTGCGAAGTGGTAGTACTGGCTGGCCTGGACGAGCACGTTGAACTGGCCGCTGTTGAAGTTCTCGAAGAACCGCACCGCCGCTGGCAGCACGACGAGGTAGCCGAAAGCCACGCCGAGCAAGAACAGGCCTGGGATCGCGAGCATCAGTGGCCTTGCGAGACGTTGCTGGCTAGGGCCGAAAGCCGGCACGAGAAAGCCGTAAAGCTCGTAGAGGATCACCGGCAGCGCGAGGATGAACGCGAACATGAGGCTGACACCGACCGTGGTCGTAAACGGCTCGCCGATGCCAAGCGTGACCGGCTTATCGCCCTGCGGCGCTTTCGAGAGGCCCGCGATCGCCGTGCGCAGCTTCGGCGCAACTCCACGCAGCGTGCCGCGAACTGCAGGACTCACCCCGTTGTGGGGCTGCTCGAGCGCGCCGACGACCACCTGCAGCTGGCGTGCGACGGTGCGCGCGTTGCGCTGCACCGAGTACGTGGCGCCGAGCGGCCCCTGACCAGCGCGTACCTGCTTCTGCGTCTGCTGCGCAAGCGGACGATTGACGAGGCTAAGCAGTGCATGGTTCTGCCACATGCAGAGCCCGAACGTGAGCGCCAGCGCGGCCAGGCAGACGATCAGCCTGGCACGCAGCTCGTCGAGGTGGTCGACGAGACTGAGGCGATCCTCGTGCCCGACCCTGCCTATCGCTGCGACAGCCATGACTCCGCGAGTCCTCTAGGCATGCTGTCGATCGTGTCCGGCGGCCGCTGGAGCCGGCGTTGAAGCGGCGGCATCGTCGGCGGCCATCTGTGCCGGCTCGTGCAGCTGCGCCGGCGGCATGCCCTCCCCGCTCAGTGACTCCTTGAAGCCGCGCATGCCGGTGCCCAGCGAGCGGCCGAGCTCTGGCAGGCGCTTGGCGCCGAAGACCAGCAGCAGCAGGATGAGCAGGAATGCGATGTGAATTGGATTATCGAGTCCCATCATGTGATCGTCTCCTTTGGAGGCAATGGTGGACGTGCGCCCGTCGCCGTGGCGGCTTTGATGGCCGCCACGGCGAGTAGACGCGTTACTAGCCGACGATGAAGTGGGTGCCCTTGACGATGCTGAGCACCTGGCTTGCGGTCTTTGGCTTGTCGAATGCGCCCTCGGGCGAGACCGCCTTCGCGGTCGGGTCGTTGTAGAAGCCGATCGCTCCGGCGTGGCGTGCCTCGACGGTGAGGATCGAGATCGCGTCGGCCAGGTAAGCCTTCGAGCTGATGTTGAACCCCTGTCCGAAATAGGCGGCAACGCCCGTGTTCTCCAGCGCCTGCGAGGTCGCGGTGAACGTCGACTGACTGGTGACGGCTGCGCCGAAGTCGAATTTCGGCTTCTTGACGGCGTGGCTGCCGAGCGCTTTCTTCAGGAACGCGACGTGAGTTGCCTCGTCGCTTGCGATCTTGGTCGCCAGCGCCTTCAGATGCGGGTCGTTGAATGAAACGCCTTTCAACGCTTCCGCGTAGAAGTTCGCCTCGAGGTACTCCAGTGTGAGGGCGTAGTTGAAGATGCCGAGGTCGCCTTTGCCAAACGAAGCCGGCGGTCGGCCGCTGCCAGCGGCCAGCGCGCCAGGCGCCAATGCCGAGAGGACCGCTCCTCCACCCATCACCGCTCCGGCTCCAAGGCCGGCCTTGCGCAGGAAGCCGAGCCGCGTGTCGCCGCTGACTGCCTGCGCCGCTTCGCGGATGGCTCCGTCTGTATCGATCTTCTCGAGGTCGAGCAGGTCGCTCATATGATCCTCCAGCATTTGCTTTACGGGACGGCTCGATCGCGAAACGGCGAAAGAACCTATGTCTCCCTTTGCGAGCGGGTTGGCATTCCAGATCACTCGACGCTCGACGATGGCATCTGGACTGAGAATGTCCGCGACGCCGGCCTCGGCGGCGATCGGTGCACGCCCTGCGCCCGGTCATAGTGGTTAAGTAGGGCGATGAGCTTCGTCACTCAGCCCCTGCGCCGAGAGCTCGCACGCGTGTTGCCGTCGCGTCCCTTCGAGGTCCGCTTCTGGGACGGCACCGTGCTTCCCGCAACGCTCGCGCCGGCGCCGTCATTCGACATCCGCTCGCCCAGCGCGGTCGCGCACATGCTGCGCTCGCCTGGCCGGCTCGGCCTCGGCCGCGCCTACGTGGAGGGCTCGCTCGACGCCGCGGACCTGGATCAGGCTTTCGCCGTGGTGGACTCCTGGACGCCGCCAACGGTGGGCGCTCGCGACCGCGTGCGGCTGCTTGCAGCGGCCGCGGTGGCGGCGGCGAGGATCGCGCCCTCTCGGCGCCCGTCGTTGGAGCTCGTGCTCAAAGGCGAGCGTCACACCCGCGCGCGCGATGCTGCCGCCGTTCGCTACCACTACGACGTCGGCAACGACTTCTTCGGCCTGTTCCTGGACGCCTCGATGACCTACAGCTGCGCCCTGTTCACTCGCGGCGCGCAGACGCTTGAAGAGGCGCAGGAGGCAAAGCTGGAGCTGGTCGCGGCCAAGCTTGGGCTACGGCCCGGCCAGCGCGTCCTCGACGTCGGCTGCGGCTGGGGAAGCTTTACGATCCACGCAGCGAAGACGCACCAGGTGTCCGTGCTCGGCATCACGCTCTCGCCAGAGCAGGCGGCGTTCGCGCGCGAGCGGGTCGCAAGGGCCGGTCTCGCGGACCGCGTGGAGATCAGGGTCGCCGACTACCGGGAGCTGCGCGAGGCGCCTTTCGACGCGATCGCGAGCATCGGCATGGTGGAGCACGTCGGCGAGAGCCGCATCGATGAGTACGCGCTCAGGCTTGCGCGGCTGCTGGCGCCTGGCGGCGCGCTGCTGAACCATGGCATCGCCGCGCTGCGGACCGACTATGACGCGAGTGGCGATGCCTTCACCAACCGCTACGTCTTTCCAGACGGGGAGCCCTTGCATCTCTCTCGCATCCAGCTTGCGATGGAACGAGCGGGACTACTCACTGAGCACGTTGAGGGCTTCGCCGAAGACTACGCGCTGACCCTCAGCCACTGGAGCAAGCGCCTGGACGAACACCTCGACGATGCGCGCAGGCTTGCGGGCGCGCAGCGCACCCGTGTCTGGCGGCTGTATCTGCGCGCGGCGCGGCTTGGCTTTGAAACCGGGTACACCGCCGTCTATCAGGTGCTCGCGCGCCGTCCTTCGTAGGCTGCGCGCTTTTCCAGTTGGCGTGTGGGGGAGACGCCGACGACGTCCCACACCAGGCCGCAGCGCGCGAGCGCACCGATCACCCACCAGGAAGGATCGAGCTGCCAGCGCGCCTGTCCGTGCCTGGCGGAGCTCGGGAAGGCATGGTGGTTGTTGTGCCAGGCCTCGCCGAAGGTCGGCAGCGCAAGCCACGCGAGGTTGCGCGACTCGTCGCCCGTCTGGAAGGGCCGGCGACCGAAGAAGTGGCACAGGGAGTTGATCGAGAAGGTGGCGTGGTGCAGCAGGAAGATGCGCACCGCTCCGCCCCACAGCAGCGCGGTGAGAGCCCCCGCAATGGTGCCTGTGAGTGCCAAGCCAAGGCCGAAGGGCAGGGCCAGGCCGGCGAGCATCCACACCACGAACGTGCGGTCGACGAAACTGGCGACCGGGTCGGCGAGCAGGTCCTTGGCGTAGCGCTCGGGGGTCGCCGCCGCGTCCCCCTTCAAGATCCAGCCGAGGTGGGCGTGGTATAGCCCCCGCAGCGCGCCCTGCACTCCCGTGCCATGGTGATGCGGACTGTGGGGGTCCCCATCCTGATCGGAGAACTGGTGGTGCTTGCGGTGGTTTGAGACCCACTCGATCAGCGGACCCTCGATCGCGGCGGAGCCGAGCGCCGCGAGCAGGAAGCGCAGCGGGGCCGCGGTCTTGAAGCTGCGGTGGGTGAACAGACGGTGGAAGCCGACGGTGACGCCAAGCCCCGTGAGCGCATAGACGATCGCGAGCACGACCAGATCGCTCCAGCGCAGCGCACCTCCCCACGCGCGCCAGGCGGCGAAGCCCAGCAGCGCAGGCGGCAGCGCTGTTGCGAGGATGTTCGCGACATAACCAATCCTGTCGCTGGGCGCCTCTGGGCGGTGGTCTCCCGCGGGTTGCTGCGTTGTGGCGATGGTGCTCCGAAGGGTCGGTGCCGCAGGATGACGATCCCCACCAGGCGGCTGCGTGCCCACCGCTGCTGCGTCACTTCAGAAGTGTAGTGGCGGTCATGTCGGCGCGCGCAAGCAGGCCGACGGCCGCGTCTGCGAAGCTGGCTGCGGTGGCCGACCGTAAGGATCTCGAGTTCACGTATTCGCTGATCGACAGGGTGTTTCGCCTCAGCATGGGCGAGATGGCGGACTTCAGCGGCGCGAAGTACGACGGCGACTTCTCCCTGTCCCTTGAGCAGGCGCAGCGGGCAAAGCATGAGTATGTCGCGCAGCAGATCGGGATCGCGGAAGGCAAGCGGACGCTCGACCTCGGCTGCGGTTGGGGCGCGCTGCTGGACTTCGTGCGCAGTCGTGGTGGCGTCGGCGTCGGCGTCGCCCTCTCATCCGCGCAGGTGGCCGCCTGCCGGCGCCACGGGCTCCAGGTTGAGCTCTGCGACGCGCGCGAGATCGACGTTGAGCGCTTCGGCCCCTTCGACTCGGTCGCGAGCCTCGGCGCCTTCGAGCACTTCTGCTCTCCCGAGGACTATCAGGCCGGCCGCCAGGAGCAGGTCTATGGCGACCTATTCGCGCGGGTCGCGGGCCTGCTGCCCGACCGCGGCCGCTTCTACCTGCAGACGATGGTCTTCGGGCGCAACATGCCCCCACCGGACGAGATCGACATCGACACGCTGCGCGGCATGCCGCCGCGCGATACCGACGCCTGGTATCTGGCGCTGCTGGGGCGGCAGTTCCCGGGCTCCTGGCTGCCCTTCGGCAAGGAGCAGGTGCTCCGCTGCGCCGAGCCTCACTTCCGGCTGATCGCGATCGACAGCGGCAGACTTGACTACATCGAGACGATCGAACAGTGGAACGCCCGCATGGGCGCGCGCAGCGTGCGCAAGGCGCTGCTGAAGCTTAGGCTGCTGCCGCGCTGGCTTTTGAGCTCCGATTTCCGTCTCGCGTTCACCTCCGGGGTCAGCGCCAACAAGGTGTGCTTCGAACGGGAGTTGCTGGACCACTACCGGATCGTGTTTGAGAAGCGCTGAAGGTTTGCACTCCGGCCGCTATCGCGACATTCTCACGGTGAGGTGGCGCAGCAGTCGGATGCGTGCTTCCTCGGCGTTTCGTCCGCCGCCTGCCACGAGAACCCATGCGTTGCCCTCACGCTTGGCGGTGATCGGGCCACGTGAGGCAAGGCCGCCGGGGCCGTTGTAGAGGCCGGGAGCCTGTGGGATTGGTTCGAGGCCCGGTATCTCGGCCGGTGCGCTTACGCCGGGATTGGCGGCATCGAGCAACACCGCCGCTCGCATGTCCCGGCCGGCAGCGCGGTATTCGGTGTCGATGCACGAGAGGAAGCCTCGTCCGATGATGTATCCGGGATATGGGCGGATGGCTGTGGCCACCTGGCCCCGCCGGGCGGTAACCCCGCCAAGCCCGGAGATGTGCAACTGGCATGGCCCTTTAAGCGGCCGGGTTGCTGGGCGATTCCAATCGCGAAACCAGACGGCTCCATGGTCGCGGGATTCTGAGATCGGCTTGCCCAAGGCGTCGAGGGGGACGATGGTCGGTCGCCTGAACGCGACGGCGAGCCGCCGATTGGGTGATCGATGAAGGGGAGTGTGGATGATCGCGACACGCAGACCGTACGGAAGTCCCGCCAGCGTTTTGGTGGCAACGCGCCGGGTGCCGTTCACCAGGAAGTAGGCGACGCGTGGCGCGGTGATGTCGACCGTCGTGATGTCGCGTTCGCCGCCGGTCCACCCTGACATGCCTGTCAGAAGCGGATGGCTGACGGTAGGAAGCGGGCCGCAGGTGCCGCTGCTCGCGCCGTTCTTTTCGAGGATGGTCACACACCAGCCGGCCTGGCCACCTTCCAAGTTCGGGGAAAGGCTCACGCCGATGGGCTGCGAGGTCGATCCGGCATTGCGTGCCAAGAGAGGCGAGGGTTCGGGGGGGAGATGCAGCGGCGCTTCTGTCGGCCTCGCGCCACCCGTGCTCGCTGCGAGAAGGATTCCAGCGCCCGCCAGCGCCGCCAGTACGGCGAGCGACACGCGAAGCCGCCGCGAGCGCTGTCTGCGCCGCGCCTCTTCGATCACGCCCTGATCGGGCCCAGCGGGCGCACCCGCGGGTGCCTCGGTGGAGGGCCTATCGCTCAGCGGCACGAGCATGCTTCAACGGATGCCTTGGATGATCGAGATCAGCTCCTCGGGCGGGTAGCCCTGCTGCCGGGCGAAGCTGACGAGCTCGCGGGCGCGTGCGATGACCGCGCCGCGCTGTGGTGTTCCGCTGACACGTACGCCGAGCCCGCGACGGAACTCCAGCAGACCTTCGTCGCGCAGTGCGCGAAGTGCACGCAGAACCGTGTTGGTGTTGACCGCCATGACCGCCGCGAGATCGCGAGCGGGTGGCATGCGCTCTCCTGGCTTGGCCTCGCCGTCGGCGATTGCACGACGGATCTGCGCGGCCACCTGGTCATGCAGCGGCATGGGGTCTGAGCGGTCTATGTTCTCCAGCATGGTGCCATTCATACTAGCACCATACCCATCACTGCGTGATGAGATAGCTTCAGAATGGTTGCTTCACCGTGCGGCTGACTTGGCAAGGACCTCGTGGAGTGCGGCGATGTCCCGGTGCGCATAGCCCATCTCGCTCGCCCTGGCGAGCATCTCCTCCGCGACGGCGGCCGAAGGGAGAGGGATCGCCAGTTCATCGGCGGCCTCGCGCGCGAGGCGAATGTCCTTTGCCATCAGCGCCACGTCGAACCACGCCTGCTCGGGGAGGTCGAGCAGGAGCGGGACACGTGCCTTGAGCATCAGCGACCCGATCGAACTCGTGCTCATAGCCTCGGCCGCAAGTCGCGGATCGATCCCGCCACGCTCGGCGAGCAGCAACCCCTCGCTGAAGGCGAGAGTCTGGACGGCGAGGCTGATGTTGACCGCGAGCTTGATCAGCAGGCCCTGACCGTTTACGCCCACGTGGGTGACGGCCTGGCCAAGCTCGCGCAACAGCGGCTCGACCGTCGCGAACGCCGACTCGCTTCCGCCGACGAAGATCGCGAGCGTTCCGGTCTGGGCTTGGGGAATGCTGCCGGAGACCGGGGCGTCGAGCATCTGGGCGCCGAGCGAGTCGACCCGCTCGGCGAGTTGCCGGCTCGCCCGTGGGCTGACCGTGCTCATGTCGACGTAGATCTTTCCCTCCTGCAGACCGGCGAGGATTCCGTCGGGCCCGGAGGCGATCGCCTCAAGCGCTGCGTCATCGGTGACCATGCTGAAGATCACTTCGGCCGCCGCGGCGACCTCGCGCGGCGTTGCGCGCCACTGCATTCCCCGTTCGATCAACGGCTTCGCCTTTGACTCGGTTCGGTTGCTCCCGTAGAGCTCGTTGCCGGCGTCGAGCAGCCGGCCGGCGATCCGGCTGCCCATCGCTCCGAGGCCGACAAACCCGACCGTGCTCATCGCGCACCCCCTTCGATCTCGGCCACGTCCGCGTCGGTGAGCTCGAGGCTCGCCGCGAGCAGGATCGGATCGACCTGATCTGGCCGGCGGAAGCCGACGATCGCGCCGTCGACTGCGGGGTTGCGCAGCGTCCAGGCGACCGCGACAGCGCCCGGCGTCGTGTCGTAGCGGTCCGCCACCGTTCTCAGCCGCTCGACCAACTGGAGGTTCTGCGAGAGCTGTGGCTCGTTGAAGCGGACGTCGCGCTTGCGCCAGTCCTGCTCAGGCATGCTTTGCAGGCGCTCGCGGGTCATGCCACCGCTGAGCATGCCTGAGCCCATCGGCGAATATGCGATCACCCCGATCCCCTGCTGCCGGGCGAACGGCAGGATCTCCCGCTCAATGTCCCGCTCGATCAGCGAATACTCCGGCTGCAGCGTCTGCACCGGCGCGATCTGCTGGATGACCCGCAACTGGCCGACATCGAAGTTCGAGACGCCGATGTGCCGCACGAGGCTCTGCTCCTTGAGCTCGGCGAGCGCCGCCCAGCCCTCCTGGATGTCAGCGGCGGGCATCGGCCAGTGAATCTGGTAGAGGTCGATCGCGTCGACTCCGAGCCGCTGAAGGCTGTTGGCGGCCTCACGCAGAATCGAGTCCCGCTTGAGATTGTGCACCTCCTTGCGGCCGGGGCCCTCCAGCAGGGAGCACTTGGTGAACACGTACGGTCGCTCGGCGAGGCCTTGCAGCGCCCGGCCGACGATTTGCTCGGAGTGGCCGAAGCCGTAGACGGCGGCGGTATCTATCCAGTTGATCCCCTGCTCGAGCGCGTGGTGGATTGCGGCGATCGACTGCTCATCGTCCTGTGGGCCCCAACCGAACTCCCAGTCTCCGCCCCCGATCGCCCACGCGCCGAAGCCCACGCGGGTGATCTGAAGGCCCGTCTGGCCGAGCTGTGCTCTCTTCAGTGCTGTCTGGTGCATCGTTGCTCCTCTCAGGTGGCGGGTTCATGCCATCGCAGTGCAGGATTGCCCACTCAGGGTGCGCAATCAACACAAAAGATGCCACCGGCGCGCGTGGCCGCTACCGTGCGTGGCCGGAGACCCGAGCTGAGACTTGACGGCGCGGCGTCGAAACCCAGAGGAGGGCTCAAATGAAGGCTGCGGTCATCTACGAGAACGGCCGGCCGGAGGTGCTGCGCTACGAGGATGTGGCCGACCCCGTATGCCCCGACGGCTGCGTGGTGGTTGACGCTGAGGCGATCAGCATCGAGGGGGGAGACCTGCTCGCTCGCGCGGCAGGGGAGCTGCCCGCCTCCCCGCACATCGTCGGCTATCTGAGCGCCGGCACCATCAGCGAGGTCGCCGCGGGCGTGCAGGGACGCGCCGTCGGCGATCGGGTGGTCGCCTTGAACGCAGCCGGCTCGCATGCCGCCAGGCGAGCCGTGCCCGCGGCGATGACCTGGCCGATCCCCGCCGGGCTGGATGCGGCTCGCGCCGCGTGTGTGCCGGTCGCGTTCGGAACCGCCTATGAGTGCCTGTTCACCGCCGGCAAACTGGCCGAGGGCCAGACCGTCCTGGTCCACGCCGGAGCCGGCGGTGTCGGCATGGCCGCGATCCAACTCGCCAAGCAGGCCGGCGCGACGTGATCGCGACCGCCTCCCGCGAGGAGAAGCTTGAGCGGTTGAAGGCGCTCGGACTCGACCACCCGATCAACTACGCGACAGAGAGCTTCGTCGAGCGCACCAACCAGCTCACCGACTCGCGCGGCGTCGAGGTCGTCCTCGACTCGATCGGCGGCCAGAACCTGATCGACAGCGTTGGCGTACTTGCCTACCGAGGGCGGCTCATCAGCGTCGGGGTCGCCGGCCGTGCGGGTTCGGCGATCGAGGCGCGCTCGCTCTGGACGCGCAACAACTCGCTGCACGGCGTCTTTCTCGGCGGCGCGATCCTGTCGGAGTATGCCCGCGTCCATCCGATGATCGGCAACATGCTGGAGCGCGTCGCAAGCGGCGAGCTTCAGGTGGAGATCGATCGCTCGTTCGAGCTCTCGGATGCCGCCGCGGCGCACGAGTACGCCGAGAGCCGCAAGGCGTTTGGCCGGGTCATCATCACGCCCTAGGAGCCCGGGTCAGTAACCGTCGCGGTGGCGTCCGGCGGATTTAAGACGATTCCGTTGTTCTCGACGCGGAGGTTGTCATGTCGGCGGTGACGCAGGAGCGGCTGGTGGAGGTGCAGGCGTCGGCGGTAGTTGGCGAGCGCCGGGCGGCGGGCGAAGAGAAGACCTTCCGGGCGTATGACCCCGATCAGGTGCTGTTGATGGCGCCGGTGCTCTCTGAGTGGGTGCCGGAGGGCGATCTGGCGCACTTCGTCTCAGATCTGGTGGAGTCGGCGCTGGACCTCTCGCCGATCTATGCGGCCTATGAGGAGGAGCGGGGCTACCCGCCATATGACCCGCGACTGATGCTCAAGCTGTTGATCTACGGCTACGCGGGCGGGGTGGCCTCCTCGCGCAAGCTGGAGGCGGCGAGCTATCGCGATGTGGCGGCGCGGATGCTGTGCGCCGGCCAGCACCCGGATTATCGTTCGATCGCGCGGTTTCGGGCACGTCACTTGGAGGCGCTCTCAGAGCTGTTCGTGCAGGCGTTGAGGCTGTGCAAGCAGGCACGGCTCATCGGGCTGGGAACACTCGCTTTGGATGGCACCAAGCTGCGCGCGAACGCGTCTCGGCACAAGGCGATGAGCTACGAGCGGATGGTCAAGAAGGAGGTCCAGCTCGAGGGCGAGATCGCCGCGCTGCGCAAGAACGTCGACGCGCTGCTGGCCGAGGCCGAGCGCACCGACGCCGAGGAGGACGAGCGCTTCGGTCCTGAGCATCGCGGCGATGAGCTGCCGCGGGAGCTGCGTCGGCGCGAGCAGCGCCTCGAGGTGATCCGCGAGGCCAAGGCGGCGCTTGAGGCTGAGGCCGCCGAGCGCGAGAAGGCGCGCCGCGCTGAGATGCGGGCACAGGGCAAGAAGCCCCGGCGCCCGCCGAGCGGACGCGATCCATTCGCGCCGAAGCCCAAAGCGCAGCGCAACTTCACCGATCCCGAGTCAAAGATCATGAAGACCTCTGACGGTTCTTTTCACCAGTGCTACAACGGCCAGGCGATCGTGGACTCCCAGACGCAGGTGATCCTCGCGGCCGAGCTCTGCGATCAGGCGCCCGATGCCGAGCAGCTCGAGCCGGCGCTTGACCAGCTCGCCGAGAACCTCGACGCGGTCGGTGGCGAGCTACCGGAGGGTGCGGCGCTGACCGCGGATGCCGGCTACTTCTCCCAGGAGAACGTCACGATCACCGCCGCTCACGGCCTTGATCCGTTCATCGCGACCGGCCGCTTCAAGCGCTCAGAGCCGCCCGCGCCCGCGCCACGCGGGCCGATACCGAAGAACGCGACCCCCAAGCAGCGCATGGCACGCAAGCTGAAAACCAAGGACGGGCACGCCGTCTACGCCCGACGCAAGGCGATCGTCGAGCCGGTGTTCGGCCAGATGCACACCGTCCAAGACGCGCGGCGGCTGCTGCTGCGCGGCAAGCACGCAGCCCGCGCCCAATGGCGCTTCCACTGCGCGATCCACAACCTGCTCAAGCTCCACCGCGCCGGCGGACTCGCCCTGGTCGGCGCAACCTGAGCGCGAGCGGCGAAAAGCAGCAGCCAGCAGGCTCGCGGGACACTCTAAATGAGGACCGGACACCCGACGCTCACCCGGGAGCCGGGAGGCGTAGTCCTCATCGCTCCCGTGCCGCGCCGTTAGTCGACGGCGAGGACGCGTTACTGACCCGGGCTCCTAGCCACGCGATAGTCGATGAAAGTCGCGAACTGCGACTGCCGCACTCCCATCTGCTCCAGATCCAGCGACTGCGAGAACCCCTCGAAGAGGCGCTTGCCGGCACCCATGATCACCGGGGCGATGATGAGCAGCAGCTGGTCGACGATTCCGGCGGCAAACGCCTGGCGGATGACCTCGGCGCCGCCCATGATGTGCACGTCCTTCTGGCCCGCTGCCTCCACAGCGCGTTGCACCGCGGCCTGCACGCCCGAGACGAAGATGAACTCCTCTCCGGGCGGCTGCTCAGCGGGGCGATGGGTGACGATGAAGAGCGGCACTCCCCAGGGGTTGCGATCGCCCCAATGCCGGGCCGCCTCGTAGGTTTTGCGACCGCTGACCACCGAGCCGATCTTCGCCGCGACATCCTCGAACCACACCGCATCCTCGCCCTTGGGCTGCGGGCGTAGTTCATCCTCGTAGTGCCACGGCCCGCCGAAGACCCAATTGTGCAGCCGCTCCCCGTTATCACCGAGCCCTTTGCCCGGCCCGTCGTTTGCTGAGGGCGTCACATTAACTGTGTAGGCGGTTTCTTGGATTATTGTAACTCAGTTGGTGGTGTCGGGGACGCGGTCGCCGAAGTGGATCTTGAACGCGAGTAGCGCTGTGGTCCAGTTCCGGGTGCGGGTCCATTGCGGGACGGCGTTCTGCAGGGCGAGGTAGACGAGCTTGCGGGCGGCGTCCTCGTTGGGGAAGCTGCCCTTCGTCTTGATCGCCTTGCGCAGCTGCCTGTTGAGGGCCTCTATCGCGTTTGTCGTGTAGATCACGCGCCTGACCTGCGGCGGGAACGCGAGGAAGGGGGTCACATGCTCCCAGGCGTTCAGCCACGCCTGGGTGATCACGGGGAACCGCTTGCCCCACTTCTCATCGAAGGCCTCAAGCTCGGCCTGCGCCTGGTCGGCGTCCTTGGCTGTGTAGATCGGCTTGAGGTCGCGGGCGACTTGCTCGCGCTCGCGGCGCGGCACATAACGCAAGCTTGCTCTAATGAGGTGAACTATGCATGTTTGGACGGTCGTCTTCGGGAAGATCGCCTCGATCGCCTCTGGGAAGCCCTTCAAGCCGTCAACGCAGCAGATCAGGATGTCCTGCACGCCGCGGGTCTTCAGGTCGGTCAGGACCTGCATCCAGAACTTCGCGCCCTCGGTCTCCTGGAACCACATGCCCAACACGTCCCGCTCACCCTCCAGCGTGACGCCGAGGGCGAGGTAGAGCGCGCGACGCTGCACCGTCCCTGCCTCGCGGATCTTCAACACCATGCAGTCCAAGAACACGATCGGGTAGATGTCCTCCAGCGGCCGCTTGGCCCACTCCCGCACATCATCCATCACCGCATCCGTGACCCTGCTGACCAGGTCGCGGCTGACCTGCACCCCGTAGATCTCCCGAAAGTGAGCTTCGATATCCCGCGTCGACATTCCACGGCTGTAGAGCGCGAGGATCTTCTCGTCGAACCCCACGAACCGCCGCTGACGCTTGCGAACGATCTGCGGCTCGAAGCTGCCGTCCCGGTCCCGGGGAGCATCGATCTCCACCGGCCCGTGCTCGGTGAGAAGCGTCTTCGGCGAGCTGCCGTTGCGCTGGTTCTCCGCGCCACCAGGCGGCTCGCAGTGCGCCTCATAGCCGACATGGTCAGTCAGCTCGACCTCCATCGCGCGCTCCACCAGCCGCTTGGTCAACTGCGCCAACAAGCCGCCGGGCCCAGCGATCTCCTCCTCACTGCTCGCCCCGGCAAGCAACTCGTCGATCACCTCATCACTGATCCGCCGATCAGAGCCCACCCCGAGAGCTTGCCGCACACGACGGCGGCCAGCCCCACGATCGACGGTCCCGTCGACCAGCTCCGGAGAGAGCGCACGCCCCGGCCGGCCCGCCGTCGAGTCCCCCGCCGCAAGCGCGCCGCCGCCGGTCCACTCCGGTCGCCCTTCGGGCTCCCTGCGCTCCCCGCCGGCGCCGAACACCAGCTCCTGCGACTCCATCTGACCCTGCGTAATAGTAGGCATAACGACCTCTCTCGCTCATGCCTACACAGTTCCTACGACACTCCCCGTTTGCTCCGGTGATGTATCCGTCGATTGAGGTCGTTATGACTGCAAGGACCTTGGCCATCGGTGCCTAGATTTTCGTCACTTTACCCGCGCCGTCCTGGCCTTGCGGTGCTTCGGCGACCACGAGCGTTGCGGGATCGGAGCTCTTGAGTGGGGCAGGTGGCGCCAGGGTGTCGCTGTTGGCGGATGGCCGCACGAGAGCATAAAGGGTGATCTGGTAGGTGCCGCCAGGCAGAGCGTCATAGAGGAAGCTCACTTTGTGCACGCCCGCGGAGTAGCTCTTTTCGGGGCCGGCTTCGGTTTCGAAGTTGTGCGAGTTGGTGCTGTCGATCGTGAAGGTGATCGAAGGCGCGGAGTGGTAGAGCTTGATCGTCGCGGTGTAGCGGGCCTGCAGGAAGCCGTCGGAGCCGTCGGTGGTCAGGGGCGTGTAGGTCAGGCTCTTGAGCAGCGGGGCCTTCGTTTTGTGCTTGGCGGCGTGTGCGCCGAACGCTGAGCTCGCGGGCAGCGCGAGCCCGACCCCGAGCAAGGAGGCGGCGAGCAGACAGGCGGTGGAGCGGTGGATCTTCATGGGCATTCTCCTTGCGATCGCTGGCATCCAGAGACGGCAAGGGCCCTTGGCGGTCCCGCCGACACTGGTTTGATACTAGCTGCGAAGCGTCGCGATGCAGCGAAATGTCGGCGAGCAACGCGGCGGGCCGGTGGTGCGGAGGTCGAACTCCGGCCACCCTGGCCCGATCGCGTTTGCTGCGTCTACGCCGCGGGCGGCTGGTCGATGCGCACCATGTTGCCGGAGGGGTCGCGCACGGCACAGTCCCGCGTGCCCCATGGCTGGTCGGTCGGCTCCTGCACGATCTCGGCGCCCGCGGCGCGCACCTTCTCGAAGGCGGCGTCGAGGTCATCGGTGTGGAAGTGGACGCCGTTCAGAGCGCCCTTGGCCAGCAGGGCGGCGAGCGCGTCGATGTCGGCGGGGCTGCCGTTCAGGTAGTTGGTGAGGACGATCCCGACGTCGGGCTGGGAGGCGGCACCGACGGTGATCCAGCGGAAGTCCCCGCGGGCGACGTCGTTGCGCGCCTGCAGGCCGAGTGTGTCGCAGTAGAAGGTCTGCGCGAGGTCGGGGTCATGTACTAGGACGAAGCAGGTGGAGAGTGTGAGGTTCATGCCGCCAAGGCTAGGGCGCCAGCGCCAGGCGCGCTTCTTCGATCCTGCTCGGCTTGCGGCTCGGGCGGGTGAGCTCCTTGGCGATGCACCCCGGCACGCTTGCGAGCTCGCTGTGGTCGCGCGCCCGGTAAGCCGTCGGTGTCTGCCCCACCAGTTCGGTGAAGCGGGCGCTGAATGAGCCAAGCGAGGTGCACCCGACCTCCATGCAGACCTCTGTGACAGACATGTCGCCGCGGCGCAGCAGCGCCTTCGCTCGCTCGATGCGCCGCGTCATCAGGTAGGCGTAGGGCGTCTCGCCATATGTCGCGCGGAACTGCCGCGAGAAATGGGCGGTCGACATCAGCGCGGCGCGGGCGAGCGCGGCCACGTCGAGCGGGCGCGCATACTCGCGATCCATCAGATCGCGGGCGCGGCGCAGATGCACGAGGTTGGCGAGCTCCTCTGGGGTCACTGACGCGAGCGTAGCGGCGTACGTTAGGAGTCGGTCTGCAAATACCTGCGCCTTCTAGGATCGGATGCACATTGATGCCAAGCTCACTGCGCCTATCGATCCTCGACCAGTCGCCCATCGCCGAGGGCTCGACCGGGGCGCAGGCGCTGGCTAACACGATCGACCTCGCGCAGCTTGCGGACACGCTTGGCTACCACCGCTACTGGGTGGCGGAGCACCATGGCGGCCCGATGCTCGCCGGGCCGAGCCCCGAGGCGTTGATCGGCCCGCTCGCCTGCGCGACCAGTGGCATCAGGGTCGGCAGCGGCGGGGTGATGCTGCCGCACTACAGCGCATTCAAGGTCGCCGAGACCTTCAGCCTGCTCGCCGGCCTGTTCCCAGGGCGCATCGACCTCGGCATCGGGCGCGCGGCCGGCACCGATCCCCTTACGACCTACGCGCTGCAACGCGACCGCTCACAGGCCGCGCCCGACGACTTCCCGCAGCAGCTTGGCGAGCTGCTCGGCTATCTGAGCGACGCCCTGCCCGCCGAGCACCCGTTCGCACGGCTGGCACGGACTCTGCCGGGCAGGCCGCACACGCCCGAGCCCTGGCTGCTCGGCTCTTCGCCGCAGAGCGCGATCTGGGCCGGCGAGCTCGGACTGCCGTACGCGTTTGCGGACTTCATCAACTCCGATGGCGCGCAGGCGGCGGACCTCTATCGCGAGCGCTTCTTCGCCTCCGGGCACGAGGATCCGCACGTCGCGGTAGCCGTATGGGCGATTTGTGCTGAGAGTGAGGCGGAGGCGCAGCGCCTGGCCGCAAGCGGGCGGATGGCGTTCACGCTGCTTCGCCGCGGACAGCTGATCCCGGTGCCGCCGCCGGAGAAGGCGCTGCGATTCCTGGAGGCCGAGGGTCGCGCAGACAGCGCACCTGCGCGCAGGCGCGTGGTCCTCGGTGAGCCGGAGGCGGTGCGAGCCCAGCTGCAGGACGTTGCAGGCGAGTACGGCGCCGAGGAGGTGATCGTCGTCTGCATCACCTACGACCACGGCGCGCGGCGGCGCTCATATGAGCTGCTGGCGGAGGCGTTCGAGCTCGCGCCACACACGGGAGAGATCGCCGCGACATAAAAAACCCATAAATCCCATCGGTTTAGTAGAGTATTGGTGAAGCAATCGAGAGTCGAAGCCTGCGGCCGGGGTCCTCGGCCGCAGGATCGGCCTCTGGAACTCCGATGCGCAACCTGTTCTCCTTTCCAAATCCAGTCAACGAGAAGGCCGCGAGAGTGGTGGCGGCAGTCGTGCTTGCGGAGGTGCTGGCTACGCTGATCACCTCCTGGTACTGGCTGCTGATCCCGCTTGCGTACGGGTTCTGGGCGCGAGTCACGACCGGACCGACGCTGAGCCCGCTCGGATGGAGCGCCCAGAACCTGATCGCGCCCCGCCTCGGCGCCCGGCGTCCGGTCCCGGGACCGCCGAAGCGCTTCGCGCAGGGCATTGGCGCTGCCTTCTCCACCGCCGCGCTGGTGCTCGCCTTCGCGGTCTCCCATGAGGCTGCCGACGGGGTGCTGGTCGTGCTCGCGGTCGCGGCGGGGCTGGAGTCGATCTTCGCCTACTGCGTCGGCTGCAAGGTCTTCGCGCTGCTGATCCGCGCCGGCGTGGTGCCGCAGACCGTCTGCGAGCAGTGCGCGGACGTCGGGGCGCGCCTGGGGACGGCGGGCTAAATGCGCCTCGACGTTCACCAGCACATCTGGACCGCGCCTCTGCTGGAGAGCCTGAGCGCACGCCGCACGCCGCCGCTGGTGCGCCGCAGCAATGGCCTGATCGTGCTGCACAGCGCCGGCGAACAGCCCTACGTGATCGACGCGCACGCCGAGGCGGTGCGGCGGCGCGCCGACCTGGTGCACGAGGACGGCCTGGACCTCGCGCTGATCGCGATCTCCAGCCCGATCGGGATCGAGGCGCTGCCGCGCGAGAGCGCGCTGGAGCTGATCGACGCCCACCTGCGCGGCGTGACGGCGCTGCCGGGCGAGTTTGCGGCCTGGGGCGCGATTGCGCTCGACGGCGCCGACGCATCCGATGTCGACGATCTGCTTGCGCGCGGCTGCGTGGGAGTCTCGATCCCGGCCGGGGCGCTGGCGGGCCCGGATCGGCTGCACAGGGTCGGAGCGATGCTTGAGCGCCTTGCGTTGCGAGGCGTGCCGCTGTTCGTGCATCCCGGCACGGCGCCCGGACAGCAACGTCCAAAGGCCGCCTTCGGCGAGCCGCTGTGGTGGAGCGCGCTGACCGAGTACGTGGCGCAGATGCAGGCGGCGTGGCTGACGTTCGCCTCCTTCGGCCGCCGCGAGCACCCCGACCTGCACGTGATCTTCGCGATGCTGGCCGGCGGCGCGCCGCTGCTGAGCGAGCGACTGCACGCCCGCGGCGGGCCGCCGATCGACCTGCATGACCCGCGGGTCTTCTATGACACCTCCAGCTACGGCCCGGCCGCGATCGAGATGATGGCCGCGCACGTCGGGCGCAGCCAGCTGCTCTACGGCTCAGACCGACCGCTTGCAGAGCCGCAGCCCGGCGCTCTGCACGCAAGCCTTCAGACCCAGGCAGCGAGCCTGTTTGCAAGTCGGGCGGTGGCCGCGTGAGCTTCTCGGATTCAGAGCTGACGCGATTCGCCGCCGGTCTGGCCGCCACGCCGGAGCGCTGGCGCCACCTTGTGCGCCACGACCGCGAGTCGCGCCTCTACGAGCAGATCTGGGACGACCAGGACGTGAATGCCTGGGTGATCTGCTGGAGCGATGAGCAGGACACCGGCTTCCACGACCACGACGATTCCGCCGCTGCGATCGTCGGAATCGAAGGCCGGGTCCAGGAAGAGCGGCTGCGATTTGGCGGGGAGCCGCAGGTGCACGCGATCGCGCCCGGCGCCGCCATCTTCGTCCCCTCGACCGCGATCCATCGGGTGCGCCATCTCGGGACCGCGCCCGCGATCACGATCCACGCCTACTCGCCGCCGCTGCGGCGCACCGGCACATACCGGATCGCTCCCGGCGGCGAGCTCGAACGTGTGGCCCAGTCCTTCGAGCAGGAGCTGCGCGCAGAGCCTGCTCTGAGCTATTCGATCTGAAGTGTTGCGGGTGCCCGCGACGGCTAAAATGCCTTAAATCAGGTCGGCTTATCAGTATTGCGCGAATCTCTCCACCCGGCCATCGACCAAGGAGCACTGACCACATGAGCTTGCAGATCGGCGACACCGCCCCCGACTTCGATGCGCAGACCACGGAGGGCCCGATCCATTTCCACGATTGGATCGGCGACTCGTGGGTGGTGCTGTTTTCCCACCCGAAGGACTTCACGCCGGTTTGCACGACCGAGCTTGGATACATGGCCAAGATCAAGCCGGAGTTCGACCGCCGTGGCGTGAAGGTGATCGGCCTCTCGATCGATCCGACCTCAGATCACGAGCGTTGGGCCAAAGACATCGAGGAGACGCAGGGCACCGCGCCCAACTACCCGATCATCGGCGATGAGGACTTCAAAGTCGCAAAGCTCTACGGGATGCTGGCGGCAGACACCTCCGGCGCGGCGAGCGAACGCACCCCGGCCGACAACCAGACGGTTCGCAACGTGTTCGTGATCGGTCCCGACAAGAAGATCAAGCTGATCCTCGTCTACCCGATGACGACCGGGCGCAACTTCGACGAGGTGCTGCGCGTGGTCGACTCGCTGCAGCTGACCGCCAACCACAAGGTGGCAACGCCTGCGCAGTGGCAGCAGGGCGACGACGTGATCATCGCCGGCTCGGTCTCAAACGATCAGGCCAAGGAGATCTTCGGGGAGTGGGAGTCGCCGAAGCCTTACATTCGGATCGTCCCGCAGCCGACGGGCAAGTCCTAGAAAGACCTTCTAGAGCAAGCGGAGTCGGCGGGCCGGCGCGGGAGCGCATTCGCGGCGGCTCGCCCCGCTACTCTCTGAAAAGCACGCCATGTCCACGCCCGTCGACTTCAACGCGCAGGTGATCGATGAGTTCCGCGCCAACGGCGGCAGCGTCGGCGGCATGCTCGCCGGGATGCCGGTGCTGCTGCTTCACCACACCGGCGCGCAGTCGGGCAAGGCGTATGTCAACCCGCTTGCCTACCTGGTGGACGATGGGCGCTACGTGATCTTCGCCTCCGCGGCCGGCTCACCCAAGCACCCGGGCTGGTACCACAACCTGAAGGCCGATCCTGACGTAAGGATCGAGGTGGGGACGCAGACGCTCGACGTGCATGCGCAGGAGGCCACAGGGCCCGAGCGCGACCGCCTCTATGCGATCCAGTCGCAGCGGATCCCGCAGTTCGCCGAGTACGAGCAGAAGACAGATCGGGTGTTCCCGGTCATCGTGCTGCAGCCGGTTGGCTCCTCGTAGTTGCGTGCGCCCGCCAAGCGGGTAGTCAAGCGCGCGAGAATGACGATGAGGATGCTGCTGCTCTTCGACATAGACGGGACGCTGGTGCGCAACAGTGCCGGCGCGCACGCGAAGGCGCTGCGGATGGCGCTGCACAAGGTGCACGGGCTGGGATCGCCCGATGGCGACGCCTCAGGGCTGCCCGATGTACGCGCCGCGGGCCGCACAGACATGGAGATCGCGCGCGAGATGGCGCTGCTGTGCGATGTGCCGGCCAAGCGCTTTGACGAGCGCAGGCGAGACCTGATGTCGGTCTGCCTGCGTGAATACGTGCGGCTGGCGCCGCAGGACCTCAGCGATCGAGTCGTGGAGGGCATGGGTGCGCTGCTGGCGGAGCTGGAGGAGCAGCCCGGCGTGACCCTCTCGCTGGTGACCGGCAACCTCGAAGGGATCGCCCGCATAAAGCTCGACCGCGCTGGGCTGGGGTGCTTCTTCGCCTCCGGACAGGGCGCGTTCGGATCGGACTCAGACGACCGCACCGACCTGCCCGAGCTGGCCAGGCGTCGAGCAGGTGCGGTTCTCGATGGCCAGCCGTACCCGCGGCAGCGCACGGTCGTGATCGGCGACACCGACCGCGACATCGCCTGTGCGCGGGCCGATGGGGTGTGGTGCGTCGCGGTCACCACGGGGCCGCTTGGTGCCGATGGGCTTGCCGGCGCTGATGCGATTGCCGAGAACGCGAGCGAGTTGCGCGAGCGGCTGCGCGTGATCGCGGCTGAGATGCCCGCGGCGCGGCGCTGATCAGAACCGCCCAGTCGGCCCGATCGCGAAGTGGTCCCCCGGGAAGTCTTCGCGCGAGAGCTGCGCCACCAGCTTGGCGCTGGCGTTGCTCGGATCGGGACGCGGCAGACCTTCAGCCAGCTTGATTGGGATCCAGCGCCCGCTGATCACGTGGCCGCCGGCGCCAAGCGTGACGCGCAGGATCGCGCTCTCTGAGAGCACGCCGCCATCTCCGAGCGTGTGGTATCCGACGAAGTTGCCGAGCGAGTAGGCGATCAGGCGCCCGCCGTAGCGCTCGATGCCACGGATCACATGAGGTCCGGACCCGACGACAATCGAGGCGCCCGCCTGGATCGCTGCGTGCGCAAAGGCACGCGCGTTGCCGCGGTTCTCGCCGAGGTAGTACTGGGTGCCGTAGGGCGTGTGAAGCTGGTTGGCGCCCTCCGCGCCGGCGTGGATGATCACGACAACGATCGGCGCCTCCTGCCGTGCTCGTCTGACCAGAGCCTGGGCTGCGGGGATGTTCAGCAGGTTGGCGTCGTAGGGATAGGGCGCAAAGCCGAGGAACGCGACCCGTTCGCCGTTGACGTGGAGGATTGTGATCTCGCCGGGCAGGCCGGTCTGGGCGACGTTGGCCTTGCGCACCGCCGCGAGCGTCTGGCGCCTGCCCGAGACGCCGTAGTCGAGCGAGTGGTTGTTGGCCTGGTTGACCAGGTCGAAGCCGAGCGATTTCAGTTCGCTGCCGACCGCGGGCGGCGCCTGGAAGGCGAAGCAGTCGCCGCCGCCGATGCCACTGCACTTGGAGGTCCCGCCGACCGAAAGCGTGCCCTCCAGGTTGCCCGCGGTGATATCCGCATGACGCAGCAGCGTCTTCACCGGCGAGAGCGCCCGCGCAAGGCCGCCGGGCGGCAGCCCGCGCTGAGTGCTCAGGGCGATATCGCCCACCCACTCAAGCGTGATCGGGTGCCGCAGCCGCGGCAATCCCGTCTTCGCCCGGTGCGTGGAGCCGGCAGCCTGGGCAGAGACGGCGCCTGCGCAGGCAAGCGCGAGCAGCGCGAGACCGATCGCGCCACGGCGCAGGAAGGCACTGCCATGAGCGGCCGCCATCCCACTCATTATGCACTCGCCCCTGCGAGCAGCGCATAGACTGGCCCGGTGACTTGGCGCGGTCGCATCGGCGCGGGTGGAAGGCTGGGCGTCCTGCTTGGCCTTCTCTGCCTCGTGCTGGGGTTCGTCGCCGCGTCAAGGCTCCACGCCGCACCGACGCGGTCAGGCCCACGCGAATACGGCTGCCCGATTCTGCCGGCAAGCGACCCGCTCAACCAGGAAATCGCAGATGCATCCGTCAATCCGCGCTCGGCGCAGTACATCGCGAGCATCGGCCTGAACGTGCATCTGCACCCGGACTTCGGCCGGGACCCCGAATACGGCATCCCGTACGCGGTCGTTCCGGCAAATCAGCCCAAGCTGCCGATCGACTTCACCGAATACCCCCAGGAATCCAACAGGGGTCCTTACCCGGTGCCGCTGAACGCCCCGGTCGAGGGCGGAAGCGCTTCGACCGGAGATCGTCACGTGCTGGCCCTGCAACGTGGAGCCTGCAAGCTCTACGAGCTCTACAACGCTCATCCCACTCGCACCGGCTGGAAGGCCGGCTCAGGCGCAGTCTTCAACCTGCGCAGCGAACGCCTGCGCCCGGAAGGCTGGACCTCGGCGGACGCGGCCGGGCTGCCGATCTTCCCGCTGCTTGCGCGCTACCCAGAGGTGCACGCCGGGCAGATCGACCATGCGCTGCGCGTGACCGTGCCGCGCACGCAGCGTGCCTACATCCATCCGGCCACGCACTTTGCCTCTGGCGACACCGATGCGAGCCTGCCGCCGATGGGCTTGCGGCTGCGACTGAAGGCCAGCTTCAGCCTGAAGGGGTTCTCAGGGCAAGCGCTTGTGATCCTGCGCGCGCTCAAGCGCTACGGGCTGATCGTGGCCGACAACGGCTCGCCGTGGTACATCACCGGTGCGCCCAGCCCGCACTGGAATGAAGCGAGCATTTTGCAGATCGAGCGCGTGAGCGGCGCGGACTTCGAAGCGGTTCAGAGCGGGCCGCTCATCCGCTGAAGGCGCCTCTCAGAACAGATGATCCAGGCGCCAGCCGAAGGATGGCTTGGCCAGCGAGCTGCTTGCGATTGCCGCCGTACTCGCGCCCTTGATCTGCACGCGTGCAAGTTGTTGCCCCGCGTCGACGCTCACGCTGGCGTGGTGGATTGCGACTGTCACGGGCACCCGCAGGCCCGGCCAGCCGATCACCTTCAGCGGCCGGCTCGTGCGCGCCGCGGCATGCTGCCCGTCCGCCGCGGTCAGTGTGAGCACGCGGGTGCCAGCCGGCAGCGCGGTTCGCACGCGCAACGCCGCGGCGGCCGAGTTGCCGAGTTGGTGCCCGGCGGTGAGCGCCGCTTCGATCAGTTCTCCGTCGCGTTGGCCGAGCACGACCCCAAGCACCATGAAACGATGGCCGTCCACGCTCACGCGCTTGGCGAATGCCAGACAGCCACCCGCGGCCCTGTCGGAGCCGGTCTTGACACCCACGTAGCCTTCCTCGCCGACGAGATCGTCGTAGTTGTGAACGACGCCGGCGACCGGCAGCCGCGCGGCTGAGGTGTCGACGATCTGGGTGAAGGCGGGGATGCTCATCGCGGCCCGCACGAGCTTGAGCTGGTCGGAGGCGGTGGAGAGAGTGGTGTCCAGAAAACCGCTGGGGTCGGTGTAGGTGGTGGAGCGCATGCCGAGTGCTCTTGCCTGCCCGTTCATCTGCGCTGTGAATGCGTCGGTGCTGCCGGCATCGTGGACGGCGAGCATCGCGGCGACGTTGTTGGCGGAGGGCAGCATCAGCGCCTGCAGCGCTTGGCGCTCGCTGAGGCGCTCGCCCGCCCGAACAGGCACCACCGACTGGCCCTCGGCCGCGCGCACATGCTCTTCGGCGGCCTGCACCGCATTGACGGTGATCACGAACCCGCTCTGGCCGGCCGAGAGCGGGTGCTCGCGCAGCGTCAGGTAGGCGGTCATCATCTTCGCCACGCTTGCGATCGGCACCGGCGTGTCGCCGCCAAAGGCGCCTAGGCTGCCCACGCCCTCCACCTCCACGGCGGCCTGGCCTTCCTGCGGCCAGGCAAGTGCCGGGGGGCGACCCGGGAGCGTGACCTGCGCTGCGATGGTGCGCCGAACGCGCGCCGGCGGCACATGCTCGCTCGCCGCGCGCACCAGCGCCGCCGCCAAGACGACCGCCAGGAGCGCCGCCGGCAGCAGCCAGCGCAGCCGGCGGGGAGCCTGCCGTTGGCCGGTTCGGCGCTCTGCTTGCGACCCTCTGCTCGCCGACACCGGCGGGCACGGTAGCGCAGTGCCCGGATCGCGCGCGCCGGCCGCCTGCGCAAGCGTTCTGCTTTCCGCAGTCGGACCGGGCGGTCCGGCGGGATAGGGTAGATCCAGCCCGTGACTGCCAGAAGAGAAGACCGGCACGCGGCCTCGGCGCCGATGCCAGACGAGCTCAATCCTCGTCATCTGCTGCGCCGGCTGATCCTGCTCGCGGTGCCGCTGCTGCTGGTCGCAGTGCTGATCCTCTCACTGCCGGGCCTTGGCACGCTGCGGGCGCGCTTCTCGCAGGTCGATGTCTGGCTGCTGGCGCTGATCGGCCTGCTCAAGCTCTGCTCGTGCCTGGCCAACGTGGTCGCCTTCCGCGACGTCTTCTGTCCGGGCATGAGCTGGCGCTTCAGCTACCAGCTCGGGATGGCAGAGCAGGCAGTAAACGTGCTGATCCCGACCGGCGGCGCGGGGGGACTGGCGCTCGGCGCCTGGGCGCTGCGCCAGGGCGGCATGAGCACCGAGCACATCGGGCGCCGCAGCGTCGCGTTCTTCGTGCTGACGAGCATCCCGAACTTCGCCTGCGCCGCGCTGCTGGGGCCGCTGCTGCTGCTCGGAGTCTTCCCAGGACACGTGCCAGTGGCGCTGACGGCGGTGATGACGGCGCTCGCCTGGATCTCGGCCGCGATCGCCGCCGCGCTGCCGCTGATGCTCGGGCGCCTCGATCGCTCCCGGGATGCCGGCGGGCTGCTCGGCAAGCTGCGCTTCGCGGCGATCGTGACCGCTGATGGGATCCAGGACACAGGCCGGCTGCTGCTGGAAGGCCGCTGGCAGGCGATCCTCGGCGCGCTCGGCTACCTCGGCTTCGACATGGCGGCCGCAGTGGTGGCCTTCGCGGCGTTTGGGCCGGTGCTGCCGCTTGGCGCGCTGATCTTCGCCTATGTGATCGGGCAGCTCGGCGGGCTGATACCTCTCCCGGGCGGAGTGGGAGGCACTGACGGCGGCTTGATCGGGGCGTTCGTGCTCTACGGCAGCCCGCTCTCGCAGGCGGTCGCGGCCACGCTTGCCTACCGCACCTTCCAGCTCGGTGTGCCGACGATCCTCGGCACGATCGCGTTCGTGGGCCTGCGGCGCTCGCTGAACAGCTCCACCGCGCCCGATCTGATGTGCGCACCACTGGCGCAGGAATCGCAGCAGGGCCGGAGCGCGCGCTCGGCCGCCTGAGCGTTTGCCAAACAGATGGGATAATCCCCGCGCTGTGGCTTCCGCCTACCTTTATGAGGCCGTGCGCACGCCCTTCGGGCGCTACGGCGGCGCGCTCTCACGCGTGCGCCCCGACGACCTGGCTGCGCACTCGATCCGTGCGTTGCTGGATCGTCTGCCCACCCTGGAGCACGACGCGATCGACGATGTGATCCTCGGCAACGCCAACGGCGCAGGAGAGGAAAACCGCGACGTGGCGCGCATGGCGGTGCTGTTGGCGGGCCTGCCCACGAGCGTGCCTGGAGTGACCGTCAACCGGCTCTGCGGATCGAGCCTGGAGGCGGCGATCCAGGCCGCGCGTGCGGTCGAAGCCGGCGACGCGTCGATCGTGGTCGCAGGCGGGGTGGAGTCGATGACGCGCGCGCCCTGGGTGCTCCAGAAGCCGGAGAAGGGCTTCCCCGCCGGCCCCGAGACGCTGTACTCGACCGCGCTCGGGTGGCGGATGGTGAACCCACAGATGCCGGCACAGTGGACGATCAGCCTTGGCGAAAGCGCCGAGAAGCTGGCCGGCATGTACTCGATCTCACGCGAGGAGCAGGACGAGTTCGCGCTGCGCAGCCACAGGCTGGCGGCCAAGGCCTACGACGACGGCGTGATGAGCGAGGTCGTGCCGATCCCCGACGTCGACCTGCGGCGCGACGAGGGCATCCGCGCGGACAGCTCGATGGAGAAGCTTGCCAAGTTGAAGCCGGCGTTCGTGAAAGACGGGACCGTGACAGCGGGCAACAGCTCGCCGCTGAGCGACGGCGCCGCGATGCTGATGATCGGTGACGAGGCGGCGGGCGAGCGGCTGGGCGTGCAGCCGCTGGCGCGCATCGGTGCGCGTGGCGTGCACGGTGTGGATCCCGACGTCTTTGGCATCGGGCCTGTCGAGGCGGCCAACAGGGCGCTTGCGCGGGCCGGCCTGACCTGGGAGCAGATCGATGTGGTGGAGCTCAACGAGGCGTTTGCCTCCCAGTCGCTTGCCTGCCTTGCCGGCTGGCCCGATCTGGACCCCGAGAAGGTCAACGTGCGCGGTGGCGCGATCGCGGTCGGCCATCCCCTCGGCGCCTCAGGCGCACGCATCCTTGGGCGCCTGGGCCACGAGCTGCGCGCACGCGGCGGCGGGGTTGGCCTGGCGGCCATCTGCATCGGTGTGGGGCAGGGGCTTGCGGTGGTGCTGGAGGCCTGACGCGGTCGGCCTAACTGCCGGCGCGCATCTTCGACCACTGCGCCTTGTGCAGCTTCTTGGCGGCCTGATAGTCGAGCAGCGCCTGCGCCGAGTCGACGTCGCCGAGCGTGGGGTGGGGCGGCACGAGATCCTGCGCGGCTTTCACGTTGAAGCGCTTGGCGAGCACCGCCGCAAGTGACTTGACCTTCATCTCGCCGAACCCCGGCAGCGCTTCAATGTTCGTGCGCAGCTGATCGGAGCTGCGCACCCCCTTCCAGACGCGGGCCGCATCACCGTCGTACTGGTCGAGCACATAGGCGGCGAGGTCGTGCACGCGCTTTGCCATGTTGCCCGGGAAGCGGTGGATCGCGGGCTTCTCGCGGAAGATCGCGTCGAGATCGGCCGAGACGAGCTTCTTGGCGTCCAGTGAGCCGACGCGCTCCTTGAGCGCCAGCGGCCCCGAGAACGCCTTCTGCACAGTGACCTGCTGGTCGAGCGCGAACCCGATCAGCAGCGCCATCGGGTCGGTGGCGATCAGCGCGTTGGCCTGCTCGGAGTCGGTGAAGAACAGCTGCTTTGGCATCGGCGCTCATCCTACTCACGCCGCGCCCTTACGGGTCAGAGATCAGCCGCCGCTTGGCGGCCGCGTACTCCTCGTCGGTGAGCGCGCCGGCGGTGTGCAGCGCAGCAAGCTGCTGAAGCTGTCCGGCCAGGTCGTGGCCCGGTGCGATTGCCGCCGCGGGCGCGCTGGCCGCCGCCGACGCCACGGCCCGTCCAGGGTCCACAGGTGGTGTGGCAGGGCCGCTCGCGCCCTCGCCGCCCGGCGCCGGCCCGTTGGAATGCCACCGCTCCCGCGCCGCTTGCGCCTCCGAGCGCAGAGATGCCCCCGCGCCGGAAAAACGGTTGCCAATCGCAGCCATCGTGCTGCCCAGGCTGAGTCCTGCGGCCGCCGGCGCGTCGGGGAACTCGCCCGCGGCCTCGCGGCGCAGCATCTCAGTGCCGAACATCCCCAGCACGATGATGATCAGAATCCCCAGCAGGTCGCGGGTCGCCTGGATCGGTCCCCACGCGAACAGGATGATCAGCAGCAGTCCCATTGCGCCGAACGCGAGTCCCGGCTGGTCACGCAGGTAGGGAGCCATCGAGCGGCGGATGCTGCGCGCCGCCTGCGAGGGGCCGCCCAGCATGCCCGCGATCACGATCGGCACCCCGATGAAGATGACCGCGTCCGCGACCTCGACCAGGATGCCGGTGCCGATCGACCACGCCGCCTCCGCGGCGGGCCGCACTGCTTCGGTGCTGGCCAGCGATTCGACCACGACTTTGCCGAGCAGCGATCTGGCGATCAGGACGATCACGCCGGCGAAGATCAGGGCAATGCCGATCTGGATCAGCGTCCGCGGCCGGCGGCCGCGCGCGAGGTAGACCGCGACCCCGTAGAGCACGATGACCAGTAGCGGCAGTGCGAGCGCGAGATAGCGCAGCACGTTGACCGCAGTCTGCAGCGTCTGCAGCTGTTTGGACTTGAAGACCTGGATTTCGGCGACTTTCGGGGGGATCTTTTCCACCGTTGAGGCGGGCACTCCCACGCGTTCTGCGGCCTGGGTGACGATCGGGCGCAGATCCAGGACGACCTGGCCTTTGCCCGGCGTCTTGACCACGCTGCCTTTGTTCTCGACGAGCTTCACGAACTGGGCGTGGGCCACTTCGTTTGACTTGCGCCAGAGCTCCTGCACCAGCGGGCGTTCCAGGGCCAGGTTCACGCCCTTCTGCACAATGCTGCGCAGCGCGCCGGCCGCCGGGCCCGCCAGCGGCTTGAGCTGGCTGGGGAAGACGCTGCGAAGTTCGCCGGTGACGTTGACGCTGGCGTAGATCTCTTCGGTTACATAGCCGGAGACCGCTTCGCGGATTGGCGGGCTTTCGATCAGCTTGGTGCTGGTCTGTGTCCAGCCGGAGGTGTTCAGCAGCTGACGGTTGGCCCAGACCGCGAATATCGCGATCACCCCGATCAGCGTGGCGAGGCCGATGAGGCTTCTCACCAGCCATCTGTGTGGAGGGTTGGCGACCGTCTCCATCTCGACCATCGACCGTAGTTCCTCCGTAGGGGACGGGATAACCGTGGAAAGCCCGCACCCACCTAGGGGTTTCGCCCCGTTGCAGCCTGCCGTCACAGTTGGGAGGGTCGAGGGGATGCATGCAACCGCTCCTCGAGCATCGCTTCGACGTCGCGTGGCGGCGCTCCTGGCAGGCGTGGCGGTCCCGGCGCTGCTTCTGAGCGCCTGCGGCTCCAGCAAGCCGACCTACTGCGTGAAGTCCAGCGAACTGAAATCGGCGGTGAGCGCGCTGACGCACATCAACCTCTCAAAGGAAGGCGTGGCGGGTGCGGAAGCGGCGCTGCGCAAGGTGCAGAGCAGCGCAGAAGGGGTCGTCAAAGCGGCCAAGAGCGAATTCCCGCAGCAGACCGAAGCGATCTCGCGTTCGGCCAAAGAACTCGCCGCATCGGTGCAGGCCGCCTCCGGCTCTTCGAGCAGCAGCTCAGTGGCTCAGATCCCGGCGGAGATCGTGGCCCTGGCCTCGGCGGCCAACGAATTCGCCAGTCAGACCAAATCGAAGTGCGAATAGGCGGCCACGCGGTCCGCGCGCGGCCGGAAAGGTGAGGCTATGACAGTTGTATCGCAGGACACTCAGACCACACTCGAGCGGATCGCGCTCGGCGAGCTCGATCTGCTGGAGGCCTCGATCGGGCTGCGTGAAGTCGATCGCGAGTTCAGCGGCTTGGACGCGCGCGCGTTCTGCCTGGTGAAGATAGCCGCGCTGATCGCGCTCGACGCGCCCCCGGCCTCCTACGCCTGGCAGGTCGCAAACGCGCAGGCCGAAGGGGTCAGCGCCGAGGACATCATCGGCGTGCTGCGCGCGATCGCGCCGCAGGTCGGCGGGCCGCGGCTGATCGCGGCGGCGCCGGAGATCATGCTCGCGCTCGGGCTCGATTTGCCCGAGACCGCGGAATAGGTGATTGCGATGCCACTCAGAAGACGACGTCCGATGCTCAGGGCGGCGGCAGTCGGCGGCGGCGCGTATGTAATGGGAAAGCGGCACGCCGAGCGCTCCGCCGAACAAGGCGCTGAACAGGCGGCGGCGCCGGTGGCCGCTCAGGAGGACGGCGGCCTCAGCGAGCAGGACATAGAGCGCCTGCAGCAGCTGGCCAAGCTGAACAAGGAAGGCGCGATCACCGACCAGGAGCTCGCCGAGCAGAAGGCGCGCATCCTCGGCTGAGCCGAGCGTTTTGGTTTACACGGGTCGGCCGGGAGCGTTCTCGCGCCCGGCGGCCCGCACCTTTGAAAGGACTGTGGGCATGCTGATCGAGGATTACGGCCTGATAGGGGACATGCAGTCGGCGGCGCTGGTCGGCCGCGACGGGTCGATCGACTGGCTCTGCCTGCCGCGCTTCGACTCGCCGTCTTGCTTTGCGGCGCTGCTCGGCGACGAGCGTCACGGCACCTGGCGGCTTGCGCCAAGCGGGCAGGCACGCTCCAGTCGGCGCCGTTACCGCGACTGCACGATGATCATCGAGAACGAGTTCGAGACCGCCGAGGGCGAGGTTCGCGTCACCGACTTCATGCCAGTGCGGGTCGATGGGCCACCGCGCCTGATGCGGATCGTCGAGGGTCTGCGAGGAAAGGTGCCGATGCGGATGGAGCTCGCGCTGCGTCCCGACTACGCCTCGATCGTGCCGTGGCTGGAGAAGGCCCCGGACGGCGCCTTCGTGACCGCCGGGCCGGACGCCTTTCGCCTCAGCACCAACCTGCCGCTGCAGATGCGCAGCGGCACGATCAGCACAGACTTCACGATCGTGGCGGGCGCGCGCGAGCACTTCACGCTCTGCTGGCATCTCTCATACGAGCGCACCCCACCGGTCGAGGACGCCGACTCGGCGCTCGCGCGCACCGACGCGTGGTGGCAGGCGTGGTCGCAGCGCTGCACCTACACAGGCGCTCACCGCGATGAGGTGATGCTCTCCCTGCGGGTGCTCAAGACGCTCACCTCCCACCAGACGGGGGCGGTGATCGCGGCGCCCACCACCTCGCTTCCCGAGGACATCGGCGGCGTGCGCAACTGGGACTACCGCTACTGCTGGCTGCGCGACTCGGTGCTGGCGCTGGAAGCGCTGCTGGCCGGCGGCTACGGCGAAGAGGCGCTTGCCTTCCGCGACTTCTTGATGCGGTCCGGAACCGGCGATCCATCGAAGATCCAGATCATGTACGGGCTCGGCGGTGAGCGCAGACTGACCGAGTTCGAGCTGCCGGATATGCCGGGGTACGAAGGCTCAAAGCCGGTCCGGATCGGCAACGCCGCCTCCGAGCAGTTCCAGCTCGATGTCTATGGCGAGGTGCTTGGCGCCGCATACCTCGGGGCGCAGGCGACCGGCGGGGTGCAGCCGCGCTACTGGCCGCGCTGGCGGGCGGCGATCGAACACGTCGAGACGATCTGGCGCGAGCCCGACGACGGCATCTGGGAGACGCGCGGGTCGCGGCAGCACTTCACCTACTCCAAGGTGATGGCCTGGGTGGTGTTCGACCGGGCGGTCAAGTTGGCGAAGCAGTTCTCCGCGGAGGCGCCGCTGGATCGCTGGAAGGCGGCGCGCGACGAGATTCACGCGGAGGTCTGCGAGCAGGGCTATGACCCCAAGCGCAAGACGTTCACCCAGTACTACGGCTCGCAGGAGCTCGACGCCAGCGTGCTGAACATCCCGCTCGTGGGCTTTTTGCCCGGCGATGATCCGCGCGTGTCCGGCACGATCGACGCGGTCACCGCCGAGCTTGGCCGCGAAGGCTTCGTCTCGCGCTACTCCACCGCCAAGAGCGACGACGGGCTGCCGGGCGACGAGGGCCAGTTCCTTGCCTGCTCGTTCTGGCTGGTCAGCGCGCTTGCGGCCAACGGCAGGGTCTCGCAGGCCGAGCAGCTCTTCGACCGGCTGGTCGGGCTCTCCAACGATCTCGGGCTGCTGGCCGAGGAGTACGACGTGCCGCGCAAACGCCAGGTCGGCAACTTCCCCCAGGCGTTCAGCCACCTCGCCCTGATCGGCGCCGCACGCGCGATCTCGACCGCGGCCGCGCCGGCGCTCGCGGCAGCCGCATAGGGCGTTGGCCGCAAGCCGGAGCCAGGGTCAGTCGGCAAGCTCATCGCGCATGCTGCTGGCGCCGCTGGCGCTGACGCAGTTCGTCGCGAGCTTCGCAGGCTCAAACATGAACGTGGCGATCAACAGCATCGCCAAGGACCTCGAAACGACCGTGCACGGCGTGCAGACGGCGATCACGCTGTTCCTGCTGTGCATGGCGGCGCTGATGATCCCCGGCAGCAAGCTGACCGACATCTTCGGGCGCAAGAAGTGCCTGATCGCCGGACTTGGGGTGTACGGCACCGGGGCTGTGATCGCCGCGCTCGCGCCCGCGCTCGGCGTGCTGATCCTCGGCTACTCGGCCTTTGAGGGCGTCGGCTCCGCGCTGATGATCCCGCCGATCTACATCCTGGCGACGGTCTACTACGGCGATATGACCTCGCGTGCTAGCGCCTTCGGCGTGATCAGCGGCATGGCCGGCGTCGGCGCGGCGGCCGGCCCGCTGATCGGCGGCATGATCACCACCGCGATCAGCTGGCGCGCATCCTTCCTGCTGCAGGCGCTGATCGTCGTGGTGATCATCGTGCTGGTCCTGCGGCTGCGCGACCCGCTGCCCGCCGACCGCAGCCGCAGCTTCGACATGCGTGGCTCAGTCTTCTCCGCCGGCGGGATGCTGGCGCTGATCGTGGGCATCCTGCAGGTGGGGACCAGCGCCGCGCTTGCCGTTGCGTTCATGGCTGCCGGGGTGCTGTTGCTGGCGCTGTTCTTCTGGCACGTGCGCCGCTTCGAGCGCGCCGGCAGGGAGCCGCTGCTGTCGATGAGCCTCTTCGCCAGCCATCGCGCGAACCTCGCGATGATCACCCAGAACATGCAGTGGATGCTGCTGATGGGGATGGCGTTCGTGGTCTCTGTGTTCCTGCAGGTGGTGCGCGGCTACAGCGCGATCCACACCGGCCTGATCTTCAGCGGCGCCACCGCTGGGATCCTGATCTCCTCGTTGGCCGCCGAGCGCATGGCCAAGCGGCGCGAACAGCGCACCCTGATTCGCGTCGGCTTCTTGACCACGCTGGCGGGCATCGGGTTGCTGCTCGGCCTGGCGAAGGTGTCATCCAGCGTGCTGGCCTTCGAGCCCGGCCTGGTGCTGATGGGCCTCGGCGTCGGGACGATGCTGACGCCCTCGGTCAACGTTGTGCAGTCGAGCTTCTCCGAGCAGAAGCAGGGCGAAATCTCCGGGCTCTCGCGCAGCGTCTCAAACCTCGGCTCCTCGTTTGGCACCGCGATCGCCGGCACGATCCTGGTCCAGCTGGCGTCATCTGGGAACAGCGCCTATGTCGCCGCCATCGCTGTGCTCGCGGGGGTCGCGTTCTGCGGCTTCGTGGTGGCGATGCTGATGCCGGCGGAGGCGCGGGGGGATCAGCGGACGGCGAAGGTGGCCGTCGAGGCTTCGGGCTGAGCGTCTTCAGCGAATCTGGCAAACACCGGTAGACCGGTCGCATCCACACAACGGCCTATCGTGCAGTGCTCATGGCCTTCGCGCTTCACGCCTACCTGCAGGATGGAGAGGCGCTGCTGCGCTTCCCCTACGACGACGGGTTGCGCAAGCTGCTGCGAGCACTTCCCGGCCGCCGCTGGGACCCCGAGCTGCGCGTGTGGCGGCTGCCGCTCGATCCCGAGTCCGCGGAGGCGGTCGGCCAGATGCTCGAGCGGCTGCCAGTAGAGCCCGAGATCAGCGAGGAGCTTGACGGCGAGCTTGCTCGCCTGCGCCGTCGCAGGCACACGCAGGAGTGCGTCCTGGATGTGGCCCGCCCGGATGAGAGCTGGTGGCTGAGCTTTCCCACGGACCGCGCGCAGGCAGTGGTTGAGGCGCTGCTAGAGCACCCGGGCTCCCACAGGCTGCCGCTGATCGACCGAGGTCTGATGCCGTTGGACGAGCAGGCCGCGACGATCGTTGGCGCGCTTGCCCGCAGCGGTAGCGGACTGCGGATCTCGCGCGACGCGCGTCACGCGCTGACCGAGCTCAGCCGTACCGGCGCGCCGGAGTCGGACGGTTCGCAGGCACAGGGCGAGCGGCTCTCTCACGACGTGGAGATGCGTCGCGACCGCAACGGGCGGCGCTTCGTGGTGATTGCCGCCGAGCATGCCTCGACGGGGCGCCAGCTTGCGGAGCGGATCGGGCTGCGCCCCCGGGAGACGATGGGCGGTAGCCTCGCGCTCTCCGCCGCCGAGCCCGACGCACACCAGATCGCAGAGCTCCTCGCCGCGCTTGACCTTGGTGAGATCGACGCACGCGTCAGCACGTGGCTGGAGCAGGCATGCGCTTGGCGGGGCACGCTGGATGTGACCGGCGCTGCGGGCGAGGCGAGCTTCCTGTTGCTGGGGGACAGCACGCGGCTGCCGGCCGAGCTGCGCGAACGGGCCGCGAGCGTCCCGGGGGGCGCGGGTCTGCCGCTCGGTGTCGAGTCCTGGCACCTGATCGAGCAGGCGCTGGCCGGCAGCCGCTCGCATGGCTGGATCAGCCCCGCTGCGCGGCGCTGCATCGCCGCGCTTATCGAGGGTCGCCTGGCGCCGCCTTCGGTGCTTGAGATCTCCGCCGTCCACGAGGAGCCGGCGTTCGTGCTGGCTCCGGGCCACGACCCGGGACAGCAGCTGGCCTTTGCTGCGCTGCCGGGCGCCCTGGCACCAACCGCGGCGCGCGGCGAGCGCCACGAGCACGCGCTGCTGCCCGCGATCCACGCCGACCCGTTCTGCGTGCCGGAGCTCGATGCCTTCCTGGAGGAGCACGAGGCGTGGGTGGATCCCGACGCGCTGACTGTCCTGCAGGAGATCCGCGAGGAGCATGCTCAGGCTGCCGGTCTAGTAGCGCTCTCGCAAGCCACCGACGCCGATCTCGAGGTGCCGGCGCTGGCGGGAGAGCTGAAGCCCTTCCAGCGGGCCGGCGTTCAGTATCTGCTGGAGCGCCGGCGCGCTTTCCTGGCCGACGAGCAGGGCCTTGGCAAGACGATTGAGGCGCTGGCCGCAATCGAGGCCGATGACGCCTACCCGGCGATCGTCGTCTGCCCGGCGAGCCTCAAGCTCAACTGGGCGCGCGAGATCCGCAGATGGCTGCCGCATCGCGAGATCCAGGTCGTGTCCGGCACCGGCTCGGCAGCACTGCCGGCGGCTGAGATCAGCATCGTCAACTACGACATCCTCGCCGCTCGGCTGGCCGCGCTCTCCGCGCTTGGCCCGCAGGCGCTTGTGTTGGACGAGGCTCACTACTGCAAGAACGCCGCCGCGAAGCGCACCCAGGCGGTGCACAGACTGGCCGCCGCCGTCCCGAAGGAAGGCCTCGTTATGGCTCTCACCGGCACTCCGGTGATGAACCGTCCCACAGAGCTGATCTCCCAGCTGCGGATCATCGGCCGCCTGGCCGAGTTTGGCTCCGGCGCCCAGTTCGGCCGGCGCTTCCGCGGCCCTGACGCGAACCTGCGCCTGCACTGGCATCTGCGCTCGCGCTGCTTCGTGCGGCGGCTGAAGTCCGAGGTGTTGCCGCAGCTGCCCGCCAAGACGCGCTCGATCGTGCCGGTTGAGCTCGACAACGAGTCCGAGTACCGGCTCGCCGAGCGTGACGTGATCGCCTGGCTGCGCACGCAGCCGCTTGACCTGCGCGAGCTGGATGTTAAGGTTGCTGCGGCGTTGCGCGCCGAGCGACTGGTGCGCCTGAACGCGCTGAAGCTGCTGGCCGCGGAGGGCAAGCTGCACGCCGCGCTTGCCTGGATCCACGACTTCCTCGCCTCCGGCGAGCGGCTCGTGGTCTTCGCCAGGCACCGCAAGATCCAGCGGGCGCTGATCGAGCGCTTCCCCACCGCTCTGCACGTGCTCGGCGAAGATGATCACGCTGCGCGCGATGCTGCCGTCTCAGCCTTTCAGGAGCCGGACGGGGCGGGCGGGACTCACAACCAGCTGATCGTCTGCTCGATCGAGCTCGCCGGGCATGGCCTCACGCTCACCCGCTCCTCAAACGTTGCCTTCCTGGAGCTCGACTGGACGCCCGCAAAGCTTGAGCAGGCCGAGGATCGCTGTCACAGGATCGGCCAGCAGGACGCAGTCAACGCCACCTATCTGCTCGCCTCAGAGACGATTGACGAAACGATCGCCACGCTGCTCGAGCGCAAGCGCGCGGTGATCGGCGCGGTCACCGACGGGCGAGCGCAGGACGAGGAAGGGGTACTTGACGCGGTCGTGCGTGAGCTGCGCGGCACGCCCTACCGTCACCTCAAGGCGGTGGCGTGAACGCTCCCCAGCGCGTTCCGCAGCACGACGAGATCCTGCTCGGCGAGAACCTCGATCTGCTCCCGCAGTTCGCGGACGGCAGCTTTCAGCTGATCTATCTCGATCCGCCTTTCAACACCGGCACGACGCAGCGGCGCGTGATGTTGCAGACCGTCGCGGATGAGGAGGGCGACAGGGTCGGCTTTAACGGACGCAGGTACACAAGCGTGCCGCTCTCCGAGCAGCTCTACGAGGATGCCTTCGATGATTACCTCGCATTTCTGGAGCCACGTCTGCGGCACGCGCACAGGCTGCTGTGCGAAGAGGGCACGCTCTACTTCCACATCGACTACCGCGAGGCCCACTATTGCAAGCTGCTGCTGGATCGCATCTTCGGCCGGGAGTGCTTTCTGAATGAGATCGTCTGGGCCTACGACTACGGCGCTCGCTCCAAGCGCCGCTGGCCGGCCAAGCACGACACGATCCTGGTCTACGTCAAGCACCCGCGGCGCTACCACTTCGACAGTGAGGCGGTCGACCGTGAGCCCTACATGGCACCTGGGCTGGTGAGCGCCGAGAAGGCGGCCAGGGGCAAGCTGCCGACAGACGTGTGGTGGCACACGATTGTTCCCACCACCGGGTCCGAGAAGACCGGCTACCCGACCCAGAAGCCACTCGGGGTGCTGCGCCGGGTCGTGCTCGCATCCAGCCGGCCGGGGGACTGGTGCCTGGACTTCTTCGCCGGCAGCGGCACGCTCGGGGTGGCCGCAGCGCAGGGCGGGCGACGCTACGTGCTGATCGACAGCAACCCGGAGGCGGTGGCGGTGATGCGCAGCCGGCTTGGTGCCTACGCAGGCAGCGGTGAGCCCGAGCCCGCGGCCAACGGCCGCGGCGCAGGCACGATCGTGCGCGGGACCGCGACCGGCAGCGGCGCCGGCGCGATCGGCAGTGACGGCGCGCTGCCGCGCAGCCGGCGGTAGGGCCAGACGACGTGGCAGTACTCGACGATCCTGCGTCTGGTGGCCTCGTCGGCCACGGTGATCTCGGTGCCGATGCGAAAGCCATCTGCGGTCTGGCGGCAAGAGCGCACCTTCGCCAGTAACGAGATCTCGCTCCAGTCGTCGTCGGCGATGCCTGGCAGGCGAAGCGACAGACGCACGAGGCTCCCCTGCGACAGCGGTACCGCTGTCTGCAAGCCAAGCCCGGAGACGGTGATGTCGCTCACTTTCGCTGGCAGCAGCATCTCCGTTGGCGCCCCGGAGTCGAAGGCACCGAGCGGCTCCACGAACGCCGAGGTCAAAAGCGGCACGCGGTACTCCATGCGCAGCTGCCGCCTGCGTCCAGCGACCACCAGCGTGCGCAGGACGCGTCGCAGCTCCAGCACGCCCAGCAGCGGCACGAACCACGCCGCCACGCCCGGCATCGAGGGCAGGAAGCCCACTCCGAAGTCCTGTGCGATTCGCAGCACGATCCCGGCGCTCAGCAGGGCGGCGATCGCGAGCACGACCCGGAACTGGCGCAGTGACTGCCACCCACCCGGGTCGAAGCCTTCCTTGGGGGTGACGTGGAAGGTGCTACGTCCCGGCCTTGCGATGCAGCGCAGCGCCCTGGTGAAGATCTCCGCTGTGCAGAGTTCAAAGTGCGAGGTCTCCGTGGTGCTCTGGACGCCACGGCAGAGTGCGGTGCCGGCGAGGATGCTGAGCAGGGTCGCTGGCGCCCAAAGGCTCAACAGGGCAAGCGGCGCGATCCGCAGCGGCAGCGCCGCGCTCCACAGTGTCGCGATCAGCACGCCCAGGATCAGCAGCCGCATCGGCCCGGCGAGATATCCGGTCAGGCTGGCGAAGTAGCTCAGCCGCTGCGATGGGCTGAGCTCCTTGGCGCGCAGCGGGCTCTCCGAGGTGGTGAAGACCGCGAGATTGCCCCGCGCCCAGCGATCGCGCTGCAGCAGATAGGAGGCCAGGTCGTGCGGGGCAAGGCCCTGGACGACGGTGCGTGGCTCATACCGGCTGCTCCAGCCGGCGCGGTGCAGCTTGATCGTGGTGTGAAAGTCCTCGGCGATCGTCTCCGTGGCAACGCCGCCGGCCTCGATCAGTGCCTGGCGGCGAATCACCGCGCCAGAGCCGCACCAGAACGCGGCGCCGTGCCGGTCCTTGCCACGGCAGATCACCGAGAAGAACAGCGACTGCTCGTGGCGCCCGAGCCCGTAGTGTTGGATCGAGTCATGGTTTGAGAAGTCGTGCGGGCTCTGCACCAACGCGACCTTGGGATCCTCAAAGGGCTTGCAGAGCACGCTCAGCGCGTCGGGCATCGGCACGTGGTCGGCATCGAGCACGAGCACGACATCGCCACCGGTTAACGGCAGCGCGTGGTTGATGTTGCCGGCCTTCGCGTGGCTTTTGTCGGGGCGAGTGATCCAAGTTGCATCCCATCGCGTGGCCAGATCCGCGACCTCCTCGCGCCGGCCGTCGTCCAGCACGTAAGTCGTGTGCGGCGAGTCCAGCATTGCGCACCCGGCCAGCGTCGCCTCCAACACATGCAACGGCTCGTCGTAGGTGCAGATGTAGACGTCTACGCTCAGCGGCGAGCCGTCGAGGATGGGTAGGCCCGCCGCGTCCACTTCTTGCTCCGGGGTAGCCTCGCCGGCGTCGACATCCCAGGTCATCCACGCAAGCGTGGCCAGATTCCAGAGGCCGTAGAGCTCGGCCAGCAGCAGCGCGATCCACAGCACCGGCTCCGCGCCGTGGGTGCTGAAGCCGACCCGCCACACCAGATAGCCGGCGCTCCAGCAGAGCGCGACCGGAACGAACGCGTGCAGCATCCGCGGGTGGCGCGCCCACCAGGCACCGAAGCGCTGGCTGGATGGCGCCGTCAGACGACCGCTGCGAGATGGGTAGGGCAGGCCGAGCAGCACCCTGCCGAGCACCCGTTTGGCTCTTTCCCGACTGAACATTGGCCCCTCATCGGCAGGCCCTGCTGCGATGTCAAGTGTCAGCAGGCCGACGCGGACGCCTGGCGGCGAGGATCGCACACATATGGGAGCCTTTGGCCATGTTCCACATCGAGCTGCGCCAAGCCCCACACCATCTGCATAGGTTCAACGTCCAAGAGCGCGAGCTGCAGGCGATGGTCTTGGAGCCGTGGGTGAGAGGCGCCTCGATCCAGATGGGCGAACGCATATGGGACCCATCCAAGGCCTCGATCATCGTGCTCGAAGGCCCAGAGATCGCGGTCGGGAGGCTGACGATGGGGCGCGGTTGGGCCATCGCTCACCGGGAAGGCACCGACGTCACCGTGCAGGCAATCGAGGCGGTCAGGCGGGTGCTTGCCGAGGCGGCTGCGGAGGCGGCGCAGGCCAGCGTTGCCGCCGGCACTTCCGCTGCACCGGCTTCCGCCGGGATCGCTCTTGCCACCCAGGTCTCGCCCGCGGACGCCGCGGTGCTCGCCGACGCGCTCGGCCTGGAGCTGCTGCGCGGGCTGGGGGAGACCCCGATGTCGCTGCCCGCCGCCTGGAGGATCGCCGCAGAGCGGCATCCGCAACTGCCGATCGGGGCCGCACTCGACCTGGCGCGGGGCGCGGTCGCCTCGCTCACACGCTCGCGCCTGGTGCTGCTCGCTGCCGCCGGGGCGGATGAGGGCGGCGAGCTCGATGGCGAGGATCTGGAGGAGACGCTCGCGAGCATCGACTCCTGGATCCTCGACGCCGGCCCTTCCTCGCTCTGGATCCGACGCGCCTGAACGCGACGCCTGCGCGCCTGTCGGCTCCGCCGACGCTCGGCTAGACTGCGTTCAGTCAGCTTGGTGGGCGTAGCTCAGCTGGTAGAGCTCCTGGTTGTGGTCCAGGCGGTCGGGGGTTCGAGTCCCCTCGCTCACCCCTTAAGGAAACCGCATGGTTGTGCGGGTTTCGGCGTTTTTCGGCGACTCACTCGCCAGCCAGCGCGGCCCGCGGTACCGCGTCGCAGTACCGTTTGGATGGTTTTGGGTCACCGTTCGTGCGGCGTGACTCCTCGGCCCTGACTGAGGAAGTGGCGGCAGGATGCGCCTCGTGCTTCCTACGCCGCCTCAGTCTCAGTCTCAGCTTCGGCACCGGCCAACAGGTCGGGGTCGGCGTACTTGCGGTCGTAGATGCCGAGGCCCTTTGCGACGAACAGCGCGTTCATTCGCCTCGTGCACGCCGCGATCGTGCGCCCCATCACCTGCCCGACGATGTTGCGCTCGCGATCCAACACGAGGAGCATCCACCTCCCCTTGGGATCGTCCCACTCCCACACCGAGAGGTAGTCCTTGTGCTTGCCCGCCGTGCGCAGCTTCAGTGCGTAGTACAGCGGCGAACCCTCCCGGGGATTCTCCGGGTCGGGCCCGGGCTTGCCGACGCGCCTCTTGCTTTCGAGCAGGAAGTCGGTGCGCGTTCCCTTGTTGTGCCGCTCCCAGGCTTCCTCTGCCTGACGGTGGCCAGGGTACTTCGGGAAGGCCGCTTCGACAGCATCCTCGTCGAAGCGCACTGGTCGGTTCGCCGCCTGCCTGGACTGTGAGTCGCCGCATCGCATAGATTTGACGTGATGGCCTCCCAGCGAGTCGCGCTTTCTGCTCACTGCCCGGCAGAGTGAGGGGCGGGCCCTTGTGAAATGCCCACCCCTCGACTGCATCTGACCTTGTGTTATTTGACCGTCCTGTTGCTGCGTAGTTTATAAATCATATTTTCCCACCTCGGTTTGCTCGTGTCGCCGCGGTGGAGGACTGAGCATCAATGAGTCGCTCAGCCAGTATTTGTCGTCTGCGAGTTGCCTGACACGACATCGTCAGCTATCGAATGGACGGTCTCCGCGCGTAGATGGCGCCGGTCATTTGCGCTCAACCTTGCGTCGGATGGTCGGGGGGAAGAGCTTGACTTCGATCTCGTAGTCATCGTCCTCTCCTACTCCACGAGCGAGTACGAAGAAGACAAAGAGAACCACGAAAAGGAAGCTGACAGCCATCGCGCCCGAGGCGACGATGGATGTCATGGCTCTCAACCTAAACCCGAGTGCTGCCTGTGTTCATACGGCTCATTTGCTCGACGCTACTTACTGATGCTGCTCGCACGCATTGTCGCAGGTCCCCGGAGCGCAAACCGCTGCCTCTCAGGCTGCCAGCGCCGCCTGTTCGGGCCGCCGCGTCCGTGCGTCACCGTCGCGGCGCAGAGCGAGGCCTCAGAACCTGGGGCCATTCGCCCCAGCACCCAGGCGGGTTCGTCTGCGCCCGCGATGCCGCCACTTAGCGCTGCCTTCGTGTCAGCCGACGAAGCGGCCGCGCGACGAGCGGATGCGTCCATAGCACAACGACCATCGAATGCGCAACCTTCGCTCCCCCAGCAGCGCGGCGAGAAAGGTTGCATGTTGCGGCCGCGATTCTCGATTATCGAGAGATGGTCGTGGTGCAACTCGCCCAATCCGCTTTCGGACTCGCCGTCTCGGTGCTGGCGGCGCTGAGTCAAATCGGGGCGCAGCGCCACGCCCGCAGCGTAGAGCCGCTCGCATGGCGCTCCGAGGGGTGCTCAACCGGCGCTCCGGCCATCGTCACTCTTAGACTCGGGTCTCGTTGATCGCGCGTCTTCGGCTTGGCTTCAGGCCGTGGGCTGCCCCACATGCCTGTAAGGACGAGGGCAAGTCATAAGGCTATTGGCCCCAGGACTCGCAGGCGCGCCCAAGCGTGGTTGCGGGCTGTCCACGCCGCCAACTGCATCTACGAGCCGGCGTGGTTGACCGGCTCGATGATTCCCAGATCGACTGGCTGGTGGCTCGGACCGGCGAGGGCTCTGACCTCGACGAGCTGCACGAATGCCTGTTCGGCCTCGGCCTCGACCAGGCCAACGCCGACGTGTTCGTTGACGCGTGGTGGCCGGCGGTCGACGACGAGGTTCTGCTCGCGGCTGGCGACCTGCTTCGCGTCCCGGGCATGCTCTGGCCGACGCGCGACCACATGGCTCTGGTGTCGCGGACCAGTTCTGTCGTCCAGCCCGATGATGGCGACCTGCCACACGTGCGCCGCTACCGGCCGCTGCACCTCACCGGCCGACCGCTTGAGGTGGTCGTGGACTTCGAGTGGGAGGCTGAGCTGCAGGAGGTATTCGGCATCGCCAATTTCGAGCGCGGGAGCAGTCTACGGCGTCGCGCTGGCATCTCATGAGCCAGGTGCCTTGCCATCACGGCCACCGCGGGATGCATCCGTGGAGAGGACGATCGGGGCTCTCAGAGTCTACGTTGAGCCTTTTCGACCGCGCGTGCCAGTTCCGACAGCGATATGTCGATGGCGTCGATCACCTGCATGACGGTTGCCCATGCAGGAGCGCTCTTGGCGGACAGCTCCACGGCGTCGGCCTCGGTCGCGCACTCATGCCAGGCGATCTCGCAGCCGTCGAGCCAGGTGCGAACGCGCCTGGCGTCCTCGACGCTCACGCGGTAGAGCCCCTCCTTGATGTTGTTGGCTGTTGCGATGCCGAGATGCTCGGCGACGTTGCGGCGCATGGCTGAGCTACCCATGCCGAGGTCTCGCCCGGAGTGGTTTTTCCAAACGCGACCCTGGAGGCTCTTTGCCTTTCCCACATACATTGGCTTGCCGGAGCGGTAGAGCGCATAGACACCGGGGTCGAGCGGAATGTCCTCTTTCTTCAGGCTCGACATCGACCGCCGGCGACGCCGACCCATCTGCGACCAGAGAGTGCTCATCGACAAAGATTCTCACGGACGAGAAGGCCGAAGGAATCCAGCGCGGCAGCTCCGCAGAGCGGTCTCTATCGTTCACAGCATGTCGATCTTGGTCGTCCAGCTCGTTCGCGAGGGGCTGCTCCTTGGCGCTGATCGCAACGTGACGACGACGGTCACGCAGGGCACGATGATTGCCTCAGGCCAGGCGCCGCGTCCCAAGGTCCTGAAGTGGCCGAACCGCCAGGTTGTGGTGGGCTACGTCGGGCGCGCCCAGATCGGCGAGGAGCACACCGATGAGTGGCTGTACGACTTCATTGGGCGCAACCTCGACACCGATCTCTCGCAGCTCGCTTACGAGCTGAAGAGCAAGCTGGAGTTCGACCTCCGAGGCGAGGTAGCTGAGGAACCCATGATCCTCCACTTGGCCGGCTTCGCCGAGGCTGATGGGCAGTGGAAGCCGCAGGTCTGGTTCGTCCGCAACCCGCGTGGCCTCGATGAACTAGGGCGTTACATCAACATCGCTAACGAGTTCGATGTCTCGGAGGAGATCGACCAGCCTACGTACTTCCAGGGGCGCACCGGCGATGACATTCGTGCCCAAGTTGACGGGATGGCCCAAAACTGGAACCCATTCTGGTTCCACCAGGGTTACGACCTCGGCACGTTCAACATGCTTGATCAGGTCCTGCGCGCCGCGATGCGCGCCGTTGTCGAGACTCATCCGGGTAAGCCGCACCCGTTCCCCACAACGCTCCCGGAGTGGAGCAAGCACCTCAAGATGGCGATCCTCGCCTACGGCGCCTACTTCGCTGCCTTCCATGAGCCCTTCCAGCAGTACGTCGGCGGGGGAGCCGATGTCGCCTGGGCGGCGTGGCCGTCGGTGCCACCGATTCCGTAGCACGCTCATTGTGTGCGAGATCGTTGAGAGGCCCTCTGTTCTGGACCCCTGTTGCCAGTCGAAGAAGTGCGTCAGGCCACCGCTGGCCGCTCGCCGCTGCCCGATGCGTCCCGGCATGGGCATCAGTGCCGAGTCCGGCGATGCCGGCACCAAGCCAATACCCGGGCGGCGTCCCCTTCTGCGTGTAGTAGTCGAACCAGCGGCGTCGTCAGGGAACGATGCCCGTCACCGGCCGCAACAGAGGTGAGCAGGTAGCGGTAGCCATCGCCGGCTGACATCACTCGCATCGAGACCGTTACACCCGCCAGGTGCGCCGGGGCATCCCTGTGATGCAAAGACGTGTGAGGCATGGAGCAGTTCGGGGGACCCGGCGAGCAGGGGCAGGGTCAGGGCGGGGCGTCTACGGCGCGATCGAGCGCGAGAGCGGTGCTCGGCGGATCAGGCGGCCGGATGCGGGCGTGCTGGTAAGGGGGTGACGCCGCTGCATGGCGGCGCGGCCAGGGGAGGATGCGAGTGGTCTGTCCGGGCCGGCGCGTACGCGTCGAGGGCGCCCAGCAGCCACAGAAGGCTGCGAGGATGCTTCGAGGGGATCGGGTGGGGCGTGGTGCGCACCTATGGGTGAGATGCCCGTCAACCCACATTGCATTTTGCCGGCGCTCAGGCCGGCGGGCCCCCAGTCGGCGTTTGCCAGCCCGGCGGCGTTGCATGTGCTACTCGTGCGCCTGCACCCCGCGGCTGCGTCCCACGCCGCGCGCCGCCGGCAAGAAAGGCTCACAACCCTGTACAACCCGCCTCATCGGGGCAGTGGTCACGGTGGTGGCGAAACGCCACGACCGCTAGTCCGTCTCCGAGTCGGTCATGCTCCGCTCGACGGTCGCGGAAACTTTCCACCACCGTCAATCCCATCCCCGACGGTCCCGCCGAATCAGCGGCACCATGCCAGATGGGCTGGTGCACTGGCCGTCTCTGGGGCAGATGCCCTGGTGCCACGGTGGCGCAGAATCTGCACCACCGTCACTTCCATCGCAATCTATGACGGCGCCAGGATCGTATCGCGCGCTGGAGACGGCCCGCGCGCGGCGCGGTCTTTATGCCCGCGGGCGCGAGGTGTGCACATGTCGGGCGTGAGGCTCACAGCAATACCCCGACAGCCGGTGCTGACCCCGGGCCCGGCCACGCCCGCGAAGCCGGCGATGCCGCCGAGCAGGCGCCGGACGAGTCGCAGTCGCTGCACCAAGCGCCAGCCGAAGCAGCGCAAGGGTTCCTTCCGATGAGCACTCACACGCACATCCCGAGCCACCCGCGCCTTACTCGCGAGGACGTCCTCGACTGCCGGCAGGTCGCCGACCTGCTGCACATGCCGATCTCCACTGTCCTCGAATACGCGCGCCGCGGCCTGCTGCCCGCGCGCAAGCTCGGCCGCCGCTGGATCTTCCTCCGTGATGAGGTCGAGGTGGCGGTGCGGAGCGCGCGTGCCGGCGGCGCGTAGTGTGCCCAAAAAGAAACCCGGCCCACGAGGGGCCGGGTGGTATAGAGCCTGATAGTAGCGCAGGTAGTCGGTCAATTTGATCTGCCGTTGCGATGGCGGCGCCATGTCCCGATCGCGCGCCAGCTGACGCAGAGCGTAACCACCGCGACGTAGACACCAAAGATGATGTGGCCAGCGTGCGCGTCCCAGCGACCTGATAGCAGTCCCGACACCACGTCCACCGAGTAATAGAGCAGGAAGACGGCGACCAGCGACAGCGCCCACGCTTCCCTGCGCGACGGAGATCCCGAACGGGAACGGACCGATCTGTCAGGGACCGTCAGAGGCATTGCACCCGTAGCGTAGACCGACCGGCCACGTACGTCCAGGGTTTCAGACTGACCCACTACCGGGCGGATTCACAAGGGCCGTGCGCTCTTGCCGAGGCGCTCTCTACCAGCCGTCGGGTCTCGTGTACGTTCCGATCGGGTTGGGGAGCTGGTGGGCCGCGCAGTCGCTTGCGCTCAGCTGGCGCCACCAGTGGCCGCCGAATCCATCGTTGGGCGTGCCGCGCAGGGCGCCGGCGATGTAGGAGCGAGTCGGGTTGACGGTGCCGACCGGCACGCGCCGGCGGGCCTGCTGAAGCGGGAAGCGCAGATCGCTGTCATTGGAGATGACGATCGCCGCGTCGACCGTGCCGTCCAAGATGTCGAGCAGCATGTGCGCGGCGACGTTCACGTCTGAGCCCTTCTCCTCGCGGTAGGCGTAGGAGACCATGAACTTGGCGTCCGGCACGTCGGACGCGTTGGAGTCGCGGACCATCACCGGCCACTGCGAGGGGGTGAGCACCGGCCGGCCCTTGCGGTCGGGCGTCGCGAGCGGCGCTCGCTTGACGCGCGAGACGTAGTAGCCGTACTCGATGATGTCGACGCTTCCAGATGCCTTCAGCGCCTTGAGGTAGACGTCTTGGTCGGCAGCGCTTGACGGGTCGCTGCCGGGGTCCACGCGAGCCGTGCAGAAGACGATGCGGGATATTTTGCCGCTCAACCAGGAAGGCGGCAGCAGCTCCGTGGATAGGCCCTTGAGGTCGAGCCATCGCCAGCCGGGTGTGCCTCTGCCACAGAGTTCGCGGGCACCGTAGTAGAGATTGAATCCATCGATGTAGACGCCTATGTTCACGGGCCTCGACTCTACCCCAGCCTCACGTCGTCACTTGGAATGCGAGGTTGACTCGCTCCACGTCCTCCGGCCGGGCCTTTGCGTGCATGTAGCGCTCGGTGGTCGCGATCCGTGAGTGCCCGAGGAAGTCTTGTACGAACCGGGCATCTGCATGGCGGGCGATCAGGCTGCCGGCGGCGTGGCGCAGGCCGTGGAAGCGCAGGGGTCGGAGCCCCGCGGCCTCGCGTGCGGCCTTGTAGCGGCGGCGGATGGCGGAGGAGTTGAGGCGCCGGCCGAGGCGTGAGCAGAAGACGTAGTCGCCACGTGCGGTGTAGTGGCCGCGCGCTCGAAGCCGGTTGAGCGCTTCGGCGGCGAGGTCGGCTAGCGGCACGAGGCGGGCCTGCCAGCTCTTGGTAGGCCCCTCGACTTTGGCGGACACTGCCCGCTGGACCATGATTCGCCGTGCGTCCATGTCGACATCGCCCCAGCGCAGCGCGAGCAGCTCGCCGAACCGCAGGCCGGTGTAGGCGGCGAGGCGGACGAGCTCGCCGTCCTGCGCATCCTCCTGTGCACGCCATGCGATCTCATCCGGGCCGAGGCTGGGGTGCTGCTTGCCGCGATGGCTGCCGGCGGCGGCGTGCTGGGCGAGCGCCTCGATCTCATGCGGCTCGTAGAAGTCGAGGACCGCAGGCGGTGGCTGGCGGCGCTTGACGGTGCCCTTCACCGGATTGGCGGCGAGGCCGTAGGTGTCTTCACGGCCGGCGTAGTTGAAGATCGCCGAGAGCACTTCGCGGTACTTGTTGACCGATCGCGGGGAGGTGGCGGCGCCGTCGAGCTCTCGCAGGAATGCGGAGACCTCCTTGGTCGTGATCTTCGCGATCGGGCGGTCGCCAAAGCTCGCCAGAATGAGCCCGGCGCTCTTGCCTGCGCCGCGCCGGTGGGGCGTTCCCGGCTCGGCGAGCAGGTATCCGTAGTCCCTGAGCGTCGCGGGCTTGACGCCGCGCTCGCGGCGCAGGTGCTCGAGCCACTCCGAGGCGACGTCCCGGAAGGTGACGCCGCGCTCACGCCGGGCGCGCTCACCGTCTTCTGCGGCGTGCCGTTCGCGCTCGTGCTCGGCGATCATCGCGGCCATCCGCACCGTCGCACGCTTCTCGTCGAAGTGGCCCTCGGGCACGCGCCCGCGGCGGGGGCGCCAGCCGCCCGTCTCCTCATCGCGCTCGAGCCAGGCCGGGCCGATCGACCGCTTGAGCTGTCTGCCGTCTCGACGCCACTTGGCCTCGTAGACCGGCCCTGCACGGCGCTCAGTAACGACGAGGGCGCCGGTCGGATCGCGAGGGCGGCGGGTGCTCTCTGTCTGCATGAGTCGAGATCATATCAGGCAGTACCGCCGCAGTACCGCGGTTGCACAGTACCGTTTCCAGTACCGCACCAACCCCCGATCGCCGTGATAACAACGAATTCAGCGATCGAAAACCCGCATAACCGCGCGGCTCAGAAGGTCATCGCCTGGTTGTGGTCCAGGCGGTCGGGGGTTCGAGTCCCCTCGCTCACCCCTCATAAAAGGCCTGCAAATCAGCGATTTTTGGTAAGCGTTCAGTTGTGGGTCCTTTTGTAGCGAGGATTGGCTGGGGGTGCAGCGAATCTTGCGGGTATGGACCGCTCGGAGGCGGAGGCGATTTTTGGTGCGGGGCGGGAGCGATGCGTTGCTGTGATCGTTGGGCTGGCGGGCGAGCGCGAGCGGTTCGCGGCGCGTTGTGAGCGTCTGGAGGAGCGGGTCGCTCGGCTTGAGGAGCAGGCGCGGGGGGATTCGGGTAACTCGTCGAGCCCACCGTCGCAGGATCCGCCGAAGACGCGGGCGGAGCGTCGCGCGGAGGCGCGCGCCAAGGCGAAGCTGTGGAGTAGGCGGGACGGCGAGAAGCGAAAGGCGGGCGCCCAGTCCGGGCATAAGGGTTCCGGTCGCGAGCTGCTACCGGAGGACCAGGTAGATGAGATCGTTGATCACTACCCGCAGGAGTGCGGCGGATGCGGGCGTGTGTTCAGCGAGCAGGAGCATCAGCCTGGCAAGCGGTTCGGGCGCCATCAGGTAGCTGAGCTGCCGCCGATCGTGGTGCTCTTCTGCGAGCATCGCACCCACCATCTGTGCTGCCCAGGGTGTGGCAAGAAGGCTGTGGCGCGCCTGCCCGACGGGGTAGGTGACTCGCCGTTCGGCACCGACTTGCAGGCCGCGGTCGTAACGATGACTGCGCGTAACCGGGTTTCGCGGCGCGACATGTCCGAGCTTGCGCAGGACCTGTTCGGACTCCGGTTATCGGCCGGGGCGGTCGATGCGATCTGTCAGCGCGCGGGGAAAGCGCTGCGGGGCCCACACGAGCTACTGGTCGAGAGCGTGCTGGCATCACCGGCCGTCAACGTCGATGAGACCGGCTGGTTCACCGCGCATGAGGGCCGCACGAATGTGGGCCGCGACCACGCCCGAGGCAGCCATCTTCCGGATCGCAGAGGATCGTCATCGTGACCGCCTCAAGGAGCTGCTCGGCGCGGACTTCAAAGGGATCGTGGGCTCGGATCGCTGGTGGGCGTATGAACTGATCGATCCCGCCTCCCGCCAGGCCTGCTGGGAGCATCTCAAGCGAGACTTCGCCTTCCACGCCGCAGGAGCCCTGGTCGAGCAGAAGCAGTTCGGAGAGGCCGCCAGCGAGCTGACCAAAAGGCTGTTCGAGACCTGGCACGCCTTTGGCGAGCACCAAGATCGCCAGCGCCTCGCGGGCGAGATGACTCCGATCCAAGCCGAGCTCCGGGAGTTACTCAAACGCGCCGCACGCAAGAGCACCTACACGCGCTTTCACCGCCGCTTCGCCAAGAACCTGCTGAAGATCTGGCCGGCGCTCTGGACGTTCGTCACCGTCAATGGCGTCCAGCCCACCAACAACGCAGCCGAGAGAGCGCTACGCGGGCCGGTCATCTACCGCAAGCTCTCACACGGCACCCAATCCACCGACGGCGAGCGATTCATCGAGCGGGCGCTCTCCGCCTCGGTTACATGCCGCCTACAAGCCCGCTCAATGTTCGCCTACATGCGCGAACTGCTCACCGCCCACGCCCGCGGCGACCCACTCCCAGCCCTCACCTGAGCCCCCGCCCCTGCCGACCAGCACACCCACTGCACCCCGACCCACAACTGAACGCTTACGATTTTTGGGCCGTTGGGCAACACGAAGAAGGCCCGTCTGGGGTCCAATTGGGGTCGGTTTCGTCGGGCCGCAGGATGGCGTCCTGACCGCACGCCAGAGGAGAGAGAGCGGGCATCGGCGGTCGCCTTTCGCAACTACGGCCTGTTCCACTACTTCGCGAGGACGCCACCCTTCATCGATTTCTGCGTCCCGTGAGAATGCGCTAAAGCGAGCGGACGCGCCTCCGTCAACGCCTGAGAACCACTCTCAAGCGGGGTAGCCGCCGACAGTTGGAGGCTGCGGCGGACCTTTTCGACCGCGCGGGCCAGCTCAAGCAGTGACACGTCCATCGCCTTGATGATCTGCACGACCGTTGCCCAGGCAGGCGCGCTTTTGGCGGTCTCCATACGGCTGACGGTCCCGACTGTCGTACCGGCTTGGCTGGCAAGTTCTTCCTGTGTCAAGCCGTGAGCCTCGCGCAGCTTCTTGATTGTCATGCCGAGTGCAGGGTTGGTGGAAGCGGCGGGGGGCATGGGCCGAAGCCTCGCATGCGCAATCGCTTGGTCGATGCGCGGGCGCTGTCTGCTATTTTGCCTTGCAAGGCAAATGCCTCCTTCACGAACCTCTGTCATCCGCCGCTTCGCTGAGCATGGTCCCCGCGTCCTCGCGGGCGGCATAGAAGTCGATGTCGAATTGCTCGACGATCGTCGGGCGGTCATCGGCCTGCGGGGATCTGGCACGTGCGCTTCGCTCAGGGCTGCGGGTCTGTCCGTGCCGTATCCCTCGGGGCTGCGGCGGCTACGCGGCGAACTGCCTGACGTGGAGATGGTCGTCGTCGAACGTGTATCTGCGGGCTTTCGTGCCGCGGCCAAGAGAGAAGGCATCTCCTGGGTCGATCTGAGCGGCGCCGGGCACATCGAAGAGGGGAGGAGAGTGATCTTCGACCTCTCAGACGACGATGAGAAGCCGTCGCGACGACAGAAGGTATCCCCCTTTGCGCCGGCCGCGAGCCGCGTCGTGAGAGTGCTGCTGCACGATCACAGCCGAGCTTGGCGGCTCTCTGAGATCGTAGAGCTGGCCGAGGTCAACCCGGGAAACGTGCACCGCGTCCTTGGTGAGCTTGTCGAGCGGGGACTTATCGAACGGGATGAGTACGACTACGTGCTCGTTGACCCGCGCATCATGCTCGACGTGTGGGCGGACCATTACGAGGCGCCGCGTGATCGGACCGTCTCACGAGTGGGTGGTGAGCTTGTCCGTGTCGTAAAAGAACTCGTCGTTGACGCCGGCAACATCGTCATCTCTGGCGAGCTTGCCGCCGAGCTCCTCGCCCCGCATCTGCCCGCGAGGCGCGCGATCATCCACTGCCTGGACCGTGAGGCGTTCGTCGAGATCTCTCGCAGGATCGAAAGACCGAAGCTCGACCCGCAGTCGGAGACGCAGGTTGTCGTGGATCTTGCTGACATCGGGTACGGTGGCTTCCCTGTGCAGCGCGCAGGACTGCGACTCGCCACGCCCATCCAGGTCTATCTAGACCTCGCACGAGAGCCAGGGAGAGGCCGCGAGGCGGCAGAGCACTTGAGGAGGGAGGTGATCGGCTTCTGATGTTGAGATGCGAGCTTCCGGTCGTCAGCCCCGCTGACAGACTGCTCGCAGAAGGATTGCCGCTGCTCGCGCCCGTCCTGGAGCGGCTCGGCGATGGGGCGCTGTTGATCGGCGGCCTGTCCGTGACCGCGTGGTTGACCGCAAGGCCGGTGGCGATGCCCACTCGTGCGACCAGGGATGTCGATCTCGGCATAGATCGTGTCGCGCTTGGCCTGAAGAGTAACAGGACGCTTGTAGCGGACTTGTTGACCGAGCATAAGTTCAAAGCTGGGTACAGCGAAGAGCATTCCGCTTCGTTCGCGAGACGGAGGAAGGGAGCTTCGTCGTCGACCTGCTCGTCGCACCTGGAGCGTCCAGGATGCAGCCACCGATCATCGAGCCTGGGCTGCCTACGCTCGCCGCTCCAGGACTCGCCTATGCACTGCTGCGCGGGCCGATCGCTCTTGAGCTCACGCTCCTTGACGACAGGCCACGCAGCTTCGAGCTGCGCACCGTCCAGCTGGACGCGGCATTCGTGCTCAAGGCCGCGCTGGTCGCCTCAGGTGTGCGGACTCGCTTCGACCGGAGGATCACTGACACCGTTGATGCCGTGATGCTCGCGCGGGCGTGCGCCGCCGATCCGGATGCGATGGGCGCGCTCGTCAGGCACAAGAAGCGCTCGGATGTAAAGAGCGCGATGCGGTGGATTGGCCAGCAATTCGCGAGCGAGCGTTCAGCTGCTGCGCAGAGAGTCTCGCGGCACTTCGATGATCCGGCGGCCGCGGACTGGGCCGTCGAAGTGGCACGCAGCTTCGTGTCGGCATTGGACGAGGCGCAGAGCTTGCAGGCGTAAGACAGTCCGCCGTGTCAGTCCGCGGGCTATTCCCAAGCTGGCCGCGGCGCGATCGTGACGCCTATGCGCTGGTTGGCCTCACAGATCTTCGTACGCGCCAGGAGCGCTGCCTGACGGCGGGCCAGGGCCTCGCCGGCGGCTTCGGCGTCATCGCTGCTTGCCAACTGCGCGATCTGCTCGGCGCGGTCTATGACTAAGTCGAGGGCCACCGTGGCAGCCCAGCTGTGCCGGATGACATCGACGTCGATCGTCGGCTGCGCGTCGTGCGTCGCCATCCAGCCGACGATCTCCACGAGTTCGACGAGCGCGACCAGTCGCGTGCAGCGGGCCCTGGCTTGCGTTCTTTCTCGCGGGTCGCTTGCGGGTTCGGTGGCTTCGGCCAGTGCCGTCGCCTCCTCGCTGATCAGGGCAAGCAGGGCCTGGCGCATGCCGTCCGCTGGGATCTCGGCGGCGCTCACGGCGAGCTGCGCGGCTCATAGGGTATGACTACAAGAGACACCACGTCAACGGTTCATCACATACTGTTCATCCCATGCGATGCGTCCACTGCGATTCATCGCATGGACTTCATAGTAGTTGCTGGTGATGCTTTCTACGCAATGCCGCGATCCATAATTCCGATCGATCCCAATCTAGGCGCAGCGCTGCGCCGCCTACGGGAACAGCGTGGCGAGAGCCAGGAACGGATTGCGTTGCGCTCGGGGTTGACGGCGGGCACGCTGGTCCGGCTGGAGTCCGGTCGATCCGACCCGGTTTGGAGCACGGTCCGGGCAGTGTGTCAGGCGCTCGATCTTCCGCTCAGCGAGCTCGGCGGCATCGTGGAAGCAGAGGAACAACTGCGGGCGCGATAGAGCATTCGGCTCAGCAGCCGCCCGGAGGTGGCGCCCGCGAGGATCCCGATCGCCGCGCCGGCAGCGGCGTCGCTCGGGTGGTGCACGCCTGTGTGGACACGCGAGTACGCGACCGCGATTGCCAGCGGCGCCAGCAGAGGAGTCAGATGTGGCATCTCGGCGCAGACGCCTGTCGCGAAGGCGAACGCCGACGCACTGTGCCCGGAGGGGAACGAGCTGCTGTGCGGCATCGCGATCAGGGTGGCCGAGGAGCTGGGGCTGGGGCGCCGCCGCCGCACGAGCAGCTTGATGGGCCCGTTGACGATCGTTGCGGCAATCGCGACAGAGGTGACTCCGCGCGCGGCGGCCCGCCTGCCGCGCGAGCCGCCGGTAATCGCCAGCACACCTGCGATCGCCAGCCACAGGCGCGAGCAGCTTGCGGCGCGGCCGGCGTCTACCAGCAGCGCATCGAGGGCCGGCGTGCGGGCACGCGCGGAGCGCTCCATCAGGCGGCGGTCGAGACGTTGCAGGCGGCTCCACATCCTGGCCGGCGCCTCAGCGTTGCCTTGGATCGGCAAGCGTGTGCCAGCTCAGCAACGTCCAGCCGCAGCCCAGCGCGATCCCGGCCACCACGTCTCCTGGGTAGTGAACACCGAGGTACACGCGCGAGGCCGCGACGGCCAGCACGATCGCCACGCAGGCGAGCGTGAGGGCACGCACGCCCCCGCCGGAGGCTCCCGCGGCGCGCGCCGCGAATATCGCCGAGAGCCAGAACGCGCTGGCCTGGGTCGCATGTCCCGAAGGGAAGCTCGAACTGCCGACCGCTTCCAGGTGCTGCACCGGCGGGCGTGCACGCTCCACCAACAACTTGACCGCGTCGGCGAGCAGCGCCGCGCCGGCGAAGCTGAACGCGAACGCCAGGGCAGCCTGACGCATGCCTGCCCGCAGCAGAACCAGGCAGCAGATCAACGTCAGCGGAGCTAGCACCGCCGCGCTGCCCGCCCAGGTCACCACTCGCGCTGCGCCTTCGATCGCAGCCGTGCGCTGCGCCGCCGCGTCGCGAACCACGGTCAGATCGGTGGACGAGGCGATTGCGAGCCACAGCTCCCCGGCACCCCAGCCGAGCAGCACGAGCGCTGCGAAGCCAACCGCCAGTCTTGGGCTCCGTTGGCTCACCGTCCTGCGACCACCCTCACCAATGCGCCGAGGTTGGCGCTCGTCAGGGGCGTGGCACGCGCGGCCGGCGCAATGCCGGCGCTGCGAGGCAACCGCACGCGCAACGCGCCGGGCAGAGACTCGAAATGCAGCGGGGGCTGCAGCATCAGCGCCTCGCCATCCAGGCCGACGGCCAGGCTCTCGCTGGAGCGGACTTCGAATTCGAGGGCGCTCCAGGAGATGAGGCCCGGGAAGCGGCCCACCTGCCCGGCCAGCTCCAGCGCGACGAGCTTTGACACATCTGCGGAGCTGCGCACGCGCGCGGCGACCACGCCGAGCATGCCAGTGTCGATCCGCTCACGGGTGCCCGCCCCGGCGAGGTGGGTGAGCTGGTAGGGGTTGTTGGAGACCAGCACCAGCGGCGCGTCGTTGCAGATGCTCCCATCCGGCGACTGGAAGCGCAGGTCGATCGGAGTGGCGTCGGTGCCGAGCAGGTCGGGGAGCATGCCGGTCCACGTCGCAAGCTTGGCGTCGCGGTAGGCGGGGGACTGCACCACCTGCGCGTAGACGCCCAGCGAGGCGTTGTTGACGAACACACGACCGTTGACCTTCGCGAGGTCGATGCGACGCTCGACGCCGTCGGTGAATGCCTCCAGCGCGCCGATCACGTCGTCTCGGTCCAGACCGAGATCGAGCGCGAAGTGGTTGCGGGTTCCCGCCGGGATGCAGACGTGAGCCACGCCGCGCTGCGCGGCGACCCCGGCCACCAGGGCCTGCGAGCCGTCGCCTCCGGCCATCCCGATCGCCTGCGCGCCGCCCGCGATCGCCCTCTGGGCCAGGGAGAGCAGGTCATCTCCCGGCCGCATCACAATCGGGGTCACGCCGCGTCTGCCCGCCTCGGCGGGCAGATCGAAGCGCTGCGCCTTGCCCCCGCCCGATCGGGGGTTGATGATCAGCACGGGCGAGCGCGCAGCGCCCACCACCACAACGTTGCCCGCCAGGCGCCGCACCGCCGCCGCCCGGCTTCGGCCCAGCGCATCTCGGGCGCACAGGCCGAACAGCAACAGCAGCGCCAGCAGCGCGAACAGGAACAGCAAGCCCCGCCAGTGCGTCACGATCACCGCGATCAGCCCCAGCACCGCGAGCGTTGCGAGCGCCGCGCCAACCGCGCGCCTTGTGCCGCGGCTGGTCAGCGCGACCCAGATCGCGCCGCTTGCGAGCAGGATCAAAGCGATCGCAAGCAGGGCCACGCCGACGTGACCAACCAGCGCGACCGCCGTCAGAATCACCATTGCCGGCGGCACGATCAGCGCAAGCAGTGCCGCGCCGCGCAGGTGCCATGACGGCGAACCATCGTGCACCGTGGTCTGATTGCCATTGGACATAGAGCTCCCTCCCACAAGTAGGCGAACGCGTGGAGTTCATCCTCCGTACTCGCCCACAGCCGTTCGTATGCACCCTCAGACGATCATGGGCGCCCGCGGTGCCACCTATGCAGCCTCGATTTGCGAGGATCATCCGATCGAGCCCGCACGCACCAACGAGCAGGCCAGTGGCAGCGAAGGCCGGATCGAGCCGCCGTCGGGCCGGCAGATGGAGCTGCGCTTCGGCGATCAGCGCGCGGTGGTGGTCGAGGTGGGGGGAGGGCTGCGCGAATACACGGTCGCGGCGAACCCAGTGCTCGACGGCTATGCCGAAGATCGGCGCTGCCGCTCAGGTCGCGGCCAGATCCTCGCGCCGTGGCCCAACAGGCTCAAGGACGGAAGCTACGAATGGGAAGATCAGATCCTCCAGCTCGCGCTCAGCGAGGCGCCGCGATCCAACGCCATCCATGGGCTCGTGCGTTACGTCAATTGGGCGGTCGCGCAGCGCTCCGACTGCAGCGTGACGATGGCCTACCTGCTGCATCCCCAGGACGGCTATCCGTTCACGCTCGCGCTTGACGTCACCTACACATTGGACCAACAGGGGCTGAGCGTGCAGACGCGCGCCACCAACCTCGGCGAGCAGGCGTGTCCCTGCGGCGTGGGAGCGCACCCCTATCTCACCGCCGGCGCGGACTGCATCGACGAGTGCATCCTGCAAGTGCCCGCAGCCGGCTGGATGCCCGCAGACGAACGCGGGATACCGACTGGCGAGATCGCGCTCACTGCAGGTGGCCAGTACGACTTCGTTGCGCCGCGGCCGATCGGCGCCACCCGCCTGGACACCTGCTTCTGCGAGTTGCGCCACGACGCCGACGGCCGCACTCGGGTGCGCTTGGCCGCGCCTGACGGCGCACGCGCCGTGACCCTCTGGATGGACGGGCAGCATCGATTCCTGATGCTCTTCACCGGCGACACGCTGCCGGAGCCAGATCGGCGACGGCGATCGATTGCCGTCGAGCCGATGACCTGCGCGCCGAACGCGTTTCGCTCCGGGGACGGCCTGCGGGCGCTGAAGCCGGGCCAGTCGTTCACCTGCGTTTGGGGCATCCAGCCTGGTTAGGAAGGCGGCCGTCTGCGGGTTTGCCGACGAACCGTGGCAATTCCGTCATGCGGGCTTTATGATTAGCCGATGGCCACGATGCGGAGATCGCGGGCTGGTGCTCGCGCTCGATCGGGATCCTCTGCGCGTCTATGGCTCGGCATCTTCGGCACGCTCGCGCTTGTGGTTGTGGCGTTCCTGATCGCGGTGCTCGTGTGGTCCGGCGCCTCGCTCGGCAGCGACTCAACGGCGCTTGCGCAGTTGAGCGTGGGGCCTTTCGGCGGCACGCTGAAGAGCGTGCACGCCTTCGGCCCTGCTGGCAGGCCGATTCCCCTCTCTGTCACCGAAGGCCGCCTGATCCCGCGCGTGCGGCTTGTGCCAGGGGAGCGGGTGAGCGTCGAAGCGGTCGTGCGCCGACCGGGCTGGAACGCTTGGGCGCTCGGCAGCACGAGCAATGTGCATCTCACCCTGCAGGCGCCGGTCGCGCAGGTGAGCAGCCGCTGGCTGACGGTCGCCGCCGGCGGCGCCCCGCGCGTGCACTTCGATCAGCCGGTCGCAGCGGTCGCCTTCGGCGGCGGCAGCGATCCGGCGCGACGCATGCTGGCGAGCCCTGCGGATTCCGTCGCGGTGGCCTCCCACGCCCAGGCCGGCTCTGTGCTCGTCTTCGCGGCTGCCCGTTCATGGGAGCGCCTGGGGCGGCCCGTCAGGGTCGTCTGGTTCCCCGACTCCTCGACGCCGATGATGGTCGCGACTCCGGCCCCCGGTTCGCAGGTCTCACCCGCCGGCCAGATCCAGCTGATGTTCTCAAAGCCGGTCTCAGAAGTGCTTGGCTCACAGCTGCCGCGGTTGACGCCCAGCACGCCGGGCCACTGGCGCCAGATAGACAGCCACACCCTTGCCTTCACGCCCTCCGGATATGGCGCGGCGTTTGCAAGCCACCTGCGCGTATCGCTGCCGCACCCGATCCAGCTGGCCGGCTCGGCCGGCGGGCGCGCGGGCCTGGCAAGCCAGATCGAATGGAGCGTGCCCGCCGGCTCCACGCTGCGCCTCCAGCAGCTGCTGGCGCAGGCCGGCTATCTGCCGCTGCAATGGACGCCCGCGGGCGGGGAAGTGAAGCGCACAGCTGCGGGCGAGGTCCAGGCTGCCGTGGCGCCGCCGGCCGGCAGCTTCACATGGCGTTACCCGAACACTCCCTCCGCGCTGAACGGACTGTGGACCCCGGGCGAGGCGAACACGATGACCAAGGGCGCCGTGATGATGTTTGAGAACGAACATGGCATGACGTCGGATGGAGTCGCCGGCAGCCAGGTATGGCGGGCGCTGATCGGCGCAGCCATCGCCGGCAAGCAGCGCACAGCCGGCTACACCTACGTCTACGTGCACCGCGAAATCCCGGAGACGCTCACGCTCTGGCACAGCGGCAGGACGGTGCTGACCACTCCAGCCAACACGGGCATCGCCGGCGCGGAAACGGAACTCGGCACCTTCGCGGTCTTCGAGCACATCCCGGAAGGCACGATGGAAGGCACCAACCCGGACGGCTCCCATTACAAGGACGAAGGGATCAAGTGGATCAGCTACTTCAACGGCGGTGACGCGGTCCACAACTTCGATCGCTCCTCCTTCGGCACGCCGCAGAGCCTTGGCTGCGTCGAGCTGCCGCTGCAGGCCCTCCGCGGAAGTCTGGCCCTACATGCCGATCGGCACGCTTGTGACGATCGCGGGCTGAGCCCGCTCGCGAGACCCCCGGTCCATCTAGACAGGCTCCTCTTCGGCGGCCATCAGCGCCCGCCTTGCCAGTCGCTCGTCCGAGAAGATCTGGATCTGGGCCACCAGGCCGTCTCTGAACTTGAAGACCCACGTGGTCGGGACTGCGTCCAGGATTCCGCCCGGCCCCTTCCCGCTGACCTGCCCGAGCGCGACGACGGCCGTGCCCGCTCTTCGAGTCTGAATTGGATCGACCTCCAGTTGCTGCCAGTGCTCGGCGACGTGGCGGAAGTAGAGGCGGATCCCGTCGTGGCCGATATACGGCTTGCCCTCGTTCATCACGACGCCTGAGACGGGTTCGAAGACGACGTCACGGTGCAGCATGGGGAGCAGAGAGGTCTCGACATCTCTGCTGTTGAACGCGTCGAACATCCGCATCACGAGCATGTCGGCGTCAACGCCTGCCTCGTGGGCACCGGACATGCGAGCATTGTTGCAGCTTGTTCAGCGATGAGAGCGCTGGTAGTTCCGGCAGTCAGACTTGCGACGGTTGGCGGCGCCGATGCGCCGGCAGGGCTCGGCCGGCGCGGGTCGAAGAACGCGTGGATGGAGTCGGTCCGAGCTGCTGTCCTGCCTCGCCCATGGGCCTCTTTGCGAGGGGGGTTCGACCTGCGCGCGGTGTTGCGGCGGCGCACGCTGCTGATAGCTGCGCTTGTGGCGCTTGCGCTTGCGGGCGGCTTCATGCTCTTTCGTGGCTCGCCGTTTGTCGCTGTGGAGCAGGTCCGGATCGTGGGCGTGGGGGGGACGCAGGCTGCGCCTGTCAGCGAGGCGCTGGAAACCGCGGCCAAGCAGATGAGCACGATGAGCTACAGCGTGGGTGCTCTGCAGGCAGCGGTCGCCCGATATCGGGTCGTACGCTCGATCAGGGTCCGCACGAGCTTCCCGCACCGGATGACGATCGAAGTGCTCGAGCAGCCGCCGGTGGCGCAGCTCTCAGCCGGCGCGATGCGCAGCGCGGTGGCCGCGGACGGCGTGGTGCTCGGGCCCGCGCTTGCGTCCAGAGCGCTGCCCACCGTGCACGCGAGCGTGATTCCCGCGGCCGGCAAGCGCGTGAGCGGCTGGCGGCTACGCTCCTACCTGAGCGTGTTGGGCGCGACCCCGGCGCCGCTGTTGCCGCTGGTCTTGCAGGTGTTCACCGGCCAGCAGGGGCTCACCGTCAAGATGGCAAACGGCCTGCTCATCTACTTCGGCAACGACTCGCGGCCGCACGCCAAGTGGGATGCGCTGGTGAGCGTGCTGATCGCACAGGGTTACGCGGGCGCAAGCTATGTCGATGTGCGGCTGCCCGAACGGGCCGCCGCCGGAGTCAGCAGCGGAGGGGTCGGAAGTGGCGAATCTGGCCAGGTGAGCGCGTCCGACCCGACTTCGGCGGCCCTTGCCGCCAGCCTCGCCCGCGCTGTCAACGGCGAATCGAGCGCTTCCAGCACAACGCCTTCTGTGAGCAGCACCACTGAAGCGGTCGGGGCGCCATCGCCTTCGGGCACCTCCGCAAGCGAAGAACCAAGCACCTCGGCAGGCGCCGCAGCGACCTCGCCGCAGCCGACCGAAGGCACCGGAACCACGCCAGAAGGCGGCTGAAAGCCAACCCTCAACCTCAAGTTGAGAGTCACTGCAGGGAGCTTTGGATTCTCAGTGCCAGGTCGAGGGTTCCAAGATCTGCAACGTTTGTTGCGAGAGTCGCGTCGATCGTTGACATGGCGAAGTTCCCTGCATAACGTGCCATCGAGCGGTTTTGGCAGCTAAGCTGCGATCAACCCTTAATTCCTAGTCAAGGCTTCGGACGGAAGATCCACACAATGGAGAGCGGCGGTACCTATCTCGCAGTGATCAAGGTCGTCGGCGTCGGCGGCGGCGGCACCAACGCGGTCAGCCGCATGGTTGACGCTGGCCTGCGTGGCGTCGAGTTCATCGCCGCCAACACAGACGCGCAGGCGCTGAGCATGTGCGAAGCCGACGTGAAGCTGAACATCGGCCACGAGTCCACGAAGGGCCTCGGCGCGGGCGCCAACCCCGAGGTCGGCTTCTCCTCGGCGGCCGAGAGTCGCGATGACATCAAGGAGGCGCTCAAGGGCGCTGACATGGTGTTCATCACCGCCGGCGAGGGTGGCGGCACAGGCACCGGTGCGGCGCCTGTGATCGCGGAGATCGCCAAGACCGAGATCGGCGCGCTGACCGTCGGCGTGGTCACGCGCCCCTTCGAGTTCGAGGGTACCCAGCGCGCCCGGCAGGCCTCAGAGGGCATCGAACGCCTGCGCGAGGTCGTCGACACACTGATCGTGATCCCCAACGAGAAGCTGCTGGCCGTGGTCGAGCGCCGCACCTCGATGCTCGACGCCTTCCGCGAGGCCGACAACGTCCTGCGCCAGGGCGTGCAGGGCATCACCGACCTGATCACGATCCCCGGCCTGATCAACCTCGACTTCGCCGACGTGCGCACGATCATGCACGACGCCGGCTCGGCGCTGATGGGCATCGGCGCCTCAAGCGGCGAGAGCCGTTGCGCCGAGGCCGCCAAGGCGGCGATCTCCTCGCCACTGCTGGAGGAGTCGATCGAGGGCGCAACCGGAATCCTGCTGAACATCACCGGCGGCAAGGAGCTCGGCCTCTTCGAGGTCAACGAAGCCGCGGAGATCATCCAGAACGCCGCTGACGCCAACGCGAACATCATCTTCGGCGCGGTGATCGACGAGAGCCTCGGCGACGAGGTGCGTGTGACCGTGATCGGCACCGGCTTCGACCATCGCCCGGGCCGCTCGGTGCGCGAGGATCGCCGGCGCGAGGGCGAGCGTGGCGGCGAGCGCCGCGAACGGCGCCTGCGCAGCGAGAGCGACAGCATCTCCTCACTTGAGATCTCCGACGAGGAGATCGACGTGCCTCCGTTCCTGCGCTAACGGCCGGGAGATGTAGCCTGCTGCGCATGTCAACTCTGCGCCGTACCCCGCTGTACGACCGCCACGTGGAGGCGGGGGGCAAGATCGTCGACTTCGCCGGCTGGGAGATGCCGGTGGAATATCCAAGCGGCCTGCGGGCCGAGCACATGGCCGTACGTGAGTCTTGCGGCATCTTCGACGTCTCCCACATGGGCCAGATCGAGACGCGGGGGCCGAGGGCGCAGGAGCTGCTGCAGCGGCTGCTCTCCAACGACATCGCCGCGATCCCGCTGGAGGGCGAAAGCGGCGGGGCGCAATACGCGCTGCTCTGCCGCGACGACGGCGGCGTGCTGGATGACCTGTTCACCTACCGCCTCGGGCAGGAGAGCTACCTCACCGTCACCAATGCCGCCAACCACGAGCGCGACCTCGATCGCTTCGTGGTCCATATGCCGGTCAGCGGCGTAGAGGTGATCGATCGGCGCGATCAGACCGCGATGCTCGCCGTCCAGGGCCCCGCCGCGCGAGAGATCGTGCAGCAGATCGCGACCGAGCCGCTGCCAGCGCGGATGCGGGCGCAGCGCCAGGAGCTTGCGGGAGTGAGCGTGCTGGTGTGCGGCGCCGGCTACACCGGCGAGGACGGGGTGGAGATCCTCTGTGCGGCCGCTGATGCGGTGCTGCTGTGGGATGAGCTTACGACCCGTGGTGCGGTGCCAGCCGGGCTCGGCGCGCGCGACACGCTGCGCACGGAGGCGTGCTTTCACCTCTACGGCAACGACCTGAGCGTGGAGCGCAACCCGATCGAAGCGGGCCTTGGCTGGTGCTGCAAGGAGGTCACGGGCTTCATCGGCGCTGAGGCGGTGGCCGCGATGCGGGCGCAGGGCCCGCCGCAGAAGCTCGTCGCCTTCGCGATCGAGGGCGCCGGGATTGCCCGTGCGGGCAACGCGATTATCGGCGGCGGGATCGTCACCAGCGGCACGCTCTCGCCCTGCCTTGGAGTCGGCGTGGGGCTGGCGTACGTGCCTGCCGAGCAGGCGGCGGTGGGTAGCCGGCTGCAGATCGATGTGCGCGGCAGAGTCCGGGAGGCGGTCGTGCGGAAGAAGCCTCTCTTCAGCAAAGGCTGATCCACTGCCCGTCGGCCTTAGGCACTATGTTTCCAGCGGTGCAGACCAGCAAGATAAGGAGTGTTGATGGCTGACGCGAGCTATCCCGATGACCTGCTCTATCACGCCGATCACGACTGGGCTCGGATCGATCAGGGCCAGCCCGATCATGCAACTTTTGGCATCACCTGGTACGCGCAGGACGCGCTCGGCGAGGTCGTCTTCTTCGAGCCTCCCGCGGTGGGTGCGACGCTGATCAAGGACGAGCCCTACACCGAGGTCGAGTCCGTCAAGGCCGTGTCGGACATCGTCGCTCCGCTCTCCGGCGAGATCGTGGAGGTCAACGAGGCGCTGGCCGATCGCACCCACGCGATCAACGAGGACCCCTACGGTGAGGGGTGGCTGGTGAAGGTGCGGCTCACGGAGCCTGAGGAGCAGGGACAGCTGATGGACGCCGGCGCATACCGCGCCAGCCTCGGCGGCTAGGCTGATCTCGTTTGAGTCGTTACACCGCCATCACAGACGCAGACCGCGAGCAGATGCTCGCAGCGATCGGGGTCGGCTCTGCGCAGGAGCTCTTCGACGCCCAGATACCGCCGGGAGTGCGCTTGGGCAGGGCGCTGGCGCTGCCCGACGGGATGGGCGAGCACGAGGTCTATGAGCACCTCAAGGAGCTGGCGCAGCGAAACGTCTCCGCCGAGGAACAGTTGAGCTTCCTGGGCGCGGGCATGTACGACCACTACGTGCCGGCGATCGTGGACATGCTCTGCGAGCGCTCGGAGTTCCTGACGCCATACACGCCCTACCAGCCGGAGGTCTCTCAGGGCGGGCTGCAGGTGATGTTCGAGTATCAGACCGCGATCTGCGAGCTGACGGGGCTGCCGGTATCGAATGCCTCCGTCTACGAGGGGCCGAGCGCGCTGGCTTCCGCGGGCTACATGGCCAAGCTGCACAACGGCCGGTCGCGGTTTGTGGTCAGCGCCGGTCTTCATCCGCACAGCTTGCGCACGCTGCGGACCTATGCCCACGGCTACGGCGCGGAGGTAGTGGAGGTTGGTCTGCACGACGGTGTCACCGACCTGGACGCCTGGGCGCAGGCGATCGACGGGCAGACGGGCGCCGTGTTCTTCGCGCAGCCGAACTTCTACGGTGCGGTGGAGGATGCGCAGCGGCTTGTGGAGCTCGCCAAGGGTGGCGGTGATCCGGTCGCGATTGCGCAGGTTGATCCGATCACCCTGGCGATTCTGCGCTCGCCCGGCGAATGCGGCGTGGACGTGGCGGTGGGCGAGGGCCAGCCGCTCGGCGGCCGCCTGGACTTCGGTGGCCCCTCGTTTGGCTTCTTCGCCGCGCGGGAGGAGTACCTGCGGCGGATGCCAGGCCGGATCGCCGGCGAGACGGTGGATGCCGACGGGCGCCGCGGCTTCGTGCTCACGCTGCAGACGCGCGAGCAGCACATCCGCCGCGAGCGGGCGACGTCGAACATCTGCACCGCGCAGGCGCTGAACGCGCTGGCGGGCATGGTCCACCTGGCATGGCTCGGGCGTGAGGGGATGGTGCAGTTGGGCGAGCTGCTGCTGGCGCGCACCCACTACGCCAGGCAGCGGCTGTGTGAGATCGAGGGCGTGAGCGTGATGTATGAGCATCCGGCGATCCGTGAGATTGCGGTGCGGCTGCCGTGCGAGGTCGCGGCAGTGCGGGCGCGTTGCATCGCAGCGGGCGTCAACCCGGGCGTCGACGTGCAGGCGCTGACCGGGCGCGCAGAGGACGAGGGGCTGTTGCTGGTTGCGATCACCGAGCGGCGCAGTCGTCAAGACATCGATCGTTTGGCGCAGGTACTCGGGGCGGCGGTGCGGGAGTGCGAGGGGGTGCGGGTGTGAGCGCTCCGAGCGCCGGCGAGACGCCGCAGCAGCGCGAACGCGCGGTGACGATCTTCCAGAAGGGCGCTTCCGGCAGAAGCGCGTTTGCATGCCCTGAGATCGACGTGCCGCGGGTTGACCCGCTTGTGCTGCTGCCCGCGCATCTGCGGCGTGAGCAGCCCGCGCGACTGCCACAGGTCTCAGAGCCCGAGATAGTGCGCCACTACGTGCGGCTCTCCAAGCGCAACTTCGACCTCGACTCGGGCTTCTACCCGCTCGGCTCCTGCACGATGAAGCACAATCCGCGCCTGCACGAGCGTGTGGCCGCGCTTGACGGCCACTCCCGCCTGCACCCCCTGCAGGATGCCGGCCAGTCCCAGGGCGCGCTGCGGCTGATGTGGAATCTGCAGCAGTCGTTGGCCGAGATATCGGGGCTGCCCCACGTCTGTCTGCAGCCCTCAGCGGGCTCTCACGGCGAGCTTGCCGGGGTGCTTTTGACCCGTGCATACCACGAGGACCGTGGCCAGCAGCGGCTCAAGGTGCTCACGCCTGACACCTCTCATGGCACCAATCCCGCGACCGTGAGCATGGCGGGCCTGGAGGTGGTCAAGCTCGCCACCGACGCCGCCGGCGGCATCGACCTCGGCGATCTGCGGGCCAAGGCGGATGAGACGGTCGCCTGCCTGATGCTGACCAACCCGAACACGCTTGGGATCTTTGACCCCAACATCGCCGAGATTGCGGAGATCGTCCACGGTGCCGGAGCGATCCTCTACTACGACGGCGCGAACCTGAACGCGATCATGGGCTTCTCGCGGCCGGGGGACATGGGCTTTGACATCGTGCACTTCAATCTGCACAAGTCCTTCACCCAGCCGCACGGCGGCGGCGGCCCCGGCTCGGGCCCGATCGCGGTCTCAGATCGAATCGAGCCCTATCTGCCGGTGCCGGTGATTCAAGAGCGGCCCCCGCGAAACGGCGACCGGCAGCCTTTCCTGGAGTTGAGCGAGGATCGCCCCAAGTCGATCGGCCGCCTGCGCGGCTTTCAGGGCAACTACGGCTGCTTCGTGCGGGCCTACGCCTACATCCGCTCGCTGGGAGCCGACGGGCTGAAGGACGCATCGCAGGCGGCCGTGATCAACGCCAACTACCTGCTCGCGAGGCTGCGGCAGCTGGGCGTGGAGCAGCATCTTCCGCTCGCCTACGGTCAGCTGTGCATGCACGAGTTCGTGCTCTCCGGTGCGCCGATGAAGCGCGAGCTGCAGATCAAGACGCTCGATCTGGCCAAGCGGCTGCTCGATCACGGCTTCCACCCGCCGACCGTCTACTTCCCGCTGCTGGTTGAGGAGGCGCTGATGATTGAGCCGACCGAGACCGAGACCAGAGAGACCCTGGACGAGTTCGCGCAGGCGATCGCGGACATCCTCGCCGAGGCGAAACAGGACCCGGAGATCGCGCGCACTGCGCCGCACACCACGCCCGTGCGGCGCCTGGACGAGGTGGCCGCGGCCAAGCGGCCGGTGATCAGACAGCAGATGTAGTCGGGCTCATCAGGCCGGCAGGCGGCGATCGAGGATCACCCGCGTGCCATGGGAGGGCACCATAGTCACATTGCGGTGACGCAGTTTTTCGGGACTGGCGTCGGGGGCGCGCATGTCCGTGCGGGTCGCGATCGCGCGCATCACGACGCGCTGCTCGGCCATCGCAAGCGTGGCGCCGAGGCAGCGCCTGATGCCGCCGCCGAAGGGGATCCAGGTGTAGGTGCCGGGCTTGGCGTCAAGGAAGCGCTCGGGCGCGAAGGCGAAGGGCTGGGGGTAGACGTCCTCGCGGTGGTGCAGCAGCACGATGCTCATCACCACTGGGGTGCCCGCCGGCACCCTGAAGCGTCCCAGCTGCCACGGCACGCTTACCCGCCGGCCGATCGAGGGGACCACAGGTCGCACGCGCATCGTCTCGTGGATCGTTGCCTCGATGTAAGCGTCGGACTCCACGCGCGCCTGCGAGCCGGCTGCCCGCACGAGCTCGCGTAGGCGGTCATAGGGGTCCGGGTTGCGCAGCAGCCGCTCGAAGGCCCAGGCCAGCGAGTTGGCGGTCGTCTCGTGCCCGGCGAGCACGAGCGTGATGAGCTCATCGCGCAGTTCTTCGTCGCTCATCGGCACGCCCTCCTCGTCGCAGGCCGCGAGCAGCAGCGAGAGGATGTCGGTGCGGCCGTCGTCCGCGCCGGCCGCCTCGCGGCGTTCGGCGATCAGCGCGTAGAGCAGCTCGTCGACGCGTTGCATCACTCCGCTTACGACCTTGCCGGGGTTCTCGCGGCTGAGCAGCACCATCTCGGCCAGGATTGCGAACGGTCGCGTGGAGAGGCTGACGATGCTGTGGATCTCATCGCGCAGCTGCCGCTCCAGGGTGCCCTTGGGCGGCAGACCCTCAACGCCGAAGATGCCGCTCATGATCACCTCCAGCGTCACGGCCTGCATTTGCGTGCCAAGCGCAAACGGCTCGCCGATCGGCCAGCTGTCGATCTCACGCTGCGCGGCCCGTTCGATCATCTGGGTGTAACGCTCGATCGCCTCGCCGTGGAAGGGCGGCAGCAGCAGCTTGCGCTGGCGCATGTGCTTGGGACCGAGCAGCGTGAGCACCGAGTTGGGGCCGACGATCGGCCGCAGCGGCGACTCGCCCGTGAGCGAGGGAGCTAGATCGGGGTCGGCCGTGAAAAGCGAGCGGACGTGGTCGGGATGGCTGGTGACCGTGACCCAGTCGTCCTCCAGTACGCCTCGCATCCGAAACGTCTGTCCCAGCTTCTGCGAGGAGCGCAGGAAGAAGGAGGACTGGCGCATGCTGAAGCGCAGCTGCTGAAGCGCGCGCGGCAGACGCACCGCAGGCGGCAGCGCGATCGGCGATCCATCCTGCGGCGCCGGTCCTGCGGCAGAGGGCTCCACACGGGCGTTCCATTGCTCGGTGGCCGCGGTCGAAGGGGACGTCGTGGTCTGCTGTGTCCTCGTGCTCATCGGGCCTCCGGGTTCAGTTGGACCGGACCGACAACGGTGGCGTAGTCGTCACTATTCGGATAGTGGTTATAATCCTACAGCATCCGCCGGCCGTCCCGCGAAGCCTTCGCTGCTCGCGTCGCGAAGCTCCGTTAGCCTGCCTGCGATGCGGATCTTCTCGGGCATCCAGCCCACCGGCACCAAGCACCTCGGCAACTACATCGGCGCGATCCTGCAGTACGTAAGCGGTCAGGACCGCGGCGAAGCGCTCTACTGCATCGTCGACCTGCACGCGACCACCGTCGCCTATGACCCGCAGGAGCTGCGGCGCAGCCTCTACGACCTCGCGGCGCTGCTGATTGCGGCCGGCCTGGACCCCGACCGCTGCATCCTCTTTCGCCAGAGCGACGTGCCACAGCACACCGAACTGTGCTGGCTGCTTTGCAGCGTGACCGAGCTCGGACGCCTGCAGCGCATGCACCAGTTCAGGGACAAGTCGGTGGCGCAGCGCGAGCTGGTCTCCGCCGGGCTGCTCTTCTACCCCGTACTCCAGGCCGCGGACGTGCTTGCCTACAGGGCGCACGAGGTGCCGGTCGGGGAGGACCAGCGCGAGCACCTGGAGCTGATGCGCGACGTGGCCAGGCGCTTCAACCAGCGCTTCGGCGGCGGGCAGGAGGTGCTGGTCGTGCCGGAGCACAGGATCCCGGAGATTGGCGCGCGGATCATGGACCTGCAGGAGCCCACGCGCAAGATGTCAACCACGAGCAACTCCGTCGAGGGCACCGTCTACGTGCTCGATGAGCCCGAGGCGATCTCAAAGAAGCTGCGACGAGCGGTGACAGACTCCGGCAGCGAGATCGTGCGCTCGCCCGATAAGCCGGGCGTCTCGAACCTGATCGAGATCCTCGCCGTCGCGCGCGGGATCAGCCCCGAGCAGGTCGAGGCGCAGATGACCGACGCGCGCGGCTACGGAGACCTCAAGGTGGCCGCCGCGGAGGCGGTGAGCGAGATGCTTGCGCCGGTGCGCGAGCGCTACGGGCAGCTGCGCGCCGACGAGCAGGCGCTGGAGGCGATCCTGCGGGAAGGGGCGCAGCGCGCGATCGAGATCGCCGCCGACACGCTGGCCGACGTGCGCGAGCACATGGGAGTTGGGGCTCCCAGGGCCGCTGGAGCGCACTGTCGGGAGCGCTCGGTACCGTGACGCGATGAGCATCGCCACCCTGGAGCTGGATCTTGAGGTCTTCAGCGGCCCGTTCGACCTGCTGCTCACGCTCGTCCTGCGTGAGGAGGTCGATCTGATGGAGCTGCAGATCGCAGACGTCGTGCTGGCCTACCTCGACCATCTGGAAGCCAGAGGCGAGCTGGACCTCGAGTCTGCGACCGAGTTCATCGTCCTGATTGCGGCGCTGCTGGAGCTGAAGTCGCGGCTGCTGATCGCCGGGGACGACGCCGAAGAGCTGCTGGACATCGAGCCCGAGCAGGCTGCGGAGGAGCTGCTTGCGCGGATGCTGCAGGCGCACCGCTACCGTGGCGCCGCTGGGTATCTGCGGCAGCTGCTTGCGGCCGAGAGCGGCTTTCGCTACCGCTCAGCGTCGCTTCCGGCGCATCTGCGGGCCACAGTGCTCGATCCCGCCGACGGCGCCGAGAATCCGCAAACGCTCGGCGAAGCGCTTGGCGGCCTGCTGCGGATGCCGCCGGCGATCAGTGTGGGGCACATGAGCACGCCCCGGGTGAGCGTCGCCGAGCGGCTTGCGCATCTGCGCAGCCTGCTGCGTCGTGGCGCCTTCTCCTTCGATGAGGCGGTGGCCGGCGCCGATCGCGTCACGGTCGCGGTCACGCTGTTCGCGCTGCTGGAGCTCTACAAGCGTGGCGAGGCCAGCTGGGAGCAGAGCGAGAGCTTCGGGGAGATCTCGGTCCTTGCGCGCGTGCCGGATCAGCGGCTCGCGGCGGCCGGGAGCGTCGCCGCGTGAGCGAGGAGCAGGCGAGCGACGGGCTCGATGCGGAGGCCGAGCAGGACCAGGACCAGGAGCGCGGCGTAGCGGCAGAAGAGGCACAGCCGAGTGTCGGGCAGGATCTCCCTGCGTTGGCCCGCGTGATCGAAGCGCTGCTGTTCCTCTCCAGCGACCCGGTCTCTCGTGTGGATCTCGCCGAGGCCGCGGCGGTCGATGAGGAGCAGATCGTGCAGGCACTCGCGCTGCTGGGAGAGCAGCTTGCGCCGGGGGCTCGCGGGCTGCAGCTGCGCGAGATCGGCAGTGGCTATCTGCTCGCCAGCTCCCCAGAGGCCGAGGAGGCCGCACGGCGGCTGTTCAGCCGCCCGCGCGTCGCCACCCTCACGCCCGCACAGACCGAGACGCTTGCAATCGTCGCCTACCTGCAGCCGATCTCCAGGCCCGAGATCGGGCGCATCAGGGGCGTCAGCGCCGACTCCGCGACCGCCACCCTGCTGGAGCGCGGCCTGATCGAGGAGTCCGGACGCTCGCAGTTCGGCGCGGCCCTTTACCGCACCACGACCATGTTCCTGAAGCTGTTCGGCCTGCGCTCGATCAAGGATCTGCCCGATATCGCGCAGTGGGATCCGAGCCCCGAGGAGCAGTCGGACCTGCGCGACCGGCTGCTGCGCGCCGGCGAAGCAAGGGCCGGCGGCGGGCCCTCGGGCGACTGAGAGCCGACTCGAGCCCGGCTCAGCCGCCCTTCGCCGCCAGCTGCCCGCACGCGGCGTCGATGTCCCGGCCTCTGGTCAGACGGACCGTCGCAGGCACACCGTGCTCGACCAGCACGGCCTTGAACGCAGCGATCGACTCGCGGCTCGAGCCGCGGAAGCGTGCGAGAGGCTCCTGGCCATCGCCTGCCGGCCGGGTGTCGACCGGGTTCCACGGGATCAGGTTCACCTTGAAGATCGTCTCGCCGCCTGCGGTCAGCGCCGTCCGCAGCAGTCGTGCCAGCCCGAGCGCCTGCTCGTAGCGGTCGTTGACGCCGGCGAGCATCACGTACTCGATGAAGACGCGGCGGTGGCGGCGGGCGTAGAACGCTTGGCACGCCTCGATCACGTCGCTCAGCGGATAGCGCTCGTTGACCGGCATCAGCTCGGTGCGCAACGCTTCGTCAGCAGCGTGCAGGGAGAGGGCCAGCCGTAGCGGCATCGGTTGCTCCGCGAGCCTTTCGATGCCCGGGATCCAGCCCACGGTGGAGATCGTGATGCGGCGGTGGCCGATGCCCAGGTCGGGCAGCCGCTCGCAGGCGGCGAGCACGTTCTCGACGTTGATCAGCGGCTCTCCCATGCCCATGAACACACAGTGGTCGATCGCTTCGGTGCGCCTGAAGTGCAGTGCCTGGTCGAGGATCTCCGAGGCGGTCAGGTTACGGCCAAAGCGCATCGCGCCGGTCGCGCAGAAGGTGCAGGTCAGCGGGCAGCCTGACTGGGAGGAGAGGCAGATCGAGCGGCGGCCGTCGCGGTAGCGCATCAGCACTGCCTCGATCGGCCGATCATCGGCTGTGTGGAAGAGCGCCTTGACCGTGCCGTCGCGTGCGTGCGCCTCCTGCTGCACGGAAAGGCAGGAGAGCGGGACCTGCTCGGTGAGTGTGTCGCGCAGAGCCGAGGGCAGGTTGCTCATCTGCTCGTAGCTCTCTACGCCGCGGCTGATCCACTCCCAGACCTGCTTGGCACGAAAGCGCGGCTGGCCGGCGGCGGCAAGCGTGTGGTCGAGCAGAGCGAGGTCCATCCCCCTATCTTGCAGCAAGATGCGGCTCGCAAAGCACCTGGCGCATTCCGGCGTGGCCTCCAGGCGCGCCAGTGAGGCGCTGATTGCGCAGGGACGGGTGAGCGTGGGCGGTCAGGTCGTGCGCGATCCGGCGCGAGATGTCACGGGAGATGAGGTGATCGCCGTCGACGGGCGGCTGGTCGCGGGATTCGAGGCTCCCGCTGTCTACGCGCTGAACAAGCCCGTCGGGGTGCTCAGCACGGCCAGCGACCCGCACGGCCGGCCAACCGTGGTGGAGATGTTTGCGCACGAGAGCCGACGTCTCTACCCGGTCGGACGTCTGGACCTCGACAGCGAGGGGCTGTTGCTGCTCACCAACGACGGGCAGCTTGCCCACCTGCTCACCCATCCCCGCTTTGAAGTTCCCAAGACCTACAGGGCATGGGTCTCCGGCGGCACCGTGAGAGAGCCTGTCCTTCGGGCTCTGCGCGACGGCGTGGTGCTCGAGGACGGCTCGACGGCTCCCGCGAAGGTCAGGGCGCTCGGGCCAGGACAGATCGAGATCACGATCATGGAGGGCCGCAACCGGCAGGTGCGCCGGATGTGCGACGCCGTCGGCCATCCCGTCACGCGCCTGCGGCGCGTGCGCTTCGGCCCGCTCGCGCTGGGCGACCTCTCGGAGGGTAAGCACAGGCTGCTGGAGGCCGCCGAGGTGCAGGCGCTCAGGGACGCCGCGCAGGCGCCACCTCGCCCCGCCAGGACGCTCTGACAGAATCCGTCGCGATGAGCTCAGTGCCAGGCCGACTTCATGCCATCAGGGGGGCGATCACCGCCGAGCGCAACGAGGCGCAGGAGATTCTGGCCGCCACGACCGAGCTGATGCGGGCTCTGATCGAGCGCAACGAGCTGGTGCCCGAGCAGGTCGTCTCCTGCATCTTCACCGTCACCGACGACCTTGATGCCGAGTTTCCCGCCGTCGCCGCCCGCGCTCTGGGCTTCGAGGCGGTGCCGCTGCTATGCGCGCGAGAGATCCCGGTGCCGGGCGCGCTGCCGCGGGTGATCCGGGTGTTGATTCATTACTATCCATCCGACGGCAACGCCGCCAACCACGTATACCTTCGTGGCGCCGAGGCGCTGCGCACCGATCTGCGCGCGGCGCAATGAGTAGGACCGAAGTCATGGTCAAGGGTTCGCCGGCAGCGTGTACAGACGAGGCAGGGAGCGACCGATGAGGCACACAGGCTTGACGCGGCGGTCGACGGCGATGGGGATCGCGACGCTTCTGTTGTTCATGCCGGCCTTGGCTCATGCCGCGCCCAGGCATGCAGTGCTCTCCCGCGTCAGTGCTGCCGGCACTGTGCCCGGAGCCGGTACGGCGTTCAAGCCGACGAGCAGCAGAGCCGCCGGTGTGGTGCCGAGAAGGAACAGCGAGGCCACTCGCCGGGCCGCGCAGCAGCTTGCCAGCCCGTTTTCGGCGTCCTGCTTCGCGTCATGCTCCTCTCCGCTTCTGTACCACGGCGGCGGAGTGATGCGCGCTGTCAAGCTCTATCTAATTCTCTGGGAGCCGGCCGAATCGACCAACAACGGGCAGCCGGGCACCAGCTTCAAAGAAGTACCGGCCGGCTTCGTCTCGACGGTCGAAGGCTTCTTGAAGAACGTCGCAGCGGAAAGCGGCTCTCTGAACAACGTCTACTCGGTCGACAAGCTCTACGGGGACGGCTCGCCGGGGGAATACAACGCTGAATTCGGAGGGACCTTCAGAGACGAAGATCTCTATCCTGCGCGCTCCAGCGCCTGCCCCACAGGGGGCGAATTGCCGCCGTCAGGTCAGCCGTGCATCTCGGACGGCGAAGGCCCGTCCGGAGAAAACGACTATCAACTCAGCGAAGAGACGCTGAAATTCCTCAACGCGCATCCTTCGCTCTCCACTGAACTCAAAGCGATCTATGTCGTCCTAACTCCGCCTGAAGTCAACAGCTGCGCAGGCTTTGAAGGCGGCACGGCGGCATGCAACACGAACGTCTATTGCGCCTATCACAGCTATGTGCCGTTTACTTACAAAGGCTCCAGCACCGTCCACGACCTCGTCTACGCGAACATGCCCTACGACGATGTGCCCGGGTGCCGGACTCCAGACCAGCCGAACGGCAATCCTGGTGACGATGAGATCGACACCCTCAGCCACGAGACCAATGAGGCCATTACGGATCCGCTCCTGGGAAGCTGGTACGACTACCAGGGGCAGGAGGTTGCAGACAAGTGCACCTACCCATTCTTCAATCCAAGCACGGATTCCAACCCGGAAGAAGATGCGTACGGGATGCTGTTGGGCGGGGTATCGGGCACCACATCCAGTCCTGGCACGGGGTATAACCAGGAACTGAACAAAGCTCACTATCTGACGCAGCGCGAGTGGAGCAATGCCGCGGGCGGTTGCGTGCAACGCGCGCCGGGCGTGAAAGCCGCCTTTGTCGTGACCCAGCAGGCCGAAAGGGAACTCACCTTCAACGCTGCCCCGTCGACGACCGAAGCGGGAGAAATCGAAGGATACAAGTGGGAATTCAGCGACGAACCGGGCATCAGCCGAAGCGGCGAGGAAATCAAACACACCTTCGCGACGGCAGGCCCATACAAAGTGAAGCTGACCGTCACGAACAACAGCGGGACCGTGGGCATCGGCGAACAAGAAATTATGCTGCAGCCAGGCAGCGGTGGAGGCATCCTCACCTCTACGACGACCACGACCTCGACCACCACATCGATCACCACCGAGCCGGCGGCGACCATCATCACCACCTCGACCACCACCGAGCCGGCGGTGACCACGTCGGTGACCTTCTCGGCCGCGCCGCTGGTCACGACGACCACCATCACGAGCTCCGAAGGGCTGGCCAAGCAGTACACGCCCTCCGAAATCGCCAAGCTGCTCGGCCTACCGGGCAACGGCGCCAAGCTCTCGGGCGCTGGCGCGATCTTGTTCGGCAACGCCGCATGTCCGCCCGCATGTGGCGCCTATGCGCACCTGTTCGTGGTGCTGCATGAAGGCAGGCGCACGAGACGCGTCCAGATCGGCTCTCTGCAGGAGGTTGTCGCAAGCAAGGGATCCAGGGCGATCTCGCTACGGCTTACCGAAAAGGGTCAGAGGCTTCTGCGCGCGCGTCACACGCTCGCGGTGACGCTGGACTTGACCGTCGAAGACCCCGCTGGCGCCAGCTGGGCGATCGAACGCCACTTGACGCTTAGGAGCGCGGGCATGGCGGCACGGCGCTCGATCGCCGCGGCCCGCAAGCGAAGCTGAGCGCGAGTCTGGCGATCAGCGGCTGAGCACGTATGCGCTCATGCCCGGAATCGTGAAGCGCAGCTCGCTGTCCTCGACGGTGATGGTGCCTCCTTTGAGCAGATCGTCGCGCACGGTCGAGAGCTGCTTGGGTTGGCGGCCAAGCTCGGCGGCAACCGATCTTGCGGTGACCGGACGGTTGAGGGCCGCGACCTTTGCGATCGCCGCCAGATAGCGTCTCTGCATTGGGCTGGCGGTCGTCCACCGAGCGGCATACAGCCCTCGTTCGAGCTCCCGCTGAACGCGAGGAAGCGCAGCTTCCGCGGCGGGCAGGTCGATCCGATCGCGTTCGAGCGAGGCTCGCCATGCGTGGTGCCCGTAAAGCTGCACCGCATACGGATAGCCGCCTGAAGCCTCGGCGAGCAGATCGATCGCCGCATCGTCTATTGGTCTGCCGGCGGCCTCGGCAGGCCGGCGCAGGGCTCTGGCTGTGTCCTGGCTGTTGAGCAGGCCGAGCTCATGCCATGCGCCACGCTCAAGATAGGTGACGGAATGCTCCGGGGCGCGCATCAGTGGCAGTCCGGCGAACACGACGACTAGCGGCCAACGTTCGCCTGTGCCCTCCTGCAGAAGCGCAGCCAGCGCCGCAAGCTCGGAGCGTTCGGCCAGATGCGCCTCGTCGAGCGTGAGGATGGCGCCGCTGTCCCTTGCATCCATGAGCTCGACAAGCTCGTTGAGCGCGGCACGGAGGGCGACGGCGGGGTCGCGCTCGGTGTCGCCCGCGCGGGCGAATCTGACCTCTCCTCCGACGCCCGGCAGACCTGCTCGCACGGTCACCGTCTCTGCGCGCAGCGCCCGCTTGGGCCGCGACTGCCGCAGCTGGTCGCAGGTGCGTCCAATCGCATCGACTAGATCAGGCGTGAACGGCGTATCAGGGCGGATCTCGACGTGGACCCGCGGCCAGCCGAATCGGGATCCCGCGATTGCAGCGGCCTCTGAGAGCAGGACGGTCTTGCCCACTCCACGAGTGCCGACAAGCAGGGTTGGTCTGGGCATGCGACCGTCGCGTGCGGCGACTTCAATCGCCTCGAGCAGGTCCTCCAGCACTTCCTCACGGCCGGCGAGCTCCACGGGAACCTCGTTGAAGCCGGGACGGTAGGGGTTCTCCACTCGATCCATCGATCAAGTCTAGCGTTGTCTAGCGCGTCTAACTCCGTCTAGCCCGTCTAGCTTTGTCTAGCTGGTCTAGTTCCGTCTAACATCGCGTACCCTCCGTCCGCCGTGTTCACGGCGGCATTCTCAGCCGATCCGCCACAATGCCTTGATGGCCCTCGAGTTTTCCAAGTGCATCCAACGCATCCCTGTCTACCCGGCAGCCGACGGCTACGGCGCCAAGGCCCCGGAGATCAAGCTTGCCTCCAACGAGACGCCCTACCCTCCGCTGCCAGCGATGAGAGAGGCGATCGAGCGGGCGATGGGCAGCCTCAACCGCTACCCCGACCCGACCAACTCGGCGCTGCGAGCACGGCTCTCGGATCGCTACAGCGTGCCGATCGAGCGGATCGCGATCGGCAACGGCTCCTGCGACATTCTGCTGGCCGCCGGCGAGGCGCTGCTGGAGCCGGGGGCGGAGGTGGTCTATGCCTGGCCGTCCTTCTCTGTCTATCCGCATCTGGCGGCCGCATCCGGAGCGCGGGCGATCGAGGTGTCGCTGGATGGGGATGACTGTCATGACCTCGAAGCGATGGCAGCCGAGGTGACGGTCGCGACCCGCCTTGTGATCGTCTGCAATCCGAACAACCCGACGAGCACCTCCGTGCCCCTTGCCGCGATTGCCGACTTCCTCGATCAGATCCCGCCGCACGTCTGCGTGGTGCTCGACGAGGCCTACTGCGAGTTCAGCTTGATGGAGGACCCCGACGCCTCTGTCGACCTGCTGGACGCGCACCCGAACCTAGTGCTGCTGCGCACCTTCTCCAAGGTCTACGGGCTCTGCGGGCTGCGCGTGGGGTTTGCGCTCTGCGGCTCCTCTGAGCTGCCGCGCGCAGTCGACCAGGTGCGCCAGCCGTTCTTCTGCAACGCGCTGGCGCAGGCCGCGGCGGTGGAGGCGCTCTCCCATCAGGACGTCGTGGCCGACCGCGTGGCGCGCACGATCGCTGAGCGCATCTCCATGCAGGAGCGGCTGCAGGCGCTGGGGCTCTCGCCCGCGTCCTCGCAGGCGAACTTCTGCTGGTTCGCCTTGGAGGGCGTGGCGCAGGGTGAGCGCCTGGATGCGGAGCAGATCGAACTCGCCACGCAGATCGAGTCAGAGACGATGAAGGGCCTGCTGCAGCGCGGAGTGCTCGTGCGCGCCGGCGGCGCGCTCGGGCGTCCCGGGTGGATGCGTGTCACCTATGGCACCACCGATGAGAACGCGCGCTTCCTCGCTGCCTTGGCAGAGGTGCAGACTCAGGCGCGCGCCGTGCGATGAGCCGGCGCAAGGCACGCAGCAGGCAACTGCATGTGAACGGTTTGCGTGCGCCGCTGGACCATCGCAACCTCTTCTGCTACAAACCGGATAGAGCGATGGTGGCTTCGCACCTCACACCGAGCATGATCGAGTCTCGCGAGATCGCGACGATTTGCGGGCGCGCCGTTGACGGCGCGTTCTTCTACGCCACCTATCGCGCCTGGCGATTTAGCTAGGCGCTTCGGCTCGACCCCGTTTCCGTGGACGGGGCGATCCAGCCGCAGGGGCCTTCGGGCCGGGCGCCGCAAAGCGAGCACCACGACCGCAAGCAGCGGGCGGTCTTCACGGAAGAGCAGGCCAGAGCATGGGCCTGCGCAAGCCGGGCCTTTGACGGCGGCCGGCAAGTGCCGATACTCAATGAAGACTTACGCGAAAGGCAGAGACGATGATGATTGTGATGAAGGAGACGGCGAGCGAAGATGAGATCTCCGCCGTCGTGCAGAAGGTGGAGCGAGCCGGCGCGCGCGCCCATCAAAGCAAGGGCGCGCGCGTGACGGTGATCGGTGCAATTGGCGACGTCGAGCAGGACGCTGCCGTTTCGAGCCTGGGGCTGGAGGGTCAGCCCGGGGTCGACCGCGTGGTGCCGATCCTCAAGCCGTACAAGCTCGCCTCCTCCCAGTTCAAGCACGGGGAGCGAAGCGTGCTGGAGATCGAGGGGCAGAAGATCGGAGGCGGGCACTTCGCCCTGATCGCGGGTCCTTGCACGGTCGAATCGCGCGACCAGGTGATCTCCACCGCCGAAGTCGTCAAGGACGCCGGCGCTGCGATGTTGCGCGGCGGCGCCTACAAGCCGCGCACGTCTCCATACGCATTCCAGGGACTTGGGCTGGAGGGGTTGCGGCTTTTGGCAGAGGCAAAGGAGCGCGTAGGGCTGCCGGTCGTCACTGAGCTGATGGACGCGCGTGATCTGGAGCCCGTGCTTGAGGTGGCCGACGTGATCCAGGTCGGTGCCCGCAACATGCAGAACTTCCCGCTGCTGGCCGAGATCGGACGCTCGGGGCGGCCTGTGCTGCTCAAGCGCGGGCTCTCGGCGACGCTGGAAGAGCTGCTGATGGCCGCGGAGTACATCCTCAAGGAGGGCAACCCGAACGTGATGCTCTGCGAGCGGGGCATCCGCACCTTCGAGAGCTCCTACCGCACCACGCTGGACCTGCAGGCGGTGCCGGTGCTCAAAGAGCTCTCGCACCTGCCTGTCGTCGTCGATCCGAGCCATGCGGCCGGCCGCCGTTCGCTGGTGGTGCCGATGTCGCTGGCGGCAGCAGCCGCCGGGGCGGATGGCATTATCGTCGAGGTGCATCCAAACCCCGACGAGGCTCTGTGCGACGGACCGCAGGCGCTGCTGGCAGACGACTTCGCCGCCTACGCGGACGCCGTTCACCGCGCCGCACAGCTTGCAGGGCAGGCGCTGAGCTCGGTCTGATGGGAGGGACCGGGCTCGCCGTGCAGATTCGCCTTCGCCGGGAGATGCGGTGCCCTAAGCGGGTGCCGCTCCGGCGGAGGCGAGCTGCTTGAAGGTTGCGGTCCTGGGCTTGGGGTTGATAGGCGGGTCGATCGGCCTGGCCGCGCGGGCTGGCGGCGCTCGTGTCGTGGGCTTTGATCCCGACCCACGAACGCGCGAGCAGGCACTGGCGGCAGGCGCGGTTGACGAGGCGGTGCAGCAGCCCGAGCAGGCGCTTGTGGGCGCCGATGTCGTGTTCGCGGCCGCTCCGGTTGGAGCGCTTGCGCAGACGGTGAGCCTTGCGCTGCGCGAGGCCCCATCGGACTGTGTGATCAGCGATGTGGGCTCCACCAAGCGGGCATTGTTGGCAGAGCTCCGCGAGCAGCCGGGCGTGGAGCGCTTCATCGGCGGGCATCCGCTTGCCGGCTCGCACCTGGGCGGGGTCGAGCACGCCCGCGCGGACCTCTTTCAGGGCTCCTCGTGGTGCCTGATGCCCTCGGTGCAGACGCGGCTTGCTGATCGCTTGCGCGCGTTGATTGCAGGGTTCGGCGCAACGCCCGTGGAGATGGACGCGCAGACGCACGACCGCCTGATGGCGCGCATCTCCCACCTGCCGCACGTGCTGGCAAACGTACTAGTGGCGGGCGTGGCCGACTGTGGGGAGCGCGAGCGCGCGCTGGCGGGCACCGGGCCGAGCTTTCGCGACGCCACCCGCGTGGCCGGCGCAAGCAGCGCGATCTGGACCGACATCTATCTCTCCAACGCCGACATGCTGATCGAGGCGATCGACGCGGCAGTCGGCGAGCTTACGCAGGTGCGAGCGCGGCTCAGCGAGCGCGATGCCGCCGCCCTGAGCGCTTGGAGCGACCTCGCCCGCGCTCGCCGGAGATCGCTGCTGCCGTAGGGTTCGCAGTGTGAACATGCGCTTCGAGCCGGCCGGCAGGCTTTCGGGCACGTTGGTGCCGCCGCCAGACAAGTCCGTCTCTCACAGGGCGGCTCTGTTGGGGGCGATGTCCTCCTACCCGACGCGGATCTCCAACTATCTCGACGCGGCCGACACGCGCTCCACGCTTGCCGCCGTGACCCAGCTCGGGGCTCTGGTGCAGACCCGCGAGGCCCACGGCGGCGGTCGCGACGGGGCGCTGGAGGTGATCGTGCGCGGCACCGGGCTGCGCGAGGCGCTTGCGCCCGAGGAGCCGATCGACGTCGGCAACGCGGGCACGCTGCTGCGCCTGCTGCCAGGCTGGCTTGCCGCCCAGAAGGGCCGCACCTTCACGCTCGACGGCGATGAGTCGATCAGACGCCGCCCCGTCGATCGCGTGATGGCGCCGCTGGCGCACATGGGCGCGACCCTGCAGGCACGCGAGGGACGGCTGCCGCCGCTCACGATCAAGGGCGCGAGGCTGCGCGCGATCTCCTACGAGCTGCCGGTCGCCTCCGCCCAGGTGAAGTCGTGCGTGCTGCTGGCGGCGCTGACCGCCGACGGCGCGACCACGGTGGGGGAGCCGTCGGCAAGCCGCGACCACACCGAGCGGATGCTGCGCCGCGCGGGCGTGAAGATCCATCGCTTCGGCCACCACGTCACCGTCGTAAACACCGACGAGCTGGTGCTCGAGGACGTGCACGTCCCGGCGGACGCCAGCTCTGCTGCCTTCATGATCACCGCCGGCCTGATCGTGCCGGGGTCGCGGCTGCTGATCAGGGGAGTCGGGGTCAACTGGACGCGCAACGGCTTTCTGCAGATCGTGCGCAGGATGGGCGGCATCGTGCTCGGCGATCTGGAGGCCGCCGGCAGCGACCTGGCAAGTGAGGAGCCTCTCAGCGACCTGGACGTCGCGGCCGGCCCGCTGGAGGGCACCACAGTGGAGCCCGAGGAGGTGCCGCTGGCGATCGACGAGCTGCCGCTGGTCGCGCTGCTCGGCTGCTTCGCAGAAGGGGAGACGGTCGTGCGGGGGGCCGCGGAGCTGCGCCTGAAGGAGTCCGACAGGATCGCCACGGTCGTTGACGGCCTCGCCGGCCTGGGCGCCGACATCGAGGCGATGAGCGACGGCTTCGTGGTGCGCGGCAGCGGCGGGCTGCGCGGCGGCAGCATCGACGCGGCGGGGGACCACCGCATCGCGATGATGGGCGCGATCGCGGGCCTGGCCTCGCGCGAAGGCGTTGAGGTGATCGGGATGCACGCGGCCGGGATCTCCTACCCGGGCTTCGTGGACGATTTGCAGGACCTGATCCGGCGATGATCGTCGCGATCGACGGCCCCGCCGGCTCGGGCAAGTCGACGGTCGCACGCGCGCTGGCCGCGATGCTCGGCTTTGCCTACCTGGACAGCGGCGCAATGTATCGCTGCGTTGCGCTGGCGGCGATCGAGCGCTACGGGCCGACCGGCGTGCAGGAGCAGCTGGCCCCGCCGTACGACGGCGTCGCCGTGAGCAAGCTTGCCGCCGGGTTGCGGATCGAGCTCGACGGCGGGGTGAAGCTGGATGGGCGCGACGTTGCGCGGCAGATCAGGAGCATCGAGGTCTCCGAGGCAGCCTCTGCTGTGGCCGCCCTGCCGGGAGTGCGGAGCGCGCTCGTGGCGATGCAGCGCGCTCTTGTGGCGCAAGGCGACTGGGTCGTGGAGGGCCGTGACATCGGCACCGTGGTCGCTCCCTCCGCGCAGCTGAAGATCTTTCTCACCGCCGATCCGGCCGAGCGTGCCCGCCGGCGCGCAGCAGAGCTCGGCGCCGACGCGCGGACGGTGCTCGCCGAGCAGGCGATGCGAGATGCCCGTGACACCGAGCGAGAGCACAGCCCGCTGGCAGCGGCGCAGGACGCCGTCTTGATCGACACGACGGGCCGCTCGATCGAGCAGGTCGTGGAGCAGATCGCGGAGCTGGTGCGGGAGCGCTCCTAAGGCGCTCAGTGCGTGCCGAGACGGAACCGACGCCCCCGCGGGCATACTGAGCCAATGTTGAAGGTCGCGATCCTCGGATATCCGAACGTCGGCAAGTCCTCGCTTGTCAACCGCCTCAGCGGCAGCCGCGAGGCGGTCGTGCACGAGCGCGCGGGGATAACCCGTGATCGCAATGAGGTTCCCTGCGAATGGAACGGCCGCAGATTCGTGCTGATCGACACCGGCGGGGTGGACATGCTCGACGAAGACCCGCTTGCCGGCTCGATCAGAGACCAGGCCCGCGCGGCGCTCGCCGACGCCGAGGTGGCGGTGCTGGTCGTCGACGCAAGCGCCGGGGTGCGGCCCGGCGATGAGGAGCTCGCGGACCTGCTGCGGCGCGACTCCACGCCCAGGATCGTGGCCGCCAACAAGTGCGACGGGGTGGGCGACATGCCGCTCGCGGCCGACTTCCATCGCTTCGGGCTGGGCGAGCCGATGCCGGTCTCCGCCACCCAGGGGCTTGGCACCGGCGATCTATTGGACCGGATCGTCAGCCTGCTGCCAGATCAGGATCCCCCCGAGGAGGAGCAGGCGATTCGGCTGGCCGTGATCGGGCGCCCGAATGTCGGCAAGTCCTCGCTGGTGAATCGCATGCTCGGCCAGGAGCGGGTGATCGTCGCCGACCACGCTGGCACCACGCGCGATGCGATCGACACGCCGCTGGAGGTGGATGGGCGGCAGCTGATCGTCGTCGATACCGCCGGCATGCGCCGCCAGGCAAAGGTCGCAGACTCGGTCGAGTACTACACGACTCTGCGCTCGCGCCGGGCCGCCGAGCGCGCGGACGTGGCGCTTGTGATCTGCGACGCGACCGACGGCGTGACCTCACAGGACCTGCGGATCGCCGAGCTTGCGATGAAGGCGGGCTGTGCGACCGTGATCGTGCTGAACAAGTGGGATATCTACGATGGGGACGACGACACTTTGGCTCACGAGCGCGGGGTGGTGGCCGACAAGCTGCGGCTGCGGCCCAAAGTGCTGACCGTCAGTGCCAAGAGCGGACGCAACGTGACGCGCCTGCTGAGCGAGGCGATTGCGCTCGGCGACCGCATGGCGGGCCGCATCCCAACGCCTGAGCTCAACCGCTTCCTAGCCGAGACGGTTCAGGCGCGCCAGCCGCCGATCGGGATGAAGCGCAGCGCCGCCGGGCATCGCCTGAAGCTGATCTACATGACGCAGATCGACCGGCGCCCGCCGCGCTTTGCGATCCAGGTCAACTCCCGCGCGCGCCTGACCCGCGATTACGCCTACTTCGTGGAGAATCGGCTGCGCGCCCGCTTCGGCATGGACGGGGTGCCACTGGTGGTGGATTACGTGGAGCGGGGCTCTCGTCGCAGCCGCGGGCCGGCTGCGCAGGGCGCGCTGCCGGGATGATCCAGTGCCGCGGATAGACTCCGCGGACCCAGAAAGCGAGCATGGAGTGCAATCGAAGGCCATGAGCGACCAGTACGACAACGAGTTTCTCTTCACATCCGAGTCCGTCACCGAGGGTCACCCGGACAAGATCGCCGACCAGATCTCCGACGGCGTGCTCGACGCCGTGCTCGCGGAGGATCCTTACGGACGCGTGGCCTGCGAGACGCTGGTGAACACAGGCCTCGTCGTCGTCTCCGGCGAGATATCGACCGACACCTACGTCGACATCCAGGACATCGCACGCAAAACGATCCGCGACATCGGCTACACCGACGCAAGCTTCGGCTTCGACTACGAGACCTGCGCGGTGATGAACACGATCGACAAGCAGTCGCCGGACATCGCGCAGGGCGTCGACGCCGCGTATGAGACCCGTCGCGGCCCCTCCGGCCATGACGAGCTCGACCTCGCCGGCGCGGGGGACCAGGGAATGATGTTCGGCTACGCCTCCAACGAGACGGACGAGCTGATGCCGCTGCCGATCGCGCTCGCCCACCGGCTGGCGAAGCGGCTGGCTGAGGTGCGCAAGGCGGAGGTGCTGCCATACCTGCGCCCGGACGGCAAGACCCAGGTCACCGTCCGCTACCGCGACGGCAAGCCGGTGGCGATCGAGAAGGTGCTGATCTCCACCCAGCACGCCGACGGGATCGACGCCGAGACGCTGATCAAGCCCGACCTGTTCGAGCAGGTGGTCAGACCTGTGCTGCCTGCGGCGCTCTACGACGAGAAGCAGCTGCTGCGCAACTTCCTGGTCAACCCGACCGGCCGCTTCGTGATCGGCGGGCCGATGGGCGACTGCGGGCTGACCGGCCGCAAGATCATCGTCGACACCTACGGCGGCATGGCCCGTCACGGCGGCGGCGCCTTCTCTGGCAAGGACCCCTCCAAGGTCGACCGCTCAGCGGCGTATGCGGCGCGCTGGGTGGCCAAGAACATCGTCGCCGCCGGCCTGGCAGAGCGCGCCGAGGTCCAGGTCGCCTACGCGATCGGTGTCGCGCGCCCGGTCTCGGTGATGGTCGAGACCTTCGGCACCGAGCGGATCCCGCGCTCGCAGATCGTCGCGCTTGTGGACGCGCACTTCGACCTGCGCCCCGGCGCCTTCCGCCAGCAGCTCGACCTGCACCGGCCGATCTACCAGAAGACCGCCGCCTACGGCCACTTCGGACGCGAGGACGCAGACTTCACCTGGGAGCGGACCGACAAGGCGCAGGAGCTGCGCGAGGCGGCGGGCATTGCGGCCTCGGCCGCGAGCGTCTGAGATCGCCCGCGGCGGCGACAGCGCACCGCTCGCAACCGCCGCGCCAGCGCCGGACGGCGGCGCGGTAGGTGCGACGATCGCCCAGGTTCAGCCGCTGAACACGACCCGCGCCCTGCGCGGTCCCTTCGACTATCGCCTGCCGGCTGAGCTTGGTGACAGCATCGAGGTCGGCTCGCTGCTGGTGGTGCCGTTCGGATCGCGCGAGCTGCCCGGGGTCGTCGTGGAGATCGCCGACCGCAGCGATGTGGCGCAGGAGCGGCTGCTTGCCCCGGTGCGGGCGCTGCAAGCAAGTCTGCCGCGCGAGTTGGTGGCGCTGGCGCACTGGATCGCGGCCGAGTACTGCTCCACGGTGCCGCGTGCGCTGCGCCTGATGCTGCCTGAGCTGACCCGCGCGCAGCTGAGCGGAAAAGCCGGCCGCGCGCTGGCGCGACGTCCCGCGCACCGCTCCGTCGGGGTGCTCCGCGGTGCGCCCCCGGCGCTGACCGACGAACAGCAGCAGGCGGTGGATCGGCTGGTTGCTGCGATGGAGGAGCCGCGGCCGCAGCCGCATCTTCTGCACGGCGTGACCGGATCGGGCAAGACCGAGATCTACCTGCGCGTGGCTGCCGCGGCGCTTGCGCGCGAGGAGGGCGTGATCGTGATGGTCCCGGAGATCGCGCTGACGCCGCAGATCGTCGCGCGCTTTCTGGAGCGCTTCGGCGACACGGTCGCAGTGCTGCACTCGCGCCTTGCGCCACCGGAGCGCCGGGAGGAGTGGCGGCGGCTGCGAAGCGGCCAGGCGCGCGTGTGCATCGGGCCGCGCTCGGCGGTCTTCGCGCCGATCGAGCAGCTCGGGCTGATCGTGCTCGACGAGGAGCACGACGCCTCCTATAAGCAGCAGGAAGGCGATCCCCGCTACGACGCGCGCGAGGTCGCGGCGCAGCGCGCCGCGCAGGCCGGAGCGCTGCTCCTGGCCGGCAGCGCGACACCGCGACCCGAGTCGGTGCAGCGCATGAAGCGCATCGCCCTGCCGCGGCGCGTCGACGGGCGGCCGCTGCCACAGGTGGAGCTGCTGGACATGCGGGGCAGGCACGAAGCACTGCACCCGCGCAGCGCGCAGACGCTTGCGGAGCTGCGTGCCGATCGCGGCAAGGCGATTGTGCTGCTCAACCGTCGCGGCTGGTCCAACTTCCTCTCCTGCCGCTCCTGCGGGACGGTGTGGAGCTGCCCCAACTGCGATGTGACGCTGGTGATGCACCGCGCAGAAGGGGTGCTCGCCTGTCACCACTGCGACCACCGCGAGCCGATCCCGACGCTGTGCGAGTGTGGCTCAAGCACCCTGGCCCGTCATGGCACCGGCACAGAGCGCTTGCAGGACGAGCTTGCCGCCACGCTGCAGACCGGCTCCTTCCCGGTTTTCAGGCTGGACGCCGACACCGCCGGGGCCGACGCCGCGCAGCTGCTGCAGGCCTTCCAGCAGGCGCCGGCCGGCGTGCTGATCGGCACCCAGATGGTCGCCAAGGGTCACGACTTCGCCGACGTCACCCTCGGTGTCGTGCTCGACGCGGACGCCACCCTGCGCTTCCCCGACTTCAGGGCCGAGGAGCGCACATTCGCACTGGTGGCTCAGCTTGCGGGCCGCGTGGGCCGGGGCGCGGACGGGCACGTGCTCGTGCAGACGATCACACCGGAGGCGCGCAGTCTGAGATACGCCGCCGCTCACGACAGCGACGGATTTCTGAGCGGAGAGCTGGAACGCAGACGCGCCCTGTCCTACCCGCCCTTCTCGCATCTGGTGCGGGTCATCTGCTCAGCCGTCGAGGGCGAGCAGGCGCTGCTGGCGGCAAAAGCACTAGCGGACGCGCTTGTGAGCGCACGCAAACGCGGCGAGCTGAGCCTGCTCGGTCCCGCCTCGCTCTTTCGTCTGCGCGGCCGTGAGCGTCAAGCGCTGATGATCAAGTCAGCTCAGCGGGCGGTGGCGGTGACGGCGATCGATGCCGCGGTCCGCCGGACGTCGGTCGATCGCCGCTTCGCGGGCGTGAGCTTCTCGGTCGACGTCGATCCGCAGTGAGAGAAGGACTCGGGCGAGCGGGCTCTTCTCAGCCATTCAGTGCTTCAGGACGCAGGCGGGGGTCGGCCTGGTCGAGGTTCCAGTGGCGCGCCGTGGAGCACACCCACAGCCAAGGCTCCTGCTCGGAGGCCGAGGCTCTGGCGTTGACGCCCTGGGTGCGAGGTGTGAGATAGAAGCGGGTGATCGTGCGCTGGCCGCCCTCGTGGTCGCCGTAGAGGATGTCGACGCTGATCCCTTTGCCGCTGCGCGCAGACTCGCGCAGCGGGGCGTAGAGCGGGTCGCTTGCGTCGCGGATCGCCGCCTGCCAGAAGTTGACGTCGCCGGCGGGCACGTAGAGGTCACGCTGCAGCAGTCGAAACTCACTCAGCGGCCGTGGCGGGGTGGCGCCCAGCGCACGCTCGTTCCAGATGCTCCAGCCGTGCAGCACCGCCAGCCCGGCGCCCACGTTGCGCAGGGGGATCGCGAGGTAGAGCTTCTCCTCGAAGCACTGCACCGCGGCCAGGCCGTCGCGCAGGCCGAGCCAGTGGTCGTCCACGAAGCCGACTTTCTGCGGCGGATCCTGCGGGCGGGCGTTGAAGAGCACCGGGCGCAGGCCGACTTTCAGCGCCTGTTCGGAGACACGTGCGGCGCGGTTGGCCGAGCGGGTCGCCGAGAAGGTGGCGATCGCGAGCACGAGTGTGCCGCCGGCCGTCGCCAGCGAGGCGATCGTGCCGGCGTCGAAGCTCGCGATCATGCTTGCGGGCGCCATCTGGACGCAGCCTATCGGCGTGCTTGGTGGGAGCGCAGAGACTGGATCCTCCGTGGGGCAAGCCCCTAAACTGGTCCCGATGAGCGAGCTTGACGTCGCAGAGCCAGAGCAGGAGGAGGAGCAGCCCGAGGAGCTTGACCCTGAGGTCAAGGCGCGTCGGGACGAGGCCCTGGCCCATGTGCGCAAGCTCGGAGATCCGGTGCTGCGCGCCAAGGCGCTGCCCGTCGAGCGCTTCGATCGGCATCTCGCCGAGGAGGCGGAGCGCATGGGCGCCCTGATGGACGATGCGCTCGGGATAGGCCTGGCCGCCACCCAGGTGGGGGTGCTGCACCGTCTGCTGGTCTATCGCGCCGACCCCGAGCAGCCGATCAGGGCGCTGGCCAACCCGCAGATCGAGTGGCTCAGCGAGGAGACCGATGTGGCGGCCGAGGGGTGCCTGAGCATCCCGGGCGTGCATGTTGATGTGACACGGCCGGCGCGCCTGCGCGTGAGCGCGCAGGATCCCACCGGAGCCCCGATTGAGATCGAGGCTGAGGGCCTGGAAGCGCGCGTGATCCAGCACGAGATCGACCATCTCGATGGCGTCCTGATCCTCGACCGCGTCTCCAAGGAGCAGCGCAAGCAAGCGATGCGCGAACTGCGGCAGGCGCTCGCCCAGCGCGACGCCTAGCGGGCGGCGCTCGGCATTGCGCACCGTCTTCCTGGGCACCTCCGAGTTCGCGGCCGGCGTGCTGGAGCGCCTGGCGGCAAGCGCGCATCGACCGGCGCTGGCGGTGAGCCGGCCGGACCGTCCCAGGGGCAGGGGCCGCAAGCTCGCCTCGCCGCCGCTGGCAGAGCGCGCGCAGGCGCTCGGCATCCCGCTCGCCCAGCCTGAGAGCGTCAACACTCCGGAGGTGCTGGCTCAGATCGAGAATCTGCGTCCTGACATGGTGCTGGTCTGCGCCTTCGGCGCGCTGATCAAGGAGCCGCTGCTTTCCAGCCACCCGATGCTCAACGTCCACCCCTCGCTGCTGCCGAGGTGGCGCGGCGCGGCGCCGATCGAGCGCGCGATCATGGCCGGCGACGATCGCACCGGCGTCTGCATCATGCAGCTGACAGCGGGCCTTGACAGCGGGCCGGTCTGCCTTGCCGCACAGGAGCCGATCGGCGCGCAGGAGGACTACGGCAGCCTCGCCCAGCGCCTTTGCGTGCTTGGCGGCGAGCTGCTCGTGCAGGCGCTTGACCGCATGAGCGGCGGCCAACAGCTGAGCTTTCGGGAGCAGGACGAGACCCAGGCCACTTACGCGGAGAAGATTGAGGCCGCCGATCGGCTGCTGGATCCGGCGTGCACAGCGATCGAGCTGGAGCGTGTGGTGCGTGCGCTGCACCCCCACATCGGCGCTCGCCTGGCGCTGCCCGACGGTTCGATGCTCGGCGTGCACAGGGCGGGGGCCATGCCCGCGCTCGATGAGGTAGAGGTCCAGCAGGGCGAGCTCTCCGTGCATGGCGAGCACCTGCTTTACGGCCTGGCCGGCGCTCAGGCGCTTGAGCTGCTGGAGGTTCAGCCCGCGGGCGGGAAAGCGATGGACGCCAAGGCGTACATGCGCGGGCATGCCTTCTGAGGCGCGCGTCTGCGCGTACAGGGTGCTGCGGCGCGTCTTCGAGCAGGATGCCTACGCCGACAGGGCGCTGCACTCCTGCGCCGAGGGTCTTGCGCCACGCGAGCGGGCGCTGGCGATGCGCCTCTCCTATGGCGCGATCCAGCGGATCGGCACGCTCGACCCGGCGATCGAGCGTCTCAGCGGGCGAAGCATCGCCAAGCTCGACCCGGCGGTGCTGGCCGCGCTGCGTCTCGGCCTCTACGAGCTGCTCTACAGCGGTGCGCCCGCCGAGCACGCGATCGTCGACGACGCGGTCGAGCTGGCCAAGCGCGCCCGCAGCCGCGGCCATGGCCTGGTCAACGCCGTTCTGCGGCGCGCGGCACGCGAGGGGCGGGCGGTGCTCGGGCCGCTTGACGACACGACGCCACAGGGCGCCGCGGTCGCCCACTCCCATCCTGCCTGGCTGGCGGAGATGTGGTGGCAGCAGCTTGGCCCCGATCGTGCCTGCTCGCTGATGAGTGCGGACAACGAGCCGGCCGAGCACGCTCTGCGGGTCAACACGCTGCGCGCAGACACCGATCGGGTCGCCGCGGCGCTGCAGGAGCGCGCGGGCGCCACGCTGCTGCGCGCCGATCTGCCGGAGGCGATCGTGCTCGCAAAGCCGCTGGATCTGCTCGCTTCCGAGCTCTGGCGCGAAGGGGCGGTGATCGCTCAGTCGCGCGCTGCGATGCTGGTCTCGCACGTGCTCGACCCGCAGCCCGGGGAGAGCGTGCTCGATCTCTGCGCGGCACCGGGCGGCAAGACCACCCACATCGCCGCGCTGATGCGTGGCCAGGGCAGGATTCTCGCGCTCGAGCGCCACCCCGGACGCGCGCGGCAGCTGCGTGAAACCGTGGAGCGCCTCGGCGCGGGCAACGTCGAGGTGCAGGTCGCCGACGCGAGCGTCCCGCGCCCGCCAGGGGAGAGCTTTGACCGGGTCTTGGTCGACGCGCCGTGCTCAGGGCTGGGGACGCTGCAAGGCCATCCGGACCTGCGCTGGAGGGCGAGCGAGCAGAAGATCCGCGAGCTCGCGGCTCTGCAGTGCAAGATCCTTGGCGCGGCCGCCGGAGCGGTGCGTGCGGGCGGGACGCTCATCTACGCTACATGCACGATCTCCATCACCGAGAACGAGCGACAGATAGAGGCTTTCCTCAATTCCCACGCAGAATTCGAGCTGCAGCCGGCGCTGCCGGCGGCGTCAGGGCCTGGCGGCGGAGATTTCCTCATCACGCTGCCAGACCGCGATTGCACGGCAGGATTCTTCGTTGCGAAGCTGAAACGGCGATGAGGATGAACGGCAACGCGATCGACCTCGGCCCGACCTGCCCCCACTGCGCGGAGCCGTGGCTTCGCCCCACCAACCTGCCGGGGCGCTACCGCTGCGTCAACTGCCTGCATCGCTTCGAGCTGGCCTCGGTGTGCCCCAACTGCGGCGAGCACTCCACGATCGTGCGGATGTCCTCCACCGCGATCATGAAGTGCAATAACTGCGGCGACTCGATGCTAATGCCAATTTGAGCCGCTCAGACGATGGCGTCCGGGCGCTTGGAGAGGATGCGGCCATGAGCGGCGGTGGTCCGATGCACGAGGTGCGGGTCGCCCCGTCGATCCTATCTGCCGACTTCTCGCGCCTGAAAGAGCAGGTCCAGGAGGTGCTCGATGCCGGCGCGCGGGTGATCCACGTGGACGTGATGGACGGGCACTTCGTGCCGGCGATCACGGTCGGGCCGCTGGTGGTCGCCGGGCTGCGCGAGCAGGCGCAGAGTGTCGGCGCGATGCTCGACGTGCACCTGATGATCGAGCGGCCGGAGCGCCACGTAGTGGACTTTGCCAAGGCGGGCGCCGGTTCGATCACCATCCATGCCGAGGCCACGCCGCATCTCTCCTATGCCATCGAACGGGTACGCGAGCACGGCGTTGGCGCCGGCGTGGCGATCAACCCCGCAACGCCCCCGCAGGCGCTCTCCGAGGTCGCCGAGATTCTCGATCTGGCGCTCTGCATGACCGTAAATCCCGGCTGGGGCGGGCAGCCGTTCATAGAGCGCTCGCCGGCCAAGCTGGCGCGTCTGCGTGCGTTGCTCGGCGAGCAGGTCGCGATCGAGGTCGACGGTGGCATCGACGCCACCACCGCGCCGGTGTGCAGGCAGGCGGGCGCGAGCCTGTTCGTGGCCGGGTCGGCGATCTTCGGCAGCGGTGATCCCGCCCAGGCCTACAACGACATCGTGTCTGTTGCGGGCGCAATCAGCGGCTGAAGGAGCCCCTGCATCGGCGCAGGCTCGATGCCAAAACGTTTACGCGGCGCTCCGTGGCCGCCGGTATCCTTGGTTAGGAGGCATGACCTCGACTACCGATACCGACCTGGGCCATCTCGCGCATGCGATCGAGATCGCCACGCGTGGGCGCGGCACGGTCGCGCCCAACCCGATGGTCGGAGCCGTGATCGCACAGGGCGAGCGCGTGATTGGAGAGGGCTGGCACGAGCAGCTTGGAGGCGCACACGCAGAGGTCCAGGCGATTGTGGCCTGCGGGGGCAGCGATCTTTCGGATGCAACGCTCTACGTCTCGCTGGAGCCTTGCTGTCATACCGGCCACACGCCGCCGTGCACCGAGGCGATCCTGGCCGCGGGCATAAGGCGCGTGGTGGTGGCCTGCGACGATCCGACAGAGAAGGCCTCCGGCCGCGGCCTTGGCATCCTGCGTGATGAGGGGGTGGAGGTGCTGCTCGCAGACGGTGAGACGGCCAGCCGCGCCCGCCTGCTCAACCAGCCTTTTCGCAAGCACGCTCGCGCCGGACGACCGTGGGTGCTGTTCAAGTCGGCGATGACGCTCGACGGCAAGGTCGCAACGCGGGCGGGCGACTCGCAGTGGATCAGCGGCCCGGAGAGCCGCGAGCGCGCGCATGCTTGGCGCCTGGCGCTCGACGCGGTGATCGTCGGCATCGGCACCGTGCTGGCGGACGATCCGCAGCTGACGGCACGCCCGCAGGGTGCGAAGGCCTCACCGGAGCGCCAGCCTCAGCGGGTGGTCTTCGACTCGTTGGCGCGGATGCCGATCGACTCGCGCCTGATCGCAGAGGCGCCCGAGATCCCGCTCACGGTCATCGTCTCCAGGGCTGCCTCACGGGCTGACACCGAGGCGTTGGAGGCGGCCGGCGCCCATGTGGTGGTCGCCGCCGGCGAGAACGAGCCGGCGCGGATCCGAAACGCACTCGATCAGCTGGGAGCGATGGGCATCACCTCGGCGCTGCTGGAGGGCGGGCCGCACCTGGCGGGCGCCTTCCTGGATGCGGGCGAGATCGATGAAATCAAGCTCTTCCTGGCGCCGCTTCTGCTTGGCGGCCGCACCGCCCGCGACCCGCTGGAGGGGGAGGGCGTGGAGAAGATCTCCGACGCGATGCATGCGCTCACACTGGAATGCGAGCGCGTGGGTGAGGACCTCATGATCTCCGCTCGCCTGCGAGAGTGGTGAGCAGCAATGCTCCCGTCCCGCAGCCAGCGCAGATACAGATGTTCACGGGCCTGATCGCCGACCTCGGCGAGGTGGTCGCGTGCGTGCGCGGCGAGCAGGGCGCCGAGCTTGAGATCCAGACGCCGCTTGCCGCCGAGCTCTCGATCGGCGACTCGATCGCGGTCAACGGCGTCTGCCTGACCGCCACAGCCGTCGGGCGGGGAGAGTTCAGGGCGCAGGCGATTGCCGAGACGCTGCGGCGCACATCGCTGGGCGCGCTTTGCGCCGGATCGCGCGTGAACCTGGAGCTGCCGCTGCGCATGGGTGATCGGCTGGGTGGCCACATCGTCCAGGGCCACGTCGACGGCCTCGCCGTGGTGCAGAACGTGCAACAGGACGGCTTCTCGCGCGTGATCACGCTCGCTCTGCCGGAGGATCTGGTTCGCCACACGGTGCTGAAGGGCTCGATCGCGCTAGATGGCGTGAGCCTTACGATCAGTGCGCTGGAGGACAGCAGCCTCTCGGTGTCGCTGATTCCGGAGACGCTGACGCGCACCACGCTCGGCGCCGCGCAGCCCGGCGATGCGGTCAACGTCGAGGTCGATGTGCTTGCAAAGCACGTCGAGCGGCTGCTGGCTTCTACTCTTAGAGACCGATGAGCGTGACGCCCGACCCGCAGACCGGTTCCAGCACCGTCGGCCAGGCCGCCGAGAGCCCCTTCGCCACGATCGAGGAGGCGATCGAGGAGATCAGGCAGGGCAAGATGGTCGTCGTCTGCGACGACGAGGACCGTGAGAACGAGGGCGACCTGGTGATGGCGGCCCAGTTCGTCACGCCGGAGGCGATCAACTTCATGGCCAAGGAGGCGCGCGGCTGGATCTGCCTGGCGCTCAGCCCACAGCGCTGCGAGGAGCTCGACCTGGAGTTGATGACCGCCAAGAACGAGTCGGCGCTGCAGACGCCATTCACGGTCACGATCGAGGCGCGCCATGGCGTCACCACCGGCGTATCCGCACATGACCGTGCCCACACGATGCAGGTCGCGATCGACCCCAAGACCCGGCCACAGGACCTCGTCCAGCCCGGGCACGTGAACCCCTTGAAGGCGAAGGCGGGAGGCGTGCTGGAGCGCACGGGCCACACCGAGGCCAGCGTCGACCTGGCGCGGCTGGCGGGCCTGATCCCCGCCGGCGTGATCTGCGAGGTGATGAACGAGGACGGCTCGATGGCGCGCGTCGGCGACCTGGAGAGCTACTGCGCCACCCACGGCCTGAAGATGATCACGATCGCCGACCTGATCGCCTACCGTCGGCGCAACGACCGCCTGGTCGAGCGCGTGGTCTCCACGCGCCTGCCCACCACCTTCGGCGAGTTCGAGGCGATCGGCTACCGCTCGCTGGTGGACGACAAGCACCACGTCGCGCTGGTCAAGGGCGATGTCGCGGGTCGCCAGGACGTGCTCGTGCGGGTGCACTCCGAGTGCCTGACCGGCGACGTCTTTCACTCGCTGCGTTGCGACTGCGGCGAGCAGTTGGCCTCCGCGCTGTCGATGATCGAGCAGGAGGGTCAGGGCGTGCTGCTCTACCTCTCCCAGGAGGGCAGGGGCATCGGCCTGCTGAACAAGCTGCGGGCCTACCGCCTGCAGGAGGACGGCCTGGACACCGTGGAAGCCAACGAGCGTCTGGGCCTGCCAGCCGACCTGCGCGACTACGGCATCGGCGCGCAGATCCTCTCAGACCTCGGCCTGAGCTCAATCCGGATCCTCACCAACAACCCGAAGAAGATCAAGGGGCTGGAGGGCTACGGGCTGTCGGTCACATCGCAGATTCCAATCGAGCACGCCCCCAACGAGCACAACGCCGACTACCTGCGCACCAAGGCGCAGCGGATGGGGCACATCCTCCACCACCAGGGCCTCAACCTCGACGCCGAGCTGCTGCACACCGAGCGCGCCAGGGAGATCGAGCGCCGGGAGGAGCAGGAGCGCGAATCCTCGTGAGTGGCCGGGGCGGCCATTTCGCGATCGTCGTTGGCGGCTTCTACGAGCAGCTTGCGCAGCGGCTGACCGCTGGCGCCACGGCTGCGTACGAGCAGCAGGACGCGACGTTTGAGATCTTCGAGGTGCCGGGCGCCTTCGAGCTGCCGCTGGCCGCCTCCTACGCCGCCGCCAGTGGCCGCTTCGACGGGGTCGCCTGCCTGGGCGCGGTGATTCGCGGCGAGACGAGTCATTACGACTACGTTTGCGCCGAGGCGGCGCGCGGCATCCAGGAGGTTTCCCTGCGCACGCAGCTGCCCTGCGCATTCGGCGTGCTGACCTGCGAGAACATGGACCAGGCGCTGGCGCGCACCGGCGGCGGCAAGCGCGACCAGGGCGCCCATGCCGCGCAGGCGACGTTGGCGATGGCGGCGTTGAGAAGGTCTTTCAAGAAGATCGGCACGCCCGGATGCGCACCTGGACACGGCGCTGGATCGCCACGTGACGGCTTGCACGTGCCACCAGCACGCGCTGCGCCGACCCGCGACGACCAGCTTGGCCCAGGCACGCCCCGACCGCACCGCCTATCTTGAAAGACCTTCCGCGGCGTGAGCTCACCGCGCAGACGCCCGCCCTCGGCTAGACTCTCGCGACTATGGCAAAGGTATGTCACAGCTGCGGCAAGCGGCCCGCGTTCGGTCAGAGCAGGAGCCACTCGATGGTCGCCACCAAGCGGCGCTTTGAGCCCAACCTGCAGAAGGTCAGGATCCTTGTCGAGAAGGCGCCGAAACGCGTTTACGTCTGCACACGCTGCCTGAAGGCCGGCAAGGTCGTCAAGGCGCTCTGACGGCCACGCCGTGAGCGACAGCGACCTCGCTCGCTTCCGCGCCGCGGTGGCCGGGGGCCTTGCGCATCTGGAGTCGCGCCGGGAGGAGGTCAACGACCTCAACGTCTTTCCTGTCGCCGACGGGGACACCGGCGACAACATGGCGCTCACGCTGCGCGCCGTGCTGGCCGAGCTCGACCGGCTGCAGGAGATCCACGGCGAGAAGGCGATCGATGAGATCGGGCGCGCGGAGATCGTGGAGTCGGTCGCAAGGGCGGCGCTGCTTGGCGCCCGCGGCAACTCCGGCGTGATCCTCTCCCAGCTGATCCGCGGCGCGGCGGAGGAGCTGGTCTCCCGGCCCGGGGAGCTGGTCGACGCCACCCTGATCGGCGCTGCGATCGCAAACGCCTCCGACAAGGCCTACTCCTCGGTGCGCGAGCCGGCGGAGGGCACGATCCTCACCGTCGCGCGCGAGATGGCGCGGATGATCGCGAGCGACGTGGCGCACGCGACCGCGAGCCCGCGCCTTGGGCCGCTGACCTCCGCGCAAGCACAGGACAGGGTGATCGCGGACACGCTGGCGCGCGGGGTGGTTGCGGGGGAGGAGGCCGTCAAGCGCGGCCCGGAGCTGCTTGCCGCGCTGCGCGAGGCGGGCGTCGTGGACGCGGGCGGCTATGGCCTGACCGTCATCTTCGCCGGCGTGGTCGCGGCGCTGCGCGGGCAGGAGCCACCGGAGCTCGAGCATCACGCCCCGGCGCGCATCAGCCATCCCCAGCACACCTCCGGCACCTACCGCTATTGCACGAACTTCGCCGTCACCGGCATCGATCTGCGCCCGGCGGGGTTCATCGAGCCGCTGGAGGCGATCGGCGACTCGGTGCTCGTGGTAGGTGACTCTGCCACGCTGAAGGTGCACGTGCACACCGACGAGCCCGAGTTGGCAGCAGCCGTCTTCGAGGGTGCGGGCGAGGTCTCGCACTTCGACGTGGCGGACATGCGCATACAGGTGGCAGAGCGCGAGCAGCGGCTTGCCGGGCAGGAGCACACCCAGCAGCAGATGCCGTTGCCCACGTTCATCGGGAACGGCAACGGCGCCGCGGCGCCCGCCGCGCCCGCGGGGCTCGGCTCGGCGCGGATGCGCTGCGGCGCGCTCGCGGTCACCGCAGGCGCCGGGCTCACGCAGCTCTTCGCCGAGCTCGGCGCTCACGTGATCGACGGCGGCCCCACGCTCAACCCCTCCACCTACGAGCTGCTGGCCGGGATCCACGAGATCGAGGCCGAGGAGGTCATAGTGCTGCCCGGTAGCCGCAACGTCGTGATGGCTGCCGAGCGCGCCGCCGAGCTCTCCGACAAGCAGGTTCTCGTCGTGCCGGCGCTCAGCCAGCAGGCCGCGCTCGCAGCCGCTGTGGCACTGATGCCCGACCGCGGCGTCAAGGAGAACGCGCAGGCGATGGACGCCGCGATCGAGCGCGTGCGCATCGGCGCGGTCGCGCCGGCCGCGCGCGACGACGCCCAGGGTCGCTTCCAGCGGGGCCAGGCCGTCGGGTTCCTGGACGGGGAGGTGGTCGCATGGGGAGAGCCGCAGGCGACTCTGCTGGCGGTGGTGGAGCATCTGGCGCATGAGGCCGAGCTGATCAGCGTGCTGTTCGGCGAGGGCGCGCCGCTTCGCGCCGGCGAGGTCGAGGCGATGATCGATGGCAGCATCGAGGCGGAGCTGGAGCTGCGCGAGGGCGGCCAGCCCGCCTACTGGTGGCTGCTCTCAGCGGAGTGAGAGCGTCGATCCCTGAAGCGACCGCAGTGCGCATCATCATGGGTTGCTGTGCGAGGCGCAGTCACCGCCAAACGACCCTCTGAGGCTGCCCTGGCCGATGCGCCGCCGTGCCGCCTGGGCACGCGCACCCCGCTCTCCCGCGAGCAGATGCTCGGTGCGCCAGTGCGCTGGCCGCGGCCCTCGGCGCTGGCTTGCCCGCTGGAGCGCAGCGCCCCGAAGCTCGCCGGTGCGCTGCAGAGCCTCGGGATCGCCACCGTCGGCGAGCTGATCGAGCACCTGCCGCGCGAGCTGCGCGCCAGCCGCAGCATCCAGACCCTGAAGGTCGGCGAGCAGGCCACGATTGCGGTGCAGGTCAGCTCGATCAAGCGCCGCACGATCAGACGCCGGGGCGGCAGGAGCCTCACACTGGTGGAGGCCGAGGTGCGCGACCGCAGCGGATCGATCTCCGCGACCTTCTTCAACCAGCCCTGGCTAGTGGACCGCTACGGCGAGGGCACCAAGCTGCTCCTGCACGGCGCTCTGCGCCCCCGCCGCGGGTTCGCGGTCTCCCACCATGCCCTCGCGCCCGAGTCGGAGCCCGCGGCCGGCGAGGGGCAGGACACCGTCGCCCACTATCCAGTCACAGAAGGCGTCTCCTCGACGCAGATGCTCACGCTGGTGCAGCGCCACTGCGCCGCGATCCAGGAGGTGCCAGAGCCCCTGCCCGGCCGCCTACGGGCCGCGCAGGGCCTGCCCGACCGCGCCGCGGCGCTCAGCGCGATGCACTTCCCCAGCGACGCGCAGCAGCAGGAGGCCGGCCGCAGGCGGCTGGCGTTCGAGGAGCTGCTGCTCTCCCAGATCGCTCTGCGTCGCCGCCGCGCGCTGCACAATGGGGCCAAGGCGCCGCCACTGCGAGGTCCACGTGAGCTGACCCAGCGTTGGCTGACCGAGAGCCTGCCGTTTGCGCCGACGGTCGACCAGGAGGCCGCGATGCAGCAGCTCGACGAGGACATCGCTCGCGCACAGCCGATGCAGCGGCTGCTGATGGGGGAGGTCGGCTCCGGCAAGACGGTGGTCGCGCTCTACGCGATGCTGCGGGCCGTCGAGCACGGGATGCAGGCGGCGCTGATGGCGCCCACCGAGACGCTCGCGGAACAGCATTTCGCCACCCTGCAGGCACTGGCTCCCGAAGGTCTGATCGGATCGGCGCTGCTGACGGGCTCCACGTCGGCGGCAAGGCGCAGGGATGCGCTTGGCAAGCTGGCCTCCGGCCAGCTGCAACTGCTCGTCGGCACCCATGCGCTGATCGAGAGCGACGTCCAGTTCGCGCGCCTGGCGGTCGTGGTGGTGGACGAGCAGCATCGCTTCGGCGTGGCGCAGCGGACCGCGCTGGGCGCGCGGGAGCCGGCGCCGCACGTGCTGCACATGACCGCCACGCCGATTCCGCGCACGCTGTGGCTTTCCCAGTACGGCGACCTGGACGCCACGCGCCTGACGCAGCTGCCGGCAGGGCGCAAGCCGATCGCCACGCACGTGGCCAGCAGCTCCGCAGAGCGCGAGCGCGCCTACGAGCGCATCCGCGAAGAGCTGCGGGCCGGTCGCCAGGCGTTCGTGGTCTGCGCTCTGGTCTCTGAGTCCGAGCAGCTCGACGCGCGCGCCGCGACGGCCGAGTACGAGCGCCTGTCTGCCGGCGAGCTTTCCGGCTTTCGGCTCGGCCTGCTGCACGGCCAGATGCGCCCGCAACAGAAGCAGGCGACGATGGCGGCCTTCGCGGCGGGGCAGACCGACGTTCTGGTCGCAACGACTGTGATCGAGGTCGGGATCGACGTGCCCAATGCGACCGTGATGTTGGTCGAGGACGCCGACCGCTACGGCATCTCCCAACTGCACCAGCTGCGCGGTCGCGTCGGTCGCGGCGGCCACGCCTCGCTGTGCCTGCTGTTCGGCTCCAAGACCTCGCGCCGGCTGCAGGCGCTCGCGCGCCACGACGACGGCTTCGCGCTGGCCGAGATCGACCTGCATCTGCGCGGCGAGGGCGATCTGGAGGACGCCGGCCAGGGCGTGCGCCAGAGCGGCCAGCGCGAGGGCAGGGTCGCCCGCCTGCCGCAGGACACGCCGCTGCTGGAGGCGGCCCACGGCTGGGCCGGCAGGCTGCTGGACGCCGACCCCAACCTGGATGCGCCCGAGCACGCGCTGTTGCGGCAAGCGCTCAAGGCGATCCCAGCATGAGGGTGATCGCCGGCCGCTTCGGTGGCCGGCGCCTGATCGCCCCGCGCGGCTCGGGCACGCGCCCCACCGCAGACCGCGTGCGGGAGGCGCTGTTCTCGATGCTCGGCCCGATTGAAGGCGCCCACGTGCTCGATCTGTTCGCCGGCACGGGCGCGCTGGGCATAGAGGCGCTATCTCGGGGCGCCGCCGCCGCAGTGTTCGTCGAGCGCGACCGCGATGCGCTCTTGGCTCTGAACTCCAACCTCGCCGCGCTTGGGCTGCAGGAGGCGGCGCAGGTACGCTCCCGCGACGCCCTGGCCGCGATGGCCGATGCTCTTGCGCGCGGCGAGACATACGATTTGGTCTTCCTGGATCCGCCATACGCGCAGGCCCAGGCGCTGGGCCCAAGGATCGGGCAGGATCTGCCGAGCCTGCTCTCAGCAGGCGGCACGGTCGTGGTCGAGGCGGACCGCCGCGCGCCGCTTGCGATCGAGTTGCCGGTGCGCCGGCAACGCCGATACGGAGACACTTCGATAACAATCCATGGCAGCGATGAGAGCTGAGAAGTCGATAGCGGTCTGTCCCGGGTCCTATGACCCGGTCACCAACGGCCACCTGGACGTGATCCGCCGCACCGCCGACCTCTTCGACGAAGTGATCGTCGCGGTGGTCAACCGCTCGGTGCGCAAGAGCGGCACGCTCTTCTCAACCGAGGAACGCGTCGGCTTCATCGAGCGCGCGACCGCCGGGCTGCCCGGCGTGCGGGTGGAGCTCTTCACCACGCTGGTCGTGGACTTCGCAAGGAGCGTCGGCGCCAGGGCGATCGTCAAGGGGCTGCGCGCGATCTCCGACTTCGAGTATGAGCTTGAGATGCACCAGCTCAACCGCAGACAGGCCCCGGAGGTCGAGTCGGTCTACCTGATGGCCTCCTCGGAGTACAGTTTCCTTTCGTCAAGCGGCGTGAAGGAGCTTGCGACCTTCGGCGGAAAGATCGACGATCTGGTGCCCGCAGAGGTTGCGGTTCGGTTGCAGGAAGAGTGCCAGCGCTGACGAACATGCACCGTGCAGGCCAGCAGATGCGGATTGCAACGACCGACCTCGATAGGATCATCGTCACCCTGGAGGTGACTTACGCATGGACGTTCTCGTCCTGATCGACAAGCTCGACGACCTGGTTCACAACGCAAAGCCGGTCCCGCTCACCGACCAGGTGCGCGTGGACAAGGAGGAGATCTACGACATCCTCGACCAGATGCGCGCGACGATCCCCGAGGAGATCAAGCAGGCGCGCTGGATCGTCAAGGAGCGCCAGGAGATGCTCGCCGAGGCCAAGCGCGAGGCTGAGCGGATCCTGACCGAGGCGCGCGAGCGCCAGGAGCGGCTGCTGGGCGAGGAGGAGGTCACCAAGCAGGCTGAACGCGCCGCGGAGGACATCGTCGAGGAGGCCCGCTCGCGCGAGCGCGAGATCCGGCTGGGGGCCGAGGACTACGCCGACGAGATCCTCGGCACGCTGGAGGTGAACCTCTCGAAGTTCATCGCGGCGGTGCAGCGCGGCCGCGAGCGGCTGGCGGGCAAGGACGAGCCTGCCGAAGTGTCGTAGAGCAGCGCCGCGTCACGCATCGCGCAACCCATCTCTCCTGATCACAGTCGTTATTGGATAGGGTCTCGCCCGTGAGCTCGCAGGTGAGGCACCGGCTCGAAGTTGCAAGGGTCCTCCTAGGAACGGGAATGATTGCCCCCGCACGCCCCGATCGGGCGGTGCGTGCGGTGCGTGCCCTGCGCCAGTGGGGCCCCACGCCCGCGGCTGCATATACCGGATCGGCGGCGCGCTATCCGAAGCGGCTTGCGATCGTGGACGAGCGCGGCACGCTCACCTTCGAGCAGGTGCACCGCAGAAGCAACGCGCTGGCGCGCGGCCTGGCCGCCGAGGGCATCCGCGAAGGGGACTCGATCGCGATCATGTGCCGCAACCACCGCGGCTTCATCGAGGCGACGATCGCCTGCTCGAAGCTGGGGGTGGACGGCCTCTACCTGAACACCGCGTTCGCCGGCCCGCAGATCGCGGACGTGATGCGGCGCGAGAACCCCAAGGCGCTGATCTACGACCACGAGTTCGCCGACCTGGTGCACGAGGGCGGGCAGGGACGCACCCGCTTCGTGGGTTGGTGCGACCCCGGCGAGAGCCCGGAGGACCCGACGCTGGAGCAGACGATTGCCGCCTCCACCGATGCCGACCTTACGCCGCCCACCGAGAAGGGCCGCGTGGTGATCCTCACCTCCGGCACGACCGGCACGCCGAAGGGCGCGGCAAGGAAACAGCCCGACTCGCTGGAGCCCGCCGCGGCGCTGTTCTCGAAGATCCCGCTGAAGGCGCGGCAGACGACGATGATCGCGGCGCCGATGTTCCACTCCTGGGGCTTCGCGCACTTCACGCTCGCGCTGCCACTGGCCTCGACTCTTGTGTTGCGGCGCAAGTTCGATCCGGAGGAGACGCTGCGCGCGGTCGCGGAGCACGGCGCAAGCGCGCTGGCCGTGGTGCCGGTGATGCTGCAGCGGATGCTGGAGCTGCCGCCTGAGACGATCGCCCGCTATGACCTCAGCTGCCTGCGCGTGATCGCCGCCAGTGGATCGGCGCTCCCGGGCGAGCTTGCGATCAGGGCGATGGACGCCTTCGGGGACGTGCTCTACAACCTCTACGGCTCCACCGAGGTCGCCTGGGCGACGATCGCCACGCCCGCTGAACTGCGCGCCGCCCCCGGCACGGCGGGCACGCCGCCGCTGGGGACCGTCGTCAAGCTGCTGGACGAGAGCGGGCGTGAGGTGCCGCACGGGCAGACCGGCCGCATCTTCGTGGCCAACGAGATGGTCTTCGACGGCTACACCGGCGGCGGCAACAAGGAGATCGTCTCCGGGCTGATGAGCACCGGCGACGTCGGGCGCCTGGATCCGCAGGGCCGCCTGTTTGTCGAGGGCCGCGACGACGAGATGATCGTCTCCGGCGGCGAGAACGTCTTCCCGCGCGAGGTCGAGGACCTGCTCTCCGACCATCCCGGGATCGAGGAGGCGGCGGTGATAGGCGTGCCCGACGAGGAGTTCGGCCAGCGCCTGAAGGCGTTCGTGGTCACCCGGGAGGGCGCGGGCCTGAGTGCGGAGGAGGTCCAGGGCTACGTCAGGGAGAACCTGGCCCGCTACAAGGTCCCGCGCGAAGTCGTCTTCGTGGCGGAGCTGCCACGCAACTCGACCGGCAAGATCCTCAAGCGCGAGCTGGCTGCGGCGGGCTGAGAGCCCGACCAACTCCAAATTGATCCAAGTTCATCCAGAAATTGGATCAGGTCAGTCTTGGTCCAAGTTCGTCCATGAACTTGGACATAATGGGCTATCATCCAAGTTCTTGAGTCAACTTGGACCAACTTGGAAATGTACGTAGCTCCGGCTCCGTCCCTCAACAGCCTTCTGGCCGAGGTCGATCCCGACCGCCTGATGGCGCTGTTGCGGCATGCGCAGCCTCGAGACGGCGCAGCCTACGTCCACTGGGACAAGCTGAGGCATCTCGATCCGCCGGCGGGCACGACCCACAGGGAGTGGTGGCTACTGATCAAGCTGGCACGCGAGCCCGCGGCACGGCCCTTTTCCCTCACCGATTCTGACGGTGAGCCCTTCAGGTACAGCATCCCCGACCCGGTTGCTCGGATGCTGCACAGCGTCGACCAGCGGTGCAGCGGCGAGGTCGCGATGGCGGAGGTCGTGAGCACCGACGCCGAGGCCCGCCAGCACTACCTCGTCAACTCGCTGATGGAGGAGGCGATCCGGTCGAGCCAGCTGGAGGGGGCCACGACCTCGCGGCGAGTGGCTAGGGACCTGCTGCAATCAGGACGCAAGCCGACTGACCGCAGCGAGCGCATGATCCTTAACAACTACCGTGCGCTGCAGTTCATGCGTGACGGCATGGGGCAGACGCTCACGCCAGATGCGGTCCTGGAGCTACATCACATCCTCACCGAGGGGACACTGGATCACCCTGCTGCAGCAGGACGGCTGCAGCGACCTGATGAGGAGCGCGTCGCGGTGGTCGGGCGTGAGACGGCGAGCTGATCCACCAGCCACCGCCTGCGGAGCAGTTGCCGGAGCGTCTTCAGATGCTTTGCGACTTCGCCAACGAGGGCGATACGGATGAGCGCTTCATACATCCCGTCATCCGTGCGATCCTGCTCCACTTCTGGCTCGGCTACGACCATCCCTTCGAGGACGGCAACGGTCGGACCGCGCGCGCCCTGTTCTACTGGTACATGCGCAGGAGCGGCTACTGGCTGACCGAGTACCTCTCGATCTCACGCATCCTCCAGGACGCGCCGACCCAATACACGAAGGCGTTCCTGCTGAGCGAGACCGACGAACGCGACTGCACGTACTTCGCCATCTACCAGCTTGAAGTGATCGAGCGGGCGGTTGACGAACTCCACGCCTATCTGCGTCGCAAGGTGCACGAGGTCCGCGAAGTGGAGGACCTGCTCAAGGGCTCGGGCGACTTCAACCACCGGCAGCTCGCGCTGCTTGGAGACGCCCTGCGGACTCCCGACGCGACGTACAGCTTCAAGGCTCACGCGACGTCGTACGGCGTCACGCACGAGACCGCAAGAGCCGACCTGCTGCGTCTCATGGGCCGTGGGCTGCTCGACCGGCGAAAGCAGGGCCGGGGCTTCGTATTCACGCCTCCACCGGATCTGGCTGAGCGCCTGAAGGCTGCCCGCTAGCCTGAAGCCGTGGCCCCGCTGACCCACCTCTTCGACCTCGCCAGCCTGAACCTGCGCCCGGGCCAGGGCCGGCGCCTGGAGCTGAGCGTGCCGATTGAGGGCATGACGCTCGGCGGAGAGGACTATGGCGTGGAGCCGTCTGTGGTGGCCGTGCAGTTGGAAGTCTCGCGGATGGCGGGGCCGGGCTATGCGCTGCGGATGATCTTTGAGGCGTCTCTGTGCGGGCCGTGCATGCGCTGCCTGAAGGATGCTCGGCCGGTGCTGCACATCGACGCTCGCGAGGTCGACGTGCTCGGGGGGGAGGGCGATCTGGACAGCCCGTACGTGCGTGAGGACACTCTCGACCTGGCCTCCTGGGCACGCGATGCGTTCGTGCTCGCCGTGCCGGTGGCGGTGCTCTGCCGCGAGGACTGCAAGGGCCTCTGCGCGGTTTGTGCGGCTGACCTGAACGAAGCGGGGCCCGAGCATTCCCACGAGCGCGAGCCAGACCCGCGTTGGGCCAAGCTGCGCGAGCTGAAGCTTGAATAGGCGCCGGTTGCGCTAGCCTTCAGCGACCATGGCCGTCCCTAAGAAAAAGCAGTCACACACACGCACCGCCACGCGGCGTGCCCAGCACCGCATCTCCACCCCGACCGTGAACGAGTGCCCGCGCTGCCACAGCCCGCGCCGGCCACATCGCGTCTGCCCGGTCTGCGGCACCTACGCCGGCCGTGAGGTCCTTGCGGGCGATGAGCACGGCCACGACCACGATCACGACCACTAGCCGGTGGGTGATGCGTTCGTCCGTGTGAGGCGGACGGCGTGAGTTCGAGGAGGGGTCGATGAGCGGGGTTGGTGCAGGCGCACCGCGGCAGCCGGTGGTCGCCGTCGACGCCAACGGCGCCGATCTCGGGCCCGGCGAGGTGGCTGCGGGCGCGGCGCTGGCCGCACAGCAAGGGGCGAAGGTGCTGCTGTTTGGGCCCGCGGAGGAGATCGGCACGCCGGGTCTGGGCGTGGAGGTCGTGGACGCGCCGGTCTCGATCGCCAAGAGCGCCGATCCCGCGCGGGCGGCGCGCGCGACTCCCGACGCCTCGATCGTGCAGGCCGCACGCGCGGTGGCCCAAGGCCGCGCCGACGCGCTCGTTTGCGCCGGCGGCACCGGTGCGGCGCTCGCCGCCGGCCTGTTCAACATCAAGCGCGCCAAGGGCATCCACCGGCCGGCGCTCGCGCTGCCGCTGCCGCTGCCCGGGCACACGGTGACGCTGCTTGACGTCGGCGCCAACGCCGAGGCGCGCCGAGAGCACCTGGTGCAGTTCGCGTTCATGGGCGCCGCGCTGGTGGGCAGCGTCTTCGATGTGGCGCGCCCGCGCGTGGCCCTGCTCTCAAACGGCGCCGAGCGCGAGCGCGGCAGCGCGCTGGTGCAGGAGGCGCACGCGGAATTGCTTGCGCGCAGCGCGGGGGCGCCCTTCGAGTTCGTCGGCAACGTGGAGGGCGGCGACGTGCTGGCCGGGGTGGCGGAGGTGATCGTGACCGATGGCTTCACCGGCAACATCGCGCTGAAGCTGATCGAGGGCGTCTCCTCGACCGTGCTCGGCGCGGTGCGCCAGGCGGCGGAAGGCTCGCTGCGCAGCAAGCTCGGCGGCGCGCTGCTGCTGCCCTCGCTGCGGGCCTTTCGCGACCAGATCGACCCGGAGGGCCAGGGCGGCGCTTACCTGCTCGGCCTGCGCAGCCTTGGGGTTGTGCCGCACGGGAAGTTCAGCAGCCGCGGTTTTGCCGAGGCGATCCTGCGCGCCCAGCGGGGGGCGCAGGAGCAGCTTGCCGATCGCACGCACGCCGCGCTTCAGGCCGCCGGGGCGCTGCGCAGCGTGCCGGCCGGTGAGCCGGATACGGCCTTCGAGCGCTCCGCATCCGGGCCGGACGCTAGCCTGCGGACCGAATGACCACAGAGCCGATGACCAAGGACCAGGTGCTGGAGCTGATCAGGGACCATCTCGCCGACGAGCTGGACCTCGATCCAGACAAGATTCAGGAAGACACGCGCTTCAAGGAGGATCTGGAGGCCGACTCGCTCGACCTCTACACCCTCGTTCAGGAGCTCGAGGACAACTATGGGATCAAGATCTCCGATGAGGACGCGACAGGGATTCTCACGGTCGCGCAGGCGGTCGACTACGTGCTGGCCCATGCCGCCTAGCGGGTTGCGGAACGCCTCGGAGAACGAAGGGGATGGCGCGGGCACCGAGCTTCCGGCCCCGGTGAGCCTGGAAGCGCTGCTGGACGCGCTGCCGGCCGACCTGGCCACGCAGGTCTTCACCCACTCCTCCTGGAGCGAGCGGCGCGGCGCCTCATACGACCGCCTCGCGTTTCTCGGCGACAGCGTGCTTGCGCTGGCTGTTACTTCGCATCTCTACCCGCGGCTGGAGGCCGACCGCTTCGGGGCCGGGAGGCTGACGAAGATCAGGGCGCAGGCAGTCTCGGGAGCCTCATGCCGAGCGGTCGCCGAGCGGTTGGGCGTAACCCGGCGCCTGCAGGCAGCGGCGCCGGCCGAGCTTGCGCACGGCGCGGCCGGAATGCTCAACACAGAGCGGGTGCTGGCCTCGGTGATCGAGGCGGTGATCGGCGCCTGCTTTCTGAACGTCGGCTACGAGCGCACCGCCGCGGCGGTGGTGGAGGCGTTCACGCCCGAGATCGAGCAGGCGCTGGAGCATCCGGTCGACTTCAAGTCTGCGTTGCAGGAGCTGCTCGCACAGCGCGGCGAGGTGGTCAGCTATGCGGTCACGCAGGAGACAGGCCCGCCGCACGAACGTACCTTCGAGGTTGCGGCCTGCGTTGACGGGAAGACGATCGGCAGCGGCAATGGCCGCAGCAAGAAGATCGCCGAGCAGCACGCCGCAAGGCAGGCGGTAGAGCGGCTGCAGGAGGCATGATGTGCATGCCCAAGACAAACACGAGGAGGATCTGAGCACGTGCACCTGCGATCGCTGACGCTGAAGGGCTTCAAGTCCTTCCCCGACCGCACCCGCCTGGACTTCGGGCAGGGAGTGAGCGTGGTCGTGGGTCCCAACGGCTCCGGCAAGTCAAACGTCACCGACGCGGTGCTGTGGGCGATGGGCGAGCAGTCGCCGCTGGCGGTGCGGGGCGCCTCGATGCAGGACGTGATCTTCGGCGGCGGCCGCGGCGTGCAGGCGCGCAGCGCCGCCGAGGTGGAGATCGTGCTCGACAACTCCGACGGCGCGGTCAGCGTGCCCTTCAGTGAGATCTCGATCGTGCGTCGCCTGGACCGCTCAGGCGAGGGCGAATACCGGCTCAACGGCGCCCGCTGTCGCCTGGCCGACGTGCTGGAGGCGCTCTCTGACACGGGCCTTGGCAAGGAGAGCCACTCGGTCATCTCCCAGGGACGCGTGGAGTCGATCGTGATGAGCAAGCCGCGCGACCGGCGGCTCCTGATCGAGGAGGCCGCGGGCCTTGGCAAGCATCGCCGCCGCCGCCGCCGCGCGCAGCTCAAGCTCACAAAGACCGAGGAGAACCTGGACCGGGCGCTGGATGTTGAGCGCGAGGCGCGCAGCCGGCTTAGGCCGCTCAAGCGCCAGGCCGAGGCAGCGGAGCTGCATGAGCGGCTGGAGCACCAGATGCTCGAAGCGCGCCTGAGCCTGGCATGCGAGGCGGCGCGGGTGCGGCGTGCAGAGCTTGGCGAGGCGGAGTCGCAGGTGCGCAGCGCCCGGGAGGCGCAGGCGGAGATGCAGGGGCGCCTGGAGGCCGTCGTCGTGCGCCGGGGGGAGGCCGAACGCGCGCTTGCCGAGCGCGCCAGCCAGCGTGATGCACTCTCGCGGCGTGTTTATGGCGCCCGCTCTGCGCAGGAGCGGCTGCAGCTGCGCGCCGAGCAGGTGGGCCGGACGCGGGAGTCGATTGCGGCGCGGATCGAGCAGACCGGTCGGGAGCTTGCGAGCTTGGAGGCGCTTGTGGAGCAGGAGCGCGAGCAGCACGAGGACGCCGATCGGCTGCAGGCGCTGGAGGAGGCGCTCACGGAGCTGCTGGAGCAGCAGGAGCAGGTCTTGCAGCGCGAGCTTGCGCAGTTGGGCGTGGAGTGCGAGCAGGCCGCCAAGCGCACCGTCGAGCTGGAGCAGGAGGCACAGCAGGCGCGGGAGGGTCGCGCCGCGGCCGATGAGGCTGCCGAGCGCGCGCGGGAGGCGCTGCGGGAAGCCGAACGCGAGGCGCAGGAGGCGCGGCGCGCCTCTGCGCAGATCGGCGCGGAGCTGGCGGCGGCCAACCAGTTCCTGCGCAGCCACTCGCATCCACTGGCCAAGCGCGCCGGCGCTGTTGGCGAGTCTCCCGTGCAGGCGCTCGGTGAGCTGCTGGGCGTGGAGAAGGGGTGTGAGCTGGCGGTCGCCGCGGCGCTCGGCGGGCGCCTGGAGGCGGCGCTCGTCGATGACATGGCGGGCGCCAAGCGGCTGCTCGACGCCGCGGGCCCCGATGGCGGCAGCGCGCTGCTTGCCGGCGGCGATGGGCCCGGCGCCGAGAATCTCGCGGGCGAGCCGCCCACACCGGGCGCGCGGGCGCTCGCGGACACGCTCAACGGTCCCGACCCGATCGTGGCGCTTGCCAGGCGGCTGCTGAGCGGCGCCTGGCTTGTCGAGAACCTGGAGGCGCTGGCCGACTCCTTTGCCGGAGTCGCGGTCACGCGCGGCGGCCGGGTCTGGTTTGCGCAGCTGCGCGAGGTGCGCCAGGTTGCCGAGGGCGGCGCCGAGCGGGTGCTTGCGATGCGCAACGAGCGCGACGCGCTGATCGCCGCAACCGAGCAGGCCGCGCAGGCCGAGCACGTGGCTCAAAGCGCCGTGGAGCAGATGCTGCAGAGCGTGCGTGAGGCCGACGCTGCGCGCGAGCAGGCCGAGCGACTGCTGCGCGAAGCTGAGCGCGCGCTGGGCGAGGCGCGCGAGGAGGAGCGCCGCGCCAAGTGGGTGATGGAGCGCCGCCGCAGCTCACCGCAGGAGGGACCGCTGGCGGTACGTCGAGCCCAGCTCGAGGGCGAGCTTGCGGCAGAGCGTCGGCAGGCGCAGCGCGTGGAGCGCGAACGCCAGGAGCGGGCCAGGCGCACGCTTGCGCTGCAGACGATGCTCGCCGCCGATGAAGAGCTGACGCCCGCCGCCGAGCGCCTTGCGGTCGCGATCGAGGGCGCCATGGAGGCGGTCGCCGCACGGGTGCACGAGTTGGAAGAGGTACTTGCAGCAGATAGTCAGGCCGGCGAGCAGATGGCCGCCGAGCTGCGCTCATGTGCCGCCGAGGAGGCCGATATCCAGGCAGGGCTGCGGCGCGAAGGCGAGGCCGTGACCGCGGCCGAGGTCGCAGCGCAGCGCCTGCGCGACGCGGTGGCGGAGATCGAGCTGGAGCTGGCCGCGGTGGCGGAGGGGCTGCAGATCGAGCAGCCCTCGCCCGAGACCGAGTCGCCGCTTGAGGCGCAGGAGGAGCAGGACCTAAAGGATCGCCTGGAGCGCCTGCGGCGCCGGCGCGAGCAGCTTGGGCCGGTCAACCCGCTGGCCCAGGAGGAGTACGCGGAGGCGCTAGCGCACGTCGAGGAGCTGGAGGCCCGGCGGGGCGATCTGGAGACGGCGCTGCGCGAGCTGCGCACAGTGATCCGCGACACCGACCGCCAGATCCAGGAGACCTTCCAGCAGACCTTCGACGCCGCTGCCCGCAACTTCGAGGAGCTGGCGCAGGAGGTCTTCCCGGGCGGCAGCGGGCGCCTGCGCCTGGTAAGCGAGGAGCCGGGGCCAAGGCAGGTGCTCGGCGGCCAGGAGCCGCAGGAGGGCGAGCAGGCGGAGTCCGCGGCCGACGCGGAGGCGGGCGAGCAGGAACAGGACGACGAGCTCGCCGGCGAGCAGGACCAGCTGCTGGGGGTGGAGATAGAGATAACGCCAGCCGGCAAGTCGGCCAAGCGCCTCTCGCTGCTCTCAGGCGGCGAGAAGTCGATGACCGCACTGGCCTTCCTGTTTGCGGTCTTCCTGGCCCAGCCGTGCCCCTTCTACATCCTGGACGAGGTCGAGGCGGCGCTGGACGACCTCAACCTCGACCGCTTCCTGGCGCTGCTGCGTCGCTACGCCGATCGGGCGCAGTTCATTGTGATCACCCACCAGAAGCGCACGATGGAGGCCGCCGATTGGCTCTACGGTGTTTCGATGGGCGGTGATGGCGTCTCGAAGGTGATCTCGCGTCGGCTGCCGCCGGAGGCGCAGGACGGTCGTGATCCTGACGCGGTCGCTGCGACGCCCAAGCTGGAGGCCGCCTGAGTCGTAGGGACGGGCCGGCGCAGGTTCACATCCAGTCTCCCCGATTCAGACGGTTGTCTGCTTGGCGATCTTGCTGTCGAGACCAGCGGTCAGTGCTCGTAAAGCAGTGTGTACCTGGTCACGTTGTTCTTCTGCGGTCGGTAGCACTGCCATGAGGCCAGTGCCTGGCTGGAATGCGGGTCGCCGGTGAGTCTGAGATGGTCACATTCACCGAAACCATCATCGGAGCCAGAGACTAGCTGGGAGCTCGTGGGGTACACGATCCATATGACCACTTGCTCGCCGCGTGTATTGGTAGCGAGTGTCCCTCCATCTGGCCATCCCGGTTCGACGGCGGGCAACGTGACCGTCGAGGGGGGGGCGAAGAGCCCGTGAGTGCCTGCCTGCGCCGTGGCAAGCGTGGATGGCTCGTTGTTGTGGTTTGATGCCCACGCTGCTTCTATGCCGCCGGCGGGCGTCGCTCGCAGCCCAAGAAGTTCCTCTGTGGTTTCTGCGCCGGTGACTGTGACCAGGCGTTGGCGCCATAGCAGCGTCCCTTCCTTGACGCTTGTCGCTTCGACCGACTCACTGCCCCTGAGAGGAGTCGTCCACATTGCTACTGCAGTACCGTCGCCAGTGATAGCGAGCGTCTTGAGCGGCCCGCGAATGTCTTCGGCGATCACGAGTGGCTGCCTTGGACGGCCGCCTGGCTGCCAGGCCTCTGTCGCGAGACTTCGATCGAGTCGATTTCGGATCCGGTTGACGTTTGCAGCAGCACGGTGCCCTTGTGGCCACCTGCGGGGGCTAGGGCCATGACGTATGTGTAAGCGTCGAGTACGGTTGGGACACGGCGCGCGCGACCCGGTCCACGCGGGCTCAGGCTCACGATCATGGGTTTTGGCGCGTCATAGTGGCCGGCGTCGTAGGCAGCCCACACACCGCCGTTCGCGGCGAACGCACTCGCTTCCAGGCCGAAGTGCGCTCCAGGCACCGTGCGCACCAGCGACCATCCGATGCTGGAGTGCTTGTGACCCCGCCGAGCCGCATGGTCGCTGTCACGCGGCAACGGCGACGGTCGCCCCCGTTGCGCCGCGTAGTTAGCCGGCCCCTTCGTGGTTGCCGCTGTCGCGCTCTGCGAGGCTAGACCGACCATCAACACCCACGCAGCCAGCACCGACGCGGCGATCCCGCTCCCGCCTTGCCACATCGCACACCGTCCTCGTCGACCTCAACACGCGATCAGTTCCTTGCTGTAGAGACCACGCGCCTGCTCCTGTAGGCGCTCAGACAACGCGTCACGTCGATAGTTGCGGCAGCACCGAGCGGGGCACGGGGCAGGCGTCTAAGGTTTTCTGAATGACTCTACGTTTATCCTCCGATAATGACGTATAAGGTCGTATAAGCCTGATAGCCTTGTGTACTGATGGACCCCGACACCAACCCGTACTCGATGGGTGCCGGCAACCCACCGCCGGCGCTGACTGGCCGCGAGACCCAGGAGCGGCAGTTCAAGACGCTGCTCACCCGTCTGCGGGGCGGTCTGAGCGACCGCAGCATCATCGTGTCCGGTCTGAGGGGCGTCGGGAAGACGGTGCTCTTGCTCGAGTTCGAGAACATCGCCAAGGACGCCGGTTGGACCGCACCGCGACCGATCGAGATCAAGTCGGATACCGACTTCCGTGGCGAGCTCGCGAACGCCGCGTACCAGGCCCTATTGGGAATCAGCGCTCGCAAGGCGCTCGGAGATCGCGTGCGATCGCTCACTGGGCTGCTGCGAGGCTTCAAGATGGGCGCGAGTACCGCAGGCAACATCGAGTTCTCGTTCGATCCGGACGCCGTAAGCGGCGTGACGGGCGATCTCGAGCGAGACCTGACCTGCCTCTTTGAAGAGCTCGGTCAAACGGCGCGCGAGCACGAAACAGGAGTCGTGTTCCTGGTCGATGAGATGCAGTTCCTCGCGCGGGGCGAGCTGGAGGCGCTCGCCGCTGCCATGCACCGCATGTCGCAGACGAATCTCCCCGTGGCCCTGGTCGGCGCAGGCCTACCCCAGCTCCCCGGCCTGATGGTCGACGCCAAGTCATACGCGGAGCGCCTGTTCGCCTATCCCAAGCTGGGGGCACTCAGCGACGCAGCAGCTCGTCGAGCGCTCGTTGTGCCTGCCGCAGCGGCAGGCGTGTCATGGGAGGACGATGCCCTCACGCAAATTGTGCAGGAGTCCGGGTGCTACCCCGCCTTCATCCAGGCATACGGCAAGGATGCATGGAATCAAGCGCCGGTCTCGCCGATCCGTCTCACGGATGTGCTGGCGGCCGAACTGCTCATCCACGAGCAACTCGACGAGGAGTTCTTCCATGTGCGCTTCGAGAAGGCCACAGACCGCGAGCGGGAGTACATGGCCTCGATGGCGGACCTCGGCGAGGGCCCATACCGCACCTCCCAAGTCGCCGAGCACCTCGGACGCAGCCAGCCCTACACCTCCCCGCAACGCGACTCGCTTATCAAGAAGGGTCTGATCTACAGCCCGTACCGCGGCCAGGTGGACTTCACGGTGCCCAAGTTCTCGCCATTCATGCGCCGCCGCTACCCGCTGGGGAAGACCCGACGCGCCGCACCCGGGACCAACCCGTGAGCAGGGACCACCGACCGGGGGCAGCGACACCGCTACCACCTGCCGCTGGTCGCGGCTCAGGCCCCAGGCGCCTGAGATAGTCTCGCCCGCCCATGCCCAAGCAGTGGAGCGATCTCTTCATTACCGGCAACGGCGCGCAGGCGCCCGAGCTCGACGCTGAGCAGCGCGTCGGCTTCCTGCGGCGGCTGCGGAGCAGCCTGTCGAAGACCAGGCAGGCGCTCTCCGGTGAGATCCAGGCCACGCTCTTCCAAAGCCTCGACGACCAGACGTGGGAACGCCTGGAAGAGGCGCTGATCATGGCCGACGTCGGCGTGGCCACCACCGCGGCGGTCGTGGCCGAGCTCGAACGCGAGGCGGGCGAGGGGCGGCTGAGCTCCGGGCCAGAGCTCTCCGAGCGCCTGATCGCGCTGCTGGCGGACACCGCGAAGGTGGGGGAGGGCACGATCGACATCAGGCCCCACCCGACCGTGATCATGGCGGTGGGGGTCAACGGCACCGGCAAGACGACGACGATCGGCAAGCTCGCCTGGCACCTGCAGCGCGAGCTCGGCAAGAAGGTGCTGCTCGGCGCCGCCGACACATTCAGAGCCGCCGCCAGCGAGCAGCTGCAGGGCTGGGCGCAGCGCGCCGGCTGCGAGATCATCACCGGGCCCGAGAGATCGGACCCAGGTGCCGTGGCCTTCGAGACCATCGCGGCAGCGCAGGCGCAGGGCTTCGACGTGGCGATCATCGACACCGCGGGGCGCCTGCACAACAAGGCCGATTTGATGAACGAGCTCGGCAAGGTGGGCCGGGTGATCTCCCGCCAGATCGACGGTGCCCCGCACGAGACGCTGCTGACGATCGACGCGACCACGGGCCAAAACGGGCTGCGCCAGGCGAAGATGTTCGCCGAGACGGTCCCGATCGGCGGCGTCGTTTTGACCAAGCTCGACGGCACGGCACGCGGCGGGATTGCGCTGGCGATCGCCAGGGATCTGGGTCTGCCGGTGAAGCTGATCGGCGTGGGCGAGTCGCTGGAGGATCTGCGGCCCTTCGACCCTGAGGAGTTCGCGCGCGCACTGATAACGGCGGAATGACCCCGCGGTGCGATAATCGTTGTTATGGGCGCAGGTATCGTGCTCCTGGTAGCAGCTGGCCTCTTTGGCATAGGGGAGATGCACACGGGCGGCTTCTTCCTGGCACCGTTTGCGATCGGTGCGCTGGTCGGCGCGGTGCTGAGCTTCGCCGGCGCGGGTCTGCTGGTCAGCCTGCTGCTGTTCATGCTGATATCGCTGTTGGTGCTGGCGATGTTGCGCCCGTTTGCCGCGGCCCATCGCCGCCAGCCGCCCGCGATTCGCTCGGGCGCCGCTGCGCTGGTCGGCCGCGACGCGATCGTGCTGGAGCGGATCGCCAACCGCGAAGGCGTCGGGTGTGTGAAGATCGACGGCGAGGTTTGGACTGCACGCAGCTATGACGAGGACGAGGTGATCGACCCGGGAGAGCGGGTGCAGGTCATCGAGATACGGGGCGCGACCGCGCTTGTGATGCACTAGTGGTCCGTCCCGCAAATTCCTTGTCGCTTGGATCGTCCGCTGGCCGGCGCCTGCCTTTGTCCTCGGTCGGGTCCGTAGTGCTACTACTGTCCCCTCCCTGCGTCCGCGGCAGGCTTGGCCTTCGAACGCCCAACCGCCAACGAATTCACAGGACGGACCACTGATCGCGAGCCCAGCCGGCGAGCGCTTCAAGAAAGGAACCGGTCAGAGATGGTCGCACTGATAATCGTCGCAGTGGTTGTGATCTTCGCGCTGTTCGTCGCAGCGAGGGCGATCAGGATCATCCCGCAGGCAAGGGCGGGAGTGGTCGAGCGCCTCGGCCGCTACAGCCGCACGCTCGAGCCCGGCCTTGCCGTCGTGACACCGTTCGTTGAACGGGTGCGGCCGCTGGTCGACCTGCGCGAGCAGGTGGTCAACTTCTCTCCCCAGTCGGTGATCACGGACGACAACGTCGTGGTCGCGATCGAGACGGTCCTCTACTTCACGATCACCGATCCGCGCTCGGCCACCTATGAAGTCGCAAGCCCGCTGCAGGCGATCGAGCAGCTCACCGTCACGACGCTCAGAAACGTGATTGGCGGCCTGACGCTGGAGCAGACGCTGACGGCGCGCGAGAACGTCAACGCCGAGCTGCGCACTGTTCTGGATGAGGCGACCGGCAAGTGGGGGATCAGGATCAACCGGGTGGAGATCAAGTCCGTCGATCCGCCGCAGGACATCAGGGCGGCGATGGAGAAGCAGATGCGTGCCGAGCGCGACCGTCGCGCCGCGATCCTCACAGCCGAAGGCGAGCGCCAGGCGGCGATCCTCACAGCCGAAGGCCAGAAGCAGGCCGCCGTGCTCGAAGCCGAAGGCGACAAGCAGTCGGCGATCCTCAAGGCCGAGGGTGAAGCGCAGGCGATCGACACCGTCTTCACCGCGATCCACAAGGGCAAGCCGGACAAGGCGCTGCTCAGCTACGAATACCTGCAGATGCTGCCGCAGCTGGCAGAAGGCGACGCGAACAAGGTCTTCGTCGTGCCCTCCGAGTTCGCGGCGGCCTTCGGCGGCATCGGCGAGGCGCTCTCCGGTCGGCTGGAGCGCCGTGAGCCGGGTGCGGATGGCCCCAAGGATCCGCAGCTGCCCGCGCCGGGCAAGCGCCCGCAGCAGGACTGATCACCGCTTAGATGTTCGAGGCGCTCTCCGAGAAGCTGCAGGCAACGCTTGCCGACGTGCGGCGACACGGCACGCTGAGCGAAGCGGACATCGACGCGGCGATGCGCGAGATCCGTCTCGCGCTGCTTGAGGCGGACGTCAACTTCAAGGTGGTGCGGAGCTTCACGGCCGATGTGAAGCAGCGCTGCCTCGGGGCTGAAGTCGTCGGCAAGCTCAACCCCGCCCAGCAGGTGATCAAGATCGTCGCCGACGCGTTGGCAGAGTTGATGGGGGCCTCCTCGGCCATGCCCGAGGCCAACGGCGAGTCAGCGCAGCCCGAGCGCGAGTTGCGCTTCGCCTCAAGCCCACCCACCGTGATCCTGATGGCCGGCCTGCAAGGCTCGGGCAAGACGACCGCCGCCGCCAAGCTTGCGCGCTACCTGCGCGAGGAGCACGGCTCCGCGGTCGCGCTGGCAGCCTGCGACGTCTACCGCCCCGCCGCAGTGGACCAGCTCGTGAAGGTCGGCGCGCAAGCGGAAGCCACCGTCTATCAGCAGGGCACCGCGAAGGACCCGGTGGAGATCGCCGCCTGGGCGCTGCAGCAGGCCAAGCAGGACGGCAAGGACGTGCTGATCGTCGACACCGCCGGCCGGCTGCACATCGACGAGGACCTGATGGCCGAGCTCGTGCACATCAGCGACGCGGTCAAGCCGGACGACGTGCTGCTCGTGCTGGACTCGATGACCGGCCAGGACGCGGTTGGCGTGGCCGAGAGCTTCTCCGAGGCAGTCCAGTTCGACGGCGTGGTGATGAGCAAGCTGGATGGAGATGCCCGCGGCGGCGCGGCGCTCTCGGTGCTTGCGGTGACCGGCAAGCCGATCCTCTTTGCCTCCACCGGAGAGCGCCTGGAGGAGTTCGAGCGCTTCCACCCCGATCGGATCGCGCAGCGGATTCTCGGCATGGGCGACGTGATGAGTCTGATCGAGACGGCAGAGCGCGAGTTCGACGAGCAGCAGGCGATCGATATGCAACGCAAGCTGCGTCGCAACGAGTTCGGCCTCGACGACTTTCTGGATCAGTTGAAGACAATCCGCCGGATGGGCCCGCTGACCAACCTGCTCGGAATGATTCCGGGCCTCGGCGGCCATCAGCTGCGCAACATGAACGTGGACGAGCGCGAGCTGGACCGCCTGCAGGCGATCATCCTTGCGATGACCCCGGAGGAGCGGCGGCGGCCGGAGAGCATCAATGGATCGCGGCGCCTGCGGATCGCCAAGGGGTCCGGCACCAACGTCCAGCAGGTCTCGCGGCTGATCAAGCAGTTCGCCCAGATGCGCAAGGTGATGCGCCAGGTTGGGCGCGGCAAGATGCCCGACATCGGCGCGCTGATGCGCCAAGCGCGCTGAGTCACGCTAAGCTGTTGCGCTTCCGGATAACCAGGAATCAGAGAGGACGATGTGTCAGTCAGGCTTAGGCTCACGCGAGTGGGCGCCAGGAAGGATCCAAAGTGGCGGGTGGTCGTGGCCGACCAGCGCTCTCCGCGTGATGGGCGCGTGATCGAGACGCTCGGCCACTACGACGCGCAGACCAATCCCTCCACGATCGTGATCGACGAGGAGCGGGCGCGCACCTGGCTGGCGCGTGGCGCGCAGCCCTCGGAGGCCGTCGCCAAGCTGCTGCGCATACGGGGCATCGGGCCGACCGGCCAGGCCTAAGAGGAGGCGCTCGTTGTCCGAGCGGGAGCAGCAAGGGACCGACGGCTCGGCAGGCAGCCGTGCGGGCTCGCGCACTGTGGAGGATCTGCTCTCCTACCTGGCGCGCGGGCTGGTCGACCATCCCGAGGAGGTGGTCGTCGAGCGCTTCGACGAGGAGGACGAGACGATCCTGCTCGAGCTGAGCGTCGCCGAAGATGACTACGGCAAGGTGATCGGCCGCGGCGGGCGCACCGCCCAGGCGCTGCGCACGGTCCTGCGCGCGAGCGCCGACGCCCAGGGGCACCGGGTGCTCCTTGACATCGTCGACTGAGAAGCAGCCGGACGCCACTGCGCCGGCGCGAATATCTGCCGGGCGCGTGGGGCGCCCGCACGGCCTGGACGGCGGCTTTCACGTCACAGGCGCGCGAGCACGCCTGCTTGGGCTCGGCGTGGCTGTGCAGATCGGCGATCGCGCGCTGGTCATCGAGCGGCGCGGCGGCACCGAGCAGCGGCCCGTCCTGCATCTGTCCGGCGTCGGTGACCGTGGCGCAGTCGCGGTGCTGCGGGGCCAGGAGATCACCGTGGCGGTGGAGCACGCGCCGGAGCTCGGCGAGGGCGAGTTCTGGGCGCACGAGCTGGAGGGCTGCCTGGTCTGCGACGGCGAGCGGGTGCTCGGCACAGTCACACGGCTGATGGAGCTGCCCTCCTGCGAGGCGCTGGAGGTGAGCCGCGAGCAGGGGCCGGCGCTGCTGGTGCCGATGGTCAAAGACGCGATCAGGAACGTGGACATGCAGCTGCGCCGGATCGACATCGACCTGGGCTTCATCGGGGAGGCGCAGTGAACATCGACGTCTTCACTCTCTTTCCGGAGTGGTTTGAGTGGTTCTATAGCCAGCGGCATGTCGAAAACGCGCTTGCGGCCGGCTCCACGCTGTCTTGCGTTGACATCCGCGCGTCGACGCCGCTGAGCGGCGGCCAGGTGGACGACACGCCCTACGGCGGCGGCGCGGGCATGGTGCTTCGAGTCGACGTGATGGACGCGGCGCTGAAAGGCCACTACGACATGGACCCGGTGGCGCTGCGGGAGCAGCGGCGGGTGATCGCGCTTACACCGTCGGGTCGGATCTTCGACGAGGACTACGCAACAGTGCTCGCGGGTGAGAGCGAGATCACGTTGCTGTGCGGCCGCTACGAGGGCTTCGACGAGCGGATCGTCGAGCACTTGGCCACAGAGACGCTTTCGATCGGCCGCTACGTGCTGGCCGGTGGCGAGCTTGCGGCGATGGTCGTCTGCGACGCGGTGTTGCGCAAGCTGCCGGGTGCGCTTGGCCATGAGGACTCGGTGGTCGAGGAGTCCTTCAGCAAGGCGCTTGCGGGCGCGCCGGAGTACCCGCACTACACGCGCCCCGCCGAGTATCGAGGCTGGGGCGTGCCCGAGATCCTGCTCTCAGGCCATCACGAGCGGATCAGGCAGTGGCGGGCTCAGCGCAGCGCGGAGCGGGAGATCTCGGCGCCCTCCGGATCGGCTGAGGGCCGGGCAGGCAGCTGACGCTCCGCTCAGAGCCCGCTGTCCGCTACCATTGCGGGCCGCGTCGTCGGGCATGCGCGCGTCTGTGCGCCCCGGTCCCGTCGGCAACACTCACCCAGACCATGAGCAGCGTCATCGACAAACTCGAGCGCGCGCAACTGCGCCGCGTCCCACAGTTCGCCGCAGGCGATCGCGTCCGCGTTCACTTCCAGGTGATCGAGGGCGCCAGGCGGCGCGTTCAGGTCTTCGAGGGCGTAGTGATCAAGCGCCAGGGGCATGGGGTGAGGGAGACGTTCACGGTGCGCAAGAACTCCTTCGGCGTCGGCGTGGAGCGCATGTTCCCGCTGCACTCCCCGAAGATTGAGCGCATCGAGGTCGCCGCGCGCGGCGACGTCAGAAGGGCAAAGCTCTACTACCTCCGCGACCGGGTCGGCAAGCGCGCACGCGTGCGCGAGCGCCGCTACACCGGGCCCGAGGAGGCCGTGGAGCCGGGGTTGCTGGCACAGGCAGAGCCTGAGCCGCAGCAGCCCGAGACCGCCGAGGCCGATCAGCCGCAGGGGGCGGCTGAGGATGCTGGCGTGCAGGCGGTCGCAGAGGTGGCGGACACTCCGGAGCAGCAGGCACCGGAGGATGGCACGGAGCAGGCCGGCGAGCCCGCGGCGGATGCACAGGCCGATGGGACAGACGGCGACGATGCGCAGGCATCCTCCGAGGCCACGGAGTCCGCTGCCGAGCCTGAGAGCGCGTGAGCACCGCGATCAGGTCGCGGGCCGGCTCGCTGGTCGAGCTGGTGGTGGTCGTCGCCGTCGCGCTCGGCTTGGCGCTCTTGATCCAGGCCTTCATCGTCAAGCCATACAAGATCCCCAGCGGGTCAATGGAACCGACGCTGAAGGTAGGCCAGCGCGTGCTCGTGGACCGCATCGGCATGCACTTCGGGGGGCCGTCGGTCGGGGACATCGTCGTCTTTCACCCGCCGCAGGGCGCAGAACAGGAGATCTGCGGCGCCGTTGCGGCACCGCCGCACGTGGTCAGCTACGGCGGCGCACCGTGCGCCAAGGCGGCTCCCAAGGAGGCGAGCGTCAACTTCATCAAGCGCGTCGTCGCCGGTCCCGGGGAATGGATCTACGTCAAGGAAGGCCACGCATACACATCCAAGAGCCGCCACGGCCCCTTCAAGCGCGAGCACGACCCCTACATCGCTCCCTGCGGATCGAGCCCGGAGTGCAATTTCCGCACCCCGATCGAGATTCCGCCCGAACACTGGTTCATGATGGGGGACAACCGTGGCGAATCAGACGACAGCAGGTTCTGGGGCCCGGTGCCCACGAGCTGGGTCATCGGGGTGGCGTTTGCGACCTACTGGCCGCCTGACCGGGTCGGGCTGCTCTAGCTCGGAGAGTTGCTGAAGCATGCCGGCCGCCACCTCGCCTAAGCCCGCAAAAGGGGCCAAGGCACGCGCCGCCCGAAAGAAGGCCGCCCGCTCTGGCCGCAGGCTGTTCAAGTTCGACAGGGAGATCGGCACCCGGCTCGTGGCCGGGGCTGATGAGGCGGGCAGGGGCTGCCTGGCGGGACCGCTGGTGGCGGCCGCGGTGCTCTTCGATGTGCAGGAGCTCACGCCGGCGAGGATCAAGGCGCTCAGCGATCTCGATGACTCCAAGCAGCACACGATGGAGGCGCGAGAGCGGATGTACCCGGTGATCCTCGAGACCGCCGTGCGGGTGTCGGTGGTGACCAGGAGCGCTCGCGGCATCGACAGCTTCGGGCTGCACCGGACCAACCTGACGGCGCTTGCCGACGCGCTGCGGAGAGTCTCGGCTGACTGCGGGGAGGAGCAGGTCACCCGGCTTGTCGATGGGTTCTCTTTGCCGGATCTGGAGGTGCCGCACAGAGCGGTCGTGGGAGGGGATGCGCGCAGCGCCGCGATCGCAGCGGCCTCGATCATCGCCAAGGTGACCCGGGATCGCTTCATGCACCACGCCGACGCGCTGCATCCCGGATGGAGCTTTGCTCAGCATGTCGGCTACTCCACGCCCGAGCATCGCGAGGCGATACTGCGCTTGGGGCCAAGCCCCCTGCACCGGATGTCATTTCAGTCGGTGGCGTACGCGCAACTGGCGCTGATCTGACGTAGGGGTGTGCCCGTGCCAGCCGGCTACGCGGCGAGGGAGTCGGTCAGTGGGAGCCGCCGTGGGCAGTCATCGCTTTCTCACCACGCGCCTTCGACGTGATCGAGACGCAGGATGTTGCCTGTTGCGTCGACCACGACACCGATCGCGTCAAAGCGCAGTTCTCGCGCGAGAAGGGGAGACGTGCGCTGAGCCAGCCAGGCGGCGGCCAGGCGGCGTAGACGCGCTCTCTGGCGAGGTCGCAGCCCTTCCAGCGGGGCGGGCAGATGGCGGCCTGATAGGACCGATGCGCGCCTCGTCTTGACCTCGACGAACGCGAGCACGATACCGTCGAACGCGATCAGGTCGATCTCGCCGTAGCGGGTACGGGCGTTGCGGTCGACGATTGCGAAGCCGCGGCGTTCCAGGTGCGTTGCGGCAAGATCTTCGCCGAGACGCCCGAGCGCATGGCGATGGTCGGGACGGCGCTGCTCGCCACTCGGACGTGAGCGGGATGGCTTCTGGGGATCGCGGGAGCGCATGCCATCCAAGCATCCTCAGCACTTGGGATGGGATCCGTGACGTCTTGGTGCCTCCGCGTGCAGAGGACGATCAGGCGGCCACCGTCGCCTTGCTCGACGTTGCGTCGGTCTCCGCCGGAGCGCCCGCGCCGACGAAGTCACGCTGACGCACCAGCACCAGTGCCAGCACGGCGCCGACCAGGGCGATCACGCCGCCGATCGTGAGGATCGTGCTGAAGGCTTCGGTGAACCCGACGCGGTAGGCGTGATGCAGCGCCGAGCGCGCGGCGGGGGAGAGTCCGCCGAGCAGCTTGCTTACTTCTCCAGATTGCAGCAGCGCAGGCAGCTGCCCATGCGCCGCCGCCTGCACGGCATGCGCCTGTCCGGAGGCCGCCAGGCTGCTCGCGGTCGTTTTCACGACCTCGTGCTGGAAGACGGCGCCCAGGCCCGCGATCCCGGTGGCGATGCCGACTTGGCGGAAGGTGCTGTTGATGCCCGAGGCCATCCCACTGCGAGAGTGGTGCACGACGCCGACGGCGGTGGCGGCCAGCGGCGGGTTGATCAGGCCGATGCCGGCCCCGGCCAGCACGAAGCCGGGGATCAACGTGGTCCAGCCGCTGGTCGCGTCGATCGCAGTCATCGCCAGCAGCCCGGCGCCCACCAGCACGAGCCCGCCGCCGAGCAGAAACCGCACCGGCATGCGCACGCTCATCTTGCCAGCCATCGGCGCGACTGCAAACGAGAGCAGCGTCACCGGCAGGAAGCGCAGGCCGGCCTGCAGCGCGTCGTAGCCGAGCACGTCCTGCACATAGAGCGTGATGTAGAGGAACATCGCAAAGATCGACGCCGATATGGAGAAGGCGACGATGCTTGCGCCGGTGAAGGCGGGACGGCGAAACAGTGACAGGTCGAGCATCGGCCGCGACTGCATCCGCTCGGCGGTTACAAAGACGATCAGCAGTACGGCCGATGCGACCAGGAAGCTGACGATCAGGGTGGAGCCCCAGCCCTTTTCGTTGCCCTGGGAGAGCGCGTAGACCAGCAGGAAAAGGGCGCCCGAGAAGCTGATCAGGCCGATCCAGTCAACGCCTTTGGCGTTCGGGTCCCGCGACTCCTGCACCTGCGAGATCGTCAGCACGACGGCTGCAATGCCGATCGGCACGTTGACGAAGAAGATCCATTTCCACCCGATGCCGGAGGTGATGATGCCGCCGAGCACTGGGCCGATCGCCACGGCCGCGCCGGTCACCGCCCCAAAGACGCCGAAGGCGGTGCCGCGATCGCGTCCTTGGAAGGCGTTGGCGATCAGCGCCAAGGAGGTTGCGAACATCATTGCTCCGCCCACGCCCTGAATGGCGCGCGCAAGGTTCAGCATCAGTGGGCTGGAGGAGAGGCCGCAGACTGCCGAGGAGGCGGTGAACACCGCCAGCCCGATCAGGAACACCCGCTTGCGGCCGACCAGATCGGATATGGCGCCGCCCGTCAGCAGGAATGCCGCGAGCGTGAGCGCGTAGGCGTTTACGACCCATTGCAGATCCGAGAAGGAGGAGTGCAACTCGCGCTGGATCGAGGGCAGCGCGACGTTGACGACGGTGATGTCGAGCAACAGCATGAAGATCGCGATGCAGACCGCGATCAGCGTCCACCACTTACGCTCCATGTGCCTCCTTGATCTCTGCCTCGGGGTCCAGCGCCTTGATCTTGCGACGCACTCTGGTCCTCGTCTGCGAGAGCTCTGCCTGCAGCTTCGCAAGCTCCGCTGCTCGGCCGCGGACCAGATCCAGCTGGCGCTCGATGTGTCCGAGCGCCTCTTCGAGCAGCCGCCGCCGGCGCTGTGGCTCGACGTCTTCGCGCCGCAGCTGGACTCTGACGGCGCTGCGGGCCTCCTCTGCCGCCAGCAGCGTCTTCAGTTCCTCCAGCGACACTCCCAGCAGGTTCTTCAGCCGCATCACCTCGCGCAGACGCTCGACCTCATCATGCGAGTAGAGCCTGTGGCTGCCGGAGGCCCTGTCGGGCGACTGTCTCAGCAGCCCGATCTCCTCGTAGTAGCGGATCGTGCGCGGCGTGGTGCCGACGAGCTTGGCGACCTCGCCGATGCGCAGCGTCTGGGGCGAGCTGCCGGCCTCTGGCGCCGATGTCTTGCCCGCACTTTGCTCTAGAACGCTCATCTCGATCGTCTCCTGCACCTTACGCGCCCGCTCGCGCGTCGAGCGGTTCATCCCCGAAATTCGGGGTGTGTTTGCCGGGTGGATGGTCGTGTCTGGGGTTCGACGGCGGCGCGGCGCGTACCGGGTGTACGTAAGCGTCGTCGGCGGGCGTCAGGCGCGAGCAGGCGCCGGAAAACGCCGGCGAATTTCCGGGATGGGCCGCCGGTGCCTGCGGCGCCTCGAAGCCTGCTTGCTCTGCGACATGGCGCGGTCTCATCAGGCAGACCAGAACTCCGAGCGACGCGACACCCGCCAGCATCCAGAGTGCGAGGTGCATGTTGGCGATGAACGGCGCGAGCTTCGCGCTGGAGAGCCCTTTGGTCAACCCCGAGAAGATCGCAAACAGGGTCGGCTTGGGGATCGCCGAGGTGATCACGGCCAGCACGAGCGCGATTGAAATCACCGCGCCGGTGTTCTGCAGCAGGGTCCTTGCTCCGGCCGCGATGCCGCGCCGGTGGGCGGGCACGGCACCCATCATCGCCGAGGTGTTGGGGGAGTTGAACATGCCAGATCCCACGCCGACCACGGCCAGCCACACAGCGCTCTGCCAGTAGGGCGAATGAACCTGCAGCGTGGTCATGGCGGCAAGCCCCGCGCCTGTCAGGGCCATGCCCGCAGCCGCCAGTGCGCGGGAGCCGTGCCGGTCGGCGTAGATGCCCGCTATCGGCGAGGCGATCAGCATGCCGAGCGCCAGCGGGACCAGCTCAATGCCGGCCCTGATCGGATCGGCACCCTGCGCGCCCTGGAAGTAGAAGACGAAGATGAACATCAGCGCGAAGCGAGCGAGCCCATTGATGAAGGCGGCCGCGGCGGCCGCACCGAACAGGCGGCTGCGGAACAGCGATAGGTCGAGCATCGGCGCACGAGCGTGCCGCTCGATCACCACCCAGGCGGGCAGCAGCACGGCGGCGACGATCAGGCCACCGAGCGCGAGCGGATCGCTCCACCCCGAGAGCCCACCGCGGGATACGCCGAGCACCAGTCCGGTCAAGCCGAGCACGAAGGTCGTCGTTCCTGGCAGGTCGTAGCCGCGCAGCTGATCGGGCTTTGAGAGCTCCCGCAGCACAATCGCGCCCCAGGCCGCGCCGGCGAGCGCGATCGGAACGTTGAACCAGAACACCCAGTGCCAGGAGATCGCCACCAGGGCGCCGCCGAGTACCGGGCCGAGCACCAGCCCGACGGCGGCGATCATCGTGTTGGCGCCCATCGCCAGGCCGAGCTGCTGCTTGGGGAAGGCGTCTGTCACCAGGGCGGCGGCGTTGGCGAACAGGAACGCCGAGCCGACTCCCTGCAGGATGCGCCACAGGATCAGGACGGTGGCGTCGGAGGCGAAGCCCGCGCCCAGCGAGGCTAGCGCGAACACCACGAATCCGCCCACGTAGGCACGCTTTCGTCCGAACAGGTCCGAGAGCCGCCCGGCCGTCAGGACCAGCACGGTCGCCGCGATCATGTAGGCGAGGATTACCCACACCAGCGCGAGCAGGCTTGTGTGCAGGGCGCGCTCGAGGCTCGGCAGCGCGATGATCAGCGTGCCCGAGTTGGTGGCGGCGAGCAGCATGCCCAGACTCGTGCAGGAGAGCGCCCACCACTTGTAGCGCGTCTCGGCAATGACTGGCAGTCGCGATTGCGGTCGTGTCTGAAGTGTTTGCGTCTGCACCGGGAGAGAACCTTACGTAAACGTCAGGATGACTATAGCAGCAGCGGTTTGCTAGAACGTGGCCATGGAACAGAGCGGTGTGGACAAGAGCGAGGAGCAGTGGGCAGCGGAGCTCACGCCGGAGCAGTACGAGGTGCTGCGTCGGGCGGGCACGGAGGCGCCGTTCACCGGCAGTCTGCTCTACAACAAGGACTCCGGGATGTACACCTGCGCCGGCTGTGGCGCGGACCTGTTCGGTTCGCAGGCGAAGTTCGACTCGGGCACCGGGTGGCCGAGCTTCACTGAGCCTGCGCTCGCGCAGGCGGTCGAGCTGCGAGAGGACAAAAGCTTCCTTATGAAACGCACCGAGGTGCTCTGCCGCCGCTGCAGTGGCCACCTTGGGCACGTCTTCGACGACGGCCCCGGCCCGGGCGGCCAGCGCTTCTGCATCAACTCGGCCGCGCTGCAGTTCTCGCCCGAGAAGCCTGCCTGAGCGGCGCGCCTGCGAGAATCGCCGCATGGTGATGCCGTCGTGGTGATGGTGGGCCAGCACAAACGGCTCTCGGAGCCGCTGCGCTGGACGCGTGGCGGCAAGATCGCGCTTGCGGGCGCGATCGCCTGCATGCTCGCGGCGGCGGTAGCAGTGGTGATCGTGGCCTCCGCCAACGCGCCAAAGCATCGCGCGGGCTGCATCGAAGTCATCTTCCCGAGCACGCTCGGCGCCGCCTTCACACATGCCTGCGGAGCCAAGGCACGGCAGATGTGTGCCAGGCCCTCTGAAGACCCGGGCCTGGCCGCGCACGGCGCTCTGAGAGCCGCCTGCGGGCGCTCCGGCTTGCCCTACGGGACGCTCTGAGCGACCCGCAGGGCGCTGGAAACAGGCGCCTTGTACATATGTCGAAACCGTATGGCCAAGTGTTGGCCATGCCTCCCTACCGGCGCATTGGGATGCCGGATTTGATGCTCACGTAGCAGTGCCGTGCCTCCTGGGTCCAAGCCGGAGGCCCGGCAGCATCCCATAGGAAATGGAGGCATATGCCCGTCTTGGCAGTAGCAGAATGGCTCTCATACCCATCGTGGCTGAATCCAGGCGATAACGCTTGGCAGATGACCGCCGCGACGCTGGTCGGACTGATGAGCGTCCCCGGCCTCGCGGTGCTCTACGGCGGGGTCATGCAGAAGCGTTGGTCCGTCAACAGCATGATGCTCACGTTCGTCGCGTTCTCGCTCGTGCTGGTCGCCTGGGTGTTGTGGGCGTTCAAGATGGGCTTTGGTTCCCCGATCGGCAAAGGCACGGGGTTCTTCGACACGTTCCTAGGAGTTCCCGGCAGCATCCTTGGGCACGTTGGAGAGGAGGGACAGGCGCTCGTTCCGTCGATCACGACGGGGCCGCCGTTCCACTTCCCCACCGCGACCCTGGCTTACTTCCAGTTCGTGTTTGCGGCGATCACGCCGATCCTGATGCTGGGATCGGTGCTCGGGCGGATCAACTTCAAGGCATGGATTCCGTTCGTGCTGATCTGGATTACGGTCGTCTACACGGTCGACGCGTTCCTGATCTGGGGTGGCGGCTACTTCGCCGCGCATGGCGCCCTTGACTACTCAGGTGGGTACGTCATCCACCTCTCTGCCGGCATTTCCGGCTTCGTCGCAGCAGCGGTGATCGGACCGCGACTGCAACGAGATCGAGAGGTCGACGCACCCAACAACCTGCTGATGGTGGCCGTCGGGGCGGGCCTTCTGTGGCTCGGCTGGAACGGCTTCAACGGTGGAGACTCCTACTACGCCGGTGCGAACGCCTCGGCGGCGGTGCTGAACACCAACCTCTGCACCGCGGTTGCGATGCTCGTCTGGATCGCGTGGGACTACATCTTCCGCGAAAAGCCATCGTTGATCGGCTCGGTCAATGGAATGATCACGGGCCTTGTTGCGATCACGCCTGCCGCCGGTTTCATCAACGGCTATGGCGCGATCATCATGGGCGTCGTCGCCTCGACGATCGTCTGGATGTCGATTCGGTTCCTCTCCAGGGCGCCGATCTTCCGAAGCGTGGACGACACGCTGGGGGTGATCTACACCCACGGTATTGCCGGCTTGGTGGGCGGCCTGATGGTCGGGGTGATAGCCGACCCGAACATGGTCGAGTACATCGGCATCCACGGGGCCGCGAACCTGCCGGGAGCCTCTGGCGCAGTGCACGGCACATGGACGCTGCTGCGCTGGCAGGCCGAGACGGGAGCGTTCGTGATCGTCTTCAACGCGATCGCGACGTTCATCATCCTCAAGCTCGTGGGCTTGGTCGTCCCGCTTCGTCTCTCCGACGAGGAGCTGGAGATCGGCGATCACGCGATCCACGGCAACGAGGTCTACCCCTCGGACGTGCCGACGCTTGGCGGGCCGCATGCGCCGCCGAGCTTCCAGCCGGCGCCGGCCATGCAGGGAGGCGCCTCCTAAGCCAAGACCCCAAGGCAGTACCACTTCCCCTGCAAGCGCCAGCATGCGGCGGTCGGACAGGATGTCCGGCCGCCGCGGCGCTTTGATGATCTCAGCGGCCGGTGTGCAGGCCCACGGGGCAGCTGACGCCGGTGCCGCCGAGGCCGCAGTAGCCGGCGGGGTTCTTGGAGAGATACTGCTGGTGATAGTCCTCGGCGTAATAGAAGGCGCCGGCCTGCTCGATCTCTGTCGTGATCTGGCCGTAGCCTGAGGCTGAGAGCATCTTCTGGTAGGCCTCCCTGGAGGCAAGCGCCGCATCGCGCTCAGCCTCCGAGGTCCAGTAGATCGCAGAGCGGTACTGGGTGCCCGCATCGTTGCCCTGGCGCATGCCCTGCGTGGGATCGTGGCTCTCCCAGAAGGCGCGCAGCAGTTCCTCGTAGGAGATCGCCTGCGGATCGAAGACCACCAGCACCGCCTCGGCATGCCCCGTGCGGCCGCTGCAGACCTCCTCATATGTCGGGTTGGGCGTGAAGCCGCCGGCGTATCCGACCGCCGTCACGTAGACGCCGGGCAGCTGCCAGAAGATGCGCTCGGCGCCCCAGAAGCAGCCCAGCGCGAAGATCGCCTGCTCTGTGCCGGCGGGGAACGGCGGGTGCAGCGGCACGCCCAGCACGTCGTGCGAGCCTCCAACGAGAACCGAGCGCTCGCGCCCCGGCAGCGCGCTCCCGGCATCGACCATCGCGGTGTGTTTGCGCAAGAAGAAGGACATGCCCACAAGGGTATCCCGACGCATGCCGGCTTCCGCGCCGAATCCGCAGAAGGCGCCCTTTGCGGCCTCTCCCGACTCAAGCTGCACAGACCGTCCGCCGACAAGAAGTGCAGGTGCCCTCGATGCGCTTTGAATACCCAAGGCGGCTTGCGAGGCAGCTGCGCCTTGACGATGCTCGCCCGGCGATCGCATGGACGGCATCGCTGCTGTTCCTGCTTGGTGGGGTTGGCGCGCTGATCTCGGTGGCCAAGCCCTTCAGCCCACAGGCGCCAGCGCATCTGGATGCGGCCTGTGGCGTGCTTGCCTGCCTGATCGCGCTCTGGATCTGGATCTGGGGCGCGCGACTGCCGCTCCTGGCTTTCGAGGTCGTGATTGCGGTGGCGGTGTTGATGGAGAGCACGGTGATCGCAGCCGCCACAACCCGCGGCGGGATGTTGATGACCGCGTTCATGTACACGTGGATCGCGGTCTATGCCGCATACTTCTTCCCGCCGAAGGTAGTGGCCGCCGCTGTCGCTTTGATCGTGGCGAGTTTCACGGCCGGCCTGGTGATCGACGGCATCCCCAATGTGCTGCTGGCCTGGCTGATCGTGACCTGCACGGTCTGCGCGCTCGGGTTCGTGCTCTCGCGACTGAATCAGAGCCTGCGCCAGCAGGCGGGGACCGACCAGCTCACCGGGCTGCTGAATCGCAGTGGCTTCCTTGCCGCCGCGGTGCGCGAGCGGGCGATCGCCGATCGCTCCAGGGTTCCGCTGAGCGTCGCAGTGCTCGATCTCAACGGCTTCAAGCAGGTCAACGACAGCCTCGGCCATGCGGCCGGCGATCATCTGCTGGCCGATCTGGCCGTTGCCTGGCGGGCGCGGTTGCGCGCCGGAGACGTGCTGGCTCGCCACGGTGGCGACGAGTTCGTGCTGCTGCTGCCGGGCACCGACATCGGCGAGGCGGCGCAGGCGCTGCAGCGGCTGCATGCGCCCGAGGTGCCGATCACCTGGTCAGCCGGCGTCAGCCAGTGGATTGCAGGCGAGGATCTCGACACCTGCCTTGCCAAGGCCGATCGCGAGCTTTACGCGGCCAAGGACAGTCGGCACATCCGTGCCGCGGTGGGGACTGCGGCCGCCACGCTGGCTCGCCTGGCTTAGCCAGGCCACACCCAGCTCCATACAGACGTTTCCATATTCGCGCGAACATGTTTGGTTTCCGAATCTTCGGGCAACACATGCTGCGAGGAGCATCCCTCCCTCATTCCCTCCCCGATCGGCCCGTCGCCCCCGGCGGGCCGATCTCTGTTCAGGGCTGTTGCAACAGCGAGCAGCTGGGCAGCGAGAGGCCCGCCGCACGAAGCCGGTTCTTACTCGCCGGGAGTCGCGGCCATCTCTGCGCGCCGCGGTTGCTCGTCTGGCCGCTCGTGTCGGCCTTCGGCATAGGCAAGCCAGTCGCTCAGCGGAGCTGGCTTGCCCAGATGGAAGCCCTGCACGTAGTCGACGCCGAGCTCGCGCAACACCGACAGCGTCTGCTCGTCGCCGACGAACTCGGCCACGGTGAGCTTGCCCATGCCCTTGGCCAGGTCGACCACCGCGCCGACGACGAGACGGTCGGTGGGATCCACAGTGCAGCTGCGCACGAACTCGCCGTCGATCTTGATGAAGTCGAAGGGCAGATGCTTGAGGTAGTAGAAGGAGCCGAAGCCGGCGCCGAAGTCATCCAGCGCGAATCGGCATCCGAGCGCGCCCAGGCGCTCTGCGCAGCCCTTCGCGGCCGCCATGTTGCCGATCGCGGCCGTCTCGGTCACCTCGAAGATCAGCTGCCTGGGGTCGACTTCGGCGGCGCTGAGCGCGCGCCCGACGTGCTCGGCGAGGTCCGGGTCGCTGAGCGACTGCCCTGAGAGGTTGATCTCCACCACGGGCGCCCTGCCCTCGTCGCGCTGCTGACCGAGCATTGCGATCGCCCGCTCGATCACCCAGCGGTCGATCTCGCGGATCAGGCCATAGCGCTCGGCGATCGGCAGAAAGGCGCCCGGCTCGATCAGGGCGCCGTCCTCATCGAGCATCCGGATCAGCAGCTCGTGCTGGGTTGTCAGACCGCTGGCGGTCTGCACCACCGGCTGGGCGTACAGCACCAGCCGATCCTCGTCCAGCGCTGCGCGAATCCGCTCCACCCACTCAAGGCGGGTCTCGATGCGGGCCTTTGCGGGCGGGGTGCCCTCGCTGTGCGCAAGCCCGCTGCCCCCGCCGTAGGTCTCATAGCGGTTGCGGCCCGACTCCTTTGCGTCATACATCGCCAGGTCTGCCGCCGTCAGCGCCTCCTCGGCGCTGATCGACTTGCGTCCCTCCAGGGGGGCGATGCCGATGCTGGCGGTCATCGGGCGCTCCGGCCCGCCGTGCCCGCGGGCCGCACGCTGCTCGCGCACCGTCTCCAGCAGCAGCCTTGCGACGTGCTCGATCTGCTCTGGCCCACCGCTTCGCACGAGGATCGCAAACTCGTCCCCGCCCAGGCGTGCGATCACGTCGTCGCTGCGCAGCCGCTGCACCAGCGCCTGTGCGACGCGCGCGATCAGATCGTCGCCGGCGCCGTGGCCAAGCGTGTCGTTGACGTGCTTGAAGTCGTCGAGGTCGAGCACGATCACCGCGCCGTTGCGGCCCTCGCGCCTGGAGTCCAGGTGCTCGGTCAGGGTCCGTTCGTAAGCTCTGCGATTGAGCAGGCCGGTGAGCGGGTCGTGATCGGCCATGTGCTGGAGGCGTTTCTCGTAGTGATGCCTGGCCGTGATGTCCTCGATCTGCGTCAGGAGATATGCCGCAGCTCCGTGCTCGTCGCGCACGAGCGTCGTGTGCACAGCAACCCACGCGATCTCGCCGTCGGCCTTCAGCAGTCGCTTCTCCACGTCATATACGCGCAGCTGGCCGCTGAGCATGAAGGCGATCGCAAGCTCGTCTGCGCGGCGGTCATCGGGATGGGTGAGCTTGGCTGCCGGCAGGGCCAGCAGTTGCTGCTCCTCGTAGCCGCTGATCCGGCACAGCGCTCTGTTGACCTGAAGATGGCGTCCCTGCGGTGAAATCAGGGCGATCCCGATCGGCGACTCCGCGAAGGCTGTCCTGAAGCGCTCCTCAGCTGTGGCCAGCGCGCTCTGCGCGATCTCGCGCTCGGCGCCGCGGGTTTGCACGAGGTTCAGCGCGAACCGCTCCCGGCGATACGCCTGAACGCTGATCCAGCACAACAGCAGCGTCAGCGTGCCTCCTACGATGCCGGCATCCAACACCGGTGAGAGGTCTCGCGCGGGCGCGCCGACGGAGAGGACCCAGTCGCGGCCGGCGACCAGGATCACGGTCTTCAGCGGCTGTGACGGGTGCCCGTGCGCGGCAATCGTGACATCGCCGTCGCGCAGCAGATAGGCGGCTCCCGGCGGCAGCCGTTGCGCGATCAGCGGGTCGAGCAGGTTGTAGTGGTAGCCGGTCGTGACAAAGCCACGCAGTGCGGCGAGGCGCTCCACCGGGGTGGCCACGGGCACGCCGGCGCGGTAAACCGGCGCGAATATCGCTGTGACGGTCGGGTGAGCAGGCGATTCCCCAGTCGGCGCCACGGGCGCCGTTGCTTGCGGCTGCCCGGAGGCGGCCGCCGCAAGCAGCGCTATGTGACGCCGCTGCTCGGAGCCTATGTCGGTGCCGATCACAGCGCCACCCGGGCTGCGCTGGACCTCGCTTGCCAGTACGAAATAGCTGGGAGCGGGGGGCGCGCGCTCCAGGGCAGGACGCGGCGGTGGCACCGCCCCAAGCGTTCCGGCGATGTCGGGGCGGCGGCCGGAAGGGGGCGGTGCAGGCAGGATGGCGGGGGGCAGGCCGGCGCCCGCGGGCGGCTTGCCGCCAGGCGGGGGCGGGGGCGCCTGGGGCATCCGGTATATCTCGCCATGGGCGCGTTCATAGCTGCCGCGTTCGCGGGCGGTCAGATAGCGCACCAACGAGATGCGGTCAAGCGCCTGGCTCTGGAGCAGGCCGTCGGCGAGGCCGTCGAATTGCGTGCTGCTTGGCCAGTGCTCGCTGGCGGCGGCGGCAACGTCCTGCACTCTGCCGATCGTCGTGTCGAGTACGTCTCGCAGCTCCGAACGCGCCCTGGAGGCGTCGGCTCTCTGCTGCTGGGTGGCGGAGCTGCTGGCCTGCTGGTAGAGCAGGAAGGCGGCCAGCAGCGTGAGCGCAGCGACGCACGCGGTGATGGTGGCCGGCACGCTGAGCCAAGGCTGGGAGTTCGAGCTATTGGGATTAACGTGCCGGTGCACCGGCTATCTATCGGCCGCGCGCCGCCCGGCCTGAATAGTCGGAAGGGGCTTTGCCGAGGCCCGAAGGCGACTCTAAGCGCCGTTCCTGCCGGCTGGGGGGCAGGGCACCCTGATGTGGATCAACTTTGTGGCCTGGTCCAAGAACGTGAAGGTGGCCGCGAACCTGAAGCCGCCGCGCGGGCAGCGTGCGGGCAGGTCAATGCCTTGCGGCTGGTAGGCGATCTTGCGTCCGTGGCTGCGCCTGTAATAGGTGATGCCCTGTGGGCCGATCGTGGAGCGCATGCTGACCACCGAGGCATACGGTGCTTCCGGCAGCGTTTCGATCGGCGGGATGAAGGTGTTGATCTCCTCGCCGTAGGGCGGATTGGCTTCCACGATTTCCCCACGGAAGACGAGCATCGAGAAGACCGGCGTCAGACCTTCGGCGGCGTAGAGGATTTCCAGGTTGTTGCTTTCCGAGGCGGTTGCGGTCAGCCCGATGTGCACCTGCTCGCTGATCAGCTCCGGGCCGATCGGCACGGTCGCAGTCGCGGTCGCGCGACCCAGGAGCGAGTTCGGCGGGCAGCCGCCAAGCCCGTATTCATAGAAATCGTTCGCGGTGCAGTTCGCCAGGCCGAGCTGCGAGGTCGCCGCTCCGAGCTCGTCGGGTAGCGCCAGCGCGATGTCGATCAACGGCTGCGGCACAGTCTGGGGAGGGCTCTGGATGCGAAAGTCGAAGCTGATGCTGGCCGAGGCGCCGAGCTTGTACGGGACGAAGCCGGCCTGTGCGCTCACCTGCTCTGAAGCTCCGCTCGCGATCGGCAGCAGCGTCCTGATCACCGGCGGCGGTCCCGGGGGAAGCTCATGTGAGGACGCCGGCGCAGATGCCGCGGCGCAGGCCGAGCCGGCGAGCGCCGTCAGGCAGGCCAGTGCGCCGGTGCGCAGAGGCCGCTTCGCCGGATTGCACATCGATCTCAGAGCTCCGTCCAGGGCAAGAATCCAAGCATGCCACGCGCGGCGGCGGGCGGCCTGCGCAGCGGTGCCGATGCCCGCAGAGTGAGGGAATGGGGTGGCTTTGGCGCCGAGTTTGAGTGAAGTGTTTCCAACTCCAAGCACGGCAATTGCGGGATCGCGACAAAAGCCTTGTGGGCCATTTTGCGACGAGATGTCTGCGCGTTCTGGACCGCGCTTGGATGTGGAGAAAATCGCTGCTCCCTCACGGATGTGGCTTGAATGCTGCAAAAACGCTTACGCTGGCTCAAGCAAGCGAGATTTCGATGCGCTCGCCGGCTATCGAGATGGATGCGTCCGGCGCATCATATGACATCCGGGTAGAAATCTGTATAATAGAATGATTCTGTGGCTGCCCGTTGCGATTGGTTCGCTTTGCAGTATCGTCTTTGTCATGGCGGCCATGAGGGTGAGTTTAGGTGGCTGCCGTCCTCAGAGCTGCCTTGTGCAGGTGTCCTGAGGCGTGAAAACGAACGGAGATGATGGGACGGGACGACCGAACATGACAGCAATCGCTCAGATGGCCGGCGAGGTCGCCGATGGGGTGTGGATGCGAGGCAGTGCAGCGCCGTTGAAGGGAGCGCTGCTCGGGCTCGTGATGGAGCGCCCTGGGCATGGATATGACCTTGCTAACCGCCTCAACACAAGACTGGGTCCGGCATGGCGACTGGAGGCCAACCGGGTCTACAGACTCCTGGACGACCTCGAACGCTCGGGGCTCGTGCGCTACGAGGTGCAGCCCAGCAGGCACGGCCCGCGCCAGTTGCGCGCCGTGTACCACCCGACAGAGCATGCCCAGCGAGCGCTCACCAGATGGATCGAGACTGCCGTGCCTCGAGAGGCAGCTCGCTCGGTGCTGCAAGCCAAGATTGCGGTCGCGCGCGAGGACGACGCGCCGCGTCTGTTGGCGGCGCTCAAGCGCTATGAGAGCGATTGTCTGGAGCTCTCCCAGTCGCTGGAGCCGCCCACTTCGCTGACGCGATCCTGGCGCGGCCTGGTCATCGACTGCGCCAGAGACGCGGTTGATGCTCAGCTGAAGGCGGAGGTAGACTGGGCCAGGCGTACCAGGCAGCGGATCGGGGAGTATGTCGCCGGCGAATAGCGGCCCTGGTCACACGGCCGAGCTGCTCAAATTCGAGGAGGTCACCAGCCGTCGTCCAGATGGGCATCGGCATCTGGTCGTGCTGAAGGACGCATCCTTCTCGATTGAACCGGGCGCATTCGCTGGGATATATGGAGCTCGTCGCTCCGGAAAGTCGACCTTGCTGCGGCTCGCGGCGGGCATTGAGCTTCCCGAAGACGGGCTCGTCCGGATCGACGGACGCGACACGTCGAGCATGTCGATGCTGGAGCGAGAACGTCTGCTTCGCGACGAGGTGGGGATTGTGTCGATCGACGATTGGCACCCCAAGCCGCGTGAGAGCGTGCTGGACTATGTGGCGCTCGCGCTGGGCAGCGAGGGGGCGACGCTGCGACAGGCGCGTCACGGGGCGCGGCGTGCGTTGCAGCGAATCGGCCTCGCCGACGGTGCCGGCGAGCTTGCGGTCAACCTGTCGGTCGGGGAGCGCCTGCGCGCGATGCTCGCCAGGGCGCTCGTGCGCGAGCCGCGGCTGCTGCTCGTCGATGAGCCCGCGGCGATCCCGCGAATAAGTGATCGCGAGGACATGGTTGCCTGCCTGCGGCGCGCGGCGGGCGAAATCGGAGCGACGCTCTTGGTCGCCTCCGAAGAGATGGGCCCTCTGCACGGCGCCGATCTGGTGATCTCGGTGGGTGGCGGTGAGATCAACATCACGGTGCCGCGGCGCGGAACGGTTGTGCCGTTTCCCGGTGGCCGCGGTCCCGGCGGCAAGAATGGCCAGGGCTCTCTCGCCTCCGATGGCGAGGCGCGTTCCTCGTGAGCGCCCTCGAGCTTGACCAGGTCGTCAAGCACTACCAGGGTGGCGGCGAGACGGTCAGGGCCGTCGACGGCGTCTGCCTGCTGATCCCGAAGGGAGAGCTCGTCGCTCTCTACGGCCCGAGCGGCTCGGGCAAGACGACGCTGCTGCTGCTGGCAGCAGGTCTGATGGCGCCGGACAGCGGCACCATCACCTTCGGCGGGCGTCAGGTGGGCAGCATGAGCGAGCGAGAAGGGTCCAAGTACCGCATGCGCGACGTTGGGTTCGTATTCCAGTCGTTTCATCTGATGGCCGGCGCGAGCGCGCTCGACAACGCGACCATAAAGCTGATCGGTGACGGCCACACGCTCGCCGACGCGCGGAAGATGGCAGCGCCATGGCTTGAGCGCGTGGGCCTGCAGACGCGGGCGCGCCACATGCCCGACCAGCTTTCGATGGGAGAGCGCCAACGGGTCGCGATCGCCAGGGCGCTCGTCAACGAGCCCAGGCTGCTGCTGGCAGATGAGCCCACCGGCAGCCTTGACTCCAAGCGCAGCAGGGAGATCCTCGCGGTTTTGCGTGACATATGCCACGAAAGGCAGATTCCAGGTTTGCTTGTGACACACGATCCCGAGGCAAGGAAGTTCGCCGATCGTGTGCACACGCTTCGTGACGGGCACCTCTCCGAGGGCCTTGATGCGGAGCTGATGGCGACTTTGTCGTGAACAGAGCGCTCGATCCCAGGATCTGCGGGATCCGGTTGAGCATGCTGTTCCGTCTCTACGGCTGGCGCCTGCGCAGGCACACCGGCCAGGAGCTGCTTGCGGGGACCGGCATCGCGGTAGGGGTGGCTCTGATCTTCGGCGTCATGCTCGCCAACACGAGCATCGTCGGCTCCGCGGAATCGCTTGCGAGCTCCATCAACGGCCACGCGAGCCTGCAGATTGCCGCGCGCACCGAACAGGGCTTGCCCGAAGCGCTCTCCGAACGGGCGGCGAAGCTGCCAGGTGTGCGCGTCGCAGCCCCGCTGCTGCATCAGAACGTCGAGTTGCAAGGACCGCTTGGCCGCCGAGAAGTGAGGATGGTGGGCGTAACGCCGAGCATCGTGCAGCTCGGCGGGGCGGCGACGCAGAATCTGGGTGCGGGCGCATCGCTGGTCGCTGGCGGGATTGGACTGCCCGAATCGGTCGCGCAGTCCATTGGCGCGCTGCCCAACCACACCGTCACGCTGCTGGCCGGCGGCCGCGCGCGGCAGGTGCTGGTGCGTGCGGTGCTGGGCTCCGCCACGATCGGCGCGATCGCGGACAGTCCGGTCGCGGTGGCGCTGCTGCCGATAGCCCAGGAACTGCTGGGTCGCGAAGGCCGTATCTCCCAGCTTCTGATCGAGCCCAAGCCTGGGGCGTCGCATTCGCTGCAGCAGAGCCTGCGGGCGCTTGGCGGTCCAGGCGTCTATGTGGGCGCAGCAGATCAGGAAGTCGCTCTGCTTCGTGCCACTGCCCACCCCAGCGAACAGGCGACGACGATGTTCGCGGCGCTCGGGGGGATGGTCGGGTTCCTGCTCACGTTCTCGGCCATGCTGCTGACTGCGCCCGAGCGCAGAAGGTACGTCTCGGACCTGCGGATGCAGGGATATGACTGGCGCCAGGTGCTGCTCGTGCTCGGCTTCGAAGCCTCCGTGCTTGGGATCGGAGCCTCGGTGATCGGAGTCGGCCTTGGGCTGCTGATCTCCCATGCGTTCTTTGAAAACGTGCCTGTGTATCTGTCGTTCGCGTTTCCGATCGGCAACGAGGAGGTGATCAGGGCCGCCACGGTTGCGATTGCGGTGGGAGCGGGGCTGCTGGCCACGCTGCTCGCCTCAGCTCAGCCTGCGCTCGATCTGCTGCCAGGCAGGCCCCGGGACGCTGCCGGGCGTCGCCTCGCCGGCAGCGAACAGGGACTCTCGCGTCGTGCCGAGACGGCGCTTGGCCTGTTCGCGGGCGCGTTGATCGTGGTGGTCACCGCGATCGTGCTCGCCTCGCCCGGCCTGACGCTCCTGGCAGGAGTGCTGCTCGCGGTCGCGACCTTTGCGCTGATCCCACCCGTGTTCACGCTCACCTCGCATCTGGTCGGCAGGTTCAGCGAGAACCTGCGCGGCAGCGCTCACGTGCTGGCCGTGCGAGAGCTGCGCGCAACGCCGATGCGCTCGGTCGCGCTGGCCGGCGTGGCGGCGCTCGCGGTCTATGGCAGCGTCGCGATCGGCGGCGCCAGGGCGGACCTGATGCGCGGGCTCGACAGGGCCACGGTGCAGTTCTTCTCCAGCGCTCAGGTGTGGGTGACGACGGGGATGAACGATCTCACCACCACGAGCTTTCGCCCGGGCGACGCCGTGGCCAGGATCGAACAGATCAAAGGCGTGAGCGCCGTCCGCCTCTACCAGGGCGGTCTGCTCGACGTCGGCCAGCGGAGGCTGTGGATCCGTGCGCGCCCTCCAAGCGACCCGGTGGTGCTGCAGCGCAGCCAGCTGATCAAGGGCAGCTACGCCACCGCGAGCGCGCTGATCCGCCGCGGTGGGTACGCGGCCGTCTCACAGGGCTTTGCAGATGAACGGCATCTGCACATCGGGGAGGCCTTCTCGCTCCCCACACCGTCCGGGGGGGCGACGCTGCGCGTCGCCGCGATCACGACGAACGTCGGATGGCCGCCGGGCGCGATCACGATAAGTACAACCGACTACCGCAGATACTGGAGGAGCTCTGAACCGGCGGCGTTGGAGGTGAGCTTCAAGCCTGGCATCTCTGCTTCGCAGGGAGCGATCTCGGTACGACACGTGCTCGCAGGGATGCCCGCGCTGCAAGTGCAGAGCGTTGCGCAACGGGACGCGCAGTTCGAGACCAATGCTAGGCAGGGGCTGCGCAGCCTCTCACAGATCTCGACGCTGCTGCTGATCGCAGCGGCGCTCGCGGTCGCCGCTGCGCTTTCGGCCTCGATCTGGCAGCGCCGTCCACGGCTGGCGTCCCTGAAGATCCAGGGGTTTGACCGCCGTCAGCTGTGGCGCGCGCTTTTGGCCGAGAGCGCGTTCGTACTCGGAATTGGCTGCATAGTGGGTGCGCTGCTGGGTGAATACGGACATGCCCTCGCCGGTCGCGAGCTGCGACTGAGCACCGGCTTCCCTGCACCCTTTGCGCCCGGCGGCCTGCAGGTGCTCATCACACTCGCGCTTGTCGCGGGCATCGCGATGCTCGTGATTGCCGTACCTGGGCTGCTTGCGGCCAAGGTACCGGCCCGCGCAAGCTTCCAGGAGTGAGCTTGGCAGTGGATGTCCTGGCCAGATCACGACGTTCGCGCGAGCTCGGCGCTCGGGCGCTGCTGCCGGGAGCTGCGCCGAATCGCCCTGCTGTACAGGTTCCTCACGGTCGCCGGGCGCTACTGGCTGAGCGCCTACCCCGTGATCAAGGGGGAGCTGCGCCAGTGGCGCGCGCGTGCCGGCGCGATCCCTGATCCTGCGCTGCGCAACCTCGCCTTCGAGGCCCATGGCGGCAAGCGCGGCAACCTGGAGGGAGCGGCGGCTTTCGCGATGTTCGTTCCGCGCCAGTTCGCAGTCTGTCTGACGCGTGCACTGGTTGCCTTCCAGGGCGCCTACGACTATGTCGACGTGCTCTCCGAGCAGGCCAGTCAGGACGCGGTGGCCAACGGCTACAGGCTGCACCTCACGCTTGTCGCCGCGCTGCAGCCCGGCGGGCGGCGCATGGATGGCTACGCCCACCATCCGGCAGATGACGACGCCGGCTATCTGCAGGCTTTCGCGGACGCATGCAGAGCCGAGATCGACTGCCTGCCCTCCTACGCCGCCACTGCTGAGCATGCGATCGAGGGCGCCCGCCGAATCGCGGTGTATCAGGGGCTCAACAACTGGAGCGATGGGGGAGGGCCGGCGGAGTACGCGCGTTGGGCAGGCGAAGAAACGCCGCCCGGCACCGGGCTTGCCTGGTGGGAGACAGGGGCGGCCGCCGGCTCGTCGCTTTCGATCTTTGCGGCGATGGCAGCGGCCGCCGATGCGCTCGTGGGTCCAGAGCAGGCCGCAGCGATTGATGCCGCGTACTTCCCGTGGATCGGGGCGCTGCACACGCTGCTCGACAGCCTCGTGGACTACCCGGTTGACGTGCGCGAAGGCCACCACAGCCTCGTCGGACATTACGACGGGCCTTACGAAACTGCCGAGCGCATGGCCCACATCACCGAGGTGTCCATGAGCCGGGCGGGCGCCCTGCCCAATGCTCAGGCCCACGAAATGCTGCTGGCGGCGATGACCTGCTTCTATCTGGTGGCGCCCGAGGCGTCGCTGGAGCACGCGGCAATTGCGCGTTCTCTGATTGTCTGCGCGATCGGCGATCTCGCCGGGCCGACGATGGCGATCATGAAGGCTCGCGAGCGGCTGGGCGGGGGCGGGGGGTCTACGGCGCGGTCCTAGGTGGTGAGGAGTCGCGTCGAGAAATGGATTTGCAAATGCTCGCCACTATGCGGAAAGATCGGATCGCAGCGTAACGGTGACTGGGCAACTGTCCAACAACGATAGGAGCACTCATGCGCAAGATCAGAGGTGTACTGGTGGGCGTGCTTTGCATCGGCGTGTTTGCGGCGCCGAGCGCGTTCGCCAGCAAAGGGGAACTTCTCAACAAAGAAGGAAAAGCGCTGGTCAAAAACAAATTCACGGGAACGCTCGGGGAATCAAAGCTGGAAAGTGTGGAAAAAGCAAGCGTGACCTGCAAAGGGGGAACCATAACCGGCGTCGTCACGAGCGTAAAAGCCGCTGAAGCAAGCATAGTTCTCGAAAGTTGTAAGTCCGGCCTGCAGTCCTGCCAGACTGGCGCAAAAGAAGGCGAGCTCGACCTTCCGACAACCACTCTCTCGGTGTTACCCTATATCGAAGCGTCTACGACCTATGGTCTCAAAGAAGTGGTGGTCCACTGCCCCAAATTGGAACTTACGGTGGACGTAAACGGTAGCTTCCTGGTGCCGATTGGCGCCTCGCAGGAAAAAACCTTCAAGACCGAATATAAATTTACAGCCAAACAAACAGAAGGCAAACAGATGCCGTTGGAAGGAGAAAACGCCGAAAAAGAAACATTCCGGTTCTCGCTTGAAGCCAACTTCGGCATGGGCTTCATTCGGGCCGGGTTCGCGGCGCCGATAACCATCAGGTATGAAGAACTGGCGGAGTACGTGTAAGCCGGGCGGTCTCGCCGCCTTGGAGGATATGCCGATCGCTCCACGGCTCGGTGGCAGCGGGGAATAGAGATGCGCTGGCGTTGAAGGGTCGCCGGCTGCGGCTTGCTGGCCGATCAGATCGGCCAGCAAGCCGCCCTTGGGCAAAATGTCGCCGTCTTCTTCGGCCAGCCTGCCACGGCATGATGCTGTGGAGCGCATGCAGGTGCGCGTCGTCCCGACACGCGCCTCTTTCGCCAGCTAGAATGCAAGGCCGATGCGGATGTAGCTCAGTTGGCTAGAGCGTCTGCTTGCCATGCAGAAGGTCGAGGGTTCGAGTCCCTTCATCCGCTTGGAGGAAAGCTCTGCTAATTGCGGGGTTTTCTGCTTGTTGGGGGCGGGGCGGGCGGCCAGTCGCAGACCACTGTCCCGCTGGTGCCCGCGGACCAGCCGTGGACCTCCTCGGGGAGGCTCACCACGTCATGTTCTGAGATTGCGTGTGCTACGGCTATGTGTTGAGTCTAGGGGCGGCGTCGTTGGTGCGCGGGTGGCTGCGCAGTAAACTTGGTGCCGTGGCTTCCGTCCGTCAGAAGGTCAGTGTGGATCTCGACGCTGATGTCGTTTCGATCCTGCGCGCGCATGCTGCCGAGGCGCACTTGAGCGAAGGCGAAATCCTCGACAGAGCGATCCGCGCTTACGACCTGCGCTCGCTTATGGCCCGTATACGTGCCCGCAGCGATCTCGATGAAGACGCAGTGATGGCGCTGGCGCGCGAAGAGCTTCGCGCCGCCCGAGCTGAGCGCGACGCCGCCTGAATGCTTCGCGTCGTCGCGGACGCGAACGTGCTGATCTCTGCTGCTCTCGCGCGGTCCCCCGATGCTCCGTCGGTGCTCGTGCTCGACGCGGCTCTCGACGGCCGTCTGGAGCTCGTCACCTCGCCGCTGCTGTTGCGTGAGGTCGCGTCGGTGCTCGCGCGACCACGGCTGCGCAAGTATCTCTCCCTCGATGAGGCGGACAGATTCAGGGCAGGCCTGGCCGTGCAGACCGTGCTGATAGCCGACCCGAGCGGCACCGTCCAGGCCATTTGCCGCGATCCGCACGATGATTACTTGGTTGCGCTTGCCCGTGCCGCCAATGCGCAGGCGCTCATCACGGGGGACCTCGACTTGATCGCGATCGACCCGATGGAACTGAGCTTCGAGATCCTCACGCCACGAAGGCTGGTTGACCGGCTCATCGCCGAGGATGCCCGCGAAGGACGAGGATCGTGGCTGATGCGACTCTTCACCGTAGTCCGGCGGACGATGTCACGGCGGTACAGGAGCCGTTCGTAGCTGCGCTGCGCTCACAGAAGCGCATCCCCTTGCCCTCGCTCGATAACCCCCATTTATCGTCCCCGCCCCCCGACGTATTGGACGCAGACCTCCCGGCGATCTAGCGTGTGGTGGCGCGGCTGCGCGCAAACGAACCCAAGGAGACGAGATGGCCAAGGTCCTGTGTGTGCTCTACGACGACCCGGTGGACGGGTATCCGCCTGCCTATGCCCGCGACGGCATTCCGACGATCGAGCGCTACCCGGACGGGCAGAGCGCGCCGACGCCCAAGGGGATCGACTTCACGCCCGGCGAGCTGCTGGGATGCGTCGCGGGCGAGCTGGGCCTGCGGTCCTACCTGGAGGCGGCTGGGCACGAGCTGATCGTCACCGCCGACAAGGACGGCCCCGACTCGGAGTTCGAGCGCCATCTGCCCGAGGCGGAGATCGTGATCTCCCAGCCCTTCTGGCCCGCATACCTGACCGCAGAGCGGATCTCAAAGGCGCCTAACCTGAAGTTGGCCGTCACGGCCGGGATCGGCTCAGACCACGTCGATCTGCAGGCGGCGATCGATGCGGGCATCACCGTCGCCGAGGTCACCTACTGCAACTCGATCTCGGTTGCCGAGCACGTCGTGATGATGATTCTCGGGCTCGTGCGCAACTACATCCCCTCCTACCAGACCGTGATCGACGGCGGTTGGAACATCGCTGACTGCGTCGCCCGTTCCTATGACGTGGAGGGGATGCAGGTCGGGACCGTCGCCGCCGGCCGGATCGGGACCGCGGTGCTGCGGCGCATGAAGCCCTTCGACGTCGGACTTCACTACATGGACCGCCACTCGCTGCCGGCCGAGGTCGAGGCTGAGCTGGGGGCCACCCACCATCAGAGCGTGGAGTCGCTGGTGGAGGTCTGCGACGTGGTGACGATCAACTGCCCGCTTCATCCGGAGACCGAAGGTCTCTTCGACTCGCAGATGATCGGGCGCATGAAGCGCGGCGCCTACCTGATCAACACCGCTCGCGGCAAGATCTGCGACCGCGATGCGGTGGTGGCCGCGCTGGAGTCCGGCCAGCTCGCGGGCTACGCCGGCGATGTGTGGTTCCCGCAGCCCGCGCCCAAGGACCACCCATGGCGGACCATGCCCCACCATGGCATGACACCGCACATCTCGGGCTCTTCGCTCTCGGCGCAGACGCGCTATGCGGCCGGCACGCGCGAGATCCTGGAGTGCTACTTCGAGGGGCGGCCGATCCGCGATGAATACCTGATCGTGGCCGGTGGCGGCCTGGCGGGCGCCGGCGCCCACTCCTACTCCGCCGGCGACACCACCGGCGGCTCGGAGGAGGCAGCGCGCTTCGGCAACGCGTAGCGCCGCACGCAGGGCTGGCGCAGGGATAATCGGCGGATGTTCCTGCGCCAGCTCGAGTATCTGGACGCGCTGGCGCGCGAGCGGCACTTCGGTCGTGCGGCGAAGGCCTCTCACGTATCCCAGCCCGCGCTTTCGGTTGCGATTCGCAAGCTCGAGCGCGAGCTCGGAGTGGAGCTTGTTCACCGCGATCGCCACTACGACGATCTCACCCCTGAGGGCAGGAAGCTTCTGCGCTGGGCACAGCAGGCGCTGGCGGGCGTCGAGGGCCTGAGAAGCGAAGCGGCTGGCCTTTCGCGTGAGCTGAGCGGACGCTTGCGTCTGGGGGTGATCCCCACCGCGTTGCCGGCCGCGGCACTGGTGGCGCAGCCGCTGCTGCGCGCTCACCCAGGAGTCGACCTGGAGATTCGCTCGCTCTCATCGATCGAGATCGGACGCGAGCTGGAGGCCCACGGGATCGACGCAGGCATCACCTATCTGGACAATGAGCCGCTCGGCAAGATGCGGGCGAGCCGCATCTACGACGAGACCTATGCGCTTCTGAGCGCCGACGATCGTCCCGAGACGCAGATCGCGTGGGCACAGCTCGACGGCTATCCGCTCTGTCTGCTGACGCCGGAGATGCAGAACCGGCGGATCATCGACGGCGTGCTCGCCGACCGCGGCGCAAGGGCGCTCGCCCGGATCGAGACCAACTCGATCTCGGCGCTGCTCTCCTTCGCGCGCGCAGGCTGGTCCTGCGTGGTCTCGCGCGTCTGGCTAACGCTCTACGGGGTCCCGGAGGGAATGCGCGCTCTGACCCTGGTCGACCCTGAGGTCAGCCACGAGGTGGGGCTTCTCACGCCGAAGTCGGACCTCCTCGCGCCGGTGGTGCGGGCGCTGCTGGAGGCGTTGAGCGAGGTCCAAATCCCGTAGGAGGCCTCGCTTCGAGCGCCGCAGGCGGCCGACTTCGGCTCAGATCCCGCCGATCTTGTCCGGCGGCCAGTAGGTCGCAAACGCTTCGCCGATGATCCAGGAGGTCGGTATCGGGCCCCAGAAGCGGCTGTCCTCGGAGTTGCCGCGGTTGTCGCCCATCATGAACCAGTGCCCTGCGGGGATCGTGATCGGGGTGGGGAAGTTGCACTCCGAGCTTTCGCCGCATTCCCGGATGTAGGAGTCTTTCTCGCGCTTGCCGTTGAGGTAGACGTGCCCTTCCTTGATGTAGATCGTGTCTCCGGGGCCGGCGACGACGCGCTTGATGAAGGTGACGTTCCCCTTCTTTGGCACCGGGTGCTCGCAGGCGGCTCCGCCCGGGGTCACCTGGTGGGGGTTTGGCCCGCAGATGCCGTTGGTGGCACCTTCGGGCGGATTGAAGACCACGATCTCGCCGATTTTCGGTTCGCTGAAGTCGGTGCCTATGCGGTTGACGAGGATCCGCTGGCCGATGGAGAGCGTGGGTTCCATCGAGCCGCTGGGGATCTTGTAGGGCTTGACGACGAACGCCTGGATCAGGAAGGCGAGCCCCACCGCTACGGCGATGATCGCGACAAGCTCGATCAGCGAGTTGCCGCGCGACTTGCTCTTCTGCTGTTCCTTGGACTTCGCTCTCACTGGCATCCGTGGTCGTCTCCTCGGCTCTGACGCCGTATCTCTGGTTGCACAATAAGGGGCAGGGCGCTGACTTTGAGCAGGTCCACTGGGCGGGAGCCAGCCAGGGCGCAGAACGGGCCGGCATCGCCCGCGTGCGTGGCGTGGTGCTGGACGGCATGGGCGGATGGGCCGCTGGAGTCGACGGCCGCCCACACCGTCGCGCTACCCATTCCCATCGCGGCGATCCATGCCAGCCATAGAGCGACCAGGCGGCGCTCGAAGGGGCGAAATCCGCGATCGAGGCGGTTGAACTGGGCGGCCATCTCCTGTGCATCTCCAAAGCGGGCGATCGCCTCGCGTTCGGCGGCGTGCGGCTCGCTCATTCCTGTTCGCTGGAGGTCGCTGCGCCGCTGGCGCAGATGGGCCTGCACCTCGCAGAGGATGCGCCGGCGGCGCAGGCCGCGTGCCCGCAGGTGCGCCTTCAGCTCCCTGATGTAGAGCGCGATCGGGTCCGGGGTGCTCATCGCCCCGCCTCGGGCGCCGGCGCAAGCACCGCGTCGATCGCCCTGCTGAACCGGCGCCAGCTCTCAAGTCGTTCTCCGGCCGCCGCGCGGCCCTGCTGGGAGAGCGCGTACACGCGCCTGCGCCTGCCGTCGACCACCTCCCAGCGACTGTCGAGCAGACCTGAGCCCTCCAGACGGTGCAGCGCCGGATAGATCGTGCCCTCCGCGAGGTCAAACTCGCCGTTGCTGCGTCGCCGCAGCTCCTCGACCAGGCCGTAGCCGTGCAGTGGCGTGACCTGCAGCACCGCGAGCAGCATCGCGTCAAGGTGTCCCTGGAGCTCGCTCTGAGCCATACCTAGGCAGATTATGCCTAGACCGTCGATACGTCAAGTGGGTGCTGCCCCTGAAGTGTGGCGGATGCGCGGCGCACGCTGCGCAGGTGCGTTATTCCGTGCTGTGGGCCCGCTGCCGGGAAGGCATCGCGATCGGCGCGGTTGTTTCCTGTCCGGTGCGCAGCGCAAGCGCCTGCCCGATCTGGTCGGCTCCCACTCGCGCCCTGCCGTCCAGATCAGCGATCGTGCGTGCGAGCCGCAACACCCTGTGAAGTCCACGGACGCTGATCGCGCCGTTGACGCAGGCGGCGTCGAGCAGCCTCTGGCCTGCGGCGTCTGTTCGTGCGTAACGGTGCAGCGCCGCCGCATCCAGTTCGGCGTTCAGGCGCACCGGCTCGCCTCTCATGCGTTGCGCCTGGATCTCACGCGCGGCGATCACCCGCTCGCGCGCCTGGCGAGAGTTGGTGTGGGCGCGCAACGCTCGCAGCGGGGTGCGCTCGCGATGCACCGGGATCAACAGGTCGATGCGGTCGAGCAGCGGCCCGCTCAAGCGGCGGCGGTGCCGTGCAAGCTCAGCTTTCCTGCAGCGGCACGGCGCGCCGCCGCGGTCGCCGAGATGCCCACAGGGGCAAGGGTTTGTGGCGGCCAGCAGCATGAAGCGCGTCGGGTATACGGCCGCCCGGTTGGCCCTGACGATGCTCACGCGGCCGTCCTGAAGTGGTTGCCGCAGCGCCTCCAGCGCAGAGCGCTGGAACTCGGAGAGCTCGTCCAAGAACAGCACGCCGCGGTGGGCCAGCACCGCCTCGCCCGCGCGCTCGCCGCGAGCGCCGCCGATCAGCCCCGCGACGGTGATCGAGTGGTGCGGGGCGCGAAACGGCCGCCGCCAGAGCAGTTGTGGCTGCGGCAGCGCGCCGAGGATGCTGTGGATGCGCGTGACCTCGATCGCTTCCTGGCGCTGCAGCGGCGGCAGAATCGTGGGCATCCGCTGCGCGAGCATCGTCTTGCCGGTGCCGGGCGGACCGCTCATCAGCGCGTTGTGTCCGCCGGCGGCGGCAAGCATGAGTGCGCGCACCGCCGCCTCCTGGCCGCGGATCTCGCGGAGGTCACCCTCGCCATCTGAGTCCTGCGGACCTGGCTGGGGCGACTGGGACTCCGGCAGCGGCTCGCAGGCGCCGCCCCTGAGAATCGTGACCGCGGCGGAGAGACTGCTGGCCGGCGCGACCGCGATGCCGTCGATCAGGCATGCCTCGCCGGCGGCTTCGGGAGCAAGGACGATGCGGGCAAGGCCCGCCTGCGCGCTTGCCTGCGCGATCGCCAGGCTGCCGCGGCAGGGTCGCAGCCTGCCGTCGAGCGCAAGCTCGCCGAGCAATGCGTGCGAACGTAGCGCCTCGCGATCCACCTGCCCGCTGGCAGCAAGGATCGCGCACGCGATCGCAAGGTCGAGCCCCGGGCTCGACTTCGGCAGGTCCCCGGGCGCGAGGTTGGCGGTGATCCGGCGGCAGGGCATCTCCAGCCCGCAGTTGAGGATTGCCGCCTGCACGCGCTCGCGCGCCTCCCTGACCGCGGTGCCGGCGAGCCCCACGATTGTGAAGCTCGGCAGCCCGGGCCGGATGTCGACCTCGACACCGACCGCGCGGACCTGCAGACCATCGATCGTGAACGTGCGAGCCAGGGCGTGCATGAGCACGCGAAGCTAGCGTCCGCTTGGGATGGGAGAGGGGCCGCCCTTTGGGGGCGGCCTGAGCGGGGTGCGCGGTGGGTCTCTACAGGCCGGCGGGGTGCCGCACGATGAAGCCGCCGGTCGCGGCCATCGTGTCCGACCAGCGGTTGCCGGTTTCGGCCAGCGCGACAGTGTCGAAGCGGCGGCCGTCGATCGTCATCCAGGCGTGTTCGGCATTGGCGTAGATCGTGATGTAGCGGCCGGGGCCCGGTTCGCCGAAGGACTCAAGGCCGGTCGAGTCCTCGGGCGAGCTCAGCAGCCCGCCGCCGTGCAGCGCATAGGAGACCGACCCGGAGCAGTCGTAGCCGTAGGACTCGAAGGAGCCATGGCCACCGCCCCAGACATAGGGCCTGGTCGCGATTTCGTTCGCGGCCGCGATCACGCGCGCGACAATTGCTTCCGCGGAGGAGTCCGGCGCAGCGCCGCCAGCAGCGCCGCCAGCAGCGCCGCCAGCGGCGGTGCCGCCGGCGCCGGGCTGGCTGTGCGGCAGCGCCCAGGCCAGCGGGTGAATTTCCTTCATGCCGTGATAGCCGAGCGCGGCCCAGGTCGCTGGGCCGACGACGCCGTCGACTTCAAGGCCGTGCTGTGCCTGGAAGTGCTTGACCGCAGCCAGCGTCTGCGGTCCGAATTCGCCGTCGACAGCGAGGTGCAGCGCCTCCTGCAGCGTCTTTACATAGCTGCCCGGGTGAGGGGCTGCCCCGCCGGTGCCGATATCCGCGGTTCTTGCGTGGCCGTTCACGCTCGCCGCCGCCGCGACCGTGGAGACGTGAGCGCCGGGCGCGGCCTTGGGCTGGGGCAGCGCGGAGGGGGGAGGAGTCAGCGTCGCCGTGCTGTGATCTCCCAGCGCGCTCCAGGTCTGCGGGCCCACGACGCCGTCGACGTGCAGGCCGTGCGCCTTCTGGAAGCTGCGGATCGCGGTCTCGGTTTCGGGGCCGAATTCGCCGTCGACGGAGACTTTCAGCGCCGACTGCACCGTCTTTACGTCCGAGACGACTTCGGTTTCGCCGCTGACCACTTCATGCACCTTCTTGGAGGCGATGATCGCCGGCTCGCCGTCCGCGAGCGCGGCTTTGGTCTTGGGGCCCACGATGTTGTCCACCGCGAGGTTGCGGCTGGCCTGGAAGGTGCGCACCGCCAGTTCGGTTTCCGGGCCGTAGACGCCATCCACCTTGACGTGCAGCGCCTGTTGCAGCAGCTGCACCTGGCGGCCGGTGCTGCCTGTGGTCAGCACGATTTCGTGTTTGGTGGTTGTGGTCGGGGTGGGCGGAGTCGAGGTCGACGCGGTGCCGTTGCCCACGCCGTTGGCGTCGCCGAGCGAGGCTGCCGGGCCGGCGGTCAATGCCACCAGGGTGCCGAGCGAGATGCGGCGAACGCGTGACTTGGTGGGGACGAACAGCAACTGCTGGGCCCGACGCCTGGCGCGCGAGCGGCCGAGCGAGAGCTCCCACGGTTCAGCGTCGGAGAGATCTCGCGGGCTTGGCTGCTCCCGTGAGATCAGCGGCTTGCGGCGCATGCCTGCGAACACCGGCGCGTTGTGGCGCGCATGGGCGAGCGCCTCAGCGCCTTGTCTGCGCGCTCGGGCGGGACGGGCCGGCTCGACCACGGATGTCGCGTCGGTGGCATGGGCGTCCTGCCTGCGTGCGGAGGCGGTGCTCCCCTTCGGTGCAGTGGATGCGGCGGGCCTGCGATCGCCACTGCTCCCGCGCCTTGCGCGTGAACGTGCGATCGAAGCCTGCCATAGCTCAGCGGCAGCGAGATCACGCGTCGTTCCCGACATCTGTAGGTACGTCCTTTCGGTGTTGCAGGGCGCCTACGGGGTTAGCTGTCGGGCTCGCGTACGTACGCTACGCCACAATCGTGGTGGCGATTCGCCCCCGTGACCTTTTCTCTCCGGTCACATTGGGTCCCCCGCTCCACTGCCCCGAAAGGCGGTGGATTCGGCACGAACGCGGAGCAAGCTACCAGGTCTCGCTGCAAGATGCATCGCATAGAAGGAATGCAAGATCTCTTGCCGAAGGGCCGATCGCACTTACACTCGGCCTGTGAGCGACGCATTTGCAATGCATCTTGGGCGGCCGGTGGGGATCGGTCACACGCCCGATCGCGGGCACACCGGCGCTGCCGGCGGCGCAGCCTGCGGCGACATTATCCGAATCTCGCTGGCGGCGGATCCTGACGGGAGGATCCACGATGCTGGCTTTGACGCCAGCGGCTGCGGCGCGAGCATCGCAGCGGGCTCTGCAACCGTTGCGCTGGTGCGCGGCGCCGGCCTGCTGGAGGCTGCACGAATCGGTGCAGCGCAGATCGCTGCTGAGCTTGGAGGCCTCATCCCAGCCAAGCAGCACGCGGCCGAGCTGGCGGCGGACGCGCTGCACAGGGCGCTTGGCGCGGCAGCCAGAGAGGTACAGCTTGCGACGATGGCCGGCAGGGTGCTGATCGCGATGAGCGGCGGGGTGGACAGCGCGGTGGCGGCGCTGATCAGCATGCGTGAGAGCAAGGACGCGGTCGCGGTCACTTTGGAGCTGTGGGCCGACCCTGAGAACGACGCTCAGCGCAGCTGCTGCTCGGCGGAGTCGGTGCGCTTCGCACGCGGGCTGGCGCACAGGCTGGGGCTGGCGCACTTCTCACTCGACATGCGCGCCGAGTTTCGTGCCGGTGTGGTGGAGCCGTGGCTGGCGGACCATGCCGCGGGTCTGACCCCTTACCCGTGCGTGCGCTGCAACGGCAGCGTGCGCCTCGACGGCATGCTCGATCTGGCCGGTTGTCTGGGCGCGCAGCGGCTGGTAACCGGCCACTACGCGCGCACCGTTGTGGAAGAGGAAGAGGATCTGCCGCTGCTTCGGCGGGCGCTGGACCAGCGCAAGGACCAGAGCTACGCGCTGGCGGCGCTCTCCCGCGAGTCACTGGCACGGATGCGTTTCCCACTCGGCGAGCTGAACAAGGATGAGGTGCGTCAGATCGCCGAGCGGGAGCAGCTGCCGGTGGCGCGGCGCCCGGACTCCCAGGATCTCTGCTTCCTGGCCGGCACCAACCAGCGCGATTTCCTCGCCCGCCACGGCGGCATGGGCGAGCGCGAGGGGGAGATCCTCGACCAGGACGGCGCTGTGCTGGGCGTTCACCGCGGCGCGCAGGCCTTCACGATCGGGCAGCGCCACGGCCTTGGCGTCGGCGGACGCGGGCCGCTTTACGTGCTGGCCACCGATCCCTTCTCCAACACCGTGACCGTTGGAGGACGTCAGGCGCTGGCGACCGAGCAGGTGTCGATCCGGCAGGCGGTCCTGCACCAGGACGGCGCTTGCGTGGACGCGGTCAAGATCCGCTACATGGGCCGGCCGATCGCCTGCTCGCTGGCGGGGACCCCCGGCCCCGGCGCACACGCTGCCCTGCAGGCGCAGCTCTCCCAGCAGATCGAGCGCACAGCGGCGGGGCAGCTGGCTTGTCTCTACAGCGGAGAGACGGTCGTGGGGCACGGCACGATCGCTGCGTAAGATCATCACCTCCGATGATGAGCTCTGATGAGATTCGCGAGCGCTACCTCTCTTTCTTTGAAAAAAAGGGGCACAAGCGCATACCGTCGGCATCACTGGTGCCCTCCTCGCACGACCCCTCGGCGCTGCTGACGGTCGCGGGAATGCATCCCCTGAAGCCCTACTTCCTGGGCCAGGAGAAGCCGCCGGCGCCGCGGCTGACCGACTGTCAGAAGTGCTTTCGCACGGTTGACATCGACCACGTGGGGAACACCAACAGGCATCTCACTTTCTTTGAGATGCTCGGCAACTTCTCGATCGGCGACTACTTCAAGCGCGAGGCGATCACCTTTGCGTGGGAGCTTTCGCTGGAGGTGTTCGGCTTCGACCCGAACGAGATCTGGGTGACGGTCTTCGAGGGAGATGAGCAACTGGGCGTTGGCCCCGACGAGGAGGCGATCGGCTTCTGGGAAGAGGTCGGCGTGCCGGGCAGCCGGATCGTGCCCTGCCCGCGCTCTGAGAACTTCTGGCAGGCCGGCCCGATCGGGCCCTGCGGTCCCTGCTCGGAGCTCTATCTCGACCGTGGCGAGCATCTCGGCAAGCCCGATGACCTGCCGGGCGGAGAGAACGAACGCTTTCTCGAGTACTGGAACCTCGTCTTCATGCAGTACCTGCAGGAGCCCGAGAACGTGCTCAGCCCGCTACCCGCCGCGAACATCGACACGGGGCTTGGCCTCAACCGGCTGGCGGCGATTCTGCAGGACAAGGTCTCGGTGTTCGAGACCGACCAGTTCCAGCCGCTGATCGCGCTTGGCGAGAGCCTCTCCGGCCGTGGCTACGGCCAGGAGTTTGACACCGATCGTGCGCTGCGGATACTCGCCGATCACTCGCGTGCGATGAGCTTTCTGGTCGCCGACGGCGTGGTGCCGTCCAACGAGGATCGCGGCTACGTGCTGCGCCGGGTGATGCGCCGCGCGATCCTGCAGGGGCGCACGCTGCAGCTCGAGCCTGGGTTTCTGCTGCGCTACGCCGAGGTCGTGCGCGAGAACATGGGCGCTGCCTACCCGGAGCTCGGCGAGCAGTGGGAGTCGATCAGCCGTTGGCTCTCAGCCGAGGAGGAGGGCTTTGGCCGCACGCTGGAGCAGGGCCTTGACATGCTGCGCTTCCACATCGATCGCGCCCGTGACAAGGGCCAGGACACGATTCACGCGGACGACGCCTTCAAGCTGCACGACACCTTCGGCTTCCCATTCGAGCTGACCAGGGAGCTGCTCGCAGAGGAGGGGCTTGGCGTCGATGAGACGGGCTTTGAGTCGCTGATGGAGGGTCAGCGGGCCAGGGCACGCGCGGCCGGAACAGGCCAGCAGAGCGGTGGCGTCGCCGGCGAGGTGCGCGAGCAGGCGCAGGCGCTCGCGCACAGCGTCTCGTCGCCCACGCGCTTCACCGGCTATGAGACAGAGCGCCAGCGGGCGCAAGTGCAGGCGCTGGCAGACCACCACGGCACGCTGCTACTCAAGCTCGACGAGTCGCCGTTCTATGCGGTTGGGGGCGGGCAGGTCTCCGACAGCGGCACGATCGAGTGCGAGCACGGCGACTGCCGCGCGCAGGTGCAGCGGGTGCTGCGGCTGGGAGACGACCAGGTGATCGAGGTCGAGCTGGAGCGTGGCAGCCTCAGCGCCGACACCGCCGTGATCGCGACGGTCGACCACCAAGCCCGCCACGCCACCGAGTGCAACCACACCGCCACGCACCTGCTGCATGCGGCGCTGCGGCAGACGCTCGGCAACCACGTACGCCAGGCCGGCTCCTACGTGGGCCCCGACAAGCTGCGCTTCGACTTCACCCATTCGGCGGCGCTCAGCGAGCAGGAGCTCGCGGAGGTCGAGGACCAGGTCAACGCGTGGATCGCACGCAACGATCCGGTGCACCCGATCACCACCACGCTCGATGAGGCCAAGCAGCTTGGCGCGATGGCGCTCTTCGGCGAGAAGTACGGCGATGTGGTGCGGATGGTCGAGATTGGCCAGGGCGATTACTCGCGCGAGCTCTGCGGCGGCACCCACGTGCGCTCCACCGCCGAGATCGGCGTTTTTCACGTCCTCGCCGAGACCTCCAGCGCGGCCAACGTGCGTCGCATCGAGGCGATCACCGGGCCGGCGGCGGTGGAGCTGCTACGGCAGCGAAACGAGTTGCTCATGCGCAGCGCGCAGGCGCTGCGAGTGCAGCCCGACCAGGTGCCCCAGACGCTCGCCGCTCGCGAGCAGGAGCGCCGGCGCCTTGAGAAGGCGCAGCGCGAGGGCGGCGGCGCGGCCGGTGCCGGCGGGGAGATCGATGTGCTGCTGGGCGCTGCTGAGCAGATCGACGGCGCCAAGGTGCTAGCCGCCGCAGTGCAAGCGGCGGATGCGAAGGCGCTGCTGGGTATGCTCGACCGGGTGAAGGCGCGCTTGCCTGAAGCGGCGATAGTGCTCGGCAGCGCGGCGGAGGGACGTGTGCACCTGATTGCGAGCGTCGCGCCGCCGCTGGTGGCGCGCGGCGTGAAGGCCGGCGCAATCGTGCAGGCCGCCGCGTCGGTGGCCGGTGGCGGCGGAGGAGGTCGCGACACGATGGCTCAGGCCGGGGGACGGGATCCGGAGCGTCTTCCGGATGCGATCGCTGCCGCGCGGGCGAGCATCGCGACAGCGCTGGGGGTCCGGGATCAAGGCGAGCCCCAGGCGCAGGCGGAGAGCTCCGCCGAGGGACGTTGAGCCGAGTGCTCGCGCTGGACTACGGCAGCGCCCGTTGCGGCTGCGCGCTGAGCGATCCCACGGGCACGATCGCGACCCCGATCGAGGAGGTGCTGCGGCCGGCCAGCAAGAAGGGCATGGCACAGCTGGCGACGCTTGTTTCCGAGCGCGAGATCAGTCAGGTGGTGGTGGGGCTGCCGCTCTCGCTCAGCGGCGGCGAAAGCGAGCAGACGCGTGAGACACGTGAGTTTGCGCAGCGGCTGGCCCGGCGCCTTGGCCCAGGCGTCTCGGTGGAGATGCACGACGAGCGCTTCACGACCAGGCTCGCGGCTCAGACCCCGGACCCGCGCAGCAGCGAGGACTCCCGGGCGGCCGCGCACCTGCTGGAAAGCTGGCTCTCTGCGAGGGCGCGCTAGTCGCGTGAGTGGCTCGGACTCTCAGCCTCAGGGGAACCGCACCTCCGCCGAGCGCGAGGCGGCCAGGAAGGAGCGCGAGCGCCGCCGTGCGCAGCGGCGTGGCGTGCAGCCAGAGCAGACGGCGGGTGCCGCACAGGAGCAGGTCGAGACCGAGGCCGGCACACCGGAGCGCACCGACGTTTCCGGCGGGGCGAGCGAGACGGCGCCGGTGGCCGCCCCCGCCCCTGCCCCCGCCCCCGCCCCTGCGGTCGAGGAGACGCATGGAGGGCCCGCCGGGGAACCGACCCAGGCATGGGATCTGGCCGGCGACCTGGGGGTCGCCGAGCACCCTGCGCACGAGGTCGCTTCGAGCGCTGTGGCGAGCGCTGAGCCAGAGCGCCCGCAGCCCGCTTCCAGCCGTCCCGCCTGGCGACCGCGGGGAGCGGCAGACGCGCTGCCGGCGCCTCCGCCGCCCGTCAGCCAGCGCGGCGCGCGGGTGCTCCGGCCGCGCGTGCGCCGAGCGTCCGCGAGCGGTGGCGGCGCTCACAGCCTCCGTGCCCGCGCGGGCGCTGTCGGGGCGCTTCTGATCGTCGCGATCGCGGTGTGGGGCGTGGTGATGCTGATCCAGCACTTCGGCGGCTCCAAAGCAAGCAATCGCCCCCCGGTCGCTGCGGCACCGGAAGTCAAGGTGCTGATCCCCGAGGGTGAGTCGCGGCCGCAGATCGCCGCGGTCGCACGCAAGGACGGGCTCACCGGCAACTACATGCGTGCCTCCACACGCAGCCGGGCGCTGCAGCCAGCGCGCTTTGGCGCGCCCGCGAGCATCCCCAACCTCGAAGGCTTCCTGTTCCCGGCGACCTACAAGATGCCGGTGCACGGAAACGTCAAGGGCCTGGTCGAACGGCAGCTGGAAGCCTTCCAGGAACGCTTCGGCTCCGAAGAGCAGAAGCACGCGCGTGCGCTCGGCCTGACCTCCTACCAGCTGCTGATCGTGGCCTCGATGATCGAACGAGAGGCTTATCTGGCCAGTGATCGCCCGAAGGTCGCCGCCGTGATCTACAACCGCCTGCGCCAAGGCATACCGCTCGGGATCGACTCGACGATCAGGTTCGCCCTCAACGACTACACCAGACCGCTCACCGAAGCCCAGCTGCAGACGCCCTCGCTTTACAACACCCGGCTGCACAAAGGCCTGCCGCCAACGCCGATCAGCAATCCCGGGATCGAAGCGATCGAAGCGGCCGCGCACCCCGCGCACGTCGGTTATCTCTATTACGTCGACGGGGCCGACGGCTGCGGAGACCTCGTCTTCTCCGACACCGAAGCGGAATTTGAAGCCAACAAGGCGGCCTACAACCAGGCGCTGGCGGCAAACGGCGGGCACACCCCGGCCTGCAAACACAAGTGAGCGCATCGGTGGAGCGCCGACGGCTCGGGGTGCTCGGATGGCCCGTGGCCCACAGCCGCTCCCCGGCGATGCACAACGCCGCCTTCGCGGCGCTTGGCATGGATGGCTGGCGCTACCAGCGTTTGCCGGTGCCGCCGCCACTGCTGGAGCAGACGGTGCGCGCCCTTGGCGATGCGGGCTTCGCCGGCGCGAACGTCACGATCCCGCACAAGCAGGCCGCGCTCGCGCTCGCTGACAGCGCCGGCGTGGCGGCACGGGAGATCGGCGCTGCCAACACGCTCAGCTTCGAGGCCGATGGATCGATCGTGGCGCAGAACACCGACGCGCCGGGGCTGATCGACGCGCTCGCGCTCGACGTCAAAGGACTCAGTGCGCTCGTGCTCGGTGCCGGCGGAAGCGCACGGGCTGCGGTCTGGGTGCTGCTGCGGGCAGGGGCGGATGTGATGGTGTGGAACCGCACCGCGCAGCGGGCTGCGCAGATGGCCGGCGAGCTTGGCGCCCGCGCGGTGAGCTCCCCTGAGCCGGCTGACCTGCTCGTCAACTGCACTTCCGTGGGCCTACAGCGGCTGCCCGATTCGGGCGAGCCTGGATCCCCAATCGGGACGGGCTCGCACGCCGACATCACCGATTCGGCCAGAGAGGCGAAGGCGCTCAACGAACTCTCTTTGAGCGCCGATCAGGTCGGTAGGTATGTGCATGTCATCGACCTGGTCTATTCCGACTCCGACACTCCGCTGCTGGCAGCCGCACGCAGGCATGGATGCCGGACGGTCGACGGCGTGGAGATGCTCGTGGCGCAGGGTGCGCTCAGCTTCGAGCTGTGGACGGGACGGCCTGCGCCGCGCGATGTCATGCGGGCCGCGGCTGCGGGCGCCGGCAGGCACACGAGCGAGCCGTAGGGCGACGACAGTCGCGACGCCAGATGGGGTGCGGCGATGAGCGAGGCTCGCTCAGAGCGGCCGAACCTGCACGCGATCTTCGGCCTGGATGCACGCGGCTCCACGGCGGTCCAGCCAGAGCCTGAGCACGTTGAGAGCCATGAGCCCGAGCTGCTGTCGAACGAAGAGCAGCCCGAGGTGAATCTGCGCGCCGCGTCGGTGGAGCCCACGCTCGACGTGCTCCCGCGCATCGCGCATGAGGAGCCCGAGGATCGTCCCTCCGCACCCAAGCAGGCAGCAAGGCTTGGCGTCACAGCGCCAACCCGGCGCGGCTCCTCCTCGCGCTTCATCACAGACGTGATCATCGAGATGGGCTTGGCGCCGCAGCAGGCGGTGCAGGACGCGGTTGAGAGTGCCCGCAACAGCGGGGCGCGCCCGGAGCGGATGCTGCTGGAGTCCGGCGTGCTGAGCTCAGATGGGCTGGCGCGCGCGCTGGCAGAGCGCTACGGCCTGGATCATCTGGACCTCAGCGTCTTTGCCACCGACATGGGCGCTGCGAACCTGGTCACCACCAACGCGGCCAAGCGCTATCAGGCTGTGCCGGTCGCCTTCGTGGACAAGCGCACGCTGCTGGTCGCGATGGCCGACCCATCCAACGTGCTGGCCGTCGATGACATCGCGATCATGACCGGCTACGACGTGCGCGTCGCTGTCGCGGCAGCCGAGGACATCATGGCCTTGATCTCACGCCTTGATCGCCTGGAGGACGTGGTCGCGGGCTCCGGCGCCCCCGTCGAGGATCTCGACGAAGATCAAACCGAGGTCGTCGACCTGCACGAGTCGGCCGACGACGCACCGGTCATAAAGCTCGTGAACCAGATCGTCGCCCAGGCGGTGGAGCAGCAAGCCTCCGACGTGCACATGGCCCCCGACGGGCGCGAGCTGCGCGTGCGATTCAGGGTCGACGGTGTGCTCGCGGACGTCACGACCGTCACGCGGCGTCTGGCTGCCGGGGTGATCTCGCGCGTGAAGATCATGGCCGACCTCGACATCTCCGAGAAGCGGATGCCCCAGGACGGTCGCGTCGGGCTCACCGTCGACGGCCGCCACGTCGACCTGCGCGTGGTGTCGCTGCCGAGCGTTCACGGCGAGTCGATCGTGATGCGCATCCTCGACAAGGACTCGGTCGTGATGCGCCTGGAGCGGCTGGGGATGGCAGACGAAGAGCGCGAACGCTTCGAGCGCGCTTTCGGCGAGGCACATGGAGCCGTGCTGGTCACCGGCCCCACCGGGTCGGGCAAGTCCACGACGCTCTACGCGGCGCTGCAGGCGCTGAACACCACAGAGAAGAACGTGATCACCGTCGAGGACCCGGTCGAGTACCAGATCGAGGGGCTGACGCAGGTGCAGGTCTCCCCGAAGGTCGGCCTCACCTTCGCAGCGGGCCTCAGGGCAATGGTCAGGGCCGACCCCGACGTGCTGATGGTGGGCGAGATTCGCGACCGCGAAACCGCCCAGATCGCGATCGAGTCGGCGCTCACCGGCCACCTGGTGCTCTCAACGCTGCACACAAACGACGCGCCCTCGGCGATCACGCGTCTGATCGAGATGGGCATCGAGCCGTTCCTGGTCTCCTCGGCGCTGCGGTGTGTGGTTGCCCAGCGGCTGGTCAGGACGCTGTGTTCAAACTGCAAGCGGCGCGCGATCATCCCCGCTCGCGTGCTGCATGAAAACGGCTACAAGGCGCTTGTGGACATTGAGGCTTATGAGCCCGTCGGTTGTCCCCGCTGCGGCGGCAACGGCTACCGTGGACGCGCGGGCATCTACGAGGTGATGAATCTGACCGCGGAGATCCGCACGATGGCACTCGAACGCCGTCCGGCGGAGGAGATCAGGGATCTCGCGATTCGCCAGGGAATGAGACGGCTGCGCGACGACGGCCTGGACAAGGTGCGTGAGGGACGCACCTCGATGGCCGAGGTCGCGCGCGTGCTCGGCAGCTCCTGAGGCGGCGCGCCAGGCTGCATGACGTCTGCGGACTGCATTAGCGGGCCTCCACGCTGATCGAACCTTCGTCCATGCCGCTCGCGCTCGAGCTCCGCAGCGCCGATGGGCATTGGGATGGCATTCGACTTCGCAGATCTGCTGATGGAGGTCGTGGCCCGTAAGGCCTCCGATCTGCACCTCAGCGCGGGGGCGCGCCCGACGCTGCGTGTACGCGGGCGCCTGACCCAGCTCGAGGAGTACGAGGTCATGAGCCCCGCCGACACGCGCGAGATCGTCTACTCGATCCTCACCGGCGATCAGCGCCAGCGCCTGGAGACCGACTGGCAACTCGACTTCGCCTACTCGATCCCCGGCCATGCCCGCTTCCGCGTCAACGCCTACTACCAGCGCAGCGCGATCGGCGCCGCGTTTCGCCTGATCCCCGTTGGCCTGACCTCAATCGACGACCTGGGCTTGCCACCGACAGTGCACGAGTTCACGCGCAAGCCGCGTGGGTTTGTGCTGGTCACCGGGCCGACCGGCTCGGGCAAGTCCACCACCCTGGCGGCGATGATCGACGAGATCAACCAGACCCGCGAGGAGCACATCATGACGATCGAGGACCCGATTGAGTTCCTGCACCCGCACAAGCGCTGCCTGGTAAACCAGCGCGAGCTCGGCTCAGACGCGCAGAGCTTCTCCGCGGCGCTGACCGCCGCGATGCGCCAGGATCCCGACATCATCCTCGTGGGCGAGATGCGAGACATGGAGACGATCTCCACCGCCCTGACCGCCGCTGAGACCGGCCACCTGGTCTTCGCCACTCTGCACACGCAGGACACCGCTCAGACGATCGACCGCATCATCGACGTCTTTCCGCCGCACCAGCAGGGTCAGGTCCGCGTGCAGCTCTCGGTCGCGCTGCAGGGAATCGTCACCCAGCAGCTGCTGCCGCTGGCCGACGGCTCCGGCCGCGTGGCCGCCTGCGAGGTGCTGGTGCCGAGCCCGGCGGTGCGCAACTTGATCCGCGAGGGCAAGACCCACCAGATCTACTCGGTGCTGCAGACCGGCTCAGCGCTTGGCATGCAGACGATGGACACGGCGCTCGCCGGGCTGGTGCGCAGCGGCAAGGTCACCCAGAAGCTCGCCGAAGCGCGCTCCTCCACGCCCGAGGAGCTGCGGCGGCTGCTCGGCAGCGCGAGCCTTGCAGCGGTCTAAGGAGCAGCTATGAGCACCTATGTCTTCAAGGCGATAGATCTGACGGGCGGCAAGGCCCGCGGTGAGGTCGAGGCCGAATCCAAGCAGGCGGTGGCCGACCAGCTCAAGGCCCGCGGCCTGGTCGTGCTCGACGTCTCCGACAAGCACAAATCCAAGGAGATCGAGCTCGCCTTCATGAAGCATGTGCCGCTGCCGGAGCTTGCCGTCTTCTCTCGTCAGCTGGCGACGATGATCTCCTCCGGCATGAGCATCCTGCGCGCGCTCTATGTGCTTGAGGAGCAAGCGCAGAACAAGTTCCTGAAGGAGACGATCGTCGCGATCCGCAAGGACGTTGAGGCGGGGCTTGCGCTCAGCGACTCGATGGCCAGGCATCCCAAGGTCTTCAACCAGCTGTTTGTGGCGATGGTCAAGGCGGGGGAGACCGGCGGCGTGCTGGAGAGCTCCCTGGTCCGCGTGGCAGACCAGCTGGAGAAGGACGCTGCGCTGCGCAAACAGATCCGCTCCGCAATGGTCTACCCAACGCTCGTGATCACCTTCGCGCTGGGCGTGCTGGTCGCGATGGTCGCCTTCGTGATCCCCGTCTTCGTCGGGGTTTTCAAGAACTATGGTGGCGAACTGCCGGCGATCACGCAGATCTCCGTCGGGGCCTCAAAAGCCGTCACCCAGGATTGGTACTTGATCATCGTCGGCGCGATCGTGGTAGTCGTCAGCTTCATCAAGTGGAAGCAGTCGAGCTGGGGGCGCAAGCAGTGGGACCGCTTCAAGCTGCACGTCCCAATGAAGATCGGCTCGATCGTGCAGGAGGTCGCCCTGGCGCGCTGGTCGCGCACGCTGGCCTCGCTGACCGCCGCCGGGGTGCCGCTGCTGCAGGCGCTTGAGATCGTAGGCAAGACCTCGGGCAACGTGGTGGTCGAGGAGTCGATGACCGACGTGATCGCCTCCGTGAAGCGGGGCGGAACGCTCGCCGCACCGATCGGCAAAGCTTCGATCTTCCCCAAGATGGTCGCCCAGATGGTCAGCGTGGGTGAGGAAACCGGCGCATTGGACTCGATGCTCGGCAAGATCGCCGACTTCTACGAGGACCGCGTCGACGCCTCGGTGAAAGCGCTCACCTCGATTCTTGAGCCGGTGATGATCCTGTTCATCGGTGGCATCGTCGGCTTCGTGGTGATCTCGATGTACATGCCGCTGTTCACGGTTTACGAACACATTGGGAACTGAGCGGCAAAAGGCGTCCGTCGCGGGTCTCATCCCAGCGGGCGATGAGAGCTTCGAGAAGCTGCCCTTCTACGCCGCCCACGAGGTCGATGAGTTCTGATCGTTGACCCCAACGGCGCACTGCGAGCTGGCTTGCACTGCGAGAGGGGAGAACCAGTCCGCTGCAGCGCAGCGGACTGGTTGAGCTCGGTCCGAATGAGCTGGCGCAGCAGATTCGCTGGCCGGCGCCCGAGCAGGGCTGAAACGCATCACGGGCAGATCCGTCCTCGACCAGGCTACGATTGTGGCATGGCTGAAGCTCGCCTTCATACTCTGCTGGAGCCCGGTCACGACGCCGAGTGGAAGCACCTCGACGAGCAGAAGCGGCGGCTTCTGACCCCCGGGCCAGACACACCTGTGGACGAGCTGCTTGGGCGTGGGCAACATCTCTCGGCGCAGGCGGCGGCATTGCTGCGAGCCGTCGAGCGAGCGAGTGCCGGCGATCGATCCTGAGCTTGACGTGGCGGCCTCGGCGATGGTCGCCGAGGGCGCGCGCTTCGTCGTCATCGGTGGGTTCGCGGTGATCGCCAACCGCTACGTGCGTGCGACGGAAGACATCGACTTCCTGGTTCCGGACAGCGCGCAGAACGACCGCCGTGTGATCGCAGCGCTGACGCGACTGAATGGAGTGCGAGTCGATGGGGGAGAGCCCATCGCGGATGAGCATCTGACAGGGCGGGCGCATCTGCGAGCGAGTACCTCCGCTGGCCTGGTCGACGTCATCCGCGGCGGCCTCCCTCCGCTCGACTATGAGACGGTCGAGGCTCGAGCGATGCTCGCCGATTACGGGGGTGTCGAGTTCTGCGTTGCGGGACTCAGCAGCGTCGTCGCCTTTAAGCGCCTGGCTGGCCGTCCTCGCGATCGAAACGACTTGGCCGAGCTCGAGGAGATTCATGGCGAGCTCCCAATGGAGCCGCTTCCAGGATTGGACGACTGAGCCGCAGCAATCCACGATCACTCCTCGACGTGCAGGCGGCCGTCGGTCACCGACAGCTTGAGCTCGCCGGCGAGCAGCCGCAGGACCTGCTCTCCGACCAGCTCGCGGCGCCAGCCGCTGAGCAGGCGCACCTCGGGCTCAGCTTCGGCCAGGCGCTTGGCGGCGACGACGGCCTGCAGGTCGGATCGGCTGGCGATCAGCTCGTAGGCCAGGCCTGCTTCCCGTGCTCTACTGCGGGCCAGCGCCTCGGCCAGCGCCACGATCGGCGCGTCTGCCGGATCGGGTGGACGTGAGCGCTCAGGCGGGCGCAGAGGGGTCACCTCGCCTGTGCCGCCTGCGCGCACGCGCTCGACGATCTCTGCGCCGGAGCGCTTGACGATCGGCTGGGTGACGCCGCGGATGTTGGCAAGCTCACCGATCGAGGAGGGGCTGCGGCGGGCGATCTCAACCAGCGCGGCATCCGGCAGCACCCCCTGGACTGGGCGGTTCTGGCGCTCGGCGGTCTCCTCGCGCCACTGCACCAGGTCGCGCGCCAAACCCTGGGCTGCCGCGGAGGCGGAGGCGATCCGTGGCAGGCGGGCGAAGATCGTCTCGGGGTCGCGCTCGTCGCTGGAGCTCGCCAGCGGCGCGCACTCCTGCAGCGCCCACTCCAGCCGTCCGAGCTTTGCAAGGCGTCCCTTCAGCACATCCGCTGCCTGCAGCAGGTGCACGACGTCCTCGCGTGCATAGGCGAGTTGCTCGGCGCTAAGCGGGCGTTTGTCCCAGCGTGTGAAGCTTGCGCTCTTTGCTAGCCGCAGGCCCAGCGTGTCCTGCAGCAGCGAGTCGTAGGAGATCTGCGCGCCAAGGCCTGTGAAGCCGGCGGCCACCTGCGTATCGAAGACGTTGACCACCTCGGTGGACAGTGCGCGACGCAGCAGCGCGATGTCCTGGCGTCCGGCGTGCACGACGATCTCGACCTCGGGGTCGGCTAGCAGCTGCGCCAGCGGGGAGGCGTCGAGACCGCTCTGCAGTGGGTCGATCAGCTCGATCCAGGAGCCGCCGTCGCGGCCGTCCAGGGGCACGGCGATCTGGATCAGACACAGCAGGGTGCGGTAGCGGCCCTCACCCATGAACTCCGTGTCGATCGCGATCGCTTTCGCGGCTCGCGCCTGGGTGGCGAGTCGGTCCAGCTCCCCGGCGTCCTCAATCATGCGATCGCTACCTCGAGCTCAGCGGGGATCGCGGGCAGACGCAGCGCAAAGCAGGTGCCTGCGCCACTATGTGTCGCGTCTGCGAGCGTGCCGTTGGGCGGAGGCGCATGCTTCCCCGCAGGCGCTTCGTAATTGTCGAGCAGCTCCAGATCGCCGCCCATGCGGATTGCCAGCTCGCGTCCGATCGCAAGCCCGAGCCCGAAGCCGCCGCCGCGCGTGGCGGCGTCGCTCCCACGCGTGAAGCGCTCGAAGATCCGCTCTCGCTCATCGGGCGGCACGCCGGGGCCATCGTCACGGACCACGACCTGCGCGAAGTCCCGAGCACGGCCGGCGGCGATCTCGACGCTGCTGGACGGCGGCGCGAAGTGCAGCGCGTTGTCGATCAGGATTCGCACGATGCGCGCGACCGAGCCTGGGTCGGCGCTGGTCCAGCAAGGCTCCTGCGGCGGCGTGGCTGCAAGCGTCACTTCTCGCTTGGCGGCGGAGAGCTCGAACTCGGCGGCAACTGCCCTGGCCAGCTCGCCGAGCTCCACCGGCTCGCTGCGCAGCTGCACCTCGGTGTCAAGACGGCTGAGGTCGAGCAGATCGGCGGCAAGCTGGGAAAGCCTCCTGGTCTGTTCGCGGGCGTGCTCTGTGCGCAGACGGGCGTCCTGCAGGTCCAGGGCCTCGTCCTTGAGGTCTTCTTCGAGCAGCTTGAGCATGCCGTCGAGTGAGGCTAGCGGCGTTCGCAGCTCATGGGAGGCTGTGGCCACGAAGGAGCGGCGCGCGTCCTCCTGGCGCCGCAGCTGGGACTGCATGCCTGCAAAGGCGCGTGAGAGGTCGCCGATCTCGTCGCGACCGCTGTCCTTCGGTACCGGAGCATCGAGGCCGCGCCGCTCCAGACGCGCGGTTGCGTCGCGCAGGCGCTCCAGGCGCCGCAGCATCGCGGTGGCGATGCCGATGCCGAGCAGCAGCGCGGTCAGCAGGCCGGCTGCGGCTGCCACCAGGAACGCTTTGCGAACCACGCTGACGGCTTGGGCGACGTACTGGAGGTGCTTGTCGACGACGAGCACGTACCGCTGGCCGTGGATCTTCAGGCGCAGCGCCACGATCGCGGTTTCGGCGATGGTTTTGCGCACGAAGCTCTTGCTGAGGAGCGCGCGTCGCGCCGCCCCGCTTGCGCCCAGGTAGTAGTCCGGGACGTTGAGGTCGCGATATCGCGACGGGTGGACCACTTCCATCTGTTTGTTGAGCAGCGTCACCTCCCCACCGCCGGTGCGGCGGCCGAGCTGGGCTTCGACCTCGCGCAGCTGGTGGCGATCGGGCAGTTTGGTTGAGGGTTCGATCTTCAGGTGGGTGAATCGGGATCGCGCCGAGAGCATCGCGTACTGCACTTCGCGCACGCCGTCTTCGCGCAGGCGCTGCTCCAGTGGAGAGAGCAGTGCCAGCGCGGCGACGCCGAGGGTGATCGCGCTGACGAGCAGCATCGCGGCCAGCAGACGCGGACGCAGACCGGTGAGCATCCGCTCGATGCCGGTCAGGCGTGCGCTCACGGCGCCTGAAACCTGTAGCCCGCGCCACGAACGGTGAGGATCAGCTTCGGGTCCTCCGGCTTGAGCTTGAGCTTCTCACGCAGATGGCGGATGTGCACGTCGATCGCGCGCGGGTCCCTGTAGGCGGAGTCTCCCCAGATCGCGCGCAGCAGCTCCTGGCGGTTGAACAGATGGCCCGGTTCGGACATCAGCCGCGAAAGCAGCTCGAACTCCGAGAAGGTCAGCCGCACGGCCTCGCCGCGCACGGTCACCTCGCGGCGGCCATGATCGAGGGCCACGTCGCCGATGCTGAGCACCTCTCGGCCGATCGCCCGGCCCGAGGCGCGGCGCAGGACCGCGCGCACACGGCTGCGCAGCTCGGCCAGCCCGAAGGGCTTTGTGACGTAGTCGTCTGCGCCCGCCTCAAGGCCCTGGACGGCATCGGCCTCGCTGTCAAGAGCGGTGAGCATGATGATCGGGACCACGTTTCGCCGCTCGCGCAGCGTGCGGCAGACCTCGTAGCCATTGGGCCCGGGGCCAAGGGCCACGTCGAGCAGCACGATGTCGTAGTGCTCGCGGCCGGCGCGTTCGATTGCCTCCTGGCCGTTGGCTACCGACTGGACGTGATGGCCCTCGCGCGAGAAGGAGCGCGTCAGCGTCTCGCGCAGCGGCGCCTCGTCATCGACCACAAGGATGTTCAGGGACTTGAGCGTGTCTGTCATGGGGTGTCTCGCGCCAAACGCTAGCGCGCCCGCTAACCTGCTGGCTCCCTTGGCAAGGCAAGACACCGATATCACGCAGCAGGCCGAGCAGGCGGGCACGCAGGAGTGCATGCCCTGCGGCGGCCGCGGCACCTTGATCTCCAAGCTCGGCGGGGAGGAGAGCGTCGTGCGCTGCCCGTGGTGCGAGGGCAGCGGGGAGCGGCGCAAGGGCATCGACGCGCAGGCGCACTGGGGCGAGGAGGCCGCGGTGGAGGGGGAGCAGGAGCAGGAGCCGGACACGACGGTTTGACCGATGCGTCCACTCAGCCTCTTTCAGGATTAAAGATCCGTCGGCTGGCGCCGATGCAGGCAATGTTTGATATGCCAGCGCCGAGGTTCATCGGGCAGAGCGTCAGAAGCGACGCGTAGCAAAGCCCGCGACTCTCACTTGGCGAGCAGTGAAATGCAAACCGGGGGAAGCGCCGCCGCAGGGCGGTGAGCTTTGAGCTGGCTCCCTGCAAAGCATCAGTAAGGAGCTCCACCAATGCTGCAAAGACTGCGCCAGCGCGCATCCGATGAGAGTGGCTTCACGCTCATCGAGCTGCTGGTCGTGATCCTGATCATCGGCATCCTCGCCGCGATCGCGATCCCGGCCTTCCTCAACCAGACTCAGAAGGCGAACGACGCTTCGGCGAAGTCGCTTGCTCGCAATGCGGCGACCAACGCTCAGACGTTCGCGACCGAAAACAGCGGTTCGTTCACTGGCCTCAATACCACGGAAATCAACAAAATTGAAAAAGGCATCGAAATCGGTTCGTCCAAAGCCTGCCCGAACAAAGCCAACGCATGCTTGATCGAAGCGGCGCCAGTCGGCACCGAAGGTTATAAAGTGACCGCCGAAGCGCCGTCGACTGAAGACACCTTCACGCTGGAACGCACTGCGACGGGCAGCACGGTGCGCACCTGCCACGTCAAAGGTGGAACCGGTGCCGCAGAAACCGGCGGTGGCTGCAAGTCGGGAGACTGGTAAGCCGTTTATTACTGCCCTGAACACACTCGCCGGCCCATCCTGACATGGCGGATGTCCAGGCAGATCGCATCGAGGGCGGCCTTCGGGCCGCCCTCTTTGCGTTCTCGCGGCTGTCAAGCCGATCGCGCGTACGGCCGCTTGCAGGCGCTCAAGGAGCCGCCGGTCGCGGTCGATGAGTGCTTCATGGAGACCGCCTTCGCCGGAGTTTTTGGAGCGATCTTCGGATCGTTCCTGAACGTGGTGGCCCACCGCTTGCCGCGGCGCGAGTCGCTGGTCACGCCTGCCTCACACTGCGTGGCATGCGGCGTGGCGATCAAGCCCTACGACAACATCCCGGTGCTCTCGTGGCTGCTGCTGCGCGGCCGCTGCCGCAGCTGCGGCGTGCACATCTCGGCTCGCTATCCGCTGATCGAGGCGGGCACCGCGGCGCTCTGCGTTGCGGTCGTGCTCGTGAAGGGCTCCGCGGCGGGTGTCGCGCTGGGGCTCGCGATGGTGCTGCTGCTCGTGCCTGCGTCTGCGATCGACTTGGAGCACAGGCGCATCCCGAATGTGATCACGCTGTCTGGCGCTGTGCTTGCGATCGCGTTTGGCCTGGCCTTTGACCCCTCCGGGGAGCCGGCTCGGCTTCTCGCTGGACTTGGCGCCGGCGGGGCATTTCTGATCGTGACGATGATCAGCCCGCAGGGGATGGGGATGGGCGATGTCAAGCTTGCGGCGATGCTGGGGCTCTTCCTCGGCAAGGCTGTGATCCCCGCGATCCTGATCGCTCTGCTGGCCGGAGTGCTCGTCGGCGGCGTTGTGATCGCGCGGGTCGGCGTGGGCGAGGGGCGCAAGACGGCGGTTCCGTTTGGGCCTTTCCTGGCGCTCGGCGCGGTTGTGGCGCTGTTCGCCGGCCAGCCCATCCTGCACTGGTACTCGACTTCGGTGGTGCACTGATGGCGTCTCTGAAGGACCTCGCCAAGATGGAGGTCAAAGCGCCGTCACTGCGGAAGCCGGCCGCCAAGATGCCCGCCCCGAAGCTCCGCCGCGGAGGCGGCTCGCACGCCCGCTCCAAGCGAAGCTCAGGCCCCTCAACGGTCGGCCTTGACATCCAGCCCGGCTATGTCGCGGCGGTGCAGGCGCGCGCCAACGGCTCGGTCGTTGTGCAGCATGCCGTCGGTGTTGCGCTGCCGCCGGAAACAGTGCGAGAGGGGGAGCTGCTCGACGAGAGCCTGCTGACCGAGGCGCTGCGTGAGCTTTTCCACGACGGCAAACTGCCGCGCCGGGTGCGGCTGGGGGTGGCAAACCAGCGGACCGTGCTGCGGGTGCTGGAGCTTCCGCCGATCGATGATCGTAAGGCGCTGGATGCAGCCGTGCGCTTCCAGGCCCAGGATCACATGCCGATGCCGCTTGCCAATGCGGTGCTCGACTTCCAGCCGCTTGGCATCGTCGGTACGCCCGCGGGACCGAGGCAGCGTGTGGTGGTCGTGGCTGCGCAGCGCGACATGGTGCAGCGGCTGCTGAAAGCCGTTCAGGCCGCGGGTCTGCGGCCCATAGGGGTTGACCTCTCGGCATTCGCGATGATTCGCGCGCTGCATCAAGCGGATACCTCTAGCGAGCGCATGCCCAATGGTCTCGGAGAGGGCGAGGTGGCTCCTGTGGCTTCCACGCTTTACCTGAACGTGGGCGGACTGACCAACCTGGCGATCGCCGAGGGGCTCGAGTGTCGCTTTACGAGGATGGTCAGCGGCGGCCTGGAGTCGATCGCGAGCGAGTTGGCGGAGCGCCATTCGGTTGCGCTTCCGCAGGCGCGGGAGCTGATGAGCACGGCGAACCTGAGTAGCGATTCAACTCCGGTCGCCGGCACCGCCGGGGATCCCGAGGTGCCGGTCGACTACGTTGGTGAGGACGTACGCGCCGTGCTCGCAGCCGGAGTTCGTGACATCGCCGGCGAGGTGCGCAACTCGCTGGACTTTCACCGCTCACAGGGTGGCGGTGAGGTGAGCAGCGTCGTGCTCAGCGGGCCTGCGTTGGAGATCTCAGGCTTTGCGCAGGCGCTGGAGGCCGAGCTTGGCGCCCCGCTGAGCTGCCGGCGCGTGCAGATGGCCCAGGACGCCGAGAGCGTGCCCGCCGAGCGGCTGACGATTGCGGCAGGGCTTGCGATCGAGGAGGTGGCGGCGTGAGAGCCGTCAACCTGATCCCCTCTGAGCAGCGCCGCGGCGCCGTCAACCTCTCCGGCCGCTCCGGCGGCGCCGCATATGTCGTGGTTGGGCTGATCCTTGGGCTGGCCGTAATGGCCGTGCTCTACGGCAAAGCCGACCATGAAATCGGCGTCAAGCAGGCCGAAGCAACCCGCCTAAGCGCCGAAGCTCAGCAAGCACAAAGCGAAGCGGGCCGGCTTGCGCCCTATACAAGCTTCGTGGCGATGCGCGAAGAACGCCTCAAAGCGGTTCAGGAACTGGCCAACACGCGCTTTGACTGGGCCCATGCGATGCACGAACTCGGCCGCGTCGTACCGACCCAGGCGGCGTTGAGCACCGTGACAGGCACCGTCGGCGCCACCACTGTGAGCGCGGCCCCGGCCGCGCCAGCTACCGCCAGCGCCTCCAAATCCGTCGCCTCGGCCACTCCGGCGGGCAGCACGCCGAGCTTTACGATCGCCGGCTGCGCCACAAGCCAATCCGCGGTGGCGCTGACGATGAACCGGCTGCGACTGATTGATGGAGTAAGCGAAGTGAATCTGCAGAGCTCGAGCAAGAGCGGCGGCGGCGGGGGTTGTCCCGCCGGCGGCCCCTCCTTCTCAATGCAGGTGAGCTTCGACGCGCTGCCCGCACCGACCGTGAAAGCACCGTCTGAGCCTGCCGTGAGCAGCGCATCCAATTCGAGCGGCGGCGCCACCAAGGCTCACACGGGGGTGAGCGTGCGATGACCGGACGCGACCGGATCGTGATCGTTGTGCTGGGTGCGCTCGCGGTGCTGGCGGCGGTCTTCATGCTGCTCGTCTCGCCCGAGAAGCACAAGGCATCGCAGGTGAGCGCTCAGGCTGAAACGGCGCGCTCCGAACTGAGCTCCGCTCACACCAAGCTCGCCGAAGCCCAGCAGGATGAGAAGCGCTACGCGGAAGCCTACGCGTCCATCGTCAGCCTCGGGCAGGCGGTGCCGGCCGAGCGGGAGGTCTCCTCGCTGGTCTACGAACTTGATCATGCGTCCACGAAAGACAAGGTGAACTTCGAATCGATCGCCGCAGGCGCGGGCGGCTCAACAGCCTCGAGTACACCCGCTACGGCCGCTGCGAGCGCCGCCGTGGGAGGCTTCGAGCAGCTGCCTTTCACTTTCACCTTCCAGGGCACCTACGAAGAGCTCTACAACCTGATTGGTCGCCTGCAGGGATTCACGGTCAGTAACCCTGATGGCAGCGTAAAGGTGAACGGCCGGCTGTTGAGCATCCAGGGCGTCTCGCTTGACTCGGGCACAACGGCAGGTGCTGCATCTGGCGGTGGCGGACTGAAGGCCACCGTGACCGCGACTGCCTACGTGCTGCCGGCGGGGCAGACGCTGACCAGCGGGGCAAGCGGCGCGGCGCCGTCCGGCGCGACCCAGGCGAGCAGCACTGCCAGCTCGACCGGGTCGCCCGCCACACCCGCGATCGTGAGGCCGCTGCCATGAGTGATCTGCTCGCTTCGCTGAAGGCCGACCTGACCAGCCGCAGGATGCTGCCGCTGCTCGGTCTTGCCGCGGTCGCGCTGCTGGGCGCGATCGCTTACGTCGCCCTTGGCGCCAAATCTGGCAACCCCTCGCCTCCTTCAAGCGCCTCCACAAATCCCCAGCACGTGGCCTCGCTGCCCGGGCCGGCTCTCTCCAGCGCTCCGGCCAACCCCAACGCGGCCGCCTCGGAGACGACGGTGGGCGCGAAATACCAGCATGGCGGCAAGACGCGCAACCCCTTCACCCCGCTGAAGGAAAAGTCGAGCCAGTCGCATAGCGCCACTACGCCGAGCAGCAAAGCAAGCGGATCTTCATCGAGCGCCGGCTCCTCCACCGGCGCGGGCAGCGGCTCATCGACGCCCTCGGGCGGTTCACAGCCCTCCAGTGGCGGCGGCAGCTCCGCACCGCCGAGCAGCTCGATCTCGAGCTATCACGTGGATGTGGCGCTGCAGCAGCTCTCCGAAGAAGGTAATCCCGTCGGCAAGGTGCAGACATTCCAGGACGTCGCCGAGCTGCGGCCATTGCCGAGCAAGCACAAGGCGCTTGTGGAGCCCACGAGCGTCGTTGGCGGCGGCGCCGAGGTCGCTTTCATCCTGCTGCGTCCAGAGATCATTCACGGCAACGGCAAGTGCGTCCCCAGCGCCGCCGACTGCCAGGCGATCGACTTGAAGCTGCACGCCTCCGAGGAACTCCAGTATCAGGAAGAAGACGGCACCGTGCTGGTCTACCGCCTGACCGTGACCAAGATCGAAAAGATCAGCGGGAGCTCGGCTTCGGCCGCCTCGGCTCACAGCTCGGCTGCAGGCAGTGCGCTGATCACGCGGCTGCATTTGACGATTCCCTCCAGCGCGGCGTTCGGCGGTTCGCTGGGAACGATCGTCGGCGGCGTAGGCGGCGCGAGTGCGCACGCCGCCAGGCATTCCGGGCAGCCCTCGAAGTGATCGAGCGGCAGCGGCGGCAGGCCGCTCGTGCTGCGCGCAGGGCGCCGCTTGCAGCGGCGCAGATAAGCTGAGCGCCACGATGGCGCTGCGGATGATCACAGCTGGGGAGTCCCACGGCCCCGGTCTGACCTGCATAGTGGAGGGCCTGCCGGCGGGCCTTGCGCTGCAACGCGAGCGGATAGACGCCGACCTCGCGCGCCGCCAGCTCGGGCACGGCCGCGGCGGGCGGATGAAGATCGAGACCGACAAAGCGGATCTGGCGGGAGGCGTGCGGCACGGACGCACGCTCGGCGGCCCGATCGCGCTGCAGGTCGCCAACAGGGACTACGCCAACTGGGAAGAGCGGATGAATCCCTGGCCGGTGGAGGAGGAGGTGCCGGAGGTGCACCTGCCGCGGCCCGGACACGCGGACCTGGTTGGAACCTGGAAGTACGGCCTCTCCGACGTGCGCGACATCCTCGAGCGCGCCTCGGCGCGCGAGACGGCGGCGCGAGTAGCGGGCGGCGCGGTATGCCGTGCTTTCCTGTCCGAGCTCGGCGTGGAGGTTCGCTCCCACGTCGTGCAGATCGCCTCGGTGAAGGCGCCTGAGCGCGAGCACGAGCAGCTGCGCCTGGAGGACTTTGCGGCGGTCGATCAGTCGCCCGTGCGGTGCCTGGACGCGGAGGCCGGCGCTGCGATGGTGGCCGAGATCGATGCGTTGCGCAAGGCCAACGAGTCGCTCGGCGGCGTCTTTGAGGTGCAGGCGTTCGGGCTCACACCCGGTCTCGGCTCCCACGTCTCCTGGGAGGAGCGTCTGGATGGCCGCGTGGCGATGGCGATCTGCTCGATCCAGGCGGTCAAGGGCGTCTCGATCGGCGACGGGTTCGAGATCGCGGGCAGGCCCGGCTCGCAGGCGCACGATGAGATCTTTTACTCCGAGATGCAGGGCTTTCATCGCTCCACCAACCGTTCCGGCGGGCTGGAGGGCGGCATGACCACGGGTCTGCCGCTGGTCGTGCGCGCCGCGATGAAGCCGTTGCCGACGCTGACCAAGCCGCTTCGCTCGGTCGACACGGTCAGCCACGAGCCGGCGCAGGCGTTGCGCGAGCGTACCGACTCCTGCACCGTGCCGGCGGCGGGAGTGGTGGGGGAGGCGATGCTCTGCTTCGTGCTCGCCGACGCCTACCGGCGCAAGTTCGGCGGCGACCACATCGACGACGTCAAGCAGGCTCTGGCCGCCTATGAGGAGCGGATTGGATGGAGGAGATAGCCGGCGGCTCCCGCGCCGCACAGGACGGACTTGCTGGACCGCGCGCACGCGGCGCGCTGGTGTTCATCGGCTTCATGGGGGCGGGCAAGTCGACCGCCGCGGGCGAGGTTGCGGACGCGCTTGGTCTGAGCGTGGTCGACAGCGACGCCGAGATCGAGCGGCGGCACGGAGTCACGATCGCCTCGCTGTTCGCGGAGCTCGGTGAGGAGGGCTTCAGGGAGATCGAGGAGCGGGTGGTGCTCGATCTGCTCGGCGCGGCCGGCGCGCAAAGCACCGTCTCGCTAGGCGGCGGCAGCGTGCTCTCGCCCCGTGTCCAGCAGCAGCTTGCCGGCCACGTCGTGGTGCTGCTCGACGTCGACGCGCAGAGCGCCTGGGAGCGCGCAGGCGCGCATGATGTGGATCGCCCGCTCGCGCGCGACTGGAAGCGCTTCGCCGAGCTGCACGAGCAGCGCAGCCCGATCTACAGCGCGCTGGCCGACGCGATCCTGCCGGCGCAGGTGCCGGGGGTCGGCGCGCAGGCCGCGCAGGCGCTTGGCCGGCTGCGAGCTGCCCCGGCGGGCTCCAAGATGCTTTGGGCCAGCTCCGCCTCGGGCTCCTACCCGGTGCTGGTGCGCAGGGGGCTTGTGAGCGAGGGCCTGATGTGCGAGGGCGGGGGCGTTGGTGCCTGGCCACTGGATCGATCCGTCTCCCGCGCCTTCTGCGTCACCGATGAGAACGTGGGTCCGCTCTACGGGCAGCGTCTCGGCGCGCTTGCGGGCACCTTCACGATCGCGCCCGGCGAGTCGCGCAAGACGCTTGCAAGCGCCCAGGCCGTCTGGGAGGCGATGGTGCAGGGGGGGCTCACGCGCGCCGATCACGTGGTCGCGCTCGGCGGTGGCGTCGTAGGCGATTTGGCGGGTTTCTGCGCCGCCACCTACCAGCGCGGTATCCCTCACGTCCAGGTCCCCACTACGGTCGTGGCGCAGGTCGACTCGGCCTACGGCGGCAAGACGGGCGTCGATCTGCCGCAGGCCAAGAACTACGTCGGCGTCTACCACCAGCCAAGCGGGGTGATCGTCGACCCGGACACGCTTGCGAGCCTGCCACCGCGCGAGCTGTCCGCCGGCTGGGTGGAGGTGCTGAAGACTGCGCTGATCGCGGGCGGTGAGCTTTGGCAGCGCGTTCAGGAGGATGCGCCACTTGACGAGCGCACGATCTTGCTCTGCGCGCAGACCAAGGTGGGGATCGTCGCGCAGGACGAGCGCGACTCGGGCGTAAGGCAGACGTTGAACCTCGGGCACACGATCGGGCACGCGATCGAGACGGTGACCGGTTATGAGCGCTACCTGCACGGCGAGGCCGTCGGCCTTGGGCTGCTGGCCGCGCTGCGGCTCTCCGGCGCAGAACAGCTTCGCGAGCAGGTGCAGGAGATGATGCGCGCGCGCTCTCTGCCCACGCGCCTGGTGGGCGCCTGCGCCGAGGATGTCGTAGCGGCGACCAGGCGCGATAAGAAGCGGCTGCATGGCGAGGTGCCCTTTGTGCTGGTCGATCGGCCGGGAGCGGTGCAGATCGGGCACGCGGTACCAGAGGCGCAGGTGCGTGCCGCGGTGGCCGAGTTGTGCGCCGATGGCGCTGCCGCCGGCAACGGATAGTCTGCTGATCCATGGCAGCGGGCTACCGCATAGAGGTGATGCACGGCGTCAACCTGGACATGCTCCACCGGCGCGACCCGGGCCACTACGGCGATCTCAGCCTGCTTGAGCTGGAGGGACTGATCGCGGGCTTCGCGGGCGAGCTGGGGCTGAGCACGCGTTTCTTTCAGAGCAACTCCGAGGGGGAGTTCGTCCAGCGGATGCACCAGCTCGATGGGCAGGCCGACGCCGTGATCGTCAACGCCGGCGCCTGGAGCCACTACTCCTGGGCGATCAGGGATGCGCTGGAGCTGACCAGGCTGCCGGCGGTCGAGGTCCATCTCTCCGACGTGGAGAAACGCGACCCCTGGCGAAAGATCTCGGTCTTCGACGGGCTCTGCATCGAGAAGATCTTCGGCAAGGGCCCCGAGGGCTACAGGCTTGCCTTGCAGCGACTGCAGAAGGCGCTTCGGGATGCCACCGGCGGGTGAGGCGCGGATTGCGCGTCTGGCGGACGCGCTGGCCAAACGCGACGTCGAGCGCCTGATCGTCAGCGGGTCGGCGAACGTTCGCTACCTCACGGGCTACACAGGCTCCAACGGGATCGCGGTGATCGCCGCGAGCGGCTCTGCTGCGGCTCACAAGCTCCTCACCGACTTCAGGTATGAAACCCAGGCGCAGGCGGAGGTGGGCGCACATGCGCCCTCCTGCGAGCCCGTGATCATGACTGGGGATCTGGTCCAGGCGGCCGGCAAGATGCTCTCGCAGGAGCGCCCGCAGCGCGTCGGCTTCGACGAGCATTATCTCTCGGTCGCCCGGTATGAGCGGCTTGCCGAGGCGCTCGGCGAGGGCTTTGAGCTGATCGCCTGCGGTGGCATGGTCGAGCAGTTGCGCGAGGTCAAGGACGAGGAGGAGGTGCAGCGGATAGCTGCCGCCGCGCAGCTTGCCGACCGGGCGCTCAGTGAGATCCTTGAACAAGGCCTGATCGGCCGCAGCGAGCGTGACGTGGCGATCGCGCTGGAGAGCAGGATGCGGACGCTGGGCGCGCAGGGGCCGAGCTTCCCCAGCATCGTGGCCAGTGGCGCCCACGGCGCGCTACCCCACGCCCAGCCGCGCGACCAGGCGATCCAGGCGGGCACCCTGGTGACGATCGACTGGGGCTGCGTGCTGGACGGCTACTGCTCTGACTGCACGCGCACCTACGCGGCGGGCCCCGTAAGCGAGCACGACCGCGAGATCTACGAGATCGTGCTGGCCGCCCAGCAGGCCGGGCTTGCCGCAGTTGGGGCGGGGCGCAGCGGCAAGGAGGTCGACGCGGTGGCGCGCGAGGTGATCGAGGCCACCGGCTACGGCGAGCGCTTCGGTCACGGCCTCGGGCACGGGGTCGGGATCGAGATCCACGAGGGCCCGCGACTTTCCAAGACCGCAGGTGACGATCCGCTGCGGGTCGGCAACGTGGTCACGGTGGAGCCGGGGATCTACCTGCCGGGGGACCTCGGGGTGCGGATCGAGGATTTGGTGGTGGTCGGGCAGGAGAGCCCGCAGATCGTCACTTCGCTGACAAAGGAGCTGACGGTCGTCTCGTAATCGAGCACGGTCGGCACATGCGTCGGGCGCGGGACAGTATTGTTCTGGCAGTTGACACTAGCCAGGGCATCGGTGCCCGGAATGGGGATATGAGACATGGGATTTCGTGAGAGGCCGCGCGCCGGGGCAAGGCGTGCGGGGCTGAAGGTCGGCGGGCGCGCGCAGATTGGTGGGCGGCTGGGCTTGGTGCTCGCGCTCGCGGCCACGCTGGGTGCTCTACTGGTGTTGCCAGCGGTGTCGACTGGAGCGGAAACGGGGTCGATCAAAGGCACGGTCACGAAGCTCGTCGGGGGCACGCCGATCAAGGGCACTGAAGTCTGTGCGTACACCGCAGCCAGAGCGTTCGTCAAGTGCGATAAGACCGACGCCAGCGGCGAATACACCTTTGCTGGCCTGCCCGTCGGCGAATACGTCGTCGAATTTTACGGCGACGTCTGCCCGTTGAGCGGCGAATGCACCTACCCCTATATAACGCAGTTCTACAACGACAAGAGCACGTTTGCGAGTGCGACCCGCATTTCGGTGAGCGCCGGCTTGACGTCGACCGCGAACGCGAGCCTCGAAGAAGGAGGCAGGATCGAAGGCAAGGTCGAAGGGTCCGGCAAAAGCGCGATTGCCGAGACGCTCGTATGCGCATACTCGGAAAGCAAGGAAACAGAAGGGTGCGCCCGTACCGATCGGTCCGGCGAATACACAATCGAAGGGCTGCCGAGCGCGCCTGATTACAGGGTCTATTTCACCGGAGATGCATGCACTGAAGAAGGCACATGCAGCAAAAAACCATACGTAGCTCAGTTCTACGACGACGCATCGACCTACGCCAAGGCCGAAGAAGTCGAAGTGACTGCGCCCGAAGACACGGAAGGCATCGACGCGACGCTGAGCGAAGGCGCCCGGATCGAAGGCACTGTGACCAACGCCTCGATCTACAAAGAGCCGATCGGCGGTCTCACCGTGTGCGTGGAAGGCGCAGAAAGCGAATGCACCTCAACCGGTGAAGACGGCAAATATCTGCTTGAAGGTCTGCCAAGCGGCGCATACACGGTTGAGTTCACAGGCGAAGTCTGCGGCGTGCACGCAGGGGAATTTGAATGCGCACAAACGTATCTGCGGCAGTATTACCAGGGCAAGGCACTCAAGGCGGAAGCCAAACCGGTAAGCCTCAGCGCGCCATTGGTGACGGCCGGGATCGACGCAAGCATGCTGGAAGCGGCGCCCAGACAGCCGCAGGTGATTACGGCCCCGGTGCTTTCGGGCAGCCTCGCTGTGGGTGCGAGCCTAAGCTGCTCGCCGGGCTCGTGGGCGAACAACCCGACGAGCCTTGCCTATGCCTGGCTGCGTGCCGGGGTCGTGATTCCTGGGCAGACCGGAACGACCTATGCCGTTCAGGCGGCCGACCAGGGTCAGGCGGTCACCTGCCAGGTGACCGCGGTCAACGCTGCAGGCTCCGTCGCCTCTGCGAGCAATCCGCTCGGTGTGCCTCTCCCGCCTCCGCCACTGCCCGGCACAGCCGCGGCCGGCCGCAGCGCGATCGTCAAGTCCGGCACAGCGCAGTTGAACCTGGCCTGCAGCGGTCAGGGCGCCTGCAGCGGCATGTTGAAGCTGGTCGCGAAGGTCACGGTGAAGGTGGGCAAGCACCACAAACGCAAGCTGATGAGCGTGGCGGTCGGCCAGGCAACGTTCTCGATCACGGCAGGCGGGTACGAGACGATCAGTGTGCACCTGACCGCCAAGGGCAAGAGCCTGCTTGCCAAAGCCGGCAAGCACGGCCTGTCGGTGCTGATGAGCGGCAGCGGCGTGCAGGCTCGTACAGTGCAGTTGACGGCCGCGGCCAAGAAAGGCAAACGCTAGGACTCGACGAGCGGCGCCTTCCGCGTGGGAGGCGCCGCGGCGTCAAGCGCGCCAGCAACGCTGAACCCGGGCGCATACAGACGCAGCGCCAGCGCGGCGGCGAGCGGCACGGTCCAGGCGATGAAGAACGCGGCCTGCAGATCAGGTGAGGCGACCGTGGGCATCCACTGAAAGCTCGCCCAGCAGAGCACTGTTGCGCAGAGCGCGATCGCCGGCGGGCGCTTGAAGGTCAGCGCCTCCCACGCCACCAAGCTGATCAGCAGCGGCAGCGTGTAGTAGACGTTGTCCCAGGTGTCGAGCAGGCACCGCAGCAGGCTCAGCAGCGTCAGCAGAAGCAGCGCGTCGGCCACTCCGATCGAGCCTCGCCTGCGCCACCGGAGCGCCAGTGGGAGCAGCACTCCGGTGAGCACGATGAGTGGGTGGCTGATCGGCCCGACCCAGGAGGGGGCCGTGCGATAGCCAGGCTTCGGGGTGCCGAACAGGCCGTGAACGAGCGCACCGTGGTGGCCCAGGAACCAGAACGCCTGCCAGGGCTGAAAGATCGTGCTGGCTGTGGAAGCTGCGCCGCTGGTTGCGTTGACAAACGAGGAGCTGAGCAGGGCGATTGGCGCGAGCAGCGCTGCGGCCGCGGCGGCGGCCGCAGCCAGCATTTGCATGCGTCCGCCGCGGAGCGTGAGCAGCACGGGTCCAAGCGCGATCAGCGCCCACTCCTTGCTGCCGATCGCAAGGCCGACGCATACCCCGGCGAGGATCGCGCGTGGATGGATGGCGAAGCGTCGCGCCTGAGCTTTCGAGGACGAAGCGGCAAGCAGCACCGCGGCCACGCACAGCGACGCCTCCAGCAGTTCGTCGGCGTGCCCGAGTTCCAGCGCGCGCAGCGTGAGCGGGTTGGCCACGCAGAGCCCGAGCGCGAGCGCGCGCGCGAGCCTGCTCTGCCCGGCGGCGCGCATCCGGGCGCAGAGCCAGAGCCCGAGCAGGGCGGCCGCCAGCAGGCAGGGGATGGAGACAGCTTGATAGACCGCGAGTGAGCCGCCGCCCCACAAGCTCGGCAGAAAGGCAAAGGGGGCGCGCAGCAGCAGCGAGCCGCCGTATGAGGGCGCAAGCTGAGCGAACGAAGCGAAGTGGCCGTGGACGAGCGCCTGCATCGCCGGCAGCGCCTCGGTTTCGTAGTCGTTCCAGCCAAATCCGTAAAGGCCGAGCCAGGCCATGCAGGCCACTCCGAGCGCCGCCATCGCGGGCGCCACAGCTCTCTCCAACCTGCGATCAGACATCTTGAGAGTGGCATCGGTTTCCGCCCGTAATGCCTTGAGAGCGCCAACCGCAACTGCAAAGGATGTGACCGTGTTTGCGAAGTAGGTGGCTCTGGTGGCAGCGATCTGCCGCCAAATGCGTCACGATCGATGTGCGATGAGCTCCGATTGGCTACCCCGTGGCTTTGACGAGACCTCCTCTGAGGAGCTCGAGCGCAGCATGGAGCATGAAGTCGAGGGGCTGATGGAGCTCGACGATCTCGACCTGATCCCAAGCAGCTCCGAGCACGTCACGGCAGATCTGTTGCGTGCCGAGCGTTCAGGATCGCGCAGGGCGGATGGCCGGCCCGCTGTCCAGCCGTCAGGTCGGCATCCGCAAGGCGGGCGCTGAAGCTACTCGCCGGCCCGCCCGCGCTGCCGCGCCACCCGCTCGAAGATCTGCGTCACCCCGAAACGGGGGGCGAGCCTCTCCACCATGCCGGGGGTGAGCTGGGCCAGCGCGAGCATCGGTCGGATCGGAGCGCCGCTCTCCACGATCTCACCGACGTCGTTTCTGATCGCTCTGAGCACTGCCTCGGCGACCTTCGTGGTGGTGGTCTCGCCCATCAGGCGATTGGAGGTATGGCCATCGTCTGCCATCCGCTGGTACATGCCATCGCCCGCGGTGAAGCCGGGGCAGACGACCGAGAAGCCGACGGGAGCGTCCTTGTACTCGGCACGCAGCGACTGCGTGAGCGCAACCAGGCCCGCCTTGCTGGCCGCATAGGGCTCGTTGTAGGCAGGGCCGATCTTGCCCGCCACCGATGAGATGAACACGACGTGGCCGCGGCCGCGCTGCAGCATGCCGGGCAGCACTTCGTGGGTGAGCAGCATCGGAACGGTGAGGTTCACCTCAATCACCTCTGCGAGCTCCTGCTCGCTGGAGGCGGTGAACGAGCTGACGCTCTCTATCCCGGCGTTGTTGATCAGCACGTCGATCGGCCCGAGTTGCGCCTCCGCTTTGCCGAGCAGCTCTTTGACCTGCTGGCGATCGTTGAGGTCTGCTGCGACGGCGATGCAGCGCACGCCGCGGTCGCCCGCCTCGGCTGCAACCTGCGCAAGCGCATCCTCGCGGCGGCCTGAGATGACGAGGTTCGTGCCTTGGCCCGCGAGGCGGCGGGCGATCTCGGCGCCGATGCCGCCCGAGGCGCCGGTGATGAGTGCGTTGACTCCTGCGAGCTGCTCCACGACTGCCTCCTCGGTCGAGCTGGTTGCGCTGCTGGCTTCATGCAGGCTAGCTGTGCGTGAGAGATTCCGCATTTCGCCCACCGCCAACTACGTAGATCGCAGGAGGCCGCACACGGATGTCGGCGCAGCGCACCGGTGGGAGATTGTGCACGCGGCATGGACACCGCCCCCACCTCCCCGATAGAGCTGCAAGGCAAAGGAGCAAGCGATGGCGATCGAGCAGACCCACAGGATCTATGAGGCGCCAGGCAGGTTGGGCAGCCCCGTCGAGCTACACGATCAGTACGAGAACTTCATCGGCGGGGAGTGGGTGCCGCCGACCACTCACGAGTACCGCGAGAATCCGACCCCGTCGACCGGTGAGTCCTTCTGCGAAGTCGCGCACTCAGGAGCCGCCGATATTGAGCTTGCGCTCGACGCGGCACACGCCGCAAAGGAGGAGTGGGCGAGCCGTTCGCCGGCGCAGCGTGCGGCGGTGCTGAACGCCGTCGCTGACGCGATGCAAGACAACCTGGAGATGCTCGCCGTAGCCGAGAGCTACGAGAACGGCAAGCCGGTGCGCGAGACGCTGGCCGCCGACATTCCACTGGCGATCGATCATTTCCGTTACTTCGCCGCCGCCGCGCGGGCGGAGGAGGGGCGGATCTCCGAGATCGACGATCAGACCTACGCCTACCACTTCCACGAGCCGCTCGGCGTGGTCGGTCAGATCATCCCCTTCAACTTCCCGATCCTGATGGCGGCGTGGAAGATCGCGCCGGCGCTTGCCGCCGGCAACTGCGCGGTGGTAAAGCCCGCCAGCCCGACGCCCTGGTCGATCCTGAAGCTCTGCGAGGTGATCGGCGAGCACATCCCCGGCGGCGTGCTGAACGTCGTCAATGGTCCCGGCGCGGAGATCGGCAAGGCGCTTGCCTCCAACAAGCGGATTGCGAAGGTCGCGTTCACCGGCGAGACGGTGACCGGGCGGCTGATCATGTCCTATGCGGCCCAGAGCCTGATCCCCTCAACGACCGAGCTTGGCGGCAAGTCGCCGAACATCTTCTTCGAGGATGTGATGGCAAGCGATGACGCTTTCCTGGACAAGGCGATCGAGGGGCTGGTGCTCTACGCCTTCAACAAGGGCGAGGTCTGCACCTGCCCATCTCGGGCGCTGATCCAAGAGTCGATCTACGCGCGCTTCATGGAGCGCTGCCTTGCGCGGATCGAGGCGATCAAGCAGGGCGACCCGCTGGATCCCGAGACGATGATCGGCCCGCAGGTCTCCGCCGCGCAACTGGAGAAGATCGCGGGCTACGTGCAGATCGGGCGCGAGGAGGGCGCACAGGTGCTGATCGGCGGCGAGCAGCCCCATCTCGGTGGCGAGCTGGACGGTGGCTACTACTACGAGCCGACGGTGCTGAAGGGCCACAACGGCATGCGCGTCTTCCAGGAGGAGATCTTCGGCCCGGTGCTGGCGGTGACGACCTTCAAAGATGAGCGTGAGGCGCTTGCGATTGCAAACGACACGATGTATGGACTTGGCGCGGGCGTGTGGACTCGCGACGGCAGCCGCGCCTTCCGGATGGGCAGGGCGATCCAAGCCGGCAGGGTGTGGACCAACTGCTACCACCTGTACCCCGCCCACGCTGCCTTCGGCGGCTACAAGGCCTCCGGTGTCGGTCGCGAGAACCACCGCATGATGCTGGATCACTACAGCCAGACGAAGTGTCTGCTGGTCAGCTACGACCAAAACCCGATGGGGCTGTTCTAGGAACAGGCCGGTTATCTCCTTGGCCGGTGAAAGCCCGATGGGCTCCCCAAACGTGACGGCTACCGCGGAGGCGCTTGAGACGATCGAGCGCCTCCGCGTCAAGCATGGGCCGCTTGCCTTCTTCCAGTCCGGCGGCTGCTGTGAAGGCAGCGCGCCGATGTGCTTTTGCGAGGGCGATATGCCAGCAGGTTCAGGCGACCTGACGCTTGGCGAGATTGGCGGCGCGCCGTTCTACATCGATGCTGAGCAATACGCGCGCTGGGGCAGGCCACGCTTCCTGATCGACGTCTGCGCGGGTGCGGCGGACAGCTTCTCGCTGGAGGGGTTGGAGGGCGTGCACTTCCTCACGCGCACGGTCGGCGATGTGCAGGCGTGTGCGGTAGGCGAGGCCCGGCTAGTCGTATCCGTTGATGACGTACGGCAGCCACTCGCGTAGCTCCTGCGCAACTGCCTTGCTCTTGTCTCCGGACCAACTGATGAAGACCTTCATGGGCACAGAGTAGCCTCGGACCAAGAGGGCCGATCGACCCGACGCGTCTACGCTGTCGAGATGCTCGGATTGGAGTTCACTAAAGCGCCGGATGCCATAAGGATGCCCCGGGAAGCCGTGACTGTTCAGGTCGCTGGTGGCGTGTCAGGTGCTGGCGGCGGCCGGTAGCCATGGGGCGTGGTCGGTGAGGCGGGCGAGCGCGTCGAGTATGTCGCGGCTTTGCTTGCGGGTGGTGCTGATGTAGGCGCGTAGCGCGAAGAAGCGGTCAGCGCCGGCGGTTGTGCGCCAGCTGCCGGAGATCTTCTGCTGGATCTTGATCATTCGGATGTCGCGCTCGACGAGGTTGTTGTCGAATGGGACTTGGAACTGGTGGGCGAAGCGCAGGATCTGCTCGCGGTCGCGGTCCAGGCGGGTGAGCAAGTTGCGAGCGGGGGTCTGTTTGATCACGCCGCGCTTGCCGGTCGGGATCGTGCCCGGCGGGTTGTCGTGGTTGGCGCTCGCGATGATCTGCTGGTAGGCGGCGCGGTAGCTGGCCAGCACCGACGGATCCAGCCAGTCTTCGCCGGCTGTTTTGGCAGCCTTGACCTCCTCGTGCAGGGCGCGCAGCAGCGCGTCGATCTGGCGGGCCCACGACTGCGTTTCGGGGTGCTGCTCGATGACTGCCAGCAGCTCGCGCAGGTGATGGGCATTGCACAGCGCATGTGTCACGTCGGTGTAGGAGCGGTACTGAGGCCAGCCGTCGTGGACGGCGATTCCACGAAAACGCGGCATCACGCCGGTGTGGTCGATGCCCTCGGTGCCGCGCCGGTCATGTAGCGCATAGAACGTCAACGTCTCGGTGCTGGCGCAGTGAAGCCAGCGGCCGCGGCCAGCAACACGTGCGCCGGTCTCGTCGAAATGCGCGACCGGCGAGGCGATGATCTGCTTGTGCACCACATCCAAGAACTCATCAAGATCCTCGGCACCATCAGCGACGAACGCGACCAGCGTCGCGGGCGATAGCGGCGCCCCGAGCCAGTCTGAGAGCAGCCGCGCGGCACGCTGGTAGGGCAAGTGCTGCACGGCGATCAGGTAGATCCCCAGGGCGCGGATTTGCGGCCCGTACTGCGCCGGCGCGCCGACCCCAGCCGGGAAATCGGCGCATGTCACGTGCCCGCAGGCGCAGCGGCGCCGCTGGGCACGATGCTCGGTCACGAGGAGACGCACCGGTGGGAGGTCGAACACCTGGCGCGCCTCCTCGCTGACCGGCTCGCCGTCCGTGAGATCGCCGCCGCAGCCGTCGCAGCTCACCGGCACATGCATGATCACCGAATCCGGACGCTCGACGCGCTGCAGATGACGACCCTCGTGACCGGGCTGACCGCCCTGCTTGCGACCCGACCGGCGACGCAGGCTCTTCGGCGCCGGCGGCTTTGCCAGCCCATCAGACGACGGCGGCCGCGACGAGTTGCGCGAATTCGCCGACAGCCGCGCTTGAAGCTCCGCGACCTCAGCGCGCAGATCGACGATCAGCGCGGCCTGCTCGACGACCAGCGCCTCAAGATCATCCCGCGACAGCCGACCCGACGACACATAACAACGTTCGCGACCAGACCCCCACCCCCTGCCGCGACCTGAACAGTCACGGGAAGCCACGACTTTTATGGCGCTTTCCGAATCTCGCCTTCGAGGCTGGTAGCTGCTGCCGGCAGGAACATATGAGCGAGTTGGCGGCCAGGGTGTCAGACCAGCCGGTTGAACTCCTCGCGGCTGATCCTGGCCGTGCGCGGGATGTTTCCGAGCGTGCCCCTCTTGATTGGCTGGTTGCGGTGGACCGGGACGGGAATCGCGTCAGGAATGGTCGGGTGACGCATGATGTGATGGCTGCCGCGCACGCGCTTTACGTACCAGCCTTGGCCTTCGAAGGTCTTGACGAGATGCTTGCCTGAGACGGCAGGCGTCTGGCTCACGCGGCTTGAACGGCCACACGGTCGCGGTGGACCGTGGGGATGGGAAGTCCGTCCTCGTGCATGACTTCGAGATACCCCTCGATTGCCTCCTGAGCGTTCGCGCGCGCTTCGGCGATCGTCTCGCCCTGCGTAGCGACGCTCGGCAGCTCAGGCACGAACACGCTATAGCCGCCTTCCGGGTCAGCCACGATCACGACATCAAACTCGCGCTCCACGCTCATCGGTAGCAACGATAGCGCCCCGCCGAGTCCCGCCCAACCTAGAGGTCCGACTTCGTTGCAGGCGTCTCGCCTCTCGCCGAACCGGCGCGTAGACTAGATCGTCAACCACATCGGTCTAGATTCGAGTTTTGGCTCTGCTAAGCCAAATAAGCTCGCGAGCAGAGCGGAGACGCGACCGTTACTGACGCGTCTCCGATAGGGCAAAACATTGCGATTTGCAGGGAAAAATGGCTCTCTCAACCAACCAATTCAAGAGCGGCAACCACATCGAGATCGATGGAGTCATCTTCAAGATCCTCGAGTTCCAGCACGTGAAGCCCGGCAAGGGCGGGGCGTTCGTGCGCACGAAGCTGCGCCGCGCCTCCGACGGGGCTGTGATTGACCGCACCTTCAAAGCGGGCGAGAAGTTCCGAGCCGTGCACACCGAGGCGCGCAAGATGCAGTTCCTCTACGCCGATGGCAGCGAGGCGCACTTCATGGACGTCTCCTCCTATGAGCAGATGGCGATCGCGGAGGGCGCTGTGGCCGATGCGCTGCGCTGGATCGAGCCGAGCGCGGAAGTGGACATGCTCTTCATCGACGGTCAGCCCTCGGACATCCAGTTGCCGAGTGCGGTCGACCTGGAGGTCACCGAGACCGAGCCCGGGCTGCGTGGCGACACCGCTTCCGGCGGGGGTAGCAAGCCGGCCAAGCTGCAGACGGGTGCCCAGATCAACGTGCCGCTGTTCATCGAAGCAGGCGAGCGCGTACGCGTAGATACCCGCACGGGCGACTACGTCTCGCGGGCCTGAGCGGACCTGTGCGCCGCTCAGAGCAGCGCAGAGCGGCGGTCATTGCCCTCTATCAGCACGATCTGACGGGCCGTGAGCTGGTGCAGACGCTGCCGCCTGACGCCTCGCTCTTTACGCGCAGTCTCGCCCACGCCGCCGCGGATCTGGCCCCATCGCTCGACGAGCTGATCGAGCAGCATGCGCACGGCTGGAGCGTGAGCCGCGTGCAGCCGTTGGAGCGCAGCATCATGCGGGTAGCCTTGGTGGAGATGCTGCACCCTGACGCGGTTCCAGCCGACGCCCCGATTCCGGCCGAGGGCGCGATCGAGGAGGCCGTGGAGAGCGCGAAGACCTTCTGCGGCAGCGAGGCGCCGGCATTCATCAATGGCATCCTTGCCGCAGTACTTCGGGATCTGCGGGAGAATGGCGCAAGTACAGCGGCTTAGGAGGCCTGGCGAGTGAGCACAGAGCAACTGGACGACCTGATAGCGCGGCTCGAGCGCGCGGCTGAGCAGCTTCGCTCCGGCGAGATCTCAGTCGACGCGGCTGCGACGCTGGTGGAGGATTGCGCGGCGATCGCAACGCAGGCCAGCGCGGAGCTGGAGCAGCGCGCCCGCAGCGTCGCCTCCGCGCCGCCGCCGGGACAGGACTCGCTGCTATGAGGCAGCGGCGCTAGCGTGAGCGTGGAGGGTCCTGGTCTCAGCGTGGCGGCGGGCAATGTCCTACCCGCGGCCTCAGGGGAGCCGCGCTACCCCGACCATCTGCGTCTTGAGGTCGAGCGCTACCTCGAGCACCTGCGCTTCGCCGATGAGCCGCTCACATCGGGCCTGGAGCAGGCGATGCGCTACTCGCTGCTTGCCGGTGGCAAGCGCATCAGGCCCGTGCTTGCGCTTGCGACTGCCGAGGCGGTCGGCATGGACCATCAGGAGGTGATGCCGCTCGCCGGCGCGATCGAGCTGATCCACACCTACTCGCTGATCCACGACGATCTGCCTGCGATGGATGACGACGAGTTGCGCCGCGGCCAGCCGACCTGCCATGTCGCCTTCGGAGAGGACGTCGCGATCCTCGCCGGCGACGGGCTCTACGCGGAGGCGTTCAAGCACATGCTCAGCGAGCGCCGGTCGCCGCCGGAGCGCCTGATCGAGGCGGCAGTGGAGCTTGCGGGCGCCACGGGCGTAAACGGCATGGTCGGCGGGCAGTACGTTGACGTCGCAAGCGTCGCGCCGGAGGGGCCGGCGGGCCTGCGACGACTGCACGAGCTGAAGACCGGCAGGCTGATCGGCGCATCGGTGCTCTGCGTTCTAATGCTCGGTGGAGTCGACGGACCTGCGAGAATGTCCTTTCGGCGCTTTGCCGCGGAGCTCGGTGTGCTGTTCCAGATCGTCGATGACATATTGGACGTCACAGGCACGGATGCCGCGCTCGGCAAGCCCAGCGGCAGCGACGAGCGTCATGGCAAGCGCACCTACGTCAGCGAGTTCGGCGTTGATCGAGCCAGGGAGCTGGCCGCGGAGTCCCACCGGATGGCCAGGCAGGCGCTGGCGGAGGCGATGGGCAGCCTGCCGGGGCAGCGCGTGGCGATAGACCTAGAGCAGATCACCGACTTCATCTACACACGGACATCTTGAACATCCTCGACGGCATAGACGGCCCCGACGACCTGAAGGCGCTCTCAGAGGAGCAGCTGGCGCAGCTGGCCCAGGAGGTCCGCGAGCACATCATCGACACCGTGGGGGAGATAGGCGGGCACTTCGGCGCCAACCTCGGCACCTGCGAGCTGGCGGTCGCGCTGCACTCCCTGCTCGACTCGCCGACCGACAAGATCCTCTGGGACGTCGGCCACCAGGCATATCCGCACAAGGTGCTCACCGGCCGGCGATCGCAGCTGCACACGATCCGCCAGTACGGCGGGCTTGCGCCGTTCTGCTCGATGGCCGAGTCCGAGCACGACATCATGGGCGCAGGGCACGCCTCCACCTCCGTCGGCTACGCCGTCGGCATCAAGGAGGGCATGAAGATGGCCGGCCAGGATGGCCGGGTGGTGGCGGTGATCGGCGACGGCGCGATGACCGGCGGCGTGGCATTCGAGGCGATCGGCCAGGCGGGCGGGATGGGCACCCCGATCGTGGTCGTGCTCAACGACAACGGCATGTCGATCGCGCCGAACGTAGGCGCGCTTTCGCGCTACTTCAACCGGGTGCGCCTGAACCCGAAACTCTGGCACGCCCGCGAGGAGGTCGAGGGGGGCCTGGCCAAACTGCCAGGCGGGATCGGTGCTGCCTTCGAGCGGATCGGGCCGCATCTGAAGGAGTCGCTGAAGGCCTTCTGGGCGCCAGGGCTGTGGTGGGAGGAGCTCGACTGGGCCTACACAGGCGTGATCGACGGACACGACGTGCGCGCCCTGCGCCTTGCGATCGGCGAGGCGCTGGCCGCTCAGCGGCCGGTCGTCGTTCACATCGCCACCGTCAAGGGCAAGGGCTTTGCTCCCGCAGAGGAGGGTGGCCTTGAGGGCATGGAGAAGTGGCATGCCGCCAAGCCGCACTCGATCGTCAACGGCTCGCCCGCGAAAGCGGCCGCCTCCAACGGCAAGCCGGCACCGCCGCCGCAGTACACGACCGTCTTCGGCGAGGCGCTCGTGCGCGAGTGCGAGCGCGATGAGCGGGTCGTCGGGATCACGGCCGCGATGAACTCGGGCACCGGCCTGAACATCCTGCAGAAAGCGATGCCAGAGCGCTACTTCGATGCGGGTATTGCAGAGCAGCAGGCGGTGCTGTTCGCCTCCGGCCTTGCGCTGCAGGGCATAAAGCCGGTCGCGGCGATCTACTCCACCTTCCTGCAGCGCGCCTACGACCAGATCGTGCACGACGTCTGCCTGCAGAAGCTGAACGTCGTCTTCGCGATGGACCGCGCTGGCCTGGTCGGCGATGACGGCCCAACCCACCACGGCGCCTTCGACATCGCCTACCTGCGTTGCCTGCCGAACATCGTGCTGATGGCGCCGAGGGACGAGGCGATGCTTGTCAACATGCTGCGCACGGCGCTGCTCTACGACGATGGCCCGGTTGCGCTGCGCTACCCGCGCGGTGAGGCCGAGGGCGTGCCGCTGCCGCAGCAGCCCGAGGCGATCGAGATCGGTACCGGCGAGGTGCTGGTCGAGGCGGGCTCCGCCAGCGACGCTCACGTCGGCCGGAGGGTCGCGCTGCTTGGCTACGGATCCGGCGTGGCCAAGGCGTTGCAGGCCGCAGAGCTGCTTGCCAAGCAAGACATCGCGGTCACGGTCGCGGATGCGCGCTTTGCCAAGCCAATCGATGCCGGTCTCGTTGCCCAGTTGGCCGCCGAGCACGATCTGCTGGTCACGATCGAGGAGGGCGTCCTTGCCGGCGGCTTCGGCTCCGCCGTCTGGGAGACCCTGAACGACTCGGGCGCAGCAGCGGGCAGCGCGCAGATCCTGCGTATCGGCCTGCCCGACTGTTACGTGACTCATGGCAAGCCTGCTCTGCTGCACGCGGAGGTCGGCTTCACCGGCGAGCAGATCGCCGAGCGTGTCAGGGCCGCGATCCTCGATCGCCAGTCTGCACACGTCGCCTGACGCTTAGCTGCGCTCAACGACGCCGGGCTGGCAGCGAGCGTGTTAGGCGCGATCGTGATAAAAAAGCGGCCCGCTGGGGGGCGGGCCGCTTTGAGGGGAGGAGGGTACTGCTGTGCTTCGGGTCGAACACATAGTGCCTGACGCCGAACCGCTTTTCTGTGACGTTCATCACACTCATCTCATGTGGCTTTGCGGACAGGGGCACTTGCCCCGGAGAGCCGGCAGCCAGCCTGGCCAGCGCCGCTGAGAGCATGCAACCTTGGGTGCCGTGCAAGGGTCGGATCGCTGGGAGGCGATCCAGTCGGCACGCAAAGCCCGCCGCGACCGGCGGGTGACGCCAAAAGAAACGGCCCGCTGGGGGGCGGGCCGTTTCTGGGGAGGAGGAGGGTACTGCTGTGCGTAGGGTCGATATGCATAGTGAGGCATCGCGGGGGCGCGTTGTGTGTTGTCGGACACACTTAGTCATTCTCTGTATAAGCCGTTTTGGACGTTTTTTCCGTCCTCCGGTAGGGCTAGCTTGGTCGGCTTCCAATCAAGAAGTGGCCCCGGCGACAGCGCGAACTGCCCCGGGGCCTGACACCAGGAGGTAACCCTGATGCAGGCTCAGCCTATCCCGCCCATGAGCGAGGTCGAGCGGGAGGTGCACACTGACGGCGTGATCCTGTCGGTCCTGCTCGCAAGCGACGCGCAGCGACCGTGGTCTGAGGAGGAGGTCGCCCGCGAGATCGAAGACCGGGTAGCAGCGTCCGATGGCTTGAAACGGCTCGCCAGAGGCGGCCTTGTTCATCGCCTCGACGGTTTCGTGTTCGCGTCGCGCGCCGCTCTGCTCGCAGAGGAAATCACGCAGTAGCCGTGATCCAGACTCGGCGGCTTGGCCTGAAGCGAGGCAGGCCGCCGAGTCCGCAAATTGCGGAACACGCAGTGACTTGGAGAAAGGTTCCGTCCGAGCGGCCCTGTAGTAGTGCCAAGCCCACTATCGAGTGGAGACCAAGCTAGCCAGCGACCAACCTGACATACGCACGCCCTCGACCCAGGCATCTTTGGAAGGAACCGGGCCGAGGGCGCCACCCACTTGCGCGGGGTCCGCTGATCCTAGGAAATCTGCGACCTCGCACGCACAGGCTTCTGCCGCGTTTTGCGGCAGAAACCCACGCGCTCGTAGCTCAGCGGAGTGACACCAGCCCTCGAAAACCTGGAGTCCACAGAGCGCCGCTCTTTCTAAGCGGAGGTCGCGGGTTCGATTCCTGCCGGGCGCCTATTCGACATGCATACCCAGGTTTGATCAAGCTGCAACGTTTGTTGCAGCGCGCTTTCTTGGTTTCGTGACCATCAACGGGTGCTGATCACGTAGCACCAGCGGCAGTCCCGCCTAACCAGGCGCCCCGGTGCCCGGCGGCTGGGGCGGTCTCTGGTTCTTCTGGCGAGTCCACCAGACAAAAACGCCCGTGAGGGTTGCGACAGCCACGAAGATAGGCCCTAGGAGCCCGGGTCAGTAACCGTCGCGGTGGCGTCCGGCGGATTTAAGACGATTCCGTTGTTCTCGACGCGGAGGTTGTCATGTCGGCGGTGACGCAGGAGCGGCTGGTGGAGGTGCAGGCGTCGGCGGTAGTTGGCGAGCGCCGGGCGGCGGGCGAAGAGAAGACCTTCCGGGCGTATGACCCCGATCAGGTGCTGTTGATGGCGCCGGTGCTCTCTGAGTGGGTGCCGGAGGGCGATCTGGCGCACTTCGTCTCAGATCTGGTGGAGTCGGCGCTGGACCTCTCGCCGATCTATGCGGCCTATGAGGAGGAGCGGGGCTACCCGCCATATGACCCGCGACTGATGCTCAAGCTGTTGATCTACGGCTACGCGGGCGGGGTGGCCTCCTCGCGCAAGCTGGAGGCGGCGAGCTATCGCGATGTGGCGGCGCGGATGCTGTGCGCCGGCCAGCACCCGGATTATCGTTCGATCGCGCGGTTTCGGGCACGTCACTTGGAGGCGCTCTCAGAGCTGTTCGTGCAGGCGTTGAGGCTGTGCAAGCAGGCACGGCTCATCGGGCTGGGAACACTCGCTTTGGATGGCACCAAGCTGCGCGCGAACGCGTCTCGGCACAAGGCGATGAGCTACGAGCGGATGGTCAAGAAGGAGGTCCAGCTCGAGGGCGAGATCGCCGCGCTGCGCAAGAACGTCGACGCGCTGCTGGCCGAGGCCGAGCGCACCGACGCCGAGGAGGACGAGCGCTTCGGTCCTGAGCATCGCGGCGATGAGCTGCCGCGGGAGCTGCGTCGGCGCGAGCAGCGCCTCGAGGTGATCCGCGAGGCCAAGGCGGCGCTTGAGGCTGAGGCCGCCGAGCGCGAGAAGGCGCGCCGCGCTGAGATGCGGGCACAGGGCAAGAAGCCCCGGCGCCCGCCGAGCGGACGCGATCCATTCGCGCCGAAGCCCAAAGCGCAGCGCAACTTCACCGATCCCGAGTCAAAGATCATGAAGACCTCTGACGGTTCTTTTCACCAGTGCTACAACGGCCAGGCGCTCGTGGACTCCCAGACGCAGGTGATCCTCGCGGCCGAGCTCTGCGATCAGGCGCCCGATGCCGAGCAGCTCGAGCCGGCGCTTGACCAGCTCGCCGAGAACCTCGACGCGGTCGGTGGCGAGCTACCGGAGGGTGCGGCGCTGACCGCGGATGCCGGCTACTTCTCCCAGGAGAACGTCACGATCACCGCCGCTCACGGCCTTGATCCGTTCATCGCGACCGGCCGCTTCAAGCGCTCAGAGCCGCCCGCGCCCGCGCCACGCGGGCCGATACCGAAGAACGCGACCCCCAAGCAGCGCATGGCACGCAAGCTGAAAACCAAGGACGGGCACGCCGTCTACGCCCGACGCAAGGCGATCGTCGAGCCGGTGTTCGGCCAGATGCACACCGTCCAGGACGCGCGGCGGCTGCTGCTGCGTGGCAAGCACGCAGCCCGCGCCCAATGGCGCTTCCACTGCGCGATCCACAACCTGCTCAAGCTCCACCGCGCCGGCGGACTCGCCCTGGTCGGCGCAACCTGAGCGCGAGCGGCGAAAAGCAGCAGCCAGCAGGCTCGCGGGACACTCTAAATGAGGACCGGACACCCGACGCTCACCCGGGAGCCGGGAGGCGTAGTCCTCATCGCTCCCGTGCCGCGCCGTTAGTCGACGGCGAGGACGCGTTACTGACCCGGGCTCCTAGCGCCCCCACATCCTTCCCTTCATAGATGAGCCAGAAGCCACCGCCGGTCGCAACCATCGCGACAATAAAGGCGAGAATAAGACCAGTCTTACGAAGCCATATGTCGGCGTCTACGTCCTTCTTCTCAAGCTCTTGACGATGGCTAGCTTGACCCTCGATCAGCTTCATAACGCGGTCGGCCCCGCCATCTATCACGCCGTTATATTTGTCCAGATCCTCCCCGCTCGGAATGGGGCTCATCGAGAAGGATGCGCTCACTGCGCGCGCAATGACTTGCTGTGGAGCGCCCTGCAATCCCTGAAGCACGGGGGCGAGTCCCAATGGAAACCCGGGCGGCAGTTGCTGTAGCGCTCGGTCCGCTGCCTCTGACTCGCCGCTACTGGCCGGATCTTCCGGCCCGGATTCTGCTGGATCGTCGCCGTTCAAGCGTTCAGCTGGTCAGGATCAAACAGCGATTGCTGTTGCTCGTCGGCCTGGGAAAGCGCGGTGTCGATGATGTAGCCGTAGTCCATGCAGTAGATCGCCCAGTCGCTGCGCAGCGAGACGGTATCTGCGATTGCCGAAGGCCAGTGCTGGTACAGCGCCGGTAGGGATGATCTGAAGGGGTCTAGCATCGACCACGCCCCCCAAGCCATGCTGCCAGCTGGGGACACCAAATGGTCGTAGGCCGCAGGAGTTGCGTACCCCCACCCGGCAATCTCGCGTTGAGCGTGGCGGCTCTCCGGTAGGACGCTCACGGACAGCAGTGTAGAAGGCTTGGCGGCCAGATTTTTTCTGCATGCTACTTGACAAACACATGTACGTCAAGTAGCCTTACAGTGTGCCTCCGGTAGATCGCAACGCTCCGCGCAGGACCGCCTGCTCGGAGTCCACGTACTCGCTGATGGAGTTCCTGCGCGAGTTTCCGGATGATGCCGCGTGCCTGGAGCACTTGTGGCGCGCTCGATACGCGCCCGATGGCGAACACGCCATCTGCCCGAAGTGCGAGCAGGAACGGGTCTTCCGCCGCTACGCGACCAAACAGGGACGCCAGTCGTGGACCTGCACCGGCTGCGGGCACCACGTCCACCCGACAGCGGGAACGATCTTTGCGAAGTCATCGACCTCGCTGCACCTGTGGTTCTACTCTATGTATCTGGTCACGAGCACTCGCTGCGGAATCTCCGCCAAGCAACTGGAGCGCACTCTCGGTGTCTCGTATCGCACCGCTTGGCGGATGCTGAACCTGATCCGCAACCAACTGATGACAGACGACGGAGAGCAGCTATCCGGGCAAGTCGAGGTGGACGAGACCTCCGTGGATGGCAAGCCGCGCAAGGGCTACCTGCCGAACGCTCCGATCGCCGAGCGCCGCTCCGCTGCGATGAAGCTGAAGGAACGTAGTAGAGCAACCGTCTTCGCGGCCGTCGAACGTGGCGGCCGCGTGAAGGCGACCGTGCTGCCGTCAAGACGTGGGCCGAGGCTCAAGGAGCAGGTGGTCCAGTGGGTCCAGCCCGAGGCGATCGTCTACACCGATGAGTGGCCCGCATATAACCGGCTCGGAGACCACTTCGCAGCTCATAGTCGGGTACGGCACGCCGCAGGCGAATACGTCATGGGCGAGGTCCACACGAACACGATCGAGGGCTTCTTTGGCAACCTCAAGCCGTCGATCCGTGGCACCTACAAGAAGGTCTCGCACAAATGGCTTCAGGGCTATCTCAACGAGTTCTGCTGGCGCTACAACCTGCGGGACCAGCGCAACCCATCGATGTTCGCGGAACTCGTCAAGCGAGCAGCGAAGTAGATGAGCGCCGACCAGATCAGCGAGAAGAAGGCCATCGAACGCCTACGACGCGCAGCAGAGCGCCGTGAGGTAGCCGACCAAGAGCGTCACGCAGCAGCAGCCGAGCTACGACGACGCATCCAACAAGCCCACGCGGCGGGGCTCAGTCCGACTCGGATCGCTCAGGAGGCTCGCGTGTCTCGCCAGGCCGTTTACGAAGCCCTGGGCCAGCAACCTTCTTGACGACGCCCAAGAAGTCCTCGCGAGACGGGATCGGGATCTCGATGTCGCCGTCCTTCGCAGGGATCGACTGAGTAGGCTCCCGCTCGTGCTTGTCAGGGTCCGGCATCACAAGCGAGGGTAGGGCATGACCGCGATCGTCCCCTCATACCTCGCAAAGCTCGCTCGGGCCGAAAAGCACTTGGTCGATCTCAAAGCGGAGATCGGCCGGTACGCGAGCACGAAGCCATACACGGTGCGCGATCGGATCGAGGGCAAGAAGCAACGCAAGACCTACCGGCTCGCGTTCACGACCGACCCGGCGAACACCGATATCCCCATCCTCGCCGCCGATGCGATCTACAACCTCCGGTCCGGTCTCGACCATCTCATGTCGGCACTCGTCGCCAAAAAGGACCGGAACAGCGCCATGTTCCCGATCTACTTCCAGGGGGTCTGGGACGTTGCGCCCCCAGGGGAGAACGAGCAGCGAATCAAGGACCGCGCCCGGTGGGCATCCGACACGCGCACGGTCAAGAGCGATGCGATCGCAGTCCTCAAGAAGCTGCAACCAGCGGATGACGCTCGGAATGTGGACGAGCCGAGCGTCCTGCGACTCATCAACCGCTTCTCCAATCGCGACCGACACGAAAAGCTGCCCGTGGTCGCCACCGGCCTCAGCGAAGTCCTCGTCGGCTGGAAGCTCCCCGACGGCACGCCGCAGGCCGGATACGCAGTCCTCGACACGGCGCGCAGCTTTCTGAAGAACAACGCAAATCTCCGCGTCCCCGATGGAGCAATGGACGTGCAGGTCAAGGGCGTTCCGGTTGTAGCGATCGGCGTCGGAGACGATGAGCTTGGCGTGACTCGGCACCTCGAACTCCCCGGTGGCCTCGAACACGCCGCCCGATACATACGGAACGAAGTCATTCCGAAGCTCGCCCCTTACGTCCGTATCTAGCGGCATCTACGCCCCTTGTGTCGATCATCGCTTACAGAGCATCGTCGCGTACACTCAAAACCGTGGCTTGGAACCCGTGGGACCGAATCCGTCGAGCTGCGGGGTGGCGCCCTGACCGCACGCCGGAGGAATTGGAGCGGACGTCCGCATTCTCAGGTCGTAACTACGGCCTGTTCCATTATTTCGCGCGAACTCCGCCCTCAGCGGTCACGCCTTTGCGCGACGAAGAATCGGAGCCGCCCGAGCATCTGAGTTCCTGAGCGCTCGCCGGTAGAGAACGAGCGGGAGCATTGGTCCGGGAGCGCCGGACCAACAGCTACCCATACCAAGAGGACCTTATACAGCGATTGACTAAGTGTGTTGTCGGACACACTTATACCGAGAGGCGCCTTGACCCTAAAGCGCTACAATGACGCACATGGAGCATGTGGGCATCCGTGAGATGCGGCAGAACCTGAGCCGCTATGCACGCAGGGCAAAGAGCGGGGAGTCGTTCCTCATCACCGATCGTGGGCAGACGGTGGCGCAGCTTACGCCTGCGCCGGAACGCGCATCGGCGATAGACAGACTCGTCGCGCAACGTGGCGGCCAGCGTGGTCATGGGGATCTGCTGGATGCGCTCGAGGAGCTGTCCGAGCCGATCCCAGGCCCGCCATCCGGCAAGCTGCTCGACGAATTGCGCTCCGAGCGCAGCTGACTTGAGCGCGTGCCGGACTATTTGGATACCTCTGCGTTCATCAAGCTTGTCCGCTCCGAGCCCGAGAGCGAGGCACTCAGGGCAGAGCTGGCTGGCCGGGAGCTTTTGAGCAGCGTCCTTTTGTCGGTTGAGGGGCGACGTGCCTCACGACGCTACGGCACGTTCGCCCTCAGCCGTGCCCGTGCCGCGCTTGCCACGATCACGCTGCTCCCGATCGACCTGCCGATCGTGGATGCCGCGGGCGAGCTCGATCCCGCCGAGCTGCGTTCGCTGGACGCCCTGCACCTGGCGACCATAATCAGCCTCGGCGAGGACGTCGAGCGCGTCTACTGCTACGACGCCCGCCTCGCCCAAGCCGCCCAAGAACGCGGCATCGAGGTTTCAGCGCCCTCGTAAAGTCGGTCGGACGATTGCGTTGCGCACCGTCTATCCCCTATGTAGACCATCCAGATGACGCGACGTGTTGGGACGTCCTCCGAAAGCTGATCCACGGGAACGAAACGTAAATGCCCCGAGGGATGTCCGCTCCGGTGTCCCGCCGTTGTGCTGCGAAAAGGCGCTGATCTGCAGGGCAAATCAGATTGTTGCCTGATTTTTGTCCCTGTCAATGTCCGCCTGCCTGTCCGTCCGTATGGGCGCCTGGTGGGACCCCTTGCGCTGCGATCGGTAGCGCCTACGCTACATCAGCAGGTAGGAGAGCCCGACCTCTGCCGAGAGCGTGCACCTGACGGCCGACGCCTTCTTCGCTTTGGCCCTGTGCTTCTTCCGTTTCGGCTTGCTCGTCCCGCGTGGAGTCGTGCTGGAGGCGGTCTCGGGGGCCACCGCAAACCGTGACCCGGCGGATTCGACCGAGCCGAAATCTGGCTCTGCGCCCTTGTATTCCTGGTATTCGGTCAGTGGACCCTCTGCGGCGACGCATTCGATGGATCCGCCTCGCTCGAGGATCTGCTGGATCGGGCCGACTTTTGCGCCGGTCGAGACAGCTAGGAATTCTGCCTTTTCGTGTCCGTCGCCGATCGCTGCAGCGAGACCCTGGCGGTAGGCGGCATTGGCTTCCGCCTGGTTGGCGGTCTGTGAGATCTCAACGTTTGCCACTCCCTCGACGCTGACCGCGGGCGGGGGCGTTTCGGCGGCATATGCCTGCGTTGCTCCGCCGAGGCATCCCGCCGCGAACAGCACTGCCACGAGTCGCTTCATAGATGGCTCCCTTCTCGACACGGACATGGAAGGCGACCATACCAACGCCCGGTCGCGGCCTTGCAGCGGGGCGGTTAGCCTGTGTGCATGTTGATCGCGATAGTGCTCACCGTTGTTCTGGTGGGTCTTGTCGTGGGCGATGTTGCGCTCGTTCGTGCTATGAGACGCCGGAAACGGAACACGCCGCGCTGATGCCTTCGACCCGCTTCTACTTCGACCTGGGCTCTCCCTACGCCTATCTCGCCGCCGAGCGGCTGCATACCGTCTTGCCCGAGCCGATCCAGTGGCAGCCGATCCTGCTTGGCGGCATCTTCGGGCTCACGGGCCGCAGCTCGTGGGCCCTTGGCGACCACGAACGCAGGGCTGCCGGCATGGCAATCGTGGAGGCTCGCGCGCAGTCATACGGCCTGCCGCCGATGCGCTGGCCCGACCCGTGGCCGAGCAACTACCTCTATGCCATGCGGGCGACCACCTACGCGTTCAGCATCGGGCTCGGTCGCGACTTCGCGATGTGCGCGTTCCGAGATGCCTTCCAGCGTGGAGTCGATCTGGCGATCCCTGCGAACGTGTTGCGGGCCGCAGCCGAGGTAGGCATCGACGCGGCGAAAATAGAGGGGGCCGTCGCCGATCCAGAGATCAAGCAGGCGCTGCGCGATGCGACCGACACGGCGTTCGAGCTCGGGGTGATCGGCGTGCCGACCTTCGCGATCGGAGAGCAGACCTTCTGGGGCGACGATCGCCTCCCGGACGCCGCCGCCCATCTGAGCGCGAGCGCCGGCTAAGCGGCGCCCGGCGCTCAGCGTTGTTCAGGCGCTCGTCTGCTGTGCGCGTGCGGCCGTGAGCCTAGCCAGCGCCCCGTCGATCACGCGCCCGAGGAAGGTCTCGCGGTCGTTCACGTGCGGCAGCGGCTCGGCCGGCACATCCACGCCCAGGAACTCACACAGCGGCTCGAAGCCTTCGCTTGCTTCCCAGACCAGAAGCCTCTCCGGGGGAACAGTGCGCTTGACCTCCTCCTGGTGGGCGATCATCGCCTCGATCAGCTGCTCCGGGCGCTCGCCACCGCCCGCGAACGTGCCCTCCGGCGACCAGAACATGCGCTCCACGAAGGCGACGTAGCGCTGCCACTGTGGGTCCACGAGCGCCCTGGCGCTGGAGAGCAGGTTCAGCATCGTCTCACCGTGGCCCATGTCCCAGATCGTTTCCCTGAAGCTGGGCTCCCAGGTCTGTGGGTTGCGCACGCTCAGCAGCACCTTGGCGTCTGGGTATGCCTCCATCAGCTCGCGCCAGAAGAAGCCTCCCGGCCAGTCGGTCGTGGCGCGGCTCTCGCCGAATACGCTTGGCCAGTCGACGTCGCCGTCCATCGCTTTTTCCCAGATCTGCACCCGATCCAGGTCAGCGAGCACGTCGACCCAGTGGTAGCAGGGGGTGAAGCCGAGCATCTCCAGGGCGGTCTTCTGGGTGAGCGTGCCCGTCCGCGGCAGCCCTGCGCCGATCACTTCGATGCTCATGCGTTCTCTCCCTGTGAAAGCTCGATGCTCACTCGATCTCCTCTGCTTTGAGTGTTCTGAGAACCTGCGGGCGCCATCCGCCCTGAAGGCATGTTCTCATGCCGGCCGGGCACAGCAGGCCCCGGGCGCTAGGTTTAGCGGCACCGATGGCCAAGCAGCGTCTGGACACTCTGCTCGCCGAGCGCGGCATCTTCACCTCGCGCAGCCAGGCGGCCGCCTCGGTGATGGCGGGGGAGGTGCACGTGGGCGCAGGCCGGCGCGCGGCCGCCAAGCCCTCAGAGCTGGTCGATCAGGACGAGCTGCTGGAGGTGCGCGAGCGTGCGGCCTACGTCTCGCGCGGGGGCGTAAAGCTCGCCAACGCGCTCGGCGCGAGCGGCATAGATCCAACTGGCCGGCGCGCGATCGACATTGGTGCCTCCACAGGCGGGTTCACCGACTGCCTGCTGGCGCATGGCGCAAGCGAGGTGATCGCGCTTGACGTTGCCTATGGACAGTTCGACTACGCGCTGCGCAGCGATCCGCGCGTGCATGTGATCGAGCGTGTCAACGCGCGCGAGATCACGCCGCAGATGCTGCCCTACGCTCCTGACCTGGCGGTGATCGACGTCTCGTTCATCTCGCTGGTCAAGGTGCTGCCCGCGGTGATCGGCGTGCTGGCACCAATGCATGACGTGCTCGCGCTGGTCAAGCCGCAGTTCGAGGTTGGCAAGGGCCGCGTGGGCAAGGGCGGGGTGGTGCGCGATCCGGATCTGCGCCGGGAGGCACTGGAAACGGCGGCGACCGCCGCGATCGACCTCGGCGAGTCGGTGCTCGGCTTCTTCTCCTCGGGCCTGCCGGGCCCCAAGGGCAACCGCGAGAGCTTTGTGTGGCTGGCGCAGGCCGGCAGGCAGGGTGCCGCCCGCACGCAGGAGGATGTGAGCACAATGGCGAAGCAGGTCGAGCCATGAGCAGGCAGTTCACCGTTTTCACCCACGGTCGCCTCAGCCAGACGGCGCCCGCGCTCGGTCGTCTGATCGCACAGGCACGCAAGCGCGGCGTGCTGCTGCGCTTCGACGCGCAGGAGACCGAAAAGCATCGACTCACGCCGCAGGAGGGGGTGCTGCTGGACGCGGAGCCGATCGATGAGGTGGAGCTGTGCTTCGTGCTCGGCGGCGATGGCACGATCCTGCGTGCGCTGCGCCGCTACGGCGCAAGCGATGTGCCCGTCTTTGCGATCAACTTTGGCGAAATCGGCTTTCTGGCGACGATCGAGCCAGAGCACATCGAGGAAGGCTTTGACCGCGCGATAGACGGGGAGTTCGAGCTGCTCCAGCTGCCGGCGATCGTGCTCGACAAAGGCGTGGTCGGGGCACAGCGCGCCTTCAACGACATCGCGGTGCACCGTAAGATCGGCGAGCGCGTGGCCGAGCTCTCCTACTCCTTCGACGGCCAGGAACTGGGCAGCGTGCGCTGCGATGGCTTGGTCGTGGCAACGCCCGCCGGATCCACCGGCTACAACCTCGCGAACGGCGGCCCGGTGATGGCTTGGGGCGTGGAGGGCTTCGTGGTCTCCTTCATCGCGCCTCACTCGCTCACAGCCAGGGCGCTCGTGATGGCGCCCGCCGACCGTCTGATCATTCATAACCGCTCGCGCGAGCCGCTCGACATCGCCCTGGACGGGCGCCCGGTCGGCGAGATGCCCGCGGACGGCGAGATCTCGGTCAGTTTTCTGGGCCGGGCGGGAACGATCGCGCAGCTGCCCGGGACCTCCTTTTACCGCAGGCTGCGGGAGAAGTTCGGCCGCCTGGCGCGCTGAGCGGCTCTATCTCTACGCGGCGTGGCGCGCGTCGCCGCCGCTCTGCAGCGAGGTGATGAACTCGTCCAGCTGGCGGCGGGAGAAACGGCGCTGTGAGCCTGGCGTCCTGTAGCAGCTGATGTAGCCCGCGTCGGCCCAACGGCGGATCGTTGCCAGCGAGACGCCGAGGTAGCGCGCTGCCTGGGAGCTCGTGAAGACGAGCTGGCGCTCGGCCTCGGGCTCCTGCGCCTGCGAGTCCATGACCGCGATGGTGGGTGATAGGTGCATGTCTGCTCCGTGTTCGAGGGGTCTGCGGTTCGGCCTCGGATGAGGCGGTTTCCGCTCGTCTGCGTCGAGTTGATCGGCACGCAGGCCACTTCGGTTTAGGGCTCTGGACGTTTGTGGACGTTTGGCCAGCGACGGGGCACTTCTTGCGCGCTGGTCCAGACTAGGTAGTCTTGCGCAGGTTTGCGGCTGATTACCGAATTTTGCGGAGGTTCCTACGCGCACCCTCTACGTCCTCAAACCCGCCTGTTCTCCTGCAATCCGCAAGATCTCGTGCAAAATACTCGTTTTCCTCCACAAATCGAGGTAGACCTTTAGTATGCTCGTGAAACCTACTCAACACTCATCGTGCTGCTTTCTGGATGGAGGCCGTCGCGGGGAGTCGTTGGGAGCCTTGCGACGGAAGGAGCGTGGACGTGTCTTGGAAAAACTAAATCCACCGTTTGGTCGCTCCCTCTGGAGGATCACGACCTGAGAGGCGGCACCGTTCAGGTGGCGCCTTCGGTCGTTAAGGGCCTGTGGTACAGGCCATGAGGGAGCAGTCGAGTCGTCCCTGCGCCCCGTAGCTACGGGGCGCACGGTGCGGGGCACGGATGCCCTGCGCCGGCTCTCCACGCTCTGATCGAACGCTGGGGCAGATCTCAGTGTGCGGGCGTGGCGAGCGCGCGGGCGCGATGCTCGAAGGAGAGCTCGGTCTCGAAATCGGCCTCGTCGCTGCGTGTGAAGGCGGCCGGCCCTTCGCGTTCGACCAGCGCGACGAAGCTCTGCACGATCTCGCCGTCGAGCTGGCGTCCTGCTACTCGCCGCAGCTCGGCCAGCGCGTCCTGAGGGGTCATCGGCGAGCGGTAGGAATCGCGCGCAGTCAGCGTGTCGTAGGCGTTGCACACCGCCAGCACGCGCGCGAGCAGCGGGATCTCGTTGCCGATCAGCCCTGCGGGGTATCCGCTGCCGTCCACGTTCTCGTGGTGGTAGAGGATGATGTCCGCCACCGGGCCATAGCCGTCGAGGCGGCCCACCAGCGTCGCGCCGTCCTGCGGGTGACGTCTGATCGTCGCCCAGTCGGCGTCTGAGAGCACCTCGGCATGCAGGATCCTGTCAGGCAGCGCGAACTTGCCGACGTCATGCAGCAGCGAGGCGGTGTGGACGACGTCCTGGTCGGCCTCCGGCAGACCCATCTCCGCCGCCAGCGCGCGGGCGTAGCGGGCCACCGAGGCGGCGTGGCGGGCCGCCGCGCGGTCTCGCAGCGCCAGGGTCTCGACCAGCGTGACCAGCACGCCGAGTTGCAGCGACGCGAGGTGCATGGATCGCGCCTGCAGCTGTTCGGCGCGATCCTCGGAGCGCAGCAGCGCGACCGTCAGGTACTGGAAGATGAAGATCACCACGACCAGCGCCACCAGCACCGCGTAGCCGAGGTTGGTGTAGGCGATTGCAAGGATCGCCGAGAGGCCGGCGGCCGCGAGCTGGCTTGGCAGGATCGGCAGGAACTGCATGCGGATCTGGCCGATCAGGCTGTTGCCGCGCATGATCTTGGTGTGGACCGCGACCTGCAGGAAGTTCAGCAGCAGCGCGAGCGCGAACACGCCCAGCACCACCAGCGCGAAGGGCGCTTCCTTGGTGAAGGATCCCGCGGAATGGCTGTCGCCGATCAGCAGCTGGCAGAACAAACCGCCGAGCAGGATGTATGTCGCGTAGGTGGCGAAGTTTTTGAGCCAGTCCGCCAGCTCTGGGCGGCGGTGCACCGTGTCCACAGTGATCGCGACGATCCCGATCGCCACTGCCGGCGCCGGCCCCATCAGCGTCATTGCCAGCACCAGCGCGATGAAGGAGGCGGAGAGGTTCTGCCCGCCGATCGTCACCGTCACCCACTCGCCGATCCCCGCCAGCACCAGCAGCAGCCCAAGCAGCGGCAGCGGATGCCAGTCGACAGCGCGCGAGGTCAGCACCGCGCCGGCGATCGCGCCGCCCAACAGCAGCACCTGGCTGCCCATATAGATCTTGTACTTGTGTCTCTTCAGGTAGCGCATCGCTGGCCGCTTCAGAACCCTCAGTGGTACTGATCGGCACGTTCGCTGTCGTCCTTAAAGGGAGCCCTCTGCCAGTCGAACAGGACCTGGACGCCGGCACCTCTGGGGAGCTAAAGTTGCGGCTAGGAGCCCGGGTCAGTAACGCGTCCTCGCCGTCGACTAACGGCGCGGCACGGGAGCGATGAGGACTACGCCTCCCGGCTCCCGGGTGAGCGTCGGGTGTCCGGTCCTCATTTAGAGTGTCCCGCGAGCCTGCTGGCTGCTGCTTTTCGCCGCTCGCGCTCAGGTTGCGCCGACCAGGGCGAGTCCGCCGGCGCGGTGGAGCTTGAGCAGGTTGTGGATCGCGCAGTGGAAGCGCCATTGGGCGCGGGCTGCGTGCTTGCCACGCAGCAGCAGCCGCCGCGCGTCCTGGACGGTGTGCATCTGGCCGAACACCGGCTCGACGATCGCCTTGCGTCGGGCGTAGACGGCGTGCCCGTCCTTGGTTTTCAGCTTGCGTGCCATGCGCTGCTTGGGGGTCGCGTTCTTCGGTATCGGCCCGCGTGGCGCGGGCGCGGGCGGCTCTGAGCGCTTGAAGCGGCCGGTCGCGATGAACGGATCAAGGCCGTGAGCGGCGGTGATCGTGACGTTCTCCTGGGAGAAGTAGCCGGCATCCGCGGTCAGCGCCGCACCCTCCGGTAGCTCGCCACCGACCGCGTCGAGGTTCTCGGCGAGCTGGTCAAGCGCCGGCTCGAGCTGCTCGGCATCGGGCGCCTGATCGCAGAGCTCGGCCGCGAGGATCACCTGCGTCTGGGAGTCCACGAGCGCCTGGCCGTTGTAGCACTGGTGAAAAGAACCGTCAGAGGTCTTCATGATCTTTGACTCGGGATCGGTGAAGTTGCGCTGCGCTTTGGGCTTCGGCGCGAATGGATCGCGTCCGCTCGGCGGGCGCCGGGGCTTCTTGCCCTGTGCCCGCATCTCAGCGCGGCGCGCCTTCTCGCGCTCGGCGGCCTCAGCCTCAAGCGCCGCCTTGGCCTCGCGGATCACCTCGAGGCGCTGCTCGCGCCGACGCAGCTCCCGCGGCAGCTCATCGCCGCGATGCTCAGGACCGAAGCGCTCGTCCTCCTCGGCGTCGGTGCGCTCGGCCTCGGCCAGCAGCGCGTCGACGTTCTTGCGCAGCGCGGCGATCTCGCCCTCGAGCTGGACCTCCTTCTTGACCATCCGCTCGTAGCTCATCGCCTTGTGCCGAGACGCGTTCGCGCGCAGCTTGGTGCCATCCAAAGCGAGTGTTCCCAGCCCGATGAGCCGTGCCTGCTTGCACAGCCTCAACGCCTGCACGAACAGCTCTGAGAGCGCCTCCAAGTGACGTGCCCGAAACCGCGCGATCGAACGATAATCCGGGTGCTGGCCGGCGCACAGCATCCGCGCCGCCACATCGCGATAGCTCGCCGCCTCCAGCTTGCGCGAGGAGGCCACCCCGCCCGCGTAGCCGTAGATCAACAGCTTGAGCATCAGTCGCGGGTCATATGGCGGGTAGCCCCGCTCCTCCTCATAGGCCGCATAGATCGGCGAGAGGTCCAGCGCCGACTCCACCAGATCTGAGACGAAGTGCGCCAGATCGCCCTCCGGCACCCACTCAGAGAGCACCGGCGCCATCAACAGCACCTGATCGGGGTCATACGCCCGGAAGGTCTTCTCTTCGCCCGCCGCCCGGCGCTCGCCAACTACCGCCGACGCCTGCACCTCCACCAGCCGCTCCTGCGTCACCGCCGACATGACAACCTCCGCGTCGAGAACAACGGAATCGTCTTAAATCCGCCGGACGCCACCGCGACGGTTACTGACCCGGGCTCCTAGAACGCGACTGGCTCGGAGGCCGGCTCGGGCGCGTTCTGCGCCTCGCGCAGCGGGCCCCAGAGCCAGAGCCGCAGGAACGCGGCGGTGGCCAGCGTCGCGACCGATCCCGCGCAGAGCATCGCCACGCGCGTCGAGGTGGTCGCTGCGATCACGCCGCCCAGCGCGAAGCCGATGGCGGGGCAGAGCGCTGTCGTGGAGCCGATCGCGCTCATGATGCGGCCCTGCATCTCGGCGGGGGTGAGGCGCTGAACGGCGCTGATGAGCGAGGGCCACTGGACACCGTTGCCCACGCCGCCCACGAGCGCGGCCACGCACGCAATGGCGAGCGTTGGCGCTGCCGCCCAGCCGAGGTAGGCAAGGCCTACGCAGAGCGTGCCGATGCTCAGCATCGAGCCAAGCGAACGGCTGCCGGCGCGGGCGAAGAGCACCGCCCCGAGCGCCGCTCCGGCGCCCCAGATGCCGAGCAGAATGCCCAGACCAAGGGTGCCGGCGTGCAGCGTGGACTTGGCGTAGACGACCTCGACCGGCTCAACGGAGGCGAAGAAGACCACCGCCACCGCCTCGGTCGCAAGCAGCGCCCGCAGCGCCGGCACGCTGCGCACATGTCTGATAGCGGCTTGAAGGCGCGCCCTGATCGATTCGCCGGCGGCGGCGTCGACGTGCACGGAGAGCGCCATCAGCAGCGCGCCGGCGAGCGCGAAGCTGGCGGCGTCGATCAGCAGCGCAACAGGGCCTCCGGCCGCGTGCACGATCAGTCCGCCGAGCGCCGGCCCGACCGCAAAGGAGAACATGAAGACGATGTTCAGGGCTGCGTTTGCCTGCCGTTGCGCGGTCGGCCCTTCGCGGTCGGAGATCTGGGCTGTGCCGGCTCGTACGAGCGCCGTGGCGGCCACAGCCGCCATCCCGTCGACGGCGACCAGCAGCAGCACCCCAGGCAGCCAGAATTTCCACAGCAGCACCGCCAGCCCAACGGCCAGCGCGGCCTCCAGCATGTAGAGCGCGGCCAGGCCCCCACGGCGGCGAGAGCGCTCGATCCTCGTGACCAGCACCGGTGCGAGCACCGCCGGCAGCAGACCTCTGGCGATGAAGAGGCCCGCGGTCGCTATCGCGCTTTTGGTGTGATCGTAGACGCCGACTGCGAGGGCGACGTAACCGAACCAGGTGCCCAGTTCGTTTACCGCATACGCAACCAGCAACCGCCGCAGGCGGGGGGACTTGGGCAGCAAGATGACCTCGCGACCTTGTCGCTTGGTAGACGGGGCGAGATCGCGATTCTAGGGCGCCCCGGGGATGGCAGCCGTGCGCGGTATGCGGAACGCTGTCAGGAACGGTTCCGTGGGGGAGGGTGGGACGGCCCGGTCGCGAAGGAGGGTGCCCCGCGACCAGGCCGTCCCGGTGGGACGATGACGGCGCTCTAGCCCTCGCCGAAGGCGAGCACCGGAAGTTGTGGGTGGCGGTTGCAGATCAGGTGCATGACCGACTCCGTGGAGCTGCCCTCGACACCGCCGGCGAGCATCACCATGCGGCTGCCGGGAGCATGCTCGAGCACCTCCCAGGTGGCGCTGGCCTCCTGAAAGATCGTGCCCTCTGGCAGCCGGGCGGTGAGCTGCGCCAGCAGTTTGCCGCGCCGCCGCGCGTCACTGCCCGCCACCAGGATGCTGCGCGCCGCATGGTCGCGCACCAGTCGCAGCGGGGCGCGGCGATCCTCGGGTGCGTCCTGCTCCGGGACGCCGCCTTGCAGCACCTGCAGCCGCGAGGCGTGGGGGGTCTGTGCTGTGGTTGCCATTTGCATGTCTCTCTCTTGCAGTCTTTGCGGGTGACCGTCCCCCCTATGCGCGAGTCGCGCAACGCTGGTCGGCACATCCGGGGTAGATCATGGGGCCTCTGAGGTCGTTTGTCTGCCGTCCGCAGGGTGCAGATCGTGTCGTCCCAAAGGTGCCGATCTGTGTAGTCCCAAAAGCACCTGAGTTCGAGAGATGACCGTTCGGGGACCTCAGCCGCTACCTTGTCATGTCATGCCAGAAGGGACACCAGGGGTGGACAGGCCGATCGACGTGATCATCGCCGACGATCACGCCGTGGTCCGCGATGGCATCCGCACCGTGCTCGAACGCCAGAACGGGGAGTTCAGAGTGGTCGCGGAGGCGGCGGACGTACCATCGACGATTCGCGAAGTCAAGGCGTACAGGCCAGATCTGCTCACGCTCGATTTGACGATGCCGGGTGGCTCAAGCCTGGCTGCGCTGCCGCAGTGCTTCCTGGCTCACCCGGATCTTGCGGTTGCGATCCTGACGATGCGCGAGGATCCCGAGTACGCGCGCCAAGCGTTGCGTGCCGGAGCTCGCAGCTATGTGCTCAAGGAGGCCGAGCCGGCCGAGCTTTTGCAGGCGTTCCGGCTCGCCGTGCAGGGTCGCAACTACCTGCACCCGCGCCTGGGCGCGCTGATGGCCACCGGCGAGGAGGGCGGCCACGGCGGTCCGGTGCTGAGCGACCGCGAGCGCGAGGTCGTACGCATGATCGCCCTCGGCCACACCAATCCGGAGATCGCCGAGCAGCTGCACGTCGCAGAGCGCACCGTGAAGACCTACCGCGCTCGCGCGATCGAGAAGATGGGCGTCTCCTCGCGCGCGGAGATCACCGCGTTCGCGCGCAAGCTGGGGCTGGTCGACTAGTCAGGTCTGCGCCGCTGCCGCGAGCGGCCGGCCACTCAGCGGGATGGTCAGCCGTACGATCGTGCCCTTGCCGGTCACGGGGTCCGCGGGACGCACGTCCATCTCGCCGCCGACCAGCTCCGCGCGCTCGCGCATCCCCGACATGCCAAAGCCGCCGGTCATCTGCTCGGCGCGTTCGCTGGCGACCAGCGCCGCGTCGGCGGGCAGGCCGCGGCCGTCGTCGGTGATCTGCACGCGCATGAGGCCGTTGTTGGCCTGCACCTGCACGATCGCGGAGTTGGCTTCCGCGTGTTTGCCGACGTTGGTCAGCGCCTCCTGCACGACGCGGTAGACGGTGCTCTCCAGCTCCGCGTCCAAGCGGCCGTCCTGGTCGTAGCCCTGCAGGTCGATCTCGGTCTTCACATCCAGACCGTCCATCGCCTGCATGCGGCGGGCAAGAGCCTCCAGCGCTGCGGGCAGGCCGAGGTCGTCCAGCGCGGCGGGTCGAAGCTCGGTGATCAGGTGGCGCAGGCCGTCGATCTCAGCGCCAAGGCCCTCCAGCGCGTCTTCGACGGCCTTATCGAGCGCATCGGCGTCGCGCAGTTCGCGTGCGCTTGCGAGTTTCAGACGCAGCGCGCCGAGCCCTTGCACAGTCTCGTCGTGGATCTCGCGCGCCCACCTGGTGCGCTCGCGCTCGCGCGCCTGCATGCCGTAACGCAGCCGTTCGATCTCCACCGAGCGCTCGGCCGCCAGGCGCTGGGCCACGCTCTGGGCGAAGGCCTGCAGCGCGCGCTGGTCGGGGTCGCGGAAGCTGGCGTCGGTGCGCAGTGCGATCACGAGCCCCGAGCCATGACCCTCCATCACCAGCGGCTCGATCAGCGCGGCGCGGGCCTCCAGACCCAGTTCGTGCAGCCAGGCGGCGTCGTTGCCGCGCGGCCGGTCGAAGCGCTGGGGCGTCCCGGCGGCGTGCAGCGCTCCAAGCGCGGTGCCCTGCAACGGCAGGATCCGGCGGCGCACCGAGCCCTCCCCGGCGGTCGCCGGGACACGCAGCTCGCCGCCCTCCTCGATCACCATCAGCAGAGTGTCGGCGTCGAGCAGCGCACGGCCGCGCTCGGCCATCAGGCGCAGCAGCCACAGCTCCGAGCCGGAAAGCATCAGCGGGCCACCCTAGTCCTCGGCCCTCTGGGGGGCCAGGCCGGCGGCGCAGCGGGCCTCGGCAATCAGCTGGGCGGCGTTCCAGGGCGCGCGCCAGGCCGCGATCCCGATCGAGACGCATAGCGGCCGGCGGGCCCCGTCGACCTCGATCTTGATCTCCCGCAGGCGCTGCAGCGCCCTGCGCGCGACCGTTTCGCCCTGAATGCCGGCTGCACCGGGGAGCACCACGACCAGCTCATCCTGCTGCGGTCTGCCGATCCGGTCGAAGCGGCGCAGCTCGCCGAGCAGCGTTTCGCCGGCGGCCAGCAGCGCGCGCTGCGCCAGCTCGGCACCGTGCTCCTGTGCGATCTGCTCGAAGTCGTCCAAGCGCAACAGCAGCAGGCACAGGGGTGTGCGGTGGCGGCCGGCGCGGCCGACCTCCTCCTCGACGCGCTCCTGCAGCTCCTGCCCGGAGAGGCAGCGCAGTGCCCTGGCTGCGATCGCAGCCAGCGTACCGGGGGGCCGCACGGGCTCCTGACCTACCAGAGGGCTGTCGAAGGGTTGCGGATCTGTGGCTGCCATGCCGTTGCGATTCTTGGTTGTGCTGAGAGCACTTCTCATCCGGGTGGGCCGATGGCCTGCGGATATACAGATTATGGGGCGCCGCCGACAGCGGCAATCCGTCGGGGGTCACTGGTACACCGTGTGCATGCTTGCCGAACTGCGAGTGGAGAACCTACTGCTGATAGAGCGCGCTGAGCTGCGCCTCAGCGAGGGCCTGAACGTGCTCACCGGCGAGACGGGCGCGGGCAAGAGCGTGCTCGCGCACGCGCTCGACCTGCTGCTTGGGGCGCGAGCCAAGCAGGGGATCGTGCGACCCGGCGCCTCCGAGTCATACGTGGAGGGCTGCTTCGCGGTCCCCCGCAGCGTCCTGGCCGCGCTGGCCGACGGCTGCGCGATCGAGGGGTGCTCAGACTTGGATGATGAAGAGGACGCGGGTGGAGAGGCCGAGCAGATCGCGGAGATTGTGCTGGGCCGGCGCGTGCTGGCCGACGGGCGCACTCGCGCCTATCTCAACGGTCGCTCGGCCTCCGTCGGCGACCTGCGCCGGATCGCGGCCGAGCTGGTCGCCTTTCACGGCCAGCACGAGCACCGTCGCCTGATCGAGCCCTCTGAGCAGCTGGACCTGCTCGATGGCTTCTGCGGACCCCTGCAGCGGCAGCGCCGCCAGGATTGCGCGCAAGCACTCTCGCGCGTGCGAGACGCCGAGGCAGAGCTTGCACGGCTGCAGGATCTGCAGTCCGCGCGCGAGCGCGAGCTCGGCCTGCTCGAGCACGAGCTCTCGGAGATCGATGCGCTCGACCCGAAGCCAGGCGAGCAGGAGCGCCTGCAGCGCGAGCGGGAGCGCCTTCGCCAAATCGACGCGCTGCGCGCCGCGGCACTCGGCGGTGCAATCGAGATCGGTGGCGATGAGCAGGAAATGCCTGGCGCGGCGCGCCTGCTCGCCGCTGCGAGCGCGCGCATCGACCAGATGCAGGGACTCGACGGCGAGCTGGATACGCTCGGGCAGCGCTGCCGTACGCTGGCGCTGGAGGCGCAGGACTTGGGCGCGGAGCTGCAACGTCATGGCGAGCAACTCGACGCCGCCGAGGGAGAGCTGCAGCGCCTGGAAGAGCGCCTTGCAGAGGTCGAGCGTCTCAGCCGCAAGCACGGCGGCGGCCTGGATGGGGTGCTCGCCTACGCTGAGCAGGCCCGTGTCCGGCGTGATGAGCTGGTGGGTGCCGAGGTCGCCGCCGGAAGGGCCACGGAGCAGCTGCATGCTGCCCAGAGCGAGCTCTCCGAGCACGTGGCCGCGCTGCGCGAGGCGCGCGCGAAGGCAGCGCCCAAGCTGGAGGCTGCGATGCGCACGCAGCTGGCATCACTGGCTATGCCGGACGCACGTTTCGAGGTCAGGCTCAGCCCGCGCGAGCCCGGCGCCACCGGCGGGGACGCGATCGAGCTGATGCTGGCGCCCAACCCGGGCGTGGCGGCTGCGCCGCTGCGCGAGAGCGCCTCCGGCGGCGAGCTCTCAAGAACGATGCTCGCGCTCAGCGCGATCGCCGACACCGGCGACTCCTCGACCGCAAGGGGTCCCGTCACGCTGGTCTTCGACGAGATCGACGCCGGCATCGGCGGCCACACTGCACGGGCAGTGGGGGCGCGGCTGCGCGAGCTTGCGCGGGGCAGACAGGTGATCTGCATCACCCACCTGCCTCAGATCGCCTCGCTTGCGCGCACGCACTTCTCGATCGTCAAGGGCTCGACCGCCAAGAGCACGAGCGCGACGGTCGTAAGGCTCGCCGGGGAGCAGGAGGTCGTCGGCGAGCTGGTGCGGATGCTGGGAGCGGGCAAGGACGATGCGGCAGCGACCCGGCATGCTGAGGAGCTCTTGAGTGCGGCGTGAGGGGCGCCCGCGAGTCTGTCGGCACGCCGACTAGACTTCTGGGAGGCACGCATGAACCACCATCTTGACGCCAACCCGCAGGCACCGGCCAAGACAAGGTTCATCTTCGTGACCGGCGGGGTGGTCTCCTCGCTGGGCAAGGGCATCGCCACTGCTTCGCTCGGGCGGCTGCTTGTTTCCCGTGGCTTCACTGTTGGGCTGCAGAAGCTCGACCCCTACATCAACGTCGATCCCGGCACGATGTCTCCCTATCAGCACGGGGAGGTGTTCGTCACAGAGGACGGTGCCGAGACCGACCTCGACCTCGGCCACTACGAGCGCTTCACCGACGCGAACACCAGCAGGGCCTCCAACGTCACCGCCGGCGGTGTCTACGACACGGTGATCCGGCGCGAGCGGCGCGGTGACTATCTCGGCGCGACCGTGCAGGTGGTGCCGCACATCACCGACGAGATCAAGCAGCGGATCTCGCTGATCGCAGAGACCGCGGACGTGGACTTCGTGATCACCGAGATCGGCGGCACTGTGGGCGACATCGAGTCGCTGCCGTTCCTTGAGGCGATCAGGCAGTTCCCGGTCGATGTGGGACGCAAACGCTGCATGTTCATCCATCTGACGCTCGTGCCCTACATCAGCCATGCGGGCGAGCTGAAGACCAAGCCCACGCAGCACTCAGTCAACGAGCTGCGCCGCATCGGGATTGCGCCGGACATGCTGATGTGCCGCTCCGAGGAAGCGCTTTCGGATGACATCCGCAAGAAGATCGCTCTGTTCGCCTCGCTGCCGGTCGGCGCGATCGTCTCCGCCAAGGATGTGCCGAACATCTACCAGGTGCCCGTCGGCTTTCAGGAGCAGGGCGTTGATGACTTCGTGCTGGAGCACTTCGGCATGCAGGCGCCGCAGGCCGACCTGACCGGCTGGAAGGTGCCGATCGAAAAGGCCGAAGAGGCCAGCGAGTCGGTTCGGATCGCGATCGTCGGCAAGTACGTAAAGCTCGAGGATGCCTACCTCTCGGTCTGCGAAGCGCTGCGGCACGCCGCACATCTGCAGGGCGCCACGGTGCACGTCGACTGGGTCGACTCCGAGAGCCTTGAGGGCAAGGACGCCCAGAGCGCGCGCCAGGCGCTCTGCCGGGCCGACGGCATCCTGATCCCGGGCGGCTTCGGTGGCCGCGGGGTGGAGGGCAAGATCGAGGCTGCGCGGATCGCCCGCGAGCAGCTGATCCCTTATCTCGGCATCTGCCTGGGCATGCAGGTCGCGGTTGCAGAGTTCGCGCGCAACGTGGCTGGGATGGAGGGCGCCAATTCGACCGAGTTCGACATCGAGACTCCATACCCGGTGATCGATCTGCTGCCCGAGCAGAAGGAGGTCGCCGGCCTCGGCGGCACGATGCGCCTCGGTGCCGACCCGGTCAAGCTGCACGAGGGCACCCGCACGCGCGATGTCTACGACGGCGAAGCGGTCGTCTACGAGCGCCACCGGCACCGCTATGAGGTCAACAACCGCCTGCGCAGCCGCCTGCAGAGCGCCGGCTTGAGGATCTCCGGCACCTCGCCCGGCGAACGGCTGGTCGAGGGGATAGAGCTCGACGATCATCCCTTCTTCCTGGCCTCCCAGTTCCATCCGGAGTTCAAGTCCCGCCCCGAGCGACCCGCACCGATGTTCCGCGGCTTCATCACCGCCGCACTCGAGCGGGCCCGCACAGGGATCAAGGCAACCGCGGGCGCGGGGCAGGCCGACGCCGTGGAGGGGGCGGCCTCCGGCGAGGGCCGCTCGCTCGCCTCGCAGACGTGAGTGGGACCTCGCACACCGGCGATGGCTCGGCGCCCGCCCTCCCGGGCGCTCGCGCGAGCCTCACGGCCAGCTTCACGTTGCACGCCGATCGCGAGCAGGACGTCGCGGAGGCCACGGCCGAGCTGATTCGCCGCCTGCAGGAGATGGCGAGCCTGCCGGATTGCGCCTACGAGCTTGACGTCGACGTGCAGTGGCCCGCGGCGAAGGCGCTCGCCCCCGGAGGGGCAGGCGCGCCGCCGCCAGCCAGTCCGCCGCCGGACTCCCGCTGATCTCGCGGAGGCGTGATGAGCGACGCCGTCTCGGTGCTCCTCCTCGATGGGCAGCTGGGTGCGCTTGCATGGTCCTTTGCGCAGGCCGCGCCTGGAGCCCGGCTGGGCGTGATCTGCGTAGATGGGGCGGGCACGCCTGAGCGCGCGAGTATGTTGGCGGCGCTGCGCGGCAGGGAACTGATCGCCGGCGAGCTCGTGGCGGGCGCACCCGGCGGCTCGGGCGAGGCGCTCAGCGCGGCTGAGGCGCTGGATCTGGGGTTCGGTGATCTCAGCTTCGACGCGGCGGTCTTTCTCGCGGAGATCTCCTTGGATGGTGAGAGCGATCCAGCCTTAGAGTGCGCCGGCGCGGCCAGCGCGCGCGAATGCGACACGGTGCTCGTGGCGCAGATGCACAGCACGCTGGCAGACCAGCACCAGATGCTCTCCGAGCGCACGCTGGCGTTGCTTGACGAGCTGGCCGAGCCGGTCACCGTCGCGCTGCCGGCAGGGATCCGCTCGCCGGTAGGACGCGAGCTGCGCGAGGGACTGCGATCGGTCTTCGACCCCTCAGCCCGTCAGTCGCAGCTTGCCCTTGGCGTCGACAGGCCGGCGCGGATCGCAAGGCACGACTGGCGCCGCGCGCCGGTGGACCTCGTCGGCTTCGCGGGCGCGCGCGTTCCAGCTCCAGATGGCGCCGCGCCGCTGCTGGCGCAGCCGCTGCTCTACGCATCTGCACTGGCCGCCGGCAGCGTGCTGGCGGAGCTGCTGCACGAGGAGGAGTGGCAGTGAGGCAGGGCGCCGCCACAGCTCCGCCACGGGCACAGTCGCTGATCCTCGACTTCCTGGCCCACCTGGAGCTTGAGCGCGGCGCCTCAAGGCACACGCTGGCCGCCTACCGCGCTGATCTGCTGGCGCTGAGCGAGTTTCTGGATGCGCGAGGCGTGGACCTGCTGCAGGCCCGCCACGGCGATCTCGCCGCCTTCCTGGCGATGCTCGCGCAGCCTGTGGAGGAGGATCCACGCAACGGCCGGCCCGCCCGGGCGGCGCTTGCGCCCAGCACGTTGCAGCGCAAGGCCGCGAGCATCCGCTCCTTCTACAAGCACCTGCGGCGCGAGGAGCTGATCGACCACGATCCGACGGCCGATCTGCGCTGGCAGCGGCGCGCGCGCCGTCTGCCTGGGGTGCTCTCGCGCGAGCAGGTGGCGCAGCTGCTCGCCCAGCCGCGCGGGACCGATCCGCTTGCGTTGCGCGACCGGGCGCTGCTGGAGCTGATGTACGCCTGCGGGCTGCGGATCTCCGAGGCGGTCGTGCTGGAGGTCGGCGACGTCGACCTGGAGGAGGGGCTTTTGCGGGCGCGCGGCAAGGGCTCCAAGGAGCGGATCGTGCCGGTCGGGAGGCTCGCGGTCGCTGCGCTGCGCGTCTATGTGTCGCGGGGTCGCCCGGTGCTTGTCGGCAACGCCGTGCAGAGCAGGCTCCTCGTCAACTCGCGCGGCGGTGCGATCAGCAGGCAGGGCCTCTACAAGGTGATCATGTCTCACGCCGGCAGCGCCGGCCTGGCGCAGCGCATGAGCCCGCACACGCTGCGTCACAGCTTCGCCACGCACCTGTTGGCGGGCGGCTGCGATCTGCGCGCGCTGCAGGAGATGCTTGGGCATGCCGATCTTGCCACCACCCAGCTGTACACCCACCTCACCACCGACCGGCTGAAGGACGCCTACTTCTCCGCTCATCCCCGCGCGCGGCGCTCCCGTTCCGCGGATGGCTAGGCTTGCGCGCCGTGAGGGAGATGAGAGCGGGCCGACGGGCAATCGTGCTTGTGATCGACGCATGCGGAGTGGGCGCTCTGCCTGACGCCGCCGACTACGGCGACGCGGGGACCAACACGCTTGCGCATCTGGCCGATGACCTCGGCGGGCTCTCGCTGCCCTGCCTGCAGCAGCTGGGTCTCGGCAGCATCCTGCAGCTTGCGGGCGTGCCGCCCAGCGAGCGCCCCGTGATTCACGGACGCCTGCACGCGCTCGGGCCCGGCAAGGACTCCACCAGCGGCCACTGGGAGCTGATGGGCGTCGTGCTCGATCATCCGCTGCCCACCTATCCGGAGGGGCTGCCGCAGCCGTTGCTGGACCAGCTGAGGCAGGCGATCGGAGCGCGCGTCATCTGCAATCGGCCGAGCAACGGCATCAAGGCAATCGAGCAGTTCGGCGCAGAGCATCTGCAAACCGGCGCGCTGATCCTCTACACCTCCACCGACTCGGTCGTGCAGATAGCGGCCCATGTGGAGCGTGTCGGCGAGCAGGATCTTTATGCAGCCTGCGTTGCGGCGCGCGGCGTGCTCAGCGGGCAGCACGCCGTCGGACGTGTGATCGCCCGGCCGTTCACGGGGCCGGAGGGCGCCTTCGCACGCACCGAGGGCCGGCGCGACTACACGCTTGCACCGCCGCACCGCACCTATCTGCAGGAGATGCAGCAGCGCGGAGTGCCGGTGCACGGCGTGGGCAAGGTGAGCGATCTGTTCGGCGGTACGGGGATCGACGAGTCGCACCCCGGGGCCACGAACGGGGCTGCGCTGGAGAGCACCTCTGCGCTGTTGCAAGGTATGCAGGAAGGAATGATCTTCGTAAACCTGATCGAGACAGACCAGGTCTATGGGCACCGCAAGGACTTGCAGGGCTTTCATGCTGCGTTGCAGCAGATCGACGTGCAGCTGGCGGGGTGGCTTGCCCAGCTGCGCCCACAGGACCTGCTGGTCATAACAGCCGACCACGGCGTCGACCCGCGCCATCCATCGGGCGACCACACTCGCGAGCACGCGCCGCTGCTTGCGCTCACGGGCGCGATGCTGCGCGATGGCCTCGCCGGCGCACGCCATGACGGGCCGCTGGCCGATGTGGGCGCAAGCGCGCTGTTGTGGCTGACGGGGGATCGTGTGGCAGCGATGCCGGGTCGCTCATTCCTGGGGGACGGGGATGCCTGAGCTGCCCGAGGTCGAGACGATCCGCGGGCAGCTTGCGCCGGTCGTGGAGGGCAGGCGGATCGTCGCGATGCAGGTGCTCGATCCGCGCTGGAGTGCGCCGCTGGCTCCGGAGGAGCTCTCCGAGGTCGTGCAGGGCCGGCACATCGAGCGGCTTGGCCGCCGGGGCAAGTACCTGATCTGGGTGCTTGAGGGCGAGCTGTTCCTGATCCAGCACCTGCGGATGAGCGGAGCGATCCTGCTGGAGCCCGACCCTGAGACCCAGCATGTGCGGGTGCGGATCCAGCTGCGCGGCCCAGGCCGCAAGCTCACGCGGCTTGCGATCGTCGACCAGCGCCGCTTTGGCACCGCGCAACTGGTGTTCGGTGCCCAGGCGCTGGAGGACTTCTTCGCCTCGCGGCTGGGTCTTGAGCCGTTTGACCCCGGCTTCACCATCGAGCACCTGTGGCGCCAGACACGGGGGAGAAGGACGCCGATCAAGGCGCTGCTGCTGGACCAGAAGCGGATCGCCGGCGTCGGCAACATCTACGCAGACGAGGCGCTGTTCGCGGCGCGTGTCCACCCCGCGCGGGCGGCTGGCACGCTGACCAAGGCACAGGCGGCGGCGCTGCGGGAGGGCGTGATCGACGCGCTACGGGCGGGGATCGACGCCAAGGGCGCCTCGATCGATGACTTCAGGCACATCGACGGGGTCAGCGGCAGCTTTCAGGACCGCTTCATGGTCCACCTGCGTGCCGATGAGCCCTGCCCGCGCTGCGGCACACCAATCGTCAAGCTGGTGGTGGCGGGCAGAGGGACCTACGTTTGCGAGCACTGCCAGAAGCCGCCGCGAGGGGCCAGGGTGGGCGGCGCTGCGGGTGGCCTTGCCGCGCTCAGGCGGCGAGAAGCTCGTCGAGCCGGCCGCTCCGGGCGGCGGCCTGCGTCTCGTTGAAGCCGCCGACGAGCTGCCCGTCGACGAGCACCTGGGGGAAGGTCATCATGCCGGTGAGCTTGACCAGCTCCATGCGGCCTTCGGGGTCCCGGTCGAGATTGATCTCTTCGTAGGCGAGCCCCTTGGAATCGAGCAGCCGCTTGACCTGCACACAGTAGGGGCAGCGATTGGTCGTGTAGACGGTGATCTGGCTGCCGGACATCGCTTTACAAAGTATAGCGACGTCGGTTGACGGCTCGCAGAGCGCTGCCGGCACCGCCGCAGCGAACCCTAGACTCGGCTTGATGCCAGGTCTGATCAAGACAGAAGCCGTCGTGCTGCGCTCGATTCGCTATGGGGAGGCAGACAGGATCCTGCATCTCTACACCCCCGCCCGCGGCCGCCTGGCCGCGATCGCGAAGGGGGTGCGCCGTACGCACAGCCGCTTCGGCGGGCGCCTTGAGCCATTCTTTCGGATCGGCATCGAGATGCACGAAGGCCGCGGCGAGCTGATGACCGTCACGGGCGCGCAGACAGTCGATGCTCATCCGCGCCTGCGTGGCGACGGCCCCGCGCTGCACGCCGCCGCGCGCGCCTGCGACGCCGTCGCGCGGATATTCGAGACGGCCGAGCCCCATCCGCACGTCTTCAACCTGCTCTGCCGCCAGCTGAAGCTGCTGGATGAGCAGCCGCTGGCCGCAAGGCGCGCCGGCTCACTTGCCTTCCGCCTGAAGCTGCTGCACGCCGCGGGCCTTGCCCCGCAGCTCGGCGCCTGCGCCAGCTGCGGCGAGGGCGAGCATCTGACCGGCTTCTCGGGCGCCGCCGGTGGCGTGGTTTGCGGAGCCTGCGAGGCAGGCTCCTTTGCGATCGGCGAGCACGCACACAGCTTCATGACGGGCTCGCTCGGCAGCCCTCTGGCGCAGGCGCCTGACGCGCCCGAGCCGGCGCTCTCCCAGGTCGAGCGGGCGATCTCGCAGATGCTCGAGCACCACGCGCATCTGCGGCTTGCGCCAGTGGGCTGATCCGCCGCCGCTGCCACAATCGAGCATATGAGCCTTGCAACCAGCCCAGATCAGGTGGCCGCGCGCTTCGCGGCGCGGCGGCAGGCGTTCGAGCAGGAGTCGCTATCGCCGCTTGCGGCACGCTCCTACCCGGCGCTGCGGCAGCGGCCGGAGGATGACTGCGGGCTGCGCACGCCGTTTCAGCGCGACCGCGACCGGATCGTGCACTGCAAGGCGTTTCGCAGGCTCACACACAAGACGCAGGTGTTCGTCGCCCCCGCCGGGGATCACTACCGCACGCGCCTGACTCACACCCTGGAGGTGACGGGCATCTCGCGCACCGTTGCAAGGGCGCTGCAGCTCAACGAGGATCTCACCGAGGCGATCGGGCTCGGTCACGACCTCGGGCACACGCCCTTCGGGCACATCGGCGAGGAGGCGCTGGACGCCTGTCTGCAGGAGCGCTTCGGCAGCGGCTTTCGCCACTTCGAGCACTCGCTGCGGGTCGTGGACGCGCTGGAGCGCGACGGAGTCGGCTTGAACCTCACCGAGCAGGTTCGCGACGGGATCGCAAACCACTCCGGCGGCGCGCCGCAGCCAAAGACGCTCGAGGGTCGGATCGTGCGGGTCATCGACCGAGTCGCCTACATCAACCACGACATCGACGACGCGGTGCGGGCCGGCCTGCTGGCCGAGTGCGACCTGCCTGCCGAGCCGATCGCGATCCTCGGCGCTACCGGCTCCCAGCGCATCGACGCGCTCGTGCACGACATGGTCGAGAGCTCACAGGCCGAGGGTGACATCGTGCAGGGGGCGCAGGCGGGGCAGGCGATGGCGCAGCTGCGCAGCTTCATGTTCGAGCGGGTCTACCTCGGTCCGGCGGTGCGCGCCGAGCGTGAGCGGATCGACGCGGTGATCAGGGCGCTCTTCATCCACTACGTCGAGAGCCCCGACGAGCTGCCGCCCGCGCCGGCAGGCACTTCGCTTGCCCAGCGCGTGACCGACTATCTGGCCGGGATGACCGACCGCTACTGCATCAGGGCCTACACGGACCTGAAGGTCCCGCAGGCCTTCGCGCGCTGAGCGTGCTCCCGTGGCCCGTCCCGAACCACTAGCGTTGCCACGATGGCCCTCTATACACCCCAGAGCCGGGACCGCGTGCGCGACGCCGTGGACTTCGTGGAGCTCGTCTCCGCGCGCACCGAGCTGCGGCGGGCAGGGCCGACCCGCTATGAGGGACTTTGCCCCTTCCACGACGAGCGCTCGCCCTCCTTCGGGATCGACCCGGTGCAGAAGGTCTACTACTGCTTCGGTTGCCAGGCCTCCGGCGACCTATTCACCTTCGTGGAAGAGACGGAGGGCGTGGACTTCAAGGGCGCGCTGGAGCTGCTTGCAGAACGCAGCGGCATCGAGCTCGAGCGCGAGCAGGAGGACCCGCAGGAGGCGCAGCGCCGCCAGCGCCGCGAGCGGCTGCTCTCGTTGCTGGCAAGGACCGCCGTCTATTACGAGCGCGTGCTTTGGGACGCCGGCGAGGCGAAGGGCGCGCGCGGGTACCTGCTCGGCAGGGGTCTCTCCGAGCAGGCGCTGAAGGATTTCGGCGTCGGCTACTCGCCGAGCGCCTGGGACAAGGTGCTGCTCGCATCCCGCCGCGCCGGCTTCAGCGAGCAGGAGCTGCTCCAGACCGGCCTTGCCCAGCGCTCGCGCGAGGCCGGCCGCAGCGCATATGACCGCTTCAGGCGACGGATCATGTTTCCGCTTGCCGACATGCGCGGGCGCGTGCTCGGGTTCGGCGCGCGGGAGATCGCGGACGCTTCGCAGAGCGGCAGACGCGGCCCGAAGTACCTGAACACCTCCGACAACGAGATCTACCACAAGGGGATGCACCTCTACGGCTCCCATCTGGCGCGCGCCCATGCCGCCAAGGCGGGAAGCGTGATCCTCTGCGAGGGCTACACCGACGTGATCGCCCTGCACCAGGCGGGAATGCCCGCGAGCGTGGGGCTGATGGGCACGGCGCTGACCGAGAGCCAGGTCGCCGAGCTCTCGCGGATGGCGCAGGTCGTGCTGCTTGCGCTGGATGCCGACACCGCCGGGCAGGAGGCGATGCTCAAGGCGGCGCGGCTTGCCGCGGCACGGAAACTCGAGCTGCGGGTGGTGCAGATGCCCGGCGGAATGGATCCTGCGGAGCTGATCCAGCGCGAGGGCGCCGAGGCGATGCAGGCGGCCGTGCAAGCTTCGGTCCCGTTCGTGCGCTTTCGGGTCCTGCGGGAGCTGGAGGGGGGCGACGAGCGCAGCCCTGAGGGCCGCGACAAGATCATCGAGGCGCTGCGGCCGATCTTTGCGAGCATGCCCCAAAGCGCGCTGCGGCTCGACTTGGCGCAGATGGTCGCGGGACGCCTTGCGCTGCCGCAGAGCCTGCTTGAAGGGCTGCTCTCCGGCTCCGCTGGGGCTGCGCGCGGCTCCGGCGGCGGGACCGGTGGTCGTGGCAGCGCAGGACAGGGCACGGCGCCGGCGCGCACCGGCGTGAGCGCCGGCGCCGCTCAGGTCGAGCGCGCCTTCCTGGCGCTGTGCATCGGCTCGCCGGAGGCGGGGGGCAGGGCGCTCTCGCGTCTGCGCCCCGAGGAGCATTTCACGGACGGCGCCTTGCGCAGAGCCGCGCAGCATCTGAGCGCCGGCGACCTCAACGCCCCGCTCGCCGGTGTCGACGAGCGCGATCGGGAGCTGCAGCGGCTGCTGGCCGAGCTCGTCGTGGAGGCCGGCAGGGAGCCGGCCGGCGAGGCGATGCTCGAGGTCTCCTGCCTGCAGCTCGAGCTCTCGCGGCTCGAACGTGAAATCCAGGCTGCCCGGGCCCAGGCCGAGGGTGAGGTGAGCGAGCTCGCGCACCGGCGGGTGGAGATGAAGCGCGACTTGGACGTGGCGCTGGAGCGGGCGATGGAGCAGAGCGGGGAATAGGGGGAGAAGTCACACTCCTGGCACAAAGCTGTCACACGCAGGGCACATTGCAGGACGGATGTTACGGTCTTATCGTGGAGGCTTCGGCGTATGGATCGCGCCGAGCTGCAAGCGCTTCTGGCCGAGGGTCTTTCTCTGGCGGAGATAGGCCGCCGCCACGGCCTGCACGAATCGACGGTCGGCTACTGGGCCAAGAAGCACGGCCTGAAAGCGGCGCAGCAGGAGAAGCATGCTGCGCGGGGAGGGCTGACGCGCGAGGAGCTGGAGGCGTTGGTGGAGGCGGGCGCAACGATCGAGCAGATCGCGCAAGCGGTGGATCGCAGCAAGTCGACAGTGCGGCATTGGCTGCGCGAGTTCGGGTTGCAGACACAGCAGGCCCGGCGCATCCCCCATGACAAGCGGGAGAAGCAAATCCTGCGCAAGTGCGTACGGCATGGTCTCACGGAGTTTCAGCGTCGCGAGTCAGGCGGATACAGGTGTCTGAAGTGCAGATCCGAAGCGGTGTCACGTAGACGGCGGCTGGTCAAGCAGTTGCTCGTCCAGGAGGCTGGTGGCGCATGCCGGGTCTGTGGCTATGACCGCTGTGCGAGGGCGTTGCACTTCCATCACATAGACCCCGCGCACAAGCTCTTCAACCTGAGCTTGCGTGGGGTGACGCGTTCCTTGGAGCAGGCGCGCGCCGAGGCGCAGAAGTGCATCCTGCTGTGCAGCAACTGCCATGCCGAGGTGGAGGAGGGCATCATCGACCTCGGCTTGTAGAATCCACTGCTCGCGCTATCGTTTTCGTGGTAGCACGGTCCGGGGTAGCTCAATTGGCAGAATGCGCTCGCCTGTTAAGCGAGAGGTTGTGGGTTCGAGTCCCACCCCCGGAGCTTTTTGAAGGGGTGACCCAGAGCGATGCGCGGCTCTCAATGAGCCGCAGCTGCGATCGGCACTGAGCTCGGCGGTGCGTCCGCGGCGAGCCCTTCTACCAGCATGGCCGCAGTGTCTGCGGGATCGTGCCGCGCCGCCCACTCGGCGATCTCCGTGGCTCTTGTGCGCATTGCGACATCGCCAGCGGCTCGTTCTACCGCCAGCCTCAGCGGGCGGGGCGCGATGAATCGCCGTGGGAGCCGCAGGCCCGCGCCCGACCAGGCGATGCGGGCCGCGTTCTCGTTCATGTCGCCGGCGACCGGGCAGGCGATCACGGGGCATCCGCTGGAGAGCGCGCGTGCCAGCGTGCCGTGGCCGGCGTGGCAGACGACCAGATCGCAGAGCGGCATCGTCTTGGAGTAGGAGACCCAGTCCACCACGGTTGCGTTCTCCGGCACGGGCAGCGGCCGTGGCGGCAGACGCTTGTTCCAGGTTGCGATCACGCGCACCGGGGCGTCGGCGAGGCCCTTCAGCGCTGCCAGCAGCAGCCTGTGCTCGGGGTCCTGCGAGGTCGAGGGTGCGATCAGCACGACAGGGCGCTCAGCGTCGCTCCCGTCGCGGCTCGATCGCGGCGGGGTGGGCGGGACCACCTGCTCGCCCGGGGGCTCCCACATCAGCGGTCCCACCACGTGCACATGTGCCGGCCAGCGCCGCGGGTACTCGAGCTGCGGGAAGCTGCCGACCAGTGCCAGCTGCTCGCTGGTGCCACCGTGGAAGCGGGATTGGGGCGGAAGGCCAAGCTGCGCCCGCGTCCTGTTCAGTGCCGCGCGCCCGCTTTCCAGACCTTTGCGCACGGGCCAGTGCGCGTATCTCCAGAGCGCGCGGCCCGCGGCGGTGCGGGGCAGGCGGGCGCCGAAGGAGTAGATCGGAAAGCTGTCCGCCGACTCAGGGAAGACATGGGGGATCAGTGTGGCAAGCGGCACGCCGTACAGCTCGGCGCACAGCGCCGGCGCCAGCGTGAGGATGTCTGAGACGACGACCTCCGGTGCAAGCTCCCGCAGCAGCGGCTCGGTGTCGCGCGTGGCGTAGACGACCGCCTCGTAGAAGTCCAGCGGCTCTGGGCCGTTGGGGAAGACGTGGTACTCCGGGGCGGGCGCGAAGGTGAGGCCCTCTGCCTCCACCTGGGGACGCCAGCGCTCCCAGGTCTGCAGCGTGACCTCGTGGCCGCGACGCGTAAGCGCCACGCCGAGGGCGATCATCGGGAAGGCATGGCCCGGGTCTCCGAACGCGCCCAGCAGGATCCGCCGCGGACGCATCGCGCTGCTCAGGCGGCGAGCTCTGCGAGAAGGCGAAGCTGCGTGAGCCGGTCCTCCTTGGTGAAGGCAAGCGGCGTGACGCCGAGTGTGCCGACGCCCGCGTCGCTGTAGACCGAAAGTCGCTCGCGCACCACGTCCTTCGGCCCGCACAGCGAGACCATGTCGATCAGCTGGTCGGGGATCGCCGCCATCGCCTCCTCGCGCTTGCCTTCCAGGTAGAGGTCCTGAACCTGCGCGGCTGCCTGCTCGAAGCCGTAGCGCTGGACGAGGTTGTTGTAGAAGTTCTGCTTGCGCGAGCCCATGCCGCCGACATAGAGCGCGATAAACGGGCGCATCGCATCGCGCGCCGCCTGCAGATCGTCGGTGATGAAGACGTTGACGGTGGGGGCGATGTCGAAGCCGTCCAGCGAGCGACCGGAGCGATCCGCGCCTTCCTGAAGCAAAGGCCGCAGCTGTGCAACATGCTCGGGGGAAAACAGCGTCGGAATCCAGCCGTCTGCGATCTCACCCGCAAGCGCGGTGTTCTTCGGGCCGATCGCGGCCAGATAGATCGGGATTTTCTCCTGGACGGTGCCGATCGTCAGCTTCAGCGCCTTGCCGGGGCCGTCGGGCAGCGGCAGCGTGAGCGTCTCCCCGTGGAACTCCACGCGTTCGCGCGCCAGCGCCATCCGCACCACCGCGACGTACTCGCGCGTGCGCTGCAATTGATGGGCGAAGCGCTGCCCGTGCCAGCCCTCGGCGACCTGGGGGCCAGAAGAGCCGATCCCGAGGATCATGCGTCCGCCGGAGAGCTGGTCGATCGTGGCGGCGGTCATCGCCGTCATCGCGGCGGAGCGGCCGGGCATCTGGAAGATCCCCGATCCCAGCCGAATCTTGCTCGTCTGGCCCGCAAGCCACCCGAGCACGGTCGCGCCGTCGGAGCCGTAAGCCTCGGCGGTCCAGACCGAGTCGTAGCCGAGGCGCTCGGCCTCCTGCACGATCGCCAGCTGGTCCTCGGAGGTCAGTCCAAGGCCCCAATAGCCGATGTGAACGCCAAGCTTCATTCGCGAGTCCCCCGATCGTCTTGCACGAAGACCCTACAGAGAATCTCCCGGCCGCACGAACATGATCTCGGGCACCACGCACGCGGGCGAAGTTCGCAGCAGGAAGCGCACGGACTCCGCGATGTCCTGCGGCTGGATCATCTCCTCAGCTTTGACGTGCTCCTTGATGAAGTCGGTCATCGGGGTGTCGACGAAGGCGGGGCAGAGCGCGGTGGACTTGATGCCCTGGCTGCCCAGTTCCTTGTTCATCGCTTCGGTCCAGCCGACCACGGCGTGCTTGGTAGCTGAGTAGACCGAGAGCCAGCCCTCCGCGCGCTTGCCTGAGATCGAGGCTGTGTTGACGACCAGCGCGTTGCGGTGCTCGCTTGCGGCTTGCTGGAGCAGGGGCAGGCATTCGCGGTAGAAGAGCACGACCGCACGGAAGTTGATGTCCAGCTGCATGTCGAGCCGCTTGGTCTGGATCTCGCCGAGCATGGCGCCGACGCCCACGCCGGCGTTGTTGACCAGCACGTCGAGACGGCCGTAGCGCTCGCTGTGCGCGGCCACGACCCGCTGGATCTCGGCCTCGTCTGCGACGTTGGCCGGGACGCCGTGGACGTCGAAGCCCTTGGCCTCCAGCTCGGCGACGGCTGCGTCCAGCTTCTCCGGGCGTCGGGCGCTCATGCTCACGCCGTAGCCTTCCTCGCCGAGCATCTGGGCTACGGCGAGCCCGATGCCGCTGGATGCTCCGGTGACGATCGCTGCTCGCTGCGCCATCTCGTGATTCCTCCTCGGTTGCTGGCTTGGACCTCGAGCGGGAATCAAACCAGGGGAGGGGCCGACGCGCCGCGTCGTGTCAGTCTTGCGTTGCGCCTCGCGCCACTTGCGAGCCGCCGACTACGTGTTCGCTGCCGTCGGCCAGGCGCACCCATGCCTTGTTGGTGCCGTCGTAATCAGGTCCCCACAGCAGCAACTCGGCGGGCTCGCCTCGCACGGTGCAGGCTTCGTGGATCACCGAGCCGCCGTCGCGCCATGCGAGCACGAATGGGTTGGTGGCAAGCTCCTGCGCCACAGTGGTCCGCCCGCGATGCCCGGGATGAAGCGTGGTGTGCGGCGGCAGTGCGAGCAGCCGATCGATCGATCGCCGCAGCTCTGGCAGATCGCTGCCTCCCGGGCCACGGGTGCCGCCGACGGTGCCGCGGAAGATCACGTCGGCGGTGAAGCAGTGATCCTCTATGAGAAATGCGATGTGGTCGCGCGCATGTCCCGGCGTGTACAGCGCCTTGATCTGCAGGCCAGCGGTGCTCACCATCTCTTCATCGAGCAAGCCGCGGTCCACGCGCTCCAGCCCGGCGAGCTGCGCTGTCTCGGGGTGCGCCAGGATCGGCGCGTCAAATCGCCGGTAGGCCTCGATCTCGACATGGTCTGCGTGGTGGTGGGTCAGCAGGATCGCTGTGATCGCGATCTGCTCGCGCTCGATCCGCTCGACCAGAGGGGCGCTGATGGCATTGCCGTCTATCAGCACGCCCTCTTTCGTGTCGCCGTTGACCACGAGATACGCATTGGAGAGCCAGTCGGGGTGCTCGGTGCGTTGGATGTCCAGGCTTGCCATCGTCCTATCCGAAGCTGATCACGCTGCGGATGCCGTCCTGAGCCTCCATCAGCTCGAACGCGCGGTTGACTTCCGGCAGGGTGATGCGATGGGAGATGAAGGAGTCCACGTCGATCTCGCCTGCCATGTAGCGCTCCACCAGCTGCGGCACCTGGTCGCGCCCTTTGACGCCGCCGAACGACGAGCCGGCGATGCGGCGGCCCTGGATCAGCCAGCGGGGGATCACGTCGAGCGTCTCGCCCTTGCCGGCGACGCCGGCGACGGTGCAAAGGCCCCATCCCATTCGCGCCGACTCGACCGCCTGGCGCATGACGTCGACCCGTCCGGTCGCCTCGAAGGTGTAGTCGGCCCCGAAGCCGCGTGTCTCCGACTGGATTCGCTCCACGATGTCCGGACCCGCGCGCCACACCTCGGTTGCGCCCTGTGCGCGCGCCATCTCCAGGCGCTCGGCGGAGAGGTCGACGCAGATGATCCGCTCGGCGTTCTGCAGCCGGCAGCCGGCGACCGCGCCGAGGCCGACCATGCCGGCGCCGAACACCACGCAGGTCGAGCCGGCTCGAACGCCGGCGGTGTACATCGCGGCGCCCAGCCCGGTCGAGAGCCCGCAGGCGAACAGGCATGCGGCCTCCAGCGGCGCCTCCTCGCTGACCTTGGCCAGCGCGATCTCCGGCATCACCGTGTACTCGGCGAACGTCGAGGTGCCCATGAAGTGGCGGATCGGCTCGCCGTCGCGGGAAAGGCGGGTCGTGCCGTCGGGCAGATAGCCCTTGTTCTGCTGCTCGCGGATCGCCAGGCAGATGTTGGTCAGGCCGCTGCGGCAGTGCTCGCACTCCCGGCATTGCGGGGAGAAGAGCGTGACCACGTGGTCGCCGAGCGCGAGCGACTGCACGTCTGGCCCGACGGCCTCCACGACGCCTGCGCCCTCATGTCCGAGCACCGTCGGGGCATAGCCGGAGGGGTCAACTCCCGAAGCGGTGTAGAGGTCGGTGTGACAGACGCCGCAGGCCACCAGGCGCACGAGCGCCTCGCCGGCCTTCGGCTCCGCCAGATCGACGCTGCTGAGAGCCAGCGGCTTGCCGAACTCCTCCAGAACTGCGGCCTGCATGCGCATGGTGGATCCTCGCCTTGGTGTTCGCCAGTATTGCGCGCCAGCCAGCGGCTAGGCGGGCGGATTCTCCGCGAATTGCGGAGCGTCGTCGCCGATCGCCTCCCAGCCCGCCTTGTAGGCGACCTGCAGGTGGAAGCCTGGCGTCAGATCCAGCTCGCGCATGAGCCCCGCGGCGACGAAGTACTTCTGGCCCAGATCGTCGTAGAGGCTTGAGCCGCAGTTGCCGCAGAACTGGCGCGGTGCGAACTCGCTCTCGTAGCGCTTGACAAGATCCGCGCCCTTGGTGATCTTGAAGTTCTCGCGATCGACCAGCACGCCGGCCAGGCTGGAGCCCGTCCACCGCTGGCAGCGAGTGCAATGGCAGACGCCCATGCCCTCGGGATCACGCACCTCGTACTCCACACCGCCACACAGACAGGCGCCTTTGAGCGTGTCAGTCATCGCAATCCTCCCTCGGATCGGCCTCGGTCATCCGCCTTCGCGTCGGCGGGCTCATGCAGCCAACGTTAGCTTCAGGGTGGCGATCCGGCCAGCTGAGCCCGGAGGCTGCATCGAGGCTGCATGCGGTCGCGGCCTGGCGTCAGGGTGTGCCGCAAGCCGGCGCCGCGGCGGTGCGCAGAGCGCGTGCGAGGTGGCCTCTGGCGGCCACCACCCCTGGTGCGGCAGAAGAGGGCAGCAGTGGACCGGCGCAGCGGCGCGCAGCGGCCAACGGGTTGCCATCGGCAAGCTCTCGCTGAACCGCCGCCAGATCGACCTGCACGCCGTCGTCGAGTCGATACGGTCGGCTGCGCAGAGCTTGGCCCAGCAGGGCGCGCAGACGCGTGACCTCGGCACGGATCGTCGCCTGGCGCTCGGCGGTCCCGTACATCTGCAGAGCGAGATCGCGCACCGTCATGCCCTGCGGATGCAGGGCCAGCAGCGCGACGATCTCGCTGTGCCGCAACCGCAGCTCGAAGCGCCTTCGCTCGATCGAGACCTCCGCTCGATCCCGGCCCAGCACCGCGACCTTCACCTGCGCCCGGCGTGGCTGCGGAGCCGCGCTGCCGGCGCGCCAGACGACGAATCCGTCACCGAGCGGCTGGGCGTGGATCGTGCTGCCGTCGCCTTGAGGCCAGCGTTCCTGATCGGGCGCGGCATCGACATGTGCGCCCAGCCAGCCTGGCGGGTCGCAGGCCAGCACCCGTCCCGAGGATGTCACCACCGCGGTGAAGCACCGTTGGGAGGCCCACCGCTCGCGGTATAGACGCAGCATCCGTTCGTCGGTGCCCTGGCGCTCGGCTGCAAGCCAGCCCTCGGCGCACCTGGCCACCGAGGCGACAAGCGCAAGGCTGTGCGCATGGGCGGTGCGGAACTCGCCCGAGATGTCGATCGCGCCGATCAGCTCGCCGCTGTGCGGATCGTGGACCGGCGCGGCCGCGCAGATCCAGCCGTGCAGGAGGTGGTTGAAGTGCTCGGCCGAGAAGATCTGCACCGGGCGGTCGAGCACGAGCGCCGTGCCGATCGCGTTCGTCCCGATCCGCTCCTCGCTGCAGAGGCATCCCGGCAGAAATCGCGGTGCGACCGCGCTGCGCAGGGCGCGCGCCGGACCCTCGGTCCACAGCAGGACTCCGGTCGCATCGCTGAACGCCGCGAAGTAGCCTGACTCCACCATCGTCTCCTGCAGCAGCTCTTGCACGCGGGGCAACACGCTCGCGAGCGGATGCTCAACCAGGCGCTGCGCGGTGCGCCGCACGTCCAGCATCCTTGGCGCGGGGCGGGCAGGGTCGACACCTGCCTCGGCCGAGCGGCGCCACGAGTCCGAGACGATCTGTCGCACCATCGCGGGTGCGACGCCTGTGTCGATCGCGACTGCGTGCGCGCGTCGCAGCAACCTTGCCAATCGCAGGTGGTCGACATCGGCGCCGAGCGCCAGCTGGAGGCTCCTAGTCATTGCCAACCTCGTCACGTCAGCGGCTTCTCGACCACGATGACCGCTGCCAGGGTCCTAGATCTTACGTCGAGTGTCAGCATCTGCTCCTCGCCGGTGGGGATGCACGTCGCCCGACGTCCGTCGCGGGGCCCCACTGGCCTTCATGTGGGTATGCCTGCAAAGCAGATCGGGGCGTCGGCCTTGTGCGGCCGCAATCGCCGCTCACGGCGAGGGAATCACGTTCCAGATCAGAAAGACCTCGTCATCGCCCACGTTCTCGACGGAGTACAACCGGCCGGGCGGAAAGTAGAAGGAGTCGCCGGGGCCGATCTCGGTCTCGCCCTCGCTCTCTCCGTCCCAGGCGACCGAGATGCGGCCCTGCTGGATGTAGTAGGTCTCGTGAGTATCCGCGTCGGCCTGCCAGCTCACGCGCTCTGTCCCTGGCCGGATCCATGCCACTCCGAGCAGCAAGGGCGAGCCGTGGCTGGCCGCGTCGATCGCGACGCCGACCCTGAAGCCGTCGTCCGCGGTCTCCGACCGCGTGCGAATCTGCTCAGGCGGCACACGCCCCGGAGTCGCTGGTCGCAAGTCGCTCATCGTGACCTCCCTGTCGTATGCACGTCATGGTTATGGACTGCCGAGCATGGTTGGACGGGGGTGCCGTGGCCCACGATCTGGTCATAGTCGCGGTCTTCTGCTCCAAGAACGCGATTCTCACGTATCCACGGCAACGGCTTCATCGGATCGGCGGAGTCGATCTCCCGTGCAAGACGGTGCCCGTCGAAGATCGCGTCTGCGACCTGTGGACGCGGCGCCACGCAATCGCCGATCCGGTAGAGGGCCTCTATGCCCGCGCTGTTGAGGCTGTCAGAGTCCTCCTGCAGCGCGTGATAGAGCTGTGTGTCTGGAACGCGCCCGGTTGCCAGCACGATCGCGCCGGCCGTCCAAGTCTTCTCCTGCGCGGGATACTCGACCAGGTGACCGCGAGCTCCCTCGGGCGAGACCTCGTCGATTGCATGACCCACGACCAGCTCGACCTCCAATGTGTGCAATCGCGGAATCATCATCTGATGCTCCTCGGTCCACTGCATATAGGGCGCCGGCGTGGCAAACGGGGTGATCAAAGTCACCGCTTTGCCTTCGCGCGCAAGTCGCTCGGCGAGGCTCACGCCCATGAAGTAGCCCTCGCAGTCATAGACCAGCACGCGCTCGGCGGCGATCGGCTTCCCCTCGGCCATGATCTGCTCGGGCGTGCACACGTGTGCCTCTGCGGCGTTGGCTCCGGGGATCGGTGCGTTGGTGGCCCAGCTGAGGCCGTCGCGCGACCAATGGGAGCCGGTTGCGAGGATCACTCGATCGGCGCCGTAGTCGAGAATCTCCTCAAGGGAGAGTCTCTTATTTGTCACCACAGCGAGATTTTTCAGCTTCGTTGCCATCGCCTTGCGATAGTCGAGCACCCGGATCCACTCGGCCATGCCAGGCAGGCGCGGCACCCATCGGAAATGGCCACCGACCTCCCGCGCGGCCTCAACCAGGTGCACGTGCTCGACGCCCTGGCGAGCTAGCACGATCGCGCACTCCAGCCCTGCTGGCCCTCCGCCTACGACCAGCACGCTCCGGTCTGAGCTGCGAGCCGGCACGAACCGTTCCGGGTGCCATCCACGGCGGTACTCCTCGCCGATAGTTGGATTCTGGGTGCAAATGATCCGTGCAGGCACGTTCACCCGAGACACGCACACATTGCAGCCGATGCACTCGCGAATCTCATCGACGCGCCCTTCGTCGATCTTGCGCGGAAGGAACGGATCGGAGATTGACGCGCGCGCGGCGCCGATGATGTCCTGCTGGCCACTGCGGATGACGGACACCATCGTGTCCGGGCTGGTGAAGCGGCCGACTCCCACTATCGGCTTGGTCGTGTGCGGACGCACCTTGGCGATCCACTCCGCCTGGAAGTTCTCCACGGTGAAACGAGAGGCCGCCTGATCCCGGTAGCTCGTTCCCGTCTGAATGTCCCAGAAGTCAACTAGATGATCGGCAAGTGCAACAAAGCCGACTCCCTCCTCGTCGACATCTATGCCGCGCTCCCCGGACAGAGTGTCGATGCAATGACGAGCCGTGATGGCACAGTCATCGCCGACCGCCTCACGTACCAGCTCGAGGGTCTCCAGCCAGAATCGTGCGCGATTCTCCAACGATCCGCCATACTCGTCTGTGCGCGTGTTGTAGCGACGCATGAGGAACCTGGTGCAAACGCTCCATTCCATTGCGCCGTGGACGTTGACGATGTCAAAGCCGGCGGCGCATGCTCGCTTGGCTGCCGCCACGTAGTCTGCCTGCAGGCTCCTGATGTCCTCCTTGCCCATGGCGTAGCAGGCGCCCATCCAGAGGTGCGCGTCGCCGACGCCTGTGATCGAGCGCGCGGGCATGCGACTCTCAAAGCCGGAAACCGCAGATCCGCTGGCAGCCAACTCGATCCCCGCCAGCGCACCGGCGTCATGCACGCGCTCGGTCATCAGGCTCCAGTTACGTATGTCCGCATCGTCCCAGATGCGGGCGACTGCGTGAAACCCGGTGTAGTCATAGTCGGGCGCGATCTGAACGTGGCCGGTGTTGACTACCGCCCAGCCACCCTCTGCCTTCATGCTGCGGAAGTACGCCTCAGCTCCAGGCGCCTGGGTTCCAAGAGCCGAATCGTGTGGCGTCTGGTAGAAGCGGTTGCGCATGACCTTCGGGCCGATCTGCACAGGCTCGAAGAGGATGTCGTAGCGAGGGTCCCGACCCATGGTCACGATTGCGTTGCAACGCCGAACGAGACTGACATCTCGTGATCTAATCACACGCTCTGGTGTATGTCAACGCTCGGAGTTTGATCAGCAATCGCTGATCGTCCACGCGACCACGGCGCCTCCGGACCGACGACTGGATCACTGCGCCCTGCCTATTGAGACAGGGAGGCAACCGATGAGGCTTTACACTGGCGGTCGTGTCTGAGTCAGGCAAGCAGCAAGCCGGCGGCACGCAGCCGCGACCTGGTCGTGGTTCCTCGGCAAACGGTCGCGCACCCACTGTCATCGACGTGGCCCGCGTCGCCGGCGTCGGCAAGACGACCGTCTCAGCCGTGGTGCACGGTCGCGCGCATGTGGCTCCCGAGCTGCGAGAGCGCGTGCTGGCTGCGATCGAGGAGCTCTCCTACAGACCGAACATCTCCGCGCGCAATCTGAAGCTGCGTCGTACCGACGTGATCGGAGTGGCTGTAGGCGATCTGCTCGACCCGTTCAATGCGGAAATCACTGCCTACATGGAGCGACAGGCCGGACACCATGGCCTGAAGATACTGCTCACTACGAGCGGCATGGACCACGCCCACCTCGGTGCGGTGCGGGATCTCATGAGCCACCCCGTCGGCGCGGTCCTCTTCGTCGGCGCCGCCGTGCCTGCCGGCCTCGTGAAGCTCTCCGATCCGCGCGTGCCATTCATCTTCGTCACCCAGCGCAGCAAGCTCGGCCCTTCGATCACCGTCGATAACCTGCGCGGCGGAGAGCTTGCGACCTCACATCTGATCGAGCTTGGTCACCGCCGGATCGTGTACTTGAACGTGGGCTATGGGCCACTCTCATCTCAGGACTACAGGGCTCGCCTGGCCGGCTATCGGCGAGCGCTGAAGCGATCGAAGGCATCGATCTCCGAGCAGGTGGTGAGACTTGCGCCTTCTCTTCCTCCCGACCAGCGACGTGAGGCGCTGGTCCAGATGCTGTCCTCCCGGAGGCGGCCGACGGCGATCTTTGCCGCAACTGATCAGACGGCCCTCGAGTTGATGCAGCTGGCGCGCGAGCTGCAATTCGATGTCCCCAAGGACATCTCGATCGTGGGCTTCGACAACATAGCCTTCGCCGCCTACAGCGCTGTCGCATTGACCACGATCGCGCAGCCCATAGAGGAGCTCGCGTATCGCGCAGTCGACATCGCCAAGACGATGCTGGACGACGGCACGCCCGCGCCGGCCATGGCTGCGCTCGAACCGACGCTCGTCGTTCGTCGCTCCACCGCCAAGCCGCGCTCCTTGCGCGCGTAATCGCAGCACCCAGTCGCAGCATCGCACGCATGCCGCGACGCGAAACAGTGCGGCGCGGACGTCTCTGATGGACGCCGCAAACCGGCAGAGGCTTGACAGCGCCGGGGCTCAGTGCTTTAATCACGGAACGTTCCGCGGCCGAGGCCTCGTTCACGGCGGGCAGGACTTGCCAAGGGCGGCTGACAGTCAACGAATACGGGCGGACCTGCCGTCCGACTCACTGCATCCTGGGAGGAGCAGCAAGATGAAGAAGTATCTGAACTCCGGCTTGGCGGTAGCACTCATGGTCGTCGTCGCCGGATGCGGCGGCAGCAGCGGGCAAAGCACCAGCTCCAAAGCGGCGTCCTCTGCGCAATATCCCGAACTCCGGGTTGGGACGACCAATTTTCCAGGAGCGATCAACTACACCGTGAATGCATGGGGAACGGCCGTGTCGATAGAGTCTCTGGCGGTGCAGGGCCTGATTGAAGTTGGACCCAACTATGAACTCCGACCTCTGCTGGCCAGCTCCATCGAACACCCCAACCCGACCAGGTACATCTACAACATTCGCTCTGGTGTGAGGTTTTCCAACGGAAAACTACTCACGGCCGAAGACGTCGCCTTCTCGCTCCGGCAGAACATAAGCGCGCCGGAGGCGCTATGGAAACCGTTCTATGAAGATGTTGCTTCGATCTCGACTCGTGGACCAGCCGTTGTCGTCCGGTTGAAGAAGCCCGATGCCATATGGCCAGTTGTCCTCGCCGCAAGCGATCAGATCGTCGAACAGGCGCAAGTCGAAAAGGTGGGTGAGCAGAAGCTGGGAACCCCAAATGCGCTGCCGATTGGTACAGGACCATGGAAGTTCGACAGCTATGCACCCGAAGTCAGCGTACAGCTTTCACGCAATCCCTACTGGCACGGTCCGCCCCAGTCGGCACGCAACGTAACCATCACGCTGTTCAAATCTGAATCGGCGATGGAGTTGGCAATGCGGTCGGGTGGAATCGACGCAGCATATGGTTTTGAGTCGCAGCGTGAATTTGGAGCTATTCCAAACGCTCACCTCGAAGCAGGGCCGGAAATCATGGACGATTTCCTATCCGTGAACGTGGCTAGCGCTCCATTCGACGACATACATGTCAGACGAGCGGTGGCCTACGCTATCGATACGCATGGCATCACCAAAGCTCTCTTTTCGGGCAAGGGCGCAGCCCCGGGTGGCCCGACAATCATCTCACCCGCCGGATTCAGCGACTTCCCAAGCAGCCAGGTGAGCGCGATGGAGGCTGCATTGCCGAAATACAGCTACGATCTGGCCGCCGCAAAGCGAGAACTCGCAAAGTCTGCTTACCCGCATGGCTTCAGCACCGAAGTGATGGCGGCAACCAGCGAACCTCTGCTTGTAACGGGTGCCCAGATCGTAGCTGCGGATCTGGCAAAGATCGGCATCACGGCAAAAGTCCGCCCGATCACACCCACGGAATACGCCGACCTATACGGCAAAAAGATCAAGGTGCTTCTGACTGAAACAGCTCCTGGGTTCGCCGATCCGGATGGAACCCTGCCGTCCTTGGTAAGCGCCGCCTTCATACGGCCGCCAGGCGACGGTATCAACGTTGCAGAGTTTAGTACGCCTGAAATTGCCAAACTACTGGTTGAAGAGCAAGGCGAAGCGGGGAGTGAGGCTCGACGCCTCCAGATGCTTGGGAAGATATTCAAGATCGTCAACACGGAAGCTGCATACCTGCAACTGCTCACACACAGCTTCTTCTTGAGCCTGTCAAATAAATTCGTTGCTTCTCGCTGGTCGCTTTATTCCGATCTCTACACGCCGTGGGCGATGAACATACGTCCGGCCCATTAGCTGCTTGGGATCCTGGCGGCGCAGAGGCCGCCAGGATCCCGAGGTCGTCGACAGATCCAGGCGTAAGAGGTGCAGGGTGTTTCGGCTATGGGCCCGGCAGGACTCGAACCTGCGACCTACCGATTATGAGTCGGCAGCTCTAACCAGCTGAGCTACGGGCCCTCCGGCGCCTTTGCGGCGGATAGAGACGCTACCAGTGTTGTGCCTCTCGCCACAACGAGCAGAGAGTCCAGCACGTCCTTCGGTCGAGTGCGTGCCCGTGCAGAGGATCGCGTCGATCGTCGAGCGTGGGCTGGCAGGAGGATCTGGCGGCTGGGTAGGTTCGCATCGTGCGCGGCGGGGTTTCGTTTTGCGGTCAGGCGGCAGCGCGAGATCAGACGCGCGCCAGCGGCGTGCGGACCCTCCTTCACCTACGGGTGGAGAGAGCCTTTCGACCTGTGCGACGATGACGCAGCGCCCTCAAGCGCGTACCGTGTCCTCCATGCACACAAACTCCTTCGATGAAACGGCGGCGGACGGAGAGTCCGCGGCAATCGTGCAGGCAATCGATTTGTCTCGGCGCTTCGGCGAAGGCGAGGCGGCCGTCGACGCACTTGTCGATGTGACCGTCAGCTTCCCGACGGGTCGCTTCGCGGCGATCATGGGCCCCTCGGGCTCCGGCAAGTCGACGCTGATGCATCTGCTCGCCGGCCTTGACCGCCCGACCTCCGGGAGCGTGATGCTCGCCGGCGTGGACCTGACCAAGCTGGACGACCGCGCGCTCACGCAGCTGCGCCGCGACCGGGTCGGGTTCATCTTCCAGACCTTCAACCTGCTGCCGGTGCTGAGCGCCGAGGAGAACATCCTGCTGCCGATCTCGATCGCCGGCAAGCAGGTCGACCGCGCATGGTTTGATCAGCTCGTGGAGACGGTCGGGATCGGCAACCGGCTGCACCACCGTCCCGCCGAGCTTTCCGGCGGCCAGCAGCAGCGGGTGGCGGTCGCGCGGGCGCTGATCTCTCGGCCGGCGGTCGTGTTCGCTGACGAGCCCTCCGGCAACCTGGACTCCAAGTCCTCGGGCGAGGTGCTGCGGCTGCTGCGTCAGGCCGTCGACGAGTTCGGTCAGACCGTCGTGATGGTCACGCATGACGCTCACGCTGCGTCCTTCGCCGATCGTCTGCTGGTGCTTGCCGACGGCCAAATCGTCCACGATGGCCAGTCGGCAAGCGCAGAGGAAGCGCTCGACCTGATGAAGGCGGTTGGCTGAGATGGGCAAGCTGGTGCTGCGGGGCTTTGCGCAGCGCAAGGTGCGGGCGCTGCTGACGGGCATCGCGATCGCGCTTGGCGTGGCGCTGATGGCCGGCACCTACATCCTCACGGACACGATCAACAGCGCGTTCGCCGAAGTCTTCGGCACCGCCTACAAAAACAAGGCGGTCGTGGTCACCGAACGCGAAACGCTGGGTCGCGGATCAGGCTCTGAAATATCGACCCTGAATGGATCGACGCTTGCCAAGGTGCGTGCAGTGCCCGGCGTGGCGACCGCGTCGGGGTCGGTCTCCACAGGCGCCGCGCTGCTTCACACGAACGGCAAACGGCTCACGAGCGGGGGCGCGCCGGGCTTGGTCGACGGTGTTCAGCCGGCGCGCTTTGAGTCTTTCAAAGCCAGCAGCGGGCATCTGCCGAGCGCCGCCAACCAGGTCGCCATCGACCAGGCCAGCGCGCAGCGTGAGCACCTGAAGATCGGGGAGCAGATCGTGATCGCGGGCCGCTCGCCGGCCAGGACGTACACGATCTCCGGCATCGCGAAGTTCGCGGGCAGCGCATCCTTCGGCGGCGCCACCGTCGCGCTTGTGACGATCAGCCAGGCGCAGTACGTGGCTGGCGAACCGGGCATCTACGACGGCATCAACGTCGCTGCCAGCCCGGCTGTCTCTCCCGAACAGCTGGCCTCGCGTGTGCGTGCGGTGCTGCCGAGCACCCTGGTCGTGCGCACCGGCGCTCAGGAAGCTGCCAACCAGACCTCCGAACTGGAAGAACAGCTCGGCTTCCTGCGCACGTTCCTGCTGATCTTCGCCTACGTCGCGCTCGTGGTCGGCGCCTTCATCATCTTCAACACGTTCTCGATCACGGTCGCGCAGCGCACGCGCGAGTTCGGGCTGCTGCGCACGCTTGGCGCATCCCGCGCCCAGGTGATGCGCTCGGTCGTGATCGAGGGGCTGCTGCTCGGGCTCGGCGGCGCCGTGGCCGGCCTATTCATCGGGATTGCGCTCGCGCCCGCGCTCGACCAGCTCTTCAAGGCATTCGGCGCCGACCTGCCCGACAACGGGACGGTGCTTGAGACACGCACCGTGATCGTCTCGCTGGCAGTGGGCATCGTGGTGACGGTGATCGCAGGCTTCTTCCCGGCGCTGCGCGCCACGCGGGTGCCACCGATCGCGGCGATGCGCGAGGGCGTGAGCATTCCGCCGCGCACGCTGCCATCCAGGCGAGTGCTGATCATTCGCGGCCTGGTTGCGCTGATCGCGGTGCTGGTGGTCTCCGCCGCGACCAAAAGCAAGGTGGTCCTGCCGGTGCTGCTGGTGGTCTGGGCGGTGCGCGGCGCAATGCTGATCTCGCGCGTGCGGCGCGCCGGTCAGCCCCGCCACTACCGCATCATCCCGGCGCTCGGGCGCGGCCTTGGCCTGATCGTCAGCTGGCGCGGCATCATGGGCCGCCTGGCGCGCGAGAACTCCGTGCGTCAACCCGGCCGCACGCTGGTGACAGCGCTCGCGCTGACCGTCGGCCTCGGCCTGGTCGCCTTCATCTCCGTGCTGGCCGCAGGCACCAAGAGCACGATCGACAATGCCGTGGGGCGCTCCTTCGCGGGCAGCCTGATCGTCCAGAACACCCAGAGCGGGCAGGGCATCCCGCCCGAGGTCGCGCCTGCGGTACGCAGCGTGCCGGGCGTCGGCTCGGTGACCGCGGTCGCCTTCACGAAGGGCAGGGTGCGCGACCTCTCAAAGCCTGGCACTCCGGTGATTGACGAAAAGAGCACGGTGACCGCGATCGAACCGCAGTCGTTCACGAAGATGTACAAGGTCGAATGGGAACACGGCTCGGCGGCGACGCTCTCAACGCTCGATCAGGGCGGGACGGTGATCACGAAGAAGTTCGCCACGGCGCACGGGCTGCGTGTCGGCGACCGGCTCTCCGTGCTGACTCCCTCCGCGCAGCGGGTGACACTGACCGTGCGAGGGATCCTCAAGGAAGAAGTCCTCGGCCTGCTGACCAACCTCACAATCTCCCGCTCGCTGGCGAGCGCAGCCTTCGGACAGCGCGAAGACGGCGTGGACTTCATCTCCTACGTGCCGGGAGCGAACGCGACCCAGGTGCGTAGCAGTGTCCAGACGCTGCTGAAAGGAAGCTTCCCGCAGACGCACGCCCAGACCGCTGCGCAGTACACCAAAGAAGTCAGCAACAACGTGAACAAGTTCCTGCTGCTGGTCTACGTGCTGCTTGCGCTCTCGGTGCTCGTCTCCCTGTTTGGGATCGTCAACACGCTGGTCCTCTCGATCTACGAGCGCACCCGCGAGCTCGGCATGATGCGCGCGATCGGCACCTCGCGCCGCCAGATCCGCCAGATGATCCGTTACGAGTCGCTGATCACCGGCCTGATCGGCGGCGTGCTCGGCCTGATCATCGGCGTGGTGGGAGCGGTGCTGGTGACCGAGTTCGCGCTCTCGGGCGCCGGATACGTGCTCTCCATCCCGGTCGGCACGCTGATCCTGCTGCTGATCGCCGCCGCGGTCGCGGGGCTGGGCGCAGCGATGCTGCCGGCGCGGCGTGCGGCAAAGCTCGACGTGCTGCAGGCGCTGGCCAGCGAGTAGGGGCCGCCGGCGTCTCGGCCAGGCGAACCGCTACGCCGCCGGCTCGCTCCAGAAGTCCTCTTGCAGGATCTCGCCGTCGCCGGCATGGCGGGGGCCGAAGACCAGCAGCTCCATGCCCTCGGGGCCGGCCTCGAAGGCGCGCGCCACCTTCGGGGAGATCCTGAGGGCGTCCATCGTGCGCAGGTCCTCCACTTCGGCGTCGAGCTTCACCCGACCACTGCCGGACAGCACGACGTAGACCTCCTCGGCCTCCTCGTGACGATGAGCGAAGCTCTGGCGCTTTCCCGGCTTGACAACGTGAAAGGCGAGACCGATGGTCTGTGCCTGCAGGTCCTCGCGGGGAAAGTGGGCCTCGCCCATCTCGGAGAGCCCGAACTTGGGGGCGAGATCCTCGGTCTGCCTGAGGTTCTTGATCGTGTAGCTCATGTGCGCAGCGTATCGCCGACTCGAGTGGCTGCGCAGGCGAGCAGTGGCGCCGGGACGGCGCCCGGAACCGGGCCTGCCGGCGCGAGCTCGTGTGCCTCGCGCGCCACCGAGCCGCTGCTGGCCGGGCGCCGCCTGCGCGCCGCCCGCGTCAGCATCGCCCCGCTCACCAGCACGATCACGACCTGCACGCCCATCGCCACAGACAGGGCGTGACCGTAGGCCAGCGGCCCGGTGCGGGAGCCGAGCACCGAGAAGAACACCGTGCCGAGGATCGCGATCCCCAGGCCGTTGCCCACCTGCTGGGCGGTGCTGAATATGCCCGCGGCCGTGCCGGCGTCGGAGGAGGGCACATCGCGCACCGCGAGGTGGATCAGCGTGGGGACGGCAATGCCCATGCCGCTGTTCATCACGGCCATCGTGACGATCAGGGTGACGCCGATCGTGTGCACATCGAAGACTTCGATCGCGAGGATCGTCGCGATCAGGCCGACGGCGATCGTGAAGGCGCCGATCTGGGGCAGGCGTTCGCGCCAAGGCGCTCGCACCCGCGGCCCAAACAACGACGCGGCGGCGTAGGCGATGGCCAGCGGCGTGAACGCGAGCCCGGATTCGATCGCGTTGAGCCCGAGGCCGCTTTGCATGTACAGCGAGAGCAGCAGGAAGAACGAAGGGATGCAGTAGAGCAGGAACACCGAGGAGGTCGCGGTGCGAAAAGCGCGCGCGCGGAAGAGCCGCAGTTCTGCGAGAGGCGAGCCGCCGCGCTCCGCAATCCGGCGCTCGAGCGCGACGAATCCGATCGCGGTTGGAACAGCACACGCCAGCGCGATGAACACCCACGGCGGCCAGCCCGCTTCGCGCCCCTCAATCGCGGGGACCATTATCAGCGCGAGCGTTGTCGTGGCCAGCGCGACGCCGGGCAGGTCGAGCTTGCGGGCGCTCTGCGAGCGGGACTCCGGCACCACCCTGCCTGCGGCCGCCAGCGCGAACAGGCCGACCGGGACGTTGATCAGGAACACCGTCCGCCAGCCGAGATGCAGGAAGTCGAGCGCGATCAGTGCGCCGCCCACGATCTGGCCGGTGACTGAGGCAAGGCCCTGGATGCCGCCCTGCATCGCGAGCACTTTGCGGCGCTGCGAGGGTGCGAAGTGCACCTGGATGATCGAGAGCACCTGCGGCCACATCGCCGCGCCCGCGAAGCCCTGCAGCAGGCGGCCGGCGATCAGCGTGCTCGCGCTCGGCGCAGCTGCGCACAGCGCAGATGCGAGCGTGAAGCCGGCCACTCCGATCCTGAACATCCTGCGCCGACCGAAGATGTCGCCGAGCCGGCCGGCGGTCACAAGCGAGATCGCGTAGGTCAGCACGTAGGCGCCGACCACCCACTGCACCTCGCTGGCGGTGGCATGCAGGTCGGTGCGCAGCGAGGGGGCCGCGACGTTGACGATGAAGACGTCGAGGATGACCATGAACACCGGTGCGAAGAGCACCGGCATCAGCAGCCGGTCGCGCATGCTGCGGGTCGGCCGCCCGCTGGTCTTGGCCCGGGCGTCATACCGCAGCCTGCGTCTGCTGCCCGGGAGTCTGACCATGTAGGGGTTGGTGCTCATCGGTTGCCTTTCCTGCTGCGTGCCGTCTGTTGCGCTTGACCCTGCGCACCACACCCCGCAGACAGTGTGCAACGATGTTCATTCAGGTAGAAGAGAGGGACTTATCCTGGTATGAGCACCACCACTGCAGAGACCACCGCAAAGCCGTCCGTGCTCCGCGACGGCGAGCGCCGGCGCGCGCAGCTGTCCGAGTTCCTGCGCATCCGCCGCGAAGCGATCGAGCCGCACGAGGTCGGGCTTGCCGGCGGGGGACGCAGGCGCACGCCGGGGCTGCGTCGCGAGGAGGTCGCCCAGCTGGCCGGCGTGGGCACCACCTGGTACACGTGGCTTGAGCAGGGACGCGACGTGCGGGCCTCGCGCTCGGTGCTGGAGGCGATCGCCGACGCGCTGCGGATGACCCCCGCCGAGCGCTCCCATCTGATCGTGCTCGGCCGTGGCGAGGAGATCATGGGTGGGCGCGCTCCACGCGAGCAGGCCTCAGAGACGCTCGTGCGCCTGATCGAGAATCTCGGCACCAGTCCCGCCTGCATCCTCGGCCGCCGTTGGGACTTTCTGAGCTGGAACGATGCCTACGCCGTCGTCTTCAGCGATCCGTCGGAGCTGCCGCCGGAGCGGCGCAACATGATCTGGGCCACCTTCATGGAACCTGCTCGTCGCACGCTGTTCACCGACTGGACCGAGGGCGCGCAGCAGGTCGTCGGGCGCTTTCGCGCCGACAGTGCACGGCACGTCGGCGACCCGGACTTCGATGAGTTGATCGATGAGCTCAAGCGCGGCAGCACCGACTTCGGTCGCTGGTGGAAGCGCCACGAGGTGATTCGCAGCGGCATCGGCCGCAAGCTGCTGGCGCACCCGGTCGCCGGGAAGATGGCCTTTGAGCACGCGGTCTTCAAGCTGGAGGAGAGCCCCGAGCAGCGGCTGGTCCTCTACACGCCGCTGAGCGACGAGAAGACCGTCGAGAAGGTGCAGCGCCTGCTGGCGCGCCGTCAGTGACGCAGGTCGTGCAGCGCGGCCTGTGCGGCGCCTGCCCCGCACATCCCGTGCACGCCGCCGCCGGGAGGGGTTGAGGAGGAGCAGAGATAGACGCCGGGCAGCGGCGTGCTGTACGGGCGCAGGCTGACGGTGGGGCGAAACAGCGTCTGTGCCAGGGTGGCCGCGCCGGAGTTGATGTCTCCGCCGATGCAGTTGGGGTTGTGGGACTCGATCTCGGTCGCCGTCGTGACGGTCTTTGCCAGCACCAGGTCGCGGAAGCCGGGGGCGAAGCGCTCGATCTGAGCTTCGATCCGATCGCTGACATCCCGGCTTGAGCCGGCGGGCACGTGGCAGTAGGCGTAGAAGGTGTGCTGACCCTGCGGCGCGCGTGAGGGGTCGATCACGCAGGGCTGAACCGCGATGCAGATAGGGGCGCTCGGCGTGGCGTCCTGCGGCGATCTCCGACTCGCTGAGGGCGATCTCCTCGAAGCGTGCCTCCGAGATGCAGCGTGGGGGTCTTGCGGCAGACCTCTGCCTGCCAGGGCACAGGACCACTCAGGGCCCAGTCGACCTTGCAGACGCCGGGGCCGTAGCGAAAGCGGCGATAGGGCACGCCGGCTGCGCGCCGGGATCCGATCTCCCGCGATCTCGAGCAGCTGGCGGGGCGTGAGGTCGAGCAGCGTGATCCTGCTGCTTGGCAGCTCTTGCAGGTCGCCGATCCAGCGACCGGTGTGAAGGTGCCCGCCCGCCGCCTCGATCTCTGCGGCAAGCGCATCGACCACGCCCACGCTGCCGCCTTCCACGACCGGCCAGCCGACGGTGTGGGAAAGCATGCCCAGCAGCAATGCGAAGGCGCCGGTGCCCGGTGCGCTCAGCGGCTGCATCGAGTGTGCGGCCAGGCCCGCGATCAGGGCCTTGCGCGGGCTGGGTCTCGAACAGCGCGCGCGAGGGCGCTGGCGGGCCAGAGGCCGCGCAGCCCGAAGCGCGCCATCGCGAACGGATGGGCCGGCGGGCGCAACATCGGGGTAAGCACTGAGGGCAGAATCGCTCGACCGAGTCGGCCATCGGCCCAAGTAGACGCCGGTAACGTGGCCCGTCGGCGCCGAGCATGGCGGCTGTCTGCGTAACCGATCCCACGGCGGCAACCGCATGGCCGCCGTCGAGTGGGTGAGCGAAGGCAACCTCCGGCGTGCGTAGCGTCACTTTCAGGTTGGCGTCTCGAAAGAACGGCGACGCGGCCAGCAGCGGGTGGACGGTCGAGCAGACGTCGTGGGTGAATCCGGGCAGCGTCAGTTCCTGCGTGCGGCAGCCGCCGCCGAGGCTTTGCGCGCCCTCGAAGACCTCCACCGCAAGGCCCGCGCGGGCGAGCGTAAGCGCGGCTGCCAGCCCATTGGGGCCCGAGCCGACGACCACCACGTCCGGGTGGGCGCTGCCGCGTCATCATGCTCACAATTGCAGCACTGGGTCCTGCGCGGCCACGATCACGTTGGCGGGGGCGGGGTATCGCGTTGCGAGCTCGTCGAGCGTTTGATCTGTGCGGTCGGGCCGATGGTGGAAGAGCGCGACCGTCTTCACGCCGGCCTCGGCGCCTAGCTTCACCGCGTAATCGGCGGCGGCGTGTCCGAAGCGCCCTTCGGCAGCCAGCTCCTGCTCGCTGAGCAGCTGCGCGTCGTGCACGAGCAGGTCCACCTCCGCCGCAAGCTCCAGCGCCGCGGGGTGAAGTTCGCCGTAACCGTCGGGCCCGGGGCCCAGCGCGGTGGGGCAGTGGTCGGGGATGTAGGTGATGCTGCAATTGCCGTCGCTGACCCTGTAGCCGAAGGTGCGCCCGCCCTTGTGTGGAACCTCGCGCGTGAACACCTTGAAACCCTGATGAATCGAGCGTCCCGGCGCGATGCTGCCAAAGCTCCAGGTGCCGCGCAGCCCGTCCGGCCCCATCGGGAAGTGCGGCGGTGACATCGCGCGCGAGAGCACCTCGAGCGCCTGCGACCATCCTCCTGCTCCGGCAGCAACAGCGAGACCTGCGCGCCATCGTGGTCACCGGCGGAGAAGAACGGCAAGCCCTGGACATGGTCCCAGTGCAGATGGGTGAGCAGAATCGTGCCGACGAACGGTGCGCCCGCCGATCAGCGCGCTGACGCTGCGCACGCCGGTGCCCGCGTCGAGGATCAGGCTGGGGACCTGCGCGTCGTCATGGGCGATCGCGACGCAGGAGGTGTGCCCGCCGTAGCGCAGGAAGTCGGCGCCAGGCGCGGGTGTGGAGCCCCGCACCCCGCAGAGGTGAACGCGCACTGCTGCTCAGCGCCGCGGCGCTCTTCTCGCGGCGACGATCCTTGGAGAGCTCGCGCAGCGCTCGCGCGTTCGAGCTGGTCGGCCTCGCACCGAAGCGACCCGCAGGTCGTCACAGCAACGAGGGTCGATGTGCGCTTGCCGCCCTCCAGGTGCGCGCGCTCGCCGAGCAGCGCGCCGGGCCCGTACTCGGCCAGTCGCTCGCCGTCGTGCTCGACCCGCAGCACGCCGTCGAGCAGCAGGAAGACCTCCGAGCCCTCTTCGCCCTGCCTGACGAGCTCGCTGCCCGCCTTCACGCGCCTGATCTTCGGCTTGTCTCCGCCCGCTCATCACCTGCTCGGAGAGCGCGCGCTCCAGCGCAGTCTCGACCGCGGTGACGAGCGCCTTGGACTCCTGGTCGCCCCACGGGGTGTGACGGCCGAAGGACTTGCGATACCAGTCCTTGAAGTCCGCCAGCCCCGACTTGTGCGAGTGCTGGCCGGCGTCGTCGTAGACCCAGTGGCGCGGGAAACGGCTTGCGCCCTCCATCTCGCCCTCGGCGCGACCGTCGGCGTGAATCGTGAGCGAGAGCGTCGTCCAGACGAGCGGCGCCTGCCACTGCACGAACGGCTTGCGGCGCACGCGGCGCGGCGCCGGCACGCCCGTGCGCCCGCCGTCGGTCTGCACGAAGCGCACGAAGTCCTTGCCCGTCTGCGGGCTTGCGCTGGATATCGGGCAGCCCGACCGCCTCGAACGTCCTCGCGAGCGGGCCGACCTTCACGGTCGTGCTGCCCATCAGCCCGCCGCCGCTGTAGCCGAAGTCGGTGATGCTCGCCGGACCTGTCCACCTCCACCCACGCCTTCAGCACGTTCGCGAAGCGGAAGCGATCGGCGTCGCGCAGCGCCTCGATGTCCTCGAGCTTGTCGGGCGGAGGCGGGTCGTAGTGGGCGAGGCCCGTGTCGAACGCGACGCGCATGCTTCCTTCGACGGCCTCTGAGGGTATCCACGACAGCGAGGTGATTGAGCTCTGGTGACGCATGGGCTTTGCCTGCTCTCAACTTCGGCGGGTCGCTCCGGGTCGTCCGACGGCGTCTGGCGCGGCAGCTTACCAGCGCATCTGCCAGCGGCGGTCGCAGATTCGTCGTTCTGCGTCGTCAGCAGCGGCTGCCCGATGGCCAGATCGTCCACACGCCGAGCTTCGCTCGTTCGCCCGCGGATGCTCACCTCGCCGACAGAGTCGAGATCCTCGGGCACCGCCTGCATGCGCTCGCGCGTGGCGTCGGCGATGAACAGCATCGCCTCGCTGTCCTTGGTCATGCCCTCAAGGCGCGAGGCGGTGTTGGTCGTGTCGCCGATCGCCGTGTATTCGACGCGCTGCTCAGAGCCGACGTTGCCGGCCATCACGGGGCCGCTGTTGAGGCCCACGCCCATTTCGAAGCCGCGCTCGAAGCCCTGCTCGGCCAGCCAGGCGTTGAACTGGTCAAGGCGCGTACCGATCATCTCGCGCGCCGCGACGCACGCGCGCGGTCGGCGTGGTCCTCCTGCTCCAGCGGCGCGCCGAAGACCGCCATGATGCCGTCGCCCATGTAGGCGATCAGCGTGCCGCCGGCGGCGAGGATCGCCTCGGTCATCTCGTTGAGGTAGTAGTTGACGACCTCGATCACGCGCGCCGCGGGCTGGGTCTCGGAGAAGCTCGTGAAGCCGCGCAGGTCGGAGAACAGGACGGTGCAATCGCGTTCCACGCCGCCGAGGCGAAGGTTCTCGTCGGTGCGTGGCGAGCACCTGCTCGACGACACCTGCGGGGACGAAGCGGGCGAAGATGTCGCGCACGTGTTCGCGCTCGATCGCTCTCGCCGACGTAGAGCACTGCCGAGCGTGCCGAGCGTGCCGATCGCCAGCGCGAGCAGCGGGTAGACGAAGGTGACGATCCGCCCGCTGTTGAAGGCGATCTGCACGGCGACGTGAACACGCCGCCGAGCGCGACCGCATCGAGCAGCGAGCGCCAGCGTCCAGGCGCAGGCTGGCGAGCGGGGCCGCCATGCCGAGCAGAACGATCAGAGTGATGTCGAGCCAGCCGGGGGCGTTGCGCAGCGGGACGCCGCGCAGCAGCGTGGAGACCGCGTTGGCCCAGATTTCCGTGCCCGCCATCTCCTTGCTGCCGCCCACGGCGGTGTGGTGAACGTCCTGAAAGAGCGGGTCGGAGGCTCCCACGATCACGATCTTGTTCTTGAAGAGGCTTGCCGGCGACTGGCCGAGCATCACACTGGAGAACGAGGCGACCTTGAAGCTCGGCGGGGGGCCGAGAAAGTCGATCGGCAGGGTGCCGTCTTCGAACAGCGAGGCTGGATAGCGGTGTCCGCTGGCGACTTCGGCGGTCGCGACGCCGAGCGTCGGCAGGCCGCTGTAGGAGTAGGCGACACGCCTGGTGGCACCGTCTGAGTCGACGGTGAGGATGGCCGCGCCGGCACGCGCGCCCACTTCGCGCAGGTTCGCGGCGCCGCCTAGCACTTCGTTTTCGCCGTGCGGACCGATTTCGGTTGCCGCGAGCACGACCTTGCCGTGTGCGCGGCCGACGGCTTCGAAGAGTTCATCGCTTTCTTCTTCTGAGCGTTCTTCGCTTGCCTGTGTTTCGTGTTCGCCCCTGGATGGGTGGCCGAATTCGATGTCGACCGCGATCGCCTTGGCGCCTGCCTGACGCAACCGTTCGATCACCTTGGCGTCGTAGCTGCGCGGAAGCGGGATTCTCGTCGCCAGATTTCGGTGTGAGAATGCTTCAAGGGTAGGGTGATCGATTCGCACCAGCACGATGTCGGAGGCAACGTGCTGGCGGCCCCGGATCGAGAACCGAGCGTCGATCGACTGCAACTCGGTCGGCCGCAGCAGGTTCACCGTATAGGAAAAAACGCCTATAGACGCGGCGAGGATCGCCATTACCATCTGCGCGGTGAATCGACGCCGCCGTCTCAGGCTGCCCATCTCGCCATGCGCCTTCTGCTCTGACGATGCGAAGTCCTCATATTTCGGCGATGTTAACTGGATCGCGGTGGTGGCGATCCTCGCGGTGCTCTCACTCGCTCTGCCGGCACGCGCGGCAGCAGCGCCGAGCGGCGCGCTGTCAGGGCTTGGGTGCATCGGCGAAGCCAAGGAAGCCAGAGCGCTGTGCGGGAGCACAGTTCCGTTTGGCCTCAGCTTCGCCTACGAAGCGCAGGTCAGTCCCGAAGGCGACAACGTCTATTCGGTTTCGATCAACGGAGACCTGATCGAGTACTCGCGCAACCAGGCTACGGGCGCGCTCAACGTGATCGGCTGCATCACCGCAAGCACCGAAGAATGCGCTGAATCGGGCTCCGGCGCTCAGGAACAGACGAATGTGGCGATCATGGCCAAACCGACTGCGCTTGCGATCAGCCAGGATGGCAAGGACGTCTATGTGACGGTCGCCTCGCACAACGCGGTGGTCGAGCTCGAACGCGAAGCGGGGACCGGGCTCTTGAGCTTGATGAGCTCCGGCAAAGCCTGTGTGACCGGCGAATCCGGCGGCGAATGCGAAATCACCGAAGCGAAGGGCTTCAAAGAACCCTACGGGATTGCCGTGAGCCCCAACGGCGAAAGCGTCTATGTGGCAAGCGTGAAGGGCGAATCGGTTGCCGAGTTCGAGCGCAACACGACGACCGGTCTGCTGGAAAAGCTTTCGGGCCAGGAATGCATCGGCGGTCCCGGTAGCGGCTGCCCGGCCAAAACGGCTCAACCTCTGGCTGAACCGATCGGCATCGCGGTCAGCCCAGACAACGAAAACGTCTACGTCGCGGCCGGAGCCTCCGAAGAAGAAGGGGAGATCGCCTCATTCAAGCGCGAAGCGAACGGCGCGCTCGCCCAGCTTTCCGGATCCGAAGGCTGCATCAGCGAAAAGATCGCCACCAAATGCGCCAGTGGCATCGCGCTCGACGGCTCCGAGAGCCTGGTGGTCAGCCCCGACGGCAAGAACGTCTACGCGACCTCGTTCATCAAGAGCGCGGTTGTTGAGCTCGAACGCAACACCGGCACCGGCGCGCTGACTCAGCTCGCCGGCCCGAATGCCTGCGTGAGCACAGCCGTGATTGCCGAATGCACGCAGGTGAAGGCGATCGGCGGCACTCGCGGCCTGGCGATCAGCCCCGATGGCGAAGACCTCTATGTGGCGAGCACCGGCGAATCGTCGGTCGCCGCCTTCAAGCGCGAATCCTCGGCGAACGGCGCGCTCGCACCCTTCACATCGCCCTACGAATGCATCACCACAGAACCCGGTGGTTGCGGCACCAACGCACTGACGGGGCTCGAAGGGGCGCGGCGGCTCGTCGTCTCTCCCGATGGCACCAACGTCTACGTTGCGGCGCAGGAAGGCCACTCGATCGTGGAGCTTGCGCGTGCGCTCAAACCAGCCGTCTCGGGTGTGAGTCCCTTCTACGGATCGGAAGCGGGCGGGAGCCAGGTGACCGTCGAAGGCAGCGGCTTCGTCGCCGGGGCGTCGATCGAGTTTGGCGGCAGGCCAGCCACGGAAGTCACCGTCAACTCAGCCAGTTCGATCACCGTCAAGACGCCTCCCGGCACGGGAACGGTCGACGTCAGGGTCACAACTGCGAATGGCACCTCCGAAGCCGGTGAAGCCGACCACTTCAAGTATGTGTTCGTTCCACCGCATGAAGTCGGCGGACTGGACCTGAACGGCTACTGCAGGAGCCTTGGCTACACCTCGGTCGCGCTGCACAAGGGTGAAGTGGTGGGGCCTGATGCCGCCTTCGAAAATTGGGCCTGCGTGGAAGAAGGCGGCCATCAGGTGCTGATCGCGGCGACCGGGCCTGCTCCGAGCATGGACAACGCCTGCTCGACGCAGCACCCCGGGTCCTTCGCCTACGCGGAAGAACCAAACGATGCTTTCAGCTGGAAATGCTTTGAAGAACAGCCCAGCGGCAAAGGCTCAGGCGGCGGCTCGGGACCGAAAGAACCGACCGAAAAAGCCAAAATCGCATCGGTCCCGCCACCGACACTCGCCAAAACCGGCAACGTCGCCCCGGTTTCCGGCACGGTGCTGGTCAAGCTGCCTGGCGCCAACGGCTTCGTGTCGTTGACAACGCTCACGCAGATCCCGCTCGGCAGCGTGATCGAAGCCACCAACGGGCACGTGAGCGTGACCGTCGCGCAGCCCGGTGGCGGCACTGAGACCGGCGAATTCTTCGATGGCGAGTTCGTGCTCACGCAGGAAAGCGACGGGATGGTGGTCGCGACGCTCACGGGCGGCAACTTCGCGGTTTGCCCGCGCCGCTACAAGATCCCGCCGCAGGCTGGCACCGCGATCATCAGCTCCGCCTCAGGCAAGCACGTGGTGCGCAAGCTGTGGGCCAACGCGCACGGCAAATTCACGACCAAGGGCAATTACGCCGCCGGCGCGGTGCAGGGCACCGAATGGCTGACGGAGGATCTTTGCGAAGGGACTCTGATCCGCGTCACGCGCGACAAGGTGGCGGTCACCAACTTCGTGAATCACAAGCACGTCGAGGTCCGCACCAGCCACCACTATCTGGCCAAGGCGCCGTTGCTCAAGGCTCGTCGTCACGGCTGAGCGCGGTCCCGCCGGGCGCCGGGACCCACGGCCGCTTCCCGCGGCCACGCGCGAATGCGCGATCATGAGACGCGATGGCGATAACGGAGTCGACGCTCGCGAGCACCGAGGCCGCCACCGGCGAGGCGGTGATCAGGACCCGGGAGCTGACCAAGGTCTACGACGGCGCTGACTTCGCGGCCGTCGACCAGCTCACGCTGAACGTCGCGCGCGGCGAGATCTTCGGTCTGCTTGGGCCCAATGGCGCGGGCAAGACCACCACCGCCGGGATGCTGACCACGCGCGTGATCCCGACCTCCGGGGATGCCTGGGTGGGCACAGTGGACGTCGTGGCCCAGCCCGCGCTGGCCAAGCAGCTGATCGGCGTCGTCTCCCAGCAGAACACGCTCGACCGGCAGCTGACGGTGTGGGAGAACCTCTACTTCCACGGACGCCTGTTCGGCATCTCCGTCCAGGAGTCGCGCGCGATCGCCGATCGGCTGCTCGAGCAGTTCCGCCTCTCCAAGTGGGCCAAGGCGTCGGTCTACGCGCTCTCCGGCGGGATGGCGCAGCGGCTGATGGTCGCGCGTGCGATATTCCACCGCCCCGCGGTGCTGTTCATGGACGAGCCGACCGCCGGCCTCGATCCCCAGAGCCGCTTGGCGCTGTGGGAGATCCTCGAGCAGCTGCACGCAGACGGGCAGACGATCCTGCTCACCACCCATTACATGGAGGAGGCCGACCGGCTCTGCCAGCGCGTTGCGATCATGGACCACGGCAAGATCCTCGCGCTCGACACGCCGGAGGCGCTCAAGCAGTCGGTGGGGGCCGACACGATCGTGACGCTGAAGGTGAACGGCGACGCCGAGGCGCTGAGCACGCGGATCGCCGCTGAGATCGATGGCGTCACCCGCACGCGCACGATCGAGGGCGGCGTGGAGGTTCACGTCACCGGGGTGGATCGGCTTGCGCCGCGGATGGTGGCTGCAGCGGAGGCCGCCGGCGTTGACCTGGTCGACCTCTCAGTCTCCGAGCCGAGCCTGGAGACCGTGTTCATCCACCTCACGGGCAAGGAGCTGCGCGACTGATGGCCTCCACGACGATCTCGATCTCACCGCAGCGCACCAGCGCGGCCGCCAGCTGGTCGGCGATGAAGGGGCTGGTGGCGCGCGACCTCGTGGTGCTGCGCAAGCACTTCGGCGAGTTCGTCGTGCGCACCGTGATCCAGCCTTTCCTGCTGGTCTTCGTCTTCCTCTACGTCTTTCCCAGCATCGGCCAGGGCGTCGGCGGCGGGGGCGGGGCGGTGGCCGAGTCCCATTTCGCCACGGTGCTCGTCCCGGGCGTGGTGGCGATCTCGATCATGTTCCAGGGCATCCAGGCGGTGGCGCTTCAGCTCTCCACCGAGTTCGGCTACACCCGCGAGATCGAGGACCGCGTGCAGGCTCCTTGCCCGATCTGGCTGGTTGCCGCCTCCAAGGTGCTCTCCGGGGCGGTGCAGGGCGTGATCGCGGCGGTGATCGTGTTTCCGATTGCGGCGGTGATCCATGCCGGCGGGGTGGAAGCGAACCTCGACGTGCACTGGCTCGTGACGCTGACGTTGATCCCGCTGGCATGCGTGGCGATGACCTCGCTGGGGCTGCTGCTCGGCACCACCTTCGAGCCGCGCAACATCGGCCTGATGTTCGGCTTCGTGGTTCTGCCGCTCACTTTCCTCGGCGGCACCTACTACCAGTGGACCCGCCTTTCGCCCGTGCAGGTGGATGGCATCCACTGGCTGCAGATCATCGTGCTGATCAACCCGCTGATCTACGTGACCGAGGGGATGCGTGCGGCGCTGACAGACGCCTCGCACATGCCGCTGTACGCGATCTACCCGGTGCTGATCGCCTTCTGCGTAGGTTTCCTGGCGCTGGGGCTGCGCAACTTCCGCCGCAAGGTGCTGCTCTAGTGTCCTGAGTCTTAAGTTCGGGGAGTAAGTGTGGTATTATGCCGTATGGCTGCTACTCTCGGTCGTCCGAAGGCGGTTTTGGAGCTCACTGACGGTGAGTGTGCGCAGTTGCAGGGGTGGACTCGTAGGCGTCGTACCGCGCAGGGGTTGGCGTTGCGCTCGCAGATCGTGCTTGCGTGCGCGAATGGGCACTCCAACAAGGAGGTCGCGGCCCGGCTTTCAGTGAGCGCGGCGACGGTCGGGAAGTGGCGGCGGCGGTTTCTCGCCGACAGGCTCGATGGGCTCGTGGACGAGCCGCGGTCTGGGCGTCCCAGGACGGTCGCTGATGAGCGCGTCGAGGATGTGATCGTCAAAACATTGGAGACCGCGCCGCCGGATGGAGGAACGCACTGGTCCACACGCCAGATGGCCGCCAAGACCGGGCTCTCGCAGTCGACGATCTCGCGTGTGTGGCGGGCGTTTGGGCTGCAGCCTCACCGAGTGGAGCACTGGAAGCTCTCCAAGGACCCGTTGTTCGTCGAAAAGGTCAGGGACATCGTCGGGCTCTACCTGGATCCGCCTGAGCGAGCACTGGTCTTGTGCGTGGACGAGAAGAGTCAAATACAAGCACTGGACCGCACTCAGCCGATCCTCCCGATCATGCCCGGTGTCCCCGAGCGCGCCACTCACGACTATAAGCGTCACGGCACGAGCAGCCTATTCGCAGCGTTGAATGTGGCTTCGGGCAAGGTGATCGGGTCGCTGCACTCGCGCCACCGCGCGATCGAGTTCAAGAAATTCCTTCAGAAGATCGACGACGAGGTACCCGCCGACCTGGACGTGCACCTCATCCTCGATAACTACTCAACGCACAAGACCCCGCCATCAAGCGCTGGCTCGCGGCCCACCCCCGGTTCCATTTGCACTTCACCCCGACCGGCTCATCGTGGCTGAACCTCGTCGAGCGCTGGTTCGGCGAGCTCACCTCACGCAAGCTCCGACGCGGCACACACCGCTCCGTCCGCGAACTCAACCACGACATCCGCGACTGGATGGACCACTGGAACGAGAACCCCCGCCCCTACGTCTGGACCAAGACCGCCGAGCAAATACTCAACACACTCGCAGCATATTGCGAACGAATTTCAGACTCAGGACACTAGCGCTCCGCGCTTCTGTCCTGGCCCCGAGGGCGCATAGGCCGACGCGCGTTCGGGCATCTGCTGCGCCGACCGGCACGATATTATGATCTTCAGCGTTCGATATCTGTATAACGCTAGGGTGTGAGCCATTGTTTTTGCAACTAAAACGTGCGATTTTGTGATCTTGAGCTCATCCACCGCGATCGAGTTCAGGGCCCGCTTCCGGCGCTGGACGCCAGAGGCACTCACGCTGCTGACGCGCATCCACACCGCTCTGGGAACAATCAGGGGCGCACGCGTGCTGCCTGCGGTGGCCGATCAGTTGCGTGCCTCGGCGCGGGTGGGAACTGTCCATTATTCGAACCTGATCGAGGGCAACGAGCTGCCGCTGATCGAGGCCGAACGCGCCGCCCGCGGACAGCTGGCTCAGGACACTCGCGCCAAGATCGAGTTGGTCAACTACGTAAACGCGCTCGACCTGATCGACTCGCGCCTGGCCAGTACCTCGCTCGAGCTGACCCCCGCGTTCCTGAAGGAACTGCACACGGCGACCACCAGCGGCCTGGGCCGCGAGAACGACCCGCACTTCAAGCCCTACCACGAGGGACAGTGGCGCGATGGCCAAGCGTTCGTGGTGGACAGGATCACCCAGACCGTGATGCACGAGGGACCTCCCGCGGAGGAGGTCGAGCGGAGGATGACAGGCATGTTCGAGTGGCTGTGGCAGATGTCGGCGCGCGAGGACTATCCCCCGTTCGTGATTGCGGGCGTCATGCACTACGGCATCACCGAGATACACCCCTTCACCGATGGCAACGGTCGCATCGCTCGCCTGTTCCAGGTCGCGCTGCTGATGAAGGCCGGCCTTCTTCCCGGCCGGATGTTCTCCTTCGAGCGCTACTACGCCGAGGACCGCAGCGCCTACTACGCGGCCCTGCGCTCCGTGCGCGAGCGAACGCTGAACATGGAGCACTGGCTGCACTACTTCCTGCGCGGTCTCGCCGAGGAGTACGAGCGGGTCACCACGACGATCGAAGACCTCAGCGAGCTCACCCCCGGCGGATCTACGCCACTGCAGCTCAGCCCCTCCCAACAACGCGCCCTCACACGCCTGCGCATCGAAGGCCGGCGCGAGTTTGTCCGCAGTGAATACGAACGAGCTGCGAACGTCAAGCGCACCACCGCAATCACCGACCTGCAGAAGCTCGTCGGCCACGGCATGCTGCTCATACGCGGGCATGGACCGAATACCCGATACGCATTCCCTGGCGCGGTGCGCACAACGAGAGCGGCCGTCGGCCGTGGCCGACCGCCACGCTGGACAGACGAGCTGATCGAGCTGGAACTGCGCGCTTATCTAAGCGACCGCATTGACTGGCCACGCCCAGCCGAATTTCGCGTCGACGGACGTGGCGACCTATACATTGCGGCTAGTCGCAGTGGAGGCATCGCCCGGTGGCGGGGCTTGCTAGGACGCTGAGGGAGACTGGTCTGCTAAAGAAATTCGGCGCTAGCCGACCGTCGCAGCACGCGGGTTGGGCAGCGGCCTCAGCGTCTGCTCCAGGCGCGATCGCAGGGGCTCGAAGCGCGGCGGCAGCGAGAGCCGCTCGCCGAGGTGCGCGGCATCCTCGTCTGAGCTGAAGCCGGGCCCAATCGTGGCGATCTCGAAAAGCACGCCGCTCGGCTCCCGGAAGTAGATCGAGCGGAAGTAGAAACGGTCGATCACGGGTGTGGGCCGCTGCCCGGCGGCCGCGACGCGCTGTCGCCATGCCTCGTGGTCGTCCATCGAGGAGGCGAAGGCGATGTGGTGCACGCTGCCGGCGCCCTGGCGAGGGTGCTCGGCGGGCGCCGGGTCGTAGCAGTAGAAGCCGTGGCGATTCTCTCCCTCTATCAGCCAGCGGCTCTCGCCATCGTGCTCGAAGCCAAGGGTTTGCGCCAGCAGCGCCTCGCTGACGGCGGGGTCCTGCGCGTAGGCGTGCACGCCCGCAAAGCCGCGCAGCGCATGCTCGGCGGGGACGCCGGGGGTGTCGGCGATCAGCGGCGCATCGCCGCTGATGTCGATCGCGAGCTCGTGGTCGAGTCCCTCAGGATCGCTGAAGCGCAGGGTCTCGCCCTCGCGCCGGCTTGCGGTCCCGTGCGCTGCCAGCCGCTGCTCCCAGAAGTCGAGCGCCGTAGGCGAGGCCACGCGCCAAACGATGCGGTGAACCATCCCGGCGCCCGGCACACCGCGCGCGGCGTGCGGATACTCGAAGAAGGTGAGGTCGGCGCCCGGCGAGCCCTTCTCGTCCGCGTAGAAGAGGTGGTAAACGGTGGGGTCGTCCTGGTTGACGGTCTTCTTGACCAAGCGCAGGCCGAGCACGCCGGCATAGAACTCGACGTTGGCGGGCGCATCGCCGGTGATCGCGGTTATGTGATGTATGCCGTCGAGCTTCATGCGTGTCTCCACTGTACCCTCGCCGAGGTCCGAACATGCGAGGAGCGGAGGCGGAGATGACGCAGTGGAGCGGGGTGGCAGGCAAGCAGGTGCTGATGACTGGCGCCACGAACGGGATCGGGCTGGCGGCGGCCAAGGAGCTTGCGCGACGCGGCGCGAAGCTCGCGATCGTCGCCCGCAGCGAGCAGCGCGCGCAGGCGGCGGTGGCTGAGATAACGCAGGCCGCCGGCGGGTCTGCGGAGGTGCAGGTGCTGAACGCGGATCTGGCACTGCAGAGCTCGGTGCGGGAGATGGCGGAGCAGGCGCTTTCACGCCTCCCCCGCATCGACGTGCTGATCAACAACGCCGGCGCGATGTTCACCGACCGCCAGCTGACAGCGGAGGGCTTCGAGCAGACCTGGGCACTCAACCATCTGGCCCCGTTTCTGCTGACCAACCTGCTGATCGATCGGTTGAAGGCGAGCGCGCCCGCGCGCGTGATCACAACATCCTCCGACGCGCACAAGGGCAGCCGGATCCCGTTCGACGACCTTGGCGCCGAGCGCTCCTACGGCAAGCTCGGCTTCGAGCGCTACGGGCAGACCAAGCTCGCCAACATTCTCTTCACCGCCGAGCTGGCCAGGCGCCTGCAGGGGACCGGCGTGAGCGCCTACTGCTTTCACCCCGGCCTGGTCGCCAGCGGCTTCAACCGCAACAACGGCGCGCTGATGGGTCTCGCGATGGTCGCGATCAAGCCGTTTTCGCGCAGTACCGAGCGCGGCGCCCGCACGCTGGTCTGGCTTGCCGACACACCCGAGATCGAGGGCGACGGCGGCTACTTCGTCGACGAGAAGCTCGGGCGGCCAACGAAAGCGGCCCAAGATATGGAGGCCGCGGCGAAGCTGTGGGACCTCAGCGAACAGCAGACCGGGCTTGCGCAGCCGGCAGCGTTCTAGGATGAGCAGCCGTGGCCGCAAGCATCGACGTCACCTGCTTCACCGACCCGGGCTGCCCATGGGCCTACTCGGAGAACCCGGCTTTGGCGGTGCTGCGCTGGCGCTACGGCGACCAGCTGCACTGGCGGCTCGTGATGATCGGCCTGATGGAGGATCCCTCCGGCTATGTCGCGCGCGGGTACACGCCGGTCCGCGCCACCCAGGGAAGCCTGCTCTTCCGCGACCGCTACGGCATGCCCTTCGGCGCCACGCCGCGCGCACGGGTGCTGGCCACTGCGCGCGCCTGCCGGGCGATCGTCGCCGCGCGGCGGATCGCACCCGACCGCGAGCTTGCGGTGCTGCGGGCGCTCCAGTTCGCCTGGTTCACCTCGACGCTGCTGCTCGATCAGGATGGAGACATCGCCCAGGCGCTGGCGGATATCCCCGGCCTGGACGCAGACGCCGTGGTCGCGGCGATCGACGATCCCGAGGTGATCGCTGCCTACGAGGCCGACAAGGATGAGACCCGCACCGCTGAGGGCGGCCCCACGCACTTCCAGGGCAAGGCGCGCCAGACCGACGGCCCGGTGCGCTATTCGGCCCCCTCGCTGATATTCGCCTCCGGCGAGCGCCGGATCGAGGCGGGCGGCTTTCAGCCGGTGGAGGCGTACGACCTCGCGATCGCCAACCTCGACACCTCGCTTGATCGGCGGGAGCCGCCAGAGTCACCGCTGGCCGCGTTGCAGAGCTTCCCGGATGGCCTTGTCACCCAGGAGGTCGCCGCGATCATGGCGCCCAACAACACGCCTCCCGACAAGACCGCTGCCGAGGCGGCGCTGATCGCGCTCCTCGGCGAAGGAAGCGCACGGCGCGTGCCCCTGGGCAACGACGCGCTTTGGGTAGCCGTCTGAGCGCAGCTCGCAACAGGTAGCCTGCGCGTCGATGTCGCTGAAGGCCACACTCCCCGACGGGAAAGAGCTCGACCTGCAAGACGGCGCCACCGGCGCCGACGCGGCCGCCGCAATCGGGCCTGGGCTTGCCAAAGCGGCGCTCGCGGTGCGTGTCAGCCACCCCGAGGTGGGGGAGCAGCCGCAGACGCGCGACATGGCGCTGCCCCTGCCCGACGGTGCGCGGATCGAGATCGTGACCGCCAAGAGCGGCCCGCCGGCGCTGGAGCTGATCCGCCACGACGCCGCGCACGTGCTGGCCGCTGCGGTGATGGAGCTCTACCCGGGCGTCAAGATCTCGATCGGCCCCGCGATCGAAGGGGGCTTCTACTACGACTTCGACTTCCCCGAAGGCGTGAGCCTCTCCGAGGACGCCTTCCCGGCGATCGAAGAGCGGATGCGCGAGCACGTCAAGGCGGCAGAGCCGTTTCTTCGCAGCGATGTGTCGGTGACCGACGCGCGGGAGCGGTTCCTCTCCGAAGGTCAGGATTACAAGGTGGAGCTGATCGACGATCTCGTCAGGAACGCGGGCACCGAGACCGTTTCGCTCTACCAGAATGGCCCCTTCACGGACCTGTGCCGGGGCCCGCATGCCCCCAGCACCGCAAGCATCGGCGCTTTCAAGTTGCAGTCGGTCGCCGGCGCCTACTGGCGCGGGGACTCCTCGCGCCAAATGCTCACCCGTATCTACGGCACCGCGTTCTTCACCAAGGCGCAGCTGGCGGAGCACCTGGAGCGCTTGGAGCAGGCGCGCGCCCGAGACCACCGTCGCCTCGGCCGCGAGCTCGGCCTCTTCTCCTTCTCCGAGCTCTCCCCGGGCAGCCCGTTCTGGAAGCCCGCGGGCATGGTGATCTGGAACGAGCTGACCGACCTGTGGCGCACCGAGAACCGCCGCCGCGGCTACCGCGAGGTCAAGACGCCGATCCTCTACGACGTCGATCTCTGGAAGCAGTCAGGGCACTGGGAGAAGTACAAGGAGAACATGTATTTCACCGAGGTCGAGAATCGGCCCATGGGCCTGAAGCCCATGAACTGCCCGGCCCACATCCAGATCTACAAGGACGAGCGCCGCTCCTACCGCGACCTGCCTATCCGCTACTCCGAGGCAGGTCTGGTCCATCGTCATGAGCCCAGCGGCGTGCTGCACGGCCTGCTGCGCGTGCGCCACATCACCCAGGACGACGCGCACATCTTCTGCACCCAGGAGCAGGTCGAGCAGGAGGTGGTGGAGTGCCTGAGGTTCGGTTTCGCGATCTACGAGATCTTCGGCTTTCAACCACGTCTTGAGCTCTCGACCCGTCCCGAGAAGCGAATCGGAGACGACTCGATGTGGGACCTGGCCGAGCAGGCGCTGGCCGACGCTTTGGCATCCCAGGGCCTGGATTACGAGCTCAACCCCGGCGACGGCGCCTTTTACGGCCCCAAGATCGACCTGCACATGACCGACTCGATCGGCCGCTCGTGGCAGTTGGGAACGGTTCAGCTCGACTACATGATGCCGGAGCGCTTCGATCTCGCATACACCGGCGCCGACAACGCGGAGCACCGTCCGGTGATGATCCACAGGGCGCTGCTCGGCTCCTTCGAGCGCTTCATCGGCATCCTGATCGAGCACTACGCCGGACTGCTGCCGTTGTGGCTCTCGCCCGTGCAGGCGAGCGTGCTGAGCATCTCGCAGCCGGCCGCCGCCTATGCACGCGAGGTGGCCGATCTGCTGCGCTCACAGGGATTGCGGGTGCATCTGGACGATCGCGGCGAGTCGCTCGGGCGCAAGGTCAGAGACGCCGAGATCTCCAAGGTGCCCTACATGCTGATCGTCGGCGAGCGCGAGGCGCAGGAGCGCGCCGTCTCCGTCCGGGAGCGCCAGCATGGCGATGAGGGCAGCGCCCCGCTGAGCGAGATCTCAAAGCGGCTGCTCGATCAGGTGGCGGCCAGATCGTGAACGCCGGGAAAAGCCCGATTGCGCGCTCATCGCGGCCCGCTATACTCCGCCGCCTTGAGGTCTCGCACCCGATCAATGCGCCGCGCGTAGCGTCAGCTTGAAGCGCGTCTTCCACAGCTAGTGCCGGTCCCACGCAGATTCGACCGGCGCCCGCCTGAGCGGGACCTGACGAGGGTAAACGAGCGCATCCGCGTGCCCGAGGTACGTCTGATCGACGACCAGGGCCAGCAGGTCGGCGTGATGAAGACCCCGGATGCGCTGCTTTTCGCCCAAGAGCGCGACCTCGACTTGGTCGAGGTCGCCCCCGACGCCCGTCCTCCCGTCTGCCGCGTGCTCGACTACTCGAAGTACAAGTACGAGCAGGCCCAGAAGCTCAAGCAGGCGCGCAAGCACCAGCAGCAGATCACGGTGCGCGAGATCAAGTTCCGCCCGAAGATCGCCCAGCACGATTACGACACCAAGAAGGGCCACGTCGAACGCTTCCTGCGCCACAAGGACAAGGTCAAGGTGACGATCATGTTCCGCGGCCGCGAGGTCACCCACCCCGAGCGCGGCGTGGCGATCCTCGACCGGTTGGCGGAGGAGCTCGCCGAGCTCGGCGTGGTCGAGCAGCGGCCGCTCCAGGAGGGGCGCAACATGACGATGCTGCTTGCGCCGTCCAAGTCGGTGCTCGCCGGACACGCCGACGGAGCCACGCACGACGAGGCAGACGAGGCGGAGGGGGCGAGCGAGGCAGTCGCAACCGAGGCCGCGCCCTCTCCTGACGGCGCTTCGGAGCAGCCCTCCGCGCAGGCTGGCGAGACCTCCACCGAGGCGCCCGCGACCGACTCTGCAGAGGCCGCCCAGCCCCAGGCAGCCGCTGGCGGCGGCGCCGTGTCATAATCTTCGGCTCCGATGCCAAAGATGAAGACCCATTCGGGCGCGAAGAAGCGCTTCAAGGTGACCGGCTCCGGCAAGGTGCGGGCCAGGCACGCGTTCTCCAGCCACATCCTGGAGAAGAAGTCTCCCAAGCGCAAGCGCGCAATCGGCAAACCGGCGATCCTCTCCGATCACGATCAGCCGCGCGTGAAGAAGCTGCTGAGGGTCTCATGACGAGGGTCAAGCGTTCACTGCACGCGCGCAAGAAGCGGCGCGCGACGTTGGAGCTGACCAAGGGCTTCCGCGGCGAGGCAAATTCGGGCTACAGACGCGCCAAGGAGGCGCTGATGAAGGCCGACTCCTACGCCTACCGGGACCGCCGCAACCGCAAGCGCGACTTCCGCAAATTGTGGATCACGCGCATCAACGCAGCCGCCCGCATCAACGGTCTGAGCTACTCGCAGTTCATGCACGGCCTGGACAAGGCCGGCATCGAGCTCGACCGCAAGGTGCTCGCCGACATCGCCGTGCGCGATGCCGATGCGTTTCGACGTTTCGCGGAGATCGCCCGCGAGGCGTCGGCTGCCTGATCCTCAAGACCAGACATCAGCCGAACCCTTCCCGGGCGCCGCTCCATGCAGGAGGGCGCCCTTTTTCGTATGACGACCACGATCACAAGCCCACAGAATCCAAAGCTCCAAGCCCTACGGCGCCTGCAGCGCCGGCGCGAGCGTGAGCTCAGCGGCCGCTTCCTGGTCGAGGGCGAGGACCTGATCGATGCTGCAAACGCGGCCGGGATAGCGCCGGTCGAGGGCTACCGCACGCCCGATTGCGAGATCCAGCAGGCGTGCGCGGTCGCGTTCACAGAGGTGGAACCGCAGGCGCTTGCCGCGGTCAGCGCACTCGGATCGGGGGCCAGGGTGGCGGCGGTCTACGAGCAACGCTTCGCGCCGGAGCCGGTCGGGCCTCTGTGCCTCTACCTGCACGGGCTCTCCGACCCGGGAAACGTCGGCACCTGTCTGCGTAGCGGGCATGCGTTTGGCGCCTCCTGCGTGGCGCTTGGCCCAGGCTGCGCCGATCCCCACTCGCCCAAGGCGGTGAGGGCGAGCATGGGTGCGATCTTCACCACCCCGCTGGTCAGAGCATCCGCGATCTCGCAGCTGCCGGGTCGCACGCTCGCGCTGGCCGCGCGCCGCGGCGCGCCCCTGGAGCAGACGGTCGCCGAGCTCGATGACGGCGCGCTCAGCGTGCTGGTGGGCGCAGAGCGCGAGGGGCTGCCAGAGGAGCTGATCTCGGCATGCGATTTGGTGGCGCACATCCCGATCGCCGGAGAGTCGTTGAACGTGGCGATGGCGGCGAGCGTGGCTCTATACGAGATCGACCGTCATTTCACTAGGGTGCGCTCGTCGTGATCGAGCGCATCAAAGAGCTGCAGTGCGAGGCAGAGGCCGCGATCGGGGCTGCCGGGTCGAGCGACGCGCTCGAGGAGTTGCGGGTGCGCTACCTCGGCCGCAAGGCGGAGCTGCCGATGATGCTGCGCGAAGTGGCCTCGTTGCCCCCTGAGCAGCGCTCGCAGGTGGGCCGCGAGGCGAACCTCGCCCGCCAAGCGCTGGAGGCGCTGATCGACACGCGCTCGGCGCAAATGCGCTCGTCAGAGCTCGACCAGCAGCTTGCCCGCGACACAATCGATGTGACGCTTCCCGGCACGCCCGCACAGCCCGTGGGACGGCTGCACGTCCTGACCGCGATGCAGCGCGAGCTCGAAGACATCTTCCTCGGGCTCGGCTTCACCGTGCTGGAGGGCCCGGAGGTCGAGACGGTCCACTACAACTTCGATGCGCTGAACCACAGCCCCACCCATCCGGCGCGGGCCAGGACCGACACTTTCTACGTCTCAGATCAGGTGGTGCTGCGCACCCACACCTCGCCGATGCAGGTGCGGGCGATGGAAGCGCACCCGCCGCCGCTCTACGTCGTGATCCCCGGGCGCGTGTACCGTCCCGACAGCGACGCCACACACACGCCGCAGTTCCACCAGATCGAGGGCCTGGCGGTGGACGAGGACATCACCCTGGCCGATCTGAAGGGCACGCTGCTGGCGTTTGCCAAGGCCGTCTTCGGAGACGAGCGCGACGTGCGTCTGCGGCCGCACTTCTTCCCCTTCACCGAGCCCTCCGTCGAGGTGGACGTCTCCTGTTTTCACTGCTCTGGAAAGGGCTTTACGCGCGACGGCGCGCGCTGCGCGCTCTGCAAGGGCGAGGGCTGGCTTGAGGTGCTCGGCGCCGGCGAGGTCGACCCCAACGTCTACGCCTACGTGCCCACCACCGAGAGCAACGCGCCCGGCTATGACCCCGAGCGAGTGCAGGGATTTGCGTGGGGGATGGGCGTGGAGCGGATCGCGATGCTCAAGCACGGCATTCCCGACCTGCGCCTCTATTACGAGAATGACCTGAGATTTCTGGAGCAGTTCGGATGAGAGTGCCCCTGGAGTGGCTCACGCAGTACTGCGACCCGGGTCTCGACGTGGCCGCGATCGAGGAGCGGCTGACGATGACCGGCACGAAGGTCGAGGCGATCCACCACCACGGTGTGATGAGCTCCGATGGGTTCGTCGTGGGCGCGGTGTTGAGCGTCGAGCCGCATCCGAACGCTGACCGGCTGCGCGTCTGCCAGGTCGATCTCGGCCCCGCCTCTCCGGACGGGCCGGCGAGCATCGTCTGCGGGGCGCCGAACGTCGCGGCAGGGCAGCGCGTGGCGGTTGCGCTGCCGGGCGCGGTGATGCCCGACGGCACCAAGCTGAAGGCCGCCAAGCTGCGGGGCGTGGCTTCCGCCGGGATGATCCTGGCCGAGGATGAGATTCAGATAGGTCCCGGGCACAAAGGGATCATGGAGCTGGACGCGCTTGCGGCGTCGGGCGCGCTCGGTCCCGACCCCCAGATCGAGCCGGGCACGCCGCTGGCGCGGGTGCTGCCGATCGCCACCGAGGTGATCGAGCTGGAGGTCACGCCGAACCGGCCAGACTGCCTCGGCGTCTACGGCGTGGCGCGCGAGCTGCACGCTGGGACTGGCGCTCCGCTTGCTCCCGAGCCATGGCTGGATGACCCCGGCAGCGCCGGCCCGCTGATCGGCGCCGAGGTGGAGGTGCTCTGCCCCGAGCTCTGCCCCCGCTTCACCGCGCGGATCTTCGAGCAGGTCACGATCGCGCCCTCGCCTCCGTGGCTGCAGGCAAGGCTGACCGCGGCGGGTCAACGGCCGATCAACAACGTGGTTGACATCACCAACTACGCAATGCTGCTGACCGGCCAGCCGCTGCACTCCTTCGACCTGGACCGCGTCGCCGGCGCCAAGCTGACGGTCCGGCGCGCGCACGACGGCGAGCAGGTACTCACTCTCGATGGGCAAACGCGCACCCTGGACTCCGAGATGGTGCTGATCGAGGACCAGGATGGACCGACCTCGATTGCGGGTCTGATGGGCGGCAGCCGCTCGGAGGTGCACGAGGGCACCACGCGGGTGCTGATGGAGGTCGCCAACTGGCACGGGCCGAGCATCCACCATGCATCCTGGGGCCTTGGCCTGCGCAGCGAGGCGTCATCGCGCTTTGAAAAGGGTCTCGCGCCCGAGCAGTGCATGCACGCGCAGGCGATCGCCGCGCAGCTGATGATCGAGCTCTGCGGCGCGACGCTGAAGCCGGGCACGATCGACGTGGGTGGTCCTGGGCCGGCTCCGGCGAAGATCGCCCTGCGCTCCGCGAAGGTGCGCTCGATCCTCGGCGTAGTGATCTCGCTGGAGCGCGAGCAGGAGATCCTGCGGGCGCTCGACTTCGAGACCGCCGTACAGGGCGATGATCTGCTCGTGAGCGTGCCGCCGCTGCGGCGCAACGACGTCACGCGCGAGGCCGATCTGATCGAGGAGGTCGCGCGCATCGACGGCCTGGAGCGGCTGCCGGTGACCCTGCCCGCGCGCCGCGGCGCATACGGAACGCTCAGCCAAACGCAACATTTGCGACGCCGCGCGGTTGACGCGCTGGTCGGACGCGGCCTCTTTGAGGCGGTGGGCTGGACCTTCTGCTCGCCGACGCTCGCCGACCGGCTGCGGCTGGGCGCCGAGCACCCCTGGCGCACGCACACCGTCGCGCTTGAGAACCCGCTCTCCGAGGAGCAGTCGCTGCTGCGTCCCACGCTACTCGGCTCCCTGCTCGACAACGCAGCCCGCAACGTAGCGCGTGGCGCCGGCGATCTGCGCCTCTTCGAGGTCGGCACGGTGTTCATGCGAGATGGGGCGGGCGGCCACGAGGTGGACGCTGTGGGCGTCGATGTGGCGCGGATCGCTTCCGAAACGGGCGTGGTGGAGCGACAGGCGCTGGCGGTGCTGCTGCACGGCTCTCTGCTGCCGCGCACATGGGGCGTCGCCGAGGCGCCGAGCGCTGGCTTCTTCGCGCTCAAGGGCGTGCTGGAGGCGCTCTGCGACGCGCTGCGCGTAAGCGTGGAGTGCGTGACCGCGGAGGGCGAGAGCAGGCTTGAGTTTCTGCATCCCGGCCGCCGGGCGGTGCTTACCGCGGGTGGCGAGCCGATCGGGTGGCTGGGGGAGATCCATCCACTCGCGGCAGACGCATTCGAGCTGCGCACCGACAGCGCCGCATCGGCCGCGCTGGAGCTGAATTTGAATCGGCTCTTGCACCTTGCCGAGGCGCAGGCTGCAAGCCGCGTCTACGCGGACCTGATCTCCTTCCCGACGCTGCGGCGCGATCTGGCCGTCGTGCTGCCAGAGCAGGTGCAGGCGGCGCAGGTACTTGCTGCGGTCAGAAAGGCCGGTGGCGCGCTGCTGGTCGATGCGCAGGTATTCGATGTCTACAGCGGCCCGCAGGTGGGCGAGGGCCGCCGCTCGCTTGCGCTCGCGCTCAGCTTCAGAGCCGGAGATCGCACGCTCTCCGACGAGGAGGTGGCGCCGGTGCAGCAGCGGATCGTGGCTGCGCTGGAGCATCTCGGAGGGCAGCTGCGTGGCTGAGAGCACACAGACCTTCGCACCCGGCTCTCCGCGGGTGCTGGTGGCCGGCGCGACGGGCTTTGCCGGCGCGCTTGCGGCCTATCTGATCTGGCGCCACCCGCGCCTGGAGCTGACTGCTGTCACCGGTCGCTCCGAGGTCGGCAGCCAGTTGCAAGAGCTCTATCCGCAGTACCGCGTGCCGCTGGTGATCCAGGAGCTCGACGAGGCGTTGCTCGACGCTCTTGGGGAGTTGCAGGCGGCGGTGGTCGGATACCCGCACGCGGCGGCTGCGCCGACCGTCGGCCTCCTGCGTGCGCGGGGGGTGCGGGTCGTGGATCTGAGCGCCGACTTCCGGCTGACCGACCTGAGCCTCTACGAGCACTGGTACGGGCCGCATCCGCGTCCCGACCTGCTCCCGGACGCGGTCTACGGCCTCACCGAGATGCATCGCGAGGCGATCGCGCAGGCGCAGATCGTGGCCAATCCGGGCTGCTACCCGACCGCCTCCGTGCTCGCGCTGGCACCGCTCGCAAGAGCGGGACTGATCGCCGATGTCGTGATCGACGCCAAGCAGGGTCTCTCCGGCGCGGGGCGCACGGCTCCGGTTGAGACGATCCACCTCTCCTACGCGGCGGAGAACATCACCCCCTACAAGGTCGCGGCGCACCGGCACACTCCGGAGATCGAGCAGGAGCTTTCGCTGCTGGGCGCGACCCTGCCAGTGCAGTTCCAGGCGCATCTGGTGCCGCTGGACCAGGGAGAGATGGCCAGCTGCTACGTGACCACGGCCCGGCGCGTGGAGACCTCGGAGCTGGCAGAGCTTTATGCAGCCGCATATGACTCCGAGCCGTTTATCGAGGTCGTCACGCGGCCGCCCGGGGTCAGGGAGGTGCGTGAGACCAACTACTGCAGGGTCTTCGCCGCCGCCGATGAGCACACCGGCAAGGTGATCGCCTTCGGCGCGCTGGACAACCTCTGGAAGGGAACCTCATCTCAGGCTGTTCAAAACCTGAACGTGATGTTCGGCCTGCCAGAGACCGAGGGACTGCTGTGAGCAAAGAGCTCGACCTCAGGGGCGATCGGAGCGCAGCAGGCCCGCCGTCGCCGTTCTTTGCCTCGCGCTGGGTGCCGCGGCCCGCGCATGTCCACGAGCTGCCGAGCGATTCCGGCCTGCCGCAGGGCTTTCGGGCTGCCGGGGCGGCGTGTGGGATCAAGCCGAGCGGCAACCCGGACGTGGGCCTTTTGATTTGCGACTCCCCCGATGCGACCAGCGCCGCGCGCTTCACCGCCACCGGCACACCTGCCGCGCCGGTGATCGTCTCCATGGAGCGCTGCGATCTGCACCACCTGCGCGGAATCCTTGCCAACTCCGGCTGCGCCAATGCCGCGACAGGCAGGCGGGGCCTCGAAGACGCCGCCAAGACGCAGGGCGCCGCGGCGGCGGCGCTGGGGATCGACGCTGACCTGGTGGCGCTCGGCTCCACCGGTGGGATCAGCCAGGACCTGCCCGTGGAGAAGATGCTGCGGGGGATCCTGGACGCGAGCAGGCAGCTGCGTCGCGAGGGCGACGCGGACTTCCAGCAGGCGATTCAGACCACCGATGCCTTCGAGAAGCGGGCGAACCTGGAAGTGGAGCTTTCCGCGGGCGCCGTGCAAGTCAGCGCGCAGTGCAAGGGGGCGGGCATGATCTCGCCGAACTTCGCCACGATGCTCTGCTACGTGGAGACCGACGCGGCACTCTCCGCCGAGACCGCCGACCTGCTCCTGGGCGTGTGCGTAAAGCGCTCCTTCGATCGCTGCACCGTCGATGGCCAGCTCTCCACCAACGACATGGCGGTCCTGATTTGCTCCGGGGAGAGCGGGGTGCAGGTGGCATCCGAAAGCGAGGATGAGCGGCTCTTCGGCGAAGCGCTTGACAGCCTGCTGCGGCAGCTGGCGATCCTGATGGTCGCCGACGGCGAGGGCGCGGGGCGGATCGCGCGAGTGCTCGTTCGCGGCGGACACGCCGAGACGGTCGAGCGCGCCGCCAGGGCGGTGGGCAACTCGCCGCTGGTGAAGGCGGCCCTGAACGGTGGTGACCCGAACTGGGGTCGGATCGTGCAGGCAATCGGCGGCGCGCTGATCGGCACCGCGCCGCTGGCGCTCGACCTGCACATCGAGGGCACTCAGGTATGCGCCGCGGGCGCCGCGATTCCCTGTGACGAGGATGCGCTGCGGGAGGCGGTGCAGCGCCAGGAAGTTGAGTATGAGGTGACGCTGCCGGGTGAGGGCGCCGAAACCGAGGTGTTCTTCTCGGACCTCTCACATGATTATGTGACAATCAACGCGGACTACACGACATGAGCGATCACAAACCGCAGTCAGATGTAAGAGATGTCGCGACGCTGCTTGAGGCGCTGCCCTACATCAGAGAGTTTCACGGCAAGACGGTGGTGATCAAGTACGGCGGCGCCGCGATGGAGGACCAGCAGCTGCGCGAGGAGTTCGCACGCGACGTCGTGCTGCTGAAGTACGTTGGCCTGAACCCGATCGTCGTGCACGGCGGCGGCCCTGAGATCACCTCATACATGGAGCGCCTCGGTCTGCCTGTCGAGTTCGTCGGCGGGCTGCGGGTCTCCGATCAGAGCACCGTCGAGGTGGCAAAGATGGTGCTGGTCGGAAAGGTGAACAAGGAGATAGTGCTGCGAATCAACCGTCACGGGCAGCCCGCGATCGGGCTCTGCGGCGACGACGGCTCGCTGTTTCGGGTATCCCGGCGCTCGGCCCCCGATGGCCAGGACATCGGCTACGTCGGCCAGATAGATCGAGTGAATGTTGACGTGCTCAACCACGTTGCAAGCGACTACATCCCAGTGATCGCCTCCGTCGGCGCCGACCGCGAGGGCAACTCCTACAACGTAAACGCCGACGACGCCGCGGGCGCAGTCGCACGGGCGATGCGTGCCTACAAGGTGATGTTTCTCACCGACGTGACCGGCTGGCTGCGCGACGCAGGTGACCCCGAGAGCCTGATCGCCACAGCCACCGACGAGGAGGTGAGAAGCGCATTGGGCAGCCAGGAGGGAGGCATGCGACCGAAGCTCGCCGCCTGCGTGGAGGCGATCGACGGCGGCGTATCCTCCGCGCACATCATTGACGGGCGCATTCCTCACTCGCTACTGCTCGAGCTTTTTACCGACGCGGGCATCGGCACCAAGATCGTCGCCGGCGCATGAGTCTCGCGGAGCTGCAGGCAATCGAGCGCCACAGCGTCGTAGCCTCCTACGCACGTTTTCCGGTGCAGTTCGTGCGGGGGGAGGGCGCGCGGCTCTTCGACGAGCAGGGCAACGAGTACCTCGACTTCCTGTGTGGGATTGGTGTGACAAACCTCGGTCACTGTCACCCGCAGATTGTTGCGGCGGTACGCGAGCAGGTCGGCACGCTGATTCACGTCTCCAACCTGTTTTACACGGAGCCCGCGATGCACTTGGCGCAGAGGCTCTCGGAGAGCAGCCTCGGCGGCAAGGTCTTTTTCTGCAACTCCGGCGCGGAGGCCAACGAGGCGGCGATCAAGCTCGCGCGCAAGGCCCGCAGCGGTGGGGATCTCGTCGTAGTGCATAACGCCTTCCACGGCCGCACCTACGGCGCGCTGTCTGCCACGCCACAGGAGTCAAAGCAGGCGCCGTTCGCACCCCTGGTTCCCGGCTTTCGAGTGGTGACGCCGGAGGCAGGCGCTCTGCGCGAAGCGGTGAACGAGCACACCGCGGCGGTGCTGCTGGAGGTGATCCAGGGCGAGTCGGGAGTGAACGTGCTCTCCGACGAGGTGCTGATCGCGGCCCGGCAGGCGTGTGACACGTACGGGGCGGCGCTGATCTTCGACGAAGTGCAGTGCGGGATGGGCAGGACGGGGTCGCTTTGGGCTTATCAGCAGACAGAAGTGGTGCCGGACGCGATCACGTCCGCCAAGGCGCTTGGTGGCGGGCTGCCGATCGGCGCGCTGATCACGGGTCCGCGACTGGCCGATGTCTTCCAGCCAGGTGACCACGGCTCGACCTTCGCCGGTGGGCCGGTGACCGCTGCGGCGGCGCTTGCTGCTCTTGAGATCACCGGCGATGAGAAGCTGCTGGCGCACGTGCAGGAGATGGGAGCGTGGATGCTCACAGAGCTCGCCGAGTTGCCGCACGTGGTGTCAGTTCGCGGCCGCGGTCTGATGCTCGCCTGTGAGGTGAATGTGAGCGCGCCGGATGTCGTGCGACAGGCGCTCCTGGAGCAACGGCTGGTCGTCAACGCCACCGGACCGACGACGATTCGGCTGCTGCCGCCGTTGATGGTGCAGGAGGCGGAGGTCGCTGAGGCGTTGCGCCGGCTGCGGGCGGCGCTGAATTCCTCAATCCGCCCTGCCGGCGGGTAGATCTGGCGATCCGCCAGACCCCCCGCTGCTGGGCGCCATCTCCTCCAGTCGGTCAAGTATTGCCTTCAGACCGCCCTGCGTGTGGATGTCGAGCCGGTCGAGGATCTTCTCGGCGTCATCGAAGGTCTTCACCGAGCGCGCATCCGCGGCGGCGCTCTGGACGTTCTGCCCGACCATGATCACGGACAGCAGCACAAGCTGCAGGAACGTCTGCGCGATCCAGGAGACGATTCCCTCACCGCCCGGTTTGAGCGCCGTCGGCAGGCCGATGAGCGCGATGGCGGTGAACAGGTAGGCACACCACATGGTGCCGACGAGGCTCGTAATCAGCACGGCGATCTTGGCATTGACGCCTTCTACCTCGCCCATCGCCTCGCGCAGCGCGCCGGGCGTGGGATGCAGCACCTTCGCCAGGTGATGTCTGGTCCTCACCGGACTTGCTTGGCTCATCTGGGCTCCTCTTGGTGGGTGGTGGGTTGCGGCTGGCCGCCGGACTGTGGTGCCTTGCAGCAAGCGTTGCAGCGTTTCCCATATCCAGTCAATTCGTCCAGGCAGAGGGTCCTGGAGCACAGATGCCCTTGCTCGCACCCGATCAGGCGTCGCAACGCAGTGATTGTAGGGACGCGATATCGCGATGGAAACCGAGACCCCCACGCCCGACGCATCTTCCGAGTCGCCCGCCGAGGCAGCCGCCGTGGTGGCGTCGAAGCCGGGACCCATCACCGTCGGGCGTGCATTGCTGGCGCTGCTCTGCCTGTTTGCAGGCGTCGCGGGCTCGCTGCTGGTTGCGCACACGCTCGCGACTCGACAGGCGAGCGATGAGCGCAGCAGCGTCCGTCAGGGCTCCGCGGCAATCGCATCGAGCCTGAGCAACGCCCTCCAGCACCAGGAAGACCTCACCACCGCCGCCAGCACATTCCTGGCCGGCAACTCGAAGGTCACGCCGGCGCAGCTCATCGCCTGGGCCCAATGGGCTCGCGTCATGCCTGGGTATCCGGCGCTACAGCGGATCGCCGTGTTGACCGTGGTCAAACGTGCTCAGATCCGCTCATTTGCTGGGCGCTCAAGCGCAGGACGTGCAACCACGCTTCAGCTCACGCCCGCAGGCGCGCGGCCCGAATACTGCCTGACAGCCGCGGAAGTCGCGCGCCGTGGCGTGCCCGCGCCCGCCGGGCTGGACTATTGCGCCCGCGAGAAGCGACTGTTGGGCTCTCGGGGCAGTGGAGCAACGATCGTTAGAGCGCACGGGGGCCCGGCCCCGACCGTGGAAACTCAGACGCCTGTCTACCGCAGCCTTGCGATACCCGCAAGCGTGAAGGTGCGCAACGCTGAATTCGTCGGCTGGGTGAGGCAGGTCGTAAGCCCTACCGTGCTGGCACAGCAGGCGCTGATCGGCCACCCGGGCTACGCCGTGGCGCTGCGCTACGGACCAAGCCCGGCTGACATCGTCTCCGCCGGCGCCGCGCTCTCTGGCGCCCAGAGCACGGTCTCAAGCCTGGCTGGCGGCTGGACCCTCACAAGCTATGGGCCGCCGGCAACGGCGCCTCTGCTGGCCAGCGGCCGCATCTGGGTGCTGGCTGCCGGGATCTTGATCGGCCTGCTGCTCGGCCTTCTGGCTCTGCTAGTCGGCAGAAGTCCAGGCCAGGAGCCCGTCGCAGCGCCCGTCTTGCCTGCGCCAGAGCCACCCACCGAGGCCGTGGAGCCGCTCTACGACGCGCTCACCGGCCTGCCCAACCGCGCGCTCACGCTGGACCGCGCCTCGCTTGTGCTCGCGCGCGCCGGCAGGCAGTCGGGCCTGCTGGCGGGCGTGCTGCTGATCGACATAGATTGGTTCAAAGACGTCAACGACAAGCTCGGCCGCGAGGCAGGCGACCAGTTGCTGAAGATCGTCGCGCAGCGCCTTGAGGGCGTGATGCGCGCCGAGGACACCGTTGGGCGCCTGGGCGACGACCAGTTCGCTGTGCTGGTGGAATGCACGGCCCGCAGCCTGCGGCTGGATGCGCTCGCACAGCGTGTGCTGGAGGCGTTGCACGGGCCGCTTGAGATCGAGGGCTTCGGGCCGACCTTCTCGATGACGGCCAGCATTGGCGTCGCCTTCGGCCGCTATGAGTCCGCGGAGGATCTGCTGCGGGACGCCGGCGCGGCGCTGCAGAGCGCGAAGGCTGATGGAAAGGGCCGATACAAGGTCTTCGACTCGAGCGCCCGCTCGGTGGTGGAGGGTCGCGGCGGCCTGGAAGCGGACCTCAGCGCGGCGGTGCAGGAGGGTGCTCTCAAGCTCCTCTACGCGCCGATCTACGATCTGGAGACTCACAGCGTCACCGGCTTTGAGGCAAAGCCCTCTTGGGAGCATCCCGAGCGAGGTCTGATCGCAGCAGAGGAGCTGCTGCAGCTGGCAGAGGACTGCGGGCTGATCGTGCCGGTCGACCGCTTCACGCTCGAGCAGGCGTGCGGGCGTGCTGCAGCCTGGGAAGTGCAGGGTACGCGCGTCGGAGTGAGCGTGAAGGTGGGGGCTGAGCAGCTGCACCGCGAGGGCCTGATCACCGATGTCCGCCGTGCGCTTCAGCAATCAGGGGTGCAGCCGGACCTGCTCACGCTGGAGGTGGCAGAGAGCGCTGTCATGAGAGATGTCGCAGAGGCCGCCGAGCGGCTTGCGGAGATCAAGCGCCTGGGCGTGCATCTGGCGATCGACGACTTCGGCGACGGCGGCTACGCCTACCACTCCGACCTGCGCAAGCTGCCGATCGACTGTCTGCGCGTCGAGCGCAGCGCGCTGGCGGCCTCCGACGACCCCGAGTACCGCAACTGGCTCTTCGAGGCGATCCTGATGGTCGGACGAGAGCTCTCGTTGGCGGTCGTGGCCAAGGGCGTGCAGAGCGAGGAGCAGCTCGACGAGCTGCAGGCGATGGGCTGCACGGTCGCCCAGGGGCCCTTCCTGGGCGAGGCGGTGGCGGCAGAGGCGGTCGCAGAGCTGTCAGCCGCGCCGATTCCGGCGCACGCGTAGTCAGAGGTGGTCTGGAAGTAGCAAGGCCACTCGTGGATCTGCACACGAGCTGTAGTGGGCAAGGTAGTGGTAACGTAGTGGTCATGGCATACGTCGTCGCACGTAAAGACGGTCGCTTCGAGATCCGCGAGTCACACCAAACGGCGCAAGGTCCAAGGGCGCGGACGCTTGCGAGCTTCCACGTGCTCGATGCCGCTGTGCTGGCTACCGCAGCAACAAGGGCGACCCGGCCCTTCCGGTCGGGCCCGGTGCTCGATTCCGGCAGACGCGCCGGTGCTCAGATTGACCCGCGATTGTCTGGTGCGACTGGCCCCACACAGGCCGACGCGGCGTTCGTCGCCGCGTCGCGGCGGATGGCAAAGCTCACTGCGAAGCCCGCGGAAACGCAGATGCGGGTGGACCCGGGAGATGCGCTGAGTCAGCTGCTTGACTTTGCCGACGCCATCGCTGCAAGCCAGCCGCCCAGAGCCGCGGAGCCGCTGGCCTTCCCCGTGCTCAGCCACCTGGTCGGCACGACGTCTCGGTCTGGTCGCGAGTCTGCCGTCGCAGAGCGGCATCGATGAGTGATCGGCCGCTTGATGGCCTCGTATCGAAGATCCTGGCGGTGCACGAGATGCTGGACTCGCTGCGTGTGCCGCATCAGTTCGGCGGTGCGATCGCGCTTGCCTGGTATCGCAGCCCGAGAGCCACAACGGACATCGATCTGAACGTGACAGTTGCGCCGGAGGATGCCGCCCCACTGCTCGGCGCCCTCGAACACCTGGGGGTCATCGTCTCAGACGAGATCCGTTTGTCCATTGCCCGCGATGGACAGGCGAGGCTCCCCTACGACGGCTCCTATCTGGATCTGTTCTTCGCAACGCTGGAGCTGCATCGGGACATGGCCGGCCGGGCGCGGCGAGTCAGGTTCGGCCCAGCGGAGATACCGATCCTCGCACCAGAGCACCTGATCGTTTGCAAGGCTGTCTTCGACCGCCCCAAGGACTGGGTGGACATCGAAGAGATCGTCAGGTGGGGAACCAATGTGGATGCCCAGACGGTGCTTGGCTGGATCGAGCGACTGCTCGGCCCCACCTGCGCGCAGCATGAACGATTGGCCGTCCTGCTCGTGGGCTCTCAGGAGCAGGACGCTTAGCGCGGGGCTCCGCGGCGATGGAGAAGACCGACTGGGTAAGCGTCGCGCTCTTCCGCGCAGGCGATGTTATGAGTGCTAGACCGATTTGTCTTCCGCGGAGAGAGGAGGATTCCACAGCATCGGGCCGCCAATCATCATCAAGATGACGAGATAAGAAAGATATAGAAACCCGATGAGCGAGCTGGCAAGAAGCCCCGCCAGGTTGGCCACATCACCCCAAGCGTTCGACAATATGCCAGGGATTGCGATCTGCACCACAGCCCGCAACCTGGTTAGCACTGCATCCGTGTGAGGGAAGCTTGTATAACCGTGAAACCGCATCGCCACAAGCGCTACCAATGACGATGCGGCATACAGCGCGAATGCAAGGCACCCGAGGACAACCGCCAGCTCCTTCACCCGGTTCTTCCGCGGGCCGTCTGGTGCAAAGCGATGATACTTGACCGCCCAGGAGTCAAGCATGATGGCTGCCAGTGTGCCCTCAGCCGCGATGGCTACCAAGCCAATTGCGGTGCTCGTCGCGATGACAAGCAGATCATACCTGCCGACTGACGACATCCGGCTCGGCACGAACGAAAGAACCATCACGAGCGTGCTCATGGCCGGCGCGAAATAGAAGTAGCGCCATGCCCAGCGACACGCCTTCAAGGCGGCTGATCGCCATGGCCGAGATGCAGCGTGGCGAGACCAGGCGAGCAGTCGGTGAGATCTGATGCCAAAGAAAAGGAAGGGGAGTTTGCCGCCGCCCGCGCACTGGTAGCAGGCCCACATGCGGTCTGGATCCCGCAGCTCATCGCCACGCAAAGCGGTCAAAGCGGTCTGCCAGCGTTCACCGCCGACAAAGAGCCAGACGTCGGATGCGATGAGATGCTCAACCCGAAAGACGCTGATGGCGGCAATTACTGTCAGGCCGATGGTCAAAGCCAGCATCCCAAGCGGAACATACATTGTTTTCCCCGCCACTGAATGGCGCAAGCTGGGGCTGGCCCAACAGGTTGGACCCCGATCAAGAGATGTTGCACGACTCGCCTGCGCCCGCCGCGCCTGCGAGCGCACAGATCTCGCGCTAGCCTTCCCTCGCCTCCAGGTGCCGGCAGCTGCCGCGCCCAAGCAGACTCCTCCTGCGATCAAGGATCGATTCATATGAGCCCCCAGTCCGACGCCCTGCCACGCCCGACCGCAAGCTATGAGGCCGACCCCGAGCAGGTCGGGCGCGTGCTGCTGCTCTACTCGGGCGGCCTGGACACGAGCGTGATGTTGAAGTGGATTCAGGAACGCTACGGAGCCGAGGTCGTCACGCTCACGGTCAACCTCGGCCAGCCGGGCGAGGACTACGCGGTGATCGAAGGCAAGGCACGCGATCTGGGCGCACTCCAATGCCACACCGTCGATGCCCGCGAGGAGTTCGCGAACGACTTCCTGACGCCCGCGATCAAGGCCAACGCGCTCTACGGCGACAGCTATCCGCTCTTCACCGCGCTCGGCCGGCCGCTGATCGCCAAGCTCGCCGTCGACTGCGCCAGGCGCAGCGGCTGCGACACGATCGCCCACGGCTGCACCGGCAAGGGCAACGACCAGGTCCGCATCGAGGCTACGATCGCGACGCTTGCGCCGGAGCTGAAGGTGATCGCGCCGGTGCGCTCGTGGCAGATGGGCCGCGAGGAGGAGATCGCATACGCCCGTGAGCACGGCATCCCGGTCAAGGGCGGGACAGAGGTCGCGCCCTACTCGATCGACGACAACCTCTGGGGGCGCTCCTCCGAGGGCCGCTGGATCGAGGATCTCGATCATGCGCCGGAGGAGGATGTCTTCCAGCTCGTGACTCCGCCTGAGAAGGCGCCGGATGAGTCGCAGACCGTCAGCGTGGCGTTCGAGCGCGGCGTCCCGGTGGCGCTGGACGGAAAGCGCATGGGGCTCGTGGAGCTGCTTGAAGCCGCAGCGGCGATCGGCCAGCGCCACGGTGTAGGCATCGTCGATCACATCGAGGATCGGATCGTGGGCCTGAAGGTGCGCGACATCTACGAGGTGCCGGCCGCCGCGATCATCCTGCCCGCGCACAAAGAGCTCGAGCGGCTCGTGGGCACCATCCACCAGAACCGCTTCAAGCTGGCGCTCGACGAGCAATGGGCCTACCTCGTCTACGCTGGGCTGTGGTGGGAGCCGCTGCGCAGCGACCTCGATGCCTACATGAACGCCGTCAATGAGCAGGTCACCGGCACGATTGGCCTGAAGCTCTACAAGGGCAGCGTTCGCGTCGTCACGCGCTCCTCGCCCAACGCCGTCTATGACGCGAGCCTGGCGAGCTTCTCGGAGTCCGGCGGGCTGTTCTCGCAGACCGCCTCGCCGGGCTTCATCGAGCTCTTCTCGCTGCAGTCGCGGATGGCTTGGCGGCTGCGCAACCGCTCATAAACCTTCTGGGCTCGCGTCCGAGCGGCCTCGTAGGCTGATCGGACGTGAACGCGCAGGAAGACGACACCCCGAGCGGGCTGCCTCCTCACGATCCAGAACGCGACGTGCTGGCCGAAAGGCGTGCGCGGCGCGGGGAGCCCGTCGGCGATCCGATCCTGATCCGGCGCGCCGAGACCGCCGAGGCGACGGCCCATGCGCTGCAAGAGCGGCTCGCGGGCATCCAGGCGCGCCTGCAGGAAGCTGAGCAGGCATCCAGGGAGACATCGCAGCGGCTTGCCGAGCGCGAGCAGGAGCTCACTCGCGCATCGCAGCGCCTGAGCGAGGGCGAGCTGCAGCTGCGAACGATCTCAACCCGGCTTGCCGACCGGGAGCGCGAGCTGCACACCGTCTCAGAGCGTCTGAGCGACCGCGAGCGTGACCTCAGCGCTGTCTCTGAGCGCTTGGCCCAGCGCGAGCAGCAGTTGGCGCGCGCGGAGCTTGAGATCAGGGGGCGCGTCGATGCGCTCGAGCGTCGCGTCGAGGAGGTCCAGGAGGACCTGGCGCGCGAGCGCGCAGCCCGGCTGGCGGCCGAGAGCGAGTTGGAGGCGCTCAAGGCGGCCCAGGCCGCGGTGCAGCCGCTGGTCGGCGATCTGCGGCAGATCGCCGGGCGCCTGCGGGCGCTCGCCGAAGCTGGCGGGCCGACTGCTGAGGCAGACGCGTCTTTGACGCCGGGCCCCCTGGCCTGGGCGGAGCAGCCTGCCTCTCCCGAGGAGCTGGCAGGCATCGTTGCGCCGCCGGCTGCTGTGGCCCCGTCCGCTCAGGCGGAGGCGAGCAGCGAGCAGATGGCCGAGGCTCTTGCCGCCGCGATCCAACGTCTGCGGGCGCGCGTGGTCGCTGTCGGCGAGCTGCAGGAGAGCGAGGCCGAGCCGGGGCGGCCTGCGGCGGAGTCGTCTGCTGCTCCCGTTGCCGCGGAGCCCGCGGCAGAGCCCGCCCCCGAGCCAGCGGTCCCAGCCAGCACGCCCTATGTGCCGCCGCCTCTGATCGAGCGGGCACCGCCACGGGCATGGCTTGCGCCAGCGATTCGCCGGGTTGCCGAGCGCAGAGATCCCCGGCTTGCCGCCGAGCTGGTGCTCGAGCTGCTGCCGGCCCAGGCTCTGAGCGTCAAGAAGCCGGTTCGCTACCTGGCCAAGATCGCCGAGCTCGGCGCCTACGAGGTTTCGTTGACTGGCGGGCGCGGCTCGGTGCGCGACCTGGCCGGCGTCGGGCTGATCGACGCGCACACGTTCCTGCTCGAAGGGCCTGCGGCCGCGTTTGCCGAGGTGGCTGCGGGAGGGTCGCGCATCTCGGCGTGGCGTCCGCCTGCGGGCCTGCGCATCCGCGGGGGGCGCCGTCGGGCCAGGCCGCTGCTTGGGAGCCGTCGAGCTCCACTGGCGCTCAGCGACCTCGAGCGGGCCGGGGTGACGGTCTGGCCGGGCCTGCTGCTGCTGGCGCTCGCGGAGGCGATAGACCCCGCCTCGACCGCGGGGCACTCGTTCACGGTGGCCTTCGCGATCGAAGCTCAACAGAGCGCGGTGCTGCAGGTCCAGGCGCTGCAGGGCAGGCCGCTCGCGGTCACGCGCGGCGCCGCCGACGAGCAGGCGCAAGGCGCCCTCAGCGTCACGCCGGGGCCCGCACAGAGCACCCTCCACCTCAGCGAGCGCGCGTTTACACGCCTGCTCACAGCGGAGGATCTGGACGGCGAGACGGTGATGCTCGAAGGGGAGCCCGGTCCCCTGGAGACGCTGCTCTCATGGACCGACAGGGTCCAGGGCATCCGCCGCTTCGGCGCCTAGTATCCCTGCCGTGAGCACGTCCGGCTGCGCCCACCTCCACGTCCACTCCGAGTACTCGCTGCTCGACGGGGCGTGCAAGGTGGACGCGCTCGCAGCCCGCGCCGCCAGCTTCGATCAGCCTGCGCTCGCGCTCACAGACCACGGCGTGATGAACGGCATGATCGAGCTGCAGAAGGCGTGCGCAAAGCACGACATCAAGCCGATCTTCGGCTGCGAGGTCTACCTCGTGGACCCCACGCCGGGAGGCGGTCCGCCGCACGGAAAGGTGGAGCGCAACCATCTCACGCTGCTGGCCGCCACCGACGCCGGCTACCGCAACCTGGTGCGACTGACCTCCGCCGGCTTCCTGGAGGGGCTGCAGCGCGGCAAGCCGACCGTGACGCTCGATCAGATCGCCGCGCAGGGAGATGGCGTGATCGCGCTCACCGGCTGCCTGGCCTCCCGCTTCTGCCAGCGTCTGGCCGATGACCGGCCAGACGACGCGCGTGAGCATGTCGACCAGCTGCGCGGCGCGCTTGGGCCGCAGAACGTCTACTTCGAGGTGCAGAAGAACGGCCTGGCGCTGCAGGACAAGTGCAACGAGGGGATCGTGCGGATTGCGCGGGAGATGGGCGGCACGCTGGTCGGCACCGGCGACGTGCACTACCTGCGGCGCGAGGACTACGACCATCACACCGCGCTCTTGTGCGTGCAGACCAAGAGCACGATCGCGCAGCCGAAGATGACCTTCGAGACCAACGAGTTCTATCTGCGCGACAATGCCGAGATGGCCAACGCGTTTGCGGAGTGGCCGGAGGCCGTGGCAAGCACGCTGGAGATCGCCGAGCGCTGCAACGTCAAGATCGAGCTCGGCGGGCAGCTGATCCCGCGCTTCCCGACGCCGGACGGCTCCCTCGAGCGCGATTACCTGCGCGCCCGGGTGATGGCCGGCCTTGCGGCCCGTTACGGCGATCCCGTCCCAGCGGAGGCGCTGCAGCGCGCCGAGATGGAGCTGTCCGTGATCGACCGGATGGGCTTCAGCGCCTACTTCCTGATCGTCTGGGACTTCGTGAAGTTCGCCAAGGAGAACGAGGTCGCGGTTGGCCCTGGGCGCGGCTCTGCCGCCGGCTCGATCGTCGCTTATTGCCTGCAGATCACAGACATCGATCCGCTGCGTTACGACCTGCTCTTCGAGCGCTTCCTGAACCCCGAGCGCGTGTCCATGCCCGATATCGACATCGACTTCTCGGTGCGCGGCCGCGAGCGCGTGATGCGGTATGTGACCGAAAAGTACGGCCGCGAGTCGGTCGCCCAGATCGTCACCTTCGGCAAGATGTTCCCCCGCGCGGCCACGCGCGACGCCGCCCGCGTGCTCGGTTACGAGTACGCCACCGGCGATCGCCTGGCCAAGCTGATCCCCGATCCGATCATGGGCAGGGCACCCTCTTTCGAGGATTGCCTGAAGTCCGGCGAGCCGCTGCGCAAGGCCTACGAGGAGGAGCAGGACGCCAAAGCGATCATCGACGTCGCCAAGGGCCTTGAGGGCATCGTGCGCAACTCCTCCATCCACGCCGCCGCAGTGGTGATCGCCGATCGTCCGCTGACCGACATCGTGCCGCTGCAGCTCGCCGACGCAGGAATCAGCGAGGACGGCGAGCGGGTCTATCGCACGGTCACGCAGTTCTCGATGAAGCCGATCGAGGAGATCGGCCTGCTGAAGATGGACTTCCTGGGCCTGCGCAACCTGGATGTGATCGAGGACGCGCTGGACATCATCGAGCGCTCCAGCGGCCAGCGCCCCGACATGGGCACGCTGCCGCTCGACGACGCGAAGACCTACGAAATGCTGGCAAGGGGCGACTCCATCGGGGTGTTCACCTTCGAGTCCGAGGGCTACGTCACGGCGCTGCGCAAGGTGCGTCCCAACGAATTCGACGATTTGATCGCGCTGCAGGCCCTCTACCGGCCCGGGGCGATGGATCAGATCCCCGTTTACGCCAGCGGCAAGCACAACCCGGACTCGATCAGCTACCCCGACGAGCGCCTGCGCCCGATCCTGCAGTCCACCAAGGGCGTGATCCTCTACCAAGAGCAGGCGATGCAGATATCCAAGGAGCTCGCCGGCTTCTCGGGAGCCAGAGCGGACGATCTGCGCAAGGCGATCGGCAAGAAGAACCGCCAGGCGATGGCGGCGCTCAAGCCCGAGTTCTACGAGGGCTGCCGCGCCTCCGGCACCTCCGAGCAGGTGATCGAGTTTCTCTGGCAGACAAACGAAAAATCTGCCGACTATTCGTTCAACAAGTCACACGCCGCCTGCTACGCGCTGATCTCATACCGCACCGCGTGGCTGAAGGCCAACTTCCCCGCCGAGTACATGGCAGCGCTGATCTCCTCGGTCATGTCCACCAAGGACAAGGTGCCCTTCTTCGTGGCCCGCTGCGAGGAGATGGGAATCGAGATCCTCGCCCCCGACGTCAACCTCTCAGACCACGAATTCACCGTCGTGGACGGCAACATCCGCTTCGGCCTGGACGCCGTGAAGGGCGTCGGATACCAGGCGGTCGAGGCGATCAAGCGCGCTCGCGAGGAGGCCGACGAGTTCACCTCGATCTGGGATTTCTGTGCTCGCGTGGATGCCAGGGCCGTCAACAAGAAGGCGATCGAGGCGCTGATCAAGTGTGGTGCGCTCGGCTCCACCGGAGCCAGCCGCAAGGGCATGCTCGCCGTGCTGGAGCAGGCGCAGGCCGCCGGGCAGAAGGCCCAGCAGGACGCCCAGATCGGGCAGGGCTCGATCTTCGACCTCGGCGAGCCGGAGGCGGCTGCCGCAGCGGGTTCCGCGTTCGCGGGCCTGATGGCTCCGTCTCACCCACCGATCCCCGCCGAGGAGTTCGACCAGGCGGATCTGCTTGCGGTCGAGAAGGAAGCGATTGGGCTCTTCATCTCCGCGCACCCACTGAAGCCGCTGCGCGCGGCGTTGCGTGCGCGCGTGGACTGCTCGGTTGCAGAGCTCGAGCAGCGGCGGGACAAGGACTGGGTGTGCGTCGGCGGGATCATCTCCGATGCCAAGCGGATCAAGACCCGCAACGGCGACCCGATGATGTTCGCCACGCTCGACGACCTCGAGGGCTCCGTGGAGATGCTGATCTTCGGCAAGGCGCTGGCCGAGCACGAGGCGGCGCTCGCCGTCGACAAAGTCGTGCTCGTACGCGGCCGGGTCGACCACAAGGAGGCCGACAAGACCGCGCTGCTGGTCCAGTCGGTCGAGGATTTCGCGCCCGATCAGCAGGAGATCGAGCGAGCGCAGGCGCAGGAACAGGCCGCGCCGCCGCCTTCGGCTAGCGCCGATCATCCGCTGCACCTGCACGTCGACATCTCCCGACTGACCGCAAGCGCGATCGAAGACCTCAAGCATCTGCTGGAGGACTTCCCCGGCCCCTCCGAAGTGGTTATCGAGTTGCGCACCCGTGCCGGCGCCCGGCGGCTGCGCCTGGGCGAGTCATACCGGGTCTCTCACACCGCGGCGCTGCGGGCGGAGGCCGAGCAGGCGCTTGCCACCGCGGCGCTCAGCGTTGCTGCCGCTGCGTGACGCCGCGCTGCCGCAGTTCCATCGCCAGCTGCACTTCGCTGCGATCGGGCCCGCTGCGATCGTGCCCCGGGGTCTCCAGCACGCAGGGAAGCTTCTGCAGCCCGGGAGCGGAGAGGAAGGCCGCGCACCCCTGCTGGCCGAGCTCGCCCTCGCCGAGGTTTGCGTGTTTGTCTCGGTTTGAGCCAAGCGGCGTCTGGGAGTCGTTGAGGTGCAGCGCGCGGATGCGGCCCTTGCCGAGCGCCTTGACGGCCTGTTTCATCACCTCGTCCATGCCATCTGGCGTGCGAATGTCGTAGCCGGAGGCCAGCAGATGACAGGAGTCCAGGCACACACCCAGGCGCTGATCGCTGCCCGCCGCTTCGATCAACTGGGCCAACTCCTCGAAGGTACGCCCGAGCGTGCCGCCCGCGCCTGCGGTGTTCTCGAGGTGAAGCTCGCAACCCTCGCTTTCGGCAAGTGCCTGCGCGATCGTCTCGCCCGCTCGCTCTATCGCTTCTCCCACGTCTCCGGTCTTCGCGGACCCCGGATGCAGCACCACACCGCAGGAGCCGATTCGCTGGCCGGTGCGCAGCGAGTGCGTCAGCGATGCCAGCGACTTCTCCCGGATATCCGGATCGTCGCTGGCGCAGTTGAGCAGGTAGACGGCGTGGATCATCACGGCGTCGATCTCGCTTGCGTCCATCGCCTCTCTGAAGGCGGCGACGTCCTGATCGCTGCAGGTGCTCGGCCGCCACATGCGCGGCGACTGGTTGAAGATCTGGATCGCACGGCAGCCTCGCTCGATGCCACGTTCCACGGCCTTTGGCAGACCGCCCGCCGGAGAGACGTGAGCGCCGATTAGCATGCGCGAGATCCTATGCGTCTGAGGTTCGTATGCGTCTGAGGTTCGCTCCATCGCCCACCGGCGCGCTGCACATCGGCGGCGCGCGCACCGCGCTGTTCAACTGGCTGCTTGCGCGCGGCAGCGGCGGGCAGCTTGTGCTGCGGATTGAGGACACCGACAAGGAGCGCTCCACGCCCGAGAACCTCGCGCAGATCATCGACGCACTGAACTGGCTGCAGATCGACTGGGACGAGGGGCCGATCATGCAGAGCGAGCGCGCGCAGCGCCACCAACAGGAGCTCGAGCGCCTGATCGACCAGGGTCATGCGTATCGCTCAACAGCGACCGCGGATGACGTGAAGGTCTACAAGGCCCAGCATGGGGCCGATCGCGGCTTCAGGGGACAGACCGAGACCGAGGGGGCGGTGCGGCTGCGGGTGCCTGACGAGGGCGCGACGATCGTGCACGACGTGATCAGGGGCCAGACGCGATTTGAGCACGTCCACCTCGACGATCCCGTGATCGCTCGTGCGGATGGCTCGGTGCTCTACAACTTTGCCGTCGCGATCGACGATCTCGACGCCGGAATCACCCATGTGGTGCGCGGCGAGGATCATCTCTCAAACACCCCCAAGCAGCTGCTTGTGCTGGAGGCGCTCGGAGCGCCTCAGCCGCTTTACGCGCACGTGCCGCTGCTGCACGGCCCCGACGGAAAGAAGCTCTCAAAGCGCCATGGCGCCGCCTCGGTGCAGGAGCTGCGCGACGCCGGCTACCTGCCTGCGGCCGTGCGCAACTACATTGCGCTGCTGGGCTGGGGAAGCGAGAGCGATGAGACCATTCTCTCCACCGAGGATCTGATCGCTCAGTTCAAGCTCGATCGGGTCAGCCGCAACCCCGCCCGCTTCGACGAGACGAAGCTGCGGTGGATGAACGGCGTCTACATCCGTTCCAGCTCTCTCGCCGTGCTCGCAGGCGAAATCGAGGAATATCTGGAGCGCGAGGCCCCCGATGCCGCGGCTGCCGTGCGCGCCGATCCCGACAGGCTGCAAGAGGCTGTGCGGATCAGCCAGGAGAAGATTCAGACGCTGAAGGAATTCTGGCCGCTTGCCGGGTTTCTCTTCGCAGAGCACGAGATCGATGTCGAGGAGAAGGCGCGGGCGCGATGGCTGGACGAGAACGGCGTCAGTGTCGCCGTTCAGGCGCGAGCGGAGCTTGCCGCTCTGCAGGCCGACGCGTTCGGCGAGCGCAGCGTGCAGCAGGCGCTGGAGGGCCTGGTGGAGCGCCTGCAGGTCAAGCCCGGCAACGTCTACCAGCCGCTGAGGGTCGCCATCTCCGGCAAGACCACCTCTCCTGGCATCTTCGAGAGCATCGCGCTGCTCGGTCAAAAGGAGACATTGAGGCGGATCGACATCGCTGCAGGCAACGGACGCCCGCAGCATTTCGCTTAACCGTCGCTGCTCTGCTGCCGATACCTCCGCAGGTCGCCATCAAGGCGCCCTGAAACCAAGACAGGTATCCACAGCGTGCAATCGACAGCCACCAAGCCGCGGCAGCTGAGCCGGCCCCTGCCCGCGATGCCCCGCGAAGGGCAAGAGACCCTGGGCGTGCGCCACAGCAACGAGGGGCACGGGCGGCGCCTGACCAACGCCTTCGATGCGCTGGAGATGTTCCCCGCGCTGGTCGAGTCGCGCGATCGGCTGCTGGCCGTCGTCTCAAAGGACAACGTATCCACCTCCGAGATCGTTGCCACGGTCGAGTCGGACGTCGCGCTGATGGTCGCGGTGCTGCGCATGGCCAACCAGGGTCGCAACGGCCGCAGCCGGGTGGACACGGTGATCGGCGCGGTCGAACGCCTGACCCCACAGGTCGTCGACGAGCTGGCAAGGCGGTTGCGCACCTTCGACTTCTTCGAGCGCTCGACAGTGTGGGAGGCGGCCCCGGAGCGCTTCAGGCTGCACGCTCTGGCCACCCAACACGCGGCCGACCGGCTGGCCAGCGAGCTCGGCTTCGAGCAGCGCGACCGGCTGGGCGTGGTCAGCCTGCTGCACGACATCGGCAAGCTGGTGCTGATCCACGCCTACCCCGGCTATCCGCAGCAGATCCACCAGGGCGCCCAGACGCCCGAGGACCGGATTCCGCACAGAGCGCCGCGAACTTGGCATCGACCACGCGCTGGTGGGCGGTGTGCTCGCCCGTCGCTGGGGTCTGCCGGCCTCGCTTGCGACCGTGATCGAGCGCCATCACAACGACGACGCCGGCGATGAGGTTGCGCTCGTCCGCCTGGCCGACATGCTTGCTCACTACAGCCAGGGCGATGCGGTCTCACCGAACGAGATGCTGCGCGGCGCGCGGGCGGTTGGGCTTGGCCCTGCTGAGCTTCGGCGCGTGATGTACGAGCTTCCCGGCTCCGCGCCCCAGCGCCAGCGCCACGTCGACCCCTGCCCGCTCTCGGGCCGCGAGCTCGGCGTCCTTCAGCGCTTGTCCGAAGGCAAGGTCTATAAGCAGATCGCCCACGAGCTCACGCTCTCGACCAGCACGGTTCGCACCCATCTGCACAACATCTACGGCAAGCTCGGCGCCGTTGATCGCGCTCAAGCGGTTCTGATCGCGACCGAGCGCGGCTGGCTCTGAGGCCGCCGATAAGCGGCGCCATACTGCGTCCTCGCTCGCTCGCGTACGAAGTACGCCACGCTCCCTGTGTCCTTGTCTGGCTTGCTTCTCGACAGCCTCAGAAGATCACGGGATGCCGTAGCATCGGCCGGGTGAGGAGTGGCCGATGATCTCGATCACCAGCAAGTCTCCCTATGCCGTGCGGGCGCTTGCAGAGCTCGGGCGGGCCGCTGAGAACCGGCCCGTGCCGATTGGCGAGATCGCGCGGCGCCGCGAGGTGCCCGTGCAGTTTCTGGAGCAGCTCTTTGCGGTACTGCGACGCGCCGGGATTCTCTCCTCCCAGCGCGGCGTCAAGGGCGGATACAGCTTCGCCAGGGATCCGAGCACAGTCACTGTGCTGGAGGTCGTCGAGCTGCTCGACGGACCGCTTGGACGGGACTCAGAAGGCGTCTTCGCCGATGCGGCCCAGGCTGCCAGGCAGGTGCTTGGCAGCGTCACGATCGCCGATGTGATCGAGCGCGAGACCCGTGACGCGGGCGCCTCGATGTATTACATCTGAGCTGCCGCTCCGTCCGCGGCGTCAGCCGCAGACGGTGAAGCTCAGCATCAGCGTGGGGGAGCTCTGAGGGATCGCGTGAGGGGGGTTGCCTGCGGTTGCAAGCAGGGCCCTGATCAGCAGCTTGTATGTGCCTGCGCGCAGCCCTCGCAGCGGTATGTAGGCGGTGATGCGGCCGTGTGGCTGGTGCGCAAAGCGCACGCTTCTGCGCAACACCGGTTTGCCCCCGATTCGATACGAGTACCCGAGCACGATGAAGTTGTGGGGCAGCCCGTTGCGAGACACGTCGGCCTCGAGCGTGGAGTCGGGTGCAAAGCAGCCGCTTGGCACGGTGAGCGTGAAGGCGAACCCGTTTTTCGCGGCGTGTGTCTGCCTCAGCGGAAGAGTCTGGGCTTGCGCCGGGCCGGGCGACACGGTGACCGTATGGGTGGTGCTGGATGAGACCGTGGTGGTCGTGGTCACGGTGCTCACCGGCATCGTGTAGGTGATCGTGACTCCCGCCTGTTGGCTCGACTGGGCGGTTTCGAAGGTCCCTCCCGGTGGTCCGTAGCTCGATCCGCCGCCTCCGCCTGCCCCGCCGTCGCCGTATGTGCCGCCTCCGCCGCCGAGATATCCGCCGCCGCCTCCTCCGCCTCCCGCGCGGTTGGCGCCGTCGCCGTTGGCGCCCTGGCCGCCGAGGCCGCCGAGGCCATCGAGCCCCCCAGGTTCAGAGCAAAACGGCCCACTCGACTCCTGGCCGCCGAGGCCACCGCCCGCGCCCACACCGCCGATACCTCCCGGCTGCGCTTCGGGGTAGCCCATGCAGCCGGCTTCCCCGCCATTGCCCGCACCAGAGATCCCGCTGGCGCCGGCGCTCCCGCCGGCGCTCCCCGGCGAGACGATCGCCCCGCCGCCTCCTCCTCCACCCGCGGCAACCAGCAGGCGCGGATCACCCGCCGAAGCGGTGAGGCCACCTTCGGAGGCCGACGTCGTGCGGATGTCAGATGCACCGCCGCCACCACCTCCGGCGCCGTCGGCGCAGCGCGAATCTCCTGCGGCCCCGCCGCCGTTCACACCGCCCGCTCCAGGGGTGCAGCCGACGCCGTCGCCTCCGGCGCCCCCTACCTCGACGTAGAGCTCTTCGAGGCCCGATGCGAGCGTCAGCGCGGGCACCTGCACGACCGCTCCGGTCCCGCCCACGGGTCCGTTTGAGCCGCCCGAGTAATCGCCGCCGCGGCCACCTGGCGCGCCCACCGCGGTGACGGTCACCGTTCTGCTCGCGCCGGGTGGCAGGTTGAAAGCTTCCTCGCCGGCCCTGATGTATGTGCAGGTGTATTCCTGGCCGCTGATACTGAGGACGCCGGCATGTTCTCCGCTGCCGCAGGGGGCGAGCCCGGTCGCGCCGTTTGCCGGGGAGCTGGCGCCAAACATCAGCGCGAGTGCAGCGATCACGCCTGCGAGCAGGACGCCTCCGCCTGCCGCTGCCAGCTCTGGGCCGGCCATCTGGCGTATGTGCTCTCGGTGGTGCCTGTTCATCTCGCGCTCCTCTGCTTTGGTCAACCAGTCTCGGGCCCGCCATCGGCAGCCGGCGGGCCATGCATGACACCTAAATCGAAAGTTGCGGATATGCGGAGCGCGGCAGAGCGTGGGTCTTCGCGCTCAGGAATGCGGATTTACCCGGGTGCGACTCGCTGTCCGCACAGGTAGAACGACATGTGACAGCGATTCGACGGCTGATACGCGGCCGTCCGCAGCAGGGAGATTCCAATCATGCTCGCAGCTACCTATCCATTCCTCGAAGTCTTTTGGACGATGCTGGTGTTCTTCGCGTTCGTCGTATGGCTGTGGCTGCTGTTCACAGTCTTCGCCGACATCTTTCGCCGGCACGACACCTCGGGCTGGGTGAAGGTGCTGTGGGTGGCCTTCATCATCATCCTGCCCTTCCTCGGCGTATTCGTTTACATCATCGCCGAGCACAAGGGCATGACGGAGCGCACAATCGAGCGCCAGCAGGCGGCGAAGTCGGAATTCGACAAGTACGTGCAATCGGTGGCCGGAGGGCAGGGCGGCAACGGCGGGCCGGCAAGCGAGATCGCAAAGGCACAGCAGCTGCTCGCCTCTGGGTCGATCACGCAGAGCGAGTTCGACGAGATCAAGCGGCACGCACTGGCGCACTGACCGGATATTGGGGCGTGGCAGCCGCCCGGACAAACCGGCTGCCACGCTGAGATCAGGGTCGCTTGGCGGAGCACTGGGTGCCTCGGCGAGCCGGCGAGCCGGCCCTGGCTCTATTGTCCCTACTGCCTATGGGGCAAATCCCGATCAGCATTGCGGAGCTTGTCGGCGGCACGCCGATCGTCTCGCTTCATCGGATGCTCAAGGACACGCCCTCCGCGGGCGTCGGCGTCGAGCTCTACGCGAAGCTCGAGTCGTTCAACCCGGGCGGCTCGGTGAAGGACCGCATCGGGATAGCGATGATCGAGGCCGCTGAGGCGCAAGGCAGAATCGAGCCGGGCCGCAGCACGATCGTGGAGGCGACGAGTGGCAACACTGGCATCGCGCTCGCGTTCGTCTGCGCCGCCAAGGGGTACCGGATCGTGCTGACCCTGCCCCAGGGTATGAGCCGCGAGCGCGAGGCGCTGCTGCGGCTCTACGGCGCCGAGGTGCAGATCACTGAGTCGCTCGGAGGTATGCAGGAGGCTGTCCAGGCCGCGCGTGAGATGACCAAGGACCCGGACGTGTTCCTGCCCGACCAGTTCTCCAACCCGGCAAACCCGGAGGCGCACCGGCAGGCCACCGGTCCCGAGATCGAGCGGGCGATTGGTCGGGTGGACGTGCTGGTTGCAGGCGTGGGGACTGGTGGCACCATCACGGGGGTGGGGGAGCACCTGCGGCGCGTGAACCCGCAGCTGCGTGTCGTTGCCGTGGAGCCCGCGGGATCGCCGGTGCTCTCTGGCGGCAGCGCCGGCGCCCACCGAATCCAGGGCATCGGCGCCGGCTTCATCCCGTCGGTGCTCAACACCGATCTGCTCGACGAGGTGATCACCGTCTCCGACCAGGATGCGATCGAGACTGCGTGGCGCTGTGCGCGCACCGAAGGACTGCTCGCAGGCATCTCCTGCGGCGCCGCGCTGTGGGCGGCGCTTCAGGTGGCGCAGCGGCCGGCCGCGGCAGGCAAGCGGATCGTGGTGATCATGCCGGACTCGGGCGAGCGCTACATCTCACAGGCGTTCTTCGCCCCGCACGGCTCCTGATCGTCTCGGTGGCCGTCGGGCCTGCGGGCCTATGCGGTGGATCGCGCCCTGCTCGAACGCTACGCTTTCGGCATGCTCGGCCTAAGCATTCTCGCGCGGGTCGCGGGGGAGGTGCGGCGCGACGTCGCTGCGGCTCGCGAACGCGATCCGGCGGCACGGGACGTCAGCCCCGTGGAGATCCTCGCCACCTGGCCTGGTATCCATGCGCTGCTTTGCCACAGGCTCGCAAGCGCCTTGCACGAAGCGGGCGTGCCGCTGCTGCCGCGCACAATCTCGCTGATCGGCAGGACGGCGACCGGGATCGAGATCCACCCGGCGGCCAAGATCGGCCGCGGCCTGTTCATCGACCATGGCTCCGGTGTGGTGATCGGCGAGACGGCGAGCATTGGAGACGACGTCACCCTCTACCAGGGCGTCACGCTCGGCGGCACGGGCTTTCAGACCGGCAAGCGCCACCCGACGGTCGAGAGCAACGTCACGATCGGCTCGGGCGCGAAGCTGCTTGGGCCGATCACGGTCGGACACGGCGCGAAGATCGGCGCCAACACCGTCGTGATCACCGACGTGCCCGCGAACTCCACGGTGGTCGGCAACCCCGGGCATCCGGTGAAGGTGGAAGGGCGCCGGCCGGAGGGTCCCGACGCGGACTGGATCCACCTGCCCGACCCGATCGCCGAGGCGATCCAGTCGCTTGCGGGACGGATCGCCGAGCTCGAGCGCCAGGTGGGAGAGCTGACCGGGAATGAGCCAGAGCGCATCGCGGAGGTCACGCCGCTGCGGCCCACGCGCGGGCGCAGCCCGGCGGGGGGGTAGGCCGCGAGATCGGTTGTCAGTGTCCCGCGCGGTGGGGCTTGGACGGAATAAGAGGTAGTGATCAAGACGCCGATAGATGCGACGTTGGCTTCGTCGCTGCAGTCGCTGGCTGAGTGTCAGCTGCAGATCCAGACATCTCGGGCTAGCGCACTCGATGCTGGCGTGGTTGGTCTGATGGGTGTTGATGCGGCGATTGCGGCGTCCATCGTCGGGGTGCACGGCGTGACAGATCTGTGGATCATCGCCCTCGTCCTGATCTGCGCGTCATTTGCTGGCGTATCGACCGCGCTGCTTATACAGGTGCAGACGGAATCGGGCCATCTATCTCTGAAGTCATCGCGCGACGAGATGCCGGTGCCGATCACGAGTTCGTGCGTGGCATCCTTGATGATCTCTCTGCTTCTGTACTCGCCAACCGGCGTGCGCTTGACCGGAAGGAGCCGGCGCCTGGCGAATGCTCTTGTGCTGACACTCATCGCGGTACTTGTCGAGCTGGCCAGTCAGATACACTAAGGGCTCGCATCTCAATAAGTGAAGGGTTTGCGGGGGTTGTGTAGAACCTGTTGGTGTGATTGATGAGCGGGCGATTGGGGAGCGTTTTCGGCTGTTGAGGGAGAAGGGCGTGTTGGATGAGCGCCGGCGGCGGTTGTGGGCGGCCGCAGAGGCTCGTTCGCATGGGTATGGGGGCATCGCGGCAGTCGCGCGGGCGACTGGTCTTGACCAGGAGACGGTTCGTCGTGGTGTTCGTGAGCTGGAGTCCAGTGAGGTGCTCGATGAGGGTCGCGTGCGTCGTCGGGGGGCGGGTAATAAGCCGATCGAGGAGACGCATCCCGGGATCGAAGAGGAGCTCGAGCGGCTGGTGGCCCCCGAGACTCGAGGTGATCCCTGCTCGCCGTTGCGGTGGACGTCCAAGAGCGCTGTGAAGCTCGCCGGGGCGCTCGCTGAGCGTGGCTATGGGGTGAGCGACAGCACAGTCCTGCGCCTGCTGAAACGGTTGGGATACAGCCTGCAGGCCAACCAGAAGGCCAGGGAGGGGGCAGACCACCCGGATCGTGACGCGCAGTTCGCGCACATAAACGCGGTCGTTCAAAAAGCGATCGAGCGTGGTGAGCCAGCGATCAGTGTGGATACCAAGAAGCGCGAGCTGGTCGGGGATTTCAAGGCCGTCGGACGGGAGCTCGAGCCGAAGGGAAAGCCAGTGCAGGTCCGTACCCACGATTTCAAGGACAAGGAGTTGGGGCACGCGATCCCTTACGGGGTATTGGATCTCACCCTTGATGAGGGGTGGGTCAACGTCGGGGTGGACCGCGACACCGCCCAGTTCGCGGCTGCCTCTATCCAGAGTTGGTGGGAGAGCCTCGGCAAGCAGCGCTACCCGGATGCCGAGGAGCTGACGATCACGGCCGACAGCGGCGGATCAAATAGTTACCGCACACGGCTATGGAAGGTTGAGCTGGGAAAGCTCGCAGACCAAACGGGCCTGCGGATCGCCGTCTGCCACTTCCCGCCCGGCACTTCGAAGTGGAACAAGATCGAGCACCGCCTGTTCAGCTTCATGAGCATGAACTGGCGCGGCAAGCCCTTGATCAGCCACGAGGTCATCATCAACCTGATCGCCGCCACCACCACCAGCACCGGCCTGAAGGTATACGCCCAACTCGACGACCGCGACTATCCCAAGGGCGTCAAAGTCACAGACCAAGAACTCGACGCCGTGAACATCGAACGAGACACCTTCCACGGCGAGTGGAACTACGTCATACACCCCGCATCAACCGAGACGTGAGCCCTAAGGTCTCATGGCAGGTGCAGATCACTCATCTCCTAGCGGGCCGACAACGGACCGTGACCAGCCGATCGGTCCTTATAACTTTGAACAGATTCTGCTGCCCTCGATCAACAAAGATGTACGCAACTTCATTGCGAGACTGAAGCGTCTGTTTCAGCCGCGCGGTGATTGACGGCCAGGCCTCGACGCGCCAGTCAGGGGCCGATCGGGTTTGCTGAAGCGCGTGTGGCAGAGCTCAGTAGAACACGCACCGGCACCGATGCCGCGGTCGCGCCTTGTACTCCGGCGCCTGCCCGCGGCTCCACAACCAGTTGTCCAGGACGCGCGGTGGTATCCCTGTGCGCCGGGCGATCAGCTCGCATGCGTGCAGTGCAGCGCCCCTGATCTCGCGCTCGGCGCCGCCGAGCGGCAGCACCTCGCCGGCATCGATCCGCGCCGCCAGCGACTCGTCGTAGATCAGCACGCCATCGCAGCGCAGCACGTGTGGCACGAGGTTGTCGGCGAAGATCGTGAGGTGGTCCAGGTCGTCAAATTGCGCCACGCCTGCCAGGTCGAGGTCGCTGGCCACGATCTGGGCGCGCTTGTAAAAGCCGCGGTCGGCGAACATCGGCATGCCGTGCGCGAGCACTTCCGCTAGTGTCCTGAGTCTGAAATTCGTTCGCAATATGCTGCGAGTGTGTTGAGTATTTGCTCGGCGGTCTTGGTCCAGACGTAGGGGCGGGGGTTCTCGTTCCAGTGGTCCATCCAGTCGCGGATGTCGTGGTTGAGTTCGCGGACGGAGCGGTGTGTGCCGCGTCGGAGCTTGCGTGAGGTGAGCTCGCCGAACCAGCGCTCGACGAGGTTCAGCCACGATGAGCCGGTCGGGGTGAAGTGCAAATGGAACCGGGGGTGGGCCGCGAGCCAGCGCTTGATGGCGGGGGTCTTGTGCGTTGAGTAGTTATCGAGGATGAGGTGCACGTCCAGGTCGGCGGGTACCTCGTCGTCGATCTTCTGAAGGAATTTCTTGAACTCGATCGCGCGGTGGCGCGAGTGCAGCGACCCGATCACCTTGCCCGAAGCCACATTCAACGCTGCGAATAGGCTGCTCGTGCCGTGACGCTTATAGTCGTGAGTGGCGCGCTCGGGGACACCGGGCATGATCGGGAGGATCGGCTGAGTGCGGTCCAGTGCTTGTATTTGACTCTTCTCGTCCACGCACAAGACCAGTGCTCGCTCAGGCGGATCCAGGTAGAGCCCGACGATGTCCCTGACCTTTTCGACGAACAACGGGTCCTTGGAGAGCTTCCAGTGCTCCACTCGGTGAGGCTGCAGCCCAAACGCCCGCCACACACGCGAGATCGTCGACTGCGAGAGCCCGGTCTTGGCGGCCATCTGGCGTGTGGACCAGTGCGTTCCTCCATCCGGCGGCGCGGTCTCCAATGTTTTGACGATCACATCCTCGACGCGCTCATCAGCGACCGTCCTGGGACGCCCAGACCGCGGCTCGTCCACGAGCCCATCGAGCCTGTCGGCGAGAAACCGCCGCCGCCACTTCCCGACCGTCGCCGCGCTCACTGAAAGCCGGGCCGCGACCTCCTTATTGGAGTGCCCATTCGCGCACGCAAGCACGATCTGCGAGCGCAACGCCAACCCCTGCGCGGTACGACGCCTACGAGTCCACCCCTGCAACTGCGCACACTCACCGTCAGTGAGCTCCAAAACCGCCTTCGGACGACCGAGAGTAGCAGCCATACGGCATAATACCACACTTACTCCCCGAACTTAAGACTCAGGACACTAGCTTCTCGGCCGATCCGCCGGCCTGCGCTGTGATATCGAGCGCGCGCCGCTCGCCAAGGAAGCCGCCGAGCTGGCGCAGGGCCTGAGCGTAGAGGCTCATCAGCTCGCTGCTCGGGTCCTGGCGGAGCATCTGCGCGAGGTGCCTGGCTCCGAGCTGGCGCATCCACGCGGCCGTGGGCGGGCCGTGCGCGCGCACGTGCTCGGCCAGTCCGTAGGCAACGGTGAAGTAGCCCGACAGCGGCCTGCCGTCGAGGCTTGCCTTGCGCAGCGTGGGAAACCAGCCCGAGCCGAAGTTGATCGCGTCCAGCGCGAGCATGTAGTCGGCGACGTCATGGCGGTCGCCCTCGAGGTAATGGCAGCGTGCGTCCAGCTCGGGAGGCGGAGCCGGCGCGATCTCCTCCAGCGCGTCGAGGTCGATCCGCACGTGCTTGGCGTGCGCCGCGATCTCGGCGCAGTTGGCGCGAATCTCATCCAGCAGAGCCATGTCTGGAAAGGTAGGCCCTCCGAGCCCGCAACTATGCTGAGGCTGGATGCCGCAAGACCCAGACGCCGACCGCCTCCAGGCGCTGCTGGAGGGCTTGAACGAGCCTCAGCGTGAGGCGGTCACCCACGGCGAGGGTCCGCTGCTGATCCTCGCCGGCGCCGGCTCCGGCAAGACCACGGTGCTCACGCGACGGGTCGCCTTCCTGCTCTTCAGCGGCCAGGTGCGTCCCTCGGAGGTGCTTGCGATCACCTTCACCAACAAGGCGGCCGCCGAGATGCGAGGCCGGGTGGAGCAGCTGGTCGGACACGGCACGCGCGGCATGTGGCTGATGACATTCCACGCCGCCTGCGCGCGCATCCTGCGCGCCAAGGCAGACCTGCTCGGCTACACCCGCTCCTTCACGATCTACGACCAGGCCGACTCGCGAAGGTTGGTCAAGCGCTGCATGGACGAGATCGGCGTGGACCCCAAGCGCTTCACGCCCGCGGCGGTGCAGTCGCGCATCTCCTCCGCCAAGAACATGTTGCTCTCCGCCTCCGCCCATCGGGACCAGGCGGACGGGCCATTTGAAGAGATGATCGCCGAGGTCTACCGCCGCTACGAGCGGGAGCTGGAAGCGGCCAACGCGATGGACTTCGACGACCTTCTCTACCGGACGGTGTCGCTGTTCGAGCTGCATCCCGCCGCCCGTCGCGACTACGCAAGCGCCTTCAGGCACGTGCTCGTCGACGAGTACCAGGACACCAACCACGCCCAGTACCGCTTCCTGCAGCTGCTGATCGGCGGGGGTCAGCAGCCGGCCAGGGGAGAGCCGATTGCGATCCGCGGGCATCGCAATCTGGCGGTGGTCGGCGATGACTCGCAGTCGGTCTACGGGTTTAGGGGAGCGGACATATCCAATATCTTGGACTTCGAGCGCGACTTTCCCGACGCCAGAGTCGTCAAGCTGGAGCAGAACTACCGCTCCACCCAGAACATCCTCTCTGCCGCCAATGCGGTGATCGCGCACAACCGCGCGGGGATCGCCAAGCGGCTCTGGAGCGACCTCGGCGATGGCTCGACGCTGCACGTGCGCAGCCTCTCCGACGAGCACGCCGAGGCGCGGCTGATCGTGGGCGAGATCCAACGGCTGCTCGACGAGGATCTCGCGACCCGCTCGGAGATCGCGGTGCTCTATCGCACCAATGCGCTCTCGCGCGTGGTCGAGGATGCGTTGATGCGAAACGAGATCGCCTACCAGGTGATCGGCGGCACGAAGTTCTATGAGCGCGCGGAGATCAAGGACGCGATCGCCTACCTCTCCTTGCTTGCAAACCCGCACGATGCCGTCAGCTTCCAGCGCATCGTCAACTCGCCGCGCCGGGGCATCGGCCAGGCCTCGGTCGCAAAGGTGCTCGCCCACGCCTCCTCGACCGACCTGACGATCTGGAAAGTCGCCTCGGTGCCGCAGGAAGTGCCGGGTCTCGGCAACGCCGCGATCAAGGCGATCGGACGTTTCATGGCAACGATGGAAGAGCTGCGAGAGCGCGCGCGCGGCGGCGCGAGCGTTGCCGAGCTGCTCGAGCAGGCCTTGCAGAAGACCGGCTACTTGGAGGCGCTGGAGGTCGAGCGCACGATCGAGGCGCAGGGACGGCTGGAGAACCTCGAGCAGCTGATCGATGTCGCCGCCGAGTTCGACGAGCGGGAGGACCTCGAGCCCGAGGACCAGGTTGCGCTGCCGGAGGCGGAGGCGCCGGTCGCCGAGAACCCTGACCAGGACGTTCTGCCGCTCTTGGAGCTGGTTCCCGACCCGGCGGCGGCCTCGGGCCTTGGCCTCTTTCTGCAGCAGATCGCGCTGCTGGCAGACGCCGACAGCCGCCGGGACGATGACGGGATGATCACGCTTATGACGCTGCACAACGCCAAGGGGCTCGAGTATCCGGTGGTCTTCATCGCTGGTTGCGAGGAGGGCGTCTTTCCGCACTCGCGCGCGCTCGACGAAGGCGGCATCGAGGAGGAGCGGCGTCTCTTCTATGTGGGCGTGACCAGAGCGATGCGCGAGCTCTACCTCACCTATGCGCGCAGACGGCGCCTGTTCGGCGAGCCGATGGCGAGCCTGCCGAGCTCCTTCCTGAATGAGATACCGGATCAGCTGCTCGACTTCGAGGAGGAGCAGGAACGAGGGTTCGGCTTCAGGGGGCCGGACGTTGAGATCCGTCCTTCGTTCGGTGGCTTCTCCGCGATGGGCGGCGTACGAGCGACCGACACACGCCGCCGGGCCGGCAACGGCGCCGCGCCGAGCTTTCGTCTGGGGGAGGACGTCGTGCATGCCGCTTTCGGTGAGGGTGTCGTCACAGCGATCGAGCCCGACGGTGTGATCGTCGTGCGCTTCTCCGGCGATGGCTCAGAGCGCAAGCTGATCGCGGAGTACGCGCCGGTCAGCCGACGATAGAAATACGATCCGCACGTGAGCGCAGGCATCATCGATGGCAAGGCAGTTGCGGCACGCGTGCGCGCGCAGGTCGCGCAGGAGGTCGCCGCGTTCACGCAGCGCACCGGCAGGACGCCCGGATTGGCGACGGTGCTGGTCGGCGAGGACCCCGCATCCGCCGTCTATGTTGGCGGCAAGCAGAAGGCCTGCGCCGAGGTGGGGATGAGGCCGTTCGACGAACGGCTGCCCGCTGACGCCTCCCACGAGCAGGTCGCGCAGACGCTTACGCGGCTGAACGCCGATCCGCAGGTGAGCGGCATCCTGCTGCAGCTGCCGGTGCCCGGCCACCTCGACGGGCCCTCGCTGACAGGGCTGATCGACGCCGTCAAGGACGTCGACGGCCTTACGCCCGTCAACGCCGGGCTGCTCTCGCTCGGCCGTGAGGGGCTTGCGCCATGCACGCCGCTTGGTGTGATGGAGCTGTTGAGTCAGGCCGGCGCGGATCTGGAGGGCGCAGAGGCGGTCGTGATCGGCCGCTCGAACCTGTTTGGCAAGCCGATGGGAGCGCTGTTGCTGGCGGCAAACGCAACCGTGACGACCTGCCATTCGCGCACGCGCGACCTGCCCGGTGTCTGCGCTCGTGCCGACATTCTGATCGCGGCGGTCGGGCGCGCGCGGATCGTCACCGCCGAGTTCGTAAAGCAGGGTGCGATCGTGATCGACGTGGGCATGAATCGGCTCACGCCCGAGCAGGCCGGCAACAAGAGCGGGCTTGTCGGCGACGTCGACTTCGACGCGGTGGCGCCGCGCGCATCTGCGATCACGCCTGTGCCGGGCGGGGTGGGGCCGATGACGATCGCGATGCTGCTGCGCAACACGCTGCAGGCCGCTGAGATGCAGGTGGCACAAGGGAGATGAGGATGACGGGAGGCATGGTGTGAGCCGGCTGCGGCGCGTACGGCTGGGGGAGCTGATGGCGCTCGTGGGCGCAGTCTGCATAATCGTCTCGCTGACGCAGCCTTGGTACGGTGGATCCAACCCCGCGCAGGGCGCTAACTCGGCCGGACAGCTGGATGCGTGGTCAAGCTTCGGCCCCACGATCGTGCTGCTGATCATCGCTTGCGTGCTGGCCTTGCTGTTGGTGCTTGCGAGCATCTTCGAGCGCTCCACGGCGCTGCCGGTCGCATCGGCGGTGTGGTGCACGCTGTTCGGCCTGATCGCGAGCATCGCTGCGATCGTGCGCGTGTTGGAGCGACCCGACGGCGCGAGCGGGCTGGAAGCGGGCGTGTGGCTTGCGCTCGCAGGCGCGATCCTGATTCTCGCCGGCGGCTGGCAGTCGATGCGCGATGAACGCCCGGAGCTGTATGCCGCGGCTGACGTCGAGCACCGCGAGCTGTAGGCATCCCTAGAATCCCGCGCGTGATAGACCGGGACGAGGTTCTCCACGTCGCGCGCCTGGCGCGGCTTGCGCTCAGCGAGCAGGAGATCGAAGCGATGCAGGTCGAGCTCTCCAAGGTGCTCGACCACGTCGCCAAGATCGGCGAGCTGGACCTGGAGGGCGTTGCGCCGAGCACCCATGTCGTGGAGGTCACCGGGGCTCTGCGGCCCGACGAGCCGCGCCCGTGTCTGCCGCGGGAGATCGCCCTGGCGTCCGCGCCGGCGGTCAGCGAAGACGGGTTCCTCGTTCCCAGCCCGCAGGCATGAGCGACGCGGAGGTCATCGGGCTCTCGGCGGGCGAGGCCGCCGCCGCGGTGATCGCCGGCGAGCTGGATGAGCGTGAGCTATACCGCGCATACCACCGCCGAGCGCGTGAGCACGGTGGCTCCGAGGCCCTGAACTGCCTCACCTGGGTCGCTGAGGTCAGCGAGTACGGCGGGGCCTCACAGCGCCCTCTCGGCGGTGTGCCGCTGGCAGTCAAGGACCTGTTCTGCACCAAGGACGTGCCAAGCCAGTCGGGCTCGAAGATCCTGGAGGGCTACCGGCCGCCCTACACGGCGACCGCGGTGAGCAAGCTGCAGGACGCCGGCGCGAAGATGCTGGCCAAGACCAACCAGGACGAGTTTGCGATGGGCTCCTCCAACGAGAACTCCGCCTTCGGTCCGGTCCGCAACCCCTGGGACCATGGCAGGGTGCCGGGCGGCTCCTCCGGCGGCAGCGCCGCAGCCGTCGCGGCGGGCCTTGCGCCGTGGGCGCTTGGCACCGACACCGGCGGCTCGATTCGCCAGCCCGCGGCGCTGTGCGGGATCGTGGGGCTGAAGCCGACGTACGGCGCGGTCTCGCGCTACGGGATGATCGCTTTCGCCTCATCGCTCGATCAGGCGGGACCGCTCACGCGCAACGTGGCCGACGCCGCGCTGATGCTGCGTCACATGGTTGGTCAGGACGAGCAGGACGCGACCTCGCTGGCCTTCCCGGAGCCGATATCGATCCCGGACGGCGCCAGGCTGGAGGGGGTGCGAATCGGCGTGGCTGCGGAGCTGAGCGCCGGCGGTGGCATCGAAGCCGGCGTGGCGGCAGCGTTCGAGCGCACGGTGAAGCTCGCGCAGGATCTGGGCGCCAGCGTGAAGACGATCGAGCTTCCGCACGCGCCGCACGCGCTGGCGGCCTACTACGTGCTCGCGCCGGCGGAGTGCTCCTCCAATCTGGCCCGCTTCGACGGGGTGCGCTACGGACTGCGGGTGGAGCCGGGCGCAGACTCGGCGGACGGCGAGCGCGGCCTGCTCGGCATGTACACGCGCACGCGCCACGACGGCTTCGGCGCTGAGGTCAAGCGCCGGATCATGCTCGGCACCTACGCGCTCTCAGCCGGCTACTACGACGCCTACTACGGCCGCGCGCAGCGCGTACGTACGAAGATCGCCGAGGACTTCAAGAAGGCATTCGATGAGGTGGACTTCATCGTCACCCCGACATCTGCGACCGTCGCCTTCGAGCTGGGGGCGCTCACCGACGACCCGTGGGCGATGTACATGAACGACTACTTCACCGTGCCTATGTCGCTGGCCGGTATCCCGGCGATCTCGATCCCGTGCGGCCTCAGCGGAACTGGCCTTGGCCCGAACGGTAAGGGCCTACCTGTCGGCTTTCAGATAGTCGGCCCCGCGTTCAGCGAGAACCGCATCCTGGCCGCCGCTCACGCGCTGGAGGCGGCGATCGGTTTCGACTCCACGGCCGCGTTCGCATGAGCACGCTCGAGTACGAGGCCGTGATCGGGCTGGAGATACACGTCCAGCTCTCCACACAGACGAAGATGTTCTGCGGTTGCGAGCTCTCGTTCGGAGAGCCGCCGAACACACGCACCTGCCCGGTCTGCCTGGGCCTGCCCGGCGCGCTGCCGGTCGCCAACGAGATGGCCGTGCACTACGGGCTGATGATCGGGATGGCGCTCGGCAGCGAGCTTGCGCCGCGCTCGATCTTCCACCGCAAGAACTACCTCTATCCCGATCTGCCCAAGGGCTACCAGATCTCCCAGTACGACGAGCCGCTGTGTCGCGGCGGGCGCCTGGGGGAGGTCCGCATCCACCGTGTGCACCTGGAGGAGGATGCGGCCAAGCTGATCCACGTCGGCTCAAGTGGCCGCATCCACGGTTCCGACGCGAGCATCGTGGACTTCAACCGGGGCGGCACGCCGCTGGCGGAGATCGTGACCGAGCCCGACATTCGCACCGCCGAGCAGGCGGCGGAGTGGCTGCGTCTGCTGCGGGTCACGCTGCGGCGCCTGGGGGTAAGCGACGTGAACATGGAGGAGGGCTCGCTGCGCTGCGATGCCAACATCTCGCTGCGTCCCGCCGGCAGCGAGCAGCTTGGCGTCAAGACCGAGCTCAAGAACATGAATTCCTTCCGCTTCATCGAGCGTGGCATCAAGGCCGAGCTCGTGCGCCAGGAGAAGCTCCTGCGCGCGGGCCGAGAGGTCGTACAGGAGACGCTGCACTTCGATCCCGCCTCTGGCCGCATCACCTCGCTGCGCAGCAAGGAGCAGGCGCACGACTATCGCTATTTCCCCGAGCCCGACCTGCTGCCGATCGCGATCTCGGAGCAGATGCTGCAGCAGGCGCGCGAGGCGATGCCCGAGCTGCCGGCGGTGATGGCGGCACGGCTTGTGCAAGCGCACAGACTGACCGTGGAAAGCGCAGAGCGGCTGGCCTTCAGTCAGGATCTCGGGGACTACTTCGAGGCGGCGCTGAATGCATTGGTCGATCCTGCGGCGCCGCCGCAGGCGCTTGCCAACTGGTTGATCACCGATCTCAGCGGTCGCCTGGAGGAGGGGCAGGCACCGGCGCAGAGCAAGGTGGCACCGGCCGCGCTCGCAGCCCTGGTCGGGCTCGTGAGCGCAAAACGGATCAGCGTCGGCGCCGGCAGGCAGGTGCTGGACAGACTCGTGGCCGACGGTGGCGACCCCGCAGCGATCGTGGAGGCGGAGGGGCTTGCCGCGATTGACGACGGCGACCAACTGGCGGGCGTCGTCGCGGCGGCGATAGCGGCCAATGCGGATGCCGCGGAGCGCGTCAAGGCCGGCAACGCCAAGGCCGTCGGCCCGATAGTGGGCTATGTGATGCGCGAGACCAAGGGCCGCGCCGACGGCGGCGAGGTCAACCGCCTGATCACAGAGCAGCTCGGCGTCTGAGACCCGCCCACCGGGCCCGGCGTTCGTGCCGGCTGCCGGCATTGCAGAGAGTCAACTACGGCATATCTTGGACGAGCGTCCAATGGAATCGCTTCCGAGTGCAGGCACCATGCACCCATGAAGAGATCGCACTCACACCAGGCGGCTTCGGCTTCTCGGCGGTTCGTGCTGCTGCCAGAGGATCCGGTGGGCGAGTCAGGCGAGAGACCGCGGATCCGGCGCTACCAGCTGGCGAGCATAGGGCGGCGCTCGGCGTCCGACGGGGCGGACATCGCAATGGCACGTCTTGCTGGGGAGCTTGGCCAATTCTTTCGCTCCGGCAGGTAGCGACACCAACGTTCTGTCCCGTGTCTCCCGCAGGGACAGGCGAGCGGTGGCTGGGCGGGTCGCCTCGCCCGCCCGGCCACCGCGCCTCTACGCCAACTGCACCGCGACTGCCGCCGGACCGTCTACGCTAGTGGCATGAATGTGAACGAGCATCATTCGCGCTCGATCGGCAGAACGATCATCGCGGTCCTGGTCATGGTTGTCGCCGTCTGGTTCCTGCTGCATTTCCTGATCGGCTTCGTGGTGTGGCTTGCGACCATCGCTGTGATCGTGCTTGCCGTCGTGGCAGTGATCTGGGCCCTGCGCGTCCTGCTCTAAGCGCCCATGGCCTCGCTCGGCTACGTCGTCATAGCCATCGCCTTCGGCGTGGCCGGCGGCATCGTCGGACGCATCAAGGGCAGTTCGTTCCTGCTTTGGTTTTTGATCTCGGGCGCTGTGCCGATCTTCGGCCTGTTGGCGGCGATCGCCTACAGGTTCGAGCGAGACGAGTTGCGCCGCCAGTGCCCGCATTGCGGCAAGGTGGTCAAGATCTACGACGCGATGTGCATGCGTTGTGGCACTGAGCTTGAGCTGCCTGAGGTCGCGGTGATGTCCGAATCGATGGAACAGCGGAAGGGGCGGCAGGCGCGCGCCTGATCTCTAGGCGATGGCTGAGGCCGCTCTACACGATTCGCAGAGGCCGAAGACGATCAGCTGCGCCTCATCGGGCTCAAAGCCGGCGGCGCGTGCGCCCTGCAGTGCTTCGGGGTCGATCATCGGCGCCGGCACGTCGACGATCTGGCCGCAGCGCCGGCAGGCGGCGTGCGCATGGGGGATGCTGCGTGACTCGAACAGCAGCGCGCCTGTGCCAGTGCTCACTCTGCGCACCAGCCCAAGGTCCTCAAGCAGCTCAAGCGTTGCGTAGATCGTGGGCAGCGAAATGCTGGGCAGCGCCTCGGTGACACTGCCCAGAACCTGCTCGGCGGTGAGGTGGCGCTGCTCCCCGCAGACCGCGCGGTGCACGAGCAGTCGCTGCGAGGTAACCCGATGCCCGCTCCTACGCAGGCGCACGGTCAGGACCTGGTCGAGCTCGACGATTGCAGCCATCTATCGAATTGTAGCGCTATTAGGTCTGCCTTACAGAACTTAGGGGACCCTTATTTGAAGTCAGTTGCTATAGTGGCGTCACCGATGGCGACCCCGGAGGAGACAGCAAAGCGACGGCAGGAGGGGCCGATCGCACGCCTGATCCACCGTTGGGGGTTCGAGGACGAGCGCGACTTCCTGCTGCGCGTCGTGCAGCCTGGGCTTGTCGGTCTGATCGACGGCACGATCTCCTCGCTGGCGCCGATCTTCGCCGCCGCCGTGTCTTCTGACTCCCACACCGCGTTCCTCGTCGGCGTCGCGACCGCGCTTGGCGCCGGGGTCAGCATGGGGATGTCAGAGGCGCTCTCTGACACAGGGGCGAGCACGGGCCGCGGTTCCCCAGTGGTTCGTGGCTCGATCACCGGGCTGATGACCGCGGTCGGCGGCATCTTCCACACGCTTCCGTTTCTGATCTCCGAAGTCCACAAGGCGCTGATCGTGGCCGGCGCGGTCGTTGCGATCGAGCTGTTCGCCATCGCCTGGGTGCGCTTTCGCTTCTTGGAAGTCTCGCTGCGCTCCTCACTGCTGGTCGTGACGCTCGGCGGCGCGATCGTGCTCGGAATCGGCGTCGGCGTCGGCGCAAGCTGATCCTTGCCGGCTAGCCGCGGGAAAACCCGCTGTTAGACTGCCCTCATGCGTGCTGTCGACGCGATAATGGAATGCCTGAAGGCGGAGGGCGTGGACGTGGTGTTCGGGCTGCCCGGCGGCGCGAACCTGCCCACCTACGACGCCTTCGTGGATGGCGGCATAAAGCACATCCTGGTGCGCCACGAGGCCGGCGGCGGCCATGCCGCGGAGGGCTATGCCAAGGCGACGGGCAAGGTCGGCGTTGCGTTTGCCACCAGTGGCCCCGGCGCCACGAACCTGATCACGCCCATCTGCGACGCGATGATGGATTCCGTTCCGGTCGTGTTCATCACCGGCCAGGTGCGCACCGAGCTGCTCGGCACCGACGGCTTCCAGGAGGCGGACACGCTTGGAATCACGATGCCGATCGTCAAGCACTCCTTCATGATCCAGCATCCCACCGAGATCCCGCGTGCGATCCACGAGGCCTTCTACCTGGCTCGCAGCGGCCGGCCAGGCCCTGTGCTGGTGGACGTTCCGCAGGATCTCTCCCGCGCGGAGATCGAGTATGAGCCGGTCACCGACATCCGGCTACCGGGCTATCAGCCGACCGTGGAAGGCAACCAGAAGCAGATTCGCCAGGCGGCCAAGGCGCTGGCCGCTGCGCGCCGGCCGGTGATCTACGCGGGCGGTGGCGTGGTCAACGCCAATGCCTCCGCGGAGCTGACCGAGTTCGCCACCTGTGATCGGTTCCCGGTCACCTGCACGCTGATGGGCCTGGGCGCCTTCTCGGGGACCCATCCCCAGTGGCTTGGAATGCTTGGCATGCACGGCACGCGGGCGGCCAACTACGCGATCGACGAGGCCGACCTGATCTGCGCGATCGGCGCTCGCTTCGACGATCGCGTGACAGGCAAGCTCTCCGAGTTCGCGCCGCGAGCGAAGTTCATCCACATCGACGTCGACCCGGCCGAGATCTCAAAGAACGTGCCGGCCCACATACCCATAGTGGGAGACGCCAAGCACGTGCTCAGCAAGCTGCTCGTTGAGTACAGGGCGCTCAGCCCCGACAGCGCGCGCCTCGGTGACTGGTGGAAGCGAATCGAAGGCTGGCGCGATCGTCATCCGCTTGGCTACAAGGACTCCGAGGACTCCGAGATCAAGCCCCAATACATGATCCAGGCGCTGTACGAGGCCACCGGCGGCGAGGCGATCATCACAAGCGACGTCGGTCAGCACCAGATGTGGGCGGCGCAGTACTACAACTTCCCCAAGCCTCGCCGGTGGATCAACTCCGGTGGCCTTGGCACGATGGGCTTTGGCCTGCCCGCCGCGATGGGCGCCGCGGTCGGCTGCCCCGACCAGGTGGTCTGCTGCATCGCCGGCGACGGGTCGGTGCAGATGAACGCCCAGGAGCTTGCCACCTGCGCGCAGGAGGGCATCCCGATCAAGGTGTTCATCATGAACAACGGCTATCTGGGCATGGTGCGCCAGTGGCAGGAGCTCTTCTGGGACGGCCGTTACAGCCAGGTGGAGACCGGCGCCTATCCCGATTTCGTAAAGCTCGCAGAGGCCTACGGCGCGACCGGCATGCGGCTGACCGACAAGGGCAGCCTCGTGGAGGACATGAAGCGCGCGATCGAGACCGACGGGCCGGTTGTGGTGGACGTGAAGGTGACCCGCGAGGAGAACACCTACCCGATGATTCCCGCCGGCTCCGCGGCGCGCGAGATGGTGGGATGAGGTTGAGCGCAGCTCATCCTCAGGTCAAGGCCGCCTGGAGGGCGGCCACAGGTTCAGAGGGTCGGCTGGATGCCGACCGGAGTGACCAATGATGGGGGAGCCCGGCACCAAGGACCCGCTGAGCCTGGAGGAGCTGGAGGCTGCCGGCAGCCTGCGCACGGGGCGCAAGCACACCCTCTCGATTCTGGTTGAGAACAAGACCGGCGTGCTCAGCCGCATCGCGGGGCTGTTCGCCCGCAGGGGCTTCAACATCGACACGCTGACGGTCGGGCCCACCGACGACGACGCGATCTCGCGCGTGACCTTGACGCTCGACGGTGCTCTGCACCCGATCGATCAGGTCACAAAGCAGCTTCACAAGCTCGTCAACGTGCTGAAGATCCGGGATCTTGAGCCTGAGGACACCGTCACGCGTGAGCTGGCGCTGTTCAAGGTCGCAGTCGACGGCAGCCAGCGCGGCGAGCTGGCGCAGATCACCGAGATCTTTCGCGGCAAGATCGTGGACGTCACCAAGCGCTCGGTGATCGTGGAGATCACCGGCACCACCGAGAAGGTGGAGGCGTTTGAGAGCATGGTGCGGCCGTTCGGCCTGATCGAGATGATGCGCACCGGCGAGATCGCGATCTCGCGCGGACGCGGCGAGACCTGATTCGCCCGTAGTACGCGGGGCAGTCGCGCTGAGTTGAGCCGTCCGCGGGTCGGAAACACCGCCCGATAGAATCCGCGGTGGTGGAGCGACGCACTGCCACTGCCGCAGCTCCCGCCGATCGGCGATCGGCCAGCGCGCGCGTCGAGCCGCTTGCGCTCAGTGCATCGGCGGCCAGGACGCTCTCCTCGCTGATCACCTCGGCCATCTCGCGCGCCAGGCGGCGTGGAGAGCCAACGCTCGCCTCGATGACTGTGCCGCTTCCAGCGGATGCCGATCCGAGCGCGATCGCCGTCGCTTCCAGGCGCGCGGGAGAGCCGTGGTTTTTGCTCGAGCAGCCGGCACGCGACCGCATGGCGCTTGCTGCTCTAGGGCAGGCTTGCGCGATTGAGGCCGATGGGCAGGAGCGCTTCGAGCAGGTGGCCAAGAGGTGGCGAGAGCTTGCCGCCGCTGCGCTGAGCTGGGGTGAGGGAGTGGAGGATGCCGGCCCGCTCGCCGTGGGCGGATTTGCCTTCGCTGTATCCGGCGCTCGCTCGCCGGCATGGTCGGGATTTACGCCGGCTTCGCTGCTTGTGCCAGAGGTGGCAATTCTGCGCGGCGGTAGCGGCGTACGCATGACCTTGACGGCCGTGGCTGGCCCCGACGACGTGGCCGGGCAGCTGCTTGCGCGACTGGAGGGCCGCCTGGCCGAGCTGCGCGCCGGGCGGATGCCGTTGCTTGACCCTGACCCGGTCACGCCCTGCGTTGTCTCCAGTGCGATGCCACCCGAGCACTACGAGGCCGCCGTCGCACGCGCCAAAGAGCTGATCGCCTCGCGGCGGGTGCGCAAGATCGTGCTCGCCAGGGAGGTTCAGGTCCACGCGCCCCAAAACCACAATCCGGCGGCGATCTTCGACGTGCTGCGCGAGGCGTTCGCGAACTGCTTCGTGTTCTGCGTCGGACGTGGCGATGCGGCTCTGGTCGGCGCCAGCCCGGAGCTGCTCGTGCGCCGCGAAGGGCAGCGGCTGAGCACGCTTGCGCTCGCCGGCTCCAGCAGGCGCAGCGCAGACCCGGCCGTGGACGTCCACCTTGGTGAGCAGTTGCTGCGTTCGAGCAGCTACCGCGAAGAGCACGCGATCGTGGTACGCCGGATCGAACGCAGGCTGCGCCCACACGCGGTCTGGGTCGCCGCGGCCAAGGAGCCGCAGCTTGCGCAGATCGCCAACATCCAGCATCTGGCGACCCCGATCAGGGCGCAGCTGGCAGCGCCGATGGACGCGATTGAGCTGGCCGCCCTTTTGCATCCCACCCCTGCGATCGGCGGTGAGCCGGCAGCGCCGGCGTTGGAGCTGATTCCTGCGCTGGAGGGTCTGGACCGGGGTTGGTACGCCGGCCCGCTTGGATGGACCGACGCCACCGGCGACGGCGAGCTCTTCGTCGCGCTGCGCTGTGCGCTGTTGCGTGGTCGCGTTGCTCACTGCTACGCAGGCAACGGGATCGTGCGGGACTCCGATCCCGCGACGCGAGCTGGCCGAGACCGAGATTAAGCTGAGCGCGCTGCTGCCGCTGCTGGCCGGCTGAGCCGCGGCTTGCTGCAGCACGCGCTGTAAGCGCGCTGCCGCTGACGTTGAGGCTCAGCGGCGAGCGCGTCGCCGACCGCCTTCCAGGCACGCCGGTGCAGTTCCACGTTGGCCTGCCGCTCGCCGCGCACTTCGACGATCGAGCTGCGCAAGGAGCGAAGGCGCGCTCCAGCGCCGCCCGAAAGGCCGCAATGTCGCTCACCCGCTCGTGACGCAGGCCATAGAGCGTCGCGGCTGTGGAGAAGTCAAGGCCCGTGGGCGTGGCTATGTGGCGGGTGTAGACGTCCCGTGCGCCGGCGCCCTCATCGCTTGGATGCGGCGGCCCTGCCGGCTCGCGGCCCAGCGAGGCGCCGGCAACAGGCAGGAAGTCGAAGATGCCGCCGCCGCCGTTGTCGATCGACACGATCGTGAGCGCGATCCCAGCCGGGTGGCTGCCAGCAGTCCCCCGATGTCGTGCGCAAGCGCGACGTCGCCGATCAGCAGCACCACGGGGCCACGCCCCGCCGCGGCGGCGCCGAACGCGCCTGAGACTGTGCCATCGATGCCGTTCGCGCCGCGGTTGCAGAGCACCCGCGGAGGGTCCTCACGCACCGGCCAGAAGGTCTCGATGTCGCGCACGGGCATCGAGGAGGCGACGAACAACGTGGCCTGGCTCGGCAGCAGCACGCCGAGCTCGCGCGCGCAGCGACGGCTCGCTCAGCTCCGCGCCGAGGGTCGCGAGGATCGCCTCCGCTGCGCGCTCGTCCTCGCCACGCCAGCGGGCAGCCATTCCTCGCGCCGGAGCCCTCGATCACCGCGCCTGCGAGCTGCTGGAGCGCCGCGGCGGGGTCCAGCGCGAAGGACTCCCGCAGCACGCCGGCGGGGTCCTGCCAAGCGCCCTCGGGGTCGAGCGCCACCTGTGGCACATGCGGCATCCCGGCCAGCCAGCTCCGCAGCGGCTTGGAGGTCGGCAGATCACCGATCCGCAGGACCAGATCGGGTCTCATGCGCTCCGGAAACGCCTCGTCTCGCAGCAGCGCGTCGTAGTGCGCGATTGCGGCGCCACCGCGTCTGGCGCCCGACATTGGATCTGCCAGCAGCGGCCATCCGGCGGCCTCGCAGAACGCCGCAGCGGCCTGAGCGAAGGAGCCGCCGTCGCGCCCGCGCTCCTCACGCCCGGCGACCACCACGCCGTGCCGGGCGCTGCCAACGATCTCGCGCAGGCGCTCGATGCCCGATCCTGGGCTTGCGGCCGCTACCGGCCGAGAGCGGCCCACGTAGGGAACGCCGCCGGGGCGTGCCGTGGCATCGTCCGGAAGCGGCTGCTCGCTCACCAGCGGCTCACGCAGCGGCAGGTTCAGGTGCACCACTCCCGGCCGGCCTTCGAGCGCCGTCCAGTAGGCCCGGCAGGCGAGCGTGCGCACCCAGCGCAGGCTCGCCTCGCCCGCACCTTGTATGTCGACCTCGAAGAACCACTTCGCGGCCGACCCGAACAGCTTGAGCTGGTCGATTGCCTGGCCGGCGCCGACCTCGCGCAGCTCCGGCGGCCGATCCGCGGTCAGCATCAGCAGCGGCACCCGCGCCTCGCGGGCCTCGATCGCCGCCGGCAGCAGCTCCGCCGCGGCGGTGCCTGAAGTGCATGCCACCGCCACCGGCAGGCCGCTGGCCTTCGCCAGCCCCAGCGCGAAGAAGCCCGCGCATCGCTCGTCGATGTGGCTGTGGCAGGCAAGGCGCGGATCGTTTGCGAGGCTGAACGCGATCGGTGCGTTGCGGGAGCCGGGGGAGATGCAGGCGTGCTCCATGCCGCAGCGCGCGAGCTCATCGACGAGCGCGCGCAGCAGCAGATAGGTGTCTGCGGCGCTGCTCATGGGGTTGATGGGCCACTAGGATGGCGCGATGTCGGGGCAGAGCGTGGTGATGTTGCATGGCTTTGGCGGCACCGGACGCGCCTTCGACGGCGTGATTGCAGCGCTGCCACCGGAAAGCTACACACCGATCGCGCTCGACCTGCCTGGACACGGATCTCGCGGCGCGACGGATCAGTCGATCACCTACGAGCGCTGCGTCGAGCTGGTGCTGGCGCAGAGTCCGGGCCGGTTTGTGCTCTGCGGTTACTCGATGGGCGCGCGGATCGCGCTGCGCACCGCGCTTGCGGCTCCGCAGCGGGTCAGCCGCCTGGTGCTCGTATCGGCCACCGCAGGCATCGAGCCCGAGACCGAGCGGCAGGCCCGGCTTGCCGCCGATGAGCGCCTGGCTGCTCAGATCGAGAGCGAGCCGATGGAGCGCTTCGTGGCGCGCTGGCGCAGCCAGCCGATGTTCGCGCAAGAGCCGGCCGCCGTGCGGGAGCTCGCCAGTGCTGACCATCGTCGCAACACGACCGCGGGAATTGCCGCTGCGCTGCGTGCGATCGGCGCCGGGGCGATGCCGCCTCTGTGGGACAGGCTCGGTGAGCTTGACATGCCGGTGATCGTGCTCGCCGGGGAGCGCGACGCCAAGTACCGGGCACTCGGCGAGCGGATCGCCGCCGCGGTGCCGCAGGGTAGCCTGCGTGTTCTCGCCGGAGGCCACGGCCTGCTGCTTGAGAACCCGGTTGCGGTCGCGCAGGCGATCTCGGGCCCGATCTGAGCCCATGCTCACGGCGGCTGGACTCCCAGCCCAGGCGCCTGCGGCGTGGAGATCTGCCCCGCGCTGAGCGGCAACTGCTCGGGCAGGTCCTCGAACATCGAGAGCGTGGCAAGCCCGGATGGCGGCAGCGGCCCTCGTGAGGCCAGCGCCGCGGCGGCGTGGACGGCCGCCGCGACTCCGAGCGGCCCGTCGAACGTGGAGGCCAGATACGGCTCTGCGCCGCAGGCCCTCACCAGCGCGGCCGCCGCCAGCAGCGCCGAGATGCCGCCACAGCGGGAGATCTTCAGGCAGACCGCGTCGGCGACGCCGGAGCTGAGTGCCCCAGGCTCTGCGGCGGTCTCGTCGATCGCCACGCGCACGGGCACGCGCTCGCGCACCTGCCGGATCGCCTCCAGCCCGTGGCAGGGCTCCTCCACCAGCTCCAGGCCGGCCGCAGCGAGCGCGTCGATCGCGCGTACCGCCTGCTCCACCTCCCAGGCGCCGTTGGCATCCAGGCGCAGCGCCACGCCGGTGCCTGCGGCGGCCCGGACGGCAGCCACGCGCCCGGCGTCGTCACCGATCCCGACCTTCAGCTTGATGCAGGTGAAGCCCTGCTCGACGGCTTGCGTGGCTTCCTTGGCTGCGGTGGCTCTGTCGGTCCCCGAGAGCGTCGCATTCACGCTCACTTGCGCCACCGGGTCATCCACCAGCAGACGGCTGACCGGAACGCCCTGACGCTTACCAGCGCGATCCCACAGTGCCATGTCTATCGCCGCCAGAGCCTGTGGCAGGCCGTCGGCCGCGCGGCAGGCTTCCATCAGGCTCTCGGGCGTGCCGTCGTCCGGGTGCTCTTCGATTGCCTTGCGCTGGCGCCTCAGCGCAAGCAGCGCGCGTTGCAGGCTGACGCCGTCGTAGGGCGCAAGCGGCGCCGCTTCGCCGTGGCCGATAACGCCATCCTCGTCGCTGACGCTCACCAACAGCAGCTCCCGCTCGGCGACAGTGCCGTAAGCGGTCTGCAGCGACTTGCGCAGCTTCAGCGTCCGCTGCGCGATCTGGACTCTCATGGCGCCGTGCCGCTCAGGAGCCGATGCCGCCTCCAGCCAGAAGGCCGGCGGAGAACAGCAGGCAGAACAGGAGCTGCAGCATGCCGGTGCGCGCCAGGGCGCCGTTCAGCGCCGGGCCGTCGACGCGCGTGCGCACGACCCCGACGAGCTTCACCGCGAGCGGAATGCTGAGCAGGGCAAGCAGCAGCCAGGGCGTCATCCCGCCCGCCAGCCAAAGCAGCGGCGGTGAGAGGAAGGCCAGCGCGAGCATCCCGGCATACAGCGCGCGCGTGCGCTCCCTGCCGAGCCTGACCGCGAGCGTCCGCTTGCCTGCCCGCCGGTCGGTCTCCAGGTCTCGCACGTTGTTGACGACCAGGATCGCGCTTGCCAAGAGGCCGATCGGGACCGCGCAGGCAAACGCCTGCCAGGGCAGTTTCTGCACCTGCACGAAGTAGGAGCCGGTCACCGCGACGATGCCGAAGAAGAGGAACACGAACACCTCTCCAAGGCCCTCGTAGCCGTAGGGTCGAGGGCCGCCGGTGTAAAGCACGCCGGCGAGGATCGAAGCTGCGCCGACGGCGATCAGCTCCGGGCCGGCGACGTAGACGAGGTAAACACCGCAGAGCACCGCCAGCCCGAAGGTGATGTAGGTCGCAAGCAGCACCTGCGACGGCGGCACAAGGCCACCCGCGGTCACGCGCACGGGCCCCAGGCGCTCCTCGGTATCGGCGCCCCGGCGCGCGTCGGAGTAGTCGTTTGAGAGGTTGGTGCCGACCTGGATGAAGACCGCTCCCAGCAGCGCGGCCACAAAGGCGAGCGGGCGGAAGTGCCCGGCGCCGAGCGCGAGCGAGGTGCCCACCAGCACCGGCGCCACCGATGCCGGCAGCGTGCGCAGGCGGGCGGCCATCACCCAGATGTGAACAGGGCTGCGGGGTCCTGCGACCAGCTCTCCTGCGCGGGCGCCCACTTCAGGCTCTCCGTGGGAACTTGCCGAAGTCGGGGGTGCGCTTCTGCTTGTAGGCGTCGCGGCCCTCCTGTGCCTCCTCGCTGCCGTAGAAGAGCAGGTTGGCGTCGTGGGCGAGCTGCTGGATTCCGGCCAGGCCGTCTTCGGCGGCGTTGAAGCTCGCCTTCAGCAGCCGCAGCGCGAAGGGGGAGAGCACGAGCATCTCCTCACACCACTTCACGGTCTCCTCTTCCAGGCGGTCCAGCGGCACGACGGTGTTGATCAGGCCCATCTCCAGCGCCTCCTTGGCGCCGTACTGGCGGCAGAGGAACCAGATCTCCTTCGCCTTCTTGGGGCCGACCAGGTTTGCCAGCAGACCGGCGCCGAAGCCGCCGTCGAAGGAGCCCACGCGCGGGCCGACCTGGCCGAAGGTCGCATTGTCGGCCGCGATCGTCAGATCACACACGAGGTGCAGCACGTGCCCGCCGCCGATCGCGTATCCGGCGACCATCGCGACGATCGGCTTGGGCAGCCGGCGCATCTGGATGTGCAGGTCGGTGACGTGGAAGCGTCCGATCCCGGCCTTTCCCGCGGCATCCTCGGCGAGATAGCCGGAATCGCCGCGCACACGCTGGTCACCACCGGAGCAGAACGCGAGCGGGCCCTCTCCGGTGAGGATGATCGCGCCCACGCCGGTGTCCTCGCGCGCATCCTCCAGCGCGTGGGAGATATCGAGAATCGTCTGCGGCCGAAACGCGTTTCGCACCTCGGGCCGGTCGATCGTGATCTTGGCGATCTGGCCCCCCTGCACCTCGCCCTTCTCGTAGCGGATGTCTGCGAAGTCTCCGGCGGTGCTCCAGGTGATGGGGGACAAGTCTGCGATCGCCTCCTGCTTTGCCTATCTGCTGATCTGGACCAGCGAAGGCTAGCCTGTGCGCGATGATCGTCGAATCCTGGCTGGCGCGCGCCGCCCGGCGGCGGCCGCAGCAGCTCGCACTGCAGGACGGGCGCGGCAAGCTCACCTATGCGCAGCTTTACACGCAGGCGCTGGCAGGTGCGACCGCGCTTGCGCAGCAAGGCATCGCGCGCGGGGACAGCGTGGCGGTGGCGCTTGCGCCCGGCATTCCGTTCGCGGTGGCGCTGCACGCCTGCTGGCTTGCGGGCGCGGGCGCGGTGCCCGTCGATGTGCGTCTCTCCGCGGCAGAGCGCGAGGCGATCACGGCCGGCTCGGCGCTGGTGATCGATCGGCCTCTGCTCGTCGCCGAGACAGAGGCGGGGCCCTCACTTACCGCGTCTCTGCCACACGATCTCGACCTCGACGCTGTCGCTGTGGTGATCCACACCTCGGGCACCACCTCGCAGCCCAAGCGCGTGGCGCTCACGTTCGGCAATCTGCTCTGGAGCGCGCAGGGATCGGCCGTGGCGCTCGCAGTGGACCCGCAGGAGCGGTGGCTGTGCACGCTGCCCGTATGCCACGTCGGCGGGCTCTCGATCCTGGCGCGCAGCGCGATCTACGCCACCACCGCGGTCGTGCACGAGCGCTTTGACACCGAGCAGGCCCTGGATGCGCTGATGACGCAGGAGATCACCCTGGTGAGCGTCGTGGCCACGACGCTCGTGCGGCTGCTCGACGCCGGCCTGGCACATCCGCCGAGGCTGCGCTGCGCGTTGGCCGGCGGCGGGCCGGTGCCGCAGGCGCTGCTGGAGCGGGCTGCAGCCGCCGGAGTACCTGTCTGCCAGACCTACGGACTCACGGAGGCGTGCTCGCAGGTCAGCACGGTGCCGCTCGACTGCCTGGCAGGCGCAGGGCCGGCAGGTGTCGCCGCGATGGGCGCCGGCAGGCCGCTCTTCTGCGCGCGTGTGCGGATCGATCGCGACGGCGAGATCCTCATTGCCGGACCGACCGTGGCGCCGGCTGCACTCGCCGAGGACGGCTGGCTTCACACCGGCGATCTCGGCAGCTTCGACGCGGACGGCAACCTGCACCTGATCGGGCGCAAGGCCGACACGATCATCAGCGGCGGGGAGAACGTCGCTCCGGCAGAGGTCGAGGCGATTCTGGAAGCCCACCCGCACGTTGCCGAGGCGGCCGTGGTCGGCCGCAGCGACGCGCGCTGGGGCGAGGCGGTGACGGCGATCGTCGTTCCACGTGCCGGCGTGGCGCTCGACACGGAGCTGCTGCGAGAGCACTGTGCAGCGCACCTCGCTCCCTACAAGGTGCCCAAGCAGGTGATACCGATCACCGGACCGCTGCCAAGGACGCGTTCTGGCAAGCTGCTGCGCAGGCAGCTGGCATGAGCGACTTCGATCCCGAGCAATACAGGCAGCAGAGCGTCGAGCAGTGGGAGGCCGCGGCGGCCGGATGGTCGCGGCGTCAAGAGCAGATGCAACGGTTCGCACAGCCGGTCACCGAGTGGCTGCTGGATGCGTTGGAGCTCGCGCGCGGCGAGCGTGTGCTCGATCTCGCCGCCGGCCTTGGTGACGTGGGCCTGGCCGCCGCTGAGCGGATGGGCTCAAGCGTCAGCGTGCTGATCGCAGACCAGGCCGAGCCGATGCTCCATCACGCCAGGCAGCGTGCGCAGGAGATGGAAGTGGAAAACGTCGATTTCAAGCGCATGGACGCGGAGTGGATCGATCTCCCACTCGGCAGCGTCGACGCGGTCGCCTGTCGCTTTGGGCTGATGCTGATGGCCGATCCGGACGCCGCTCTGCGCGAGTGCCGCAGAGTGCTGCGCGCGGGCGGCAGGATTGCGCTGGCGGTATGGGACTCTCCGGCGCGCAACCCGTGGGCCTCGGCGCCTGGGATGGTGCTCAGCGAGCGCGGTCTGATGCAGTTGCCGGGGCCAGTGCCGGGGAGCTTCAGGCCAGGGATGTTCGCGCTCGCCGATCCAGACGCGCTCGCCGAGCGTCTGCAGGACGCAGGCTTCACCGACGTGGCAGTGGAGTCACTGCCACTCATCCGCGCTCACGCAGACTTCGAGGACTTCTGGGAGACGACGCTGGACATGTCGCCCGGCTTCCACGACGCGGTGATGTCATGCCCGCCCAGCGAGATCGAGCAGATCAAGGAGGCGGTGGCGGGCAGCCTTGCGCCGTTCACCGCCGCCGACGGCGCACTGGAGATACCGGCGGCAGTGCTCGGGGCGCGCGCCTCAGCCTGACGATCCTCGTCGTTGAGATAGCCTGCGCGCCATGCTCTACGACGACAACGCGGATCTCACCCTCCTCGACGGCAAGACCGTCGCGATCATCGGCTACGGCTCACAGGGCCACGCCCACGCCCTCAATCTGAAGGACTCGGGGGTGAAAGTCGTTGTCGGCCTGCGCCCCGACTCGGCCTCAGTTGCGCAGGCAAAGGAGCAGGGCCTCACCGTGCTGAGCGTCACCGAAGCGGCCAGCCAGGGCGAGATCGTGATGATTCTGCTGCCCGACGAGCTTCACAAGCAGGTGCACGAGAGCGAGATCGCCGACGGCATCGCCGAGGGCAACATGCTGATGTTCGGCCACGGCTTCTCGATCCATTACAAGGAGATCGAGCCGCCGCCCGGCGTGGATGTGGCGATGGTCGCGCCCAAGGGGCCTGGACATCTCGTGCGCAGGCAGTTTTTGGAGGGCTCCGGCGTGCCCGGCCTGATCGCGGTCGAGCAGGACGCGACCGGCAAAGCGCGCGAGCTCGCGCTTGCCTACGCCAAGGGCATCGGCTGCACCCGTGGCGGCGTGATCGAGACGACCTTCAAGGATGAGACCGAGACCGACCTCTTCGGCGAGCAGGCCGTGCTCTGCGGCGGGGTCTCAGAGCTCGTGCAGGCCGGCTTTGAGACGCTCGTGGACGCGGGCTACGACCCCGAGATGGCCTACTTCGAGTGCCTGCACGAGGTCAAGCTGATCGTCGATTTGATGTACGAGAAGGGTCTGGCGGGGATGCGCTACTCGATCTCCAACACGGCCGAGTACGGCGACTACACCCGCGGCAAGCGGGTGATCACGCAGCAGACCCGCGAGGCGATGCGCAAGATCCTGGGCGAGATCCAGTCCGGCGACTTCGCGCGCGAGTGGATCGCCGAGAACCGCGCCGGTCAGGAGAGCTTCAAGCGCATGCGCGCCGAGCAGGCCGACACGCAGATCGAACACGTTGGCGCGGAGTTGCGCTCGCACATGGACTGGCTGGAGACGTCCTTCTAAGACTGTGATCGCCTACCTGCTCTGGCATCGTCCAAGGCAGGGGGTCGACCCTGCCGCCTACGAGCAGGCGGCGGAGCGCTTCCACCGTTCGCTTGCCCACGCCCGCCCGGCGGGTCTGCGGTCCACTGCGCTGCTGCGCGCCGGTGCGCTGCCGTGGCTCGCGGGCGAGGGCTGGTATGAGGACTGGTACCTGCTCGATGACTTCGGCGCGCTCGGTGTGCTTAACGAGGCCGCCGTGGCGGCGGGCCATCGCAGCGCCCACGAGAACATCGCGCGCTCGTTCGGCAGCGGCGCCGGCGCTCTCTACAAGCTGATCGAGGGCAGCGGCGACTCGCTCGCGCACACGCTGGCGGTATGGGTCTCGCGTCCTGCCGGGGCGAGCTCGCCCGGGCTTGGAGACATGCTCGGCGACGGCATGGACCGTGAGCACGCGAGCCTGTGGCGGCGGGCGCTCGTGCTCGGCCCGGCGCCCGAGTACTGCCTGCTGGCAGCCGAGCCGCCCGCCGGCGTCTCGCCGACACGGCTGCCGCAAGGATGGCAGGCAGACCTCCGGCGCAGGGATGCGATCTTCGCCGATTGACCTCGGCGGCCGCTTCGCTACACTCGCGCTTGTCGTCGCGACTGGCGCTCGGAGTCCCTTCAAAATCGAGTATGGGGCTCAGGTGGGATCAACCACCGGGGAGCGACGCAAGATCACCGCCGCGCGCCTGGGCACCCCTCAGATCCAACACGCCCCCTGAGGTCCGACAGCGAGGAAGCCCATGACGCCCAGCAGCGCAACGCAACTGACGATTCCAGAGCAGCTCAAGCCCGCCGACGGCCGTTTCGGCTGCGGTCCCTCCAAGGTGCGCCCGGAGGCGATCGCTCGCCTCGCGCAGGATGGCGCCAAGCTGATGGGAACATCCCACCGGCAAGCGCCCGTGAAGGGCCTGGTGGGGGATATCAGGGCGGGCCTGAAGGAGCTGTTCGCTGCGCCTGAGGGATATGAGGTTGCACTTGGAAACGGCGGCGCCACCGCGTTCTGGGATGCGGCGGCCTTCGGGTTGATCGAGTCCCGCTCGCTGCACCTGGCCTACGGCGAGTTCTCCCAGAAGTTCGCTTCGGTGACCAAGCAGGCGCCCTTCCTGGGGGACCCGGTCGTGGTGAAGAGCGATCCCGGCGATGCGCCGGGGCAGGGTGAGCTGCAGGCCGCGCTGGCCGCAGAGAGCGGTCTCGACGCGATCGCCTGGGCCCACAACGAGACCTCCACCGGAGTGATGGTCCCGGTCCAGCGGCCGGCGGGGGCGGGGGAGGCGCTAGTGCTGATCGACGCCACCTCGGGAGCGGGTGGGCTGCCGGTTGACCTGAACCAGGTGGACGCCTACTACTTCGCGCCGCAGAAGAGCTTCGCCGCCGACGGCGGGCTGTGGATCGCGATGCTCAGCCCCGCCGCCCAAGAGCGGATCGCCAAGCTCGACTCCGCGGATCGTTACATCCCCTCCTTCCTCTCACTGCAGACTGCGGTGGAGAATTCGGTGAAGGACCAGACCTACAACACGCCCGCCGTGGCGACGCTGTTCCTGCTCGCCGACCAGATCAGCTGGATGCTCGACGGCGGCGGTCTTGCCGGGTGCGTTGCCCGCAGCACCGCGTCCTCCACGCACCTCTACGACTGGGCGCAGCGCACCTCCTACACGACGCCGTTCGTCGCCGATCCCGCCAAGCGCTCGCTGGTGGTCGGCACGATCGACTTCGAGGACAGCGTTGACGCTGCCGCGGTCGCCTCGACACTGCGGGCCAACGGCATCGTCGATGTCGAGCCCTACCGCAAGCTTGGCCGCAACCAGTTGCGCGTCGGCATGTTCCCGGCGATCGAGCCCGAGGATGTCAAGGCGCTCACAGCGTGTATCGACTATGTCGTGGAGAGGACGGCAGCATGAGCGCATCCAACGGAACCGTGAAGGTGTTGGTGAAGGAGAAGATCGGCGAGTCGGGCGTGGCGCTGCTGCGGTCGCATTTCGAGGTCGATCTGGGCACCGATTGGGATGATGCGCAGCTCGTGCAGCGGATCGGCGACTACGACGGCATTCTGATCCGCTCGGCGACGAAGATGACCGCCGATCTGATCGAGAGGGGCGCGCGCCTGCGCGTGATCGGACGCGCTGGGGTCGGCGTGGACAACGTCGACGTGCAAGCGGCGACCGAGCGCGGCATCATCGTCGCCAACGCGCCCGAATCCAACGTGGTGACCGCCGCCGAGCACACGATGGCGCTGCTGCTGGCACTGGCGCGCAACATCCCGCAGGCACATGCATCGCTGATATCCGGCAAGTGGGAGCGCTCGAAGTTCTCGGGCGTCGAGGTCTACGAGAAGACGCTCGGGATCGTCGGCTTCGGGCGCATCGGACAGCTTGTCGCCCACCGCGCCAAGGGCTTTGGCATGAAGGTGCTCGCCTTCGACCCGTTCGTCTCCGCCGAGCGCTATCGAGAGCTTGGCGTCGAGAAGGCCGAGGGGCCCGATGACATCTACGCGCAGGCCGATTTCATCACGATCCATCTGCCCAAGACCCCGGAGACCGCGAACTTCCTCGATGCCGAGGCTTTCGCGAAGATGCGCGACGGCGTGCGCGTGCTCAATGTGGCTCGTGGCGGCCTGATCGACGAAGCGGCGCTGAAGGATGCGCTCGACTCCGGCAAGGTTGCCGGCGCCGCGATCGACGTGTTCCCCTCCGAGCCGATGACCGAGAATCCGCTGTTCGGCTATCGCAACGTCGTGGTCACGCCACACCTCGGCGCCTCGACCGCCGAGGCGACCGACCGCGCCGGCTACCAGAGCGCCGAGCAGATCGTTGCGGCGCTCACTGGCGGGGTGGTCTCCACCGCCGTGAACATCCCGTCGGTCGGAGCGGAGGACATGGAGGTGCTCGGCCCGTTCCTGCCGCTGGCCACCCAGCTTGGACGTCTGGCGATGGGCCTGGCCGAGGGCAGCTCGGTCGAGCGGATCGAGGCGGCCTTCATGGGCAGGATCGCGGAGTTCGACACGCGCTTGCTGACGCTCGCGGTGATCCGCGGAGCGCTGCAGGGTCGCAGCGAGCAGGAGGTCAATCTGGTCAACGCGCCGACGATCGCGCAGCAGCGCGGGATTGTGGTCGAGGAGAAGACCGTCTCTGAGGCGCAGGACTTCAACGAGCTGATCCGCGTCACCGTGCTCGCTGGAGATCAGCGCGTCGCGGTCGCCGGCACAGGCATCGGTCCCAACCGTGTGCCGCACCTGGTTGAGGTGCAGGGACGGCGGCTGACCATGGAGCTGGCCCCGTTCGTAACGGTGTTCCGCTACGCGGACCTGCCGGGGATGATCGGCCGCGTCGGCACGATCTTCGGCGGCCACGGCATCAACATCTCCTCCGCCGCTGTCGGACACGCGCCGAACGGCGATGCGTCAGAGTCCGGTGGGGACGGTACCCACAGGCTCGCGGCGATGGTCGTCACCACGGATGTCGCGGTTCCCGCAGAGGTCGTGGATGAGATCGTCGCCTCCGAGGGGTTCGTCGGCGGCTGGTCGATCGTGCTAGACGACCGATAGCCGGCGCGATGCTGCGTCCTCGCTCGCTCGCGTACGGAGTACGCCACGCTCACTGCGTCCTGGCCTCGCTTGACTCTCCGCCGTCTAGCTATTTGCCGCCGCCGGTGCTGGCTGCTAGGCTGCCTTGAAATGTCGTTCGCGCTGTCTCTTGAACTTCTCCTCCTCCCCCCTCGGGGGGAATAGCGCGTGGCGGCCGCGTGCCGCGAACTCACCTGGAGGAAGTTGCCAAGAGACCTAGTAAAGGAGCACGATCGACATGAGCAATGAACAGGTCCTGATCTTCGACACGACCTTGCGCGACGGCGAGCAGTCGCCGGGCATTTCGTTGAACACGGCGGAGAAGCTGGAGATCGCCCAACAGTTGGCGCGCCTGGGCGTAGACGTGATCGAGGCTGGCTTTCCGATCACCTCACCGGGCGATTTCGAGGCGGTGCAGAGCATTGCGCGTGAGGTGGTCGACCCGGCGCCGCCGATCATCGCCGGGCTGGCACGCACGCACTTCGCCGACATCGATGCTGCCTGGCAGGCGGTGCGCGATGCGGAGCGTCCCCGCATTCACACCTTCATCTCCACTTCCGACATCCACATCGAGCATCAGCTGCAGAGCACCCGTGAGGATGTCAAGGGACAGGCGCGCGCTGCGGTCGCGCACGCCAAGGAGTATCTGGAGGACGTTGAGTTCTCACCTATGGACGCAACTCGCGCCGACGTGGAGTTCACCGCTGAGGTGCTGCAGATCGCGATCGCCGAGGGCGCGACCACGATCAACATCCCCGACACGGTCGGCTACGCGATGCCGCAGGAGTTCGGCGCGTTTCTGGGGCGGCTGTACGAGTTGGTACCTGCGCTGCACGGAGTGATCCTCTCGGTGCACTGCCACGACGACCTGGGTCTGGCGGTTGCCAACTCCTTCGCGGGTGTGCTGGCGGGAGCGCGCCAGGTGGAGTGCGCGATCAACGGCATCGGCGAGCGTGCCGGCAACGCCTCGCTGGAGGAGATCGTGATGCTGCTGCGCACACGCCACGCCGACATCGGTCTGGATACGGGCATCAACACCATGGAGATCTCGCGCACGAGTCGCCTTGTTTCGCGCCTGACCGGCTATCCGGTGCAGCCGAACAAGGCGATCGTGGGGCGCAACGCCTTCGCGCATGAGTCCGGCATCCACCAGGACGGGGTCCTGAAGGAGCGCTCCACCTACGAGATCATGGACGCGACCACCGTCGGCTTGGCGACCAACTCGATCGTGCTGGGCAAGCATTCCGGCCGCCACGCCCTGCGCCAGGCGCTGGAGGAGATGGGCTACCCGGTGGAGGGCCAGGCGCTGAACACGGCCTTCAAGCGCTTCAAGGAGATCGCGGACAAGAAGAAGGTCCTGACCGCGATGGATCTGGAGGCGCTGGTCACCGACGAGCTGCGCAGCGAGATCAGCGGCTACAGCCTGGAGTTCTTCGAGGTGGAGGCCTCCTCGCGGCGCCCGCCAAACGCACGGGTGGGGGTCAAGCTGCCTGACGGCTCGGTCTCGGAGGGTTCCTTTACCGGCGATGGCCCGATCGACGCGGTGATGGCGGCGATCAATGCGGCCACTGGCCTGCAGGCGCAGCTGCGCGACTTCAAGATCGGCGCGGTGACCGAAGGCCAGGACGCGCTCGGTGAGGTCTCGATCGTGGCGGTCGTCGACGGCAGTTCGGGCTCTGGGCAGGCGGTCTCCACCGACATCGTGGAGGCGGCTGCGAAGGCGTACGTGCGGGCGCTCTCCGTCGCGGTGCAGCGGGCGCACGAGGCCGAGTCCGCCGTCGCGGTCCCGACGCCCTGAAGCTCCATGGCAAGCGATGACGAGCACGCCCGGCGCGTGCAAGAGGTGTTTGCCGGCCAGGCGGCGGCGTTCGAGGACCATCGCCACAACCAGGCGCTGACCCACGACTCGCAGTGGCTGTTCCAATCGCTGCGCTGCGGCCCGCAGGACCGGCTGCTCGACGTTGGCGCGGGGACGGGACATGCGGCTCGTTCGCTCGCCGGCAGGGTGGGCGTCGCCGTCGCTGTGGATCTGACGCCGGAGATGCTGCAGGCCGGCAAGGCCAGCGCCGATCAGCAGGGACTTGCCAACGTGATCTTCGTGCGGGGCGACGCGCTGGCGCTGCCGTTCCTGGATCAGAGCTTTGACGTGGTGATCTCGCGCTTTGCGGCCCACCACATCGAGCAGCCCGACGTGCAGCTCGCCGAGATGACGCGCTGCCTGGTACCAGGCGGCCGGATCGGATTCGCGGACATCGTCGCCGATGAGGACCCGCAGGTCGCTCGCACGCAAGATCGCCTGGAGCGCATGCGCGACCCGTCGCACACGCGGACGCTGCCGATCTCGGAGATCGTCGCCGAGATGCAGGCACTCGGCCTGGATCAGATCACCGTCGAGTCCAGGGCGGTCGAGCATGACGTGGATTCATGGCTTGCGCGCGCCGGGACGCCGAATCAGATCGCCGACTCGGTGCGCGGCGAGATGCAAGCCGAGATCGCCGGCGGCGCGCCTACGGGGCTGCGTCCTGTGCAGCGTGAAGATCAGCTGCTGCTCTGCCGGGTCTGGGCCTGCGTGAGCGCGGTCAAGCCGGCGGGCTGACAGACCTCAGCAGGGCACTACCAGGATCGGACGGCCGGCCGCGACGACGAGCACACGTATGTCATTGGGGTCGCTGGTGAGGATCTTGTCTCCTGCGGCCGAGATTGCCACAACACTCGCGTCCACCGCGTCGCTCGCGCCGGCAATGCCACAGAGCGCGCCTGCGGTCTGGCCGAGCTGGCGATCCACCGGCTTCACGTCGACCGATCGAAGTAGGCGGGCTAGGGTGACCTGCCGACCTGAGGGATCGCGCCACACCTGCGCAATCACCGCACCGTTGCTCCGCAGCTGCAGTCCATCGCGCTGAGCGGCCATCAGTCGTGCCGCCATCGCCCGGTCACCTCGCTCGATCGCGAGGAAGGCGCCGGCATCGAGCACGAGCGCGCTCACGCCGCTGCCCGGGCAGAGGAGGCAGGCAGCCTGAGCTCGGCCGCGGCCTGCGCCACCTCCTCCTCGGTGAGCTTGCCGTGCTCGGCCTCCCATTCGTCTAGGAACTCTGCAAGCGCCTCGGCCCGCAGTCGGGCGGCGGCAGCCTCGGCGAGCCAGCCGGAGAGCCCTCGACCGCTGCGCTTGGCGGCTGCGCGAACCGCATCGCCGAGATCTGGGTCGAAAGAGACGCTGAGCTTGTCGACCTTCACGAGAATCATCCTACTACGGTACGACCTACCGGGGTAGGAATCGATGACTCTTGTGACGGCTTGCGTTGACTATCCGTCGGCCGCTTCCCGCATCGCCCGCAGATCCAGCTTCTTCATGCCCATCATCGCCTGTGCTGCGCGCTGTGAGCGCTCCGGGTCGGGGTCGCTGAGAACCGCAGAGAGCCCGTCGGGCACAATCTGCCAGCGCAGGCCGTAGCGGTCCTTCAGCCAGCCACATGCGATCTCCTGCCCGCCGTCGGTGAGCGCAGACCAGTAGTGGTCGAGCTCATCCTCGGTCGCGACGTTGACCATGAAGGAGATCGACTCGTCGAAGCCGTAATGTGCGGGCCCGCCGTTCAGCGCGAGGAACTCGTTGCCGTCCAGGATGAACCGCACCGTCATCACCGAGCCGGCCGGCCCGGGGCCAGCGGTGCTGTAGTGGGTCACATCCGCGATGCGCGAGTTTGGGAACACCGACACGTAGAACTGCGCCGCCTGCTCGGCCTGGTCGTCGAACCACAGGAAGGGGGTTATCTGCGGCATGGTGGTGCCTCCTTGTCTATGGGATGTTCGACGATACAGACGGTGTCTGTCGCTGGGAGTCATCGCAGCCGACGATTCACGTACGTGCGTATGTGATAACGTACGCGCGTATGGCGATGGCGCAGAAGCAGAAGACCGCCGATCGGCAGGATCCAGCAGCTCAGGAGGCACTGGATCCGGCGGTGATCGGCGCGCGCGTGAAGGCGCTGCGCGAGGCGTCCTCGCTTTCGTTGCGTGAGCTCGCTTTGCGCTGCGGCGTGAGCGCGCCGATGCTTTCGCAGGTCGAGCGCGGCGAGACGAGCCCGACGTTGGTGGTGGCGGCGAAGATCGCGGCGGGCCTGGATCTGCGGCTCTCCCAGCTTCTGCGACTGGACGAGGAGGGCGCAGTCACGATCGTGCGCGTCAAGGAGCGGCGGCGGGGCGGGGCGAGCCGGCGCGGGCACAGCTTTGAGGTGATGACCTCCGACCAGCCCGGGCAGCGCGCGGAGCTCTCGCGGCATACGCTGGCGCCTGGCGGCGCGACCGGGGCTGCAGATGATCCGCCCATGCACGAGCCGGGCAGCCGGGAGGTGGCGCTCGTGGAGAGCGGCTCGCTCACGCTGGTCTGCGACGGGGAGCGCTATGAGCTTGACAGCGGCGACTGCGTCACCTTCGACGCCGATCTGCCGCACCACTTCGAGAATCAAACCGCCGCCGGAGCGACCTTTCTGTCGGTCGTCAGCGCGGGCCTGAGACGCAGCTGAGGAGCGATGATGCCGAGCAGCCTGTTCGAGAAGATCTGGGAGGCCCATGAGGTCGGAGCCGGAGACTCCGGCTTGATCTACATCGACCTCCACCTCGTTCATGAGGTCACCAGCCCCCAGGCCTTCGACGGCCTGCGGATGGCTGGCCGCAAGGTGCGCCGCCCTGACCGCACGCTGGCAACCGCCGACCACAACACGCCCACCGACGGCACGATGGCTGCGCGACTGATCGCAGATGAACTCTCGCGCGTGCAGGTGCAAACGCTGGAGCACAACTGCGCCGAGTTTGGCGTCCCGGTCTACTCGCTTGGCTCCGATCGCCAGGGAATCGTGCATGTGATCGGGCCAGAGCTGGGCGTCACCCAGCCGGGCATGACGATCGTCTGCGGTGACTCGCACACCGCCACCCATGGTGCCTTCGGGGCGCTCGCCTTCGGCATCGGCACCAGCGAGGTGGAGCACGTGCTGGCCACACAGTGCATGGTCCAGCACAAGCCGAAGTCGATGGTGATCCGCTACGAGGGCGATCTGCCCTTCGGCGTCACCGCCAAGGACCTGATCCTCGGCACGATCGGCCAGATCGGCGTCGGTGGCGCGACCGGGCACGTGGTCGAGTACGCGGGGCCCGCGATCGAGAAGCTCTCGATGGAAGGTCGCCTTACCGTCTGCAACATGACGATCGAGGGCGGCGGGCGCGCGGGCATGATCGCGCCCGATCAGACGACGTTTGCATGGTTCACCGACCAGGAGCGTCCGGGCTCGCCCAAGGGCGCTGAGCTGGAGCGGGCCTTCGAGCGCTGGAGCGAGCTGTGCAGCGATGCGGGGGCGAGCTTCGACCGCGAGATCGTCGTGGACGCCGCCGCGCTTTCGCCTCAGGTGACGTGGGGTACGAACCCCGGCATGGTCGCGCCGGTGACCGCAAAGGTGCCCTCGCCGGATGATTTTCAGACCGAGGCCGAGCGCGAGTCGGCGCAGCGCGCCCTGCACTACATGGGCCTGACGGCCGGCACGCCGATCGAGGAGATCGGGATCGACCGCGTCTTCATCGGCTCCTGCACCAACTCGCGCATCGGCGACCTGCGCGCCGCTGCCGATGTGGTCGCCGGCCGCAAGGTTGCAAACAGCGTGCGGGCGATGGTCGTCCCCGGCTCCCAGCAGGTCAAGGCCGAGGCCGAGGCCGAGGGGCTGGACAAGGTCTTCAAGGACGCAGGCTTTGAATGGCGGGTGGCCGGCTGCTCGATGTGCCTGGGCATGAACCCGGACACGCTCGCCGCAGGCGAGCGCTGCGCCTCCACCTCAAACCGCAACTTCGAGGGCCGCCAGGGCCGCGGCGGGCGCACGCACCTGGTCTCCCCGCAGATGGCGGCGGCCGCCGCCATCGCGGGGCATTTCACCGACATCCGCGACTGGAACTAGAGGAGCCCGATCATGGACCCCATCGAGACGATCTCCGGCAAGGTCAGCTTCCTCGACCGCGCCGATGTCGATACCGACCAGATCATGCCCAAGCAGTTCCTCAAGCGGGTGGAGCGCACCGGCTTCGGCGAGTTCCTCTTCTACGACTGGGCCAAGGAGCCCGACTGGGATTTGCCGGTCAACCCGATCCTCGTCACCGGCGATAACTTCGGCTGCGGCTCTTCGCGCGAGCATGCGCCCTGGGGTCTGCAGGACTACGGCTTCCAGGCGATCGTCGCTCCGAGCTTCGCGGACATCTTCTACTCCAACTGCACCAAGATCGGGCTGCTGCCGATCGCGATCGACGAGGAGCACTGCCGCGCACTGGCGGCTGCAGGGGAGGGGCAGGTCGACCTGCGCGCGCAGGAGGTTCGCTACAGCGACAGCCACGGCCAGATCGTGCGGGTCCCATTCGAGATCGACCAGGAGACGCGCCGGCGCCTGCTGGGGGGTCTCGACGACATCGGCGTGACACTCAGTCAGCAGGATGCGATCGCCGCCTACGAAGCGCAGCACGAGTCGAGGCCCACACCTGTGACGACGGCGCTCTGATGGCACATCGAATAGTTACCCTTCCCGGCGACGGGATCGGCCCCGAGATCATGGCGCCGGCGATCGAGCTGCTCACAAAGCTCGGCGACTTCGAGTTCGAAGAGCACGCCTTTGGCGGCGCCGCGATCGATCTGCACGGCACGGCGCTGACCGGCGAGACGCTGCGGGCCTGCGAACAGTCCGACGCTGTGCTGCTGGCGGCGGTTGGGGGCCCGAAGTGGGATACCACCGATCCCAGCAAGCCACGTCCAGAGCAGGGGTTGCTCGGGCTGCGCAAGGGCCTTGGCCTATACGCCAACCTGCGCCCGGTGCGCCCGCTGCCGGCGCTTTATGACGCCTCGCCGCTGCGCAGAGAGCGCATTGAGGGAACCGACTTGCTCGTGGTCCGCGAGCTCACGGGCGGGATCTACTTCGGGGAGAAGACGCGCACCGCCGACTCGGCCAGCGACCTCTGCGCCTATAGCACGGAGGAGATCGAGCGAATCGCGCGGATCGCGTTTGAAGCCGCGCGCTCTCGTGTCACAAGCGTCGACAAGGCCAACGTGCTGGAGACCTCAAGGCTCTGGCGCGAGGTGGTCAGCAACCTCCACTCGCGCGAGTTCCCCAATGTCGAGCTCGAAGCATGTGCTGGTGGACAATGCCGCGATGCAGCTGGTCTCTGCGCCACGCCACTTCGACGTGATCGTGACCGAGAACATGTTTGGAGACATCCTTTCGGATGAGGCGGCGATGCTCACCGGCTCGATCGGGATGCTGCCGAGCGCCTCGCTGGGTGGTGACGGTCCAGGCCTCTTCGAGCCCGTCCACGGCTCCGCGCCCGATATCGCCGGCCAGGGGATCGCCAATCCGCTTGCGATGTTCCTCTCGGTCGCGATGATGCTGCGCCACGGCCTGGGCTTGGCAAGCGAGGCCACGGCGGTAGAATCGGCAGTTGACCGCGCGCTCGCCGCGGGTCTGCGCACCCCGGACCTGGGCGGAGAGGCCGGTACCGCGCAGGCGGCCCGGACGGTGTTCGCGAATCTCAAGTAGCCCTGGGGCAGACCCGGCCCGGATGCGCTGGGGCGATCGAGGCCAACAGCAACTCAAGCAAGCAAAGCAAGGAGCCTCAGAGCCGTGGAGCCCACCGACTTCATATGGATGAACGGAGACTTCGTCGCCTGGGAGGACGCGAAGATCCACGTCCTCACACATGGTCTGCACTACGGCACAGGCGTCTTCGAGGGCGTTCGCTGCTACGACACCGAGCTTGGCCCGGCCGTGTTCCGCAACGCCGAGCACAACGAACGGCTGCTGCGCTCGGCCGAGCTCTATTACATGCCTGTGCCATTCAGCTGCGACGAGCTGAAGGCCGCGACGCGAGAGCTCGTGGCGCGCAACGAGCTGCGCTCCTGCTACATCCGCCCGCTGGTCTACCGCGGCTACGGCTCGATGGGCCTGAACCCGATGGAGGCGCCGGTTGAAGTGATCATCGCCGCCTGGGAGTGGGGCACCTACCTGGGCGAGGAGGGCAAGCTCAACGGCGTGCGCGCGAAGGTCTCCTCCTGGCGGCGGATCAGCCCCGACTCGCTGATCCCATACGCAAAGGCGTCCGGGCAGTACCTCAATAACGTGCTCGCCAAGGTCGAGGCCACGAAGGCCGGGTACGAGGAGTCGATTCTGCTTGACGACCACGGCCACGTCTGCGAGGGCACGGGCGAGAACGTCTACATCGTGCGTGACGGGCAGATCATCACGCCCGGTCATCACAACTCGATCCTTGATGGGATCACGCGTCGCTCGATCATCCAGATCGCAACCGACCTCGGCTACCCGGTATGCGAGCGCAACATCGCAAGGGCCGAGCTCTACCTCTCAGATGAGGTGTTCCTCTCGGGCACCGCGGCGGAGATCGTGCCGGTGCGCGAGGTCGACGACCATACGATCGCCGACGGGCGCCCGGGTGAGATCACGCGGGTGCTGCAGGAGGCCTTCGACGACGCGATCCACGGGCGCAGCGAGCGCTACCGTGAGTGGCTTGACCCGGTGGGCGCGGCCGCCCCGGCGCCCGCGCCCCCCGCAAGGACCGCGTAGCGCATGGGCGAGATCGAGCTCTACGACGCCACCCTGCGGGACGGCATGGGGGGCGGGGGCCTGGATCTCACTGTCCGCGAGAAGCTGCAGGTCATCCACCGCCTCGACGCGCTCGGCATCGACATCATCGAGGCCGGCTTTCCCGCATCCAACCCCAAGGAGAGCGAGCTGTTCGCGCTGCTGGCAGCCGAGCAGCTCGACCACGCTGAGGTGGCCGCGTTCGGGATGACAAGGCGCAGGGACGCAAGCGCGGACGCCGACCCGGGCCTGGCGGAGATCGCCGGCTGCTTTGCCCCGATCTGCACGATCGTGGGCAAGAGCTCGCCGCTGCACGTCGAGGTGGTCGTGCGTGTCTCGCCTGAGGAGAACCTGGCGATGATCGCCGAGTCGGTCGCCTTCCTGATCGGCGAGGGCAAGCGCGTGATCCTCGACGCCGAGCACTTCTTCGACGGATACGTCGAAGACCCGTCTTTCGCGCTTGAATGCGTGCGCGCCGCCGCGGAGGCTGGTGCAGAGCGTGTCGTGCTCTGCGATACCAACGGCGGCTCGCTGCCGATGCAGGTGCAGGCGGTCGTCGGGACCGTGCGCGAGAGCCTGCCGGACCTTGCGCTTGGCATCCACACCCACGACGACTCCGGCTGCGCCGTGGCCAATTCGCTCGTGGCCGTGCACGCCGGCGCCACCCAGGTCCAGGGCACGATGAACGGGATCGGCGAGCGCACCGGCAACGCGAACTTGGTCACCCTTATCGCCGATCTGCAGCTGAAGATGGGCTTCCAGCTGCTGGATCCCGAGCGCCTGGCGAGCCTGACCCAGACGGCTCATTTCATGGACGAGGTGCTCAATCGCACTCCCGGTGCGGCGCAGCCCTACGTCGGCAAGAACGCCTTCGCGCACAAGGCGGGGCTGCACGCCGCGGGCGTGCGCACCGACGCGCGCACTTTCGAGCACGTCGACCCCGCGCTGGTGGGCAACGACCGGGACCTGCTGGTCTCAGAGCTCTCCGGGCGGGCGACGATCATGGAGAAGGCGCAGGAGGCTGGGGTGGAGCTGGACGAGCTCTCCGCGCAGCGCACCGCGCAGCGGGTCAAGGAGCTCGAGCATCGCGGCTACCAGTTCGAGGCTGCCGACGGCTCCTTCGAGCTGCTGATGCGCCGCCAGTCCGGCCACTACGAGCGCCTCTTCGAGCTGGAGTCCTGGCGCGTGATCGTCGAGAAGCGTGCCCAGGGTGGAGTCGCCACCGAGGCGACGATCAAGCTGTGGGTGCCAGACCGCAAGACCGGGACGCGAATCGTGCGTACCGCTGAGGGCAACGGGCCGGTAAACGCGCTCGACAAGGCGCTGCGCGAGGCGATCGGGGAGATCCATCCGCACCTGCGCGACATCGAGCTGGTCAACTTCAAGGTGCGGATCCTCGACGAGGAGAAGGGCACGGGCGCGGTCACCCGCGTGCTGCTCGACAGCAGCGACGGCGATCTGAGCTGGGGCGCGATCGGCGTCTCGGAGAACGTGATCGAGGCCTCCTGGGAGGCGCTGGTGGACGCGATCGAGTACGGGATGCAGCCGGGCCGGCAGCGCACCGAGCGGCCGCCTGCGCTGAAGGGCTCCAGCGAGCCGGCTACGTGAGCGAGCAGATTCCGCTGGCCAAGCCGGCGATCGGAGAAGAGGAGGAGCGCGCGGTGCTGGAGGTGCTGCGCTCGCAGCGGCTTTCGCTCGGTCCGCGACTAGCCGAGTTCGAGCGGGCGTTTGCGCAACTGGTCGGCGCGCCGCTGGCCAGTGCGGTTTCCAGCGGCACGGCTGGGCTGCACCTGGCGTTGCGCGCCGTCGGGGTGGGAGAGGGCGATGAGGTGGTGACCAGTCCGTTCTCGTTCGTTGCATCGGCCAACGCGGCTCTCTACGAGCGTGCGCGCCCGGTTTTCGCGGACATCGACCCGGTCACGCTCAACCTCGATCCGCACGCTGCCGAGGCGGCGATCGGTCCTCGCACCCGCGCGCTGCTGCCCGTCCACATCTTTGGCTACCCGGCGGAGATGCCGGCGTTCGAGGCGCTGGCCGGGCGTCACGGCCTGGCAATCGTCGAGGACGCATGCGAGGCGCTCGGCGCCAGGTACCCCGACGGTGTCGCGGTCGGCGGCCGCGGCCATCCGGCGGTGTTCGGCTTCTACGCCAACAAGCAGCTGACCACCGGCGAGGGCGGGATGATCACGCTCGCCGATCCCGTGCTGAAGCAGATCATCGACTCCGAGCGCAATCAGGGGCGCGCGCCCAACATGGACTGGCTCGACCACGATCGGCTCGGCTTCAACTACCGCCTCTCGGACGTCGCCTGCGCAATCGGGATCGCGCAGCTCGGCAAGATCGAGCGGACGCTCGCGCAACGTGCGCATGTCGCCGAGCTCTACCGGCAGGAGCTGCAAGGGATCGAGGGCCTGACGCTGCCATGTGAGGGCCGCGATGGCGCGGTGCGCGGGTGGTTCGTGTTCGTGGTGCAACTGCCGCACGGCGTCGATCGCGACAGCACTGTGCGCGAGCTTGCCGCGCGCGGCATCCAGAGCAAGCCCTATCTCCCGGCGATTCACCTGATGAGCTTCTACCGCGAGCGTTTTGGTCACCGTGAGGGCGAGTTTCCGGTCTGCGAGGACGTCGCGGCGCGCTCGCTGGCGCTGCCGTTCTTCCCGCAGATGACCGAGGCTCAGGTGCAGCGCGTGGCGGCACAGCTGACCGCGGTGGTGGGCCAGGGCCGTGCCGTGGCGTCTTGAACTCAGCTGATGCCCTGCAGCAGCTCGCGCGGCTTGAGTTGCAGCCCGTGCGCGAGCAGCACGATCGTCTCCAGTTGGGGCGAGCGCTTGGAGCGCTCCAGCAGACTGATCTCGGTGCGGTGCAGGCCACAGGCCTGCGCTAGGCCATCCTGCGTCAGGCCCAGTTCCTCGCGCCGCGCGCGCAGGTTCGTGGCGAACTGCTCGCGTACCGTCAGCATCTAGGCCAGTGTCCCATCGCGGTCGTGGCCAGTCGACATACAGACGTCGCAGACGCCATTGCTCGCCGGCGCGCAGCCGGCGGAGATCATGTCTCCTGCGCCGCTGGGGAGGAGGCGATCCATGCCTGCAGCAGTCCGAGTGCACGCTTGGATACCTTCGCGTTGCCAAGCCGCGCCGCATCCGTGAGGGCCAGAAGCTCATGCATTTCCGGGTCGGCGGCGGCCAACGCGAGCACGCCGGCGTGCAGCGGACGCACTGCAACTCCACGCACGCGACCGCGTGGCTGGGGCCAAACTGGCTGTGGCGCGTTCGCGGAAACGCGCAGACGCTTGGCAAGTGCGGGAACCGCCCACGCCGTCGGCGTTCCGCGCGCGCTCTTCCCCAAACTCGCAGGCGCTACGAACGCGAGCGCGTGCTCGAAGAGCTCTTCAGCGCCGGCGATATCCACGTGACGGCGCTCGGGGTCAAATGCAGGCGTCGTCCCCAGGCGCCCGAGCGAACGCTGCACCGTGGCCAGCGGCATGTGCAGCTCACGCGCGAGCATGCGCACGGTCCACTCACCGGCACGGTGGCGGAGCAGACCCAACACGACAAGAACATCGACGCCTCGCAAGGCTTGCGATGGTACCAGGCGAAGGATGCCTGGCTCACTATGGGGAACACACATGGACGTCGTGGTGAACTACTGAGGTCCACTGTGGAGACTTGTGGAACGCGTTGGGGAGCGGCTCCTCGGCGGGCCGATAGAGTCTCGCCGCGATGTCCCGCTTCAGCGAGCCTCAGCATCCTGACTTCCGGCGTCTGAACACCTCGCTCGGCTTCGATCGCAGGCTCTGGCCCTTTGACGTCGAGCAATCTCAGGCGCACGCGCGCATGCTCGCGGCACGCGGAATCATCTCCGAGCAGGATCGCGATCAGCTGCTCGCCGGTCTGGACGCCGTCCGGCGCGAGCTTGAGCAGGATCGTTTCCCCTTCAGGGACGATGACGAAGACATCCACATGGCGATCGAGCGGCGGCTGACCGAGATCGCAGGTCCAGTCGGGGGCCGTCTGCACACAGCGCGCTCGCGCAACGACCAGGTTGCCACCGACGTGGCGATGTACACGCGCAAGGCAGCCGCCGACGCTCATGCCGCAGTCCAGCAGGTGATGGCTGTACTGCTGGCGCGCGCCGAGCAGCATCTGGACTGGCCGATGCCCGGCTACACGCATCTCCAGCGCGCGCAGCCCGTCTATCTCGGCCACCACCTGCTCGCCTACTTCTGGATGCTCAGCCGCGACCGCTCCAGGTTCGACTTCGCTGCGCGCGAGGCCGGCCGCATGCCGCTGGGAGCGGGGGCGCTCGCGGGCGTCAGCTTCGACACCGACCGGGGCATGGTCGCGCGGGAGCTGGGCTTTGAGGAGGTCGCGCCGAACTCGCTGGACGCGGTCTCCGGAAGAGACTTCGTGCTCGACTACCTTGGCGCTGCGTCCACCTGCGCCACGCATCTCTCGCGCCTGGGCGCAGAGCTCGTGCTCTGGTCAAGCGAGGAGTTCGCCTTCTGCGAGCTGCCCGACGCGTGGAGCTCGGGCTCCTCGATCATGCCGCAGAAGAAGAACCCCGATGCTGCGGAGCTGCTGCGCGCCAAGGCACCGCGGATCGTCTCCCACCTCGCCGCGATGCACGGCGTGATGCACGCGCTGCCGCTGACCTACAACAAGGACATGCAGGAGGATAAGGAGCACCTCTTCGACGCCGCCGACACGCTGCAGCTCTGTCTGGCCGCCGCGGCGGGGATGCTGGAGGGTGCGCGCTTTGACGCGCAGCGTCTGCAGCAGGCCGCCGCGGACGAGATGATCGCGGCCACCGACATCGCCGACCTGCTGGTGCGGCACGGAATGCCGTTTCGCCAGGCGCACGGTGTCGTGGCCGGCCTGGTTCGGAGCGCCGTGGAGAGTGGAAGGGCGCTTTCGCACCTGAGCCCGGAGGAGCTTGCACAGCACAGCGACGCCTTTGCCGGAGCCGAGCGCGCAAACGAGTACTACGCGGTGTTGTCCCAGAGCTCCTGGCTGGAGTCGAAGGTCTCGCAGGGCGGAACCTCGCTGCCGCGGCTGCGCGAGCAGCTCACGCTGGCCAGGAGCGTCCTGCATGAAAAGCACGGGCGCTGAGGCACCGCCGGCGTTGAGCGCCCACGTGCGCTCAACGCAGCGGCTGGGACGCTCCTTCTACGAGCGCCCGGTGGTGCAGGTGGCGCGCGAGCTGATCGGCTGCACCGTTGCGCACGGCGACACTGCTGGCATCATCGTCGAGACCGAGGCCTACCACGACAGCGAGCCGGCAAGCCATGCCTTCGTCGGACTGACGGCGCGCACCAGCACCCTGTTCGGGCCGCCGGGCAATGCTTACGTCTACCGCTCCTACGGCATTCACGCCCTGCTGAACGCCGTCTGCGAGCCGGAGGGGGTCGGCGCTGCGGTGCTGATCAGGGCGCTGCACCCGATCTCGGGGCTGCTGGAGATGCGCAAGCGGCGCGGCGTTGGCAGCGATCTGGAGCTCTGCTCGGGGCCCGGGAAGCTCACACAGGCTCTTGACGTGGAGCTGCACCAGAACGGCTCCAGCCTGCTCGACGGGCCGATCGCGATCTTCGCCGCTGCCGGCGTGGAGAGCATCGAGGTGCTCAGCGGACCACGGGTCGGGATCACCAAGGCGGTTGACCTGGCTTGGCGCTTCTGTCTTGCCGGCAGCCCATACGTTTCGCGTCCGCGGCTCAGTTGACCGGCCGCAGGCCGCGCGCTACCCGCCGCCCGCGCTCGCGCCGCCCGTGGGCGCGGTGGCGCCGCCAGTGGCCCCGCCGGCCGGGGTGGACGGTGCTGTTTCGGGCGCCGGTGACGTGCTCGGTGTGCCAGAGCCCGAGTTGTTCGGGCTCTGCGTCGGCGGCGTGGAGGGCGACTGTGTCCGAGACGGTTCCCTTGTCGGCGTGGATCCCTGGCCACCGGCCGCTTCTTCGGCGGCGGATTCGCCTCCAGTGCCGGCATGGCCGTGAGCGTGCGCGCCGCCGCCGGCCTGACTGCCGAATGGCGTAGTCGCCGTAGAGGTGGCAGTCGTGGCGCCCGAGCCGCCGTGGCCGGCGCCTTTGGCCGCTTCTTCGCGTTCGATTCCGATCGCGGAGAGCATGAAGTCTTTCCAGATCAGCGCCGGGAAGGTGCCGCCATAGACCGGCTGGCCGCCGAAGTCGGTAGTCATCGGCTTGGCGCCTTCGGGATAGCCGACCCATACCGCGACGGTGTACTTGCTGTCCCAGCCTACGAACCACGCGTCGACGTAGTTGGAGGTCGTGCCAGTCTTGCCGGCGGCAAACTGGCCGATCGCCGCCGAGGTGCCGGTGCCGTGCTGGATCACGGCCTCGAGCATCTGGGTCTCGGTTTCGGCGATTCCCGCAGGCAGGATCTGACGCACGTGCGTGTGGTTGACTTCGCGATGGCGGCCGTTGGGGAGACTGTGCGTTGGGTCGCTGACTTCCTGAATGCCGACCGGCAGGCCTTCGCCGCCCGCGAGCGTGCCGCTTACGCGCTGGCCGCCGTGCGCGATCGTCTCGTAGGCGTGGGCCATGTCCAGCGGGGTGACGCCGATTTTCAGGCCGCCGATCGTCATCGCGTAGTTGGTGGATATCGGGGTGGTGATGCCCATCTGGCGTGCGATGCGCGCAATCTTGCGCGTCCCCACCTTGATCCCGACTTCGGCGAAGATCGAGTTGTCCGAGACCTCAGTGGCACCTATCAAGGTGTTGGTGCCTGTGTAGGAGCCTTCGTCGTTGTGGACGACGAAGACTTCGCTTGAGTCCGGGACGTGGAAGGTCTTCACCTTCGAGGTCCACTCCGAGTAGGGGGAGATGCCGTCCTCCAGCGCGGCGGCGAGATCGAATGCCTTGAAGGAGGAGCCAGGCTGCCGCTCTCCCTCGGTGGCGAGGTTGAATGGGCTCTCTTCAAAGTTGCGACCGCCGACCATCGCGCGCACGTCGCCTGTCGAGTTTTCAATCGCAACCAGCGAGGCGGTGGGGCCGCTCGGGCTTTCCAGATAGGAGTTGACTGCCCGTTCGGCGGCCCGCTGGAGGCCGAGGTCGAGTGTGGTCTTGACGTGCAGGCCGCCGTCGAAGGCCAGGCCGGCTCCGTACTTGGAGATCACCTGCTGGTCGACCCAGCTTGTGAAGTAGCCGCTGTCGACTCCTTCGGCCAGCTGTTCGCGGGGAGGCTGGACCTCCTGCTCGGTGGGCAGCGGCTGGTTGATGCTTTCGGTGTAGATCTCCCTGTCGATGTAGCCCTGGGCGAGCATCTGCTGCAGCACCAGGTTGCGCCGTTCGCGGGCGGCCAGCGGGTGTTCGATCGGGTTGTATTCGGTCGGCGACTGCACCATGCCCGCCAGCAGCGCGGCCTGCCAGGGCTTGATGTTCGTGACGCACAGATGCTGCGGGGTGCCGCAGCCGTGGTTGTCGGCTTCCTGGCCGAAGTAGGTGCGCGCAGCCGACTCGATCCCGTAGGCGCCGTTGCCGTAGTAGATCGAGTTGAGGTACTCGGTGATGATCTTTTCCTTGCTCCAGCGGTGGTCGAGGTGGAAGGCGAGTGCCGCCTCGCGGAGCTTCTCGAAGATCGTGCGCTTGCCCTGGGCTTCCAGCGCGTTCTTTACGAACTGCTCCTCGATCGTGGAGGCGCCCTGCACGCCGCCGCCACCGATCACGTCGTGCAGGACCGCGCGCCCGAGCGAGCGCAGGTCGACGCCTTCGTTGCTGTAGAAGCGCTTGTCCTCGATCGAGATCACCGCGTTCTTGACGATCCGGGGGATCTGTTTGGGGGTCAGCAGGATCTGGTTGCGCCTGCTAAGCACCGCGAGCAGATGCCCGCGGTCATCTACGACCACCGAGTTGTGGGCGTTGCGGTACTGCACCTGGTCTTCGAAGCCGTGCAGGTCGGAGGTCACCGCCATGAACATGCCGAACACGAACGAGATGCCGCCCAGCACGAGGACCGCGAACAGGATCGCGAGCAGCCTCACCCACTTGATGCGCGGCCGGGCGCGGCGGCGTGCCTGCCAGGCGTGAGCGCGTACCCGCCAGCTCAGGCGGGCCGAGGCGATCGCACGCTGGAACAGGTTGCCGAGCGGCGGCGTGCTCGAGGGCTGGCGCCGCCGTCGCGCGCCACGTCTGCTTCGAGGCGGAACGGTCGAGCTCACGCGCAGCTGCTCACCGGATACATGTCAAGAAGCGGGATGTCGTGTCGGTCATGCCCGGTGGTCCTGTCGATCGTCCTTGGTCATCTGATCGCCAAGAGCTGAGCCGCCGCAACGATCCAGGCGCTTTCACGCCGTGAGCGGCAGAGCGGACAGCGCCGCTCACCTCTGGCAGCGCCGGCCCGCTTGGATCGCGAGAGTCTAGCATTGGCGCCCGCATGCAGAGCAACCCCCTAGAGCCGGCAGAGCAGGCGATGAGCCTGCTGGCAAACGTCGTCGACAGTCTGCCCGACGGAGCCCTGCAGGAGCGGCTTGCCGCAGCCCGATCGGAGGCTCGACCGCTGCGCGTGAAGCTCGGCATCGACCCGACGGCACCGGACATCCATCTCGGCCACGCGGTCGTGCTGCGCAAGCTGCGCGAGTTTCAGGACCACGGCCATCGCGTCGTGCTGATCGTGGGGGACACCACGGCGCAGGTCGGTGATCCCTCGGGTCGCTCGACGCTGCGGCCGATCCTCTCCGCGGAGGAGATCGAGCGCAATGCGGCAAGTTTCCACGAGCAGGCGCTGAAGATCTTGGACCCCTCCAGCGAGCGCCTTGAGATCAGGCGCAACGGCGAGTGGCTGCAGATGGCGCTGGGAGAGCTGCTGGCGCTGATGCGCACCACGACGGTCGCGCAGATCCTCGAGCGCGACGACTTCGCCAAACGCCTGGCGGCCGGCCAGCCGGTTTCGGTGCTGGAGATGATGTACCCGCTATTGCAGGGCTACGATTCGGTCGCGGTGCGAGCCGACGTCGAGCTCGGCGGGACCGACCAGAAGTTCAACCTGCTGCTTGGCCGCGACATCCAGCGCGCATACGGCCAGCCTGGCCAGGCGATCGTGACGATGCCGATCCTGGTCGGCATCGACGGCAAGCGCAAGATGTCCAAGTCGCTTGGCAACCACATCGGCATCACCGACGAGCCGGCGGAGATGTACGGCAAGACGATGTCGATCCCCGATGAGGCGATGGAGGAGTACTTCAGGCTGCTGCTCAGCCGCGATACGCCGACCGATCTGGGTCCGCGCGACGCCAAGCGGCTGCTCGCGCGCGAGATCGTGACCTGGTTGCATGGTCCGCAGCAGGCGCAGGACGCGCAGGAGGCGTTCGACCGGCTGTTCGTGGAAGGCCGGGAGCCCGAGGACATGCCGGAGCACCGCGTCACGGCCGACGGGGAGCCCGTGCACCTCCCGGCGCTGATCGCCGACGCGTTCGGCCTCTCGCGCTCGGAGGCGCGGCGGATGTTCGCGCAAGGCGCCGTGCAGCTGGGCGATAGACGCCTTGCGGCCGACGAGCAGGACATGCCCGCAGAGCAGCTGGATGGCCAGGTGCTGCGGGTCGGCAAGCGGCGCTTCTGCCGCCTGCGTGTGGCCTGAGCCCGCGTTCCGTCCGCCGATCGCGTATCATCTCCGGCGCTGGCGCTCTTCGGAGCGCTTGCTGGCGTCAGACGGCAGGCAGGCGCGATTGTCGAAGCATGCCGTCTAGCGCTATACTCCCTTGTCGGCCTGCAGCCGCCTTAGGGCGCAGGGCCTCTTGTCGGTCCTCCTCGGAGCACCCCTCCGGAGATGGCTTGGCGGTCTTTGAAAACTCAACAGCATGCGCACTTGCGATCTGAATGGATCGCGGTGTGCGTCCAGGTTCGACCCGTCACCGCGGGGCGCTTGCGCGTTCGTGGTGGCGGAAACAAGAGTCAAGTAGGAACCCCGTCATGGCGCGGGACCGACGTGTATACGGTCCCGTCTGTCGCTGTGGCGCCGGCTTTGCCGGCGTCGCATCGGCTACTCCATGACAGCTTTTCGTGAAGTTCTTCACGGAGAGTTTGATCCTGGCTCAGGACGAACGCTGGCGGCGTGCCTAACACATGCAAGTGGAGCGACGAACCAGGGCTTGCCCTGGGGCCAAGCCGCGAACGGGTGAGTAACACGTGGGTCACCTGCCCCGATGACCGGGACAACCCGAGGAAACTCGAGCTAATACCGGATGTGCCCGCAAGGGTAAAGGAAGCCTCGGCCTCCGCATCGGGATGGGCCCGCGGCCCATTAGCTTGTTGGTGGGGTAATGGCCTACCAAGGCAACGATGGGTAGCTGGTCTGAGAGGACGATCAGCCACACTGGGACTGAGACACGGCCCAGACTCCTACGGGAGGCAGCAGTGGGGAATCTTGCGCAATGCGCGAAAGCGTGACGCAGCAACGCCGCGTGGGGGAAGAAGGCTTTCGGGTTGTAAACCCCTTTCAGTTGGGACGAAGCTTCGCCGGTGAATAGCCGGCCGGAGTGACGGTACCTTCACAAGAAGCACCGGCTAACTACGTGCCAGCAGCCGCGGTAATACGTAGGGTGCAAGCGTTGTCCGGAATCATTGGGCGTAAAGAGCGTGTAGGCGGCCTCATCAGTCCGCTGTGAAAGTCCAGGGCTCAACCCTGGGATGCCGGTGGATACTGTGAGGCTAGAGTCCGGAAGGGGCGAGTGGAATTCCTGGTGTAGCGGTGAAATGCGCAGATATCAGGAGGAACACCAATGGCGAAGGCAGCTCGCTGGGACGGTACTGACGCTGAGACGCGAAAGCGTGGGGAGCAAACAGGATTAGATACCCTGGTAGTCCACGCTGTAAACGATGGGCACTAGGTGTGGGGGGTGTCGACTCCCCCTGTGCCGAAGCTAACGCATTAAGTGCCCCGCCTGGGGAGTACGGCCGCAAGGCTAAAACTCAAAGGAATTGACGGGGGCCCGCACAAGCAGCGGAGCATGTGGTTTAATTCGACGCAACGCGAAGAACCTTACCTGGGCTTGACATGTGAGTGACAGGTGTGGAAACACACCCTCCCTTCGGGGCACTTTCACAGGTGGTGCATGGCTGTCGTCAGCTCGTGTCGTGAGATGTTGGGTTAAGTCCCGCAACGAGCGCAACCCCCGTCGCATGTTGCCAGCATTCAGTTGGGGACTCATGCGAGACTGCCGGTGACAAACCGGAGGAAGGTGGGGATGACGTCAAGTCATCATGCCCCTTATGTTCAGGGCTACACACGTGCTACATTGGCGCGTACAGAGGGCTGCGATACCGCGAGGTGGAGCGAATCCCTTAAAGCGCGTCTCGGTTCGGATTGCAGGCTGAAACTCGCCTGCATGAAGGTGGAGTTGCTAGTAATCGCGGATCAGCATTGCCGCGGTGAATACGTTCCCGGGCCTTGTACACACCGCCCGTCACACCACGGGAGTGAGCAACACCCGAAGCCGGTGGCCTAACCCGCAAGGGAGGGAGCCGTCGAAGGTGGGGCTCGTGACTGGGGTGAAGTCGTAACAAGGTAGCCGTAGCGGAAGCTGCGGCTGGATCACCTCCTTTCTAGGGAGTGCCTTCGGGCACCCCGATCCTGCGGCCTGCCGGTCTGAGATCCTCGCGATCTCACCAAGACCGTCATGGCGTCAAAGCGGATCGGGCCTAGCACGTCGACCGAACCTGGCCTGCACGCTTCTGCGCGAGCACGGACCCTCCCTACTGGGTGTCCGTCTCACGCAAGGGCATAAACGACTGCAGGACATGCTGTTGAGTTTTGAGAGACCGGCGTCCGCCGGCGGTGGCCGCAAGCGCGTCATGCGCTCGCAACCAAGTCATCGGCGGCCGGCGCGATGAAGCCTCTCCACGATCCTTGAAAACTGCACAGAAGCCACAGCCAGCCGCATCGATAAGCGCGGCTGGCAAAACGGGTATCACCGTGCCGCTTCGACCTTCGGGTCGGGGACGGCAAGATCACCGTCAAGATAGTAAGGGCACATGGTGGATGCCTTGGCACCAAGAGTCGATGAAGGGCGTGAACGGCTGCGATAAGCCACGGTTAGGCGCTGAATAGCCTGTGACCCGTGGATTCCCGAATGGGGAAACCCAACGTTGGTAATGCGACGTTATCCCTGGCTGAACACATAGGCCGGTGGAAGACAAGCGGGGGAAGTGAAACATCTCAGTACCCCGAGGAAAGGAAATCAACAGAGACTCCCTGAGTAGTGGCGAGCGAAAGGGGATCCAGCCCAAACCCTGCGGATGTAAGCGGACATGCGTTGTCCGTGGGGGGTTGTAGGACGTCTGGTCCGAGCCATGTCCGGTTCGGCGGAAGTTACAAAGTCATGTGGTAGTCGAAGCGTGTGGAACCGCGCACCATAGAGGGCAACCGTCCCGTAGACGAAACTGCATGGCCTTCCGCAGATGTTCCTGAGTAAGTCCGCACCCGTGAAACGCGGACTGAACCTGGGGGGACCACCCTCCAAGGCTAAGTACTCCTTGGTGACCGATAGCGGACAAGTACCGTGAGGGAAAGGTGAAAAGTACCCCGGAAGGGGAGTGAAATAGTACCTGAAACCGCGTGCCTACAAGCGGTGGGAGCAGTCTTTGACTGTGACCGCGTGCTTTTTGCATAACGAGCCGACGAGTTACTCGTCTGCGGCAAGGTTAAGCGATGAGCGGAGCCGTAGCGAAAGCGAGTCCTAATAGGGCGACTAAGTCGTAGGCGGTATACCCGAAACTGAGCGAGCTACCCATGGGCAGGCTGAAGCGGGGGTAAGACCTCGTGGAGGGCCGAACCGACCTAGGTTGAAAACTGGGCGGATGACCTGTGGGTCGGAGTGAAAGGCTAATCAAGCTCAGTGATATCTGGTTCTCTCCGAAATATATTTAGGTATAGCCTCAGATAAATTGCGTGGTGGCCGTAGAGCACTGTTTGGACTAGGGGCCCTACCAGGTTACCGACTTCAGGCAAACTCCGAAGACCATCACGTTTACTCTGGGAGTCAGTTGCTGGGGGATAAACTTCAGCGTCGAAAGGGAAACAGCCCAGACCGCCAGCTAAGGTCCCTAAGTACTAGCTAAGTGGGAAACGATGTCCGAGTGCATAGACAACCAGAAGGTTGGCTTAGAGGCAGCCATCCTTGAAAGAGTGCGTAACAGCTCACTGGTCAAGTGTTCGGGCGCGGACAATGTAACGGGGCTCAAGCTAGTCACCGAAGCTGCGGGTGTGTGAGGCCTTCGGGCCGATCACGCGGTAGGAGAGCGTTCCCATGCCAGTAAAGCGGCGGCGTAAGCCAGCCGTGGAGGCTTGGGAAGTGAGAATGTCGGCATAAGTAACGAAAGAAGGGTGAGAATCCCTTCCACCGATTGCCCAAGGATTCCTGAGTAAAGTTCGTCTGCTCAGGGTTAGTCGGGACCTAAGGCGAGGCCGAAAGGCGTAGTCGATGGCCAACAGGTTGATATTCCTGTACCACGTCGCTTCCGTTTGACCGATGGGGGGACGAGGAAGGCTAAGGGAACCCAGGCGATGGTTGTCCTGGGCCAAGCGTGTAGGGGTGGGTCTGTCAAATGCAGACTCGCATAACCTGAGACGTGATGGCAGCTGGCACTTAGCCGGCGAGTCCCTGACGCCATACCTCCAAGAAAAGCCTCTAGGGAGGAAGCGCGTGCCCGTACCAAAACCGACACAGGTGGGCAAGTAGAGAATACTAAGGTGATCGAGATAACCCTCGTTAAGGAACTCGGCAAAATCGCCCCGTAACTTCGGGATAAGGGGCGCCCCGGTAGGGTGAAACCACTTGCTGGTGGAGCCCGATGGGGCCGCAGTGAATTGGCTGAAGCGACTGTTTACCAAAAACACAGGTCTCTGCTAAGTCGTAAGACGACGTATAGGGGCTGACGCCTGCCCGGTGCCGGAAGGTTACGTGGAGGTGTTAGGGCTTGACCCGAAGCACCGAAGCTAAGCCCCGGTAAACGGCGGCCGTAACTATAACGGTCAACATAGAGGCTGTTGTAAAATTCAGCTATATGCTGGGACATCCGTGTATCCCACGCTACGAATTCCGTCCCAAGTAGACGGTATCGTGACAATGCGATGGGTGCGGACAATCAGCAGGAAAGACTGCCCTTCGGGCAGAATCCTCAGAGGCCATACGCTGAACACGCGTGTATTGCGCGTGAAGAGATGGTCCGACCTCCACGGCGACGTGGAGAGCTGGGCGGAACAAGAAACGACCCAGCCGTTCGTCGTTTGAACGTAACAAAAGTGCCTAAGGTAGCGAAATTCCTTGTCGGGTAAGTACCACTTGCCCCGTCGCCTCGCGAGAGGCGACCGAGAACCGGCTCATATCGGGGAAACCCTCCTGCCGTCGGCAGAGGGCAATCCCGAGGGAAGTCCTAGTGACCCCCTAACGACTGATCCGAAAGGAGAGGCGTGTCGTGCTTCGGACGTGAGTCCGAAAATCCATGCGATGCGCAATACGCCGGCCCTCATCGAAAGACAAGGCGCCTATGAAGTAGCAGTGCCGCTGGATCCCTGGTACGTCACAGGTCTTGCGGATGGCGAGGGATGCTTTTGCATCTCCTTTGCGATCCGTGCGAAGCTCCGGCTTGGCCTAGAGGTCAGGCCGTCGTTCTCGCTCTCGCTGAACGAGAAGGACTTGCGTCTACTGGAAGATCTGCAAGCGTTCTTTGGATGCGGATGGATCCGCGAGTCAAAGACCGATCGCACCTTCAAGTACGAGGCGCGGGCGGTTGGCGATCTCGTCGGATCGATCATTCCACATTTCGAGCGCTTCCCTTTGCAGGGAGACAAGGCCAGGAGCTGTGCAGGCTTCTGCCGCGTCTGCCGGATGATCGAACAAGGAGATCATTTGCAGCGTGCTGGTCTGAGAGAGATAGTGGACATCGCCTGCGGGATGAATCTCGGCAGGCGGCGTCACTCGAAGGCCGTGCTTCTAAGGGTGCTGGATGAGGTGAAGGGATAGTCTGCGCTCTCGGATAACGAGAGATAACGTGAAGTTCCGACCTGCACGAATGGCGTAACGACTTCAGCGCTGTCTCAACGAGGGGCTCGGTGAAATTGCAGTCTCGGTGAAGATGCCGAGTACCCGCGGCTAGACGGAAAGACCCCGTGAACCTTTACTACAACCTGGTATTGGGATTCGATGCATTTCGCTCAGAATAGGTGGGAGGCTTTGAAGTGTCGGTTGCGGCCGGCATGGAGCCAACTTTGAGATACCACCCTTGGTGTATTGGGTTTCTAACAGCATTCCGTGAATCCGGGTGCTGAACAGTTCCAGGCGGGTAGTTTGACTGGGGCGGTCGCCTCCCAAAATGTAACGGAGGCGCACAAAGGTTCCCTCAGTACGGTTGGAAATCGTACGTAGAGCGCAAAGGTAGCAAGGGAGCTTGACTGCGAGACCGACAGGTCGAGCAGGTGCGAAAGCAGGTCTTAGTGATCCGGCGGTAGCAAGTGGAAGTGCCGTCGCTCAACGGATAAAAGGTACTCCGGGGATAACAGGCTTATCGGGCCCAAGAGTCCACATCGACGGCCCGGTTTGGCACCTCGATGTCGGCTCGTCGCATCCTGGGGGTGAAGTCGCTCCCAAGGGTTGGGCTGTTCGCCCATTAAAGCGGTACGCGAGCTGGGTTCAGAACGTCGTGAGACAGTTCGGTCCCTATCTGCCGTGGGCGTTGGAGAGTTGAGAGGATTCGTCCCTAGTACGAGAGGACCGGGATGAACGCACCTCTGGTGTATCTGTTGTCCTGCCAAGGGCATTGCAGGTTAGCTACGTGCGGATCGGATAACCGCTGAAAGCATCTAAGCGGGAAGCCGGCCTCAAGATGAGCTCTCCCATCCCCTTGAGGGAGTAAGACCCCTGGTAGACCACCAGGTTGATAGGCCAGATCTGGAAGGGCGGTGACGTCTGCAGGAGACTGGTACTAATGGGTCGAGGGCTTGACGGATTTTGATTTTTTCGGGCGGTACCCAGTGGCGCTGTGCAGTTTTGAAGGACCTGGACGGTCTCTCGAGATTTTCCGGTGGCCTTGGCGAGGGGGAAACACCTCTTCCCATTCCGAACAGAGCAGTTAAGCCCCTCAGCGCCGATGGTACTTGGCCCGCAAGGGCCCGGGAGAGTAGGACGCCGCCGGTTTTTATCGCAGCAGTCGAGCCGCCCCCGGGCGGCTCGACTTGTTTAGCGCTGTTATGGCTCGCGGAGGCTTTGGCGGCGCGAAATATCCTGATGGAGAGATCAACAACGATCAGAGCTACGGCGCGTCTCAGCGGCGGTAGGCGCAGGGAACGCACGCGTGGTCGGCGTTGCGCGGCGGTGGCCGTCTCGCTCGCCGACCGGGCTCAGGCAGACCTGCTCCCGCGCCGGCACGGAGCCCCCACGGCGTCGTTCCTGCGTGCGCCAGGCGGCCTTGAGCCGCTCCCGGTGCGGATGCTGTGCGCGCGCAGGCTCCTGGTCGACCTCCCAGTCGACGTCGTGGTCGTGCTCGACGATCAAGAGCGAATGCGCTGCGGCAAGCACCGCCCGGGAGCGGCGCGCAAGATTGGTTTGGAGAACGGAAGGGAACATGCGTTCGACTGTACGGGTGGCTCCGGACAGAACAGGGGTTCGACGCCGCCGGTTGTGCGCCAGCGAGCTAAGATCCGCATCGTGGAGCCGTTTTGGGCCGCTCGAGATGCAACGCCGCTTGCAGTGGTGTTGCGCGCCGGCGGCGGCACGGCCGAGGCAGGGAGGTCGTGGGCTTCCGAGCGCGTAATGGACAGAGACCATGACTGTTAGGCTTGCGACGCCCCGCAGATCTCGCTTGGGGGCAAGGGGCGCGGAGAAGATGGAGAAGTTCGTTATCGAAGGCGGCGCTCCCCTCTCAGGCACGCTTGCACCGGCCGGGAACAAGAACGGCGCGCTGCCGATCCTGGCCAGTTGCCTGCTGAGCACTGAGGAGGTGCGAGTCGGCAACGTGCCTCGAATTCGCGATGTCGACGCGATGCTCGCGATCCTGGAGGAGATCGGCGTGCAGGTCTCCTGGACCGGCGCGAATGAGGTCACGCTCTGCGCGGCCGGCGCCGGCGATCGCGTTGCGCTCGATGTTGAGCTTGCCGAGCAGATTCGTGCGTCCTTCCTGCTGGCCGGACCGCTGCTGGCGCGCTTTCGCCGCGCCGTGATGCCACCGCCTGGCGGCGATGTGATCGGCCGTCGTCGGCTGGACCCGCATCTCGACGCTTTCCGGGCGATGGGGGCGCAGATCGAGAGCGGACGCGACATCGTGCTGCATGCGCCCGGCGGCTTGCGGCCCAGTGACGTCTTCATGGACGAGCCCTCGGTGATGGCCACCGAGAACGCGCTGATGGCTGCGGCGCTGACGCCGGGCGCGACGGTGATCCGCAACGCCGCCTGCGAGCCGCATGTTCAGGACCTCGCGCGGATGCTCGTGAAGATGGGCGCTGACATCCACGGGATCGGCTCGAACCTGATCACCGTCGAGGGCGCGGAGAGCCTCCACGGTTGCGTCCACGAGGTTGCGCCGGATCACATCGAGATCGGCAGCTTCATAGCGCTGGCCGGCGTGACCGGCGGCGAACTGCGGATCGCCGGCACCGTTCCCGACGACCTGCGGATGATCCGTTTGGTTTTCGAGCGCATCGGCCTGCGCACCGAGCTCGACGGCAACGACGTGCTCGTGCCCGGCGGCCAGAAGCTGATCGTGCAGGCCGACGTCGGCGAGTACAAGAGCAAGATTCAGGACGGGCCCTGGCCCGCCTTCCCTGCCGACCTGACCTCGATCGCGGTTGCGTTGGCGACCCAGGCAGAGGGTTCGATCCTCGTGCACGAGTGGATGTTCGAGAACCGTCTGATCTTCACCGACAAGCTGATCCTGATGGGAGCGGACATCGTGATGTGCGACCCGCACCGTGCGATCATCACCGGCCCGCGCCGGCTGCGCGGAGAGCGCGTGGAGTCTCCGGACATCCGTGCCGGGATGGCGATGCTGCTCGCCGCGCTGTGTGCGGACGGGCGCAGCGAGATCGGGAACGTGCGCCAGATCGATCGTGGCTACGAGCGCATCGACGAGCGCCTGCGGGAGCTCGGTGCGCGCATCGAGCGCGTCGCGACTGAGCCCGAGGGGCAGCGCGTCTGAAAGACGGCTGCACGGCCCGCGGTGTTACGGCCCGCGGTGTTACGGGCCGCGGCGCGACGATGGATAGGCTCTGCCCGCAGTGATTCATCCCATTCCCAGCGGCACCCGGGACGTGCTCCCCGACGAGATGCGCGAGCTGCGCCAGATCAGCGATGCGCTGCGTTGCGGCTTTGAAGACCACGGCTACGGCGAGGTCTACACGCCGGCGCTCGAGTACGAGGAGGTGCTCTCGCGTGCGGACATGGCGGAGGCCGCGCCCGCCTACAGAACGTTTGATGAGACGGGCGCGATGCTCGCGCTGCGCTCGGACATGACGGTGCCGATCGCGCGCGTGGTCTCCACCCGATATCCCGACTCGCAGGTGCCGCTGCGCTTCTGCTATCTGGCGCACTGCTACAGGCGCGTGCGCCCGCAGCGGGGCCAATCGCGCGAGCTGCTGCAGGCCGGGATCGAGCTGATCGGAGCGCCCGCGCCCGAGGGCACCATTGAGGCGCTCACGGTTCTCTGCCGCACGCTGGAGCGTGCCGGGTTGAAGGACTTTCGCGTCGGCCTCGGCGACGCATCCCTGTTTCCCACGCTGATGGAGGGTCTGGGGATCGGAGCGGCGCAGCGCGAGGAGCTGCTCGACGCGCTCGTCCAGCGGGACTTCGTCGCGCTGGAGCGCTGCCTCAGCTCGGCAGATCTGCCAACACAGGCCCGGGCCAGCTTGCTGGAGGTGCCGCAGCTGCGGGGCGGCGCCGAGGTGCTCGAGCACGCGTCCGGACCCGTTGCCACCGCCGTTTCAGGGATGCGCGAAGTGAGGGAGGGACTGCCCGGTGACGTCGCTGCGCGTGTGATCTTCGATCTTGGCCTGGTGCGCAGCATCGGCTACTACACAGGTGCGGTCTTCGAGGTCTACGACCCGGCGCTCGGGGCTCCGCTGGGTGGCGGCGGCCGCTACGACGACCTGCTCGGCCGCTTCGGGCGCCCGCTGCCCGCCGTCGGCTTCGCGCTCGGCGTCGAAGCGCTGCACGTCGCGCTCGCCGGTGAGGAGCGCGGCACCGGAGCGATGCTGGAATGAGCACACAGCTCGCACTCGGCAAGCTGATGATCGCGGTTCCGCGCGGCGCGCTGCTGAGCGACACGCTCGACGTGCTCGACAGCCTCGGCCTGGACACCGCGGAGATGCGCGAGAACGACCGCAAGCTGCTGTTCGACCAGATCGGGACCCTGCCTGGCGGTGACGGTGCGCAGACCGAGATCGGCGCGATCACGATGCGTCCCTCCGACGTGCCCACCTACGTCGAGGCCGGCTCTGCCGATCTCGGGGTGACCGGCAAGGACGTCCTGCTGGAGCAGGTCGGCTTCGGCGGCGGTGCCAGCGGGCGCGAGGTTTACGAGCTGCTGGACCTCGGCTATGGCGGCTGCACGATGGTGCTGGCCACCAAGGCAGGGGAGAATGCCGCCGGCGAGAACCCTGCCGCGGAGGCACTGCGCCGCCTTGGCGTGATGCGGATCGCGACCAAGTACCCCCGCATCGCCCTGGCGCACATGGAGCAGACCGGCAGGCAGGCGGAGATCGTGGAGGTGAAGGGCTCCGTCGAGCTGGCGCCGCTGACGGGGCTGGCCGAGGCGATAGTGGACCTCACGGCGACTGGCACCACCCTGCGCGAGAACGGCCTGGTGGTCAGGGAGGAGATTGTGCACTGCACGGCGCGGCTGATCGCCAACCCGGTCGCGCACAAGCTGAAGGCCGGCGCGGTGAAGGACGTGATGGGACGTCTGCGTGCAGGTTGACAGGCTCTCGCGAGCGCGCGTACAGCAGCTTGGGCCGGCCGGCGTGGCCGCGCAGGTGCGCGCCCTGATCCCGGGTGTGGAGTCGGTGAGCGGGCAGGTAGGTGAGATCCTCGCGCAGGTGCAGCGCGACGGCGATGCCGCCGTGCTGGAGCTGACCAGCCGCTTCGATTTGAAGGGCGAGCCCGCGCGCGAGCTGCTGGTCTCGCCTTCGGAGCTGGACGAGGCGATCAAGGCGATGGACCGCGAGGTGATCGCCGGGCTGCAGGTCGCCATCACCAACGTGGCAGAGATCGCAAGCTCCACCGCGGGGATCGATTTCACCGCCAGCTTGCCGCAGGGTCACTCCGTCACGCTGCGCGAGCTGCCCGTCGACTCCGCCGCGGTCTATGTGCCGGGCGGTCGCGCGCCATATCCCAGCACCGCAGTGATGGGCGTGGTGACCGCGCGTGCGGCGGGTGTGCTCGACGTGTGCGTCTGCTCGCCGCCCGGCCCGGGTGCAGACATCGATCCGGTTGTTCTCGGCGCCTGTCGCCTGCTCGGCGTGGAGCGCGTCTACCGGATGGGCGGCGCCCAGGCGATCGCCGCGCTTGCGTACGGCACGCAGACCGTGCGGCGCGTGGACGTGATCGTCGGTCCCGGCAACCTCTATGTGCAGGAGGCCAAGCGCCAGCTCTCCGACCGCGTCGGCATCGACTCGATCGCCGGGCCGAGCGACCTCGTGGTCGCCTTCGGCGGTGATGCCGACCTGGAGCTGGTGGCGCTGGATTTGCTTGCCCAGGCGGAGCACGGGCAGGGCAGCCTGGTGGTGGCGGTCTGCCCGCACGAGCAGGTGCTCGACGAGCTGGAGGTGCAGCTGCACCGCCTCGGTGAAGGTCACGCAGGCATAGAGAACGCGGCGTTCTCCGCCGTCTGCAGCGACGACGCCGCGGATGCCGTGGCGATCGCCGACGCAATCGCGCCCGAGCACCTGGAGCTGATCGGCGCCGAAGTGGAGGCGCTGGCGCCCACTGTCAGACACGCCGGCTGCCTGTTCGTGGGGGCGGGCTCAGCGACGGCGTTCGGCGACTACGTGGCCGGGTCCAACCACATCCTGCCCACGGGCGGAGCCGCTCGCTTCTCCTCGGTCTTGAACGCCGGCACCTTCAGGCGCCGGATGGCCGAGGTGCGCGTCCCTGAGGAGTCGGCTCGCATGCTCGCCGCCGCCGCCGCGCCGGTGGCGCGGGCCGAGGGCTTCGAGCTGCACGCGCTCTCGATGCTTGCCCGTGCGCAGAGCCAGGAGGCCTCCGAGGCGACCTCCACGCAGCCGATGGGCGAGAATCCCTGATCATGAGCCGCACCGCCACGATCGAACGCAAGACCGGTGAGACCGAGGTCAAGCTCACGCTGAGCCTGGACGGCTCCGGCAAGGGGTCGCGCAGTACCGGCGTGGGCTTCTTCGACCACATGCTCGACCTGCTTGCGAGGCACGGTGGGCTTGACCTCGAGGTGCAGGTCAGCGGCGACCTTCAGACCGGCGCACACCACACTGTGGAGGACACTGCGCTCGCGCTCGGCCAGGCACTCGATGCTGCCCTCGGAGAGCGCACCCAGATCTCCCGTTACGGCTGGGCGGTGATCCCGATGGACGAGGCCAGGGCGAGTTGCGCGATCGACCTCTCGGGCCGCCCGTTCACGCTCTTCGATGCGGCGCTTCCTGCCGGCAGCACGGGCGGCTTCGAGCACGAGCTGGCCGAGGAGTTCTTCCGCGCGCTGGCGAACTCGGCCAAGCTCACACTTCACGTGCAGGTGCAGGCCGGCAGCAACGCCCACCACATGATCGAGGCCGCGTTCAAGGCGCTGGCCAGGGCGCTGCGGCAGGCCGTGGCGATCGACCCGACCGAGACGGGCGTGCCCAGCACCAAGGGCACTCTCACCGCGTGAGCGGGAGGCCAAGCATCGCCGTAGTCGACTACGGCATGGGTAACCGCCGGTCGGTGGAAAAGGCGCTGCAGCGTGTCGGCGCGGAGGCGTTCGTGTCCCGGCAGCCCGGGGAGCTGCAGCGTGCCGACGGCCTGCTGCTGCCCGGCGTCGGCGCCTTCCCGGCCGCGATGGAGGTGATCGAGCGCCTGGGTCTCGATGCGCTGTTGCGCGAGTATGCCCAGGCGGGCGTGCCGCTGTTCGGCAGCTGCATGGGCATGCAGCTGCTCTTCGAGGGCTCAGAGGAGCACGGAGGGGCGGCCGGCCTGGGGCTGCTTGCGGGCCAGGTGCGTCGACTCGACGCCCAGGGTCAGAAGCTGCCGCACATCGGCTGGAGCGAAGTCGCGCGCGTGCGCGACTCGTCGATCTGGCGCGATCTGCCGCAGCGGATCTACCTCTACCACGTCCACAGCTATGTGCCCCACCCAGCCGACCCCGAAACCGTGATCGCCACCGCCGACTACGGCGAGACCTTCGCTGCCGTCGTGGGCTCCGGCAATGTCTACGGCGCCCAGTCGCACCCGGAGAAGTCCTCCACGCACGGGCTGCGCCTGCTGGCCAACTTCGTCTCGATCTGCGCGGAGCGCTCCGGCGCTCAGGCAGCGGCCGCATGATGATCCTCTACCCGGCGATCGACATCCTTGGTGGCAAGGCGGTGCGGCTGACCAAGGGCGACTTCGACGCGAAGAAGGTCTACGAGCAGGACCCGCTCGACGCCGCAGCGGCTTGGGTGGCCGATGGCGCCGATCATCTCCATGTCGTGGATCTCGACGGCGCCAAGGACGGAGAGCCGAGAAACCTCGGCAACCTGCGCCGGATCGCCGGTGAGCTCGGTGTGCCTGTCCAGTACGGCGGCGGCCTGCGGACACTGGAGGCAATCGAGGGGGCGCTGGCGGCGGGCGCGCAGCGCGCGATCATCGGCACTGCCGCCTTCATCGACCCGGAGCTGCTTGACGCTGCGCTCGCGCGCTGGCCGGGCCAGATCGCTGTCTCCGTCGACGTGCGCGGCGGAGAGGTCGCAACTGCAGGCTGGACGCAGAGCACCGGCAAGGGCGCCGCGGAGGTGATCGACGAGCTGGCCGCGCGTGGCGCTAACGATCTGATCTACACCGACGTTGACCGGGACGGGATGCTGGAGGGTCCGGACCTGGAGAGCTTCGCGGCGCTTGTGGCCGGGGCCAAGGGCGCGCGCCTGATCTACTCTGGCGGCATCGGCTACCTGCGCGACCTGGAGGCGCTTGCGAGCTTGCCCGGGGGCGCCCCGGCCGGCGTGATCGTCGGCAAGGCGCTGTATGAGCGGCGCTTCACCGTCGCCGAGGCGATGCAGGCGCTCGCCGCCCGCGCCTGACCCGCGCGGCGCTACCGTGTCATCCGTGCATCTGAAGCGCGTCATCCCCTGCCTGGACGTGGACGCCGGCCGTGTGGTCAAGGGCGTCGAATTCCTCGACATCAAAGATGCTGGGGACCCCGTCGAGCTCGCCGCGCACTACGACCGGGAAGGCGCCGACGAGCTCGTCTTCCTGGACATCACCGCCACCCACGAACGGCGCGAGACGATCGTAGAGCTGGCGCGCCGCACCGCGGACGAGGTCTTCGTGCCGTTCACGATCGGCGGCGGCATCCGCTCGGTTGGCGACGCGCAGGACGTGCTGGACGCCGGGGCCGACAAGGTGTCGGTCAACTCCGCGGCGCTCGCGCGTCCTGAGCTGATCGACGAGATGGCCAAGGTGTTCGGCTCCCAATGCGTGGTGCTTGCGATCGACGCAAAGGCGGAGGGCGAGCGGCCCGGCTGGCACGCCTACGTCGCCGGCGGGCGTAAGCGCAGCGGTCGCGACGCGCTTGCGTGGGCGCAGGAGGCCGTGGAGCGAGGCGCCGGCGAGATTCTGCTGACGAGCATGGACCGCGATGGCACCAGCGACGGCTACGACCTCGATCTCACAAGCGCCGTGGCGCAGGCGGTGAGCGTGCCGGTGATCGCCTCGGGCGGCGCGGGCGAGCTCTCGCACCTGGTCGACGCGGCGCAGGCCGGCGCCGACGCGGTCCTGTGCGCCTCGATCTTCCACTACGGCACCCACACGATCTCCGAGGCGAAGGACTGCCTGGCCACGGCCGGCATCCCGGTGCGTCCGGCGTGATGACCGCCCCACCCGCTCAGGGTGCGGTAGTCCTGGAGCGCCTGCGCGAGCTTCCCGGCGGAGCGCAGGTACTGGAGCTGGCCGCCGGCCGCGAGGACGTGGAGCTGGTCGGCGGGGCGGTGCGAGACCTGCTGCTGGGCGTCACGCCGCGCGAGATCGATCTCGTGCTCGACGGCTCGTCGCCGTCGTTCCCCGACGCGGCCGTGCTCTTCGCCCGCGATCTGGCGCCGCTGCTGCCCTGTGAGGATGGCGAGCAGCCGCAGGTCAGCGTGCACGAGCGCTTCGGTACCGCCGCGGTGCGCTGGGGCGGCGGGCGCGTTGACATCGCCGCGCGCCGCAGCGAGATCTATGAGCAACCCGGCGCGCTGCCGCAAGTGCGGCCCGGAAGCCCCGCAGAGGATCTCCGGCGCCGCGACTTCACCGTCAACGCCATCGCCCTGGCGCTGGGCGGCTCGCAGCCGGGCGCGATGCGCTTTGTCGATCAGGCGCTCACCGACCTGCAAGCCGGTCGCCTGCGCGTGCTGCACGACGAGAGCTTCCAGGACGATCCAACGCGGCTGATGCGCCTTGGCCGTTACACCGCCCGGCTGAGGTTTGTCGTGGAGTCGCGCACCGCCGTGCTCGCCGGCCAAGCGCTTGCCGGCGGCGTCATGAAGACGGTCTCGGCCGCGCGGATCGGCGCCGAGCTGCGGCTCGCGCTGCGCGAAGCGGACCTGCTGAGCTCGCTTGGCCAGCTTGCCGGGCTGGGCGTGCTGGGTGCGCTGGACCCACCGATGCGCCTGGAGCGCGATCCGCTGGCGGATGCTCTGCGACTGCTGCCGGCGGACGGTCGCCCGGACCTGCTTGCGCTGGGGTCATTGTTGCGCCCGGTCGGCGCGCCGCCGTCAGATGCCGATGATCGGCTGCGCGCCGCGCTGGAGGGTTTCGAGCACCCAGCCGTCGAGCGCGCCCCCGTGATCGAGACCGCGCTGCGATCAGACGCCCTCAGTCGAGAGCTGGCGCTCGCGCCATCGCCGTCTGACCTGCTGGACCTGCTCCGTGGCGTCCCCGTGGAGGCCATCGCGCTGGCGGGCGCGCTCGCCAGCGCTGGCCCGGGCTGTGATGCAGCTAAGCGCTGGCTTGCTGAGCTGCGCCACATTCGCCTGCAGATCAGCGGAGATGACCTCCTGGCTGCAGGTGTGCAGGCCGGCCCCGAGGTGGGCGCGCGGCTGGCCAATGCGCTGCGCCGGCGCCTCGACGGGACGATTGAGCCCGGACGCGATGCGGAGTTGCAGGCGGCGCTGCGATGAGCGTGAGCTTCGATGAGCATGCTGTGGAGATCGAGCTGCCCGGTGGCGCGCGGGCGCTGTTCACCACACGAGGCAGCGGCAACCTGTCGCTTGCGGCTGGAGATGATCATCGGCATGGTCTGCAGATGCGCGATCGTCTCTGCACTGAGCTTGGCCTGGACTGGCTCTGTGCCAGCCCACAGGCCCATGGCGATCGCGTCCTGACCCACTCCCAGATCACTCATCGCGGCGGTCAGCCGGTGGCCGAAGCGGCCGACGGCCACGTCACGGCGCTGCGCGGCATGGGCGTGATGGTGCTCGCCGCCGACTGCGTGCCGGTCGTACTGGCTGCCGCTGGAGCGGTGGCTGCGGTTCACGCCGGGTGGCGCGGCCTGGCGGCCGGCGTGCTTCAAAGCGGCGTCGACGCGATGCGCGAGATCGCCCCAGAGGGTGAGCTGGTCGCGGCGATCGGCCCGTGTGCCGGCGGCTGCTGCTACGAGGTCGGTGCCGAGGTGCTCCAGGCGCTCGACCTGCCAGCGCCAGCCGCGGGCGCCACCAAAGCCATGCTCGATCTGCGTGCGGCAGCTCGCATGCGGCTGCTCGCAGCAGGTGTGGACCGCGTGCTGGATGTCGATCTCTGCACGATCTGCGAGGGGCAACTGTTCTCGCACCGCAGGGAAGGCGCCGCCGCCGGACGCCAGGCGGCAGTCGCATGGCGTCCGTGATCTCGCCGCTGGACGCGGAGACGATCCGCGCGCAGCTCGCGACGGCGCGTGAGCGCATAGCCGCAGCTGCAAAGCACGCAGGCCGCGACCCGGCGGCCGTCGAGCTGCTGGTCGCAACCAAGTACGTCGCGCTGGAGGACCTGCCGATCCTCGCCCAGGCGGGCGTGAGCCTGGTCGGCGAGAACCGCGCCCAGGACCTGGAGGCGAAGGTGGTCGCGCACGGGGATTTGTTCACCTGGGACTTCATCGGCCAGCTGCAGAGCCGCAAGGTGCGCGCGATCGTGCCGCACGTGCGCCTGATTCACTCTCTGGCGAGCATGTCCGCGCTGCGTGAGCTCGAGCGGCACCTGGAGGCCGCCAAGCCGGGGTTGAAGTCGCTGATCGAGGTCAACGTCGCCGGCGAGCAGGGCAAGGCCGGCATTGCTCCACACGAGCTCGACCTCTACCTGGAACGCTGTCCGGTGCCGGTCACCGGCCTGATGGGAATGCCACCGGCGGCCGCGGACCCCGGCCAGAGTCGCCGCTGGTTCTCAGCGCTGCGCGAGCTCGCAGACGACCACGGCCTGCGCGAGCTTTCGATGGGCACCAGCCAGGACTTCGAGGTGGCCGTGGAGGAGGGGGCCACCATCGTGCGACTTGGCACGAGCGTACTGAGAGCGTAGACCTTAGCTAGCATTTGCAGGGAAAATCGTCGTTTGGGCGAAGACCGCCCCCTAGATATGCCCATCAGAGACTCATGGCACCGCGCGCTCGTGTACTTCGGCCTTGCCGAGGAATATCACGACGATGATTACGAGGACGACTATCCGCCGGAGGAAGAGATCGAGGAGCGCTATCGCGAGCGCCCGAACGTGCGCCGGCTTTCCGCGCGCAGGCGGCGTGATGAGTTCGACGACATCTTCTCTGACGAGGGCCACGACGCCGGTGGCCGCGGCGCCCGCACCACCGTGCTTCGCCCCGTGCGCACCAACGGCGACGTGCGCGTCCACCTGGTTGTGCCGAAGTCCTTCAACGACGCCCAGCAGGTGGCGGACAAGTTCAAGGACTCGATCCCGGTGATCCTCAACCTGCAGGGCACCGAAACAGATCTCTCCAAGCGCCTGATCGACTTCGCCAGCGGTCTCACTTACGCGCTGGACGGTGGCATGCAGCGCATCGCCGACAAGGTCTTCATGCTGACTCCGCGCAACGTGGAGATCTCCGCCGAGGAGCGCGCGCGGTTGATCGAAAAGGGCTTCTTCAATCAGTCTTAGCCGTGGCGTGCACGCGCGCCGTGTAGCCTGATGCCCGGCATGAAGATAGGTCTCATCGGAGCTGGGAACATGGCTCGCGCGATGGCGCGCGGTTGGGGGCAGCCCGTGCTCTGCGCGGACCCCGTGATCGAGCGCGCGCAGCAGCTTGCACAGGAGACGGGCGGGCAGGCGCTTTCAAGCAACGCGGAGGTCGCCGCGCAGGCCGATCTGGTCGTGCTCTGCCACAAGCCGGCCCAGCTGCTGGAGGTGGCGGCGGAGGTCGCGCCGGCCGCCAAGGCTGTCGCTTCCATCCTCGCCGCGACGAGCCTTGCGGCGGTCAAGGACGCCTATCCGGGCCGGCCCGTCTACAGGTTCATCCCCTCGCTGCCGGTCGAGGTGCGCCAGGGCGCGGTGGTGCAGGCCGCCGATCGGCCGCAGGACCCGGCACGCGACCGCGACGTCCACGAGCTCTTCGCCCAGCTTGGCAGCGTCGTCACCGTCGAGGATCGCCTCCTCGACGTGGCGATGGGCCTGATGTCCTGCGCTCCGGCTTACGTCGCGCTGATCGCCGAGGCGCAGATCGACGCCGGAGTGCGCCACGGCCTGCGCGCCGATCAGGCGGCCGGCCTGGTGGTGCAGACGCTGGCAGGCACTGCGGAGCTTTTGCGGGAGCGGCAGTACGACACGCTGGCGGTACGCCGCGAGGTCACCTCACCCGGCGGCGTGACCGCCCGCGGACTGGCAGCGCTTGAGCGCGCCGGGCTGCGTAGCGCCTTCGACGATGCCCTCGACGCGGTGCTGGGGAGCTGACGATGATCATCGCGAGCGTGAGAATCGAAATTGCCAACTACCTCTCGACGCTGATCTACGTCTACACGCTGCTGATCATCCTCTACATCGTCACGCAGCTGCTGTTTGCGTTCGGCGTGCGCCCGCCCTACTCGCGCTGGAGCAACGCGATCCTGACCTTCCTGCGCGACGTCTGCGAGCCCTTCCTGCGCATCTTCCGGCGGATCATCCCGCGCATCGGGGCGTTCGACTTCAGCCCGGTCGTGGCGATCATCGTGCTGGAGCTGATCAACAACATCGTCGTGCAGGGCGCGATCCACGGTTGAGAAGAAGCGGCCAGCTGCTCTACTGGGCGCGCGCTGCGATCGTCGTAGCAGTCGTGCTGGTGGTGGACCGTCTCACCAAGCAGGCGGTTGAATCCGGCGTTCACCCGGGCGAAGAACGCTCGTTTCTGCCCGGCGTGCAGATCGTGCACACGCACAACAACGGGGTCGCCTTCGGACTGCTGGGCGGATCGCACGTTTACCTCACCGTTGCGCTGGCGCTGGCGGTTGTGCTGGCACTCGTGATCTTCGCCTGGCGCGCCGGGCGAGGACCGACCTGGCTGCCGATCGGCCTGATCCTCGGCGGTGCGCTCGGCAACGTGATCGACCGCATCCGCTTCGGGTCGGTGACCGACTTCATCAAGCTGCCACTCGGCTGGCCGCCGTTCAACGTGGCAGACGCCTGCATCACGATCGGCGTGGTCGTGCTTGCGCTGCTGATCAGTCGGCCGCCGCCCCGCGAGCAGGCGCGATGAGCCTGACGATTGCCTACGAGGACGAGCACCTGCTCGTGGTGGACAAGCCCGCCGGCATGGTCGTTCATCCCGCGCGTGGGCACAGCGAGGGCACCCTGGCGCAACTGCTCTCCGGCGTGGCGGCCGGGGGCGAGGAGCAGCGGGCGGGCATCGTGCACCGCCTCGACCGCGACACCTCGGGGCTTTTGATCGTGGCCAAGAGCGAGCAGGCGCACGCACGCCTGCAGGCGGCGCTTGCGGCACGCCAGATAACGCGCGAATACCGCGCCCTGGTGGAGGGCCGGCCGCCTTCGCGCACAGGCACGATCGAAGCTCCGATCGGCCGCGACCCGCGTGCGCGTACCCGGATGGCGGTGGGAGGGCAGTTCCCCCGCCAGGCGGTCACCCACTTCACGCTGGAGCGCGAGCTGCCCGCAAGCTCACTGCTGGCGCTGAGGTTGGAGACGGGCAGGACCCATCAGATCAGGGTGCACCTGCAGGCGATCGGGCACCCTGTCGCCGGCGATCCGGAGTACGGGACCGCGGGCCTCTACGGCCTGCAACGCCAGTTTCTGCATGCTGCGCGGCTGCAGCTGGCGCATCCGGTCACAGGCGAGCCGATCGAGGTCTCTTCCGAGCTGCCGGAGGACCTTCGGTTGGCTCTGGAGCGCGCGCAGCGGCTATCCTGAGACGTTCCAAACACACAACACGACCTGGCAGCCTCCGCACGGGCCCTGCCCAGTGCCGCGTCATGCGCGCACTGGGTCCCGGCACACGAGATGCCAGCCATCTCAAAACAAAAAATCAAGGGAGTACCGACGTGGCTGAAGTGGGAATAGAACAGCTGCTGGAGGCCGGGGTTCATTTCGGCCACCAGACGCGGCGCTGGAACCCGAAGATGCGCCGTTTCATCTTCGGGGAGCGCGATGGCATCTACATCATCGACCTTTTGAAGACCGCCGATCTGCTGGCGCAGGCGCAGCGGTTCGTCTCCGAGGTGGCCAGCCGCGGCGGCACGGTCCTGTTCGTGGGCACCAAGAAGCAGGCCAGGGACGCGGTCAAAGATGTGGCGGAGGCCTCTGGCATGCCCTACGTCAACCATCGCTGGCTCGGCGGCCTGCTGACGAACTTCCAGACGATGGCGCAGCGCATCAAGCGGCTGCACGACCTCGAACGCTACGAAGCGGAGGGCCAGCTGGCGCTGCTGCCCACGCGCGAGCGGATGTCGGCGCTGGCCGATCTGGCGAAGTTGCGCGCCAACCTCGGCGGGGTCAAGGACATGCAGCGCGTTCCCGACGCGGTGTTCGTGATCGATCTGAAGACCGAGGCGATCGCCGTGCGCGAAGCGCAGCGGCTGCGGATCCCGATTGTGGGTTTGGTGGACACCAACTGCGACCCCGATGGCGTCGACTACGTGATCCCGGGCAACGACGACGCGATCCGCTCTTGCGCGCTGATCACCAAGGCAATCGGCGATGTGGTGGCCGAGAGCCATGCGGTCTTCCGTGCGCAGGAGGAACGTGCGCGCCAGGAAGCGGAGGAACGCGCCAAGCGCGAGGCCGAAGCACGCGCAAAGCGCGAGGCGGAAGCTCAGGCAAAGCGCGAGGCCGAGGAGCAGGAGCGGCGCGAGCAGACCCAGCGCGAAGAGGCCGAGGCTGCGTTTGCGGCGCACAAGGCCGCGCAGGCCGCGGCGGTCCAGCAGGCGGCCGGTGGCCAGAGTGCTCCTGCGCCGCAGGAGACCAAGCCTGCTGCGCCGGCGCCGGCGCAGCAGCAGCAACCTGCCGCGCCGGTGGCTGCGGCCGAGCCGGAGGCCGCCCCCGCGGCCGTGCAGGAGAGCGCGGAGACCGCGGCGGGGGCACAGCAGACCGACACCGCTGAGGAGGCCAGCGCATCATGAGTGCAGTCGAGATTCAGGCAAAGGACGTCAAGGCGCTGCGGGATCGCACAGGCGCGGGCATGATGGACTGCAAGAAGGCGCTCACAGAATCGGCTGGCGACATCGATAAGGCGATCGAGATCCTGCGCGTCAAGCAGGGCAAGAAGATCCAGGATCTCGGGCAGCGCACCGCCACCGAGGGCACGATCCAGTCATACATCCACGCCGGCGCGAAGGTCGGCGTGCTGATCGAGGTCGACTGCAACACCGACTTCGTCGCCAGCAACGAGGAGTTCGTCGCCTTCGCCAAGGATGTGGCGATGCAGATCGCGGCCAGCCCGACTGTCGCCTACGTCAGCCGCGATGACGTGCCGGAGGATCAGAAGGCCGCCGAGTCACGCGTCTATGAGCAGGAGGCGGCTGACAAGCCCGAGAACGTGCGCGAGAAGATCGTCACCGGCAAGCTCGACGCCTGGCTGAAGAGCATCGTGCTGCTCGAGCAGGAGATGCACAACCCCAAGTTCGACGGCAAGACCGTTCAGCAGCTGCGCGACGAGCTCACCGCCAAGACGGGCGAGAACGTCGTCATTCGCCGCTTTACGCGCTTCGCCATCGGCCAGTAGGGGTTGCTAAGTCCGGCCGGCGCCTTGCGGGGGCGCCGGCCCGGATAAGCTCCCGTCGATGTCCACCGCGCACTTCAAACGCGTCCTGATCAAGCTCTCCGGGGAGGCCCTTATGGGCGAGCTGCCCTACGGCACAGATCCGGAGCGGGTGCGGGCGATCGCGGCCCAGGTTCACGAGGTCCACGCGCAGGGCGTCGAGATCGCGATCGTCGTGGGCGCCGGCAACATCTTCCGCGGCATGAAGGGCGCCGCCGACGGGATGGACCGCGCGACCGCCGACTACATAGGGATGCTCGCGACGGTCCTGAATGCGCTGCCGCTGCAGGACTCGCTGGAAAAGGCCGGGGCCGAGGTGCGGGTGCAGAGCGCGCTGACGATCTCCGAGGTCGCCGAGCCCTATATCCGCCGCCGCGCAATGCGTCACCTTGAGAAGGGCCGAGTCGTGATCTTCGCCGCCGGCACCGGCAACCCGTTCTTCACCACCGACACCGCAGCGGCGCTGCGCGCAGCGGAGATCCACGCCGAGATCATCCTGATGGCAAAGAACGGGGTGCAGGGCGTCTACACCGCCGACCCGGCGCGCGACCCGGGCGCGCAGTTCATTCCGCAGCTGACCCACATGGAAGCGCTGGAGCGCCGCCTGCGGGTGATGGATTCCACCGCGCTTGCGCTCTGCATGGAGAACAGGATGCCGATCAACGTCTTCAACATGGATGACGAAACCGCGATATCCAGGGTAATCTCAGGCGAGCGCGTGGGAACGCTCGTCACTACAGCGGCAGGGGAGGAGTAGGCAGATGGCCTCTGAAATGATCGACGCGCTGCTGCAGGATGCAGGGGAGCGGATGGCCAAGGCGGTGCACAGCGCCCAGCACGAGTTCGGCACCGTTCGCACCGGCCGCGCCAGCGCGGCGTTGCTTGATCGCATCACCGTCGACTACTACGGCGCGCAGACGCCGCTGAACCAGCTCTCCACGATCTCCGCGCCGGAGGCGCGCCTGATCACCGTGCAGCCCTACGACAAGTCCTCGATCAAGGCGATTGAGAAGGCGATCAACGAGTCCGACGTCGGGCTCACACCCTCCAACGACGGCAACCTTGTGCGACTGGTGGTGCCGGAGCTGACCGAAGAGCGCCGGCGCGAGCTGGTCAAGATCGTGCGCCACCTGGCCGAGGAGGGCAAGGTCTCAATCCGCAACGTCCGCCGCGACGTGATGAGCGATCTGCGCGAGATGAAGTCCGAAGGCCAGGCGGGCTCCGACGACGAGCATCGCGCCGAGGTCGAGCTGCAGAAGCTGACCGACGCGAATGTGGGGGAGCTGGAGAAGATGCTGGCGGCCAAGGAGCAGGAGATTCTCGAGGTGTGATGGCAGCCGCGGAAGGGCACGCACACCGCCCGTCCGGCCCATCCCATCAGCTCGCCGAGGATCAGGCCGACGGCCCGCCCCTATCGGGCGCGAAGTACGTCGCGATCATCACCGACGGCAACGGGCGCTGGGCGCAGGCGCGCGGACTGCCGGTCAGAGCCGGCCATGAAGCGGGCGCGGACACCGTCAAGGCACGGCTGCGCGACGCGGTCGACTTCGGCATCAAGGAGCTGACGGTCTACTCCTTTTCGACGGAGAACTGGGCGCGTCCCGCCGAGGAGGTCACGGGCCTGATGGAGATGTTCTCCCTGCGGATCGCAAACGAGACGCCCGAGCTGCACCAGGAAGGCGTGAGGATACGCTTCATCGGCCGGCGCGACGGGGTCTCGACGGGGCTGCAGGAGCAGATGGACTCGGCGCAGCAGCTGACAGACGGCAACACCCGGATCACGCTGTTCGTCGCCTTCAACTACGGTGGGCGCGCCGAGATCATCGACGCTGCGGCTCGCTTCAGCGGTGGCACCGAGGAGGATTTCAGAGCGTGCCTATACGCGCCGGAGATGCACGACCCGGATCTGGTGATCCGCACCAGCGGTGAGCGGCGCCTCTCCAACTATCTGCTCTGGCAGTCCGCCTACTCCGAGCTGATCTTCAGGGACGAGCTGTGGCCGGACTTCAGCCGGACGAGCCTGGAGGAGTCGCTGGCGCAGTTCAGCGCGCGCCAACGCCGCTTCGGAGGCCGGTGAGGGGAGTGGCGGGTCGCGGGGGCAGTGAGGAGGCGGGACGGTCGGATCTGGGCGCGCGGGTGCTTGCGGCGGTGCCGGCGATCGCGGTCGCACTGTTCCTGGTGATCGAGGGGGGACTGGTCTTCACCGCGGGCCTGTTCGTGCTCGGCGCGATTTGCATGCACGAGCTGTTCGGGATGTACGAGCGGGCGCAGCCGGTGCGGCTGGCCGGGCTGGTCGGGCTCGCTGGATTGCTGCTGGCCGCACAGTATGGCGGGCCGCGCTGGGTGCTGCTGGCGGCTGTGGCGAGCCTGCCGGTGGTATTTGGGTTGGCGGTCCTACAGCGCCGGACGGGGACGTGGGGGGTCGCGATCACGCTGCTCGCTCTGTGGTGGATCGGGTTTGGCTTCGCGCATGCGGTGATGCTGCGGGGGCTGCCGCACGGAATCGGAGTAGTGATCGACGTGCTCGTGGGGACGTTCGTGGGAGATACGGGGGCATATCTGGGCGGGCGCCTGTTTGGCCGGCGCCCGCTCGCGCCGGAGATCTCGCCGAACAAGACGATCGAGGGGCTGGTGATAGGGATGATCTGCGCGGTGGCTGCCGTGTGGCTGGCGAGCCGGTATCAGAACTGGATGCCGGTCTCACACGCGGTCGTGCTTGGCGCGGGGGTCGCAGTGATCGGGCCGATCGGCGATCTGTTCGAGTCCTTTGTCAAGCGGCAGGCGGGCACCAAGGACACCGGGCGGGTCTTCGGGGCGCACGGGGGGGCGCTTGACCGTTTGGACGCGGTGCTGTTCACGGCGGTGGTGGCTTACTACATATGGTCGGCGTATACGTGAGCAGCCCAGAGGGCTACCCTGAGCGGCAATGAGCTACCGCAGACGTCTGCTGATACTCGGCTCGACCGGCTCCATTGGGACACAGGCGCTCGAGGTAGTTCAGCGCTCGGAGGAGCTTGAGCTGGTCGGGCTCTCCGCCGAGCGCTCCTGGCAAGCACTGGTCGAGCAGGCGCAGGCACACGGAGTGCGCCGGATAGCGCTCGCCGGCGTCGATGCGGCCGCTCGGGCTGCTGAGGCCTGGACGGATGGAGAGGTCCTGAGCGGCGCGGAGGGGCTCGTTCGGCTGGTCGTGGAGTCGCAGGCGGATGTGGTCCTCAACGCACTCGTGGGCTCTGCCGGGCTTGGCCCGACCGTTGCCACGCTCGGGGAGGGAATCGAGCTGGCGCTGGCCAACAAGGAGTCGCTGGTGGTGGGAGGAGAGCTCGTCACGGCGCTGGCCGAAGCGACCGGCACGGCGATCGTCCCCGTCGACTCAGAGCACGCCGCGCTTCATCAGCTGCTGAGTGGGCGCGGGGTGGGATCGGTGCGGCGCCTGGTGATCACAGCCAGCGGCGGACCGTTTCGCGGAATGAGCCGCGAGCAGATGAGCGGCGTGAGCGTGCAGCAGGCGCTTGCCCATCCGACCTGGTCGATGGGCGGCAAGATCACGATCGACTCCGCGACCCTGATGAACAAGGGCCTGGAGGTGATGGAGGCCCACCATCTGTTCGGGACGGCCTATGAGGACATTGATGTGGTCGTGCATCCACAGTCGCTGATCCACGGCCTGGTCCAGCTCGTAGATGGTGCGATGCTCGCCCACGTTGGGCCGCATGACATGCGGGTGGCGATCTCCTATGCCCTGCATCGTGGTGAGAGCGTCGAGCAGCCAATCGAGCCGGTGGATCTGACGGCCGTTGGAACTCTCAGCTTCGAGCCGGTCGACCTTGAGAGGTTCCCGTGCCTGAGGCTCGCGCGCGAGGCGGCGCTGGCGGGAGGTACTGCGCCGTGCATTCTCAACGCTGCCAACGAGGTGGCGGTGCACGCCTTCCTGCGCTCGCGAATCGCCTTCGACGGCATTCCGGCCGTGATCGAGCACTCGTTGCAGAGTCTTGGATCGGAGCCGCTGCGCTCCTTCGACACCCTCTATGACGCCGACCGTCAGGCGCGAGCGGTGGCAGAGGAGGCAGTAAGCGCGCGGGCCTGATCTGCGGCGCGCGGCCGAGTCGCCTGCGAGACTGATCTCGTGAGTTGGTTCCTGACGATCCTCGGCATCGTGCTCCTGATCGTGCTGCACGAGCTCGGGCACTTCTCCGTGGCCAAGGCGGTGGGTATGCGCGTCGAGCGCTTCTCGCTGTTCTTCCCGCCCACGATCGCGCGGATCCGCGGGGGCGAGACCGAGTATGCGATCGGCGCCTTGCCCGCGGGCGGCTACGTGAAGATCACCGGGATGAACCCCGAGGAACTGGAGGACATGCCGCCCGAGGTGCGCGCCCGCGCTTACTACAGCCAGCCGCCGTGGAAGCGGGTTGCGGTGATCCTCGCCGGGCCGCTCGTGAACATCGCGATCGCGTTCTTGCTGTTTGCCGTGGTCTTGATCAGCGGCAGCTACGGAGGAGCGCTCACACTCGGGAATCTCGATCCGAGCATCAAATCGATCGCGCCGAGCACCAAGGTGGCCGGGGTGGAGCGGGGCATGCCGGCCCAGCAGGTGCTGCGCGCCGGCGACAAGATCCTGACCGTCGAAGGCCGCAAAGCGACCGTCCAGTCCACGGTCAAGGCGGTCGACTCGCATCGCTGCGCCAGCGGCCAGGTGCAGGACTGTCTTGCCACCACGCCCGTGCATCTCACGGTCGACCGCAAGGGCCAGGTGATCGCCCTGTCGGTTCGACCCCGCTACAACTCTGACGCCAAACGGATGCTGATCGGTTTTGTGTTCGGGACCGCACAGCGCTCCTTCGGTCTGCTTGATGCAGCCGGAGCTTCTGCGGCCGCCATGTGGCACACGACGGGCGAAACCGTTGCCGGCCTCGGCCGGGCGCTCACGAGCTCCAAGGAACGCAGCAACCTGCACAGCATCGTCGGCATCACCGAAGTCACTCAGGAAGCCGTTGCCAGCGGCGCGGGCAAGGCGCTCGTCGTGCTCGGCTACGTCTCGCTGATCCTTGGCGTGATCAACCTGTTCCCGTTCCTGCCGCTGGACGGGGGGCACATCCTGTGGGCCGTGGCCGAGAAGGTACGTGGACGCAGGGTCTCGATGGCGGCGATGTGGCGCTTCAGCTCGATTGGCCTGGTGCTGCTCGCGTTCCTCGTGATCAGCGGCATCACCAACGACATCGGCCGGATCGCGGGGTAGAGAAGCGACACCGCACGCCTTCACCCACCCTTCACCGACGCCCAGGCTGCGCCCCGTACAATTGAGCGCATGGCATCGAAGCGGCAGATACACGTAGGCGGCATCCCGATCGGCGGCGGCGCGCCCGTCGTGGTGCAGACGATGACCAAGACTGAGACGGCGAATCTCGCCGCCACGATGGAGCAGATCCGCACGGTCGCCGAGGCCGGCGCGGACATCGTGCGCGTGGCGGTACCGCGCGAGCAGGACGTTGAGGCGCTCAAGCGCATCGTCGTGGACTCGCCGATCCCGGTGATCGCCGACATCCACTTCAACCACACCCTGGCGATCAAGGCGATCGAGGCGGGCGCGCACTGCGTGCGGATCAACCCCGGCAACATCGGCGGGGAAGAGAAGGTCGCCGAGGTCGTGCAGGTCGCAAGGCGCCACGAGACGCCGCTGCGGGTCGGTGTCAACTCAGGCTCGCTGCCCAAGCATTTGCGCCACCTGGAGTACGACGACCCGGTGCAGGCGCTTGTGCAGGCCGCGATCGAGACGGTGCAGCTGATGGAGCGGCTGGACTTCGAGGACTTCAAGGTCTCGATGAAGTCAACCTCGGTGCCGAACACGATCGCCTCCAACCGCCTGCTCTCCGAGAAGATCCCCTACCCGCTGCATCTCGGCATCACCGAGGCAGGCACGAAGTGGTCAGGTTCGCTGAAGTCTGCGGTCGGCCTGGGCACGCTGCTCGCCGACGGCATCGGCGACACGATCCGGATCTCGCTCTCCACCTTCCACGCCGAGGAGGAGGTGAAGGTCGCCTGGGAGATCCTGAAGGCGCTGAAGCTGCGCGAGAAGGGCCCGGTGCTGATCGCCTGCCCGACCTGTGGCCGGCTGCAGTTCGACATGGACCGTGTCGTGGCCGAAGTCGAGGCGCGCCTAGAGGCCTACGAGGACCCGATCGAGGTCTCGGTGCTGGGCTGCGCGGTCAACGGCATCGGCGAGGCGCGCCACGCCGATTTCGGCATCACCGGCGCCAAGGACATGGGCATGATCTACAGCAAGGGCGAGCCGCTGAAGAAGGTGCCGACCGAGCAGCTCGTGGACGAGCTCTTTGCCGAGATCGACCGCTACTACGCCGCTGGCAAGACGGTGGAGCGCGACGAGGAGCAGGCCGCGCAGGCGCGCGCGTGGCTGGCAGAGAACGAGGACGCCACGGCACTGACGCCCGAGAAACTGGCGGCGCTCGAGGCGCAGGCCGCCTCGCAGGATGACGAGGCGCAGACGGTCCTGAGCTCGATGCTGAGCCCCGCGGTTGAGATGGACGAGGCCGCCTCGCCGGTGGCGGGGCGCCGCTTCACCCGCAGCTGAGCGGCGCCCGGCCTGCGGCGATCAGACCGCCGCGAGGCGCTCTGCGACCTTGCCCCAGTCGACGACGTTCCACCACGCGTCGATGTAGTCGGGGCGGCGGTTCTGGTACTTCAGGTAGTAAGCGTGCTCCCACACGTCCACGCCGAGCAGCGGCGTCTTGCCGGTCGAGAGCGGGTTGTCCTGGTTGGGGGTGCCGACGATCGCAAGACCGGAGCCGTCGTGCACGAGCCAGGACCAGCCTGAGCCGAACTGGTTGACGCCGGTTTCCTTCAGCTTGGCCTGAAAGTCGGCGAAGGAGCCGAAGGTGGAGGCGATCGCGTCCGCGAGCGCGCCCTGTGGCTCGCCGCCTCCGGCCGGACTCATGCTCTCCCAGAAGAGGGTGTGGTTGTAGTGGCCACCACCGTTGTTTTTGACTGCGGCGAGCTTCTCCTGCGGCACGGCGGAGAGGTCGGCGATCACCTGCTCGATCGGCGCGTCGGCGAGTGCGGTGCCCTCCAGTGCAGCGTTGACCTTGTCCACGTAGGCCTGGTGATGCTTGTCATGGTGGACTTCCATCGTCGTCTTGTCGATGTGAGGCTCCAGCGCCTCGTAGGCGTAGGGGAGTGGCGGGACGGTGTAGGCCATCGGGGAGGCTCCTTCTCCTTTGCGGACGTTTGCGCGACGCTCGCTGTTCTATCAGAGGGGACCATGCGGTCACGGGCGGCGCTCGCCTCGCCTCCACATAGGATGTTGAGCGCACCATGACCCGCCTCTCCCAGTACATGCTCCCGACCGAGAAGCAGGCTCCCGCCGACGCGGAGGCGATCTCGCACAAGCTGATGGTCAGGGCCGGCCTGATCCGCCAGCTGGGCGCTGGCATGTGGTCCTGGCTGCCGGCCGGCTGGCGTGTGCACCAGCGCGCCGTGCAGATCATCAGGGAGGAGATGAACGGCATCGGCGGGCAGGAAATGCTGCTGCCGCTGCTGCAACCGGCCGAGCCCTGGCGTCGAAGCGGCCGCTACGCGATCGACGAGCTGTTCAAGCTCACCGACCGCAAAGGCGCAGACCTCGTCCTTGCGATGACCCATGAGGAGGCGGTGACCACTCACGTGGCACAGAGCGTGCGCTCCTATCGCGATCTGCCCCTGATTCTCTACCAGTTCCAGGTCAAGGAGCGCGACGAGCCCCGCCCACGGGCCGGGGTTCTGCGCACGCGCGAGTTCGTGATGAAGGACTCCTACAGCTTCGATCGCGATGAGCAGGGGCTGGCCGAGAGCTACCAGTTGCACGTTGGCGCCTACGACCGGATGATGGAGCGCACGGGGCTGCGCTGGTACAGGGTGCAGGCCGACGTGGGGATGATGGGCGGTCTCGGCGCACACGAGTACATGGCGCCCTGCCCTGCCGGCGAGAACGAGGTGGTGCTCGCGGGCGCCTACGCCGCCAACATCGAGGTCGCAAGCGCGACGCCGCAGCCGGTGGCGCTGCTGGAGGGGGTGAGCTCGCCGGTGAGCGTCAGCACCCCCGGGTTGACGAGCGTTGCGGATGTGGCCGCTTCGCTCGGCGTGCCCGAGGGCGCATTGCTGAAGGCATACCCGGTGATCGTGGAGGACGGCAGCGATCGGATGGTGCTTGTGATGCTGCGCGGTGAGCACCGGGTCAACGAGATCAAGCTCGCCTCGGCGCTGGGAGCGCGCAGTCGGCCGGCGCGGGCGGAGGAGATCGCGCAGCAGATCGGCCCGCCCGGGTTCATCGGGCCCGTCGGCCTGGACGGGCGCGTGGAGATCTTGCTCGATGAGGCGGTTGCGGACGGCAGCTATGTCGCGGGCGCCAACGAGCCCGACACCCATCTGCGCGGCGTGCGGCCAGGGCGCGACTTCCCATTCCAGCTCGCCGACGTGCGGACCGTGTGTGAGGGTGACACGATCGAAGGCGCGCGCGTGAGCATCGAGCCGGCGATCGAGATCGGCAACATCTTCAAGCTCGGGCTGCGCTACTCCGAGCCGCTGGGCGCGAACTTCCTTGATGAGCAGGGCGTCCAGCGGCCGATCTGGATGGGCTGCTACGGAATCGGCCCGGCGCGCATCGCGGCCGCCGCAGTCGAGCAGTATGCCGACGAGCATGGGATCTCCTGGCCGCGTGCGCTGGCTCCGTTCGCGGTGCACCTGGTCGCGCTGGGCAAGCCAGGCACGCCGGAGCGGGCGGCGGCCGATGGCGTCTACGACGCGCTCGCCGCCGCACGGGTGGAGGTGATCTACGACGATCGCGATGGCAACCCAGGCGAGAAGTTCGCCGACGCCGAGTTGCTCGGCTGCCCGCTGCGGCTGACCGTCGGCAGGCGCTCGCTGCAATCGGGGGAGATCGAGGTGCAGGTGCGGCGCGGGCGCCAGGAGGCGGCCGGGCTGCCGCTGGGGGCGCAGGACGGCGAGCTCGCCGAGACAGTGGACGCGCTGTGGCGCACCCTCCCGTAAAGCGGCTGATTGGCCTCGACCGCTCCGGGCCACCACCGCCCGAGACCTCCCCAGGGAGTCCGCTGCGCCCCTGGACGATCCCAAACGCCGTGAGCTTCGTCCGTCTTGCGCTGATCCCCACCTTCCTGGTGATCGCGCTGGCCGGCGGCAAAGGCGTGAGCGCGCTTGCGATCGTGATCTTCGCGATCTGCGGTTGGGGCGACTACGCCGACGGCCTGCTGGCTCGTATCACCGGCCAATACAGCCGCCTGGGCACACTGCTGGATCCGCTCACCGACCGTCTGCTCGCGATTGCGGGCGTCGTGGTCTGCTGGCGCTATGACCTGCTCCCGCGCTGGGCGCTCGCAGTGCTGCTGGCGCGCGAGGCTGTGATCCTCGTGCTGGCGCGCGTGGGGCTCGGGCAGGGCGTCGACGTGCGCGTCAACTGGCCCGGCCGGCTTTCGATCCCGCCCCTGCTGGGCGGGATTTTCTTCGCGATGGCGGGTCTGGGCACCTTCGGAGAGGTGCTCTTCCTGGTCGGCCTGGCGCTCTCGCTGACCGCGCTGGCGCTCTACGTTCGCACCGGGATCGCAATCTCTACCAGACCCTCAAGCTCAGCCTAAGGCTCTGGGCTATACTGGCCGATGGATCATCCGTGGTGGAAGGCGCCCTGCCGAGAAGAGGAGGGGCGCACGCACTAGACGAGGAGAAGGCTGCGAATGGACACCTTTCCCGACCTCGGCTCAATGAACGACAGCGAGCTGAAGGACCTGATCAGACAGCTCACCGAGGAAGAGACCGACATCTCCTATCAGCGTCGGATCCTGCACGGCAAGATCGACATCCTGCGGGCCGAGCTTGTCAACAGGCTGCGCAACAAGCACGAGGGCGGCGAGCAGGTCATCTCCGGCGACGACCTGCAACGCCTGACCGAGATCCTCGCCGGACGTCAGCCGGAGTCGCCGGCAGGCTGATGGCACTGCATTGTCCAGAGTGCGGCACTCTGAACGCGGAGGAGGCGAACTTCTGCCAGCGCTGCGGCGCGTCTCTGGCGGGCGCGGAGATCGCACAGGAGCCGCCGACGGCCACCTACCGGATCGACGAGGGGACCGGCGAGCTGATCCCCGTCGACCCGAGCGAGGTGACTGCGCTTGGCCCGGCGCTGATCGTGCGGGCCGGCGGCGGCAGGGAGGGCGAGAGCTTCTCAATCCTTGGCGAGCGCATGAGTATCGGACGGCGACCGGAGTGCGACGTGTTCCTCGATGACGTGACCGTCTCACGCGACCACGCGATGCTCGTGCAGCGCGGCGATCAGTGGTACATCGACGATTGCGGTTCGCTCAACGGCACCTACGTCAATCGTTCACGAATCGACTCGCTGCAGCTGCAGGAGGGCGACGAGCTGCAGATCGGCAAGTACAAGCTCACCTTCCACACGCGCTGATGTCCACCGAAACCCCAGATCTCGATATCCACGCGCTGGAGAGCACCCTGCCGGCGGAGCTGGCCAACGGCGCCGGCACGCAGGAGCAGCCGGCCGGCCGCGCGGGCAAGTCGATGACGATCGGCGCCGTCTGCAAGGCGCTCGGCCAGGAGTTCCCAGACATATCCATCTCCAAGATCCGCTACCTGGAGGACCAAAAGCTGCTCGCTCCGCGGCGCACGCCGGGCGGCTACCGGCTTTACACCCAGGCCGACGTGGCGCGCCTGCGCACGATTCTGCGCCTGCAACGCGACGAGTTCCTGCCGCTGCGCGTTATTCGCCAGGAGCTGGCAGCCGGTCGTGCCGAGGCGGAAATCCCAGTGCAGGTCCGGGACGGCGCGCGTTCATGGCGTCGCAGCGTCAGCGTCGGCGGCGCAAGCGGCGCGCTCTACACCGTGCAGGAGGTGCTGCAGGAGACCCAGGCCGACGAGGGCCTGGTCAGGGAGCTGGAAGAGTTTGGCGTGATCAAAGGGGAGCTGCACAAGGGCGTGCGCTGCTACGACGAGACCGATCGCGAGATCGTGGGCGCGGTGGCTGAGCTGGCGCGCTACGGCGTGGGCGGGCGCAACCTGCGCGTCTTTCGCACCTCCGCCGACCGCGAGGCGGGCCTTTTGCAGCAGATCCTCGCCCCGGCGCTGCGCTCCCGCAACCCCGAGCGGCGCAAGGAGGCGCTGGAGGCGCTGGAGAGCCTTGCAGCGGTGACCACGCACCTCAAGCACCTGCTGCTCGTGCGGGACCTGCGCAAGATCGTGAGTTGATGGCGCTGCTCGGGCGCAGCGAGTCGAGCGCCGAGGGCGCCTCCGCGGAGCAGCTGCTGCGCTCGCTGATCCGCGACATCCCCGACTTTCCGCAGCCGGGCATTCTCTTCAAGGACATCACGCCCCTGATGGCGGACCCCGTGGCGCTGGATCTCGCCGTGCAGGGACTCGCGGAGCGGGCCCGGCCGCTGAACGTCGACTGCGTGCTGGCGGCAGAGGCGCGCGGCTTTCTGCTCGGCCCTGCGCTTGCGCTGCGGCTGGGCGCCGGCTTCGCGCTTGCGCGCAAGCCGGGAAAGCTGCCGCGCCGCACGATCGCGGCGGAGTACGAGCTTGAGTACGGCACCGACCGCCTGGAACTGCACGCCGACGCGCTGGCGCCGGGCGCGCGCGTCTTGGTGCACGACGATCTGCTTGCGACCGGCGGCACCGCACGCGCCCTCTGTGAGCTGGTGGCAAGCAGCGGCGGCACCGTTGTGGGCTGCGGCTTCCTGGTCGAGTTGGCCTTCCTCGGCGGCCGCGAACAGCTTGCACCGTACGAGGCGCACTCGTTGCTGCGCTACGACGAATAACAGGCCGGCGATGCCGCGGGCCAGTCAGACGCGCGTGCTGGGAGTGCCCGCCGGCGAGCTTTGGGAGACGGTGCGCGATCCGTATCACCTGGCGCGGTGGTGGCCGCGCGTGGAGCGGGTGGAGGGCGTGGACGGCGAGTTCTTCACGGAGATGCTGCGCAGCTCGAGCGGCAAACTCGTGCGCGCCGACTTCGAGATAGTGGAGTTGGACGAGCGGGAGATGAGGGTGCGTTGGGCCCAGCAGATCGCGGGCACCCCATTTGAACGGGTGCTGGCGTCCTCTGAGACCGAGCTCAAGGTGAGCCCGCGGATGGGTATGAACGAGAGCGCTTCTACGGAGGTGACCATCACGCTCTCGCAGACCCCGCACGGCTGGTTTACGGGCACTTCCGCCAGTCCGCCGGGAGCATTGCCGATGCTGAACGGGCTCTTTGCCCGGCTGGGAGCCCCACTGGTGAGGAGGGCGGCAGCAAAGACCGTGAAGGAGGCACTCGATGGACTCCAGCAGCTCTGCGACTGAGCGGGCTCCCCGTATGCGCTGGTGGGGGTGGGGCGATCCGCAACATCCGCTGATGCTGCAAGGCGGCGTGCTGGAGGAGTTGCGCGAGCGACTCGGCGCCGACGGCGCTCCAGAGCCGCCCGTTGCGCTGGAGCACGTCCAGCTTCCCGAGCCCGCGCTGCGCCAAAACCAGATCGACGAGTTGCAGCGAGTGCTCGGCGCCGATGGGCTGAGCACCGAGCACGCCGTGCGTGTGGCACACGCTGCCGGCCGCGGATACATGGACCTGGTGCAGCTGCGGCGAGGTCAGCCGGAGAGCGCGCCCGACGCCGTCGCGCACGTGCACGACCACGAGCAGATCCTTGCGCTGCTGGAGCTGTGCTCCAAGCGCTCGATCGCGGTCGTGCCGTTCGGTGGAGGCACCTCGGTGGTGGGCGGCGTGGCGCCAGTCAAAGGAGAACACGAGGCGCTGATAGCGCTCGATCTCGCAGGTCTCTCGGGTGTGCAGGCGATAGACCGAGAGTCGTTGAGCGTCACCCTCGCGGCCGGGATGCGCGCCGCGGACCTGGAGCACGAGCTCGCAGGGCATGGCTTGACTCTGGGCCATTTTCCGCAGTCCTTCGAGTACGTATCGCTCGGCGGCTGCGCCGCCACGCGCTCGGCCGGTCAGGCGTCCACGGGCTACGGCCGCTTCGAGGATCTGATCCTCGGCCTGCGGGCCGCCACACCGGCCGGCTCGATCGAGCTGCCGGCGCTGCCCGCGAGCGCCGCGGGTCCCGACCTGCGCGAGCTGATGGTCGGGTCGGAGGGCACGCTCGGCGTGATCGACCGGCTGACCCTGAAGGTCGCACGACGCCCGAGCGCCCGCGTTTATCAGGGCCTGCTGTTTTCGGATTTTGAGTCAGGCGCACAGATGCTGCGCAAGCTGGTGCAAGAGGGCGCGGCGCCCACCCTCGCGCGGCTCTCCGATCGGGCTGAGACCGAGCTGACCCTGCGCCTGGCCGGCGATGGGCTCAAGCGGACTGCGAGGCAGCTCTACTTCGCAGCGCGACGCCGCGGCGAGGGCTGCCTGGCGATCCTCGGTTTCGAGGGAGAGCAGGAGCAGGTGCACAGGGCGTGGCGCCACGCACGGGCCTGTGCCCGCGACCACGGCGCAATCGGCCTTGGCGGCGGAGCGGGAGAGGCATGGCTGGCCTCGCGCTTCAGCGCTCCGTACGTGCGCGACGAGCTGCTCACGCAGGGCGTGATGGTCGAGACGCTGGAGACGGCGGCCTGCTGGTCGGATCTGCACGCGCTCAGGGCCGCGGTTGGCGGTGCGATCTCCGATGCGCTCGCGGAGCTCGGCACGCCCGGAATCGTGGGCTGCCACGTCTCCCATCTTTACGCGAGCGGCGCCTCGCTCTACTTCACGTTCCTGGCACGGATGCTGCGTGGGCAGGAGCAACGCCAGTGGCAGGCGGTCAAGGACGCCGCCAGCACGGCGATCCTCGCAAACGGCGGCACGATCACCCACCATCACGCGATCGGACGCGACCACCGCGCATGGCTCTCAAAGGAAGTCGGCGCCACCGGCATCGCCGCGCTGCGGGCGGTAAAGCAGCAGCTCGACCCCGCCGGGATCATGAACCCCGGCAAGCTGTTGCCGGATGCCTTTTAGGCTCCGACGAAGCTGCCCTTCAGCACGATCGGGCCGGGCGAGCTTGGATGAGCGGTGGTCTCGCGGCTGATCTCGATGCCAGCCACGGAGCTTGGGGCCTGCGCCAGCGCTTCGATTACCCGGAAGTGGCCCTTCGAGCCGACGGATGGCACCCTGCCAAGCGCCGAGTATTCGCCTTTGGGGCCGGTCAGCCAGACGACGTAGGAGAAACCTTCCGTGGGCGCAACCCCGTTTGCTTCGATCTCGACAGCGTGGGTGGTGCCCTTGACGACAAGCGCGGCAAAGCCCTTGGCGGAGCCTCCGCCGGAAGGCGGCTTCATTTCGGCCAGCTTTTCGACTTTGACCTGGCTGCTCCCGGTGCGCGTGGATTTGGCGTTGCTTTGGGTGGTGGAGGTTGAGGACTGTTCGCTCGAGCGCGAGGCGGCCTGATTCCCATTGCCGTTGCCGCCGCCGCCTGAGCTGAGCACGATCGCCACCACGACTGCGACGACGAGGACGATTCCCGCGAGCAGGATCGCGCCTCCGCGCCGCGAGACGGGCGAGGGCGCCGGCTGCGCGCCGTCATGACGGTCGCCCTGTGGCATGGCTGCCGGCGCGTGTATCGGCAGCGACGTCGGCGCGTCGGGGATCTCCGGCATCGCTTCGGAGGCGAGCTTGACGAGCTCGACCGCAAGCGTCCGCGCCCACTCGCGCGCGGGGGTGGATCCGGCGAGATACGCCTTCGTGGCGGCAGCATCCAGATCGTTCTGCTGGCCAAGCAGGTACTCGCCGATCCGCTCGCGCTCGGCGGCGTCAACCAGGCGCGCCTGCGCCGGTGCCAACACCGCGAGCGCTGCGTGCGCGCGATCGTGAACGGCCTCCGGCGCGACCTGCAGGATCGAGGCGACCTCCTGATAGCGCTTACGCTGTCGCAGCAGCAGCGAGAGCACCGCTCGCTGGTCTGGTGGAAGCTGCTCGAGTCTGATCATCGTCTTGTGTTCCGCCGGCCGCCCCCTGCCAGGCGGCCGCCCCATCTCCGCGGCCGGAGATCCGGGCACCTTTTCTTAGGCTATCGTGGCGGCCCGATGGTGAGCCCCACTGCCACGCAGATCAACGAGGCGATGATCGGATTCGACCGGCTCTACGGCCTGCAGGTGCTGGAGTGCGGCGCGGAGCTGGCCCGCGGACGAATCGAGGTTCGCGACGAGCTCAAGCAGCCGGCGGGTCTTTTGCATGGCGGTGTGCTGGCATCGATCGCCGAGTCGCTGGCCTCGCTGGCCACAGCGATCGCGGTGCTGCCCGACGGCAACGCGGCGATGGGTCTCTCAAACCAGACCAGCTTCCTACGGCCAGTCACCGAGGGCACTGTGACCGCGACCGCAACGCGCCTTCACAAGGGCCGCACCACGTGGGTGTGGGACGTACGCTTCGAGGACGAGCTCGGCCGGCTCTGCGCGGTGACGCGGATGACGATTGCCGTGCGGCCGCTGCCGTCGGCCTGATCGCCCCAGGGAGGAGCTCGTTCAGCGGCCGCTTGCGGGCAGCCCCTGCACCGTCTGCGGCAGCTGGCCTTCCAACGGCTTGGCGGCGAAGCCCGTGTTCGGCTGCGCCGCGGGCAGCGCCGCTCCCGGGGTGCCGAGCTCGTTGATCGCCACCATCTGACCCGCGGCGGCGAGCGCGAGCGCAGCGCTCTTGGCGCGAATCTCCACGACCGCCGGACCGGTGGCGATCTCGATCACCCTGCCATCGGATGCCAGCACCGCCCGCACGCCACGGATGCTCGCGGTGCCGGTGACCGCGCCGGCATCGGGCAGGAAGCTGTTGTCCGGGGAGCTGATCACTGTCAGCGGGGAGGTGCAGGTTTCCGGGCCGCCGGTCGTGCAGCTGCCGTACTGGATGTCGTACGCGCCACTTGGGTCACTATCGACCTCGGTCAGCGCCATTCCGTCGAAGCGTCCTCCCAGCCAGAAGATCGGGAATTCCTGGTTGCCGACGAGCGGCTCAAGCGTCGATGCGCTGAGCGCCTTGCCTCCGGCCGCACTGCCGCAGCCGGAAAGCACGCAGGCACAGAGGACCGCAAGCGCCGCCGCGGCCGCCGTGCATGCACCGGCGCGCCGGCTAGCCACGGTAGCGGTTTGTGATCGGCATGCGACGGTCGCGGCCGAAGGCGCGCGTTGTGATCTTGATCCCTGGCGGCGCCTGGCGGCGCTTGTACTCGGCGAGGTCCACGAGCCTGATCGCGCGGTCGACCTCCTCGGCCGGCAGCCCCTGCGAGATCAGCTGCTCGCGGGAGAGGTCGAACTCGATGTAGCCCTGCAGGATCCGGTCGAGCAGGGGGTAGGGGGGCAGCGAGTCCTCGTCGCGCTGGTCGAGGCGAAGCTCCGCAGAGGGCGCTCTGCTGATGATCGTGGCGGGGATCGGGGCCGACGGCCCGCCGTGCATGACCCCGGCGGGCGCGTTGCGCCACTCGCAGAGGCGGTAAACCAGCGTCTTGGGCACGTCCTTGATCACCGCGAAGCCGCCGGCGAGGTCCCCGTAGAGGGTTGTGTAGCCGACCGACATCTCAGACTTGTTGCCGGTTGTGAGTACGAGCCAGCCGAACTCGTTGGAGAGCGCCATCAGCAGGTTGCCTCTGATCCGCGCCTGCAGGTTCTCCTGGGTCAAGCCGGGCGGGCGGCCTGCCAGATCGTCGGTCAGAACCCCTCGATAGGCGTCCATCACCGTCTCGATCGGCAGCTCATGGGCGGAGGCTCCGAGCGCCGCCGCCAGAGAGCGCGCATCCGACTGGGTGCCGTGCGAGGAGTACTGGGAAGGCATGATCGCCGTGCTCACGCTCTGCGCGCCCAGCGCATCGACCGCCACGCACGCGACCAGCGCCGAGTCGATCCCGCCAGAGAGGCCGAGCACGACGTGGGAGAAGCCGTTCTTGCCCACGTAGTCGCGCAGGCCGAGCACCAGCGCGGCATAGACCTCGGCCTCCTGGGGCGCGATCGGCTCGTGCAGCGCCGCCGGCGGAGACAGCGCCTCGGGGGAGCTTGGGCCTGCGGGCAGCGGCGAGAGCACGCTCACCGGACGCTCGACGCGCCTGGCCGCCGGTCGATGCCCGGCATCGCGCAGACGAGCTGCGGCGGCTGCCTGCAGATCGAGGTCACAGATCAGCAGGCCCTCCTCGAACTGCTTGCCGCGCGCGACCGTCTCTCCGGTGTGGTCGACCACGCACGAGTAGCCATCGAAGACGAGTTCGTCCTGGCCGCCGACCAGCCCGCAGAAGGCGACGAAGGCCAGGCTGTCGCGGGCGCGCTGAGCGAACATCCGCTCTCGCTCTGCGCCCTTACCCACGTGGTAAGGGGAGGCGGAGATGTTGAGAATCAGCGTCGCTCCGGCCATCGCCTCATCAGAGGCCGGGGGTCCGGGCTCCCAAATGTCCTCGCAGACGGTCAGCCCGATGCGATCCTCTCCGATGTCGATCACGGCGCACTCGCGGCCGGCCTGGAAGTAGCGATGCTCGTCGAAGACGCCGTAGTTGGGCAGGTAGTTCTTGCGATAGATCGCGTGGATGCGCCCACCGGCCAGCACCGCCGCGGCGTTGTAGACATCCTCGGCCAGCTCCGGGAAGCCGACGACCGCAACCACCCCGTCGGTGCAGGCGGCCAGCTGCTCCAGCGCCGCCCGCGCATCGGCCAGGAAGTGCTGGCGCAGCAGCAGATCCTCGGGTGGATATCCGGTCACCGCGAGCTCGGGGAAGATCACCAACTGGGCATGCTGCGCACGCGCGGCTTCGATGCCTTCACGGATACGCACCGCATTACCGGCGATATCGCCGACGGTGGCGTTCATCTGGCAGAGCGCGACCCTCATAGGGCGCTCCAGGGTATCCCTCAGGCGCGTGAGGCCGTCCGCTCGGGTGCGCGCTTGGCCGCCGCGCGCTTGCGCGGCGGCGTGAGGTTCGCCGCCTTGGCCAGCGCCGCGATCGCCTTGCGCAGATCCTCGGCGATCATCTCGAGCTCCGGCAGCGCGTCGAAGTCGGCCAGCAGCCCGAAGCCGAGCCGGCCGTTGTAGCTCATCACCGCGATTCCGAGCGCCTGCCGACGAGCGAGCGGCACCACCGGGTAGAGCGCGATCAGCTCACGGCCGAGCAGGTAGAGCGGAAACTGTGGCCCGGGGACGTTGGTGATCACAAGGTTGAAGTAGCGCTGCCTGGCCTGCAGCCGTGCCGCCTGGCTGAGGATCGTCGGGGGCGCAAAGCCGGCCAGGTTGGTCAGAACCTCGGCGCCGATCGCTTGCCCGGAGCTCTTCAGCTGCTGGGTCGCTGAGCGCACCTGCGCGTAGCACTCGGCGGCGTCCTGCACGCCCACCGGCAGCGGCGCCCACATCGCCGCGACCTTATTGCCGAGCGCGCCGCGCTCGGTGTCCGCACGTACCGAGACGGGCACCATCGCCTTCAGCCGCAGGCCGTCCGTGTCGTAGCCCTGCTCGCGCAGGTGCGCGCCCAAGGCAAGGCTCACGGAGCTCAGCACGACGTCGTTGAGCGTTCCGCCGAGTGCGTCCTTGATCGCCTTGAACAGAGCCAGGTCGGCGTCCACCCAGGTGTAGCGCCGGTGCGGGCCGATCTCGACGTTGAAAGGGGTGCGAGGAGCGGGGTGCTCGATGCCCGGCAGCGCGCTCGCGCCGACGTTGCGCACGCTGCGCGCCAGTCGACCCACTGCGCGCCGGGGCGCTCGCAGCGTCGCGCGTGCGCCGCGGGCGATCTCACCGGGAACGGTCGCGCGCTCCAGCAGCGCATCGGCGATCAGCTTGGCCGATCCAGGTGGCGGCCCCGCCGACCAGGGCGTCGGCGGCCTGCTCGCCGGCATCGCGTCTGGCGCGGTGTCGAAGAGCACGGTGGTGATGTCCACGCCGGAGATCCCGTCCACGAGCGCGTGGTGGGTCTTGGCGATCAGCGCGAAGCGATCTCCGGCCAGCGCCTGCACCAGCCACATCTCCCACAGCGGCTTGGAGCGGTCCAGGCGCTGGGAGAAGATCCTGCCGGCCAGGCGTTGAAGCGCGCGCTCGTCGGCCGGCTTCGGCAGGGCGGTGTGACGTATGTGGTAGTGGGGATTGAAGCGGGGATCGTCGGTCCAGACCGGTCGGCCCTGGCCAAGCGGCACGAACGCCAGCCGCTGCCGGTAGCGGGGCACCAGGTGCAGGCGGCCCAGGATGTGCTCCACGAGCGCCTGATAGGGGGGCGCCTCTCCGGCGAACACCATCACGGAGGCCACGTGCATGTGTGCGGTGGAGTGCTCCTCTAGATGCAGGAACGCCGTGTCCAGGCCGGTGAGCCGATCGGGGTTGGCCATCTTCTGAGGATTGTCGCCGCTTTGAGGGCTCGGCGTCAACGCGCCTGCAGCGATTGGCCGACCCGATTGCGCCTTCGGCCTGCCAAAACGGTTGTCCAGGACAACGCGAACCTAACCCGTTTATGTGACGTCAATCACAGAAAAGGGTCTTTGAGTCTCTACTGTGACCGGATTGCTTTGACAGAGACGCCGAGTCGCCCTTGCAAACGAGGGCGAACGGGGGACCCATTGCCGGACCGCGGGGAGCGCGGCCGGTTGGGGCGAATCGGCCGCTGATGCGGCCATAGCGCAGAAAGCGCACGCGCACGTCGATCGACGATCGGCTGCGTGCAGCGGCCCTGTGCGAGCCCGACAGCTAACCCCGTAGGCGTAAACCAAAGGAGGCAAGACGTAAATGCTCGTCCTTCCGACGGGCGCGACCACCGCGCCCGCGGCGCCGATTGCGCCGGTGGAAATGCTCAGCACGCAGGGTGTGGCGGCAGTGCAGCCGCCGCTGGGAGAGCCCATGCACGAGCGCATGCGAATCCGGTCGGCCACGCTGAACGTGCTCGCGGGTCAAACGATGCGCGCGAAGGGCACGCTGCGGCCGCGCCTGGCGGACGCGAAGGTGAGCTTGCAACTGCTGCTCGGGCGTCGCTGGGTGTCGGTTGCAAGCACTCGTACCGGCGCCCGCGGCCGCTTCGCGCTGCGCTACGCGCCACCTCGGACCGGCAGCTGGGTCGCCCAGCTGCGGTATCGCGGCGTGGATGGCGCCCCGGGCACCACACGCCGCCTTGGCGTGCTGAGCTCGTTTGCCGCCGCCGAGGCGTCCTGGTATGGGGGTGGCGGCGGATTGGCCTGCGGCGGGCAGCTGACGAGCGCCACGATGGGCGTGGCGAACAAGACGCTGCCTTGCGGCACCTGGCTTACGATCCGCTACGGCGATCGCAGCTTGCGCGTGCAGGTGATCGACCGCGGCCCGTATGTGGCCGGCCGCGAATTCGACCTCACCGAAGCGACAAAGCGGGCGCTGGGCTTTGAAGGAGTGGGCATGGTCTGGGCCACGCGCTGAGCCCTACCGTTCGAAGACCGCAAAGAAGTCGCGGTCATCGGGTTCCAGGTAGCGGGTGGCGGGCCGTTCGGTTTCGGCCAGAAGCTTGATCGGCTCGCGCCCGCCCGGCGCCCCGTAGGTGTTGAAGCTCACCCAATAGGAGTTGATGTCGAGCTCCATCGCCCGCACCGCGCCGGCGTGGATCAGGATCTGCGCGAGGCTGCCGGCGGTCTGGTCGTTGGCCTGCGCGTAGATCAGATCGCCGTGCTCGTCGATCCCGATGCCCGAGCGCCACACCTGCACCGCATTACCGAGCGTCGCTCCCCATTCCGCGCTGTCGTTCAGCAGCGGGTTCGGCTTGCCGTCCTCCACAATCAGCGGCAGGTTCTGCCTGGCGAACACCACGTTTGAGGGCGCGCTCGACCCGCCACTCCAGGCTTCGATGTTGACTTCGCCGCCGGTGCGCAGCACGAAGGTGGCCTGACCGTCTCTCATCGGCGCATAGGTATGGCCGTGGTAGGCAAAGCCGCCGTTTGAGTCTTCGAGCTTGAAGGCGCTGTTGAAGGTGGCGAGCAGTCCGTTGCGCAGCGCGGGGGGCACCTCCATCGGACCGCGGACCGGCAGTTCGACGGAGGGCTGTTCGCGCCCTGGGTACAGCGTGATCTTGGTGCGATGCGGGTCGATCCAGGCCACGCCCGCGACCAGGCGCGGGTATTCGGTGGGGTCGCTTCTGAAGGTGGTGATCAGCAGCGGCGGATAGGAGACGCCGGGTCGAGCGGCGTGCCATACGCCCTCGCCCGCCAGCGCCGGATAGCTCAGCGGCCTGATCTGCGGTGGCTGGTAGGGATGGACTTTGGCGTGCTCGCCGGAGACCGCGACGCCCACGTGCGGCAGCGCCTTCAAGCCCGGGCCGCCCTTGCTGGGAGCGTTCAGCGAGTAATAGACGTTCTCGACCGTGGAGACCAAGCCGGCGCCGCCGTGGCTGCGCAGCCACTCCACCGCCCGGATGGAGAAGCTCGTGTTGGACGGCGAGAGCATCGTGCCCGCAAAGGAGATCAGCGCAAATGCGAGCGCGATCAGACACGCCAGCAGCGTGATGCGGCGCAGGCGCGTGCGCGGTGTGTGAGTGAAGGTACGGCGCGCTTGCCCTCCATGTCCGCGTTCCCGTACACGCGGTGTTTGCATCTGCAGCCCCATGCAAGGTGATCGTAAGTGGCCACAGTCCAGTATGCACCCGCTCAACCACGCTAGTGAGAATATTTTCACCCCAATGAGCGCGAGTGGTTCGGACGCTTCAGCAGACGTGGTGAACTACTGAGAGAAACGTGTGAGAACTCCCTCATATTCGCCGCGCGCCAGGTCAGAGCATCTTCACGCTGTGCAAAGGTGCTCGTGAGGTCGCTCTGCTCCGATGGGCCTCGTCCACTGGAAGCGAAGGGAGGTGACCGCACGCGTGAGCGCAATCGATGCAGTCGACAGGGCGGACATCGAGACTCCTGCGGCGATTGCAGATCGGCCGGGCGCGCCTCCCATCGCTGGCCCCGCGGCGCGCGGCCGCGCGCTGCTGCGTGCATGCCGGCCCCGCCAGTGGGTCAAGAACCTGCTTGTGGTGGCTGCGCCGGGCGCGGCGGGTGTGCTGAGCCACCCGCACGTCGCCGTCGAGGTTGCGGGTGCGTTCATCTGCTTCTGCATGCTCTCCAGCGCCACCTACCTGCTTAACGACGTCCATGACCGCCACGAGGATGCCTTGCACGCGCGTCGCCGCCACCGGCCGATCGCCTGCGGAGAAGTGCCGGTTGGCCTCGCACTGGCGGCGGCCGCGGTGCTCGCGGCCACGGGGCTTGGCCTCGGCTTTGCAATCCGACCCCTGCTCGGCCTGACCGGCCTCGGCTACCTGACGCTCACCGCTGCCTATTCGTTCTGGCTGCGCAAGGTCGCGGTGGCCGACATCGCGATCGTCGCGGCCGGCTTTGTGCTGCGCGCGTTGGCCGGCGGCGCCGCGACGGGCGTCCCGGTCTCGCGCTGGTTTGTGATGGTGACCTCGTTCGGCGCGCTGTTTGTGGTTGCGGGCAAGCGCTACGCAGAGCTTCGTGCCAGCGGCCAGATGGCCGCCGCACGATCCACGCTTGCCGCCTACTCGCAGGACTACCTGCGCTTCGTGATGATGCTCGCGGCCTCGGTGACGACCGTCGCATACTGCCTGTGGGCCTTCGAGGGCCACGGCAGCGACGGCATCTCCTGGTACGAGATCACGGTCGCGCCGTTCGTGCTGTGGCTGCTGCGTTACGGGCTGCTGCTGCACGAAGGGCATGGGGAGGCGCCGGAGGAAGTGCTGCTGCATGACCGCTTCCTGATCGTGATGAGTGGAGCGTGGGTGGGCATCTACGCCTGCGCGGTATATGTCGGCACCTGAGCCCACGATCACGATGCGGCCCGGTCGCGTCTTCGCGCGCCCATCGGCCCCTGCGGGAGAGCGCCGGCGGCTCTGCGGTTGGGGACGCACTGGTTACAGCGAGGCCACCGTGATCGCGCCGCGAACCGTCGAGCAGGTGCGCGAGGCGATGCTCTTCGCAAGCGCAAGCGGCGGCCTGATCGCACGCGGCGCCGGCCGCAGCTACGGGGATGCCGCCCAGAACGACGGCGGCGTGGTGCTCGACCTCGCCTGCATCTCAAACATGGAGCTGCTGGAGGGGCCGCTGCTGCGCGTTGGGGCGGGCGCGATGCTCTCAGCGGTGCTGCGAGCGCTCGCAGCGGTTGGGCTGACACTGCCGGTGCTCCCCGGCACGCGGCACATCACCGTCGGCGGCGCGATCGCGGCCGACATCCACGGCAAGAACCACCGACGCGACGGCAGCTTCTGCCATCACGTCGAAAACCTGCTGCTCTGCACACCGGATGGCGAGCTGCGCCGGCTCTCACGCCTGGAGCAGCCGGACCTGTTCCACGCCACGCTCGGCGGCATGGGGCTCACCGGCGTGATCGTGGAGGCAACCCTGCGGCCGAGCAGGCTGACCGGCCCGCTGCTGCACGGCGACATCGACCGTGCAGGCAGCATCGAGCGGGCACTGTCGGTGATGCGCCAGGACGCCGCACACAGGTACTCGATCGCATGGGTCGACCTGATCAGCCGCAGATCCGCGTTCGGGCGATCGGTCGTGCTGCGCTGCAACGACAGGGACAATGCGCCGGACACGACGGCGCCCGGCCGGATCGCGCTGCCCGGCCGGCCGCGGCTGAGCGTGCCCGAACGCTTCCCGCCGGCGGTGCTGCGGCCCGCAACGGTGCGCGCCTTCAACGCCCTGCGCTTTCACCGCGCGCCCGCTCACGCCAGAGCCCAGCCGATCACGCTTGCCGAGAACTTCTTCCCGCTCGACGCCCTGGCAAACTGGAACAGGCTCTACGGCGCGGCGGGCCTGCTGCAATATCAGTTCGTGGTGCCGGATGACCGTGCACACATGCTGGTGGAGGTCGTCGAGGGACTGCGACGCGCACGCCAGCCGATGTATCTCGCGGTGATCAAGCGCTTCGGAGAGCCATCCGGCGGCCTGATGTCCTTCCCGATGCCAGGGTGGACGCTTGCGGTCGACCTTCCTGCTGGCAGCCCAGGCCTTCGCCAGTCGCTTCGTGCCGCCGATGAACTGCTCGCTGGCTCCGGCGGGCGGGTGTACCTGGCCAAGGATGCGCGGCTTGGCGCGGACCTGCTGGGGGCGATGTATCCGGCATTGGAGCGCTTCAGGGCGATCAGGTCCGCGGTGGACCCTGAGGGGACGCTCCGCTCCGACATGGCCAGACGGCTCGGCCTGGCAGCAGGAGCGACCGCTTGAGCGCGCGTGGACGGCGGGTGCTGCTGATCGGCGGCACCTCGGAGATCGGCCTTGCGATCGTGCGGCAGCTGGCGGGCAAGGGAACGTTGGAGGCGCTTCTGCTCGGCCGCGACGCTGCCGCGCTGCGGAATGCCGCTGATCGGCTTCACGGGGCCAGTTGCGCGCAGGTAGACACGCTCGACGGTCTCGACGCGGGCAAGCCGGAGAGCCACGAGCGTCTGATCGAGCAAGCATTCGCCGAGCTCGGCAGGGTCGACATCGCGATCCTTGCAACCGGGGTGCTGGGCACGCAGCGCGATGGCCTGCCCGAGGATCTGCCGGCGGCGCTGGAGCTGCTGCAGGTCAACTTCACCGGGTCCGCATCGCTGCTGATGGGAGTTGCGGCGCGCCTGCGCAGCCAGCGCGGCGGCATCCTGATCGTGCTCTCCTCCGTGGCCGCCGAGCGTCCACGGCGCGCCAACGCGCTGTACGGGGCCTCAAAGGCAGGTCTGGACTCGCTGGCACAGGCGCTCTCAGACGCGCTGCGTCCACAGGGCGTGCACGTGATGGTCGTGCGAGCCGGCTTCGTGCGCACGCGCATGACCAGGGGGCTGCCGCAGCCGCCGCTGGCCTGCGATCCGCAAGACGTCGCACGTGCAACCGTGGCGGGCATCGAACGCAGAGCGCAGACGGTGTGGGCGCCGCCGGCCATGCGTTGGGCGATGCTGGCGCTGCGCCTGCTGCCGCGATCGATCTTCAGGAGGCTTTCGCTGTGAGCGAGTGGCCGCCAGACGTGGGTACCGAGCGCTTGCAGGCGCCAGGCGAGTCGCTGCACGACCTCACGCGTGAGCCGATCGCAACCTCTCCCACGATCTTGCGCCGTCGACAGGCGGCCGCGCGGGCTCGCAGCCGCAGGCAGCTGGTGAGCGACGCGGCGCTCGCGCTTGCGATCGTGCTCGTCGCATTGATCGCGGGCGCCGGGGTGGGCATGCTGGGCGTGATCGCGGTGCTCGTGCTCGCAGGTTTTGGATCCGTGCTCGCCGTGGGGTGGCTGCGCCGGCGCCGGCGCAACGGGCATCAGGCGGCTAAGAGCCCGCGTCGCCGAAGAACTCGATGAGCAGCTCGTTGACGCGCTCGGGCTCGTCGTGCTGGACCCAATGGGTGGCCTGCGGCAGGCGCTCCACGCGCACGTTTGGCACCCATTGCGGAAGCGGCGCTGCCAGCTCGCTGCCGAGGTGCCGATCGCGCATGCCCCAGATCACCAGCGTCTGCGTCTGGATAGGCAGCAGATGCGCCAGCGCGGCACGCGGGGAGCGGCGCAGCGCGGCGCGGTAGTAGTTGACCATCCCGGTCAACGCTCCTGGCTGTGCCCACGCCTGCGCGTAGCGCTCCAGATCCGCGTCGCTGAAGGCACCGGGGGAGTCGGCGCGCAGCGAGCGCTTGGCGAAGGAGAAGTCATCGCGTGCCAGCAAACGCTCTGGCAGTCCGGGGATCTGGAAGAAGAACATGTACCAGCTCTTGCGCAGCTGGCGCAGGGTGCGAAAGCCGGCCAGCATGCGCTCGGTGTGGGGGACGTTCAGGATCGCGAGCTTGCGCAGCGATTCGGGGTGGCGCATCGCGGTCTGGTAGGCGACGGCGGCGCCCCAGTCGTGTCCGGCCAGGTAGGCGGGTCCCTCGCCGATGTGGTCGATCAGGCCGGCGATGTCCTGCGCCAGGATGTCGATGTCGTAGCGACGCCAGTCGCGCGGGCGATCGGAAAGGTTGTAGCCACGCATGTCGGGCACGACACATGAAAGCCGGCCTGCGCGAGCGCGGGGATTTGACGGCGCCAGGAGTACCAGAACTCGGGAAAGCCGTGCAGCAGGAGCACCAGCGGTCCTTCTCCGGCCTCCACGTAGTGCAAACGTATGCCGTTGACCTCGGCGTACGCCTCGGTCAGGTCAGGCACTCCGGCGATCTGTGTGTTCATGCCTGCATGCCCCCCTGTCGGTCTCCTCGAATAGAGCCCGAGCAAGGATACAGCGCGTGGATTTGGGCTTCCAATCGGGCGCTTGGCTCATGTCCTTTTAGCGCCGCCGCCGGCGCTAGATTCGGCTGGATGCCTGACGAGTCTTCACAGCTGCGCGTCGCGCACCTCGACGCAGACGCGTTTTATGTCTCCGTCGAGCTGCTCAGGCATCCAGAATTGCGCGGCAAGCCGGTCGTGGTGTCTGGCACAGGCCCGCGAGCAGTGGTCACTACTGCCAGCTACGAGGCCCGCCGCTTCGGCGTCTTCTCGGCGATGCCGGCGGCGCGGGCTCGGCGGCTGTGCCCACACGCGGTCTTCCTCGCGCCCGACTTCCCGGCCTACCGCGAGCACTCGGCGCGGATGATGGGGATCGTGCGTGCGCACGTGGAGCAGGTCGAGCCGATGGGGCTGGATGAGGCATATCTCGACCTGGAGGGCTTTCACTCGCCGCGGGCGGCGATGCGGCGGATCGTGGCGCAGATCAGATCTGAGGTCGGCCTTGCATGCTCGGTGGGGATTGGGCCGAACAAGCTGGTGGCGAAGGTCGCCTCCGATGCTGAGAAGCCGGCCGGGTTCGTCGTGCTCACCCGCGAGCAGGCATGTGAGCGCTTTGGCGGCGCCGCGCCAGGACTCGTGCCAGGGATCGGCCCGAAGACGGCCGCGAAGCTCGCGGAGATGGGATTTCACACGCTGGCGGCGCTCGCCGCCGCCTCAGAGGAGACGCTGATCGCTCGCTTTGGCGCCAACCATGGACGCGAGTTGCGCAGACGCGCGCTCTTTGAAAGCGATGGCATCGTCTCCTCGGCGCGCAAGGTCGTCTCTGAGTCGCGCGAGCGCACCTTCGACTGCGACGTCGTTGACGCGGGCGAGCTCGAGCGCGATCTCGCGAAGATGACCCAAGAGCTGTGTGCGAGCCTTGCCAAGCACGGCCGCAGCGGTCGCACGATTGGGATCAAGGTTCGTCTCGACGACTTCACCACCGTCACGCGTGCCCGTACGATCGAGGCGCCCACGCGCGAGACGCAGGTTGTGGGTCCTCTCGCGCTGCAACTGCTGCGCGAATATGCGCCGCCCCGACCCGTTCGTCTGCTCGGAGTGAGAGTCGCCGGCTTGATCGCCGACGAGGGCGCCAGGCTTGGGCAGGACGCTGCGCAGATGGCGCTGCCAGTCTGAACGCGCTGAGCGGCGGTCACCTGCGCAGGTGACCGCCGCCGCTCTATCTAGTTGACGACTCCGACGCCAGGGAAGGGAAGAGAGCCTTCCAGTTCGCCGTGATAGCCCTCCATGTTCGTGAGGTCGTTGACCACGAGGAAAGTGCCTTTCAGCTCTGGATGTGGTAGCACGAGCTTTTCTTGGATGTTGATGAATTCGCCTTCCACTTCTTCTTCGAGCACGTATTTGCCGGCGACCGTGCAGCTTGAGCCAGAGAGCGTGAAGGCGATCTCGATGGGTTTGATGAGGTCGAAGTATTTGCTGGAGCTTTCGCTCAATGTCGAATAGAAGTCGAGATGTTGTGCGGATGCGGATGTGACCGAGCAGAAGGAGGTGCTGTCAGTGCAGTTGAAGGGCCTGAAGGTGGTGAATTCGTCGGTGCCAGGGGCGCCTCCGATCAGCAGATCGCGGAATTCGAGCTCACAAGAGACTTCTGTGCGGCCGACGACTGTGATCTTGATTGTTCCCGTTTTTGTGACCGGTTCGGTTTCCAGGGTGGTTAAGAGGATTTTCGCGCCAACCCGCCATAACGGGGTGGCCAGGGAGCTCGCCGGCGCGATCGCGCCAACGACCAGCATGCACATGAAGCAGAAGAGCATTGTCCTGAGTGTGGGTTTCACGTGGGCTCCTTCGGTGATTGGATGAGCGAACAGTTCTCGCAATCAGCGGACCTGAGGTCAAGTCTGCCGCGCGGGCGTGATCCGCGATTCGGCGCGGGCGCGGCGGTGATCCTGCGCGCGCACGCAAGATCGCTCGCTGCATGCTTGCTGGCAGTAGCGCGCGGATGTCTTTGTTCGCGCAGGACGTGCGTGCTTGCTTTCAGGCTAAGGTTGCCGGCGAGATGACCCTGATCGATGCTGGCGATATCGAGCTGGACTACGAGCGCCGCGGCTCGGGACCACCCCTGCTGCTGATCATGGGCATGAGCGGCACGCGCCGGCACTGGAGTGAGGCCTTCCTGGATCTGCTCGCGCAGCATTTCGAGGTGATCGCCTATGACCATCGCGGCGTTGGTGCCTCAACGCGGATGCAGAGCCAGTTCACGATCCTCGATCTCGCGACGGACGCGGCGAGGCTGCTCGAAGCGCTGGAGATCGACGCGGCGCATCTGCTTGGCTTCTCGATGGGCGGCATGGTCGCCCAGGAGCTCGTGCTGGCTCACCCCGAGCGCATCACGACGCTCACGCTCGCCGGCACCTACTGCGGCGGGCCGGGGAGCGCGCTGGCCACCGATCGAGCCACCCGCATCCTGCGCGACGCGGTGGCCACCCGTGATCGCGAGCAAGCAGTGCGCGCCGGATGGCTGGTCAATGTCTCCGAGTCCTTCGCCGCCGACCAGCGGGCCCACGCGCAGTTCATGGAGATCGGCTTGAGCAAAGGCGTCGCCTCGGCCGTGGTGATGGAGCAGATGCGCGCGATCGCCGGCCACGACACGAGCGCACGGCTGAGCCAGATCGAGGCGCCCACCTTGATCGTTCACGGCAGCGAGGATCAGATGCTGCCGGTGCTCAACGCACACCTGATCGCAGGCCTGATGCCGCAGGCGCGCTTGGAGATCATCGACGGCGCTGGCCACCTCTTCTTCTGGGAGCAGCCAGAGCGCACCGCCGAGCTGGTGCTGGAGCACACCGCCGTGAGGGCGTAGGACCGCGCGTGGCGGACTTGGAGAGGGTGGTGGCGGCGCGCGACGGCACGCCACTCGCTGTTCTCGACACGGGGCAGGGCGCGCCGATCGTGCTGCTGCACGGGCTGACCGCCACGCGGCGCTATGTCGTGATGGGCTCGCGGCTGCTGGAGCGCTCCGGCCGTCGCGTGATCGCATACGACGCCCGCGGCCACGGTCGCTCCGGACCTGCGCCAACGCCGGAGGCCTACGGATACGACCTGCTTGCCGAGGACCTGGAGTCGGTGCTCGACGCGCTGGAGATCGAGCGCGCCACGCTGGCGGGGGCGTCGATGGGCGCACACACGATCGCCCGCTTTGCGCTGACGCACCCGGAGCAGGTCGCGGCGATAGCGCTGATCACGCCCGCCTTCGATCCCGATGCGCCCGGCGACTACGAGGGCTGGGATGCGTTGGCCCGCGGGCTGCGCGAGTGTGGGGTGGAGGGCTTTGTGGCCGCCTATGACCTGGCTAGCCTGCCGGATCGCTGGCGCGAGACCGTGCGCACCGTGTTGCATCAACGCCTGAGCGCCCACGAGCATCCCGACGCGGTCGCCGATGCGCTGGAAGCTGTGCCGCGTTCGCGGCCGTTTGAGTCAATCGAGGATCTCTCGGCGATCTCCGTGCCGACGCTGGTGGTCGGGAGTCGCGACGAGTCGGACCCCGGCCATCCGCTCGCCGTCGCGGAGCGCTACGCGCAGACAATCCCCGGTGCCCGCCTGCTTCTCGAGCAGCCGGGCACCTCGCCGATGGCTTGGCAGGGCGGCCAGCTCTCCAGGGCGCTGCTGGAGCTGAGCGACGGCGTGGCCTGAGCGTCAGGCCGGCTGGGCCGGATCCACAGCGAGCAGGCCGTCCTCGCGCTCGCCCACCAGCGTCGCGTAGCGGCCGCCGAGCGCAAGCAGCTCGGTATGCGTTCCGCGCTCCACGATCTGCCCGTGGTCGAGCACCAGAATCTCATCCGCATCGCGCACGGTGGAGAGACGGTGTGCGATTGCGATCGTGGTGCGTCCGCGCGAGAGCTCATCCAGCGCCGCCTGCACCGCCCGCTCGGTCTCGGTGTCAAGCGAAGAGGTGGCCTCGTCGAGGATCAGCACGGGCGGGTTTCGCAGGACCGTGCGGGCGATCGCGATTCGCTGCTTCTCGCCGCCGGAGAAGCGGTAGCCGCGCTCGCCGACCGGCGTCTCGTACCCGTCTGGGAGCGATGCGATCAGCTCGTGGATCTGGGCGGCTCTGGCCGCCTGCTCGATCTCCTGATCGGTTGCATCTGGCCGCGCGAAGCGCAGGTTCTCGCGGATGGAGGAGTGGAAGAGATAGGTCTCCTGAGAGACCAGGCCGACCGTTGCCGCCAGGCTCGCGAGAGTCAGGTCGCGAATGTCGTGGTCGTCGATCGTGACTCGTCCGCGCTCGGGCTCGTACAGGCGTGCGATCAGATAGGCGAGGGTCGTCTTGCCAGAGCCGGTCTCGCCGACCAGCGCAACCCGGCCACCGGCCGGTATCTGCGCAGAGATTTCCCGCAGCGTCCAATCGCCGTCGCTCCGGTAGCGAAACCAGACGTCCTCGATTGCGACGTGTCCCACCACCTCGCCGGCGTTATGGGCGCCCGGCCGCTCGGCGATGTCGACGGGCAGGTCGAGATACTCGAAGATCCGCTCGAAGAGCGCCATCGACATCTGCACTTCGGGCATCACGCTGAGCAGCGACTGCATCGGGAAGAGCAGCCGTGTTTGCAGCGTGGTGAACGCGACCACGGTGCCGATCGAGAGCGAGTGGTCGCCGTGGGTGAGCGCGTAGCCGCCGAACCAGTACACGGCGGCCGGCATGATCGCGAAGCTCATCTGCACCGAGGCCATCCGCCAGCGGCCGGCCATCCGCGCTCGCACCTCAAGGTCGGCCAGCGCACCGGACTCGTTGGCGAAGCGGTCGGCCAGCTCGCGTGAGCGGCCCATCGTCTTGCCGAGCAGGATGCCTGAGACCGATAGCGACTCCTCGACCAGCGTGGACATGTCGGCCAGGCGGCTCTGTCGCACCGACTGGATGCGCTGGCGCTCCTTGCCGACCCGACGCGTGAGCCAGACGAAGAACGGCAGCAGGCACAGCGAGAAGACCGCCAGTGGCCAGCTCAGTGCGAACATCGCCACCACGGTCGCGAGCACGGTCGTGACCGCGGAGACCGTCGATGTCGCGGTGCTGGTGACCACGTCGTCGATGCCACCGATGTCGTAGGCGATCCGCGATTGCACCTCGCCCGAGCGCGTGCGGGTGAAGAACGAGAGCGACATCCGCTGCAGGTGGGCGTAGACGGCGGCGCGCAGGTCGTGCATCACGCGCTGGCCGACGAGATTTGAGATCCAGGTCTGGGCGACGCCGATCACCCCACTGATGACCGCGATCGCGATCATCCCGCCCGCCAGCAGAGCGAGCAGTTCCATGTTGCGGTTGGGGAACGCGTTGTCGATGATTCCCCGCAGCAGGAACGGGTTGACGACATTCAGCCCCGAGGAGAGGACGATCAGCCCCAGCAGCACGCCCAGGCGCATGCGGTATGGCCTGAAGAGCCCCGCCACGCGCTTGAACGGCACGTTTGCGGCCCGCTTGGCGAGCTCGTCGGGGTCAGGGCCCGAGCCGTCTCCGGCGGGCTTGCGCCGCCCGCCGCCGCCGGGCCGCATCTCTCCGTGTCCGATGGAGAACGGCTGGTGACTCAAAGCGGGCTTGCGGCCGATCGCCTCACAGAGCGATTCTACCGCCGCCTGGCGGCGCGGAAAATAGTATGAGAAGGCGATGGATCTGCTTGCAACGGAGATCAGGGTGCTCGGCAGCCTGCTGGAGAAGCAGCGCACCACCCCTGACGCCTACCCGCTGACGCTCAACTCGCTGCGCTTGGCATGCAACCAGTCCACCAACCGCGACCCGGTCGTGCAGTACTCCGAGGCGGAGGTCCGCGACGCGGTGCAGAGGCTGGAACGACGCGGCATGGCGCGCTTCGCAAGCGGCGCCGGCAGCCGTGCAGCGAAGTTCAGGCATCTGCTCTCAGAACGTCTGCCGATGGACGACGGCGAGCAGGCGGTGATGTGCGTGCTGATGCTGCGTGGCGCTCAGACTCCCGGGGAGCTCAAGCAGCGTGGGGAGCGGATGCACCCGTTCGCCGACCTGGCCGAGGTCGAGCAGACGCTCGGACGGCTGATCGATCGGGAGCTTGTGAGCAGCTTGCCGCGTCGGCCGGGGCAGAAGGAGGAGCGCTACATGCAGCTGCTCGGCGGGGAGGAGGAGCAGGCTGAGCGTGGCGCAAGCGGCGTCTCCGAGCCGGCGAAAGAGCGATCCGCGGGCGTGAGCCCCGGGAGTCCGATCGCAAGCGCGCCTGCGCCATCGCCGCCCGCCGGTGCTGAGCGAGAGCTCGCGGAGCTGCGTGAGCGCGTTCAGCGGCTGGAGCGCGAGATGGAGAGCCTGAAGGCAGAGCTCGGGGTGGGAGCGGACCCGTGATCGGCGCGGCAGCAGTGCTTGCGTCCGGCTCGGACTCGGCGACGGGTGTAGGCATACCGTTGGCGCTGACGGCTGGGCTGGTGTCGTTTCTCTCCCCGTGCGTGCTGCCGCTGGTGCCCGGCTACCTCTCCACGGTCGCGGGGGTGAGCCCGGCCGAGATCGCCGACACCAAGCGTCGCAAGATGCTCATCCCCAGCCTGCTGTTCATCGCCGGATTCTCGATCGTCTTCATCCTGATGGGGCTGGCTGCGACGGCGATCGGCTCCACCCTGGACACCAACCGCGGCACGCTGGAGCGGGCCGCGGGCGCCCTGATCGTGGTGATGGGCGTCGCGTTCCTGGCCAGCCCGTTTATGAGCGCACTGCCGCTTTCCTGGCGCCCGCGTTCCAAACTGCTCGCCGACCTGCGACTTGCAGCCGGCCGTGGCGGGCCGCTGCTGATCGGCGCGGCCTTTGCGATCGCATGGACGCCGTGCACGAGCATCACGCTCGGCGCGATCACCGCGCAAGCGGCAGTGGCGGGGTCTGAGGCACACGGGGCGCTGCTGCTCGCCGTCTACTCTGCGGGGCTGGCGATCCCGTTCCTGCTGCTCACGCTCGCCTTCGAGCGCGTCACCGGCGCGCTTGCGGTCGTAAAGCGTCACTTCCCGGTCGTGATCGGCCTCGGCGGGGCTGTGATGATCGCGCTCGGCCTGCTGATCCTGACCGGCGAGTTCACCGTCTTGAACTCGCAGGCCAACAGCTTGCTGCACGGCACGGGACTGGACGTCTCGGGCATCTGAGCGCACGGCCGGCAGACGAAATGGCAGCGATGTCGATTCAGCAGCGCACGGCGCTCTCCTCGGTTGCGATCGCCGCGGCGCTGGCGGCGATCAAGCTGATCGTGGGGCTGCTCTCCCACAGCCTCGGCATGATCGCCGAGGCGATCCACTCCGGCACCGACTTCGTCGCCGCGCTGCTGACCTTCTTCGCCGTCGGGGTGGCGGTGCGCCCACCGGATCGCGAGCACCCCTTCGGGCACGGCAAGGCCGAGCACCTATCCGCACTGGGCGAGGGCGCCGTGCTCGTGCTCGCAAGCATCGCGATCGCCGTCGAGGCGGTCATGCGGCTGGCAAGCGGCGGGCATGGGGTGGAAGCGCAGTGGTACGTGATTGCGGTCGCGGGAGTTGCGATTGTGCTGGATGCCGGCCGTTTCCTCAGCTCCAGTCGCGTGGCCAAGGCAGAGAGCAGCGCGGCACTGGAGGCAAATGCGCTGCACTTCGCGCTGGACGTGGTCGGATCGTCCGCGGTCCTGATCGGCCTGCTGCTGGTGCGCTCTGGCCACCAGGGAGCCGACGCGGTCGCGGCGTTGCTGGTTGCCGGGCTGGTGCTCTTCTCGGCCGGACGGATGATGCGACGCAATGTGCGGGTGCTGATGGACAGGGTGCCCGTCTCAGGCGCCCAGGAGACCGCGCGCGAGGCGATCGAGAGCGTCGGCGCAACCGTCAGCCTGCGCCGGCTGCGGATGCGGGAGGCGGGGGGCAGGCACTTCGCCGACGTGGTGGTGGCGGTGCCAGCGCAGACAGACCTGGAGGCCGCCCACGCGGTCGCCAGTGCGATCGAGCATGCGGTCGAGCAAGCGCTTCCAGGCAGCGACGTCGTCGTCCACGTAGAGCCCGACGGCCGCGCGCAGCACGCTGCGATACTGGGCATCGGGCAGATGCCGCTGACCACCGTCAAGAGCCCGCACACCGTTGCCCAGACGGCAGATCGTCTGTCCGCCGCGCTGGAGCACCGCGGCATCGAGCTCTTCGCGCGCATAGACCATGGCGCGGGCGCCCGTCAGGCCGGCATGGAGCTGCGCGACGAGGAACTGCTGGTGTTCGGCGACCCCCGGGCGGGAACGCCGCTGATGCAGGAGGACCCCGCGATCGGCTACGAGCTGCCGCTGCGCGTGCTGGTCTGGGATGCGCAGGGACAGACGATAGTCGCCCACCGTCCGATGGCCTCGCTGGCGGGCGAGTACGAGGTGAGCGAGCACAGCGCGATCCTGGAGCGGATGAACGGGCTGCTGGATCAGTTGGTGGCGGAGGCCGTGGCCGCGAGCTGAGGGCTCACGGCCGGGCTGACTACCTGCTAAGCTCAATTTGATGCATAAGCTCAATTTGATCACGTCCGAGGATGCGGTTCGGCGCCTAGCCATCGAGCATCCTGAGTGGCTGCCCGTGCTGGAAGCTGCAGTCACAGTCGCCGAACATGCGGAGGCGCACGGCGGCGAGTTCGCCGGCTCGTGGGTGCTGATGGAGTTGCAGCAGCGGGGTGGCCCACGCTGGGTGCCCAACCTGCGCATCCTCGTAAGTCACGGACTTCTGGAAAAGCATGGCGCCTCGACGAGAGGCGGACGACGGGCCTACTATCGGATGCCCGATCGCGAGGGCATCGCTGCGGCGATCGAGGCTTGGCACATGCAGCAGGCCAGGTCAGCACGCGGCCGCTTCAGCTTCATTGCGAGCGGGGAGTCGACGCAGCGTCCCGCCAACACGGGCAGGCAGGCCGGCGAGATCCGCTACGAGCCGCGCTCGTGGCGTTGATATGCGACACCGGCCCGCTCTATGCCGCGATGGATCGAGCCGACGCCGATCACAAGATCTGCGCAGAGCTGCTTTCTGAGTGCTCCGAGCAATTGCTCGTGCCCGCGCCTGTGCTCGTCGAGTTGGAGTGGCTTGCCAGCAGCCGACTCGGGCCAGCACCGTTCGTCTCGTTCCTTGCCGATGTCAACGACGGCGTGGTCACCATTGTCGATCCGGTACGCGCCGACTATGTGAGAGTCCGTGAGCTGCTGGCTCGGTACGCCGATTTGAACCTCGGACTCGTCGACGCCACGGTCGTAGCGATCGTCGAGCGGCTGCGAGAGAGCAAGCTGGCGACCCTTGACCACCGGCACTTCTCGACGGTACGCCCCAACCACATCGACGCCATCGAACTGCTGCCGCAGTAATCTGCGGCCACGGCCCGGCCCTGGCGGCTACGCTGTGGCCTCGCCAACAGGCGCCTGCTGTCGAGCGGCTGCCTTGCGCGCTCGATAGCGCTCTTCCCACGCCCGCTGGTTGCGCTTGGCATCCAGCACGAACGGCGAGATCCCGATCGCCTTCACGATCAGCTTGTTGATCAGCGACTCAGGGAACGGCAGCGGGCGCAGTACGTCTACGAACAGCACGACCCGCGTCTCCTCGGTGTCGTTCCAGACCTCATGGTCGAAGGTGTCGTCGAAGACCATGCTCTTGCCGGCCTCCCAGTGGCGGATCTCCGTATCCACGCGGATGCGGCAGTCCTCCTTGGCTTGCGGCACGATCAGCCCGAGGTGGTAGCGCAGCACGCCCTTGTAGGGGCCGCGGTGGGCGAGAATGTGCTTGCGGGGGGAGAGGATCGAGAACATCGCCGTCGTCATCCCCGGGATCTCGCGCATGATCGCGGCGGTCTTCGGACACAGCTCCACGCCGAGGTCGGCCTGAAAGCCGTAGCCGTAGAGAAAGAAGGTCTTCCAGCGATCGTCATCTGTGATCGCGATCTGATCCTTGGAGATCTCCTGGAAGCTCGGCAGCGCCTCGCGATCGGCGAGGATCGCCTGCAGCTCCTGCGAGATCACCTCCCAGTTGCGCTCGACTTCCCCCACCCAGGGGAATCGCTCCAACGGAAAAAACGGCTGATCGCCGACCAGCGAACGGCGCCCGACCCAGCGCTCGATGGGAGCGAGGACCCTTTCGCCCGCGGCGATGGTCAGGTCAACTGTGCGTTCCCACGGCGACTTGCTCATCGCCGTGGGAACTTAATCACTTCAGGCAGCCTCACGAAGTGCCGCAAGCTCTGGTGACTCCGCCAGCTTCTTCAGCGCCCGCTGCTCCAGCTGCGAAGCCCGCTCGGCGGAGAAGCCGAGCCGCTTGCCGATCGCGGTGAGCGTCTGAGGCTCCTCGCGGCCGGTGCCGAAGCGCAGGGTCAGAACGGTGCGCTCGGTCTCGGGCAGCGATGCGATCGCCTCGTGGACCAGCCGCTCGCGCTCGTTGTCCCATGCGGTCTCCTCCGGAGCCTGCTGGTCGGAGGGGAGCAGATCGCCCAGTGCGGTGTCGCCGTCCTCGCCGACCTGCTGGTCGAGGCTGACGAGCGCCGCCCGCTGGTGGCGGACCTCCTCGATCTGGTCGATCGGCAGCCCAGTCTCAGCGGCGATCTCATCGATCGTCGGCTCACGCCCAAGCCTGACCGAGAGCTCGCGCTCCACACGGCCGACCTTGCGCGAACGCTGTGCGACGTGCACGGGCAGGCGGATGGTGCGTCCCGAGTTCTCCAGGCCCCGCTGGATCGCCTGGCGAATCCAGAGCGTGGCGTAGGTGGAGAAGCGGAAGCCCTTGCGCCAGTCGAACTTCTCCGAGGCCCTGATCAGACCAAGCATGCCCTCCTGGACCAGATCGGCCAGCGGCAGGCCCTGGTTCTGGTAGCGGCGTGCGTTGGAGGCGACCAGCCTCAGGTTGGAGTTGATCATCATTTCCTTGGCCCGCAGGTCGCCGCGCTCGATCCGCTGCGCCAGTTCGATCTCCTGAGCGGGCGTCAGCAGCGGGTAGCGCCGCGAGTGGGCCAGCAGCTGGTCGACCGACTCCGGGATGAACGACTCGTCGACGAAAAACTCGCTGCTTGCGCGCCTCAGCGTATGCACGACAGCCGGCTCATCGTCATCGTCGTCCTCGCCGGCGTCTGTGACGTCCAGTGCGGGGGTCTCCTCGTCCTCCGACTCCTCTTCGACCAGCGCCTCGCGCTCGTCCTCTGGCTCTGGGACCGCGGTCAGCGTCAGGCGAGAGGTCTCGTCCTGCGCACGTGCGGGCCGCTCGGCCTCGCCGAGGGAGTCGATGGGCTGTGCCCTTGTGATGTCGAGTGTCTTTGCCATTGGCAGTCCTTCTTAATCCGATGCCTGGAGTCGGAATTATACCCAGATTAGTTGCGTTGTCAACCAAATTCTTTCGATCTCAGCCCCTGCGTCGTAGAACACCCGTTCCCGTGCATTCTCCACGGCCGACCGGCGGCGCCGCAAGGGGGTTTTCACGAAGGCCTGCGCCGTGGAACCACGCTCTCGGTACCCGTATCTGCCGTACTTAACGTCGACAGAGGGCAATGGTTGCTCTCTCAATGGTGGCAAGCAGCACATATCCGAGCGCCGCCGGCCTTTTGTTCGCCACCGCGGCGTCGGTCTCCTGCGCGCCGCGCAGGCTGGGCGGCGGCTCTCAGGCGCCGACGGGATGCCGGTCAGTCGGTGCCCGTGGCGCGAGCAGGCTGCCCCAGTCGCCGTCCTCGATGCGGGCGGGCTCTGTGGCGGCCATGAAGTCGAGCAGCAGTTGCGCGAGGCCTTCGGGGTCTTCCAAGTGGGGGAAGTGCGCCGCGCGCTCGAGGATCTCAAAGCGGCTGCCGGGCGCTAAGCGGTGCGCGGCGCGGCCGTGCTCGGGCGGGATCGTGCGGTCGCGGCCGCCCCAGACGATCATCGTCGGCATCCCGTCGAGCAGGTAGAGGCGGTCGTTGGCATTGACGCGCTGGCCCTCGATGTCGATCACCGAGCGCAATGTGTGCAGGAAGGCCGTGCGCGCGCCCGGGCGCTCCAGCGGCTGAAGTGCCCGCGCGATCGCCTGCAGCTGGACCCCGTAGCGGGAGCCGGAGGCGTCGAGGCGCGCGCCCGCGCTGCGCAATGCGGCGAGCATCCGCGGGTTGGCGGCGATCCGCAGCAGCGGCGATACGCCCGGCAGTGTGGCGCTGCGCAGCAGGGGGCTGACCTCGTGGCCCAGGCCTCCGCTTGAGATCAGGACCAGGCGCTGTGTGCGCTGGGGGAACTGGTAGAAGAACTGCATCGCCACGCCGCCGCCGAGCGAGTGGCCAACGATGGTCGAGCGCTCGATGCCGATCACGGCCAGCAGATCGCGGATGCTCGCCGCGTGCGCTCCGAGGGAATAGTCGCCGCGCGGGGTGGCGGAGTCGCCATGGCCGATCAGGTCGGGCGCGATCACGGTGTGGCGCTGCGCCAGCACTTCGGCAACCCTGCGCCAGTGGCGCGATGAGTTGACCATGCCGTGGATCAGCACCACCGGCGGCCCGCTGCCCGCCGTGTGGTAGATCACGCGATGGCCATGCAGCTCGATCTGCCAGGCCTCGAAGTCGCTCGCAGGAGCGGGGGCGACGCTCACGCGGTCGAGCTTAGCGGCTGGTTGAGGGTGCCGTGGAGGATGAGGCCCGTTATTGCGGCCCTCAAGCGGCTATACGGCATGCGTAACGAACTGCAGCAGGCCTCTAGCTAGGTACGCCAGTGGGCTGCGCGACGAAGAAGGAGAACCACCACCATGACGATTCAGCGGATGGACAACGTCGGCATTGTCGTCGAAGACCTCGATGCCGCCATCGCGTTCTTCACCGAGCTTGGCATGGAGCTGGAAGGCAAAGCGCAGATCGAGGGTCTGTGGGCGGACCGCACTGTCGGACTCGACGGCGTCCGCAGCGACATCACGATGATGCGGACACCGGACGGTCACAGCAAGCTGGAGCTGGCGAAGTACCACGCCCCCGCGACGGTCGGCGCCGAGCCGGAGAACCCGCCACCCAACACGCTGGGCCTGCACCGTGTCATGTTCGCCGTCGACGACATCGACGACACCGTCGCCCGCCTGCGCGCCCACGGCGCCGAACTACTCGGCGAGGTGGCGCAGTACGAGGACAGCTACCGGCTCTGCTACCTCCGCGGCCCCGCGGGCATCATCGTCGCCCTGGCCGAACAGATCAGCTGACGGCTCGTCAATGGACTTGGAGCCGCCTGAACCTTCGCCTCGGCAAACAAGGGGATGAAGCGCTCGTCAGATGCAAGTAGATCGCGCCCGTCTGTAAATCGTCGTGAGCTTCGGCTGTGCGATGACGCGCCATATGGAAGAAGGTCGCCACGAAGCGGTCGCCGCACGAGCATGACGCGTGACCTGTCCGCGAACAGGTAAACACCCGGTTCAGCGGTGGCGCGGACCGCGAGCGATGCAGGACAGTCCGACGCCTTGACAAGGCCCCTTGACAAGCCATGTCTGACAAGGTATCTTGTCAATGGTGCGCGTCGCGCAGACAGCTCGCAAGCACCGCATCGCCGATGAGGACATGACCCACGCCGCCCGCAATGCGATCGCCCAATGGCGACTCGACGACGACTTCACGATGCGCGTCGGTCCTGCCCGCAATGGCTACCTGCTCGAGGTCGGCGTGCTCGGCATCGACACCGACGACCCCGTAGTTGTGCACGCCATGCCCGCCCGACCCCAATACCTACCCCACCGATGACCGGAGCCAAGATCATGCACACCGATGAGGAGATTCAGCGAGCCGCCAAGCTCGCAAAGGAGTTTGACCCCTCTGGCGTCCCGATGGACGACACCACTGACCTGCGGACACTCGCCGAGGCCGTCGATGGCGTACGCACAGGCGAGGCTCGCGTTCGCGAGATGGTCGCCCGCGCACGCGCCAACGGCCGCTCATGGGGCGAGATCGGGATCGCACTCGGCGTCTCCCGTCAAGCAGCCCGTGAGCGATTCGCAGAGAAGATCCGCGCTTAAATCTCTGGATCAAGCTCCTGGCAAACGTGCGAGTACGAGCAGCTCCTTCGCACAAGTGTCGGCAGCATCAAGGATGGGCGTGCGAGTCCAATTGTCCTGACTGAACGGGATCTCACCGACCTGGATCGAGCGACCGCCGGGCGTCCCTTAGCGCTCGCCACCATGCACGACGGTGAAAGCAATCCCGGCTGCCTGCAGCCGCTCGCGCAGCGCCGAGCCCATCGCCACCGCGGGCGTCAGCTGGCCCGCCAGCCGCGGCAACTCGTCCTGTGCCAGGCATAGCGCGCTCTCGCAGAGCATCTTCGCGGTCTCCTCGTAGCCCGGGTCGCCGCCGCTGACCTCAGCGATCACCCGCTGCCCGCCGCCCTCGCCGACGAAGCGCACCACGAAGCTGCTGCGCGCGCGCCGCTGCGGGCTCGGGCCATCGCCCGGCTGGATGCGGTCGAGCATCATCTTGCGGGTGGGCCCGATCTGCGCCAGAGCGATCGCGCCGATCGCTCCGCCCGCATAGGCCGCCGCGGCGCCGATGCTGCCGGTCACCAGATAGTGGCCGTAGGAGAAGTCGGGGCCATAGCGATTGAGCGCAGCGGCGGAGCGCAGCACGATCTGCGGGTCGATGGTGGGCATCGGCAGCACCCATCCAAGCTCAGGCTCGTTGTGGGGCTTGCCGGCGATGCCGTGAATGCTGCGGCCGGGCGGCCTTGGCTCCATCCGCTTGCGTTCGCCGGCGACCGACATGGAGGAGCGCAGGTGCGAGAACGCGGTGATGGCGGAGTGCAGCGTGCCGCCAGAGATGCTTGCGTTCATCTTCGCGAAGCCCTCGACCTTCAGCGGCACACCCTCGGGCATGCGCGAAACCGTGAACTGGACGCCGAGGTCGTGTGGGATCGAGTCGAAGCCGCAGCAGTGGATCAGGCGCGCGCCGCTCTGCAGCGCCTTCTCCTGGTGGCGGACGTACATCAGGTCGACGAACTCGGGCTCGCCGGTGAGGTCGGCGTAGTCGGTGCCCGCCAGCGCGCACGCCTCCACCAGACCCTCGCCGTACTCGATGTAGGGGCCGACGGTGCTGATCACCACGCGCGTGGCGGCCGCCAGCTCGCGCAGGCTCTCCGGCTGGCCCACGTCGGCGACGATCAGCGGCACCTCGAGCTTCAGCCGCTCGCTCAGCGCGTGCAGCTTGGACAGGCTGCGGCCGGCCAGCGCGAAGCTCACGCCCTCCGGGGCATGCGCGGCCAGGTATTCGGCTGCCAGAGCGCCTGTGAACCCCGTCGCTCCGAACAGCACGATGTCGTGCTGGCGATCGTCAGGCACACCGCGATCGTACACGGGCCGCACGGCGGATAGGCTCCGCGGAGATGGCGCCCCTGACAATCGAAAGAGACGGAGAGCTCACGATCCTCGCGATCGAGCATCCTCCGCTGAACCTCTTCGACGCGCAGATGATGGACGCGCTGGAGCAGGCGGTGGGGGAGGTGGCGAGCCAGCGGCCCCGCGGGCTCTTGATCTGCGCGCGTGGCAAGGTGGTCAGCGGTGGGGTGGACGTTCATGTCTTCGACGGGCTGAGCGCGGAGCAGGGCGCTGCGATGTGGCGCAGGCTGCTGACGGTGATTCATGCCGTCGAGGAGCTGCCCGCGCCGACCGTCTTCGCCGCGCATTCACTTTGCCTGACAGCCGCGTTTGAGCTTTCGCTGGCATGCGATCTGCTGATTGCTGCGGAGTCGGCTCGCTTCGGCCTGGTGGAGACCGTCGTCGGGCTCACGCCGGCGATGGGCGGCACGCAGCGGCTGGCTGAGCGCGCCGGTCCAGCGCGGGCACGCGAGCTTGTGATGACCGGCGCCCTTTACGACGCGGCGACTTTGGAGCGCTGGAACGTCGTCAACCGGGTGCTGCCCGACGAGGGCTTTGAGCAGGCGGCCAGAAACTTCGCGCTGTCTCTGGCAAAGGGGCCCACGCGCGCGCACGCGGCGACCAAGGAGATCGTGCGCGCGGCCTGTCAGGGCGGCGCTCGCGCGGCGGATCAGCTGGTGCCCAAGCTGGCCGGTGACCTGTTCGCCACCGAGGATCTGAAGGGGGCGGTGCAGAGCTTCCTGGAGCACGGCCCCGGCCACGCTACCTACGAGGGACGTTGAGCATGAGCCAGACAGAGCACGACCAGCAGGTCTCCGTCGGAGCGGCGAGCGCCGGCTCACTTGCGCGCCGCATCTACGAGACCTCGCATCTGACCGGCGAGTTCACGCTGCGCTCGGGCACGACCAGCAACGAGTACTTCGACAAGTACCGCTTCGAGTCCGACCCCGCGCTGCTGCGCGAGATCGCGACGGGCATGGTGGACATGTTGCCCGACGGGATCGACGCGCTTGCGGGGCTTGAGCTGGGCGGCGTGCCGTTGGCGACGGTGGCCTCGCAGGTGAGCGGCCTGCCCGCGCTGTTCGTGCGCAAGCAGGCCAAGACCTACGGCACCTGTCAGCTGGCGGAGGGAGGAGAGCTTGCAGGCCGGCGGCTTGCCGTCTTCGAGGACGTGGTCACCTCTGGCGGGCAGGTGATCGAGTCGTGTGGTCAGCTGCGGGCGCTGGGGGCGCAGATCGCGGTCGTGCTGTGCGTGATCGACCGCCAGGCCGGTGGACCCGAGCGGATGGCTGCAGAGGGGCTGACGCTGCGCAGCCTGTTCACGATGGCGCAGTTGAACGCTGCGGCTGGCCGCGGTGAGGCCGGCACCTGACCTGCCGACTCCACCTAACCCGCGTGCACGGGCTCGACAGGCTCCGCCGCGGCGGCACCCTGGCCCGCCTCCCCACGCACCCCGGAACCCGCAGCCCCCGGACTGACCAGCCGCATCGCCGCCGGCACCCCGACGAGCAGGCACACCGCGGCTGCGCCCAGCAGCACCTCGTGCACACGCCCCGCGGTGACCCCGCCGCCGAGCGCGAGACCTGCAAGGCCCGCACCCACACCCGCGCCGATAAGCCGTCCAGCCGACAGCAGCGCAGAGACGCGGCCGTGGCTTGCGCCGGGCGCCGCGTTCAGGGCCGCGCGCGAGGTCGGCGCGAACAGCAGGCCTAGGCCGATCCCGACTGGAATCAGCAGTGGAAGCGGCGCCAGCCCGTGCAGCGGTATCCCGGGGATGCCCAGGACCGCCAGGCCAATGCCGGCGAGCACGAAGCCCGTTACCGCCGGCAGCCGCTCGCCGCGAGCGTCGGAAAGCCGCCCGGCCAACGGCGCTGCCACTCCCACCAATAGCGCCACCACCAAAAGCGCCGCGGCCGCGCCGAGCGGCGAGTAGCCGGCCGAATCCTGCAGGTACTGCTCGGCAATGAAGAACGAGCCGATCATCACCGCGAAGGCAAGCGCAGCCACGAGCGTCGCAGCCGCGATCACAGGGGAACGCGGCACACGTCCACCACCGCCTTCGTGAGCAGCCAGCCCTGCCGGGATCAGCAGCCAGATCGCCGTCGCGGAGAGCAGCGCCAACGGCACGAGCGCCCACCAGTCGGCGCGCCAGCCGAGCAGTACCGTCAGCGCGCCGCCCAGCAGCGGCCCGGCGAGGTTGGCCATACCGGAACCGGCGCCCCAGATGCCAAGCGCCATGCCGCGCCGCTCCGGTGGGAAGCCGGCGACCGCGCCGGCCAAAGCGGCCGGGCTGACCAGGCCCGCACCGAGCCCCTGAATCACCCGCGAGCCCACCAGCAGACCGGCGCTTGGCGCAAGCGCACCCAGCGCCGCGCCCAATGCGAAGAGGCTGAGGCCGGCGAGCGCGACCTGACGCGAGCCGATCGCGTCGACCAGCCTGCCGCCGGGCCAGAGCGTCAACGCGTAGGCGAGGAAGTAGACCGCCAGCACCAGTCCCTGGAAGTGCACTCCCATGCCGAGCGCGTGGCCGGCGCGCGGCAGCGCGACGGTGATCAGGGTGCCATCGATCTGCAGCACCGCCGCCGCGGCCGTGCAGGCTGCCAGCCGCCGCCAAGCGGTCGGGTCGACCGGCGGGCCGCCGGATGATGCCCGACGGCGGGCTCTGCGATCGTCTCTCATTTGCAGCCTTTACCGTACCCCGATCCTTCGCCAGCCGCCGCCGTCCCAGTCTCCGGGCTGACGGCTGACGTCGCAAGCGCGCCGGCCAAGTGGTTGAATCGGCCTGTGCCCGTAAGTCGCCCCGCATCCGGGATGGACAGTTGCTGAGACGCATTCGCTGGACGGCGACAGCCGCCGCCGCGGCGATGGTGGTCGTCGCGGTGGTCGTGACGCTCGTTGGCAAAAACACGATCACCCAGAACGCAAGCGGTCTGGTGCCGGCGCCGCTGGCTGCGGGCGATCCCCTCTACGGCAGCAAGCCGCTGCCTGCGATCCCGCTGATAAACGAATACGGACAGAAGACCTCGCTGGCCGCCTACCGGGGCAAGTTCGTCGTCTTGGCACCGGCGATGACGCTGTGCGCAGAGGTTTGCCCGATGACCACCGGCAGCCTGATGAGCCTCCTGGCCAGGCTGCGCCGCGAAGGGCTCTCCTCCAAGGTGGTCGTGGCCGAGGTGACGGTCGACCCCTGGCGCGACTCGCCCGCGCGCCTGCGCGCCTACAAGCGCATGACCGGAGCGGACTTCACGATGCTGACCGGCAGCCTCGCCAACATAACGAGACTGTGGAAGATCCTCGGCGTCTACTTCAAGCGCGTGCCTCAGGGCAGGCCGCCCGCGATCGACTGGTGGACCCACAAGCTCAAGACCTTCGACGTGCAGCACTCCGACGGCGTGTTCATACTCGACCCGGCAGGCGACGAGCGGATCGTGGTCGCGGGCATGCCGCAGATGGAAGGCACGCTCTCACCTACGCTGCACAAGCTGCTGGACGCGGAAGGCCGGCACAACCTCGCCGACCCCCAAACGCCGTGGAGCACCTCGGAGCTGATGGACGACATGGATTGGCTGCTGAGCCGCAAGATCCCCGCCAGCTCGCTGGCAAAGACCTCTCCGCCGAGCGCGGAAACCGCCGGCAAGGAGCTCGCAGGCTCACCGGTGGCGCTCGCCTCGCTGCACGAACAGGCCAGCAGGCTGGTGGGCTCGGTCAGCGGCCTGCGCAACCGCCTGGCGAGCCTGCGCGGCTACCCGGTCGTGGTGAACGTGTGGGCGCAATGGTGCGACGCCTGCAAAGAAGAGTTCCCGCTGTTCGCCTCAGCGTCGGCTGCCTACGGCACCAAGGTGGCCTTCCTGGGCTTCGACGCCAACGACCCCGAAAGCTCCAAGGCCCAGCAGTTCCTCAACGAACACCACGTCAGCTATCCGAGCTACGCAGGGGAAAGCGGCGAAATCTCGTGGCTGGCACCGCTGCAGAACGTGCCCGACACGATCTACATCAGCCCGCAGGACAAGGTGCTCTTCACCCACATCGGCGTGTACGAAACCGAGGGCACGCTGGCCAGCGACATCGAGCACTACGCGCTCAAATCCTGACGCTTCCGATGTGCAGCGCATCATCTGCCCACAAGCCTTGTTGAGGTTCCAATGAGCGATTCCACCAGCCAGCCAGCCAACTCGACCACAGCTCTGCAAGAGACCCCGGGCACAGACCGGCGCGACTTTCTCAAGCAGGGAGCCTTTGCGGTCGGCGGCGCAGCTGCGGGCGTCCACGCCGGCATCCGCCGGCCGGCCCGGCGCACGCCCGCCAAACGCAAGCCGCCGAACATCCTCGTGATCATGGTCGACCAGGTGCGCACTCCCGCCTGGATGCCCGCGTCGGCGCCGCAGAGCAGCGTCACGCCCCACCTCTGGAAGCTGCGCTCATCTTCGGTCAGCTTCGAAAACCACTACACCGCCTCAAACGACTGCACTCCATCGCGCGGGGTGATGCTGACCGGGCTCTACACCCACCAGACCGGCGTGATGATCACCGGCGATAGCTGGCTTGACCCGCGCTTTCCCACGTGGGGCACGCTGCTTCGCCAGATGGGCTACACCACCGCCTACTACGGCAAGTGGCACCTGCACCCCAACGCATATGCCCCGATGGAGCAGTACGGCTTCGACGGCGGCACCTACCCTTCGCCCAACGGGAGCCCCGGCCAGGGAACCCAGGTCGACCCCTACATCGCACGTCAGGTCAGCCAGTGGCTGAAAGCCAACGCCGGCCAGGAGCCGTGGTGCGCGACGGCCTCCTTCGTGAACCCGCACGACATCGCCTGGTGGTGGCGCTACACCTCCGGGATCAACGCCGAGGCCAGCCCGCCTGGATACGCAACGGCGCTCCCGCCGAACTTCGAGACGCCGCAGGAGATGATCGAACGCCGCAAGCCCGCGCTGCATCGCTCGCTGCAGGACACCGCCGCCGAAGCCTTCGGACCGGTGGCCTTCGAAGGTCCCGAAGCGCTGCCGATCTGGCTGAACATGATGAACACCTATCTGCTTCTGCAGAGCTACGTGGACGCCCAGATCGGCAACGTGCTCGCCGCGCTGCGCGCGCACCCGAAGGTCGCCGCCAACACGGTCGTCGTGTTCACATCCGACCACGGCGAGTACGGCGGCTCGCACGGGATGCGCGGCAAGGGCGCAAGCGCCTACGAGGAGGCGATCCGCGTGCCGCTCTACGTCCACGACCCGCGCGGCCTGCTTGCCAAGCAGGTCTCGGTGCCACGCACAGGACTGACCTCCAGCGCAGACTTCGTGCCGTTGCTGCTGAGCATCGCCACCGGCTCTGAGGATTGGCGCAGCGAGCCCACGCTCGCGCATCTGGCTGGGCGGCACGACATCGCCGCGATGTGCCAGAAGCCGACAGCGCCCGGCCGCGACTGGATCCTGCACGCCACCGACGAGGACGTGACCGAGTTCGCAAGCCAGCCTTATGCGGCCGACGCTCCGCGGCACGTGATCGCCATCCGCACGCCGCAGGCAAAGCTCGGCGTCTACTCCAACTGGGCGCCTGGAGGCATCGAGATCCAGAGCGCCGGCCAGGAAGTCGAGCTCTACGACTACAGCACGCAGGCTGGGCGCGAGGAGATTGAAAACGTGGCCGGGCATTCGGCGCTTGAAGAGCCGCTGCTGCAGACGCTGGAAGAGGAAGCGATCCCGCAGGAGTTGCGCCAGCCACTGCCCTCCTATCTGCACCTCGCGCAGCAGGAAGGGCTTGCCAATTATCAGGACGTCGAGATCTACAGCGACGAGAGGCGGGGCATCCCGCCGCCAAGCCGCGAACGCGAAGCGCAGCAGGAAGCGCAGGCTCTGTAATCTGCGCGGGCGACGCGGCACCGCCTGGCCCAGCCGCCGGCTGTGAGAAGATTTCGAAAGGAACCAGATTCGATGTCAGCATCCTCGGAGACAGAGCCGCACGCCCACCAGCACGCCGCGCCGCGCAGAGACAGCCTCGCCCGCACCGGGCCGCTGTTTGCGCTGCTGTTCCCGATGCTGCTCGTCTACGGCCTGGCGGTCCTGACCGGCGCGACCTCCAGCATCGGCGTGCTGATCCCGGCCCTGATTCTGCTGGTCCTCGTCACCTACGGCGTGGTTGCAGGCACGGTGAAGATGATCGACCTGCCGCCGGATGACTTCGACGAGGAGCAGGAGACGGTTTCCTCACACGGCCACTGAGCCTTTCCGCGGTATTCCGGGTCTCAACCTGCTGCAAACAAAGACCCCAACCAAACGAACATTCGGGCCGCTAGTTTGCTTGCATGCACCCTGAGCGGCCATCTCATGGGCGGGAGATAAGCAGGCGCACGCTGCTGGCGGGCGGCGCGCTTGCCGCAGGAGCGCTGGCTGGCGGCGGAGCGGCGCTCGGCGACCTGCTGGCCCCGGACTCACCCAGCCCGTTCTCGGCCAGGGGGCACCGCTCACGCCATGACGCGCACGGTGCGCGGGCGCAGCACACAGACGGCGAAGCTCCGGCAGGAAGCGCTCAGCAAGCCTCCAGCCCCGGCTCCTACAGCCGGCGGCCGAACATCCTCGTGATCATGGTCGACCAGATGCGAACGCCGTGCTGGTTCTCTGCCGGCCCGGCGGCGGCGCGCCTGATGCCCAACCTCGCCGGCCTGCGCGACGGCGCGGTCTCGTTCGACTCCCACTACACCGCCTCCAACGACTGCACGCCCGCGCGCTCGACGATGCTGACAGGCCTCTACACCCACCAGACCGGCTGCATGATCACCGGCGGCAGCACGCTCAGCCACCACTTTCCAACCTGGGGCACGATGCTGCGTGAGCACGGCTATCAGACGTCGTGGTATGGCAAGTGGCACCTCACTCACGGTGATAACCACTGGTCCTCGCCGTGGAACGATGGCGCGCTCGAACGCTACGGCTTCTCCGGCGGCACCTATCCCTCGCCCGACGGCGGCCCGGGGCAGGGGTGGGAAGTGGACCCCTACGTAGCCAACCAGTTTCGGGAATGGATCGCCAAGGCGCCGGCGCACGAGCCTTGGTGCACGACGGTCTCCTTCGTCAACCCGCACGACATCGCATGGTGGTACCTCTGGAGCGACCGCTTTGCCGCAGAGGCAAGCGCCAAATCGCTCGTGCACGATCTGCCGCCCAACTTCGAGTCCCCAGAACAGCTGCAGCTCCAGCGCATTCCGCGACTTCAGCTCTCCCACCAGGAAACCACCGCGATCTCCTTCGGCCGCGTGCCCTACAGCGGGTCGCAGACCACCGAAGCGTGGGCGCCGTTCTGCGACCTCTATCTGAAGCTCCTCGGCGAGGTGGACCGCAACATCGGGACCGTGCTGCAGGCGCTCCACACGAGGCCCGAGCTGGCCGCGAACACAGTCGTCGTGTTCACCTCTGATCACGGCGAGTACGGGGGATCGCACGGCCTGCGCGGCAAGGGCGGCGCGGCTTACGAGGAGGGCGTTCGCGTGCCCCTGCTGGTCAAGGATCTGCGTGGGGGCGAAAAGCTTTGCGCGGCGCCCAAGCGACGACGTACGGGCCTGACAAGCAGCGTTGACCTGGCGCCGCTGCTGCTCAGCATCGCAACCGAATCGGAAGCCTGGCGCAAGGACTCCCACTATTCGCACATCGCCGGCCGCCACGACGTGCTCGCGATGCTGCAAAAGCCACAGGCGCCCGGGCGCACCCACATCCTGCACGCAAGCGATGAGATCGTGACCGAGTACGCGATCAAACCGTATGCCGCCGATGCCCCGCTGCACCTCTCGGCGATCAGGACGCCGAAGGCCAAGCTCGCGCTCTATTCCAACTGGACGCCCGGCAGCGCACAGATCGCCACTGCCGGCCAGGAAGCGGAGCTCTATGACTACCGCACCGGCGGCGGGCGCCAGGAGACCGAAAACATGATCGGCCTGGAAGGCTCGCTGGAGGCCGAACTGCGGGCCAGGCTGCAGCAGGCGGCGGCCGAAGAACTGCACGAGCCGCTGCCGCGGCGGCTGCACAGCGCGCAGCGTGCCGGCTTTGACGACTACTTCGACACGGCATCCGATGCCGCGATCGGCGCCTCGCGGCGCCGCGAGCGGATGCTCGAACAGATCGCCGAAGGCCGCAAGCTCGGCTATGGGCTGCACCAGATGCTGCATCGGGATCGTTACGGCTACCACGGCCACCCTGGCCGGTATCGCTACCGCGGCCAGCGCCTTTTCGGCAAGCGCTGAGCCTGCTCGCCCTCAGTCCTCGAGGTGGAAGGGGAGAGTCGCGACCACCACGTCGAAGCGTTGCTTGAGCGCCGCCTCCAGCAGCCGTCCGCGCTGGTTGTGCAGGATCTCGTGGCGGCGCTTGCGCGGCAGGATCTGTGGAATCAGGATCGTGATCGTCGCGTCCTGCTTATCGATCGAGTCGACGTAGCGAATCACCGTCCGCACCAGCGAGCGGTGTGGATCCATCAGCACTTCGATCGGCACGCCGGACTTCCAGTGCTCCCATTCGGCGGAGATCCGCTCGCACTCCTGCTCATCGCCTGCGACCGCCACCGCGACCACCGTCTCGCCGAGTGAGAGTGCGGCGCTGACGGCGCGCTCGGTGAGCAGACTCACCGTCGTGGTGGGGATCACCACGACGCTTGCTCGCTTGCGCGGCAGCGGTGGCGTGCGACCCATCTTCAGCTGTCTGGCGATCGCGGCGTAGTAGCGCTCGGTGGCGGCGAATAGATACATCAGCAGCGGGATCGCGAGCACGACCACCCATGCGCCCTCGGTGAACTTGCTCGCCAGGAACACCGCCACCGCGACGGTTGTCATCGCGGCACCGGCGCCGTTGAGCGCAACCCGCAGACGCCATCTGGGCGCATGGCAGGCGAGCCAGTGGCGCACCAGCCCGACCTGGCTGATCGTAAAGCCGACGAAGACGCCGATCGTGAACAGCGGAATCAGACGGTCGGTCTTCGCGTCCACCGCGATCAGCAGCACCATCGCAAGCAGCGCCAGTGCGACGATGCCGTGCCGGTAGACGGGCCGTTCGGCACGCAGGTAGAACATGTGCGGCAGGCGGTGGTCCTTGGCCAGCAGGCTCATCAGCACCGGCAGCCCTCCAAAGCTGGTGTTCGCGGCCAGGCCGAGCACCGCGGTGACTGCAAGATTGGAGACGTAGAAGGGCCAGCCGGTCCCCACAGCGCCAGCGGTCACCTGCGCGAGCATCGTCACGCCGCCCCGGGGGACCACGTGATGCGCCCTGATCAGGACCGCCAGGCCGATCAGCATCACCGCCAGCAGCGCCCCCAACGCCACCTCGGTCTGCTGCGCGCGGCGGATGCGCGGCTTGCGAAAAGCGGGCACGCCATTGGAGATCGCCTCCACGCCGGTCACCGCCGAGCAGCCGGAGGCAAACGCTTTGAGCAGCAGCACGATCCCCAGCGCTGCGGTGGCGGTGGACGGGATGGGCGTTCCGATTTGCGCCACCGGGTGCGGGTGCAGCGCCCCGATCACGATCACCGCGAGCATGCTCCCGATGAAGATCACCGTCGGGACCATCAAAAGCCGCGCCGACTCCGCGATCCCGAACATGTTCACGGCGGTCAGGATCACCAGCCCGATCAGCGAGACCGCCAGCAGGTGATGGGAGAGGCCGGGGAAGACGCTGCCGAGGCTCGCTGCGCCGGCGGCGAGGCTGACCGCCACTGTGAGCACGTAGTCGACGACCACCGCGGCAGCGGCCAGCAGGCTTGGCCAGCGTCCCAGGTTGGCCTTCGCGACCGCGTATGCGCCGCCGCCCTCCGGATGCGCCGCGATCACCTGCGAGTAGGAGAGCACCAGCAGGCCCAGCATTGCGGTGATCACGAGCGTCAGCGGCAGCGTGTAGCTGAGCGCTCCCGTGCCGGCGGTGACCAGCACGAGCGCCATCGCTTCAGGGCCATAGGCGACGCTTGAAAGCGCGTCCAAGCTGAGCGCCGCCAGGGCTCCCAGCACGCCCAGCTCGTGTCCATGCTCGGCATGCTTGCCGGCGCGAGGCGGCGGCTCCTGCATCCGCTGGTAGGCGCTGCGCACGATCCGCTGACCCGCGACGAAGACTCCGGACGCCTCAGATCCTGCCTGCGCGGCTGGCTCTGTCGTGGGATCGCTCAAGAAAGCCGCACCGATCGCACAGGTGCAGCCTACGTCTTCGCGATTGGCAGCGTCGATCACGCTGCCGGCGGCACCAGCTCAGTGCAGCGTCGCGATGATGATCGGCGTGCTCGTGGGGTGGAGGCTGCCGCCATCGGGCTCGGCCGTGACCATCAGCTGCGCCACGCCGTGCAGGCTCTGCGGGACCGCGACCGAGCCGCTGCCGCTGCGCGTGACGCTGAAGAGCGCGTCTGTCGGTTCGGGCGAGCGCCCCGGCCGTGCCAGCCAGACCTGGTAGATCTTGCCCGCCGGCGGCTGGGGCATCCCGGCGACCACCAGCTCGGCGCGAGTGCTGCTCTCGCGCAGCTGCGCGCGGCCGTGTGGCACCGCGGCCGCGACGTGCGCGGCGATCACAGTTTCCGACGGCGATCCCGAGACCCCAACCAGGATGCCGATCGCCACTGCCGCCGCGGCGACCGCGGAGCCGAACGCGAGCGCTGGGCGCGGCCACCGCCGTCGCGGCGGCGCTGCGGTGGGCCGATCGGCCTGCGGGCCGGCGGCCCTCAGCACGCTCTCCTCCTGACGCACGATCTCCATCAAGCGATCGCGCACCTGCGGCGGCGCCTGCATCTCCGTGACGCCCAGGCGGAGCGCATCGACGCTCGGCCGCAGCTCCTGCAGCTCCTGCCGGCAGATTGCGCACGTGCGCAGATGCTGCTCGTAGCGCTCATGCTCACTGGGCTCGAGCGCGCCGAGCAGGAACGCGGCGCCAAGCGTGCGCTGCTCGCAGTGCAGAGAGTCGCCGATACCGCTCATTGCAGCATCTCCTGGCGATCGCCAAGCTGCTCGCGCAGCTTGTGCAGACCGAGGCGCATCCGGCCCTTGACAGTGCCCGCAGGCAGCTCCAGCATCGATGCGATCTCGGTGTGGGTGAAGCCGCCGAAGAAGGCCAGCTCGATCACCTTCAGCTGCTCGGGCGGCAGCTCGGAGACGGCTCTCCTGACATCGTGGGCGTCCTGGCGGCGGGCGACCTCCGTCTCGGTGCGCTGCGGCGCCTGCAGACGCTCCTCCAGGCCCTCGTCGCTGACGTCCAAGGCTTCCCGCGCGTCATGCCGGCGCAGCATGTCGATGGCGCGGTTGTGGACGATGCCGAGCAGCCAGGTTCGCACGCTGCCGCGAGAGCGGTCGTAGCGGGCGCCGCTGCGCCACACCGAAAGCAACGCCTCCTGAACCACGTCTTCGGCGGGCTGACGGCGACCGACCATCCGGTAAGCCAGCGAGAAAGCCACGTCGAGATGCCGCTCCAGCACGATCTCAAACGCCGTAGCCTCGTTTGCGGCAACCATCGCGATCAGCTCCTCGTCGGCCAGGCGGCGCAGGGAGGCCGCCGTGTGCGAGGTGCGCCTGCGTGAGGAGAGGGGGGAGCGAGACATTTCTCACTGGACTGTTACGTCGGTGCCGCCGCGGCGGATCAGTGGGGCAGAGGGGCGCCGAGCAGACCGGCGGCAAGCCCGATCGCTCCTGCGCACAGCAAAGTGAGCACCACGCCGCGTCGCAGAACCAGCAGCGCGACCGCCGCGGCGGCCAGGATCGGGTACTGCCAATTCTCTGAGAGAGCAAGCGTGAGCGGGATCGCAGAGCCGATGATCGCGCCCGCGGCGGCGGGCGCGGCGCCGGTCAGGAACGAGCTCACGCGATCGTCGGCCAGCAGCCGCTCGAAGCGGGCGGCGCCGAGCATGATGAAAGAGAAGGATGGAGCGAAGGCGACAGCTGCCGCCAGCAGCCCTCCGCCGATCCCGGCGGCCGAGTAGCCGACGGCGGCGACCGTCTGGACCACCGGCCCAGGGGTGACTTGGCCCAACGCAACCGCGTTCAGGAACTGGCTGTGGCTCATCCAGTGATAGGTGTTGACCGCGTCGGCCTGCATCAGCGGGATGATCACAAATCCTCCGCCGAAGGAAAGCGCACCGACCTTCAGCGCCGTCCAGACCAGATCGCCGATGCCGCCGGGGTTGCTGGCGGCCATCGCAAGCAGTGGCCAGCCGTGCAGCGCCGCCGCGCCGCGCCGCGGGCGCCAGTGGAAGGAAAGCTCGATCGCGCCGCACCCCAGCAGGATGAGCACGAGCCAGGGGCCCGCGCTCGCGGCAGCCGCCGCTCCGGCGATGGCGTAGAGCAGCACGCGTGGACGGCGGCTGCGGTCGGTTCGCCGCCAGATCGGCATGCCGACACCGAGACCTGCGCTCACCGCGACGGCTGCGACCGCGGAGCCGGCGCCCATCCCCGCTCCGAGCACCCATGTCGGCGGCGAACCGGAGAGGAACAGCACCGATAGCGCGAGGATCAGCGCCAGTCCGGGGACGATGAAGCAGAAGCCGCCCAGCAGCGCACCGACTCCTCCGCGCAGGCGCCAGGCGCAGTAGATCGCAAGCTGGGTGGACGCAGGCCCGGGCAGCAGGTTGGTCGCGGCGATCGCACGCTCGAACTGGGTGTCGGTCAGCCACTGGCGCCGCTGCACGCAGAGCTCGCGAAAGAGCGCGATATGGGCGGGCGGGCCGCCGAAGCCAATGCAGCCGATGCGGCCCCACTCGCGCACGATCTCGCGCAATCCAGGAGCCTTCACTGCGGACGCACTCGCCATGCCGGCAGCCTATTTGCTGCCGGCGGCGAGGGCTGTAAAAGCCTGGGTCGTGCCTGGGCGCGGCGCCTCAGCCGGCGACGCCCACTGCTGCAGCGGCTGCCTCCCGCAGCTGTTTGCTCGGCTCGCGCTCCAAGACCACCTTCAGCGCGTTCGTGTTCGCCGCATCGGCGAACACGTCATAGGCGTCCATCGCATCATCCAACCCAAAGCGATGCGTCGCGAACAGCGACGGGTCCAGCCGGCCGCTCTGAATCAGCTTCATCAGCTGCGGAATGCTGAAGGTGTCCACGAGGCCCGTCGTGACCGTCACGTCCTTGATCCACAGTGACTCCAAATGCAGGGTGGCCGGCTTGCCATGCACGCCGATGTTTGCGACGTGCCCGCCGGGCCTGATCAGCTCGGTGGCAAGCTCGAAGGTCGCCGGCACTCCGACCGCCTCCAGTGCCACATCGGCGCCCAGCCCGTCGGTCATCTCCAGGATCAGTTGCTTGGGGTCCTGCTCGGAGTTGTTGATCGCCAGGTCGGCGCCGAACCGAAGCGCGCTCTGCAGGCGCGAGTCGGCGAGATCGATCGCGACGATCTGCCCGGGCGTGTAGAGCTTTGCGGTCAGGATCGCCGCCAGCCCGATCGGGCCGGCGCCCACGATCGCGACCACGTCGCCGGGTGAGACCGTGCCGTTGAGGATCCCGACCTCGTATGAGGTGGGGAGGATGTCGGCCAGGAAGAGCACCTGCTCGTCGCTCAGCGTGTCGGGGATCTTGTAGGCCGAATTGTCCGCGAAAGGCACGCGCGCATACTGCGCCTGCACGCCGTTGATCAGATGGCCGAAGATCCAGCCGCCACCGCCGAGGCACTGCCCGTAGCGGCCCTGCTTGCAGTAGCGACAGCGGCCGCAGGAGCTCACGCAGGAGAGCAGCACCCGGTCGCCGGGCGCAAACGTGGTGACGCTGGATCCGATCTCAAGCACCGTGCCGACGGCCTCATGTCCGAGGATCGTCCCCGGCGTGGTCTCGGGCACGTCGCCCTTGAGGATGTGCAGGTCGGTGCCGCAGATGGTGGTCGTGTCGATCTGCACGACCATGTCGGTGGGGTCGACGATCTGCGGGTCATCGACGCTGTCCCAGGCGCGCTGGCCGGGGCCGTGGTAGACAAGAGCCTTCATCTGCTTCTCCTAGTCTCGATCCGGGGGTGGCGGTGGGAGCGGGATTTCATGAGGTCGATCTCCGCTTCTGCCAGGATCGCTCTCCCGGCCGGTGGCGGCATCCGTGCGATTTCCCGTTGGGTGCGCGGCAACGCCGCAGCAAGCGGCCACCGCACCTGCCTGTGCACCGCATCGGGTCGGGCCGTGACTACGTACTCTTCCCGCGGGTGCTCCACGGATGCCCACCTCGATTGCCTGTGCGAGATTTCCCGCAATGAACGCGATCACCACATCGGGTCTGTGCAAGCGCTACGGCAAGACGCTCGCGCTCGACGATCTTCACCTGGAGGTGGCCGAGGGAGAGGTGTACGGGTATCTGGGCCCGAACGGCGCCGGCAAGACCACCACGATCCGTCTGCTGCTGGGCCTGCACCGGCCCACGGCGGGGTGGGCAAAGCTCTTCGGGGCGGATGCCTGGAGCGATCCCGTGCGTGCCCACCGGCGGGTCGCCTATGTGGCGGGGGAGCCGTTCCTGTGGCCCTCGCTGACCAGCGCCGAGACCTTCGAGCTGCTCGCGCGCCTGCACGGCGGCACCGACGTGGCTTATCGCGCAGTGCTGGTGGAGCGCTTCATGCTCGACATCGACAAGAAGATCAGAGCGCTCTCCAAGGGCAACCGCCAGAAGGTGCAGCTGGTCGCCGCGCTTGCCACTCGCGCCGACCTGCTGCTGCTGGATGAGCCCACCAGCGGCCTCGACCCGCTGATGGAGGCGGCCTTCAGGCAGTCGGTGGAGGAGGCCAAGCAGCGCGGCCAGACGATCTTTCTCTCCTCCCACATCCTCAGCGAGGTGGAGGCGCTCTGCGACCGGGTCGGGATCCTGCGCGCCGGCAGGCTGGTCGACCAGGGCACGCTTACGCAGCTGCGCCACCTCTCCGCGCAGACGGTGGAGGTCACATTCGAGGGCGCCGCGCCCTCGCTGCCGCCGCTGCCGGGTGTGCAGATCCAGAGCGCGGGACACAATGCGCTGCGCTTCGAGGTGACCGGCAGCGTGGGGCCGTTGATCGCGGCGCTGGCTGAGCATCCCGTCGCCGCGCTCACCAGTCGCGAGCCGTCGCTTGAGGAGATCTTCCTGCACCACTACGACGGCTCGCTGCGTGATGGCGACCACTAGCGCGCCGGCGCCGGCGCGCCAGAGCTCCGGGTCATGGTCCGGCAGCGGCCGGGCGGCGGGCATCGCGCTGCTGCGCCGCGCCATCAGGGACGCGCGCGTACGCACGCTGGCGTTCGCCTACCTGTTCGCGCTCTACGCCTTCATCGAGGCAGCGGGCTATCGCAGCGCCTATCCCACGCTCGCCGACCGGATCGCCTTCGCGCACAGCTTTGCGGGCAACGCTGCCGTCCGCCTCTTCTACGGCTACCCCTACGATCCGCTCACGGTGGCCGGCTACAGCGCATGGCGCGTGGGCGGCACCCTTGCGATCGTGGCGGCGGTCTTCGGAGTGCTGGCCAGCGTGCGTGCGCTGCGAACCGAGGAGGACACGGGCCGCAGTGAGCTGGTGCTGGCCGGGATCCTCGGGCGCCGGGGCGCGTACGTCTCGGCTCTGAGCGCGGTCGCGATCTGCGTGCTGATCCTCTTTGTGGCCGAGACGGTCGGCTTCGTGGTCGCCGGGCTGCCAGTGGGCGGGTCCGCCTACCTGGCGATGGCGACCTGCACGGTGGCCGCGGTCTTCGCCGGCCTGGGGGCGCTCGCAAGCCAGCTCGCGCCGACACGTCGCGCCGCGCTGGAGCTGGGCAGCGCGGCGGTGGCGCTCTTCTGGCTGCTGCGCGTGGTCGCAGATACCGCAAGCGGGGCGGGCTGGGTGCGATGGCTGACGCCCCTTGGCTGGGCGGAGCTGCTGCGGCCGTTCAGCGGCGTCGATCCCGGCGTGCTGCTGGTGCCCGTGCTCGTCAGCGTGCTGCTGGTCGCCGTGGCCGTCAGGATCGCCGCGGTCCGGGATCTCGGCACGGGCATCATTGCCACGCGAGACAGCAGCGAGCCGCGGCTGCGCCTGCTCACATCGCCAAGCGCGCACGCGTTGCGCAGCGAGCGCTCAAGCCTCGCGGTCTGGCTTGGCAGCATCTGCGCCTTCGCGCTGATCCTGGGCGAGGTCTCCAGCAGCGTCTCCACCGCCGGCATATCGAAGAACATCGAGCGAGAGGTGGCCAAGTTCGGCGCAGGCTCAATCCTCACGCCGAAGGGGTACCTGTCCTTCATCTTCATCTTCTTCCTGCTCGCCGTCAGCCTGTTCGCATGCGCGCAGGTCGGCGCCGCCAGGCAGGAGGAGGCCGAGGAACGGCTGGAGACGATGCTGGCGCTGCCGATCGGCCGCCACCGCTGGCTCGGCGGCCGCCTGCTCCTGGCGGCGGCCGCCGCAGCTGTGCTCTCGTTCGCTGCCGGGCTGTTCACGTGGGCCGGGGCCGCCTCCCAGGGCGTGGCCGTCTCACTGCCGCAGATGTTGGAGGCCGGCGCCAACTGCATGCCAGTCGCACTGCTGTTTCTCGGCATTGCCGCCCTGGCCTATGCCGCGCTGCCGCGCGCAAGCGCGGGCATCGCCTATAGCCTGGTTACGGTCGCGTTCCTGTGGGAGCTGATCGGCTCGCTGCTGAGCGTGCCGAAGTGGGTGGTGGAATTGACGCCGTTCTCGCAGGTGGGGCTTGTGCCGATGCAGTCCTTCAGGACGGAGGCGGCCCTCGTCATGCTCGCGGTCGGAGCGCTGGCCGCCTTGGCAGCATTCGCTCTGTTCCGGCGGCGCGACCTGATGGGCAGGTAGGGGGCGTCGCACGCGGTTGCCCTGCACGGCGGTGCACGTAATATCTGCAGCCAGCCGCCATCACGAGTCGGGAGTCCACAGTTGGCAAACATGGGAAGCGAAGATCCAAGAGAGCCGGACGCCGAGGAGCCTGATCCGCGCACCAGGCTGATGCAGGAAGTGGCGGAGGAGATGGACCAGATCGAAGCCGACTTTGGCGACGACTACCAGATCGGCCGCGTGATCACCGTCGTTGAGGTCCTGCGGCCGGGCGGCGACGTCAACCTGCGCGTTCGCGCAGGCCAGCTTCCCTGGGTCACGCTCGGGATGCTGCGCTCCGCAGAGAAGATCCTGGAGCGTCAGATCATGGGCTCTGACTGAAAGCGACCGGGCGAAGGTCCGGCTCGGGTCTGACCAGATGGTGAGGTGGATCAGGTCCGCAGACCGGTCGGGGGCGGTGGTGGCTCCTGAATGAGACGGGGTCGAAGAAGAGGGACGGCGCCTCGCACTCCGCCTGTGCCGCGGAAGAGGCAGAGCACCTTGCCCGCGGGGCGCGCTGCGCTGGGCGCGAGTAGACCTGCCCACCCCTGCGCCGCCAGACGCTCGCCGACCTGCTGGCACTGTGGCCACGTACGCTTGCCCGGCGCGGGCAACTCGAGACCCATGGCATCGAGCTTGCTCGCACTGGAGAGGTCGGCAACTTCGATGTCGACTTGCCATGTCCACATCTCCCGCGGCATCTGCGCAAGCGGCGGGATCATCGCCTCCGCCAGATGCCGGTACCACTCAGCCCAGGCGGTCTGCTCGCTGTCGGCCAGATAGAGCGCGTCCACGACGCGTCCGCGCTGCCAGCGGTTGTCGGGGGCAGGCTCTCGCTGGGGCAGCGCGGGCGAGCCTGGGTAGGTGTGCTTGAACCAGCGGCCCTGGACCGTGGCCCCTGCCGGCGAGCCTGCCACTCTCAGCTTGCGCCCGGGTCCTCGAGGCTTGAGATCAGCTTGGCGACGGACCGGTAGTCGCCTCTCGCAAGACGTTCGATCGGCTTCTCGTCATCCAAGCTCGGCACAGGCTTGCTCAGCCATACGGGTATATAGGTGCTGCGAACCACACGCGCGAGACGTTCGACAATCGAAGAGAGCTCCGCGAGACGTTCGGCGCGCACACCGGTGGGAGCGCTTCTGTGCGCAAGCCATTCGCGCACCGTGCTGGGCGCGGCGCCCGTCGCCTGGGCGATCTGCCGATCTGAGAGGTGACCGATCTGGCGAACGTGGACCGCCTCTTCTGCGAAGGCCAATGACATGAGAGCAATGATAGCTCTCCGTCGATATTCCGGCAAGATATCGCCACCAATTCGCGCGTCTGAGGCCGGCGAATCGGAGGGCTCCCGGCCTGCATGCGCCGTTGCCACACCGCCATCGAGCGCAGAGAGATGAGGCGCTTGAGCGTCCTACCGTAGGCGCCTACGCCCCGCAGACCTTTGCGGCGAATTCGGTGCTCGCTTTCGCGAGCATTTCGATCACGTCACCGAAGCCAAATTCGGGGCTGGTGGCTTCCTGGTTGACGAAACCGTTAGCCACGGCGCGATGGGCCACGGTGCTCAGAATCACCTCGAGACCAAGTTCATCGCCGGTGCCTTTGTTTTCCACGCTTCCGGAGCCGGTTATTTCATACTGGGGCTTCAGCGGCTTGTATTCGTATGGCACGGCCAGCATGCCCGCAACCGAGAGCGCTTTCTCTTGCTTTGCGAACTTCACGAATTCAGGCGAGGTATCTACGAACACGATCCCGGCTTTCGTGCAGGGCTCGAACAAGTCGTTGATCAGAAGGTTTCGCAGCTGCGAGAGTTCGGGCGGAGAAAGGAGATTGTTGGTGAACTCGAAGCTTGGGACGGTGACGATCGCCCCGCTGGGCAGCAGGCCGTGACTGGCCGCCGCCTTGGCGCGGAGTTTGATCTTGGATTTCACCTTCACGGTGTGCCCGGCCTTGACGCGCTCCGGCGCGCTGAACGCCGAGAAGCTCGTTTCGCCCTCGTTGGCGCTCGAAGCGAGCACGTAGGTGCCCGACGGCACCGCAAGGTTGAAGGCTCCCGAGCTGCTGGCCAGCGCGACGGCGCCGATCTTGCCCTGCGGGCTCACCGCGATCACGGCGGGAAACGGAGCACCCTGCGGCACGGAGCCAAGACTGCCGTTGATCTTGCCGTCGCTGGCCTCGACGGTCGCAGCACATGTCGCTGCCAGCAACATCACGATGCCTGCAACGCCAACGGCGCGCACGCGAATGCTCAAGCGGATCATCTGACCTCCCAACTCGATGGCACGATCTCGGCAGTCCCCTCAGAGCGCCCCGGCTCGGTTGAACGGCCGCAAGCCTGCCACAGCAAACAATGCAAGTCAATACAGATCGGCATTCTCATGAGGTGGCGTTGCCGAGGTCATCTGAGCGTCCGGCCTGCAGTCGCGGCCACTGAGCGGTGGGGCGTCCGTCGCTGCGATAGATGTAGCCATCCCGCTGCAGCCAGCCGGCGGGCGAGTCCTCCCAGCTCTCCTGGCGTCCGTAGACAGTCAGGTCGAGCAGGGCATAGGTGTTGTCCATCGCCTCGGCGCCGCGGCCGTTGGTCCAGTAGGTCTCGAACACCCGGTCACCCTCCCGCAGGTAGCAGACCAGGTGGAACATGCCGACCTTGCGCCCGACCAGCAGGGTCTGGAGAGACTCCTGGGCCGAGTACCACGGCATGTCCCAGCCCATGAAGTCGCGGTAGCGCACGCTCTCCTCATAGGGACCCTGGCAAAGGGTCGCGTAGGTGACGTCGCGGGAGTGCAGATAGGACAGCTCTCTGACCTGCGTGGTGTAGAGCGTGCAGCCCTCGCACTGCGCGGCAGCGGGCCGGCCCGGGTACCACATGAAGTAGTAGGCGATCAGGAGCCGGCGGCCCTCGAAGACGTCCAGCAGACTGACCGGCCCATCCGGGCCAGTCAGTCTCGTGCCGGCATCGACCTCGACCATCGGGAGTCGGCGCCGCGCCGCGGCGATCGCATCACCCTGCCGGGTGTGCGCCTTCTCTCGCACGCGCAGGGTGTCGAGCTGCGCTTGAAACGTCGCTCGGTCCACCACATCGGGGATCGCTGGATGCGTGGTGGTGTGCTCGGACGCTTGATCGTGCATGGTCACTCCTTCGCTTGGGTGCATCGAAGATTCCCGCGGCCCCGGTGTCACATTCTCGCCGCCTGTCTTGTCTTAGAAGCCGGACGGCAAGATCACAACCCGGAAGGACGGCAACCATGCAGGCAAGAATCAAGAACCCGGCGCTCAGCGTGCCCGGCGCGCTGGAGGCGCTGCGGCAACTGGGAGCTTGCGCTACCACCGCCGAGATCCCTGAGGCCACGCTCTACCTGATGCATCTGCGCGCAAGCCAGATCAACGGCTGCAGCGTGTGCGTCGACATTCACAGCCGCGAGCTCGAGCTCGCGGGGGAGAGCAGCGAGCGCATCCACATGGTCGCGGCTTGGCGCGAGGCGCCCTATTTCACCGACGGCGAGCGCGCGGCGCTGGCTCTCACGGAGGCCACAACCCGCCTGGCCGACAGCCCCGACGCGGTGTCGGACGAGGTTTGGGAGGAAGCAGCGCGCCACTACAGCGAGCCGCAGCTTGCGGCGCTCGTGGTCGCGATCGCGACGATCAACGCCTTCAACCGCCTCAACGCCGCCACGAGGCAGCCCACGGGTGAGTGGGTCGCCCAGATCGTCGACCGTGCGGCGCAGGCAGCCTGAGGATCGGGTATTGGAAGAGCATGAGCGACCGCGAGCAACTGCTTGATGAACTGCAGCCGTTCGCGTTCGCGATCGCCTATAGGATGCTCGGCAGCGTCTCCGAGGCGGAGGACGTCGTCCAGAGGCGCTGCTGCGGCTCCACCGCGCGCTCGATGCGGGCGAGCAGATCGCCTCGCCGCGCGCGTTCGTGGCGACAGTGACCACCCGGCTGGCGATCAACGAGCTGCGCTCGGCGCGCGCCCGCCGCGAGCGCTACTTCGGCGAGTGGCTCCCGGAGCCGATCATCACCGACAGCCACGACGACCCGGCCCAGCACGCCGAGACGGCCGACTCGCTGTCCCTGGCGATGCTGGTGCTGCTGGAGAGCCTCACGCCCGAGCAGCGAGCCGTGCTGCTGCTGCACGACGTCTTCGACTACCGCTACTCGGAGATCGCGAGGATCGTTGGCAAGAGCGAGGACAACGTGCGCCAGCTGGCCACCCGCGCGCGAGGCCACGTCCAGCAGCGCCGGCCGCGCTTTCAAACCACGCGCGAGCAGCGGGACGAGCTGACGCAGCGGTTCTTCGCGGCCGCAGAGCAGGGCGATCTCGCAGGCCTGGAGGCACTGCTCGCCGCAGACGTTCAGCTGACCGGCGATGGCGGCGGCAAAGTACCGGCGCTCGCACGCTCGCTGAACGGCCGCAGCCGCGTCGCCGGCATGCTGATCACCTGGCTGCGGCTGGTCGCGCGAGCACCGGGCGTCTCGTTTCGCCTCACCGAGGTCAACGGCGATCCGGGAGCTCTCTTTCTCGACGCGCAGGAGCGACTGCTCAGCGTGATGGCGCTCGAGATCGCCGACGGGCAGATCAAGGGCATCAGATCGGTCGTCAACCCTGACAAGCTGGGGCACCTTGGGCCGGTCGGCGACTTCACGATCTTGGCGAAAGCGGCAGAGCCGGCGCAATGAATTCTGGCGCACCGCTCGGCTTGGCGCTGGAGACAGGATGAGATGATGTGAGCCATGGACGTGGATCTTCAGCCGGAGCTGTGGGTGGGGGATACGGCTGCGGCCGTCAAGTACTACACGCGCGCTTTCGGTGCCATCGTCGAGCATCGCGTCGGCGGGCCCGACGATCCGGACGGAGTTGTTCAGCTTTCGGTCGGTGGGGCGCGGCTCTGGCTCTCAGCCGCCGCTGAGCAGCTCGGTCGGCTGGACGCCAGATCAGCGGGTGGAGCGACGGCTCGGTTCCTGCTCGTCCTCGAGGACCCGCACTCGGTTGTAGACGCCGCCGTGCAAGCCGGTGCACGCCTGGTGAGCTCGGTGGCACAAGAACACGGGTGGCTGCTCGGGCGAGTAGCCGACCCGTTTGGTCACGAATGGGAGATTGGACATCCTGTGGGCGAGTGGCCGCCGTAGGCCCCCGACTGGTTTGAAAGCCGGGAACGGTGCTGGAAGCTCAACCCTGATCACCGCCAGTACGGTGGGGGGCCGTGCGCAAACATCCGATCCTCGGCGGTGCAGCTGTGCTGATAGTGCTGATAGCCATCGTCGCGGGCGCGTCTGGAAAAGGGTCCGGCAGCGGCAGCGGACAAGGCTCGGGAGGCAGCACTGACACCGCCACGACGAGTGCTGTGGCACCCGCGCAGGCGCCTGCCGAAGCCGCACCGCTTCGCAGCACCACACCGTGTGGTGCTGAAACCCGCGTCGCGAGCCACACGAGCTGCCAGTTCGCAGCCCAAGTCCTAAAGGCATACGCGACAGAAACCGCCAACGAATCGGGGACACCTAGCGCGACGGTCACTGCATGGAGTCCCGTCACACGCACTCACTACACGATGACCTGCTCGTCTCGCTCGATCAGCGCCGAGACGGTCATGGTCTGCACCGGCGGCCAGGCAGCCTACGTCACCTTCCCGGTGGCAGCGGTGGAACAGAGTCGGCACTCAGCCACCGAATCGCATGAACGGACCGAAGAATCCAGCCCGCCCGCCCAAGAAACCAACCAGCCCAAAGAAGAAAGTGGCGGCGAAGACACGGTCGGCTCGCCGAGCCACGCAGGCGATCAGCAGTTCTGCGAAGAACAAGAATGCATCGGCAACTTCACCGAAGAGGAAGGTACTGTCGTGGAATGTGTCGATGGAAGCTACAGCCACGCAGGCGGCAACTCCGGCGCGTGCTCAGATCACGGCGGGGTCGGTCGAGAATGACGGAAGCCCGAGCGCTTCGGCCGGCTTTATCCCAAGAATTCATCGAGCACGGTGGCCACGCGCATTGACTGAAAGATGTCGTAGTGCGTTACGCCGGGGAGCACGGCGAGCTGAGCCTGGGGGCGCGCAGACGCGTCCCAGCTGGCGTCCCGTACCCCGCCGCCGAGCAACGCGTAGAACTCGGCGATGTGCGTCAGCGGCACGCTATCGGCATCGGCGAACACCAGCAGTGTCTGGGTCGTAAGCGCACGAACGTCGTCGCTCCAGTCGTAAGCGGTGCGCTGCAGCTCGCCAGTCTTGTCCATAAGCGTCGGGAAGGCGTCCGGGTCTGGAGCGACTGCAGCGTAGGCGGCGTAGATGGGCGTCTGCTTCATGTGCGCAAAGCCGGCGCCGCTCATGTGGTCCATCGCTCCGAGCACTTCCGGGAACCAGCCATCGCGCCGATACGGGATCGACACGGCCGCAAGCTTGCGGATCCGATCGGGATGCTGCACCGCCGCTCGCAGCGCCGCACCGGCGCCTAGCGAGTAGCCCACGACGTCGGCTCGCTCGATGCCCAGCTCGGTGATGACGCCGGCCACGTCGTCTCCGAACGCCTCATAGCTGAACGGCCGATCGATGTCCGCGGTGTGCCCGTGGCCTTGGAGCTCGATGCCGATGACCTGACGGCGGGCGGCGAGACGATCGATCAGGGCTCCAGACATGCCGCCGACCTGCGGCTCACGGCCGTGTCCGATGAGGCCGAACCCGCCGTGGAGAACGATTACTGGCGTTCCATCACCCTCGTAACTCTCCCAGTAGATCTCCGCGCCGTTGACTGCTGCGAAACCGTGATCAGCACGCTGAGCCATGCATTCTCCTTACTGTTGGTGCCTGCTGGGTAGACCCATGCGAGGACGGGAACTCATCGGCAGCGCCGTATCGATGCCCGAGAAGATCGCCGGGCTGACAAACTTAGCCTGGATCCACGAGGGCGTCACATTAACTGTGTAGGCGGTTTCTTGGATTATTGTAACTCAGTTGGTGGTGTCGGGGACGCGGTCGCCGAAGTGGATCTTGAACGCGAGTAGCGCTGTGGTCCAGTTCCGGGTGCGGGTCCATTGCGGGACGGCGTTCTGCAGGGCGAGGTAGACGAGCTTGCGGGCGGCGTCCTCGTTGGGGAAGCTGCCCTTCGTCTTGATCGCCTTGCGCAGCTGCCTGTTGAGGGCCTCTATCGCGTTTGTCGTGTAGATCACGCGCCTGACCTGCGGCGGGAACGCGAGGAACGGGGTCACATGCTCCCAGGCGTTCAGCCACGCCTGGGTGATCACGGGGAACCGCTTGCCCCACTTCTCATCGAAGGCCTCAAGCTCGGCCTGCGCCTGGTCGGCGTCCTTGGCTGTGTAGATCGGCTTGAGGTCGCGGGCGACTTGCTCGCGCTCGCGGCGCGGCACATAACGCAAGCTTGCTCTAATGAGGTGAACTATGCATGTTTGGACGGTCGTCTTCGGGAAGATCGCCTCGATCGCCTCTGGGAAGCCCTTCAAGCCGTCAACGCAGCAGATCAGGATGTCCTGCACGCCGCGGGTCTTCAGGTCGGTCAGGACCTGCATCCAGAACTTCGCGCCCTCGGTCTCCTGGAACCACATGCCCAACACGTCCCGCTCACCCTCCAGCGTGACGCCGAGGGCGAGGTAGAGCGCGCGACGCTGCACCGTCCCTGCCTCGCGGATCTTCAACACCATGCAGTCCAAGAACACGATCGGGTAGATGTCCTCCAGCGGCCGCTTGGCCCACTCCCGCACATCATCCATCACCGCATCCGTGACCCTGCTGACCAGGTCGCGGCTGACCTGCACCCCGTAGATCTCCCGAAAGTGAGCTTCGATATCCCGCGTCGACATTCCACGGCTGTAGAGCGCGAGGATCTTCTCGTCGAACCCCACGAACCGCCGCTGACGCTTGCGAACGATCTGCGGCTCAAAGCTGCCGTCCCGGTCCCGGGGAGCATCGATCTCCACCGGCCCGTGCTCGGTGAGAAGCGTCTTCGGCGAGCTGCCGTTGCGCTGGTTCTCCGCGCCACCAGGCGGCTCGCAGTGCGCCTCATAGCCGACATGGTCGGTCAGCTCGACCTCCATCGCGCGCTCCACCAGCCGCTTGGTCAACTGCGCCAACAAGCCGCCGGGCCCAGCGATCTCCTCCTCACTGCTCGCCCCGGCAAGCAACTCGTCGATCACCTCATCACTGATCCGCCGATCAGAGCCCACCCCGAGAGCTTGCCGCACACGACGGCGGCCAGCCCCACGATCGACGGTCCCGTCGACCAGCTCCGGAGAGAGCGCACGCCCCGGCCGGCCCGCCGTCGAGTCCCCCGCCGCAAGCGCGCCGCCGCCGGTCCACTCCGGTCGCCCTTCGGGCTCCCTGCGCTCCCCGCCGGCGCCGAACACCAGCTCCTGCGACTCCATCTGACCCTGCGTAATAGTAGGCATAACGACCTCTCTCGCTCATGCCTACACAGTTCCTACGACACTCCCCGACACTCCCGGATCCACCGGTGTTGTCCGGTGGTGAGGGTTGAATGACCTCCTGAATCGGGCTTGGTAGCGACAGATTGCGGCTGTCGCGGCCCGGGATCAGGAGGTCACTCGTATGGTGCAGGATGACGAGCGGGTCGGACTGGACGGGGTGCGTGTCGTCTTTGACGATGATCGTGTGGTCTCTGACGCGGGTATCGCGCTGGTCGCGACGTTGGCCGACCGGCTTGGGATTGAGGGGTTGGTTGGCCGGTTCGTGATGCTTCGGCGTGATATTCCGGGCGCTGCAAATGAGCGTCAAGCGGCTGGGCGCCCCGTGATGTGGTCGATGACTCGGCGGAACTCCTCGGTGGGGGAGAAGTCGACGTACTCGGAGTCCTCGAGCGCCTCCGGTGCGTGGCCGGGCGCCCAGTAGAACGCGTCACCGGCCGCGAAATCCTGATGGCCGTTGGCCGTGTGCATGCGCACGAGGCCCTTGATCATGTAGCCCCAGTGCGGACAGGGGCAGAGGTCGCCGGGAAGGCCCTCGGTGGCCGGACGCAGGTCTGCGCCGGCGGGCAGGCGGACGAAGCCGACGGACATGCCGTCCTCGTCACGGAGACGGAGCTGTACGCCGTCGTCGATGACGATCGGAAGGTCCGCGAGTGTGATGGCCTTCATGGTGATTCCTCCTGGAAGAGTCGTTGGTCGAAATCAGAACCGGCGATGCGGCGTGGGGCGTCATGAGCGTCACTCACTGTCGGAGTTGACCTCGGTTGGTCCGGCGTCGAGCGCTGTGCCTGCGGTGGCGTACACGGGCTGGCGGTTCAGACGCTTGCGGCGGACATCCTCGGCCACGAGCGCGCCGACCTCGCGTAGCAGTTTCCGTCGTTGACATCCCGGCCGTAGGAGCAGCCGGCCGGTGGCGCCCAGCAGGCGCAGTGGCGTGATGACCGTTGAGGGTCGCGAGCGGTGGGTGAACAGATCAGTGACGATGTCGATCTTGTTCTGGCCGAGTAGCCGCCTCTGCATCTCGGGCAGCACTGTGGGCATCGGACCCGCTTTGCCCATATCGGTCGCAAACCAGTAGTGCTCGGCGGCATCCTTGTCCCGCCAGCGGCCCCAGGCCCCGAGCGCCCGGTCAACGTCCTCTGCAGAGCCATTCAGAGCGCTGGCGATCGCCGGCGCGAGCGCGTCGACCTGTCGGAACGCGTCCTGGATCCCCTGGCCGGGCGTGGGGTCCTTGAAGTGGCCGGCGTCACCGACGAGCACCCAGCCGGGGCCACAGGCCTCCCGGAAGAACCCCTCCCAGCGCAGCATCCCGAAGATCTTGCCCACCCGCCGCGCCCCCTTGAGCGCCTGCGCTACCGGCTCACAGCTGCGTACATACTCCATGAAGCTGCCCTCCAGGTCTCCCCGGAAACGCGGGAGCTCGCGCAGATCCGCGATGACACCGGCCTGATACAGCCCGCTGTCGCTGGGCGTCGCGAACACGAGTCGATCGCCCCAGCGATGAAAGACGAATGCCGGATCGGTTCCCGGCTCGGCTCCCTCGAAGAACGACCAGTATGCGAAGCGCTCGTTCGGTGTGAGGTTGTACTTGCGAGCGCCGACGAGGTCTGCGATCGTCGAGTTGCGGCCGTCGGCACCGACCACCACTCGCGCCTTTAGCGTGGTTTCTGAGCCGTTCTGTGTCACTCGCACACCTGTCACCCGGCCCTGATCCTCGACCAGGCCTGTCACCTTGCTCGCCATCCGCAGATCGGCGCCCGCCTCGGCGGCGGCATCCGCCAAGATCGGATCGAGCAAAGTGCGGCGCACCGACACCAGACCGCCGGCGTCACCCGGCTGCTGGGGGACCGTGGGGACGTATTCCAGGTCCTCCTGGCGCGCGTCAAAGCGCCCGACGATTGGCGCACCGGTCGCGTGGATCTTGGCCATTACTCCCAGGCGCTCGAGGAACGCCAGCGCCTGGGCGTGGATGAGGTGCGTCGAGAGTGTGTCGCGCGGGAAGGTGGTCTGCTCCACGACTGCGACACGCAGCCCGCAGCGGGCAAGGAGCGCGCCCAGCGGCGACCCCGCACAGCGGGCGCCGACGACGATCACGTCAAATTGCTCCATTGGCCGCCGCCTAACCGTTGCGCCGGGGCGGGATGTTCTGGTTCAGGTGGAACAGATTGGTCGGGTCGTAGCGATCCTTCAGCGCTCGTAGCCGATCGAACTTCTCCGCTCCGTAGGCGGCCCGCACCCGCTCCTCCCCCTCGGCGGAAAGGAAGTTGATGTAGGCAGCGCCGGTCAGCGAGGGTTCGATCGCGGCGTAGAAGCGCTGCGCCCAGTCCATGTGCGTATCGAGGCCGGTCGGCTCGTGGGTGGTGGCAATCGCGTTGAGCACGAACGGCGCCTGGCGCTCGCGGTGGGCGGTCTCGTCCTCGCCGACCCTGGCGATGGCGCCGCCGAAATGCTGGATGTGGATCTCCGAGGACGGTGAGGTCGCGTTCTGGTGGTAGGTGGCCATGGTCTCGATCGCGTGGTCGTCGAGCTCACGGAAGTAGCCGGCCTTCATGTAGGCCTGGGTGCCCTTCGGCCAAAGCGCATCGAGCAGGCTCTGCATCTGCACGTAGGGCATCGGGCCGACCAGGTCGGCGACGGGGTCGCCCAGGTCGCGGATCGGCTGAATCACCTTCATCCCCTCCGCGGGGTCGCCGGAGTAGCAGCCGACCAGGGCAATGAGCTTCTTGCCGTGCCAATCCTCGGGGAGGAAGGGGGCGGGCGGCGCGGTGATCAGATTGAGCAAGGTCGACAGCTCGTCGGGCAGGTCGCGTGCGAAGTCGCGGTAGAAGCGCATGATCTCCGCGGCACGCTCTCCCGGATAGAAGACCGGGCCGGCCGCCACGGTCGGGCCGACCGGGTGCAGGTCGAACTCGAAGGAGGTGACGACGCCGAGGTTGCCGCCGCCGCCGCGGAGGCCCCAGAAGAGGTCGGGGTTCTCTGTCGCGTTCGCGGTGAGGATCTGGCCGTCGGCGGTGACTACCTCGGCCGAGCGCAGGTTGTCGCAGGCAAGGCCGTGCTTGCGCATCAGCCAGCCGATCCCGCCGCCAAGGGTGAAGCCACCGATGCCGGTGGTCGAGATAAGACCTCCGGTGGTAGCGAGGCCATGCTCTTGGGTGGCGGCGTCGAACTCGCCCCAGGTGACGCCGCCCGCGGCGGCGGCGGTGCGGCCGCTCGCGTCCACGGTGATGCCCTTCATCGGCGAGAGGTCGATGACGATGCCGTCGTCGCAGCTAGAGAAGCCGGGGATGCTGTGGCCGCCACCGCGCACAGCGACGTCCAGTCCCTCGCTGCGCGCGAAGCCGATCGCGTGGCGCACGTCAGCGGCGTCGGCGCAGCGGGCGATCACTGCCGGACGGGCGTCGTGCGCACCGTTCCAGATCGCCCGTGCCTCGTCATAGACCTCGTCGCCGGGCCGCACGACAGAGCCCGTCAGACCGTCCTCGAACTCCGTCAGCGTTGCCTGTCCAAGCACTCCTCGCGTTGCCATTTACCGCTCCTCCTCGGTTGGGATTTCCGCGTCTGTCCTGACGACGCGTACCGAGGCTAGGGAACGCCTCTTAGCGCTCACTTTGCAGCGTCTTTGCCCTCCAGTTCTCTGCAATAGGCGATGCCCGCTCCGATGCCGAGCAGCTCGAAGCGTCGGCTCGCCCGCTCCAGCCAGGGGCGCGCTATCGCCGCTTCGCCGTCCTCCGCGCAGATCGCCGCCAGCACGGCCTGTGCCCACCCCTCCTGGTGGGTCGTCTCCATCCCTCCATAGACCGAGACGGCGGCTTCGAGATGAGCGCGGGCATCGGTGCGATCGCCGGCACAGAGCGCCACGCCCGCCAGGCTCAGCTCGGCGGCGCCGAGGCCGACCAGGTCGTCATTTTCGGCGAACCAGGTCCGGCTCTGCCCGGCCGAGCTGCGCGCGCCGTCCGTGTCGCCGGAGCGGGCCAGGAGCATCGCCAGGCAGCTAAGGGTGATCCCGGCGCCGCGGCGGTCGCCGATCGTTTGCCGCAGCGTGAGGCTACGCTCGAGCAGCGATCGGCCTCGTTCGAAGTCGCCGCCGCAGCGGGCCAGGTTGCCGAAGGCGTTGAGCGCGAACGCTTCGCCCTGCCGGTCGTCGAGCTGATCGAAGCGGGCGAGGCTCTCTTCGATCAGCTCTTCCGCATGGGCGAAATCGGCCTCGGCGCGATCCACCGCGGCGAGGTTGACGAGGATGTGGGCGACGGCCGCGGGGCCACCCACGCGGCGAGCGACGATCGCTGTGTCCTCATGCAGCAGGAGCGGATAGCCGACCTCTGGCTCGATCGAGATCATCGCGTAGCTGAGCGGCCAGAGCGCCGGGCGTGGCTCGGCGCTGAGAGCGCGGGCGTGCTCCAGCGCGGTTTGCAGCTGCTCCCGTGCGGGGACGTGTTCGCGTCGAAGCCAGGCGGCGATGCCGCGCGTGTGCGCCGCCCACATCGGCGGCCGCTCGGCTGGCACGTCCTCGGCGCGGAGGGCCTCGTGTTCGCGCACGAGCAGCTCGACGTCCTGCGCGGGACTGAAGATCGCCCGGTAGGCGGCCGAGACCTCGACCGCGTCGAACATCCCGGCCCGGTCCTCGAGCTCGCGGAAGATCGCGACGCTCTCGGCTGCGAACTCGTGGACCCGCCCACGGACGCCGCGACGCAGCCCGATCACGCACGTGGCGAGCAGAGCGCAGGCGCGTACTGCCGTCGACTCGGGCGCCGCGGCCAGGGCGGCGGTGAGCCAGCGGTACCCCTCGGCGAGGTAGCCGCGCATCAACCAAAAACGCCACAGGGCGAGCGCAAGGCGCAGCGCCGATTGGGGATCGGCGAGGAGCGCCGAGGCCAGGGCGGCACGCAGATTGTCGCGTTCTCGATCGAGGTCCCGCAATGTGGTCCGGGCCGGAAGTTCGCCGGCCGGCGTCGGGTCGCTCTCGGCTAGCGCGAGGTACCAGTCGCGGTGACGCCGCTCGAAAGTGAAGCGCTCCCCTGCCTCCTCAAGACGCTCGAAAGCGTACTGGCGCACGGTGTCCAGCAACCGGTATCGGCAGTCCTCGGTTCCCTCCTCGACGTGAACCAGCGACTTGTCGATCAGCCGGCCGAGCACGGCGACGGCCTCCTTGCGCCGCAGAGGATCCTCGGCGCCGACGTCCTCGGCTGGCTCCAGCCCGAAGCCGCCAGCGAATACGGCGAGCCGGCGCAGCAGCACCTGCTCGCTGTGCTCAAGCAGCTCGAAGCTCCAGTCGAGCGTAGCCCGCAGGGTCTGCTGACGGGTCATCGCCGTGCGGGTTCCGGCCGACAGCAGGTCGAGCGAGTCGTCGAGGCGCTCGACGATCTGAGCCGGGGTGAGGATGCTTACCCGTGCCGCCGCCAGCTCGATCGCCAGCGGCATCCCGTCAAGGCGGTGACAGAGGCTGGCGACGGCGTCCACGTTATCTCTGTCGAGCTCGAATCCCGGCGCGGCTCGAGCGGCCCGGGTGGCGAACAGCCGCACCGACTCCGCCGCCTGCGACTCCGCTGCGGGCGCCCCCGGGACCAGTCTGGGGAGGGAGAGTGAGGGCACGCGCCAGGTCACCTCGCCGGGAATGCGAAGCGGCTCGCGGCTGGTTGCCAGCACGGTCAGGTTCGGGCAGCGGCTGAGCAGGGCCTCAGCGAGGTGCGCAACCGGCTCGACCAGGTGCTCGCAGTTGTCGAGCAGGAGCAGCAGCCGGCGATCACCAATATGCCCGGCGAGGGCGATCTCCGGTGCCCGGTCGGACGCCAGCCGCGTGTCCAGAGCCTGAGCGATCGCCGGCCCGACCAGCTCGGGCTCGCCGAGCGCCGCCAGCTCAACCGGCCAGATCCCGTCAGCGAAATCCTCCCCCTGCTGCTCCGCCAGCGCCAGCGCCAGCCTGGTCTTGCCGCAGCCACCGGCTCCTGTCAGGGTGAGTAGCCTCGCGTCGCGAAGCAGCACCGCGGCCTCGGCCAGCTCGCGCTCGCGGCCGACGAAGCTGGTCAGCTGTGAAGGCAGCCCTGGCCCGCTGGTACCCGCTAGGTGGGTCTCGGAGCGCTCCTCCAGCTCGGCCAGTTCCGCCTCCAGGGCGAGACGGAGCTCATCGTGGGAATCGCGCCGCTCACTGCTCCAGTCCTCATAGCGGTCTGCCGGCAGCAGCTCGGCGTCGAAGCCCTCGAGCGCCGCGCGGTAAGCGCCGGGCTCGCCCTGCTCGCGCGCCGCGGCGGCGAGCTCCTCGAAGGCGACCGCGTCGATCCGAATCGGGTCCTTGGGGCTGAGCAGGATCAGTTCTTCGCGCAGCTCCAGATAGCGAGCGCCGTCCAGCCCGATCGAGTCGAGCGCGCGCCGGGCCGCGAATATCGCCTGATGGAGGTTGTTGCGAGCGGAGTCCGGGTCCCGCCCCGCCCACAGCAGCTCGGCGGCCTCCTCGACATGGAGGCGGTGCTCGGAGGCGAGGGCGAGCAGCTTGATCAGCGTCTTCGCCTTGCGCAGCCGCCAGGCGTCCTCGGCGACGACTCTGTCGCCGGCGCTGATCGAGAACGCCCCGAGGAGACCGATGCACAACACCTCATCGCCCATCGACGCAAGATGCTCGTGGGCAGCCTTCAAGTCAGCGGCTGCGATCGGTCTGGGCACGCTCCCGCCACAATATGCTGAACTCCTGTAGATCGGGAGACCGCGTCGGCCGCAAGTAGACGGGCTTGCCCGGTGGGGGCCCCGCCTGATTTCCCCTTGCCCCGGGTGACGGCTACCTGCCCCGTCGTCAGGTGGGCTTGTGCGCCAGGAACAGGTAGCGGTTCAGACTGAGAAGATAGTCGGGCCCAAGCTCGGTTAGATCTTGGGTCCATGCCGAGGCTTCAGCCTCACTCACGCCATTACGGCCGGCTACGAATGCGGCGATCAGCTCAAGCATTCCTGCGCTGTAGGTGTTGCGGTCATAGCCGGCGTTGAACAGCGGCACGATTTGCCGGTCGGTGACTTCCAGTCCAGCATCGCGTAGCAGTCGTGTGAGCGTACGCGGCAGGTGAGGGTGAACGAGGTGCTCCTCCCACGCGGCGAGCACCCGGTCCATGCGCTCCCTGTCGCTCGAAGCCCATACGATCGAACCCCAGTCGGTGTCGAGCACGAGCGCCCGGCCTCCCGCGCGCAGCACCCGCCCTAGCTCCAGCAGCGCGGCGGGAACATCATCGACGTACTCGTAGACCTGTGTGCAGACTGCGACGTCGAAGCTGGCGTCCGCATAGGGGAGCGTGTGCGCGCCAGCTTCTTGGTACTCGACCGGGCCGCTGCCAGCTGGTGGTCTGCGCGCCCTGGCGAGGGCAAGCATGTTCTCGCTGACGTCCACCCCGCAGATCCGCCCGCCGGTCCCTACCGCTGCGGCCATTTCGCACGCGAGCAGACCGGGACCCGAGCCGATGTCGATTACGCGCTCGCCAGGCTGGAGCGCGAGTGCCCGCAGGATCGCTTGGCGCTGCTGGATGACATCAGGCGTGGTGTAGATCGCTTCAACGCGTCGGGAGGCGTCCTCGTCGAATTGCAGTGTGGCGCTCATTGTTCGACAGAGCGCGCGCTGACAGGTACGACGTCCTCGCCGTCGCACACCAAGCTCGGCAGGGTGTCAATCCGCACCGCGGGAGCAGCATTCTCACGGTCAGGTCGCAGATGTTGGCCGTGCAGGTCGTGTGCCCGCAAGAGCCCCCGGGCGCTCCATCGGCTCATGGTCTGCGCATCGACGCCGAGCGTGCGTGGGGTCCGTTTTGGTGTCGTCACCGTCTTTGAGGATACGGACGCTGGTCGCGTTCCGAGTGCACGACGTCCGAGAATGTCGACTACGGCTCGAGCGCGCCGAGTAGCCGGTGGGTGGGGTGGCGGTTGAGGCTGTTTCGGTTCTTGTCATAACGCCGCGTCGTCCGGGGGTCGGCGTGCCGCGCGGCGTCCTGCACATCCCGCAGTGAGGCTCCTTCGTCGAGAGAGAGCGTTACGAAGCCGTGGCGCAGGGCGTGGGGGTGAAGGTCGGGGATGCCGATCTGCTCGCCCATGCGCTTGATCAGCTTGCCGGCGTGCTGGCGCCTCAGGCGCTCCCCGGTGGAGGTGACGAGCAGCGGTCCTTTGGTCCGCCCACCCTTCGCACGGTCGACGGCGTGCGCGACGGCTGCGTTCAGCGGCGCGATGGCTGCCTTCGTGACTGGCCCTTGCCCTTCAGTTTCAGAACCCGGTGGCGGCCCTGCTCGCCGAGATCCTCGATGTCCGCGCCCACAGCCTCAGAGACCCGCAGGCCGAGCTCGAGCAAGAGCAGCACGAGCGCCAGTTCGCGCGGGCCCTCGGCGCGAGCGGTGGCGATCAGCCGCCGGGCTCGCTGCTTTGAGATCCCCGCAGTCGCAGCCTGCTCTGGAACCTTCGGGCGATCGGCGAACTCGACCGGGTTGCGCGCGACCAGCCCGTCATAGGAGGCCCGCCGGTAGAAGTGCGAGAGGCACGCCAGGCGTCGTGCCATCGTCGACGGCGCTGGTGCCTTGCCGTCGAGCAGTGGCTCGCGCTTGTAGCTCTCGATCGTCGCGAGCGTCGCCTCGAGCGGATGGGCTCCTGCGCGCGCGAGCCATACGAACCAGTCGGCGAGATCGCCGCACGCAGCCGATTCAAACTGAGACACTACCTTGCTACGCCCGATAATCTATGTTATGTAAACCAACAGATTTGGCTTCAGAGGACCGAATTCGGCGCCCTAGCGCCACGCTCACTAACGAAGGTCAAAGTGCGTACAAGACACAGCGGACAGAATCAGCGCAGCCAGAGCACCGCAATGCACTCGAGCACCACCAACGCAATGCCAACACTCAAGATCGCAAGCAGACGCTCGACGACGGGAACCGACCGACCACGCTGCGCAGCTCGAGCACGAGCAGCCCGAACCGCTTGATCACGACGAACAGCCGACCGTCGAGCTCCGCCAGTTAACGACGACCGACGTCGCTGACCAGACCGCCGGTCGGCTTCCCAGGGCTCTTCTCTATGGGTGGGCACAAACCGTCAATCGGCAACGGCGCTGACCGACTTGAAAACGCTCGCTGCCAATCAGCCAGGGCCACATCGGGTCCCAGTATTCTGCTCACAGCGGCTCATGTTGCCGGGACCCCATCGGTCGATCTCCGACCGACCGAGATGTCGGCTGGCCGATCGGGAATCTGGTCGGCCAGCCGCGCCGCCTGCTGGCCGCGGCGGCGCGGACGCCACACCCGCAGGTACTGCGCACCGACATATGAGCCCAGGACGAGCGCGAGCGCGATGCCCTGCCCGATAAAAGTCTCCCAGTTATTGAACAGCGAGAACCAAGTGCCCATCCAGCCCGGGATGTAAAGCCAGCGCATCGTGCTCGTCCCGATCCAGCCGGCGAGTTGCATCTCGTTGACCTCCTCGCCGACCGACACCAGCAGCACGAACAGCAGCATCACTCCGGTGATGATCAACAGTCGCCGGTAGGGCAATCGTTGGTGAAGCGCGAACGTCAGTACCCCTGCGGCGGCCGTGAACAGGCAGCCGATCACCACGCCCTCGAGGACTACGCTCGAGCCGTAGAGCTCACGAAGGTTCTGCAGGAAGATCACGACCTCGAAGCACTCCCGGTAGACCGAGGTGAACCCGAGCAGCGCCAGCCCGAGCAGCATGCGGCGCTTGTTTGTCTCGGGATCGGAGGAAAGCAGGCTGCGGCGGCGCTTGTGGTGACTGGAGATCCAGCCGGTCCGGTAGACCTTGTGAAAGAACCAGTTCATCACGATCAACAGCACGATCAGCGAGGGCAGGCCGGTGGCTGCCTGGACGTCGAACTCGCCGCCGTGGAAGCGTCCGATCAGCCACACCACGAAGAACCAAGTGGCGATCCCGGCACCGATAGCCAGCGTGCTCCCGGCGGCGACCGGCCGGCGGTAGACGCGGTTGCCGCCGAGGAAGCTTGCCATGACCGCGGCCAGCACCAGGATCGTCTCCAACCCCTCTCGCAGGACAAGGATGGCCGAGTCGATCACAACCGTCGTGTGGCTCAAGCGGTGCCCAGGCGGCAGAGCCGTCGGGTCAGTCGTGCCGCCCTTCGCATGCCAGCCGACCACCACGACAGTGACTGCCAGCGCAAGCACAAGCGCGGTCCACACGTAGAAGCTGACGCGCTCGCCGGCGCGCCGAGCATGCTGCACGGGAACTGGATCCTGCGACATCAAATGACCTCCCTGGACGACACGCGCTCTGCTCTGAGCCGCGGGCAGCCTAGCATAAGTTAGGGCATCCTAATTAGGGCGTCCTAACCGATCTGCGCACGGGTCGCAGCGACGCGACCTTGGGCTGCCGGGGCACGTTGAGCAACGAGCCAACCCGGGTTGTGATCCAAACATGGCGTAGTAGCATCGACAAGGGATGTCGCCCTGGGTGCTGCTGTTCATTGTGGCCGCCGCGAAGATCCCTATCGCGGCGCTGATGCTGTGGTGGCCGTTCAGGTCAGATCACGCGATGCTGGCCGACGACGACGAAGCTGACAGCCCATCTGAGGACAGCGGTGGCGATGGCGGCACCAAGGCTCCACCGACGCGGCCGTATGAGCCTCATCCGCGAGGCCCGCTCGGTCGTCCCAGACGGCGTGGGCCGCATGGCTCTCCGTCTTCCCCGAGACGGGCTCGTGGTCCGCTGCGGCATCTGCGTCCGCGCGTATTGCGTTAGCGCGGGCGGTTTCGCTTGCGCTGCTGCTTGACGGCCTTGGCCTTCGAGCGTCGCTTGCGCACGTGAGCTGGGCTCATACGGGTCGCCGATCCTTCGAGCGCGCCCTCGGGCACAGGTGCGTTCTTATGCGCGTCGCGCAGGACGAAGAACGCGATGGCGGCGATCAGGACCGCGGCGCCGCCCATGCCGAAGATGATCGGCAACGAGCTGAACCCGTTCGATTCTTCGCTGGAGCTCGTGCCAGTGCGTTTGGAGGCTTCTGTGCCTTCTTCGCCTTCCCCTTCTTCAGTAGCGCCGCCGCCGGCAGATGATCCCGATCCGCCGCCGAGGCCTTCCAGCAGACTGCTGCCGCCGCCTGGCGTCGCAGTGGTGGCAGCGATCGCGCTCGCCGGAATCACCCACACGGCAATCAGCGCAGCGATCGCCAACGCGCAGAGCGGCCGACGCATGCGATGGACCCTTGATGGCACGGTTTCGAGCATAAGCGAGGCTCGCCAGCCGCGCAACCCACAACTGGGCTCGCGATCCTCGGCTTGGCACCCTAGAATGGCCCGGCCATGCCTCCCAAGCAGCGTCAGGTGAAGATCGAGCAGCGCGGCGCCCTTGCCGCGATCCAGGCCATGCAGCAGCGCTCCGACGAGGAGCTCCAGGCCGAGACCAAGTACAAGGCTGCGGCGCTGGCCATCCTTGGCGCCCGCGCCTCCGAGCGTTTCGACGCCGAGGAGGCGCGCGGGTATTTCCAGCGCGCTATCGCGGCGGCTCGGCCACAGGAGCGGATGCAGATCAGGCGAATGGCCGACGCGTCGCTGGCGCTGGCGGAACGGCGCGCGGGCGATCTCAAGCAGGCTGTCGAGCGGCTCGGACAGACGCCGCCGAGCGGACGTCAGATGTTTGCGCTGCGCGCGATGGGCCTGCTGCTGCCGCCCGGCAACGCCGGCATTCTGGCCCGAATCCGGGGCATCCTGCTGATCATCGTCCTGATCATCGCGCTGTTGGCGTTCGGGCTCGGAGTCGTTGAGCTGATCTCGCTGCCGTTCGGCGGCATCGGCGTCGCACCGGGCGTGCTGCTCGGACTAATCCTGGTGGCGATCGTGATCACGGTGCTGGTGATGATCGGGCGCCGCCGGCGCGATAAGGCTCGTGCGGCAGCCGGCGCCGGCCCGCCCGGCTGACCGGCCCGAGACGTCGGGGGCCCTCCCCTGCTGGTCCTCGACTAGTTGACTTGAACCGTCGCCTTGCTGATCACGATCGGTTTGGTCGGCTCACTGTCTTCTCCGTCCGGGCTCTCTGTGGTGGGCACGTGGGCGATTGCGCTCACCGTCTGAGCGCCGGCGACCACCTTGCCGAGCACCGCGTACTGCGGCGGCAGGTCGACGTCGTTGCCGGTGACGATGAAGAACTGGCTGCCCGCGGTGCCCGGAGGATCGGCCGGGTCCTTGGCCATCGCGACCGTGCCCTTGGTGTACTGGACATTGCTGGGCGGCCGTTCGGTCACGGTGTAGCCGGGCCCGCCAGAGCCATCTCCCATCGGATCGCCGCCCTGGATCAGGTAGCCGGCCACCACACGATGGAAGGTGAGATCGTTATAGAAACCGATTTGCACGAGGTGGACAAAGGACGCGACGACCGTCGGCGCTTCAGCGGCATCGAGCTGGATCTCGATGTCACCGCAGTTGGTGACCATCTGCACCTCATAGGTCTTGGAGAGGTCGAGGTGCAGATCGGGCTTGGAGAGGTGTTCGGCGCCCCTTGGCTGTGGCTGCTTGACTGCCTTGCAGACGCTGCCGGCTGCCGCTGCGAGTGCCGTGCTGCTGCTTGGTCGGCGGCTTGCCTGCGCTGCATGGCTGTTGCCGCACCCTGATAGCGCAAGCGCGGTGCCGGCGGCGCCCGCGAGTCCCATGCCAAGCACGATCGAACGGCGCGACATGCTTTTCACAGGCAGGGACATCGCGCGCAGAATAGTGCCCGGGAGCTACCCGCATGTCGCCTCTTCGTCGATTCTTAAGCGAAGGAAAATGACGTCTTTGCATGAAGTCGAGCGCGATGGGCCAATACCCTTCCCAGTCGTGAGTCGACCTGTATGCCTGCTCGTCAACCCCGAAGCGGGCGGCGGTCGCGCCGGGCGTGCCGCCGATGAGGTGCTGCACGAGCTGCGCGAGCGCCGCGGCCTGACCGTACATCGCGAGATGACACGCGACCTTCAACACGCGCGGGAGATCGCCGCTGAGGCTGCCCGCGCCGGTGAGATCGTCGCGGTGCTCGGAGGCGACGGCCTGATCGGCGCGGCCGCGGACGCGATGCGCGGGATCGACGATGCGGTGATCGCGATCCTGCCAGGCGGGCGCGGCAACGACCTCGCGCGAGTGCTCGGCATACCCGCCGACCCGTTGAAGGCCTGCGCGGTGCTGCTCGATGGCCACAGCGCTCCGCTCGACCTCGGCGAGGTCGACGGCAGCGCCTTCGTGGGCATCGCTTCGCTCGGCTTCGACTCAGACGCCAACCGGATCGCCAACGAAGCACCCGCGCGCCTCGGGTCGCTCGTCTACGCCTACGGCGCACTGCGGGCGCTGCTGGCCTGGCGACCGGCCCGCTTTCAGATCACCGTCGACGGGCAGGAGCGCCGCTTTACCGGTTACAGCGTGTGCGCGGCGAACGCGAGCGCCTACGGTGGTGGCATGTATGTCGCCCCGCAGGCCAGGCTGGATGACGGACTGCTCGACGTCCTCTACCTGGAAGACGTCCCCAAGCTGCGCTTCCTGACGCGCCTGCTGCCGAAGGTCTTCAAGGGCACCCACGTGCACGAGCCATCGGTGCACGTGCTGCGTGGTCGTGAGGTGCAGATCGACGCCGATCGTCCCTTCGTCGTCTATGCAGACGGCGACCCGATCGGGCAACTGCCTGCTCACATCAGGGCGCTGCCGGCTGCGCTGCAGGTGCTGGTCCCGGCAGCGAGCGCGGGTTGAGCGGCCTGCCCCTCCCCCCTGCGATGGCCGCGGCACGCGCGGCGGGAGCGCTTTCGCGGCTTCGTGGCGGAGGCGCCACCAGCGTGCCCGGCATCGTGCTCGGCAAGCTGCGCCCGGATGCGATCTCGCTGCTCTCCTCGCGCCTGAGCGCCGGCAGCGCAGTCATCTCCGCGACCAACGGCAAGACGACCACAGCGGCGATGGCGGCCTCGATCCTGGAGCTGGGCGGCGCGCGGCTGGTGCACAACAGCGCGGGAGCGAACATGGCGGGCGGCGTCACATCGAGCCTATTGGCCGCATCACGCTATGGCGGCGGCATCGACGGCGAGCTCGGCCTCTTCGAGGTGGACGAGGCGTGGCTTGCCCCGGTGTGCGAGCAGCTGCGCCCCAAGGCGATTGTGCTTTGCAACCTCTTTCGCGACCAGCTCGACCGCTACGGCGAGTTGGAGACGATCGCTGAGCGCTGGGAGCAGACGGTGCACGGCGGTCCGGGCGCGAGCGCGCAGCTGGTGCTGAACGCCGATGACCCGCTGGTGGCAGACCTCGGCCGCGAGCGCGAGGCGGTGCTCTACTTCGGCGTGGAGGATGACGGCGTCGCGCTGCCCGGTATGGCGCATGCGGCGGACGCCAAGCGCTGCCGTCACTGCGGCGCCGCCTACGTCTTCGACGCGATCTATCTCGGCCACCTCGGTCGCTACCACTGCCCCTCCTGCGGTCGGCGCCGACCGCAGCCTACGGTGCTCGCCAGCGAGATCGCGCTGCACGGGGTCAGCAGCGCGAGCTTCACACTCACCACTCCGCAGGGCGCGGCACGCGTGGAGCTGCCACTGCCCGGCCTCTACAACGTTTACAACGCGCTCGCCGCCGCCGCGCTGGCGAGCACGCTCGGCGCGCAGCCGCAACAGATCGCGCAGGCGCTCGGCGCCAGCAAGGCGGCCTTCGGACGCGCCGAGACGGTGCGGGTCGCCGGCCGAGAGGTGCGCATACTGCTCGTCAAGAACCCCGCCGGCGCCAATGAGGTGCTTAGAACGCTCGCCTTGGAGCCGGGCGAGCACGACCTGCTCGGCATCCTCAACGACAAGATCGCCGACGGGCGCGACGTCTCATGGATCTGGGATGCCGACTTCGAGGCGCTGAGCGGCCACGTGCGGAGCGTGACCTGTGCCGGCACGAGGGCGCCGGAGCTGGCGCTGCGTCTGAAGTACGCCGGCGTAGATGGCGAGCGGATCACGATCACGCCCTCGATCGAGGCGGCGCTCATGCATGCCGCCGCGAGCCGGCCGGTCGACGGCCAGACGCAGACGCTCTACGCGCTGCCCACCTACACGGCGATGCTGGAGCTGCGCGCGCTGCTGGTGCGTCGGGGCGAGGCGGACGGGCACTGGGAATGAGCACGCTGCGGGTCTGTGCCCTATACCCCGACCTGATGAACATCTACGCCGACCGCGGCAACCTGCTGATGCTGCGCAGGCGCTGCGAGTGGCGCGGCATCGACTTCGAGCTGAGCGAGTCGGGCATCGGAGATCGGCTTCAGCCCGATGCGCACGATCTGATCTACCTCGGAGGCGGCCAGGATCGCGACCAGCTGCTGTGCGCCGAGGACCTTGTGCAGGTCAAGGGCGAGGCGCTAGCCGCCGCGGCTGCCGCAGGCGTGCTGATCCTCGGGGTCTGCGGCGGCTACCAGCTGCTCGGGCACTCTTACGAGCTGGGTCCCTCGCAGCAGATCTCAGGGCTTGGCCTGCTCGATGCCGTGACCGTCCGCGACCCGGGGCCCCGTCTGATCGGCAACGTCGCGATCGAGGTCGACTTTGGCCAAGGTCCAAACGTGCTCGCCGGCTTTGAGAACCACGGCGGACGTACGCGCCTTGGGTCAAGCCAAGCACCGCTTGGCATGCTCCTGAAGGGGTACGGCAATGACGGATCCAGCGGCTTTGAGGGCGCCATCAGCGGCAGCGTGATCGGCACCTACCTACATGGACCGCTGCTGCCCAAGAACGCCTGGTTCGCCGATTGGCTGATCGTAAGCGCGCTCGGCTTGGAGAAAGCGGAGCTCAAGGAGCTCGACGATGAGCTGGAGCGTCAGGCGCATCTGAGCGCGCTGCGCGCCGCCGGTGTGTGACCTAGCATCAGGCGATGGATCTCTCCGAGTACCAGCGGCTTTCGCGCCGTACGGCCCAGTACCCCCGTGACGCCTGGCTGACCTATCCGGCGCTCGGGCTCGCAGGCGAGGCGGGCGAGGTGGCCGAGCACGCCAAGAAGGCGATCCGCGACGATGGCGGCAGCGTCAGCGAACAGCGCCGCGAGGCGATGGCCAAGGAGCTCGGAGACGTGCTGTGGTACGTCGCGCAGATCGCCACCGAGCTCGATCTGAACCTCGACCAGATCGCAGAAGGCAACCTGGAGAAGCTGCTCTCGCGCCAGCAGCGCGGCGTGCTCTCTGGCAGCGGCGACGATCGCTGAGAAAGCTCTCGCCGCAGGCGGAGCTCAGGCCACCGCGAATTGCGCAAAGCGCGCCGCGATGCTGTCGGGCAGAAGCGCACGAACGCGCACGCCCTCGGGCGTGTCCTGGCGATCCATGCTGCCCGCGAGCTCGTGCAGCTCGGCAAGCCGGCCGCCCTGGTTGTACGGCACGAGCAGATCCACCGCCCGCAGGCTGCGCCGCAGCTCGCGCTCGATCGCTTCTGCGAGCTCACCGAGTCCCTGACCGTCGTTGCCACTTGTCAGGATCGCCTCGGGATGCGCGAGGCGAAGGTCGGCGATCGCCTGCTCGTCGAGCAGGTCGGTCTTGTTGCAGACGATCAGCCGCGGAGTCTCCCCCGCTCCGATCTCCTCGAGCGTGTGCTCCACCGCGACGCGCATCTCCTGCAGGCGATCCTCCGGCACGGAGGCGTCGAGCACGTGCAGCAGCAGGTCGGCCCTGACCGTCTCCTCCAGTGTGGCGCCGAATGCGTCCACAAGCTGGTGGGGCAGCTTGCTGATGAAGCCGACCGTGTCAGTGAGCAGATGTCGGCGGCCGGCGATCCAGATCGTGCGCGTGGTGGGGTCGAGTGTGTGGAAGAGCCTGTCTCCGACCGAGGCGTGCGCGGTCTCCCACGCGGTCGCGCCGTTGCGGGCACCGGCGCTCGTCACCGCCGCGGCCTGCTCGGCTGGCGCCCGGCCGTTGCCGTTCGTCTCCGACTCGTGTGCGCCGCCGCGCGGGAATCGGGCCGCGAGCGCGTTCAACAGCGTCGACTTTCCGACGTTGGTGTAGCCGACCAGTGCGACTTGCGGCAGCGCCGCGCGCTCACGCTCGGCACGCATCACAGCGCGCGAGCGCTTCACGTTCTCAAGCCGCCGCCGCAGCGCGGCGATGCGGTCGCGCGCCAGGCGACGATCGGTCTCGATCTGGCTCTCGCCGGGGCCCCTTGTGCCGATCCCGCCCCCGAGCCGCTCCAGGTGGCTCCAGAGGCCGCGCATGCGCGCAAGGTTGTACTCCAGCTGGGCGAGCTCTACCTGCAGCTTGCCCTCAGCACTTGAGGCGTGAGCGGCGAAGATGTCGAGGATCACCGCCGTACGGTCCACGACCGGCAGCTTCAGCTCGCGCTCGAGGTTTCGCTCCTGGCGAGGGCTCAGCTCGTCGTCGCAGGCGATCACGTTCGCATCACAGCGCTTGGCGGCCTCTGCGGCCTCGGCGAGCTTGCCCCGTCCCAGGTAGGTGTCCGGGTGCGGGCTCTCACGCCGCTGGATCAGCTCACCGGCGACAGCTACCCCGGCGGTGCGAAGCAGCTCGCGGAGCTCCTGCAGCCCTTGCTGCTCGCCGCCATCGGGCAGCGCAGCGATGCAGAGCGCTCGCTGGCGTGCTCGTGGCTGGGGGCAGCTCATCTACCTACAGCTTAGGATGCCCTGCGGCGCGCTCAAAGCGCGGCCAGACGCCTGACGGCCTCCTGCAGACGGTCGTCCGGCGTGGTCAGCGAGATCCTGAACCAGCCCTCCCCACTCGGTCCGTACGCGCTGCCCGGCGAGATCACCACCGCGGCCTGCTCCAGCACGTGCTCGCAGTATGTGACCGAGCTCTCGAAGCCATCGGGCACCGGCGCCCAGACGTAGATCGTGCCCTTCGGCGGCTTGACGTGAACGCCCGCCTCCCTGAGCGCGTCGCAGACCAGGTCGCGCCGCAGCTTGTATAGCTCGTTCATCGAGGCCACCTCGGCGTCGGCGTCGGGTGAGAGCGCCGCGATCCCGGCCAGCTGGACAGCCTCGAAGAGGCCGGAATCGATGTTGGTCTTCAACCGCCAGAAGATCTCGATCGCCTCCGCGTTGCCGAGTACCGCCGCGCAGCGCCAGCCGGTCATGTTGTAGCCCTTGGAGAGCGAGAAGACCTCGATCCCGACCTCCTTGGCGCCAGGCGTGGCAAGGAAAGAGGGCGCGTGGTAGCCGTCATAGACGATCTCCGAGTAGGAGTTGTCGTGCACGACGAGGATGCCGTTGGCACGTGCGAACTCGACCACGCGCTCAAAGAAGCCGGGTGGCACGACCGCGCCGGTCGGGTTGTTGGGGTAGTTGATGTAGAGCAGCTTCGCGCGCCTGCGATCCTCTGCGGAGATCGCGGTCAGGTCGGGGGTGAAACCGAGCTCGGGTACCAATGGCATCACGACCGGCTCAGCGCCGGCGAGCAGCGGGCCGGCGGTGTAGACCGGGTAGCCGGGGTCGGATGCCAGCGCCGCGTCGCCGGGGTCCAAGAAGGCGAGGTTGAGGTTGAAGATCGCCTCCTTGGCGCCGATCGCCGGCATCACCTCGCGCTCGGGGTCGATGTCGACGTCGAAGCGGCGCTCGTAGTAGTCACTGAGGGCCTGCCGGAAGTCCAGCCGCCCACGGTTAGTCGGGTACTGGTGAGTCTGCGGCTCGGTCACCGCCTCCTGCATCGCCTCGACGACCAGTGCGGGCGTCGGCCGGTCCGGGTCGCCGATCCCGAGGCTGATCACGTCGACGCCTTCCGCCTTCTTTTGGGCGATCTTGCGCTCCAGTTCGGCGAACAGGTAGGGCGGAATCCGGCTCAGACGCTCACTCGGCTTCATGCAGCTCCTTGATGAATTGGTCGCTGAGGGTGCCCGTGAACACGGGCCTTGCCCAGCCTGTCAGATTGACGTGCAGATTCTCCCCCACCTCGACCAGCAGCTCACCTCCGTCGAGTACCACTTCCACGGGAGAGCGACCGCCACGTAGCACGTAGGCGATCGCAGCGCCAGTCGCGCCAGTGCCGGAGGAGAGCGTCTCCCCCACGCCGCGCTCGAATATCCGCGCCCTGATGCGGGATGGCTGCTCGTCTAACGCCGGCGCAAGCTCGGTAAACCAGGAGACGTTCGTGCGGTTTGGGAAGCGCGGGTCGGCTTCGATTGCGGGGCCGATTGCAGGTAGGTCCAGTGCCTCCAAGGTCTGCAGGTGGTCGATTGCGATCGCGCACTGGGGGTTGCCGATGCTCACATGCTGGAAGCGCCAGCCGCGCCCGCCCGCCTCGATCTCGCCCGCTCCGTCGGCCGGGCCGTCCGGGTAGTCCTTGGAAGTCAGCGAGGCGGCACCCATGTCCACGCGGCAGGTGTCGAGGCCGGTTATATGGGGGGTGATGATCCCGGCGTCGGTCTGGATCGAGAAGTCATCCGCGTCGGTCCAGCCGCGATGCCGCAGGTAGAGGATCGCCTCCCTGGCGCCGTTGCCGGAGAGCTCTGCACGCGAGCCGTCGGGGTTGTAGATCTCAAGCGTGGCCACCACGTCGTCACGCTGCGGCTGTGAGAGCAGCAGAACGCCGTCAGCGAACACGCCGAAATGAGCCGCGCAGATGCGCCGGATCCTGGCCGCCGTCAGCTGGAATGGGAGATCGTCGCGCTCGATCACGATGTAGTCGTTGCCGAGCGCCTGCCACTTCTCGAACCTCATGCGGCCGGGAGTTTAGGTTGGTCGGTCTCCGTACGCGGCCTCGCGCTCTGCGGGGCAAGCAGACCGGCGATCTCGGCCGCAACCTCGCTCGGGTGGCGGGTGCCAACGTCGACCAGATGCGCTCCCGCCAGCTTTCGCATCCAGGTCAGCTGCCGCTTTGCGTAGTTGCGGGTGCGCTGCTTCATCGCGTCGATGTCGCCATCGATCAGCTCCTGGAAGCCGAGTGCCTTGCGCGCTGTGCCGCTCGCGCCAGCCTCCTGCGCCACGAACGCCTCCTCACGCGCGCCGCCGGCGACCATCGCGTCCACACGCGCCTCGATACGGGCGTATAGCAACTCGCGCGGCATCGTCAGGCCAACCAGCAGAGTCGGGCGGCGCATCTCGCTGGTCCACAGCTGGGAGGGGTCACCGCGCGGACGCAATTGACCGGCGTCCAGCAACTCCAGCGCCCGCACCAGGCGCTGCCTGTCTCCCGCGTCGATCTCCTGGGCCGCCCATGGCGCCGCGAGGCTGAGCTCGGCGTGCAGCGCCGCCGGCCCCTCGCGATGCAACTGCTCCATGCGGCGCTCGCGCACACCCTCAGGCGGCGGCGGTCGCAGGTCGAGGTCGGTGAGCGCGGCGCGCAGGTAGAGCCCGGTGCCACCGATCACGATCGGGCGCCTGCCCTGCGCAATCAGCTCGTCGATCTCGGCGTGAGCAAGTTGCGCGAAGCGCCCCGCGCTGAAGCTCTCGCTCACCGCCAGAAAGGAGATCAGGCGATGCTCGAGCGCCTGCTGCTCGGCCGCCGTCGCCACGCCGCTGAGCACCTCCAGGCCGCGGTAGACCTGAAGCGCATCTGCGGAAACAGCCACCGGATCCTCGCCCTCGGCGCGCAGCAAACGCGCCAGCGCGACCGTCACCTCGGTCTTGCCGACGCCCGTAGGGCCAAAGATCGCGATCACCTGCATTGCCGTAGGCTGCATCAATGCACATCTCCGGGTCCAATGTGCTTTTGACCGGCGCAAGCGGCGGCCTCGGTCAAGCGATAGCACGCACGCTTGCCGCCAAGGGCGCGAAGCTGACGCTCACCGGTCGCCGGGTGGATGTGCTCGAGCCGCTGGCCTCCGAGCTCCCCGGAGCGCGGGTGATCGCGGTCGATCTGAGCGATTCGCAAGAGGTGGACCGCTTGCTGGAGCAGGCCGGCGAGGTGCAGATCCTGATCGCCAACGCCGCCCTGCCGGGCAGCGGCCTGCTGGACTCTTTCACCGAGGAGCAGATCGACAAGGCGCTGGATGTCAACCTGCGCGCGCCGATCGTGATGGCGCATGCGCTAGCCCCCAAGATGGCCGCGCGCAAAGAGGGACATCTGCTGTTCATGTCCTCGCTTTCCGGCAAGGCTGCGACTGCCGGCAGCTCCATCTACAACGCAACGAAGTTCGGCATGCGCGGGTTCGCGGGTGCGCTGCGCGCAGAGCTTCGCCCCCAAGGCGTGGGTGTCTCGACAGTCTTCCCCGGATTCATCCGCGAAGCGGGGATGTTCGCCGAGTCTGGCGCCAAGCTGCCGCCAGGCGTCGGCACGCGCACTCCGCAGGACGTCGCCGACGCGGTGGTGAGCGCGATCGAGCGCAACCGCGGCGAGGTCGATGTCGCGCCGCTCACGCTGCGCCTGGGATCGACCTTCTCCGGTGTGGCGCCCGAGATCGCCGCCACCGTCACCCGCAAGATGGGCGCAGACAAGATCACGGCCTCGCTCGCTGCCGGGCAGCGCGAGAAGCGTTAGCACCGCACTCGCCTTGTCTCAAAAGAGACGCTGTTGCACCGGATCTGGCGCGTCGCACAGCTCGATCGCTGGCTCAGGAGGATCCTCTCGGGCGCGCGAGAGCGAGAGACGGCGCAAAGGGCCCGGCGCACCTCTCCTTACCATCGTGGCAAGGCGCTTTCGTTCCGCTACCGGCGCATAGGCGCCACGCCGGTACAGCTGCTCATAGCGCGCCAGCAAGTCGGGGCGTTGCTCGCTCAGCCACTGCATGAACAGGCCCTTCACCTCGCCACGCAGATGCAGCGCAATGCCGCCGACGCTGGTGGCGCCCGCAGCAATCGCGGCTTCCAGCAAGGGCTCCACCTGATGCGGCGCATCGTTTATGCCCGGCATCAGAGGTGCGATCAGCACGCCGGTAGGAATGCCCGCCCGGTTGAGCTCGGCGACGGCCTCAAGCCGTGCCCGCGGGCTGGGCGTATGCGGCTCGGTCGCCCGCCACGCCTTCTCGTCGAGCGTCGGAATGGAGAGGCTGGCGCTGAACTGCGCGCGCTGCGCGATCTGGAGCATCAGTGGCAGATCCCTGAGCAGCAACGGCGACTTGGTCAGCACAGAGCACGGGTTGGCGGCATCCCTCATCGCCTCCCAGATCCCCACCATCAGTTTGTAGCGGCCCTCCACCCATTGATAAGGGTCGGTGTTCGTGCCCAGCGCGACATGCTCGCCCTTCCATGAGGAGCGCGCAAGCTCGGCGCGCAGCAACTCCGGCGCGTTGACCTTGACGACGATCTCGCGCTCGAAGTCGCGGCCGGCGTCGAAGTCCAAGTATTTGTGGGTGGGCCTGGCGTAGCAGTAGACACATGCATGGCTGCAGCCCCTGTAGGGATTGATAGTCCACCTAAACGGCATTCGAGAGGAGGCGGGCACTCGGTTGAGAATCGAGCGGGCCCTTACCTCATAGAAGCGCGTCTGGAGCGCCTCAGGCGCATCGAAGTGGCGCACGACCGCCTCGTCCCGGTAACTCGGTAGGCGCCTTTGGTCGGTGCCATCGAGGGTGAGGTTGCTCCAGCGCACGAACATATGTTCGCACACGCTCCGGCGGTCCACACATGTTTTGGCCCGATCAGCCCAGACGCGCCAGCAGCCGTTCCTCGCCGGCGAGCGTCTGACTTGTGGCCGAGGCGATCTCCACCTGGGCCATTTCGCCAGGCACCGCCAGCCCGGCGAAATTGACGACCTTGTTATGGCGCGTGCGCCCTCGCAGCTTCTCGGGATCGGTGCGCGAGGGACCTTCGACCAGCACCTCGACTGTGCGCCCGACGAAGCGCGCTGCCCGCTCCTGGGCTTGCCGCTGGACGACCTGCACCAGCGCTTCCAGCCGCCTGACCTTCTCCGGATGCGGCACCGCCTCAGCGGTCATCTCCGCCGCCTCGGTGCCGCGACGCGGCGAGAAGATGAACGTGAAGGCGCTGTCGTAGCCGACCTGCTCCACGACCTCGAGCGTCTGCTGGAAGTCAGCCTCGGTCTCGCCTGGGAACCCGACGATGATGTCGGTGGAGAGCGCGACATCCGGCACGTGCTCTCTGATCATCGCGACCCGGTCGAGGTAGCGCTCGCGCGTGTAGGTGCGCCGCATCGCCTTCAGGACCCTGCTGGAGCCCGACTGCAGCGGCAGGTGAATGTGCTCGCAGAGGCTTGCCAGCTCCGCGTGCGCGCGGATCACGTCCTCGCGCATGTCCTTGGGATGCGGGCTCGTATAGCGGACGCGATCGATCCTCTCCACGGCATCGATCGCCGCCAGCAGTTCCGCGAAGCTGCGTGGCCCGCCGTCTGCGCGCAGATCGCGACCGTAGGAGTTGACGTTCTGGCCGAGCAGCGTCACCTCCTTGACGCCCTCGGCGGCCATCGATTGCGCCTCGGCCACGAGCTCGGCGAAGGGCCTTGAGACCTCCAGTCCGCGGGTGCTCGGCACGATGCAATAGGAGCACCTGCAGTTGCAGCCAACGCTGATTTGAAGCCATCCCTGGAAGGGCCGCTCGCGATGCGCGGGCAGGCTGCCGGTGAAGCCCTCGAACTCGAAGTAGCCCTGGGCGGTCAGCGAATCGCTGGTCAGGAACTCCGCCAGCTTGTGCACCTGGCCTGGACCGAAGGCGACGTCGACGAAGGGGAAGCGCTCGAAGACCTCCTCCTTGACCGACTGCGCCCAGCAGCCCCCGACACCCACGATCCGCTCGGGGTCTTCGCGCTTCAAGCGCTTGGCCTGCCCGAGGTGCGCGACGAAGCGGCTGTCAGCGGTCTCCCTGATCGAGCAGGTGTTGAAGAGGATCAGATCCGCCTGCTCGCGCTCCGGCGCCTCGCTGTAGCCGAGCGACTGCAGCATGCCCTTCATCCGCTCGGAGTCGTGCTCGTTCATCTGGCAGCCGAACGTGGTCAGGTGGTAGAGTTTATGCGTATGACGAGTGCTGGTCATCGTCCCAATGATGCCAGGCGTGCTGTAGGGATCGTCCGTGTGTCTCGGACCGCTGGGCGCGAAGGCGAACGCTTTGTCTCGCCAGGCGAGCAGCGCGAGCGCATTGAAGCGGCGTGCGAGCGGGATGGCCTTCAGCTTGTAGCTGTCCATGAGGAGCTGGATGTCTCTGGCGGCAAGCCTCTCGCGCAGCGCCCAGGGCTGAGCGCTGCGGTCGAGGCGATCGAGACAGGCAGGGCCGAAGTCGTGGCAGCGGCGTACTTCGATCGGCTATTTCGCTCTCTTTCGACGCAAGGCGAGGTTGTCGAGCGCGTTGAGAGAGCCGGCGGTCAGGTGCTTGCCATCGATATCGGACGGGTGACGGGCGAGAACGCCGGCCAATGGCTTTCGGGCACGATGATGGGTGCTGTAAGTGAGTACTTCCGCCGATCCGCACGCGAACGCACCGCACGCGGACAAGCTCAAGCGGTCGCGCGGGGAGCCACACCTTGGGCAAGAGTGCCGCTCGGGTATACCCGCCACAACGGCGTCCTTTCCCCAGATCCAGAGACCGTGCCACTCGTACAACGCGCCTTCCAGATGCGAGCGGAACGAATCCCGATCTCGCGCATCCGCGCCATGCTCAAGTCGCACGGCATCGACAGATCATTCCGCGGCATGCAGGTCATGCTCGCCAGTCGCATCTATCTAGGCGAGGTTCACTTCGGAGAGCTTGCCAACCTTGAAGCGCACGAGCCGATCATCGACCGTGACCTGTTCGAGCAGGTCCAGCGCATATTCGTTCCTCGTGGACGCCAAGCGAAGTCGGACCGCCTGCTCGCGCGGCTCGGCGTGCTGCGCTGCGGCTCATGCGGTGCGCGACTGTGCGCCATGAGACTCCCGAAACAGGACAACTACCCGATCTACCGCTGTCCGAGCTGGTCCGATTGCGCTTGCCACGTCACGATCTCGGCAGAGATCGCAGAGCAGGTGATAACTGACGCTGTCTGCACGGCCCTGCGCGACGTTGAGGGACGCGCCTCCGTACAGGCAACCGTCCGCGACGCCGAGCTGGCGCTGACCCGCGCGGACGAAGCGCTAAGCGCCGCCATTGAGGCTTTCACGGGCTTCGAGGACGTCGCAGACACCCGACGGCGGCTCACCGAGCTGCGCGAGCAGCGTGACGAAGCGCAGGCCGTGCTCGATCAGCTAGGCGACGCTGGCGTCACGCTTAGCATCAACGCCGCCGACGATTGGGACCGTCTCACGCTCGACGAGCGCCGCGACATCATCCGCGCAACGGTCAAGGTCGCGCGCGTCGCCCCTGTTGGCCGCAAGGGATCGCGCCCCACCGTCGAGCAGAGCAGGCAACGCATCACTGTCGAGCTGTTCGGCGAGTAGCCGCCGCGCGGCGCGGTTGAGGATGCGTTGTGCGTCTCGACGCGCCAATGCGCCGAGCGCTGGGGCAGGGCGGCTGGGCCAGCCGTCCGATCCCGTCGGTCGATTACGGTTCGCGCTGGTCCCCATAGCGGTGCCTGTACCGGCGGATGGCTGCCTCGTTTGGGTGGTGTATCCGCGCGACGGTCGGCTTCTGGCCTCGACCGGGGGTGATCACGACGGCCCGCCCGGTCGGCAGCTGCTTGATGGTCGTCGGGTGGATGTTGTATTCGTGGCCGCGTGTGCGGGTGCCTTGCCCCGTCTCGACGGTCGGGAACATGCTCGTCATGGTCTGCTGGGTTGTGATCCAGACCGGAGTGGTGCCGGCGACCTGGGCGATCGTTTCGGCGCTCTCGGGCACGTTTTGGCGGTGAACTACGAGCGCGTCGAGGTTGCCGAGCACCTGGTCGTGCAGCTCTCCATCGCCCGCGGCGCGCAGGTCGGCAAGCTCTTGCGTGACGAGGATCAGGCTGAATCCGGCGCTGCGGCCGCGGCTGAAGAGCCGTGCGACTTGTTCGCCTGTGAGTGCGGAGAACTCCTCGATCAGGATCGCGGTGGGGATTGGTTTGGTTTGCAGCTTGGCGCTGATCGTGACCAAATCCACGATCACTGCTGCGGCGAGCATTTGGGAGAGCAGGGGCATGCGGTCTGCTTCAAGCCGGAAGTAGACGACCTCCCCGTGGGCGATGTTCTGCTCCAGGTCGATCAGCGGCGGTCCTGCCACAAACGGCTCGGTGACAGGGTCGATCCATCTGCGGGCTTGGGACTCAGCGAGGATCGAGAGCCGATCCCGTACCCCGGCCAGCTCTCGCCGCTGCCTGTCTGTGAGGGAGTCGAGATACGCCGGCACCGCTTGGGCGTCCTGCTCGGGGATGCCTCTGGAGGATGCCTCCAGCCCGCCGGGCTCCATGTGCGCCATGAGCGTGACGGGCGTGACCTCGATCGCGGCGGCGCGCATCGTTGCCACGGCGTGCGCGAGATACCTCTGTGCTTGGCGGAGATAGTGCGGCTCTGTGAACTGCTCGCCGGCGAGCGCCTTCTCGGCAATCTCGCTGTAATTGCCGTGCTCGTAGGGGTTGTAGACGCACGGCCCCTCAAACGACCATTCAAGAAACGGCACGTTGCGCTCCTGGGCGACGTGTTCCAGCTCTCTGCGTAGAAACCCGTCGCCCTTGGGGTCGATCACCACCGCGCCGTGCCCTGTTTCGATCAGCCTGCCGGCGATCCATCCGGCCGTGATCGACTTCCCGGAGCCGGTCGCGCCGGGTATCAGCGTGTGGCGGCCCTCGTGATCCCCGGCGGGAATCCAGACCGGCAGATCACGGCTATCCCTGCCGAGGTTGAGCTTGGCATTCCAGATCCAGCCGATCTCTTCAGCGAAGCGGCGGATCCGGCGGTGCCGCCTTGCCTGGCCCAGACCAACACGTTCATTTGCGGCCCTGGCGATATCGCCACCGTCTGCAATATCACTGTAATGAAGACTGCCGCCAATCCACGCCCCCAAGGCAACGGTCGCCAACAGCACCCCGCCAGCAAAATGACTGATGAGAAAGAACGCGATAAACGGCAGCGGCACCGCCCAGAGCACGACCGTCCAGTGAAGTCCTCTGTACCGCGGACCGAATCCCAACAGGGCGCTGCCGCCGAAGAGCGTCACTGAAACGATGACCAGCGTCAACGCCGCTTCCAGCGGGCCGCTGATCAGCGCGGGCTCAGAGCCAGCACCGGCGAGGATGAGATAAAGATCATGCATCAGAGAACCTCCTTGTGCGGTTGACTGCCTTGGCCAGCAGGTCCGTGCGGCCAAGGGGCAAGACGGTGATCTGGTCTTCCGCGCGCGCCCTTGCAATTGCGCGCGTCACGGCCGCCGCTACCTCGGGCGACGCCAGGTAGTAGATATGCGCGACATGCCGGGCTCTGGCCCAGCCAGTACAGATCGCCAAAAGCCGACGCGGCGCCTTCAAAGACAGCTCGACCTCCACCGCAATCACCCGGCCGCCGCTGCTCAGTGCCAAATCCGGGCGGTGCAGGCGCGGCTCTCCGCCGAGCTCGCCGACACGACACGAGCCCAGCAGGCTCTCGCTGCCGCGCTCGATGTCGCGGACCTCACGCTCGCCCAGAACCTCCCAGCCCGACAGCAGCCGGTGAAGATCAGCCGCAACGAAGGCGACCTGGTAAGCGTGCTCGAACCCGGCCGGGCTGAGACGAAGCACGCCGAGGCGGGAGAGCCCTGTCCACCGCAACCCTTGCCGGGTGGCGATGTAGAGTGCTGGGCGCTGGTAAAGCAACGCGCGGCGCTCCAGCAGCCCCGCCGCAGCAAGCTGCGCGAGCCGCAGATGCGCCTGGCTTCGCCCCAAAGCGAAGCGGCGCATCACATGCCCAGCGCTGGCCGCCCCGATCGACGCAACCCAGCTGGCGATATCGCGGTCCCTGGGCGTCAGCACACGCCACGCTCCAAGGGCCTCTGACTCACAGGTCTCACGCCTATACGTCGCGGCAAACCGCGTCTCGGCCCGGTACGAATTTGCGACTGGACGATCGTTCGACCCCAGCCGCCGTCGAACAGCAGCGGCGGAATCATCGAAAATTGGCCCATGTCTATGTATCGCTGCAAAGGGCCGCGTTCCCCCAAACCAATCTGCCAAGACCGCCAGCAGACGCCCGCACAGCGGGCAGCAGCGCGAGGATGCCCAGAGGCAGTCAACCGGCGCTCACGCCGCCCCTCAGCGCCCCTCCCACACCAGAGCACGACTTCGCTCGCGCGCCTCGATCAACGCCCGAGCCGCCGACCGGCACACGACACCGGCCACGCAGCACCCCCGCCTCGCCGCCCTGACCCGCGTCCGCACCGCGACCGCGGCCCCGAACGACGACCGCCCAGCCCGCCGACCACCAACCGACTCTGCTACGCGCCCCTCCGCCCCACTTCTTTCACCACCACAGTCGCGGGGCTCTCCACCACGCCCGCACCCTCACCGGCCAGCGCCACGACCCCTACCCCTTCTTCTGACCCCAAGCTCCCCCAGTTCTGCTCCCCGCTCACTGCCTCTTCTTTGCTGTTGATCTCTCTATCGCCCGCCCCGCCCCGCCCACACCAACCGGGTTTGCCGCCCGACCTCGCATACCCGATGTTGGGGGTGCGAGGTCGGGCGGCAAACCCGACCCCAACCCAAGACAGGGCGGGGCGGGCACCCGGATCAAAGATCCGGGAGCAAATCCAAACACGCCAGCCGATTGTGTCTAGGCGAAGTGGTCTTTCTGCAACATGACCTCATCTGCGGCAGTGCAGCGCGCGAAGCGAACACGAATCCATCCAGACGATGAACCAGACCGGCGCGCGTAAGGCGCGCGAGACTGTCCGCTGCGGCTACCGGGTCTTCGACCACCCGCACGACCTCATCAACCGACCACGGCCGCTGAGCAGCACTGTCAAGCAGCGCGTCAAGCACCGCCGCATCCACGTCACCGTTCTCTTCGCTCACGGTCTTCTGCGTCGACTCGGCCTGCACCATTGATGTACCTCCCTTGCCCCGGCACGCCGCGGACGGCGGACACGGAGCACTCGAAATGGACTTGGTCAAGGCACGCCACATACCGGCATCCCGGGTTAGGCGGGCAAGAGCGGCCGGGCTCGCTGCACCACTGCCCGGCCGCACGAGAACGACGACACTTACAGGCAGGCACTTGCCAGTCGGTCATCGAAGCGCACCCCTGCCGTGGCAGCGAGCGCTTCCAGGCCGGTCAACGTGTCGTAGATCACCAGTTCTCGGCGCGAAGCCGCGTCCGCGGATGCCTGGCTGCCGTCGCTGATCGCCGCCGCCTTGACGTTGCCCTCGGTGCGCAGATCGTCCCGCAGCACCGCCCGGGCAAGCTGGACATCCTCGTAGCAGACCAGCTTGACGGCTCCGCGGTGCTCCTCGTGCGTCCAGCCCGTCCGGTCAAGCAAGCCGCCCGTCCGCAAAAGCCGCATATATGCAGCCCACGCTTTGCGATCCACCGCACGATCAGGCACCATGACCAATGCCTGCTCCAGCGTCTCCAGATCATGCTCCATCCGCGTGTACGCCGCCGCACACAACGGCACCACCGCCGCCGCGCTCAACGTGATCGCCAGCCCCGAACCAGTAGCTTTATCCTGCATGGGAAGAACCTCCGTTTCTTTCCGTGTAGGTCCCGGCGTGGGCCGTAATCCCGCGTCGGGACCGCAACTCTACATAGCCCGATCAGACTAGCACGATATCTCCTAGACGATTCGCCTGGCAGGATGCAGCATGCCGTACATGCCTCGCCCCAGCACGATCGACCCGAAACTCGCAGCGGCGCTCCGTGCCATGCGCGAGCAGGCCGGCCTCTCCCAAGAAGACCTCGCGCATGCGGCCGACCTGACCACAGGCGCAGTCAGTCGCATCGAGCGCGCCAAGATGAACCCCAGCTGGACGACGCTCCAAAGCATCCTGTCCGCCCTCGATCGCAACCTCGCAGACCTGCAAGCCGCGATCGACAAGGGCCACGCCTGAACGCCGTACGATCTCCGAGACTGAGAGCAGCCGAAGGCCATGCAAGTGCCTAGCGGCGTGAGCAGCCGAAAAGAAGGGCACCGCCCCCATACACTGAGCGGTGCCCTGGAAGGTCGAAGGTGGTGAGGCCGACAGGATCTAAAGAATGCTCCAGGAGAGATCCTGTCTGACTGTCTCGCCGGTTGGAATAGTGACCTGAATCGGCCCAGCCTCCGAGTGCTGGCCTTCCATCGTGCCGGTAATCGTGTAGGTCCCCGGCGACAGCGGGAACTTTGCAAGATGCCCTTTGACGACGGTCTGCGTGGCAATCGTCGTGCCTGCCGAGTTGGCGACCACGATCGTTCCCCCTTCCGGCACGCCTTCGGTCGGGCACTTTGGCGCTGAGATAAGCACAGGTGGAGGCCCGCCGTCTACGAAAAGTCCACTAATCAACTCTGACGGGCCAGGAGTCAGAAGCGGCTCGCCTTCAGGCGGACCGAGTCCCTCCTTCCCGGCACATACCGGATTGATCCACAGCGTCACGGACCGGCGAATAGCCCCAACGCGAGGGCTCTGCTTTGCGACTGTCTGGATTGCGGATCTTTCGACGGCAGCACCGGCTAGCCGGATCTCGCATCCGGCGCGTCGCGCTCGCTTTCGTGCTTGCATCAGCGTGAGCCCCGTGAGCTTTGGCACGCGACATCCTCGCGCTGACGCGAGCAGCGAGCCACCCGCAGCACCCGGCACCAGAGACACCAAACAAAGGCTCAGTACGACCATCAAGGCCGCTCCCAGCAGACTTACCGAGTTACGTCTCTGGTTGATCATCGACATTTTTCGTCCTCCTCGCTCGCCCGCATAGTGCCATCCATTCTAGCCGGGTCCGTCAAAAGCACTCGTTAGCGGGTGTCCCGAAACTGATATAGCCTGGATGGCTCGCAATGCTTTTAGCGCATGTGTAGCCTGCCTCGGATTGGAGCATTTTGTTGATCGTTTCTATTTCCGCTTTTTTCCAGTATTCCCATTCGCCCCACTGGTTCTCGACTCCCGTGTTCTGGACGTATCCCATGTTTTCTGGCTGCTGTTCGTCGCCGGCCTCCATACCAATTTCTACTTCGGTGGCATACATCGCATAGTTGCCGTCGCAATTGACCTGGACGCTGCCTATTATCTCACACCAGGTGCCGTTACGGTTGGGGTCATTCAGTGCATAAGCCTCTGGCGTCCAACCGGGATATGTCCACGGGGAGTTATATTCGTGATAGTTGTTCACGCCTTCCGACACGCGGTTATTGTAAGCATAAAACCAATGCAAACTTTTCCCGTTGACTTCTTTTCCTTCCTCAGTAGCGTTTTTATCGCCGGCAAGCTGGCCGTCCTCAACCCAATTCCCTTTCGGAGCCCTCATCCACTGCTCGTTAGTGACCACATATGATGTTGCACCTTCGCCGACTTCCCACCCAGGCACGTTCATAGCATCGGTGACGATTTCGCTAGACATGGCCTCAGCTTCTTCACCGTTGCCAGCGCCAGTGCCTTTCATTTTGAACCTTGCAATCCCATAGCAGTGCAATTTGGCGTTGCATTTGTTGCCCCATTCCGCGCTGGCAGTAGCCGGCACAATAAGGCACAGAAGCATGCACAGCACGATCGCCGGTAGCGACTTCATAGTTCGGTTGATGTCTGGAGTACTCATCGTTATTCGGTGAGGTTCGTAACGGTCGAGTTGATGGCTGCCAAGTTCGGCACGCTATCCGACAGTTCGCGGCCCTCTACTGTGCCACTCTGCTTGTCGATAATCACAGTAAGGATGGTGCCTTGCGGCTGCGGCTCATCCACTGGCACGGGCGCGCTGTTCAGCGTGAAGTCACCGTGCATCGTTACCACGTCAACGGGACTATCCACCCACGGCGCCCCCGTTTCAGGGTCGATGACGGCTGCCGATGGCGCTTTGTGTTCACCATCGGTGACTGCCACGACCTGCCCAAGCGTGCCGGACGTCTCTTCGATCGCGATAGGCGCAGCATCGCCTCCACGAGCGGCTTCGGTCAACGCCATCGTCCGTACTTGCGCTAGCGACGGGTTCGCCGGAACCGTTGTTGAGGATGTAGATTCGGTGGCGACTGCACCTGCATGCGCCCCTTTCGTAAACAGCGCTCCGATCGCGACGAGCGCGATTGCTGCCACGCACACGCACACAGCCATTATCCGTCGTAGCACTGAATACCTCCCATAGTGTATTTATCGAGTCCGGCCCTACCATCCATCGTCTGAACGGGACAACTCATGCTGAGCATTCGCTTGCCGGCGTACCAAAGATGACATCACCTGACGGTGGTTCATATCCCTGAACGCATGTAACGCCGAACTCCGATTCGTTCAAGTTGTTCTGCATCACCCAAACCGCACCCCAAGGCCATTCGTGCCATTCACCAGACTTGCTCTCGGTGCCGGTCCTATCCATACCGCGATTGCGAGGCTGGATTTCATCCGCGGCCTCCATGCCTACCGCTACTTTGGTCGCATATGTATGGAAGCCAGCTTGACAGGAAACCCATACTAAGTTGATCTTCTCGCACCAATGGCCGTTTGCTTCACGGTCTTCCAACGTGTACGTCTGCCAGATCCAGCCGGGATACGTCCACGGCGCCACATATTCGCCCCAAGACCCGTTGTTGTAGGCGTAGAACCAATGCAGGCTTTTGCCGTTGACTTCAAGACCTTCCTCAGACGGGGAATCGACGCCTGCTATCTGACCGTCCTCAACCCACTTGTCGCCCGGCTGTGCCATCCACTGCTCATTCGATACAAAATCACCGTCATACCACGCCGGCACCTGCATTTCCCGCGTTTGGATTTCGGACGACAGACCCCGCACTTCTTCTGAGCTGCCTTCGCTGGTTTTCCATTCAGCTATCGCGTAGCAATGGTAAAGCCCGCTTTCGTCACTGCATTTTTTGCCCCAGGAAGCATTCGCCGCCGCTGGCACAGCAAACGCAAACACGGCCACGAGCGCTACCACTTGCCAGACGGCCCTGAGGTTGCCGGACAGCAAGCGGCCGTCGGTGGCAGATGATCCGTTGCTCCATTTCCTCCGACGAGTTGGCATTAATCCCTCCCCCCTAAAGATCCCCGGTCGTGATTTGTCGGGCGAGGCAACCTTGGACCGCCCCGCTTGGCCTACCCCGAGGCTCCAGCCTCGGGCACCCTATCAGCCGCCCGCGACGCACACGAGCCGATGACATGTTGGTAGATGCCGGCCAGTAGGCTAGCAGGTGGCTTTCGGCGTTGCGTTCCGCCTGCCAGTACGTCTAGCACTCTCTGGACCGCCGCCGGCGGATTCGATTGCGTCGGCGAGATCATGCAGCTCGCAGCGCCAGCGCGCTCCGCGCAAACGGGCCGACCCCACGCAAGTCGAGCTTGCGCAGCGTGCCCACGCCTACGTGCCGCGTCTGGAGAGCGGGCAGCGTGAGCGCTCTAGCTCACACTGCTCGCCATATGGAGCCGGCGAGTTGGCGTAGCGCCGGGAAAGCCATCCGCGTCGAGCGGCGCCGGAACCGCATACGGTCCAGAACCGTTTCAGAGATGCGGCGGCGGACCCGAGGGCCTTCCGTCAGGCTGGCGCCAGTCCGCGACCGCCGACGCGAGGCAGGAAGCCGATCGGCACTTGAAGCGCTCTGCACGATCGCGAGGGGCGATCCGTCCTCCGCTAGCGTTAGGCTTCATCTGCTTTTATTGAACTACGTGGTGAGATGGAAGCGCTTGCTAGGCATCCTCTGCATGATGCCAGGCATGCCGCAGTAATCGTTCGTGAGCCTCGGACGCAGGGGCCGAAGGACAGCACTTCGTCTCGCCCAGCGAACAACACGAACGCATCGAAGCTGCAGCGAGCGCAACGGCCTTCGGCTTGTAGCCGCTCACGAGGAGTTGGACGTCTCTGGCGGCAAGCCCTCCCGCGCAACGCCTGGGGCTCAGCGCTGCCGTCGAGGCATCGAGCGGCGCCCGCATGGTGGACGGATCATTGGGTCCGCCGTTTCTGGCCTCTTCCGCAAGAGCTAGACGTCTAGCCGTGCTTGGGCCTCGTTCAACATCCGAAGACGTACGTAGCCACGCATCAGTGGATTGACAAATCGATACCTGTTGTTTCGGACTCTTGGGCTTGTTTGAGTCGGCAAGGATTCTGTAGGTGTCCTTCAATGGCGTGATCGCGGTGCTCAAGAAATTGAGCTTGTCAGCGCTTCCGTACTCAGGATGGAGCTTCAGAAATGACTCGCGGATCGCCTTGAACGGCACTTCGAGATCGTTCAGCGTTGCTATTGCCTCCATCACGCTCTTTCGCATCTGAACTTCGCCTGTCGTCTCGACGGCGGTCTCATACGCAGTCCGCAGTTCTAGGTCGCAGTCGGCCAAGATGCTCGCTAGCGATACATCGGAATCATCCAGCTTCACGTCTTCTCGTCCGGCGTGGATCGCACGACGACTGCAGTGCAACGCGAACATGTGTGTGTAGTACGGAAAGCCGTCTGAACTCTGGATGATCCGGTCACGAAGAAGACCCTCGAACGTGATGCCGAGCTTGGTCTCACCCCGCGAGAGGATCTGGTCGAGCTCGTCATCTGGCATCCGCGGTACTTCGACTTGCGCCGTGCGGCGTGCGGTCGCCTCATCAAGTCCGATCAGAGCGGCAGATGCGTCGGGGATCCCTGCGACTACGACCCGAGGAGCGTCAACTCCGATCTCAGCCGAACGATCAGCAAACGACTTCATCAACTCCGCGATCGACCGGGTTGCTGCTTCGCCATGAGGCTTACGCTGCAGATTCTCGAAGTTATCGAGGAAAAGAACCTTGACATCCATGAGACGAAATGCCTCGGCTGCTGCGGTCGCCAGCGATACCGGGAAGCTCTCATACTTGATCTCCGCCCCAGCACTGGCCTTAATGTCTCCCCTAAGCAGGCCATAGAGCGTCGCGCCGACACCGGCCTCGACCGATTCTTTCTCGATTCGCTCGATCTCTTGCTGACCGACGACTTTGGCGAGCGCCTCCCTCATCATCTCCTCGAAGGTGGGGCCACACTCCACACGGACACACCTAATGTGGCGGGCTCGGCAGAGGTGCCCAATCAGCGACGTCTTGCCAACGCCCGTTAGGCCAAACAGCACGACCTGCCGGCCATGCTCGCGCAATGCAGCTTCCACCCGATCTTGCAGATGTTCGTACTTCCGCGTCGCGAACATGTCGTCCGACACCGGACTGGCTGGCGTGAAGACTTCCTCAGGGGGAACACGTGCCATGCATGCAGTCTATTTTGCGAAGGGGACGGGTTGCTACAGCTCGTCAAGCTGCGACGAGTGCTGGCGCAAGGTCCTCTGCGCTGGTCTCGACCGTCTCGGGAACCGTCACCGTCAGGTGCCCGTCGCGCTGAAGGATCCGGCGAGCGCCGAGGATCGTCAACCCCACCACTTGATTGGTGTCCGGCGCATAGCGAATGACGTGCCCCTCGGGCGTCTCCTCGCCCTCGCCGACCTGCGGCTCGCCTACGTGAAGGTAGAGCACGTCGTTCTCAGCGTCGTAGTCGGCGTGATCGAAACTCAACGGCCCGATCTTGATGTTCACGTGCTCCATGACTTGGGGTCCTTCCGATTGGCGAACGCGGAGACGATCCGCGCGGGCGTCTGCTCATAGCTTACGACCACCAGCAACCAGCGGCTCGGCCCGACGCCGCGCGCATAGTAGCGCGTGCGCCGCTCGAAGTTCGGATCGGGGACGACATGATCGGGAGCCGCCACCGCTCGCAGGACCTCGGGTCCATAGGCCGCGATCTCCTGGTGATCCCGCACGATCTTGCCGCACCATACGGTGTCCGTCAGGACGACCCGTGTTCCGTCAGGATCGACCGTCTCGTTGATCGATGACTCATCCGCCATGGTCGATCTAGCATGGCCATCTATCCGGACGCCCCACGATTCTGCTTAGGGCTCGCATCTCAATAAGTGAAGGGTTTGCGGGGGTTGTGTAGAACCTGTTGGTGTGATTGATGAGCGGGCGATTGGGGAGCGTTTTCGGCTGTTGAGGGAGAAGGGCGTGTTGGATGAGCGCCGGCGGCGGTTGTGGGCGGCCGCAGAGGCTCGTTCGCATGGGTATGGGGGCATCGCGGCAGTCGCGCGGGCGACTGGTCTTGACCAGGAGACGGTTCGTCGTGGTGTTCGTGAGCTGGAGTCCAGTGAGGTGCTCGATGAGGGTCGCGTGCGTCGTCGGGGGGCGGGTAATAAGCCGATCGAGGAGACGCATCCCGGGATCGAAGAGGAGCTCGAGCGGCTGGTGGCCCCCGAGACTCGAGGTGATCCCTGCTCGCCGTTGCGGTGGACGTCCAAGAGCGCTGTGAAGCTCGCCGGGGCGCTCGCTGAGCGTGGCTATGGGGTGAGCGACAGCACAGTCCTGCGCCTGCTGAAACGGTTGGGATACAGCCTGCAGGCCAACCAGAAGGCCAGGGAGGGGGCAGACCACCCGGATCGTGACGCGCAGTTCGCGCACATAAACGCGGTCGTTCAAAAAGCGATCGAGCGTGGTGAGCCAGCGATCAGTGTGGATACCAAGAAGCGCGAGCTGGTCGGGGATTTCAAGGCCGTCGGACGGGAGCTCGAGCCGAAGGGAAAGCCAGTGCAGGTCCGTACCCACGATTTCAAGGACAAGGAGTTGGGGCACGCGATCCCTTACGGGGTATTGGATCTCACCCTTGATGAGGGGTGGGTCAACGTCGGGGTGGACCGCGACACCGCCCAGTTCGCGGCTGCCTCTATCCAGAGTTGGTGGGAGAGCCTCGGCAAGCAGCGCTACCCGGATGCCGAGGAGCTGACGATCACGGCCGACAGCGGCGGATCAAATAGTTACCGCACACGGCTATGGAAGGTTGAGCTGGGAAAGCTCGCAGACCAAACGGGCCTGCGGATCGCCGTCTGCCACTTCCCGCCCGGCACTTCGAAGTGGAACAAGATCGAGCACCGCCTGTTCAGCTTCATGAGCATGAACTGGCGCGGCAAGCCCTTGATCAGCCACGAGGTCATCATCAACCTGATCGCCGCCACCACCACCAGCACCGGCCTGAAGGTATACGCCCAACTCGACGACCGCGACTATCCCAAGGGCGTCAAAGTCACAGACCAAGAACTCGACGCCGTGAACATCGAACGAGACACCTTCCACGGCGAGTGGAACTACGTCATACACCCCGCATCAACCGAGACGTGAGCCCTAAGTCACGCACTCGAACAGCATTGTGGTCCGATGCCGCCGTTGTGCCACTGGAACCGGATCTCGGGCCTTGCCGCCGCCTCGATCGCCCACGCGCTTGCTCTCCCAAGCCGTCCTCCGTCGACGGTATTTCTCATCTGCATATACGCAACCACGTGGTGAGATGGAAGCGCTTGGGCATCGCACTCGAAGGGTAGCCGTCGTGCACTGCAACGGCCAACTGCCTCTATGCCCCAATCTCGGCTTGTCTTTCCATTTTCTGCCTCTTTCGGAAGGCGTCTGCTACGCTGCGCACCATGACAAAGAGCGAGCATCGTCAGTTGATCGCCAGCTTCGTAACGCTCGACGGCGCGATCACGCGCGCAAGCGACGCCTTGGCCAACGGTCGCGTCACCGTCGCGGAGAGTGCGCTCAAGCAGGCCAAGCAGACCGTATATGCCGACGCACCCGCACTCACTGTGCCCGAGGTAGCCGAGGAGCTCGAAGTCAGTCGCCCGACTGTACGGAGTTGGATAGCGAAGGGCCTGCTGGAGAGCATTCCCGGCGCCTCTCCGCTGCGCGTGAAGTTCGCAAGCGTCCAAGAGCTGAAGGAACGCCTGGCCAAGCTCCGCTCCGTCGCAAAGGATGAGCGGCGCTACGCCGCACTGCTACGCGAGGCAGCCGACCAGCGAGCGCTTGCCCAGCCAGGAGCACGCGAGGGCTTGCAGGACGCTCTCGCTGGCGACACTGTAGAGATCTGAGCGCGCAGTACCTTCCCGTCCGACAGCTCGCGCATGACTCCGAGGTTCAAGATCACCGTAGCGCGCCGCTGTGCGCCGCGAGTCAAGGAGTTGCGCGGCGAGGCCAAGAAGAGTTTCGAGCGCGTCGTCGAGGAACTTCGCCATCGTGGATGTGCGGCCGGCGGAACGCGCATGCGCGCCGAGACGGGCGACGACCACCGAGTCTGCGAGCGGCGCTTCTACCGAGACTGGCGCATGCACCTGGTTTTCGGAGACCAGAACGACATCGTCATCTCCTGGGTCGGCCGCCATACTGAGGACGAGCCGGTCCACCTGGAGGGCGCCCGAAACATCCCCGGCCTCAGCGGCGTCGGCCGGCCCCGCGATCGCCATGATCCACCCGCCGAGCCCGACTTGGTGCGACTCGTCAATCAGATTTCGCCCCGCCCGTCGCCGCTAGCCAGACGACCACACCGCATAGCGACAGTCATTCGGCGATCCATCTGCATATATACAACCACGTGGTGAGATGGAAGCGCTTACTAGGCATCCTCTGCATGATGCCAGAGGCATGCCGTAGTGATCGTTCGTGAGTCTTGCGCCGCAGGGCGCGAAGAAGAGCGCTCCGTCTCGCCCAGCGAGCAGCGCGAGCGCACCGAAGCGGCGTGCGAGCGAAATGGCGTTCAGCGTGTGGCTGTTCACCAGGAGTTGGACGTTTCTGGCGGCAAGCACCCCCACACGGATTTTGCCGGCGATCAAAGCCGACCTCTCCGACCTACAGGAGAGGGAGCGCGCAGCTCACCGGGCCTGCGATAGGGACCAGCGACCCGACCGAACGGAACCCGCTACCGCAGCGGCGAGCGTTGCGCGGCGGGCCGCACGAAGGCGGCCCGCTCGCTCATTAGGAGTATCAGGCCCCCCAGGCCCAGTTCCATAGTTCGCCTTCGGTGTCGCCCGGATTTTCCAGCAAACCCCAGGGATACACCGGCCAGTAAGCTGAATACGTTTTGCCGGGATTCCAGGCCGCGGTACTACCGTGTTCCACCTCTTTTTCGGTACAAGCGGAGCCTCGCAGCACTCCTTTGAGACCTTCGTCCCCCATGCACAAGTATGCGTTATAGCCTTTTTCGAGCTTAACCTTCTGCTGTTCTACGTCCCCCGCTTCCGTAAACTCACATCCTTCACTGCTGTGCGCTTTGCACCGCCATTCTTTATCGTAGGCGCTTGCGGGCGCAGCAGATGCCGCTAGCGTAAGCGTAGTGACGAGGATTGAGAGCGCACTTGCCGCCAACAGCGAGTCATATTTTCTCTCGCGTAGGCGTGTCATAACGGCTGTGAGAACTCGCATGGTTACTCCTTCGGAAGCGCAGTCGAGGACTGCGTGCCGTTACTACCGATCCAGTCCATCTTGACCGGCTTGCCACTAATTTCAAATGCGTAGCCGTTCTGCGCACTCAATTTGATGCTGGTTTCTTGTCCAGCTTCGTTAGTGACGACCACGGTTGACGCAGCAGCCGAAGCGGGCTTGACGCCAACGATCACATATCCTCCGCTGGGCACGGTTTCCACCATGCCTAGCCCTTCCTTCGATGCGCCTGCTTCCGGCTCGCAGACGCTACTAGATGCGCCTACATGCCCAACTACAACGAGACACATGGCGCCTTCCCCAGGCACTACGACCGCTGTTGCCACAGCATTGCTCACGACATTACGCCCGAGAGACGGATTGGCGTGATATTGGCCTTCCGCGCTTTTAAGCATTTGGAGCACTTCCGGACTCGTGGATGCTTCGCCTGACGTCGCTGCTTGCCCAAGCACGGGGAAGCTCGCTATCTGCGTGGCACTCGGTGCGGTGATGCCGCCGTTAGGCGTTGTTGCTTGTCCTGCACTCTTAGTTGGGCTACCAGAAGCAAAGGCGCCCACGGCTGCCGCAGCCAACACAGACAACGCGGCCACAACCACTCCCCCGGCGCCGAACGCAACACGACGTTTCATCGTCACTCTCCTGTTTCCATTGGCTAGGCCGTCAGCGCGGCCCGCATATCACTTCGCGCCTTGAGACGCCAACAGGATCAACCTGTCCGGCTCGCCAGCACCGTCGTCTATCCGCCTGCGCAGCTGGACCCTTCCCTTGCTCTTGGCGCGAACCTTGTCCATGTGGCCTCCTCCGCGAGTCAGACTATCAGATCAGCATCATTGATGGGTTGTGCTCGCGAGACCTAAAGATGCCCGTGCTGTTCTGGCTACAGATGTGCTGTTGCGGCGGTTGTCTCAGCGGCTACAGAACTGGACGATGGCGGCTTGCAACCAACCCCAGACCCCGAGCTTGCGCCACCTTTGTCGCGTTTCGCGGCCAACCTGCGGCGCGCGCGAGAGCGCGCCCACTTGAGCCAGGAAGCGCTTGCAGCCGAGGCCGGCATGCCGCAGCCACTCTTGCTAGCGCGACACTTACGCCGCGGGGCAAGCCGCCATCGTGTGTATGCAGCAGCCGCTACACCAAGCAGGAATCGAGAAACGCTCGTTGCACCCGGCAACTAGTGTCCTGAGTCTTAAGTTCGGGGAGTAAGTGTGGTATTATGCCGTATGGCTGCTACTCTCGGTCGTCCGAAGGCGGTTTTGGAGCTCACTGACGGTGAGTGTGCGCAGTTGCAGGGGTGGACTCGTAGGCGTCGTACCGCGCAGGGGTTGGCGTTGCGCTCGCAGATCGTGCTTGCGTGCGCGAATGGGCACTCCAATAAGGAGGTCGCGGCCCGGCTTTCAGTGAGCGCGGCGACGGTCGGGAAGTGGCGGCGGCGGTTTCTCGCCGACAGGCTCGATGGGCTCGTGGACGAGCCGCGGTCTGGGCGTCCCAGGACGGTCGCTGATGAGCGCGTCGAGGATGTGATCGTCAAAACATTGGAGACCGCGCCGCCGGATGGAGGAACGCACTGGTCCACACGCCAGATGGCCGCCAAGACCGGGCTCTCGCAGTCGACGATCTCGCGTGTGTGGCGGGCGTTTGGGCTGCAGCCTCACCGAGTGGAGCACTGGAAGCTCTCCAAGGACCCGTTGTTCGTCGAAAAGGTCAGGGACATCGTCGGGCTCTACCTGGATCCGCCTGAGCGAGCACTGGTCTTGTGCGTGGACGAGAAGAGTCAAATACAAGCACTGGACCGCACTCAGCCGATCCTCCCGATCATGCCCGGTGTCCCCGAGCGCGCCACTCACGACTATAAGCGTCACGGCACGAGCAGCCTATTCGCAGCGTTGAATGTGGCTTCGGGCAAGGTGATCGGGTCGCTGCACTCGCGCCACCGCGCGATCGAGTTCAAGAAATTCCTTCAGAAGATCGACGACGAGGTACCCGCCGACCTGGACGTGCACCTCATCCTCGATAACTACTCAACGCACAAGACCCCCGCCATCAAGCGCTGGCTCGCGGCCCACCCCCGGTTCCATTTGCACTTCACCCCGACCGGCTCATCGTGGCTGAACCTCGTCGAGCGCTGGTTCGGCGAGCTCACCTCACGCAAGCTCCGACGCGGCACACACCGCTCCGTCCGCGAACTCAACCACGACATCCGCGACTGGATGGACCACTGGAACGAGAACCCCCGCCCCTACGTCTGGACCAAGACCGCCGAGCAAATACTCAACACACTCGCAGCATATTGCGAACGAATTTCAGACTCAGGACACTAGCCTGACTGGCATGTGCCTAGAACACCACCTGATCGAAGGACCTGCCATGACCTCCATCGAGTCCGTCACCCTCGAAGTGCCTGACCCTGTCGCCGCCAAAGCCTTCTATACAGCCGCCTTCGGCCTGGACACGCAGGTCGGCCTGCGCGCCTGCGAGCCGCCGAGCACCGGCTTTCGCGGGTTCACGTTGTCGCTGGTGGTCTCCCAGCCGGCCACGGTCGACGCGCTGATCGGCCCGGCCCTCGACGCGGGCGCGACGCCGCTGAAGCCGGTCTCGAAAAGCCTCTGGGGCTACGGCGGCGTGGTGGAAGCCCCGGACGGGGCGATCTGGAAGGTCGCGACCTCCTCGAAGAAAAACTCCGGTCCGGCAACTCGCCAGATTGACCAGATCGTGCTCCTTCTGGGAGTTGAGGACGTCACCGCGAGCAAGCGGTTCTACGTCGACCGCGGTCTCACGGTGGGCAGGAGCTTTGGCAGCAAGTACGTCGAGTTCACAGGCCCGGCGGGAAGCCTCAAGCTGGCCCTCTACAAGCGCCGCGCCCTGGCCAAGGATGCGGGCGTCTCCCCGGAGGGCAGCGGTTCACACCGGATCGTCATCGGCAGCGATGCGGAGCCGTTCACCGACCCGGATGGGTTCGCATGGGAGGCCGCCGCGTAGGTCCCGCCGCAGGTGAAGTACGACTCATTGGCCGCGCCGGAGCACGGCCAATGCCTGTCGTGAGTCAGAGGTTCAGGCGGCGCGCTGCACGGCAGCCGGCGCGGACGCCTCCGTCTCCTGCGCAGCGTCCTGGGCCTGCGGGCGCTCGATCGGTGTGACCTTATCGGCGCCAATGTCGAGCGCGGCGTAAATCTTGGCCTCGACCTGCCTGGCGATTTCCGGGTGCTCGTCCAGGAACGCCTTGGCGTTGTTGCGACCCTGGCCGAGCCGTTCCTCGCCGTAGGAGAAGAAGGAGCCGGACTTGGTGATGATGTTCTCCTCGATGCCGAGGTCGATCAGGCAGCCGGAGGTCGAGATGCCACGGCCGAACTCGATGTCGAACTCGGCCTGCCTGAAGGGGGCGGCGAGCTTGTTCTTGACGACCTTCACCCGCACCCGGTTGCCGACCGCCTCGGTGCCGTCCTTGAGCGTCTCGATGCGGCGGATGTCCAGGCGCTGGGAGGCGTAGAACTTCAGCGCGCGGCCGCCCGGCTGGGTCTCCGGGGAGCCGAACATCACGCCCACCTTTTCGCGGATCTGGTTGGTGAGGATGCAGAGCGTGCTGGTCCGGTTGAGGTTGCCGGCGAGCTTGCGCATCGCCTGGGACATCATCCGCGCCTGGGCGCCTACGGTCTGATCGCCCATCTGGCCCTCCAGCTCTACCTTGGGGGTGAGCGCCGCGACCGAGTCGATCGCCACCACATCCACGGCGCCGGAGCGCACGAGCATGTCGGCAATCTCCAGGGCTTGCTCGCCGTAGTCAGGCTGAGAGACCAGCAGCTCGTCGATGTCCACGCCGATCGTCTTGGCGTAGAGCGGGTCCATCGCATGCTCGGCATCGATGAAGGCGCACACGCCACCGAGCCGCTGGGCTTCGGCGAGCACGTGATAGATCAGGGTCGTCTTGCCGGAGGACTCCGGGCCGAAGACCTCGACGATGCGTCCCTTGGGCACGCCGCCAATGCCGAGCGCGATGTCCAGGGCGAGCGCTCCGGTGGGGATCGCGTCGACACGCACCTGCGCGCCCTCGTCGCCCATCCGCATCACCGAGCCCTTGCCGAACTCGCGCTCGATCTGGCCAAGCGCGCCCTTCAGCGCCGCGTCGCGCGCCTTTGCTGCCTTCTCCTGGTCCTGGTCGGTGACGGGCATGACTGGCTCCTCCGGATCGGGTTACCCGGGAGAAGTTAGAGGGCGCTCCGGACGGAACAGTTGTTCGTATTGGCCCGCCGGCGCGCGGCGGGCGAGGCGGCCCTCAGGCGGCCTGCGCTCCCGGCTCTTCTGGCGCGACCATGCTGAAAGCAAGCGGCTCGTAGCTTGCGCCCTCCGGCGAGAGCCAGGAGCGATAGAGCACGAGTCGCTGCGGCAGGAAGGCGCGTCTGGGAGTCGGTTCGAGCATGCGATCGCCCGGCACGGCTCCATGGCGCAGGCGCGCGACGGTGACGTGCGGGCGAAATGTGCGATGGCCTGCGCCGTGGGTGGGTGCCACCGCGACCAGTCCGGCCGCTCTCAGATCGCTCTCCAGGGTCCGGTGCAGATCTGCCAGGCAGCCGTGATCGTCGTGCAGCTCCACGGCGAGCGCACGCGGCCTGCGCGTCGGCAGCCACAGCGGCGCGCCGAGCGACACCTCGTCCATCTGCGGCGCGATGCACGACTCCACGATCGAGCAGAGTGAGCCGATCTCCTCCACCGGCCGCGAGCCGAGGAAGGTAAGCGTGACGTGCATCACCTCTGCGTCGAGCGTCCTGATGCCGTGCAGCCTGCCGGCCGCGCGATGCTCCGGCCTCGCGCCGCGCCGTCCCCGGCGCACCACGGGCTCTGGCGGCTGGGAGGCTGCAGCGCGTAGCGCGCAGCGCGCCCATGAGCTCAGTTCCTGCCTCAGCGCGCTTGGCAGGTCGAGCGCTATGAACAGCCGGGCGGTCGCAGGATGGGACATCCCGCATCTGATGCTAGCCGGCGAGGCGGCCGGCGATTCGGCCGCGCAGATTGGAGCGGTCGGCCCTGGCCGAGGTCCAGGGCTGTCGCGGATGCCGTGGAGCTTCAGTCGACCTTAGCGGGCAGATGCTGATAGCCCCGCACTATGTGGTTGAAGAACCGCTCCGTCCTTGACTCGAGCCTGTAGGAGGGGAATGCCTGTATGAACGCCGGCACCGCCAGACGGGCCTCCAGACGCGCAAGCGGCGCGCCCAGGCAGAAGTGGATTCCCTCACCAAAGGCGAGGTGCCGCTGCGCGGGACGGTGTATGTCGAAGGCTTCCGCTCGCTCGAAGTGGCGCTCATCGCGATTCGCCGCACCATAGATCAGAATCACGTCGGCGCCCGCGGGGATCTCCTCGTCGTGGAGGAGAACCGGCCGGGTGGTGCGGCGCGCGAGGTATTGGACCGGCGCGTCCATCCGCAGCGACTCCTCGATAGTTGCGTCAATCAGCTCAGCCGGCCGCTGCCGCAACGCCTGCTGAGCGTCAGGATGCTCGGCCAGGAAGCTCAGCGTATTGCCGATCAACGCCGCCGTCGTCTCGCTGCCGGCGGTGAAGAGCAGCACCATCAGGCCAAGCAGCTCGTCGCGGCGTGGCGCCTGCTCAGCCTCGCCCGCAACCAGGTGCGACATCAGGTCATCGCCTGGCATGCGCCGCTTCCGCTCGGCGAGATCTTCTGAGTACTCATGAAACCTGCGCAGAATCGGACCCACGTGCTCGGCGTGCCCATCGTCACCGGGGCGCCGCGTTTCCAATTCCGTAACCAGGTTGTGCACGTGCTCGTCATCTGCCTCTGGCACACCGAGCAGCCGGCATATGACCCACACTGGCAGCGCCCAAGCGAAGTCCTGGGCGATATCGATCCGATCCGCACCGAGCAGCTGAGCGATCATCTCCTCCACGCGCCGTTCCACCTGGGCTTCCAGCCGTGCGATCGCCTTCGGTATGAAGAAGGGACGCACCACCTTGCGCAGGAGGTCGTGCCGAGGCGGATCTTCCTCAAGAAAGTTGCCTGTTCCGTAAAACTGCGTTGGAACGTCCAGCTCGACGCCGTTGGCATTCGAGAACGTCTCCCAGTCGCGCGCCGCCGCCTGCACGTCGTCAAAGCGCGTCAGACACCACACCTCACGGCGCTTGCAGTGATAAACGGGATGCTCGTCCCGCAGCTGCCGGTAGATCTCGTAGAGATCCTCCTGCATCGTGTGGTACAGCGGGTCATAGAGCTCGTGAACGACAGCGGCGGGCATATCACCTCCGGTATTCAAACAAAGATCGAGTGACCATATCATATTTTTGATCGTTCAAAAAACCTCGCCCAGGTAGCTCTGCACGGCCACAGGACCGCGGCGCTACGCTGCTCTTCGGAGCAGCGCCCGCCTGACCATGTGCATCGCCACCGTGACGGCGCGCTCGCGCACCTCCGGGCGCCCGCCTGGAAGCCGCACCGACCGCGTCAGCATTCGATCGCCGGGGCCGGCGACACTCAGCCAGACCAAGCCGACCGGCTTCTCCGGGCTGCCGCCGCCGGGGCCGGCGATGCCGGTCACCCCCACCCCCACCTCGGCAGCGAGTGCTGTGCGCACGCCCAGCGCGAGCGCGGCGGCGACCTGCTCGGAGACCGCGCCGTGAGCCAGGATCAACTGCTCGGCAACGCCGGCCAGCGAGATCTTCGACTCGTCGGAGTAGACAACCAGCCCGCCGTGCACGTACTCCGAGGAGCCCGGGATATCCGTCAGGCGGGCGGCGAGCATCCCGCCAGTGCACGACTCGGCCACCGCGATCGAGCTGCCCCGCAGCAGCGCGGCAACCTGCTCGTCGATGGTCTGGCCATCAGTTGAGAAGAGCTCGTCGGGGTGCGCGGCGGCGATGAACCGTTGCAGGTCGGCGTAGATGAGAGCGTCTGCGTCTCGCAGCCGGGTGGTGATCTCCAGCTCGCCGCGGTGCTGGCAGGTGGTGACCTCGAGCTCGGTCAGCCGCACCCCGTCCCGCTGTGCCTCACGCAACGTCTGCGCAAGCTGCGACTCCGGCACCCCGAACAGGCGCATCGTGTGGAGCTGGCCCTGCTGCACGTTGCGCAGCAGCCCGCGCAGCGGCTCCACGTCCAGCGCCGTGGCCCACATCGGCTGCAGCTCCCGCGGCGGGCCGGGCAGCACAACCACGATCGGCCCGTCGGGATGCGCGGGCGGGATCACGAGTCCCGGCGCGGTGCCAACCGGCTCCAGCACCCCGGCTCCTCTTGGCACGGTCGCCTGCTTGCTGTTGCCCGCCTGCAGCGCCTGCTCATCCACGCTGCGGCGTTGCCGCAGCGGCGCCACGATCTGCTCGATGCGGGCTTCCAAGTCGGTGTCGGTGAACAGCTCCAGGCCGAGGTGCCGAGCCACCGCCTCGACGGTGAGGTCATCTGCGGTGGGCCCCAGACCGCCGCTGGTGACGATCAGCTGCAGTCCCTGGCCCTCCATCAGCGAGAGCCCCTCCTCGATGTCCGAAGGGCGATCGCCGACGATCAGAATCTCCGCCACCTCCACACCGAGCGCATAGAGCTCGTGTGAGAGCCACGGACCGTTTCGATCGGTGACGGCGCCGGAGAGCACCTCCGTGCCGGTGACCAGGATGCCTGCGCGGATCATGCGCAGGTAGGCCCGCGGCCCGCCGCCAGCGGGGTCGTGCCGTGCGGGCCGATGGCATAGCCGATCGCGCTCGTGGACGCGGGCACGTTCACGGCCGCTCCGTTGACGGTCATACTCACCGACGCGTTGCCGAGCGTGATTTCAAAGCGCTTGGCGTGGAAGGGCCCGCTGCGCTGCCCCGCCTGCAGAGCCACACCGGGAATCAGCTTCTGCTGGGCGCCGTTTATGAGACACACCCAGACCGGCGCAGTGGCCTGCAGCGAGACGCTCGCTTCGTCGGCGGCTATGGCGTTCGGGCCGTGGCGGGGCGGGTGCGAATGGCGCTGGTTACTTGTCTGGCGGCTTTCGGTGCGACGCCTAGATCCGGTCGTTTTCTTGGGCGAGGAGCCGCGGGTCAGCAGACCGACTGCCAGGATCACGATCAGCAGCCCGATCAGGCCGACTGTCACCATATAGCCGCGCGATGGCCGTGCGCCCGACGGAGCGCTGCCCATATCGCCACCGGGACGCGCTTGGCGTCGCTGATGGCTGATCGGCTGCAGCTCCTGCTCGCCCGGATGCTCGAAGTTGACTCGATATTCTTCAACCAGCGCCTTGCCGTCCAAGCCCAGCGCGGTTGCGTAGGTGCGCAGGAAGCTCTTGATGAAAGTCGGGCCTGGGAGCAGATCCCACTCTTCGTTCTCGAGCGCCCGCAGGTAGCGCGCCCTGATCTTCGTCTGAGCCTCGATCTCAGACACGTCGATACGCGCGCGCATTCGCGCTTCGCGCAGCGTTGCACCGATCTCGGGCATATCCGCACAGAAGGCTAATGGTTAACCGGCCGCAAGGCGCACCGATAAACCGCCTGCAAGCTTGCGCTCAGACCTGCGAGGAAGTCTCCGCCAGCGCGGCGAGCACGCGGGGCACGTCGGCCTCGGTGATCAGCACCTGCCGCGGCTTGGAGCCTTCATAGCCGGAGATCACGCTGCGACGCTCCAGCATGTCGATCAGACGGCCGGCACGCGTGTATCCCAAGCGCAGCCGGCGCTGCAGCATCGAAGTGGAGGCGGTCTGCATCTCGGCCACCAGGCGGATCGCGTCGGAGAGCAGCGGATCCTCGTTGGGATCGAGCTCGTCTGAGGACTCGTTGCCCTCCCCCTCTGCCGGCTCAACCTCCTCCAACAGCTCCTCGCGCAGCTCCGGCTCTCCCTGCTTTCTCCACATCTCGGTCAGCTTGGCGATCTGCGCCTCGTCGATGTATGCGCCCTGAATGCGCTGCAGCCGCGAGCTTCCCACCGGTGAGAAGAGCATGTCGCCCTGCCCCAGCAAGGACTCGGCGCCGTTCTGGTCCAGGATCACGCGCGAGTCGGTCTGGCTCGAAACGGCAAAAGCGATACGCGAGGGCACGTTGGCCTTGATCATGCCCGTGATCACGTCCACACGCGGGCTTTGCGTGGCAAGCACGAGATGGATGCCCACGGCTCGCGCCTTCTGCGCGAGGCGGATGATCGAGTCCTCCACGTCGGCAGGCGCAACCATCATCAGGTCCGCGAGCTCGTCGATCACGCAGAGAATGTATGGCAGCGGCGGCTCGTCGCGCTGCTCGCGCGCGCGGTTGAGCTCGATCAGGCTGCGCGTGCGCGCAAGCGACATGATCCCGTAGCGCTGCTCCATCTCGCGGACGAGATTCTGCAGCGCGTTGGCGGCCATCTTCGGGCTCGTGATCACCGGCGTGAGCAGATGCGGGATCGACTCGTAGTGGTTGAGCTCGACCTGCTTGGGGTCCACGAGCACCATCCGCACCTCGTGCGGCGTGGCGCGCAGCAGCACGCTTGAGAGCATCGCGTTGATCGCGCCCGACTTGCCGGCACCGGTGGTGCCTGCGACCAGCAGATGAGGCATCTTGGCCAGGTCGGCGCCGATCGCCTTGCCCGCGATGTCCTTGCCCAGCCAGACGGTGAGCGGGGACCAGTCGGCCGGCGGCTGCTGGAAGACGTCGCCGAGACGCACGATCCGCCGCTTGGCGTTCGGTACCTCGACGCCGACCGCCTGCTTGCCGGGGATCGGCGCGAGGATGCGAATGTCGGTCGCCGCCAGCGCATAGGCGAGGTCGTCCTTCAGCTGCGCGACCTTGCCCACCTTGATGCCGGGCGCCAAGCGCAGTTCATAGCGGGTGATGTGCGGCCCTGCGACGGTGCCGATCACCTTGGCCTGCACGCCGAAGTGGCCGAGCGCCTCCACCAGCGAGGAGGCGGTCTTCTGCTGTCCGGCCACGTCCGGCGCGGACTGGTCGGCTGCCGAGCGCGAGAGCACCTTCGTGGGCTCGGGCATCTTCCAGACAAAGTCGGGGTCGCCGGTGACCACCTCGCGCAGGCGACCCTGCGGTGTCAGGCTCTCGGGGTCGATGGCCAGCTGCGCGTCGCGATCGGGCTTGCCGGGCGCGGACTCGACCTCAGGCTCATCCACCGGACCATCCGGCGTGGCGTGCGCTTCGCTTTGCGTTTCCTCGGGCTCGTCCTGTCCCCACGGATCGGTGTCGGGGGTGACGCCATCCAGCGACGGCGCCTCCACGTGAGTAGCGCGCACGATCAGCTTGTCGGGCTCGGGGTCGGGCGGCGCCAGCTCTTGGGCGTCCTGCTCATCGCCGCGGCGCGCGGTCGGCCAGCCCTCCGCCTCGACCGGCAGCACCCCCTGCCGCTGATCGAGCGTGGCCTGCTGTCCGGCCGGGCGCTCCCGTTCACTTGATGCCATCCGCCGCACGACCCGCGTAGTGTCGATCAGCCCACCGCCCGCCGTGCGCAGCACCGTTGCGATTGAGGCGCCGGTGAGCAGGACCAAGCCTACGATCAGCAGGAACACGACGAGGATATCCACGCCCACCTGCTGCACCAGCCGATGGGTCACTTCGTAGATCGCCTGACCGAAGACACCGCCGCGGTGCTCCAGGAAGCTCGCCGACCAGCGAGAGCCGGCGGCGCGCTGCCCGTCGTTGATGCCGAGGGTGCCCGCCGCCAGCGCAAGCACGATCGCCGCAAAGAGACAGATGGAGCCGGTTCGCAGTGGCTTGGTAGGCGGCATCAAGGGTGTGCAGAGCAGCACCCCGCCCGCGGCGATCGCGGCGGCAGGCGCGAGGATGCGCGCGCCACCGACGATGAAGCCGAGCGCGGCGGAAAGCGCTTTGCCTGCACTGCCACCGTTCCAGCCGCCATAGAGAACGAATCCGAGAAACACACCGACGGCAAGCAGGGCGAGCCCGAGCACGTCGCGCTGCCGCTGGTCCAGGATGGGCAGGCGCGGGACGCCGCCAGTGAGCCCAAGCCAGGCCATCAAGCGCTCGGACGGCGTGCGCTTGCGGGCACGACCACGACCGCGGGCAACGCCGCGCGCGCCGCCTCGTGCGGTGCTTCTTCGCTTCGTGCTGGCTGGCATCCTCTGCGTGAGCTTCGACGCCAGGCGTCGGGCCCCTGCTTTGAGGGTTTAGGCCTTACCATCGCTTTACTGGGTCTGTGTACACATTGTTGCGAGCATGACCGACTACGCCCGATCCCCAAGAGTGCTCGTCGTCGAGGACGACGAAGACATCGCCCAGGCGCTGCAGCGCTCGCTGCGCATGGAGGGCTACGACGTGCGCATCGCCGGCGATGGGCAGGTCGCGCTGGAGCAAGGCCGCTCCTTCGCGCCGGACCTCGTGATCCTAGATCTCGGCCTGCCGCAGATCGACGGCATCGACGTGGCCAAGACGCTGCGCGAGTCAGACGACGTCCCGATCCTGATCCTCACCGCGCGTGACGCGCTGGAGTCTCGGGTCGAGGGCCTGGACGCGGGCGCGGACGACTACCTGGTCAAGCCCTTCGAGCGCCAGGAGCTGCTGGCGCGCATGCGAGCGCTGCTGCGGCGGCGCCCGCCGCGTGGCTCGGCGCCGCTGAAGGTTGGCGACCTCTCTCTCAACGTGGACACCCACGAAGTCATGCGCGGCGAGCGGATGATCGAGCTGACCCAGCGCGAGTTTGAACTGCTCGAGTATCTGATGCGAAACGAGCGGATCGTGATCTCCCGCCAGCGGCTGCTTGACGAGGTCTGGGGCTACGACCCCTTCTCGACCACCAACACGATCGAGGTGTTCGTCTCGAACCTGCGCCGCAAGCTGGAGGCCGAGGGCGAGCCGCGGCTGCTGCACACGATCAGAGGAGCCGGCTACGTCCTTCGCGCGTAGGCTGCGCGACGCCGGGGAGCGCTGCCAGGCGGCGTTCGACCGCCTGCCGATACGCACGCGCCTGGCGACGGTCTCGGCGCTGCTCACCTTCATCATCCTGTTCTCGTTCGCGCTGGTGGTGGGATCGCTGACGATCCACCGGATTCGGTCGGATTTCTATAGCGAGGTCGAACAGGCCGGCACGAGGCTGCCGGAAGAGCTTCGGTTTGACATCGTCACCAACTCCAGCGGCGAAAGGTCGCTGAAGACGGAACCGTCACTGGAGTCGGTCGCCAAAGGGCAATCAGCGGTGGTGAAGCTGTTCTACGTCACCGGCCAGTTGCTCGAACAGGCGCCCACAGGCGCACGCTGGCTGGGGGAGCCCCGCTTCGGCGCCCCATTCGCGACCCATGGATACTTGGTCGTCAGCCGCGAACTGGCGTTCACCACCCGCAGCGGCACCGAAGGCAAACTGATTCTGCAGTATGCACGTCCGCTCTCGGCGGTCGACTCCACCATCGCCCGTGTCGAGCTGCTTCTCGTCCTCGGCGTGCTTGCCGGGACCGGCCTTGCCTTGCTGGCCGGGATGGTGATCGCCCGCCGCGCGATGTACCCCATAGCGCAGCTGACGAGCAGCGCCGCTGAGATCGCGCGCACCCGCGACCCCTCTCTCACCCTCCCGCAGCCACAGGCTGCGGACGAGGTGGGCGAGCTGGCGCGCACTCTGCAGAGCATGCTCCACGAGCTCGACTCCGCCCACACAGAAACGGAAGCGATGCTGGATCGCCAGCGCCGGTTTGTCGCGGACGCCTCCCACGAGCTGCGCACGCCGCTCACCAGCGTGTTGGCCAACCTGGAGCTGCTTGTCGAATCACTGCACGGCGAAGAGGCTGACTCCGCCCGCTCGGCGCTGCGCTCCTCTCAGCGAATGCGACGCTTGGTTGCCGACCTGCTGCTACTCGCGCGTGCCGACGTAGGCCGCGTGGTCAAGCGTGAGCGCATAGATCTGGCTCAGGTCGCGATCGAGGCGGCGGCAGAGCTTGGCCCAATGAGCGCCACGCACGAAATTTCGCTCGACGTCAAGCCAGCGAGCGTGCAGGCCGCGCGCGACGAGATCCTGCGGGCTGCCATCAACCTGATCGAGAACGCGGTGCGCCATACCCCGCCGGGCACTGAGATCCGGGTGTTGACCCGCTCGGCCGGGGTGGGTCGTGCCGAGCTCGTCGTGGAGGACGATGGCCCGGGAGTCCCCGAGCGCCTACGCAGCAGCCTGTTCGAGCGCTTCGTGCGGGGCACCGGCGACCGTGGTGGCTCGTTCGGCCTTGGCCTTGCGATCGTCAAGGCAGTCGCCGAGTCGCACGGTGGCAGCGTGCGCGTGGAGGACGTGCACCCCGACCACGAGCCGCACGGAGCGCGCTTCGTGGTGGAACTGCCGAGTGCCCTAAACCTCGACGACGACGGGCAGGACCATCGGCCGGCGGCGCAGCCGGTCGTAGACCAGCTTGGCTAGATCGTCGTGCAGCATCTGCTGGAGCAGGTCGATCTCGCGGATGCCCTCCTCCGCGGCAGCCCGCTCCAGCGTCTCGCGCGCCGCCTGCCTGATCTCCTCCAGCAGATCTCCCGCCTGATCGAGGAACGGCACGCCGCGGAAGATCACCTCCGGGTCGGCGACCGAGCTGCCGTCCTGCTCGGCAATCGTCACCACCACGACGAAGATGCCGTCGGCGGAGAGCATCCGGCGGTCGCGCAGCGCCACGTCGGCCACGTCGCCGATCTCCACTCCATCGACGAAGATCATCCCCGAATGCTCGCGCTGGCCAAGGCGTGCGCCGCGCTCGTCGATCATCAGCGGCAGCCCATTGTCGGCCTGGAAGACGTGCTCGGGGTCGATGCCAACCGCCTCGGCCAGTTCGGCGTGCATCCGCAAGCGCTTGAAGTCGCCGTGCATCGGCAGCACGTAGCGCGGCTTGAGGAGGTTGAGCATCAGCTTGATCTCCTCGGCGTGACCGTGGCCTGAGGCGTGGATGGGCGCCTCGCGCGTGGTGATCACGTCGCAGCCGATGTGGTAGAGGCGGTCGATCGTCTCGTTGACCGCGCGCTCGTTGCCCGGCACGGGTGTGGCGGAAAAAACAACGGTATCGCCGTCCTTGAGCTGCACTTGAGGATGATCGCGGTAGGCCATCCGTCGCAGCGCCGAGAGCGGCTCGCCCTGGGAGCCCGTGGAGATGATCACGATCCGCTCGTCGGCGAAGTCGGTCAGCTCGCGCGGGTTGAGGAGCATGCCGTCGGGGATGTCGATGTGACCAAGACGCCGTCCGATCGTGACGTTCTTGCGCATCGAGCGCCCGACGAGCACCACCTTGCGGTCCAGCGCCTCCGCAGCATCCACCACCTGCTGCACGCGGTGGATGTTGGAGGCGAAGCTCGTGACCACGATCCGCCCATCGCAGCGCGAGAAGGTCTCCTGCAGGTGCCTGCCGACCTCCGACTCAGAAGGCGAGAAGCCCTTGCGGTCGACGTTGGTCGAGTCGCCGCCGAGCAGCAGCACCCCCTCCCTGCCGAGCTCAGCCAGCCGCGAGACGTCCGCCGGCGGGCCATCAACCGGAGTCTGGTCGAACTTGTAGTCGCCGGTGATCAGAACGGTGCCAAGCTCGGTCCCGAGCGCCACCGCGCAGGAGTCAGGGATCGAGTGGGTCATGTGCACGAGCTCGAGCTCGAATGGGCCGAGATCCAACGCCTCCCCTGGGTCGACCTCGATCAGCTCGACGTCCTTCAGGCGATGCTCTTCCAGCTTTGACTCGGCCATCGCGATCGTGAGCGGGCCGCCGTAGATGGGTGGCGGCTCGTGAATCTGAGCAAGCTCCCGAATCACCCACGGCAGCGCGCCGATGTGATCCTCGTGGCCGTGCGTGATCACAATCGCCTCGATGTCGCGCGCGCGCTCGCGCAGATAGGAGAAGTCGGGCAGCACCAGGTCGATCCCAACCATCTCCGGCGTCGGGAAGCGCAGGCCCACATCGACTACGACAATTCTGCCGTCGTGCTCGACGACGGTCATGTTCTTGCCGATCTCGCCCAGGCCGCCGAGCGGTAGGACCTTCACCACGCCCGCGCTCATGCAGCGGTGCTCGCGGACAACAGCCCGTGGCGCTCCAGCATCGCCCTCACGAGCGCCAGCTCTTCCTCGGTCGCCTCCACAAGCGGCAGCCTCAGACCGCCGACTTTGTGGCCGAGCAGGTTGAGCGCCGCCTTGGTGGCGGTCGGGCTGGCGGTCATGAACAGTGTCTTGTAGACGTCCTGCAGCGAGGCGTCGATCTCGTGCCGGCGCTGCGGGTCGCGCGCCATCTCGCTCATCTGATCGCCGACGACGTGGGTGGCGACCAGGATTCCGCCCGCCCCGCCCATGTCCAGAGTCGGCGCGAAGGTCTCGTTGTCGCCGGCGTAGAGATCCAGGCCGTCGATCAGCTGCATCTCGCTCGGGTTGGACTGCTTGACTCCGTCGATGTGCTCGATCTGCGCCAGCCGCTCAAGCAGCTGCGGCGGCATGTTCGTGCCCGTGCGGGCGGGGATGTTGTAGAGCAGGATCGGCCGGTCGGTCGCCTTGGCGACCTCTTCGTAGTGGCGCGTGATGCCCAGCGGGCTCGGCCGGTTGTAGTACGGCGTGACGCTGAGCGTGGCATCCACGCCAAGGTCGGTCGCGCGCCTGGTCAGCTTGACGGCGTGCACGGTGTCGTTTGAGCCGGTGCCGCCGATGATGCTCACGCCGGCCGGGCGCTCTTTGACCGCGAGCTCGATCAGCCCAAGGTGCTCCTCGTCGTCGAGCGTCGTGGCCTCGCCGGTTGTGCCACAGACCACAAAGCCTTCGGAGCCATGCGCCGCGAGGTGGTGCATCAGCGCCACGAAGCTCTCAGCGTCGACCTTCCCCTCCTCATCGAAGGGCGTGACAATCGCGGTGAGCACCGTTCCCAGGTCGAGCATCCCGGGCATTATCCCATGCCCTCCCGCGGATCCCGATCGAAGAGCAGGTGCTCCAAGCCGATCACCGGCGATTGAGGCAGCTCCCCGACCTTCCTGATCGCCAGCAGCACGCCGGGCATGAACGAGCGACGGTCGATCGAGTCGTGGCGGATCGTAAGCGTCTGGCCGAGCGCGCCGAGGATCACCTCCTGGTGGGCGACCAGCCCCGGCAGCCGCACGGAGTGGATCGGCGGCTGCGGCCCGCCGCTGGCCATGGCCATCAGCTCTGCCGTGCGTGCCGCCGTGCCGCTGGGCGCGTCGAGCTTGGCGTCGTGATGCAGCTCGATGATCTCGGCGGCGTCCATGTGCTGCGCCGCCTGCGCCGCAAAGCGCATCATCAGCACGGCGCCGATCGCGAAGTTCGGCGCCACGAAGGCGTTCGCCTTCACGCGCAGGCACGCTTCCCGCAGGCAGTCCATGTCAAAGCCGGTGGTGCCGATCACGACGTGCACTCCGACCTCCAGGCAGGCGAGCGCATTGGGCAACGCGGTGTCCGGGCGCGTGAAATCCACGACCACCTGCGGCCGCTGCTCCAACGCCTGCTGCAAGGAGACGCCGAGGGCCGGGTCCGCCTGCGCCACAAGCTCCATGTCCTCCACCGCCGCCACGGCCTCACACGTGGCCTGGCCCATCCGCCCTGCGGCACCAGCGACGGCGACGCGGATCACGCCACCACCGCTTCCAGGCTGCGCAGCGCGCGTTCCAGCTCGCCCTCATCGGGGCCGATCGCCGCGACCGAGAGATCAGGCAGGTGCAGCAGCTCCCCCGCCAGCTCGCGCAGGTCCTCGATGCCGACGGCGTCCACCTTTGCCATCGACTCCTCGAGACTGAGCAGCGGCAGATCATGCAGGATCGAGGCTCCCAGGCGCGCCATCCTGACGCCGGTGGACTCCATCGCCAGCGCCATCCGGCCCTTCACGTTCTCGCGCGCACGATCGAGCTCAGCAGCGTCGGCGGGATGTTCCACGAACCGCGCAAGCTCGGCGGCGATCGTCGCGACCGTTTGGGCGAGGTTGTCCGGGCGCGTGCCGACGTAGATGCCGATCTCGCCCGTCTGCTCATAGAGACCGGAGAAGGAGAAGACCGCATAGGCCAGCCCGCGCCGCTCGCGCACCTCCTGGAACATGCGCGAGGAGGGGCCGGCGCCAAGGATCACGTCCATCACTCTCAGCGCGAAGCGGCGCTCATCGGAGCGCGCGATCCCGGGGCCGCCGATGCAGAAGTGGTACTGCTCGGTGTCCTTGGCGATGAAGCGCACCCGGCGGCTTGGGTGCGGCGGCGGCACGGAGGTGCGCGGCTGCTCGGCCTCCGGCTCCCGAGCGGGCACGACGCTGCTCACCAGCTCCACCATCTGCTCGTGCTCGATCGATCCGGCGGCGGCGATCACTACGTTGGCCGGCAGGTAGTGCGTGTCGTGATAATCGCGCAGGTCACGCTCCTGGAGCGCGCCGACGCTCTGCGCGTTGCCGATCACCGGGCGCCCGAGCGGGTGCTCGCCGAAGATCGCTTCGCCAAGCACGTCGAAGATGCGCTCCTGCGGGTCGTCCTCGTACATCGCGATCTCTTCGATCACCACCTCGCGCTCGGCTTGCAGGTCCTCCAGCTTCGGGTGCCAGAGCATTTGCCCCATCACATCGAACGCCCGCTCCACGTGGCGGTCGAGCACGCGCGTTGAGAGTGCGGTGGTCTCCCTGTCTGTCTGGGCGTCGAGCTCTGAGCCCATCGCGTCGAAGATCTGGTCGACCTCCTGTGAGCCGTAGTGCTCTGTGCCGCGGAAGAGCATGTGCTCCAGCAGATGCGAGATGCCTGCCTGCGGAGCCGGCTCGAAGCTCGACCCCGCGTGGATCAGGCAGCCGATGGCCACCGAGCGCACGCTGCCGACACGTTCGGTGACCACCTGCACGCCGCCTGGCAGCGTGCTCAGCCTGTGCTCCGCCTCAGGGCTCACGCCCTCAGCGATCTCTGCCTGCCCCGTGCCGCGGACGGCCGGAGCCGCGATCGCTGCGGCGCGGACCGTCGGGACGGCCGTTGCCCGAGGAGCGCTCGCCGCCCTCGCGTCCACCGCGGCCACCTCCGCCTCCACCGCCGGTGCCGACCGTCGCAAGCTCCTCGACGCTCTTGCCGGCGACATCGGGATCCTCGGCCAGGCGCAGCCCGATGCGGCCGCGCTCGCGGTCGACCTCGACCACGCGCACCTGAATCTCATCGCCGCGGTTGAGCACCTCCTCGACCGTATCGACGCGGCGGCCGGGCGCCACGTTTGAGATGTGCAGCAGGCCGTCGGTGCCCTTCGCGAGCTCCACGAACGCGCCGAAAGTGGTCGTCTTCACGACCTTGCCGGTGTATTCGTCGCCGACCTCGACCTCCTTCATCATCATCCTGATCCGCTCCAGCAACTGATCGGAGAGCTCGCCGTTGGCGGAGTAGATCAGCACCTGGCCGTCGTCGTTGACGTCGATCTGAGACTCGAACTCCTCCGAGAGGCCGCGGATCGTTTCCCCGCCCTTGCCGATCAAAAGCCCGATCTGGCTGGGGTCGATCTGGATCGTCTGGATTCGCGGCGCCCACTGGGAGAGCTGCTCGCGCGGGCCGCCGATCGCATCGGCCATCAGGCCGAGGATGTGGGTCCGTGCGCGCTTTGCCTGCCCCAGCGCGTCGCGCAGGATCTCGAACGTGACGCCCGAGATCTTGATGTCCATCTGCAGCGCGGTGATGCCCTGCTCGGTGCCGGCGACCTTGAAGTCCATGTCGCCGAGGTGATCCTCGACGCCGGCGATGTCGGTCAGGACGATGTAGTCATCGCCCTCCTTGATCAGGCCCATCGCGATCCCGGCGACCGGGCGCCTAATCGGCACCCCAGCGTCCATCAGCGAGAGCGAGGAGCCGCAGACCGAGGCCATCGAGGAGGAGCCGTTCGACTCAAGGATGTCCGAGACGACCCTGATCGTGTACGGGAACTCCTCGATCGAGGGCACGACCGCGACCAGCGCCCGCTCGGCCAGCGCACCGTGGCCGATGTCACGCCGCTTGGGGCCAAGACGCCCGGTCTCCCCGACCGAGAAGGGCGGGAAGTTGTAGTGGTGGAAATAGTACTTCTTGGTCTGCAGGCCGAGCGTGTCCAGGCGCATCTCCTCCTTGAGCGTGCCCAGCGCTGCGACCGAGAGCGCCTGCGTCTGCCCGCGCGTGAACAGCGCCGAGCCGTGCGTGCGCGGGGTGACGCCCACCTCGATCGAGATGTCGCGGATCTCGTCGGCAGCGCGGCCGTCCGGGCGCTTCTTATCGACCGCGATCCGCCCGCGGATGATCGTCTTCTCAAGGTGGTCGAAGATCTGCTTCGCGGCCGCGCGGCGCTGCGAGGCGGCCTTGACCTGCTCCTCGCCTGCGCCCTCCGGAGCGGGCGGTCCGTACTGCTCGAGGATCGCCTCGCCGACCGCCTCGATCGCATCCTGACGCTCGAGCTTCTCGACGACCTGGGTGGCGGCGTCCAGCGCCGCGCCGTGGGAGGCCTTGATCTGCGCAAGCAGATCCTGGTCGATCTGCGGCGCATCGACGGGAATCTTCTCCGGGGCGATCTTCGCCGCCAGCTCGCGCTGGATCTGACAGATCTTCTTGATCTCGCTGTGGGCGATGTCAAGCGCGTCGAGGATCTCCGCCTCGGAGATCTCGTTGGCGCCCGCCTCGACCATCAGGATCGCGTCTTCTGTGCCGGCGACGATCAGGTCCAGGTCGGAGACCGCGGCGCCGTCCTCCTCGGCGCCTTCGGCGCTGAGCGTCGGCTCCGGCGGGTTGACGACGAAGTCGCCGTCGATCTTGCCGATCCGCACCGCGCCGACGGGGCCCTCGAATGGGACGCTTGAGATCATCAGCGCCGCGGAGGCGCCGTTCATCGCCAGGATGTCGTAGGGATGGACGTGGTCCACCGACAGCGGGATCGCGACCAGGTGGGTGTCGTGGCGCCAGGATTTGTCGAACAGCGGCCGCAGCGGCCGGTCGATCATGCGCGCGGTCAACGTCGCCTTCTCACCTGAGCGGCCCTCGCGCTTGAAGAAAGAGCCGGGGATCTTGCCCGCGGCGTACATCCGCTCCTCCACGTCCACGGTCAGCGGCATGAAGTCGATGTCGCGCTTGCCGCCCGCCGTCGCGGTCGCCAGCACCATCGTGTCGCCCTGCCGCACGACGACTGCTCCGGAGGCCTGCTTGGCCATCCTGCCGGTCTCGAAGGAGATCTCGCTGCCAGCGATCTCTACGGAGACTCGAGTGACGGAGTCACTGCTCATATGTCCTCTGCTTTCCTCTCCGCCCTTCGGTCGGCGGAGCGCTCTTCTCAGTTATCTATTCCGAATGCGCCACGCAGCTTAGCGGACCGCGCAGGGCCAATCGCTGCACGGATGTGCGGCCGCGGCGCTCAGATGGACCGCAGGCCGTCCAGCAGCAGCTCTGCGCTGGGCAGCTCGGCGGGTGAGGGCGCCTGGCAGCTCCAGCGCACCACGCCGTCAGGTCCGCTGATCAGGAGCGCGCGCTGGGCGAACCCGCCGTCGTGCAGCACGCCGAAAGCCTCGCAGGCTGCGCCCTTGGGCTCGAAGTCCGAGAGCTGCGGAATCGAGACGCCGAGCTTCTCGCGGAATGCCTGCTGCGCCCAGGTCGAGTCGCAGGAGATGCCGTAGATCTTCTCGCCTTTGCCGGTGAGCTGATCGAGCACGCCCTCGTATATCTGCAGCTGGTCGGTGCAGACGGGGCTGAAGGCGAACGGGTAGAAGACGAGGATCGTCGTGACGCCCTGCAGGTCCTGCTCGGTGAACTTCTCGGAGTCTTCCCGCGTAAGCGTGAAGCTCGGGACCTGCGTGCCGGCGGGCAGGACGCTCATCGCTACTTGCGCAGACCGAGGTCCTTGATGAGGGCGCGATAGCCCTCGAGGTCGTTGCGCTGCAGGTAGTCGAGCAGGCGACGGCGGCGGCCGACCAGCTTCAGCAGCCCACGGCGCGAGTGGTGGTCCTTGCGCTGCTCACGCAGGTGGCTGTCATTGAGATGGTTGATGCGCTCGGTCAGCATCGCGACCTGAACCTTGGTGCTGCCGACGTCGCCCTCGTGGGCGCCGTACTGGGTGGCGAGCTCGCGCTTTCTGTCTGTGGTCAGCGGCATGCGGCCGCACAGGCTAGCAGGCTGGCCGCGTGGGCTCAGTCGCGCTCGCGCGCCGCCGCAATCTCGCGGGTGCGCTGCACGTCGAGCTGCATCTGTGCCACCAGCGCCGCCGCGCTCTCGAACCTGCGCTCTCCCCGCAGCCGCTCCAGGAAGCTCAGCTCCAGCGTGCTGCCATAGAGGTCGCCTTGGAAGTCGAGCAGGTAAGCCTCGATCAGCTCGGCCCTGCCGGTGTCAAAGGTCGGCCGCACGCCGATGCTGACAGCCGCCAGGTGCTCGCCGGCCCGGCAGGCGTAGACGCCGTGGCCGGGACAGGCCAGGCGCTCATCCGGCACCAGATTTGCTGTCGGGAAGCCAAGGTCGCGTCCTCGCTTATCGCCATGCACCACCTCGCCCGCGAGAATGAAGAGAGCCCCCAGGAAACGCGCAGCGTGTTCCACCTCGCCGGCCGCGACCAGGCCGCGGATGTGGCTGGAGGAGACGATCTCGCCGTCTATTTCCAGCAGCGGGTGCACGGTCGTGGTGAAGCGCGAGTCGGCCCGCAGCAGCTCCACGTTGCCCTTCGCGCGGTGGCCGAACCGGAAGTTCTCGCCCACCGAGACATGGACGGCACCGAGCGTGCCCACCAGCACATCCTCGATGAACGCCGCTGCCTCCAGGCTCGCGAACTGCTGATCGAATGGGATCACGATCAGCTCCGCGACGCCCAGCGCCTCGATCAGCGCCGCCTTGCGCGGCAGGTCGGTGAGCAGCTTCGGTGCGTGCGCGGGCGCGACCACGGAAACCGGGTGCGGTTCGAAGGTCAGCACGCTGTCGCAACCGGCGATCACCTCGCGGTGACCGAGGTGCACCCCGTCGAAGGTGCCGACCGCCACCTTGCGCTGCGCCCTGCTCACGTCGGGCAGAGAGACGATCTTCACAGCGCCAAGGTTATTGGAGCAGCACGCGCACGTGCTCGATCGTGAGCGGTTGAGGCGCGCTCCAGTGCTCTCCGCGCCGCGGCGGCGCCACGGCGTCGGCGACGTCGAATGGCCCGATCCGGGTGCGGCGCAGCTCAAGGCAGTAGGCGTCGCCGAGGTCTGCGATCAACGAGCGCACGTAGGTGCCCGAGGAGCACTCGATCTCAAACCGCGCCCGCTCCCCCTGGCGCCAGGTCTGCTCGAAGCGGTGCACGGTCACGATCCGCGGCGGCATCGCAAAGCTCTCGCCCCGCCGCGCGCGCTTGTAGGCGCGCTCCCCTTCGATCTTGATCGCCGAGTAGATCGGCGGCCGCTGCATCACCTCGCCCGTGGCCAGCGACGGCGGGTCGGCTGGCATGCGTCCGGTCTGCTCGATCTCACCCTCGGGGTCGCCGGTGCTCGAACGCGCGCCAAGCGCCGCGAGCGTCTCGTATGCCTTTGGCAGGCCCATCAGCCGGTCCTGCATCTTGGTGGCCCTGCCGAGCAGCACCAGCAGCAGACCGGTCGCGAACGGATCGAGCGTGCCTGCGTGCCCGGTCTTGACTCCTCCGAGCCGATGCCTGACCGCGGCGACCACGTCGTGGGAGGTCATGCCGGCGGGCTTGTCGATCTGGAGGATCCCCTCCGCGAGCTCGGCCACGGGACTCTATGAAGAGACGGCGGCGGCGTGCTCGCCGTCCAGGCGCAGGGCGATCTCGCGCCGCAGCAGCGCAGCGATCTCCGGCACGTCGAGATCGGTGGTGAAGCCGGCCGCGCGGCGATGGCCGCCACCCCCTTCGACGCGCGCGATCGCCGAGACGTCGATCTCTTCGTCGGTGGCTCGCAGCGAGACCTTGCGGCGCAGCGAGCCGTCGATCGCCTCGACCTCCCGCACGAGCGCCGCGACCTTCGTGCCGCGCACCGCGCGCAGCTGGTCGACGATGCCCTCGTGATGGCTCTCCTCCGCGCCGGTGGCCCGCAGGTCCTCCAGCGTAATCGAGGCGAGCGTGAGCCGGCCATCGTCGTAGCTGCGCACGCTGGCCAAGGCACGCGCGAGCAGCTGCAGCTTGGCCAGCGGCATCTCCTCGAACAGCCGGCGGTAAATGCCCTGCACGTCCACACCGGCCTCTATCAGCTCGGCCGCCATCTGGTGCGCGCGCGGCCCGGTGTTCTCGTACATGAAGCGGCCGGTGTCGGTGATCAGCGCCACGTAGAGCGCTTCCGCTATTCGCCCGTGCGCGGCGATGCCGAGGTCGTGCATCAGCTCCCAGACGATCTCCGCGGTGCACGAGGCGCTCGGGACCACGTAGTTCAGCGTTCCGAAGCCGGTGTTGTCGTGGTGGTGGTCGATGTTGATCAGGTGGCGCCCGTCGCGCAGCACGTCGGCGGAGTTGCGATCGATGTTCCCGCAGTCGAGCAGGATCACGGTGCGCGTGGCGATGTCCGCCGGCGGCGCCTGAATCGTGCGGGGCGTGTCGAAGAAGCTGTACTCGTAGGGCAGCGGCAGGTCGCTGGGCGAGATGAACATCTCGGCCTGCTTGCCCAGCGCGATCAGCAGACCGTGCATCGCAAGCAGCGATCCCAACGCGTCTCCGTCCGGCGCCTCGTGCGTGGCCAGCAGGAAGGAGGAGTCGGCCTGCAGCCGCTCCAGCACCTGCGCGCGCGCTTGCGCGTCGGCAAGGCTCATTGCTCCTCCTGACGCATCAGCGATTCGATTCGCATCGCGTTATCGGTTGTCTGGTCGTAGTGGAATTGCAAGGTGGGTGTGCGCTTGAGCCGCAGCTGCGCGGCGATCTGGCGCTGCAGGAATCCATGTGCGCTGCGCAACCCCTCGATCGAGGCCTCGCGCTGCTGCTCGTCGCCAAGGACGCTCACGTGCACGTGTGCATGCCTGAGGTCAGGGCTGGTCCTCACATCTGTCACGGTGACGAATCCCACACGGGGGTCCTTGATATCGCCGGCCACCGCATCTGCGATCACCTCACGGATCGCCTCCTCCACGCGAGCCAGCCGGTCGGAGCTCATCGTACTGGCCGCGCAGGCGGAGCAGGGTGGGCCCTACGCCAGCTCGCGCTCGCGCAACCGAGTCTCGTAGGCCTCGAGCACATCTCCCTCACGCAGATCCTGGAAGTTGGTGAGCACGATGCCGCACTCGTAGCCGCTGCTGACCTCGCGCGTGTCCTCGTTGAAGCGCCGCAGGCTGCCGATCGTGGTGTCGTAGATCACGGTCCCCTCGCGCACCACGCGCACGCGCATCCCGCGCGTGATATGGCCGTCGGTCACGTAGGAGCCGGCGATCACGCCGATCTTGGAGGCGCGGAAGAGCTGGCGCACCTCTGCCTGCCCAACCGAGCTCTCAACCTCCTCGGGATCGAGCATGCCCTGCATCGCCGCACGCAGCTCTTCGATCGCCCGGTAGATGACCGAGTAGGAGCGGATCTCCACGCCCTCGCGCTCGGCCAACCGACGCGCGTCGCCGACCGGGCGCACGTTGAAGGCGAGGATCAGGCCGCCTGAGGCCACGGCCAGCATCACGTCGGACTCGTTGATGCCGCCCACGCCGCGGTGGATCACGTTCACGCTGACCTCGTCCTGCGGCAGCTTTGCGATCTCGTCCTCGATTGCCTCAAGCGACCCGGCAACATCGGCCTTGATCACGAGGCCGAGCTCCTTGACCGCGCCTTCCTGGGCGAGCTTGAAGACGTCCTCCAGGGAGATCTTGCGCCCGGAGCGGCGTGCCAGTGCCTCTGTCTTCAGGCGGGTGGCGCGTTCGGCGGCAAGCTGGCGCGCCCGGCGCTCGTTCTCCACCGCGCGCACATGCTCGCCGGCCTCGGGCACGCCGTCGAAGCCGAGCACCTCGACCGGCTGGCCGGGCATGGCGCGCTTGATCCGCCCGCCGCCCCAGTCGTTCATCGCGCGCACGCGCCCGTAGTGCGCGCCGGCGACCAGCGCATCGCCCACATGCAGCGTGCCGCGCTGAATCAGGATGCTGACGACCGGCCCGCGGCCCGGGTCGAGCTTGGACTCGATCACGGTGCCTGAAGCCTCGGCGTCCGGGTTTGCCTTCAGCTCCTCAAGGTCGGAGACCACCTGGATCGTGTCGAGCAGGTCGGAGAGGCCTTGGCCCGTCTTGGCCGAGACGTCGACGAACTCGGTTTCTCCACCCCAGTCGGATGGCTGCAGGCCATGCTGAGCCATCTCGCTGCGAACGCGCTCGGGCTGCGCGCCCTCCTTGTCGACCTTGTTGACAGCCACGACGATCGGCACTTCAGCCGCCTTGGCGTGGTCGATTGCCTCTTCGGTCTGGGGCTTCACGCCGTCGTCGGCCGCGACCACGATCACTGCGACGTCGGTCACCCTGGCGCCGCGAGCACGCATCGCAGTGAATGCCTCATGGCCGGGGGTGTCCAGGAAGGTGATCTCCTTGCCGGCGTGGCCGACCTGGTAGGCGCCGATGTGCTGTGTGATGCCGCCAGCCTCCCCCGCCGCCACCTCGGTGTTGCGGATCGCATCCAGCAGCGAAGTCTTGCCGTGATCGACGTGGCCCATGATCGTGACCACCGGCGGGCGGTCGACGAGCTCCTGCTCCTCATCCTCGAACTCGGGCTCCAGCTCCACCTCGTCGGCGGCGTGCACGAGCTCGATCTTCTTCTCAAACTCGTCGGCCAGCACCTGGATCGCATCGTCGGAGAGCGTCTGAGTGAGCGTCGCCATCTCCCCCAGGCTCATCAGCTTCTTGATCACCTCGGGCACCGGCACGCCGAGGTACTCCGCGACATCCTTGACGGTAGAGCCGGAGTTGACGCGAATCATGTCGATCGCTTCCACGGTCGAGGAGTCCAGCGGCGCAATCGTTTCGTCGTAGACGCCGCGGCGACGCCTGCCTCTGCGCGGCGGCCTGCGCGGCGGCTGGGAGGCTGGCCCGCCTGCGGCGGGACGGCGCGAGGCCTGCGAGTCGATCACCACGCGCCTGCGGCCGGTTCGGCTGGCGCCGCCGGGGGCCTGCTCGCCGGTGCGGGAGTCACGCGTGGGCCGAGCGTGGGCGGGCTGCTTGCCGTCCTCGCCGGCCTGCTGGCCCGCTGGAGCAACCGCGCCGGCGGGCTGTGTCTCCGGCGTTGCCGCAGCACTCTGCGTCTGTGGCGTTGTGGCCGGCGGGGCCGGCTTGGGCGCAGCCGCAGGCGCCGCCTGCTGAGGCGCGCTGCCACCGGCACCATTTCCCGTGTTGGCTGGCGCCGGCGGGGCGCTCTTCCCGGCGCCGTTTGCGCCAAGCGCCTTCAGCGCGCTGGCCTCATCCACGGAGGAAGCTGGCGCCTTCGCATCGATGCCGGCGGCATGCAGACGCTCAAGCAGCTCCTTGCTGGAGACGTTCTGCTCCTTTGCGATCTCATGCACGCGCTTCTTGCTCATCGGGAACCCGATTCTAGGAGGTCGGAGGAGTCGATCTTCGCGCCGCAGCGCAGCGTCCGCACGATCGAGCCGCGCCGCAGCGCCTGCTCCAGGCACTCGCGCTCAGGGACGCCTACCTCATGCGCGCAGACGTAGGCGCCGCGGCCGCCGAGGCGCGCGTGCTCGTCCACCACGATCGCCGAAGCGCGCGTCTGCCCCGGCTTGCGCGCGAGCGCAAGCCGTACGAGATCGCCCTTGCTTGTGATCCGCCCGCAGCCGGTGCACCGGCGCTGCGGCACGTGACCCGCTATGACGCCTGCTCCTCGGTGAGCTCGGCCGCCGGCTCCTGCGCGCCGGCGTCGACCGTCTCGCTCTCCTGTTCCTGCTGCGGGGCGTTGTCGGCCGCGCTCTCCTGCGTCTGCAGGGTCTCCTCGATCTCAGCGGAGCCATTCTCGGCGGCCGAGGGCTCGCCCTCGCCGCCGGCCAGGTCCGCCACCCGGTCGCTGTCGATGTTCGCGAGCGCTTGATGTGCGTCGAGGCCGCAGTAGCGCGAGCCCGGCAGCGAGGCGTTGGGGCAGCGGCGGCCGTTTGAGAGGATCGCGGCGCAGCGGCCGGAGACCTCCTCCTCCTCGCCGTAGCCCTGCTCGGCCTCCTCGGCCGCGAACTCGGTCTCCGAGCGAATGTCCACGCGCCAGCCGGTCAGGCGCGCCGCCAGGCGCGCGTTCTGGCCTTCGCGGCCGATCGCCAGCGAGAGCTGGTCGTCGGGCACGATCACTGTCGCCTGCTTGTTCTCGTCGTCGACCAGCACCTCACGCACGCGCGCGGGTGAGAGCGCCTTGGCCACGAAGCGGGCCGGCTCTTCGTTGAAGGGGATGATGTCGATCTTCTCGCCGCGCAGCTCGGAGACGACCATCCGCACGCGCGAGCCGCGCGGGCCCACACAGGCGCCGACCGGGTCCACGCCGTCGGTGTGCGAGACGACCGCGATCTTCGAGCGGTAGCCCGGCTCGCGCGCGACGCCCACGATCTCCACGAGGTGGTCGGCGATCTCGGGCACCTCCAGCTCGAAGAGCTGCTTGATCAACTCCGGGTCGCGGCGCGAGACGATGATCGAGGGGCCCTTGGTGGAGGGCGAGACCTCCTTGATCACGGCCTTGATCCGCTGAGAGTGGTCGTAGCGCTCGCCGTCGACCTGCTCGGACTTCGGCAGCAGCGCCTCCACGCGCTCGCGCAGCTGCACGAGCGTGTAGCGGGAGTCGGACTGCTGCACGATCCCGGTCACGAGCTCGCCGACGCGGTCGCGGTATTCCTCGAACATCATGTCCCGCTCGGCCTCGCGGATGCGCTGCAGGATCACCTGCTTTGCGGTCTGCGCGGCGATCCGGCCGAAGTCGTCGGGCGTGACGTCGCGCTCGTCGATCTGGTCGCGGTACTCCTCGAACTTCTTGGGGTCGATCACCGGTTCCTGCGGTTCGCGCAGCTCGCCGGTCTCGGGATCCACGACGGTTTCCTCGTCGATCGTCTCGACGATCAGGTGCGCCTCCAGCCGTTCGGGGATGATCAGTTCGATCACCCGGAAGTCGGCAGTCTCGCGGTCGATTTCCACGCGCGCATACTTGGCCGCTCCTGGCTGCTTCTTGTATGCGGAGAGCAGCGCGTCCTCCAGGGCGATCATCAGCTTCTCCGGCTCGATGCCCTTCTCGCGCGCCAGCGCGTGCATGGCCTCAAGGATTTCGCGTGACATGGATCTACTCCTCGACGAGGTTGCAACGACGGATGTCCGAGTAGGGGATCGCGACGATCCCGCCCTCGGCGGCCAAGGTGATCTCGCTGTCGGAGGCTCCCACGAGCTCCCCCGTATAGCTGCGCCGGCGCTCCGCGGCGGTCTGCCCTGCGTGCGTGCGCCCGGGCGAGCATTCCTGCTCGTGGGCGGCCCGCACCCGGACACGCGCGCGGCGGCCGATATAACGCTGGAAGTGGTCGGGCTTGCTCAGCGGCCGTTCGCTTCCCGGCGAGGAGACCTCGAGTGTGTACCGGTCTCGCATGTCGGCCAGATGGCCGCTCACGCGTTCGCACAGCGAGAGGGTCACGCCGTCTGGATGGTCGATGAAGATGCGCAGCATCCCACCGCCGAGCACCTCTGCGAGCAGCACCTCGACCTGCGGCTCGGCATCAGCCAGCCGCTGCTCGATCTCTTCTTGGAGTGCTGTCATTGGACCTCCTGACGACGAAAAAAAAGCGGGCGAGCGCCCACTTTCAGGTACGACTGCCGGCACAGGCGCCGGCGAGAAAGCCGTGCGTCGAGAATAGCACCGCTTGGATCGATGATCAGGAGCCGTGCGCGGCCTTGCGCGCACGGTCGCGATAGAGCCGGTAGTCGGCGCGCTCGGGCCGCAGCGAGCATGCCAGGGCAAGCGGCTTGCAAGCCTCGCGATGGCGGCCCATCAGCTGCATGGCGCGTCCCAGGCAGAAAAGCGCGTAGTCGTTGGTGGGGGCGGCGCTGGCGATGGCCTCGAACTCCCGCGCCGCGTGCTCGAAGCGATGGGCGTGAAAGAGAGCGCGGCCAAGCGCCTCCCTGATCGAGGCCTTCTCGGGCTCCATGTTGCGCGCCCGGGTCAGCGGCACGATCGCCGCCTGATAGTCGCCGTGAGCCAGCAGGTCACAGCCGCGCATGTACAGGTCATAGAGGCTGTCCATCGCTGAGCACACTTTAGCCGGCGCCTCGGAGCCCTCCTGCCGACTCCGGGAGCCGATCCTCAGAGCTCTCGCAGCCGCTGCACAGCGTCGAGGATGCCCTCGGCGACCGTGCGCTTGTCGGCCTTGGCGATGCTCTGCTCCCAGGCAGCGGCGATCACTGTGACCTCGTTCTCGGCGGCGGCGAAGCCGATGTCGCTGCGCGAGATGTCGTTGAGCACGATCGCATCCAGGTGCTTCTCGGCCAGCTTCTCCCGCGCGTACGCCGGCCCTTGATCGCCGTGCTCGGCGGCGAAGCCGACCAGGGTCTGACCGTCAGTGCGCGCGGCAGCCAGACCGGCGAGCACGTCGGGGGTCGGTTCGAGCTCAAGCGTCAGCGATTGACACTCCCGCTTCTTGATCTTGCCGTTGACCGCATGCGCGGGCCGGAAGTCGGCGATTGCGGCGGCCATCAGCAGCACCTCGCAGCCGGGCATCTCCTGCTCGCAGGCGCGCTGCATCTCCGCAGCGGTCGGCGCCTCGATCCAGCGCACGCCTGCAGGCTTCGGCAGCGCGACGTTCGCGGCGATCACGGTGACCTGCGCGCCGCGCGCGGCGGCGGCCTGCGCGAGCGCCAGTCCCATCTTCCCGCTGGAGCTGTTGCCCACGAAGCGCACGCCGTCGATCGGCTCGCGGGTGCCGCCGGCGGTGACCAGGACCCTCAAGCCCGCCCAGCCGCCGGTCTGCTTTGGCCCGGACCCTGCTGCAAGGATCGCCTCACATGCAGCCAGCAGGGCAGCGGGCTCGGGCAGACGACCAATCCCCTGCTCGCCCTTCGAGGCGAGCCGGCCCGACTCGGGCTCGATCACGTGCGCCCCGCGGGCTCTGAGCAGTGCCAGGTTGGCCTGTGCAGCCGGATGCTCGTACATGTTGGAGTTCATCGCGGGCGCGATCACGAGCGGGCATTTGGCCGCCAGCGCGGCCGTGCTCAGCATGCCCTCCGCGTGCCCGTGGGCGAGCTTTGCGACGGTGTTCGCCGAGGCGGGCGCGATCAGCAGGAGGTCGGCTTTGGCCACGATCTCCAGGTGGCCGATCGGCTCGTGACCGGGCGGCTGCTCGCCGGGGAAGGCGCCGCGAAACGGGTCGTGGTCGAACTCGCTCACCAGCACCGGCGCGCCGGTGAGCGCCTCGAAGGATGCCTGACCCACGAACCGACGGCTGCTCGGCGTCTGAATCGCACGCACCGAGTGCCCGGCACCGGTCGCTAGGCGCACGAGCTCGAGCGCCTTGTAGGCGGCGATGCCACCGCTGACGCCGAGCAGGATTCTGGCCATGTCGCGGGTCTAGGAAGTGCAGATGTCGGTGCCGCAGCGCGGCACCCAACTATCTGTAGTGGTACTTGATCTTGCCTGCTGCGACTTCTTCGAGGGCGATCGTCAAGTAGTTCTTGGACTTGGTCTCGATCATCGGCGGCGGGAACTCGTCGAAAGTGCCCTCGCCGAGGTTGTGGTAGTAGCTGTTTATCTGGCGCGCGCGCTTGGCTGCGACCAGGACGCCTGCGTAGTTGGAGTCAACGTTCTCGAGCAGACGGTCGACGCGGGGTGAGATCATCGGGGCATTCGCCTTTCCTGGGTGAAGCTTCAGTCTAGAGGCTCGACGCAAGCGAGCGCCTGCTGCACAAGCGCCACCAACTCCCGCTGCGCTTGATGCAAGTCGTCGTTGACGATCACGTGCGCGAACTCGCTCTGCGCCGCAAGCTCTTCCTCGGCCACCGCCAGGCGCCGCGCGACCTCATCCGGATCGTCGGTGCCGCGGCCAACGAGCCGTTCTCTGAGCACCGGCAGGGAGGGCGGCGCGATGAACACCTGCAGCGCGTCAGGCATTGCCGCGCGCACCTGGCGTGCACCCTGCACCTCGATCTCCAGCACGATCGGCACGCCGTCGCTCACACGCCGCTCAAGCTCGCTGCGCAAGGTGCCATAGCGGCGTCCGGCGTAGTTGGCGTGCTCTACGAACCCGCCGTTCTCTTGCAGCCGGTCGAAGTCCTCGTTTGAGAGGAAGTGGTACTGGACGCCGTTCTGCTCGCCGGGTCGCGGCGCGCGCGTGGTGGCCGAGACCGAGAGCTCCAATTGAGGCAGCTGCTGCATCAGCCCCGAGATGAGGGTGCCCTTCCCCACGCCGGAAGGGCCGGTGATCACGAACACGCGCGCCATGCGCGGGACCCTAGAGGCCGCCCCGGTTGAATCGAGCTGCGAGCCTGCGACGCCGGCCAACGCGCTAGCGGCGCAGTAGGGCGACCAGCTCCGTACGCTGCCGCTCGGAGAGCCCGCCGATCGTCTTGCTCGGAGAGATGCGGCAGTTGGCCAGCACCTTGTTGACCTTCACGCGCCCGTACCGCGGCACGGCCAGCAGCAGGTCGAAGACCTTTGCGGTCTCCACGCAGCCGGGCGGATCCAGCATCAGCGAGTCGATCGAGACCCTGCCCGCCTTCAGATCGCGCTTGACCTGGGCGCGCTGGGTCCGAATGTGGTTGGCCCGGGCGAGCGCGTCCATGCGTTGAAGGTGAGATCTGCTCAGCCTCTCCCGGGCTGCAACCGCCGTGTCTTGCTCGGTGTCGTGCGCTGCCGGCGCCGTGTCGGTCGCGATCGCCATGGACGAGCGAGTGTACACGGACCGGGACGCCGTTTGACGTCAACTTGCGCAATTCACCTGAAGCTGAACTTGAGGTTCATGCACCTAGAGGCAGCTGTACGGTGACAACGCGCGTTTGCAGGGGTTTCCTCCAATCCGCCCTACCCCTGTCCGAGCTGCGCCGCGATCCGCGCAGCCGCCGTGGGGTCGCGGAAACTCTCGGTGCCCACCGCCACCAGATCTGCGCCGGCGCTCAGCAGATCGCACGCGTGGGCGGCGCTCTGCACGCCCCCCATCCCGACGATCGGCAGGTCCACTGCCGCCCTCACCGCGGCGACCTGGGCCAGCGCCACCGCGCGGATCGCGGGACCTGAAAGTCCGCCCGTGCGGCCACCCAGCCAGGGACGATCTGCACCGGGCGAAAGCGCCATCGCGCGCAGCGTGTTGATCAGTGAGACGGCGTCCGCGCCACCGCGCTGCGCAGCAGCAGCGCAGGCCGCCACGTCAGCGGCGTTGGGCGTCAGCTTCACGATCAAGGGCTTTGCGGCATGTGCGCGCACCGCGCGGGTAACCTGCTCCAGCTGCTGCGGGTCGGAACCGATGTCAAGGCCGGTCTTGACATTCGGGCAGGAGACGTTCAGCTCAATCGCGGCGATCTCCGGCTGCGCCTGGCAGGCCGCGACCAGATCGCAGAGCTCCTGCTCGGTCGACCCCATCACGTTTGTGATCAGCGGCACCGGCAGCTGCGCCAGCTGCGGCAGGTCCTCGCGGATATATCCATCAAGGCCCTTGTTGGGCAGCCCGATCGAGTTGATCAGCCCCGCCGGCGCCTCCCACAGCCGCGGCGCCGGATTGCCCTGCCTGGGCTGCAGCGTGATCGTCTTGGAGACGAAGGCGGAGAACGGGAAGCGCTCAGCGAGCTGCTCGCCGAAGACCTTGCGGGCAGCGATCGCGTCGAAGGTGCCCGAGCCGTTGATCACCCGGTGGACGAGCTTCAGGCCACAGAAGTCGATCATGCGACCTGCTCCAGCTCGGCGGCGTCCACCACCGGGCCCTCGACGCACACCCGCAGGTAACCGCCGTCGCGGCGTGGCACCACGCATCCGTAGCAGGCGCCGTAGCCGCAGGCCATGCCTGCCTCGAGCGCCAGCTCGGCCTGCACGCCGTCGCGCTGGCAGATCGCCCTGACACTCTCGAGCATCGCGGGTGGACCGCAGGCGCGCACGACCGCCGGGGACCCGTCGCTCAGTTGCTGCTCCAGCAGATCGGTCACCAGTCCGTGGTGGCCGACCGAGCCATCGTCGGTAGCAAGTACCGGCTCGCGAAGCAGGGAGGCCCCCTGCGCGTGCGCACGCCCACGAAAGCCGAGCAGCGCCACGGAGCGCTGCAGGGCCTCCTCGACCGCGATCGCATCCTGCAGGATCATCAGCGGCGCGATCCCGATGCCTCCGCCGAGCAGGATCGTCTTGTGGCCCTCCGGGGCACGCGAGAACCCGCAGCCGAGCGGCCCGAGCACCCACAACTCCTCCCCTGGCTGCAGCGCGCACAGCCGTGCGGTGCCAGGGCCCACGTCCTCGATCAGAAAGGCGCAGCGGCCGTCCTCCTGGCGCCGCGCGATCGAGAACGCGCGCGGCAGGAATGGACGCTCGTCGACGCCCCCTCCCCATCCCTGTGCGGCGGCGATCATCGCGAACTGTCCGGCCCGGGGCGGTGGGCCATCGCGATCGAGCGCCCACAGCAGCCTGTAGGCGCCCACCTGTTCGTTGGCCACCACCGGCAGCAGCCTGCGTCCAAACGGCGTCGGGGGGGCCGCGCCGTCCTGCCAGAAGCTCACGCGACCCCGGCGCGGTTGCCCCGCTGATCGTGCAGGCGTTGCAGGCAGAGCACCTCCGGCTCTCCGGCCGTGCCGGCTCTTGCGATCGCGCGGGCGGCGGATATGCCGGCGGCGAGCGTCGTCAGGCAGGGAATCCCGCGCCGGGTCGCCGCGTTGCGAATCTCCCAGCCGTCGCTGCGCGCACCCGACCCGGTGGGGGTGTTGACAACCAGGTCGACGTCACCGCGCTCGATCCAGTCGACCACGTGCGGAGAGCCTTCGGCGATCTTGTTCAGCGGCGTGACCGGCACGCCCATGCGCGTGATCGCCTCCGCCGTGCCGCGCGTGGCCACGATCGCAAAGCCGGCGTCGTGCACCAGCTGCGCGATCGCGACCGCGCCGGACTTGTCGGAGTCGGTGACCGATATGAACGCCGTGCCCGACGCAGGCAGTGGCACGCCGGCCGCCGCCTGCGCCTTGGCGAAGGCGGTCGGGAAGTCGCGTGCGATGCCCATCACCTCGCCGGTGGAGCGCATCTCGGGGCCGAGCACCGCGTCGGCGCCGTCGAAGCGGTCGAACGGCATCACCGCCTCCTTGACCGAGACGTGGTCACCGAAGCCGAGCCCTTCTCGCTCACGCGGCAGGCCGAGGTCCGCAATCCGCCTGCCGAGCATGATCTGACAGGCGAGCTTGGCCAGCGGCAGCCCAACCGCCTTGGAGACGAACGGGACCGTGCGCGAGGCGCGCGGGTTGGCCTCGATCACGTACAGCTGCCCGTGGTGGATCGCGTACTGCACGTTGATCAGCCCGACCACCCCGATCTCCAGCGCGATGCCGCGCGTGGCCGCGCGGATCTGCTCCAGCATCTCCTCCCCGAGCGAGTGCGGTGGCAGCACGCACGCGGAGTCGCCGGAGTGAACGCCGGCCTCCTCCACGTGCTGCATGATCCCGCCGATCCAGACCTCGGCGCCGTCGCAGAGCGCATCGACGTCGACCTCCACCGCGTCCTCCAGAAAGCGGTCAAGATAGATCGTGTTGCGCTGCTCATCGTCGACCTCGCGCCGCAGGTAGTCGGCAAGGCCATCGCGGGAGTAGACGATCTCCATCGCGCGGCCGCCGAGCACGTAGGAGGGACGCACGAGCAGCGGGTAGCCGACCTGCTGCGCGCAGTCCAGCGCCTGCTGCGTGCTGGTCGCCGTGGCATACGGCGGCGCCTGGTAGCCAAGGCGCTGCAGCAGCGCGCCGAAGCGCCCGCGATCCTCGGCCAGGTCGATCGCCTCAACGCTTGTGCCAAGCAGCGGCACTCCCGCCTGCTCCAGCCCTGCGGCGAGCTTCAGCGGCGTCTGCCCGCCGAACTGGACGATCACGCCGTGCGGCTGCTCGACCTCGACCACGCCGAGCACGTCCTCCAGCGTCAGCGGCTCGAAGTAGAGCCGGTCGGAGGTGTCGTAGTCGGTGGAGACCGTCTCCGGGTTGCAGTTGACCATCACCGCATCCATGTCCATCTCGCGCACGGTCATCGCGGCGTGCACGCAGCAGTAGTCGAACTCGATGCCCTGTCCGATCCGGTTTGGCCCGGCGCCCAGGATCATCACCGAGGGCCGATCGCCGCGCTGGACCTCGTTCTCCACCGGCCCACCGTGTGCCGGCCGCTCAAAGCTCGAGTAGTGATACGGCGTGCGCGCCGGGAACTCGGCGGCGCAGGTGTCCACCGACTTGAACGTGCGCTGCCCGGAAAACGGCCCCTGCGGGTCGAGCGCGAGCGCCTTCATCTCGCGCAGGAACCAGGGGTCGATCGCGCTTTCGCGCTGGATCTCCTCGATCCCGCGGCCGCGCTCAAGCAGCTCGAAGATCGCCTCGTATCGGTCGGGCGCCGGCGTGCTCAGACTCTCCAGCAACGCCTCGTCGGAGAGGCCGCCAAGGCAGGGCGGCTTGTCCAGCTCGCGTGAGCGCATCGCCTTGGCGAACGCCTGCGCGAAGGTGCGCCCGATCGCCATCGCCTCCCCCACCGACTTCATGTGCGTGGAAAGCGAGGGCGTCGCGCCCGGGAACTTCTCGAATGCGAAGCGCGGCCACTTCACCACCACGTAGTCGAGCGTGGGCTCGAACGCGGCCGGCGTTACGCCGGTGATGTCGTTGTCGATCTCCTCCAGCAGGTAGCCGACCGCCAGCCGCGCGGCGATCTTGGCGATCGGGAAGCCCGTCGCCTTGCTGGCAAGCGCAGAGGATCGCGAGACGCGCGGGTTCATCTCGATCACGAGGATCTCCTCGGTGTCCGGGTTGACCGCGAACTGCACGTTCGATCCGCCGGTCTCAACGCCCACCGCCCGGATCACCGCGATCGCCTGGTCGCGAATGCGCTGGTAGAGGCTGTCGGTCAGCGTCTGCTGCGGAGCGACGGTGACCGAGTCTCCCGTGTGCACGCCCATCGGGTCGATGTTCTCGATCGAGCAGACGATCACGACGTTGTCGGCCTTGTCACGCATCACCTCCAGCTCGAACTCGCCCCAGCCCAACACCGACTGATCGAGCAGCACCTGTCCGATCGGGGATGCTTCAAGGCCACGCGCGACGATCTCGCGGAACTGCTGCGGCGTGCGTGCGATGCCGCCGCCGCGACCGCCGAGCGTGAACGCCGGGCGCACGATGCAGGGCAGGCCAAGGTACTCCACCGCGACGAGCGCCTGGTCGAGGCTGGTCGCGATCGCGCTCGCCGGCATCCGCAGGCCGGCCTGCTCCATCGCCGTGCGGAACAGCTCGCGGTCCTCCGCACAGGTGATCGCGTCATAGTCGGCGCCGATCAGCTCCACTCCGAAGCGCTCCAGGGTGCCGTCGTCCTTCAGCGCCTTGGCGAGATTCAGCGCGGTCTGCCCGCCGAGCGTCGGCAGCAGCGCATCTGGGCGCTCGCGCTCGATCACCTGCGCGACGGGGCCAGGCAAAAGCGGCTCGACGTAGGTCGCGTCCGCGACCTCGGGGTCGGTCATGATCGTCGCCGGGTTGGAGTTGACCAGCACGATCTCGTAGCCCTCGTCGCGCAGCACCCGGCACGCCTGCACCCCGGAGTAGTCGAACTCGGCGGCCTGCCCGATCACGATCGGCCCGGAGCCGATGATCAGGATCTTCTTGATGTCGGTTCGCTTAGGCAAGGCTTGAGAGCATCCGGTCGAAGAAGTGCACGCTGTCGTGCGGGCCGGGGCCGGCCTCGGGGTGGTACTGCACGCTGCCGCCGGGCACGTCCAGCAACGTCAGCCCCTCCACGGTGCGGTCGTAGAGGTTCACATGTGAGAGCAGCGCGGCGCCGAAGTCGGTCTCCCAGCGCACCGGCTCATCGCTGTCGATCAGCTGCCCGCCGTCTGGGCCAAGCACGGCGAAGCCGTGGTTCTGGGAGGTGATCTCCACGCGCCCGGTGGAGAGATCCTTGACGGGATGGTTTGCGCCGCGGTGGCCAAAGGGCAGCTTGAAGGTCGCAAGGCCGAGCGCGCGGCAGAGCATCTGGTGGCCGAGGCAGATTCCCCAGACGGGCTTTACGCCAAGCACGCCCCTCACCGTCTCCACCACGTAGTCAAGCGCGGCGGGGTCGCCGGGGCCGTTGCCGAGCAGCACCGCGTCCGGGTCGCCCTCCAACAGCTCCTGGGCGGAGCTCGTGCAGGGGTGCAGCCGCACGCGCGCGCCGCGCTCGGTCAGCTTGCGCACGATCGAGGACTTCACGCCGGTGTCGAGCACCGCGATCAGCGGCCCGTGGCCGGTCCCATGGCCGTTGCGCGCTGCGGCCAGCTCGCTCACCTCGCCGGGGCTTACGACCCGGGCGAGATCCCTGCCTTGCATCGGCGGCTCGGCCGCGATCAGCTCCATCGCCTGCGCGAGGTCCATCTCGCCGGGGAAGAGGCCGCCGCGCATCGAGCCCTCCTGCCGGATGTGTCGCACGAGCGCGCGGGTGTCCACGTCGCTGATCCCCGGCACGCCGCAGTCGGCCAGCCAGGAGAGCCAGCCTCCCTCGGCGCCGGGTGAGTCCTCGAAGTCGCAGGCCGCACGCATGATCGCCGCCTTGGCCCAGATGCTCTGCGACTCCATCGCCTCGGAGCTGACGCCGTAGTTGCCGATGTGCGGGTAGGTGAAGGTGAGCAGCTGCCCGGCGAAGGAGGGGTCGCTGACCGACTCCTGGTAACCGGACATCCCGGTCGTGAAGACGACCTCGCCAACGGCGTGGGTGCGTGCGCCGCAGGCCAGCCCGTCGAAGCGCGAGCCATCCTCCAGCAGCACGTAAGCGTCCTCGGCGGCCATCAGATGATGAGCTTCTGGATCGTCTTGAACTCCGGCGTACCCGCGCGCTCCAGCAGCTCGAAGAGCACCGTCTCGACCGTGCTGACGACCGCACCGGCGCGCTCCAGGCGCACAAGCCCCCGCTCATAGTCGATCTGGTTGCGCGAGCCGACCGCATCGGCGGGCACATGCACCTCCACACCGCGGTGCAGCAGATCCAGCACCGTCTGTGAGACGCACACGTGCGCCTCGATCCCGCAGACGATCGCCTGGTCGGCTCCCTGCAGGTCAAAACCCTCGGCGCGCACGGCGGAAAAGACCGTCTTCTCGATCGGCTGCTCATGCGTAAGGCCGACACTCGCCACCGTGCGCCCGAGCCCCTTCGGGTACTGCTCGGTGACCACGCGCGGCAGCTCCAGCACCCGCGCGGCGGCCAGCAGCTTGCCGGTTGCGGCGGCGACCCGGTCGAAGCTCTCATAGGAGGAGAATCCCTGCTGGACGTCTATCACCACCAGCGCGGCGCGCTCACGCGAAAGCATCAGTGGTCCGTCCTGTGAATTCGTTGGTGGTTGGGCGTTCGAAGACCAAGCCTGCCGCGGACGCAGGGAGGGGACAGCAGTAGAACTGCGGACCCGACCGAGGACAAAGGCAGGCGCCGGTCAGCGGACGATCCAAGCGACAAGGAATTTGCAGGACGGACCACTAACCCACCACCGTAAACGCACGCTGGCGGTAGGCGATCACACCGTCCGCGACGGTCACCATCACGCGGCCCTGCAGTCGCCTGCCGGCAAAACAGCAGTTCTCCGAGCGGCTCTCCCAGCCGTGCTCGCCAGGCACCCAGCCGGCACTGAGGTCGATCAGCGTCAGGTTCGCCGGCGCGCCGACGGCGATCCGCGAAACCGGGATTTCGAACAGCTGTGCGCCCGCGGTCATCCGTTCCACAAGCGTGGCCAGGTCCAGCACGCCAGGCTTCACGAGCATGGAGTAGAGCGCGGGAAATGCGGTCTCAAGGCCGGTCGTGCCCATCGGCGCCTGCTCGAAGGGCACCTCCTTCTCTTCGCGCGCATGCGGCGCGTGGTCGGTGGCAACGCAGTCGATCACGCCGCTGCGCAAACCCTCGATGATCGCCTGCCGATCCTGCTCGTCGCCGAGCGGCGGGTTCATCTTCAGCCGCGTGTCGAGGCCGTGCAGCTCCTCTTCGGTCAGCAGCAGATGGTGGGGGCTCGCCTCCGCGCTGACGAGCGCGCCGCGCTGCTTGGCGGCTGCGACCGCTTCCACGGAGGCTGTTGCGCTGAGGTGCTGGAAATGGACTCTGCCCTGCTCGTAGAGCGCGAGCTCGGCGTCGCGCGCGACCATCGTCGACTCGCTGACGCTGGGGATGCCGGTCAGCCCGAGCGCTGCGGCGACGGGGCCCTCGCGCATGCTGCCGCCCGCCGAGAGCGATGGGTCCTCCTCATGCAGCGCGAGCACGCCGCCGCACAGGCGCTGGTATTGCAACGCCTTGCGCAGCATTCCGGCGCTTGCGACCGGCCGCCCGTCGTCGGTGAACCCGATCGCGCCCTCCTGGCGCAGGGAGGCCATCTCGCTGAGCTCCCGGCCTTCCATCCCGCGGGTGATCGTGGCCATGAAACCGACCGGCACGCGCGCCTCGTGCTGGGCGGCGTCGCGCAGCGAGCGCAGCAGCGGCGCCGAGTCGATCACGGGATCGGTGTTTGGCATTGCGATCACGCCGCAGAAGCCGCCGGCAGCCGCCGCGCGGGTGCCTGTCTCCAGATCCTCCTTGTGCTCCTGGCCGGGTGTACGCAGGTGCACGTGCGGGTCGAAAAAGGCGGGCAGCAGCGTCGCGGCGGCGCCGTCGATCGTCTCGGCCGGCGCGTCGCTCCCTTGGCTCAGCGTGCCGGCCTCTCCCAGCTCGGCGATCTCCCCGTCCCGCACCCGCACGTCAAGCCGCGCGTCGATCCGCTCGCGCGGGTCGAAGACGTGCACGTCTCTAATCAGCAGGTCTGCTGGCGGCTGCTCTCGACGTACCAAGGTGGGTGCGCTCATCAGGCGGGCTGGGGTGCGGTGGAGGAACGCAGCGGGCTCGGCGAGGGCGAGTGCGCGCCGCTCAGCAGCTCATAGAGAACCGCCATCCTGACAACGACGCCCGCCTCGACCTGTGCGGAGATCAACGACTGCGGCGAGTCTACGACCTCGCCTGAGAGCTCGACGCCGCGGTTGACCGGGCCGGGGTGCATCAGCAGCTGCCGCGGTCGCAGGCGCCGGCCGTTGATCTGGTACCAGGCGGCGTACTCGCGCAGCGAGGGCACCCACGCCTCGGTCATGCGCTCGCGCTGCATCCGCAGCGCATAGACGACGTCGGCGCCAGAGATCTCATCCAGCGTGTAGCGAACCTCGCAGCCGAGCGCCTCGATCTGGCGCGGGATCAGCGTCGGCGGGCCGGCGACTGTCACCTTCGCCCCCATCTTCTGCAGCGCGAGGATGTTCGAGCGCGCCACTCGCGAGTGTGCAACGTCGCCCACGATCCAGATATTCAGGCCATCGAGCGAGCCGACCCGACGCCGCAGCGTGTAGACGTCCAGCAGCGCCTGGGTGGGGTGCTCGTGCTTGCCGTCGCCGGCATTGACGATCGCCGCGCTGCACCAGCGCGAGACGAGCTCCGCCGCTCCCACCCACGGCGTGCGGATCACGATCACGTCCGGCTTGTGGGCGGAGAGCGTGAGCACGGTGTCCTTCAGCGACTCCCCCTTCTCGACGCTGCTTCCGCCTGCGGAGAAGTTCACAACGTCGGCCGAGAGCCGCTTGGCCGCCAGCTCGAAGCTCGACCGCGTGCGCGTGGATGACTCATAGAAGAGGTTGAGCACCATCCGCCCGCGCAGCGTCGGCACCTTCTTGATCTCGCGGTCGGCGATCTCCGCGAACCGTTCGGCCCTGGTCACGATCCGATCGATTGCAGCCCTGTCCAGTTCCTCGACGGAGAGCAGGTGGTTCATGCCCCCACCCCCACGCCGGCCTGCTCGATCGCGACCTCGTCGATTCCATCGATCTCACGAACGCGCACGCGCACGTGCTCGGCTCGCGAGGTCGGCAGGTTCTTGCCCACGTAGTCGGGCCGGATCGGCAGCTCCCGGTGACCGCGGTCGGCCAGCACCGCCAGCTGCACGCGGTCGGGGCGGCCGTAATCGAAGAGCGCCTCGATCGCGGAGCGCACCGTGCGACCGGTGTAGAGCACGTCGTCCACGATCACCACCGTGCGGCCGGTGACGTCGAAGTCGATGTGCGAGGAGTGCAGCACCGGGCTCTGCAGCCGCTGCGCCACATCGTCGCGGTAGAAGCCGATGTCGAGATCTCCAAAGGGCACCTCGACCGGCAGCAGCTCATCCAGCAGCGCCTTCAGCCTGCGCGCCAGGATCGCTCCGCGAGTGTGAATGCCGAGCAGGGCGAGCGCTGCTGACTCAGGGTTGCGCTCTGCGATCTCATGGGCGATTCGCGCCAGCGACCGCCCCATGCCCTCCTCTTGGAGGACCACCTTCTCGTCTTGCATCGACTTCCTTCCTGGCCTCACGGGACCGGGTTAAAGGACGTCTCGATCCTATCAAGCGGCCCCGACGGCCGCGGGCGGCGCAGAGTCAGAGCGCCAGCGCACCAGCTTGGGGGCGCCGCGCTCGGGAAACGGCAGCTCGATCGCGTCGAAGTCGCGCGGCACCTCGGTCTCGGGAAAGACCTCGCGCGCCTGGTCTCGCAGCTCGCCGCCCGCGTACCGCGTCGAGATATGCGTCAGCGCGAGCAGGCGCACCTCCGCGGTGCGTGCGATCTCGGCTGCCTGCCTGGCCGTGGAGTGCTGGGTCTCTCTCGCGCGCGCGGTCTCCTCGTCGGCGAAGGTTGCCTCGTGCACGAGCAGGTCGGCCTTGTGAGCGGCGACCTGCACCGCCTCACATGGCGCCGTGTCCCCAGTGATCGCAAGCTTGCGACCCTCTCGCGTGGGCCCCATCACCTGCTCCGGGCGCACGCCCGCGACTGTCTCGCCGCGCTGCAGGCGCCCGAAGTCCGGCCCCGGCGTTACGCCAAGACTCGCCGCCAGCTCAGCGTCCAGATGGCCCGGCCGCGAGTCCTCAACCAGCACGTAGCCGTAGGCGACGTTGACCCGGTGGCGCACTGGCACGCTGCCGACTGTGTAGCCCGAGCGCCGCACCGCCTCCATCGGCCCAAGCTCCTGGACGCTCATCTTGTAAGGCAGCCGGCCGTAGACGAACTTCACGGCGCCCATCAGTTCCTGAAGGCCAGGCGGACCGTAGATCTCAAGCGGCGCCTCCCGTTCGCGCAGCGCGAAGGACTTCAACATCCCCGGCAGCCCCAGCCAGTGGTCGGCGTGGAAGTGAGTGATGAAGATCGCGTCGATGTCTGGCAGCCCGACCGAGCGCACCAGCTGGCGCTGTGTGCCCTCGCCGCAGTCGAAGAGCAGGTGCTCGCCGCCGCGCCGGACCAGCAGCGAAGGCAACCCGCGCCGCGCGCTCGGTGTCGAGGCGCCCGTGCCGATGAATACCAGCGACATGTCCATGGCCGCAACGGTAGCGACGGCGCGGCGCCCACAGCCGGCCGGTGCGCCGCTAAGCTCCCTTCTCAGGCGCCCGCGCGGCGCCGTTGCGCCCGTAGCTCAGTGGATAGAGCGTCCGCCTCCGGAGCGGAAGGTCGCGTGTTCGAATCACGCCGGGCGCGTGGTTGGAAGCCGACAGACATCGTTGGCAGCGAAAGCGACGAGCTGGGGGGCAATCCAGATTCTCGGTTCACAAGCGCTCGCTGATTACGCCGTGAGGATCGTGGCGGCGAGTTCACTGGCGGCGGCTGCGAGGGCTGCCCGGCGACTTGCCGGCCCTTTGGCATGGAGGGGCAGGGAAGTAGACTGAGGGTCGTGAGCAATCAGCCCGTCCACGAAGCGATGCCGGTACTGGAGGAGCTGGCGCGCGACCAGCACGCCCGCCCCGTCAGCGATGTCAAGGAACTGCGCCTCGACGTCTGGTCCTCCGCGCAGGAACTAGACGAGTTCCTAGGAGCCCGGGTCAGTAACGCGTCCTCGCCGTCGACTAACGGCGCGGCACGGGAGCGATGAGGACTACGCCTCCCGGCTCCCGGGTGAGCGTCGGGTGTCCGGTCCTCATTTAGAGTGTCCCGCGAGCCTGCTGGCTGCTGCTTTTCGCCGCTCGCGCTCAGGTTGCGCCGACCAGGGCGAGTCCGCCGGCGCGGTGGAGCTTGAGCAGGTTGTGGATCGCGCAGTGGAAGCGCCATTGGGCGCGGGCTGCGTGCTTGCCACGCAGCAGCAGCCGCCGCGCGTCCTGGACGGTGTGCATCTGGCCGAACACCGGCTCGACGATCGCCTTGCGTCGGGCGTAGACGGCGTGCCCGTCCTTGGTTTTCAGCTTGCGTGCCATGCGCTGCTTGGGGGTCGCGTTCTTCGGTATCGGCCCGCGTGGCGCGGGCGCGGGCGGCTCTGAGCGCTTGAAGCGGCCGGTCGCGATGAACGGATCAAGGCCGTGAGCGGCGGTGATCGTGACGTTCTCCTGGGAGAAGTAGCCGGCATCCGCGGTCAGCGCCGCACCCTCCGGTAGCTCGCCACCGACCGCGTCGAGGTTCTCGGCGAGCTGGTCAAGCGCCGGCTCGAGCTGCTCGGCATCGGGCGCCTGATCGCAGAGCTCGGCCGCGAGGATCACCTGCGTCTGGGAGTCCACGAGCGCCTGGCCGTTGTAGCACTGGTGAAAAGAACCGTCAGAGGTCTTCATGATCTTTGACTCGGGATCGGTGAAGTTGCGCTGCGCTTTGGGCTTCGGCGCGAATGGATCGCGTCCGCTCGGCGGGCGCCGGGGCTTCTTGCCCTGTGCCCGCATCTCAGCGCGGCGCGCCTTCTCGCGCTCGGCGGCCTCAGCCTCAAGCGCCGCCTTGGCCTCGCGGATCACCTCGAGGCGCTGCTCGCGCCGACGCAGCTCCCGCGGCAGCTCATCGCCGCGATGCTCAGGACCGAAGCGCTCGTCCTCCTCGGCGTCGGTGCGCTCGGCCTCGGCCAGCAGCGCGTCGACGTTCTTGCGCAGCGCGGCGATCTCGCCCTCGAGCTGGACCTCCTTCTTGACCATCCGCTCGTAGCTCATCGCCTTGTGCCGAGACGCGTTCGCGCGCAGCTTGGTGCCATCCAAAGCGAGTGTTCCCAGCCCGATGAGCCGTGCCTGCTTGCACAGCCTCAACGCCTGCACGAACAGCTCTGAGAGCGCCTCCAAGTGACGTGCCCGAAACCGCGCGATCGAACGATAATCCGGGTGCTGGCCGGCGCACAGCATCCGCGCCGCCACATCGCGATAGCTCGCCGCCTCCAGCTTGCGCGAGGAGGCCACCCCGCCCGCGTAGCCGTAGATCAACAGCTTGAGCATCAGTCGCGGGTCATATGGCGGGTAGCCCCGCTCCTCCTCATAGGCCGCATAGATCGGCGAGAGGTCCAGCGCCGACTCCACCAGATCTGAGACGAAGTGCGCCAGATCGCCCTCCGGCACCCACTCAGAGAGCACCGGCGCCATCAACAGCACCTGATCGGGGTCATACGCCCGGAAGGTCTTCTCTTCGCCCGCCGCCCGGCGCTCGCCAACTACCGCCGACGCCTGCACCTCCACCAGCCGCTCCTGCGTCACCGCCGACATGACAACCTCCGCGTCGAGAACAACGGAATCGTCTTAAATCCGCCGGACGCCACCGCGACGGTTACTGACCCGGGCTCCTAGCGGACTGGCGCAACAGCCGCGACGCTTCGCTGCGCTGAACGCCGCGGTGGTCGACGTCGCGATCGACACCGATGTCGCCTCGCGGCTGCAAAAGGGCACCGAGCCGGCTTGGGCCGCTCATCACATCGTCGGTGCTCGCACCTGGCTGACCTTCGTCACCGTCGGCGAGCTCTGCAAGTGGGCAGAGGTCCGCAACTGGGGCGAGCTCAGACGCACGAAGCTCAACGGATGGATCGCCGGTCGCCCGGTCATCCCCTACGACCGGGAGATCGCCCGCATCTGGGGGCGCCTGGCCGGCAATGCCCAGCGACAGGGCAGGCCACGGCCACACGACGATACCTGGGTCGCGGCGTGCTGCATCCGCGTCGGAATACCGCTCCTGACGCTCAACCGCAAGGACTTCGTGGACTTCGCATCCCACGAGGGACTCGTGCTCCTCGACGAGGACGACTGAAAGCGTTGGCGGTCGCGATACGACCAAGACACGAGAACGACATCCCGGAGACGTGCGGCAAGGCTACGCGAGGAGCGGCTTCTTCGCTCTCCCAGTAGAAGCTCGTGGATGCGCAAAGCCCTCGGGCTATCGCGCGTTGCACCTGATTGTCCGTCGCGGCCGCTATCGCCGTGACCGCAGGACATGTGTCGCGCGAAGAGTCAGGCGGCGCGCCGCAGCTCGTGCTCGACCGCCCGGCGAATCCACGAGGAGACCGACCGATCGTCGGCCTCTGCGCGCCGGCGAATCTGATCGAGCAGCTCGGGCGAGAGCCGCACGGGGACCATCGCCGACAGCCGGGACTTCCGCCGTCGCGGAGGGCCTTTTGGCTCCTGGTTCTCCGGCTGGGAGTAGAAGTCGTGCTCTTCTTCGGGGGTCATGGGTGTTTTGGTCATCTGTCTCTGAGGTAGCGAGTGGCGAGGGCGGAAGCGGCTTCTCAGTCGAGGTCGAACGCGGCGGCAATCGAGTCTGAGAGCGCTGGCTCCTGGAAATCAAGCAGCACGCCAATCTGATCGCCGAGCAAGTCCTTGGGGATCGTCGTGATGTTGTCGCAGCTGATGACCGACGGTGCGTCCAGACCGTTGGCGGCGTCCACCGCCACCTCGGTTGAGAGACCACGGATGGTGGTGGTGATCGGCGCGACCGTGACAGTTGCCAGGTGCACTCGCACAAGCTCGCGTGTGAGCACGACAACGGGGCGCGCCTTGTCCAAGCGCGCAATGTGGATCGGGCGCATCAGGCGAGATCTTGGGGCAAGCCTGCAGCGTGCTCGGCGAGGCCGGCAAGCTCCGGGTCTTGTCCTTGACGGACCAGAATCTCGGCGTCGCGTTCTGCAACCGCACGGCGCCTCTCCCGCTCCAGCGCCCGAGCGACAACAGAGGCCCTGCTGCGCTGCGCGCCGGATGCCACCACTTCGTCGACGAACTTGACGATCTCATCCGGCAACCGGACGGCGATCTGCGTGCTCATACCACGATAGTACCAACTTGCATCCCAGCCTGGACGATTGCCATTCCAAGGGCGGCCGATCGAGAACATAGGCGCTGAAGCTCCGGCCGCTGAGGCAGCTTAGCCCTACCGCCCAAGGCCGCGCAGATATCTGCGGATTTTTCGCGGCGATCTTCTCGGCTAAGCCCTGTCTTCTGCCGATATGGCACTCATATCCTGCTTTCAGGCCCTTCTAACCAGCCATTTAGGAGCGCCGGCGAGGCTTCCTCACAGAGTCGTCGAACACATCCCTGCCACATGACCACACCGATCGCCAACCGCATCCTTGCCGCCGCCATTGCCATCGGCGCGCTGCTTGCGACGATCGCGGCGATCGCCCCGGCCCAAGCCGCCGCCGCCGAGAGCACAGCGGTCAGCGCCAACTGGGCCGGCTACGCCGTGACCGACGCCTCCAAGTCGGCTCTCTTGCACCGCGTCGCGGGCACCTGGGTGCAGCCGGCCGGACAGTGCGTGCAGGGCCAAGAAACCTACTCGGTGACCTGGGTCGGCCTGGGTGGCTTCAACCAAGGCTCCAAAGCGCTTGAGCAGACAGGTACCGCGGTGGACTGCACAACCTCCGGGCGCGCGGCCTACTCGGCCTGGTTCGAGCTCGTGCCCGCCGCCCCGGTGACGATGAAGCTGGCTGTGCATCCCGGTGACACGATCGCCGCGTCGGTCGCACAGAAGGCCGATCAGACGATCCTCACGGTGCGCGACCTCACCGCGCATACCGCAAAGACGGCCGTCCGCACGATCTCCGCTCCGGACCTCTCCTCGGCAGAGTGGATCGTGGAGGCGCCTTCGCTCTGCTTTACGAGCACCCACTGCACGCCGCTGCCGCTGACGAACTTCGGCACCGTCTCGTTCTCCAATGCCTCCGTCAGCAGCTCGCAGTCGCAGACCAGCGCAATCGACGCGCGCTCGCTGAAGGTGACGCGCCTGGAACTGCGCGACTACTCCCAAGGGCCGGGACGACGTTACGCGGCGTCGGTCACGCCCGCCAGCGGGATCGCCTCACCGCTGTCTGCCGCGGGCAACGCGTTCACGGTGACATGGGGACCGCTTGAAGGCGAAGGCTCGCAAGCCGGCTCGGAATCTCCGCAGCAGCCGCAGGGGCCGCCGGTCCCCGGCTTCACCAGCGCAGCAGCATCAATCCGACGCTGACGCCGGGACCGATCGTGATCGCCAGGCCGTGCTCGCCGCGGCGCGGCTGACGTTGGGCGATCGTGCGCTCGATCACGTAGAAGATCGACGGCGTGCCGACGTTGCCGTGCTCGGCCAGCAGCTGATAGCTGACCTCAACTGCCTCGTAGGGCAGGTTCAGCGCTTCCCGTGCGCAATCGATGATGCGCCTGCCGCCCGGGTGCAGCATCCAGTGATTGACCATGTGTGCGGTCATGCCACTGGAGGCGAGGAAGTTCTCGACCAGCCCGCCCAGGTGTTCGGCGGCGATGTCGGGCAACTCGCGGACGAGGTGCAGATAGCTGTCGTGCACATCCAACTTCATGCACACGGCTCCAAGGCTGTCCGGAACCTGGTGCACCTTGGAGGCGAGAATCGACGGAGCGGCGCTCGGATCATCCGGTCCGCAGGCACCGATCAGCATCGCGCCGCAGCCGTCGCCGAAGATCGATGAGCCCACGGTCTTGCTGCGCGGGTCGCCCTCGGTGGCACCCATCAGCAGCCCCGACATGCTCTCCGCGCCGACGAGGAGGCAGAGCTTGTCGGGATGCTCGGGCAGCTGGCGCTGCGCCAGCCGGATCAGCGGCACCGCGCTGGAGCAGCCCACGCCGACGAGGTGGTACTTGTCGATCCCACGGTCGAGATCGAAGTGCTCGATCAGCTGGTGCGCAAGCGGCGGACACCCGAGCGAGTAAAGGCTCGAGGAGATCACGGTGCCGATCTGGCCAAGGTCCACGTCGAGCTTCTCCACCGCCTCCACGGCGCTTGCGAGCAGAAACGCCTCGACCTCTGCCGTGCGGCCCTGCAGCGGCTTTTCCAGCATCTCAGCGCTCAGATGCATGTGCCGTTGCTTAACGCCGCAGCGACCGAAGATGCGCTGCGCAAACGGATCGTCAGAGAGGCCGAGCAGATCTAGCATCTGCTGCTGGTCAAGCGTGACCTCCGGGTCAGCGGTAGCCAGGCCGAGGATGCGCGAGGGCAGCGGTGGCTGCGGTGTTGCCGGCAATCCCGTTGGCAGACCTTGCCCTCGCGGCGATCGCTCCGGCGCCGCCGTCGGCGTCATGCCGAAGCGGGTCCAGAACGTCTCCCTGCCGTTGAGGTGCGGAAACGGCGTCTGCGGCACCGGCACGCCGAGGAACTCGCACAGCGGCTCCCAGCCTTCGCTGATGTCGTAGATCAGCAGCTGCTCCGGTGGCACGGTGCCGGCGACCTGCAGCCGGTGGCGCTCGAAGACCTCAAGCGCATAGTCACGCTCGCCGAACCGCCCGTCGAAGATTCCCTGCCAGATCGCGGTGTCGACGGCCTTCAGCACCGGCGCGGCGGCGGCGCTCACCCGTGGCGGTTGCAGCCCGCTGGTGGCGTGCAGGCTCACGTCGCAGCTCTCATACCACTCCTCAGGGTCCCTGACGCTGAGGATGACCTTCGCCTGCGGCCACTCCTGCAGCATCTCCGGGTAAAAGCGCGCGCCCAGCCAATCGACGGTGGAGCCCCATCCGGTGAAGCTCTGCTGCCAGTCAATCGGCTCGCCGTTTGCGACCCTGTCCCAGTGCATCGCGCCCGCAGTGGTCCGCTCGCCACGCAGCGACTCCATCGCATGCAGACAAGGCCCGACACCTAGCTCGTCCAGCGCGACCTTGAGCGACATCGTGCCCGTGCGACCGAATCCGACACCGATCACCTTCAAGATGAGAGAACCTCCAGGGGGTTGATAGCAGGACTCGGCTAGCCCAGACGATATCGAACCAACCAGCGAGCAGCCCGAAAAGCGCGCCATTTGCTCGAAGAAATCCCCTTTCGTGTCAGGGTCCGAGCGGTCGCGACAGCGCTCTGCCGCGCCACTTTCGCCTTGCAGCGCGTAGGCTGAGCAGATGCTGATCGCCGCAGAGATCGCCTTGGTGGCGCTGGTGGCGCTCGCCTACGGCACCCGCGCTCTGCATCTCGCCAGGATCGGCCAGCCCGTCCCAAGATCGCGGCTGCTTTGCACCGTTGTCGGCCTGGTGTCGCTGCTTGGGAGCATGTTGGTGCTCGCCTCGCCCGGCAGAGAACTGCTCTACTGGCGCACCGTCCAGCACCTGCTGATCGGAGACCTCGCCTGCCTGCTGATCGCGATTGGCCTGACCCGGTCGATCCTCGCACCGCTGGCGCGGACCCCGCTGCGGCTGCTGGCGTCGCTGACCCGCGTGCCCGTCGCGTTGGCGCTTTGGATCGCCAACCTGCTGGTGTGGCAGTGGCCGAGCATCTTCGAGGCCACCATGCGCCACGACTCGCTGACGCTGCTGCAGCAGGCGCTCCTAATCGCGACCGGCGTGAACATGTGGTTGGCGCTGCTGCGCGGCATTGCCGGCCCGCGGCCGCAGATCAGCGAGCGCAACAGCATCGCCTACGTCCTGATCGGCCGGGCCGCAGGCATCGGGCTCGCGTGCATCGGCATCTGGTCGCCTGACGTCTACTACCCCTACTTCTTGCGCAGCGATACGGTCTCCTCCACCTCGCCGCTGGCCGACCAGGGGATCGCGGGCGCGATCATGCTCGCCGAGATGGCACTGATCGCCATCTGCCTGCTGCTGTGGATGCGCTCTCGCGTCATGCGCCCAGCGCCAGCTCCGGCGGCCGTGCATGTGCCCGCTGAGCCTGCGCAAGCCGCGCACGGCACGGCCGGCGCCAGCGCGCTGGCGCTGGACACGCAGACTTAGCGTTCAGCTGGCGATCAGCGCAGCGCCGCGAACCCGGCGGTCGCCGCGTCGGCGGCTGCGCGATCGTCCCGAGCCTCCGGGAAGGCGGCCTCAAACTGCTCGTAGCTCGGCGCAATCTGGGTCGTCTCGAACGTGCCCTTCACTGCGTCCAGCGTCTTCAGGCCCTCACCGGTGATGACGAGCACGACGCGCTCCTGCGGATCGATGTCCCCGCGCTGCGCGAGCTTGGCAAGCACCGCCGTGGTCACGCCGCCGGCCGTCTCGGTGAAGATGCCGGTCGTCTGCGCGAGCAGCGCGATGCCCTGCCTGATCTCATCGTCGCTGACCGAGTCCACGCCGCCGCCGCTCTGACGCGCGAGGTCGAGCGCGAACGGGCCGTCTGCCGGGGTCCCGATCGCAAGCGACTTGGCGATCGTCTTGGCCTTCACCGGCTGGCAGACCTGCTCGCCGGCCGCATACGCGTTGGCTACCGGTGCGCAGCCGTCGGCCTGCGCTCCATTCATGCGCGGAGCCTCCCCCTCGACCAGCCCAAGCTCGCGCCACTCCGCAAAGCCCCTTGCGAGCTTGGTGTAGAGCGAGCCGGAGGCGATCGGCACGATGCAGCGATCGGGCAGCTCGAAGCCGAGCTGCTCGGCGATCTCGTAGGCCAGGGTCTTGGACCCCTCGGCGTAGTAGGGACGCAGGTTGATGTTGACGAACGCCCAGTCCCGTTCAGCGGAGATCTCGGTGCAGAGGCGGTTGACCTCGTCGTAGTCGCCGTCGATCGCTACGACTTTGGTGCCGTAGATGCCTGTGGCGAGGATCTTCTGCTCCTCCAGGTCCGCCGGGATCAAGACGTAGGACTCGAGGCCGAGCGCGGCGGCGTGCGCGGCGACTGAGTTGGCGAGGTTGCCGGTGGAGGCGCAGGCGAGCACTTTGAAGCCGAGCTCTCGCGCCCGTGCGGCGGCCACGGAGACCACCCTGTCCTTGAAGGAGTGCGTGGGGTTGGCGGCGTCGTTCTTGACCCACACCTCGCGCAGACCGAGATGCTTGGCCAGCCGGTCGGCCCTGATCAGCGGCGTGCAGCCGGCGGGCAGGCCTGCGCGCGAAGCCAGGCGCCCGGAGGGGCCGGGCTGCCCGCCGACGGTCGGCAGGAAGTCCGAGTAGCGCCAGATGTTCTGTGGGCCGCCCTGGATGCGGCGACGCAGGCCGGCCACGTCACCGCCGAGGTTCGAGTAGTCGTAGGCGGCCTCCAGCGGGCCGAAGCAGCGCTCGCAGACGTACTTTGCCTCGAGTGGGTACTCGGCCTTGCAAGCCTTGCACTGCAGATGGGTGACAGCCATATGGGGCTCCTTTGAAATCGCGCTACATGCCCGCTTACCGTGTGGCAATAGACGCGAAGCCCGCCACACATCTATCTGGAATTGGCACCTTCCCGCTGCGGAACGGTGGTTGCCGGGGCTTCAAAGGGCCAGTCCCTCCACCCCTCTGGATGTGTCCAGCTATCTCGGAGGAGAATTATAACGATGGATCGGCGGCACGCAACCCCAGCTTTAGCTGCGGGCCGACGGCGGTAACGGCGCGCGATCGGCGGTGTAGGCACAGGCGATGAGCGCTTCTCAGCAGGAGCTCCAGCCGCCGCAGGAGATGCCAGAGGACTTCGACGCCCTCTCGCGCACCCCCAAGAAGCGGATGCTGATCATCGTCAACCCGTACGCGACCACCGTCTCCGACAGGCTGCGCCACCTCGTTGTCTACGCGCTGCAGGGCCGCTACGAGGTCGACGCGGTGGACACGCAGGCGCGCGGGCACGCGATCGAGCTCTGCAAGGAGGCCGCCCACGAGGGCTATGACGTGGTCGTTGCATTCGGCGGCGACGGCACCGTCAACGAAGCGGCCAACGGCCTGCTCGGCTCCTCCACCCCGCTCTCCTGCCTGCCCGGCGGCTCCGCGAACGTGTTCGGCAAGATGCTCGGCATCCCCGGCGAGCTGGTGGCGGCCACCGAGCATCTGCTGGCGATGGCCGACGACTGGCAGCCGCGCAGCGTCGACCTCGGCATGGTCAACGGCCGCGCCTTCACGTTCGCCTCCGGGCTGGGGCTGGACGCAAGCGTCGTGGAGCGCGTGGACTCCAACCCCCGCCTGAAGGCCCGCTACGGCCCCTGGTTCTTCACCTGGGCGGCGATCTCCAGCCTCACGCGCCGCTACCTGCTGCACCCGCCACGTATGAGCGTGCACGCCGACGGGCAGCAGCTGGACGGCGTCACGACCGTGGTCCAGAACGGCTCCCCGTTCACCTATTTCCAGAACCGCCCGGTCGAGCTCGCGCGCGGGCCCGCGCTGGACTCCGGCACGCTGGCGGGCGCCGTGCTGCACCGCGTGACGCCGGCGGCGATGCCGTTCGTGGCTTGGCGGGCACTCTCAAGCAAGGTGCAAGTGTCGGACCACCGTCAGGTCACCGGCTTTGAGCAGATCACCGAGATGACCGTCGAAAGCGCCGACGGCCGCCCCCTGCCACTGCAGGTCGACGGCGACTTCGTGGGCGAGGTGCAGCAGGCGCGCTACTCGATCAGGCCGGGCGCGCTGCGGGTCGTGTCCTGAACGCACCTCCAGCGTCGAGTCGTCCCGCCTCTCGCGCCGTTGGCAAACCCTCGACCACATAGGCGATGGGATCAGTCTGCGTCCGCCGGCAGCAGCCTGAATGCCTTGCCCCCGGACAGCGGCTTGACCGCGCGGAAGTGGCGTTCGTCAAGAGTTGCGATGTCGATCGTCTGCAGACGCGCAGCGAGCACGACGAGCGAAGCATCGGCGAGTCCGAGCTCCATCGATTCGTAGCGCTTTGCGACGGCGATGGCTTCATGGATCGCGGTGGACCACCATTCGATCAGGTAGGCGCCGCGGCTCAGGTCTTCGCGCAGTGCGCGGGCGGCGCCTGCGCCTCCCTGCCTGGAGGCGAGATGGTCGAGCTCGGCGACGATCAGTGGGGTCGTGCTGAGATCGTCTTCGATCGCGGCGATCCAGTCGCGGACCCGCTTGTGGTCCTCGTCGCGCCTATCCATAAACGCAAGCGCGACCGACGTGTCGAGAACGATCAACGCTCGCCGAAGCCGGTGCTCGCCAGATAGCGGTCGGCGTTACGGGCAAGATCGCCGGGCCCGTCGAACACCCCGCACGCCAGCGGCCTCGCTCTCGTCGCCTTGGAGGCGGCGTCCGCAAGGGCCTCGCGGATCAGCGCGGCCTTCGTCGTGCCCTCTGCCGCAGCTCGACGACTGAGCGCACGATCGACCTCAGGGTCGATGTAAAGACTGGTCTTCTTCATCGTCGCTATTCTACCACCCGCCACCCGCCACCCGCCACCGAATAAGCTCGACGGGACCAGGGCCGCCCGCCGCTTGCGCTCTCTAGGCCGCGCCGCCGGGGGTCACCCGGTACGCATCAAACACCGACTCGGTGTTTCGCAGCTTGCTGATCGCGCTCTTGAGCGCGTGCGTGTCCGGCACCTCGATCACGAAGCGGTTCTTGACCATCGGCGGGTTTGACAGGCAACGGGCTTCCAGGATGTTGGTGCCCGACTCCGAGAAGATGCGGGAGATGTCGGCCAGCAGATGGTGGCGATCCCAGGCGTCGATCTGCAGTTCGACCACGAAGGAGCTCTGCTGCGGACCGCCGTCCCAGGAGACATCGGTGAAGCGCTCCGGGCTGCGCTTGAGCAACGCGGTGTTCGGGCAATCCTCGCGGTGGATCGTGATTCCGCGGCCAAGCGAGATGTAGCCGACGATCGGGTCGCCGGGCACCGGCCGGCAGCACTTGGCCAGGCGCAGCATCACGTCCTCGACGCCCTGCACCTTGATGCCGTACTGACCAGAGGACTTGGTTGGGCGCCGGCGGCCGCGGCCGACCCGCAGCATCTCCGACACCGCGGTCTCCCCCGCGTCGGCGGCCTCGCCGCGCTTGAGACGCTGCAGCACCTTGTCCACCACAGTCTTCGGTGAGACCTTCGCGGCGCCCAGAGCGATGTAGAAGTCGTCGGCTTTGCGGTAGCCGAGCTCGCGGATCACATCCGCCAGCAGCGTCGAGCCGGTGATCTTCTGGGCGGGCAGGCCCGCCTTCTTGAGATGTTCCTGCAGCACCTCGCGCCCTGTGTGCTCGGTGTCAACGCGCGTCTCGGCCTTGAACCACTGCTTGATCTTGTTGCGCGCCCTGGTCGTTTTGACCAGGGCGAGCCAGTCGCGCGAGGGGCCCCGCTCGCGCTTGGAGGTGATGATCTCCACGATGTCGCCGGAGCGCATCTCGTAGTGCAGCGGCACGATCTTGCCGTTGACGCGCGCACCGACGCAGCGGTGGCCGATCTCGGTGTGGACCTCGTAGGCAAAGTCCAGCGGCGTGGCGCCGGCGGCCAGCGCCTTGACCTCGCCCTTGGGCGTGAAGACGTAAACCTCGTCCTCGAAGAGGTCGCTCTTGAAAGTCTTCATGAACTCGCTCGGGTCGGAGAGGTCCTTCTGCCAGTCGAGCATCGAGCGCAGCCAGCGATGGCGGGTCTGATCGTCTGGTCCTCCGACGCTCTTGGCGCCCTTGCGCTCCTTGTACATCCAGTGCGCGGCGACCCCATACTCGGCCAGTTCGTGCATCTCGTGGGTGCGGATCTGAATCTCCAGCGGCCGACCCTCGGGCCCGATGATCGTCGTGTGCAGTGACTGGTACAGGTTGAACTTCGGCATCGCGATGAAGTCCTTGAAGCGCCCGGGCAGCGGCTTCCAGAGCGAGTGGATCGCCCCCACCGCGGCGTAGCAGTCCTTCACCGAGTCCACGATCACGCGCATTGCGGTGAGGTCGTAGATCTCGTTGAACTCCTTGCCGTTGTGGGTCATCTTCGAGTAGATCGAGTAGAAGTGCTTGGCGCGGCCTGAGATCTCGGCGTGGATGCCAAGCGCTTGCAGCTCGCGCGCGAGGTACTCGCCGGCCTCCGCGACGTACTGCTCACGCTCCTTGCGCTGCTGGGCCACGAGCGCCTTGATCTCCTGGTACTTGCGCGGATGCAGCGTGGCGAAGGCGAGGTCCTCCAGCTCCCACTTCATCGCGTGGATGCCCAGGCGATGCGCGATCGGGGAGTAGATCTCCAGCGTCTCCTTGGCCTTCTCGATCTGCTTCTGCTTGGACAGCGCGTCGATCGTGCGCATGTTGTGCAGGCGATCGGCAAGCTTGATCAGGATCACCCGTTCGTCGGTGGCCATCGCCACGAGCATCTTGCGGTAGTTCTCAGCCTGCGCCTCATCGCGCGAGGTGAACGTGATCCCGGTCAGCTTGGTGACTCCGTCGACGATCTTCGCGATCGTCTCGCCGAAGCGCTCGCGCACCTCCTCGATCGAAGCGGAGGTGTCCTCGACGGTGTCGTGCAACAGCGCCGCGCACAGCGTCTCGGTGTCAAGGCGCATGCCGGCGCAGATCCGCGCCACCCCAACCGGATGCACGATGAAGTCCTCGCCGGAGCGGCGGCGCTGGTCTGCGTGGTGCTCGCAGGCGAAGACGAACGCGTCTTCTACGCGTGGTCGGTCGATCTCCACCGAGGAGCCGGGCGCGTGCTCGGAGACGATCGCAAAGAGATCGTCAAGCAGCCGGCGCTCGACGTCGGTCAGCTGAGCGCGCGCAAGCGAGACCGGCGCCGGTGCCACCTGCGGCGGGGCGCCGCCAGCACCGGCGGGCCTGGATGCGTGTGCTTGATCCCCGGTGCTCGCCATGGTCTTAGGTTACGGCACTGCGAGCGCCAACTGAAGCGGCTGCTGATCTGCTGTGCGGGCCAGCGCAGCGGCACTCACGCTGGGAGCCTCCGTTGCCGCGGGCGCGATGTGTCGAAGCACCAGCCGCGGCTCACAAGCGCCGCGCCACTCATTGATCTCAAGCGTGAATGTCGCATCGATCGGCTCGCCCTCCTTCACCGGCAGCGTGGAGCCGCTGCCAAAGCTGACCGCCGCGGCGTGCGCACCGTCTCCCAGCACACGGAAGCGTGCGTGCTTGCCTTCCCCCATCCCCTGCACCTGCGCCACCTCGGCATCCCTGACCATCAGGCATACGGTCGGGTTGCCGCGCCCGAATGGAGCAAGGCGCGCGAGCTCCTCAGCCAGCGGCAGGCCCACGTCGGCGACCGGGACGATCGCATCGACGCGCTCCGTAGCCACCAGAGCTTCTGCGTCGATCATCTGCTCGGCGTGACGGGCAAACGCCTCCCTGAAGACCTCCAGCCGCTCGCGGTCCACCTCCAGTCCGCAGGCGGCGCGGTGGCCGCCGTAGGCCAATAGATGCTCGCTGCACGCAGAGAGACCGCCGAGCAGATCAAAGCCATCGATGCTGCGCCCAGAGCCGCGACCACCCGAGCCGTCCAGCCCGACCAGCACCGCCGGCCGGTTGGTGGCCTCGACGATCCGCGAGGCAACTATGCCCACCACACCCGGGTGCCATCCCTCGCCGGCCAGCACGTAGCCGGGCATCTCCCCCAGCTCCCGCACCTGTGCCTGCGCCTCGAAGAGGATGCGCTGCTCAACCTGGCGGCGTTCGCGGTTGCAGCGGTCGAGCTCCTGCGCGAGCTCCGCCGCCCGCTGCGAGCTGGCGGTCATCAGTAGCTCCAGCGGCGCGGCAGCCGTGAACAGTCGGCCGGGCGCGTTTATGCGTGGCGCAAGGCCGAAAGCGACCATACGCGCATCGATGCGGGAGGGATCGATGCGTGCAACCTCCATCAGGGCGCGCAGACCCGGGCGAGTGGTGGCGGCGAGCGCCTTGATGCCCTTGCTCGCCAGCGCCCGGTTCTCGCCGAGCAGGTCGACCACGTCCGCGATGCTCGCAAGCGCCACCAGATCCAGATCGGTGTCCAGCTCGGCGGGGTCGCGGCCGGCGGCGCTCCAGAGCGCCCGCGTGAGCTTGTGGGCAACCGCCGCTCCGCAGAGGTCGGGGCACGGATAGCCGCAGAGGCGCGGATGCACGATCGGGGCATCCGGCAGCGCTCCGTCTGCACGCGGGCTGTGGTGGTCTGTCACGACCACCTGCATGCCGAGGCTTTGGGCGAGCGCGACCTCCGCCACCGAGGCAATCCCGCAGTCGACCGTGATCAGCAGCTCGGTGCCGCGCTCCGCGATCGCGCGCACCGCATCCTCGCGCAGACCGTAGCCGGCCGCTCTGGCCGGTATGTGCCAGTCGACGTGCCCCCCTAGCCGGCGCAGCGCGCCCACCAGCAGCGCAGTGGAGCAGACGCCGTCGACGTCGTAGTCGCCGTGGACGGTGATGCGCCCGTCCCGCGCGATCTGGCTCAGGATCGGCTCAACTGCCCGCTCGATGCCCTCAAACTCACCGGCGTCGTGCAGCCGGTCTGCCCGCAGGAAATCTGCCGCTGCGTCCGGATCGGCAATGCCACGTCGCACGAGCGTCTGTGCGAGCACGTCACCAATACCCAGCGCTGAGCGCAGCTTCGCGACCGCCGGCGGCGGGCAGTCGGGGATCTCGAAGCGCACGCTTTGCACCGCCACGCACCCTACGCGGCACCTGGGACAGAACGGCAAAGGCAAGCCGCCCTGTGGCTGAGCGCGCCGACGGACGCTCTGGCTAAACGCCGAGCTCCTCGACGGCAGCGACCCGTTCGCGCCGCGCTCCGAGCACGTAAACGATCGCTATCCCGATCAGCGCGCCCGGCACCGCGTAGAGGACCACGATCACGTCGGTGGCTTTCTTACCCGGGATCGCCAGCGCGGAGGACTTCACCGCGTAGATGACCAGGCCAACCACGACCGCGCCGATCAGCGACCCGATCAGTGCGCCCACGATCCCGCCCCAGAAGCGGTCCGGCAGCCAGATCGTGAAGTGCCAGATCGCAAGGCCCATGATCACCCAGCCGAGCATGCCCATCAGTGGTTCGTCCTGTGAATTCGTTGGTGGTTGGCAGGCCTGACCACTATCGGCGTCTCCCATGTTTGCGGTTGCGCTGGCGGCGCTGCCGGGACTTGGAGTCTTTGGATTCCTTCAGGAACAGATCCTCAGGCACGGCATCGGCGGTTGGATCGGCAGGCGTCGGCTCAGACTCGACGCTCTCACGCTGCGCATCCTCGCTTGCCGCGGCCTGCTGGGTCCCGTTCTCCCGCTCGCGCGACGACACTTGACGCGAGGCTACGGCGGCGCGGGAGCGCCGCCCGGCCGAGGGCTCCTGCTCGATGTCGAGATCGCGCACGAGCGCGTCGAACTCCTCCTTGGAGAGCTGCTCGCCCGGGTCCTCTGCACTGACCATGCCGCGACCCCTGCGCCTGCGCTGCTGGGCCGGCTCGACTTCGGTGTTCGCGCCGCCGGCCGCGGTCGCGTACGCCGGCACGGCGCCGAATTCGCGCACCAGCCTCGCGCGGCGGCTGCGATACACCGGTTCGCGCTCCTTCCAGTGCGTGAGCACAGGAGAGGCGATGAAGATCGAGGAGTAGGCGCCGGAGGCGATGCCGACCATCAGCGCGAAGGCGAAGTCTTTGAGCGTCGTGCCACCGAAGATCAGCAGCGAGATCACCGGCAGCAGCGTGCAGAAGCTCGTCGCCAGGGATCTGGTCAGCACCTCGGACATGGAACGGTTGACGATCTGCGAGAACGCCGCGCGTGGCATGCGCGGCACGTTCTCACGTATTCGGTCGAAGACGATAATCGTGTCGTAGAGCGAGTATCCAAGGATCGTAAGTAGCGCCGCCACGGTCGCGCTGGTCACTTCCCTGCCCGTGAGCGCGTAGACGCCCGAGGTGATCAGCAGGTCGTGCATCAAGGCGATCAGCACCGGCACCGCGTACTTCCACTCGAACCTCAGCGCGATGTAGGCGGAGATCACGAGCAGGGAGGCGATGATCGCGATCACCGCCGCGTTGGCGATTTCCTGGCCGAAGGAGGGGCCGATCGAGGTCGAGCTGAATCCGCCCGTCTTTATGCCGTAATCGTTTTCCAGCAGAGCTTTGACCTGTTGCAGCTGCTTTGGATGCAGCTCCTTGACGGAGATCTGGTAGCCGCTGCCGCCGACGACGCCCTTTTCTTTGATCGCCTGGACCTGGACGCCGTGGAATTTCGCCGCTTCGAGCGTCGAGGCGACCTTTTGCGGACTCGGGTGCTTGACCAACGCCGCCTCGATCCTGCTGCCACCCGTGAAGTCGAAGCCGAAGTTGATCCCCTTGGCGCCGATCGCGATCGCGCCGGTGAGCAGGATCACGCCAGAGAGCGAGAAGAACCAGCGCGAGGCGCCCATGAAGTCGAATTTCCACTGGCGCTTCTTGCCGCCGGCACCGAGTGCCGAGGGATGAGTGATCAGACGCGAGTGGCTCATGGAGGTGAGCGCCGCCTGCGTGGCGAGCACCGCTGTGAAAAGCGAGGTCAGCGTGCCGATCCCAAGCATGAACGCGAAGCCCTGGACTTCCGCGGTGGCCAGGGCGAACAGGATGAACGCAGTCATGAACGTGACCACGTTGGCGTCGACGATTGCCGCAAAGCCGCGCTTGTAGCCGGCCGCGATGCCGGCCACGACCGAGCGCCCGGATCTGATCTCCTCCTTCACGCGCTCGAAGATCACGATGTTCGCGTCCGCCGCCACACCGATCGTGAGGATCAGGCCGGCGATGCCCGGCAGCGTCAGCACGATCGGGATCAGCTTGATCAGCGCAAAGAAATAGATGCTGTAGATGAGAAGGCCGCCGATCGCGATCACGCCGAGCATGCGATAGAAGAGCAGCAGGAAGAGGCAGACGACGACGAAGCCGATCAGGCCTGCCTTCAGGCCTTCGCCTAGGGCCGTTTTTCCGAGCGTCGCAGAGACCTGCGAGCTGGAGATCAACGACAGTTTGATCGGCAGCGCGCCCGACTGGAGCTCGTTGGCGAGGTTGGAAGCCGTGGTGTATGTGAAGCCGCCGGTGATCTGCGAGCCATTGGTCGAGTCGATGCCTTCCGGATAGACCTTGAAGTTAATCGAAGGGGCCGTGATCACCTGTTCGTCGAGCACGATCGCGAAGTGCTGTTCGGCACTGGCGCGTGAGACGCCCGGGAGCGCAGCTTCTTCGCCCCGTTTGGCGATCTCCTTGGTGACTTTTTCGAAGGTCGAGCCGCCGGAGCCATTGAACCCGAACACGACGGCCGGCTGGCCGCTGCCGCCATTTTCGGATTCCTCCCGCGGATTTGTGATGTCGGAACCGCTCAGGACGGGGTTATCGCGCAGCACGTAGAAGCTGTTCGGTTCGGCCTTGACGACCTTGCCTTCCCGGTTTTCTTCCGGCCTGGACCTGACCACGATCGTCCCGGGCGGCACAAGTGTCGGCTTGAGGGTTGTGTGAAGCTTTGCTTCATGAGTCTTGGCTTCGAGCTCCGCTTCGGTGGTGGTAGGCCCAACGATCACCGACTTTGCGCCCGGGTCGACTAGATACCACTGCCCGTAGATGCAGCCGGCTTCCTTGCCGGTTGTGGCAGCGTTGAGCTGCGGCGTGCAGCCAGGCGCCCAGGTGGTGGAGTTTTTGGCGGTTTTGACGGGTTGCTTGGCCGCCCGTTCCACCGCTTCGTACTCGGAGATGCCGGTCGTCGAGGACGCGGGGTTTGGGCCGCCCGTCACGCCGGGTTCGTTCGGGCCGGCGATCTTGCCGTTGGGCCCGATCACGTTGGTCTCCCAGTCGTAGAAGTGCATCTGGGCGGTCTTGCCGACCTCTTCTTCGGCTCGCTTGGTGTTGCTGAAGTCGGGCAGGTTGACGTTGATCTCGTTGCTGCCGGTGCGCAGGATTTCCGGCTGGGAGACGCCGATCTGGTCGACGCGCTTGCGCATGATTTCGATCGTCCTGCCCATCGATTCGGAGGTGACCTTGGCCTGAGCCGTGGGCTGAGCCTTGTAGACCAGCGAGACACCGCCTTTGAGGTCGAGGCCGAGCAGCGTGGGCTTGAACGCGATCACGGCCGCGGAGGCCGCGATCAGCCCCGCGACGATCAGGAGCACAAGCGTGTTTCGACGACGATCTCGCATCGCAGTGGAGACTACTTCTCAGGGGTCAGGACGAGCAACAAGCCACCCTCGTCCTCATCGTAGGCGGGAAAGATGTCGGCCTTGGCAGGGGCGGCCCGGTCGCGCTCGCCGCTGACCTGGACGGGCACCTCCAGCGCCCGCACGCCCCATTCCAGCACCTTCTTGACGGGGTCATCGCCGTTGGAGAACTTCAGCCCCAGCGCCTCGCCGACGTCCTGGCCGATCACCGACTCCTCCTCCAGGCCCGTGAAGGCGAAGGAGTTGCGTCCGCAGCCGATCAGGCGACCCTTTGCGTCGCAGACGAAGAACGCCGCGTCCGGCGCCGGGTAATAGTCGTCGAGCAACTCGAAGAGGAAGGCAAAGCCGCACTTCTCACAGCCCTTCGGGCGTCTGGAGAAGCCGGCCGTGCGGTCGTGATCGCTGGTTCTGTGACCGCAGTTCGGGCAGATGTATGGACGGGTCATCGACAGACAGAGTAGGGAAGCCGACAGGCGAAGGTCGCCGCCTGACGCAGGTATTAGCTGCCCTTTAGAACAGAGCCGGGTCGATGCTCGATGCCTCTGCGGCCGGCGCCGGCAGACCAATGTGCTCGTAGGCGCCCGCGGTGGCCACGCGGCCACGCGGAGTGCGCTTGATCAGGCCCTCTTGCAGCAGGTAGGGCTCATACACGTCCTCGATCGTGTCCTGCTCCTCCCCGACCGCGACGGAGAGCGTTGAGAGGCCCACCGGACCGCCGCCGAAGCGCTCGCAGATCGCGAACAGGATCTCCCGATCCAGACGGTCCAGGCCGCGCTCGTCCACCTCCAGCAGTGTGAGCGCTTCATGCGCGGCCTTGGCGTCCACCACGCCATCCCGGCGCACTTCTGCATAGTCGCGCACGCGCTTGAGCAGCCGGTTGGCAATCCGCGGAGTGCCGCGGCTGCGGGCCGCGATCGCGAGCGCTCCGTCCTCGTGCAGGCGCACCTCCAGGATCTGGGCCGAGCGGCGCACGATGCTTGCCAGCTCATCCACGGCGTAGGGTTGCATCCGCATCTGGATGCCGAAGCGGTCTCGCAGCGGGGTGGTCAGAAGGCCCGTGCGCGTGGTCGCGCCCACGAGCGTGAAGGGCGGCAGATCCAGGGTCACCACGCGCGCGCCGGCGCCCTGCCCCACGGTGATCGGCAACTTGCGGTCCTCCATCGCCGGATAGAAAGCCTCCTCCAGCGCACGCGGCAGACGGTGGATCTCATCCACGAAGAACACGCTCCTGGGCTCCAGGGCGCTCAGAAACGCCGCAATGTCTCCCTTTCGCTCCAGCGCGGGCCCGGCGGTCTGCACGAAGGGCACCTGCAGCTCGGTCGCGACGATCTGCGCAAGCGAGGTCTTGCCGAGTCCCGGGGGGCCGGCGAGCAGCATGTGGTCCAGCGGCTCGCCGCGCACCGCCGCGGCCTCGATCGCGACCTGCAGCTGTTCGCGCAGCGTGCTCTGCCCCACGAACTCCTCCAGGCGACGCGGCCGCAGCGAGCGGTCGAGATCCTCCTCGGTCAACTCGTAGGGAGTCTCGATGCGCTCGATGAAGTCGTCCTGGCTCATGCCGGCCTTGCAGCCCGCAGCGCCTGCGCGATCAGATCCTCAGCCGTCTCTCCCTGCGCATCGGCGAGCAGTCGCTCTGCCTCGGCGGGGTTGTAGCCGAGCTCGAGCAGCCCTTCGCGCGCCAGCCCCAGTGGGGTCTCCGGGGCGGCATGTACCGGCACGCCTGCTCCGGTCTGCAGGCCGACCTTCTCGCGCAGCTCGACGATGATCCGCTCCGCGGTGCGCCGGCCGATCCCGGGCACGGCGGTGAAGCGCGCGGCGTCGCCGGCGGCGATCGCGGCCATCAGCTCGCGCGGCCCGCCGCCAGAGAGCACCGCCATCGCCATCTTCGGCCCCACCGCCTGCACGCCGAGCAGCATCAGGAACAGGTCGCGCTCCTGCTCGGAGTGAAAGCCGTAGACCGAGATCTGGTCGTCCCTGACGATCAGATGCGTGTGCAGGCTGACGGTCCCGCCGACCGCAGGGACGTGACGCAGGGTCTCCGCGGAGACCGAGACGCGGTAGCCCACCCCGCCGCAGAGGATTACGACGTGATCGCCGCGGCGCAGCGCGACCTCGCCACGCAGCAGCGCGATCATCGAGCGGCTCCCGCGATGGCGGCAGCGATCGCTCCCGCGAGCGGCGCCGCGTTGATGTGGCAGACCGCGACGGCCAGCGCGTCGGTGGCGTGGTCGCTTGCCGGCACGTTCGCGAGGCCGAGCAGCGCGCTGACCATCCGTGCCACCTGCCCCTTGTCGGCGCGCCCGCTGCCACAGACCGCCGCCTTGATTTGCTGAGGGGTGTAGGAGGCGCATGAAAGCTCGTGCTGGCCGGCCGCCAGCACGCACACCCCGCGCGCCTGGCCAACCGCGAAGGCACTGTGTGCGTTGCTGCCGAAGTAGAGCGACTCCAGCGCCACAGCCTCGCAGGCGTGGGCATCGAGCAGCTCTGTCAGCCGCACGTGCAGCAGCATGAGTCGTCGCTCCAGCGGCAGCTGCGGTCGGGTCTCAATCACGCCACCGTCCAGTGCGCGCAGACGACCGCCGTCACGCTGCACCACGCCGTAGCCGGTGCTGGCCAGGCCGGGGTCTATGCCGAGCACGATCATGAAGTTGGATTCTCCGTGGGACCCCGGACGCCTGCCTTGGGTCGCCGGCGCAGTGGACCGCAAGCGTCCGCCTGGCATAGGCTGCGCTGGTGAGCGGGGACGGCATCGACTTTGAGCGCGAGGGTCTGCTGGAGGGTCTGAGCGGCGCACCGCGGCAGGAGCGGCTTGCGCTACTGCGTGGCCTTGCCGGAGAAGGTGTGGCCCTGAGCGAGCTGCGGCGGCACACCGAGGAAGGCACGATCCTCTTCCTGCCGGCCGAACGGGTGATCGGCGGCCCGCGCCGCTACACCGCGCAGGAGATCGCAGAGCTTTCCGGCGAGAGTGTGGATTTCCTGATCGCGGCCCGCCGCGCGATGGGGCTGCCGGTGCCGGGGCTGACCGAGCGCGCCTACATCGATGCCGACCTGGAGGCCACGCGGATGGCCGCGGTGTTCAAGGCCGCGGGGGTCTCCGAGCAGGACAGCCTTGAAGTCCTGCGCATCCTCGGCCGCGGCCTCTCCCAATCGGCAGAAGCGATCAGGACGCTCGGCCTGCGCCTGGTGCTCGAGCCCGGCGTCAGCGAGCACGAGCTTGCGCAGCGCTTTGCCGGCACCGCGGCGCAGCTGACCCCGATGCTCGGCCCGCTGATCACCGACCTGCTCACGCTGCACCTGCGCCAGATGGCCGACACCGAGGCGATCGACGCGGCCGAACGACTCGGCGGCAGGCTGCCCGGCTCGCGCGAGATCGCGATCTGCTTCGCGGACCTCGTCGGCTTCACCCGCGTGGGCGAGGAGGTCCCGCCACGCGAGCTCTCGCAGCTTGCGATCCGGCTGGAGCAGCTCGCCGGCGAGGTGGCCCAGCAGCCCGTGCGGCTGGTGAAGACGATCGGCGACGCCGCGATGCTCAGCTGCCCGGAGCCGGCGCCGCTGATCGACGCGGCGCTGCGCCTGATCGAAGCCGCCGATACAGAGGGCGAGCAGTTCCCCCAGCTGCGCGCCGGTGTGACGATGGGGCCTGCGCTGAGCCGCGCCGGCGACTGGTTTGGGCGTCCCGTGAACCTCGCCAGCCGCGTCACGCAGGTGGCCCGTCCAGGCAGCCTGCTGGCCGAACGCGAGGTCCGCCGCAGCGTCGGCGATGTCTACCGCTGGTCCTACGCGGGAGAGCGCAGGCTGCGCGGTGTGCGCGAGCCGGTGGGGCTCTATCGGGCAAGGCGGCTGAGCGCCCCCTCCTGATCAAAGCGCCGCCATGGCGCCTGCCCGCCGGCCCAGAGGTCGCCCAGCATGACCGCGTCCTTGTATGTGTCCATGCACTCCCAGAAGCCCTCGTGGCGCCAGGCGCGCAGCTGGCCGTCGGCGGCCAGGCCGCGCAGCGGCTCCTGCTCCAGGACCGAGTCGGCGGCCATGTATCTGAGTGCGGCGGGCTGGAAGCAGAAGAAGCCGCCGTTTATCCAGTGCTCGCTGCGGGGCTTCTCGGTGAAGCCGAGCACCATCTCGCCGTCATGAGCCAGATCGGCCACGCCGAACTGAAGCTGTGGCCGCACCACGCTCATGCTTGCCAGCGCCCCATGCGCCGCGTGGAAGTCGAGCAAGGCGGCCAGGTCGATGTCCGCCAGGCCATCGGCGTAGGTCGCGCAGAACGGCGCGCCGCCGAGGTGGCCCTCCAGCAGCTTCAGCCGGCCGCCTGTGGGCGTGTCCACGCCGGTGTCGAGGCATCGCACCTCCACTCCCGGCGGCCACTTGCACTGCGCTGCGAAGCACTCGATCAGAGCGCCCTTGTAGCCGGTGGCCAGCAGGAAGCGTGTGAAGCCCTGTGTGAGATAGAGCTGGATCACGTGCCAGAGAATCGGCATCCCGCCGATCTCCACCAGCGGCTTGGGGATCTCTCTGGTGTGCTCCTGCAGCCTGGTGCCACGCCCGCCGCAAAGGATTGCGACGGGTGGACGTCGCTCGACGTTCACCGAAAGTCGAGCCGGCTCGCCAACTCGGCCGGGCCGAGGTCGATCACGGCGCTGCGCTCAAGCGGCCGGTAGTCGCCGGCGGAGAGCGCGAGCCAGTGCACTGCCTTCTCCTGGGGATCGACGATCAGCACCTCATCCACGTGGTGAGCGGCGTAGAAAGGCAGCTTCTGCCACGCCTCATCATCAGGCGAAAGGACCTCCATCACCAGCGCGGCGGTCGGCTGCCATACGCCGGCGGCGCCGGGACGATGCAGCCCGCCGTCGGGTACTCTGAAGTCCTGCTCGGAGTTGCCGAGGTTGAACTCGACGGTGGCGGTCAGGTCGGCCGCAACGGCGGGCGGTCCAAGCAGCGACATCACCTGGGCAGCGAGGGCGGCATGCTCGAATGAGGGAGCGGGAACCATGTGCAGCACACCCTGCCATATCTCGTCCAAACGGTCTTGTCCGAGCGCGCGCCGACGCTCGGCCACCTGCGCAAGCTCGCGTGGGACAGGGTCGAGCACCACCGTCGGCATGGCCCAAGCGTAGCGCGCAAGACCGGCCGCACTCAAGCGTCAGAGACGCCCTGCAACTGCTCGACCAGCGCTGAGCTGCTCAAGCGCCACGCCTGCACGTTCGCCAGCTTGATCTGCTCGTAGCCGCGGATCTGCTGCGCCTGCTCGCCGATCGCCACCACTTGGGGGTGCGTGCACTCATCCAGGCGCCCAATCGCCTGCCACAGCAACGCCAGGTACTCGTCCGGCAGCGCGCGCTCCACCCTGCGCACCTGCGCGTACCCGAACGGGTCGAACGGAGTGCCGCGCAGCCGCCGGCCGGCGCGCAGCGCGTGGAGCAGCGGCAGCGACCACCTTCCCAATCGGATCTTGTGCGAGAGGCCCATTGCGCGCAGCAGTGGTGGATGCAGGTGCAGCCACCACTTGGCGCCCCGCCCGAGCTCGCGCTCGCGTCGCTCCCGCTCCTGCGGCAACAGGTGCAGCCGCGCGACCTCGTACTCGTCCTTGTAAGCCAGCAGTTTGTGCAGCTGCCTTGCCACCGTCTCGGTCAGCTCGGTGCGACCGGGAGCCCGCTGCGCCTCCGCTGCGGCCACGCGCTCGAGCTCATCAAGGTAGCGTGCCGCCAGGGAAGCGCCGCCGTAGGCGCGCAGGTCATCGACGCGTCGGGCGACCAACTCGTGGACCTGCTCTGGCAGCTGCCGCGAGCGCACCTCGATGAGCGCCTCGGCGGAGGCGGCCGCCGGCTGTGCCTGCGCCCCTGTCAGCCGCTGCACCGCATCGGGTGCGGCTACGACCGCCCTGCCCCAGCCAAGCGCGATCAGGTTCTGCTCTACGGCGGCTGCGTTGAGCTCCACTGCGCGCCGCAGGGACTCCCAGGATATGGGTAGGACTCCCAGCTGCCAGGCGGCGCCGAGCAGCACCATGTTGGACTGCAGGTCGTCGCCGAGCGCGCGCTCGGCGATCAGCTGCGCGTCGGCCAGCACGGGCGTCGCGGCGACCGCGCCGCCGATGCGCGCAAGCAGCACGTCGCGGTCCGGGAAGCGCACATCGGCGTGCAGCACCATCTCGCCGGTGGGTGTCTGGGTGCTGGAGAGCACCGCAATCGTGCGTTGCGGGTCGCAGGCGGCCGCGAAGCGAGCGTCGGCGGCTCCCAGCAGGTCGAAGCCGAGCAGCACATCGGCCGAAAGCCCGGCTGCGCGCGCGGCCGCCTGCGTCGCGGCGGGCGCCCCGATCCGCACGTCGGAGACCACAGGTCCGCCCTTCTGGCTCAGGCCGGTCTGGTCCAGCACCGAAGCAGGCAGGCCCTGCAGGTGCGCGGCCATCGCCAGCACCTGCGCGACGGTCACCACCCCCGTGCCGCCGATGCCGACCATGCGCACCGTGCTCGAGGCGCCTGCTGTCCCATCGGGTGGAGCAGAGGAGTCCCAGCCATCCGGAGCTGGCAGGCCCGCCGGCGGGAGGCGCGGCTCGTGCGCGCGCGGCGTTGGGCGCACGGTCATGAAGGAGGGACAGTCGCCGCGCAGACAGCTCATGTCCTGGTTGCAGGATCCCTGGTGGATGCGGGTCTTGCGCCCGAGATCAGTGTCCACCGGCTCGACGCTCAGGCAGCCCGAGACCTGGCCGCAGTCGCCGCAGCCCTCGCAGACGCGCTCATTGATCCAGGCGCGCTCAGGCGCCTGCGGCAGCTTGCCGCGCCGGCGCAGCCGGCGCCGCTCGGCGGCGCACATCTGGTCGTGAACGATGACTGTCACGCCCGGCAGTGCGGCCAGCTCGTGCTCCACTTCGGCAAGCCTGGAGCGGTCGCAGACCTTCGCGCACGGTGCGAGCGCCACCTGACCGATCCCCAGCGGCCCGATCCGCAGGCGCCGGTAGCGACGTGGATCGTCGGTGCTGACGACGATCCTTGCCACGCCCTCCGCCATGAGCATCTGCGTCAGCGCCGGGACGGACATCATGCCCTCGACGTGCTGGCCGCCGGTCATCGCGACCGCGTCGTTGTAGAGCAGCTTGTATGTGATGTCGACTTTCGCTGCCACGGCAGCGCGCAGCGCCAGCGAGCCAGAGTGGTGAAAGGTGCCATCACCGAGGTTCTGGGTGAAGTGCCTTACCGGCACGAAGGGCGCGATGCCGATCCACTGGGCGCCCTCGCCACCCATCTGGGTCAGACCCACAACCTCGCCCCCGCGTCTGTCGCCACGATTGGGGTCCTCCTGGACGAGCATCACGTGGCAGCCGATGCCTGCGCCGACCAGCGCATGCGGCGAGGCTGCAGTCGAGGTCGAGTGCGGGCAGCCCGAGCAGAAGAACGGGGTTCGTGCCACGGGCAGCGGCTTGGGCGCACGCACAGCCGCCAGGCGCCGCAGATGGTGCGCAGCGGCGCTGTCCTCTCCCAGCCGCGCGCCGAGCACGCGTCCCAGAGCCAGGCATATCTGGTCGGCGCCGAGAGCGCCATGGGAGGCCAGCAGCGGCCGGCCCTGCTCATCCTGCTTGCCGAGCACGGCAGGTGCCATGGGCAGGCCGTACAGCGCTGCCTGCACCTCGGTCTCCAGCATCGGCAGCTTGTCCTCGATCGCCAGCACCGTTTGCAGGCCGCCTGCGAACTCGCGCACGCGCTGGCGATCCAGTGGCCAGGGCATGCCGATCTTCAGCACGCGCACGCCGAGCTCGCGCAGATCACGCTCGCCCAGACCGAGCTCCCGCAGCGCACGAGCGAGCTCGCCGTAGGCTGACCCGCCCGCGATCAGGCCGATCGCGTCGCGTGGCCCCTGCACCACGATTGGATTGAGGTCGTGCTGGCGGGCATACTCGAGCGCCGCCGGCAAGCGCACCTCCATCAGGTGGCGCTCCAGCTCCACCGAAGGGGCTCCCAGAAGATGCGCTGTGGGCGTGTGCTCTACAAGCCGCCCGACGGGGCCCAGATGGCCGCGATGGACGATCGTGGCGGACGCGTCCGCCACGTCGGCGACCACCTTCAGCGCACACCACAGCCCTGCGGCGCGCGAGAGCCGCAGGGCATGGCGACCGAGGTCGAGCACGTCCTGAACGGAGGCTGGCGAGAGCACCGGGATGCAGAGCCCCGACAGCGTCCGCTCCGATGAGCTTGGCAACGTCGATGACTTGCTGGCCGGGTCGTCGCCCACCACCGCCACGGCGGCCGAGGCCGGGCCCACGCCGCAGACGTTGGCGTGGCGCAGCGCGTCTGCCGCCCGGTCGAGGCCGGGGCTCTTGCCAAACCAAAGGCCGATCACCCCGTCGACGCGCGCGCCACGTTGCAGATGGGCAAGCTGGGAGCCCCACACGGCGGTGGCGGCGAGCTCCTCGTTGAGCCCCGGCCGAAAGACGATTCCTGCCTGCTGCAGGTCGGCCGCGCGCCGCTGCAGCTCCCTGTCCAAGCCACCCAGCGGCGATCCGGGGTAGCCGCTGGCAAAGCCGGCGCTGGCGATCGCGTGGTGGGCGTCGTCCCGACGCTGGTTGAGCAGCGCGCGCACGATCGCCTGCACGCCGGACATCAGCGCGCCCGGCGCCTGATCGCTCCAACGATCCTCGAGCGTGATCGCCCGCTCCGGCGTGCTCGCCGGCGGGATCACGGTGATGGTGCCCGCCTCTATGAGGTCTCCTCGGCCACAGCCGGCGCGACGCGCTCCTGCGCGCGCTGGAGCGCGATCTGCAACGGTCGGCCCGCACCGGCGCTCGCCTGCTCCAGAATCTCGCCAGCAAGGTCGATCGAGCGCTGCAGCTCTGTCTCGATTCGATCCTCCTCCCAGCCGAGGAACTCGCCTCCCACTTGGATGATTCCGCCGGCGTTGGACAGGAAATCCGGCACGTAGAGGATTCCGGCGGCTGCGAGCGAGTCGGCCACCGAGTCGTGCTCGAGGATGTTGTTCGCCGCGCCACAGAGAATGCGGGCGCGCAGAGAGCCAACATTCGCAGCCGTGACCACGCCCCCGCAGGCACACGGTGCCAGCACCTCCAGGTCGGCTCTCAACAGATCATCGGCCGACGACACCTCCGCCCCGATCTCAGCTGCTGTTGCTCGCGCGCGATCCTCGTCGATGTCGGCGATCCTCACCTGCGCTCCGCGCTGGGCCAGCAGCGCGGCGAGCCGGCCGCCCACCTTGCCCGCGCCGATCACGCCCGCGCGCGCGCCTTCGAGGCGCTCGGCGCCAAAGGCCAGCCGATGGGCGTGCTTGATCGCGCCGAGCACGGTTCGCGCGGTGGACGGCGAGGAGTCTCCGGTGCCGCCGGCCTCGGTGGAGCGGCCGGCCACCCAGCGCGTGCCGGCCGCAATCCGGTCCATGTCACCGGGCGTGGTGCCGATGTCCTCGGCGGCTACATAGCGTCCCCCCAGCCTGTCCACCTGTGCCGCAAATGCGTCCAGCAGCGCCGCCGACGGCCTTGCCTGCGCGTGGAGGATCACGCTCTTGCCGCCGCCCAACGGCAGGCCCGCGAGACTGCTCTTCAGAGTCATCGCGCGTGAGAGGCGCAGCGCATCTGTCACCGCGTCATCGAGGGAGTGGTAGTGCGCACGGCGCACGCCGCCCATGGCGGGGCCGAGCGCCGTCGAATGCACGGCGATCACCGCGAGCAGTCCCGCCTGTGCATCGCAGCAGATCTCCAGCTGCTCGTGGCTCTGATAGTCGCGATCGAGTGCCGTAACGGTGTCCGTGGATATGGCTTGACTCATGCGTAGAGCCTCCATCACCGGCTAGGAACCTACATGCGACAAGCGATGGAAACATCGTCGTGCCCGTAGGACAGATGATGGAACGCAGACATTACAAGCGCCTCATATCAGATACGCACGCCAACCCTGGACGTGCGCAGCTCCTTCCTTCCGCGCATGCCGCGCCCGTGCGTGGCAGATGGAGCGTCCGCCGTGTTCAGCGGCGATCGAGCAGGCCCTGCATCCGCGCCGCCTTCAGCGCGATGTGCATGTCCAGCCGCTGCGCGCCGTCGTGCAGGTCGACGCCCAGCTCCGCTTCGGCGCGTGCCAGGCGGTGATAGAGGCTGCTGCGATGCAGGTTCAGGCTCGCGGCGGTCGCGCTCGCGCTGCCGGCCAGATCCAGGAAGGTCTCCAGCGTCTGCAGCAGCGACTGGCCACCGGCATCCGCGACAAGCCTGCACATCGCCGGCTCCAGATCGCGCAGAGAGCCGATTCGTTCCTCGAATCCGGACAGGTAGCGGTACGCGCCCATCCGCTCCCAGCGCCCCAGCGCGCGATCTCTCACACCGCCGGCGGCCGCCTCGGCGGCCCAGCGTGCCCGCCGCCGCGCCAACGCGGCCGCACCTGGGCGGTCCGAGGCCGCGGCAATGCCCGCCACCAGCGCCAGGCGCTCGGCAAGCACCCGCTCGAGCACCCGCTCAAATGTCTCGGAGTCCAGGCACGAAAGCACGAGCAGGCCGTCGAAGGCGAGCGCGAAGACCGCCTCCGTCGGCGCGGTCTCGCGCCGCAGCGCCCCGATTGCCTCCCCTGCGCCGCCGTGGTCGCCTGCCTCGGCCTCTGCTGCGCCGGCGCGCCCTTCCGGCCCGGCGCCGGCGTGCTCGGCGGCCGCGGGCAGGAGCCTGTGCCGCTCGGCGAGCAATGCGACCTGCAGGCTGTCCGCGCGCAGCAGCAGTCCCTCTTCGACAAGCGTCCTCAGCGCGGCCTGCGATTGCGCTCGCTCTCCCTCCAACACCTCCAGCACGAGCGGCTGGGCGCGCCGCAGCAGGCCAATGCGGGCGATCCGCACCCGCTCCAGCAGCTCGGCCGCCTCGCCTGCAGCGCCGACGGCGGCCTCGATCGCAGCCGCGTCGATCTTCCCGTCGTCGAGCAGCCACAGAAAGCCGATCAGCGTCCCACTGGACCTGATCGGCACGCACAGCCGCGCGTCCATGCCGAGCTCGGGCACCGCCGCCACCCGCACAGGCTCGCGTGCCGAGGCCAGATCGAGGTTGCGCACGTGCGCAACCACCGCCTCAGGCGCGCTGCGGTTGAGGATCGAAGCCAGGCGCACAGCGTCGATCTGCTGCGGATGGGAGCTGTGCGCCAGCAGCCGCAGGTGGGCGTCATCGAAGTCAACAGGACGGCCGATGCGCTGGGCGAGACGATCGGCGATCCGCTGCAACTCAGAGAAGACGTCCTCGAGCGCGGCCAGCCGCGAGCTCCCGTCGCCCATCTCCGGTTGACTCACCTCGTCCATCGCTTGCCCCCATGCTCTGCGCCCGCCGAGGTGTGATCCCGCTGCAGCGATCGCATCTGCGCACCCTATCCACGGCCGTCCCTTGACCTCGGTCCCGCCCGCGCACAACGTGGCGTGGCACGGCCTATCCAGAGCGTTCACGGCGCTGTAGAATCGAGCCGAGGCGGCGCGCGCCCGCCCAACCGGGCGCGAAGCGAGCAACAGGAGGCGTGAGGATGGCCCAGGCCGTGCATGATCTGCCCGCTCCCCCCGTGGGGGCGATGGCGCTGCCGCGCCCGGCGGTTCCCGACAGCATCGTGCCGCTGCGAGGGCTGCTCATCGTTGCGGTGGTGATCGGCGGGATGATCGCCGCGATCGCCACGAACTCGCTGTGGGCGCTCGACTTCTACCACGTGGTCGGCGGCGCGCTGTGGACCGCGATCGACCTCTTCCTCGGCCTGCTGCTCGGCCCGATCATGGGCCGGATGTCCATCCCCGCTCGAATCGAGCTCTCCTCGCGGCTGATGCCGAAGATGGCGCTGCTGATGCCGACGCTCGTGACGATGACGCTCGGCGCCGGCTGGCAGTTGGCACGCCACCTCGGCAACCTGGATGCCGGCTATGCCAACCACGGCTTGCTGGTCGCCTCCTACATCGTGGTCGGCGTGATGGCCGTGATTGCGCTGGGGCTGCTGGAGCCGGCGAACATCGCGGTGCTGTTCGAGATGAAGAAGCCGCAGCCCAACGGCGCCGTGATCGAGAAGCTGATGAAGCGCTTCATCTACACCGCGGGGATCACCGGGGCGATGCAGGTCGCGACGCTCGTGATCATGACCAAGGTGGCGAGCGGCTGATGAGCGCGATCTCCTCCCCCGGCGCAGGCGCGCCCCCGGCTGCGATGGAGCCGGCCTCGCAGCGCAGCCTGCCGCCGATCACGCAGGTCGCGATGGCCACGCTCACTCTGATCGTCGCGGGCGGGATCTACCTCGCCGCGAACTTGCCCGCGCACGTCACGCTCGCGCCCGCAATCGTGCTGCTCGCTGCGGCGGTGGCGCTGCTGCTTGCCAACGCGGTGATGCTGAGCCGGATCGAGCCGTTCGCCCGGGAGCGCTTCTTCCAGGTCGCGCGCTGGACGCTGCTGGCCTATCTGGTGGTCACGGGCATGCTCGCGTTCGTCTTCATCTACGACGGCGTGCGCGGCGGCACGCTGGGAGTACTCCTTGGCATGCTGGCGGTGTTCGCGCTCGACGTGCCGCTGATGATCGCCTTCACCGTCGCGCGGTACGCAGATCCGCAAGGCTGATCGCACACTTAGCGCACGGTGACGGTCCACGGCTCGATCCGCCAGGAAGCGACCAGGCCTGCCTTCACGTAGGGATCGCCGTCGACCATCGCCTGCACGTCGGCGTCCGCCGCCAGCAGAAAAAGGCCCCCGCTGGGAGGATTTCCGAACGCGCCCGCTGCGAGCAGCCACCCGTCCGTCTGCCACTCGCGCAGCCATGCCAGATGGGCCTCGCGATGCTCGCCACGCCGCTCCAGAATGTCCGGGACGTACTCGTAAATGAGGATCAGCTGCTCGTGCGGCAGCCCGGTCTCGCTGGCGGCCACCCTAGCCCGCGACCTTTTCCAGCATCTCGGCGGGCACGTCGAAGTTGGCGTGCACCGCCTCGACGTCGTCGTTCTCTTCCAGCGCGTCGATCAGCTTCATCAGCTTGACGACCTGGCCCTCGTGCGGAATCGGCACAAGGCTCTTGGGGCGGTGGACGAGCTCCGCGCTCTGCATCTCGATACCCGCGTCTTCCAGCGCCTGCTTGACTGCCACGAAGTCCGCGAGCTCGGTCACGACCTCGTAGACGTCCTCGTCGGTGGCCACGTCCTCGGCGCCGGCCTCCACGGCGACCATCAAATCGTCCTCGCTCGCGTCCGCCGAGTCGATCGCGATCACGCCCTTCTTATCGAAGAGATAGGCGACCGAGCCGGGCTCGCCGAGGCTGCCGCCGAACTTCGTGAACATGTGCCGCACGTCCGCGCCGGTGCGGTTGCGGTTGTCGGTCAGTGTCTCGACCAGCAGTGCCACGCCCGCGGGGCCGTAGCCCTCGTAGAGCACCGACTCAAACGCGCTGGCGTCGCCGCCCTCGCCGGTGCCTTTCTGAATCGCGCGCTCGATGTTGTCCTTGGGCATCGAGGCCGCCTTGGCCTTGGCGATCGCGTTCTCGAGCGCCGCGTTGCCCGCAGGGTCTCCCCCGCCGTCGCGCGCCGCGACCGTGATCGCGCGCGCAAGCTTGGTGAACTGGGCGCCGCGCCGCGAGTCGACGATCGCCTTCTTGTGCTTGATGCTCGCCCACTTGGAATGTCCTGACATAACCCGGAAGCATAGGATGCAGGGCATGGCTCTCGCGCTCGACCCGGGCATCTTCAAGGCATACGACGTCCGCGGCATCTACGGCGAGCAGTTCGACGGGGACCTCGCCGAGCAGATCGGGCGGGCGTTCGCGCGCGTGCTGGGAAGCCTCTCCGGAAAGCCCGCGGAGAGCCTTGTGATCGGCCTCGGTCGAGACATGCGCCTGACCGCGCCCGAGCTTGCCGCCCGCTACCGCGATGGCATCCTGGCCGAGGGCGCAAGTGTGGTCGACGCCGGCCAGGTCGGCACCGAGATGCTCTACTGGCTGGTCGGCTCGCGCGGCCTTGACGGCGGGCTGATGTGCACCGCCTCGCACAACCCGAAGGCCTACACCGGCGCAAAGCTCGTGCGTGAGGGCGCGCTCGCGCTCTCCGGCGACACCGGCATCCAGGACATGCGCCGGGAGATCGAAGCCGGCCTGCCCGAGCCGACCGCCGCCCGCGGCACCGCGCAGGAGGTCGACATCTACGCCGAGTTCCAGGAGGCCGCGCTGGGCTTCATCGACCCTCGCGCGATCCGGCCGCTGAAGGTCGTGCTCGACGGCGGCAACGGGATGGCCGGTCCAATGGTGGGGCCGCTGCTCGAGCGGCTCCCGCTGAATCTGATCGAGACCTACTGGACCCCGGACGGGAGCTTTCCAGACCACGAGCCCAATCCACTTTTGCCCGAGAACAGGACCTTTATCATCGAGAAGGTGCGCGAGACCGGTGCCGACCTCGGCATCGCCTGGGACGGCGACGCCGACCGCTGCTTCTTCATCGACGAGCACGGCGAGTTCGTGGACGGCGACTTCCTCACCGCGCTGCTGGCGAAGGCGTTGCTGGCAAAGCAGCCCAGCGAGACGATCCTCTACGACGTGCGGGCCTCCTGGGCGGTCCCGGACACCGTCCGTGCCGCCGGCGGCACGCCGGAGATCAACCGCGTGGGCCATGCCTTCTTCAAGACGCGGATGAAGCAGGAGGGGTCGCTGTTCGGCGGCGAGGTCTCCGGCCATTACTACTTCCGCGACTTCTACTGCGCGGACTCGGGAACGCTGCCCGCCCTGCTGATCCTGGAGCTCCTTTCCAAGGCGGGACAGACGATGTCGCAGCTGCTTGCTCCGCTGCGCGAGCGCTACTTCATCTCTGGTGAGATCAACTCCGAGGTCTCAGATCAGCAGGCGAAGATGCAGGAGATCGCGGAGCGCTACAGCGACGCCAAGCAGGCGCACCTGGACGGCATCTCGATCGACTACGAGGACTGGCACTTCAACGTCAGGCCCTCCAACACCGAGCCGCTGCTGCGGCTGTGCCTGGAGTCGCTGGTCTCGCGACAGGACATGGAACGCCGCCGCGACGAGGTGCTGGAGCTGATCCGCTCTTGAGCTCGGAGCGCACCGCAGCGCAGCAAAGCTTCTCCCCCGAGGACGACTCGGAGGCGCAGGCCGAGCAGGCAGCGCTTGCATCTGCCGCGCAGGCCGGCATCCACCGCCTGGCGATCCCCACCCCGTTCCAGGTCGGCAGGGTCAACGCCTACCTGATCGAGGACGACCCGCTCACCCTGGTCGACTCCGGCCCCAACTCCGGCAAGGCGCTGGATGAGATGGAGCAGGCGCTGGCCGCACACGGCCGGCGGATCGAGGACATCGGCCTGCTGATCGTCACCCACCAGCACATCGACCACTTCGGCCTGGCCTCCATCCTCGCCCGCCGCTCTGGCGCGGAGGTCGCAGCGCTGGACCTGCTCGCCCCCTACCTCGGCAACTTCGGGCAGGAGGCCGACTGGGACGACGCCTACGCGCAGGCGATCATGCGCCGCCACGGCATCCCGACAGACGTCGTCAGCGCCCTGCGAGCCGTCTCCGGCAGCTTCCGCGGCTGGGGCGCCAAGGTGCAGGTCACGCAACCGCTGGCCGACGGCGCGCAGCTCACCCTGCGCGACCGCACCCTGCGCGTGCTGCACCGCCCGGGGCACAGCCCATCCGACACCGTCTTTCACGACGAGCAGCGCAAGACGCTGATCGCCGCCGACCACCTGCTCAAGCACATCTCCTCAAACCCGCTGATCTCACGCCCGCTCGGCTCCGCGCCCGACTACGCCGGCCCGCGCCCGCAAGCACTCATCACCTACATCCGCTCACTCGAGCAGACAGCCAAGATGGACCTCGACCTCGTGCTTGGCGGTCACGGCGGCCCGATCACCGACCACAAAGCGCTGATCGAGGAACGGTTGCGCATGCACGCGCGGCGGGCCGAGAAGATCCACCGCCTAATTGTCGAGCAGCCACGCACCGCGCATGAGATTGCGCAGAAGCTGTGGGGGAACGTGGCGGTGACGCAGGCTTACCTGACGCTCTCGGAGGTTCTGGGGCATGTGGACCTGCTGCTGGAGGGCGGGGAGGTCTCGGAGGTGGAGGAGGATGGGGTCGTGCGGTTCGAGGCTGTTTAGGTGGACGCGGGCAGGCGAAGACTAAACCGTCGAGCGCGGGTAGAGGCGTTGCGACGCGCGCTGGTCGATAGCCGCTGACATCAAACTGCTCACTCCAACTACTGTATAGAGTCCTTTGCAAAGCTCTCGAGGATACGCGAGCTCGGAAATTCAGAAAGGGACACGAGCTTATTGGCTAGCGCTACCGGAATGAGCGCATTGTCGTACATCGAGCAGCGCAGTGTACCCAGAACACTGAGGATCTCTGTCAGGTTCGGGAAGTCGCTGTAAGCAGGCGTGGGCGTGAACTCCCTGGTTGGTACCGTTGCAACGTAAACGTTGCCATCACCGGCCTTGTAGATCAACTTTCCACCCCAATAGGTGTTCTTCCCGTATGGATCAGCGCTGCTTGGATCGCCAGGCACGATGTAGCGATAGATGTAATCGTTCGAAAGCAAAAGAAGCGAGCCCTGCGCCAGCCGATCAGCGATCTGCACCGCGTGCTCGACAAATGATCCGCTCTTCTCTAGACCGGCGACATTTAGGAGAGACCTGCTCGCGCCAGCACCCTTACTTGGGTGCGGTTGATTTCCGAGAAAACCAGCCAGCTCTCGCATCGGCTTGCTGAGTGGTGCAGTCTGTCCAAAGAACGCAAGTGGCCCGTCCTTGATGAAAAGGATCTCCCCAAGGACCGACGGCTTCGTGTCGAACAACGCCCTGATGACGTGCACAAGAACCAATTGCTCGAGAGTCGTCATTACGTAGGCGGCTATTCCACCTGCGCCCTGCTCCTCGTCAATCCGCTCATGCAGTCGCAGTGCATCGACGAGGAACAACGGTTGTTTGCACGTGGCGCACGAGGAGCGATCAGGCGTGGAGGGATCAAGTGTGATGGGTCCGGCCGTGCACCCGTAGTTAGGGCACTCAGGAATCTGCCACGTTCGCTCGGACGTGTTCAACCATCCTCGAAACAAGAGCCAGCGAAGCGCCTCTGACAATGGAGCATCATCGTAATCTCGTCGCTCGAAGAAGTCTTGCAGTGTCTCCCGGATGGAAAGTTGAAGCGACTTGCCTTCGCGCGATATATTCCGCGTCGGCAAGACCAACGTATAGCGCTGAATGTTCTTGAGTCGGGCCATGTCCTCGGGCGCTAGAAATGGTTGCGCATCAAGCTCACACAGGTCGGCGAGCTTGAAGAGCAGTGGCCCGAACGTGAAGAACGTAATGGCCGCAGATGGCAAGTCGTCTCGAACGGATGTCTCGCGGTATCCACCGTCCACCGCAACAACGTGACGTATACGTTGCTCAACCAGAGGCGGCACGTCTTGTGCTAGATCATCGAGAATCGCACTCTCGGCGGGTTTGGGTATCGCACACTTGCCGAGAAGCTTCTTGACTTCCGGACTATTGATGATCTCAGTATGCGAGATCTTGCTTGCGCGCTCGACAGGCTTACGACCTCGAAGAGAGGTATAAGCCATCAGGACTGCTCCGCTACCACAAACTTATCAATCTGGACGGGCACGATGAAGGTATTGGAGTCGGTCTTCATGCGAATAAAGCCACGGTCTGTAGTCCGACGAAGGCTGTCGGTGAAATCCTCGAAGTCATAGTACTTGTCGAGCTCGCGCAACTCATCGCGGTTATTGAGATGTGCCACGAACCAGTTTTGTGTGTTCTTGAGGATACTCGCGGAAATAGAGCTTACCTCCTGCGTAGCGTAGGCGAGCCCGATGCGGAGCTTCTGTCCCTCCTTGGCTATCCGATTGTAGATGTTGGTGAGGTCTTTCTCTTCTTTACGAGGAAAGAGGTTATGCGCCTCCTCGAAATACATCTGTACGAAGTTTGCCTGTTCGTTTGCGACAAAGCGAGCCATCGCATCGTTGAAGATTCGCCGACAGACCCGATCGGAGTATGTGCGCTGAATAAGTGGATCGCCTTGTGAGAGGTCAATCAGGACGATTTTTCCACTCCGTAGGAGCTTGATGATCTCGTCCTCGAAGGACTCATCAAGACTAGGCGTATGGAGGTCTCGACCACGAATTAGCTTACGGAAGCCGCTCTCACTGGGATTACCACCCGGAAGTCTCTTTCGGGTGAGGAAGCGCATGAGGGTTTGTAGATCCTCGTCGGCCCACTCACGGCCGCCCTTTGCGCGCTTGAGCGCTTCAAACGGCCCTTGGTTGTCCTTGTAGTTGTCCCACGCCGCAGCAAACCAGGTAGCAGCCTCCGCAAGGGAGATACCGTTCTTGGGCTCGACGCCTTCCAGGCCGGGAATGTTCGATTCACGTATCTCTTTCGCGCTTTGGAAGGCAACCTTTTCATCCTTCGCAACGAACCCTGCACGATGCAGACATGCCTTGTAGCACGCAACCTTGCGCTGGTATCGGATGGTCGTAGAGACGTCCTGGGAATCCGGTGCGTCCCAGTCAATATTTATGAAGGCCTTGACATAGTCCGCGCCGTCATCATCGAGAAGGGTGGTGAGCAGGCCAAACCCATCACGCAGTGACCGGTAGAAATTGAGCTTCATCACCTTGAAGCCTTCCTTCTCGAGAACGCTATACCGCGTGACGTCCTTGTACTGCGCGTAGATCGCGGTTCCTGCATCCTGTTGGTTCTCGTTGGAGTACTCGCCGTTGACATCGAACACAATTTGGCCGACGCTCGTAAGCTCCTGGCCCCCGACCTTGACGCTGGACTGAGATATATCGACCGTCGCCTGAATGATCTTCTTGACGGTGTTGGACTTTCCGGTTCGGGTCATTCCGAAGAGTGCAGTGCGCTTACCCAAGAAGTCGAGTGGAGAGACATAGACGGTCACATCCTCGTCAGTGACGTGACGGAGGCTAGAGCTATAGCGGACACTTCCAATGCGCTCGTCGCCGACACCACCAGGTATACCCTCCTCGCGAAAATTGACGATATACTCAAGCACCTTGCCCGTTGGCTTTACCACTCGATAATGATTCGCAGCGTAGAAGTTATCGAGATCACCAGCGAATAGGATCTTGCCGGCGGCGTCCTTATAGAACGAGCCGATCACACGACACTTGAGTCCAGAGAACTGAAACTCAGCGCGCGTGAATGAATCGAGCGGAGCACCACCGTTTGGTGGGGTCTCCTTGTAGTGGTCAACCATCGCGGCGACTACATCGTCATCGGTAGGCAGCTTTGTGGGACGCAGCACGCGAACAAGAACCGCCTCGTCGACATCGGCCTCGCCCACATAAAGCGCCAAGAGAAATGCGCCGGCAGGTACTCCCCCGACCTTATGCTTCCAGCTGTCATTCGACATAAGTCGCAGGCGATCAAAATCCAGATAGAAAGGCCGGCCAACGAAGAGGCCGTCGCCGCGACACTCTTGGAAGAGGTCGACGGTGGCCAGCTGCTTCAACTCTTGGACGACTGATGCCATTAGGTCACCTTCGCTCGAAGTTGGGTTGTCGAAAGAGACGGAGTCTTAGACCAGTCGATGGGGCTCAGATTCGGCAGTTCGACCTTTGGCGACGGGCTCAATAGAAGGAGACGGTCTACCTTTGTCGCACGGCCAGGATTGTTCTTCCAAATCCGACTGACCTTCTGTCCAAGCGGCACTTGATCGGCAATTATGCCGTGGCAGTGCCAGCCAGCTGGTTCCGCTACATGCCGCCACACCTTGCCGGCTAGATTGATCTGCTCTTCGCCCCTACGTACATCGCCGATAACAAGGCATACGAAGCCATCATCGGCGACTGTACACTTTAGACTGGTAAGTACTTCGGTCATAAAAGCGAGGTACCGTGGCAGGCTTGCGCTGGCCATTAGTTGTGAGTCGACGTCGCGCGCGTCGTGCTTCAAGAACCACAGGCGAACCCAGTTGTACTTACCGTACTTAATGACTTGCAAATATGGTGGAGAGGTAAAGATAAGTCGAGGTCGAGATCGTCTAACGCTGAGGGGGACAGGCTTAGTCGCGTCATGCTGCCACGAGCGTCCCGACGTCATTGCTCTCGATGGTAGATCGTACTTCATGGCACGGGTGCGCAGCATTGAAAACACGTTGAGGTCGGGCGCGACGAGGTTCTCGCGAGCAATATAATTCCTCACGTAACCGGGAGCCATCGCGAAGGTGTTCGGCATACTGATAGAGAAGCCCGCCGTGGCACCTTCTGTAGAGTGATTGGCGTGCAACATTCCCAATGTCATGCCAGTCAAGAAAGGATCGACTCGCGCGTTCGCTCCGAGCGCTTCCCGTAGGAACACCAGTTGTTTAAGCGTCCTATTCGAGTAGAGCATGCGGATGTTCGCTGGAACCGATCTCGTATCCGTCGTCTGCGTGCTGTAGGCATCCTCGAGATCTGTCAACCGGCGCTGGACCGCGGTGCTCGATGGGATTTGGATCTTGGCGCGGGTTAGTGCATGCGCAAGCGGGTTAGCGTCTGCACCGAGGCCGACGCGACCATGCAGGATCGCCTCTAGTGGCACCGTGCCTCGCCCCGAGAATGGGTCGTAGACGGCATCACCTGGCTGCGTGAGCCACCGGATAAAGACGCTCGCGAGCTGTGGTGGGAACATCGCGAAATATGAGCACAGGCTATGCAGCGGATGGCCCCATCGACGTGGGGCCTCGTGCCACGCATCGGGGATGGTGTCGAACGATACAAGCTGCGGGTCCATGTGGTTACGATATGCCACTTGCCGGATGTCGGCAATAGCTGGATCTGTTCGGCGTAGAGCTCTGCTCACGCTCATCATGGAGCGATTCCCTCAGACTGGACAAGGGAGGGGCGCACCTTGGGGAGTCGCACAAGTGTCGATGTCTGACGCGATGGCTAGCCCACTAGCCATCCCAGGCTTGGATGTTGCGGTGTCCGCATTGAGAGTGCGTGTCGATGTCGGGGTGGGTGTCGTCGGGCTCAGCTCACTCGTTCAGGATGTGCGTGGCGGCCGCCAGCCGCCAGCAAGCGTCTTTGAGCCGGAAGATCAGCGCGAACCAGGCATCGGAGGTCGTCGTCTCGGTCTCGAGCACTTGATCGGAGGCGATGGCGAGATCCAGAGTGCCGAACTGACGCCGGCCTACGCCGCCTTGAGGACCTGGGAGCCAGCACTCGGCAAGCTCCGCGCCCGACGAATCGCTCAGAAAGCCACCGAAAACGACCGGGGTGCCCGGAATGCAACCCCGACCCGATTTTCAGGGCCAGGGTTCACACAACGAAGTTATGGTGGAGCCAACCGAGGTCGATCTGACCTCAGGGCATCCTAGATCGACCAAGTCCGCGTAGCCAGTGCTTGACATCGGCTGAGCCAACGGCGCTTGCCGAGCGCTCGAGATGGTGGTCAGGCGGGGCGTGTCTCGGTCTCGACAGGAGCCGCGGGCGCGGCTAGCTCCGCGCTGCCGTCGTCGGCTTCGCGCATCATCTCGATCGCCCGGCGGGCTCCCTGGGAGAGCAGCATCGCGCTTTCGGCAACTTCGCGATTGACAGCAGGCGTGGTCTCTACGAGCCGGTCGCCGCAGACCGTATGCGCACCGTCGAGTTTCTTCAGCCGAGCGCGAGAGCCGTTTTCCATGCCTTGAGGGTACCTCATGTCGGATCGGTATCCGCGCTCTCGATGCGCCTCGCCAGGAGTGCAGCGAAGGGCTCCACATCCCCGGGCGCAGAGACAAGAGCCGGAACCAAGGCGTCGTCGTGAGCGATCATTTCCTCGGCGCCGATGAACCTGACGTTCGGCAGGCCGAACGACCACAGCGCGGCTGAGAGAGCAACAAAGCTCACGCGATGGTTGCCGTCTGCGAACGGATGTACTCGCAGGATGCCCGCATAGAGGGCAGCCACAGCCCGAGTCCGGTCGAGGATCCCCGCGGCATCCGGATCGCCGAGCGCGTCTGCCTGTTGGTTGAACGACGAGCAGACTGCATGGAGCTCGCCGCGAATCGCCTCGGGTGCAACGCCCTTCAACTGCCGCATCCCGCCGGCCGGCATCATCACGCCAAAGAAGGCCCGGTCGCGGCGAAAGCGCCCACCGTCGTGGGGAAAGTGGCGGGCGAAGATCGCTCCGTGCCACCAGCGAATGCGCTCGGGATCCATCCGCAGAGAACATCGCCAGAATGCTTGCTGCACGTCATCCAGAACGCGAGCCAGCTCGTCCCCGAGAGCCTGCCAGGTCTCCTCCGGCGACAGGCCACGCGCTTGAAAGAAGCGCGACTCCTCGCGGTCGCGATAGCGCTGCCCAGGAGCGTTCATCTCCGGGGGGACGCCAACTCCGAGCCAGGCTCGATCTCGCGCAGATGCTCGACATTGGCAAGATCGTCCGGCTCGGTGCTCGGCTGCCCCGCAAACCAGGCGTCAAGGACCTCGCTCAAAAGTGCCGCGGAGGTGGTTCTCAAGCTGAGCGCAAGAACATTGGCGTCGTTCCAGCGTCGCGCGCCAGCGGCGGTCGTTGCGTCGCCGCACAGCGCCGCCCGCACCCCGGGCACCTTGTTGGCCGCGATCGATGCGCCTGTGCCTGTCCAGCAGCAGACGATCGCCTGATCGGCCCGTCCGTCGGCCACGTCCCGTGCCGCCGCCTCGCTGGCCCACGCCCAGTCGGGGCGCTCGCCCTCCGCCAGCGCCCCGTGCAGAATCGTCTCATGGCCACGCTGCCGAACCTCTTGCGCCAAGCGGCTTGCAACGCCGGTCATCTCGTCTGCGGACACCGCGATCCTCACGCGAGACACCATAGCAAGCTTTCTAGGTCTTTATCAGAAAAACCAAATATCGCCTCATAGATCCTTATACGCCGCCCGTCGCAGACTCCTCGCGCCCGGCCACCGCCTCCAGCAGCAGCCTGTGCACCCGGTCGTCGTCCGTCAGCTCGCTGTGGAAGGAGACGGCGATCGCATCGCCCTGCCGCGCCGCCACCGGATGACCATCCACCTCGGCGAGGATCTGCACCTGCGGCCCGTGCTCGGCGATCCACGGCGCCCTGATGAACACCCCCCGCAGCGGTGGCCCCTCGATGCCCTTGACCGTCAGATCGGTCTCGAAGCTCCGCAGTTGGCGCCCGAATGCGTTGCGGCTGGCCACCATGTCCATCACCCCCAGATGCTCCCGGTCGAGCATGATCAGCCCGGCGCAAGAGCCGAGTACGGGTACGCGCGCAGCGAGCTCCCGCAAAGGCTCCACCAACCCCTCGCGCTGGATCCCAAGCGTGATCGTCGTCGACTCCCCGCCCGGGATCACCAGGCCATCGATCCCGTCGAGGTCGGCGACGGTGCGTACCTCTGCGACCTCCGCGCCAAGCCGCGCAAGAACGCGGCCGTGCGCCTCAAAGTCGCCCTGGATCGCAAGCACCCCGATCAGGGGCGCGGCGCTCTCAGCGCGCCCGCCCGGCCCTACCAACCGCGGCTCGCGAGCTGCTCCTCGGGCTTGAGCTTCGCGTTCTCGATGCTTGCCATCGCTCCGCCGAGACCTCGAGAGGCCGCGGCTACGCGCGCCGGGTCCTGCCAGTGTGTGGTGGCCTCCACGATCGCCTTCGCGCGCGTCTGCGGATCCTCGGACTTGAAGATGCCCGATCCCACGAACACGCCTTCGGCGCCGAGCGCCATCATCAGCGCGGCGTCCGCGGGCGTCGCGATACCACCCGCGCAGAAGAGCACGACCGGCAGCTTGCCGTTCGCGGCCACCTCGCGCACGATCTCAAGCGGCGCCCCATGCTCCTTTGCCGCGGTCGGCAGCTCGGCCTCGCCGAGCGCCGCGAGCGCCTTGATCTCGCCGGTGATGCGGCGCATGTGGCGCACCGCCTCCACGATGTCGCCGGTGCCGGCCTCGCCCTTGGACCGGATCATCGCGGCGCCCTCGCCGATCCGCCGCAGCGCCTCGCCGAGGTTGGTGGCGCCGCAGACGAACGGGACCTTGAAGGCCCACTTGTCGATGTGGTTCGCCTCGTCGGCGGGCGTGAGCACCTCCGACTCGTCGACGTAGTCGACCTCGATCGCCTCCAGCACCTGGGCCTCCAGGAAGTGGCCGATCCTGGCCTTGGCCATCACGGGGATGCTGACCGCCTCCTGGATCTCGGCGATCATCTCCGGGTCGGACATCCTGGCTACTCCCCCGTCGCGACGGATGTCCGCAGGCACTCGTTCGAGCGCCATCACCGCCGCTGCTCCTGCCTCCTCGGCGACCTTTGCCTGCTCAGCCGTGACCACGTCCATGATCACGCCGCCCTTGAGCATCTCGGCCAGGCCGGACTTGACTCGAAAAGTTGCCTCGTCTCTCATAAGAGGCAGTGTATATGGGCCGCGCGGCGCTACTTCAGCCGGAAGGCCTTGATGCGATCGTCGTACTGGTCGCTGTTGCGCGAGTAGACGGCGAAGGCAAGCGCCTGGATCAAGCTCAGCAGCGCCGTGTGCGAGCGCACGTAGGCGGGCGTGGAAGATGAGTAGTAGAGCTTGGTCTGCGCGAGCTTTGCGACCTCGGAGAGCGTCGCGTCGGTGATCGCGGCGGTCTTCGCACCGCGATGGCGCGCGAGCTTCAGCGCGCGAACGACAAGCGGGTGCGGTCTGCCGGCGGAGAGCGCAATCACAAGCGTGTCCTCGTCGATGCGGCCGAGCCTCGAAAGCACCTCTTGGGAGGGGCTTGCGGCCAGCTCGACCCGCAGATCGAGCAGCATCAACAGGTGGCGCAGGTAGCTGGCGAAGAAGGCCATCTGGTCGGTGCCCGCGACCAGCACCCTGCTCGAGGTCGCGATCGCCTCCACCAGCTCATCGACAGTCTCGCGGGAGATCTTGCCCGCGGTCTGCTCGACGTTCACGTGGTCGGCCGCGATCGCAGCCTCGAATTGCGTCTGGTCGAGAGAGAAGAGCGGGCCGCTGTGGCCGTTTCCGTTCTGCGTGCCGTGGCTGGGCGCGGCATGCTCGCGCCTGTACTCCTCGCGGGCGGCGGCCTGCAGCTCCGGGAAGCCCTCAAAGCCGAGCGCCTGCGAGAAGCGCACGACCGTCGAGCTGGAGGTGTTGGCGCGGCGCGCGAGCTCCTCGGCGGTCTGGAAGGCGGCCTCGTCGAGGTGGTCGACTATGTACTGGGCTACATCCTTCTGCGAACGCGAGCACTGCTCGAAGCGGGACTGGATGTAGGTGGAGAGGGTGAGGTGGCCGTCGATCTGCTCAAGCGGCGTCTGGGGTGTGGTTGTGGCGGCACGCTTCATCGGCGGTCTTGTTCGACGCCATACGCTCTCTCTCCTCTTCGCGCCGTCTGACGGCCATGCTCGCAAGCGTTCGTGCAGGGGCACAAGCGTGATGGATATCCTGCGGCGCCGTGGCACACGCCGACTTCCGCTCCGAGTTTCCCGTGTTGGAGCGCGTGGCCTACCTGAATGCCGGAACGGACGGCCCGCTGCCCCGCGCAGCGGTGCAGGCCGCGCAGCAGGAGCTGGAGGTTGAGGTGCAGCAGGGACGGGCAAAGGAGCACTTTGAACGGCGCAGCCAGCTCAGCGAATCGCTGCGCGCCTCCTACGCCGGGGCGCTCGGCTGCGAGTCGCCGGATGTATCGCTGACCACCTGCACCAGCGAGGGCCTTGCGATCGTGATCGACGGGCTCGGCCTGCGCGAGGGCGATGAGATCCTCACAAGCGAAGAGGAGCACCCCGGTCTGCTGGGGGTGCTGGCGGCCGCGCATTACGGCGGCGTGAGCGTGCGGCTTGCGCCTTTCCTGGAGATCCACGAGCACCTGGGTCCGCGCACCCGCCTGATCGCCTGCTCGCACGTGAGCTGGATGACCGGCCGGGAATGTCCCGCCGAGCTTGCTGAAGTGGAGCCTCCGCTCGTGCTGGACGGGGCTCAAGGCGTCGGAGCGGTACCTGTCGATCTCGCACGCCTGGGGTGCGACGCCTACGCCGGCGCGGGTCAGAAGTGGCTCTGCGGGCCCGACGGCACAGGCATGCTCTACACGAGCCCGGCGCTGCGCGGCCGCCTGGCGGTCAAGCGCCGCGGATACGGGAACATCGCCGATCCGAATCAGGGACTTGACGCACAGCTGCACGAGGACGGCCGCCGCCTGGACACCCCGGCGCTGAGCGCAGAGACGCTCGCCTGCGCGCATACCGCGGCAAGGATCCTGGAGCAGGAGGGCCTGGCGCGGATGCACACGCGCGCCAAAGATCTGACGGTCAAGCTCGCGGAGATGCTTCGCAGCGCCGGCCGCGAGGTGGTCGAGCACTCCGCCGGAACGCTGCTCTCCTTCTGCAGCCCAGACCCTGAGGCCGAGCGCGGTGTGCTCGCCGAGCACGGCGTGGTGCTGCGCGACATCCCTGGCAGGCCGTGGCTGCGCGCCTCAGTGGGCGCCTGGAACGACGAAACCGACCTGCGACGCCTGATCGACGCGTTGCCCTAACGTCACGGGTGCGTGGCGCCCATGAACGCGACATCACAGACCGCGAGCCCTCGCGCTGCGCCCGCAGAGGCCGTGCGTCCACGACCTCACCGAGCGCGGTCGACCCCAAGCAGCCGGCTGCTTGCGCCGCACCGGCTCGCGCTGGCCGCGATCCTCGGTCTCTCAGCCGCGATGAACATCTACGACCTGTCGCGCAACGCGTGGGCGAACACCTTCTACTCGGCGGGCGTGAAGTCGATGCTGCTCTCGCTGCACAACTTCCTCTACATCTCCTTCGATCCGGGCGGCCTGATCAGCATCGACAAGCCGCCGCTGGCGATCTGGGCGCAGGCGGTCAGCGCGAAGATCTTCGGCTTGAGCCCGCTGAGCCTGCTGCTGCCGGAGGCGATCGCGGGCGTGCTCTGCGTATGGGTCCTCTACATGGCGATGGCGCGGCCCTTCGGCCGGCTGGCGGCGCTGTTGGGCGCGCTGTGTCTGGCGGTCTTTCCCGCGTTCGTCGCCGTCAACCGTGACAACAATCCCGACGCGCTGCTGATCCTGCTGATGACCGTCTCCTGCTGGATCGCAATCAGAGCGATCGCGAGCGGGCGCCTACGCACACTTGTGCTTTGCGGGATCTTCGTCGGCCTGGCGTTTGAGACCAAGACGCTTGCCGCCTACCTGGTCGTGCCCGGGATCGCGCTCGGCTACCTGGTGTGCGCGCCCGGCTCGCTGCGTTCGCGGATCCTCAAGCTGGTGGTTGCGGGTGTGGCGATGGTCGCGGTCTCGCTCTCCTGGCTCTTGTTCGTGGATGCGACGCCCGCCAGCCACCGCCCGTTCGTCGGCAGCTCGACCGACAACTCGGAGATTGGCCTCACCTTCGGCTACAACGGCCTCGGTCGAATCGGCGGGCAGACGGGCGGGCCAGGCTCGATACCGAATGCCAGCGGCGCCACCGCACCGTTGCCGCCGAGCGTGGCCTTCGAAGAAGCGACCGAAGAACATCTGGAAACCGAAGAGCTCGCCAGATATGCATTTGAGCCGCTGGCGGCAGCGGTCAAGCAGATGCCGTTCGCCAAGCAGATCCTTGGCCGGTCGGGCAGCACCCAGACGCCGCCTGAGCACTACGCCAACGGACGTGCGAGCAAACCGACGGCGTTTGCCAGATCGCCGGGCCCGCTGCGGCTGCTGGAAGAAGCCTTGGGAGCGCAGGACGGCTGGCTGCTGCCGCTCTCCCTCGGCGGAGCGATCGCGATGCTGGCGCTGATCGCAAGCTCTTGGACCGGCTCGGCACCGCGCAACGGCGGCGGTGCTCACGGCCGCCGCGACCCGCGGCTGGCGGGCCTGCTCGTGCTCGGTGGATGGTTCGCGGTGGAGGCGGTGGTGCTCAGCCTCGCAAGCGGGATCGTGCATCCCTACTACACATCTGCGCTTGGACCCGGAGCCTGCGCCATGGTTGGCGCCGGCGTGATCGCGCTTGCGGCGCTGCCGCGCGTCGACCGGCGCTGGGCGCTGCTGCTCGCAGCCGCAGTGCTCAGCACGGTGGCTGCACAGATCGTGCTGCTGGACAGGAGCGAATACATGCAGTGGCTGCTGCCGATTCTGATCGTGGCCGGCGTCGCGGGAGTGGCGATCGCCGTGCGCGCACAGCGGTGGGCACGGTGGGCCCTGAGCGGGATCGTGGCGGTACTGCTTGTCGCGCCCACCGGCTTCGCTGCCGCTACGTGGGGAGCGCCGGTGCAGAGCACGTTCCCTGTTGCCGGCCCCTGGGGCGCGGCGGGGTATGGCGGGATCGGCTTGCCTACCGACGAAGTGCCGATGTTCAAGAGCCTGCTGCGCTACCTGCGCCACCATCACCCCACCAAGCGCTTCACGGTGCTCACCGTCTCCTCAGTGACCGCGGCGCCGTTCATCCTGTGGGGCAGTCACGCCGCTGCGCTTGCTGGCTACAGCGGGACCGACCCGGCGCTCAGCGCCAGCGGGCTGGCGCGCTTGGTGGCGCACCACGAAGCACGCTACGTGCTGCTGGGAGGCCCCTATTCCAGCCGCGGCGGAAACGGTGCGACCGCCGCCACGCTGAAGGCATGCCGCATGGTTCCCTCCACAGCCTGGGGCAGCGTCCACAACGCGCTCGGCAGTCTGGCGCTCTATGACTGCGCCGGGCGCGCGAGCGCGCTGCGGGCGGCGCAGAACGCACGCAGCTGAGAGCCGGCAGCGGGCAGCTGCTTACGCGGAGATGTCGAGGTCACGCCCAAACGCACGCTCGAAGAGCTCGCGCTCTCGTGCTGCCGCCCATCGCGGCACCGCCGTCTCACCATCCGCTTGAAGGGTCATCCTCACGGTGCCGTTGGGGGCCGCGAGGCTCGCGTCCCTGACCAGCTGGTCACGGGAGCGCTCGAGATCCTCGGCCAGGCGCAGCAGCGTGGCGCAGCGGTCCAAGCGCTCCCTGTCTCCCTCCTCGAACAGCGGCGCAAGCTCGCCGGGCTCGGGCATGCCCTTGCGGTGATAGCGGGCGGCCTGGGCGATGATCGCGACCTCTTTGGGCGAGAACCCGGGCAGTCCACCGTTGAGGATCAGGTAGCGCGAGTGCTTGTGATGATCGTCGTAGTCGACGGACATGCCGATGTCGTGCAGCATGCAGGCCGCCCACAGCAGCTCCCGCTCGCCAGGGTCGCCCGCGTGGACGCCAAGCGCCGCCAGCTCGTCGAACATGCCGAGCGCGAGCTCTGCGACGTGGCGGCTGTGCGGGGCGTCCATTCCGTAGCGCCTTGCGAGGTTCAGCACCCCCTCTCTGCGCACGTCACTGAACAGCGGCGGCCCGTCCCGGCCGCCGAGGTGGCGCTCGAAGAAGATGCCCTCGCGCAGGCCCGCCTCGCTCACCTCCAGGCCTGTGAAGCCGCCGGCGAGCAGCACCCCCTCGATCACGATCGCCCCGGCCAGGATCAGGTCGGCGCGCGCGGGCTTGACACCCGGCACCCTCGCCCGCTCGCGCGGCGGCAGCGACGCCAGCCGCTCGATCAGCGTCTCCAACGCGTCCAGATCCAGCAGGAAGCCCTGCACGCCGTTGTTCGGCAGGCCGGCCGCACGCTGCGCCGCGGCAGCGAGGTTGCGCGCGGTGCCACCCATGCCCACGATCCTGCCGCCAAGCCCCTGCAACCAGCGCGAGCCGGCCAGCTGGCCGCGCACGTGGCTGCGCAGCGCCTGGATCTGCTCGATGCTCGCCGGCTCATCGCCCGGCAGGAACCGCTCGCTCATGCGCACGGCGCCAAGCGGCCAGGAGCCGATCTCGCGCTCCAGCCGATCGAGCACGTGCACGAGCTGCAGCGAGCCGCCGCCGAGGTCGAGCACGGCGCCGTCGGTGAGCGTGGTCGAGTTGACGGCGGCCAGATAGCCGTAGCGGGCCTCCTGCTCACGCGTGAGCACCCGCACCGTCAGCCCGATCGCATCCTGCGCCGGCCGCAGCACCAGCTCGGAGTTCTTGGCGTCCCTGATCGCGCTGGTTGCCACAGCGTCGATCTGATCGCCGGCCAGACCGCTGGCTCTGCAGAAGTGCGCGAACACGTCGAGCGTGGCCAGAGCTCTTGCGATCGGCATTGCACCAAGCGAGCCGGTGGCGGCAAGGCCCTCGCCGATCCGCACGGCCTCGTAGATCTCGTCGGTGCGTTGCCACCAGCCTTCGGTCGCGGTGAAGACGACCAGCCGGAAGGAGTTGGAACCGAGGTCGATGACGGCAAAGCGCTGCGGCGCGTCCATACCCTGAGCGTATTGCGAACAGCGGCGGGCTCCTGCCCGCGACTAGATCATTCGCCGACCCGGTAGTGACAACTGCTGCGAACCGTGAGATGCTGTCGCGCATGCTCAGGCGCCCTGCCTTCGTCGCCGCGTTGGTCATGCTCGGCCTGAGCGCCACGCCTGCAGCGGCGCAGGCCGCTTCGACGGTGATCGGGTTCGACGAATATTCGCCTGGAACGATCATTACGGACCAATACCAGGCGAAGGGGCTGGTGCTCGGGTCAGGCAAAGAAATTGGCAGAGGCACCGAACCGCCGCAACCAGGGGACTGTGGCCCGCCATCGATCGCCACCGGCGCCGTTCCCGCGCAATCGGCTCCAAACTACGCGCTGCTAGCGTCCTGCACTCCGATCGGCGGACTTACCTCCAGCGGCACCTACGGCGAGCTGACCAACCATCCTCGGGGCTCGCTGTCTGTATGGATTCGCGACCTCTCGCTGTCGGGGCCAGGTGGCGTTCAGATCTCACTCACCGCCTATGGCAACGGCGGCGAAGTGCTCGCAAGCGGACAGGGAGACGCGAGCACATCCGCCTGGACCGAAGTCGTGGCGACACAGCCAGCGGGCACCAACGCACAGATCGCCTATTTCACGCTCCACACGACGAACCCCAGCGGCGACTCGATCGCGATCGACAACCTCAGCTTCGAATCCGAAGAAGCCAGCAAAGGCGGGGGTGGCGGCGGCGGCTCCGGCGGCGGCAGCCCCACCCCGCCCACGGCAACTCTGGCCGTCGCCACCGCGGCCAACGGCGGCGGCATGACATCCCTGAGCGGCGCCGGCTCCAGTGGCGGCTCCAGCAAGATCATCTCCTACGACTGGGATTTCAACAACGACGGGAAGATCGACACCAGCACCGGCACCAACCCGACGGCCAACTTCATCTTCACGCCCGGGCCGCACGTCGTCGGCCTCACCGTTACCAACTCCGAAGGACAGAAATCGACCACTCACCTCAGCTTCACCACGCCGCAGCAGATATCGATCCCGCCGGTCGCCAAGGGCGGCGAAGGCGAATGCGAATCGACCTATAACGAAGGCAACGTCGAAATCATCGCCGAATGCATCCAGCACGCAGAAGGCGGCGCCGGACGCCTGATCGAGACCAAGCAGCTGGAGCTCAACGGGATGGTGCTCGTGCCGCAGGGCGGCGGCTACGGGATTTACCACATCCAACACTTCAAGGCGCTCGGCGTCGGCGAAGGCGTGCGCCTGACCGGGCCCGCGGTCAGCTTCGAGCTGCTGAACACGCCGATCGGAAATGTTGTGCTGGGCGGGCGCAACCTCGAAACCGAACCGATCAACCTCTCCTTCCAGGCCTATCAACATCAGCAGTTCAAATTCCTCGGCCAGCCGCTCGTGGCTCCAGGCCGGGGACTCGGCGCCCATACGGCCGACACCTCTAAGTCGCTGATCCTTAGCTTCGCCGTCGGCAAGGAATGCACCGGCAGCCAGAAAGGCGCTACCTGCTGTCCGAAAACCAGCAACACCTCCTGCGCGACGCTGCCCGGCGGCTTCCCGCTCGGCGGTCAGGTCAACGTCTACATCAGCAACAAGGGCCAGCTGCTGATGAACGTGCAGGTGGCGCTTGATCTCTCCTCGGTCGGCTTTGAAGCGACCGGCGCGCTGGAAATCATCGCCGAAGCCAAGACCGGCATCAACCTCGGCTCTCTGCAGTTCGAAATCCCCGAAGCGAGCCTCGCCGAAGTCTTCAAGGTCCAGAAGGCCTCCTTCACCTACTACTTCCCCGACGACCCCGAAGAATCAAAGCGCGACACCTGGCAGGCAAAGGGCACGCTCGTCTTTGGGCCACTCGGCGAACCGAAGATGAGCGGCGCGCTGGCGTTCAAGAAAGGCCAGTTCCACGAAGCTTCCATGGTCTTCACCGCGCCAAGCGGTACGGGCGTGCCGATCTATCCGGGCGTGCTGGTCAACGAACTGGGCGGCACCATCGGAGTGGAACCACTGAAGTTCGGCGGTACGATCGGCGCAAGCATCGCCACCCAGCTGCAGCTGAGCCTCTCCTTCCTCTACAGGGAAGCGACCGCCGAAGAACTCGGCTTCTTTGGGGGCCAGGGCAAGCTCGCCTTCAAGGGCGATGAAATCGCCACGCTGGCCGCAGACGTCTACAGCGACGGTTACACCGACGCGCAGCTGAAGATAAACCTGCACTTCCCCTTCGAATCCAAAGAACCCGTGATCGAAGTCAGCGGGGAAATCGGCTTCTGGGACGAACCCGCAAGCGGCCGCTGGGAAGCCAACGGCGGCGTGCACCTGAAACTGTGGATCATCAACGCCGAAGTTGCGGGTCTTGTGAACAACACCTATGCAGCGGGCTGCCTCTCCGCCTTCGGCGGCGGCATCCAGGGCCGCTACCGCTTCTCGGACGGCAACATCTCCGGCGGCGTCTTTGGCTTCAAAAACTGCAGCGATGAACTAAAACAGTACAAAGAAGTACCACTGGAGAAACACAGCGGCGGTTTCGTCAAAGGAGAATCCGTGGTGAATCTGCGCGGGCCGCTTGCAGCGGCCGCTGCAAGCGGGGAAACCATCCAGGTGCCCTCCGGACAGTTCGGCGAGGAGCTTCGAATCAGCTCCAGCTCGGGCACGCCCGTCGTCAGCCTCACCTCTCCGTCAGGCAAGACCTACACCACACCCATCGATCCCTCCAGCCCGACTGGCGTCGAAGGCCAGTTCATCGCCGCGGTGGCACCCGACCCGCACGAAGTGATCGTGCTGCTGTTGCACCCGCAGGGTGGTAGCTGGACGCTCACGCCGGCGCAGGGCTCGCCTCCGATCGCCCGCGTGCAGGGCGCGCAAGACCTGCCGCCCGCCCAGATCCATGCGCACGCGCAGGAGCGCAACGGCCATTGGGCGCTCATCTACCACATCTCCAATTACCTCAAGGGCACGAGCGTCCAGTTCTTCGAACGCGGCCATGACAGCGGCCACGTGATCGCGACCGTCCACAACGCATCGGGCACGATCCGCTTCACCCCCAAGGAAGCGCTCTCACGCACACGCAAGATCTACGCGAGCCTTCAGGATCTCGAAGGGGCGCCCAAGCGCACGGTCGTGGTGGGTTCTTTCAGGGCTCCCTCGGCACGGCGCGGCGGGAGTTTGCACCGGCTGCGGTTTGCCCGCCGCGGCCAGAGCACAGTGTTGCTTAGCTGGACGCCCACGCCCGGCGCGCGTGGCTACCGCGTGAAGGTGCGCGGCAGCGATGGTCGGCTGATCACCACGCTGCTCCCTGCGGGCCGACACAGTCTCACCTTGCAGCAGGCTTATCCGTGGGACAGCTATACGGCCAGTGTGCGCGCGGTCGCGGGAGCGAACCTACTGCCCGGTCCCACCGCGCACGCCCGGCTGGGCGTCGAGAAGACCAAGCGGCCGAAGATCGTCGTGTTCCACGGACACACACAGGGCAAAGCGAAGAAGAAACACAAGAAGTAGACGGCCAGCCGCCGCCGGCGTGCATAGCCTTCAGCGATGCGGCTGCTTGTGATCCAGCACATCGCCTGCGAGCCCCCGGGCGCCTACGAGGAGGAGATGCTTGCGCGCGGTATCGCCTTCGACCGCGTCCAGATCGACGACGGCCAACTGCTGCCGGACTGGCGCGGCTATCAGGGCATCGTGGCCATGGGCGGGCCGATGAGCGTCAACGACGAGGAGCTGCTGCCCTGGCTTGCGGGCGAGAAGCGCGCGATCGCGGAGGCCGTGCAAGCCGGCATGCCCTACTGGGGTGTGTGCCTGGGCGCACAGCTGCTGGCGGCAAGCCTTGGCGCCCGCGTGTACCGCGGTGCCGCGCCAGAGCTTGGCATCTATGACGATCTCATCTTGACGCAGAACGCAGGCCGTGACCCGGCCTTCGCGAACCTCCCCTCCCCTCTTACCACCTTCCAATGGCACGGGGAGACCTTTGATCTTCCAGACGGCGCGACTGCTCTCGCGGGCTCAGCGGCCTACCACAATCAAGCATTCGTGTGGCGGCGTGCCTACGGGCTGCAGTTCCATTTCGAGGTCTCTGCGTCGCTCGCGGAGAGCTGGCTTGCGATCGAGGCTTATGCGCAGGAATTGGACGGCGCGCAGGGCTCCGAAGCGATCGGCGCGCTGATGGCGCAGCTGCCAGCGCTTGAGCGCCTAATTCCGCTTGCCCGAGAGATCTTCGGTCGCTGGATCGAGCTGGTCGTCGAGCCGGCGAGGCCAGCCATCGGCGCTTAAGGCACCAGCACGATCTTCCCGCGCGTGTGCCGCGCTTCGAGCGCCCGATAGGCGTCCTGCACCTGCTCCAGCGGATAGGCGCGCGCGATCGGCACCTCCAGCTCGCCTTCACCCACTGTCCGCGCAAGCTCGGCGAGCACTTTGGCGTTGGCGGCAGCCGCGTTGCCCTCTGTCTTTACACCATGCTTGGCCGCAGCCTGGAAGTCGATGATGGTGTCGATGCGCTCAGCGGGCACACCAAGCTCCAGCGCGATCTCGACATATCCGCCGCCGAATGTGTCGATGAACGCGTCGAGCCTGCCCCCACAGCCAGCCCTTATGCGATCGGCGACTCCCTCGCCGTAGTCGACCGGAACCACGTCGTGTGCGCGCAGCCACTCGTGATTGGACTCGCCGGCAAGCCCGAGCACGCGCGCGCCGGCACCCCGGGCGAGTTGCACTGCGATCGAGCCGACGCCGCCCGCCGCACCCGATACCGCGACGGTCTCCCCTGGCAAGAGTGCCACTGAGCGCACGGCCGCGTATGCGGTTGCACCGGCGACGAATAGAGATCCCGCCACCTCCCAAGGCACGCCCGCCGGGCGTGGCGTGAGGTGCTCGGCCTCGACCAGCACAAGCTCTGCCTGGCTGGCGCGCTTCTCGGTGAAGCCAATCACCTCGTCTCCTACGCGAAAGCCATCCACCCCCGCGCCGATCTCCTCGACCACTCCGGCGAGGTCGCTGCCCTGCCCTGAAGGAAACGTTGCTGGCCAGCGATCGTGCATGCGCCCCTCGCGGATCGAGACCTCCCCTGGGTTGATGCCTGCTGCCTTGACCCTCACCAGCGCCTGTCCGGGCCCTGGCACAGGACGCAGTATCTCGACGACCTTGAGCACGTCCAGTCCGCCATATCGATCGAATCTCACTGCTCGCGGCATCAGATCTCCTTTGTGGGCGCGGCATGCATCACGGCGGCAGAGGGCTCAGACGCGGCTAGCACAGCATCGAGCAGGCCCGGGAAGCGCGCCTGCAGATCCTCGCGGCGCAGACTGTTCAGTCGTGCTGTGCCGACCTCATGTTGATCGATGACGCCGGCCTCACGCAGCACCCGGAAATGATGGGTCAGCGTCGACTTGGTCACGTCCAGATCGAAGCTGCCGCAGCGGCGCGGCGCCTCGTCCTTTGCCAACTTGCAGACGATGCTCAGCCGCTGCGGGTCGCTGAGCGCGTGCAGCACGTCGGCGATCTGAAGCTCGTCCCTGGCCGGGTGATGAAGTCCCATGCTTCAATTGTACGATGATCGCCGTCCAACATGCTACGGTGATCGTCGTACAAGCGAACAAAGCGTCGTAAGCACGCGGACAGCTGCTGCGACGCAAAGACCGAAACCCGCGAGGCTTTGAGCCGCAGTCCTGTCATTGTTGGCCCGCAGGGACTGAAATCCACCAGTCGAGGAAGGGCGATCCCAGATGAGCACCACCGCCAAGACACCCCGCCCCCGCCCTGTCGTCCTGAGCAGCGCTCGCCTGTCCGCCGTCGTGGAGGCGGCTTATCTGCTGGAGCTTGCGAGCCGATGAGCGCCGCGATCACAGCCAAGCGGCCCGCCGCTGCGCGCTCGGGCTCGAAGAGCCTGCTGCTGGTGCTGATCTGCCTGGCGCAGTTCATGGTGATCCTCGATGTCTCGATCGTGAACGTTGCGCTGCCCTCGATCAGAGGCGGCCTGCACTTCGACACCAGCGGCCTGCAATGGGTGGTCAACGCTTACACGATCACCTTCGGCGGCTTTCTGCTGCTGGGCGGCCGCGCCGCGGATCTGCTCGGCCGCCGTCGCACCTTCCTGGTCGGCACGGCGATGTTCAGCCTCGCCTCGCTGCTGTGCGCCTTTGCCAGCTCGCGCGGGCTGCTCATCGGCGCTCGTGCCTTGCAGGGCTTCGGCGGAGCGGTGCTCTCGCCGGCCAGCCTCGCGATCGTCACGACGTCGTTTGCTGAGGGCGCCGAGCGTAACCGCGCGCTCGGCATCTGGGGCGCGCTGGGCGGCCTTGGCGGCGCATCCGGCGCGCTGCTCGGCGGCCTGCTCACACAGGGCCTCGGATGGCCGGCGATCTTCCTGATCAACGTGCCGATCGGCGCGGCGGTGATCCTCGTCGGCCGACATGTGATCCCAGAGAGCCGGCGCGAGAATGCCACGCGCCACTTCGACCTCGCCGGCGCGATCCTGGTTACGGCTGGGCTCACCGTCGCCGTCTACGGGATCGTGCGAAGCGAGGCGCTCGGCTGGCTCTCCGTCGGTGTGCTGGGTCCGTTGGCGCTCGCGCTCGCGCTGCTCGCCGGCTTCGTGTTGGTCGAGGGCAAGCTCGCCGCGGCGCCGCTGCTGCCGCTCGGCGTCTTGAAGATGAAGCGCCTGCGAGCCGCAAACCTGGTCGTCACGCTGCTCTATGCGGGCGCGTTCTCGATGTGGTTCTTCCTCACGCTCTACCTGCAGGAGGTGCTCGGCTTCAGCGCCCTGCAGGCCGGCTTGGCCTTCCTGCCGCTGACACTGGCGATCGCGGTCTCGGCGACGGTCGCGCCTCGGCTCGTGGCATCTGTGGGCCTGCGGCCGGTGATCACGCTGGGGATGCTCGGCTCAGCCGCGGGCCTCGGGCTGCTGGCCACCATGCAAAGCGACGGCAGCTACCTCGGCTCCGTCCTGCCGGGCGGCATGATCTGCGCCGTCGGCTTCGGATTCGCACTGGTGCCCGCAACCATCGCCGCCGTGCAGGGCGTCCCCGCCAACCTCGCGGGCCTTGCATCGGGGCTGTTGAACACCGCCCGTCTGGGCGGCGGCGCGCTCGGCCTGGCGGTGCTGAGCACGATCGCGGACTCGCACGCCGCTCATGCCATCGCTGCTGGTGTCTCCGCCCATGCCGCCCAGACCAGCGGCTACCGGCTCGCGTTCCTGATCGGCAGCGCGCTCTCGCTCGCCGGAGCGGTTGCGGCAGCCACGATGCTGGGCGCGAGCGGCGTAAGCCGGCAGCCGGCGGCCCAGGGCGAGGTGAGCGCCGAGGTGGCCAGGGTCGATTGAGAGGCCCGGGCCGGCCGCTCTACACGCTCCGCAGCGCAGCTGCCGGCGCCAGGCGCGCGGCGCGCACCGCCGGGTAGAGCCCGACAAGCGCGCCCAATATGAGCGTGATCCCCACGCCACCGGCGACTGCGAGCACGGGAACGACGACGATCCATCCCTGCGACTGCGCATAGGCGGCCGTGCTCGCGGCGCCGAGCAGGATGCCTGTGATGCCACCGAGCAGCGCGAGCAGGATCGACTCGCCGAGGAATTGGACACCGATATGCAGGCGCGTGGCACCAAGCGCCCGGCGCAGACCGATCTCCGAGCGCCGCTCCAGCACGGAGATCACCATCACGTTTGCGATTCCCACCCCGCCGACGAGCAGCGCGACGGCGCCCAGACCGAGGAACAGCGACGTAAGCGTACTCTGGGCATCGGCGCGCGCCTGGAGGGCGTTGGACGGGCGGCTGATCTGGGTGTTTTCCGGGTTCTGAGGGTCGGCGGTGGCTGCCAGCAGCGCGGATGCTTCGGTGACGCGTTCCTGGTCAGCGCGTACATACAGGGTGCTCGCGCTCCTTGCGGTGCCAAACAGGCGGTGGGCGACCCGATAGCCGATCAGCGCGGAGGCATCGATCTCCGGTGCGAGCGGCAGCGGCGCAAGCGCTCCGCCGACGGTGAACCAGGTGCCGTCGATGTAGACCTGAACCGGCCGCCCCGCGACGATCAGCCGGTCGATGTGAAGCCGCTGCGCAGCGGTCGCGCCCAGCACCACGATCGGAAAGCGGCCGCTGGCCCTGGTCAGGAAGGAGCCCTTGGCGAGCTTGCCTTGCAGCGTGGAGAGAAGCTGAGGTTCGCTGGCGTCGACGGTGATGCCGCCCGTTTCGGCCGCTTCTATGTAGGGGCTGCTGCGCACGCTGGCCGAGACGGCGCTGACCGCGGCTGCGTCACGCACGCTTTGCAGGTTTCGTACAGCGCGTGCGGCCGAGGCGGGCAGCGAGGCGTTTTCGCCGAAGAAGTTCTGCCCTGGCTGGATCGTGAGCAGGTTGGTCCCGAGCTTGTTCAGCTCGGCAACGAGGCCCGCCTTGCTGGACTGCGAGATCCCGAGCACGGCGACCATCGCGGCGACTCCGATCCCGACGCCAAGTGCCGAGAGCGCCGCGCGCAGGCGCCGTGTGCGCAACCCAACGCTCGCGACGCGCAGTGCGTCGAGCGGCGTAAGGCGGCTGCGCTGCAGCGTGTCAGCGTGCTGCCGCGGAGCCCGGCGCGGACGTCGTGGTCGCGCCCACGGCAAGCCGGTTCGGGCACTCACGGCCCCGCTCACGCCCCCGCTCCCAGCGTCTCGTCGGCGACGATGCAGCCGTCGCGCACCTCAAGGCGCCGCGGCAGGCTGGCGGCGATCTCGTGATCGTGGGTGATGACCACGACTGTGGTGCCCTGGGCGTTCAGCTCCCTCAGCAGTTGCATGATGCCCTCGCCGCTCTTGCTGTCGAGGTTGCCGGTCGGCTCGTCGGCCAGCACGATCGCCGGGTTGCTCACAAGCGCTCTTGCGATCGCGACGCGCTGGCGCTCGCCACCTGAGAGCAGCGCCGAGGTGTGCTTGGCACGGTGCGTGAGCCCAACCCGATCGAGCGCCTGCGCGGCCCGGGCGCGACGCACGCGCGCCGGCGTGCCCGTATAGAGCAGGCCGCCGGCCACGTTTTCGATCGCCGTGTAGGCCTCCAGCAGGTGAAACTGCTGGAAGACGAACCCAATCCGCCAAGCGCGCAGCGAGGCAAGCGCCCTGTCAGAGACGCTTTGCACGTCGATCCCGGCCACCCGCACGAGCCCGCTGCTCGCGCGTTCGAGCGTGCCAATGATATGCAGCAGCGTCGACTTCCCCGACCCGGAGGGGCCGACGATCGCGCACAGCTCGCCCTCCTGCACGCAGATGTCCACGCCGCGCAGCGCCTGCACGCCGCCGGGGTAGCGCTTGACGACCTCACACAGCTCAAGGACAGGCCCGTTCATTCCGCCGGCTGTGTGACCGTCAGTCCTTCATGGACGCCGTCGCCTTCGATCTCGACGTAGCCGTCGGCAAACATGCCCGGAGTGACGGAAACCTCGACGCGGCGGCCTCGTTGCAGCGCCTCTACCGCGTACCCGCCGCCCGCGGTGGCGATCAGTGCCGTCGCGGGGATGCTCAAGACGTTGCGGCGCTTTTCCTTGATCAGTTCGACCGTGACAGGAGCCGCGTCGAGATGCGGGACGCGATGGTCAAGCGAGAGCGTGACCGAGATCGTGGCTTTGCCGCCTCCGGCTTCACCGCCGCCGCCGCTGGATTCAGTCGCGACGGAGCCGACGCTCGTGATGTGCGCGTTCACGCTCTGCCCGCTGGGCAGCGTGACCGGCGCGCTCTGCCCCACACGCGCCAGCTGCTGCTTGTCGGCTTCGAGTGCCACCTGCACGATCTGCTGGGTGGAGGTCGTGGTGAGGACCGGCGTGCCCGCGGTGGCGCCCGAATCTTCGCCTGAGGGAGATTTTTCGCCGGATGTCGATTTGGATGGACTGCCGCTGCCTGCGGGGTCTTTGGCGGCGGCTGCTTTGGTCGGTTTTTCAGCGGCTGGCTTTCTTGCCGGTTCGCTCGACCCGGCCGGCGCCCCCGATCCCGACCCTCCTGGCGGGTCTTGCCCAAGGGTCGCCTTCAGCGCGGTCACGCGCCGCGCGGAGGGCGCGAAGATCACGCGTCCCAGTTCGACTTCGCCGGTTTCCGGCAGCCCCACAGCCTTCTGCCAGCGGCGTACGGCCGCCGCCGTGGCTTGGCCGAAGCTTTCGTAGTCGGTGATCGAGCCGTAGGGGTCATATCCGAGCGCGATCAGGTTTTCATTCAACTGCGCGACGTCCTGGCCATCGCTCACGCCAACCTTCAGCGTGCGATAGGCGGGCACCGACCCGTACATCAAGACGATCGGCAGTTGGTTGATCTTGAAAAGCGTCGCGCCACGTTCGATCACCGAGCCAACGCTCGGCAGCCACGTGAAGGTGCCCGGGATGCGGTCGTAGAGTTCGAGCGCGCTGCCGTATCCGAGCGTGCCATCGACCTGAGCATGTTCGGCGAGCGTGCGGCGCGCAACCGTTACCGTCGTGTCGCCTGCTGGGATGCCGCTGCTCGCGCCAGCTTGCGGTTTGCCGTGTGACTGCAGAAGTATCGCGAGCGCAATCGCAATACCGACGAGCACGATCGCGCCGACTGCCGCGATCCGCGCGCGCCGCCTGCTCCACGCGGGCTCTGCCGGTTCGGCAAGCTCATCCTCGCCGCCCAACGGAAGGATCTGCGTGTCGGCCGCGCTCCCCTGCAGGTGCGTGGAGAGCGAGGCCTCCGGATCATTTTTCACCGCCACCCGCCGGAGCCGGGGATTGGACGCTGCCGCTCTCTTCGTGGCCACCGCCGGGGCCTCCGGGCCCTCCCCGCGCCTGGATCGCCAACGGCGCCTTGCCCATCAGGTGGTGGCATGCGTTCTGAGCGGCTTCAAAGGTGGAGCTCTGAGGGTTGATGTTGTTCAGTTCCAGCACCCCGCTTGGGCCCGGGTCGGGAACGTCGACGCCGTGGCTTCGCATGCAGCGCGCGAATTCGAGCGTTTTCTTGGCCGCTTCCGCCTTTTCGGCGGGCGAGAGATTCTCCTGCTTGGGCTGCGGCCGATACTGCTTGCAAGCGCTCATCGCTCTCGAGATCTGCGGGGGCGGCCAGCCGGCCTTGGCGCTTTCGGCGCCGGGCCCGCCGGTATGCCCTCCGCCGGCATTGATCTTCATGCTGAACCCACGCCCGTTGGGACCGGTGCCGGTTTCGGCGTCCACGCCGTGTTCGCGCAGACATTTGGCGAACTTCACCGCCTGCTGCTCGGCGACCTGCCGGCCCGAGGCTTCGCCGCCCGGGTCGCCCCCGCCCGATCCTCCGCAGGCGGCCAGTCCAAAGCAGCATCCGACGGCGAGAACGAGAAGGAGTGAGAACGCGGGGAGATGACGGCGGTGCCCCCCGGCCGCCGTGCTCGATCTGGGGTGCATGCAGACATCAAGCCGGGCGAAGATGAGAGGAGCCTGAAGGCAGCCGAGGAGGTTGCTGAAGCGCCTCCTGCTCGCGCAGCTCGCCGCTGCCGATCGGCAGCGATCGCAGCTCGAGGATCAGGCGTGCGCCGCCGCCCAGGTCGTTCTCGGCGCGCACGGTGCCGCCATGGGTCTCGGCGAACTGACGCACGATCGCAAGGCCCAGCCCCGATCCCGGGCGAGCGCGGGCGGAGCGTGCACGGTAGAAGCGATCGAACACCCGCGGCAGATCCTCCGCCGCGATTCCCGGGCCATGGTCACGCACCTCCAGCCGGCCGGCCTTCACCAGAACCTCGACCACGCCTGCAGGCGGACTCCACTTGATCGCGTTGTCGAGCAGATTGACGATCGCCCGGTCCAATCTCGCCGGTGCGGCGCGCACAAGGCATGGGTCTGCCACAAGCGCGAACTGGACCTGGGGCGCGTGCAGGCGCGCGCGCTTCAGGGCGGCCGCCACGGCCAGGTCCAGACGCACATCCTCGACCTCGACCTCCTCGACCTCGGTCTTGGAAAGGTCGACGAGATCTCCCACCAGCACCGTCAGCTCCAGCAGCTGCGCCTGGGCGGCGGCCACGGCCCGCTCGCGCTCCTGCGGGCTGAGCATGTCGCCGAGCGCAAGCGCGTCGAGATTCGCCCGCACGCTGGTCAGCGGCGTGCGCAGCTCGTGAGAGGCGTCTGAAACCAGCTGGCGCTGAGCGAGCCGCGCGCGCTCCAGCGCCGAGAGCATCGTGTTGAAGCTCTTCGCGAGCCTGCCAAGCTCGTCGCCTGAGCGCACCGGTATGCGGTGCGCGAGATCCAGGGTGCTTGCGACCTCTTCGCTTGCGCCGGTGAGCCGACGCACCGGTGCAAGCGCCGCGCGGGACACCAGCAGGCCCAGCGCAGCCGCGAGCAAGATGCCGCCGAGGCAGACGGCGGCGAGCACGAGCAGCAGCTGTTTGAGGGTGTTGTGCAGGTCGCCGAGAGAGGCCGCGACCTGCCAGACGCTCCCTTCAGGCCCGCGCTCGGTGAGCACCCTCACCGAGCTTCCATGCACATTCGCGTCGCTGAAGAAAGACGGACGTCTGCCGGCAGCGACGGCGCGGGTGGCGTCGCTCACCGGCAGGCTCGCGGAGCCGCCGGTCCGCAGCACTTCGCCGTTCTGCAGCACCAGCTGGGCATAGCCGCTCTGCCCGCCAAAGCCCGCGGCGGGCACCGCCAGGCTGACTGCCGTCTCTACGCCGTGTGGCCCCTTCCTGATCACGCCGGTGAAACCCAGGCCGCCGGGCGGTGGCCCGGCCCCGCCGCCTGCACCATGCGCGTGCACCGCGACCGGCCTCCCCAGATGCTTCGCGGCCCCCGCCGCGGCGACGCCTTCGGCATAGCTGTACTGCGCGTTCCCGGCGGCCGATTCGCCACGCCGAACGATGGGCGGCACCACGCCGCCGGTGCGCGCAACGTGCACGCCGAGCGATTCGGAGCCCGATTCTTCAAATCTCTGGGCCTTCGGCTTGAGTGCGGACACGGCCCGTTCGATCTGCTTGCGGTGCTTCGTGGTAACGCGTTCCTGGCGAATCTCGATCGACTGCTTCTGCCCCGGCACCAGACGCGCACGCAGGCTCGCGTCAAGCTGGCTGCTCAGCTCGTCCTTGGTCAGCACGTACACGAGCACCGAGGCCAGCAGCACCGCGAGCGCGACGGCCGCGGAGGCGAGCAGCACCGTGCGGCGGCGAAAGCTCATCGCGCTGCGGGGCGCAGCACGTAGCCGACCCCTCTGACGGTGTGCAGCAGCCGCGGCTCCCCCGCGGCCTCGGTCTTGCGGCGCAGGTAGCCGACATAGACCTCCAGCGAGTTGGAGGCCGGTCCGAAGTCATAGCCCCACACCCGATCGAAGATGGTCGCGCGGGTGAGGACCTGACGCGGGTGGCGCATCAGCAGTTCCAGCAGCAGAAACTCGGTACGCGTGAGCTCCAGCACCCGTCGCCCGCGCCGGGCCTCATGCGCGGCCGGGTCGAGCTCCAGGTCCTCGAAGCGCAGCACCTCGGGCTCGCCCTCCCAGCCGGTGCGGCGCAGCAGCGCCCGCAGCCGCGCGATCAGCTCCTCGTGGGCGAACGGCTTGACCAAGTAGTCGTCGGCCCCGGCCTCCAGGCCCGCAACCCGCTCGCTCACCTCCGCGCGAGCGGTCAGCATCAGCACCGGGGTGCGGTCTCCGGCAGCCCTGATCCGCCGGCATACCTCCAGGCCGCCGAGCTCGGGCATCAGCACGTCAAGGATCATCGCGTCGTGCCGTTCGCTTGCGAGCGCGCGCATCGCCTCCCTGCCGTCCTCGGCCATTGCCACGTCGAACCCGTTGAGGCTGAGCACCAAATCCAGTGCCTGCCGAATCGCGGGCTCGTCATCGACGACGAGCAGTCGCACGCGCAGATCCTCGCGCATGAATGTGAAAGGAACCTGAAGGGGCCGCACCAGCCCCTAAACTCAACGTCGGATGGCTGCCGAGTGCTCCCACCTCGATCAGATCCAAGTCACCGAGCTGCCGGAGGCGGTCGACGGCTGCGTGGCGTGCCTGGCGACCGGCGAACCTTGGCTTCACCTGCGGATCTGCCTGGAGTGCGGCTTCGTCGGCTGCTGCGATGACTCACCCAACAGGCATGCCACCGCACACGCACAGCAGACTGGGCATCCGCTGATCCATTCGCTTGAGCCCGGCGAGCATTGGAGCTGGTGCTACGTCGACCAGGTTGGGCTGATCATCCCGCAGGTGAAGGGCGCCACGCGGATTCCGCCCTCGCCGCTGGGCTGACCTGCGCGCAGCCGCACGGTCCGGACGCGCGGGCAGGACGGTAAGATCCTCGTCGAGACGCCGTATTACGACGCTGTGCAGATGCGCCGGCAGCTTTCAAGCGCCTACTGACGATCAGCCGCAAGCATCTCCTGCAGCGTCCGTCCGCTGATCACGGACTCTGGACGCGCTGCGGCGATGTCCGAGCCAGGCTGCGCGTGCTCGTCGCGCCGCTTGATCAGCAGCCACTGCGGTTTTGCGCCGCGGCCCGTACGCTGCAGCGCAAAGCCGCCCCGCAGCTTGCGCCCGTGCAGGACGAAGACGGCGTGCCCGCGCTCCACTGCCTGTGGCCATGGCACGCGTCCCCCCTGCTCGTGTGCACCGCGGTCCCAGACGATCGTGCCTCCCTTCTCCTGGGCACCCTCGAAGTCGTTGTAATCGATGTTGTGGTCTGGGACCTCCACCGCAAGTCGCTTGACGGAGGGATCCAGCGACGGCCCCTTAGGCAGCGCCCACGAGCGCATCACACCATCCACCTCGAGCCGCAGGTCGAAGTGGTGAGTGCTGGCCTGGTGCTCCTGCACCACGAAGACGCCGGCGGGCACCCCGCGAACCGCGAACTGCTCGTGGCCTTCGACCTTCACCCACTCGACCGAGACCTCCTCCACTCGCGCCGGCCGCGGGCCGTCGTGCAGGAAGGAGATCAGATCCTCCAGCCCAGCCCCCGGCCCCTCGGCGTGGACCTCGACCGTGCCCTCTTGTGCGTTTCGCACCCATCCCATCAACCCGAGCTGATGCGCTCTGCGGACCGTCGCGTCGCGAAAGCCGACGCCGTGCACATCGCCGCGTACCACCGCGCGAATCGCACTTTGTTTGGAGACCATGTCGATCAGCGCCGCGATCGCGCCCCGCGCGCGCCCTAGCGTCCGCGGAGCAGGTCGCGCAGGAAGCCCTTGCCGATCACGCTCAGGCTCAGCAACGAACCGAACAGCACCACCGCGTCGATGCTCTCGCGGCCCTCTTTGGTCCAGTAGACGTCTTCGAGGTTCAGCCAGAGCGCGAACTCGTCGAGCGTCAGCGCTGCGCCACTGCCGAATATGGCGGCCGTCGCGCGGGAGCTCCAGCGTTCCTCGTTGATCCCGAGCTCGAGCATCCACAGATAGCCGACCGTGAGCAGCCCGGCTATCCCGATGGTCATGTGGTGGATGTGCTTGCCGCCCGGGGTGATGTTCCGAAACGGTCCGCGCTGCGCCCTGATCGAGTGCGTGATCGCTCGCACCGTCGCGAAGGTGCTGAAGAACGATCCGGTCGCAAACAGCTGGCGCTCCTTGCGCCGATCGTCGAAGTGCTTGTGATAGAGCGAGCGCACGTCGCGCTCGGGCGCAAGCCACCACTGACGAGGAGATGCCGGCATCGCCCTCAATCTACCGGCTACAACCGCCTTACTTGATCACCAGCAGGTTCGGGTGCGTGGCCAGCAGCATCTGCGTGAAGGCGTAATTGAAGAGGCCCATTGCCAGGAAGGCGATCACAACGGCCCGGTTAACGGCGCGGCCGACTCCCTCCGCGCCGCCGGAGGCGGTCATGCCCTTGTAGCAGCAGACGATTGCGATGATCGCACCGAAGATCGTGCACTTCAGCACCGAACCCCACAGGTCAGTGATCGAGGCGTTGGCCAATAGCGTGTTCCAGAACGGGCCAAGCGGTTGACCCTCCACCTTCTCGGCCAGCAGGCCGCCGAAGAGACCGAACAGGACCGCGTATACGTCGAACAGGCCGGTCACCAGCATCAGCGCCAAAAAACGCGGCACGACGAGGTTCTTTACAGGGTCAACGCCCAGCACCTGCAGCGCGTCGAGCTCCTCCCTGACCTTGCGCGCACCGAGATCCGCCGTGATCGCCGTGCCAGCTACGCCGGCGACCACGACCGAGGTGATGTTCGGTCCGATTTCCCTGATCGCCGCGAGCACGAAGATTCCGCCCAGGCGATCCAGCGCACCAAACAGCGTGAGGAAGTTCGCGGCCTGCAGCCCGGGGGCGGCGTAGCAGATCGTCACGATCGTGATCAGCAGAGGCAGCCACACCAATTGCAGAGCGAACAGGAACTGAGCCACGAACTCGCCGCCATAGGTGTACGGCGGGCGCAGCGCCGAGGAAATCGTTCTCCCCGTCAGCACCATCATGTCCCCGATCTCCTCCAGCAGACCCCGCATCGGCACCTCGTCTCTCGCTGTGCTAGCAAACTAGCACACTGCGCTAAGACCTCGCCTGCGGCTAAGCTGGACCCAATGGGAGCAGACACCGCGTCACTGGAGCAGCTTTGGGTCGATCGCGAGGCCGACGTGCCGATCGGCGTTCAGCTTGCCTGGGCGATCAAGATGCAGATAAGCGATGGAATACTCGGGGTCGGCCACCGCTTGCCTGGGCTGCGCGATCTCGCAGAGTCGCTCGGCGTCAACTCCAACACCGTACGAGCGGTGTACTCGAGACTGGAGCGCGACGGTCTGCTGGAAAGCCGGCAGGGCAGCGGCACCTTTGTCGCAGCAGGCGCAACTCGGACGCGCCGCGCAAGTGCGATCGCGGCCAGGGCGGGCCGCGAAGCTCTCAAGGCCGGGCTCGACCCACGCGAGGTCGCAAGTGTCCTCTACGTCCAGGCCAGCCGCCCGACACAGGCAAAGACGGACATGCGGCGCAGAAGCTCGCTGCGAGCACAGATCACCGCACTCGAGCAGGCACTCGGCGAGCTTGAAGCGGACCATCCCTCGCTGGCTCACCGCACCCGGCAGCGCCACCCGGCCTCTTCGGTCCGTGCACATGCTGGGCTGCCGACCGCCGATGAGCTCGAGCAGACTAAGAGCTCGCTGCTTCGGCGGCTGGGCGCGATGCAGGCCGAGGTCGATGCGCTGCAGCACGCTGGCGCGGCCAAACAGCGTTCCGGGGCAGATAGCAAGGCAAAGCCGGCGCCCGCGCGCACGGGCAAGGTCAGCGAACGCAGCACGAGGATGCCACGCTCGCGGACCGCACCGGCCGGCGCGTAAGCTCAACCGTGACGGTGAGCGGGAGCTGAGGCTGACCGCTCGGCCCCCGACTCGAACACGCGCTTGCAGTGCTCTCCGCAGAAGTAGAAGCTCTGGCCATCGCGCTCGAGGCGCAGGGCTGACTCCCTGTCCACCTTCATCCCGCAGACCGGATCACTCGCACCGCGGCGCCATGTCAGCCAGAACATGAACGCGAAGATTGCGACACCCAGCGCGTTGAGCACGAGCTTGTAGTTGAGCGCGATCGAACCGAATATGTCGGCCCGCGAGGGCCGTGGACCGGACGGGACCAGCCCGGCCGCGCTGAATAGCCCATCGACCGCGAGCGCGGCGAGCGCCATCGTCACGAACATCAGGCCGATGATCCGGGCAGCATAGGCGGTGCCGTAGTACTTCCTGTAAATCGCGATGATCGGCAGCACGATCAGGTCGGCATACAGGAACGCCAGCACGCCCGCGAAGCTGATGCCGCCAGACCAGAGCACGGCCGCGAGCGGCACATTGCCGACCGAGCAGACGAATGAGAGCACCGCGATCAGCGGTCCCACGAGCACGTTCTCGAGCGCCCCCAGCAATCCGTTTGCGTGCGTGAGGAACAGGCTGCTGAAGAAGTCGTTGCCGATCTGGGCGACGAAGCCGGCCAGCAGAAACCCGACGGCGATCTCCTTGTAGAGCATCTGCCAGTCGCCACGGAAGTTGTGCGCGACGTCAGACCACGCGGAGATCGACGTGACCCGCTCGCGCCATCTCATCGTCGCGCCGGCGGCGTGGTGCCGATGGCCGCTGTCCGCGGCCTGGGCGTGCGCGCGCGCCTGCCGCTCCAGCCGCGGCGAGACAAACACTCGCAGCAGCAGCGTCATCAACCCGATCATCACTATCCCACCGACGTACTCGGCGAGAGTGAACTGCCAGCCGATCAGCACCCACAGCACGAGCCCGAGCTCCCACACCAGGTTCGTGGAGGCGAATTGGAACGCAAGCGCCGTCGCGGCCGAGGCGCCCTTCTGAAACAGAGACTTGGCGATCGCGACGGCCGCGTAAGAGCACGAGGAGGAGGCTGCGCCGAGGCCCGTTGCCAGCGCCACCGTGCGCGCGCCCGAGCCGGAGAGCGCACGCTCGATGCGCTGCCTTGGCACCCAGGCCTGAACGATCGCGGAGATCGCAAACCCGATCACCAGCGCCCACCACACCGCCCAGGCCATCAGGAACGAGTCGCGGAAGCCGTGCCAGATGATTTCGAGCGCTTGCGCCATACTCGCTCGGAGTATACCCCCTGGGGGTTTGCTAACCTTGTTCCGTGAGCGCCGAGCAACCCTCCCCCACACGCGGCTACACAGCCAGCAAGGACCAACTGCTCACGCGTCTGCGCCGGATCGAGGGCCAGGTGCGCGGCATCCAGAAGATGGTCGACGAGGACCGCTACTGCATCGACGTCCTGACCCAGATCTCAGCGATCCAGGCGGCTTTGGACAAGGTGGCGCTGGGGCTTCTCGACGGCCACGCCCGCACCTGCGTGATCGGCGCCGAGGCCGAGATCCAGGAGCAGCGGACCTCAGAGCTGATGGCGGCGGTCGGCCGGCTGATGCGCCGCGGATAGCGGTACGCAGGCACTACCTCGACATCCTCCGATTGGCCTGCAGCGCCGCCGCAGCGCCGCGCTCGCCTACAGTTGATGCGTCGAAGACGCGCTTGACGCATAAGCATCCTCACTCATGGGTGCAGCCTCAGCGGCTGTCGGCTCGCCTTTTACGTCGGCAGAGGGCTCATCGCGGTCGAACAGCATTCCGAGAATGGCGATGAACATCAGCGCGGCAAATGTTCCAGGTACTACAGAGAGCCAGCGGAAGCCGTCTCGATCTAGCGTGAAAGTCCAGTAGGCCAGTGGGGTACCAATAATCAAAGCCAATACGACCCCACTCCAGGGGATCTTCTTCTTTCGGCTCAGCTCAACGCCGCTCAACCTGGCCACCTCAAGTGTGACGCGTTCCGCCAAGAAACGGTGGGGCGCGCTTTCAGGTCCGAAATCAGGTGAGCTACGCAGTCGTTCAAGAAGATCGAGATCATCGCGAATGCCGGCGCGACGCCGGGGCCGTCCGTAAGGCTACATGCCGAAACCTAGTGTTCATACGGGTTGTCGGACTACCCGCGGACCTCGCCGATGCGTAGTTCATCGTCGTTGCGCGAAGTTTGTGGAAGGATGTGGGAAGCGGCAAGAATCCATGTTCGGCCCGATCGCACCAAGCCGCCGCCCGGGGCCCCGCACAGCCTCCCTCTCCGCCGCGCCACATATCCTTGCCCTATGCCCTCTGTGCCGGAGAAGAATCCAGCAGAGCTGGCAAACATGCTCTCCCGCCTCGAAGACCAGATGCGCCGGACGCACAACGACCTCGACAGCAGGCTCGACGCCATTGCCGAATGCTTGGAGGCCGGCGGTACGGACAGGGAAGCTGATGCGCTCGCGGCCGAGCGCATCAGAAGTGGCGCCGCTGAGCGTACCCAGGATGGCGCAGAAGCTCTCGCGGAACTCGGCATCCACACGCGCTGAGGCCATAAATCGCCGAATGGCGCGCACGCCAGGTGTGCGGCTCTCAGGTCATGGGCTGAGCACGGTGCCGTAGCGCTCGTCAAAGGCGTTGCGCTCCTCCACGGCGAGCGCTTGGGCGAAGCGGCTCATCGTTACCGTGAAGCGGTCCAGGAAGCCGACGTTGCCAAGCAGCACAAGACCGTCGCTATGCCAACCCTCAATGAAGCCGACCTGCGCCTGCCACTCGATATAGCGCTGCTCGTCGGCGTCTCGTGGATGCAGGCGCAAACCGACGGTCTTGTAGCGGGCGACGGCGACCCTGCCGCCGACCGCATGGGTCGTGTGTCCCTCATGGTCTTTGAGATCGACACCCAGCTGTTCGGTGAGCAGGTCGCTAGCGAGGATCGCATCGGCGCCGCTGTCGATCAGCCCGGTGAGGGACCAGGTGCACTGGTCGCCATAGACGAGCGATACCGGCACGAACGGCCTGAAAACGGGCTCTCCGAGCCGCGTTGATTGCGCATCCTCCCGGTAGGGGTAAAGCCAGGGCAGATGAGGCTGCGCCTCAGCCAAGACCGACGTAGATCGGCTCGTCCGCGTACGGCACGCGGCCGTGCACGACGATGTGGTTGCGGCCCTTTGCCTGTTCGAGCACCACGCGGGGATCATCATCAGCGAGCACGATCTCGCCCGTACGCGCGTCGATCGCGACGAACTTGCCCTCATAGCCTGTAAAATCGGTGCGAATCGGCTGCATAAAGATGGCCTCCGAGGAGAGTCTAGTAGTTCAGCCGACCGTCACGATCTGCCTGCCGCGTGGCTTCTCCTACTGACCGTGCTCGAACACGCTTCCGTCCGCGGCAACTTGAATCCTTGTCGGCGTCTGGCGACGCGACAGCGCGTCTTCGACGGCAGAGCGGCCGTGCGTCGTCACGGCATCAGCGACATGCTGCGGCAGCGTCTGCCGGTTCACGGCCAGAGCCATGCCGGAGATATGGACAAACATGGAGCGCTGCTCCGCGCCTACGCAGTAGCGCCACTCAAACAGGGCCCCGTCTCGATCCGATGGACGTTCAATGCCTTCCATGATCGTCCAGTCGTCGGCCATGCGCGGACTAGATTGAGCTTCGGGGATAGAAGCGGAAGCGCTCTCGCATCGCCACGGCCGTCACCACGGCAGCCATCGTGACCATGAGTGGTCCAGCGTCCAGCAGAGATTCAGGCAGGTGCCAGTCGTGAGGATGGACCTCGGATGCTGGGTTGGTCTGCACGACCTTCCCCGGCATCCCAACGACAGCTGATGCCCTGCCTACGGTGAGTCCCAGAGACGCCGACGATACGGCGGTTGCTGGTGCTAGGTCGAGGTAGACGGGCGGCATCTACTTGTCCTTGTCTTTTTTGTTGAGTAGGTTCGTCACGACGGCGCTAGCTGCTCCAGCGGCCGCGCCGCCTGTTCCACTGACGACTATCGGGACGATCACCTCGTTCACGATCCCCCGCTCTTCGATTGGCTCGCCCTCGGCCGGACGCTCACCCCCACCAATGCCTAGAAGACGCTCGTCTTGGTTGCTCATATATTCGACCTTCGGCTCGACATCTGGGCCGATAGCATTTCAGGCAGCCCGGACGTAACGAGCGGCGCCCACTCGACGGCAATGTACGACACCGAGCGCATCCGATGCGCCGCCTCGTGTATCCCGCTGCGGAAGCAGGTGGCTGTACACATCCACGGTGGTCGAGGTTTTCGCGTGGCCAGCGAACGCCGCGACGAGCAGAATGTCCTCGCCTTGGGCCATGGCCTTCGTGATGGCCGTGTAGCGGAGGTCGTGTAGGCGCACGTTCTCCGGCAGGTTCGCGCGATCGGCATAGCGACGGAATACGCGCGAGACGATACGCGGGCTCAACAACCAGGCCAACCGCCCGCTCACGCGCCTCCGCCGGATACCTCTTGTTCTGAGCCATCGCCCAATCCTCTCAAGCGATCAGGCCCCCAGAATCCCGGGGCGGTTCAGAGTGGTTCGACTTGAGGTCTGTTGGCTCCAGCTCTTTGCGGGGCTGGAGTCCTTAACTTTGTGGGAAGAATGTGGGAAATCGGCCCTTCGCGCCACCCGCCGCCCGGTCCCTCAAACACAAAAACCCGCATCGCAATGCAGGTTTTTGTTAGTGGGCGATACTGGGCTCGAAACCGTCTCCGGTGCTCGGGTAGGGGCAGATAGCCCGATTTTACTGTGATTCGGTGCTCTCAGATCAGCTCAGGTTCGCTCAAATTGCTACCAAAATCGCTACCAAGTCCGGGCTCGCCCAGCCAGCAAAGCAGCGTGCCAGATGATTGGCGGGAGCCTCACCGGCTGAACGGCCGGGCCAGGTCCGGGTAGAGGGTCGCTTGGCTCCTCGTGGCCAACGCTGGCACGGACACCTCAGCACAAGCCGACCTTGTTGGCGGCGTATTCGGCTTGCGCTACGGTGAACTTGCTACCGGCTTCGGAATCAAGTTGTTCGATCAGTCCTTGGCATGAGAACGATGACGTGCTGAGGTACTGCTTGGCCGCTTTCACAGCCTGTTCGTCCCAGTTCACTTCGAGGTGTTCCACAGCCCAGACAGCGTCCGCGTGGGGGTACTTGCTACCGGCTTCGGAAGACAGTTGTTCGATCAGCCCGGCTTCTGAAAACGCGGACGTTTCGAGATACTGTTCAGCGGATTTCAGCGCATTCTGCTGAGACAGGGTGGCGTTTTCGACTTCTTTGTGCTTCCGTTCCGCGCGTTCTTCGACTTCCTTATGTTCTCGTTCTACGCGTTCCGCTTGTTCCTGTTTTGCCTTTTCGCGTGCTTCCCTTTCTTTACTGACTTGAGCTATTGCGTCTAGTTCGGCTTGGGTGTGGTGCCGGGTGACCGTGATGGTGTCTTCCGCTGACTGGCGACCCGTAAGGGACGCGCTGACGACGATGGTGTTTTCACCGACGTGGAGGTGCTGCGCCGTACCGTGCCAGTCGCTACCGTGAGCGGCGGCCGGATGTTCGTTGACGGTCACGGCGGCACCTGGCGTCACGGTCCCGGCCAGCGTCGCCTGAGAGCCGGTCTGGGAGAAACTCCCCTGATTGAGATGCAGTTGGACCGACGGCTCCGGTGGAGGCTTCGTCACCGATCCGCCGGCCACCGAGGTTGTCTTCGTGCTGTTGCTGCTCCCGCCCGCTGCCGCGCCGATCACGATGAGCAGGACGAACACAGCCAGCACGCTCCAGAGCACCTTGCCCTTCGTGCTCCTGCTCTTCCACCAGCGGCTCAGCCCGTTCCTCGCGCCGTCCTCATCGCCCCGCTCGGTCTCAACCATTCAAGCGCCCCTTGAGAGTAGTTCTTTCCCGCCTCAGCGAGGAACCCGCCCGTGCAGTCTTCCCCCCGCATCGGGCTGGCCCGTACCCTACCTATTCCGACGCTCGGACGTGTGCAAGCTACCGACCCCGGCGACAGAAGGCAAGAGCGACTTTGTTCGCCCCCTAACGGTCCTGCTCTGGACACGACCCAAACCACACCCGCAGACTGGGTCCGCGCCCGCGCTGACCCCGCAGCGGGCGCTCCCGCAATCGCGGCTCAGCACGCGTAGGAGCATCAGCAGAGGTCACTCGTGCCTCGAACGAGAGGCGGGCGTCCGAGGGGTAGAGCCGGCACGGTCCCGATCGTGGAATCCGGGTTGCTGACAGGCCGGCGGGCGGGCTCAACACCATCCACCGCGATCCCACAGGGTCTACCCTGCGCACGCACAGCACGACGCCCGAAAACTAGGATGGAGCCAGGACGCCGTCGCGTCCTGTCAGGCGTCGTCCTCGGCGAGCGCCGCTGCGGCGACGGGACTGCTCGGTCGCTGGGCGAGCGCGGATCTGAGCGATGCGCAACCGGACGACACGGCGCGTCAGATCAGCACCGGCGAGCCGCTTTCTGAGTTGGGCACCGAGGCGCTCGCGCTGTCGCCAGGATCGTCTATCATGGGAGCACGAGGTCGGCCCGCTTAGACGGTTCCGGTCTCGACCACGCCCCGGGGTAACACCCGGGGCAGCTTTGTTTTGGCGGGCGGTATCCGCAGCTCAGCGTGGACGGTTGTAGTTGCTCCTCGCGCGAGCGTCCTCATCGGCGAAGTGCCGTAGGCCGTATCCGTCGCCCCGCGGTGCAAACACGTCACCCAGGGCCATCCGGTACCAGTGGCGCATGTGAGGCTTGGAATGGCTCTGGCCGGGCGTCGCGGCCTGCCAGGCGGCGAAGGCCGTCAGGTCCGCGAGTTGCACGAGACGATCCTCATGCGAGGCCGACATCCGCACGGTCCATTCCGTCGCAGCGCCCGCGCTGATCGTGTCGAGGGCCTGGCGGTAGTGGCGCTCCTGGCCGGCTCGGTCGATCACGACTCGGGACACGGGCTCGGAGTCTTCGAGCACCCATTCGAGAAGGCGTTCCAGCAGCAGCCGATACCGTCGCCCTCCGCGCGCCGCCGGTCCCTTCCAATGCCAGAGCACCGCGTACACCTGCGCACCGGCGAGACCGGCGAGGTGATGGAGAGCGTGCTGATAGACGAACTCGCGCTCGTGCGTGCGGAACGGCGCCGCGTCGCCAAGGGCGTCGATCTCGCTGGGCAGGAGCGGGCGCGCAAGCCGGTTCGCCTTCAGCTCGGACTCCCGGGCGAACCCCGGCAGCAGCGCGGCCATCTGACCCACGAGCCGATCCGTGCTCGCTTCCGCAAGCGCAACCGTCGATTCGGGCAAGCTCAGCGCGCACAGCAGGAGCGTACGCTCGGAGTCGCCCGACTCGTCGATGAACAGGTGGCGCGGATCGCGGACGACGATCATCTGACGGGTGTGACGGTTTGGGCGACCGCCGCACGAGCGGCGCAGCGCCCGATCACGCCGCCTGACCCGCGAGGCGCTGGCCGGCGTCCTCCGCCCCGAAAGCGGCTGCGACGAACGCCGCCTCGTGCGCGCTGGGCGCGTAGTCGGCGTAGCGCTGCGTCGTCTCGATGTCGCGGTGCCCCATCCACTCCTGCAGGGTCCGCATCGGTACCCCCGCCGCGGCCATGCGCGTTCCGAACGTGTGGCGCAGATCGTGGAAGCGATGCGACTGCTCAAGCTGCGCAGCTTTGAGCGCGCGGCGGAAGCGGCGGAGGATCGCCGCCTTGTCGAGCGGCCCACCCATGTGAGGGTCGGCGAACACCAGGCCATCCCCGGTCGCCTCCCCCGCTGCGCGGCTGAGCCGGTCCAGCTCCCCAGCAACCTCGTCAGCGAGCGGAACGCTGCGCGTCGAGCGGCGCGACTTCGGCGTGCCGAACTCACCCAGCACATAGTTCTGACGCACCCTGACCCGGCCAGCGGTCCAGTCCACGTCGCGCCAGCGCAGCGCGACAAGCTCGCCCTGCCGCAACCCCGTCATCGCCGCCGTGAGGTACAGCGCACGGTCGATCGCCCGGTAGGGACCATCGACCGTGGCGTCTGCCAGCGCCCGAACCTCGCGCGGCTCCAGAAACCTGATCTCGACGCTCTCGGGCTTGCCGGGCAGCTCGACGTGGCGGACGACGTTGACGGGCAGCCATCCCTTGCGCTCGGCGAAGCCAAGCAGCGCGGAGAGGCACCCGATGTAGTTGCGAATCGACTTCGCGCCCACCCCGCGCCCATAGCGGCGATCGCCCTTGGCCCTCGGCCCCGGCCGCTCGCCCTTCTCCATCATCCTCATCAGATCCTGAACGTCCTGGGCGGTGATCCGGCGCAGATCCCGGTCGGCAAAGAATGGTTCGAGCCATACGCGCAGAACCGACTCCACGGCCGTCGTCGTCGCCTTCTTTCGATTCTGGCGTTCCAGATTTGCGAGGTAGCGGTGCCCCAGCTCTCCGATCGTGAGCGTATCGCCCGCGACCACCCGAACAGGCCGGGCCTCCGCAATCAGCCGACGCAGCTCCGCCTCCGCCTGGCGGCGCGTCAGGCCATCCCGCGACCCCTCGGCGCGCATGTGTCCAATGCGACGCTTGACCTGCCGCCCGCCATCCGCGCGCCAGTGCCCGTACCACACGTCACCACGCGCGTAGAGCGAGCCCGCGCCATAGGGACGCCGTGTGGTCTTCCTCGCCGTCGCCATCAGTCGTTGCCTCCCTCGTCGCGCGTCAACATTGGCCCTCCAAGCTAGCGGGCGCACCGGCCGTTCGACGTGATCGCCGGCTCAGGCGCCAAGGCGCTCGCCGACCCTCGCACGCGGATCTCCCTGCTGCAAGCGTGCCGTGCGCGACGCCGCACCCCGCGCCCGCCACGGACCCCTCATCCGTGCTCGCCACCATTCTTCAAGCTCGTCGGCGCTGAACCGCACATAGCGCCCGAGGCGCACATGCGGAATCCGATTGGCACGCGCCTCCGCGAGCACCCACGACGCAGGCACGGACAGCAGCCGTCCAGCCTCCGCAGCATCCAGGAGGGACGCCGCGACCGGCGTGGCCGTGTCCGCAGGTGGTTTGGTGGTGGCCATCGTCATTAATGACCCCCACCGGCGAAAAGCGGCCACCGACTTTGGCCGTCTCCAGCGCGCCCCAGAACATGCGCCTCCACATCCGCACCTGCAACCAACAGGCCCGCTCCACTCCTGCAAGGTCTCGCCGTCGCCTCTCAGCGGCCTGCCCGACCGACGCTGCCCCGCGCTCGTCGCGTCACTCCAACCGCCCGGATAGACCAGATGCACGCCCAAGCGAGGGCTGTGCGAGCGCTGTGCAACTCGTTGGCCGGTCTGAGGGCCTCGGGGTCTGTAGAGGTGTGATGACAGCAGCCAGCATCGGCGCCGCCAAAGCCGGCGGGTACGCCCGCTATCTGGAAGCAAAGACAACCCGGCCAGAGCGCGGCGACTACTACCTCAGCCCCGAGGGCGAGCCCACGCAGGCCCCCGGCCGGTGGCTCGCCTCGCCGGACACACTCGCACGGCTGGGCATCGAGGGAACCACCGTCGAGGGTCACGACTTCATCGCGCTCATGGAGGGACGCCACCCGCGCAGCGGCAAATGGCTGCGGCGCGAGGGCGCAGGCGGCGGACGCGGCGGTGGGATCGACCTGACGTTCAGCGCGCCGAAGTCCGTCTCTGCCGTGTGTGCCCTCGGCGACGAGGCGCAGCGCCGCGACATGGAGGCCGCGCACGCAGCGGCCGTCAAGGAGGCAGTGGCGCATCTGACCGAGACGGTGCCGACCGTGCGCCGACGCTACGACGGCCAGGTGGTCGAGGAGCGCGCCGCCGATCTCCTCGCCGCCGAGTACCGGCACACCACCGCCCGCGGCGTGATGAAGGGCGACGTGCCCGACCCGCAGCTGCACAGCCATGTCGTCATCACAAGCGCGATCCGTGAGGACGGCCGCCTCGTCGCGGTCGCCTCCCGGCCGATCTTCCGCGCGGCCCGCGAGCTCGGCGCGTACTACCGCTCGGCGCTCGCGCACGAGCTCGCCCAGGGCGGCTACGCGATCGAGCGCGGCACCGGCAAGCAGGGGCGCTACTTCGAGATCGCCGGCGTCCCGCGCGGGCTGCTCGATGCCTTCTCCGCACGTAGCCGAGAGGTCGCCCGTGCAGCCGAGCGCTTCCGCGCCAAGTGGGGCCGCGCCCCCGAGCGCGGGGAGCTGCGCGCGCTCAAGCTGGAGAACCGCAAGGCCAAGGTGCCCGTCACCCAACGCGATCTGCAACGGGCCTGGAACGAAACCGCCGCGCGCTTCGACTACACCACCGGGCGCGAGCAAGCGACGAACATGCGCGAGGCGAACGCGGCGCCGGAGCGTGCGCTCGAGGATCGCGTCGAGGAACGCCTCACCGAGCGCGCGGCGACGTTCGAGCCGGGCGAGCTGCGAGCGGTCCTCCTGGAGCAGTGCGTCGGCGAGCTGGCACCCACGGAGGCGCTTGCGCTGTCCAAACGCATGATCGCCGAACGGCGCATCCTGCCGTTGGAGGGCGGACTGATGACGACGCTCGCGGTCAGGGCACGCGAGCAAACAATCGAGCGGCGCTTCGGTGAGCTGGCCAACCCGGCCGGCCGCGACGTGGGCGAGCAGGCGCGTTCACGCGCGGGTGAGCAGGTCGCCGAGCGGATCAGCGGCAGGCTCTCAGACGAGCAGGCCCACGCGCTTGAGGTCATCACCGGCCCGGAGCGCGCCGCAGTCCTCGTCGGCCCCGCCGGCACTGGCAAGGGCGTGGTGATCGACGCGGCGGCGCGCACCGAGCAGATGATCGGCCACGACACGTTCGGTATCGCCGTGTCCGGCTCGACCGCGCAGCTGCTCGGCCAGGACAGCCCGGCGCTCGCCGGACAGACGCTCACCCTGGACGCACTCGTGGCGCGCGTGGACCGCGGGCAGTTGCAGATCGGTGACCGCACGACGATCTACTTCGATGAGGCCGGGATGGGCGACACCGATCGGTTCGACCGACTCACAGAGGTCGTCGCCGAGCACGGGGCGAAGCTCGTCACGATCGGCGACCCCGCGCAGCTGCCCTCGATCGGCGCCGGCGGCATGTTCGACCGACTCACCAGGATCGCACCGAACGCCGAGCTATCGAACGTCCGTCGCACGCTCGACCCCGCCGAACAACGAGCGTGGGCGGACCTGCGCGCCGGACGCTCGGACAAGGCAATGGCGCACTACTACGCCCAAGGCCGCCTGCACATGGCCGACACCCGCGATGAGGCGGTCGAGCAGGCCGTCCAGGACTGGGCGGCGCTGACCGAGACGCACGCGATCGGCGAGGTCGCGCTGATCTCCGACGCCTCCAACAAGGAGATTCACCGCTTGAACGCCCGTGCGCAGCACTTCCGCTCCCAGCGCGGCGAACTCGGCGAGCTGGAGGTTCAGGTGCCGGGCGTCCACTACGGCGTCCGTGCAGGCGACCGCATAGCGATGATCGACCAGCACCACGAGCCCGGTGTCGAGCGGATCGAGAACGGCGCCCGCGGCGAAGTGCTGGACATCAGCGACACCGGAGAAGTGCTCGTGCAGTTCGACGTGACCGGCCAGTGGCGAACACTCGCCGGGGATGACCTCGCGCGGCTGCGGCTCGGGTACGCCCAGCACATCCACCGCGCGCAGGGCGCCACCGTGACCCGCACGCTCGTCGTCACAGGCGGCTGGCAGACCAGCAAGGAGCCCGCCTACGTCGAGGCGAGCCGTGCCCGGCAGGGTACTGACTGGTACGTCGCCCGCCAAGATCTCGGCGTCGAAGGCCACGACACCGACCGAATCAAACGGCTCGCACAGAACATGAGCCGCAGCCACGCGCAGAAACCATCGCTGGCCTACCCCGAGCTGCCTGACCCCGAGTACGGGACAGGCTTCCAGCGGACGATCGCCCCAAGCCGAACCCGGCTACCGGGGCTTGCCCGCGCCATCTACCGCATTGCCCAACCACAACCGACACACGAGAGAACACGGTGAGTCAAATGATCAGTCGTTCCAGCCGCTCTCGATGGCACCCTCCCCGTTCGATGGGGACTTCTAACCGCCGTTGAGTGAGACTTGGGGCGAGGAAATGATGTAGTGCCCGGTGTTCGTATCCACGGTGACGTTGTACGTCGCCTGACCATTACCATAGCCTGAAGTGATATTCCCAAGACAGGTGAGATTGGATTCTGACTGCGCCACGCAACTCACTCCTGAGACTGTGACCCCGCTCGCGGCTTTGTCTTCGATGGCCGTCTCGACTTCCCGTTGGATGGTTGGGTTATGAGCATTGTAGTTCTGCGCTGCTGGTCCTGAGCCATCTTTACCAAGAACGATAACGGTGCCTGTTCCCCATACGGCGAGTGCCACGAGGATGACGGCGATGCCTGGCCCTACTCGTTCTCGCACGAGGAGGCGAATGCCGAAGAAGATGCCGACCGGGGCGAAGAGGATGGCGGTGATGAAGCCCCAAGTAATGAAGGAGCGCTCCTCCTTCTCCTTGCGCTTCTCCACACGCCTTATCTTGATAGGACTCTCCAGGGTGAGTCCGTCCTTATCAAGCAGCGGGTCTTCGCGCAGGCCCGCATCACGGAGAGCATCGAAGACCTCATCGGCGGCTTCTTGCGTCAGTTCCTCGTAACCGAACTGTCTGAGGAGCTGGCCCACGGTCATATTGGCCTGGCCGTACTCGTCAATGAGCCGCGTCAGTGACGTTGTGGCTTCGCGCGCCAGCTCCTCGCGCTCGTCTGTGCTCGTATCCTCTGTGGCCACTCTTGCCCGCCTCTTCGCGCGGCGAGCATACCAGAGGCCAGTCGGGAACGACTATGCCGCATCAAGCTCGCAGGGAAGCGCGCTCAGGGCGATCATCAAGGACTAAATGAGGCCGTGGAAACTGGGACCGTCCCGATTACTAGTAATCCGCAGGCATGGCAGAACTTGGCTCCATCAGCGCCGGCCCACATTTTGCGCAAGATGCCGCCGCCCCCTCCAGGCCGCAACGGGACCCTGGGCTGGGTCTACACGAGCGGACTGACGACAGACCCATCGCGCCTGAGGGCGAGCATGACCCATCATATTGCTACCAAATTGCTACCACGTCCCCGGTCTTAAGGCTGGTATCTCGTGCTCTATAGCCAATTTGTGCAGTGGGCGATACTGGGCTCGAACCAGTGACCTCCGCCTTGTCGAGGCGGCAAAGCAACGCCGATACGCGTAGTGTCGGGGGGATTTGCGCGACCTCAGCCCCTTTTTTTAGGCGCGATCTGGCCTGTTTGGTACCCAACGTGGTACCCACGCGAGGGCGTGGTACCCATGTGGTACCCACGTCATATATGATGACGGCATGGGTGACACGCCGAGCACCAACGTCATCGTTCGCGAGCACGGTGGCCGGCCGTTTTACGAAGCGAAGTTCCGGGTCCACGGTCGCCAGGTGAAACGCCGCATCGGTGCCGCGTGGCTGGAGCGCGACCCCGGCGGCGCTGGGTGGCGCCCGCGTAAGGGTCGTGTCCCGGACGGCTCCTACGACGAGCGGGGAGCGATCGTGGCCGCCGCGCGGATCGTGGACGCCTACGTCGCCGAAGCTGCTGACCAAGCGCGCGTCGAGCAGGAACGGCGGACGCGGGGCGTGACGTTTCGCGAAGTCGCCCACGCATACCTCGCATGGCTCGCCGATGTGGGCGGCGCCAAGCCAGCCACTTTGCGCGATCACGGTTACGTGCTCGGCGAGCCGGGCATTCGATACAAGCACGGCACCGGAACCACGGCCGGGCATGTCATGGCCGCGTTGGGCGATCAGCCAGCCGCGAAGATCACGACGCGGGACGTTGAGGCTGTGCTGGCGACGGTCAGCAGCACGGGTGCGTCGGCGAGCACGGTCAACAAGTACCGCAAGGTGATGTGCGCCGTGTTCAGCTACGGGCGTAAGCCGGCCACCTTCGCGCTGCCGGCGAATCCCGTGGAGGCGGCCGATAGGCGCCGTGAGCCTCACCCGGCCGCGCTCGTGTTCTACTCCCCGGAGGAAGTCGAGGCCATCGCTCGCGCTTTTGAGGAAGGGCAGCACCGCGATTCGTACCGGGCAGCAGTGACCGTCGATGAGCAGGTAGTCCAGGATGCCGAGAACCGGCAAGACGCGGAGATGATCCGCGTCGCTGCCTACGCGGGGTTGAGGCGCGGGGAGCTTGTCGCCTTGCGTTGGCGGGACGTTGATTTCGCGGGGTCCGCCTTGACGATCGCGCGGGCGATGAGCGCGGGGGTCGAATCGACTACGAAGTCCGGCCGCGTCCGGCGCGTGCCAATGGCCGATCAGGCTGCCGCCGCGTTGGATCGTGTGAGTCGTCGCGACCATTTCGTGTCACCAGAGGACTTCGTGTTCTGCAACTCGTTCGGACGGCCGCTTGACGGGTCGGCGCTGCGCCGTCGCTACCGGCGCGCGCAGGTCGCGGCCGGTGTCCGGCCGCTTCGCTTCCATGACCTGCGGCATACCTTCGGCTCGCGGCTCGCTGCAAAGGGCGTAGACGTGGTGGCGATCCAGAAGGCGATGGGGCACAGTGCGCTCGCGACGACGAGCCGCTATCTACATGCACGTCCCGCGTCGGAGCAGGCGCAGGCATTCACGGCGGCGTTTACGGCCGACGCGCTCGACGCGAGCGCCGTAGCGACGTAACTGTGTGGCTACCCGGATAGCTGTGCCTGGATATGGGCTATCTGGTCGATCGTGGATTCGATCGACGGCACGAACTGGTTCCTGATCCGGTCTGCTTGGGGATAGAACAGGTCCGCGCCGGTCGGAATCTGGCCGGCGTTGAAGTAGTCCACCCAATCGGGGGCGCTGGTGTGCAGCTTCCGATCCACGTCGTCGCGAATGTGCCAGAAGTGTTGATGGACGGAGAATGCCTTCTCGGAATCGAACAGCTCGGCGTCAAGCACCCGTTCCAGCGTGGCCAACAGCCCGCGGAGTTCCGTGATCTGCTGACCGAGCCAGGCAGGTAGCGGCGGCCCATGTGGCACGAACGGTTCTGTTCCGCTCTGGATGCTGCCCCCAGCTTTGATACTGCCGCCCGCCTCGATGCTCGTCGCGGCGCTGATATCGCCACCCGCACTGATCGTATGTCCAGCAGCGATCGTTCCCACGCCTGCTTCGTCTTGACCGTCGCGCAACCACGGCCACCAGCGAAGAAGAGGAGCCAGCATCCCATAGAACCCAGCGGCCGCAATGACCCCCAAGAGACAGACCAGCCAGAGGGGCTTCGACAGGGTCGCTGCGGTGATGGCAACAGCCATCACGACTCCTCCGGCGGCGCTCCAGGCACCTTTGTCCTGCGGGTCGAGACGCCTTCGCACATCGGCATCATCGCGCGGGCCGCGGCCGAAAGAAAACCCCGCAGATAGCGACAAAGCTAGGTGTGGCCGCCGCTGCCACTCGTTCACTGTTTGCTTCCGGTCAGTACCGCTTCGATCTGTGTGCGGATGTAGAGGCGCCGCCGGCCTACCTTGACTGAGGGCAGCTCGCCTCGTCGCGCGAGGTCTTCCACTGTCGAGACGGGCATCCGCAGGAGAGCTGCGACCTCGCGGCCGAGCATCACGTCGCGTGCGCTCAGCCGCGGTGGTGTCGTCGGGCGGTCCTGGGCGATTTGATGTGGGGTCATCGTGTTCGCTCAGGGGCCGGCGGGTTGAGGATGCGGCTGACGGTTCGGACCATGCCTGGGAGCCGTGGGGCGTAGCGGCCCGGTCCGTGGCAGTCGATCGCGTCGCGGCCGATTTCCCACGTGTTCTCAAACGGCGCGCGGTGTGCGAGCGAGGGTGTTTGCGTGCGGCTTCGGCTCATATCGCGTGCGAGGCGTTTGATCCTTTGGGTGTCGTGGCCGTATTCGCCGAGGTCTTGCCGGTTGACGTACCAATCGGTGCCTTCGCGTGCGCGCGATGCTTGGACGTAGGCGTTCTCCTTGCTGGTCTGCCAGCCGCCAGTGACGACGAGCGTGCGGGCGACTGTGGCACCTTGAGCGCGGTGGATGTGGGTCGCGTAGCCGAGCCTGAGTTTGCCCAGCTCGTCACCGGCGAGGGTGCGCCATTGTTGGGTGGCGTCGAACTGGATGAGCACGTCGCCCTCGTCGGTGATGTCGAGCACTTCGCCTTTGGCGCCGTTCTCGATCCGCCGTGCGCCGGGCTGGTGGTGCTGGTCGATCATCGCTACCCGGTCGCCCGCACGGATGCCGTAGTGGACACCGGGGACGTGGACCTCGATCTCGCCGAGTTCGCCGCGCTGCGCCCGGTGGCGTTGAGCGCGCGCGTTCAACCGCGCGATCTCCAGGTTCGAGGCGTCGGAGATCAGCGCGACCTGCTCTACCGGGAGCTGCGTCGTCAGATCGGCCCATGCGCTTACCGCGTTCTCGATGGCTTGGTCGCGGGTGTCTGCCATGTGCAGCCGGCCCCTGTGGAGGTAGTGCGCCATCGCGCGGTCTGAGCGCCCGGCACGCAAGTCCGCCCAGGCGCGTCGCTCGGCTGGGTCGAGCGTGCGACGAACCTGCGACAGGGTGGCAGTCGGGGCGATGTTGGCGAGCCGGTCGAACATGCCGCCGGCGCCGATCGAGGGGAGCTGCGCACCGTCACCGATCAACACGAGCTTCGCCCCGCTCCGCTCCACGACATCTGCGAGTCGATCGAGGCGGCATGTGTCGGCCATCCCAGCCTCGTCAAAGAAGACCGTCGTGTTCGCGTCGAGGGCGAGGCGTCCGTGCTCGACCCTGGTGACGAGCGCGTCGAGCGTCAACGTCCGCCTGGCGAGCGAGGGGCTTTCTTGGCCGAGGCGCTGCGCGGTGGAGCCGGATACCGCGATCCCGAATGTCCGTGATCCGGCCATCTGCTCGGCCCGCGCTGCTACATCGATCACCACGCCCTTCCCGGTGCCTGCCGGACCGACGAGCACGGCGGCGCGCTCGGGGCCAGTGATGATCTTGAGCGCGTGGGCCTGCTCGTCGCTGAGCCGCGCACCGATCCGCTCGGCGAGCTGGTTCGCGGCCGTGGCGCGTGTCTGCGTGCCCACGTCACGGCCCGCAGGCTGCGCCAGGCGCGTAATGCGGTGCTCGATTGCTTGCTCTTTGGCGCGGAGCGCGAGCGTCGTCATCCGTCCACCCTCCAACGGCAGGATGCGCCGCTCAGCGATCATGGCGGTGGCCTTGGCGAGGGCATCGGCCGGCGCGAGTTCCCCTGCGGACTGCTCAAGCAGCACGGCGCGCAGCTCCCCCGGCTCAAACGTCGCGGCTTGCTCGGTCAACCTGTCTTCGACGCGATCCTCGAGCACAGCTCGAAGAACGCGACCGCTCACCGTGTGGCTGGTCGCGGCGCTCGCGCGAGTATCCCTGGCGGGTGGCCTTCTCATGCCACACACGCTGCAAGTCGGCGCGCGTGACCGGGAGCTTCGCCCGGCGGTTCTCCAGCTTCAGGCGGCGCAGCTCGCCACGCTCGGGTGCTCTCCCCCACTTCGCCCGGAACCTCTCGGCCGCCGCCGCGACTTCGCGGCTGCGTGCCGAGAACGCCTCGATCAACCCGTCAGGCACCCCGGCGATCTCGAAGTACCGGCCTTCCTTGCCCGTGCCAGAGTTGATCGTGTATCCGCGCTCTGACAGCTCTTGGGCGAGTGCGGAGCGGTAGAACGCGCCCATCTCCCGCGCCGCGCGGAAGATCGGCCGCGACGCGACCGCGACGATTCGCTCGTCGTCTCGGACTGCGCTCGTGATGACCACATGGCTGTGTAGCTGCGGATCGGGCGCGTCGCCGTCGAGCACGCCCCTCGCGGTCGTGTGCAGATACTCGGCGGCGATCAGCTCGCGTGCAGGCTGCTCCACCACCTTGCCGGCGTAGCTGCGCCGCACCGTCCCCACCGTCTCTGTCATGTGGCGGATCGCCTGATCGACAGCCGCGCGGTGGGCCTGCTCGATCACCCGGCGCTCGCTCTCGTCGCCGAGCGCCCACGACACGGACACCGACTTCGGGGCGCTGAACGTAACGTCGATTCCACCGCCACGGCTGCCATCCGCGCCGGCCTGGCGAAGCCAACGGCCGGACTGCGGATGGCGGCCCTCCATCAGCGCGATGAAGTCCCGGCCGTCAACTGTGCTGCCCTCGATCCCAAGACGGGCGAGCGTATCCGGGGAGACGATCCAGCGACCGGGGGCCTGTGTGGGCTCGCCGGTCGGCGTCAGGTAGTAGTCCCCGCGCTCGGGCGCGACGGTCTTGCCCTCCAGATACCGGGCATAGCCCCCGCCCTTCGCAGCACCGATGCTGGATGCGGTCATCATCACTGTTAACGACCGCGAGGCCGGCGAAACGGCCAGGAAATTCCGGGACTGCGCCTCTGCACGCCCGATATAGACCCCAACTGGCCTCGACCGGCCAACGAATTTTCTCGGCCGCCTCCTTCGACCGCAGCGACACCAGCGCGCCCCGCCTCTGCTCAGCACCGCTGCCTCCCTGAGACGAAGGGCACGGCCGCACCGAACTTGAAACCATGCATACATGCCGACGAACTACGACCCACGAGAATCTCTGATCCGGGAGCTACAGACCGAGCGGGTGGTCTTCGTGGTGGGAGCCGGCTTCAGCGTTGCCTCGACTGCAACCGGAGCACCCGCGAGCTGGCCCGACCTGATCACTCATGGCGTGAGCTTTGCCGAGGCGATCGGAGCGATAGGGACAGACGACGCAGCACGCATCGAGCGACTTGTCGAGAATCGGACGACCGGCAGCCTAATTGCCGCTGCTTCTGAGGTCGAGACAGCGCTCCGCGCGGTTGCCTCCGGATTCGACCTTTGGATGGCCGAGTCGGCTAGACGACTCCAGCTCGCACACCCCGAACTGCGCGGTGCCCTGCGTGCCCTGAACGTCACGATCGCAACGACGAACTACGACACCCTTCTGAGCGAGGACGGCGGGCCGCCCCCGGTCCCTTGGACTGATGGACCCCGGTCACTCAATGTCCTGCGTGGAGATGCCAACGGCATCCTGCATCTACATGGCGTTCACGACGTGCCGGACTCAATTGTGTTCGGCGACGCGGGCTATGATCGTGTTCGCGCCGACGAGTTTGCACAGTTTCGCCAGCAAGCCCTCGCAGCGGTTCGCACGCTGGTGTTCGTCGGCTGTGGCGAGGGACTGCACGACCCGAACATGGCAAGCCTACTCGACTGGCTTACCTCGCAGCGAGTTCAGCACGTCCACTTCCGGCTCGTCCGATCTACAGAACGGAGCACTGCCCCAAACGCCCACGTCATCGACATCCAGTACGGGGACGACTTTGGGGATCTGGCGCCGTTCCTCGAAGGGTTGGCAATCGATGCGGGTCGCAGCAGGATTGGCAGAACAGGGGACGAGCCCAAAGATGCCACTGACCGGCGACTCTCCGCGCTCGGTCCTATCGGGGAGCGTCTCAAGAAGTCCGCGAAAGCTGAAACGGTTGGCAAGTATGTCGACGCCTTTACCGACGCGTGTGCCGCTCTAGATGAGTCGCTATCGCTTCCCGATGACGACGAACGGCGACATGAGCTTGTTGCCCGAGCCCGGGCCAACTGCGCCGGCTTGATCCTTCGAGTTGATGGCGAGGCTGAGGATGCATTCGAGATGGTCAGCCTCGCTCTCAACACAGGGTTTATGCGGTCGAATCCGAAAAATCGCTTCGCTGCACTCCTCACGTGTGCCGAGGCCGGAATCCTCGCCGGGCGAATCCCGGAGGCTCGGGGGGCGCTGAGCGCTGCAACCCAGCTCGCAGGAACAGACGACGATCGTCGCAGCGTCTTGCAAGTTGAGGCGCACCTCTACATGGTCACCGAGGACTTCGCCAAGGCGGCGGCGTCGTGGGGGCTCGCGGCTGAACAGTTCAGCACGGCACACGCCCTTGCCGAGGACGATGTCGAGACCACGCGAACCGCACGCGGGATGGCGCTGTGCTGGCACAACCGCGGCTTGGCGCTTGGCCGGACCGGCGACCTTGTCGGCGCGTGTCGCGACTTGCAGACCGCCGCGAACTGTTTCGCCACGATGTCGGTACCCGAGGATGAGGTGCCCTGCCTCTATTTCCTCGCCGAACATCAATTCAGGAGCGACCTCTTCACCCAGGGCTTCGCGTCCGTCGAGCGAGGCATCACGCAGGCAGCAACGCACCATCTGGATCTATGGGAGATGAAGGCCCACGAGCTGAAGGCGCGTGCCTACTACACCCAAGACGGCGAACATCGTCGCGAGGCACTCCAGTGTCTATACCAAGCCTCCCAGATCGCGCATCGTAACGATGATTACGACTCGCTGAGGCGTTGTCTTCAGATGACGGCCACCGTTTACGCGGAGAACCAGCAGTTCGATGTCGCGCTTCACTACCTCGAGGGCGCTGCGACCGCTGCCAACTCAAGTGACGATGCCCTGGCCATCGCTGATGTCGCTAGACAAACAAAGGAGGTGATAGCCAAACAACCGCGACTGTGGAGCGAGACAGCCCGACATCGCGCGTTCGAAAATGCCACCAAGATCCTCACTCGAACCGTCGCAGCCGACGAGCTGGAGTCAACGATGGACCGGCTGCGCGCTGTCATCTGGCCGGATGGCTCGCCGAACGATGAGATCAGGCCAACGCCGCACCTTGACGACGACCACGATGACCCTAGCGACGAGCAGGTGGATATTGGCCCAGTCTTGAGGGACAAGCTCGACGCTGCGGTCACGGTCGCTGAGGCTGCCCGGATCATGATGCAGCTCGGCGGCTGGCACCTCCAACAATCCGATCCCTACGAAGCAGGACTGTGGTTCAGCCGTGCCCACGAAGCGGCCACGACGGCCTCCGTGCCACGACTTGCGGCGAGTGCCTTGGTAGGCCAAGTCGTCGTCGCACTGGCCGATGACGCCTATGACGCCGCTCGCGAGCTCGCACGGCTTGACGAGGCAGTCGAAACCTTGGGCCGTCAACGCGACCCAGAGGTCGAAGCCGCTATCGAGTTCCATCGAGGTCGGCTCCTCGCCGGAGAGAACGAGACCGAGGCCGCACTAGCGTCCTTTGGGCGCGCTCGCAACGTGGCTTCGCGAGTTCACGAAGAGAGACTCGTCGCTGACGCCGAAGACTGGATTCACCGCATCGAAGCGCACCTCGCGCTGCTCCGCCCGGCGCAGTTGTCACTCAAAGAGTTGGCTGAAGAGGTCACCGAGCTGGAGTCCTGGTATCCAGAGGAGCGCGAGGGGCTGCGCAAGTTTTGGTACTACTGGCGAGACGAAGACCTCATGAGAAACGCTGCAGCCGTCCACGGCGTTACAAAGTGCCTCGTGATGGCCGGGAGCGCTGATGAACTCGACGTGCTGCGCGATGGACTCTCTAGTTTGTTCGACCTCGTCTTCTACTCGTCTGAGTCGCCGTTTGTCAGCTCGACCGAAGACATGGCCACTGAGGTTGTCCCGTTTCCCGCCGACCGCCCTCTCCCGCATTGCGTGAACATCATCGGCGTCCCCAACGACGTCAACCCCGAGGAGCTGCCCACCAATGCCTCTCCCCAGTGACGATGCAATCTTCCAGTGGCAGTACTCGTTTGTCAAGGACGAGCTGTTTGACGACGGCCGCCACCCACGGGCCATAACGCTGGCTGGCGAGCACTGGGCAGTCCCGCAGCTTATGTGGGCCAACCCACCGAATCGGGAGAGCGGCTTCGGATGCTGGTGGTATCCCCAGGATCTGGCTGCTGCCCCGGTTCCGAACGCTGTCGCCGTGCTTAGTGTCGCAGCAAGACTGGGCGCGGTACCTGTTCTGGCTCGCCATGTGATTGGCGAAGCCTCAGAGGTTCGCCTACTGCGCGAGGTCGACGTATCGGTGCCGGTGGGGATAGACGCCTTGACACAAGCACGAGCGGCGCTCGTCAAGCGTGAGTTGATGGGCCTCCTTCGCGCGGATGGAGCAGCCATCGAGGATGCGCTCATGGCGTGCAAGGAGGCGATTGATGGCGCTGTAGGGGAAATGACTGGCGTGAGCTTGCTCCCGATCAGCCTTGGCGTCACGGAGTTCCCCTACATCGGTGCTCCCGGTTCGCGCTCCAAGCCGCAAACGTATCCGGTAGCGATCTTCCAGGCGCCCGTCGGCGCAACTCAAGGAATGCCCCGTCGCGGTTGACCTGAGAGCTACCCACAGCGACACGTAGAAAGGGACGTCACTGTCACCGCGAGTACAGGCGTCGCAAAATTGTCGCGCACCGTATGGTGAACAAGGAGGGAAACCGCCGACTCGCCGTCAAACCTCGAGATCGAAGATCGGAAGGCTGCCGTCGTGTCCGGACGCGACGGAGAGCCGCTCAAACTCAAGAGTGGTTTGCCAATATGGGTGAGCGTCGGAGCGATCTGCGATAGACCGAAGGCTCGTGGTGGGGTTTCTGTTACGCCAGTGCCAAGTCCAGTCGATGGCCACCTCTAGGACGTCACCGTCGCGCCCGGTCTTTATGTGCTTGGCGAACGAAAGCACGTGATCATTTGGAACAAGCAGCGCTCGTCCCTTGAAGGATGGGCCTAGCCCGACGCCACACCACGCCTGGGCACTCTCGGCCTTTGCTGCCTCGACCAGCGCTCCGCCAACCATAATCGACTTGTCCCTGTCGTAGATCAAATCGCCGGCTGCCAGTGCCCCTCGGAGAGGGAGCCCAGACGCGAGCGCGTGACAGAAAAAGTCGATCACCACATCGATGAACCCACCGTGATACAACGGACTGTCATCCGACCAGAAGACAAGCGTGTCGCTGAAGTGTAGTGCTGAAAGACCGTCGGTCTCGCTCTCTCGTATCCTCGCCCCTGGCACCCACTCGATCGGTTGTCCGTCTCGCAACGAGGTGAGAAGACGATCAAGGTCGACCGGGTAGTCGGGATTCATTCTCGGTAGCCATTGCGAGTACGTCGTCGTGCGAAGCAGGTCGAGACGCTCTGCCAAACCCACGTATGTCCGGTAGAGGGCAGGCGCCTCACCGTTCGCGACACGATCGGAGAATCCCAATACGTCGAAGAACGCCAGCAGAACCCGCTGCGGCTCGGTCTCCGTGCGCACGATAGGAGTATGGCACGCCAAGTGCGACAGAATCGGGGCGTGGCTGTCCGAGGTGGAACTGGCCCAGCGGCGAGCCCGCCCGCCAGGCGCGCACACGGCGATAGACGTTCCACGTCGCCAAGCCCAGCAACCCAAGCGAGAAGACGCCGACGAGCGCGTAGGCCGCTGCTCCCGGTGCGCTCGCTCGCTCCGCTCCCCTTGGAAATGCACGCGATGGCGTGCTCCATCCGCCACGGATCACAAGGCGCCACATCGCGCTCGCTGCATCGCCGACCGGCAGTCGCATCGGCGCTCGCAGCGAGACGACACACGCCGCCTGTGTTTAGCACCACGGCAGCACGCCGCTGGCAAGACCGGCGAGCGCGAGTAAGCCGACGATCCAGGTGAGCATCCTCGCTGCCGGACGCCGCCCGACACTGTGAACCCTCATGCGCTGCCCGCTGCGACTTGGAAGGCAAGCAGGGAGTCCAGTTGCGCTGCGCGAGCTGCTCCGGTCCTGGTCATCGTTGCTACTGACCTCCACCGGCCCACACCGGCCAACGAGTTTCAGGAGGATCGTGCAGCACGATCGGGCGGTGCGACAAGGAGGCGAAGCCGACGCCTCCGGTGCAGCTAACCGCGGCCACCCGGCCGCGATGACCCTCGAGGCCCGAGCCCGCACGCTTGGCCTCGCGTGCCCTGGCCCAGCGATACGCACGTCCCCTTACCGCCTAACCGGCGCCCCCCACGCCCGCATCAGGCCGGGTCGAACACCACCACGCGGACACAGCAATGGCACAGCACCCGCAGGGTCCTGCATATGGTCTGGTTGAACGTTGGGGAGTGCCGATATGCGTGGCGGAGCTGCCGAGCGTTGGTGTCGCGGTCGCGCCAAGCAGGCCGCTGACTGGCGTGCGGCTGGTGTCCGACGCCTGCAGGGGCTACTGTGTCGGGTATGAGTGAGCCGCTGCGTTTGACGATCGTCTACGAGAACGCAGGCGATGAGTGGATCGTGGCGTCGATCCCCGAGGTTCCGGGCGCGCTCAGCCAGGGCCACACCCGCCAAGAGGCGCGCGAGAACGTGATCGACGCCCTGCACGGCATCTTGGAGCTGCGCTTTGGCGAGCACGCCCTCAACGAGCCGGCGTCGGACAGCGAGCCACTTGAGCTGACGATCGCGGCGTGAAGCGCCGCAATCTGGAGCACCACCTGCGCGAACACGGCGCCCGGCCACTGCGCGAGGGCGGCAGGCACAGCTATTGGGGCTTTGATCCCGAGCGCTCCACGGCTATCCCGCGTCACCGCGAGATTGCGTGGCCACTGGCCCGCAAGATTTGCAAGCAGCTCGGCATCCCGCCACCTACCGGCGGGCGGTGAGTGAGAGCCCGGAGGCCGCGCTACCCGTGGGCAGCGCGGCTAACCGGCGGTGTTTGCTCAGCTCCGCTCTGTCTCGTCTTGGTCGCAGCCCACAAGCTCGGTGGACTTGACGCCGAGCGCGTCAGCCAGCGCCATTAGTTCGTCGTAGCGCAGATCGAATCGTCCGGCTTCGATCGAGTCAAGGCGCCGCACTTTCAGCCCAGCCGCGCCAGCAAGCTCCTGCTCGCTCATGTTCCGGTTCTCGCGCAGTCGGCGGACTCTCTGACCGAGCGCGGTCAACGCCCGGTCGTGCTCGACCATCTCCGCTACCTCCGCCGCAGTCATCGCGACGCTGGTGCCGCGCGGGACGACCTCCACGTTCAGCCCCAACGCCGCCACCAGGCGGAGCGCGATCCCTAGCTGGATGTTTGCCTCGCCGCGCTCCAGCTTGGCGACCGAACCGCGGCCTACGCGACAGACATCGGCGAGGTTCTGCTGCGTCTCGCGTTGTTCGCGTCGACGCCGACGCGCCAGCCGCCCAAGCTCCACGGCATCGCTGACACGGGCCATCACGAAGCCTCCTGCTCGTCGGCTGGCGTGACCTGGCGCAGCGCGGCCAGGAGCGAGCACATCGCCTGCACGCTGTCGCGGTGTTCGCGGCGCGTGCGCAGCGCCTTGGCTTCCGGGAGCCATTGCTCGACCAGCGGCAGATACCCCTCGATCGCCTCACGCAGCGTCCGTGCGTGCTCACCTGGGACCTGGACATCGGCCGTGGGCGCGCTCACGTCCCAACCGATCAGGTCGAGCAGCTGGCAGACCTGCTCGAACTGTCGGCGCCCATCCTCGAACCACTCCGGGTGCAGCTCGCGCTCAGGGAGCGTGAGCACATGGTCGATCGCTTCGACCGGCTCGTGCAGCAGACACAACAACGCTTCACGCCCATCAACAACCCCAGCGGCGGGGATCAACACAGTGGCCGTCATCTTCAATGTCCTCCTTGGTCGGAGGCACCACGACCGCCGTCTTCGGCGAAGCGCCACGCAGACCCGTATGGGTATCGTGGCCCTCGTGCCGAAGCCTTGGTCTTCGGTGCCACGCCCCCGGCCGGTCTCAACGGCGCGGGGGCACTTGTATGTGAGCGTGCATACTACGCCTAAAGCGCGCAAGCGTCAACGCTTAAGCGTTTTCGCTATAGACTTGGTGCGACGGCTAATGCGATGGTTTCAGGCGATGGCGCGAGCACCACTCCCCGATCCGACCCTCGCCCGCGTGCTCAAACAGCTACGAGAAGACCACGGAATGACGCTCGAAGGGCTCGCGTTCAAGTCCGGCGTCTCGATTAGCTCGCTCGGTCGAATCGAGCAGGGGCACTCAAGCGCAGCATGGAGCACCGTCCGCGCCATCATCGACGCCTTCGGTATAACGATCCCCCAGCTTGGCAAGCTGATCGAAGCGGAGGAACGCCAAGCGACTTAAGCACGGAGTCGCCCGACACGCACCGAAGCGCAGCGTGTGGCGCTCTGACAGCGCTGGCTAGTGGTTCTCATCGTAGGGACTCACATCCAACGACGCCATGCGTCCCGCGACGATTCCAAAGGCTTAGGGGCGCAGTAGGCTGCCCCGGCATGACCGTCAGTTGGAACGACATCGAGATTCTGCGCATCGTTGACGAAGCCGCGCAAGACAAACGCTCCGGCATTTTCAACGGTCGCGACCTGATGGCCGCTGCCGCTGAGCGCGACCAAGACGCCACGACGCCAGCCGACCAAGAGTCGTTCGTCCGCGAGTTGCTGGTGCTGCGTCACGCCGGTTTGTTGGCGTGGATGGAGATGAGTTCGATCGGCCGGCTGCAACCGATCACGCCGGACAACCCAAACGACTACCTGCAAAACATCCGTGACTTCACCCTGACCTACGACGGCCACAACCAAGCTCGCGGGCGCGTGATCCAAGTGCCGCTGCCTGACCCTGACGAGGACGACGGCAGGATGATCGCCAGCCTGACACTCGAATACGTTGCCAAAAGCATCACCCGCCAGTTGGATCAGTTCCAGATCGCCCAGCTGATCGTCGAAGGCGGGATTTCGGGAGAGCATGAGTTCCCAGAACACGACGGCTCGTTCGCAGACCGGCTCTTGGTCTATTTCCTCACCTTGTCGCAGGGCACGTCGGGCCATCGCCGCGAGCTTCGACAGTTCGTTGGAGCGTGGCTGGATGACCGGCTCTACGTTGGCCCATCCGACGAGGAGCGCGAGCGGACCGAGGCGCTGTTCGCGCGACAAGGTTGGTTCGTAAAGGAAGGCTGTCTCGTCATCGGCGAGCCGGTGCGCAAGAGTCGGGATGCGTCAACGCCGACACCCAAGCTCAACGAGATGCACCCGATGGTGTGGGCAGCCGCTGAGCCTCAGTGGAAAGCCGGTCATCTACACGACGCCGTGTTGGCGGCGTCGAAGGCTGTCAACAAGCTGCTCGAATCCAAGGTCGAGCGCAGCGACGTGTCGGAGGTCAAACTCGTCACGGAGTCGTTTTCCGAGAAAGCGCCCGTAGACGGGTCGCCCCGTTTGCGTTTCCCCGATATCGACGGCGAGCAGACCCGCGCATCGGTGACGGCCGGCGTGTTGAGCTTCGGCGTCGGTTGCTTCAAAGCCATTCGCAACCCGCTCGGCCATCTACCCGACGACCAGCACGACATCACGGAGCAGGAAGCGTTGGAGCAGTTGGCGGCGTGGTCGCTGTTCGCCCGCTGGATCGACCGGGCCGCGGTAAGCACCGCTCCATGACCGACGCGCGCTTTGGTCCTGCCCTCCGCGCGTTGCTCACGACCCCGGAGCACTCCGCGATGATGGACACGATCGAGGAAAACCTCGCCAAGTGGATCGAGCGGTTCAACGACTACAGCGAGCAGAACGAACAAGCCGTAATCGAAGCCTCCGAACAAGGCGGCCAAACGGCGCGGGTGCTCATCACGCTGAAAGCGACACAGGTCGCTCGACGCATCGTCCGGTTGACCGAGGGCTTCGTCACACTCGCCAACGAAGACAACGTGTCAGCCGCTCCCACCGTGGTCCGAGCACTCCACGAGACATCCTGCGTGACTTGCTACATGGCACAGGAAGTCGTCCCTCGTCTACGCAAGGCGAGGGTCAACGACGTGCACCGGCTGTTGTGGCGCCTCGGCCTTGGCACGAACCACGCGGAAGGCTACGGTTCGATCCGCCCGATTCCACCGGGGTCATTGAACCGCGCCGCCGAGCGATGGATGGCAGCCATGTTCCCCGACGAGGACAACCCGGCCGCAGTCATCGAAATGATGTACGGACCGCTGAGCGGAGCGACGCACCCGAGTTGGAGCGCGTTCCAGGCCGGGACCGACCTTGGCCCCGATGGTATGCCGACGCATGTCCTGCGCCCGCCCTTCGATGGCGAAAGCATCGACAAACTCCTGAGCGCAGCGTTCATGGCATTGCTGATCGCCGGCGAGGCGCTTGACGCTGTCGTCACGATCGCAACGGAAACCCCTATGCCGCTGCCACCTGGACAACCTCAGTGGCAGGACGGCGATCTACATTGAGTCTCCGTCGGCCAGGCAGTTCCAGTTACTCAGGTGGCAGCGGAATGTGGGCTCGATCCGAACTGGCTGCCACGATCGCGCGGTGGGCGGCGCCGAGCCAGCACACCCAAACCCACCACGGGAGGCGACATGGCAGACAGGATGGAAGGCACGATCACGATTCGACTACGGATACGCGACCTGCCGCCGAGCGGGTTGCCCGATCTGACCTTCGAGGCCGACTGGCTGCGACGGGAAATCCCCAAGCTCACGTACAAGAAAACGAAACCGATCCCGGACAAGGGCTACAAGCTCATCGAGTGCGCGGCATCGATAAGCCCGGAAGAACCGGCCTCCTGACCGCCGCGCTCGGACCTACGCTTGATCCATGCGTAGAAAGGACTGGGCTGGGACGGTCGTGGTGGCGTGCCTGGTTGGCGCTGCCGGACTGCTCCATGACCACACGATCGCGTTGGCCGTGCTGTTGGGCGCGGCGGCCGTGGGCGTGGTCGTGATCGCATGGGATGTCCTGCGCCGGCCGCCCAAGCGACCGGCGGGACGGCTCCGGGTGCTCACACCTTCGTCGTCCGTCCGCATCCCGCGAACAACCTCCGCTCCCAGGACGTTCGCGGAGAGGATGCGCCCACGGCGGGAAGCCGAACTGAGCCAGCGACGGGTCGAAGAACGGCACGCACGTGAACAGGACGGCGGGACGTAGCGGCTACGCTCGCTGAATGTCCAGCGCGATCACTCTCAAACGATGCATCTTCTGCGGCGCCGAGGGCGTCAGCGAGGAACACATCATCGCCGAGTGGGCGTTTCGCGCGTTCGCCCGCAGCCGCAAAACAGGACAGAACTTTGCCGGCACGTTCACGGCGCCCGACCAACTGAAGGTCGAGGCCGAGGAGCCGATCCAGACGGCCGGGGTGACGTGCAAGCCGTGCAACAACGGCTGGCTGTCGTTGATCGACAACGACGCCGCGCGGGTGTTGAAGCCGTTGATCCAGGGCGCCAGCGAGGTCACGCTCGACGCCGCCGGACAGACTGCGTTCGCCGCGTGGATATACAAATGCGCCCTGATCTTCGACGCCGCGCAGCACGGGGCCGATGGCGAGCTTGCGTCGCTGCAGGAGGGCTTCATGGAGTCGAAGCAGGCCGGGCCGGGCTGCATCATGTACGCCGGATCGGCTGGGGCGCCGGCACCGTTCGAGCTTCCCGGCATGGACGAGAAGTTCGGACTTCGACTGTTCGGGGTCCGACCCGTGAACGGGACGGTGCGGTTGATCGTCAACGGCAAAGAAAGCCAGCACCGGATACCCGGCTACCAAATCCTTCTCGGCAACCTGTGCGTCTACCTCGGCGGGCAGGTAGCGCCGATCACGCCCGAGTCGCTTGTCGGATTCGAGCAGGTGTGGCCGGCACGCGATGAGCCGATCACGGTCCGGCCCTGGATCGTTGGCGAGGGCAGTTGATCCGCCCCACCCCGACTACGATGGTCCCAAGGTGATGAAGGGCAAGGACACATTCACAGAAGCCGAGAGCGCTGCGATCCGCACGGCGCTCGGCACGTTGCGCCGGGTTGAGCGGCCGGCGCAGAAGTCGATACGCGAATCGCTACGCCAGGAGTCGGGCTTCTACATTTCCGACTGGCCGCGCGACGCCACGGGTTTCACGCGCTCGGACTTCGACGAGCTCGTCCGGCAGGGCCGCATCCAAGTCACGACGTAAGCCATCCTCGGCCACCGGCATGATGCGGGTACATGGCGAGCGCGGACGATCTTAGATTCACCTTCACGTCGAAGGCGGCCGAGGTACTACCGCCGGTCGTCCAAGACCTCGTTGACACCTTGGGCGTTGACGATCCGGCCGACATCGACGCTGTAGGCCATGCGCTTGCACGCGCGTTCATGCAAGGCACCGCCGTTGGTGCAACCGAGATGGTCGCGCAAGCTGCCGAGAAAGGCATCCACATCGGGTTGAACTGGGTAGGCGGCCCCACTGAGCCTTAGCCGATCGGGCGCCGGCTACTCGGCGTTCGCCACTACCGACTCAGCGGCCGGGAGCGCTGACGCCTCGCATTCCGCACGGAACCACGACAAGGCGTCGGTACGCGCATCCCACTCCGTCGGCGCATCGACTTCGCACGTGATCGTGACCGTCAAACGGGCGGGTAGAAACGATCCGTCCTCCTCCCAGGCGAAGTCTGTCGGACGGAGGCCAACTTGGCCTTCTTTCCCAACTCCTTCCGCCCACGCCTGTAGGGCGTCCCGCGTTGAATCGGGCACCTTCAACGCCGGACCAGCATCCATCAGCGGATACTCGGGAGGCGACATCGACTCTGTCGGCTCGTATGAAGCGACAACGTTGATCGGGAACACGGGCATCGGTCGATGGTCCCACTACGCCGGGACGGAACGACGCCCCGCCGTTCCGGGCGCTATTTGGTACCCACAGCTGGTACCCACGACCATCCACCCTCGCCACCGACGCCACCCCGGAAACACAAAACCCCCGGATAACCAGGGGTTTCGGATCATGGGCGATACTGGGCTCGAACCAGTGACCTCCGCCTTGTCGAGGCGGCGCTCTCCCAGCTGAGCTAATCGCCCTGGGATCGACTTTAAGCCTACCAGTGCCGACGTAGCCTCGGTCTGCTTCAGCAAGCTCGACGTCAGCCTGTCCGCCCGAAACGCCAGGCGCCGTCCACGCCGCGCTCCCATCGGCCGGCGAAGCCGGGCGGATGGGTCGCCATCATCCGCCCGGCCTCGGTCTGTCCCCGATCAGGGCACGATCGCTTCCTGCCCTTCGGGTCCGCCCTGGCCGCCTGTGCTGGCGCCTTCTTCGGCGCCATACCCTTCAAGTTCAGAACCTCCCGAGCCGCTTTCAACCGAGGCTTCCTGCTGGCGCGTCTGGGTGCTTTCGCCGCCCACGCCTTCGCCGGCCTCGATCTTCTTGACCGCTTCCATCACGGTGTTGGAGGAGATCGCAAAACCAACGCCCGTACTGCCCGGCTGAGAGCCGGAGACGCTTGCCTGGTCGCTCGCGATCTGCGAGTTGACGCCGATCACGTTTCCTTCCTGGTTGAGCAGCGGGCCGCCCGAGTTGCCGGGGTTCAGTGCCGCGTCGGTCTGGATCGCGCCGGTGATCTTCGCGCCATCGGGCGCCTGGATTTCGCGTCCAAGCGCTGAGACGATGCCCTTGGTCAGGGTCTCGTCGAGGCCGTAGGGGTTGCCGAGCGCGTAGACGGTGTCGCCGATCTGCGTCGAGCTGGAGCTCACGAGTTTCAGCGGTTTGAGCCCGAGCCCAGATGGATCGACCTTGATCAGGGCGAGATCCTCGTTGGCTTCCTGGCCCACGAGCGTCGCGGTACGTGTGACGCTCGTGTCCTTGCCGGGGCTCACGACCAGCCGGCGCTCGCCGGCCACAACATGGTTGTTGGTCAGGATCAGACCTTCGTTGTTGAGCACTATTCCGGTGCCGAGGTCTTCGCCGCTGGCCGTGACCGCCCGGATCTGGACGACCCCGGAGGAGGCGTGCTGGTAGACCTGGGTCGCGGTCAACGTGCTCGAAGAGTTCGTGGAGACATCCCGCGTCGCACCGGTGTTGCCCGAGGACAGTGCCGCGACCTGGCCGGAGGTCTTGACGGTGCCATTGCCGCTGCCGCCGACAGCAAGGACGGTCGCGCCCGCAGCCACGCCCGAGCCGAGCAGCGCCGCGACGATGACTGGTAGGACTGGAGCTTTCATGCGATCACCTCGCCGTTTGTGGGAACCAGACGATCATGCGCACGCTCGCTGCACAGGCGCTAAGCACTCCCGAAAGATTCGCTAACCGGCGACCAAACGCCCGCTAGGCGGGGTCGAAGGCTTGCCTAAGCTCGCTCGCGCCTTCGCAAGCCAACGCCGACCGCTAGGCTTGAGGACGCATCAGGGCGACGTGGCGGAGTGGCTACGCAGCGGCCTGCAAAGCCGTCTACACCGGTTCGATTCCGGTCGTCGCCTCTGTGAGAACAGCCTCCAAACCGTCGGGTTTTGGATCCGAGGCGCCTGAGCCGAGGACGCCCGAGGAGGCCAAGGCTCCCCATAGGCTCCCCTTAATCGGAGCGGGAACCGCACAAAAAGAGGGGCGAAGCCGCGCGGCTCGCCCCTCTTTCCTGCCTACTTGGAGCTGTCAGGCGGCCCGACGCAGCGGGACCACGTTGGTCTCCTCGTCGCTATCCGCGCCTCCCCAAAGCGCGGTCAGCTTCGCCGCCGCGTCGGGATCGGGGGCGTAGTGCAGGTAGCGTTCGGTGGTGGTGATGTGGCGGTGGCCCATCATCCGCTGGACCTCGTGGATCTTGAAGGCGCGGATCGCCTGCGTGCCGAACGTATGTCGCAGGTCGTGCAAACGCAGCCTGGGCAGACCGGCCCGTTCCGCGGCGCTCAAAAACCGGCGGTAGAGAGACATGCCGCAGATCGGCTCACCGGGTTTGGCGTCGTGCTCGAAGACCAGCATGTTCCCGGTCTTCCCCTCGCAGAACGAGGCGAGCACCGAACGGACGTTGGCCGTCATCGGGACCGACCGCACTCGCCGGCCCTTGTTGCCCGCGTGCCCGCCGCTCGTCGTGAAGCCGTCCTCGAAGCGCAGCACGCCGACCTTGAAGTCGACGTTGCCAACCTTCAGACCACGGATCTCGCTCAACCTGGGGCCGGCCTCGGTCGCGACGGTGTAGATCGCCTCATCGGTGTCGGAGTACGCCTCGGCGACGAGCTTGCGAACCTGCTCGGGCGTGTAGAACTGCAGCTTGCCCTCGCTCTCGACCTTCTGGCCCATCCAGGCCCACGCGAGCGCCGGGCTGCTCCGGTGCGTCCCGAAGATGCCGCGTACGACGCGCCGGTAGTGGTTCACAGTGTCTGCGCTGCGTTTGGCCTTCGCGAGCTCCTGGCGGACAGCCAGCAGGTCGTCGTCGGTGAACGTGTCAAGCAGCCGGTCGGCCCACGTCAGCTCGCCCCGCCACGGACGCGCCGCCAAGCGCTCGCCGATCTTCTTGTACTCATGCATCGTGGAGCCGCGCAGCCCCTTCTCCTGGGTGCAGTAGCGAACGAACGCATCCAGCGCCGCTCGAAACGAACGTCGAGCATCAGGCGTGTCCGTGGAGTGTTCCGCGGCGAACGCCTGTGCCTTCAACAGGGCGTCGCCTTCCGTCAGGTGTCCATGCGGAGGACGCCCCTTCTTCGTCCACGCGAGACCGAGCACCTCCTTGGAATCCTTCCCCGACGGAAGGCGATAGCGCATGACCCAGACGGGGGTCGATCGCGGCTTGCCCTTGTACGTCGCCGACAGGGCGACGCTGACCTGTGCGTGCTTATGAGCTTGCATCGGGACCTCTTTTCCTGATGCCGGGGTCGAGGGCGTTTGCGCGCCGCTCGGCCGTCGTTCCAGAGTGTCCTCGGGGTTAGCGCCCCGGGGACACTCCCTATCTGTACGCGGCATCTTATGGGAGCCGTCGGCGCGGTCATGAGCCGCGCCGCTGATTCTCAAGCCACGCTTCGATATCCAGCCAGCGAAAGCGCCGATAGCGGCCAACGCAAACGTGCGGTATGCGATCCGCCCGCGCAGCCTTGTTGACCCACGACGGCTGGACGCCGAGCCGAGAGGCAACCTCGTCTGCCGTGAGCAGCCTGGCTACATCTGTCAACCGCCCCCCAGGGGCTTCGCGCTCAGTCGTCCTGGTCATCGCTCCTATCTGTCGAATGGGTTGGCGTCTTGCCCCCCACCGATTTCTCGACCCTCAGAGGCTCCTCGCAGGGCCTCGGGGCCGAGCTGTGGAGCTCGTTTTTCTCCGCAACGTGCAGTAACCCTGTGGCCAGGGGCTTGAAATCGCCCCGACCGAACCTATCTTCGCGCCTGACGCGGAACCGAGCCGCAAAGAGCGAGGCCACCGAGGTGTGAGGCCGCGCCACCCAAACCAGAGCGCCGCAAGGCAATCCGGGGCGGGTTCCTCAAGTGGCTCGGAACCGCGTCTTTTTCGTTCCTCACCGCGCTTTGAGCTTCTGCTCGCGGGACGCCGCGACGCTGAACGCGAGGCCACTGTCTCAGTCGCGTTGGCGTAGCGGCCGGTTGGTGGGTTGTCGGTCTTTGGTCTCGAGCTCTGTGGCTCGCTGTGCGAGCTCGCCTATTGACCAGTCGAGTGCTCGTGCGATGCGATCGGCGGTATCCCATGATGGATTTGCCGTTCCTGCTTCGATGCCTTCGAGTGTCCGCTGGGAAAGCCGCGCGCGGTCGGCGACTTGTTCAGGCTTGAGTCCGACCTCGAGGCGTCGTAGTCCGATGGCTCGCCCAAGGGCGCGTTGTGGTGTTGGGCTTTGGCGCACTCCGGAAGACTCGGCGTACAGCACCCTCCTGACCACGAAACATGTTTCGGGTATGATCAGCGCGTCGATGGCCTACACATACGGACTGGCATCGCTCCCGTGCAGGGCGAGGTTGCCCGGAAGCTCGTAGAAGTTTGGTTGGCGGTTCCGCCCGTCCTGTCCGCTCTTGTTGGGAGCGTTCGGGGCGCTAACCAAGTCCGATAGGACAGGAGGAACCGCCATGAAGAAGGTATCTGGAGCGCAGGTCGTCTCGTGCGGGGAGGCGTCAGAGATGGCGCTGCCGGGGGAGATTCAGGAGGCGCTCGGCGAGCTCGTTGGAGCAGCGAGGGACGGGCTGCTGGCGCTCAGCGTCGGTCTCGGGCTCTCGGTCGTGCACGAGCTGATGGAGGCCGAGGTGAGCGAGATCGTCGGCACGCGGGGCAAGCACAATCCGGATCGTGTTGCTAAGCGGCATGGTCACGAGCGTGGGTCGATGACGCTCGGCGGTCGCCGGGTGCGGGTCAGCCGGCCGCGGATCCGCAGTGCGGATGACGCCCAGGAGCTGCCGGTCGCGAGCTACGAGTATTTCGCCGACCGCGACCCGCTGACCAGGGCGGTGATGGACCGGATGCTCGCCGGCGTCTCGACCCGCAAGTGCGCCGTGGTTGGAGAGCCTGTCGGGCAGCAGGTCGAGCAGCAGGCTGCTTCGACGAGTAAGAGCACGATCTCGGAGCTGTTCATCGAGAAGACCCGCACCGCCTTGGGAGAGCTAATGAGCCGCCGGCTGGATGACGTGCGGCTCGCGGTGATGATGCTCGACGGGCTGGAGATCGCCGGCCGCACGCATGTCGTCGCGCTCGGGATCAGCACTGAGGGCGTGAAGATCCCGCTCGGGCTGTGGGAGGGCAGCACTGAGAACGCGACACTGGCCACGACGCTGCTCTCCGACCTCGTCGACCGCGGCCTGGACCCCGCGCAGGCGATCCTGTTCGTCCTGGACGGCGGCAAGGCGCTGCGCAAGGCGATCAAGGATGTCTTCGGGCAGCACGCGCTCGTTCACCGCTGCCACAGGCATAAGGAGCGCAACGTGACAGACCTGCTGCCCGAAGCAGACCGGCCGAAGGTGCTGGCCCGGATCCGCGGCGCATGGGCGCTCACCGACGCCAAGCAGGCCGAGCAGCAGCTGCAGCGACTCGCCGGCGAGCTGGAGCGCACCTGGCCCGACGCCGCGGCCTCGCTGCGGGAGGGCATGAGCGAGACGCTTACGCTGACACGGCTCGGAGTCGAGGGTCATCTCGCCAAGACGCTCTCCTCGACCAACCCGATCGAGAGCATGATCGAGATCGTGCGGCGCACCCAGCGCAACGTCAAGCGCTGGCAGGACGGCGACATGCGCAAGCGCTGGACCGCCGCCGGGATGCTCCAAGCCGAGCAGCAGTTCCGACGGATCGTCGGCTGCAGCGATCTCGCCAAGCTCGTGCAAGCAATCGAAACACACCAGCAGACCCTCACCAGCCCAACCACCCCAGAACCAGCCACAACGACCGAGCCGGCCGCCGCCACACTCGCTACCGTCTAACCATCACAATCGCGGTGGGATCGCCGTCAAAGTTCCACGACGATCCGGGCATCCTCTGCAGGGCCGGGCGCCTAGACAAGACGTCCGGCCCCTATTGCTTGGCGCCACGGTCCCGTACTAACCCGGAATGAGAGACCACATGCCCATACGCCGTCTTCTCCTGATCACAGCTTCCTTGGCTCTGTTCTTCGTGCTCGGAGGGACTGCGCTCGCGGCCAAGCAATATCTGCTCAAGCGCCCTTCGCATGAACACTGCAAATCGCACTACGTCAAGAAGGCAGAGACTGTCAAGAAGCACGAGGGTGGCAGGACCGTGAAGGTCCACCAGATCTTCTGCGTCTTCGTCGCCCCGAGAGTCCCAACCGCTGTGGCTCCTACGCCGACTACCGCTCCGAGTACGACACCCGTCACCACGCCTACTACGCCAGCGCCGGTAGTCGTGCCTCCTGTCGTCAAAGAAACCCCGCCTGTCGTCAAGGAAACCCCGCCTGTCGTCAAGGAAACCCCGCCTGTCGAAAAACCTGTGGGACCCGTGACGACCACGACCACGTTGACCGTGAGCCCTCCCGAAGACTGCAAACTGGAAAGCATCGGAGGTGGTATCGGCACGGTCAATTCCTGCTTGTACGCTGTCTCGGCAACTGTGAAAGCTGGCGGGACGCCGCTTCCCTCGGCACCCATTGTCTTCGTCTTCACGAACCCCGGAGAACCCGGCAAAGAGTGGACGGTCAGCGGCGTGAGCGCGTTTGAATTGCAAGCACAGAAGGAAAGCGTGTCAACTACCCACGCAACGTCAGTATTCATCCCCCACGGCTCGCTCATAGCGAGTATCAGCGGGGAAGAACCCTGGTCGATCACAGCAACCTACGCTGGCGCGACTGGTTTCGATGCCTCAGAAAGCGCTCCTCAGACGGTCCTCTGATCTTCAGCTTCCGCCAGCATCGATTGGCGCTCGCTCGCCGGTTCGCCGGATCTTCACTTCCGTAGGAAGCACATCGGACCCGGCGCTGTAATCGGTGTCAATGATGCGACGGTCGCCGGGACGGGCTGTGATGCTGCGAGCGAGGCCCCGTGTATCTACGAAGTCCCAAAGAAGCCGAGAGGGATTGGGCGGATCGCTGCGTGGAATTGGGCGAACCCTTCGAGATCTGGGAACAGCCTCTGCTCGTCGTAGCCGAAAACCGGATCCCAAATGTCTCCCATGATCGCCTTGAGAGCGGGAGATACAGCGAACGCAGCGATGCCGGGACTGATGATGGAGGGGTTCGATGTGTCTGGATCTGGGACTCCATCATCGGGACCATAGCCAAGCGATCCCGTCGCTCGGGCTTGTACTTTCGACCATACGAACAAGGCCGATTGGACTGACATGCGAGGCGAGAGAGCCGACGGCTCCCAATAGCTCAGCCCTTCCGTACTGTGCAAGGCGGTGACGCTCTTGTTCAAATCCTCGCTCGAGCGGATCTCACTCGCATAACTGAGGTCGAGCCTGATCAAAACCCCGAACTTCGTTGGCTCATGGCGGCAAGCAAACCACAGAGCGATGAAGGCGTTGTAGCTGAAATCGACTAGACGCGTAGCCGCCCCAAAGTGCTGGAGCAGTCCAAGTAGCTCGAGATCGGTGCGCTGGCGCCCCGACGCCTCTCCGTGCCCAGCGAGTCGCGCCCGGTCCACCAAGACCCGCTCGTAGTGAACGGTGCGAGGGCCTTGCGCAGCAGCTCCGAGCGGTCCAGCTGCCACCATGCGACGAGCTCCGCGAGCCACTGGTCGCGATCCGGTGCCGGTACCTCCGGGTAGTCCGGGGGCAGCACGGCCGCGTCGGAAGGGTCTTCGATTTCGCACACGACGTGCGGCCGTGTCTTTTCGCCTTCGAGCGCGAACAGCGATCGTAGCCGCGCGTAGCCGGAGTGCGTGTTCTCCGCGGCGATCACCGTCGGCGGGCGCTGCTCGCCTTCCATCTCGGCCTGCCAAATGCCGACCGTCTGCTCGCGCAGAACATCGGGGTGCTTGCGCGACGGTGTCGCTCCGCCGACCGTGAAGATCCGTGCATTGCGCGCGAGCGGTGAGCCCTCGAGCATGATCGCTCGCATCGTCGGGGCCTTTGCCTCGAACCGTCCCGGGGAGGAGACGACGAGCATCCGGTGAGGCGGCCTGGAGAGGTCTTCCCCATCGTCGCCGACGGAATGCCAGTAGAGCGCGCTCTCGTGCTTGTGGCCGTGCAGGACCAGCCGGACCCCGTAGTCGCGCAGCATTTGGCGCAGCATTTGCAGGCTTACCAGCGACTCGAAAGCCTTGCGCTCCTCACGGGTGGAGAGCGGCAGCAGCTGGTGATGCAGAACGGCGATCCTCAGCCGGTCATCGCCTTGCGGGCTGGTGTCGAGGCCGAGCTTCGCGAAACGAGCGGCGAGCGCCTGGATTTGTGGTTTGGAAATCCGTGCGATGTCCTCCTGGTGCAGTTTCTTCAGCTGGTCGCGCAGGTCCGGGTCCGCGCCGAGCCCATGTTTTTTCAGTTCGCGCCGCCAGTCCTCCTCGGTCCACGCGCCGCGCGGCGTGACCGGCACGCCGCAGAAGTTGCTGCTGTTCAGCGGGATCACGATCACCTCGTCGGTCGCGAGGACGTGCGAGTGTTTGGCCGTATGGCCCTTCAACGCGGCCGTTCCCTCGTCGAAGTCGATCCCGTCGAGCAGCGGTGTCGTGCAGCCGAGCTCGCGCGTGACCTCCAGGAACCGTGCGTAGCGATCTTTCGACGCGGGCCTGGCGTCCCATGCGACGTCATGGTTGCCGGGGACGACAACGATCCTTGAACGTTCCTCCGGGAGGATCTTAGGGTTGCTCTCAAGCAGCTTCCGGAACTCCTGGAACCCGGACTCGCGGTTGCGGTAGGTGAGATCGCCGCTGACGAGCACGTACTGAGGCTTGCCGTGTGTGACGGCGAACTCGGCCATCGTGGCGAGTGTCCTGAGAAAGACTCCCTGGCTTGTCTCCAGGTCTGGCTGGTCCTTGATGATCTCCTTGTCGTCGTCGAGCTTGCCGGGCACGTCGCCCAGATGCGGGTCTGAGATGTGAAGCATCCAGCTGCTCATTCGCCGTCTCCTTCGAGCTCTCGCATGAACTCCCGTATGTAGGAGTCGACGTCCTCGCCGTGCGGGGCGTGCCCGCTCATCCCTTTTCGCGCGAGCGCTCCAGCGGTCCCGGCGGAGCGCCCTTCGATCGTCCACCGCGCGAGGCGAGCCAGCCGGCCGGACGCAGCGAGCTTGAGCGCGCGCATCGTCGCGGCGAGCACACCCGCTGGTAGTGCTTCCGGGAGCGCGAGCGTATCCGCTTCGAGGTCCGCGAGCCAGCCGTCCGTCCCGGCGAGCCGTTCGATGTCTGCAGCGGGGATTTCGAGCTCGTCGCGGCGGTGACGCACGAGCTGACCGAGTGTCAGCGCACCCGCGAGCGCGAGCGTCGGCTCCCAGAAGGAAAGAGCGCGTCGGGACTCAGCGTCCTGATGCAGCAGCCGTGGATCTTGGTCGTCGAACACCGGGGGTCCGACCGTCAGTCCAGCGGGCACCTCCGCGCTCGCGTTGGCTGCTCTCATCAAGCTCTTCAACGCCTCCAACGCCGACGCGGGAACGCCTGCGACGTGTTCACTCGCCTGCTCGGGGAGGACCATGCCCTGGTTCCAGACCTGTGCGACGGCAGGATATCCGAGCAGCTCGTCCGAGAGATATAGATCCCATTCGGTCGCTTGATCAATCTCGGGGCTGACCGGGACGACCGTGAGACCGTCTTCTCCCTCGCCGAGCACGACCACCGGCAAGAGTTCCTCGCAAGAGACATCGTGGATCAGCACGACAGAGCCTGGAGATGCCTGCGCCGGGGCTACTCCTGGCTCACTCTGCGAAGACGCCCCAGGCTCGAGTCGAGCCTTGATGTTGGCGAGCAAAGCGCGGCACCGTGGGCAAGAACTTGCGTGCTTGCCAGCTGCGGGCCCGGGTGGGTCGGCGAACAGGTCGACGAGCGCCGGGCATGAGGGGTCACTCATCGATAGTGGAGTACAGGAGATCGGCGAGAATGTTCAGCAACTGGTCACGTTCCATGTCGTTTTCGCTCACGTGGGCCACGAGCTCGCCGATACGGCGCTGCTCGTTGACGATGGTACCGGCGGCGCAGTCGGCTGCCGAGGCAATCTGGGCAACGGTCTGCTCCTCCGCGGTCCCCTTGAGTATCAGCGCCTGGCGAGCGCTCAGTTCGCCCAGCACGGCCAGCGCGGTCTCACGCAGGGCGAGCTGTTCGTCGGCGGGGGCAAGCGGATCCGAGAGCTCAACGGCGGATCCGGACCCATCCAGGTGTTCGATGCGGACGTCCCCGAGGTCCAGGCGGGCCGAGAGGACACGCATGATCAGAGTCGGCGTGAGCGTGGAGCCAACCCGCGTGAGCAGACCGATAGTGAAGCGCTTCAGCTCATCCGTGTCGAGGACCGGCGAGAGCTTCCGGGCGGCTGCGCGATAGTGGATGATCGCCAGGTCGCCGACCGCCCAGCCGTGCGCGATTAGCAGACTGTCTTCGCCGGAGTACTCCGGCGGAACCTCGACGCCTGTGGCGAGGAAGTACCAGCGGTCCTGCGGGCGCGCTGCGTCCCTGCTTAGGAGGAACGCGTCGTCGTCTTCGAGCAGGGCACTCAGGCGCCGAAAGAGGTTGCGTGCCTGGCTGCGGTCCTGGCTGTTGAGCAGATGCTGGCGCAGCGAGCGCTCGCAAAGCCGGTGGAAAGCACCGACCGTGCCCGACCGGTCCAGCAACGCCTGGAGGTGACGGCGACCGAGAAGCCGCTCGGTGTACCAGGCGTTGAAGATCTCGCTGGCGGCCTCCTCGTCCCAGTGACCGTACGGTGAGAAGCTCGGCGGAAGCAGTCGTAGACGAACGACACGCTCGACGATCGCGCGCATCTCGCCGAGGAGGTCCTCGGGGAGCTCTCCGCGTCTGACGTCGCAGCGTAGCTGGCGCAACCGGGCGTCGGTCATGGCATGTCCTCGTTCAGGTAGAAGAGCACCTGCTCAAGGTAATGGCTAGGTAGAGGTCCGATGTTGCGTGCCGTCCGCGCATCGGCGAGCGCAATCCGTACGGCCGGCCGCGGCACCCAGCCGTCGCGGTCGAACTCAGCCATGGCTGTCTGCGGGATCAGGACGCCGTCCTCACGTGTGCTCGAGCGGCCCGCGACACGGACGCTCGGGCCGACAAGCGCGGTAACGATGCACCACCGCATCACTTCCTTGTGCGAGAAGCCCGTTGTGCCGTCGTGGAGGTAGAGGACATCGCCGACGGACGGCAGCGGCGGTTCGCTCTCTGACTTGCGTGAAACAAAGGCGGGTTGCATTAAGACTCAAGCGACGCAGGATGGCTCGTATGACAAGTTGTTCATGTTGTTCCGCTTGCTGACGTCCGTGTCCAGCGCGTAGTCAGCGGCGACTCAACCCCGCGAGGACCTTATAGAGGCGAGCGGCGGGTGAGAGGTCAGTGAGGACCGACCCAGCCGTCACTGAGGTCGGGCTGGGCGAGCGCATGCCAGTCGAAGTTGTTGGGGGTGTAGGTCTGGATGAGGGCAGCATCGAGAATCCGCGTAGCGTCTGCGGTCAGGCGCGCGATGCGCGGCGCACAGTCCAGGAGCGCCTGACTGACGGTCGCCGGCCGGTAGATCAGGGCCGCAGCATGACCGCCGTACTCGTCGTGGCCTTCGTCCCCATCGTCGAGCAGCACGGGCTCGACCTGCGGCAGATACATGAAGCCTTGCAGCGCGTATCCGTCCCGCAGCTTGCGCAGCTCGTTGTTCTTCATGCCCCACGCCTTCAGCGTCCTCAGCGAGACAATCGGCGCGATGAGCCGGAACTCGTGGGCATAGCCCCTGGTTCCGGGAGGCTGCGCCGTGATGCCACAGGTGTAGTGCAGCACGACTCCCAGGCCGTGATGGGATGTGACGACCGCCTGGTCGGGGTCGGCGGCGTCCGGGCGCTTACGAGCCCCGACAGCCTCGAACTCGGGAGAGAACATCGTGGCGTGCACGAACGGCACGCCGGCATGGATGTCGCCCTGAGCCGTGTGGGCCACGTCTCGCTCGGCGTAGTAGTGCTGTGGGTCGTCCAGCTTCACGGCGCCAAGGTTAGGCGCGGAGGCAGACGGGCATCATCGGCGCTCTCAGGTCAGGGCAGGCGACTCTGCGCTCGCTCGAGCGTGTCGAGCTGCCCGGGCGGAGCCGTGGACTTGCCAAGCTCGACCGTGTCGGTGGGCACACCGAACATCTCACGCGCGCGACGCTCGACAGAGTCCAGCAGCACCTTCCTGCGGCCCGTAGGGCTCATATAGCCCTTGAGGATGCCGCTGTCGAACCACGCCCGCACGGTGTTCTCATGCACACCCAAGCGCGCCGCCGCATCCTTGATCGAGATCGTGGGTGGAGCCAGAACGGTACTCATGATGGAGTGATTGTAGCTTATGTAGATGTCATAGTCAATGTAGATCTTGCTGATCGCGGCGCGAGGTGGCAAGCGCGCGAGAGGCTCCCCAAAGGCTCCCCATTCGAGCGTTTTTTGAGGTCTCCTGAGAGCACCTGGGGTCCCTGAAAACCGCTTAGGTAAGCGGAGAACAGGACTTCGGGGAGCACTGCAAAGCCGTCTACACCGGTTCGACTCCGGTCGTCGCCTCTCCAGAGATCGTCGCTAAACCGCATCAAGACGGCGGCGGAAGTCGGCCGGGTCGATCGCGGGATACCTGTAGAGCTGAGGCTCGATCTGGTCGTAGAGGTCACGCAGCTTCTCCGTTCTGACGAGCCCGTCGGCGAGCATGTTGCCAACGTCTTCGAGGTCCTGCTGGAAGCCACGCTCGATCTTGGCGAGCGCCTGAGAGTAGAAGTCGAAGTGGCGGACCTGCACGTTGCCCTCCTCGATCACCAGGAGGCTACGCTCGCGCCAGCCCGGCAGCTCGGGGATGAAGTCCGGCGGCGAGGCCAGCTCTATGTTGATGCCGAGAGACTCCTTCAGGCCGGGCAGCGCACGCAGCAGCGTGTCGGTGTCTGGCTCTATGCGCAAATCGGCGTCGACGGTCGACGCTCGCCAACCCTCCAGCACCGCGCTCGCGCCGCCTGTCAGGTAGACGATCGTCTTGATCTTTGCCAGAGCCCCAAGCCGCCGCGCCAGCTCGTGCAGCCGCTCGCTGTCAACGGGCGGGCGTATGAGCGGCCGCCCTGGCAAAGCTGGCGATCCTTGAGAGCAGCGCGTTGTAGCGGCTGTGAGCCCCCGCCCCTCGCTCCTCTGCGAGCAGCGCATACAGGCGGTGCTCGGGCGATTCGCGGTCATCGTTCCCCGGCACGCACGAACGCTCGGGCACCTTGTAGCCGAGGGTTCGCAGGCGCGGGGCGGCGATCTGCACCACCAATGCGGCCTCGCTCTCACGGCCCGCATGCAGGTCGCTCAGACCGGCGTGCAGCAACTCTGCACCTGGGAGTTCTGGCGTTGCTGTGCTCATGCGATCAATCGTACTCACGAGCAGCGAGCCATGAACCACGAGAGCTAAAGGCGGCGCGATGCCGACGGCCCGCAAAGCCGTCTACACCGGTTCGATTCCGGTCGTCGCCTCTCTCACAATGCTCCCTTCAGGAACCTCAAATAGAACGCCGCGAACACCATGACAATCCCGACGTTCACGATCAGGCGCTCCGAGAAGTGGTGTCTGAAGAACAAGACGTCCACACCGACCACGACAGCCACCATCGCGAGCAAGTAAAGCGCAACTCCTGCGCGCGTTCCCATCGTCCCATCCTACTGTCGGCCCGAGGTGCGCCGCGCGTGTCACGCTGCCGCACCGCGACACTGATCAGAGCAACGACGCCGTCACGCTGCGCCCTTCATCCACCCACGTCAGCGTCGACCCGCCGCTCAGGCGCAGCGACGCCGGTTCGATGCCCGCGCCCTGCGCGATCACCTGCAGGCCGCGGCTGTCATAGCGGCGCACTTCGGTGACGGGCGGAATTTCGTTGCCGCAGAAGACGCCTGTGGTGGGGCTCGGCGCCGGGAAGTTGACGGCGATCCAGGCGAGCGAGCCGTTGTACTTGAGCACGAGTGAATCGACTTGGGGACACACGACGCTGCAGTTGGGCACGCCGGTCGGGCAGCCGCTGGGCAGCGGTTTGATCGGGGTCACCTCTTCCCCATCTTGAAACTCGCGGATGTGGCCGTTGCTCAAGTTCATCACGCCGATGTAGTAGTTGCTGGCCTCGGCGAAGGCGACGAACGCGATGTATTTTTCGCGGAAGCGGATCAGCTGGTATTCCCAGTGCTCGATCGTCGAGATCTTGCGTGGGTGGCCATTCTTGTAGAGGCAGGCGTAGTAGTAGCCGGTCTTTTCATCGGTGAAGAGCCTGGCCTTGGCGCTATGGGCGATCGTGTGCGTAGCTGCACCGCCCTTGCACGGAACCTTCGGCGGCTTGGCGGTGCGGGCGCTGGCCGTGGCGGCCAGGGCGACGCCTGAGAGCAGCGCCACAGCAACAAGCAGCAGCGCTGCGATCCTGATCCTCATCTCCCCACTCCCTTTCGTGTCCACCGCGCCCAATCGGCCGCTCCGTTGCCCTCAACGATAGACGCCGCGGCGTCGTGTATCGGTCAGACCGCGGCTGCGTGAGTGTGAGGCGGGGTGTCCTCTTCGTGAGGGACCCCGTGGAGCATGACGCCCAGCACCGTCAGGCTTGCGCCGTTGACGATCAGTGAGACGCCGATGATGATCGCGAGCGCCGCCAGACCCACATGGGGGGTCGAGACGATCACCAGGCCAGCGATGATCTCGATCACCGCCACGAGGATCCGCCACACGCGATGCTCTTCTTCAAAGGCCAGCACGAAGCGAATCGCGCCGACCGCGATCAGCCAGATGCCGACCAGCAGGGCGACCGCCGTCACCCCGCCGACCGGATGCCTGATCAGCAGCACGCCCACGATCAGTCCCAGCACGCCCATGAAGGCGGTCATGCCCCGGCTTTCGGTGGTCCGGCGCAGAGCCGCGACGATCGCGATCACGCCGTCGCAGGCGATGAAGATCCCCACGATGATTGCGATCGTCTTCAGGCTGTTGCCAGGCTTGATCAGGACTATCACCCCAGCGACGACGCTGAGCAGGCCGACCAGCAGCGGCAGCCACCACACACGCGCAAAGGCGCGAAGCTGCTGTTCGGCGCTGGCCATGGCTGGCAGTCTGGACGCAGAGGCGGGCCGACTCATCCGGACATATCCCCACAGCGGATGGGAGAAAACTACCTACGCGGGACTCACCGCCAGGCAGGCGCTGCGGCGCGGGCTCTGTGAGCAGCCGCGCCGCAGCAACACTACAGTGCTACGCCTTCGGGCAGGGCACCTTCGTGGTGACCGACACCTTCTGCCAGGACGATTCCGATTCGCTGCCGCCGAACCACAGTTCGGCCTTGCCGCTGAAGCCGCCTTTGGGGCAGGTCTTCGGCACGTAGCCGGCGGAGATCAGTTTTTTGCCCTTCATCATCGCGGCGCCGAGGGTGACCTTGATCTGTTCGGCCATCGCGAAAGGAGCACCGCTGACCGTTTCGACCAGCGGTACATTGGATTCCAGCTTCTTGGTGAACGGCCCCGAGATCGTGCTGATTCCGCCTTCTGCGTACTTTTCGATCGACGCTGGTTCCTTGCCTTCGATCCAGAAGGTGGCCCTGTTGCTGCCAGGCGAAAAGTACGGCTGCACGAGCACTTTCTCGGCCACGGCCGTTTTGCCGAAGAAGACCTTGCCGTTGGCTTCGCCGGGCGGTCCCGCTTCAGAGCCTTTCGGGCACGGCGGTTCCAGGTGATTTTCGAATTTGCTTTTCGAGCAGGTCGGGAAGCCCTTGGTACTGATCACCGTGCCTTTGGGAAGGTACACATCGACGCGCCTAAGCGGCGCCGGACCTACGTTCAACAACGTGCCTGCAACGAAGCCTTCGCTGGCGGTGGGGTATTCGTTGCCCTTGATCGTGAAGGTCCCTTCGATTGCCGCCGGCGCGCCCAGGATGTTCCCGGTGCCAGGCCAGGTCGGCCCGCCCTTTTTGGACAGGTTCTTCGGAATTGGCACGATCTTTGCTTTCAGTGTGACCGTCGGCGCCGCTGAGGCGCCCGCCGGGATGCTGAGCGCCGCCGCACCGAGCAACGCCAAGACCATCGATGCTTTGCGCATCAACTCTCCCTCCTCTTTGACTTTCAAGATCCACCTCGAAACCGGGCGCGGCGATGCTCGCTGAGCCCGGCCGCCTCTAGACCCCATACACGCCGCCAACGGAGTCGAGCTCAGCCGGCGGCTTTTACACTGCGTTCAGTCTAGCCGAGCGCTTGGCCCTCTGAGCCGGGCCCCGTATGAGCCGGAAACGCATCTCCAGCTGCGTGCCGCCAGAGGACCTCTTGCTCAAGGTGAGCCAATCGCAGAGCTGGGTCATCACCGCAAGGCCGAGACCCAGACCCTGACTCTCGCGGGCGCCACCACCGAAGCCGCATCCATCATCGGAGACCACCACGGTGAGCTCGCCGTCGATCGCGGCGGCGGTCAAGCCGACCGCGCGGTCGGCCTCAAACGCGTAGGCGTGGATGACGGCGTTGCTGACCGCCTCTGAGACGGCGAGCCTGATCCGCTCCAGATCAGCCTCGCGGGCGCCGTCCAGCTGCGCAAGCGTGGCGACGGCGCGCCTGGCCTGCCCGACAGACTCGGCCACCGCCGGATAGGTGGTGTCGAGGCTCAGGACGTTGGCCGCCGGCCGGCTCATCTGTCTCATCTATCAAACCTGGTACCAGTGCCACCAGGCTCCTAAACCTGCTGAACGCAGATCTTAAGCAGAGCGCAAAGCGCGTTCCAGACCGTGCTGGGTCTGGGTGCCGGAGAGCGCCCTGAGGATGTGGCCGTGGGCGTCAATCACGAACAGGGCGGGCAGCTTGGTCAGACCGTAGCTCAGCCCGACTTCGCCGGTCACGTCGCGCAGGTTGGAGAAGCTCCAGCGGTGGTGGCGCAAGAAGCTCTTGGCCGCCCGCGGCCGATCGGCCCAGTCCACGCCCACGATCCTGCCGGCGCCGGCAGGACTTTGCGCGAAGCTGCGCACCGCCTGCGCCTCTTGGCTGCACTGGCCGCACCAGCTGGCCCAAAACAGCACCAGCGCAGGCTTTCCACGCAAAGAGGCCAGCGTTACACGCGGCCCCGCCAGCCGCTGCTTTGGCAGCGCGGGCGCGACCCGATAGTTCGAGGAGAGCCCGCGCGTGACCACGAACGCGACGATCGCCACCGCGGCCAGTGCAGCGCCAATCCAGGCGATCATCCTGATCAAGCGCATCTCGGGTGAGAGTGCGCCTTGCATGCTGGGCCGCCGCCGGGCTTTGTGGTGCGCGCGGCGCGCCCGTCGATCTCGCATTGTGCCTCGAACCTAGCAGCGCGCGAGGATCACCCACCGGCTTCCCGCACCGCCTGTTCGATGGAGAAGGCATCCGTCAGGCCCGTGATCGTGGTTGTAAGGCCCTTGCGGTTGATGATCAGCAGCGTCGGCGTCTGCAGCACCGAGATATCCCTCGTAACGGTGCCGAAACTGCCGACTTCGCGCGCCTTGGCGAAGTCGAGCGCGACCTTGCCCTTCAGCGAGCCCCGCACCGCCTGCACCTGCGAGTGCACCGCCTGGTCATCGGTGGAATGGGGGTTCCAGAAGAGCAGCAGCACGATCTTGCCGGCGTGAAGCTGCGATTCGACGCTTCCCGCGCGAGTGGCGCTCGAATGCTGTGCGCTCGCCGCAGGGTGCGACGGCGCGGCTGGATGAGAGACCTTGGCGACGGGGGCGGCCGTGACCGAGCTGGTTGCCGGCGAAGGCTTGGCCGGTGTGCCTTCCACCTTGTGCGCTTCGGCTTCGGAGGCGCCAACGGTTTCGTGCGCCCGGCGGATGTCCTTGGAGAGCCCCGAGAGCCCCGGCACGGCGCCGTGGTAGACCGGCGTGGCCTTGCCGTCGTGTCCGGTTTCGCCGGCCTTCGGCGAGGTGGAGGCGCTCGAAGAGGATGAGGAGGTGGGCGAGGAGGAGCCGCCTGTGCTCGTGGACACATGCGCACGCAACACCGCAAACCAGGCCAGCGCGAGCACGGCGACCAGTATGAGGGCGGCCTGATAGGGGCGGGAGAGTTGCGCCATCACCCGCTATTTCGGCATCGAGCGCCAAAGGGTTGAGCGCTGCCGCAGCTCAGCTAAGCGTGCGCAGGCGCCGCAACAGCTCGTGTACGACCGTCTCGCCGGCCATCTCGCTCTGGCCGCCATCCTGCATGTCGCGAAGCGTCGTCTGCAAATTGCCCACGATCGCCGCAAAGCGCGCGCCGTGCCGATCAGCCTGCTTGAGCTGGCCCGAGAGCGAGCGCCCGGCCATCTCCATCTCGGCGCGCAAGCCCGCGGCGCGCGCCTGCCAGAGCAGCTCGAAGGCAAGCCTGCGGCTCGCAGACTCCTGCACGCACACGTAGAGATCGAGGGCCGGCTTTGCCGGCGCCGGCAGCGTCCCCGCCAGCAGCATCCGCTCGATGCCCGCCGCCCAGCCGATCCCGGGCGTGCGCGGCCCACCCAGTTGCTCAACCAGGCCGTCGTAGCGACCGCCCCCTCCCACGCCGCTCTGCGCGCCAAGCGCCTGCGAGGTGAACTCGAACACAGTGCGGGTGTAGTAGTCCAGGCCCCGCACCAGCGTGGGGTCGATCTCGTAGGGAACCTCGGCGGCGTCGAGCAGGGAGCGGACCTCGGCGAAGTGCGCCAGATCCTCAGCGTCCAGATGATCCAGCAGCAGCGGGGCGTCCTGCATCACCGCGACCGTGCCGGGATGTTCGGAGTCAAACGCGCGCAGCGGGTTCAGCTCGATGCGGCTGCGCACGTCCTCGGAGAGCTCATGCTCGCGGCTCTTCAGGTGCGTCTTGAGCTGTTCGCGGTAGGCGCCGCGCGCCTGCGGGCTGCCGAGGCTGGAGAGCCGCAGCCTCAGGTCTCTGGCGCCAAGCTCGGCCAGCAGGCGGTGCAGCAGCAGGATCGACTCGGCGTCCAGCGCCGGATCCTCGCTGCCGAGCGCCTCGGCGCCAACCTGCCAGAACTGGCGGTAGCGACCCTTCTGGGAGCGCTCGTAGCGGAAGAAGCTCGACAGGTACCAGAGCTTCACCGGCTGCGGGCGCTTGTGCATGCCGTGCTCGACGTAGGCGCGGCAGACGGGCGCGGTGCCCTCCGGACGCAGGGTCAGCGAGCGGCCCGAGCCATCGGTGAACGTGTACATCTCCTTCTTGACGATGTCGGTCGCCTCGCCTACGCCGCGGGCGAATAGCTCGGTGGCCTCAAAGCAGGGAGTCTCGATCCGCTCGTAGCCGGCGTCCTCCAGAATCGCGCGCGCCTTGGCCTCGATCGCCATCCGCGCCTGCGCGTCGTCGCCCAGCACGTCGAAGGTGCCACGCGGGACCTTGACCTCCACCGGGCTCAAGGCGCAGTCTTGCGCTCCGCGGGCACGGCCAGCGCCGCGCCCTGACGCAGCTCGGTCAGGAACGGGTTGGTCTGCAGCTCGGCGCCAAGGGTCGTGATGCCCATGTGCCCCGGGAAGACCGTGCTCTGTGCGGGAAAGCGCTCCATCAGCATCGCGATCGAGCGCTCCAGGGTGGCCCAGTCGCCACCGGGCAGGTCGACCCTGCCGACCGAGCCCTTGAAGAGGACATCGCCGGAGAGCAGGGCCGGCGGTTGCTCCGGCTGGACGTCTGCCGTGCCAGGCGCGGTGACCGCGTAGGTGAGGTGCCCAGGGCTGTGGCCCGGGGTGAAGAGCACCTCTATCTCCAGGCCGGCGAGCTGCAGCCGCTCGCCGCCTTTGAGAGTGTGCTCGGGGTCCCAGCTCTCGAAGGGCCCAAAGCCAGGCGGCACCCAGCGCATCACGTCAGTCAGCACCGGCTTCTCGATCTCCGGGCAGTAGACCGGCGCGCCCGTCGCCTTCGCGATCGGCGCCACCGCACCGATGTGGTCGAAGTGACAGTGGGTGAGCAGGATCGCCTCGATGCTCGCGCCAAGCGCCGTCGCGGCGTCGAGCAGCTTCTGCGCCTCATCGCCCGGATCGATCAGCAGCGCGCTGCTCGAGTCATCAGCCGCCCTGAGCAGGTAGGCGTTCTCCTGAATCGGGCCAACCGAGAAGGAGCGCACGTCGGTCATCGGCGCCAACCTGCGCCTGCCGCGGTGCGCCGGCTCATTCGGCGGAAGCCTTCTCGGCCGCCCTGGCCGCCTTCGCTGCCGCCGCCTTGGCCAGCTTCTGGCGTTGACGGCGTTTGTATAGCCAGAGGTCCGTGTAGTAGCTGATCGGGATGTAGAGCACGAGCACGACCGGGAAGATCGCGACCGCCTCATTGGGCTTTTTGGTCAGCACGATCGCCAGCAGCAGCATCACCACCGCCGCGGCCATCGAGCGCAGAACCGCGCTCCGCCAGGTCGGCGGCTGGTCGAGCCGGTTGGGCTTGGCCTCGCCGGGCCGCTTGGAGCCGCCGCGGACTGGGCCGGACTTCTCCTCGGCGGTCGGCCTGCGCCCGGTTCTGCCACGGGATTCGACCATCCCGGCTGCGTTGCCTCTGTGCTTTGTCTTCCTCTTGGTCTGAGCCATTTCACCTACAACCCTAGTGCGTTCTCAAGCAGGTGGCGCCCTGGATCAAACCCGGGAATCGGCAGCTCCGGCGGGAAGCCTTCAAAGGCGGTCCTGGGGGCAAGGCCAACCAGCTCGGCACACTCGATCTTCGCGTGGCGGGCGACCGCTTGGACAAGCAAGCGCAGGGGTGTCTGCGCGGGGCGCTCAACGTTGAAGGAGACCTGGCCCACCGTGCCCTCAGGCCGCTGCAGCGCGATGCCGATCGCCCGCACGCCGAGCAGGCCCTCGGGGCCTCCATCGCGGATCAAGGCGGCAATCTCACGCGCGAGTGCGGGACCGCTGGGCGGCGCCAGCTCGATGTTGAAAGCCACCAACGGGGGGCGCGCTGCGACCAGCGTCGCGCCAGCGGTGGGATGCAGCCGGCACGGACCGAAGTCGGGGGTCAGCTCGCCGGACTCGATGCGGCGCGCGAGGGCCAGCGGGCCGCCGCGGCGAAGCTCGGCCCTCACGCGACCACCAGCCAGCTCGCCGTAGATGAGCGCTGGGATTTGCAGGCTCTCAGCGATCAGGTCGCCGAGGAGCAGCGCCTCGGCGCATGCCGCGCCTCGGGTGGCGGAGTCCAGGTGGACTATCGGGGCGACGTCGATCGCACCGACGTGCGGATGCTGGCCACGTCCGTCGGATATATCGATGCGACGCTCGGCGACCTCGAAGCCGGCGAGCAGCGCGGGCGCGAGCTGGCCCGGGGCGCCGGCGAGCGTGAAGACGGAGCGATGGTGGTCTGCGTCGCAGTGGACGTCGAGCAGCCTGGTGCCAGCCGACTCAAACGCCTCGCCGATGGCGCCAATCGTCTTCAGATCGCGGCCCTCGGAGATGTTCGGGACTGCGAGCAGCGGGATGGGCATCGTTGGGCGTGACTTTAGTTGGCCGGGCCGGCGACAGCCAGCGAACCATCAAGCGCCACCGGGCGCCGTCACGCGGCTAAACTGCGGCTTCCCGCCGGAGTAGCTCAGCTGGTTAGAGCAGCGGAATCATAATCCGCGTGTCGGGGGTTCGAGTCCCTCCTCCGGCATTGGGCGATTGTCCTGCAAATGACAGGTTTTTGTCGAGTCGCGGCAAGCACGAATGATCGGCTGGTGGCGGAGGTGCGAACAGAAGTGCAAACACCCGGCCAGTCGTAGCTGAGGTGCCGAGGCAGAGCGGGACAGGCGGTTCGGTACGGACTTGCTCCGAGCCGCACAAAGACCTTGCAGCAAACCTCAGCGGACAGTCCGGGCGCCCAACCGCAGGAAGAAGCCGTGGAGCGGGACTCGTGGACACCCACGCTAGCTTACGCCGACCCGCGCGATAAGTTTGATATGTGGTGTTTGGCCATGACCCCCGCAGAAGCGGTCGCGCGACGTGATCTCAGGCGGGCACCACATCTGGTCGGGCGACGACTGGCAGACCTACTGCGACGGGCTGTTCCGCGAGAAGCATGGGAACACCGCCTATGTGCGGGTCCCCGATCGTGATCGCGGCGACCTCGGGATGGAGGGTTATTCGATCGACGGGACGACGACCATCTACCAGTGCTACGCCAGTCAGGCTATTGACGTTGGCAAGCGCTACGAGCACCAACGGGACAAGATCACCAAGGACTTGGGCAAGCTCGTCGCAAATATAGACCGTGTCACCGACTTGTTGGGTACCCACGTCATGAAGTTCTGGGTCTTGATGGTGCCGGTGCATGACTCCAAGGAGCTTGTGATGCACGCGCGCGCCAAGGAGCACGAGATGCGGACGAAGAACCTGCCGTTTCTCAACGACACCTTCACTGTGCTCATCTGGACGGACGACGACTTCGCCAAGGAGCGAGTCGCGCTTGACCGCGCTGGCGTGGCGACAATCCCGCCCCCGGAATCGCTAACGGACGCCGACGTGAGCAAGTCGGTTGCCGCTATGAAGGACGCCGTGGGTCCACAGGTCGAAATGATGCACGCAAAGTTGAGCCGTGCTGGCGTGGCTGTTGACGTAGCGGAACTGAGAGAGCGCCTGCTCCGCCAGGTCGTCGAGGCGGACAATATTCGCGAGCACCTTCGTCGAGAGTTTCCGACAACCTCCGAGCGGGTGTTGACTGAACTCGGTATCGAAGAGCGAGCAATTATCGACGAGCGTGACTTCAACCAACTGCATGCTGGTTCGGTCGTCGCTGTGCGCCAGCGCTTCAACAACCGCCTAGCGGAGGCCGTCCCAGCCATCGGCGCTGACCAAACGAGCAGGCTGGCACACGGAGCCGTAGGTCGGTGGCTGCTGGAGTGTCCCTTGGACTTCCCGGAGCCTGATGACCACCGTTGAACGCGATCTTGACCAAGTGCTCGATCGGCCCTTTCTGTTCCGTGACCGGCCGATGTCGGCCCCGTCGGATCTGCGGCCCGTGTGGCGTGTACCTGTCGTCGTATTGCTCGTCAGCTGCTGTCGTGGCCAGCAAGCGACCCACGAGCAGCTTCATGTTCTCAACTGGGCCGTGCGATCCGCTGGCAGCACCGAGTTGCTTGGCGAGTACCTCACGGGTGAGATCCCGCCTGATCGAGCGATCGTCCGAATGGAGCCAGCACTGGATCGCGCAGTAGCCCTTGCTGGCGGGTTTGGTCTGACAGCTTGGAAGGGTAAGTTCTGGACGCTGACTGACAGTGGCCGCGAACTCCTTGAGAATCTCCGCACAGATGAGCGGTTGCTCGTACGTGAGAAGAAGTTGCTGAATGCGCTGCCCAAGCCGCTGACGCAGACAGCAGTCGCCGCACTGCTGCGGAGAGCGCCGCGATGAAGTTGCAGCTCGTCGCGTCCGAGGTCGTAGTTGTCGCCGAGCATGGCCGCTTTTCGAGCCGCGTTGACTTCAACCAGGGGCTGAACTTCATCCGTGCCGAGAACAACATGGGCAAGACCACGCTGCTCATGTCGGCTTTGTATGCGATGGGACTTGAGGGGATGCTCGGACCCGGGTCACAGGCACCTCTCAAGCCAGCCGTGCAGTCCGAGATTCAGGATGAGAACGGCGTCGAGCACCCGGTCATCGAGTCCTGGGTAATGACCGAGCTTGAGAACGGGCAAGGAGCGCGACTAACTCTCCGTCGCCAAATCGTCGGCGGCACCGACTCTCGTCTGGTCAACTCGTGGGAGGGTCCCGCTCTGACGGACCCGAGCGGCGGCTACACCATGCGGGACTTCTTTGTCCGCATGGGCGGCGCGGCGCAGCGAGATGCCGGGCTTCACCATCGCTTGGCAGCGTTCGTTGGGTGGGATCTGCCGGAGGTCGCGACCTGGGACGGGAAAACAGTCCCGCTGTACATGGAGATCCTCGCGCCGCTGCTGTTCATAGAGCAGACAAGGGGCTGGAGTGGCATCAGCGCGGTGATGCCACGCTACCTGCGTGTCCGTGATCCAGAGCGGCGAGCCATAGAGTTCCTCGGCGGGCTTAGTGCACTGACGCGCGCTCGCGACCGCGATGTGATCATCTCCCAGCTCGGAGAGGTCAAGGCGGACTGGCGTGCCGCTGCGGAGGGGTTCGCGACGAAAGTGTCAGAGATTGGCGGCACCTACGAGGGGCTTCCCAAGGATGCACCCGCCGACTGGCCGCCTTCGCCCCCAGTCACCGTGCGGGTACTCATGGACGACCACTGGACACCCCTCGACCGCGCAGTTGGGAACCTCCGCGCACAGTTGGAGGAGGCGTCACGAGAGCTGCCCCTCGTCGAAGAGGTCGCCGATAAGACCGCTGAGGAGCTGCGCCGTGCAGAGGATCGCATGAGACGGCTCGCCGCTCAGCTAGCCGCCGCCAACCGAGATTTGGCTGAGCAGCGTGGGGAGTTCGAGGCATTGAACGAGCGGATTCGGGCGATCGAGGAGGATCGCGAGCGCTATCAGGACGCCATCAGACTGTCCAAACTGGGCTCAGTTCAGGCGTTGGCGGTAGCCGAGTCGCGCTGCCCCACGTGTGACCAGCATCTCCCAGGCACACTCCTTGGCGACCATGCACGACCCGTGATGACACTAGAGGAGAACAAGGCACTGCTCGATGGGGAGCGCCAGACGTTCGTGGCCATGCGTGGCGACGCGGAGCGCGTATTGCAGGCGAGCGCTCAGCGGATCGTCGGCCTGCGGCGTGAGCTTGACGATGTCCGCGCCGAGGTCCGCGCTTTGAAGGCGACCCTCACCCAGAATGCGAAGGCACCATCGCGAGCGATCATCGAGAAGCAGGTCCGCCTTGCTCAGCGAATCGAACAGTTTGAGGGCGTCCTCGACATCATCGTCGCACTCGACGCCACGCTCGGGCCGCTCGCCGAACGCAACCGACATCTACAGGCAGACCTCAAGCGCCTCTCCGGCGAAGGACACACGTCTGAGGATGAGGCGCGCTTGGGTGCGCTCGCCGACGCGATCCGCGACCAACTCGGTCGCTATGGATTCTCCTCCGTGCCGCCCAGCGAGATTGATATAGCGCCAGACAGTTACCTGCCCCAGCGCTTCGGCGAGCCTCTGCTTTCTAAGGACATCTCGGCCAGCGACAACGTGAGGCTCGTGTGGGCCTATATCACGGGTCTATTGGAGCTTGCGCGTAAGTTTCCAACGCCACATCCGGGCCTGGTTGTATTCGATGAGCCCGGTCAGCAGGATATCTCCGACGACAGCCTCCGATGCCTCTTCTACCGTCTCTCCGAGACCGCTGGTTATGCGCAACAAGCGATCGTCGCTACGTCAAAGCCGTATGACAAGGTAACCGAGCTGCTCGGCCCATCACCCGCGAGCCGTAACGATTTCGCGGGGCACGTCCTGCGCGCCGAGAACACGCAATAAGTGGGACACAAACCCTTATTTCGCGCGGAGACGAGCGCACAGTCATCAGGTCAAGGCACTCACGATGGAGGACGTAAGGGAAGTCCACAGCATCCTGGGTGCGCCTAATCGATCAGCGTCGGCGTCCGACGTCGCGATCGGGCGCGTCGTGGGCTGGTGTTTGCATGAGTTTGCCGACGTGAGGGATCAGGCGGCTGAGGCGTAGCGGGTCGCGGCTGGGGTCCCACGCCGGGCCTGGGATTTCTCGGTGGATGACGGATGGAGTGTGGGCTCGACTTCGGTTCATCCGTCCGGCGAGGCGTGTGATCCGGTCGGGGTCTTGTCCTTCTTCGCCGAGCTGGTCGCGGGCGAGGTACCAATCGGTGCCGTGGCGAGCACGGGTGGCTTGGACGTAGGCGCTCTCCTTGCTGGTTTGCCAACCACCGGTGAGCACGACAGCACGATCGACCGTCGCGCCCTGCTGGCGATATACGTGTTGGGCATAGGCGAGCCGCAGCGACTCGGCGTCCCGGCGCGCGAGCTGCAACCGGCGGTCTGACCCGTCGAGTGTGAGCGTGAGCGTCCCATCCTGGTCGATGTTCGTGATTTCGCCGCGTGTGCCGTTCTCGACGCGTGGCTGGCCGTGCGGGCGGTGTTGGGCAATGAACGCGACCCGGTCGCCTTGGCGTAGCCCGTAGTAGACGCTTGAGAGCGGGAGTTCGTCGGGGCCGAGTTCGCCGCGATGGGCGCGGAGGTGTTGGGCGCGCGCGTTGAGCCTGTCGATCTCCTTGTTCGAAGAGTCGGCGATCAGGGCGACTTTGTCGATCTCGACTTCCTTGGTGAGTTGTGCCCAAGCTTGAACCGCGCTCTCTGCTGCCTGGTCGCGGGTGTCTGCGAGGTGGAGTCGTCCTCGGGCCTTGTAGTGGGCCATAGCGCGCTCTGGTTCGCCTGCCCGTAGTGCCTGCCACGCCCGCTGTGCCTGCGGGTCGGTGGTGCGGTGGATCTTCTCCAGTTCCACAGTCGGCGCATGGCCCGTGAGCCGGTCGAACATGCCTCCGGGACCTATCGAGGGGAGCTGCTTGCCATCGCCGACCGCGATGAGCTTCGCGCCTGAGCGCTCGATCATCTCGGTCAGGGCATCGAGGCGCTTGTGGTCGACCATTCCGGCCTCGTCGAGGATGATCGTCGTATCGGGACCAACGTGGACGGTCCCGGTGTTTGCTCGGGCGGTGAGCGCGTCGAGCGTGAGCGTGTTTCCTTGGAGCGCCGGGCTGTCGGTTCCAAGACGCTCGGCTGTAGAGCCCGAGACGGCGATCCCGATTGTTTGGCGGCCTGCCAGTTGCTCCGCTCGTGCCGCAGCGTCGATGACGACGCCCTTCCCCGTTCCCGCCGGCCCGACGAGCACGCTTGCACGCTCGGGGCCAGTCAGGACGAGCAACGCCATGTCTTGCTCGTCGGTGAGCTGTGCGCCGATGCGCTCGGCGACCTCGCGCGCAGCGTTCATCCGCGCCGTGTGGCCGAGATCGCGTCCTGCGGGTCGGGCAAGTACGGCTGCTCGTCGTTCGATTGCCTGCTCCTGCGCGCGGACAGCGAGCGTCGTCATCCGGCCGCCCTCAAGCGTCAACACGCGCCGATCCCGGATCATCCGCCGCGCTACTTCGAGCGCCTCGTTTGGCGACAGCTCTCCGGCGGTCTGCTCCAGGGCGACGGTGTGCAGGTCGCGCAGCTCGAAGACGGCGTAACGCTCGGTGAGGCGTTCCTCGATCCGATCCTCCACCGGCCGGACGGCCGGCCGGGTGCGCTCTCCGGCGAGCAGCCGCAGTGCCTCATCGGGACCAAACCCGTAGCGGCTCGCGGTGTCCCTCCACACGTTCTCCAGGTCGGCTCGGTTGGTGAGCTTCTTTGCGCGACGGTTCTCGAGCGCGAGGTCGCGCAGCTCGCCACGCTCAGGCGCACGACCGTAGCGAGCACGGAAACGATCGGCTGCCCGCGCGACCTCCCTGGAACGTCCAGAGAAAGCGTCGCGCAACTCCCCGGGGACACCAGCGATCTCGAAATACTTGCCGTCCTTCCCCGTCGCGCGCTCGATCGGATACCCCTGCGCGGCGAGTTCCCGTGCGAGCGCGGAACGGTAGAAGGCGCCGACCTCGCCCGCCGCACGGAACACAGGCCGGGAGCCCACGGCGACGATTCGGTCGTCCTCGCGTACCGCGCTCGTGATGACGACGTGGCTGTGTAGTTGCGGATCGGGCGCGTCGGCACCTGAGACACCGCGAGCGGTGGCGTGCCGATACTCGACCGCGATCAAGTCCTTAGCTGGCTCCTCCACGACCTCGCCGCCATAACGACGACGGACAACACCAACGCTCTCCCTCATATACGCGACGGCTTGCTCGACGGCGTTCGTGTGTGCCTGCTCGATCTGCTCCCGTTGCCACGGATCGGCGAGCGCCCAAGTGGTCGAGACGGACTTTGGGGCGCTGAACACGCCGTCGATCCCACCGCCACGACTACCGTCGGCGCCTGCGCGCCGAAGCCACCGTCCGGTCTGTGGATGGCGGCCTTCCATGAGGGCGACGAAGTCCTCGCCGCTCATTGGCGCGTCGGCTTGGATACCGAGTCGTTCGAGCGTTTGTGGGTCCGCCAACCACCGGCCGGGAGCCTGGGTCAGCTCGCCGTCCGGGGTCAGGTAGTAGTCGCCGCGCTCCGGCGCAATCGTCTTTCCCTCCAAATATCTGGCGTAGTCGCCACCGCGTGCTGCCGGGATGCTTGCCGCGCTCATCACATAGCTATTGACCGTGAGCACCGCGAAACGGCCACCGACTTCGTCACACAGTCGTCACACAGCGATTAGACGCTTGTGCATCTGGTCTGCAACGGTGCCTTTGAGCGCCGCGAGCGCGACGAAGCTGGCGCGGCTATGGGTCCGTAGTGGGACTGCGGAACAGGCGGCGAGACGGCGGCTGAGGGAGTCGAAGGGCGGCCGGAGAGCTGGGCAAACGGGGAGCGCGGCAAAAGTCGTTGGCCGTTTTGGCGTTCTCACGGTCATTAAGAGAGAGGGACGAATCGCTCCCTTGTGATCCGCGAGTCGTGAAAGGAGGTCCCAGGGCGATGATCGAGTTGACCGTAAGGCTCACTGACGAGCAGCTCGCCGAGATCGCTCAACGCGCCGCCGCGCTGGTCTCGGCCGCGCCAGCAGTGTCCCCCTGGTTGAACGTGACCGACGCAGCCGAGCGGCTTCGCTGCGGCAAGGACCGCATCTACGACCTCATCGCACTCGGCAAGCTCCACCCCCGCCGCGATGGACGCCGCGTCCTCCTGCACCGCGACGACCTCGACGCCTACATCGAAGGATGTTCGACGTGAGAGACCGGACCACACCCGAACTCGATGCTCAACGCTTGGGCGAGCGCTCCTGTCGTTGGACGGCCGCAGCTAGGTCGGCCACGGTCAGGTCAAGGGCCATAAGCAGCCGGGTGATCGTGGACCAACGGATGTCGCGTTGCCCTGACTCGACCTGGGAAATGTATGTGTCGTTTGCGCTCGACTTCAAGCCGAGTTCCTTTTGCGTGAGCCCCGCATCTCTACGCAGCTCGCGCAGCGCCCGGCCGAGCGCGCGTCGCGCGTCGGTGATCGGGTCTGGGCTTTGGTCGTCCATCGTTCTCATACCGCTTGAAGAAACTTCACGTCCGGGCCAAGTTGTAGGCTCGCAGAACCGAACATACAAGTTGGCGCCCGCGCGGGTAGGACCGCCGGGCGCCGCGGCACCGAGAGCGATCACTCCCGGCGCGCAAGCCAAGCTACCAGCACGCGGGCTGGCTTCCTCGTCAGAGAACACTCCCGGGGCCTCCGATCCCAAGGAGGAACCGAAGATGACCAAGACCACCATTCCCGCCGAGATCGTGCGCGTTGTGCGCTCGGCGATCATCACAGAGCTGGGCGGCGCCGCCGCCGAGATCGAACAAGCCAGCCTCGGCTACGAGAAGGAGGAACACCCAGAGATCTTCAGCGAGCCATTCGCCAAGTTCGACGCGCTACGTAGCCTCTTGGACGCGGTCGGCTGGAGCAATGCCAGCCCTCGACCGATCGACGTTGATGAGCACCGCGAGCCGCTTGCCGTAGCGCTGAAGGAGCGACTGGCAACCGACCGCCCGTACGTTGCGGATCGATCAATCGAACCCACCACGCGCGAGGCCGTTGAACGCGACATCCGTGGGATCGAAGCCTTCCTTGCCGCAACTGGATTGGCGGAGGACTGAGCGACGATGGCCGCGAAGCTCGAAAAGACGCGGACGCCGGGTATCTATCGGCGCGGCGGTCGCTACGTGTTCAGTTATCGCGTTGACGGCAAGCAGCGCTGGGAGTCCTGCCGGACGATTGACGAGGCTCGCCGCCTTAAGGCCGCACGCGCGACGGACATCGAGCGCGGCGAGTTCGAGCCACGTTCGCGGGTCACCCTGCACGAGTACGCCCGCGAGTGGGTGGAGCGCTACCAGGGACGTGGAAGGCGCGGGTTTCGTGAGGGAACCCGCGCCGACTATCGGCGGCAGATCGAGCAATACATCTGTCGGTATTTCCCTGCTCGATTGCGTCTCACGGAGATCACGCCGTCGAAGATCGCCGGGTTCGTCGCTTGGCTATGCGACGAGCAGGCACAGAAGCGATTGCTCTCCGACGCGACCGTGCGCAACATCATGGCGCCCCTACGGGCCTGCCTGGCGACTGCCGTCAGGGAGGGCTTGATCCGCTCCAACCCCGCGCGAGACGTGGACCTGCCGCATCGGCCAACCGTCGAGGACATGGAAGAGGACGAGGCGAAGGCGATGAGCCGCGACGAGCTGGCCCAGATGCTTGCCCTGGTCCCTGCGCAATGGCACCTGTTCTTCTGGTTCCTGGCTGCCACGGGCGTTCGCATCAGCGAGGCCATTGCACTCCAGTGGAGGCATCTGGCACTTGACGCGCCTGTCCCCCACGTCAAGGTCCGCCGCGCGCTCGTGAAGGGCCGGATGGGACCGCCCAAGAGCCGCTACGGCCGTCGAGAGATTCCACTCGATCCGCTGCTCACCACGGCGCTTCATGAGCACCGCGCGGCTACGGACTGGCCAGGTAACGAGGATCCCGTATTCCCGGCCGCCAACGGATCGCCACTCATGCCAAACAACGTCTTCCGGCGAGTACTCCAACCCGCCCGGGAGACCGCAGACCTTCCCTGGGTAGGCTTCCACGCTTTCCGTCACACCTGCGCCTCGATCCTATTCGCGGAAGGCCGCAACGCGGTTCAGGTCCAGCGCTGGCTCGGCCACCACTCGGCTGCGTTCACGCTCACGACCTACGTCCACCTGCTCGACGGCGACCTCGGGGAACCGCTGACGATTCCTCAGACTGTCCGCAATGATGCGAAATGACTACAGAACTTCCGGAGAAGGCGATATCCTCGATAGAGCGATGACCGTGCCAGTCGAATATGTCGATGCGCAACAGCTCTGGGATGAGAAGGAGAGGGCTCGCCGTGCCGATGTGGAGGCACTACGCTCCGGGGAAAAGACTGAGGCGCAGCTCAAGCGCGAAACCGAGGCGTTTGCTTTTCCGCCGGGCCGCGCTCGTATCAATCTGGACTCGGCCCGCTCCCTCTCCTGAGCGAGAATCCGCCAGCCCTGGATGTTGAGGCGCTCGATGCGATCGAGGTCTCTGCGTCTCCGTTGAGCCTGGATGAGGCTCAACGCATCATCGCCCGCATCGAGGACGTGGTCCGCGACCGGCACGTCGTCCTCGTTGGAGGACAGGCGGTCTCTGTGTGGATCGGCCAACTCGAAGATCGCTTGGGCGACAGACTCACGACGGCGCCGGTAGTCAGCCGAGATATCGACTTCCTTGGCAACACAACAGACCTCCAGCGCGCAGGCAATCTGCTCGGCGGAAGGGTCCATGTGGCCGGATGGCAACGCCGCACGCCGCTAGCGGGAGCGGCGATGTTCCTCGACAGCGACGGTCACAAGCGGCGCCTGGACTTTCTCGAAAGCGTCTACGGCATGAATTCGGAGGACATCAGGACCACCGCGATCGAGATCGGCCTGTTGCCAGGCGAAGGCCGGCAGGTGCGCGTGTGGGTCATGCACCCCGAGCGCTGCATGGAGAGCCGCGTCCACAACAGCGTCCTCGCCAACAAGCAGACCGATCTCGCATGGCGCCAGCTCGAAGCATCCGTCGCCTGCGCCCGAGCCTTCAGTCGCCTACTCCTCGACGAGCGCGGCGAGGCCGCCATCCGCGATGTCCTGAAGCTCAACGAGCGCATCTTCCGCTTCGCCCAAGAAGACCGATGCTCAAGGCTGGCTGCCGAACAAGGCGTCGAGGCTTTCGACGCCGTACTCGATGACGAGCGCCTGCCCGAGAAGTTCAGGACTGTGCGACTGCCTCAAATGCAAAAGCGGATCCGGAGCTTGCGTGAAGGCTTGGCCCGAGGAACGGTCGATAGCTGATGCCTGAGCGTTCCCGGCGACCGATCTTCGCCCGCGTAACCCGACGACCTTTACTCTTTAGGACATAGAAGGAGTCTGTCGACCGCGTCGCTGCCGCTACCCTCAAGCGGGTCCGATAGAGCCCAGGTAAGATCACCGACGTAGTAGATCGGAGACTGGCTCATCTCTATCAGATGATCGCCGACCTCGCGTGGGTCGAGTAGCAGGTACTCGCCGATGTCTCGTACACGGTGGCCGTCGATCCGCAGACGCTCAATATCTCGACGTATCCGCTCTATTTCCGACGTGGTCCTAACCTCACCGCGAGTGAGCCTCGGTGGGTTGCGCGAGCCGTCGTAAGCTTGCACCATCTCGTCGGCCAAACCAGCAGCGAAGGTGAGAATCACTGATAGGTATGCCCGCCCAAACCACTCGCCTCGGATTCGGGCTGCCTTGAATCGATCATGCAACTCATCCTCGACACTTCGATCGCCTGGAATGACGTGCCTGAGAATTAGCTCGCGCGGATTGCCGGTCTGTAGCTTGCTCACTCTTTGTGTCGGAGCCTTGGAGAGTCCGATCTTGATGGGTCCGGATGTACCTGACTGAATAAAGTACACAAAATTCGAGTCCGGAAGATTTTCGCGCCAAAACTCAATCTGTTCGGGTGCCTTGGTGTCAAATAGCGAATGGCGCGCACTGTTGGGTTCCAGCTCGCGGACACGATTCACCAACTCGCGGATTTCGCCTTTTTGCTGATCGTCTCGAATCCGCAGACGGGTTCTATAGTTGCCATCCATCGCTAGCTTTGCAGCGTCCCGCGCGCTCATCGCCCGAGTTGCGCTCGAAGAAGATTTCCCAGCCCACGTCATCCAAGCAGTCATCAGGGCTCAGACACGACTCTTCATTCAGACGCCTGTCTCGCAACCGCTCCCACCGCTGCATTCGTTCCAGCATCTCGCGTTCCAAGGGGTGTTCGTAAGGCATGAGCGCGTTCTAGGAGTTGCCCTTGCGAACCGGCGTTCCCTGGCGGGGAGGGTCGACGAACCCGCCGTCCAGAAGGCTCACGGAGTCTTCTTCTGCTGAGAAGATGGAGGGGACGCAGTGCCACCTGTCGATGGACCGCCTCCTTTACCGCCGCTTTTGGCAACGGCCAAGACGGCGGCGATGCCGCCAGCGCCCACGCCAACATTTGCGAACATCTGCGTGGCTTCCATCGCCGCGCTCCCCCTAAGCACCTTGGGCTCGGACCGAAGCGGCGTTCCGCTAGCTGGTTGTCGGCGATCTTTTTCAGGCATGGCATGTCCTTTCGTGAGTGGACGGATGGCTTATCAAATCAACCAGACAGACCGCGGCGGATAGCCCTCGGCAGTCCCGCCACCGCACGCTACATCTCTAACTCGAACCCGACATCCGTCCGTGCCGCTCGGCTAGTGGCCACCACAAAGCCTCGACCCGCCCTTGACTGTTTTGTCTTGGTCTCTGCGTCCACGCAGTCGGGACTCGTCCACCACATGACAATGGCTTCGTGTTCTCAACCCACGCTGCTTGCGGGCCTCGATGGTTCAACCTGAAGCACCACGCCGACGCATCGGGGACGAGCGCACACGATGCTCGCCCGGGCGGCCCAGAACACTTGTGCGGAAGCGGACTTTCAATGCCCCCACCTTCTTAGGAATGTCTAGCTCAACGTCGCCTCCTACGCTCGTACCATCGATCCTTAATCCGTCCGAGGGTGAGGACGAAGGCTGCGCAACCATTTGCGATCGAGACAATGAGCGCCACGTCTGTCAAAGGCATCTCGTTGATCTCTTACGCCGCGTCCTCTATAAGAACCAAGCGTCGGCCATCAGGCAACACGCCGTCTGGGTATTTCCGTGTTAGACGCTGAACCCGCGCATCGTCGTGTACTTCGCGCAGAGCATACAACGTGGAGTAGAGCACCTCATCGGCAGAAAGCGTTCTTTGGGCGGTCGCCTTCTGGTTGTAGATGGTGCTGTTGCTAACTCCGCGCCGAGCGGCAATGTCAGGCACGTCTGCATCCTGGTAGTAGTAGTTGTTGATTACCTCACGCTGAGCTCGCGGGAGCCGGCCGATAGCGGTTTGGCACGCCTCGCGCACCGGGTCGTGCCTGAAGAACTCCTCGACGACATCGAAGACATCTCTCATTTGGATGCGGCTGCGCCATTCTCGCAGACCCCGCCGGTCGCGCATGGGAGGGAGCTCTAGACGCTCGAAACCGGCCAGCGCAACTTGCATGGCTTCCGCCTCGGGGACGGATGATCCGTCTGTCTCGGCCTCAGGCAGATCGCCGTGGAGCTTGTCTAGAGCGCGATGAGCGATCGTCTCACGCAGCCAGAGGAAGAACCGAGGCGGTGCGCTGGTTGGATACCTGAACACTGCCTCAAGTGCTGCCTCGCGCGTGACGTCATACAACTGCTCACGCTCGATTTGACGGATCATCCGAGCCTCCTGACGGTTAGCCCAGTTGACATCGCGTGCCTGAGGAGCAAGGCCGTAGTGCGCCGATACGAATGCCTTGCTTACGCTGCGTCGTACGGGCTCGAACGCAAGCATGAGGAAGATGAGCTGATACTCGTTGGCTTCCGGGTCTCGTCGCACGGTCTCGATGATCGGCTCAAGGAATCGCTGCTTCTCCTCGGCGGTGTTCATCCGGTCGATCCAATGCCACTTTTCAAGTAGGGCATGAACCTCCGGACCATGGGATAGCCGCTCCAACTCCTCCATACGACGAATAAGCGCGGTCGTCTGGGCGTCGTGTGGCTCGAAGTTCCGACGGCGCGCAGGCACGAATGACAACTCGCGGCTGTAGACGACAGGCTCCTGGTCGTCTCGTTCCTCTTCTCGAACCCGCCGCTGGCTCGACTCAAGATCGGGTCGCCAGCGATTGTCGATAGTGCCGTCGAAGTTAGGCATCTGCTCACCTCTATTTATAGGCCTGGGGTCGGACCGTTTCCGGCCCCTCTGCCTCTACAGAACAGATCCCATCTCTAGTACCTGCTCCAAATGGAGCGATCCGTGATCAGCGCCTCAATCAGCCGACCAACGCAACCCTCCGGACCGGACCTCCACAGGGCGATCGATTCGTCAGACCCGTGAACCCGGTCTCCGGCTCGATGACAATGCCCGAAGCCGGCGCCGCCGGCCTCTCTGACGTAGGCGCCGACCCGGAGCTTACGGTGTATCCGCCAACACCAAGCCGCTACTCACTGCGATCCGGTTCCACGCATTGATAGCAGTGACAGCGAAGATCAGGTTGGCAAGCTCAGCTGCAGAGAACTCGGATGCCGCGCGCTTGTACACCGCATCGGGCACACCCCTCTTCCCGATCCCGGTGATCACGTCTGTCAGCTCCAACGCCATGCGCTCGCGCTCCGTGAACAACGGGCTCTCGCGCCAGGCTGCCAGCGCGTAGAGACGCTGCTCGCTCTCCCCCGCCTTGCGGGCGTCGCGCGTATGCAAGGCGATGCAGTAGGCGCAACCGTTGAGCTGCGAAGCGCGGATCTTGACCAGCTCCCGAAGCGCCGAGTCAAGCTCGATCGATCGATCGAACGCCGCCATCGCGCGATAGGCGTCGGGCGCCGTGGCCTTCAGATCGATGCGTTCATCCTCCATTGGGATCAACATGCTATTCATCCGAGCAACTCACAAGCACCCTGGGCTTTGGACGGGATTCGAGGCCAGGGTGCAAACAAAGTGCAAACATGCCCCACACCACTAGGGGACAAAGGCCGCGACAGCCTAGAGGCGAATCCCTAGCAATAGAGCCAATCTAGCCGACCCAGCGACACCCCACAACACCCCTCGACACGAATCATAATCCGCGTGTCGGGGGTTCGAGTCCCTCCTCCGGCATCACCGAAAGCCCAGCCCACACAACGAATTCGAGGCTATCAGAAGTCCCGGACGGCGCCGACGATTTCCCCAGCGATTTCCCCAGAGGGCCGCGTTCGTGTCATGGCGTTGGCTTCCGGAGCGAACAGAGCGTCGAAGCTCGCCGGCTAGGAGGTCGAGCACCGGCGCAGCGCTTCGTGCGACCTTCGTCGGCGCAGGCGCAGCGCAAACGACGATCGTCTCGATCGGCTCTGCTCTGGCCACGCGAGGGCTGAGGGTGCTCGCCCGAAGAATCCGTTGGCCGGTGCCGTCGGGTTGGGGTCTATACCCGCATGCAAGCAACAGCAGAGCGAACATCAACGCTCAACGAGGATCGGCTGTGGCGACCCGATCAGGCCGCTTGGTATCTCAACGTCAAGACCAGTTGGATCTATGAGGCCGTGCGGACGGGTCGCCTTCCGTGCTGTCGAGTCGGAAAGCACATCCGCTTCACGCGCTCGATGCTCGACGAATGGCTGGCCCAGCAGCCGCAGCGGTAGGCAAGACTTGCCACGCACCATCATCTGGGCCACTTGAGACCTATTGAGGTACACGCGCAGACAAGGCATCTCCTGCCGCGGGGTTGACGTGCCTTGCCGCTTCAATCAAGTCGCTATCGGACTCTGGTGGTCCGAACGATATCTCGTTTGGCGTTGCATGCATATAGTCGATTATCACGGCTGCTGAGCGATTGAATCTTGTTGGCGCCGTGACAGCTGGGGTCTAGAAGCATCGACGTTTTCCATAAGATGCGTGCTCGTGAAACACCAGCGCAACCAAAATGTAGTCTCCACATCCCAGAATGCCGGCGGGATCACACCTTGCATTGCAGGCAAACAGAACCCTTGCAGGGCAACTATGGCTGGCAGCGTTATATGAATTGCATCAAATTTTTGTGCAGCCGCCGCCCAATCAGGATATGCAAAGCCATCGCAAAGCAAACAATGCTCATTTACAAAGCTTACCCACGCCGACGCATTTGTAACCTCCAGTACCTTTAGATCGCCTTCGGGCCTAAGCTCCCAAGTCTGCCAAGGCAACGGAAACAACCCGGCATCCTGTTGGCCCTCAAGGTACCTCCTCCACATGGCAACCCCACCAACACTAGCGCTTGAGGTGTACAGGCCTACGCCTCTTGGCTTAATTGCAACTTTCTGGGTTGCCGAAGGCGGGATGTAGCGACCAGCGGATGGTTCGCGACATTGAGCAGGACCGCATACCGTCCACCGTTGGCAATTCCTTCTCAACGGCCCCACCGTCAGACTAGGCGCGACGCTCGTGATACATTGAAGAAGTCGACTAGCCTTGACCATGCAGTCAGCTACCGTAGGACTGATTGCAGCCGCCCTACCGGCCTCGATCTTCATGAATGGCGCCGTAGCCCGGCGTATCACAGAAATAAAATGTGGGAGAGCTACCCTATCCACATACGACTCTACGCCATAGGCATCAACTGAAGCACACTTATCCAATTTGGCAACCCGCCGCGCGAGAAGATTTTCTGAAGGGCACATATTCGCGTCGAGCATGACTTCGGTCGCCGCTAGTCCATATACACGATGTACACTCTTGTTATGCATCAAACTTCGGCCGGATCAACATTTGATCCCAACCGGCGTGCCCCAAGCAGATGACTTACTCGATACCAAAACTTCGCTTCCTGGTGGCGCAGCCGCTACATTGACCCACGATTGATATAGGCCACTACGACACACGGTATTTGTCCTCGCCGTGACCCACGACTCGCCATATTTGTACACGTATCCAGAGTTCGCTACGGCTTTATGATTATAATAAAGCACGATTCGCGCCCTTATAGTCGGCATTGGCTCGCTACAGCGAAACGTAATTTCAACGTTTACGCGCTCGCCTTCTCCTTTCTGTTTAGCGTGAGTGGAAATGTGCGGATAGTCTGGGGCGCCGTTACATGTAATATCTGCCGCGTGCGCCATCGGGTCGTCTCCCGCTCCTCCTTTCGTCGGCGCCTCTGCGTCCTGTGCGGCGGCCGCGGCTTCTGCCGCAAGGCGTTCTGCTTCGATGCGTGCGGTGTATTCGTTGGCGACGCGTTGGCTTGTGGCTTCGGCTTCGGCGAGTCCGCCTTCTGAGATGCTGTAGGTAAGTTCGCCCGTCGGGTCTTCTTCGTTGATGGGGTTACCGTCAGTGTAGGCGTAGGCATTTGCGGAGCCTCCGGGTACGGGATCTGTTTGCAGGAAGCGGCCGACTTGGGGGATGTAGGAGCGTGCGCCCATTGCGACTACACCGGATGATAGTTCACGGGGCGTCTGGTTGCCGCCGTGCCATCCGTAGCGCTTTGGTTCGCTCGTGGTGGGAACGCCGTACTCGGTTTGGCGTTCCTCAGAGCTAGTGTCCTGAGTCTTAAGTTCGGGGAGTAAGTGTGGTATTATGCCGTATGGCTGCTACTCTCGGTCGTCCGAAGGCGGTTTTGGAGCTCACTGACGGTGAGTGTGCGCAGTTGCAGGGGTGGACTCGTAGGCGTCGTACCGCGCAGGGGTTGGCGTTGCGCTCGCAGATCGTGCTTGCGTGCGCGAATGGGCACTCCAATAAGGAGGTCGCGGCCCGGCTTTCAGTGAGCGCGGCGACGGTCGGGAAGTGGCGGCGGCGGTTTCTCGCCGACAGGCTCGATGGGCTCGTGGACGAGCCGCGGTCTGGGCGTCCCAGGACGGTCGCTGATGAGCGCGTCGAGGATGTGATCGTCAAAACATTGGAGACCGCGCCGCCGGATGGAGGAACGCACTGGTCCACACGCCAGATGGCCGCCAAGACCGGGCTCTCGCAGTCGACGATCTCGCGTGTGTGGCGGGCGTTTGGGCTGCAGCCTCACCGAGTGGAGCACTGGAAGCTCTCCAAGGACCCGTTGTTCGTCGAAAAGGTCAGGGACATCGTCGGGCTCTACCTGGATCCGCCTGAGCGAGCACTGGTCTTGTGCGTGGACGAGAAGAGTCAAATACAAGCACTGGACCGCACTCAGCCGATCCTCCCGATCATGCCCGGTGTCCCCGAGCGCGCCACTCACGACTATAAGCGTCACGGCACGAGCAGCCTATTCGCAGCGTTGAATGTGGCTTCGGGCAAGGTGATCGGGTCGCTGCACTCGCGCCACCGCGCGATCGAGTTCAAGAAATTCCTTCAGAAGATCGACGACGAGGTACCCGCCGACCTGGACGTGCACCTCATCCTCGATAACTACTCAACGCACAAGACCCCCGCCATCAAGCGCTGGCTCGCGGCCCACCCCCGGTTCCATTTGCACTTCACCCCGACCGGCTCATCGTGGCTGAACCTCGTCGAGCGCTGGTTCGGCGAGCTCACCTCACGCAAGCTCCGACGCGGCACACACCGCTCCGTCCGCGAACTCAACCACGACATCCGCGACTGGATGGACCACTGGAACGAGAACCCCCGCCCCTACGTCTGGACCAAGACCGCCGAGCAAATACTCAACACACTCGCAGCATATTGCGAACGAATTTCAGACTCAGGACACTAGGTTTAGTTGCTGTTTCGCCGAGTGATGCTTTCTCAACGATGTTTCCTTGGAGGTCTTCGATCTGCAGTTCTGTGGTGCCGCTGGATTCTTGGATCGCCACGAGTCCGCCGCTGATGCCGGGGATGTTGCGGCTCCAGGTGCCTGCGGTGGGTTCTTCGCTCCACGATGGCGGTTCTCCGGAGCCGTTGTAGTGGTTGATCGTGGTGCGGTTGGTGGTGCCGGAGTCTACGATCTTGGCGACTCGTCCTTCTGGGTCCAGCGTGTAGGCAATGTTCTCTTCGCCTTGGTGCTGTTCGGCCAAATGCCCGTTGGTGTAGAAGCTGCTTTCGAGCTTGAGGCCGCCCGCGTCTGCGGCAGGGAGCTTCGATATTTCGCCGAATGGTTCGTAGGTGATGCCGGTGTCGGTTAGCCGGTTGGCGGCGTCGTAGGAGTGCGTTTCGACGGTGCCGCCTTCGGTGGTGCAATGACCTTCTGTGTTTGGTTGCCGGGTCGTGAGGCTGAGCCGGTTTGATTCGTTGTCGAAATTGTAGATGCGGGTGGTGCAGCCTTCGCCGGCCGGTGTTTCCGGGGTGGGCGTTGTGCAGTTGCTGCCGAGTACCGTTTCTTGGACCTGCGTGAGACGGCCTGCCGCGTCATAGCTGTAACAAGCGTCGGCAAAGCTGCTGTTTTGTGCTGACCATTGCCCGTGCGCACTTGGGACGACACTGTCGGAGAACCAGGTGCAGTTTTCAGTGCAGTGCGTCGTCTTTACGTATTTGATGGATGTTTGTTCGCCTGTCTGGTTGTAGGTGGAGGTTGCGGTCATGCCGTTCGGGTAGGTCTGGGTGAGCAGGTTGCCTTCGGGGTCGTAGGTGGCGGTGAAGGTGCCGATTGAGTCTTCGAGCTTTTCGGTCTGCCCTGTCGTTGAGTTGTAGGTGTAGGTTTGGCTGCCGTGTGGTTCTACGAGGCGCTTGAGGCGGGTGTCGCCTTCGGCTTCGTATTCGTAGCTTGTGGTGGCGCCAGCGGCGTCTGTATAGCTGGTCTGCTGCCCCAGACTGTTAAAGGCGCTCTTGATCGCTTCGCCCGTTGCCGGGGCCTTCTGTTCGATTAGCGCCCCTGTGGTTTTGCTGTAGACGTCGGTGACTGCAGGAACCGCCTTGCCAACGGTGGATTTGGTTTCGGTGGTGGTTGGTCGGCCGGCTTCGTCGTATGTGACGTCGGTTTCGCGGGTGCTTTGTTTTCCGTTGTCTTCGACGGTGCTCTTTGTGGTGGTTGCCTCGTCGTACATGTTGTAGGTGTATTCGGTGACGGGCAGCTTTGGCAGTCCTTCGGTTTCCGGTTGCGCAGCCGGCTGCGTGAGACATGGCATCGTCGCCCATTCGGGGTGTTCGCCGCATTGAGGGTGTTCGCTGTTGGCCGCGGTCGTGTAGTAGATGGTTTGGGTGCCGTGTACGCCGCCGTTGCCGCCGCCTTCACCCGCGGCCGGTGTGTGGGTTTCGGTGACCTCCCCCGTTTTTGCTTCATAAAGAGTGGTGGAGACGAGCTTCAGGCCTTTGGGATCCACAGTCACCGACGTTGGCTGCCGCAGCGTCCAGCCGAGGTTGCCTTGCCCGGAGTATGAGGTTTCAGTGGTCCGCTGGTTTTGTTCGCCTTCGCCGGTGATTTGTACGCCTTGGGTGGTCTTTGTGACGAGCCGGTAGGGGCCGCCTTCGCCGGGGGCTTTTTCGTCGTAGCTGTAGACGGTGTGGTTGCGTGCTTGTACTTCTTTGCCGTTTTCAAGCTTGACGAGGTGTTCGGGGCCGAGCGTGCTTTGCAGCTCGGTGCCTTCGCTGTTGTATTCGCTTTGCGTGGAGAGGTGTTCGGCGACTTCTGCTGATTTGCTTCCTTCTTTGAGTGCTGTGCTGCGGTTGTCGGCGCTGAGGCTGCGTATCACGTCGTTTTGTTCGTTGTATTCGGTGGTCGCGACGCCGCCGCCTGGTGTGGCTACGTTGACGGTGCGCGCCTCGTTGTCGAGGTAGTAGACGGTCGCTTTGGTGTAGTGGGTTGCGGGCCAGGTCTGTGGTTCATCGGTCGGGAAGATCGCGGTCGCTTCGACGGGCTTGTCTTTCTTTTGGTCCCAGGCTTCGACTTCTTCGCTGCCCATCTGCTGTGGGGCTTCTGCACCCGATCGTGGCACGTCGTACTCGACGGTCATTCCGGCTTCCGGCGCGCGCTGTTCACCTTCGTGGATCGTCGGGCCGGCCGGGTTGATCGCGGCAAGCTCGCCGCCCTGGCTTGTGGTGCTGCACATAGCCGCGGAGGAGCACGAGATTGCCGTCAGGTCGGCGTTGAAGTCGTATTCCTGGCTCCAGCTTTCCCCCGCGTTGGTAGACGAGAAGACGCGGCCTTCGCTATCGACAGCCACGCAGGTCGTGTCTGTGGTGCATGCGACGGCGTTTAGGCTGTGGGTGCCGTCGATGGCGTGCTTGACCGCGGTCGCGGCGCCGTTTGCACCGATCGATAGTTCGATGGCGTTGCCAGCAGCATCCACGGCCACGCAGGATGTCGTGGAGGTGCAGGCGATGCCGTTGAGAGCCGTGGAGCCATCAACGTCGGTTTCGGTCCAGGAGTAGGACTCGATCTGGCTCGTGCTGGTCGCGATGTGCACGCGGCCGTTGCTGTCCGCGATTGCGCAGAAGGACGACGAGAGGCAGTCGACGCCCTTCATCGCGGCGTTGCCCTGATCAAGCAGCGTCCAGGACGTGGAGGCTGGATTGGTCGCATACCGGAAGTAGCCATCGCCGTCCTGCCCGTCAAGACAGAAAGAGCCCGAGGATGTTGGGGCGCAGGAGATCGCGTCCACGCCGTAGGCAGGACTGTACGCCTGGGTCCAGGAGCCTCCGATCGAGGTGGCGTAGTACAGGTTGCCGCCGTAGCCGGAGTCTTCGCCGGCCGCCAGCAAGCACAGCCCGCTGCTCGGGCAGTCGACAGCCTCGCCCGGTTTGGCGCTAGGGCCTTTCCAGACCGTCCACGACGCCGCGCCACCAACACTCACGTTCGTGGAGTAAAGCTCATTGCCATTGACGTCCGTGACGACGCAATCGCTGCTTGCCGGTACGCACGAAACGCCGTTGAGGCTCTCGTTGACGTCTATGGGCTGCATGACGGTCGGGTCGAATGCCGTGACGTACCCGTCGTTATTGACGGTCATGCAGAGCACCGATGTGGAGCAAGAGACGGCTGTCAGGTCGCCGCTTACGACCTCGTCCTTTTCCCAGCTGGTGCCGTTGTTGGCCGAGATGAAGATGCTGCCGCTTGTGTCGACCGCGACACAGGTCGCGTTGCCTGTGCATGTGATCGCGTTGATCGACGTAGACCCGTCGATGTCTTGCTTTGAAGCGGTCGCCGCACCATTGCTGCCTATCACGAGGTTGACCACATGGCCCGCAGCATCAACGGCTACACACGATGTCGTGGAGGTGCACGCGATGCCGTTGAGAGCTGTGGACCCGTCGACGTCTGTTTCGGTCCATGATGTCGACTTGATCTGGGTTTCGCTGGTCGCCACATGCACCCGGCCGCTGTTATCAGCGATCGCGCAGAACGACGAGGACAGACAGTCAACGCCCTTCATCGCGGCGTTGCCTTGATCAAGTAGCGTCCAGGACGATGATGCTGGACTTGTCGCATACCGGTAGTAGCCGGCGCCATCTTGCCCGTCGAGACAGAAGGAGGTCGACGGGCAGGAGATCGCGTCCACGCCGTAGCTCGGGCTATAGGCTTCAGACCAGGATCCTCCGATCGAGGTCGCGTAATACAGGCTGCCGCCGTAGCCGGAGTGTTCGCCGGCCGCCAGCAAGCACAGCCCGGTGGTCGGACAGTCCACAGCCTCGCCCGGTTTGGCACTGGGACCTTTCCAGACAGTCCACGATGCCGAGCCACCAACGCTGACGTTCGTGGAGTAAAGCTCGTTGCCATTGACGTCCGTCACGACGCACTCTGCGGTGTTTGCGATGCACGAGACACTGTTCAAGCTCTCGTTGACGTCGATCCCCTGCGTGTAGCTGGGACGCAGGTTCGGCAGCGAGGAAGCGATCGGCAGCGTCGGTTCGCTGACCGCGATCGTCGTGCCGGCGTCGTCGGTCGCGCCGACGCGGACGACCAGCTCGTATCCGAGATCGCGCGTGGTCGCCGTGTAGTTTGCGTTCGTGGCGCCCGGGATTGGCGTGCATTCACCGCCGTTGACAGAGCAGTCTTCCCAGTGGTAGCCGTAAACCATCGACGTATGTGACCATTTGCCGGCGGAGGCTGCTAGCCGCACACCGACGATCGGCGATCCGCTGATCCGCGGTGCTTGCGTATTACTGAGCGGTTCGTGCTGTTCTTTGAGCTGCGCTTCTTCTTGTTCTTGCGTAGCGCCTTTCTGCGGTAGACCGCGCGTCACTTTCAAGATGGCGCCAGGGCTGGTGCCATTCACCGCGGTGCCGTAGGTCAAGGCCCAGCCCTGTTCACCCGGCGGCGCGACAGCAGTCACATGACCTTCGCCGTCATAACCATAAGTGGTCTTTAGTTCTTCTTTGAGGCGCGGATCCCACTCCGCGCGCAGACGCCCTTTGCCGTCATAAAGATAATGGGCTACTTCTACCGTCTTCATTTCTTTCGCCGCGCCACTCCACGCGGTGTAGTAGACGCGCGTGAGATTACCGTTGTAATCGCCCCATTCTTTTTCGCCTTCGCCCGTCGCGGTCGTGGCGTGCGCGTAGTTGAACGTCAGTGCACGGCAGCCGCGTTTGAGCTGCTTCGCTGGTTCTTCGGTGATTTCAAGCGTGCATTCAACCCCTGCCGGCACCGGCGCGAGCGCCTCCTTGGGCTCAACAAGCGTTCTTGAGCCCACTTTTTCGGCGCCATAGACGTAAGCCACCGTTTCAGTGGCCGTCAGCCCCTTTTGAACGCTTGGAGTCCACAGCTGGCTTTCGCTGCTCGGCCGTTCAAAATAAGTCTTTGAGCCAGTCGCGGCGTCTTCCAGCACATAAGCGGGTTTGTGTGACTGGCCACCTTCGGGCTGGTAGACCATCGTGAGGTTGCTATCGCCCGACGGCGCGGTAAAGCCTTCTTCATGTGCCTTGGCTGTGAATATCGTTTGGCGCCCGGAGCTGCCCGTCACAACGACACTGCCATTGGCCTGGACAGCGAGGCTTTGCTCTCCTCCTACGCTGAGACTCCACTGTTCGCCAAGTGGTCCAGCCGCTCCCGCTTGCAGGTGCTGCGAGTTGTAGCTGCGCGTCACGCCAAGACCGCCACCCATCGAGACATCGCTACTTTCCAGCGTAAACTCGCCCGTCTCTGGGTTGACCGCGCCTGGCCCCAGCGAAACTGGCGCCGCGGTGCGCACAATCATCGGGTAAACCTGGCTGGATTCAACGTTGCCAGCGTTATCCGTCGCCACTATCGTGACTGAATGCGTACCCACAGCGTAGTTGCGGGGTTCGATCGTCCACGCGCCGCTTTTGGCTGTGCACGGCCCTTCCGGACATGACCCCGAAGCGCTGCCCACCTGTTTCCCGTCGATGTATAGCGCTAGCGAAGCGATCCCGGAGCTGGGTGTAGTACCGTGCCCATCGGTCGCTTCACCGCTAAGCTGGAAAGAACCTGCGCCAACTTCACCGTTTTCGGGCAGCCCATGCAAGACGATGTTGTGCGGCGGTTCTCTATCGATCTTGACCGTAGTTGTCACGGTCGCGGGTTTTGATTCCCAAAGACCCATCGCGTTTTCCAGTTCAGCCGTGACCGTATCATCCCCTTCCGGCAGCCACGAGCATTCGCTGTTGCCGCATTTAGTCAGCAGTGAAAACTCCATGAGCTGGTGCTCGGGACACTGCATGCCGTGACACCCGGCGATCGGTTCGATCCAGCTGCTGTACGGGTTGGAGTACGGCGTCTGGCCTTCCTGCGGTGATTTCAAACGCACCCTGTAGATACCGATTCCACCGTCGGCCCCTTCAGCCTCAACCGCTGCGCCACTACGTTCCGGATTAACCCATGCGCCATTACCCACATTATGTAGATTGACCTGCCGGCCCGACAACGGTTCCAGACCAGTCTGGCTCTGGGATACGTCCAAGCTCGCCGACGGCCCGTAAGGCTGCGAAATCACCACTTCTGGGCGACTCACCAGCGTCCAAAACCCATCGTTGCCTTCGTGTTCAAAATACTGTGTGTAGCTGGCGTGATTGCCTGCGCTGCCTTCATAAATCGTTTTGCAGGGATTTGCGCATACGGTCGTACGTTCTTCATTGAAATAGCCAGGAATGCTGCGTTCCGCTTCCGAGGCGCCGCTTTTGGAGCCAATCGACATGATGCTGTGATACTGGCTTTCAGTCTGAAACGGGATCACCGACCCATACACGTAGGCAGCGAACATGCCTATATGCGATTCTCCCTGAGTAACGTATTCGGTGCGGCCCCACCAACCTTCGCCTCCGTGATGGCCTTCAAAGCGGTCTTCGAGGTAACCATTGAATTCTCGGAAATGAAAAGGCCCTGAGGGCGGGGGCGTTGGGCTGCTCCACTCAGTCCAGTTCGATTCGTGGCCATTTTCGGTGACGATTTGTTTATCGTCGGCTGACGGATCGACTACGATCGGGTACCTATAGCGGCCAGCGGGGTGCGGAACCGCGATCTTGATCACGTCGCCACCGACGATGCCTGCCATCACCGGCACAAACGTTCCTTCAGCATCCCGTGCCGCTGGGGCAAGAATGGTAGCGATCGAGTTGCCCGCGTCCATGACCTGTACCGGCCCTTCGCCTTCCTGCACAAGGCTCGCGCCTTCGGGCAGACTGATCTTGAAGTACAGCGCTTCAGGGGAGCGCTGGCTACGCAGAATCGACTCCTCACGAAACCCATACGAGCTGATCTTCGCGACCGTATCCAGATCCAGCACACCCGCTTGCGCATCTTCGCTATCCGGATAAAAGATGCTCGCCCCATCAAGGCGACCTTCAGCTTCAAGCGGCATCCCGCCAGCGCTCACCGGCGTCATCGTGATACCAAGGCCAGCAAGTGACGTGCCTTCACGCAGCTGCGAACCGATACGCACGTCAAGCCCCGGCGCCGCAGAAGTCGCCTGGAACCCCGACCCATCTTGACGAGGCGCCAAATCGATCGCCGAACGGCCAGACCCAGACCCGGACGCGATCGGGGTCAAGCTTTCGATCACAGCCCGACTGCCATCCGCCAACCGCACCGTCGCAGCATAATCAGACGGAAAGCCAAGAATCCGCTCCCCTTCCGGCAGCTGCGGAGCCCCACCATCAGCTTCATCGATCAGCCCAGGAAAAAGCCGGCCAGCCAACCCCTCCGCTTCGCTTGCACCCAAGTTTTCATCAGCGGTCTCCGATTCCTCACGCGCCGCAACTGCCCCCGGACTCTCAAGCCGCCCTTCTTCTTCGCTCTTACGCTGCTCAGCTTCCGCGGGCGACCCTTCGATCACAAGCGAACCACTCCAAAAGGAGGCTTCCGAGCCGGAGCTCGGCACAATGCTGCCAGCAGCAACGGCCGCCGATCCAGACCCAAGCATCAGCACGAAGCACCCAGCCAGCCCAAGCACCACCCGCCGCGACAATGCCTTCATGCGCTTTGCTCCCCCTTGACCGAGATGGCGTGTTATGTGTCAGCGACCCAGCCTGCCGCCGAGCCGCGCAAAGAGTGCCATAGTTCTGAACAGATGTCTAATGCCGATTAGGCATAGCGCTATTCTGGTCTTTAGTCACGTCTCCGTCTACCGCCGCCAAGCGAACATCCTCAAGCAGCGCGCGATAGCGATCCATCAGATCCTTGCCTTCCAACAACAAGAGCTGCCCGGAGCGTGTAAGTTCGATCACACCACGCCAAGACTTTTGGCGAACCAGCAGTTGAACGCCAAGCCGTCGCTCAAGCATGCTAACCGTCCGGCTGACAGCAGGTTGCCCGATGCCCAGTCGATCTGCAGCTCGTTGAAAATGTCGCTCTTCGGCAACCGCGATGTAACACCGCAGCAAACGCAGATCTGATTCGACCACAGATCCGCTGATGTTTATGCGCTCTTCCGAGTTGCAAGCAGAGCGCATCTCAGCAACCTTGGGTCAGATTGCTAGCGGCCCGACCGTAGGGCCACTTCCACCTGCCAAGCCATATCACGACCCGGTAGCCGCGCGCCAGCATCGACAGCTCTATTTCCACGCGCGTAGCCCAGTGCTGGACCTGCGAGGCTATCGTTGCACGCATGCGGTGGCAGCTTTCGTTTTCGTAATGCGTTCGACCAGATGCTTTCGCTTGTACGGTCATGCTGCTCCCTGCTTGTTGGGTGTGAGGTTTGCCGTCTCGGAGCTACTGGCATGAAACTGCGTGAGGGTCGCCGTCCGGTCCTGGTCGTAGCTTCGGCTGATCGGGACAGGGGCTTCCTGGAGCAGACGTGAGGGCAGGCCGTCACACGTTATGGACTCACGACTTTATTAGTCCTGTGATGGCTTGTCGTTCTAGTGAAGGATTGGGCGTTATTATGTTGAATTGACGGCTGTGGCCGATATCGACGAGAACGCGATCGCTGAGCGGTGGGGGCACATGATCGGCCGCGCGTGTTTGGATGAGCGTCAGCGGCGGTTGTGGGGGGCGTCGGAGGCGGTCTCGTATGGGCGTGGTGGGATCGCGGCGGTCGCTCGTGCGACGGGCATGGCGCAGTCGACGGTGCGCCAGGGGATCAAGGACCTCCGCAGCGATGAGGAGTGGGAGGCCGGGGCACAGCGACGGTCGGGAGCGGGCCGCCCGTCATTGGTGGATGGTGATGAGACGTTGATCGAGGATCTCGAGGGGCTGCTTGAGCCGGCGACGCGCGGGGATCCGGAGAGCACGCTGAAGTGGACGAACAAGAGCGCCGCGACGCTCGCGCGAGAGTTGCAGGCGCTGGGGCACGAGATCGTTGACCGCTCGGTGCTGCGTTTGGCTGATCGACTGGGGTTCACGATGCAAGCGAACCGCAAGACGCGCGAGGGTGCTGATCACCCCGACCGCGATGCGCAGTTCCGTTACATCGATCAGATCGTGAAGGCCGCGCTGGCGGCCAAAGAGCCCGTGATCTCGGTCGATACCAAGAAGAAGGAGCTGGTCGGAAACTTCAAGGCGGTCGGCCGTGAGCGGACACGCACGGGCCAGCCGGTCAAGGTCAACACGCATGATTTCCCCAGTCACGCGGTCGGGAAGGCCGTCCCCTACGGCGTGCTTGACATAGCCCTCGACGAGGGTTACGTGTCGGTTGGGGTCAGCGCCGATACCGCGCAGTTCGCGGCGGCGAGCATCCTCGCGTGGTGGGAGCAGCTCGGCGTCGAGCGCTACCCGCACGCCAGCACCTTGACGATCACCGCAGACTCCGGGGGTTCCAACAGCGCCCGCGGCAGACTCTGGAAGACCGAGCTGCAGCGCCTGGCTGACCTCACCGGTCTTGATATCTGCGTGCTGCACTACCCGCCCGGGACCAGCAAGTGGAACCGGATCGAGCACAAGCTGTTCAACCAGATCAGCATCAACTGGCGCGGACGGCCACTGACCAGCTACCAGACGATCATCAGCCTGATCGCCGCCACGAGCACCAGCACAGGTCTGAAGGTCTACTCCCGCCTCGACGAAGGCACCTACGAAAAGGGCATCAAAATCACCACCAAACAGATGGCCGCCGTCAACCTCCACCGCCACGACTTCCACGGCGACTGGAACTACACCATCAAACCGACACAACCCACCAACTCATAAAGTCGTGAGTCCTATGGGCTGAGAGCCCGAAGAGCTAGTGTCCTGAGTCTTAAGTTCGGGGAGTAAGTGTGGTATTATGCCGTATGGCTACTACTCTCGGTCGTCCGAAGGCGGTTTTGGAGCTCACTGACGGTGAGTGTGCGCAGTTGCAGGGGTGGACTCGTAGGCGTCGTACCGCGCAGGGGTTGGCGTTGCGCTCGCAGATCGTGCTTGCGTGCGCGAATGGGCACTCCAATAAGGAGGTCGCGGCCCGGCTTTCAGTGAGCGCGGCGACGGTCGGGAAGTGGCGGCGGCGGTTTCTCGCCGACAGGCTCGATGGGCTCGTGGACGAGCCGCGGTCTGGGCGTCCCAGGACGGGTCGCTGATGAGCGCGTCGAGGATGTGATCGTCAAAACATTGGAGACCGCGCCGCCGGATGGAGGAACGCACTGGTCCACACGCCAGATGGCCGCCAAGACCGGGCTCTTGCAGTCGACGATCTCGCGTGTGTGGCGGGCGTTTGGGCTGCAGCCTCACCGAGTGGAGCACTGGAAGCTCTCCAAGGACCCGTTGTTCGTCGAAAAGGTCAGGGACATCGTCGGGCTCTACCTGGATCCGCCTGAGCGAGCACTGGTCTTGTGCGTGGACGAGAAGAGTCAAATACAAGCACTGGACCGCACTCAGCCGATCCTCCCGATCATGCCCGGTGTCCCCGAGCGCGCCACTCACGACTATAAGCGTCACGGCACGAGCAGCCTATTCGCAGCGTTGAATGTGGCTTCGGGCAAGGTGATCGGGTCGCTGCACTCGCGCCACCGCGCGATCGAGTTCAAGAAATTCCTTCAGAAGATCGACGACGAGGTACCCGCCGACCTGGACGTGCACCTCATCCTCGATAACTACTCAACGCACAAGACCCCCGCCATCAAGCGCTGGCTCGCGGCCCACCCCCGGTTCCATTTGCACTTCACCCCGACCGGCTCATCGTGGCTGAACCTCGTCGAGCGCTGGTTCGGCGAGCTCACCTCACGCAAGCTCCGACGCGGCACACACCGCTCCGTCCGCGAACTCAACCACGACATCCGCGACTGGATGGACCACTGGAACGAGAACCCCCGCCCCTACGTCTGGACCAAGACCGCCGAGCAAATACTCAACACACTCGCAGCATATTGCGAACGAATTTCAGACTCAGGACACTAGTTGGCCGCCCCTGCGACTTGCCCGGTTGCGCTGCGAGCGCGAATCCGTAGTTGTCGTTTGCCCTGCGACTGCTCCCCCTGTTGTCAACGATCACAAGGAGTTCAGATGCGCCAGATAGCACTCGATGTTCACCAGGGCTTCTGCGAGGTGGCGATACGTGAGGACGGCAAGACGCGCTCGGCAGGCCGTGTCGCGACCGATCGCGCCAAGCTCAAGCTGTTCGCTGGGAGCCTGTCCCGGAGTGATGAGGTGGTGATGGAGGCGACGGGTCCGGCGATGGAGATCGCCAGGATCATCGAGCCCCATGTCGCGCGGGTGGTGGTCGCCAACGCTCAGGATGTGCGGGCTATCTCTCACGCGCGGGTGAAGTCCGATCGTTTCGACGCGCGCACGCTCGCGGAGTTGCTCTCGGCTGGGATGCTCGAGTCAGTCTGGGTTCCAGACACTGTGACCTCGGGGCTGCGCCGGCGGGTCGCGCGCCGCGCGGCGCTGGTGCGTCAGCGCACGCGTGCCAAGAACGAGATCCACGCGACACTCGCTCGTTGCCTGCTCGGCCGCTCGCCTGTCAGCGACCTGTTCGGCAAGGCTGGACGCGCGTGGCTTGACGAACAACAGCTCGGCGAGGAGGAGGCAGAGACGGTCGCGGGCTGTCTGCGCCAGATCGACTTCCTGGACGCCGAGGTCGCTCAGGTCGACCAAAAGCTCGCACAGTGGGCAGCCGGCTCACAGGACGCCCACAGACTGATGAGCATCCCTGGGGTTGGCGCGGGCGTAGCCGTCACGTTGATGGCAGCGATCGGTGATATCTCCCGCTTCTCCTCGTCGCGCCAGCTCGTCGCCTACCTCGGCCTGGACCCCAAGGTGCGCCAGTCCGGCGATGAGCCAGCCCGTCACGGGAGGATCTCAAAGCGCGGTAACGCCCAGGCGCGCTCGGTGCTGGTCGAGGCCGCCTGGGTCGCGGTACGCCAGCCCGGCCCGCTGCACGCCTTCGGCGAGCGTATCCGCGCGCGCAAGGGCTCACAGGTCGCCGCGGTCGCGGTCGCTCGCAAGCTCGCCTGCCTTGCCTGGGAGCTGCTTACCAAGGGCGAGGACTACGCCTTCGCGCAACCCTCCCGCGTGCGCGCCAAGGTACGCCGCGTCCAGCTCGACGCCGGGGCGCCACCCCTCCAGACACGCCACGGCGGCCAACGGATCTCTGCAACCCCCGCCGAAAGAGACGCCGAGCGCGAGCTCATAGGGCAGGCCGAGGCGGCCTACCGGCGTCTGATCGCCGACTGGAAGGCAACCAGACCAGCGAAAACAGGCGCCGGCGCGACACATGGGCACGCATCTTCAAAGCCGTCAAAACGGCAAGCAACGCGGCAGGCACAAGCCCAAACGCCTGCGCTTTAGCTCGTCGTCACCGACGCCCAACAGGAACTCTTGCACGATCCCATGCAACGCGCTCCGCGATTTGACATTCATCCGTAGCGCGTCGCTGACGGTGGATTCGACTGTGGGCTGCTTGCAGGGGTGCTGGTGCCCACCAGTTCGCTTGGCCGAGTAGCACCATCAGGGATGGCACTAGGAGGGCTCGGACGATCGTGGCGTCGATCAGGACCATGAGTGCGACGCCGACCCCGAACTGCTGTATGAAGGTCAGCTGTGCGGTAGTAAACGAGGCGACTGCGACGCAGAACAGCAGTGCAGCGGAAGTGATGGTGGAGCCTGTTCGGGTCAGGCCGGCTGCTACTGCCTGCTGGTTCTCCAGGCCGTGGTGGCGGTGTTCCTCGTTGACGCGGGAGATCAGGAAGAGCTCGTAGTCGGTGGCGAGCGCGAACGCCAGCGCTGCTAGGAAGATCAGGTTGGCCTCTTCAAGCCCGCCTTTGGCGAGCGAGTCTTGGAAGATCGCGACCAGCAACCCCATGCCGGCCGCGACCGTCACGAGGTTCATGAGGAATGCCTTGAGGGCGATCACGACAGCGCCGGTGAGCAGGAACACCGCCCCGACCGTGACCGCGAACAGGATCAGCACCGCCAGCGGGAGACGCGCGGCGATCGACGCTCGCTGATCAATGGAGTAGGCGGTCACGCCGCTGATCAACCCACCCGTCCCGTGCGCGTCGGCGCGTAGCCGCTGCAGCAGCCGCTGGTTTGCGAGAGTGTACGGTGAGCCGGCGGGCAGCAATCCGAGTTCCCAGGTGTGATCGCCGAGATAACGCGCCGGTAGCTGCTGCGCCCGGCCGGCAGCGATCCTGGCCTGCCGCGCCACCAACTCGCGCACGGTCGGCCCGGTGGGGTGGGCGCGGTAGATCGTGTAGATGACGCCAGCCACATCGCGACTGAAGTCAGCGCCCAGGATGCGTTCAACCTGCTGGCTTTCCGCGCTAGCTGGCAGCAGCTGGGCGCTTGGCGGGATCAGCCGCAACCCGAACACAGGCACAGCAGCAGCCAGCAGCACGATCGTCGCTGTCGCAGCGACCAGCAGCGGCCTGTGCGTCACGCATCTGGCCAGCCTTTCCCAGCCCAAAGCACCTCGGAGCCGTCGGATTGCTGCTGTGGCGATGGTCCTGTGGTCGTGCCTGGTGTGTACTCGCAGCCAGGGTGGGCACGCTGGTGCGAGCGCGTCGACGCGCGGGCCAAGCAGGATGAGCGCCGCCGGCAACACGAGCAGAGCGACCGCACCTGCGGATAGCGCGGTGAGGGCTACTGCGATCCCGAGCGACCCGAGAAACTCGAGCGGGAAGACCAGGAGCGCACCCGATGCTGCCGCCGCGATCGTCAGCGAGCTGAAAATGACCGTGCGGCCGGCTGTAGCGAGCATCGTCGTGACCGCCTGCGGCGCCGAGGCGCCGCAGGCGGTCTGCTCGCGGTAGCGGCCCAGCAGCAGACGGCTGTAGTCGAGTCCGAGACCAAGCCCAACACCGCTAGCCGCCGGCAGCGCATAGACCGATATTTCCGGTCCGGTGATCTGGTCCAGGAACCGCAGGCCCGCGAACGCCAACAGCACCGCAAGCCCGCCGACCAGCAGCGGCAGCAAAGCGGCAACCAGACCACCGAAGACGAAAGGCGCCAGCAGCAGCAGCACTACCAGCGCGACCAGGTTCGCATGCTCGAGATCAGCCTGGGTGCGCCGATCCAGTTCAGCAAACGCAACATCAGGGCCGCCAAAGACCGCGTGCAGCCCATCAACGCCACGCGAACCGAGCAGCCGCCGCACACGATCAACCGCAGCCGCTGACTGGCCTGGCGAACCGAACGCCGCTAGCAGCACTGTCTGATGCCCGTCACGCGATACGAAATCACGCGACCCGGTGGTCACAAGATCCGCCAGACGCTGAAACCCCTCCTGGCGCACAAACAGCCAACCGACGCGCACAACCGCTCGCCGCACAACCGCACTAGCAGCGATATTCCCGCTGCCCTGGAGGATCACTGCTACGCCGTAATAGGCGCTCTGACCGCTCGCGTAGCGTGAGAGAGCGTTTGCGCGTGCGTACTGCGAGCTAGTGGCTTGAAACTGGCTGCTGCCCCCAGTCAAAATGTCTTTGGCTGGCAACCCGAACACGAATGCTGCCGCAAACACAATCCCGGCGGCCAGCAACACGCAGCGGGGTCGCGCCGTAGCAGCACGACTCAGCAGCCGGCCGCTTACCGGAACGTCTAGCAAGACGTATCCCCTCTCCGCGGGCTTTACCTGCTCGCGCATACCCTCTGACCGCTTGATGGTGTCGGCCGGTGCGGGCTCCCGAAGAACTCTAAGCAGCGCGTCAAGCAAGAGTTTCGTCCCGGTAGCGCCAGCCAACCACACGCTTTCCGCCACGACTGTGGGGTGGTCCTCAGCCGTGCGACGCCAATCGCGTGAGCTTTCCCGGCCTCAAACCGTGTCATCGGTGAAGCTGCCACCAGGCTAGTGCCTGGCGGGCGTCCCGCCGTGCATCTACGGGGTAGAACACATGTCTGATGCGGCGCTTGCTGCCGAGAAGCGTGATGCGGTCAAAGAGCCTGCAGCCGTCTTGCTCAAATGTTGGTAGCGGCAAATCATCCGCGAGTCGCAGCTCGGGATCGGCGAGCTGCCGGTAAGCTAGCTCGTGATCCTCGTTGCGCCGCGTCTTTGCCCATTCATCATGGAGCAGGAAGCCGACGGGATCAGGGTCGGAGCTCACCGTCAGGATCGCGCCGTTAGGCATAGCGGCCGCGAAATCATCACGCAACGCGCGATACTGGTCGTCCCGCAAAGTGTCATCCCGTCCGCCGCCACGCTGACCTTCAGCCGCACGACCGGGCTGCACACAGAGCACGAATCCGCGCAAAGTAGTGACGCGAAGATCAACCTCCGAACCATCGTAATCACGCAGAACAAGCTTTGGAATAACAGCATCAACCAGACCCCGGACAAGACTTGCCTCATTCCTCAACTCACACATGCACATACCTCTTGCCAATGGTCCTTTCCGACACGATGCGACAAGAGCCGTGTGCCGCCGGGCAGAGGTTGCCCGGAAGCTCGTAGAAGTTTGGTTGGCGGTTCCGCCCGTCCTGTCCGCTCTTGTTGGGAGCGTTCGGGGCGCTAACCAAGTCCGATAGGACAGGAGGAACCGCCATGAAGAAGGTATCTGGAGCGCAGGTCGTCTCGTGCGGGGAGGCGTCAGAGATGGCGCTGCCGGGGGAGATTCAGGAGGCGCTCGGCGAGCTCGTTGGAGCAGCGAGGGACGGGCTGCTGGCGCTCAGCGTCGGTCTCGGGCTCTCGGTCGTGCACGAGCTGATGGAGGCCGAGGTGAGCGAGATCGTCGGCACGCGGGGCAAGCACAATCCGGATCGTGTTGCTAAGCGGCATGGTCACGAGCGTGGGTCGATGACGCTCGGCGGTCGCCGGGTGCGGGTCAGCCGGCCGCGGATCCGCAGTGCGGATGACGCCCAGGAGCTGCCGGTCGCGAGCTACGAGTATTTCGCCGACCGCGACCCGCTGACCAGGGCGGTGATGGACCGGATGCTCGCCGGCGTCTCGACCCGCAAGTGCGCCGTGGTTGGAGAGCCTGTCGGGCAGCAGGTCGAGCAGCAGGCTGCTTCGACGAGTAAGAGCACGATCTCGGAGCTGTTCATCGAGAAGACCCGCACCGCCTTGGGAGAGCTAATGAGCCGCCGGCTGGATGACGTGCGGCTCGCGGTGATGATGCTCGACGGGCTGGAGATCGCCGGCCGCACGCATGTCGTCGCGCTCGGGATCAGCACTGAGGGCGTGAAGATCCCGCTCGGGCTGTGGGAGGGCAGCACTGAGAACGCGACACTGGCCACGACGCTGCTCTCCGACCTCGTCGACCGCGGCCTGGACCCCGCGCAGGCGATCCTGTTCGTCCTGGACGGCGGCAAGGCGCTGCGCAAGGCGATCAAGGATGTCTTCGGGCAGCACGCGCTCGTTCACCGCTGCCACAGGCATAAGGAGCGCAACGTGACAGACCTGCTGCCCGAAGCAGACCGGCCGAAGGTGCTGGCCCGGATCCGCGGCGCATGGGCGCTCACCGACGCCAAGCAGGCCGAGCAGCAGCTGCAGCGACTCGCCGGCGAGCTGGAGCGCACCTGGCCCGACGCCGCGGCCTCGCTGCGGGAGGGCATGAGCGAGACGCTTACGCTGACACGGCTCGGAGTCGAGGGTCATCTCGCCAAGACGCTCTCCTCGACCAACCCGATCGAGAGCATGATCGAGATCGTGCGGCGCACCCAGCGCAACGTCAAGCGCTGGCAGGACGGCGACATGCGCAAGCGCTGGACCGCCGCCGGGATGCTCCAAGCCGAGCAGCAGTTCCGACGGATCGTCGGCTGCAGCGATCTCGCCAAGCTCGTGCAAGCAATCGAAACACACCAGCAGACCCTCACCAGCCCAACCACCCCAGAACCAGCCACAACGACCGAGCCGGCCGCCGCCACACTCGCTACCGTCTAACCATCACAATCGCGGTGGGATCGCCGTCAAAGTTCCACGACGATCCGGGCATCCTCGCCGGGCAGACACAGCTGCTCAGACGCAGAAGTCGGCAAGCCAAACTGGCGCATGCGATGAGAGCAACATGCGCCGCAGCAGACACGCCCTTTGCTCACTATCACAAGCATGAGCGGCGCTCACATCCCGCTCGGCCGTTCGGCATGCTTGTCCGCGCGGCGATAGCGAAGGCGTGCGGATATCTGCTCAGCAGTAGAAAGAAGATGAGGAAGAAGCAAATCGCGTATCTCATCGCTCGCGATGACTTTGCTCATGACGATCTCAACACCAGCAACGACTTCACCCGTCTCGTCGCGCACCGGGCCTGCGATCGAACAAGAATTAGCCGCCGACTCTTCCCGGTCGATCGCGAAGTGCTTGTCGTGAACCTCAGCGAGCTCGGCACGCAACGCTCCCTTGCGCATAATCGTGTTCGGCCCGTGCATCTCAAGCTCGATCGCGCCAATCAACGCACGCTGATCCGCCACCGGCAGATGGGCAAGCAACACCTTTCCTGCCGCTGTGCAGTACGCAGGCCAGCGTGATCCCGCGCGCACATCATTCGCCTGGGCCTGCTGCTCCCGAGCGCCATACACCTGGTCGATATACACAACCCCAGCGCCGTCGAGCACTACAAGACTGACCGTGCTAGACGTCCGCCGGGATAGCAGCTCAAGGTAACCATGCGCGTGCTGCAAGCCAGTCGAGACGAGCGCCGACGAACCCCACACAGCAACACGTATATCCAGACGATACTTGCGTGTCGCTGCCCGCCTCAAATACCCAAGCGCACACAGCGTCGATACATAGCGATGCGTCGTCGAGCGGCCCATGCCAAGCTCGTCAGCTATCTCAGCGATGCCAAGCGCCGGACGCGCAGACGTAAAGCAAGACAAAACCATCAGGCCACGCTCAAGCGACGTCGAATGCCGCCGCGCGGACAGCCGTGGAAACGGCTCGCTTCTCGTGGTCGAACTCACGCTTGATCACCTTTATTAACGTCCAAACGCCGTCGACGAAGGTCGGATGCCTGTGCAGTCTGTCTTCTGTCCAGTCGTCGCAGAGCGTGCTCGTGCATTCGGTGATCGCGAGGCGTTTGCATGACGAAGATGGCCGGCGATCCGTCGTGGATGCAGGAGGCTGGGCGCCTACCCGCCACCGGGGCAGACGCCCAGCGCTCTGCACCTCCCTCTCCAAGATGCGAGCCGGACGCCATCGCAGTGTGCCCGCAACGCATCTCCAGACGAATCCGCACAACTGCCAGCGGGGCGCGATCGTCTCGCCATGCCGGAACTGTTGGCGATAGCTCTAGATTGCCTGGAGTCTTCATGCCCGGCCAGTGTTGCCACCGGGCTCCTACATATGCAAGGAATCCGTTCCAATGGAACGAAATCCGTTCCAATGGAACGGATTTTGCAGACAAGCATCAGAAATGCGTGGCTGTCGGCGGCCGTCTGCGCCTTCTGGCTGCGGAGCACGAGCGTCTCTTGGGGTCGTAGAGGATGGCGCGCGCTGGTGGGCGCTAAGCACGATACGCGAGCCGGCGTGAGGAACGATGATGGCGTTGCGCCACCGGCCACGCTCGAGCTGCGGGCTTGCGGGCTGAACACTCCTGTGAGCCAAGAGGACGTGAAGCGTGATCTGCATCTCCTGTAGGGCGAGGTGCTGGCCTGGGCAGCGTCTACGGCCGCCTCCCCACGGCAGCCATGTTTGAGTCGTCGGTGGATTTTCGAGGAACCGCTGCGGCTCAAAGACATAGGGGTTCTCGAATAGCGCGGGGTCATGGTGTAGGAGGTGGATTGCGCCGAGCAGGTGGGTAGGCGGCGTGTAGGTTCGCTGGCCGATCTGGATTGGTCGTATGACCTTGCGGGGCATGGTGAACAGGAAGACGCAGCGGTGTCGCAGCGTCTCCTGGATCATGGCGGTCAGATAGGCGCTCTCGGTGTTAGCTTGGATTTCTCGGATTAGGCGTTGCTGGATGTGCTCGTGGTGGGCGAGTAGTTGCAGTGCCCAGGCGAGCTGTGCGGCGGTCGTCTCGTGTCCGGCGATCATGAGCGAGACGAGGTGGTCGAGGATTTGCTCTTCTGTCATGGGCGTGCCATCCTCATCGCGAGCAACGAGCAGCATGTCGAGTACGTCTTCTTCTGGGTGGCCGCGTGTCTGGCGACGTTGGTTGAGGATCCCGCTTGTGAGATGGTAGACGTCGCGGCGCTGGTGTTGGAAGAGCCGCCAGGTTCGGTGCCATCCGGGTAGGTGACGTAGCAGCGGCTGTTGGATGACGAGGCTTGCGGTCGCTTCTGGTATGTCAAGTATGCGTTTGTGCAGTGCGGTGAGCAGCGGCGTTTCTTGGCCGAACATTGTGCGCAAGATGACGCGTAGTGTGAGTGCGCGCAGGCGGGGGTGAACCGCGAATGGCGTGTCCTTCGGCCAGTTTTCGGTTTCGCGTGTGGCGATTTCGGTGACCATCTCGCGGTGCTCGGGCCGTTCGATGATGGAGCGGCGAAACGCGGGCATGATTGCGCCGCGGCTTGCTCGGTGCTCGTCTTCGTCGCAGAAGATGAAGGAGTTGGGGCCGTAGAATGCTGCGGTGAGGTGCGCGCCGGCGCCGGGGTGTAGAGCGCTTGGCGATGCGGTGAGCATTGCCCTCACTTCGGCCGGGTCGCTGAGCACAACAAGTGGCGGCATCGCGGTTGGATAGATAGTGAAGGGTGCGCCGTACCGCTGTCGAGAGGCTTGGAAGTATTCGTGTGGTCGCAGTCGACAGCCAAGGGTCTGCAGCGCTGGTGGGAGCGGTGTCGTAGGCGGTAGATTGCGTTCCAATCTGGTCGTGATATGGGAGTAGGGCATCGGTTCTCCTTTGAGATGGGGTGTCAGACGGCGCGCTGGTTGTAGGCGATGCGCCAGAGACGCACGACCGGTATCAGCAGGCGGGTCAGCAGGCCACCGGCGCGCGCAAGGGTGCGGCTGTCCTGGCGAAGCTGAGCGTCGTCCGCGCTTTCCTTGGAGAGATACATCGCGGCCATAGCCGCGACAATCACCGCGTGCCGCGAGCCGTTGGGAAGTGCTTTTGCGCGCGCGATGCTGTGCTGGATCAGCCAGCGTGTTCTTGTGACTGCGGTGTGCGGATTGGGGTAGTGGGCGATGTAGCTGTGATCGTCGTTGGCGGCGTCTTCGAGCTGGTCGACGTAGCTGTCGAGCATCGTGGTCGCGGCGGAGATCCACGGGTTGTACGTGTCGCGCACTCGCGTGATCTCGATGGCGCTGCAGCACGCCGGTTGGGCAGCAAGCGCGAGTAGCGCATGAATGGTCAGCGAGGCGCTCGCGGCGCCACTGAGCTCATACCACGCAAGCTCTGGAGCCAACGGAGCCTCATCTTGCGACCATTGCTGTAGGGATGCGTCTCGACGCGCATGGTCGAGCTGGTGGTTGAGCGCGAGGACCTGTGCGCGCCACGCCTCGGCGATCAGGGCGGGCGCTACCCGCTGGTAGCCGGGTAGGGCAAGACAGCACGAGCGACATGTCTCTACTAGGCCGGCGAGATACCCACCGTCATCCCAAGGGTGGTACAGATAGTAGTCTGAGGGTCGCCTGGCCGGGTCGAGCGCGTCGATCAGCGCGAGGTGCAGTTGGCGGCCGTTGCGCTCATCGGGAGCACGCTCACTGGTTGTGTCTAGGAAGTCCCAGATCGTCTCGTAGGCGACTAGGAGCCGCAGCAGATTGCGGTCACGGTGAGACGGCAGGATCGCGAACAGCGCCGCGCCTGCGGCATGCCCACGCTTGGTGTCAAGCGCACTCAACGCATCGCGTCGCATGTCGCGATCGCCGATGCTGCTCGCGCTGGCACGCCATAGCTGAAGCTCGTGTGCGACCGCGGGCAGCCCCCAAGCCAGTCCGCGGCGCATCGCGGCCAGCAGCGCTCGTAGCTGCCCGGCCGAAAGCGGGTCCGCGGGCAATGCCCGCGCGGTCTCGTCCAGGCTAAAAGGCGGGGCTGGCGGTACTTGCAGGCACACTCACCACTGGATATCCGATCACGGCAGCGGCTATGCCGGCGAAAGCTCCGATCAACACGCAGTTCGTAAGCGCCACGAGTTCGACATCGAAAACGATGGGAAATCCGGTGACGCTGCCCAGCGCGTGGCTGAGCATCAACTGGCCGACCAACCCGAAGATCGTGCCAACAATGCAGCCGGCCGCGAGCAGAGTCGCACTCTCGCAGCAAAGCGCTCGCCATAGCACTCGACGGCGGTATCCGAGCACGCGCATGTTGGCGATCCGGTCGCGGCGCTGCCAGAGTCGCGCGCCGAGCGCGCCCGTGATCGCGAGCAGGGCGGCTATCACTATCAGTCTGCGGATCTGCGTGAGCCTTGCGAGTCCTTGGCTGGCAAGCGATTCGTGACGCCGCTCACGCTGAATGAAGGTTTCGACTCGCAAAGCGGGATCGTCGATGATCGCACGCATGATTTGGCTGCCAAGCCGGGTAATTGACGCGCCGGGCGTCGTGTCGATCTCATACGCACTCGGCGCCGTGCCGGACCACGCGCGCCTGTAGCTGGCTGCGCTAAGGATGATCGCACCGGGCGGCCAGCCGAGGTTCGTGATCAGCCCTGCGAGCCGCATCCGCACTGGTTGCGGCGAAGGCAGGATAAAGGAGCGCCCAACATGCAAATGGTGTTCGTCGGCCAGCGCCTGAGATAGCAAGACTCCGTTGCCTTCACGTATCGCGTGAGTCGCTTTCTGCAGACCGCCGCTGATGAGCTGGCTCGCAGGGACAGGCTTTGCCGCATTGCTTGGCGGGGCTAGCACCCACAGCCGGCGGGCGCCCCAATTCAGGAACGTGCCGCCATATTCGCCGACGCTCCCGACACCGCGAATGCGAGCAAGCGCCGTATTGATCGTGGTCGCGTTCTGAATCGGAGTGGTCGCAAAAGCGTTGTTCTCGCCGGTCGGCGTGATCCATATCTGGGCGCTTGAATCGAGGTTGCGCGCGCTGCGGTCCAGGCCTTGCTGCAGATTGGATTGCGCGCCAGCCAGCGCGATGACACCGAACACTGCGGCGGCTGTTGTCGCGACAATTGCTAGGGAACGCACACGCGTGGCGGGACTGCGTAGCTCGAGGATCGCTAGCCCACTGGCCGCTCCGCCAAGCCGTCGCTGCAGCACGCCAAACACTGCCACCACAAGTTCATACAGCGGCGGCAGCAGGCAAATCAGGGCGACCATCAGCGCGAGCGCGCCAAGACTTGCAGACGCAGGTCTTCCCCACAAGATCACCGCCGCGACCGTGACGCACAGCAAGCCTGCGCCTAGCTGCAATCTCAGAAACCGGTGTGGCGTGCGCAGCCCTGGCTGCTCCTGGTGTGAGGCCAGGATGTCGCGTAGCGGCCACAGCACCCCCGCCAGCGCCGCGACCATGCCTGCAGTAACCGAAATCAGCACGCTCTGCCAGCTCACGATCCGTGCGTTGCCGATCGGAAATGCGAAGGAGAGATATCCAGGGCTCCCAGCGAACAGCGTTTGTGAAAGCTCATCGCCAAGCGCGAGACCGAGCACGCAAGCAAGCACCCCGATCATCGCCGCGTCGACAAGCATGATCTCAAGCGTCTTGCGGCGACCCGCGCCCGCGATACGCAGATCCGCGATCAGCCGCCGCCGTGACGGCACAGTAATCAGGATCGCGTTAGCGGCAAGCAGAAACCCGACGAGCGCAGCGATAACCGAGAACACCGTCTCGCTCTGTTCCTCGGGCGAGAAGGCGGTCGCAAAGAGCGTCGATTCCCAATCAGAGGGCTCTAGATTCAGGTGGCTTCTCGCTGCCAGCGCTGCCAGCCCCGCATGCACAGCACCTCCATGTCCGGGTAGCGCGGCGACGAAGATTCGGCTTAGGCGACCCTGCATATGGGTCAGCCGCTGCGCATAGGCAAGCGGCACGAAAACCAGCGGGCTGTCGGCAAGACCGCCGATCTCGTGCGCGCCTAGTGTCGCGCCCACCAGCACCGGTGCCGTGCTGCCGCCGAGCTGCAGCTTGACCGGCTCAAGAGCTTCCACGCCGAGTTCGCTGGCCAGCGTCGCGGGCAGCGCGACCGCTTCGGTATGCGCAAGCTGCACGGCACTCAGGTGCCCAAGCGCCGTGCCCGCTAGCTGCGCTTGCCGCGGATTGGTGCCAAACAGCTCGATCGAGCGTGCTCCACTCGCGCCACGCGCCACGCCCGACTCTTCGACCAGCGGAAGCGCGAGGCGTACCGGCAGCCTCCCCACATCGTTAAGGAGTCCTTCGCTCATCCCAGCTGGTCCACGCGCAGAAAGCTCCCACTGCGTATGGCCGACGACCTCCCGTGCGAGCTGCCCCACCGAACGCGCAAGGCTCGCGCTTGCGATCTGCGAGGCGAATAGCAGCGCTACACCGACCGCGAGGCCAAGCACCGCACACGCATCCTGGGCTCGGATCGAACGCGCACGCATCCGCGCTCGATACAAACGCAGCACGTCGAACAGGCTCATCTGCTCAGCCGCTCTGGTGCAGGCAGCGGCGAGTCGGCGGCATGCTCGAGCAACTGCCCGTCACGCAGCTCATACACTCTGTCGGCGATACGGGCAGCCATCAGGTCGTGGGTAACCAAAACCACGGTCGTGTGATGCTCGCGGCATAGATCGCGCAACAGTTCGAGAACTTCGCGGGTGCGTTGGGTGTCGAGCAGGCCCGTTGGCTCATCGGCGAGTACAAGCTTTGGTTCCAGCACGAGTGCTTGCGCGATCAGCACACGCTGACGCTCGCCCATCGACAGCTGCTCGGTCTGATGTTCAAGCCGCTCGCCTAGACCTAGCCGTCTCAGGAGCGGTACAGCTCTTGACTGGCTCTCGCCCGCAAGCCAAAGCTTCAGCGATGCGCTGTCTACCGCGCGTGCTCCCGGGATCAGGTTGTGGGGCTGGCCGACAACGCCGAGCTCACGCAGCCGCCACTCATCCCGCTCTCGCGCAGAGAGCTTGGCGATATCGCGTCCATCGAGCATCACCTGGCCGCTGTCGGGCAGGCGCAGCCCAGCGATCAAGTCCAGCAATGTCGTCTTGCCCGAGCCGCTTGGCCCATACAGCGCCACGAACTCGCCGCGCGACACACTCAACGAGACGCCGTCGACGGCGCGTATCGGCGGGCTGTCTTTATCGCCCACGCGATAGTGCTTCACAAGCTCCCGCAGCTCAAGCAAAGCCCGCTCCGGTGCCTTATCGGCGAGTGCTAGCGCCGAAGCGACGCGAAGGACGAGCAGTTAGATGGCGATCCCCCGTTGAGGACTGGTCCGATATGAGCCGCAGCTTCCCGCTACGCAGTGCCAGCACGCGGTCAGCGAGCAGCGCCGCCTCGGTGTCCGAAGCGCTCATCAGCACGCCACAGTCAAGCTCTCGAACGATCGAGCGCAACAGATCGCCAGCTTCTACGCTGCCGCGCACTCGCAGATCATCGAACAGGTCATCCGCAACGATCAAGCGCGGCCGATGCGCGTAGACCCGTGCGAGATTGACCAGCAGCTGCTCGTAGTCGGCAAGCTCACCCCACTGCTGCGCCGCGCAGTGCGCAGCACCGACGCGCTCCAGCGCAGCAAGGCCACGTTCGAACGCGCGGCGTTTTTCCCCTGGGCGTTTTTTGACTATCAGCGGCAGCGAGACATAGTCGATCACTCGCCACGGATGGCCAGGCTCGCGCCGGTCGGCCCATCCAATCTCGCGCCCCAATAGATCTCCTCGGTCCCCAGCCGACAGGCTCGCCAAGTCGTTGCCCGCGAACCACACCGAGCCCGTGTCTGGCGTCTTCATACCGGCTGCGATCCAAAGCAGCGTCGTCTTGCCCTGCCGTCGCTCAGCGTCGATGGCGACGATCTCCCCCGCCGCGACTGCAAGGGACACGTCCTCGAGAACCCTTCGCCGTAGCGTCTCGCCATGCCGATAGTACTTGCTTACGCCCTCTAGTAAAAGCAGCATGTCGGTCATCACGGCCCGCCACGGAACTCGTCCCGCAATGTTTCCAGTTGCTCGCGAGCGTATTGAAGCTGGGTGCTCATGTCTTTCCATATCCGGCTTTCCACAGCAGTGCCGATGTCGCCCAATCTCGTGCATAGGTCGCCGGCGCGCTCTAGCTCTTGGAGCCGCCTGCGCGTTGCTTCCCTGCTGCGTTTATGCGTCTCTTCAAGGGCCATGTCGAACAGCTTCTCTTCGGCCCTTAGCGAATCGATTACGTCCGAGACATCCTGAAGGGTCTTGCACAGCGCTATCTTCGCTACCGCTTTGTCGCGCTCAATGGCTGCCGGGCCGGTGGCGTGGGAGTGCAGCAGCGCACGACGGCGCTTTTCGCCCTTCGGCGTGATCTCGTATCGATCCAGCGACGGCACGGTGCCGTGCGAGAGCAGACGAAGTTCGCCCCTCCGCACGAGCGCGGGGACGTGTTTGTGCGCGCAGTTTCTCTCCCAGCGCGCGCCGGGCCAAGTTTTCAACTGCCCAGTCGCGTCAGCAATCGTGGTTGGAGACCGCGCAAACACAGCAAGCGTCGCCAAACTCGGCGTGAGACCCCCGGACCGCCGCACCTTCGCCATAACAGCGGAAGCCTAACCGATGCCGCGTACAGGATGCATGGCAGCCGCTTCCTACCAGCGGATCGATCCTTGTTCAGTCGAAACATGCCAGCCAGCCGAATAAGACCCGATTTGGGTGCCCCACCGCACTCCAGTGCCGCGAACTTCCGCATCCGCCGCAGAAGTCGAGCTACCAGCGCGACCCCAACGGTCTAGAATGGGCGCCCATGAGATCCGTGGTTCGCTCGCGATATTCGTGGGCTGCAAACGTCGCTTCGGTCGCCATGCTCGCGCTCGCAGTCGTCTACGCCGCGCCCACCGCTACAGCGTCTAGCACGCAGACAATCAAAGACGCCGCGCATCTGCATCTCATAAGCGGTGGCGGCACCGCGCTCACCGAGCAAGGCAAAGCGAGCGGCAGCATCCCAGGCACGGTCCGTATATGGCTCACACTCCACGCCTACACCGCCACCGCCAACTTCACCATCTACAGCAGCGCCGGCAACATCAGCGGCCAAGCAACAGGCAAACTGAAATTCGACAAAAACGGCTACGACAGCTTCGCCGGCGCCGCCACCATGACACACGGCACCGGACGCTACGCACACGCATCCGGCACAGGCAACTTCTACGGTTCGGTCTACCGCGGCAACTACGCCATGAGCGTGCAAGTCGTCGGTCAGCTGCACTCCTGAGCGGCGCATGCGTCGAACCCGAGCCGCCCCCGCCATAGGCCCTGGTCATGAATAGAGCCCGACTGACCGCTGCTGTCGCGGTGGCGCTCGCCTGCCTCTACCTCGCGTCGAGCGCGTTTGCCACGCCAAAGGTCACCCTCACCGCTCACTTCTCTCCCGACGTCCTCGGCAAAAGCACGACCCTCTTCTACGAAATATCAATCTCCGAACCCACGCCGGTGACAGCGATGGATTTGCGTCTTCCCGAGGGCACAGAGCTTGCCGGCTCATCGCTTGGGCTCGCCGAATGCCAACCAGAACTCCTCCGTATAGAAGGCCCCCAGGCGTGCCCCAGCAACTCCATCATGGGACGCGGCACAGCAATCGGCGCCATACGACTGACCTCCCAACCCCCCCGGCTGATCACCGAGCCGGCGCACGTTCTATTCGCGCTTGGCCCTACACAAAGCGAAAACGCGAATCCCACGGTCCTCATCCTCGTTGAAGGACTCACCCCCACCTACACCATGATCCTACTCACCAGCCAGCTTGCGCCAAGCCCCCCTCCCTACAGCTATGCCTTGAACATCAACGTGCCGCTGCAACAAATGTGGTGGGAAGGCCCCTACGTCGCGCTCATCCATTTCAAAGCCACCATCGGCCCCCGCGGAGTCACCTACCACCGCAAAGAACACGGCCGCATAATCGCATTCAAACCGCGCGGCCTCACGACTCCTACCCGCTGCCCGCCAAAAGGGTTCCCCTTTGAAGCACACTTCCAGTTCTACAACGGCACCACAGCGACAGCACACACCCGCGCACCGTGCCCCATCCAATCGGAGAGCAATCCTCGCCGAAGCTGATCGGGGTACCTGACCCCCTCAGTAACGCACGAAAAGCAACCGCGAGCGTCAGTTGACAGGGGGCCGCCCGCCGCGCGCCGTTTTCGATAGCCTCGACGCGATCTGCGGTCTACTCGCCGGCCCACTCTGGTGGTGTGGCGTCGGGTTTCCATGCCTTGGTGACTCCTCCTCCTTGCTGGCGTAGTTGCTGGGCGTAGTCGGTGAGCTGGTGTTGGAAGGCGAGCTCCTCGCGGGGGTCTTGTCCGCCATCGTCGAGTTCGGCTCGCCATGTGGCGAGCGCGCATAGCGTCTCGGTGGTGGAGTCGTCTGTCCACCATTTCTCTTTGAGCGTTTGGAGCTGGTTGGGGTAGCGGCCGTGTAGCGCGACGATGGCGCCCCACATCTGTCGGCGCCAGTCGGGGTCGCCGCCGTAGGGCTCAAGCCAAGGTGCGCGCTCGCCGCGCGCGCCGGTGAGCGCGGGTGTTTGGCGCAGTGGCCGGATCTTGCCGTCCTTGGCGGCTTGGGCGATGCCCGCTTGGACGAGCTGGGAGGCGAGTGTGGAGGGCGGTGTGTCGGCTGCGGCGGCGAGCTGGCGTAGCTGTTGGTCTACGGGGTCGGGTAGGACGATCTGTCGGCGTTGGCTCATCGTGTTCTCTCCTGTGCTGGTGGGTTGATGATCCGGCTGATGATCTGGCGGGTGATTCCTGGGATGCGGCTTGTGCGGCTGGGCGCGATCTGCCGGTGTGGGGCGCCGGGGCCGTAGGCTGGGTCGGGCAACTCGGGGTGCGCGAGCGACGGTGTCTGCGCGAGGCTTCTGCTCATGTTCTGCGCGAGGCGGGCGACGCGGTCGCTGTCTTGGCCTTCTGTGCCGAGGTCCTCGCGGGAGACGTACCAGTCGGTGCGTTGGCGGGCGCGGGATGCCTCGACGTAGGCGGGCTCCTTGCTGGTCTGCCAGCCGCCGGTGACGACGATGGTGCGCGTGACGGTTGCGCCCTGGGCGCGGTAGATGTGCTGGGCGTAGCCGAGCCGCAGCCGGGCGAGCTCGTCGCCTGAGAGCCAGGCGCGGCGGGCGGTGACGTCAAACTCGACCAGCACCTCCCCGGTCTCGGTGATGTCGAGGATCTCGCCGCGGCTGCCGTTCTCGATCCGCTGCATGCCAGGCTCGTGGTGCTGGTCGATCAGCGCTACGCGGTCGCCTTGGCGGACGCCGTAGTGAACGCCAGGCACAGGAACTTCGAGGTCGCCGAGTTCGCCGCGCTGGGCGCGGAAGTGTTGGGCGCGGGCGTTGAGACGGTTGATCTCCTGGTGTGAGGCATCGCTGATAAGCGCGACTTGGCTGGGGTCGTGCGTTTCGGTGAGCGTGGCCCACTTCTGCGCGGCCTGCTCGACCGCGTCATCGCGGGTGTCTTGGATGTGCAGTTGGCCGCGGGCGTGGTAGTGAGCCATCGCGCGGTCGGCGTGGCCCGCGCGCAGGTCCGCCCACGCGCGCTGTTCATCGGGGTCGAGGGTGCGACGAATGTGAGAGAGCTCCGCGCTGGGCGCGATGTCGACGAGCCGCTGGAACATGCCGCCGGCGCCGATCGAGGGCAGCTGCGCCGCGTCACCGACGATCACGAGCTTGGCCCCGGTGCGCTCGATGACGTGGGTAAGCCGGTCGAGCCGGTCGGTGTCGCTCATGCCCGCCTCATCCAGGTAGATCGTGGTGGTCTGATCGACGGTGAGCCGGTCGCGGTTGACGCGGGAGACGAGCGCGTCGAGCGTCAGTGTCTGCCCCGCCAGCGCGGGGCTGTCGTAGCCAAGGCGTTGCGCGGTGGAGCCGGAGACGGCGATACCGAGCGTGCGGGAGCCGGTGTGCTGCTCAGCTCTAGCCGCAGCGTCGATCACCACTCCCTTTCCGGTGCCGGCGGGGCCGACCAAGACCGCGACGCGCTCGGGTCCGGTGATGACCCGCAGAGCGTGGGTCTGCTCATCAGAGAGGCGGCCGCCGATGCACTCGGCGATCTGATCCTCCGCCAGCGCACGCGCCGTCTCCCCCACGTCGCGGCCGGTGGTGGCGGCGAGCGTGGTGACGCGCCGCTCGATTGCCTGCTCACGCGCCCGAACAGTGAGCGTGGTCATCACGCCGCCTTCCAGCGGCAGGACACGCCGCTCAGCGATCATCGCGGCTGCGTGATCGAGGGCTTGGCGTGGTGAGAGCTCGCCGACCGACTGCTCAAGCAGCACTGCGCGCAGCTCGCCGGGCTCGAAGGTCGCGGCGCGCTCGGTCAGGCGCTGCTCGACGCGATCCTCAAGCGCCCCCTCGTCGGGCGCTGCACGACTGGCGGATGCCCGGGTGAGCTGTTGAGCGACGGAGTCAAAGCGGCCCGCGATCTCGTTCCATGCCCACTTCAGATCGGCGCGCGTGACGAGCACCTTGGCCTTGCGGTTCTCCAACTTCAACTGGCGTAGCTCGCCGCGCTCGGGCGCCCGCCCAAACTGCGCACGGAACCGCTCGACTGCACGCGCGACCTCGCGGCTACGCTGCGAGAGCGCGTCGATCAGGCCGCGTGGCACTCCGGCTATCTCGAAGTAGCGGCCATGTTTGCCGGTGCCCCGCTCAATCGCATGCCCCTGCTGCTGGAGCTGGTAGGCAAGCGCTGAGCGGTAGTAGGCGCCAAGCTCTCTCGCTGCTCTGAAGATCGGCCGCGACGCGACCGCAACGATCTGCCCGTCATCGCGGATAGCGCTGGTGATAACGACATGGCTGTGAAGCTGCGGGTCAGGCGCATCGCCCTCCATCACGCCGCGGGCAGTGGTGTGTCGGTACTCGGCAGCCACCACATCGCGGGCGTGCTCCTCGAGCACCTGACCGCCGTGGCGGCGGCGGACGGTCGGCACCGTCTCAGTGAGATACCCGATCGTCTCCTTGACCGCCGTGGCATGCGCAGCCTCGATCTCACGGCGCTGAGCCTCATCGCCAAGCGCCCAAACCACAGACACCGACTTGGGCGCCGAGAACGTAAGGTCGATCCCGCCGCCGCGCTCACCGTTGGCGCCGGCCCTGCGCAGCCACCGGCCAGAACGCGGATGCTTGCCTTCCATCAACGAGATGAACTCGCGGCCCTCGATCGTGGAGCCCTCGATACCCAGCCGGGCGAGCGTGTCCGGGGTCGCAAGCCACTGGCCGGGGGCCTGCGTGGGCTCCCCCTCCGGAGAGAGGTAGTAGTCGCCGCGCTCTGGCTCAACGGTCTTTGACTCCAGGTAGCGCGCGTAGCCGCCGCCCTTCGCGGCACCGATGCTGGCTGCAGTCATCACAACAGCCATAGACCCCCAAGCCCCCGGACCGGCCAACGAGTTGCACAGCGCGGACACAGCACCCGCCAGGGTGTGCATCTAGTCTGTCCGGGCTTGGCGTTGTGCGCCGGCCGCGTGAGCCTGTGAGCGTCAGCGAGCGGCGAGCGGGCAGCCCGAAGGGCTGCCGGCCGGCATTGCACGACGCCGGGTTCGGTGGAGAGCCGACCGGAGGGAGGCTCGGTTACAGCGGGCGCAGCCGGCGTCGGTAGCCGGCCGTTGAAGGTAGGGCCACGCCGTCGGCGGTCGCCGGCGCGGCGAGCCGATCGGCTTGTGTCGCAGCCTGCCTGGGAGCGGGCGCGAGCCCGCGAAGCCGGGAGCCGGCACGTCAGGGGCTCACGGGCAGTCGTCTCCCGCTTGACAGCGATGCGGCCGCGCGTCCGTGCTTGCAGTCAGGAGGGGCTCGCTTCGGCCGCTGTGGAATAGCGGGTACCGCCGGGGTCCGTGTGTCTGTTGTCGGCGTCGCGCTTCATCCTCGATCGCGCGACGGTCCCCCTTCGCAAGTGCGGATGCGGAGCTGCGGAGTCCGCTCGAGGTCCCTTACGTGATGTCGGCAGTCATTTGTTTATGAGGAGCCGGCACGCACGGAAGCGTACGCGACCCCGTTCCCCTCTACGGGAAAGCGTCTGGCAAGCCGAGTTCGGTCTCTTGAGCGGCTCCTGGCGTCGAACGAACCGGCGTGAGCAAGCCGGGTGGCTCCATGATCTGCGCGAGATCTAGCTGGTACTGAGCTGCGACCTCGGCGATCGCGCCTCGCACCCGCCGGTTGGTCGACCACTGCAGGCGCAGCAGCATCGTCGCCTCAGCGACCATTTGGCTGGCGGGCTTGGCGCCCGCACGCCGGTACTCGCCCGTGTAGTGCTCAGCGAACGGGTCCTCGGAAAACTGGTCGCGGGTGGGGTCGAGCAGCACGTCGGCAGCTTCTACCCACCAGTGTTCTTGCTCAGGCAGTGCCGAGTAGCGGCCGGTGACGTACTCGGCTTGCACGCCTGCACGGTCCAAGTCCAGCGTCAATAGCGAGGCGCATAGCTGGCAGCCCCTCACAGCGATGATCTGTCGCGTGGTGGCGTGTGAACGTTCTACGGCTGGGAGTAGCTCGATGAAGCGCATAGGATCACCAACGCTAGGACGCATCCGACCCGGCCCCTCGCCAGCCCGACAGCGCGAAGGAGATGGACAGCGGCCGTCGACATCGCGGTCTTTGCGGCCGAACCGGCCTGTCTTGCACATCGAGCCGCCCAGGTCGTCATCCTGTTGTTGTGGCGCGTGCTGATCTCATCCTTGGCCTCGTCCGGGCTGCCGGCCAGCGCGACGATGCCGCGTTCACGCGCACGGTCGAGGCGCTGATCGCCGAGGAGCGAGAAAAGCAGCACCACGTGCTGGCTGACCGCATCGAGGCGGCGCTTCGTCGAAACGGCGGCAACGGGCATGGGCGCACCAATGGCTTCTCCGGGTTGGCCGAGTTGGAGCCTGGCCCAGGCATCGAGATCATCACGCCCGAGCGTACGCTCGCAAGCCTTGTCTTGCCCCAAACGGTTCGCGTCGCCTGTGAGGAGCTGATCGAGGAGCAGCAGCGCGTCGAGCTGTTGCGTGCTCACGGCCTTGAGCCACGCCATCGCGTCCTGCTCACCGGACCACCGGGCAATGGCAAGACGAGTCTGGCGGAGGCCATCTCCGAGGCGCTGTATCTGCCGATCGTGCGGATTCGTTATGAGGCAGTCATCGGCAGTTTCCTGGGCGAGACGGGCGCACGGTTGGCCAAGGTGTTCGAATTCGCACGGACGCGCCGGTGCGTGTTGTTCCTTGACGAGTTCGATGCGATCGCCAAGGAGCGCGGCGACGAGCACGAGACGGGCGAGATCAAGCGAGTCGTCAGCTCGCTGCTGCTGTTCGTCGACGAGGTTCCGAGCCACGTCATTCTGATCGCCGCCTCCAATCATCCCGAGCTGCTGGATCGGGCTGCTCATCGCCGCTTCGAGCTGCATTTCATCCTGCCGATCCCGACGCACGCGCAGCGTGCCGCGTACTTCGAGTCGTTTTTGTCGAGTCTCGACAAGAACGCCGGGTACACGTCCCGCAGGCTTGCCGATGCCACCGAGTCGGCGAGCTTCTCTCAGCTTCACGACCTCACGCTCGATATCCGTCGGCGACACGTCCTTCAACCGGAGCGCGACCTTCGCCATCTCATCGAGCAGCGCGTCCGGCGCTTGACCCAGGACACGTCCTGACGTGACTGACCGCGTTCCGCTGCTGTTCGCCCCGGCCAGGCCGGGCAGACGAACCAAACCCGGACCACGGGGCCGCGACAAGGTTCGCGGTCCCGGCGCCGATCGGCAGGCGCAGCGCATCGGGCCACAGTTGCAGCGCATCACCGCTGCGCTAGACGCCCAGCAGCTGCGCCTGCGTGCGACGCCTGACGCGCTGGAGCCCGAGACGATCCTCGTGCTGGAGATCGCCGGCGAGGTCACGAGCTTCGCCAAGGCAATGCTCAAGGTTCCTGGGCTTGAGTTCCTGGGTGAGCAGGCCCTCGCCCAGCTCGACCCGGACGACGACTTCCGCGCCGTCAATCAGCGAGGCCAGGAGAAGCGATACACCCGGCAGCTGTTCCTCATCGCGACGGACGTCCGCGCTTGGCAACAACTGCTCGGGCTGTGGGAGCGTTTCAAGCGCGGCGAGACGATGCCCCACGGGCTCACCGCGTTTCGCGACCTGTTCTCCCAGTTGCGAGATGTCCGCGAGTGGAACGATCAGGATCGGCTCGAACGAGCCGGAGCCGCCGATGCATGGCGGCGCGATCTCGCCGAGCTGGGCGACCGGCTCGTACCGTTCGAGGCCGAGCTATGGCTGCGGCGCGACCAGAAACGCCGCAGTGCGGTCATCGACCGGCTCAGCACCGAGCTGCGAGCGGTCGGCGGCGAACTCGTCGGGCAGGTGGTCCTAGAGCAGATCGACTACCACGGCGTACTTGGTCGCGCCCCTGCCACGCGGCTGCTTGAGGCGGCGGCCAGCGAGGACGTGAGCTGGTTGAGTACCGAGGGGGTGCGTCTGTTTCACGCAACGGGCCAGATGGTCGCCCCCGTGATCGACAATGGGGAGCGCGCCGATAAGCCGCTCCGGCTTGGCGAGTCGTCAGCAGGCGAGCCTCGTGTGGCGTTGCTCGACGGCATGCCAGTTGGGCGTCATGAGGCATTGGACGGCCGACTGCGGATCGATGACCCCGAGGACTGGGCCTCGACGATTCGCGTGGGCGACCGCCACCACGGCACGCTGATGGCGTCCCTCGTCGTCCACGGGGACCTTGGCGACGCGGGCGACGCGCTCGATGAGCCCGTCTATGTACGGCCGATCCTGCGCCCCGATCAGGCGGCCTGGTTTGATAATCCGCCGGAGATGCTGCCGGTGGATCGACTGCCCGTCGACCTCATCCACCGGGCCGTAGCGCGCCTGTTTGAGGGCGACGAACCGGCCGCAGCACAAACTCGCGTGATTGTCCTTGCGGTGGCAGACCCCTGCCAGCAGTTCGACCGCTTCGTCAGCCCGCTGGCACGGCTCGTCGACTGGCTGGCCTGGCATTACAACGCCCTGTTTCTGGTCAGCGCGGGCAATCACACCGGCTCGATTGCCCTGCCGGCCGATATCGACATCACCAACGCTACCGAGCTTGAGCACGAGATCGTCAACGCGATTCGCCGCGAGGCGCTGTCGCGACGACTGCTCGCTCCTGGTGAGTCGACCAACGCGCTGACGATCGGCGCGGCGCACGACGACGCGTCGGGCGCGACGGCACCGGCCGGCGTGGTTGATCCACTTGCAGACACGGACCTGCCGAGCGTGATTAGTCCAGTCGCGACTGGCATCAACCGCGCGATCAAGCCGGACCTGCTGCTACCCGGCGGCCGGCAGGCCATGCGCGCGGAACCGTCCGCGGAGGGAGGCCCGCGGCCGCTGTCGGTCGCCATCTCGCGCCGACCACCTGGGCTGCGTGTCGCTGCGCCGGGCATAGACGGCGAGCTGGACCGTTATGTCCACACGACAGGCACTAGCGGCGCTACCGCACTCGCGGGCCACCACACCGGCGCACTGTTGCAACGCCTCGACGTCCTACGAGCAGCCTACGGCCTCGATTTTCCCGACGCAGAACTTGATGCGGTGCTGTTGAAGTCCGCACTTGCGCATACAGCTCGCTGGGGATCGGCCGCCGCGACGATCGAGCGCGTTCTGCGAGACGCTGGTGAGTCCGCATCTCGTGCGGCGATCTCGAGATTCCTCGGCCACGGACGAGCACACCCGGAGCAGGCGCTCGTTGCCGACGACCATCGCCCCGTACTCATCCAGGCCGGTCGTCTCGGCGTCGACGACACCCACAGCTACGATCTACCGTTGCCGCCAAGCCTCGCCGGCATCACGGCCGAACGTCGTCTCACGCTTACGTTGGCCTGGCTGACCCCGATCAACCCGCGACACCGCGCCTACCGCACTGCTGCGCTCGATCTGACCTACGTCGCGGGGCGCGACGCTGCGTTCGGTCAGCGCCAGGAGGTCGACAACCAGGCGGCCGGACGCGGCACACTGCAACACGAGGTGCTGATGAGTAGCCGCGCAGTCCCGTTTGGCCCGAATGAGACCACGACGCTCGAAATCGCCTGCCGTGCAACCACCGGAGACCTCGCCGATGAGGTTCCCTACGGCCTGCTCGTCACGATCGAGACACCCGCCGCGCTCGCTCTCCCCGTCTATGAAGAGGTTCGTCAGGCGATCAGCACGCGCGTTCCCGTTCGTCCTACGGGCTAAATGATCCTCCGGTCAGGGTGTTGGGCTCCTGCCGACTCGGAGGAGACTGTTCGTAGGGGCAGCGCCTCGACGGTGTGTCCGCTCACCGGCTTGACGAGGACTCGCTGTTGTGCGCGTAAGCGATCGCGGTCCCCCCGGTCGGTGCTCCTTCATCTCGGGTGAGTCTCGGAGCGCTAGGTTGCCGATGTGATTGCCTCCGCTGTCGATACGTTCGCCATAGTCTGTACTTGGGTGTTTGGCGTGGTCGGGCTGATGGCATCTGTGGTCACGGTGCAGGCGCTCTGGAACCGTCCTCGCGTCGACGCGAGGTGGGTCAGCGAGGACGCTGGTGAAGCCCATCCGCCGTGGGAGGGTCTCGTAGTCGAAGTGCGGCCCAGACAGCGACCCGTTCGGATCGAACGTTTGGAGGTCGAACTTCGATACGGCAAACCACGGGGCTGGCGCCGCAGGCGCTCCTCCCATTTCTTCGAGCTGTCGTCCCGCCCTCAGTGGCCGCATGTACTCCAAGACGGCGAAGTTATGGAAGCGCACCGCAACATCAATGAGGCAGTCAATGAAGCCCACGAAGCCATTGGTGACGCCCGATTGAACTCGACCTCACGAGTCGTGGTCCGATGGGGACATCACCGCACGCTTCGTGTGCGCTACTGACTGACCTCGATTGCGCATCGCGCCTCGATCGCCGTCAGGTGGCGCCCGGACCCCGCTCCCTCATCGAGAGAGTCCAGATCGTCGCCGGCCGGCAGTGGCATGTGGCCTTCGGCAAAGATGCGTTCGACCTCGCGCAGCCACTTGGCGGGGATCTCCTCCTCCAAGCGCTCAAGGAACGACGTGGCCGAGGCCGGGCGGATGGGCGTGACGTTCTCGGGCAGGCTGTGGGGGTCCAGCGCTCGCGTGATCTGGCCGGCAAGCTCGGGCTGGGGCCTGTAGGCCATGTACTGTTCGGTCGTGGTGAGGCGATCGTGGCGCATGAGCGCCTGGATCGTTCTGACATCCACTCCGCGACGGGCGAGCGTCGTGCCGAAGGAGTGGCGCAGGTTGTACATCTTGATCGGCTTCAGCCCGGCCTTCTGCTGGGCGAGCTTGAACGCCTTGCGCATCGAGCGCTCGCTCACAGGGCCGTCGCGGTCCTCGCTTGCGAACACCAAGTCCTCGTTCTCGGTCGCATAGTCGCGGTCCATGACCTTCGCCAGCGCGCGAGCCAGGCGCGGCGTCATCGGGATCGCCTCCGAGTCTGAGGTCTTGGTCGTGTCGATGGCGTTGCGCACCCAGTTGTCGTGGACACGGATCACCCCGGCCTCGAAGTCCACCGCGCCCCGCGGCAGGCCGAGACCCTCACCTGGCAGCCGCAGACCGGCGTGCGCGCCGAGCAGCCAGAAGGCTTCCTCGAGGACGCTGGGCGCGTGCTGCAGCAGCCGGTCGATCTCGTCGGGGTCGTAGAAGTCGTCGCGGCGCAGGATGCGCTCCCGCTCGTGCCGCTTGCTGCTGCGCTTGACCTCATCGAGAGGGTTCGTCGGCATCCAGCGGCGGCGCACCGAGTAGTCGAGGATCGCACCGAAGATGTCGCGGTAGACGTTGCGCGTGTGCGCCGCTGCGGGAGCGACGAGCATCCACGGTTTCGTCGTGCGCCGCGCGACGATCCAGCCTTCCGCCTCGCGCTGCCTTGCGGTCCCGTGCGCGACCCGCTTTGGGCGCTGCGTGTTCAACGGAACCACGCGGTAGCAACCCCGCCGACGGTGCTTCCAGGTGCCCGGCAGCTCGTCGGCCAGGCGCACGGCCTCTGTCTTGGTCCTGACCTCGACGGCGGCGCTGCCGGGCGGCTGCGCAGTCCAGCGTGTGATCTCCACCCTGCGGACATCCTTGCCTTCGGCCCTTGCCTTTCGGGCCATCTTCTCGCCCAGGACGCGATAGGACTTGAAGTCCTTGAAGTAGACGCTCAGCCGACCGTCGAGAAAGTCGCTGACGGGCGTGTCGGCGCCGTGATCGCGGTAAAGGCGCTCGAAGATATCCTCGTAGCCCGCGACGGTGGAGCGCTTGAGGCCCCGCTCGTTCTGGCGCTCGGCGAGCCATCCCTCCGCGGCCTGGCGGAGTGTCCCCGTGCTCTGCTCGTCCTCGATGCCGGCGCGCAGCGCGGCGAGGATGTCCTCCAGTCGGTCCTCTGCCTCCTTTGGCGTCAGATAGTCCGGGCTCGGCTTCTCGCCGTAGCCCGCGCGCCATACGATCGCTCCGCGCGGCGTCCGCCGCCCGGAGTCGCGGACGTGGGCGGGGCCGAGGCGCCGTCCACGCTTCTGATCGTTCTGGTCGCGCCAGAACGCCCAGAACGCCCGCGTGCGGCCGTTCGCGTCCAGCTTGACCTGGATATGCCCTCGGGGCCGGAACGTACTCATCATCGCTACAGACCTCCACTCGCTCGAAACGGCCAACGAGCTTGGGGACCTGCAACGGCTCTGATTTCCCTGTGATTTCCCTAGAGGGCGCGGCTAGGTCGGAAAAGCCCTAGATTTCATGGGGCAAAACCGCCGTAGTAGAGCCAATTAGGGGTGGAGGCACGCGAATCATAATC
>CAWDUK010000003.1:0-487866 GCA_963805565.1 uncultured Actinomycetota bacterium | reverse complement strand
CATGCTGAGGGTTGAGGAGGCATGCAAGGGAGTCCTTCACGCCGCTCACGCGTCGGCCGGATGAGGATCGTGCTGATGGCGCTCGGCCTGATGCTGTGCGCCGGCGCCGGCGCCGGCCCGGCAGCGGCCAGCTCGGCTGTGCAGAAGCCTGCGGCCGACACGGGTGCTGCGATCGACCTCGGCTACGCAAGCGCGACGCTCACCGGATCGGTCAATCCCCACAAGAGCGCCACCTACTGCTACTTCCAGTACGGACCGACCGGCGCCTACGGGCTGCAGACTCCGCTCGCCGAAGCGGGGGCGGGCGATGCCGCGCTCGCCCTCAAGGTTGCGATTACAGGTCTCTCTCCGCTGACGATCTACCACTACCGCCTCGTCGCAGTCAGCTCAGCCGGCACGACTTTCGGCGCCGGCCGCTCGCTGAAGACCACCAAGGTGCCGCTCTCACTTGCAATTGTCGCCTCGCCCGACCCGGTCGCCTTCGGCGGGCCGGTCAGCATTCAAGGAACGCTGTCGGGCACGGGCAACGTGAATCGCGAGGTCGTCCTGCAGTCCAACGCATTTCCGTTCACCGCGGGCTTCGTCGACGTGGATAACCCGGAGCTGACGAGCTCGACCGGAGGCTTTTCATTCGTGCTGCTCAGCCTCGATCTCACAAGCCAGTTTCGCGTCGTTGCGACCGCCGCGCCGGCGGTGGTCAGCCCGACGGTGACAGAGAGCGTCACGGTCCTTCTGAGCGCAGCGCATGCGCCCGCCAGGCGTCGCCACCGGGTGCGCATATACGGCACCGTCACGCCGGCGGAGAACGGTATGGGCGTCGACATCATGCGGCTGCGCGACGGCCGGGAAACAGTGGTGGCCAGTGCGACGCTCCAACCCGACGGGCCTGACCGCTCCTCCTATCGCGTGGCGATCCGCCGACGCAGGGGCGTCTACCGGGTCTATGCCGCGGTCGCGGGAGCCCAGAGCGCCGCCTCCAGCGCTCCGCTGTTCGTGCGCTGATCGGCGCTTGTAGGTCGCCGGGCACTCCGCTACCCTTTGGGATGATTGACTGATCAGTCAATCTAGAGCCCACATGCGGCGGCGCGCCGGCGTCCCCGGCAGTCGGCCGGGCGGTCCTCGGGGACCGCACAACCGAGGAGAAAGCACACCAAATGGTCGATTTCACGCTCACCGACGAGCAGAAGAACCTGCGCGAGCTGGCGCACGACTTCGCCGAGAAGGAGATCAGGCCCGTCGCCTGGGAGTACGACAAGGACGGGACCTGGCCGCAGGAGATCCTGCAGAAGGCGTGGGAGGTGGGTCTGATGAACACCCACATTCCCGAGGAGTACGGCGGCCCGGGGCTCGGCTACCTCGACGGCTGTCTGATCGAGGAGGAGCTCTCCTGGGGCTGCTCGGGCATCCAGACCTCGCTCGGCTGCAACGGCCTTGCCACCGCGCCGATCGTCCTCGGGGGTTCGCAGGAGACCAAGCGCAAGTACCTCGGGATGGTCACCGAGGAGCTCAAGCTCGCCTCCTTCTGCCTGACAGAGCCCGACGCCGGCTCAGATGTCTCCGGGATGCGCACCACCGCCGTGAAGATGGGCGACAAGTACGTCATCAACGGCTCCAAGTGCTTCATCACCAATGGCGGCTACGCCGACTACTACACCGTTTACGCCAAGACCGACAAGGACGCCGGCCACCGCGGCATCTCGGCCTTCGTGGTCGAGCGCGACTGGGGCGTGGTCGTGGACAAGAAGGAGGACAAGCTCGGTCAGCGCGCCTCCAACACTGCGACGATCTCCTTCAACGACGTCGAGGTGCCCGCTGAGAACCTGCTCGGCGAGGAAAACAAGGGCTTCAAGCTCGCGATGATGACCCTCGACCGCACGCGCCCCGGCGTGGCGGCGATGGCCACCGGCATCGCCCGCGCGGCGCTGGAGTTCGCCAGCGAGTACGCCAAGGAACGCGTCCAGTTCGGCGTTCCGATCGCGATGCACGAGGCGATCCAGTTCATGATCGCCGACATGGCGACCGAGATCGAAGCCTCGCGCCTCTTGACCTGGAAGTCGGCCTGCATGCTCGACAACGGGGAACGCAACACGCTGGTCTCCTCGCACGCCAAGCGCTTCGCCGCCGATGCGGCGATGAAGGCGGCCACCGAAGCGGTCCAGATCTACGGCGGATACGGCTTCATCAAGGAGTACCCGGTGGAGAAGCTCTTCCGCGACGCGAAGATCATGCAGCTGTATGAGGGCACCTCCCAGATCCAGCGTCTGGTGATCGCCCGCGAGACGCTGCTGCCGCGCCGCGCCGCCGAGCCGGCCGCGGCATAGACTGCGCGCATGTTCGTATTCAAGGCGGCGGTCGTAGGGGCCGGCACGATGGGCGGCCAGATCGCCCAGACGATCGCCGCCGCCGGCATTCTCGTGGTGCTCAAGGACGTAAACGAGGAGCTCGTTCAGGCAGGCATCGAGGAGGCCCGAAAAGTCAGCGAGGGCCAGGTCGCCCGCCTGGTCAAGAAGGGCAAGTGCAGTGAGCAGGAGGCCGCCGCCCAGGTGCAGGAGATCGTCGATCGGATCGAGGGCGCGGTCTCGTATGAGAGCTTCGGCGACGTCGACTTCGTGGTCGAGGCGGTCCCCGAGCGGATGGAGATAAAGCAGCAGGTCTTCGCCGAGCTCGACGCCGCCACGCCGGGGCACGCGGTCCTGGCCTCCAACACCTCATCGCTCTCGATCGCCGAGATGGGCGAGGCGACTCTGCGGCCCGAGAAGGTCGTCGGCTTTCACTACTTCTACCCGGCCTCGCTGATGCCCCTGATCGAGATCGTGGAGGGGCAGGACACTTCCCCGGGGACGCTCGCCACCGCCGTCTCCTTCGCCCAGGCGATTCGCAAGCAGCCGATCGTCTGTGCCGAGGTGCCGGGGTTCGTCGTCAACCGCATCCTCACCTCGGGCATGTCGGAGATCTGGCGCGCACAGGAGCAGGACGGCCTCTCGATCAAGGCGATCGACGAGGGGGTGGGCGCCGCTGGCGTGGTGCCGATGGGCCCCTACTTCCTGATCAACCTGCTTGGCCTGGACACGGTCCTGCACGTGGCGCAGCACATGGCGCAGTCCTACGGCGAGGATCGCTTCTTCGTGCCGCGCTGCATGCGCGAGCTGGTGGCGGAAAGGCGTCTGGGGGCAAAGACCGGCGGCGACGGCTTCTACGGCCCGCAAGGGGAGCCGAATGTCGCCGGCGAGGCGCAGCCCGACGTGCAGGAGCTGGTCGAGATGCTCTCGCTGAAGACGCTCTCGGAGGCCTGCCTGGTGCTGGAGGAGGGCGTGGCCACCCACCGCGACATCGACTTCGGGATGATGGCCGGCGCCGGCCTGGACCCGCGCCGGGGCCTGATGCCGCCGTTCATGAAGGCCGACGCCGAAGGGCTCGACGTCGTGCTGGAGCGCATGGAGCAGGCGCAGGAGCGCCACGGCGAGCGCTTCGCGCCGCCGCGCATCCTGCAACGGCTGGTCGCCCAAGGACGGCTGGGGGCAAAGAGCGGACAGGGCTTCTATGCCTACGCCCAGCCTGACGAAACCCAGCCCGCGGAAACGGTGAAGATCGAGACGCGCGAGCATGGCATCGCGATCGCCTGGCTTGCCAACGGGCAGATGAACTCGATCTCGCCGCAGGTGGTCCAGGATCTGCGGGCGGTTTGGGAGCAGGTGCGCGACGCCGAGATCCGGACGCTGATCCTCGCATCCTCCAATCCCTTCCTGTTCTGCTCGGGCGCCGACATCAAGGCGTTCACGCAGATGGACGAGCAGGCGGGCGCGGAGCTGCTGGAGGGCATGCATGGCGTGCTGCGCGAGATGGAGGCAAGCTCTGTGACCACCATCGCCGCGGTCAACGGCCTGGCCTACGGCGGCGGCTGCGAGATCGCGATGGCCTGCGACTTCAGGATCGCCGCTCGCTCGGCGATCTTCGGCCAGCCCGAGATCAAGCTCGGCATCATTCCCGGCTTCGGCGGCACCCAGCGGCTGCCGCGACTGGTGGGGGAGGCCCAGGCGCTTGAGATGAACCTGACCGGCGAGCCGGTGCTGGCGCAGGAGGCCTACGAGCTGGGTCTCGCAACCCGAGTCGTCGACGACCACGAACTGCTGGACACCGCGCTGATGTGGGCGCGCAAGCTTGCAGGGCAGGCGCCGCTTGCGGCGCAGCAGATCAAGTCGGTCTCGGCCGCAGGCGATCTCGACCAGGGGATCGAGGCTGAGAAGCAGGCGTTCGGCGCCGTGTTCGCAAGCGAGGACGCCAGGGAGGGCATCTCCGCCTTTCTGGGCAAGCGGCAGGCGAAGTTCAGCGGGCGGTGAGGCTCAGGCCGAGTAGGCGAGATCGCGCTCCGGCGCGATCTCCCAGCGCACCGCGATCTCACGCAGCCGCTCGCTGAGCGGCCAGCGGTCTGCCGCCGGTGCGCCCTCGTAGTCGGCGCTTGCGCCCTTGAGCACCATTGAGCCCGAGTTATCGCCGATCGCTGCGAGCTCCTGCACCTCCACCTCGCTCAAAGGCGAGATGGCCGGCACGCCTGCGAGATCCGCGCGCTTGTCTTCGATCGGTCGCGCGTCATCTCCCTGCTCTTGGATAAGCGTTGGCGCCACACAGGCGACGGGGTCGTGGGCGAGGTTCCAGCAGCAGGCCAGCTGCAGAGTGGTGAGGTCGTGGCGCTGCGCGTAGGGGGCCATCCGGTCCAGTCGCTCACAGCCGCGCTCCACCCAGCCGGCGGGCCGGAAGGCGCGGTGGTCGCGCTCGGGGAAGGAGTGGCCGGGGCGTACGTCGCCATGGAAGAGGCCGCCGTAGTCCACCACGCGCGTGATCAGCGACACGTCGTGGCGCTGCGCGGCCTCCAGCACCAGCCGGCCCGGCCATGGCTCCATCGGGCTGAGGATGATCATTGCCCAGTCGATCAGCCCGCCGAAGCGCTCGAAGCAGTCGATCAGGTCGAGGGTGAAGCCGTTGGCCGGACCCGGGGCGACGCCGATCGCGCTCGCAAGGCCGGCGTCCCGCACGGCCTGCATGCCCTCCCACACAGCCTCGCTGGAATACCCGATGCTGTCCGGATTGTGCAGCAGCAGCAGGTCGAGCCGATCGGTGCCCAGGCGCCGCAGGCTGCGCTCGGTCGCGCTCCGGATGTAGGCGGAATAGCCGGAAGGCTCGCGCAGGCGCGGGTCGGTGAAGCGCGGGAATCCCTTCGCGCCTTCGCGCGCGCCCTCGTAGAAGTCGTGGCCGATCGCGCCAACCAGGCAGAAGGAGTCCCGATCAGCGCCGGCGATCGCCTCTCCGAGCAGCGTGTCAGCCGCGCCCTCGCCGTAGACGTCAGCGCTGATCACCGTGTCGATGCCCTCACCGGGACGCAGAAGATCGCGCAGGCGCTGCTCGGGAATCGCCTGCCCGAAGTGCATGAAGCGCCCTCCACTCCATGTGCCGACTGCGGTTCGCGTGGGCTCCACGCGCCTGATTCTAGGTTCTAGGCTGCGGCGCCGCGCGGCGGTCGGGCTGAATCGCCCTTGGCCAGAAACTCCTGTGCCTTGGTCGCGTCCAGCGGGCGAGCGAACAGGAAGCCCTGGCCGCCCGAGCAGTGCTGCTCGCGCAGAATCGCAAGCTCCTGATGGCGCTCGATCCCCTCGGCATGGGTTTCGAGGCTCAGCGCCTTGCCCAGCTGCACGAGCGTCTTGATCAGCTGCTCGGCCTCGCGTCCATCCGCAAGCGCGGCGATGAAGGACCGGTCGATCTTCAGGGAGTCAACCGGGAAGCGCTGCAGGTGCGCAAGCGAGGAGTAGCCGGTGCCGAAGTCGTCGATCGCGATCCGCGCGCCGATCTCCTTCACGGCGGACAGGCGCGTGGCGGTCTCCTGCGCGTTTGCCATGATCGCCGTCTCTGTCACCTCGATCGTGAGCGCGTCCGGTCGCAGGCCGCTGTCCTGCAATGCCTCGCGCACGTCGTCGACCAGATCGTCGGTGTCGAGCTGGCGGGCAGAGACGTTGACCGCGATGTCCACCTCGTGGCCCCGCCTGTGCCAGTCCGCCGCCTGGGCGCAAGCCTTGCGCAGAACCCACCTGCCGACCTCCACGATCATCCCGGTCTCCTCCAGCAGCGGAATGAAGTCGTTCGGCTGCACGAGACCCCGCGTCGGACTGGCCCAGCGGATCAGGGCCTCCACGCCGGTGGTCGTCATGCTCTCCAGATCGAAGGTGGGCTGGTAGAGCAGGAAGAACTCGTCGTTCTCCAGCGCGCTGCGCAGGTCCATCTCAAGCACCATCCTGTTGCGCAGCGCGTCTTGCATCGCCGACTCGAAGACCGTGTAGCGGTTCTTGCCGTCCCACTTGGCGCGGTACATCGCAACGTCGGCGTCGCGCAGCAGCTCGCCGGCGCTGCCCTCGGCTGCTGTTGCAACCCCCACGCTCGCGGTCACCGTGAGTGGGGTGTCCTCATGGCCGCTGAGCACGAACGGCTGCTTGAGCGTGTCGAGCAGGCGCTCTGCGATCAGCTCTGGGCCTGCGGCCAGCGAGAGATCCTCGGCCAGCACCACGAACTCGTCGCCGCCGAGGCGTCCGAGCGCGTCGCTGTCTCGCACCACCCCCTGCAGCCGGGCTGCGACCGCGCGCAGCAGCTCGTCGCCTGCCGCGTGGCCGAGTGAGTCGTTGATGCCCTTGAAGTTGTCCAGGTCGACGAAAAGAGCCGCGACGGGCGTCTTGTGGCGACGGGCGCGGCCGAGCATGTGCCCGAGCCGGTCGATGATCAGCGCCCTGTTCGGCAAGCCCGTGAGCGGATCATGGGTGGCCATGAAGGAGAGCTCCTCCTGCTGGCGGTCGAGCTCCTCGCGTGCACGCCGACGCTCGGCCTCGAATGACTCGCCCATCCGCACGAGTGTCACGTCCAGGCTGCGCTGCAACATCGCAAGGGCCTGCGTAAGCACGCTCGCGTCGAGCTGTCGCTCCTGTGCGATCTCTCCGAGCACGCCCGCCGCGGCGTCGCGCCAGCGCAGGCAGCGCTTGATCAGCTCGTTCAGCGGCGCGTCACGCTGCGCCCCAATTTGTCCGAATATGCGGGAGGCATCGCGTCCCACCTCGCGCGCTGCGTCTTCGCCGCCGCCGGCCATCCAGCGCGCAACGGCGACCGTGGAGACTTCGCCGACGCGCAGGAAGCGGTCCTCGACGCGCATGTCCAGCACCTGCCCGGAGCGTTCCACGAGCGCGATGATGCGGTCCACCACTTCGCCCGTGCGGGCGTTGAGCTCGTCGCCAAGCGCCCGCAGCGCAGCGTTCGGGGAGGAGCCTTGGGCATGCTGCACCTTCGGCGCGATCGCCACCACCGGCGGATTCGGACCTGGGAGCTGCGTGTGCTCGGACATCGTCTCAGGTGATCGGCTTTTCTCGCGACCGCTTTAGCCACTTCAGTTCTGTCTCTGAACGTTCGATGAGACAAACAGGTGCGGCTGTCAAGGCGTTTCCCGGCTGGAAGGGCCGCGCTTGCCGATTCGGAGGGGACTATGTCGCCGGCCAACGATGTGGGTTCAGATCAGGCATCACCAGCGCGCACCGCGCCTGCCAGGCGACGCGGCGGATGGCGCGCCCTGTTGCCCGCGCTGCTGCTGCTGGTCGTTGGCCTGGGCGTGTCGGTGGCGGTGGGGCTGATTTGGCGGCAGAGCGCGCGTGAACGCGAACGCGTGAGCTTCCGCGGCGGCGTCTCCGACGTGGCGAGCACGCTTGGCAGCGAGCTGCGCCGCGATGGCGACTTCATCGCGACGGTGCGGGCTCTGGTGCAGATGCAGCCGCATCTGAGCGAGGCCAGCTTCAAGCGGTGGTATGCGGCCTTGGAAGGCCGTGAGCGCGAGCCCGGCAGCCTCGCGACCGGAGTGGTCTCGCTCGTGCGCGCGGGCGAACTGGCGGCATTTCAGCAGCACCGACTCGATGACCCGACGTTCATGCGCTTCTCCGGCGGGAGCGTGCAGATCGTGCCGGGGGGCGCCAGACCTCGCTACTGCCTGCTCTCAGCCGGCGTCTCTCAGATAGAAGCAAACCCGCTGGTAGAGGCCGCCACCCACGCAGACTGGTGCAGCTCAGCGCTGCCGGGGGCGGCCAAGGAGCTGCGCGAGGAGACCGAAACCGGGGAGCTGGCGGTCGCGCCGCCGGCGCTTGGAACCGTGTTCGTCGGCACGGCCGTCTACCGCGCGGGGGCGCGCGCCGCAACGCCGGCGCAGCGCAGGGCGGCGGTGGTCGCGTGGGTCTGGAGCTCGCTGAATGTGAAGGCGGCGATGGGGGTGGCGGTGAGGGGGCACACGGGTCTCGCGCTTTGGCTTTACCACCGTAATCCCGGGAGCTCTGCGCTCCTGATCGGCAGTGCGGGCTCGCGCAAGGGCGAGGGCTTCGTGGAGCGGCTGCCACTGCCCGACGGGAACGGCTGGTTGCTGAAGGCGGCGGGCGTGGGTCTGCCGACCGGGAGTCCTGCCGAAACGCAGGGCCTGCTTGCGTTCCTGATCGGTGCGACGATCAGTGCGCTGGTCTTCGCGCTGGCGCTGGTGCTGCTGCGCTCGCGTCGCGACGCTCTGGTGCTCGTCGAGCGCAGGACGGGCCAGTTGCGCCACCAGGCGCTGCACGACTCGCTCACCGGCCTTCCCAACCGGCTGCTCGCGCTCGACCGCGCGCAACAGATGCTCGCCCGCAGCCGTCGCGACACCGCTCCCGTTGCGGCGCTCTGCATCGATCTCGACCGCTTCAGGCAGGTCAACGACACCTTCGGACACCCGACCGGAGATGCGGTGCTGCGCACGGTCGCCCAGCGGCTGCGCAGCGCGCTGCGCGACTCCGACTCGACTGCCCGCCTGGGCGGCGACGAGTTTGCCGTGCTGATTGACGCTGCGCATCTGGACGCCGGCCCCGAGCTCGTCGCTGAGCGCCTGCTGGAGGTGCTGCGCGTGCCCTACGACATCGCCTCGCAGCCGGGGCGCCAACTGACGCTCAGCGCCAGCGTCGGGATCGCCGTCGGGCCTCGCAGGAGCGCAGAGGATCTGCTGCGCGACGCGGAGGTGGCGATGAACGAAGCCAAGGCCGGCGGCGGCGATCGCTACGTGCTCTTCGAGTCGCGGATGCAGACCGCGATCCAAGACCGCATGACGCTGGAGATGGACCTCTCGCAGGCGCTGAGCGCCGGCCAGCTGGAAATCGTCTACCAGCCCACCTTCGATCTGCGCAGCCGGCAGCCCGTCGGCCTGGAGGCGTTGCTGCGGTGGCAGCATCCCACGCGCGGACTTGTGATGCCGGGGGAGTTCATCCCCGTCGCCGAGCACAGCGGTCTGATAGTGCCGATCGGACGCTGGGTGCTTTCACAGGCATGCGCGAGCGCTGCCGCCTGGCATCGCGAAGGCCACCGGATCGGCGTCGCTGTCAACGTCTCGGCGCGCCAGGTGGACCGGGAGGGGCTCCTGGCAGAGGTGCGCGAGGCGTTGGGCGCCTGCGGCCTTGCGCCCAGCGCGCTCACGCTCGAGGTGACCGAGACCACGATCATGCAGGACGCCGGGGCCGTGGCCAGCCGGCTGCACGCGCTGAAGGCGATCGGCGTGCGCGTCGCGATCGACGACTTCGGCACCGGCTACAGCTCCCTTGCCTACCTGCGCCAGTTTCCGGTCGACGCGCTGAAGATAGACCGCTCCTTCGTCGCGGGCCTTGCGAGCTCCAAGGAGGCCGCGCCCCTGGTCCACACGCTCGTGCGCCTGGGCAAGATGCTCGAGTTGCAGACGATTGCGGAGGGGATAGAGGACGAGGAACAGCTGTTGGCGCTGCGGCGCGAGGGCTGCGACAGCGGCCAGGGGTTCCTGTATTCGAGGCCTCTGCCGGTACAGGACGTGCCGGCGTTCCTGCGCGCGGCGATGCAGGGCTCGGCTGTGGCTGCGGCCGAGCATGGCGAGACCTGAAGCTATCTTGAGCCGGCTGCTGCGGATTCGTGTGTGCGGCTTCTCGCAGCGTCGAGAAAGGCCTTGGTCAGTGGATGCGGTGAGCTGCGATCAGAGCGCACCTGAAAGACGAACAAGGTTGCGATCAGGAATGGGTGCTCGTCGAGCTCCAGAACGCGGGCGCTGCCCTGCTCATCACGACCGGTCACCGCAAGCCCGTGGGCGGCAAGTCGTGGCTCGAGCTCCGCGTTGAGGCCGTAGTTGCAGTAGTACGGCTCAAATGCCGTAGCGCACTCGTAAATCGAGGCGACTCGGGATCCCGATGCAAACCGCACCTTGCCGTGCTGTCCAACCAGCGAACAAGTGAGTGGGGTGACGGCAAGACGTCTTGCATCCGGATTGATCTCGGCGTGCTCGGCATCGTCGATGCCGAGCAGGTCTCGAGCCGCCTCAAGCGCGACGTGTTGAAAGCCGCTGCACATCGCGATCAAAGGCACCTTGTGCAAACGTGCGTGCCTGATCGCCTCAATGGCTCCAGAGGTGCTCCTGCAGAGGCCGCCGGGTGCGATCACAAGCCCATTGAACGCTGCCAGCGATTGGACGGGATCGCCGAGGGCGTCGGTCGCCATCCACTGCACTTCCGCTCCGGCTGCGGAGAGCTCATCGCTCGTCGCGCGATGTGTGACCTTCGCGTCGTCGTAATCGCCCACGATGACGATGCGAGGATGGGCAGTCATCTGAGAGCACTATGTCAGGTTCCCCGGGACGCTCAGCCCCACGTCAGCGCGCTCGCATGCGCCCGCAAGGCCGCTTCCAGACGAGCGAGCGCGTGGGACAGGGTCTCGGCGTCTTGTTGGCTGCCGTCGGGCAGCCTCGAGGAGATCGGCAGCTCTCGCGCTGCAATCTCGCTGACGCCGGGCAGCAGCTCGCGCAGCTCCGCCACGCGCCGCGGATGCCCCGCAAGCTCGGTGAGGGCCAACGACAGTGCTCGATCAAGCTCACCTGCGCCGAGTGCCAGCCGACCGGCATCGAGATCCAGACGCGCTCGCAACGCCAGCTCCTCGCTAAGCAGCGCCCCCCGCTTGCTGGAGAGCAGGCTGGACAGGCGCTCATGCGAGTGCAGAATCGCCGCACGCCGTCCCCGCCTCCAGCGATGGGGCTTTGCCAGATGTATCTCTTGCGCCTGCAGCCAGCGGCCCTCGGCCACCTGCTCCCCAAGGCCGAAGCCGGCTCTCAGCGCGAGCGCCTGCCCAGGCCCAACCTCGTGCACGTAGGGGTCGGCGGCGGCCACGCGATGGGCGGCAAGCAGTCGATTCAGCGCGGCAAAGGCCAGGTCGGTCTCATGTTCGCCATCCAGGTGCGCGAGCCACGCCTGCGCAGCCTCCTGGTCTGGGAACGACCGCGCGCTGATCATCGTCACGCGCGTAACAGGGACCGCCGCCGGCTGCGCCTCTGGCGGCACAGGCACCCGACGTCGTCGTCGCGGCCGTCTGTCTGCGCGTGGCGCCTGGGTCGTGGTGAGCACCACCACGCGCTCCACCTGCTCGCTTCCTTGCTCGCGCACCATCCAGCGTCCGTCCGGAACCCCGAGCTGCAGGGGCATCTCGACCTGCACGAAGGGGAAGACGCGCTCTGCCACATCAGCACCGTATCCTCCCGGCACCCTTGCAGGAGCAAGCGCCGCGATCGCGCGGCCTATCCTCAACAAGCGAGACGAGGAGCCAGCGATGAACGAAGATCAACATGGGATCGGGGCACTGCGTGAGCGGTTCGCAAACGGTGCCGAGGACAAGCTCGGGCGTGCGCTCGGCGATCTGCTTGAGAACCCTGTGATCAGCGGCGCCATAGGCCGGGCCTTCGATGCGCGCGAGAAGGCGGCTCAGGCGCAGGAGCTTGCGATGGGCGCGCTGAACCTGCCCTCCGCGGCCGATATCGAACGCCTCACGCGGCGGCTGCGCTCGCTCTCCCAGCGTCTCGAGGGCATCGAGGATGGCCTCTCGCGAATCGATCGCGGTACAGGTCAGCGGTTGAGCGCGATCGAGGATCAGCTTGGAGCGATCGCTGCGAAAGTGCAGGATCTCTCAGCTGAGCCGGCCGCGCCCAAGCCGGCCGCTTCTCCTCGCACGCGCTCCGCGTCCGCTTCGCGGGGCAAGGCGGCGGCCAAGCCCGCGAGCTCGACCGGCTCGCGCCGGACCTCTCGGGCTAAGCCCAAGCCCAAGTCCTGACGCGCTCGCTCAACGCCCCGCGAGCCCCGCGACCGCCGCGGCGCCCATGCGTTCGGCGGCATGCAGCAGGTCTGCGTCCTCGATCCGCTCGCGCTCACCGGGCGCCGGGAAGACGTCGGAAACCGTGAGCAGGCATCCAACTGCGACCTCGCGCAGCGCGCCGAGCGCAAACAGGCTCGCCGCCTCCATCTCGACGGCGAGCGCGCCGTCGGCTCGCCAGGAGCGCTCGGGCTCGGGGGAGGCCGGGTCGTAGAAAAGGTCGGTGCTGACGATCAGGCCCACGCCTTGAGGATCGGCCGCATCGCGCAGCGCGGCGCTCAGAGCTGCATCCGCCGCCGGACGCGCACCGTTTGCCAGGCGAGCGCCGACACCGTCCCCGGGGATCGACTCGGTCGCCAGCACCAGGTCTCCGAGTCGCAGCCGCGGATCGAGCGCTCCGCAGGTTCCAACGCGCACCGCCCGCTCCAGGCCGAGCAGCACGAGCTCCTCGAAGACGATGGCCGCCGAAGGGCCTCCCATGCCGGTGCTCTGGATGGTCAGCGGCTGCCCATCCGCGCGCGCGGGACCCGTGTAGCCCCACAGGCCGCGGTGGTGGTTGAACATCTTCGGTTGCTCGATCAAGGTCTGGGCAAGCGCGAGCGCGCGCCCCGGGTCACCCGGCAGAAGCGCTCTGGGCGCAAGCTCCGCGGTGGGACGCAGGTGAACTGGCTGCAGGGCTTTGGCGCGCATGGCCCGGCGACTCTAGACTGCCAGCGATGGCGACGCCCTTCAGGTCGGTGGCCCTTTTCTGGCGTCTCATTGTGAATCTGCGGAGAGTGCCGGCGTGAGCACGGAGCTCACACTCGCTCACGTAGCCGGGCGCGCGGGAGTCTCGTCCGGCACGGTGCGGCGCTGGGTCAAGGATGGCCTCGTGCCGCAGTACGAAGGCGCCTGGACGTCAGCCGCGGCCTCGCAGGTGCGCATAGTCGCACGGCTGCGCGAGCGCGGCTACACGGTGCACCAGATCCGAGAGGCGACTCAGAGCGGCCGGCTCGTGTTTGGCTTCGTCGATGAACTGCTCGCCGGCGACGATGGAAGCCACTCGCTGGCCGAGGCCGCGCGTCTGACGGGCCTCAGCTCCGAGATGATCGAACGCCTCTACACGGCGATGGGCACGAGCACGCTCTCGATCGACTCCTTTTCCGAGCAGGACCTGCAGATGCTCAAATACGTCGCCCAGATGCTGGCCGCGGGCCTGCCGCTGCCGGTGCTGCTGCAGCTGGCGCGCGTCTACGCGCAGGCGATCGCCCAGATCGCCGACGCCGAGGTGCGGCTGTTCCATCTCTATGTGCACGAGCCGCTGATGCGGGCAGGCGTCTCCGGCGTGGAGGTTGCGGAGGAGATGGAGTCGCTGACCCGCGAGATGCTGCCGTTCATCGTCCCTCTGATGAACTACTTCCACGCCCGCATGCTCTCCTACTTCGTTGAGCAGGACGTGATCGGCCACGTCGAGAACGATTTCGACGGCGAGGCTCAAGGCCAGGGACGCATGCGCGTGGCGATAGCCTTCGCCGACCTGGCCGGCTACACGCGGCTGACCGAGGAGCGCGGTGATGAGGAGGCGGTGGCGGCGGTCGAGCGCTTCGTGGAGACGGTCTCGCGCACGCTGCCCGCCGACGCGCGTGTGATCAAGACGCTTGGCGATGAGGTGATGATCGTCGCGGCGGATCCGGTCGCGCTGACCGACTGGGCGGTGCGACTCGCTCGCCGCCCACGACGGGGGCGCCGCGACCACATCCCCGAGCCCCCACCGCGGATCGGCATCCATCACGGAAACGCGCTCTACCGCGACGGCGACTACTACGGGCGCGAGGTCAATCAGGCCGCACGCGTGGTGGCGCGCGCCAGTGGCGGCGAGGTGCTGGTGACCAGGGCCGTTGTGGACGCCGCGACGGGTGTCGACGGGCTCATCTTCGAGCGGATCGGCGAGGTCGGATTGAAGGGGTTCTCACAGCCCACGGAGCTCTTCCAGGCGGCTAGACGGCGTGGATGATCTGTTCGCCCAGCAGATCTTGGAGCGCGTCCGCGAGGATGGGTTGCTGGTTGAGGGGCGAGCAGTGTTGACGATGCTCTCTGGCGGCAGGGACTCGGTCTGCCTGCTGGACATCGCGGTGAGGATCTGCGGGCACGACGCTGTCAGGGCACTGCACGTCAACTACGGCCTGCGCGATCAGGCCGAGCAGGACGAGCGCCACTGTGCCGAGCTCTGCAAGTGGCTGGGGGTGAGGTTGGAGCTGGTTCGCGCGCGCGAGGAGCAGGAGCCGATGCGCGGCAACCTCCAGGCCTGGGCGCGGCAGCTGCGCTATCAGGCGGCAGAGCGGATCGCACAGGGCTCCGACGCCGCGATCGCCGTCGGCCACACCTCCTCCGATCAGGTCGAGACGATCCTGTACAGGCTTGCGGCCTCGCCGGGACGTCGTGCGCTGTTGGGGATGAGCGCACAGGAGGGCAGGGTGGTGCGCCCGCTGCTCGGGATCGGCCGCGAGCAGACCGCGCAGTACTGTGAAGCTCGGGGCCTCTCCTGGCGCGAGGACGAGAGCAACCTCAGCGATCGCTACGCGCGAAATCGCGTCCGCCATCGCCTGCTGCCAGCGCTGCGCGAACTGCATCCCACTGCCGAGGCGAACGTGCTGCGCACCGCAGAGCTGCTGCGAGAGGAGACTGAGCTGCTGGAAGGTCTGGTCGACCTCGAGCTTGACGGCGCCCAGAGCATTGCGATCGAACGGCTGGCTGCGCTGCCGCCTGCGCTCGCACGGCTGATCGTGGTGCGCCTGGCCGAGCAGACAGCCGGGCGCCTGGTCCCGCAGGCAGGCGAACGCGTCGCGGAGCTGGTGCAGCTGGGACGGCACGGCGGCAGGGCCGAGCTGCACATCGGCGCGCTGGTGGGCGCGGTCTTGCAGGGCGGCAGGCTCTCGATGGTGAGGTTGCCGCCGCGGTTGGGCGCCGCCGAGGAGACAGGTCGGGAGCGTCCCGTCTCGGCAGAAGCCTTCGAGGACTAGACTGCCAGCGGTGGGCAGCCAGCAGAGCACCGTGTCGACCCACCCGGGCGGCGCGGGCGCAAGCAGCGGCGATCAGCCGGGCGTGGGGGAGGTGATCGTCGCGCAGGAGGATCTTCGGCGCCGCGTCGCCGAGCTGGGAGCGCAGATATCGCAGGACTACGCCGGCTGCACACCGCTGCTGATTGGCGTGCTGAAGGGTGCGGTCTTCTTCATCTCCGATCTGATGCGAGAGATCGAGGTGCCGGTGCAGGTCGACTTCATGGCGGTGGCCTCCTATGGATCGGCGACCGACTCATCGGGCGTGGTGCGGATACTCAAGGATTTGGACGCGGCGATCGAAGACAGAGACGTGCTGATCGTCGAGGACATCGTGGACTCGGGGCTGACCCTGCAGTACCTGATGCGCAACCTTGGGTCCCGCAGCCCCCGGTCGCTGGAGGTCTGCACGCTGCTGAACAAGCCCGACCGCCGCAAAGTGGAGCTGCCGATGCGCTATGTGGGCTTCGAGATACCGGATCGCTTCGTGGTCGGCTACGGCCTCGACCATGCTGAGCGCTTCCGGAACCTGCCTTACGTCGCGGCGCTGGAGGGCCACTGACCCTTCGGCGCGCGCGCTGGCCCGTGGTACGCTGAACCACTGGCGAGCTTGCAAACGAGGCGGCGCCAGAGCCAATGAGAGGTAATCAGATGAGCCGTTTCTTCAGAAGCGCAGCATTCCCGATCCTGATCGTGGTCGTGCTTGCGTTCTTTGCCTCCAAGCTGATCACCTCCAGCAAATCGACTGAAGCGACGCACACCTACCAGACGCTGGTCAACCAGAACTTGCCCAAGGGCGAAGTCAAGTCTGCGGAGATCAAGCAGAAAGGCAACGCCGTCGAAGTCACGCTGAAGAACAAAGAAAAATTTGAAGTCGGCTACGTGCCGGCGGCGGCGGGGCAGCTGATCGACCAGCTCAAGAGCACCTCCGGGGTCGAATTCAACGTCGAAACCGACAAAACCAGCGTCTGGCTCTCGCTGCTGACCTACATCATCCCGTTCGCGCTGTTCTTCGGCTTCTGGCTTTTCATCATGAACCAGGTCCAGGGCGGCGGCTCGCGCGTGATGAGCTTCGGCAAGTCGCGCGCCAAGCGGCTCTCGGCCGACTCGCCGAAGATCACCTTCAGGGACGTCGCGGGCGTCGATGAGGCCGTGGAGGAGTTGCACGAGATCAAGGAGTTCCTGGAGAACCCGAAGAAGTTCCAGGCTCTGGGTGCGCGCATCCCGACCGGCGTGCTGCTCTACGGTCCGCCCGGTACTGGCAAGACGTTGCTCGCGCGTGCCGTGGCCGGCGAGGCGGGCGTGCCCTTCTTCTCGATCTCCGGCTCGGACTTCGTGGAGATGTTCGTCGGCGTGGGCGCCTCGCGCGTGCGCGACCTCTTCGAGCAGGCCAAGCAGAACTCCCCCTGCATCATCTTCATGGACGAGATCGACGCCGTCGGCCGTCACCGTGGCGCCGGCCTTGGCGGTGGCCACGACGAGCGCGAGCAGACGCTCAACCAACTGCTGGTCGAGATGGACGGCTTCGAGGCTAAGGACAACATCATCATGATCGCGGCCACCAACCGGCCCGACATCCTCGACCCGGCGCTGCTTCGCCCCGGCCGCTTCGATCGCCAAATCGCCGTCGACCGCCCCGACCGCAAGGGCCGCGCGAAGATCCTCGAGGTCCACACGCGAGGCAAGCCGCTGGCCAAGGACATCGACGTCGACGCGCTCGCCGGTCAGACCCCGGGCTTCACCGGTGCCGACCTCTCCAACCTCATCAACGAGGCCGCGCTGCTGGCCGCCCGCACCGGTCGTCGCGAGATCGGCCAGGAAGAGCTCGAGGAGGGGATCATGCGCGTGATCGCCGGCCCCGAGAAGAAGACGCGGGTGATGAGCGAAAAGGAGCGGCTGATCACCGCCTACCACGAGATGGGCCACGCGATCGTGGGCCACTACTTGGAGTACGCGGATCCGGTCCACAAGGTCTCGGTCATCTCCCGCGGGCAGGCGCTTGGCTACACGATCTCGCTGCCCCAGGAAGACCGCTTCCTGACCACCAGGGCGGAGCTCAACGACACGATGGCGATGACGCTGGGCGGCCGTGCCGCGGAGGAGATCATCTTCGGCGAGATCACGACCGGCGCCTCCAACGACATCGAAAAGGTGACCCAGACCGCCAAGCAGATGGTGATGCGCTTCGGCATGAGTGAGAAGCTCGGCCCGCGCGTGTTCGGTCACGATCACAGCCAGCCTTTCTTGGGTCGCGAGTTCTCCACCGAGCCCGACTACTCCGACGAGATCGCACGCGAGATCGACGACGAGGTGCTGCGGATCGTCGAATCGGCGCACCAGCGCGCCCGCGACATCCTCACCGACCATCGCGACAAGCTCGACACGATCTCGCAGATCCTCGTCAAGCGCGAGACGATCGAGAAGCTCGAGTTTGAGGCGCTGCTGGCGGGCAAGAGCGAGGGCGAGGTGTTCCCTCCCGAAGAGGAGTCCACACCCGAGCTGCCCGCTCCGCCGCCCTCGCCGGCCGGCCGTGCGGGTCGCGAGGTGCCACGTCCAATACCGCGTCCAGGGCTCGCAGGCGGCACCGCTGACATGCGCGGCAACGATCCCGAGCTCCCCGGGCTGACCTGAAAAAGCCGGTGGCTCTGCTCCCATCGGGCGGCTATGCCCTGATGGGCATACTCAACGTCACGCCGGACTCGTTCTCGGACGGTGGGCGCTATCTCGACGCCGCCGCTGCGATTGAGCATGGCGTGGAGATGGTCCGTGAAGGCGCGGCGATCATCGATGTGGGCGGCGAGTCGACCCGCCCCGGCGCCGAGCCGGTGGCCGCGCAGGAGCAGATGCGACGCGTGCTGCCGGTGATCGAGGGGCTTGCCGGCCGCGTGCCCGGCACGGAGGTCTCGATCGACACAGCCGATGCGACCGTCGCAGCGGCGGCGCTCAACGCCGGCGCGAGCATCCTCAACGACGTCACGGCGCTGCGCGGGGATCCGGAGATGGCAGGCGTCGTTGCGCAGACGGGTGCGCATTGCTGCCTGATGCACATGCTCGGCGAGCCGCGCACGATGCAGCGTGAGCCGCGCTATCGCGATGTCGTCAGCGAGGTGAAGTTCTTCCTGGAGGAGCGGATGGCCTACGCCATTTCGGCTGGCATCGCCGAGCGGAGGCTGCTGCTGGACCCCGGCATCGGCTTCGGCAAGACCGTGGAACACAACCTAGAGCTGCTGCGCCGGCTGCCGGAGATCGTCGCGCTCGGGCGGCCGCTGGTGATCGGCACCTCGCGCAAGAGCTTCCTTGGGCGTCTTGCCGCCGACGCGGCGGGAGCAGAGCAGCCGGCCGAGGTGTCTCAGCGTCTCCCCGGCACGATTGCCACCAACGTGCTGGCGCTGGAGCGCGGCGCCTCCGTGTTCCGCGTCCACGACGTCGCCCCCGCGAGAGATGCGCTGGCGGTCGCGGCTGCTACGTTGGGCCGTGAATGGACGAGCACGAGCATGAGTCCGCAGAGGACGACCTGACCGAGCCGGACGGCACCCTCGGCTTCGGTGCAGAGGATCTCGAGCACGAGCTCGAAGGGGAGGGCGAGGATGAACGGGACTCGCTCGAATCGGTCACGATCGAGATCAGCGGCCTCTCCATCTACACCCATCACGGCGTCAGCGAGGCCGAGCGGGAGGTCGGGCAGCGTCTGGTCCTCGATCTGCGCCTGGAGTTGGGGGAAACCGACGCAACCGCCACAGACCGGATTGAGGACACCGTCGACTACGCGGAGGTCTGCCAGCTGGTGACGTTGATCGCCCAGCAGCGCTCCCACCGCACTCTGGAGCGGCTGGTCAGCAGCATCGCCGATCGCCTGATCGTCGACTATGCGCTTGAGGGCGTCTGGGTGAAGGCCGCCAAGCCCGAGCCGCCGATCCCACTGCCTGTGGACGAGGTGGCCGTCGAGGTCTGGCGCGAGCCCGCCGAATAGGCTCTACCGGGATAGACCCAAGAGCGATGGCGGTTGCACGGCAGGGCCTGCTCGGGCTTGGCTCCAATGTCGGCGATCGGCGCGCCTATCTGCAGGCGGCGATCGACGCGCTCAGCAGTGCCGGCGTGAAGGTGCTCGCCTGCTCCAGCGTCTACGACACCGATCCGGTGGGAGAGATCCTCGACCAGCCGAGCTTTCTCAACGCCTGCCTGCTGATCGAGAGCGCTCTGGAGCCGCTGCCGCTGCTCGACCTGGTCAAGCGGCTTGAGTCCGAGCTCGGTCGCACCGCCGGCGGGCCGCGCCACGGCCCCAGGCCGATCGACATCGACGTCCTGATGCTCGGCGATCTGCGTCTCGGCGATGAGCGGATCACCTTGCCCCACGAGCAGGTGCTCACACGTCGATTCGTGCTGATCCCGGCTCTTGAGTTGGACTTCGACCTGCACACGCCGGACGGCGCGCGGCTGTCCGACGCGCTCGCTGCGCTGTCTGTCGATGAGGGCGTGCGGTGGGCCGGGCCGCCGCTGAGCGTGCCGGCGGCTTCTATTGCGGTCGAGGCGGAATGATCTGCTTCCTGGCAGAGTCTTCAGTATCAGGGCGTCCGAAGAAGCGGACGCGGCCAATTGAACTGATCGAGTTGGAGGTCTGATGAGAAGATCGAGTGCCGTCGGGCCGGGGGTCCTTGCGGTCGCGGCCGCCACCGCGATTCTGCTTGCAGGCTGCGGGAGCAGCAAATCGAAAAGCGGTTCGGGCGGGTCCTCGGAAAATGGATATTCGACCAGCACGAGCACCACGTCGGCGGCAGCCGGCGGCACGGGGGCGGCCAGCCAGGCTGTGATCGCCACCAAGTCGAACCCCGTCCTGGAAACGACGATCCTCGCCGCCGGACCGAAGAAGCTGACGGTCTACATGTTCGCTGCCGACCATGGAGGCACCTCGGCCTGCTACGCAGCCTGCGCGGCGGCGTGGCCGCCGGTCCTCACCAGCGGCAGCCCGAAGGCGGAAGGCGGCGCAAGCGCATCCAAGCTCGGCACGATTACGCGCAGCGAAGGGGCCAAGCAGGTCACCTACGCCGGGCATCCGCTCTACTACTACACGCCTGACAGCACCGAATCCGACATCACCGGCCAGGGCATCAACTCCTTTGGGGCGCTCTGGTACGTGCTCTCGCCGGGCGGGCAGGTGATCAAGAAGTCGTGAGCAGGACGTGCGCCGGGGCGGTCGGATGCTCCCCGCCCCGGCACCGCAGGCGTTCCATAATCGGATGTCCGCGGATCGTTTAGAGCATCCTTAGACTGCGCTGGTTGTCTACCCGGCGCCGTCCGCTCGCCGGCCGCCAGATGCGGCCGATATCGGGCACGGAGCGGCTCGACGGATGTATCTGCTCACGGTCGTTCTCTACCCGATAGCGCTCGCATTGCTCTGCACGGGCGCGGGCCTGCTTCTCGATCGCGTCAGCGGATCGATATTGCCCGCTGCGCTGATCCCGCTGGTCGGCATGGCCGCGCTGATCGGGATCACGCAGCTGAGCACCTGGGTCGCGTGGCTGGCGCCGGCCTCGCCCGGCATCGTGGCGGTGCTCGCGCTGGCCGGCTTCGTTGCCGGCAGGATCAGAGCTGCGCGCCTGCTGGCGGCGCTGCGCGCCGGTGGCTCGGCGGCGATCCAGGTTTCGATCGCCGTGCTGGCATACCTGATTGCGATCGCGCCGGTGCTTGCCGGCGGGCGGCCGTCGTTCTCCGCCTACATGATCCTGACCGACTCCTCGATACACATGGTCGGCGCCGACTACCTGATCTCCCACGGCTACAGCTTCGCCCACCTGGATCTGCGCAATTCATACGGGCAGCTGGTCAACTCCTACTTCCCGACCGGCTATCCGACCGGCGCGGACACGCTCTTCGGCGCCAGCGCATTCCTGCTCGGCCTGCCGATGATATGGGCCTTCCAGCCCTTCAACGCGTTCGCGCTGGCATTGGCGGTCGGGCCTGCCTGGCTGCTCGTCAGACGCATCGGCCTGAACGGCTTCTGGGCGGCCCTGGCGGCGCTCACCGTGACCGTGCCGGCGCTTGTGTATGCCTACGAGCTGATCGCTTCCGTGAAGGAGATCATCGCGCTTGCAATGCTGCTCGGCCTCGGCGCGCTGATCGCCGCGGACACTCGCTGGCTGGCGCGTGGCGCGCGCGCGGCGATCCCTTTCGCGCTGCTCTGCGCCGCGGGCATATCGGTGCTTGGGTTGGGCTTCGGTGCATGGGCTGCGATGGCTCTTCTCGTGCTCGCGCTGGCCCATCGGGCTGCAATCGGGGACCTCGCGCGCACGTCAAGGCAGGTCGTGGCGCCGCTGGCTGCAATGGCGTTCACGCTCGTGCTGTTCGCCCTGCCCACCTGGGTGCAGGCATCCAAAGCATTCTCCGTCACGCAGACGATTGCCAGCACGTCGGACCCCGGCAACCTCCAGCAGGCGCTGCGGACGGTGCAGATGGTCGGCACCTGGCTCTCGGGCAGCTATCTGATCCCGCCCCACGGCCTCGCCGCCACCGTCACCTATGCCCTGGTCGTCGTGACCCTGCTCGCCGGCGTGATCGGCGTCGTCCATCTGGTCTATCGCAGGCAGATCCCGCTGGTCGGCTGGCTGATCGGCTCACTGGTCGTTTGGCTCGCGCTCACCGCCTACGGGACCACCTGGGTCGACGCGAAGGCGCTGGTGCTCACTGCGCCGGTTTTGATCCTTGCCGCCTGGGCCGGAGTGGCAGCAGTTCGAGGCGCAGGCACCCGAATCGGCATGCGCGTGCTCGCACCCGCGTTGGCAGCGACGATCGCCGGTGGGGTGCTGCTCTCCGATGCGATCCAGTACCACGACATGCCGCTCGCGCCGACTGCACGCTACGAAGAAATGACCTCGCTGAACAAACGGTTTGCGGGCAGGGGGCCGACCCTCTTTACCGATTTCGACGAATACTCGCTATATGAGATGCGCTCGATGGACATCGGCGGCCCCGATTTCCTGAACTCGCCTCCAGCACTTCTGCAGACCACAAAGGGCCACGGGCACACGGTGGACCTGGAGCTCGCAAAGCCCGCTGCGCTTGCGCACTATCCACTCGTAGTGACCCGGGTCAGCCCCATGGCCTTCAGACCGCCCGCGGCATACCGGCTGCTCTGGCAGGGGACCTACTACCAGGTCTGGGGCCGCATCCCTGGGGCGCGGCCGGCGATCGTGGCGATGGGGCTCCACTCCTCCAACCCGGCAAGCTGCACGCTGATGGGGCACCTGGCAGTCGTCGCCCGCGCTCACCACGCAGATCTGGTCGCCGACAGCCGCCCGCAGGTGATTCAGCTCGACCTGCATCGCCTGCAACACTCGGCCGGGTGGTACCCGCACAAGGTCGAGTTCGTGATGGATGGAGAAGGCCTGCTCCGGAGCCACTTCAGCGTCCCGCGCGCCGGCGTCTACCAGCTCTGGTTGCAGGGGGAGGCGATGCCCACCCTGCAGGTGAAGATCGACGGGAGGCAGGTAGCCTCAGTCAGTGGCCAGGTCAGCGGTAACGGCGACAGCCCTGATCCGCTTACGCCGATCCATGTCCGTCTTGGCGCAGGCCAGCACACGCTGAGCCTCGTGCGCCGTGGCTTCAGTCTCGCGCCCGGCGCCGGCAGCGAAGCGTATCTGCAGGCCATCTACTTCACGCCGTCCGGCTTCGATGGACAGCAGCACCTGCAGACGGTCTCGCCCACCGACTGGCGCTCGCTCTGCGGAGCGCATCTGGACTGGATCGAAGTGGTGCCGAGCGTTTAGAGCGCCGGCGCTCTCAGGCTGCCGGCAGCCACTGCGCCGGCAACGTGCCTAGCGGTATCTCGCCGGGCTGAGGGCTGGGGAAGTAGTGCGTGAGCGCGGCGATGCGCGGATGCGCCTCGATCAGCGTTTGCAGGTCGGCGATCGTCCACAGCAGCCTGATCGAGGAGCCGATCTGAAGGTCGGCGGCGTTGGGCGGATCGCCACCGAGATCACCGGAGTCGATCCACTGCTCGATCCGCTCGAAGTGGCGCGGCAGAGCCATGATGTCCGAGCGCCCCGCAGCCTCGTTAGCGCTGTTTCTGATCGCCATCAGGCGCGCGGTCAGCGGCATCAGCGGCCGCATCGCGCTGGGCGGGATCGGCAGGCTGGCCTGAGCCGCGTAGCTCTCCATCGCGCGGGGAGCCCGCACGAAGGCGACGTCGAGGATCCGCCGCACGGCGCTCTGCAGCACCTCGTCACCGAAGCGCTCGGCCTCCAGTACCCGCTCGCGCTGCGCCGGATCGGCGGGCAGCAGTGGCGGCTGGGGCGCGATCTCATCCAGACGGCGCATGATTGCTCGCGAGCCGACCATGCGCTTGCCGTCGATGCGCAGGCCGGGCACTGTGACGCCGCCGTAGAGGATCGGTCCTGCGAGCACTTGCGCCAGCGGCAGCATGTCCGTGCGCCGGAAGGGGATGTCCTTCATGTTCAGCGCGACTTCCACCGCGGCACACGGATGCGATGCTGGCACCGCGTACAGCTTTGCCGTCATGTCGCGCTCCTTGAGCACGAGCCGGACTCTGGACCCATGCGCAGAGCATAATGCGCCGCTGTGCTGCTCGTAGTCGACGTGGGGAACACGCAAACGCACTTCGGCCTCTTCCGTGAGGAGGAACTGGTCGAGCACTGGCGCTTTGCGACCGTCCGGGTCTCGACTGCCGATGAGCTCGGCGCCGCGCTGCGCAACCTGCTCGACCTGCGCGGCTACGGCTTCGCGGACGTGGAGCGCTCGATCGTCTCCTCGACAGTGCCCCAGCTGGAGCCGGAGTGGACCGCGATGGCCACGCGCTACCTCGGACACGAGATGGTTGTTGTGGGCCCCGGGCTGCGCACGGGCCTTGCGATCCGCTACGACAACCCGCGCGAGGTGGGCGCCGACCGTCTGGTAAATGCCGTCGCGCTGCGCGAGCGCTTCGGCGGCCCCGCGATTTGCGTGGACTTCGGCACCGCGACGACCTTCGATGTGCTCTCGCAGCAGGGCGACTACGTCGGCGGCTCGTTGATGACCGGGATCGAGATCTCGCTGGACGCTCTCTCAGAGCGGGGTGCGCGGCTGCCGAAGGTGGAGCTCGCGCCGCCGCGGACGGCGCTGGCCAAGAACACGATCGACGCGATCCGCTCCGGGGTGGTCTTTGGCTACGCCGGCGCGGTGGACGCGATTCTGCGTCGCCTCTATGAGGAGCTCGGCGCTCGCGCGCCGGTCGTGGCCACGGGTGGCCTGGCCAGCTTGGTGGTGCCCTTCACAGAGGAGATCGAGGAGGTCGATGACCTGCTCACGCTTACCGGGCTGCGGCTGCTTTACGAACGCAACCAGAGCGACCGCTGAGCGGCGCCATACTGCGTCCTCGCTCGCTCGCGTACTGAGTACGCCACGCTCACTGCGTCCTTGTCCGGCTTGCTCAGCGACGCTCTGGATAGTGGCCATAATGGGCCGGTGACGCCCCAACTGACGGACAGCTGGAAGCTTGGCCCGCTGGAGGTGCCAAACCGCGTGATGCTTGCGCCACTGGCCGGTATCGGCAACTGGTTCGTGCGCTTGCAGGCCAAGCGCTATGGGGCGGGAATGGCCGTCTCGGAGATGGTCTCAAGTCACGCGATCCACCACCGCAACGCCCGCACGTGTGAGGAGATGCTGCGCATCCATCCGCAGGAGCGCCCCGGCGGGCCGGTCTCGATCCAGCTCTTCGGCGCTGACCCGGAGGTGATGCGCTCCGCCGCGGCCTACGCGGCGGGCAGCGGCGCCGACGCGCTTGACCTGAACATGGGCTGCCCTGTGCCGAAGGTCTGCAAGACGGGCGCGGGGGCGGCGCTGCTCGACCAGCCAGACCTCGCCGTCGCGGTCGCCAAGGCGGCCTGCGAGGGCAGCGGACTGCCGGTGACCGTGAAGCTGCGCAGCGGCCGGCGGCCGGGGGAGACCTCGGGCCTCCAGTTGGCAAAGCGCTTGGTCGCCGAGGCCGGAGTCGCGGCGATTGCTCTGCATCCCCGCTCTGCCGCCGTCCATCACAAGGGCAAGCCCGACTACGAGCTGGCGGCGCAGCTGGCGGGCGAGCTGGATGCTCCCGTCATCCTCTCGGGCGGCCTGCGCGAGCGCGAGCAGATCCTGGCGGCCTTCGAGCAGACCGGCGCGAGCGCAGTGATGCTCGCGCGTGGCGCGCTCGGAAATCCGTGGTTGTTTCGCGGGCTGCTGGGCCCGCAGGCGATCGCGCCCGAGCGCGTAGAGGTGGTGGCGGAGCTGCGCTGGACGATTGCGGCGGCCGTGGAGCATCTCGGCGGCGAGCGCGCCACGCGCTGGATGCGCAAGGCCTACCCGTGGTACGTCGAGCGCCTCGGCCTGACCCGCCCGGATGCCAAGGCGCTGCAGGAAGACTTGCAGCGCGCGCAGACGCTTGATGCGGTGGATTTGCTGCTGCAGCAATGCCTCTCGTGGGGTCCCGCCGAGGTCGGCGCGCTGACCGTTTAAGCCTCCCTTGAGAGATGGCGGGCCGGCGCTATACTCCTGCGCTCGCTGCAGCCTGATGGCGGCGCTGCGGCTTGATCGGGTGGCACCTCCCCGCTGCATGCGGGGATTGCTTTGAGAGCCGCCGATTTCAATTCCTGCGATCGAGGGTTACATGCCGAAGGACGTCATCCTCACCCCAGAAGGTCTGGAGAAGCTCAAGGGGGAGCTGCAGACGCTCTCCACCGAGCGGCGCCGCGAGGTGGCCGAGCGGATCAAGGAGGCGCGCGAGTTCGGGGATATCTCCGAGAACTCCGAGTACGACGACGCCAAGAACGAGCAGGCGATGCTGGAGAGCCGGATCGCGCAGCTGCAGGAGAAGCTGCGGATGGCCACGGTGATCGAGCCCAAGGACCTCTCCACGGACGTCGTCCAGGTTGGCTCGGTGGTGCACGTCAAGGACGAGCAGACCGGTAAGTCGGTCAAGTACACAATCGTGGGCTCGGCCGAGGCCAAACCGGAAGAAAACAAGCTCTCGAATGAGTCTCCGGTCGGCAGAGCCCTGCTCGGGCGTGGCCGCAACGAGACGGTCGACGTGCAGGTGCCGCGCGGCCCCGCGCGCAAGCTGAAGATCACGAAGATCGACGTCGGTCTCAAGTAGGTTTTTCCCGTGAGCGGGACCGACGAGCAAGCTCCCGAGGGGGGCCGGCACGGCCTGCCCGAGCTGATCGCTGAGCGCCGCAGCAAGGTGCAGCGGCTGCGCGCGGACGGGCACGAGGTCTGCCCCTACTCGTTTCCCCACGTCGAGGCGATCGCGGATGTGCGGGCCGCCTGCGAGCGACTGCAGGAGGGAGAGGAGACCGACGAGGCGCACCGCGTCGCGGGCCGCGTCTCGGCACGTCGCGGCGCCGGCAAGGCGGCGTTCATCGACATCGTGGATCGCACCGGCAAGATCCAGCTGCACGCCCGTTATGACGTGCTGGGGGAGCGGGCCTTCGCCCAGCTGGCCGAGGTCGACCTCGGCGACCTGATCGGCGTCGACGGCGCGCTGATGCGCGCGCGCAAGGCGGGCGAGCCGACGCTGCGGGTGCAGGGCTTCCAGCTGCTGGGCAAGGCGCTTCGACCGCCGCCGGACAAGTACGCCGGCCTTACCGACGTGGAGACGCGCCATCGCCACCGCGAGCTCGACCTGATCGCCAACGAGGAGGTGCGTACCGCTTTCATCGACCGCGCCAGGATCCTCGCCGCGATCCGCGCCTACCTGGATGGAGAGGGCTTCATCGAGGTCGAGACGCCGATCCTGCAACCGCTCTACGGCGGGGCGCTGGCCCGGCCCTTCACCACCCACCACAACGTCCTGGACCGCGATCTCTACCTGCGGATCGCGCCGGAGCTGTACCTCAAGCGGTTGATCGTGGGTGGCCTGGAGCGTGTCTACGAGCTCGGCAAGGACTTTCGCAACGAGGGCATCTCCACCAAGCACAACCCCGAGTTCACGATGGTCGAGTGGTACGAGGCCTACGCCGACTACACCGATGAGGCGGCGCGCCTTGAAGGCGCGGTGCGCGCGGCTGCGCAGAGCATCGGCTACGAAGGCAATCTGGACTTCGCCGCCCCCTGGCGGCGGGTCAGCTTCGTGGAGGCGGTGCAGGAGGCGACCGGCGTCGATCTGCTCGCATATGAGGAGGCCGCCTCGCTGGCACAGGCGATCGAGCAGCGCGACTTGGGCGTCAAGACTGCTGGACTCTCCTGGCCGCAACTGGCCGACGAGCTGCTCTCAAAGCACGTTGAGCCAACGCTGATCCAGCCAACTTTCGTGCTCGACTACCCGATTGAGCTCTCGCCCTTCGCGCGCGAGCACCGCAGCAAGCCGCGGCTGGCCGAGCGCTGGGAGGCATTCGCGGGTGGCATGGAGGTAGCCAACGCGTTCAGCGAGCTGACCGACCCCGACGAGCAGCGCGCTCGGTTTGAGGCGCAGCGGCGGCTGGCGGCCGAGGGTGACGAGGAGACCCAGCCCCACGACGAGACGTTCCTGCAGGCATTGGAGCACGGGATGCCGCCGACAGGGGGCGTGGGGCTCGGCGTCGACCGCCTTGTGATGCTTCTCACAGACCGCGCCTCGATCCGCGAGGTGGTGCTCTTTCCGGCGATGCGAACCTGATCCTGCAAGCCGTTCGCGCCGCATCGAGCGAACTACCGCGGAAAATCTGGGATGCCACCCCGGAAGTGCGTGGTGGGCTGTTGGTAGACTGGCTTGCAGGCGCCGAAGGACCCGCTCAAAGCGGCTTCTGAGGCGTCCCCGCACAACGGGACGCGCCGTCGCAGGAAGGGATGCCCCATCATGTTCGAGCGATTCACAGAACGGGCGAGACAGGTCGTCGTTCTCGCGCAGGAGGAGGCGCGAACGCTCAAGCACAACTACATCGGCACCGAGCACATCCTCTTGGGTCTGTTGCGCGAGGAGGAGGGTCTCGCCGCGCGCGTGCTGGAGAGCCTCGACATCACCGTCGAGCGCGTACGCGCCCAGGTGGTGCGGATCGTCGGCTCCGGCGAGGAGGTGACCTCCGGGCAGATCCCGTTTACGCCGCGCGCCAAGAAGGTGCTCGAGCTCGCCCTGCGCGAGGCGCTTTCCCTTGGCCACAACTACATCGGCACCGAGCACATCCTGCTCGGCCTGGTGCGCGAGAACGAGGGCGTGGCGGCGCGCATCCTGCTCGACTTCGACGCCGACTCCGAGAAGATTCGCAACGAGGTGATCCGGATGCTCTCCGGCCCCGGCGGTCGTCGCCAGGGAGGCCCGGCCGGCGCGAGCGCCGGCGCGGCCAGCGGCGAGGGCAAGAAGTCCTCGAAGCTGCTCGACCAGTTCGGACGCAACCTGACCAAGCTCGCCGCGGAGGGCAAGCTCGACCCGGTGGTTGGTCGCGAGACCGAGATCGAGCGGATCATGCAGATCCTCTCTCGCCGCACCAAGAACAACCCGGTGCTGGTCGGCGAGCCTGGCGTGGGCAAGACCGCGGTGGTCGAGGGCATGGCCCAGCGGATCACCAATGGCGAAGTCCCGGAGCTTCTTAGAAACAAGCAGATCTACACGCTCGATCTCGCTGCGCTGGTCGCGGGCTCCAAGTACAGGGGCGAGTTCGAGGAGCGCCTGAAGAAGGTGATGAAGGAGATCACCCAGCGCGGCGACATCATCCTTTTCATCGACGAGCTTCACAACCTGGTGGGCGCCGGCGCCGCCGAGGGCGCGATCGACGCCGCCTCGATCCTCAAGCCCGCGCTTGCTCGCGGCGAACTGCAGACGATCGGCGCAACGACTCTGGACGAGTACCGCAAGTACCTGGAGCGCGACTCCGCGCTGGAGCGCCGCTTCCAGCAGATCCGCGTCGAAGAGCCGACCATCGAGCAGAGCGTGGAGATTCTCAAGGGCCTGCGCGACCGCTACGAACAGCACCACAAGGTGAGGATCACCGACGAGGCGCTGCAGGCCGCCGGCGAACTGGCTTACCGCTACATCTCTGATCGGTTCCTGCCCGATAAGGCGATCGACGTGATCGACGAGGCCGCCTCGCGGATGCGGATCAAGTCGATGACCTCCCCGCCCGCCAACCGCGAGCTGGAAGAGGAAATCGAGAAGACCCGCCGCGAGAAGGAGGCCGCGATCGAGGCGCAGGAGTTCGAGAAGGCCGCCTCGCTGCGCGACAAGGAGCGCAAGCTCACGCACAAGAAGCGGGAGCTTGAGGAAGAGTGGGAGTCCGGCGAGAGCGTCGAGCGGCCCGCGATCGGCGAGGAGGAGATCGCCGACATCGTCTCGATGTGGACCGGCATCCCCGTCTTCAAGCTGACCGAGGCCGAAACCCAGAAGCTGATGCGGATGGAGGAGGAGCTGCACAAGCGCGTGATCGGCCAGCACCCGGCGATCGAGGTGATCAGCAAGGCGATCAGGCGCTCGCGCGCCGGCCTGAAGGACCCCAAGCGCCCGACCGGCTCATTCATCTTCCTCGGCCCCTCCGGGGTGGGCAAGACCGAGCTCGCGCGCACGCTGGCGGAGTTCCTCTTCGGCGACGAGGAGGCGATGATCCGCATCGACATGTCCGAGTACATGGAGAAGCACGCGGTCTCGCGCCTGGTCGGCTCGCCCCCGGGCTACATCGGCTACGACGAGGGCGGCCAGCTCACAGAGGCGGTGCGGCGCAAGCCCTACTGCGTGCTGCTGCTCGATGAGATCGAGAAGGCGCACCCGGACGTCTTCAACATCCTGCTGCAGATCCTCGACGACGGCCGGTTGACCGACGCCCAGGGGCGCACGGTGGACTTCCGGCACGCGATCGTGATCATGACCTCCAACATCGGGGCGCAGGAGATCGCGCGCAACACGCCGCTTGGATTCGCGGTCTCAGACGATGAGACCGGGATCACCTACGACGAGATGAAGAACCGGATCACCGGCGAGCTGAAGAAGGTCTTCCGGCCTGAGTTCCTGAACCGCATCGACGACGTGATCGTCTTCCACAAGCTGGCCAAGGAGGAAATCAGGCAGATCGTGGAGCTGCTCTTGCTGCGGATCCGCGAGTCGATGGCCGAAAGGGAGCTGCAGCTGGAGCTCACCGATCCCGCCAAGGACCTGCTCGTGGAGAAGGGCTGGGACCCGGCGATGGGCGCCCGTCCGCTGCGGCGCGCGATCCAGCGCTACGTAGAGGACCCGCTCGCGGACTTCGTCCTGCGGGAGAAGATCACACCCGGCAGCACGGTCGTCGTCGAACCCTCCCCGGAAGCAGAGGGCGACATGCAACTGAAGATCGTGGCCCCCAAGAAGCAGAAGACGCCCGTCGCAGTCGGCGCCCAGGGCGCCGAGGAGTTGCCGGCCGGCGAGGAGCTTTCGGGTGCCGAGGATCTCTCGGGCGGCGATCTCGCCGGCGGCGAGGAGGAGCAGATCGCGGGTGGCGAGGCTCAGGGCGAGCAAGATCATCCCGTCGATGAGGGCTAAGACTCCGCCGGCACACGGACGCCTCCGCTGAGCTACGCAGCCCCCGCACAGCTGACCATCGCCCCGATGTCGGCCGTCGACTGGCCGCAGGTCGAGCGCATCTACGCAGCCGGCATATCCGGCGGGCAGGCCACGTTCGAGCGCCAGGCGCCGAGCTGGGAGCGCTGGTCCGCCGCCAAGGGCGGGATGCCGTGCCTCGTGGCTCGCGATGCCGATGATCGGGTGCTTGGCTGGGCGGCGCTGACCCCTGTCTCTGCGCGCGAGTGCTACCGCGGCGTTGGTGCCGTCAGCATCTACGTCGACCCTGATCGCGCCCGGACGGGCGTTGGCAAGGCGCTGCTGCGGGCGCTTGTGGACGCGGCCGAGCAGGCTTCGATCTGGACGGTGGAGGCCGGCATCTTCCCGCAGAACGCGGCCAGCATCGCCCTGCACGAGGGCTGCGGCTTCCGGCTGGTGGGTGTGCGCAAGCGGGTGGGCCAGATGCCCGACGGCAGCTGGCGCGACGTGCTGCTCTACGAGCGCCGCAGCGAGACCGTGGGCGTGGACTGAGCTCGCGAGGGTGGGCGCCGCTCGGCGCTGGCCCGTCCCCTCCCGCGCGTAAGGTTGGTGGGTGCCGCGCGCGCAAACCATCCACGTCTGCTCCGAGTGCGGGCTCTCCAGCGCCAAGTGGCATGGGCAGTGCCCCGGCTGCGGCGCCTGGAACGCGATGGTGGAGGAGCGCGCCCCCACGGCGGAGGCTGCGCGCGGCGGCGGGCGCTTTGCCGGCGGCGGCGATGGCGCGAGCGTCGCGCGCGTGCCGGTGCCGCTCACCGAGGTGGCCGCCGAGCGTCTCGCGCGGTTCTCCACGGGCCTCGGCGAGCTCGACCGGGTACTCGGCGGCGGCATCGTGCCTGGCTCGCTGGTCCTGCTGGGCGGCTCGCCCGGCATCGGCAAGTCGACGCTGACCAACATGGTGCTCGCGCACCTGCAGAGCCGCGGACGCCGCACGCTCTACGTAACCGGCGAGGAGTCGACACAGCAGGTGCGGCTGCGGGCCGAGCGGCTGCGCGTGGAGCAGCCCGGACCCGCCGATGGGCCAGACCGCGCCGCCGGCTCGGCCAACGCTGCGCTCTCGGTGCCCGTGCTGGCCGAGACCGATCTTGACTGCGTGATTGCGACATTGGAGCAGCACGCCCCCGAGGTCTGCGTGCTCGATTCGGTGCAGACGCTGCGCGCTCCCGACCTCAGCGGCGCACCGGGCACGGTCGGCCAGGTTCGCGAGGTGGCTGCGCGCGTGATGGAGACCGCCAAGGCACGCGGGATCGCCGTGCTGCTGGTCGGGCACGTGACCAAGGAGGGCGCGCTTGCCGGCCCGCGCGTGCTCGAGCACCTGGTCGACTGCGTGCTGCAGTTCGAGGGCGAGCGCGAGCGACCCTACCGCGAGCTGCGGGCGCTCAAGAACCGCTTCGGCTCAACCAACGAGATCGGCCTGTTCGAGATGCGCCAGGGCGGCCTGGTCGAGGTGCTGGACGCCTCGGCGAGGTTCGTGGAGCAGGCCACGAGAGCGCCCGGCAGCGTCGTGCTGGCAGCGATGGAGGGATCGCGCCCACTGTTGGTGGAGGTGCAGGCGCTGGTGGCCTCCTCAGAGCTCGAGCAGCCGCGCCGGGTCGTCTCGGGCCTGGATCGCAACCGGCTCGCGCTCGTGCTGGCGATCCTCGCGCGCCACGGCGGGATCGGCACCGGTGGCCGCGACGTCTTCGTCAACGTCGTGGGGGGCGTACGGGTCGATGAGCCGGGGGTGGATCTCGCGATCGCGCTGGCCGTCGCCTCGGCTGCGCGCGGCGTGCCGCTGCAGCACGCGCCGCGAGCCTGCTTCGGCGAGCTCGGCCTCACCGGCGAGCTGCGCTGGGTTGGCCACCCCGAGCGGCGGCTGGCCGAGGCTGCCAAGCACGGCTGCGAGGCGGTGATTGCGCCTCATGGTGCCGGCGAGGGCGCCTGTGAGGCCGCAACGCTGCGTCAGGCGCTGGCGATGGCGCTTCCGCGCGGCCCCCGCGAGGTCGCTCGCGTAGCCGCCTGAAGGGGCCGCCTGCGCCGCCGACTGAGGGTCGCGCGCATTCAAGCTGTCAGATCTCCGCTCACTGCGAGCAGCTTGTGCGATAAATCGCGGCTAAATCGCGTAAAATGAGGAGTTGTGGCACCACGTTCAGGGCAAGAGTTCGATAACGACGCTCGCCCTGAGCCGGGTTTGATGCGTGCCCTGGAGATGGTCGCGCCCGGCACCTCGCTGCGCGAGGGCCTGGAGGACATTCTCAATGCCGGCACCGGCGGCCTGCTCGCGATCGGCGACCCCGAAGAGCTCGGCTTCCTCTTCTCCGGCGGTATCAAGCTGGACATCGAGTACTCCCCGGCGATGCTCTACCAGGTCGCAAAGATGGACGGGGCGATCATCCTCAACGCCAACGCGACGAAGATCTCGATGGCCAACGTTCAGCTGATGCCGGATCCGACGATCCTCACCCAGGAGACGGGCACCAGGCACCGCACGGCCGAGCGCGTCTCAAAGCAGGTCGAAGCGATCGTGATCGCAATCTCCCAGCGCCGCGAGGTGATCTCCGTCTACGTCGACGGCGTGAAGTACATCCTCGAGGACATCCCCGTGGTGCTGGCGAAGGCCAACCAGGCCCTGGCGACGCTCGAGAAGTACCGCACCCGCCTGGACCAGGTCTCCACGCGCCTGACCGCACTGGAGTTCGAGGGCGGCGTCACCCTGCACGACGTGCTGACGGTGCTGCAGCGCTCAGAGCTGGTGACCAGGATGGCGGTGGAGATAGAGCGCTACATCGTCGAGCTGGGCAGCGAGGGACGCTTGATCGAGATGCAGCTGGAGGAGACGATCGTGGGCACCGCGACCGAGAAGGCTGCGCTCGTACACGACTACCTGGCGCACTACTCCGAGGAGGCGTTCGCGGAAGCGATGGAGCAGGTCTCGCGCCTACCCCACCAGGATCTGCTCGATTTCGGCCGCCTCGCAGAGCTGCTCTCCTACGACCGCAAGCTGAACACCCTCGACTATCCGGTCTCGCCGCGCGGCTACCGCATCCTCGGTCGCATACCGCGGCTGCCGAAGCTGGTTGTGGCGCAGATCGTCAAGGAGTTCGGCGGGCTGGATGAGCTGTTGGCGGCCACCGACGCCGAGCTGGAGATGATCGAGGGAGTGGGAGAGATTCGGGCGAAGGAGATCAGAGAGGGACTGCGCCGCCTGCAGGAGATCAACCTCGTCGATCGCTACCTGCAGACCTGACCGAGAACGGCTGCCCGCAGCGGCTGGCCAATAACAAGGAGGACACCATTCCCCAAGCAATAACCGAAGAGGAGCTCGACGAGGAGGTCGAGATCACAGTCGAAGTCGAACACATCGAGTTCGAGCTCGGCGACCACGTCGTCTATCCCCACCACGGCGCCGGCAAGGTCATGTGCAAGGAAGAGATGGAAGTGCTCGGAGAGACCCGCGAGTACCTGACCATCAAGATCCTCCACAACGACATGACGGTGAAGGTCCCCACCGAGAACGCCGCGCTGGCAGGCCTGCGCCGCGTGATCGACGAGGAAACCGTCAAGAAGGTGCTTGACGTGCTCACAGACGACGTCTCTGAAATGCCCAAGAACTGGAACCGGCGCTTCAAGCACAACCGCGACAAGATCAAGACCGGCGACATCTACGAGCTCGCCGAGGTCGTCCGCAACCTCGCCATCCGCGAGAGCGAAAAGGGGCTCTCCACCGGCGAGAAGCAGATGTTCACGCGGGCAAAGAAGATCCTCGCCTCCGAGCTGATGTACGCGCTCGACAAGGACGAGGACGACGCCGAAAGCTACCTCGACGAGCTGCTGGCCGACTCGGCTGCGAGCAAGCTCGCGGGCGTGGGCAAGTAGCAAGGCTCCCGCGCACGCAGCAGCGGTTGGTGAGGGCCAGCCTGCTGCGTGCGCGAGCGCCGAAGTAGAACTAATGGCTGTAGCGCTGATCGTGGCCGCGGGCAGCGGCGAGCGCCTGCAGGCGGGGATGCCAAAGGCGCTCGTGGAGCTGCACGGCAAGAGCCTGCTGGCCTGGAGCGTGGAGGCGCTTCTCGCCACGCCCTCCGTGCAGGAGATCGTCGTCGCGTTGCCCGAGGGCGTGCAGGCGCCGGCCGGCGCGATCGGGGTCAGGGGCGGCGCGGTGCGCTCGGAATCGGTGCGCGAAGCGCTACGGGCCGCGGGGGCGGGCGATGTCGTGCTCGTCCACGACGCCGCGCGTCCGCTGCTGAGTCCAGAGCTAGCGGAGGCCGTGATTGCGGCGGTGATCGAGCGTGGGGTGGACGCGGCGGTCGCGGCCGCTGCTGTGACCGACACCGTCAAGCGGGCTCAGGAGGGCCTTGTGCTCGAGACGCTGCCGCGGTCCCAACTATGGGCGGTGCAGACGCCACAGGCCTTCCGGCGCGAGGTTCTGGAACGCGTCCTGGAGGCGCCGGCGGAGGTGCTCGCACAGGCGACCGACGACGCGTCGCTGATAGAGCGCGCCGGTGGCTCGGTGGCGATCGTGCCCTCCAGCCCGGAGAACCTCAAGGTCACCACGCCGCTGGACCTGGAGCTGGCAGCCGTACTGCTTGCCAGGCGCCGGGCCGATTGAACCTGCGCATGATTGAATCGCAATCATGCTGAGCGACTACCACGTCCATCTGCGCCCGGACGGCGAGGGCACCCCCGCCGAGCGGTACTTCACTGCCGAGAACGCCGAGCGTTACCGTGCCGTCGCCTCCGAGCAGGGCATCGACGAGCTTGGCGTCTCCGAGCACATCTACCGCTTCCAGCAGGCGCTCACGGTCTGGCGGCATCCCTTCTGGGTGGCAAACGCCACCGATGACATCGACGAGTACTGTCGCTTTACGCGCGAGCAGACCGACCTGCGGCTCGGCGTCGAGGCCGACTTCATCCCGGGCGCTGAGGACAGGATGGACAACCTGCTGGCGGCGCGCGACTTCGACTACGTGGTCGGCTCGGTCCATTTCATCGCCGAGAAGGCGCTCGACATGGACGAGTACTCAATCTGGGACGGCGCAACCAGCGCCGAAGAGATCTGGCGGCGCTACTTCGAGGTGCTCGGGCAGGCGGCCCGCAGCGGCCTCTTCGACATCCTCGCCCACCCCGACCTCGTGAAGGTGTGGGGACGAGATCGGCCGCTCCCCGAAGGCGACCTGCGCCGCTTCTACGAGTTGGCGATAGACGGCATCGTCGAGTCTGGGATCGCGATCGAGGTCTCCACGGCGGGCCTGCGCAAGCGCGCGAAGGAGATCTATCCCGCACCGGCGTTCCTCGAGATGTGCGTGGAAGCCGGTGCGCCGATTGCACTCTCCAGTGACGCGCACGTGCCCGCCGACATCGGCGCCGACTACCAGCAGGCGCTGGAGCTGCTGGAGAGCGTCGGCGTGAGCGAGCTGTGCGTCTTCAGCGGCCGCGAGCGCACTCTGCACGAGATCGGGGCGAGCGTCACGTGAGCCTTATCGGGATCGGCTACGACTCGCATCGCCTCGCCGAGGGGTGCGCGCTCGTGATCGGAGGCGTGCAGATCCCCCACGAGATGGGCCTGGAGGGCCACTCCGATGCGGACGTGCTCACCCATGCGGTGATCGACGCGCTGCTTGGAGCCGCAGGTCTCGGAGACATCGGGCAACACTTCCCGGACACCGACGAGCGCTACCGCGGCGCCGACTCGATCGTGCTACTGCAGGAGGTCATGAAGCTGCTCTCCGGCGAGGGGCTGCGAGTCCTCAACATCGACTGCACGCTGGTGATGGAGCGCCCGAAGATCGCGCCCTACAAGCAGCAGATCAGGGAGCGCCTCGCGCAGGTGCTTGGTTTGCCTGAGCGCAGGGTCAACGTGAAGGCGAGCACGGGAGAGCGGATTGGCTTCGTCGGCCGCGAGGAGGGTGTGGCGGCGCTGGCGGTCGCGAGCGTGGCTGAAGTGGGGTAGGGCGCCCGGCGGACAAGCCCTGTCGTCTAAATCGACCCAAGCGCTGAATATGGTGTCGATCGTGCCCCGAATCGTCAGAGGATGCCCGGATCGTCGTGGAACTTTGACGGCGATCCCACCGCGATTGTGATGGTTAGACGGTAGCGAGTGTGGCGGCGGCCGGCTCGGTCGTTGTGGCTGGTTCTGGGGTGGTTGGGCTGGTGAGGGTCTGCTGGTGTGTTTCGATTGCTTGCACGAGCTTGGCGAGATCGCTGCAGCCGACGATCCGTCGGAACTGCTGCTCGGCTTGGAGCATCCCGGCGGCGGTCCAGCGCTTGCGCATGTCGCCGTCCTGCCAGCGCTTGACGTTGCGCTGGGTGCGCCGCACGATCTCGATCATGCTCTCGATCGGGTTGGTCGAGGAGAGCGTCTTGGCGAGATGACCCTCGACTCCGAGCCGTGTCAGCGTAAGCGTCTCGCTCATGCCCTCCCGCAGCGAGGCCGCGGCGTCGGGCCAGGTGCGCTCCAGCTCGCCGGCGAGTCGCTGCAGCTGCTGCTCGGCCTGCTTGGCGTCGGTGAGCGCCCATGCGCCGCGGATCCGGGCCAGCACCTTCGGCCGGTCTGCTTCGGGCAGCAGGTCTGTCACGTTGCGCTCCTTATGCCTGTGGCAGCGGTGAACGAGCGCGTGCTGCCCGAAGACATCCTTGATCGCCTTGCGCAGCGCCTTGCCGCCGTCCAGGACGAACAGGATCGCCTGCGCGGGGTCCAGGCCGCGGTCGACGAGGTCGGAGAGCAGCGTCGTGGCCAGTGTCGCGTTCTCAGTGCTGCCCTCCCACAGCCCGAGCGGGATCTTCACGCCCTCAGTGCTGATCCCGAGCGCGACGACATGCGTGCGGCCGGCGATCTCCAGCCCGTCGAGCATCATCACCGCGAGCCGCACGTCATCCAGCCGGCGGCTCATTAGCTCTCCCAAGGCGGTGCGGGTCTTCTCGATGAACAGCTCCGAGATCGTGCTCTTACTCGTCGAAGCAGCCTGCTGCTCGACCTGCTGCCCGACAGGCTCTCCAACCACGGCGCACTTGCGGGTCGAGACGCCGGCGAGCATCCGGTCCATCACCGCCCTGGTCAGCGGGTCGCGGTCGGCGAAATACTCGTAGCTCGCGACCGGCAGCTCCTGGGCGTCATCCGCACTGCGGATCCGCGGCCGGCTGACCCGCACCCGGCGACCGCCGAGCGTCATCGACCCACGCTCGTGACCATGCCGCTTAGCAACACGATCCGGATTGTGCTTGCCCCGCGTGCCGACGATCTCGCTCACCTCGGCCTCCATCAGCTCGTGCACGACCGAGAGCCCGAGACCGACGCTGAGCGCCAGCAGCCCGTCCCTCGCTGCTCCAACGAGCTCGCCGAGCGCCTCCTGAATCTCCCCCGGCAGCGCCATCTCTGACGCCTCCCCGCACGAGACGACCTGCGCTCCAGATACCTTCTTCATGGCGGTTCCTCCTGTCCTATCGGACTTGGTTAGCGCCCCGAACGCTCCCAACAAGAGCGGACAGGACGGGCGGAACCGCCAACCAAACTTCTACGAGCTTCCGGGCAACCTCAATCGTCACCGAGAACCTCCGTAACGCTGTGTACGCAAGCTATGAGGAGTTCTCCGCGCAGGTACAGGCCGAGAGCGTTCTTGACGCGAAGCTGCTTGGTCTACTCGGCTTCTTTGCGGTCGCTGGGAGCGTCTTGCTCACTCTGCCGGGTGGACTGCGCGACGACCGTGGAATCCTGATTGCCGGGGTGGCTCTCGGGGCGCTGACCTGTCTGGCCGGCAGTATGCGAAGCTCTGGCCCGAAAAGTGGACCGCCGCCCGCGAAGTTCTACGCCGACTGCGGTGCAATGTCGGAGACTGAATACCTAGCGCAGCTGCTCGTTGACCTGGCCTTCACCGCATCCAGTAACAGCGCGACTTTGCAACGTCGCCGCAGAGCGCTGGCACTCGCCGTGGGAATCCCTTCCACGCTTGTGGTTATATATTTGATAGTTGTTCTGGTCTGGCCGCGCTAGGATCCAATCATGGACGAAACAGCGAAGCCGATGGACAAGGCACCTGCGCCGCCACTGCCTGCACCTTCGGGCATCCCGTCCGTGGAAATTCCGGTTGGACTGGCACTCGGAGGGATACTGCGACGACCTCATTGGCGTGAGGTAGTTCGAGCGGTGCGCGGGTGTAAAGCAGCGGAATCGGCCGATCGCGACTGAGTAGGCCGGCCAAACCACGACGCCGGTGCGTCGGTAGGGTGCCGGTGTCGATATGCGCCAGATCAGATTGCACGACACGCTCCGCGGCCAGATCGTCGCGCTCCAGCCGCGCGACCCGGGACGGGTCGGGATCTACGCTTGTGGTCCAACCGTCTACAGCCGCATCCACATCGGCAATGCGCGCCCGTTCGTTGTCTTCTCGCTGCTCAAGCGCTTCCTTGTTCGCGAGGGCTACCGGGTGAACCTGGTCATCAACGTCACCGACGTCAACGACAAGATCTACAAGGCGAGCAAGCCGGATCAGAACAGCGCGGACCTGGCCGCCGAGATGACACGGCTTTACATGCTGGACACCGATGCTCTGGGGCTCGGGCGTCCCGATCATGAGCCGCTCGCCTCGCAGACGATGGACGCGATCATCGCCTACATCGAGGCGCTGATCGAGCGTGGACACGCCTACGAGAGCGGCGGCGACGTGCTCTTCAGCGTTCGCTCGGACTCCTCCTATGGCTCGCTCTCGCACCGCCGCATCGAGGACATGGACCAGGGAGAAGACGGACCAGGAACCCGCCCAACCGCGGATCGCAAGCGCGACCCGCTCGACTTCGCGCTCTGGAAGGCGCACAAGGAAGGCGAGGACACCTTCTGGGACTCGCCCTGGGGACCGGGCCGTCCCGGCTGGCACATCGAGTGCTCGGCAATGGCCGAGAGCCTGCTCGGCGTCGGCTTCGACATCCACGGGGGCGGCTCAGATCTCGTCTTCCCGCATCATGAGAACGAGGCTGCCCAGACCCGGGCGGCTCGGGGCCAGGAGCTTGCTCGCATCTGGATGCACAACGGCATGCTCCAGGCAACCGGCGAGAAGATGGCCAAGTCGGTGGGAAACATCGCGCTGCTGCACGAGGTCGTGCAGCGGTGGGGGCGCGAGGTCGTTGTCATGTATCTGATCGGAGGGCATTACCGCCAGCCGCTTGCCTTCTCCGAGGCGGAGCTGATTGACGCCGATCGGCGCATCGCACGGATCAGGGAGGCGATGAGGCGGCTGCTGCCCGAGGAGCACAGCGACCCGGAGATGGCGCCTCACAGGGAGGCGTTCTTCGATGCGCTTGCGGATGACTTCAACACGCCGAAGGCGCTTGCAAGTCTGTTCGAGTGGGTGCGCGAGGCCAACAGACGCCAGCAGCCCACAGGCGATGCAGACCTGCGGGAGATGCTCTCCGTGCTCGGCCTCGGGGAGATCGAACCACTTGGGGGCGTGGGCGACGTCGCCACGATCGACCCCGAGGCGCACAGGCTTGCGCAGGAACGCGAGCAGGCGCGGCAGGAGCGTGACTTCGCACGGGCCGACGCACTGCGGGACCAGATCAGGGCGCAGGGGTGGGAGGTTCGCGATGGCGCAGAGGGGCCGGAGCTGATCCCGCTGACCGGCGAGCAGTGAGCGACGCGCGTCATCACGGCGGTCATGACCGTCGGCGCAGGACAGGCCCCAAGCGACCGGCGGGGCCCGCGCCCACGCGGGCGGTGAGACCCGATCGTGCCGCGACGATGACCATCTATGGGCGCAACCCGGTGCGTGAGGCCCTGAGCGGGCGCCGCTCCTCGACGGTGGGCCCAGTCTTTGCAACCGAGCGCGCAGCGGCCGAGCCGTGGCTTTCCAAGGTGGAGGTGCGGATCTCCTCCGCGGAGGAGCTCGGGGCGCGGTGCGGCAGCGACGCGCATCAGGGCATCTGTGCCGTGGCTGGTCCATATCCCTACGTTCAAGCTGAGAGGCTGCTGAGTGGCGAGGACCCGCTGATCGTCGTGCTCGATCAGGTGCAGGATCCTCAGAACCTCGGCTCGATCGCGCGCACCGCCGAGAGCGCAGGAGCGAGCGGGCTGGTGATCCACGAGCGGGGCTGCGCCGAGGTCACCCCGGCTGTCTGCAAGGCATCTGCGGGAGCCGTGGAGCACCTTGCCATCGCGCGTGCCCGCAACATCGCCGACTTCCTGGGGCAGGCTCGTGGGGCCGGATGCTGGTGCTACGGGGCGGCGATGCCGGACACGCCTGAGGTGCTCCCCTACGACCAGCCCGACTACCGCGGAGGCGTCGTGCTGGTGCTCGGCAGTGAGGGGAGAGGCCTGCGACCACGCGTCGCGGGGTCCTGCGACCAGCTGATCTGCCTGCCGATGCGGGGCCGAGTGCAATCGCTTGGGGTGAGCGCTGCGGCCGCAGCGATCCTGTACCGCGTTCTGCACGATAGATTGCAGATGCCTTGACAAAGACCGTCATATGTGCGATCTTGGCCACAACATAACGCTAAACCTGAGGTCGAAGCTGCCTTCCCCGGCTTGTAGCGGGGCGGCAATCAAAGTCCAGATTTCGGGCAAAACGTCTGTTGGCGCCAGGGGAGGAGTGCGCCACTGAGCACATGAGGCTGCGCAAAGCCTCAGAAAGGACCTGCTCGTGGCCCGTATCTCCTATAACCCTCAATCTGACGTCAAGGTCGACGATGGATTCCTGATCGCCCTTGCCAAGCAGGGCGATCCCAATGCCTACGACCGGCTCGTGCGTCGCTATCACGGGTTCGTGCGCCTGAAGGCCTCCTCCTACTTCCTTGCCGGCGGAGATCCCGACGATCTGATCCAGGAGGGTTTGGTCGGCCTGTACAAGGCGATCAGGGACTACCGCACCGATCGCGAGTCGAGCTTCCGCAACTTCGCCGAGCTCTGCATCACGCGTCAGATCATCACGGCTGTCAAGACCGCGACGCGCAACAAGCACAGCCCGCTGAACCAGTACGTCTCCTTTTCCTCGGCGCCGGCCGCGGGCGGCGAAGACGTGCAGACCCTCGACCAGCTGCTGCCGGGCCCGAGCGTGAACGATCCTGTTAACCAGGTGATCTCCTCAGAGGAGCTGCGCTCGCTGGTCGGCTGCCTCTCCACCGCCCTCTCAGACCTGGAGAGCCGTGTGCTCTCGCTCTACCTCGACGGCTGCTCCTACGAGCAGGTGGGCGATCGGCTCGACTGCGACACCAAGACGGTCGACAACGCGCTCCAGCGCGTCAAGCGCAAGGTCGGCGTGCACCTGCGCTCCCGGGCGGTCGCGGCCTGAGGCAGGCCGGCCCCCCGGAGGCAACACCCGCCGAAAGCCCGGACGAGGTCGCCCCGCCGCGTGGGCGGGACGACCTTGCCAGACGGGTGATCCAGCTCTAGGACTGGCCTTCAGGCGCTTCGCTGCTGTTGCCTTCCGGTTCTGGCATGAGCGCAGGTAGCGGCGCGGGCGTCACGTCGACTGTGAACGTCGGGCTTGCTGCGCCCTCGTTCTCCGGGCCACCGGGGATGAAGACCCGCAGCACCCTGTCGCCCAGCACGTAAAAGCGGTGCTGCAGGAGATAGGTCGATCCGGCGCCGAGGAATCCGATCTGGATCACGTGGAAGCCGCCGCCAAAGGCGTTCTGCGCCTCCAGGTAGATCACATGCCCGCCGTGCTGCGGAGACACCGAGCCCGAGACCTGCAGCGGCTGCCCCTGCTGCACGCTGGTCGCGGGCGGTTCCACGCTCAGCAGGTCGTGGACCCCCTCGAAGAGGACCGCGGAGGTTTGCCCGCCACCCTTGACCTCATAGAAGGTGCTGTGCAGTGGCGATTGCGGGGCGAACAAATATTCACCGCTCGCATTGGTGCTTGTTTCCGCGACCGCGGTGAAGTGGCCGTAGCGGGTGTGAGCGAGCAGCTGCACGGGCGTGGCGGTGCTCACGCCGGCGAGCTTGCCCTTGAGCGTGACCGACCCGCCGACGACGATCGGGTCGGCGGAGGCTTCGATCGTCAGCGCGCTGTTCTGCGCCTGGGAGATCTCGTACGCGATCACGTTCGAGCTGCTTGGCACGTTGCGTCCCTGGCTGCGCACCAGCACCCTGATGTTCGCGTCACCCGGGACGATGAACGTGTGCGGCAGGGTGAATGTGCCGTCGGCGGCAACCGTCGTATCGCCGATGTGATGCCAGCTCTGTCCGTTTTCGGCGTCCTGGCGTTGCAGCACAACCTCGGCGCCGACGTCGGCCGGCTTGACGGTGCCGGTGAAGGTGACCTGGTTGGGCTTGCCGGTGAGAAGTTGGCTGCCTTCCGCGGGGCCGGAGAGCGTCACCTGGGCGCTCACGCGCACCTGCTGCGTTCTGCTGCGCGCCCCGCCGGAGACCACGAAGAAGGAGCGGCTGGTTTCAACGACCCCGTCCGCCGGGTCGATCTCGTAATAGCCTTCCGAGTTGGTGGTCACGCTCTGGGCGTAGCTGAAGCCCGGCTGCCCTGTCAGGTGGTGGAACAGCTGCACGGTTTGGGCCGCTTCACCGCCTCCGGGGCAACGCAGACGCCCGAAGACCACGACAGGTTCCCCCGCCGTCGTGTGATGGGGCGCCACTTGCATCCCGATCCTGCAGAAGCCGTGATGAAACCGATGTCTGTGCGCCAGTGCTGCGGACGGCGCCAGTGCGAGCGCCGTCGAGATTAGACCAGCCGCCATCGCGACGGCTGGAAACCGCCTTCCTCCACGCATGTTCTCTCCTTGGAAGTGAAAGCCTTCGTTGACGTTGAGGCGGATGCGCTCGGCCCCACCTGCACTGTCAACCCATCAGCGATCGCAAAGATGCTGCGTGTCCGCGAATTCCTAACGCCAGATAAACACGAGCCCGGGCGCGCGAGCTCGGTGCATCGGCGGTATCGGCGGCCCCGGAGACAAGCGTGCGCAACCGTACGGCTCGCCAGTGCTCGCCCGTCAGAAGCGCCCGAGCCAGTGCGTCCTATCGTCTCGGCGCTCCAAACACAAGCGCCGCAGAGCCGACGGCCGGGATCGAACCGGCGACCTGTCGCTTACAAGGCGACTGCTCTGCCAGCTGAGCTACGTCGGCAAGGCACGTTCATCCTAACCGCATGGCCCCTTGACTAAAGTTTTGGTTTGCCATATCCTTCTTTCATGCCCACCAAAGAGATGTCGCGTTCGCCGGCGATCGAGGACTACTCGAAGGCCATCTTTTCGCTGGAGTCCCGCAGCGATGAGCCGGTCTCCACCAATGCGCTGGCCGAGCGTTTGGGCATCACGCCGGGCTCGGTCTCGGCGATGCTCAAGAAGCTCGACGACCTGGGCCTCACGACTCACGTCCCCTACCGGGGAGTGCGCCTCACCGACGACGGGCGGCGCCTCGCGCTGGAGGTGATCCGCCACCACCGGCTGCTCGAGAGCTTCCTCGCCGACACGCTGGGGATGCCGTGGGATCGGGTTCACGCCGAGGCCGAGGTCCTCGAGCACGTGCTCTCCGAGGATCTCGAGGAGTTGATCGCGGCGAAGCTCGGGCACCCCACGGTGGACCCCCATGGCGACCCGATCCCCAACGCCGACCTGGAGCTCGACGAGCGCTCGACGCACAGCATGGAGAGCCTCGAGGACGGTGAGGAGGGGGTCTTCGTGCGCGTCTCGGACTCCGACCCGGAGATGCTGCGCTACCTCGCCGGCTGCGGGATCTCGCCGGGGGACCGCTTCGTGGTCCGCGAGCGCCAGCCCTTCGGCGGCCCGCTGTTCGTGCGCTTCGGAGAGCACGAGCACGCGATCGGCGGCCAGCTTGCCGGCGCGATGCGCGTCGAGCTCGATCCAGGCGCCCAGAAGCACCGAGCCGGTACCCGCAGGGAGCCGGGCGATGGCCACGACTGAAGTCGCCGCTGCTCCCGGCCTTGCCCTGCCGCCCCTGACCGCGGAGGACGCCGCGCGGTCGTGGGACCGCTCGCGCGTTCATCACGCCCGCAGGCACAGCAAGCGCTGGCGGCTTCTGTGGCTGCTCGTCGGCCCCGGGATTCTCGCGATGCTCGGGGAGAACGACGGGCCGAGCATGATCGCCTACGCCGCCGACGGCGCGCAGTACGGGCTCGGGTTCTTCGTGCCGTTCATCCCGCTCCTGTTCGCGATGGCGTACATCTGCCAGGAGATGTGCATGCGCGTCGGCGCGGTCACCCACCGCGGCTACGGCGAGCTCGTCCTGCAGCGCTACGGACGGGTGTGGGGCTGGTTCGGCGCCGGCGATCTCACCCTCACCAACCTCGTGACCCTCGTCGCCGAGTTCATCTCCATCCGCGTCGGGCTGGCCTACTTTCACCTCGGCTCCGGCGTGGCCGTCGCGCTCGGGCTGACGCTGGTCCTGTTCACGCTCAGCGGCGGGCGCTACTGGCGTTGGGAGCGCATCGTGCTCGGCATGGCCCTCTTCAACGGCCTCTTCCTGGTGGCCGCGATCCTGGTCAAGCCCCACGTGGGAGCCGTCGTCGGTCCTTCGACTTCAGCCCCTTCCCCGGCGGAAGCTTCAACACGCTGCTGCTGCTCCTGGCCTCCACGATCGGCGCGACGGTGACGCCGTGGATGATCTTCTTCCAGCAGAGCGCCAGCGCCGACAAGGGCATGACTCCCCGCGACATCAAGCACGGCCGCTATGACACCGCGACCGGCGCGGTGCTGGCCGCGATCTTCGGCATCGGGGCACTGATCGCCGGGGCGGCGCTGCTCACTCACAACGGAGCCGGTATCCAGGGGTTCGCGGGCGCCGGGTTCCCCGCGGCGCTGAGCATGTCGCCGGCGGCGCCGTCGGCGCCGTGTTCGCGCTCGGGCTGATCGAGGCTGGAGCAGTCGCGATCCTCACGATCTCCGCCAGCACCGCCTACGCCGCTGGAGAATGCGTCGGGGCCTCCCACAGCTTCAACAACTCGCCGCGCAACGCCGCCGTGTTCTATGCCGCGAACATCGGGGTCGCGCTGCTCGCCGCGGTCGTCATCCTGATCCCCGGTGCGCCGCTGCTCTCGATCGCGCTCAACGCCAACGTGCTCGCGACCGTGCTGCTGCCCGTCAGCCTGGTCTTCATGGTCATGCTCGCCAACGACAGGGGGCTGATGGGCTCGTGGGTGAACAAGCGCTCGACCAACGTGATCGGGATCACGGTCATCGCGTTCGTCGGGCTCTGTGGAGCCGCCTACGGCATCGACTCCTTCCTACAGACCGTCCACCTCATCGGCTCATGAAGACAGCGGCCCCCGTCATGCACGAATTTGACCCCACACGCGCCGCTCCGGCATCCGCGAGCAGGACCTGCAGCCGCAGGAGCGCTTCGAGGACGAGCTGATCCTGCACCTGGAGCGCGACCAGTTCGTAGCGGCAACCTCCCGGCCCGTACCGCGCGCCCAGCTCGGCGCACGAGCCACGGCCGGACTGTGGGCACTGCGAGTCTTCGTCGTCCTCGTCAGCCTGATGGTCGTCTACACCTTCATCGACCAGCTTCACTGATCGAACCCCCTGACATCAAGCGTCGCGCAGCTTGAGCACGACCGCGGGGTCTCGGTGTGGAGGCTTGTCCCCGGTCTTTCCGGCGCTGCCAATACATGCTTGAGCGTTCATGTTAGGCTGCGCGAGTGTACGCCGGTCACGTCGGGGCTCGCCTCGCCAGAACTGCCACATGCACCGGCCATCGAGGTTTCGGCCCGGCCTCCAGCATCTCGGGGCAGAGGTCCTCAGGATGAGCGCTACGACGCCGGCTCTGCTTGCAGCGGCTGCCGGAGTGGGGTTCGGCCATGCCATCCTGCCCGACCATTGGGTTCCGCTGGCCGTCGTTGGTCGTACACGCCGCTACCCGCTCGGCAGGGTTGCACGACTCTCGGGCATGGCCGGCGTGGCGCACGTGCTGGTGTCGATCGTGCTCGGAGGCGTCATCATCGCCGTGGGGCTCCAATTTCGCTCGACCGTGCAGAGCGCGCAGGACACCATCATCGGCTGCTTGCTGATCCTCACCGGCCTCGGGTTCGCAGCGCTCGAGTTGGCCGGCCACGGGCACCATCACGGGCACGACCACCATCACGGGCACACTCACGAGCATCGACACGACCACCCGCACCTGCTTTCCGCCACTGAGGTCGATGAGCAGGTGGCCGTCAAGGAGAGCCGGGTTCACGGCCTGACTTCGGTGATGGTGCCGTTTGGCGCCGCGGCCTCACCGGACCTGACGATCCTCCCGGTGTTCCTCGCGGCTACCACGGCCGGAGTGAGCACCGCCATCAGCTCGCTCATCGTCTTCGCCGCGGTGACGATCTGCACGATTGTCAGCCTGACACTTCTGGCGTGTTTCGGCGGGTATCAGATACGCGGTCAGTGGCTTGAGCGGTGGGGCAATGTCTTCACAGCGCTTGTCCTTGTCATCATCGGGGCGCTGATCCTGACCGGAGCGATCTAGTAAGGACCACAGGCAGTTTGGTTTGGCTCTCGCCGATATGCTCGGGAGGGTGAGCCACGGAGTCGAAGGCAAGGCCAGCAGGACCGTCGTCAACGGCCTGGTGGCCGAGCGGGTAGCGCAGATGATGCAGGCGCTTGCCACTCCCAGCCGCGTGCACATCCTCGGCTGTCTGCGCGATGGCCCGCAGACGGTCTCGCAGATCGTCGAGGCGGTTGGGATGGCGCAGTCCGCGGTCTCCCACCAGTTGCGGGTGCTGCGCCAGATGAAGTTCGTGGTCGGTGAGCGCCGCGGCCGGCAGGTGCTCTACAGCCTGCATGACGAACACATCGCCTCGCTCCTGGACGAGGCGGTCTTTCATATGCAGCACCTGGACCTGGGCGCGATCGCACGGCGCCGCGCGACCTCGTAGGGCTACTTCAGCCCTCGGGCAGCGGCTTGTGCCAGACGTGTGCAGAGCGGAACCCGCGGATGTGCGCCTCGCGAACGCCGGGTCGAAGCTCTGTCATCGCCGGCAGACTACGGACCTGTAACGAGCCTGGGGGGTGCGGGTATGCAATGAAGGATGGACCTCGATCGGCTCCCCACTCCCGTAGGCACTTTGACCCAATGGCGGCACTCGCACAGCCCGGCCATTGCCGCCGAGCCCGATCTCGGCGAAATCCGTGCCCGCACGCTGGACCGAGGTGTCAACCTGCCGCTGTACCTGTTGGTACGGGCGATCCTCGTGCCCTTCTTCCGCGTCTACCTGCGCCTGCAGGGGATCGGTGGGGCGGAGGTGCCTCGCCGTGGGCCACTTCTACTGGCGGCCAACCACCGCAGCTTCCTCGACCCCTTCGTGATTGGGGCGCTCGTCAGGCGGCCCGTCTACTACGTCGCCAAGCGCGAGCTGTTCGCGCGCAGAGGGCAGGCGTGGCTGCTGCGAAGCCTCGGCGCGTTCCCGATCGACCGCGGTCGCAGCGACGAGGATGCGATGGCCACCGCGAAGCAGATCCTCTCGCGCGGGGATTGCGTGGTCATATTCCCCGAGGGCACGCGTGTACGCAAAGGCCCGCTGGGCGCTCCCCGCCGAGGCGTCGGCAGGCTCGCGCTCGAAACGGGCGCTCCGGTCGTGCCGGTGGCGGTGATAGGCACCGATCAGGTTCGTCGCGGTTGGAGGGTGCGTCCTCGCAAGGTGAGGGTTCGCTTCGGCCGAATCACCCGCCTGCCGCAGATGGATGAGGTCTCTCCGTCGCTGGCGGCGGCGGCGACCGGCCGGGTCTGGGCTTGCGTGGCTCTGCAGTGGGAGTGGCTCGGCGGGCAGACGCCGCCTCGCCCGGAGAGCAGTGGCCGGCAAAGGCAGGCAAGCGCCGTCGCGCCTTCCAGTGAGCGCCAGCACGCCGGAGTACGCTGCGTTGAGTGACAGACGTACAACAGGGGGACGCGCCGCAGCGCAGCAAGGCGCAACTGGACGCGGACTTCTCAGAGCTGTACAGGACGCATCTGCGCGACGTCTACAGCTACGCCTACTACCGGGTCGGCAATCACCACGACGCGGAGGACCTCACCGAGCAGACGTTCCTGCAGGCCTACAGGCATTTCGAGCGCGCGCAGCGGGAGGCCAACGGCAGGCCTCTGCGGCCATGGCTGATCAGGATCGCTCACAACCTTGCGGCCAATCTCTACAGGGACCGCGCGCGCAAGCCGGCGGCACCGATGGAAGACCCGGATGCGATCAGCTCGCTGCGTACGACCGAGGAGATCGTGGAGGGACGCGAAGAGCTTACGCGCGTGCTCGCCGCAGTTACCGAGATGCCGGAGGACAGGCGCGAGGCGCTGATCATGCGGTTTGCGCTCGGCATGGACAACCGCGAGATCGCGCGTGCGCTTGGTCGCTCAGATGGGGCCACGAAGGTGCTGATCCACAGATCGATCAAGCAACTGCAGAGCAGGCTGCGCGAAGAGGAGTCGGCCGCATGAGCTTTTGGGTGAGCAGATGACCGGGACCGCCGACTTCGAGGGATTGCTGCGGCAGGCGCTTGCGCCCGTGGAGCCGCCGGAGCATCTGGCCATGCGCCTGGAGCAGAGACTGCAGAGCATCACCGAGATGGCGGCAGAGGAGCTCGACGCGGTCGAGCTCTCAGCGATGCGCGACCCGCGCAACTGGGCGCGTCCGGCGGCCGCGGTCGTGCTGGGCACAGGCGCGGGGGCGGCGCTCGTGGTGTTGCGGGCGCGGCGACGTGCGCCGCAGACGCATCGCCTCAATCAGGCGGGAGCCGCGGTCAGCAAGTCGCTGCGCAGCGCCGAGCGCCAGGCTCGCCGCCTTCTTCGCCCTCGCTGACAGACGCGGGGCCCAGAGCCGTGCCCCGAGAGGCGTCGTGGCTGCTCGACGACCATCGGCAATGAGAGGACGGTTGCAGTTCGGATTATCTGACCAAAAACAGCCGATTGTGGTTAGATCTCGTCCTTAAGTCTCTCCTACCCGAATGCAACCTGTCATCGAACTGTCGGCTGAGGTCCTTCTCGCAAGGCGTCGTGGTCTGTGGTCGCCCGCGGCCGCGACGCTTGCACGGCTCTCAGATGAGCAGCTGATGAGTCTGGTGGCGCTCGACCGCAGCCAGCTCGCGTTCAGCGCGCTCTACGACCGTCACGCGGGTATAGCGTTTGCGGCCGCGATGCGGATCTGCGGTGAGCGACCGCTCGCAGAAGACGCCGTTCAGGAGGCGTTTCTCTCGATGTGGCGTGCTCGCCAGCGCTATGACAGCCGGCGCGGGAGCGTGCGCGGCTGGGTGCTCCGGATCGTGCACAATCGGGCGATCGATCTGTGGCGCCGCGGTCCGCGGGAATGCGGCGAGCTCTTCCAGCAGGCGATTGAGGATCGGTTGCAGGCGCAGCACGGGATCGAGTCGGAGGCCGACCTGCGCGAGCAGGCCAGGACGCTGCGCAACGCGCTGGATGGACTGCCTGCCGAGCAGAGCTCGGTGATCGAGCTTGCCTACTACGGCGGCTACACCCAGAGAGAGATAGCTGGCATCTTCGGAGTGCCGGTCGGCACGGTCAAGGGGCGGACGCGGCTCGGCCTGCAAAAGCTGCGGGCGGAGCTCGCGGGTGACCGAGCGCTTGTCTAGCATCGGGCTCGGGCTCCATCTCGGCGGCGCTGACCGTGCCACTATAGGCTGCTGCCTCCAGTGGCCACCTGCTACAGGCATCCAAATCGCGAGACCGGCGTCTCCTGCTCCTCCTGTGGGCGCCCGATCTGCACGGACTGCATGACGCCGACCAACGTCGGCATGCGCTGCCCCGACTGTGCCAAACAGCGCACGAAGGTTGTGCGGATGCGTGAGATGGCGCGTGCGCCGCGCGTCACCTATGCGCTGATCGCGATCAATGTGCTCGTCTTCCTAGCGGAGAAAACTCAGTTCACGATCTCAGGGGAGGCGAGCGGCACAGTCGTGTTCGAAGGGGAGCTCTACCGGGCCGCGATCTCCGAAGGACACCAGTACTGGCGGCTCGTGACCAACGCTTTCGTGCACGAGGACCTGCTGCACATCGGCTTCAACATGTACCTGCTGTACCTGCTGGGAATGCTGTTGGAGCCTGCGATCGGGTCGCTGCGGTTCGGGCTGATCTACTTTACGAGCCTGTTTGCGGGCTCCTTCGGGGTGCTTGTCTGGAGCAGCGGTGGGAGCATCGGCGCCTCAGGCGCGATCTTCGGTCTGATGGGCGCGGCAGCGGTCGAGCTGCGTGCAAGGGGCCACCGCGTGATGGAGACGAGCATCGGCGGCTTGATTGTCTTCAACCTGTTCCTCAGCTTTCTGCTCCCGGGCATCTCGATCGGCGCACACATCGGTGGTCTGATCGGTGGCGCGCTTGCGGGGCTTGCGCTCCGCGCCGGTGACGCAAAGCACCAGCCGGTGCTGGGGATGCTCGCTTGCGTGGCGTTGAGTGCCGCAGCGATCGCCGGATCGCTCGCGGTGGCCGGCGCCACCGGAACCGGGTTCGCCTAAGGCCACCGCAGGGCAGGTCAGCCCTGTGCTGCCGCCTGCTCCAGCTCGATCGCCGGCGCCGGCGCCTGCGGCACCGCCTGCGGGTGCAGGATGTGAGCCAGCAGCTCCAGGCCGTCCACGAGCCGCGGCCCGGGGCGGGAGAAGTACGCCGAGCCGTTGACTGCGACCAGCCGTCGCGCATGCAGGCTCCCCAGCTGCTCGGCGTGCAGCATGGCTTCCTCCTGCGCGCGGCGCTCGTCGAATCCGCACGGCATCACCACCACGACCTCCGGCTGTGCAGCCGCAAGCATCTCCCAGCTGACCTGCTCCGATGGTTCGCCCGGCAGCCCGAGGACGTCCTGCCCGCCGGCCATCTCGATCAGCTGCGGCGTCCAGTGTCCCGCGGCGAACACGGGGTCAAGCCACTCCAGTGCCGCCACTCGCGGCCGCGGCAGCCCGCGCACGGCGAGCCTCACCCGGTCGACGCGGTCGGCTATGCAGCGCACCAGATCCACGCCCTGATCCTTGCGGTCGGTGGCCACCGCGATCGTGCGGATGTCACCGAGCGTCTCGCCGAACGTCTTCGGGTCCAGGGAGATCACCTGCGGCTGGCCGGGCAACCGGCTCGCCACCTCTGCGACCTCCTCGTAGGAGACCGCGCACACCGGGCACAGCGCCTGGGTGACGATCAGGTCCGGTTCCGCTTCACGCAACTCCTCCTCGTCTAGCTCGTAGATCGCAAGGCCCTCCATGGTGCGAGCCCGTACCGCCCGGTCTATCTCGGCGGCGCTCAGGCCTGCCGGCAGCGCATCGCGCGTGAGCTTTGGCAGTTCGTCGGCCGCCGGCGGGTAGTCACACTCGTGCGTGACAGCCACGACCTGATCGCCGAGGCCGAGCGCGAACAGCAACTCCGTGGCGTGGGGGACGAGGCTTGCGATCCGCATGTCATCCTGACTCTACTGTCGCCAACTTCAAAGGTGGAGGTGGGTCTTGCCCAAGCTGAGCGAGCCGGAGATTGAGCAGCGCCTGCAGGAGATCCCCTGGAGCAGGGAGGGCGAGGCGATCGTGCGCGAGTGGGCCTTCGATGACTTCTCGCAGGCGCTTGCTTTCGTCAACCGCGTGGGCGAGGCCGCCGAGGCAGCCAACCACCACCCCGACATCCTGCTTCATGGCTGGAACAAGGTTGCCCTCACGCTCTCCACGCACTCGCAGGGCGGGCTCACGCAGGCCGACTTCGATCTCGCGCGCGCGATCGAGGCACTCGCCGCAGGCGCGTAGAAGCGTTCGCCTGAAGCGTTGATACGGTGTAGCCGTCGGCACCAGATGAACGACGACGACAAACCTCCTCGAAGTCGCGCCAGGCGTCGCACGCCACCACCATTGGCGGCGCTGCTCGGCGGCCTGGCGTGAACGGCCTGAAGCTCATCCTCGCGGCCGTTCTGATCGCGGTCAACGCGTTCTTCGTGATCGCCGAGTACGCGCTCGTGCGCTCGCGACGGCCGCGGCTTGAAGCGATGCGCGACAAAGGCGAGCGCGGCGCTCAGCTTGCGCTCGATCAGGTCGGACACGTCAACGAGTACATCTCCGCCGTGCAGATCGGCGTCACGATGACCTCGCTCGGCGTCGGCGCGCTCGGCGAGCCTGCGCTGGCGCAGCTGCTGAAGGGAGCGCTCGGAGGCCCGCTCAGCGAGGGGGTTGCGGTGATCGTCGCGGTCGTGATCTCCTTCTCTCTGATCACGCTGGCCCAGCTTGTGGGCGGTGAGATGGTGCCGAAGTTCTATGCGATCGACCGGGCCGAGCCGGTGGCGCGCAGGATCGCGCGTCCGCTGCAGGCCTTCAGGGTGCTGCTCGGCCCGCTCGTTGTCGGCGTGAGCGCGCTCTCAGCCAGGATCCTCAAGCTGTTCGGGGTCGAGATGTCGCGCGAACCGGCGGGCGGCACCCCTGAGGAGCTCAAGCTGCTGATCGCCGAGTCCTTCAGGGGAGGGCAGATCGATCCCGGCGAGGCGGGCATGCTGACCGGCGTCTTTCACCTGCACGAGCAGGACGCGCGTCAGGTGATGACCCCGATCCCGGCGGTTGTCACTGTGGACATCTCGCAAGACGTCGGCACGGCGCTCGAGCGCTGCATCTCCACCGGTCATACGCGGCTGCCCGTGACCGAGGAGGGAGACAGGGACAGGGTGCGCGGCTTCGTGCACGCCAACGCGCTGATGCGTCTCTATCTGCAGCAGGGACCATCGGCGGCGCTGGGCGCTGCGGTCAACGACGCGCCGATCGTGCCGGAGACCAAGCCGCTCGACGACCTGCTGGCCGAGCTGCAGCACCAGCGCACTCAGCTTGCGATCGTGGTCGATGAGTACGGGCGCGTTGTGGGGATCGTCACCGTCGAGGACATCATCGAGGAGGTCGTGGGGGAGATCGCTGACGAGACCGACCCCACCGCCGGCGAGGTCAGGCGCTTGGCCAACGGCGACTGGTTCGTGCGCGGACACGTCGCGGTCACCGACCTGGAGGACTACGGCCTGCATCTGCCCGTCGACACCGACGCTTACAACTCCGTTGGCGGCCTTGTGTTTGCGGAGCTCGGGCGGCTGCCCCGCCGCGGAGACACCGTGATCGCGGACGGCTACTCGATCAGAGTGGAGTCGGTGCGCGAAAACCGGATCGAGGCGGTCAGGATCAGGGAGCGGCCGGTGATACGCACGCGCGAGGCGGTCGAGGACTGAGGGGCCCTTAAACACGCCCGGCCCGCAGGGGGATGCGGGCCGGGCAGTGTGCACTGGGAGGAGGCAGGTGTGCGTTGCGATCTATCTCGCAATAGGGAGTATCGCCACCCGCATCAAGCTCACATAAAAGGCTCCTTAGGCGATGCGAAAACTTGCAGCGCCTACGAGTCGTAGAGAAGAAAACCACGCCCGCTCTTGCGTCCGAGCGCGCCTTCGGAGACAAGCTGCTCCACCTTCGGCGGGATCTCCTGCCCGATCTCTTCGCCGATCGCCTTGGAGACATCGAGGCCGACCAAATCCGCCAGCGCCAGCGGGCCCATCGGGTGCCCCGCGCCGAGCTTCATGCAGGTGTCGATGTCGGCGGGCGGCATCCCTGTCTCTTCAAGCAGCCGCACAGCGCTGAAGATGTAGGGGAACAGCAGCCGGTTGACCACGAAGCCCGGGATGTCCGGCACGACCACAGCGATCTTCTCGAACGTTTCGCACAGCGCCGCTGCGCGCTCCCTGGTCTCCTGCGTGGCCTCCTGTGGATAAACCAACTCGACGAGCTTCATCCGCGTCACTGGATTGAAGACGTGCAGGCCGACGAAGCGGTCGGCGCGCCCGCTGGCCTGCGCCAGCCGCTCTACCGACAGGGAGGAGGTCGTCGTGGCCAGGACTGCGTCGTCCTTGATTCGGGCGGAGAGATCGGAGAGCAGGTCGGCCTTGATGTCGTGATGCTCGATCACGGCCTCCACCACGAAGCTCGCCTCCGCCAGCGCGGCCGCATCGGTCACGATCTGGACGTGCTGGGGGTCGATTTGAGCTTCCAGCTTGCTGAGCGTCTTCTCGACCGTCTTTGCGGCTCGCGCGGCCGACTCGTCCGAGCGGGCGAGCAGCAGCACGGGACCATGGTGGGCGGCCGTCGCGGCCAGGCCGCACGCAATCGCGCCGCTGCCGACTATCGCGAGTCTCTCCTTCACGCTTGGATCCCTCCTCAGGGTTGGCTGACTGACCAGTCAATCGATGGTGTTCGGCGGTAGAGTAGAGGTATCCGGGGGGCGAGGGCGCTTCCACCCAGCTTCGATACCGATGGAGGACTCCAAGATGAGGCAACCAGAGGGCCGCGAGGTCGTGATCGTCGAGGCGGTGCGCACGCCGATCGGCCGTGGCCACAAGGAGAAGGGCTACTACAAGGACACCCATCCAAACGACCTGCTCGGCAAGGTCTACACGGAGGTGATCTCGCGCGCCGGGATCGAGCCGGCCGAAGTCGAGGACGTGATCGCCGGGTGCGTGCAGCAGTTCGGCGAGCAGGGGCTGAACATTGCCCGCAACGCCTGGCTGCAGGAAGGGCTGCCAATCGAGACGCCCGGCACAACCGTCGATCGCCAGTGCGGATCGGCTCAGCAGGCCGTCAACTTCGCCGCCGCGCTGATCGCCGCCGGCGTGCACGACGCGATGATCGGCTCCGGCGTCGAGCACATGGGGCACTTCCCGTTTGCCGCCACGATGCAGACCCAGCAGGAGTTCGGCATGGCATTCACGCCCTCGCTGATGGAGAAGCACAACATCGTTGGCCAGGGACTTGGCGCCGAGATGATCGCCGACCAGTGGGAGATCCCTCGCTCCGAGCTCGACGAGCTCGCCGTGCGCTCGCACAAGCTGGCCCACCAGGCCACGCAGGAAGGCCGTTTTGAGCGCGAGATCGTGCCGATGCAGATCAACGGCGACACGTTCGTAGCCGACCAGGGCATCAGGCCGGACACCAATCTGGAGGCGCTCTCGCAGCTCAAGCCCGCGTTCAAGCCCGACGGCAAGATCACCGCCGGCAACAGCTCGCAGATATCAGACGGCGCCGCGGCGGTGCTGCTGATGTCGGCCGATAAGGCAAAGGCACTCGGGCTGACCCCGCGGGCGCGGGTCGTCGATCAGACGACCGTCGGCTGCGACCCGGTCAAGATGCTGGAAGGACCGATCCCCGCCACGCGCAAGATCCTGGAGCGCAACGGCATGCAGATCGGCGACATCGACCTGATCGAGATCAACGAGGCGTTTGCTCCGGTCGTGGCCGCCTGGCAGCGCGAGCTGCGCCCCGACATGGACCGCGTGAACGTCAACGGCGGTGCGATGGCGCTCGGTCACCCGCTCGGCTCCACCGGCGCTCGGCTGATCACCACGCTGCTGCATGAGCTCGAGCGCTCCGACAAGGAGATCGGTTTCGTGACGATGTGCTGCGGTGGCGGGCTGGGGACCGGCACGCTGATCCAGCGGGTCTGACGCGCGATAGCCGGCGCAAGGCGGTGTCCTCGCTCGCTCGCGTACCGAGTACGCCACGCTCACTGCGTCCTTGCCTTGCTTGGCTCTCGCACTTCAGACCGGCGGCATGTGGGCGGCGCGCGCTCAGCGCTTGTGGGCGCGCGCCGCGCTTGCCGTGTTTCCAGTCCAGGTGACGGCGACCGGCGCGAGGGCGAGCAGGTCGCCCCACGTGCTCGAGTCTGTTTCGCCGGTTGCCGGCAGGCCGTGAGTGGACTGGAAGCTCTTCAGGTTCGTGACTGTGGCCGCGTTGAAGATGCCGGTTATTTCCTGGGCTGGGACAGCCGTTGCCAGATGCTCCTGCATCCATAGAACCTGATCGCCGCTGGCTCCTTCTTTGAGCAGCGGAGCCGTGTCCTCGGGGGAGGGGACCTTGAGTTCGGGGTTCAGTGGTTCGGTCAGCGCCTTCCAGCCGGTCGAGGTCGTTTCCTGCCAGTCCCACCACGAGAGGCCGCTTGCGCCGTAGGCGCCGGCCAGGGAGCGGAAAGCCACCATTTCCGAGTTGCTCGGGCTCTCGTAGGTCTGACCCAGCGGCTCGATCGGACGCTCGTAGATCAGGTTCTGTTCGTAGGTGACTTCAAAGATGTGCGCGACGCTCGTTCCGATGTCCTTCCAGTACATCTGCGGTGCGTTGAACTGGGCGCCGCCGGGGCCAAGGAAGACCGAGTAGGGGAAGGACTCGTGGTAGTTGACGTAGGGGAAGGAGGCCAGGCCGATCGGGTAGCTGGCGCCTACCTTGGCTCGCAGCGTTTCCATGTACTGCTGTGCGGCGGCGTAGTGGCCTTCATATTCGCCCTCGGCGTCGATCACAAGGCAGTCGGCGCCGGTGGAGACCGCCTTTGCGCCCATTTCCGCCTCCCCGACCGGGTTGTTGCCGTAGACGAACTGCCACGCGCAGACCTTCAGGCCGGCGTTGTGGAGCTCTGCGACCATTTCGGGCGAGAACTGCGACCAGTAGTTTTCGGGGCCGTCCGAGCTCTTGACGAAAAGCGTGCTGACGCCGTCTGCCTTCGCTTGGGCGATGATCGATGGAAGGCTGCCGCCGTTGGACGCGCTCACGTACCAGATCCACATGCCCTGACCGTCGAACGCGGTGCCGGTCGGGGAGGGGCTGATCGTGGCGACTTTGGGCGGCGGCGGAGGGTGAAGCTTGCGGGAGACGATCTTGATTGGCCCGAGCAGATTGGTGTGATGCCCGCTGCCGAGCAGGACCGTGATGCGGCCCGTGCTCGCGCCCTTGGGGATGCTCACGACCAAACCTTCGGAGGTCTTGCGCAGGCTCGCCTTGGGCGCATTGCGCGTAGTCGGCCCAACCGCTCGCTTGCGGTAGACGCTCGCGAAGGCGACGTTCATCTTCGGGCCCAGCTTGCTGCCCTTGACCAGCAGCGAGCCACCCATCGAGGAGGATGAGACTTCCCAAGGATTGCCGGCGCAACTGCCGTGCGGCACGCAGTCGGCCCCGGTGATCGCCGGGCCCTTGCTCTTGGAGGGCGCGGTGCCTCCCGCTGCTGCGCCCGACCCGCTCGAAGAGCTGGGGGCGAGCGCGCCTCCGGATTCGTAGGCGCCGAAGCTTGGACACGGCAGCGCGAGCGAGACCAACAGGACACTCGCCATCACTGTCAACCAAGATCGCTTGTTTTCGATCTGCGGTGGCACGGTGAGTCTGGCGGGCCGCACGGTGAGGGACCGTAGCGGCTATGCGGGCCTCAACAGAAGGGTGCAGGAGAAGTTGCGGACCCTGGACAAGTGAAGGAGAGCCTGCACGGAGTGCGACGGCGGTGTAGAAATGTCGTCAACGCCCTTGCACTACTTTTGGTATTATGTATCGATTCCAGAAGCCCAAGGAGCAGATGTGACCTGGCAACTTCAAGCTGCCAAGCCGCTGCGAAGTGGCGGACCAAGCCTCCTGCAACTCATTCGCCAGGCTCCACACTTCGACCAGCTGGACATCAGCCGCGCTCACGACAAAGGCCGCACCGTCAAGCTTGAAGTCCAGCTTCTCGATCCTTGGGAGCACGAACGGCCGACGAGCTGACGACGCTCAGCTGCCCCAGCGAAAGCCGACCGGCGCAGGCGTCGGCGCCAGCGGGCTGCCTGGCAGGTCCGCGGGTGGCGCTGGCATGTTCCATCCGGACGGCGCCACGTCGTTGGATGCGTCTGGATGGAACAGGCTTGCCAGGTACTGGATCTGGCCGCGCCCCGGTCCGAGCTCTGACTGGCCGCCGCCGTAGCAGGCGATCCCATGCGCCTCGCAGTGCTCATAGACCGCGAAAAGGTCCTGCAGGCTGCCGATGCGTGAGGGCTTGACGTTGATGCACCTGGGTTCCACGGCGAGCGCCTCGATGTCTGCGACCTCGTGGATCGGGGCGTCCCAGGTCACCCGGGACATATGGGGAGCAAGGACCGCTTCGGTGTCCGGCGTGAGCTTGGGGTCCTCGATCCACGCTGCCGGGAACGCCTCGGCGACGCGGCGGTAGAGCTCGGGGTCGGCCGGGTTGTCGACGATCGTGCCTTCGTAGAAGCCCTTCAAGTCGACCGAGTCGACGACGTCCAGCTCAACCAGGGAGGCGACGAAATCGTCGTCCCAGGAGACCGTGGGGTCCAGCTTGAAGCGCATCTGCGGGGCGATCGCAAGGCGCTTGCTCAACGGATCGAGAGTCGCGGGGTCGCCCAGGCGAGTCGAGACAACGAACCGCAGCGGCGCAGGCTGCCGGCCTAGCGCTGTGTGCAGCGAGATGCCGGCCTGCCGCAGAGCTAGATCTAGCGCTGCGGACTCGTAGGCCCAGATCCGGTAGCGCCGGTAGGCCGGCTGGCCCGGCGTGAGCGCTCCGAAGAGATCGAGCTGCGCCAGCCCCTGCGAGTAGGAGGCGAGCGTCATCTCGCCGGTTGGCAGAGCGATCGGATCCAGTACGTGCAGCTCCGGGTCGTAGATCACGTCCTCGCCGATGCCCTCCTGCCCGGCTCCATGCAGATGGACGACGGTGGTGCGGCGCTCGAACTCGGGGGAGTAGCGCACGCTCAGCGGCTCCAGCTCCACCCGCTCCATCACGAGCGGCAGATCTCGCACGAGCGCCCAAAGGCCACCCTTGAGCGTTTGCCCGGTCACCGTGCCTGTGCCTCCAGCCTTGCCACAAGATCCTCCAGCTTGAGCTCCTCCAGCTCGCCCGAGACCGCCTCAAGCTCGCCGGCGCAACGCTCGATCAGCGTCTTGCCCTCCTTGACCAGCTCCAAAGTCTCCCGGAGGCTCGCCTCGCCGGAGTCCAGGCGCCTGACGATCGTCTCCACGCGCGCTGACGCGTCCTCGTAGCTGAGCTTCTGCTCCTCGCTCATGAGTCCTCTCTCACCTGCGCCTCCACGGTGGAGTCGGCGAAGCGCAACAGTACATCACGTGCTCTGCGAGCCGCCGCTGCGCTGCTGACCGCCTCTCCGGTGTCGGTCTGCACCAGCGCATAGCCGCGCTGCAGCGTGCGCTGCGGATCGTGTGCGTCGAGTGCGAGCGCGAGGCGCGCAAGCTCGGCGGGGCGCTTGCTGCGCGCGTCGTGGAGGGCGCCGTCAGCCTTGCTCAGGACCGCCGCCAGGCGCCGCCGGGTCATCTCCTGCTCCGTCACGATCCGCCGGCGCGCAGCTGCGCGAGCCTCGCGCAGCTGCTGATGAAGGCCGCGGCGCTGGCGCGCAAGATGCTCCGTCGGGGCTCTGCAAAGGGCGGCGAGCAGCCGTGCCCGGCTGAGCACTGCCCGGCCGGCGCTCGCGCGCAGCCGCTGCGCCTGGTCGGCCAGAACGCCGCGCGCCTTGACGCAGTCGACCGGCACCGCGACCTCGGCCGCGTGCGTAGGTGTGGAGCAGCTGACGGCAGCGACGTCATCGAGCAGCGTCCTGTCGGTGTGGTGTCCAACCGAGGCGATCACCGGGATCGCAAGCAACGCCACCGTTCTGCACAGCGTCTCGTCGCAGAAGCAGAGCAGATCCGCAAGCGAGCCTCCGCCGCGGGCGACGATCGCTACCTCCACCTGCCCTGAGGCGGCGAGGTCCTGCAGTGCTCTGGTGATCGCCGGAGCGGCATAGCGGTCCTGCACCGGCGCGAAGGCCCACACGATCCTGCCCGACCAGCCGCGCCGCGCAAGGCCAGCCAGCACATCGTCGCGCGCCTTGCCGCTCTCGCTGCAGACGACTGCGATCGTGCGCGGCAGCGCGGGCAGCGTCAGCCGCTTCTGGCACTCCAGCAGACCCTCCGCATCGAGCGTCTTGCGCAGACGCTCGATCCGTGCCAGCAGGTCTCCCTCGCCCGCGATCCGCAGGTCGGAGACCGAGAAGGAGAACGCGGGCGAGGAGGAAGTGCTGCCGGCGTAGTAGTCGCAGCCGCCCTCCACGACGACCTGCATCCCCTCGGCAAGCTCGCCTACCCGTGCAAGCATCTGCTCCCAGTCGCGCAGCCAGGCGGCACACGGCACCGCGCCGCCGGAGTCGCGCAGCTCGAAGTAGGCCCGCGCTCGCGCCACGCGCAGGTTCACGATCTCGCCAATCAGCTGCACCCGAGTGAACGCGCGCAGCCTGCGCTGCAGCGCGGCTGCGTACTCGCCGACCGGGTAGGGGCCCGGCAGCGTGCTGCCCGGGATGCCGAGCGCCGATGCGGCGTCTTGCGATTGGTCGGGCATCTGCGAGTCGAGGATAGGGCGGGCGATCACGCGTACAGGTCTGCGGGGGCCAGTAGGCGGTAGCGCTCGGGTGCGGCAGCACTCAGCTGCCGCAGGGCCTCATCGAAGCCCGAGCGCGCGTAGAAGTAGTGACGGCCCACGTGCTCTCCGTCCGGAAGGTTGGCCTGCAATCGTGTGAGCAGACGCTCCTGCCCGACGTCCATCTGGCTCCCCGTCCACTTGCAGCTGCCGACCGCGAGCGGTTTGCGTTCTGCGTCGATCGCGACCGCGTCCAGCTCGCGCTGTTCGGTGTGCCGGCCCTCGCCACTGGGCACCATGCCCCACCACGATCCGACGGCGTGCGCGTGCTCTGCCGTGCGCATGTGCTCTCGGCAGATGTCCTCGAAACAAGGCTTGGAGACGAAATGGTCCAGTTGTGGCGCAACCGTGTCACGGAGGTGCCGCTCGGCGTCGGCACGGGTGCGCAGCAACGAGCGATAGGGGTCAACGAAGCGGAAGTAGAAGTTGAGGAAGCCGTCGATCACTGCGTAGCTTGTCTTCTTCGAGGTAGGTCGCGCCGTCACTGGCCGTCGCTGCTCGACCAGCTTCATCCTTTCCAGGACGCTCGTGATCTGGCGCACCTGTGCGGAGCTGAGCCCGGTCTGGTCCATGATCTCGCTGTGCCTCGTGCGTCCTGCCGCGATCGCACGCAATGTCGAGATGTGGTTGTGCGGGTCGGCGAGCTCCTGGCGCAGCAGCAGCTCGGCCTCCTCGTGCAGGAAGCCATCGCGATAAAGGATGTGGCGCAGGATATTCTCCTGGAGCGGCACGCCATCGTCGAAACGCTCGAGGTAGTAGGGCATGCCGCCGCAGATCGCGTAGGTGCGGATGCTGTCCTGCGGGCTGTAGCGGGGGGTGAAGAGGGCGGCGGACCGGTAGTCGAACGGCGTAAGCTGCAACTGCCCGGTGCGGCGTCCGTACATCTCGCCGGCCAGAACGCTGCGCTCGAAGAACGAGACCTCGCTGCCGGAGAGGATCAGGACCAGCGGCAGGTGCCTGCCGGTTGTGCGCCACCATCTGTTGATGAGGCTGCCCAGCTCGCGTTCCTGCGCAGCGAGGTACTGAAACTCATCTAGCACGACGACGGTTCGCTGCTGGGATGCAAGCTGCTCGATGGCAGCAAGCGCCGCCTGCCAGCTGCGCAGCGGTTGCTCGTCGAGCAGGCGGTTTCCTGAGACGCGCGCGATCTCGGCGGAGAGGTCACGAAGCTGATCCCTGCTGGAGGCGTCGGTCGCCTCAAAGTACAAGGCGTGCTTGCGCTCGACGAAGTGGTTGAGCAGCTCCGTCTTGCCGACCCGCCGCCGTCCCCAGAAGACGAAGAGCCTTGCATCCTTTGCCTGCCAGTTCTCTTCCAGCGCCGCCAGCTCGTCGGTCCTATCGAAAAAACGCATCGCAAGTTATGTTATTACAAAAGATCTTATTTTGAGCCGACATAATTGGCGCTCCCGACTCACGCACGAGCGCATACCGTCGCCGCCACCTGGCGCCGGCGGTAGGATCGTCACAGGATGGGTCCCTGCCTCACACGGCGCAGCTGCTAGCGAGATGGCCAAGGCCAGCAAGCGCCGCTCGCGCAAGCGCCGCTCCAGCTCGGGCGCGATTAGGACCGTCGGCGCCGCCGCGCCAGCGGCGGGCGACGCCATCGCCGTCGCAGCCCCGGAGGGTGAGTCGGCGGCTGCGCCTGCAACTCGGCCGCGCCGCGCCTCGGCGCAGAGGGCAAGCAGGCAGGCCAGCGCGCAGACCCCGGTCTCGCGTCGTTACGGAGAGCGCCCGCGGCCCCCGTGGCATCCGCTGCCGCTCTCCGAGCTGCTGATCCTGGTGGGCGTGATTGGTGTGGTGGTCGGCTTCAGACGTGGAATCTCCCATGGCGGCGCGCCGCTGCTTGCGGGGATCGCGGCGGTCGCGCTGGGCACCCTGGAGGTGACCTTGCGGGAGCACCGCAGCGGCTTTCGCTCGCACACGGTGATGCTCGCCGCGTTGCCGGTCGTCGTCTTTCACTCCGTCGTGGCGCTCGCCATCTCCGCGTTTGCCCGCATCCCACCGGTCGCGACGGTCGGCCTGTTCGCGCTCGACCTGGTTCTGTTCCTGGCGTTGTTCAAGCTGCTTCGCAGCAACTTCCTGACCGCGCGGACCAGGGCCGCCGGGCGCGGCTGACGCGGCGCTATGCGCCGCTGAGCGAGGGCAGGTGAGGCTCGCCCGTGTGGGCCGCCTCGCCTTGGTCCTGCCCGAAGCGGCTGAGGTGCTCCAGGCGCGTAATCTCCCGCTCGCCCAGCACACGGGCGGGGTGATCGGCCGGCAGGCCGCGGATCAGCGTCCTTATGCGATTGCGCAGCTGCAGCGCGAAATGGGGGGTGGAGGCGCCCATCAGCTCGCGCACGTCCTCCACGGTCGGCTCGTGTGAAAGCCTGCTTGGGTCCTCTGCTTGACTCATTGTCTGGTTCCTGGCTGTCCGCGTCGTTGGTGGAGCTCTCTTTGCCCGATGTCCGCGATCACGGCACGAGGCTTGGCTGAGGTGTGGGCGTCGAACGGGTGACACCGCGCAGGAGCACATCCAACTGGGACTGCGTCTGCAGCGAGATCGCCTGCTGATCGCCGATCAGCCAGCCGCGATTGTAGACACCGCGGACCGGCTGCGATTCCGGGGTGTGGCCGTAGCTGGGCTCGATGTCTTCCAGGTAGCGAGCCAGTGCACGCGAGATGCCCTTCTGGCTGCTGAGCAGCAGCAGCGGCGCGTAGTCGCCGGTCGCTGCGAGCAGCGCCGTTGCCGGGGCGTCGAGCGGCCTTGCGGTGCGCGCGAACACGAGCCCGTGCCCCGGTTCGTCGACTCCCCACCCGAAGTGCCCGTTCGTGAACGCCGCGACCTTGATCGCATTTTCGATCGGCCCGGCCGCGCCGATGCGGGTCGCTTCGCCCGTGCGCTGCAGGAAGGCGATAGTCGCTTCGCCGATCGCGCTTTCCGGGCCGATTGCATAGTTCGCCGGATGCCCGAGACGCGCCAGCGCGGCGGCCGTGGCGCGCGGCACGCCTGCGGAGTCGACGAGCAGGATCGGAGCGCCGCTCTGGGCGGCCAGGCCGGCGGCCGGCATCGACAGGGCGGCGGGAGCGCTCGCGCTTGCGATGATCGCCGCCGCGGTGTGGCCTGCGTGCAGACGTTGGACCAGTGCGGCAATCCGTCCGCCTAGCACGTAGGACGTGCTGCCGTGCAAGATCAGCGCCCGGTAGCCAGCGGGTGCGCTGGTGCCCACCGCGATCACCTGGGCGCCACCTAGCGCCGGCGCGCCCAGCGGATGCATCGCTTCAAGGGCTGACGCGCTGGCCGCCGGCAGTTGCCCGCCTTCGGCGTAGAGGATCGGCGCATTGAGCGGCGCGCCCGCCAGCGCCGATGCTGCCAGGGCGGCTGGCCAGTTGCCCGCTTCCACGATCACGACCGCTCGCGGCCTGGTGGCGGGCGTGAGGCCCGGGTACACCGCGCGCGCGACGGCTGCGGCGTCGAGCGCCGCAGTGGCGCCGCCAAGACGCGTCGTGTTGGCCGTCACGATGCCACCGGCCCCGGATGTCCCGAGCAGCGTGCTCGTCTCGGCAGACTGGCCCGTACCTGCAGGGGACTGCTGGGACCCGGAGCCGCTCACCGCGCTCTTGCCGCACCCGGCGATCAGCAGCGCCAGCGCTGCCAGCAGAATCGATGACTTGGCCGGCTGCATCGCGGGGCAGCTTAGACCGTGCTTGGGACGGCTACGCCGAGTCCTGCCGATGCCGGAAAGTGGGCGATGAAAGCCGACAGCGCTCCGCCGGACGGTGCGCTTGCGCTGCAACCGTCATTGCAGTCTGGTAGCGTGCCCGCCTCAACGCCGAATCTCTGACCAGATGTCAGAGAGCGGGGGACCCAAGTTGTTGGGGCGAGTCTCGCGGTGAATCCGTGGGAGGCGCAGGCTCTTTCAGCGCCAGCCCGTCAGCTAACTCCGCAGGCCGACGAAAGAGGTAGCTGTGCGGGCCCGAGCCCTCATAACAACGCTTTCGAGCATTGCGATTGCCGCAGCAGCCGTTCCTGCCGCCGCGAGCGCCACCACGAACGCGTCCGCGTCGGCCACGTCCACGACGGGCGGCACGATCGCGGCCCCGCCCAGCACTGGCTCCTCCGGCGGCGCGAGCTCCACGACCAACAGCAAGGCGAGCAAGAAAGCCAAGACGGTCTCCATCACCGTCCATGCTCCGATCACGGCCCCCACGCCCAAGCTCGAATATCACGGTCCCGTCTACGAGCTGGTCGACGGCAAAGTGATCCCCTACGTCGCTCCGCCGCCTGCCAACACCGTACTCGGCAGCACCGGTGGAGACCCGGTCGCTGCGGCCGCCTCGGGCCGGCCGCAGCTGCTCGTGCCGGGCGCCACGGCCGAGCTGATCGAAGGCTTGGCGGCGGCTCCTGAGGCCGCGCCCAAGGCGATCCAGGAGATGATCTGGGCGGGAAACCAGATCATCGGCAAACCGTATGTCTACGGCGGCGGCCACGCCTCCTTCAAGTCCTATGGCTACGACTGCTCGGGCACCGTCTCCTTCGCCCTGCACGGCGCCGACCTGATCAAGACGCCGATGGACTCAGGCGAAATGGAGGGCTGGGGCGAAAAAGGCGTCGGCCGCTGGGTGACGATCTTCGCCAACGGCGGTCATGCGTACATGACGATCGCGGGGCTGCGCCTGGACACCAGCCCGGTCGACGACCCCTCCAATCAGAACGGTCCGCGCTGGCGCCCGCTGCGGCCCGAAAACGCGGGCTTCGTGATGCGCCACCCCGTAGGGCTCTGAGCCAAGAGTGCTGCCGGCGCGGACGCTTCGCGTGCATACCCCAACTCGGCTACGCTTGAGTCTCCCGCCGAAGACTCATAGGAGGAACGCATGGCCGGCTTGACCGGGCGCATGTCCACCGTTGTGAAGGCCAAGGTCTCGAAACTGCTCGATAAGGCAGAAGACCCTGGCGAGACGCTCGACTACAGCTATCAAAAGCAGGTCGAACAGCTTCAGAACGTCAAGAAGGGCATCGCGGACGTCGTGACCGCGAAGAAGCGCCTGCAGATGCAGGAGAGCACGCTCAAGCAGCAGCTGGTCAAGCTCGACACGCAGGCGCGGCAGGCGGTCGCCGCCGGCCAGGAGGATTTGGCCAAGGCTGCCCTGGAACGCAAGAACGTCGCCCAGACCGAGCTCCAAGGGCTCGACACGCAGGTCGCCGAACTGGAAGAGCAGCAGCAGAAGCTGACCGACTCCGAGCAGAAGCTGCGGGCAAAGATCGAAGCCTTCAGGACCAAGAAGGAGGTCATCAAGGCCCAGTACTCCGCAGCGGAGGCCCAGGTCCGGATATCCGAGGCGGCGACCGGCGTCGGCGAGCAGATGGCAGATGTCGGGCTTGCGATGCAGCGCGCCGTGGACAAGACCGAAAACATGAAGGCGCGGGCCGACGCCGTGCAGGAGCTCGAAGCCGCGGGTGCCTTCGAAGACATCACTCAGCTTGGTCCCGGCGAAGATGACATCGACAGGCAGCTGAAAGCGCTCTCCAGCTCTTCGGCGGTCGATGACGAACTGGCCAAGATGAAGGCGGAGATCGGTCAGGGCGCGGCGGCTGGGAGTCCCGGCCAGATCAGTGCCGGCGAGGGCGACAGCGGCGCCTCGAGCGACCAGCAGGCATGATCGTCCGTATATCCGGCGAGGACCAGTACCGCCTCGCTGACGGCGATGGGCGAATCGAGCAGCTGGAGGACGCGGTGGTGAGCGCGGTCGAAGGGCAGGATTCCGAGCGGTTCACAAGTTCATACAAAGCGCTGCTCGACTATGTGCGAAGCAACGGGCAGCGAGTCGCCGACGAGGATCTGCTGAGCTCGGACCTGATCCTGCCGCCCGCGGACCTGACCCTCGTCGAGGCGCAGCAGGAATTCACCGGCGAGGGGCTGATTCCGGACTAGACGACGTGTTCGCGGCCGGCATCGCGGCTTGAGACGTTGATCTGGGCAGGGTGCGCAGCCGTCAGGTCGCCCGCGCGTCAGCATCAGATCACGCGGGCGACGGGGCAGCGTCAGACCGGCATCGCCACGGGTGCGCCTTCTCGGCCATGGGTCTGGTCCAGGAGCTCTACGGCACCGGTCTCGCTTGGAGACTGGAAGTCCATCGCGAGCACCTGATCGAGGTTCCCAAGCACCTTCTCGACGGCATCAGCATAAGCGTGTATCAGAGCCTCCGATTGTGCAGCCAGCGGTGTGGCTCCTGAGCCGAGCACGAATGTCTGCTTGCAGATTTGGCTCGCGACTGGGTATTCGTCCGGATCCCAGGGGCGTAGCTGCTCCTTGTCGGCATCTGGCACCCACGGCTGCAGCTCCTCGCGGCGGAAGGCCGTGAACGCAGGCAGCGGATCGTGTTGCCAGAGGGTGGCCTTTACGCCCTCCGCAGTGAGGGCAGCGATCACACGGTCGCGCAACTCAAGGTCGCTGCCAGAGTAACCAAGCGCATCTGGGTCCAAGCGGACGCGGTAGATGTACCAGATGGATTCACGCCGGTCAGGAACCTCAGGCGGGACGATCCCAGGGATCTCACGCAGCCGGTTGGTGAGGATGCGGGCATTGCGCTGAGCCGTGGAGTTGTAGCCTGCGAGTCGCTTCAGCTGCGAGCGAGCAAAGGCGAATGGGAGCTCCTGCGGCCGGTAGTTCCATCCGAGCCCAAACGCCCAGTAACGGCGGCCGAGCGGAGGTTCGACCGTAATCGGGTCCTCGCCCATGTAGCGCAAGCGGCGGGCAGTGATGACCATCTCGTCGTTGTTCGTGACGAACATGCCTCCCTCGCCGCCAGGTAGGTTCTTGGTCGCGTTGAGGCTGCCGCCCGCGCACGTTCCGAAGCTGCCCACGATCTGGCCATCGAAGGTCGCTCCATGAGCTTGCGATATGTCCTCAATCAAGGCAAGACCATGTTCCTCGGCGAGGATCCGCATCGCGTCCATGTCACATGGCAAGCCATGCAGGTGGACGGCGACGATCGCCCTCGTGCGCTCCGTGATGCGCTCTCGGACCGAGGCAGGGTCCAGCAAATAGGTGTCGAGCTCTACGTCGGCGAAGACGGGTCGGACTCCGTGCAGGGCCATGCTCATCGCGCTTGCGACATAGGTGAAAGCAGGAATGATCGCCTCATCTCCTGGGCACAGTCCCGCCGCCACCGCGCATGCGTGTAGCGCCGATGTGCCAGCGTTGAACGCAAGGCAATGGCGCACGCCGGCGAAATCGGCGTACTCGCGCTCGAACCCGGGCACCTCGACCGAGCCTCCGCCGGTGAGGATGCCCCTGTCCAGCACTGCATTGACCGCTCGGCGATCAGGCTCCTGAACGTCAGGCCAGAGGCCATGGATGTCCTCTGGCAGCACCGGCTCTCCTCCGAGGATTGCGAGCTTTGATGGCATGCGTCTTCCTTTGGTTTCGCGCTCGAATGGAGCGCAACGTGATCTGATCACATGCAGTCTACAGCAAATGGCATCGATGCCAGCATGGTGGTGGTCATGCGATCAAAGCCAATGCGGAAAAGGCGGCGGCTGGAATGTCGATGTGAGCGACGGATCAGTGGCAGCCGCAGGAGCGGCGAACTACGAGCTGAGCCGAGATCCGCGTCTTAGCTCGGGGGCGTGGTCCTCGCATCCGCTTGAGCAGCATTTCGGCGGCTTGCTCTCCAAACTCTCTTGCGTGTTGGGAGATCGCGGTCATTGGCGGGTCGATGATGTCGCCTAGGCGCGGGTCATCGAAGCAGACGAGTGCCATGTCCCGAGGTACGTTGAGGCCAGCATTGCGCAGCGCCCGTAGCGCTCCGATCGCAAGGGTCTCGCTGCCAGCAACGATCGCCCTGGGCGGCCGCGGGAGGCGGAGAAGCGCTGCGGTAGCGTGTTCGCCGCTCTCTGCCGACCAGCGCTCGTCGCTGATCTGCATGTATCCCTCCTGGAGGTCGATGCCGGCAGCGGAGGCGGTCGCCAAGAACGCTTCGTGGCGCTCGTCAGCGCTTGTGTACCCTGCCGGTCCGCCTATGTACGCGATGCGTGAATGGCCATGCTCTGTGAGGTGGCTGACCAACTGCTCGATCCCAGAGCGGTTGTCAAGCAGGACCTCGCCGTCGCCGAGCCCTGGCGTGGCGGGAACCTGGTCGAAGAAGACAACGGGCACGCCACAGGGCTCATATCCGCCTGAGCTCGCCATGAGCACGCCGCCAACGCGATGGGAGACGAGCGTCGAGAGCGCAGCGGTCTCCTTCGCGGGATCGCGTTCGCTGTTCATCAGCAGTACCTGGTAGCCGGCAGGCTCAAGCACGTCCTGAGCGCCCTTCAACGCTGTGGCGAAGAAATCAAGGGCGACGTCAGGCACGATCACGCCGACGAACGGAGATGAGCGGGTGCGCAGCGACCGCGCGACAGCGCTGGGGGCATAGCCCAACTCACGCATCGTGTCCAGCACCTTCAGGCGCGTGTGCTCGTTGATGAGCGGGCTGTTGCGCAGCGCGCGAGAGACGGTCGAGGTGGAGACGCCTGCGGCAGCGGCGACGTCAGAGACCGTCGGATGGCGAGCTTGGCCAGCTGGTGGCGCGTCATTCATGAGCTTGGTCGCCGAACTAAAGCAGGTTTTGGATGAAATCGATCCCAGAAAGGTTGACATCGATGCCAACCCCGGTATACAGTTATTGGCATCGATGACATTGACCAACTGCAATCGAAAGGGAAGCAATTCATGAAGCTTGGCGTTGTGTCAAGCGCGCTCGTGCAACTCGACCTACCTGATGCGCTGGACCGCGTGAAGGAGATGGGTCTCTCTGCGATCGAGATCGCATGCGCAGGCTGGCAGTCGAACTTGCGCCATGGCGATCCTGGCGTGCTCGCATATGACGCTGACGCTCGCGCGCGTTGGCATGAGCAGTTCATGTCAAGGGAGATCGAGATCAGCGCGCTCAGCATCCATGGTCGGCCGCTTTGCCCTGACTTGCAGGTCGCGCAGACCTATCGCAAGCAGTTCCTCGACGCCTGCCTGCTCGCGGAGCAGATCGGAGTCTCCCGCCTCACCCTGCTTGGCGGCTTGCCTGAGGGAGGCGAGGGACAGAGCTCGCCAACTTGGGTGGTCAACGCATTCCCATTCGATCAAGCCGACATCCTGGAGTGGCAGTGGGAGCAGCGGGTGATCCCATACTGGACAGAGCAGAGCAAGCTGGCCGAGGACCATGGCTGCAGGCTGTGTTTTGAGATGCACCCGATGGACGTGCTCTATAACCCGCGCTCTTTGCGGCGGCTACGGGAGGCGATCGGCCCAGTGGTGGGCGCGAACTTCGACCCGTCGCATCTGTGGTGGCAGGGGATCGACCCGCTGGAGGCGCTGCGAGCGCTCTCAGACTGCATCTATCACGTGCATGCGAAGGATGTGCAGGTCAACGAGCATCTGGTGCGGGTCAACGGGCTTTTTGATGCGACGCCGTTTGGGCGCCTCTCAGAGCGCTCGTGGAGCTTCAGAACCGTTGGCTATGCGCATGACGCGCTCTTCTGGCGCCAATTCATTAGCACTCTGCGCGAGGTCGGCTACGACGACGTGCTCAGCATCGAGCACGAGGACGAGTACATGGACCTGCTGGAGGGACTGGAAAAGGGCGCGCAGTTCCTGCGGCCGCTGATCCTGACCGAGCCGCAGGGGGTCGCATGGTACGAGCTCGCCGATGCGGCGGAGGCCTTGTGACGACGCGCGCCGACGGCCGAGCAAGCCGAGGATGAAGCCGGCGAGGTTGCGGTCCAAGCGGGTTGCGTAGCCAAACTGATCATGGGAGGAAGTGTGATGAGGAAGTATCTGTGTATGGGCCTGGCACTCGTGGCGGCGCTGGCGATCGCGGGCTGTGGAGCGAGCAAAGGCAAATCGAATGAGACCGCGTCGAGCGCCGTAACGGGCTCCTCGAAGTCATATCCAGAATTGCGCTGGGCTGCGCTTCCAGGCTTGGCCGGTGCGCTCGACTCGCTAAAGACACCCGAAGGCGAAATATTCGCGGTCGAATCGCTGGCGGTGCAGAGTCTGATGGAATTTGAACCGGATGGGAAAGTCAAGCCAGGGCTCGCAAGCTCGGTCGACCAGCCGAACCCGGCTACCTACGTCTACCACCTAAGGGCGGTGAAGTTCTCCGATGGAACGCCGATGACCGCGGCCGATGTCGTATTCTCGCTCGATCGCAACATCGACGGTAAGGAATCATGGGACAAAAGCTACTGGGAAGATGTAGCGTCGATCACCGCGCGCAACAGCTCCACGGTGGTGGTGAAGCTCAAGCATCCGAGCCCGATCTTCCAGAGCATCGTCGCATTCAGCGGCCGGGTAATCGAAAGGGCGGCTGCCGAAAAGGCAGGCGAAAAAGCGCTTGGCACTCCTGGGCACATGCTGATCGGCACTGGCCCATGGAAGTTGGACAGCTATACACCGGATGTCAGTGTCGTGCTTTCACAGAATCCTTACTGGACTGGACCGCGACCGCCAGCCGAAAAAATTACTATCGATATCTTCAAGACTGAAGCGGCGGCTGCTCTTGCGATGCGGTCAGGTGCGATAGATGGCGTCGATACATATGCGGTGCCAAAGGAGTTTGCTGGTATCCCAGGGACGCATCAGTTGAGAGCGCCAGGACTGTCGAACGTTATGGTTACACTCAACACCGACCATCCGCCATTCAACGACATTCACGTGCGTCGCGCGATTGCCTACGCGACCAACACTGAGGGTATGATTCACGCTCTCTACCCAGGTGGTGATGCGATTCAAGATCATACGATAATGCCGAATGATCTATTTGATAACCTCGGCTCTAAAAGCGAAGTCAAGCAGATGCTGGAATCGCTGCCGCAATACGATTTCAACCTGGCTAAGGCGCGGCAGGAACTCATGAAGTCTGTATATCCGCATGGCTTCAGCACTTCGATTGAAGTCATTTCAGGGAACGAAGCGCAAGACTCTGCTGCACAGATCATGGCTACGGACTTGCAGGAGATTGGGATTAAAGCAACGGTGGATGAGTTGACACCGGAGCAGGCGCTCGCATGGAATACAGGCAAACTGCATTTCATTTTGAGCCGGTGGGAAGCGGAGTACCCCGACCCTGAAGCATATATGTCTCTGATACTTGCTCCAAGCCAGATCGGAAGCTTGAACGAGGCTTCGTATCGCAACTCTGAAGTCGATAAGTTGAGGAGCGAATCGGTCGAAACGCTGAGCAAACCCAAGCGAATGCAGCTGATTGGCAGGCTGCTTCGAACCGTAAACAACGAAGCTCCTTATCGATCCCTGTTTACAATCCTGACTCTGGCGGCGATCTCGGAAAAGTATGTGTACCCAGGGTTCTCATATTGGACCCAAATTTTCACTCCGTGGGCACTGAATGTAAAACTCGCCTCGTAGGTCCAGACGAGACACCCACGGCCGAGCGTCCCGATAGCCTCGGGCCGCTCGGCGTGTCGGTCTCGACTCACAGAGTCGGCTTGACAGCGGTCTGTAGCGCCGTGTGAAGCGAATGATGCTGGAGTCATTGAGCAAGCGGGGCCGCGTAGTCCAAGATCGTTGGTGAAGCGGCTCAGGAGGTGTGACGATGAGAGACCTTGCAATGCTGTATGGGAGGAGTTTGATGAGGAAGTTGACGCAGGTAGGTGCAGCGCTAGCGCTCTCGGCGTTGGTCGCGGCATGCGGTGGCGGAGGCAGCGGAGGGTCTGGCGGCGTGGGCGCCAATGCTGACGCAGGCTCGACCAAGGCATACCCAGAACTACGATGGGGATCGATTCCCTGGCCTGGAAGTCTCGACATAGTGAAAGAGGCGTGGCCGCAGGTTTTCTCAATTGCCGCGCTTGTGACTCAGGATCTGGTGGAAGCTGAACCAAACGGCGTCGTGAAGAAAGACGGGTATATTGCCAGCAACGAACAGTTGAATGCCACCACTTACGTTTACAAGCTGAACCCTGGAATCAAGTTCTCAGACGGCAGGCCGCTCACCGCTGCCGACGTTGTGTATTCGCTCAAGCGAAATATGATCGGCAAGGAAACGTGGACGAAACTGCTCTGGGAAGATGCCGCATCCGTGTCGGCGTTGAACGCCTCCGCGATTGAGGTCAAGCTCAAGCGACCAAGTGCGGTCTGGCAGGACATCATGTCGGCTACGAGCCCAATCGTGGAGCGCGCGCAGGCCGAACGGGCTGGAGAAAAAGCGCTCGGTACGCCAGGCAATCTTCAAATTGGCACGGGACCTTGGGAGTTTGAAAATTTCAAGCCAGAACAGAGCGTCACGCTGAGAAAGAACCCATACTGGAAAGGCGTGCCACAACCCGCATCGAGGATAGTGGTAGATGTATTCAAAAGCGAAGCGACCATGGCGTTGGCGCTGCGCTCAGGAGAGATAGACGGCGCGTCTGGTTATCTGTCGTCAAAGCCTTTTGCCGGGATACCGAATACCCATTTGCTCCTTGCGCCAAGCGGAGATGTAGCGATGCTCCAGATGAACACCAGGTCGGCGCCATTCAATAACGTGCATGTCCGCAGGGCGATCGCATACGCCACCGATGTCAAAGGCATCATTGAAGCTCTCTACAGCGGCATTGGAGCTACTGAAGATGCAGCTATCACGCCAGCGAGCGTGTTTGCGGGGCTAGGCGCATCCAGTCAGATAAGCTCTGTGCTTGGATCGCTGCCGAGGTACAATTTCAATCACGCTGCTGCGATGCGTGAACTTGCCAGATCCCCTTATCCGCACGGGTTTGTTACACAGGTCCAGGCTCTAACTAACGAAGAACAAATGGTCACGGCTGCGCAGATTGTTGTCTCTGAGCTGAAAAAGATCGGGATCACGGCGACGATTCAGGAGGTGACGCCGGCGCAGGGGACTTCAATGCACGGCAATAAGATCAAGTTGTGGGTAAACGAATACAGCAGCATATATGACGCGCCAGAATCACTGATGTCTCTTTTGCTGCCTACGTCTCAGATTGGCGAGCATGGAGAATACGGCCTCAATACAGCCGAGTACAGCAATGCCGAAGTCGATAAGCTGATGACGCTCGGGACCGAAACGCTGGATCCGGCAAAGCGGTTGCAGGTGATCGGGAGAGTGCTGAAGATCGTGGGCACGGACGTACCATACTATCCGCTGTTCTCGCATTATCAGCTCGGGACGCTGTCGGATAAATACGTATTCCCCCATTACTCTTACTGGACATACCTAGTGACGCCGTGGGCGTTGAACGTAAAGCTCGCGTCCTGAACGTGCAATACTACCCGCCGTGCGTCAGCTCATACAGCTGGCGCACGGTTGGTCACAAACCCACAATATGAGAGAGAAGCGCATGGATGTTCAACGGCTGCGCATAGGTATCATTGGCGGCGGCGCGATCACGCAGATCGTGCACCTCCCATCGCTGATGGAGTTGGCAGATCACTTCGAGATAGTCAGCATCGCCGATCCAAGTCCCACCGTGCGCGTGACACTTGCGGCGCGCTACGGGATTCCTGAGACGTTTGCGGAACATCGAGAACTGCTCGCCCACGGCAATGTAGATGCGGTTTTCGTGCTCTCGCCCGCGTCCACGCACTTCGACGTGATTATTGCCGCCCTCGAATCGGGTATGCACGTCTTTACTGAGAAGCCTCTTTGCATTGCCGCAGAAGACGCGCGGGAGATAGCGCGGGTGAGCGAGCGAGTGGGCCGCATCGTCCAGGTGGGCTACATGAAGCGCTACGACCCAGCCTTTGAACAGCTGCTGAGCACGTTGGGCAGCGCGCCTGGCACAAACGTTCGTTTGATCAATGGCGTGACCTACGATCCTGGGCTCGAGCGTCTGTTTTCGCCCGTCGCGATGGCTCGTGGGGATGACATCCCGACCGCCTTCGGGGTGGCCGCGCGCGAGCGTGAAGCTGAACAGGTTGTGCGGGCGGTTGGAGACTGTTCGCCTGCCGACATGCGTATCTATGTGCAGGTCCTCTGCGACTCGCTTATTCATGACGTCAACATCTTCAATGGGATCCTCGCCGCGCTGGACGAGCCCTCACCCGCCGTCCTGGACACGGCTTGGTGGGCTGATGGTCGCGCGCTGTCAACAACACTTGAACTGACCGATGGAGCGCGATGCACCCTCAGCATTCTTGAGCTGCCACACGTGCGGGATTTCCGCGAGGAGATGCGTATCCATCTCGACGACGCCGTCCACGTGCTGCGCTTCCCAGCTCCATACCTGCGTCATTGCGCAGCGAGCTACGAGCTCGCGACCGCACATGGCGAGCGATCGCATGTCGATCGATGGGAATCCTGGACGGAGAGCTTCGTCGCCGAGCTCTTGCACTTCCACGACTGCGTCCAGTGCGCCGGCTGCTGCCGCACGCCTGCACAGCAGGCGGCCCAAGATCTCGAGCTGCTGGAGCGCATTTTCAAGGCGGGGGTCACCGCGTGATGACGCACAGTGATCCCACTGAACGATCTGTGAACTGGGCGCTGATAGGCGCCAGCACGATCGCTGCGAATTACATGATCAGCGCGTTTCGGCGCACGCCAGGGAACGCTCTTACGGGCGTGCTTAGCAGTGATCTGGAGCGTGGCGCATGCTTTGCGGAGCGACATGGGCTTCCTCGTGCATACGCGAGCCTTGAGGAGCTATGTGCCGATCGCGACGTGGACGCGGTCTACATCAGTACCCCAAACGACCGCCACGCGCCACAGGCTCTTGCGGCGATCCGAGCAGAGAAGCACGTGCTCTGTGAGAAGCCGCTTGCCTCCACTGTCGCTGATGCTCGTGCGATAGTGGCGGCGGCTGCAGATTCAGGCGTGATATTGGGAGTCAATCATCATTTCCGTAGCGCGCCTGCTCACCTCGCTGTGAAAGACCTGATAGCCAGCGGGCGGATCGGAGGGGTGCTAGGTGCGAGGGTCTTCCATGGTGCACATCTGCCTGTTGAATTGCGCAGATGGCGTACAAGCAACCCCAGCGCTGGTGCCGGTGTGGCGCTAGATGTGACAGTCCACGATGCGGATTTGCTGCGTTTCTTGTTGGACGACGAGATAACAGAAGTGGTGGCCTTTGGCGCACGGCAAGGAATGAGCACTCACCCAGACATCGAGGATGCGCTGGCAGGCGTCATGCGCCTGGCGAAGGGAGCGCTGGTAACTTTCCACGACGCCTTCACGACTCCATTCGTCCATACTCGCGTGGAGATCTATGGCAGCAGTGGCGCAATCACGGTCGAAGACGCGCTACTGGACGACCCGGTTGCCACCGTTACATGTGCCGATGAGAGCGGTACGCACAAGTTGCCCATCAACCAGCGTGAGGGGCTCTACGAGCGCACTGTGCGATTGTTCGACGATGCTATTAACGGATGCGGCGCACCAACCGCCAGCGGCGAGGACGGCTTGCGGTCATTGATCGTCGCGACAACGGCGCGCGCGTCCGCGCGTGCGCGCAAAGTTATGCTCGTCGAGTATTGAGCGCGCGGGGGGATGAGGCAGCGTCAGATCGGTATCCCCCAGAGCGGGAACCAGCGCTCCAGTTCGGGCTCGATCGGCAGTTCTGCGGCGATCTGCGCCTTGATCTGGAGCTCACGCTCGGTGGAGCGCTCTCCGGCCTTGAATTCGCCGCCGGACGTGCTGGAGGTAGCTGCTGATGGCCCCTTCGGCACGAACGGGTACCAGTAGCCGCGCTTGTAGTTGTAGATGAAGTAGACGGGTCGCTGCTGGGCGTCCTTGAAGGCGAATACGGCGCACAGCAGCCGCTCGCCGTGGCCGGCGGTCTCGATCGAGCTGGAGACCGCGTTGATGCCGACTGCGAGGTCTTCGACGCTGGCACTGCCAGATGGGTTGCTCAGCACCATCCAGCGGTAGCCGTAGGAGTCATCCTGGGTGGCCACCTGGGTGCCGCTCTCTGAGCCCGTTTCCCTGACGACGTCCTCCATTTCCTTGATCGCTGCTTCGAAGTCGGCGCTGGAGAGCGGCTGGAAGACGATTGCTGCACGGCCGTCCGGTTCGATGCCGTGGTCAGCCTGCAGCGTGATGTAGGCGGTGGTGATCGCGAACAGGCGATCTTTGGCGGCGGGGCCCTTGACCTCGTGGCGGCCGGTGAGAATGTCGCGCAGGCCCACTGCTACGCGCTCTCAGGCGGAGGTGCCCTGCAGCTGGGACTCCAACCGGCTGAGCGCCTCCAGGCGCTTCTCCAGCGGCGGGTGGTCGGAGAAGATGTTCATCAGCGACTTCTTTGTCCGCGCAGGGACGATGAAGAAGGCGCTCATGCCTTCGGCCACGCGCATGTCCTGGCTCGGGACGCGTTCGATCGAGCCGCTGATCTTGATCAGCGCAGAGGCGAGCGCCGAAGGCCTGCCCGTGAGCACCGCGGAACCGCGGTCGGCGGCGAACTCGCGGTAGCGCGAGAGCGCCTGCAGCAGCAGGAAGGAGATCGCGTAGACGACGATCGAGACCAGCATCACAAGGATGATCCCCTCCTCCTCTTCGTTATTGCGTCCGTAGCCGCCGCCGAAGCCGCCGCCGAAGAAGAGCGCGAACTGGGCGATCATCGCGGCCAGGGTGGCGAAGAAGCTGGCGAGCGTCATCACCATCACGTCGCGGTTGACGACGTGCGTGAGCTCGTGGGCCATCACGCCTTCAAGCTCACTGGTGTCGAGCATGCGCAGGATGCCCGTCGTGGCGCAGACCGTCGCGGACTTCTGCGAGCGGCCCATCGCGAAGGCGTTTGGCATCTGCGTCTCCATCACGAACACCCTCGGCTTGGGCAGGTCCGCTTGCACGCAGAGCCGCTCGACGATGCCGTGCAGCTCAGGCGCTTCTTCGGGGGAGACCTCTTTGGCGCCGAGCGCGGCGAGCGCGATCTTGTCCGAGGTGAAGAGCTGAAGCGCCAGCAGCGCGCCGGCGACGATCGCGATCGTCACAGCCGCGGCGCCCACCGCAAAGAGCACGCCGATCAAGATCACGTAGACGAGCCCCAGCAGGAACATCGTCATCAGCATCCGAGCCTGAAGGCCGGTGTCTTTGCCGAACTTCGACCGCTTGGACGCCATGGCGTGATTGTGGCAGAACGGCGGGCGCGACTCGGCAGGCCCGCTCGCGTGTGGGAGACAGTCCGGGGCGCACAACGCCGCAACTCGCGCTCCCGTCCGACGGCGGGGTGCCCGGCACGCGATAATCGGTGCGTGGCGATCGGAAGCTCACTCTCGCGCGTGTTCCCGCTTGGCAGCAGGGTCAACGACCTTGGTCGCCTCGAGGTCGGCGGCTGCGACACGATCGAGCTGGCCAGGGAGTTCGGCACGCCCGCATATGTCGTCGCCGAGCACGACCTGCGCGCTCGGGCGCGCGCCTACGTGCAGGCGGCCGGAGAGAGCGGCCTGCGGGACTTCGGCGTGGTGTTCGCCTCGAAGGCGTTCCCATGCACGGCCGTGCTGTCCCTGTTCGCGCAGGAGGGGCTCTGGTGCGACGTGGCCTCCGAAGGCGAGCTGCACCTCGCGCTGCACGCAGGCTTTCCGGCACAGCGGATCGTGATGCACGGCAATGCGAAGTCGATTTCCGAGCTGGCGATGGCTCTGGCGGCGGAAGTGGGCCTGATCGTGATCGACAACTTCGACGAGATCGACCGGCTGCGCGACCTGCTGGCGGCCGAGGCGGGCCGCAAGCCGCAACAGCAGGTGCTGATCCGCGTCACCCCGGACGTGAGAGGGGAGACCCACGAGAAGATCTCCACGGGCCAGGCCAACTCGAAGTTCGGCTTCTCGATGATCGACGTGCCGGAGGCCGTGGCGCGCCTGAGCGCGGTAGAAGGCCTTACGCTGCGCGGCATCCACGCCCACATCGGCTCTCAGCTGTTGGACCTCGACCCGTTCCGGCGCGAGGTCGCGGAGCTCGGCAAGCTCGGCGCTTCGATCCCGGAGGCCGAGGTCTGGGATCTCGGCGGCGGCCTCGGCGTGCGCTACGTGGACGGCCATGAGTCTCCGCCGGAGATCGAGGAGTACGTGGCGGCGCTCGTGGACGCGGTGCGGGAGAGCGGCGCGGCCAAGCGGCTGCTGATCGAGCCAGGACGCTCGTTGACCGCCAATGGCTGCGTCACCCTCTACACCGTTGAGAGCGTCAAGCGCAACGTGTGCACCTGGGTGGCCGTGGACGGCGGTATGTCCGACAACCTGCGGCCGATGCTCTATGGGGCGCGCTATGAAGCTCATGTCGCCGATCGGCTGGGGGGGAACATGAGCTGCGTGCTGGCGGGCAAGCATTGCGAGTCGGGCGATGTGATCGTCGCCGAGGCGCATCTCGATGACCCGCGCGCGGGCGATGTGATCGTCACCCCGGCGACCGGCGCGTATGGCTTTGCGATGAGCAACAACTACAACGGCGTCCTGCGCGCCCCCGTGATCTTCTGCAAGGACGGGGATGCGCGGCTTGTGGTGCGCAGAGACTCTCTCGACGATCTGACCGCGCGCGATGTCCACTGAGGCCGGGGCGCTGCAGGCGGAGCAGGAGATCGGCAAGCCCGCGGGCGGGCCGGTAATGGTCGGCCTGCTGGGGCACGGCACCGTTGGTGCTGCCGTAGCCTCGATGATCGAGCAGCGCGCCGATGCGATCGCGAGCCTGACGGGCAGACGGCCGACCGTATGCGGGGTGCTGACTCGCAGCGGTGGCAGCTTCGCCGAGATCCTGGATCGCAGCGAGGTCGTGATCGAGCTGATCGGCGGCATCGAGCCCGCGCGCGGCTACGTGCTGGAGTCTCTGTGCGCCGGCCGGCACGTCGTGACCGCGAACAAGCAGCTGATCTGCGAGCACGGCGAGGAGCTCTTCGCGGCTGCTCAGCAGAGCGGGGCGCAACTGCGCTTTGAGGCCGCGGTGGCCGGCGTGGTGCCGGTCGTGCGCGTGCTGAGAGAGTCGCTTGCCGGCATCGAGGTCAAGCGCATCCACGGGATCGTCAACGGCACCACGAACTTCATCCTCTCCGCGATGGAGCGCGGCGCCGACTACGAGCACGCGCTCGCACAGGCGCAGGCAAGCGGCTTCGCGGAGGCTGACCCCGAGGCCGACGTCTCGGGTGCCGACGCGGCTGCCAAGATGGCGATCCTGGCGCGGTTGGCCTTCGGCGCACCCGTGCGCCTGGCCGACGTGCGTTACGAAGGCATCGAGCACCTGATCAGCGACGACCTGCAGTACGCGCGCGAGCTTGGGCTGAGCCTGAAGCTGATCGGCACCGCCGAGCGCCTGCCTGGCGGCGTCTGCGTGCACGTGCATCCCGCCTTCCTCTACGCGGGCCATCCGCTTGCCTCGATCGGCGGCCAGTTCAACGCGGTGACCGTGGAGGCGGATGCGATCACCGAGATCACGATGTCAGGGCCCGGCGCCGGCGGCCCGCAGACCGCGAGCGCGGTGCTGGGCGACCTGCTGAGCGTGATTTCCGGCGCAGGCTCCCCGGGCCCGCCGCTGCTTCCGGTGACTACGATGCCACTGCTGGCGGACGCAGACAGCGCCTTCTATCTGCGCATGGAGGTGGCAGATGAGCCTGGAGTGTTGGTGGCGGTGGCGGGCGTGCTCGATCGCTCTGGCGCATCGGTGAAGTCGGTGCTCCAGCGTGGGCTGGGCGAGAATGCGCGCCTGGTGATGGTGACTCACCCCCTGTCCGAATCCCGCCTTCGCAGCGCCGTTAGAGAGATCGGCGAGCTTCCCTTCGTGCGCTCGGCGCCGCGGGCTATAAGAGTGATCGAAGAGGAGTTCTGAGACGATGCCTTCACTGATCGAGCGCCCTGGGCTGATCGAGCGCTACCGCGACCGCCTGCCTTTCGCGCCGGAGGACAGGCTCGTGAGCCTGCTGGAGGGCGGCACTCCGCTGCTGCCGGCGCCAAAGCTCTCCGAGCGCGTGGGTGCCGAAGTGTTCTTGAAGCTGGAGGGCGCAAACCCGACCGGCTCCTTCAAGGACAGGGGAATGACTTGCGCCGTCTCGGCTGCTCTGCGGGAGGGGGCAGAGGCAGTGATCTGCGCATCGACGGGCAATACCGCCGCGAGCGCCGCCGCCTATGCTGCGCGTGCGGGTCTGCGCTGCGCGGTGCTGGTCCCCGACGGCAAGATCGCGATGGGCAAGCTCGCGCAAACCCTGATGCACGGCGGACGCGTGATTGCGCTGCAGGGGAACTTCGACAAGGCGCTGCAGATGGTGCGAGAGCTGGCCGAAACCCAGCCGATCGCGCTCGTGAACTCGGTCAACGAGTTCAGGATCGAAGGTCAGAAGACCGCCGCCTTCGAGGTGATCGAGGATCTTGGCGAGGCGCCCGATGCACTCTGCATCCCCGTCGGCAATGCCGGCAACATCACCGCCTACTGGCGCGGCTTCACGGAGATGGGGACCGCGCCGCGGATGCTTGGCTTCCAAGCGGAGGGCGCGGCTCCGCTGGTGCTCGGTCACACCGTCGAGCATCCCGAAACGGTGGCCTCTGCGATCAGGATCGGCAACCCGGCGCGCGGCGAGCAGGCGCTGGAGGCGGCGCGCGAGTCGGGCGGCGCGATCCGGCCGGTCAGCGATGAGGAGATCATCGAGGCGTATCGCCTGATGGCGGCAAGCGAAGGGATGTTTTGCGAGCCGGCCTCCGCCGCCGCGGTCGCGGGCCTGCTTAAGCATGGTGCCGAAGGTGCCAAGCGAGTTGTGTGCGTGATGACCGGCCGCGGCCTGAAGGATCAGCAGACCGCGATGGAGCACCACGGCGGCGCGATCATCCCCTGTGAACCGGAAATGAACGCGCTCGTGGAGGCGGTGCTGGGGTGAGCCGGGCGGCGGCCGCGGTACCGGCCTGATGTGCGGCCTGCGGGTGCGGGTGCCCGCCTCCTCGGCGAACCTCGGCCCCGGCTTTGACAGCTTCGCGGCAGCGCTGGGAATGCACCTGGAGCTGGAGGTGCGGCAGGCCGGCGAGTTTGAGCTCACGACCGAGCTGCCCGTGGCGCCGGGCCGCAGGAACCTCGCTGTGCGTGCCTTCGAGCGCCTGCACCCAGCGGACGGCATCTCCTTCCAGATGCGCTCGAATATCCCGCTGGTCGGTGGCCTGGGATCCAGCGCCGCGGCGATCGTTGCGGGCATGATGGCCGCCGATCGCATGTTCGATCTGGAGGTAGATCTGTTGGCTCAGGCCAGCGAGATGGAGGGCCACCCGGACAACGTCGCGGCGGCGCTGAAGGGCGGCGTGGTGATCTGCGCCGACGGGCAGGCGGCCAGCTTTGAACCGCCGATCGGGCTGGAGGCGCTGGCCGTTGTGCCGCGGGACCCGGTGCGCACCGAGCAGGCCCGCGCGGCGCTGCCGGATCAGATCCCAATCGATCAGGCCACGTTCAACGTCGCGCACGGTGCGCTGCTGATGCTCGGCCTGGTGAAGGGAGACCTCGACCTGATCTCCCAGGGGCTGGCGGACCAGATCCACCAGCCGCGGCGGGCGTCGCTGTACCCGCGCTCCTACGAGCTGGTGAGCAAGGCGCGCGAGCTTGGGGCGCTGGGGGCGAGCATCTCGGGCGCGGGGCCAACGGTCCTCATCTGGTGCTTCTACGAACAGACCGGCGCGGTGCTCGCGGCGCTGGGGCCCGAGGTGGAGGGCTGGGCGAGCGTCGTGCGGGCACCCTTCGAGTCACAGGGAGCCTACGCGGAGGAGATCTGAGCGACGCGGCGCCGGGCCTGCTCGAAGCCGCCCAGGCGGGTGAGCACTTCCTCAGCCACGGCCACGTAGTCGCGACCGAGATCGGGCCGGTGGTCGAGGATGGAGAGGGCTCGCTCCGCCGATTCGGCATAGGCGATCGAGGACCGGATCACGCTGTCGAACACCTTCTCGCCGAACCGCTCCCGCAGCGAGACAAGTGCCTCGCGGGAGTGCACGGTGCGCATGTCGGCCAGGTTGAGCAGCACTCCGAGCAGCTGCAGAGACTGGTTCAGCGAGTCCCTGGCGACCTCCACCACCTGCATCGCCTGCTCGACGCCCTGCAGCGCGAAGTACTGCGCCTCGGCTGTGATCAGCGCGTAGTCCGCCGCCACCAGCGCGTTGACCGTCAGCAGCCCGAGCGAGGGCGGGCAGTCGAGCAGCACCACGTCATAGCCCTCCGGTGCCTGTTGCAGCGCTCTGCGCAGCGTGAGCTCGCGCCCGATCCTGCCGCCCAGAGCGAGCTCGGTCTCGGCCAGGCTGAGGTTGGCGGGCACCACCTGGCCGTGAATGGCCTGATCGATCTCGGTCGCTCCCGAGAGCACCTCGGAGATCGTCGGCGCAGCATCTGGCGGGACGTCCAGATAGTCGGACAGGTTGCCCTGCGGATCAAGATCGACCGCCAGCACCTGCAGACCGCCGCGGCCGAATACGTCTGCAAGTGTGCGGACGACCGTCGTCTTTCCGGTGCCGCCCTTCTGAGAGAGGATCGCGATCGTTATCGGCATTGCCGCCGATACTACGCGGCTGTGCCTATGTCCGGATCGAGAGACTCAGTCGGCGCCCTGCAGCGCCCGGTGCTCACCGACGTTCGGCGTCGCGCTCATGTCCAGGAAGTTGAGCCGGTAACGCCCGACGACGATCTCATCACCGTCGCGCAGTGCACGCCACTCGACGCGCTCCCCGTTGACGAACACGCCGTTGAGGCTGCGGTCGTCGAGTACGCGCACTCCGTCCGCGTGGCGCACGATCAGCGCGTGCCGGCGAGAGACCGTCGGGTCGTCGAAGCGCACATCCGCGGTCAGGCTGCGCCCGATCCGCGTCCACTCACGGGTGAGAGGAACCTCCACCAACTCGCCGTCCTGCTCGTAGACGAGGTGCTCGCCGAGCGGGCGCTCGCCGCCGGCCTCGATCATCTCGCGCGCTCTCTCCAGCAGCGCGGCGCGGTCGACGTCGGACTCGGGAGCGAAGAGCGACTCCTCCTCAAGACGGTGGCCCGCCGAGAACAGCGATGCACGCACGAAGCTCGCGCTGCCGCAGCTCGGGCAGTCGCTGAGCGCGTCAGAAGCAGCCAAGCTGACCACGTAGCCGCAGCGCTGGCAGCGAAACGAGCCTGCTCCAGCCATCGTGCCCGATGTCAGCGACTCCATCTTGCGTGCGTCCATGGCAAGCAACTCCCTTCTTGATGTTGGGATGCTCCCAGAGCTTAGACCCGCAGGCCCAGCGAGATGATAACGGCCTGTGAGCGTCTGAGATGCGTAGTTGGAGCGGACCCTGTGCCCGCCGAGATTACCCAGGGCCGGCCAGCACAAAACGATCGCGTGGCTTGACGACTCGCCGTCGGGCGCATGTTGGTACTGCTTCTGACAAGACCAAGGCGGCTGCCGCGCGTCGGCAGGCCGATGCTGCGGGACTCCCGCGCCTGCAAGCAATAGACTCCCCGCGCGATGGACGCGGTCACGACATCGGTAATCATCGACGCCCCACGGGAGCGCGTCTTCGAGTATCTGGAGGATCTCGCCAACCACCCCGAGTTCACCGACCACTACCTGGTCGACTGGCGTCTGACCAGGGAGGACTCGGTTGGACGCGGCGCCGGCGCGCGCTTCCGAATTGCGGCCCCGGGCAACCGGTTTGGGTGGGGGGATGTGACCTTCGTCGAGGTGGAGGCTCCACGTCGCATCGTGGAGGCTGGACGCAGCGGCAAGGGCAACCGCATCCGCACGCTCGGCGTCTACGAGCTGGCGGAGGGGATCCACGGCACCACCAGGGTGCAGTTCACGCTCCAGACCGAGTCTGCGGTGCTCTTCGACAAGATCATGGCGGCGCTGGGCGGCCAGGCTTGGGTCAAACGCCAAAACGCAAAGGCGATGCGCCGCCTGCGCGACGTGATCGAGCGGGGCGTAGGCAGTGGACGGCGCGTCACCATCGCCGGTAGGTAGACTGCCGCGTCGCATGAGCACAGCAGCCTCAGAGCAGACGATCTCGCGGCCCCGCACGGCCCCCCGCCATCGCCGGCTGATTGCGCTTGCAGGAGCCTTGGCGGTCTCTGTCGCGCTTGCCGCCTGCGGCGGCAACTCGGAAGTCAAAGAGACCAGCGGCACCTACGCGGGGTCCGGTGGCGTGGGCGCTCCCTACCTGAGCGTCGGCCCTCTCGTCTACCAGGTCCAGATCTCGCGGGCTCTGAACCCGTATGACACCGAAGACTCGGCCTACCTGCAGGGGCTCAGCGCCTCGCAGCGCGAACTGCATCCGGGCGAAGAGTTCCTCGGCGTGTTCATGCAGGTTCTCAACGAAGGCAACACCGATCACAGCGCCGCCAGCGAAATCACGATCTCGGACATCGAAGGCAACCTCTACTACCCGATCGAACCCGGTCAGACCAACCTCTTCGCCTACCGTCCAGGCACGATTGTGCCGGCCAAAAACCAGCTGCCGACGCCAAGCTCGGTGGCGGCCTCCGCTCCCATCAACGGGCTGATGCTGCTCTACAAGATCAAGCTGGAATCGCTGGAAAACCGGCCGCTGAAGATCAAGATCGTCTCGCCGACCAATCCCAGCGAGACGGCCAGCGCCGAACTGGATCTGTAGCCGGGTCGCTTGGAGCCGGTTCCTAGCGGAGCCCGGCTTCCAGCACTTCTTTGGCCACCGGCGCGGCCGTTTCGCCGCCGAAGCCGTCTTTGACCATCAGCACCGCGACCGCGATGCGGGGAGAGAGCGCGGGCGCGAACGCGGCAAACCAGGCATCTGTGTCAGCGTGGGCGGCGGCGCCGGTCGGTTTGCATGGGCTGGATTCGCTGCCGGCGCCGGCTTCGGCGCTGCTGCAGCCCGCAGGGAGTCCCAGTTCGGCGGTGCCGGTCTTGCCGGCGACCGTCACCCCCGGGATCGCCGCCGAGGTGCCGGTGCCCTCCTGCACCACCGCGATCATCATCTCGCGGACCTCACGGGCGATCCCGGCCGGGGTCACGCGGATGCTCGCCGGCGGGCCGCCGAGGGAGAACGTGGGCATGGGGCGAAGGCCGCCGTCGCCGATCGTGGCTGCCACCACGCCCATCTCCAGCGGGCTTGCCAGGACGGCGTCCTGGCCGATCGCGGTCGAGCCGATCGCGAGTTCGCCCTGGATTTCACTCGCGTGGGGGATGGTGCTCTCCGGCACGCCGGGCAGGCCCGCTGCGTGGTTGAACCCGTAGCGTTCCGCGGTGGCGACCAGCCGCGCCGCGCCGAGCTTCACGCCCAGCGGCGCGAAGACCGAGTTGCACGAGACGGCGAATGAGAGCACGAGGCTGCCTCCGCAGGACTCAGATTCGGAGTTGTGCAGCTCCACGCCGTCGAGCGTGGCCGAGCTGGCGTAGGGGAAGACCGTCCGCGGCGTTGCCACGCGGTACTGCAGCACGCCCGTGACGGTCACCATCTTGAAGGTGGAGCCGGGCGGCTGGAGATCGTCGAGCCCGATGCCGGCGACGCCCAGGATCTGCCCGGTCAAGGGCTGCATCGCCACCACGCCGCCGTACTGCCCGCCGAGCGCCCTGACGGCGGCTTCCTGGATCGGCGCCGAGATCGTCGTGCGCACATTGGCGCCGCGATGAGCGTTCGCGCGCGCGATCACGCGGCTGCCGGCCAGCAGCACGCCGCCGGCGCGCCCGCGCAACTGCGCATCGAACGTGCGCTCCAGCCCGCTGACGCCCACGACCGCATCGGCGGGAACGCCTTCGGATTGCATCTGGCGCGCCTCTTCGCCGGGGACGGGTCCCACGGTGCCCACGATCCCGCTGGCGGCCGCGCCGAGCGGCGAGCTGCGTTCACCGGCCGCGAGCGCTTCGCCGCTTGCCAGAACCGAACCGGTGCGAGTCAGCAGAGCCGCCCGCGGCGGCAGGAACGTGCGCCGTTTGAGCCTCGTTCCCGCCGCAAGGCCGGGAAACTCCAGCGAGCCAGACCAGGCGATCCGCGCGGCGGATTCGCTGCCGGTGAAGCGCAGCGTGTAGCTCGATCGAAGCGTGCCGAACATGCGCGTTCTGACCGTCACCGGCACGACGAAGCTGCCGTCGGCCAGTTCTCGGGGCCTGCCCGCGGTGGCGCCAAGCGTCGTGGCGAGGCCTGCGGCCTCTTGGTAGAGAGACGCAAAGGCGGTCTGCGAAGTGCTGCGCTTGGAGGCCGCGTCGATGTCGGCGTACATCGCGGCGTAGTCGGCCTTCGTCCAGGCGGCGACGAATCCGGTTGCCAACGTGCGCGTGTAGGAGGAGCCGCCGGCCCCGACGATCGCGCCGATTGCGAAGGCGGCGATCGCAGCCACCGACAGGACCGGCACGAGCCTGACGGCGCGGCTTCGCGGCCCGCGCCTGCGGCGTCGTGGCGGCGGCGGGCGGCGCGCTGCTCGCGCCGACGCCGGGTAGGTGGTTCTTCCGCCTCGCGGACCCGACCTGCCACTGCTCATCGGAACGCCGGCCCCCTCACAGGCATGACCATCCCCCCAATAGGCCCATAGTGACAGTGGCGCACAGTCCGGAACGGTAGAACATGTGTCGTGACCGAGCTTGACTGGATCGTCGTGCTCTTTGCGCTGGCGCTCGCTTGGCTTGGCTACAGGCAGGGTTTCATCGTTGGCGTGCTCTCCTTCGCGGGGTTTGCGGCCGGCGCGTTCATCGGCACGCGGCTGGGCCCGAGCCTGCTGCCGCACGGCGCCTCCTCGCCGTATGCGCCCGCGTTCGGGCTGCTCGGCGCGCTACTGGCGGGCGCGATCCTTGCGAGCGGCCTGGAGGGAGTCGGGCGCCGTCTGCGACGCGTGCTGCCGCTGCCGGGCCTGCGCCTGATCGACGGTGGGATGGGGGCGCTGCTGAGCGTCGTGATCGCGCTCGGCGTGGTCTGGATCATCGCCGCGGTGCTCGCCCAGGTGCCCGGGCAGAGCACGCTTCGCAGCGACATTCAGCGCTCGCTGATCCTCAGGACCCTGAACAGCGTGCTGCCGCCTTCAGGCCCCGTACTCAACGCGCTGGCGCGGCTGGACCCGCTGCCCTCCCTGGCGGGCCCTGCGCCCAACGTCGCCCCGCCCAGCCCGGCGATCGCGCAGGCCGGCGGGGTCAAAGCGGCCTCCCATAGCGTCGTGCGGGTGCTCGGCACAGCCTGCGGGCTGGCGATCGAGGGCTCTGGCTGGGTGGCTGCGCCGGGCGAGGTGGTGACAAACGCGCACGTGGTCGCCGGCGAGTCTGACACGACCGTGGAGGTGGAAGGTCAGGCGCCAAATCTGGTGGCGGTTCCGGTGGCCTTCGATCCGACCGACGACGTCGCGGTACTGCACGTCGCCGGTCTGCGGGAGCCGCCGCTATCGCTTGCCTCCCAGCCGCAGGAAGGGACTTCGGGCGCGATCCTCGGCTATCCCGAAAACGGGCCCTTCGACGTGCAGGCGGGTCGCATCGGCCACACCCAGCAGGTGATTTCGCAGAACGCCTACGGCGAAGGCCCGGTGCTGCGCCTGCTGACCCCATTGCGCGGGCTGGTGCGACCGGGCAACTCCGGCGGGCCCGTGGTCGGTGCCGACGGCAAGGTGCTGGCGACGGTGTTCGCGAGCACGACCGACGGCAGCACGCCGGGCGGATATGGAGTCGCCAACGCGACCGTTGCAAAGGTGCTCAGAGACGCCCGCGGGCCGGTCGCAACGGGCCGCTGCACCAGCGCTTGAGGTTGCGCGGCTGCGACGCCCGGGCGATGCCGGCGCTGCCGCCGCCGCGGCGGGCGCGATCTCCGCAGGCGCTCAACCGCTACGCTGACCGCCGTGTCCAAGACGCTGGTGATCGCAGAGAAGCCGTCGGTCGGGCGTGACCTAGCGCGCGTGCTGCCCGGACCCTTCAAGAAGCAGGAGGGCTACCTCGAGGCCGATGAGTGGGTGATCACGTGGGCCGTCGGGCACCTGGTCCAGCTCGCCGAGCCCGAGGACTACGACGCGAAGTACAAGCGCTGGCGGATGGCCGACCTTCCGATCGTGCCGAGCACCTTCAAGCTGGAGGTCCGCGACGAGCGCTCGCGCAAGCAGATGAGCGTGCTCAGCGCGCAGCTGAAGCGGACAGACGTGGAGACCGTCGTCAATGCCTGCGACGCGGGCCGCGAGGGGGAGCTGATCTTCGCCTACGTCTACCAGATGGCAAAGGCGTCCAAGCCTGTGCAGCGGCTTTGGTTGAACTCGATGACCACCGCGGCGATGAAGGAGGCGTTCGCCTCCCTGCGCCCCGCGGAGGAGTACAAGCTGTTGGAGGAGGCTGCCCGTTCGCGCTCGGAGGCCGACTGGATTGTGGGGATGAACGCCACGCGCGCTGCGACGATCCGCTTGAAATCCTCCTTCGACGGCGCGGTCTCGCTCGGCCGCGTGCAGACGCCGACGCTCGCGATCGTCGTGCGCCGGGAGGAAGAGATCAAGGCCTTCGTGCCGGAGCCCTACTGGCTGGTGGACGCGACATTTGCCGCGCAGCCGCTTGCCGACGGGGACGCAGAGCGGATCTACGACGGGCGCTACCACGCCGGCAGCAAGCCCCGCATCCCCACCGAGGAGACGGCGCAGGAGATCGTGGCGGCCTGCCGTGGCGGCAGCGGCACGATCACCAAGCTTGAGCGCAAGGAGCAGCGGGAGCGCGCCCCGATGCTCTACGACCTCACCTCGCTGCAGCGGGAGGCCAACACCCGCTTCGGCTTCTCGGCACGCCGCACGCTGGGCGCCGCCCAACGCCTCTACGAGGAGCACAAGGCGCTCACCTATCCGCGCACCAACTCCCGCTGGCTGACCAAAGACATGATCGGCGAGCTGAAGCCCACAGCGGCGCTGCTGGGCGGCCAGAGGGAGTACGCCAAGGCGGCGGCCTACGTCACCGGCCTGGACCTGTTGCCACTGGCCAGGGTGGTCAACGACGCCAAGGTCACCGACCACCACGCGATCATTCCGACCAAGGCCGAGCACAAAGTCGATCGCATGGACGAGGACGACAAGCGCATCTACGACATGGTCGTGCGCCGCTTCCTGGCGGTCTTCCATTCCGAGGCCGTGTTCGAGAACACCCGCGTGGAGACCACGGTCACGGCGGATAGCGCCGGTCATGTCTTCCGCACGCGCGGCAAGCTGCTGCTGGAGCCCGGCTGGCGCGGGGTCTATGGAGAGACCGCTACGGGCGCACCGCCACAGCGCGGCCAGGGCGAGAGCTCCGAGGAGGACGAGGACGTCGACCAGCAGCTGCCGAAGCTGAACGAGGGCGAGAGCGCGGAGGTGCGCGAGATTGCAAGCGTGCGCAAGGAAACCAAGCCGCCGCGTCGCTACAGCGACGCCTCCCTGCTCGGAGCGATGGAGACCGCCGGAAAGCTCGTGGACGACGACGAGCTGCGCGAGGCGATGAAGGACTCGGGGATCGGGACCCCGGCCACGCGCGCAGCGATCATCGAGCGCCTGATCACGGTCGGCTACATCGAGCGCGACGGCCGCTCCCTGGTTGCCACCGAGAAGGGCTGCAGCGTCGTGCGGCTGCTCGACTCCCATGCGCTCACCTCCCCGGAGATGACAGGCAACTGGGAGCACCGCCTGGGCATGATCGAGAATGGCCAGGACTCGCGCGAGAAGTTCATGAAGGACATCGCCGGTTTCGCGCAGGAGACCGTGGGCGAGCTCGACGCAAAGCTCAAAGACGTTCGCATCCCGCGCGCGCGGCTGGGGCCCTGCCCGGTCTGCGGGCACGACATCGTGGAGAACCGCAAGGGCTACTCCTGCTGGGGCCGCGAGGACCCGGGGTGCGGCTTCGTGATCTGGAAGGACAAGGCGGGCAAGCGGCTGCCGGTCGCGGTCGCCAAGGAGCTGATCAAGACCGGCTACACCGAGCGCGCGGTCTCCGGCTTCCGTGGCCGCAGCGGGCGCAGCTTCAGGGCGCATCTGGCCCTGCATCAGATCGATGAGGGACGTTGGCGCCTGGAGTTCAACGAGCAGTGGGCGCGCGAAGGGGAGAAGCCGCCGGACGTGCAGGACGGCGAGGCCCAGACGGCGCAGGCGGGCGAGCCGCAGGCCGCTCGCAGCGCGGCCTGAGAAGGCTCGATCCACGCAGGCCCCGCCTGCGCGTCGGATCGGTGCGCAAGGATGAGCGCACATGCCGATCACGCTGATCACCGGTCCCGCGAACGCGGGTAAGGCGAGGGCCGTGCTGGACGCCGTGGCTCGCCACGTCGCCCACGGCGAGCAGCCGCTGCTGGTGCTGCCGACAGGCGCTGACGCGGACCGCTACCGCGAGGAGCTTGCACGTGCTGGACCCGTCGCCGGGGTGAGCGTCGGCGTCTTCGCGGGACTGCTCGAGCGGGTGGCACGCTGCGCGGCGGTGCAGGAGCCCGAGCTTGGGCGTGCGCCGCTCTCTGCGGGTGCGCGCGAGCAGATGCTCTGCACGCTCGCCGCCGGGATGCAGGGCTCGCCCGTCGCCGCGCGGCAGCTCGCACGGGCGCTCGGCGCCGCGATCGCAGAGCTCCAGGCTGCAGACGTCAGGCCGGCGCAGCTGCGCGCGAGTCTGCACGAGCCGTCCATGGAGAGCGAGCCGCGTGCGCTGCTGCTGAGCGAGCTGCATGAGCGCTACCGCGAGATCCTCACAAGGCGCCACGTTCTGGACGCCGAGCTGCGCGCGCGCAGGGCGCTCGACGTGCTGCGCAGGCGGCCGACGCTCTGGCGCACAGGCGCGCGGCCCTCTCCCGTGCTGCTGTACGGCTTCGACGACCTCACGAGCCTCGAGATGGACGCGGTGGAGACGCTTGGCGTCGCGATCGATGCGCCGGTCACGGTGGCGCTTGCATACGAGCCTGGCCGCGTCGCCTTCGCCGGGCGCGCCTGGGCCTTTCAGGAGCTTGCGCCGCGGGCCGCCGAGCATGTCCGTCTCGGTCCGCGCGGCGACTACTACGCCCCCGGCTCGCGAGCGGCCCTGCACCACCTCGAGCGCCGCCTGTTCGAGGCCGGGCAGGCCGACGTGCCGGAGCCTGCACCGCAGGGCGCGCCGCGCGCAAGCGCCGCCGGCGAGCAGCTTTCGCTGATCGAGGCAGCCGGCTCTGTGGCGATCCTGGACGCCGGCGGCGTCCAGGCCCCACGCGCCGATGGGGTGCGGCTGTTGCGGGGCAGCTCGCCGCAGACCGAGATGGCGTTGATCGCCGCACAGGCGCGTGCCCTGATGCAGGACGGCTTCTGCGCCTCGGAGATCGCGATCGTGCACCGCTCCCCGGCGAGCGTCGCCTCGCTCCTGGCGCAGGCGCTGGACGCAGAGGGGGTGCCGCATGAGATCACGGGTGCAAGGCGCCTCGTGGATACAGCGCTTGGCAGCGCGCTGAGAGGACTGCTCGCCTGCGGCTGCGAAGGGCTCGCCGGGGTCCCGCCCGCCGGCCTGCGGGATCTGCTCTGCTGGCTGCGCGCGCCTGGGCTGCTTGAGCGCCCCGGGCTGGCCGATCGCCTGGAAGCGCAGGCGCGGGGCGCCGGCGTGCGCGACGCTGCTCCCGCCAGGCTGATCTGGGAGCAGCAGCACTGGAGCCTCGATGCGATCGAGCGCGTGCGCGAAGCCGCGCAGCAGGGTGTGGGCGCGCTGATCGATTGCGCCCACCGCGAGCTGATGCGCCTCTTCAGCGCTCCACGCGCCGGCAGCGCCGCCGTGCTCGACCCGCACCACGAGGAGGCCGCGCTTGCGATGCAGGCCGCGCTGAAGGCGATCGCCGAGCTGGAGGAGCTCGTGTGCATAGATCGGGAGCTGGTGGGTGGCGCCGCCGGCGTGCTGGATGCGCTTGGAGCAGCGCTGCTGCCGCACCCGCACGCTTCCACGGCACCCACCGTGGCGCTGCTGCACCCGCTGGCGCTGCGTGCAAGGCGGGTGCGTGCGTTGTTCGCATGTGGCCTGCAGGAGGGCGTCTTTCCTGCCGCTGCGGGCTCTCACCCCCTCTTTACCGAGGAGATGCGCGCTCGCATCGCGACCATCTGCGGGCCACGGCTCGGCCGGCGCCAGGACGCGCTCGCCGCCGAGCGTTACCTGCTCTATGCGACTGTCTCGCGTCCCCAGGAGCGGCTCTATCTGAGCTGGCACGAGAACCGGCAGGACGGCTCGGCCGGCGCGCCATCTCTGTTCCTCGACGACGTGTGCGACCTGTTTGGCGATGATCTGCAGCGCGATCGCCTGGAGGATCAGCCGGCGCTCGCGGGGGGCGTGAGGGCAGTGCCGCCGCCGGGGGTCAGCGCCGCGGGCGAGATCGATCGGGACCTGCTGCTCGACCTGGCCGAGCGCGAGCTCTGGTCGGCCTCCTCGCTGGAGCGGTGGGCGGCGTGCCCGGTGAGCTGGTTCGTCGAGCGTCTGCTGGGAGCGCAGGACCTGGAGCCTGAGCCCGAGCCCCGCGCGCGCGGCTCGCTGGCCCATGCCGTGCTCGGGGACGTGCTTGAGGGGCTGCGCGTCGTGCGTGGGTCGGCGAGGATCTCGCCTTCGAGCCTGTCGGCTGCAATGGCGCTGCTGGAGCAGGCGCTTGGCCGCCGCGAGCAGGAGCTGCCGCTCACGGTCGCGCAGGAGCGGGCGCCCACAGCCCGCCGCCGGTTGCAAGCCGACCTCGAACGCTACCTGCAGCACGCCGCCGAACAGGACAGCCCGCTGGAGCCGACCCATTTGGAGCTCTCGTTCGGATTTCCCGAGACGCCCGAGAGCCTGCCGCCGCTGAAGCTCGCCGACGGGGTGCTGCTGCGGGGCCGCATCGATCGCATCGACGTCGGTCCCGGCGGGCAGGCGATCGTCTACGACTACAAGAGCGGGCGCACCGGCAGCGGGCACTCCGGTGCCAGATGGGTGCAGGAGGGGCGCTTCCAGATGGCCCTCTACATGCGTGCTGCCTCCGAGCTGCTCGGCCTGGACGTCGTCGGCGGGCTCTACCAGCCGCTGTCCGGGGGCGACCTGCGCGCCCGCGGAGTGCTCGCCGGGGACTGCGGCATCGAGCTCTCCTGCGTGCGCACGGACAGCTTCGATCGCGAGCAGATGGATGAGCTCGTGGCAAGCGCTTGTGAGAGTGCCCTGCAGGCTGCTCTTCAGGCCAAGTCGGCGCAGATTCAGGCCAGACCGGCCAGTTGCGGCTACGGCGGTGGCTGCCTTCACCCGACGATCTGCCGATGCGCCTGCTGAACCCCGACACAGACGCCGGCGTGGCCAACACCGCCGAGGAGCGCCGGGCGCTCACCCCCGAGCAGGAGAGCGCCGCCTCCCGGCGTGCCGGGTCGATGCTGCTTGCTGCCGCGGCGGGCAGCGGAAAGACCTCGGTGCTTGTGGAGCGTTATGTCAGAGCGGTGATCGACGACGGGATCGACCCCGCGCGGATCCTTGCGATCACCTTCACCGAGCGCGCCGCCTGGGAGCTCAAGGAGCGCATCCGCGCTCGGCTGCAGAGCCTCGACGCCCGCGAGCAGGCGCGGGACACCGAGGCGGCCTCGATCGGCACGATCCACGGTTTCTGCGCGCGCCTGCTGCGCGCCGACCCGCTCGGTGCAGGGGTTGCGCCGAGCTTCACGATCCTCGAGGAGGCGAGCGCCGCACGCATCCGTGCAGCGGCGTTCACCGATGCGCTGGCTGCGGTGGTGGCCAGCCTGGACACGGCCAGGCTGGACGCGGCTGCAGCCTACGGGCCGGACCGTCTGCGGCAGATCGTGGGCGCCGCCTACGCGGAGCTGCGCAGCCGCGGTCAGCTGCGACCGGCGCTTCCGCCACCGCCCGCCGAAGGCCCACCGGATGCGCTTGCGGCCTACACATTGCTCGGCGACCTGCTGACGGGGTATGGGGAGGCCTACGAGCAGCGCAAGCGCGCACACGCAGCCCTCGACTTCGACGATCTGGAGCTCTACGCCCTTGCGCTGTTGCAGCAGCCGCCGCTGCGGCGAAGGTGGATGGAGCGGTTCGACATGCTGATGGTCGACGAGTTTCAAGACACCAACAGACGTCAGCTTGCGCTGCTGAGCGCGATCGAGGGCGAGAACCTGTTCACGGTCGGCGATGAGTGGCAGTCCATCTACGGCTTTCGCCACGCCGAGGTCGAGGTCTTCCGCCGGCGCGAGAGCGAGCTCGCCGGCAGGGGAGCAAGCCTTGCCCTCACGCGCAACTTCCGCAGCCGCCCGGCCATCATCGACGCGGTCAACGCCGCCTTCACGCGGCGGTTCGGCGAGCGCTTCGCCGAGTTGACGCCGGCACGCGAGCCCGCTCCTGGCGCCGGGCCGGCGGTGGAGGTCCTGCTCACGGACACGCGCGGATGGGAGCAGGATCAGGCCACGGCGGCCTTAGAGCCCGATGGCCTTCCCAGCGGGCCCGCATGGCGCCAGGCGGAAGCCCGCCTGATCGCAAGGCGGATCAGGCAACTGGTGGACGACGGCCGCGCTGCGCCTGGAGACGTTGCGCTGCTGCTGCGCTCGATGACCGACCTCGCTCTCTATGAGAGCGCGCTGCGCGCCAGCGGGCTTGCGAGCACCAGCGCGAGCGCCGCCCTATGGGAGACGATCGAGGTGCAGGATGCGATCTGCGGCCTGCGCGCGCTCACAAACCCGCTCGACGCGCTTGCCCTGCATGGCGTGCTCGCCGGTCCGCGCGTCGGGCTCTCGGCAAGCGGGCTCTGGCAGCTTGCTCGCTTGGCCAGGCAGGAGCGCGGTGGCCTGTGGCTGGCGATCTGCCAGGCGCTGGAGACGCCCGGCGGGCTGGACCGGCTCTCACAAGAGGACCGCCTGCGCCTGAGCGGCTTCCACGAGCGCTTCGCCGAGGATCGTCGCACCGCATCCGAGCGGACGCTGCCCGCGCTCGTGCGCATGGTTGCCGGGCGTGAGCCAGGCTTGGCGCAGCATGAGCAAACGAGCATCGATGCGCTCCAACGCCTGGCCGCAGACTTTGAATCGCTGGAAGGGCGAGATCTGCGTGGCTTCCTGGACCACCTTGCGCATCTTGCGCAGACGCGGGCCGCGGTGGGCGGCCAGGCGCCGCCGAGCGATGGTCAGGCGGTCCGGCTGATGAGCATTCATGCTGCCAAGGGACTTGAGTTCCCGGTGGTCGTAGTTGCCGATCTCGGTCGCAGCGGAAACGGACGCGAAGGCCCGTATCTGCTGCTGGACGACCAGCGCGCCGGCCTGCGCGTCGCTCGCCTGGACGGCGGCGCTGCGCAGCCGGCCTTCGACTACGCGCCGCTGCTTGCTGAGCGGGGGCTTGCTGAAGGGCAGGAGGAGGACAGGATCCTCTACGTGGCGATGACCCGCGCGCGCGAGATGCTGTTGTTGAGCGGCGCCGCGAGCTTTGAGCGCTGGCCCGAGGATGCGCCAGGGTGCCCTCCGATCGCCTGGATCGCGCCGGCCCTGATCGAGGATCTGCCCGCGCGGCTCGCGGGCGCCGCGGCCACAGATGCCGAGCGGGGACGGCCGGCGCTTGTGCTCAGCACACCCCTCTCAGAGCCTGTCCTGCCAGTGGAAGCTCGGCCGCCTGTTGGGCCGCGGGCATCCGATCGCGAGACCCTGCCAGTGGAGAACGGTCAGGCACAGGCCCCTGTCGCGGCGCAGGACGCGGTGAGCGCCCGAGCGCACACCCGCCATGCGGTCCGTCCCCACCAGCCGGAGGTGGGCGCCGCCCTCAGCTACACCGCGCTCAGCGAGCTGGAGCGCTGCGGATACAGGTACTACCTCGAACGGGTGTTGCGGCTCTCCCAGCGGCCGCCGGCCATGAGGTCGGCGCCCTCGCCGCGACCGATGCCCGATCGCGCCCGCACGGTCGGCGAGATCACACACCGCATGATGGAGCGGCTCGACTTCAGCAACGCTCGTGACCCGGGGCGCGAGGAGGTGTTGGCGGCGGCTGCGCAGATGGGTGTGCAAGTCGATGCGAGCGCGTGCCGGGAGATCGCGAGCATGTTGGACGGCCTGCGCGAGACGCCGCTTGGGCGCAGGCTCGCGCGCGCCCGCTCGGTGCGCACCGAGCAGCCCTTCTGCTTTGCGCTGAGCGACGACGAGACGTCAATCACGGGGGTCTTCGATGCGATCGCGACCGAGCCTGACGGCGCTTGTCTCGTGATCGACTACAAGACCGGCACGGTCTCTCAAGACCAGGACATCCAGGCGCTGGTCGCAGACGACTACGAGCTGCAGCGTCAGACATACGCGCTTGCGGCCTTGCGCGACGGCGCCGCCACTGTCGAGGTCGTGCACTGGTATCTGCATCGGCCACAGGAGCCGGTCGCGGCGCGGTTTGCGGCAAGCCAGCTCGATGACCTGGAAGCGAGGCTGCGCGATCGTGTGCGGGCGGCGCGCGAGCGGGGCTTTGCCGTCAGCGACGCGCCGCACAGACGGCTGTGCGGCAGCTGTCCGGGCCGCGGCGGGCTCTGTTCTTGGCCGCAGAGCGCGACGCTTGGCGAGCGCCCATCGCATACTGGCATCGGCGGGCGCAACAACTAGCGCCGGCTCGATATCTGCGACCCTCTTGTCGGTGCCCTCGCTTCCCGACTTGAGAGGGCGCCTGAGGCAATGGATAGGAGCGGGATGACGTCCGATTCACGAGAGGGGCTTAGCCATTTCCCGCACGGCGATCGTGCGCCGGCGGCCCACCAGAGCGAGGGCCCCCCGGATGCCGCGCTGTTTGCGCGCATGCACGCAGATGACGACCAGCGTGCACGTGAGGCGCTGATCGAGCGCTACCTGCCGCTGGCGCGCAGGCTTGCAAGGCGCTACCAGCGCACCGAGGAGCCGATGGACGACCTCGTGCAGGTCGCCTCGCTGGGATTGATCAAGGCTGTCGACCGCTTCGATGCTGGGCGCGAGATCCTGTTCTCGAGCTACGCCGTCCCCACCATCCTCGGCGAGCTCAAGCGCCATTTCCGTGATCGCACCTGGTCGGTGCGGGTGCCGCGCGATCTGCAGGAGCTCGCGCTGCGGATCGACCAGGTTGTGAGCGCGCTCTCGGCGGACACCGGCAGATCGCCTGCGGTCAGCGAGATTGCGCAAGCCGTGGGTGCCAGCGAGGAGCGTGTCCTGGACGCGATGGAGGCCGCCGGCGCCTACCACGCCGGATCGCTGGATGCACCGCGCGGAGCTCGCCAGGACGAGGAATCGGGGGAGACCCTGGCCGATTCGCTGGGAAGCAACGAGAGCGGTTTCGAGCGCGCGGAGGATCGTGCCACGCTGGAGCCACTGCTTGCCCGCATATCGGCGCGGGAGCGCCTGGTTCTGCGCCTGCGCTTCACGGAGGGCTTGACGCAAGCGGAGATCGGCGTGCGCATCGGCGTCTCCCAGATGCAAGTCTCACGGCTGATCAGGCAGGCGCTCAGTCGGCTGCGCGCGGGCCTGGAGGACGAGGGCGCTCAATCGGGCAAGGACTGATCGGCTGGCCCGCCCGCAGCGGGCTCGCCGCCGGCGCTGCGATTGCCGTTGGGTGAGGCCTGGGAGGCGCGTCGGCCGAAGCCGAGATCCAGGACCAGTTCCTCGCCGGGCCCTGTCACGGACTTCTCCACGCGTACCTGGTCGGCGATCGGCTCCAGCACGGCTCCTACGCCCGGAAGCGAGGTCGTCTGGATCAGCCGTTGCGCACCGCCCGCCGCCAGCGCACCGACCCGCAGCTCCATGCTGCCGCTGCGGGTGTGAACAGTGAACTCGATGTGACCATCGGCGCTCTGCGCACAGGCGTGCGCTCCCAGCGCGTCGCAGATCAGCATCGCGTCATCGAGTCGGTCGACCGGACATTCGGCGCGGGCGAGCATCATCCCCACCACCCGGGTCAGCAGCGGGCCCGCCAACGTTCCTGCAGCCACGCGCAGGAACGCGGAGTTGGCGGCGGAGGAGTCGATCTCTCTCTCGCCAGCACCGAACTCGCTCACTCCTGGCCCCCGGAGGGCGACTCGCCGAGGCGGCGCAGTGAGAAGCCCATCCTCACCTCCGTGTGACCGGCCTCGTCACGGCCCAACTGGACCGTGTCCGCGAGCGAGGCGATCAGCGGCAGCCCCAGCCCGAGGCCGGGGCTGTCAGGGCGCGGGGTGATCCCTCTGCCGTGGTCGCGGACGACCACCGTCAGCTGATCCTCGGCGATGCTTGCCCTCACTTCCAGCGGGCCCTCAACATCTTCCGGATAGGCATGAAGCACTACGTTGGTGCACGCCTCGGTGACAGCAAGTCGCAGATCGGAGAGCATCTGCTCGGTGAGCTCGTATGCCTCTGCGAGCGCGCCGAAGGCGTGGCGCACGATCGCCACGTTCTCGGCTCGCGCCGGCAGGGCGAGCTCGATGTCGTGTGTTTCGACGTTTATTGCCTGTGCAGTTGGGGACATGGCGTTGCCCTGGTGATCATGGTCCCCCGGATGAGGGGTTTTCACACGTGGAAGCCGACCTCTGGGCAACGGCTGGAAGGGCTCCCGCGGCGGCTTGGCGCCGATCCTGGAGTCCTGCCGGGTCCGCGTCCCGGTCCCATCTAGCTGCCAGGATACGCGAGTGGGACCCCCTGCGCCTGCGATCTTCGTCCAGTCGCCGGGCATGCGCGATATCCGCTTCGCGAGCCCCGTGCACTGCTAGGCTTTCAGGCTCCGCCTGGGGTCGACGCCTGCCCGTGTCAGCACACGGTCAGCTTGACGTACTGGCGTACCTCCGAAGCCCTCGTGCGCAGCAAGCCGCCAGGGAGCACCGCAATGAACTCCAAGAACATGCAGCCGCCGACGGCCGTCGGACTTTACGACCCTCGCTTCGAGCACGACGCGTGTGGCGTCGGCATGGTCGCCCGCCTGGACAACAAGGCGACCCACGAGGTGGTTGCGATGGCGATCGCGGCGCTTGAGAACCTCGAGCACCGCGGCGCGGCAGGGGCCGATCCCCGCACGGGCGATGGCGCGGGCATCCTCATGCAGATGCCCGACGAGCTGTTGCGGGCGGTAGTCGACTTCGAGTTGCCGCCGGTCGGCAGCTACGGCGTGATGATGTGCTTCCTGCCGAGGGACGCGCCCTCGCGCGCGCGCCTTGAGGCTCTGCTGGAGCAGACGGTTCGCGCAGAGGGCCAGCGCGTGATCGGTTGGCGCGACGTTCCCGTGGATCCAGACCATGCCGGCCAGGTCGCGGGCCGCGCGCGGCCGCAGATCCGCCAGCTGTTCGTCGGCGCGGGCGCGCGGGAGGCGCATGACCAGGACGCATTCGAGCGCAAGCTCTACGTGATCCGCCGCATCTGCGAGCTCTCAGAGCAGGGGGATGGACTCTACGTCGCCTCGAGCTCCTCGCGCACGATCAACTACAAGGGGATGCTGATCAGCTTCCAGCTGGCCAGCTTCTACCCGGACCTCGGCGATGAGCGTTGCAAGAGCTCGCTCGCCCTGGTGCACTCCCGCTTCTCGACCAACACCTTCCCCAGTTGGGAGCTGGCCCATCCATACCGGGTGATCTGCCACAACGGCGAGATCAACACCCTGATGGGCAACATCAACTGGATGCGCGCCCGCGAGAGCGAGCTGCAAAGCGAGCTCTTCGGCGAGGACCTGAAGAAGATCCTGCCGGTCGTGGCGCCGGGCAACTCGGACTCGGCGACCTTCGACAACGTGATCGAGCTGTTGATGCTCGCAGGCCGCTCACTGCCTCACGCTGCGATGATGATGATCCCGGAGGCCTACCGCGGACGCGACGATCTGCCGCCGGAGCTGAAGGGCTTCTACGCCTACCACTCGTGCCTGATGGAGCCCTGGGACGGCCCTGCGGCCGTGGCCTTCACCGACGGGCGGGTGATCGGTGCCACGCTGGACCGCAATGGCCTGCGCCCGGGCCGCTGGGTGCTGACCAAGGATGGGCACGTCGTGCTCGGCTCGGAGTCCGGCCTGCTCGACCTGGCGCCATCGGAGATCGTTCGCTTCGGTCGCCTGCAGCCGGGCAAGCTCTTCTTCGTCGACCTGCAGCAGGGCAGGATCATGCAGGACGGCGAGATCAAGCATCAGATCGCCACCCAGAAGCCATATGGAGAGTGGTATGCGCGCTGTGCGGTGCCCTTCACGGAGCTTGCGCCCTCTGACCAGGTGACGATCTCAGACCAGAAGCTGACCTCTCGCCAGCGCGCCTTCGGCTACACCCAGGAGGATCTGCGCGTGCTGCTTGAGCCGATGGCCAGGGAGGCCGCCGAGCCGGTCGGCTCGATGGGCAACGACCTCTCGCTGGCGGTGCTCTCCGACCAGGCACCGCCGCTGTTCTCCTACTTCAAGCAGCTCTTCGCGCAGGTGACAAACCCGCCGATCGACCCGATCCGCGAGGAAATCGTGATGAGCCTCTCAACGACGCTCGGCACTGAGCTCAACCTGTTCGCGCAGACGCCCGAGCACGCCCACCAGCTCGTGCTGGAGCAGCCGATCCTGCTCAACCGGGAGCTGGAGACGCTGCGCCACGTCTCCCACGAGGTCTTCGCCGCGCGCACGATCGACATCACGTGGTGGGCCGGTGAGGAGCCTGCAGGCCAGGGTGCGCAGGGGATGGAGAAGGCGATCGCGCGGATCTGCAACGAAGCGCATGAGGCGATCGCCGAAGGCGTGAACATCATCGTGCTCTCCGACCGGCTGATCGGGCCAAACCGCGTGCCGGTCCCCTCGCTGCTGGCTGTCGCTGCGGTCCACCACCATCTCGTGCGGGAGGGCACACGCCTGCGTGCCGGAATCATCCTGGAGTCCGGCGAGCCGCGCGAGGTGCACCACTTCGCCACGCTGATCGGCTACGGCGCCAGCGCGATCAACCCCTATCTGATGCTGGAGAGCCTTGACGCGCTTGTCTTTGAAGGCAAGATCAAGGCGATCGACGGCGGCGAGCTGAACCCCAAGCTGGCGGCGGCCAACGTCGTCAAGGCGATCGGGAAGGGGCTGCTGAAGACGATCTCCAAGATGGGCATCTCGACGATCCAGTCCTACTGCGGGGCGCAGATCTTCGAGGCGGTCGGTCTGGAGCGCGCCCTGATCGACAGGCACTTCACCGGCACCGCCTCCCGCATCGGCGGAGTGGGCATCGAGGTGCTCGCGCAGGAGGCGCTGGAGCGCCATGCGCGCGCCTATCCGGCGCCGCACGACGACCTGCTGCCGGTGGGTGGCATCTACGCCTGGCGGCGCGACGGCGAGCACCACATGTGGAACCCCGAGACGATCGCGCTGATGCAGCACGCGGTGCGCTCGGCCAACGGAGAGGTGCCCAAGGCGCTTGCGGGCGACCCGCAGGCGCTTGACGCGATCCGCGCCAGCGACGCCTACGCCAAGTATCAGGAGTACGCCAGGGCGGTCAACGACGACGCGGCGGCCAAGGCGACGCTGCGCGGCCTGCTGACGTTCCGCGAGCCCGAGCGGGGCAGGGGGCCGATTCCGCTGGAGCAGGTCGAGCCCGCAGAGGAGATCGTGCGCCGCTTCTGCACCGGCGCGATGAGCCTCGGCTCGATCTCCCGCGAGGCGCACGAGACGCTAGCGATCGCGATGAACCGGCTCGGCGGGCGCTCCAACACGGGCGAGGGCGGCGAGGACCCCTCGCGCTTCACGCCCGATCCCAATGGCGACAGGCGCCGCTCGGCGATCAAGCAGGTCGCCTCCGGGCGCTTCGGCGTGACGATCCACTACCTGGTCAACGCGGATGAGCTGCAGATCAAGATGGCCCAGGGCGCAAAGCCCGGCGAGGGCGGCCAGCTGCCTGGCCACAAGGTCGACGAGTACATCGGCTCGATCAGGCACACCACGCCCGGCGTGGGTCTGATCTCCCCGCCGCCGCACCACGACATCTACTCGATCGAGGATCTCAAGCAGCTGATCTACGACCTGCGCTGCTCAAACCCGACCGCGCAGGTCTCGGTCAAGCTCGTCTCCGAGGTTGGCGTGGGCACTATTGCCGCGGGCGTCAGCAAGGCCAACGCGGACCGCGTGCTGATCTCAGGTCACGACGGCGGCACCGGCGCCTCGCCGCTGTCCTCGATCCAGGCGGCTGGGGTGCCGTGGGAGATCGGCCTGGCCGAGACCCAGCAGACGCTGGTGCTGAACGACCTGCGCTCGCGGATCGTGGTGCAGACCGACGGTCAGATCAAGACCGGCCGCGACGTCGTGATCGCTGCGATGCTCGGCGCGGATGAGATGGGTTTCTCCACCGCGCCGCTGATCGCGACCGGCTGCATCATGATGCGTGCCTGCCACCTCAATACCTGCCCGGTGGGGATCGCCACTCAGGATCCGGAGCTGCGCAAGCGCTACAAGGGCACCCCTGAGCACGTCATCAACTTCTTCTTCTTCGTGGCGCAGGAAGTGCGCGAGATCCTCGCCTCGCTCGGGCTGAGGTCTTTGGATGAAGCCACAGGGCGTGTGGACCTGCTGCAGGCGCGCGAGGCGATCGAGCACTGGAAGGCGCGCGGCGTCGACCTCACTCACATCCTCAAGCACGTCGAGCTGCCCAGCGATGCGCCGCGGCGGCGGATCGAACCGCCCCCGGCGGTGCTCAAGGACGCCCTGGATTGGGAGCTCGTGCAGCAAGCTCAGCCCGCGATCGAGCGTGGCGAGCCGGTGCGCATCCAGACGCCGATCCGCAACCTCAACCGCTGCGTGGGCGGCATCCTCTCAAGCCACGTCGCTCGTGGCCACGGCGCGCAGGGGCTGCCAAGCGACACGATCGTGGTGGACTTCGAGGGCTCCGCGGGCCAGACCTTCGGTGGCTGGCTTGCGCCGGGCGTGAGCTTCACGCTCGCCGGGGACGCCAACGACTACGCGGGCAAGGGACTCTCTGGTGGCGTGCTGGCTGTGCGGCCCCGCGAGGGCATGGACGAGTCGTTCATCGCCGAGGAGAACGTGATCGTCGGAAACACCGTGCTCTACGGCGCGACCGGCGGCAGAGCCTTCTTCCGCGGCCTGGCGGGTGAGCGCTTCGGCGTGCGCAACTCCGGAGCCAGCGCGGTCGTCGAGGGCGTCGGCGATCACGGCTGCGAGTACATGACCGGTGGCCGGGTCGTGGTGCTCGGCCGCACGGGCCTCAACTTCGCCGCCGGCATGAGCGGCGGCGTCGCCTACGTGCTCGACCAGGACGGGACCTTCAAGGACCGCTGCAACTTGGGGATGGTCGGCTTTGAAGCGCTTGCGGAGGCGGACGCGCAGGAGTTGCGGGAGCTGATCGAGGAGCACCGGCAGCGCACGGGCTCGCCCGTGGCCGCCCGCATACTGGCTCAGTGGGAGCAGCTGATCCCCGAGGGCGCCTTCGTGAAGGTGATGCCGCACGACTACAAGCGGGTGCTGGCCGAACGGGCCCGGCGCGACGTGGCAGCCCAGGCGGCTGCCCACGCTCCGAACAACGGCGGGACCTCCGCGCACTCGCTTGGGGTGAGCGGCAGCGTCCCTGTGAGCCTGGGCGAGGCCGAGCAGGAGCGTCCCTGATGGGCAAGGTCGGCGGCTTCCTGCAGATCGAGCGGCACGGCATCCTCTACCGCGATCCCGAGCAGCGGCTCCACGACTACAAGGAGTTCGTGCAGGAGCGCCCCGAAGGCGAGCTGCGCGACCAGGGCGCGCGCTGCATGGAATGTGGCGTCCCCTTCTGCCATAACGGCTGTCCGCTGGGCAACCTGATTCCGGACTGGAACGACCTGGTCTATCGCGGGCGCTGGCGGGAGGCGATCGACCAGCTTCACGCCACCAACAACTTCCCCGACTTCACCGGGCGCCTCTGTCCCGCGCCCTGCGAGGCCGCCTGCGTGCTGGAGATCCGCGAGGGCGAGTCGGTCGCGATCAAGCAGATCGAGCACGCGATCATCGATCGCGCCTTCACGGAAGGGTGGGTGAGCCCGCAGCCGCCGCGCAAGGAGACCGGCCGCAGCGTAGCCGTCGTCGGCTCCGGACCGGCCGGCATGGCAGCCGCTCAGCAGCTGCGCCGCGCCGGCCACGCAGTCGTGCTGTTCGAGCGCGACGAGGCGGCCGGTGGGCTGGTGCGCTTCGGAGTGCCCGACTTCAAGATTGAGAAGCAGATCGTGGAGCGGCGCGTGCGCCAGCTGGTCGAGGAGGGCGTGGAGCTGCGCTGTGGCGTTGAGGTGGGACGCGACATCGACGTGCAGGAGTTGCGCGAGCGCTTCGATGCGATCGTGCTGGCCACCGGCGCGCGCGTGCCGCGCGATCTGCCCGTGCCGGGACGCGAGCTGCTCGGCGTTCACTTCGCGATGGACTATCTCTACCAGCGCAACCGCTTCGTTGCTGGGCAGCATGGCCCGCAGCCCACCGTCCCGGCCCCGCAGGGCCTGCCGCAGATAACCGCCGCGGGCAAGCACGTCGTGGTGATCGGCGGAGGGGACACCGGCGCCGATTGCGTGGGCAACTCGCTGCGCGAGGGCGCCGCATCGATCGTCCAGCTCGAGTTGCTGCCGATGCCGCCGGAGCACCGTCCGGATGACCGCACCCCCTGGCCGATGTGGCCGTTGAAGTACAGGCGCAGCTACGCGATGGAAGAGGCGCTGCAGGCGGGTCTAGGCGAGCAGGACTACTCGGCGGCGACAACCAGCTTCCTGCCGGGGCCAGCCGGAGAGGTCGGAACGATGCGGATCGCTGCCGCACAGGACGCTCCACCGTTTGCCCCCGTCCCCGGCACCGAGCGCGAGCTGCCGGCGCAGCTGGTGCTGCTCGCAATGGGCTTCCTGGGCCCCGACCAGCACCTGCTGGAGCAGCTGGGCGTGGAACGCGACCAGCGCAGCAACGTGAAGGCCATCAAGCCTTACACGACCTCGGTGGACGGTGTCTTCGCGGCCGGCGATGCACGTCGCGGCCAGTCGCTGATCGTGTGGGCGATCAACGAGGGACGCCAGTGCGCGCGGATGGTCGATCGCTATCTCTGCGGACTAGGCGCCGGCGGTGCGGCTGGGCCTGCCGACGACGGACTGGCCGGCCACGCCGATGCCGACGAAGGCCCCGATGGTCCGCCACAGCACGTCGGCCCTGGGATCTCTGCCGGCTGATGGACCTTCCGCGGGCATGCGTGATCGGCGCCGGCTCCTCGGGCATAACGGCGGTCAAGGCGCTGCACGACCGCGGCCTGCCCTTCGACTGCTTTGAGAAGTCCGATCGCGTCGGTGGCAACTGGGTGCTCGGCAACCGCAACGGGATGTCCTCCTCCTATTCCACGCTGCACATCAACACCTCGCGCGAGCGGATGGAGTACGCCGATCTGCCGATGCCAAGCTCCTATCCGGACTTTCCGCGGCACGACCAGATCGCGCGTTATTTCGACGAGTACGTGGATCACTTCGGTCTGCGGGAGAAGATCAGCTTCGAGCGAGGCGTGGAGCGGGCGCGGCGCACCGACGATGGTCTTTGGCAGATCACCCTTGATGACGGAGAGCAGCGTCTGTATGACGCGCTGATCGTCGCAAACGGCCACCACTGGGATCCGCGCTGGCCCGAACCGCCGATCCCGGGGCAGTTCTCCGGGGAGTCAATGCACTCCCACCACTACACCGATCCATCGCAGTTGGGCGGTCGTCGCGTGGTCGTGGTGGGGATGGGCAACTCCGCGATGGACATTGCCGTCGACGCCTCCTATCACGCCGCATCGACGCGGCTGGTGGCCCGTAAAGGCGTCCACGTCGTGCCCAAGTACATTCTCGGCAAGCCGCTGGATGCCGGTGTGCGACCCACTCGGATGCCGTTCACCTGGATGCTGCGCGGCCTGCAGCCGGTGCTGAGGCTCACCGTCGGCCCGATGGACCGCTACGGCCTCCCGCTGCCAGACCACCGGCTCGGACAGACCCACCCCACCGTCTCCTCACGCATTCTCGACCGGCTCGCGCACGGAGCGATCGAGGTCAGGCCGGAGATCTCCGAGCTGGACGGCGAGACGGTCCGCTACAGCGATGGCACACAGGAGCAGGCCGACATGATCGTCTACTGCACCGGCTACAAGATCAGCTTCCCGTTCTTCGACGATGGGCTGATCGACGTTGCCGAGAACGAGCTCGTCCTCTACAAGCGGATCTTCCCGGTCGCACCGGCCGGGCTGTACTTCATCGGGTTCGTGCAGCCTTGGGGCGCGATCATGCCGATTGCCGAGGCGCAGAGCCAAATCGTCGCCGACCATCTGCTTGGCGCCTACGCGCTGCCGGACGGGTCACAGATGCGTCGGGACATGGATGCGATGATCGCCCACCAGCGTCGCCGCTACCTGCCCTCCAAGCGCCACACGATTCAGGTCGACTTCTCAAACCACATGGTGGAGCTGGCCGACGAGGCGAAGGCCGGCGCGGAGCGCGCGCGGCGCCAGGGCTATCCGCTGCCGATTGCGCCGCTGGTTGGCGCCGCCGCCTGATGCCCACCTTCTGTCGCCACAACAGGTTCATCGAGCGGTGCCCGATCTGCAGCAAGACGTTGCCAGGTCACTCGCAGGAGCGCCGTGGGGGAAGCACGTCGCGTGGTGGTGGCGCGCAGCGACGCTCCACTGCGCCCGGTGCTGCGAGCCGCAGTGGCGCGAAACGCCTGCGCGCCACCGACGTGAAGGTGTACGTCGATGGGCGCCGGCGTGGGGTCGACGACGGGTACGAGTGCGAGCTGGTACCGGGCTTGCGCTCCTCGCTGGATGCGCGCCATCTCGCGCAGGAGATCGGCTTTGCGGCCGGGCGGCTGCGGGCGCTTGCGCAGCAGCCGCCCGGCGCCTACGCGTTGGCGGCGGAGCTTGGCCGCGGTGGCGAGTTGGAGCAGGCTAGCTGGCTCTGCTTTCTGATCGCCTATCTCTGCCCACTGGATGGCGATGAGCCCTTCGCGGGGATCTCCATCGCGCCTTCGCTGGATCAGGCGCCGACCGCCAGCGACGAGGATCTCGATGCGCTGCCGCTCGGGCCGCGGACCTGCCACGAGCCGGGGCGCGGCACGGCTGCGTTGCGCGCATATCTGGCGTGGGCGCAGCGAGCGGGGTCCCAGCGCAGCGCCCTCGACGGAGAGGACTCCTGGAGCCCCGAGCGCCGGTTCCAGCGCGTCTTCGAGCGACTCTCTCTGCCCGGCTTCCCGCGCTACGGACGCTACGAGCTGCTGGTGATCATCGGCACCCTCGGCCTGTACGAGATGAGCGCCGATTCGCTGCACTTGGCGGCTGCTGTCTCGGGTCGTGCAACAGGCGCCGACAAGGCCGATGGGGGGGATCAGGTGCTGGCTGCTGCAAAGCGTGTGTTTGGCATCGGGGACCCGCTGCTGCTCGAGCGGCGGGCGAAGCTGCTTGCAGAAGCGGCAGGCGTGCCATTGGCCGCTCTCGACCTGGCGCTCTTCAATTGGCATGGCTCTCAGCGCGCCACCCTTGGCTTCTCGGAGGAGGTGTCCGACCTGGATGCCGCCTCGCATACCGAGTTCGCACTCGGCCTTTAGCACTCGGCCTCCAGCGGGGTCGCGACGGCGAAAAGTGCCGTCCACCGCGCCGCTTAGAGTCTGTGCAGACCGACGGTTCAAAGCTACATCCGCGCCAAGCAGCGAGGGAGTCGTCATGCCGCTCTGCTTCATAGAGCCCCAAAATGCCATCAGGGTCATAGCCGAGTCGATCGGTCGCGAGGCACGCCGGCAGCTGCTCGGTGAGGTTGTCCGCTCCTGGGTGGACGACATCCCCGAGCAGGAGCTCGGACTCCACTACGCCAAGGCGATCGCAAACCTCGGCGAGGACGATCTGCACCTGCTGGCCGCCTGGCACGCCTCTCTGGACGTAGGCCATCCCGTGCCCAACACGGAGTTCCTCGTAGGCGTATTCCCGAGTCTCGGCGAGAACCGCCGCGAGGCACTGAAGATCGCCGCTGGCTTCAACGGCGAGGAGGCGATGGACGCAGGCGTGGCCGAGGAGCACGCGCTCGACACCGTGCTTCCCCGCCTGTCGCGCCCACGGCTTGTGGAGCTCGCCACCGAGTGCGTCGAGCTTTACATGTGGGACCGCCTCGGCAATGACAACTAGAGAACCGCTGACCGCTAGAGAACCGCTGACCGGCGCATGACGGCGTCCTCGCTCGCTCGCGTACGGAGTACGCCACGCTCCCTGCGTCCTGGTCCTGCTTGGTCAGCGGCCCTCTAGTCCTTGAGGAGAAAGAGCGGCGTACCGCCGGCGCCCGGATACACTGAGGGCCATGTCTGAGGAGCTTGAGCAGGAGCAGCCCGCCGTCACCGTCGATGACGTGATGGAGGCGCTATCCAATGTGATCGACCCCGAGCTTGGCCTGGACTTCGTCGAGCTGGGACTCATCTACGGCGTCGAGGTCGATGGGGGAGACGTGGAGGTCACCTTCACGCTGACGACCCCGGCCTGCCCGATCGGCCCGCACGTCACCGAACAGATGGAAGAGTTCGTCGGCGAGCTCGAAGGCGTGGAAAGCGTCGAATGCAAGATGGTCTTCACGCCTGCATGGTCGCCTGAGAAGATGACCGAGGACGCGAAGTTCGCGCTCGGGTTCTAGGAGCCGCCTACTCTAAGCGGACACTGCCGCCACGCTCGCCTCGGCGGCGAGCGCCAGCAGCGCCGATAGCTCCAGCGAGATGTGCTCGCCGATCGAGTCGATGTCCGGGAGCGCGTCGAAGTCGCCCAGCAGGCCGAAGTTCATCTCGCCGTTGTAGGACATGATCGCCACGGCGAGCGCGTGGTTCTCGGGCAGGAAGGCGATCGGGTAGGCGTGCAGCATCTCGCGGCCGAGCACGTAGAGCGGGAACTGAGGGCCCGGCACGTTTGTCACGATCAGGTTGAACAGGCGCGTGGAGAAGTTCAGCCGCGAGGCCTGCGCGAGGATCGTCGGCGGCGCGAAGTTCTGGACGTTGGCGATCATTTCGGCTCCGAGCGCCTGCTTGCTCTCCTTCAGGCCCGCCATCGCCTGGCTGACGAAGCGCAGGCGCTCCACCGGGTCGGCGATGTAGACGGGCAGCGGCCCTCGCATCGCGGCGATCCTGTTGCCGAGGTGGCCGCGCTCGTCGGCGGCTCTGACCGACACCGGCACCAGCGCCCGTAGCTCCAAACCCTCGGTCCGGTATCCGCGCGAGATCAAAAAAGAGCGCAGCGCGCCCGTCACCACTGAGAGCACGACGTCGTTGACGGTGCCGCCGAAGGCGTTCTTGACGAGCTTGAAGTCCTCGAGTCTCGCGGTCACCCCGACAACGCGGCGGTGGGGGCCGATCGGCACGTTGAACGGGGTGCTCGGTGCGGGGTTCAGAGCCGCCCAGATCAGCTCGCCGATGCCCTCAGCCGCTTCGCGGCCGCGGGAGATCGCATGGTCGGGGTGTGTGAGCGCGTCGAGCGTGCCACCCACGACCTCGCCCGCGGCGCGCACCGCGCCGCGGGCGCCGATCGCCACCAGCTCCGTGGTGCTCGGCTCCGCATGCGGCTGCCAGGGGCGCCCGGAATGCTTGATCGGGGGCGGCTCAGGGGAAAGGTCGAACAGCACAGTCGCCAGATCGATGCCTGAGATGCCATCGATCAGGGCGTGATGGTTCTTGGAGATCAGCGCGAAGCGGCCGTCGTGCAGCCCCTCGATCAGCCACATCTCCCACAGCGGCTTGCTGCGGTCCAGGGCCTGCGAGAAGATCCGCGCTGTCAGCTCGCGCAGCTGCTGCCACTCCCCTGGCGCAGGCAGCGCGGTGTGGCGCACGTGGTACTCCGGGTTGAAGTTGGGGTCATCCACCCACACCGGCCGGCCGCTGTCCAGCGCCGTGTGCGCGAGCTTCTGCCTGTAGCGGGGCACCAGATGCAGCCGCTGGCGGATCTGTTCGAGCAGATCCTCGACCGGTGGTGGCGGGCCTTCGATGATCGTCAGCCCGCCCACGTGCATGTGCGAGTCGGGGCCCTCCTGATGCAGGAAGGAGGCGTCGATTGCGGTCAGCCTGTCGAGATGCCGTTGAGGCATGCACTCAAGCGTACAAAGGAGCCGTACAATGGGTGCAGTGACGGGCACCGTGCAAAAGCTGCTGCTCGCCGCCCCCCGCGGCTACTGCGCCGGCGTCGACAGGGCGGTGCAGACCGTCGAACGCGCGCTTGCGCTCTACGGCGCGCCTGTCTACGTGCGCAAGGAGATCGTCCACAACAAGCACGTCGTGGAAGAGCTGCGCCAGAAGGGCGCGATCTTCGTCGAGGAGGAGACCGAGATCCCGCATGGGGCGAACACCGTCTTCTCCGCCCACGGCGTGGCGCCCAGCGTGCGTGCAAACGCCGCGCAGCGCGAGCTGCAGACGATCGATGCCACGTGTCCGCTGGTCACGAAGGTCCACGTCGAGGCGCGCAAGTTCGCCGAGCAGGGATACACGATCGTGCTCGTCGGCCACGGTGGCCACGAGGAGGTCGAAGGCACGATGGGCGAGGCGCCCGATCAGATCGTGCTGGTCGAGAGCGAGCAGGACGTTGCGGAGCTCGAGGTTCCCGATCCAAACCGGGTGGCGTTCATCACGCAGACGACTCTGTCTGTCGGGGAAACCGCTTCGATCATCGCTGCGCTGAAGGATCGGTTCCCGAACATCACAGGGCCTAAAACGGATGACATCTGCTACGCGACCACCAATCGGCAGGCCGCGGTGCGCCAGATGGCCGGCGAATGCGACCTGATGCTCGTGATCGGCTCACGCAACTCCTCCAACTCCGTGCGCCTGGTCGAGGTGGCAAACGACTGCGGCACCGAGGCGTACCTGATCGACAACGCCGGGCAGGTGCACGAGGAGTGGCTGCAGGGCAAGCGCGTGGTCGGCATCTCCTCGGGGGCGAGCGCGCCCGAGCACCTCGTTCAGGATCTCGTCCAGCTCTTCCGTGACCGAGGCGTGAGCGACATCTCCGAGGTCGACGTGGTCCGCGAGGACGTGCGCTTCATGCTGCCCAAGCAGATTCGCGAAGCGCTCGCCGCCGCCTGAGCGTGGTGGGCGTCGCAGCGATCTCCGGCGTCGGCCTGCACCGGCGATGAGAACGCTGATCGTCTCTGACCTGCACTTCGGCAGCGCTTCGCGCGCCGACGTGCTGCGGACGCGCCACGCCCAGGAGGCGCTGCTGGCAGCGCTCTCCGATGTGCAGAGGCTTGTGCTGCTCGGCGACGTGCTCGAGCTGCGCCATGGCCCGCCGCATGTGGCTCTGCATGCGGCGCGGCCATTCTTGCGGTCGCTGGGGGAGAGGATGGCAGACAGGGAGATCGTGATCGTCTATGGAAACCACGACCACGCGCTGATCGACGGCTTCTCCCAGCGGCGAAGCGAAGATCAGGATCCGGCCCCGCTTGGCCTGGAGCAGCGGATCGCGCCCGATCAGGCTTCGCCGATGGCCGCACGGCTCGCCGAATGGGCGGCCCCGGCGCGCGTCGAGGTCGCCTGCCCGGGGCTTTGGATTCGCGAGGACGTCTACGCGATCCACGGGCACTACCTCGACGCACACATCGCCATCCCCACATTGGAGCGCGTCGCAGTCTCGTTGATGGGCAAGATGGTCAGTCGGCCCCAGACCGCGCTTGCCGGCGTGGATGACTACGAGGCTGTGACGGCTCCGATCTACGCCTGGATCGATGCCGTGGCGGCTCAAGGGCAGACGAGGGCCGCGCTCAACGGCACCGCGACTGTGCGCATGTGGCGGATGCTCCACGGCAGCTCGGGTCGCGGTCGATCCTCGGCCGGCTCGGCCTCCGAAAATGGTGGCAGCCGCTCGCGTGCGGTGGCTCAGATGCGCCGCAGCATGCTCGCGCCCGGGCTTGGCGCCGGTCTGCGAAGCAGCGCGGTCAGGCGCGGCTTCCCGCTGGCCGTGGCGATCCTGAACCGGCTCGGCCTCGGTCCGTTGCAGGCCAACATCTCGGCTTCGGAGCTGCGACGCACTGCGCTGGTTGCGATGGGCGAGGTCGCTGCTGCCCTGCAGCTGGGCGATGCGCACGTGGTATTTGGCCACACCCATCGGGCGGGCCCGCTGCCCGGGGACGATCTGCGGGAGTGGCGGGGCCGGCTAGGCGCGAGGCTGATCAACACCGGCTCGTGGACCTACAGCGCTGGCTTCCTCGGCCAAGAAGACAGCGATAATCCCTACTGGCCTGGATCCTGCGTTGTGGTCGAGGACGACCCCGCTTGCGCACCGAAGGTGATGAGGCTGCTTGCCGGCGCCTCGCAGTCGGATCTGGTTCCCAGCCTGGTGTGACGCCGTCTCCGCAGATGGTGTCCGGCGCAGCGTCGGTGTTGCGCCATGGGCCGCGTCTTCCCGCGCGACCCATGGCGAACAACGCTACCTGTTGAGGATCATTTGACTGACCAGTGTTCTTTGGAGACGAGCCGTACCGTGCCTTCGCCGCACTCTTCGGCGGCGGAGCCGGACCCGTTGAAGTGCAGTTTGATCGAATTGCCATTCGCCATCGTCACTGACGCGGGCGGAGGGCCGACTGGATGGCACCTGGACGATCTCCCAGGCATCATGATCGTATGCGTTTCGCGTTCTTCGCCTTCGTTTGAGAGTTCGGCGGCAAGACCGTCGCCTTCGATTGGGACGCCTGTCACGCAGCCGGAGCCAGTCTCGTCGAAGGTCCAGAACAGCAGTTCTTTTTCGGATTGGGCTGTCGTGCCTTCCACCCAGCCTTCGGGCAGGAACATGTCATAGATCTTTTTCGAGCTGGCTTCTTCCACGAGAGTCGTGGACATTTCGCTGCCGTTGTTGTTCGAGATCGGTTCCACCACTTTGCAGCTCGGTTTCGTCAAGTCGCTGCATTTGGTGGCGTTGAGCAAGCCTTCATCCCTTCCCACCACGGCTGAGCCTTTTGTTTCGTTCCAGATGACGGCATGGCTACTGGGATTCGCGTATGAAAGCGTTTCGCACTGGACTTGGTATTTGAGGACGACGAGCGTGAAGACGATCGTCGAATTGGACGTCAATTCGACTTCCTTGCCGTTGGCTTTTCCAGCGGCAAGCGTTTTTCCTTCCACGACCCAGTAGTGCGCACCCGCAATCGACGGCAATGTCAGTGCCACGCTTGCCAACGCCGCCACGAGGATCGCGCCCATGCTCAATGATCGCTTTGAAGACATCGATTGCCCTTCGGTTGGAATCGACGCCCTTCCTGGGCTGAAAGCTCCTTGACGATCGAACGTGACAGACAGATGGTACGTTGTCAAACCACGCGGCATACCCGTGTGGTCACGCAGGCAGCGTCCCAACCGGAGGGATTCAGGCCACGCCAGGGGTGAAGCAGGTCGCCAGGCACCGCACGCCGTCGCCCTCCTCGATCGTGACGACGGCCGCGGTATGGCACTCGTGCTCGATCAGGGGATAGGCGCCGGGGTACTCGACGATCAGCTCGCTGCCGCCCTTCTGCGGGCCTCCATTGACGCTCAACACGCCTTTGCCGGTGACCACGGCCCATACGCCGCCGGCCTCGTAGGGGCCGCTGTAGGGGCCGTCCTGATCCTCTGTCTGCGGAGCAAGCGCGGCTCCCGGAGCATCCTCCGGCCTGATCGGCGCAAGCGGCTGCGGTCGCGGCGCTTCGGGCACCAGCAGATCCTGGATCGCAAGCTCGGTCTCCTCATAGGCGCCCTCGCCGTAGTGGTAGTCGTAGAGCATGCCTTTGCCGTCGAAGAGATAGCGCGCTGGCCAGCCAAGGTTCTCGTACTCGCGCCAGGTCTCCATCGTGCTGTCGATCAGCACCGGGTATTCGATCCCCAGCCGCTGCACCGCCTCGATCACTGCCTCTCGGGGCGTCGAGGCTTCGAAGCCTGGGGAGTGCACGCCGATTACCCGCAGGCCGTTGCCATCATCGGAGTAGCGCTCGTGCCACGCCTTGACGTAAGGCATCGTCCTGATCGAGTTGGGCCTGCAGAAATCCCAGAATTCAACCAGGAACGGTTTGTCGGCCAGCTGGTCCAGCCGCAGGCGCTTTGCGGGCACATTGATCCACCGCAGCTGCGGCGGAAACGGGGGCGCGGCGATCGTGTCTACAGGGGCGCGCAGAGCGCCTACCCTATCGAGCCGACCATCTCCAACTGAATCAGCCGGTTGAGCTCGACGGCGTACTCCATCGGCAGCTCCTTGGTCACCGGCTCGATGAAGCCGTTGACGATCATCGCCGCGGCCTCATCCTCGGTGAAGCCGCGTGAGCCCATGTAGAAGAGCTGGTCGTCGGAGATGCGCCCGACGGTCGCCTCGTGGGCGACGGTCACATTCGGGTTCTGGATCTGGATGTCGGGCCAGGTGTCAGAGCGGGAGCGGCCGTCCATCATCAGGCCGTCGCACTGGACGCGGGCCTTCGAGCCCTGCGAGTGCGGGCCCATCTTCACGAGGCCTCGGTAGCCCATCACGCCCCCGTCCTTGGAGATCGACTTGGCGAGGATGTTCGATGTCGTGTTGGGCGCCAGGTGCACGACCTTGGCGCCGGTGTCCTTGTGGACATCGCCGGAGGCGACGCCGACGTTGAGGTGATCGGCGCGGGCGTGCTCGCCCATCAGGTATGAGCCGGGGTAGAGCATCACGTACTTGGCGCCCATCGAGCCGCCGACCCACTCAACCGTGCCCTCGGCGTCCACGACCGCGCGCTTGGTGTTCAGGTTGTAGACGTCCTTGCTCCAGTTCTGGACGGTCGTGTAGCGGGCTTTGGCGCCCTCGTGCACGAAGATCTCAACGACGGCGGAGTGCATCGAGTTGACCGAGTAGGTCTGGGCGGTGCAGCCCTCGATGTAGTTGACGTCGGAGCCCTCGTCGGCCACGATCAGGGTGTGCTCGAAGGTGCCCTCGCCGGCGCCCTCCATGCGGAAGTAGGCCTGCAGCGGCAGATCGACCTTCACGCCCTTGGGCACGTACAGGAAGGAGCCGCCCGACCAGACCGCGCCATGCAGGGCGGAGAACTTGTTGTCCTGGGCGGGGACGCACTTGTTCATGAAGTACTTCTGGACCAGCTCCGGGTACTCACTGATCGCCGTGTCCATCGAGCAGAAGAGGATTCCGAGCTTGGCGTACTCTTCCTTGAGTCCCTCGTAGACGGGCTCCTGGCGCCAGACGCCGACGACGCCGGCGAGGTGCTCGCGCTCGGCTTGCGGGATGCCGAGGTCCTCGTAGGTCTTCTTCATCTCCTCCGGAACGTCGTCCCAGCTGTTGAAGCGCCCGGCCGTGGGTGGCGAGTAGAGCACGAGCTCGTCGAGGTTGAGGCCGGAGAGGTCCACGCCCCAGGTCGGAGTCGGCTTGCGTTCGAAGATCTCAAGCGACTTCAGCCGCTTCTCGGCCATCCAGCTCGGCTCTTTCTTGATCTTCGAGAGCTCCTGAACGACCTGGCGGGAGATGCCTTGCTTGGCGCGCAGCTGCCCCTGATCGTCCTCGACGATCGGACTTGGCTTGGTGATCTTCGTGCGGTCGACTGTGGCCATGAGGCTCCTTGCTGCGGTTGCCTTGCGAATCCTAGTGCTGGGGTAGGAATTGTATCGGGTCGCCGGCTGTGGTCATGGATGCGAGGTGGGAGGGGGGGCGCGGCGGTACTTCGCCGGTCGCCTGCTCGCTAACGTGCGCACCGATGTCCGCCGATCTTGGAGATGCCACCCGGATCGAGGGTGAGGCCGGTCGCTATGCGGCGACGCTTTCCGATCAGTGGGAGATCTGGGGTCCCAGCGGCGGTTATCTCGCCGCGATCTGCCTGCGTGCGGCGGGTGAGGTGGCCAAGATCGGCCGGCCGCGCAGCTTCTACTGCCATTTCCTGAGCTCGCCGGCGTTTGGCGCGGTGGAGCTGGAGGTGCTCGCGCTCAAGCATGGACGGCGGGCGGAGTCGCTCTCGGTTTCGATGAGCCAGGGAGGCCGCGCGGTGCTGCATGCGCTGGTGAAGACAGCGGCCGACGCGCCCGGCTACGAGCATCAGCATCCGCGCATGCCGGCTGTGCCTGCGCCACAGGACCTGGAGCCTTTTGAGTATGTGCCCCGCGATGGCCAACCGGCCTTTCGTTTCTGGGAGAACATCGAGCGGCGTCATGTGCCAGCGGACGAGCACGACGCCAGGGCGCCGGTGCTGCGCCAGTGGACGCGGTTTCGGCCGGTCGCCTGCTTTGAGGATCCCTATCTCGACGCCGCGCGCTCGCTGATCCTGCTCGACACGTTTGGCTTTCCCGCCGCCTATCAGCGCTACCGCTCCTGGCAGTATCTGGCGCCCAACCTCGACACGAGCGTCTGGCTGCACCACTTCAACCCGGCCTGCGAGTGGCTGCTGATCGAGCAGGAATGTGCGGTTGCGGCCCACGGACTGATGGGCGTGAGCGGGCGAGTTTGGGATATCGACGGCGCCCTGCTCGCCAGTGGCGGGGCGCAGCTCTGCTGCATTCCCGGTCGAAACTGACGAGGTAGAGTCTCCGATCATCACATGTCGGCTGCAAACCCCGCCCGTCAGGGGGTATGAGTCCCAACAAGTGGAGGTGGCAGATGGCCGAAGCAGGACCGCCCACAGAGGGAATTATGCTGACCCACTTCATCGTCTCGGACGACGTTGAGCGTTCTCGGCACTTTTACACCGACGTGCTCGGCGGCACGTTGGAACGCTCCGGAGAACCGACCAACGTCGCGCTCGCCAACAGCTGGATCGTCATCAATCAGGGCGGAGGCCCGACCGACGACAAGCCCGCGGTCACGCTGGAGACGCCACGCGACCTCGACCGCGTCAGCAGCTTCCTCAATATCCGGGTCAAGGACATTGAGGCCGTTTACGCCGAATGGAGCGCTCGTGGTGCTCAATTCCTGACGCCGCCGAAGCAGCACAAGTACGAGATACGTTGCTACATCCGCGATCCCGACGGTCATCTGATCGAGGTGGGGCAAACCACGGACCCAGAGGGGGACTGGACCCCGCCTCAGTGGCGCTCGAGTACGGCCGCCGGGGAGCCCGAGTGAATCTCGGCGCGGAGCTTCTTCAGCGCGGCGACGTAGATCTCTGAGAACGTCGGGAATGGCTGGATCGTGTCGGTGAGGACGTCCAGTGGGATGTGGGCGCGGATCGCGAGCGTCGCCTGCTGCATCCACTCGCCGGCCTCGGGGCCGAGCGCGTAGGCGCCCGTCAGTCGCTCGCCGTCGCTGAGTATGGTCAGGAAGCCGTTGCTGTTGGCGTACTTGCGCGTGTAGGTCGCGGTCTTCGACACCTCCGACAATGGGACCATCGCGCTGGAACGGTCAGCGGAGGCGCCCACCGCTGCGGCTTGCGGGTCGGTGTATACGACCCGGGGAACAGCCTCGTAGTTGACCTTTCGCGGCTCGCCGAGGATGTTCGCGGCGACAACTTCGCCCTCGTACTTGCCGACATGAGTAAGCGGCCACTGGCCGTTCACGTCGCCGATCGCCCACAGGTTCGCCGCCGCCCGCAGGTGTGCGTCGACCGGAACTCCGTGTGCGTCGGCCTCGACGCCGACGGTCTCCAGGCCGAGCCCGAGCACCCGCGGACGCCGGCCGGTGGCCAGGAGCAGCTTCTCGCCGCACAACTCGCGTCCATCGTCGATCTCGACGACGTAGTCCTCGCCTTCGCGTCGTGCGGCGCTCACGTTCGCGGACAGGACGAGCTCGATGCCCTCACTGCGCAGAACCTCGCCGAGCGCCTCGCCGAGCGGCGCGGGCTCCCGGCCGAGCACATGCGCGGCCATGTCGATCACTGTCACCTCGCCGCCGAGGCGCCGAACGGCCTGCGCCATCTCCACGCCGACCGGCCCGCCACCGAGGATCAGCAGACGGCGCGGAACGGCCTTCATGGAGGTCACCTCGCGGTTGCTCCAAACGCCGTCGAGCTCGCGCAAGCCCGGCACGGGCGGCACGACCGGATCGGCACCGTTGGCGAGGACGACGTGGTCTGCGGTGTGGCGCACACCGTCGACCTCCACGACCCCAGGGCCGGCGAGCCGCCCGCTGCCGCGCAGCAGCTCGATGCCGCGATCGGCAAGGAAGCGCTCCTGGCCGGCGTCGGAGTAGTCGGAGACCATGAAGTCACGCCAGGCAAGCGCCGCCTGCACATCCACTTCCGCGGTCGCGGCGGCCTCGCGGGCCCCGTGGACCGCCTCGCCCGGCCGCAGCAGCGTCTTCGAGGGAATGCAAGCCCAGTAGGAGCACTCCCCTCCCACGAGCTCACGCTCCACGACCGCCACCCGCAGACCGCCCTCCGCCAATGCGTTCGCACAGTGCTCGCCGGGCGAGCCGCCGCCGAGCACGATCACGTCATAGTCGCTGCTCATGTCGGCAGCTCCTCACCGGCGCGCTCGCGCACCATGTAGAGCGATACCAGTCCGGCCAGTCCTCGTCCGCCTGGCCCGTTCGCTCCTCGTGCTTGCCGTGTGAATTGGCACGAGCCCCTTTCCTGGTCACCCCGGCCGTTCTTCGAGCGCAGGCCTCCCATCAGTTCGCACACACTTTCCTCTCATCCGAGCGGAAGTCAAGCCTGGGTCGATGCCAGGAACCGAAACCGACCTGCAGGTGCCAACATGAGCAGCATGACCATGAGCGGTCAGCTGCCGGACCCTCGCCTCAGGAATGTCTACCGCCGCCAGGCCGCGAGCGTGATCTGCGAGACCTGCCTCGTCGAATGAGCTCTCCGCCAGAGCCCGACAACGGGAAGGTCGCGATCATCACCGGCGCCTCGCAGGGGATCGGTGCGGGCCTCACGAAGGCATACCGTGAGCGCGGGTATGCCGTGATCGCGACCGCTCGATCGGTCGGGCCATCAGAGGACTCTGGCGTCGTTGCCGTCGAGGGCGACATCGCCGACCCTGATACCGCGCAGCGCATCGTGGACGCGGCGATCGAGTGCTTCGGTCGGATCGACACCCTGATCAACAACGCCGGGATCTACATTGGCAAGCCCTTCACGGACTGCACCCTCGATGACTTCAACGCTCTGGTCGCCGTCAACCTCGCGGGCTTCTTTCACATCACGACACGCACGATCAAACACATGCTCGACCAGGGCCGTGGGCACGTGGTCAATGTTTCGACGACACTTGCAGAGCAGGCTGACAGCAGCAGGCCAGCTGCTCTGGCCGCCCTCACCAAGGGGGGCCTGGTTGCAGTCACCAAATCGCTTGCGATTGAGTATGCCTCCCGTGGTCTACGGGTAAATGCCGTCTCTTTGGGCGTGATCAAGACGCCGACTCACGACGTGAGCTCCTACGCCGGGATGGGCGCTCTGCACCCCATCGGTCGGGTGGGCGAGATCGAGGATGTGGTCGGTGGAGTCCTTTATCTCGAGTCGGCGCCTTTCGTGACCGGCGAGATCTTGCACATCGACGGCGGCCAGAGCGCTGGACACTGATCGCGCGACTATTGAGTTAATTCCAACAACGGAGGTCATGATGAGCAAGATCGACGAGCAGATGGTCGTGGCACACTTCATCGTTTCCGATGATGTCGAGCGCTCCCGCCGCTTCTACACCGACGTGCTTGGCGGCAAGACGGTCATCTCCGGCGAGGCGGGTGACGAGGTGACGTACGTCGCGCTCGCCAACAGTTGGATCATCATCAACGTTGGAGGAGGGCCTACCGACGACAAGCCAACCGTCACGCTCGAGCGCCAACCCGACCCAGATCGGGTGAGCAGCTTCCTCAACATCCGGGTTGCGGACATCCAAGCTGTGTACACCGAGTGGAGCGCGCGGGGCGCCCAATTCCTGACACCGCCAAAGCAACACGAGACTGAGATCCGCTGCTACATCCGCGACCCCGACGGCTACATCATCGAGGTGGGTCAAACGACGCTGGCCAGAGGTTGGCGTCCACCGTCTTGATCACCGGCGCCTACCTCGCGCCTCCCTCAGCCCCCGTCGGCCACCCGGCATCGCCCGTGATCGCCCGGCGCATCACCTTCAGGTTCAGCAGGGCGCACTTGCGGCGGGTGGGGGAGATGGGGATGCCGAGCAGGTCGATCATCCAGTCGGCGCTGAGGCTGCCGGCCTGATCCAGCGGCATGCCCTTCAGCTCTTCGGAGGCGATCGAGGCCGCGGCCTGGGAGATCGCGCAGCCGTGGCCGTGGAAGCGCAGGTCAGCGATCTGGCCGTCACTGACCTGGATGTGCACGCCGAGCTCATCGCCGCAGAGCGGGTTCTGCTCGAAGGCCTCCAGGTCATGCGGATCGAGCTCGCCGAAGTTGTGGGGGCGCTTGTAGTGCTCGAGGATGTGCTCGCGGTAGAGGTCGTCGTCGCTCACAGGCCGAACACCTCCCGTCCCTTGCGCAGGGCGGCGGCGAGCGCCTCGATCTCCCACGGCTCACTGTAGACGCCGACGCTCGCGCGCGCTGTCGCGCCGACGCCGAGGCGCCGCATCAGCGGCTGCGCGCAGTGGTGCCCGGCGCGGATGCAGACGCCCTCGCGGTTGGCGAGCTCTGCGATGTCATGCGGGTGAAGTCCCTCGATCGTGAAGGACACCAAGCCGCCACGGCGCTGCGCCTCCGGCGGGCCGACGATCTGCAGACCCTCCACGCCCTGGAGCTCGTCGAGCATCTTCCGCGTCAGCTCCAGCTCGTGCTCGCGTACCCGCTCCATCCCGAGGCCAGCGAGGTAGTCGACCGCGACGGCCAGGGCGACGGCCTCGGCGATCGGCGGGGTGCCGGCCTCGAACTTCCAGGGCAGCTCGTTCCAGGTCGCGCTCTGAAAGTCCACCGAGGAGATCATGTCTCCTCCCGTCAGGAACGGTTCCATCGACTGCAGGATCTCCCGGCGGCCGTGCAGCACGCCCACGCCGGTCGGCCCGAGCGCCTTGTGCCCCGTCCAGACGTAGAAGTCGGCGCCGGTCGCCTTCGCGTCGAGAGGCATGTGTGGCACTGCCTGTGCCCCGTCGATCACGCTCACCGCTCCAGCCTCTCTGATCAGGGCGGTCATCTCCGCGACCGGGTTGATAGTGCCCAGCACGTTTGAGACGTGGGTGAAGGAGACGAGCTTGACGTCACCCTTGGCAAGCTCCTCTGCGAGCTGAGCCAGCGAGAGCTCGCCGCGCTCGTCGATGTTCAGGTAGCGCAACTGCGCGCCGGTGCGCCTGCAGATCTGCTGCCAGGGAACCACGTTGGCGTGGTGCTCCATCTCGGTGATCAGCACGGCGTCTCCCGAGCCGAGATTGTCCATGCCCCAGGCGTATGCGATCAGGTTGATGGTCTCGGTGACGTTCTTGGCGAAGATCGTCGTGTCGCGCTCCCAGCCGACGAATTGGGCGATCCTTGCGCGAGCGCTCTCATAGGCCTCGTCGGCCTCCTGGGCCAGCGCGTAGACGCCGCGGTGGACGTTCGCGTTGTGTGCCCGCAGGTGCTCGGCCAGCGCATCGATCACGACGGCGGGCTTCTGGGACGTGGAGGCTGAGTCGAGGTAGATCAGCGGCGCTCCATCGAAGCTGCGCGCAAGGATCGGAAAGTCCTCGCGCACCCCGAGCGAGGCGAGTGCCTTGCCGGCGGTGATCTCGTCCTGCTGGCGCTGCGTGCTACCGGCTTGCGGCATAGGTCTCGATGTCCTGCCTGGCGGCCGCCAGCTTCTGCGCGAGCTTGCCGCGGATCAGCTCTTCCAGCGGCTCGTCGTCAAGCTCCGCCAGCAGCGGCTCGAAGAAGCCCTCGATGATCACGCGCACGGCCGCGGAGCGGTCCAGGCCGCGGCTCTGCATGTAGAAGATCACGTCCTCGTCGAGCTCGCCGACCGTGCCGCCGTGGGAGGCGGAGACGTCATCGGCGGAGACGAGCACCGAGGGAATCGCATCCACGCGCGCCTTCGGCGAGAGCATCATCGTGTGGATCTGCAGGTAGGTGTGGGTCTGCTGGGCGCCCGGGTCGATCTTGATCAGACCCTCGAAGCTCGCTCTGCTGGCCCCCGTCGCCGCGCCGCGCCAGTGCACGTCGCCGCCGGATGGTCCGGTCTCGTGCAGGTCCACCGCGAAGGCATCGAGATGCTCTTCCTTCTCGGTGAAGAAGACGCCCCGGAAGCCCATGTCGCCGCCCGGCTCGGTGACCGCAAGCTCCATGTGCGGGCGCACCAGGTGCCCGCCGAGCAGCGAGGGCAGCCAGTGGCAGTAAGCGTCCCTGCCGACTATGACTACGCGGGTGGAGACGTCGTAGACCTCGCCCGCGCCCCAATCCTGAACCTGCGCCAGCCGGCAGCGTGCGCCGTCGCTCAGGTAGAGCTCGAATGCGCTGGCGTGCAGCGCCTGGCCCTCGAAGTCGCCGCCGAGGTCGTACTCGTGCACGCGGAAGTCGCTGCCGGGCTCGCCCACGATCAGCGTGCGCCCGTACTGAGCCACGCCGGCACGGTCGATCGCATAGACGATCTCGAAGGGGTGCTCGATCACGACGCCCTGCGGGACGTGCAGGAAGGCACCGCCGGTCCAGAAGGCTGCGTTGGCCGCCTCAAGCTTGTTGCGGTCGATCGTAAGGCGCTTGCTGTACCACCGCGCAAAGGTCTCAGCGTGCTCCTCGGCGGCCTGCTCCAGCGGGCAGAGGACCACGCCCCGCTCCGCGAGCGCGGGGTCCAGCTCGACATGCACGACCGAGCCGTCGAGCTGCACGATCCGTCCTGCGCGCGGGCGCTCAGGCAGCGTCTGGGCCACGATCTCCGGCAGGGGGCCGCGCTCGTGATGGCGGACCTCAAGCGCATCGAGGTCGAGCGAGGTCAGGCTCGTGCTCCAGAAGCCCGATCGGCGCCACACCGGCAGCTCCAGCGACTCGTAGGCTGCCAGCGCCGCCTCGCGCAGCTGCGCCAGCGTGCGGCCGTCTCCCGCGCCGGCGCCGGCCAGCGCGGTGTGCAGAGTGGCCTCCTTGTGGCGGCCGGGCTTGACAGCTACCGACTCCTGATCAGACATGCGCGCCGAACTCCTGGCGGATCGAGTCGTAGCCTTCGCGCTCCAGCCGTTCGACCAGCTCCACGCCGCCCTCCAGCACGATCCGGCCCTCCAGCATGATGTGCACGAACTGCGGCTTTATGTAGTGCAGGATGCGCTGGTAGTGGGTGATGATCAGCGCGCCGAGACCCTGCTCGTCGTGCAGGCGCTGGACGCCCTCGGCGACGGTGCGCAGCGCGTCGATGTCAAGGCCCGAGTCGGTCTCATCCAGGATCGCGATGTCCGGGGCGAGCATCGCCATCTGCAGGATCTCCGCGCGCTTCTTCTCGCCGCCGGAGAAGCCGTCGTTGAGGTGCCGGGAGGTGAAGGAGCGGTCCACGTCGAGCAGGTCGATCGCGTGCTGGAGCTGGTTACGGAACTCCTTGAGGGCGATCGGCTCATCGCGCTTTGCGTTCATCGCCATCCGCAGGAAGTTGGCGACCGAGACGCCGGGGATCGATACCGGGTACTGGAAGGCGAGGAAGAGGCCGGCCTTGGCGCGATCGTGCGGCTCCGCCTCAGTGATGTCCTGGCCCTTGAAGACGATCTGGCCCTCGGTGATCTCGTAGGCGGGGTGGCCGAGCAGCGTGTTGGCCAGGGTCGACTTGCCCGAGCCATTGGGGCCCATCAGGGCGTGCACCTCGCCCCGGTCGATCGCGAGGTTTACGCCCTTGAGGATCTCGCGATCCTCGGTGCGCACGTGCAGGTTGGTGATGTGCAGCTCGGCCATGATCTCCTTCGGATTCTCAGACGGATGTAAGCGCGGCGATCGGGTCCTCCTTGTGATCGCCTGGGGTGGGAAGCAGCAGGTCGGCGAGCGTCGTCTGCATCAGCGTGCTGACGATCGCCAAACGCACGCGCGTCCAGAGCAGCTTCGTTGGGCAGACGTGCGCCGGATCGGACTCGCGCGAGCAGACGATGGTCCCGTCGGGCCCCTGGGAGATGCACTCGATCGGGGCGATCGAGCCCTCCAGCGCCTCAACGACTTCGGCCATCGTGATCTGGTCGGCAGGGCGCGCGAGCATGTAGCCGCCGCGGCTTCCCCGGCGGCTGTCGAGCAGGCCCGCCTTGCGCAGGCGCGCGACAAGATGCTCCAGGTAGGCCAGCGGCATGCCGTCGTGCTCGGCGATCTCCGCAAGCGGGACGACGGGATCTCCCTGCACGGCGGGATCGTTGGCCCGCCGGGCCAACTCCACCATCACGCGCACGCCGTACTCGGCCTTGGTTGAGAACATCATCTCTAAATCCTACCTGCGAGCTAGGGTATCAGGGAGCCGCTACCCAGCCGTGTCCTATCGCTTCACGGTCATCGTCAAATCCCGCTTGCAGAGCGACATATCGACATCGTATGCGCTCGCCGGCGGGCATCTGGACAAGCGGGGAGGGTCGCTATACTCTTTGAAGTACATGAATCCCGACAGTCGTTCAGGAGTTTCCAGATGAGCACCTCCAGCGCAGAGCTGCTGCGCCAGATCAAGAGCCAGATCGAGGAGATCGACCCAGCAGAGGTCAAGGAGCTTCTCGATGAGGGCGTCGTGATAGTCGACGTGCGCGGAACCGAAGAGGCGGCCGCCGGGCATCTGCCGGGCGCAAAGCTGATTCCGCGTGGTCATCTCGAGCAGCGGATCGAGGGAGCCGTGCCCGACCGCAGCGCCAACGTGATCGTCTACTGCGCCTCCGGCGTGCGCTCCGCCTATGCGGCGCGCACGCTGCGCGATGACCTCGGCTACGAGAACGTGAAGTCGATGACCGGCGGGATCACGCTCTGGAAGGATCGCGGCTATGAGGTGCAGGTCCCACGGACGCTCTCCGCCGAGCAGCGCGACCGCTATTCGCGGCACCTGCTGATCCCGGAGATCGGCGTCGAGGGCCAGCAGAAGCTGCTCGATGCCAAGGTGCTGCTGCTGGGCGCCGGCGGCCTCGGCTCGCCGACCGCGCTCTACCTCGCCGCAGCCGGCGTCGGCACGCTTGGGATCGTCGACGATGACGTCGTCGACCTCTCCAACCTGCAGCGCCAGGTGATCCACAACAACCAGCGCATCGGCACGCCGAAGGTCGACTCCGCGGAGGAGTCGATCAGGGCGCTGAACCCCGACGTCAACGTCGTCAAGTACCCCGTCAGGCTGCGCGCCGAGAACATCATGGAGATCATCGAGGGTTACGATGTGATCGTCGACGGCGTGGACAACTTCCCCACGCGGTACCTGCTCAACGATGCCACGGTGCGCCTGAAGATCCCCGTCGTCTCGGCATCAATCCTCGGCTTCGACGGGCAGCTCTCGGTGTTCAAGCCCTACGAGGGCCCCTGCTACCGCTGCCTCTTCCGCGAGCCGCCGCCGGCGGAGCTCGCGCCCTCCTGTGGTGCCAACGGCGTGCTCGGCGTGCTGCCGGGCACGATGGGCCTGCTGCAGGCCACCGAGGTCGTCAAGCTGATCGTTGGCATCGGCGAGCCCGCGATCGGGCGGCTGCTGCTCTACGACGCGCTCGGCGCGACGCTGACCGAGGTGAAGGTCAGGCGCGACCCAGAGTGCCCGATCTGCTCGCGCGATCCCTCTGAGATCACCGATGAGGAGATGGGCGTCTTCCCGGACTATGAGGCGTTCTGCGCCGCCGCCGGGTAGCCTGCATCGGTCTCAGCCGCATCCCCACGACCCCGCAAAGGACAGATGGCGACGATCAAGATTCCCCCAGTGCTGCGCAACTCCGTCGGTGGCGAGAAGGAGGTCACCGCCGTGGGCGCCAACGTCGGCGAGGTGCTGCAGGACCTCGTCGCCACCCATCCGGCGACCAAGACACAGCTCTTCTCCGACGACGGCCAGCTCAACCGCTACGTCAACGTCTATCTCAACGACGAGGACGTGCGCGTGCTCGGCGGGCTGGAGACAGAGGTCGGGGACTCCGACACGCTTGTGATCCTGCCGGCTATGGCCGGAGGGTGCTAGCCCAAGCCGTGGCGCGCGCTCAGCGTGGGCGCTTCGGAGGAGTGGCGACCTGAGCGAGACGGTGATCGTAGGTGAGCAGCTGGCCGTCCAGCCTGTCTGCCGTTGCGAGCACGATCGCGTCAGGCAGGCGCAAGCGCTGATGCCTTGCGCGCAGTTGCGCTGCTCGCTCGGCTATGTGTGCATCCAGCGGGGTGATGGCTATTCCCATAGCAGCGATCGCTGCACGCGCTTCATCCACGCGCTGCGCCCGGGCAAACGCCACAAGCGCCTCGCTGTATGCGCTAGCGGGGGCGAGCAACGGCTTGCCGGAGCGGTCGGCTGCCTCTACGTCGTCAACCGAACGGTTGTGGTGAGCGTCGGCTGAGTCGAGGAGCGCAATCAGGACGCTCGCGTCGAGGATCAGCGGTTCCACTCGTCGCGGAGTCGGTTGAGCTCGCCAGGCTCGTAAATGCCAGCGGCGATGCCGGCGTGACGGCGTACGCGGGAACCTGGCGCGGCGATGATGATCTCTCCCTGCTCCGTGGCGCGCACCGTGATCTCGTCGCCTGCATGCAGGCCAGCCCTTCGCATGGCCCCGACTGGAAGTGTCACCTGATGCTTGGAGGAGACCTTCGGCATTCCTTTACCATAGCACCAGATTTGTAAAGGACCGGGTCGGCAGCATACCCTCAGGCAGTGGTGCTGAGTTGCTCTTCGACCGCTTGTCCCGCCGCCGGCACGAAGCTCATCGCGTGCTCGGCCAGCGCGGTGATCGTGAGGCTCGGGTTCACGCCCACGTTGGCGGGGATCACAGAGCCGTCGCAGACCATCAGGTTCTCGTAGCCAAAGACATGCTGGCGCGCGTCCACGACGCCGCGGCTTGGGTCTGAGCCGATCACCGCGCCGCCGAGGATGTGGGCGGTGGTCGGGATGTTCAGCAGCGCCTCCATCACCGAGCTCTGGGCGATCCCGCCGATCCGCTTGGCAAACCATTCGGCAGCCTGGTTGGCGACCGGGATGAATGTCGGGTTCGGACGCTCGGGGTCCTGTTCGGTTTGCAGCCAAAACGTGCCGAGCGGGCCGCGTTTAGGACGCAGCGCCATCGCGTTGTCGAGCGTCTGCATCACCAGGATGATGATCGTCCTGCGCGACCAGTTCTTGGCCCGCAGCAGCGTGAAGAAGCGGCCTGGGTGCATCGCGGCATGGGCCAGCAGCTTCAATGGCCGGGTCATACGCGTGCCGTCGCCGGTCAGCAGTGTGTAGAGGCGCCGCATCGAGTCGCCGTCATTGCCGTAGGTGACGGTCTCGATGTGCGTGTTGGCATCCGGGTAGATGCTGGAGGTGATCGCCACGCGCTTGACGAGCTCCTCGCGATAGTCCTCCGGCACCGTGACCGCGAGGATCGCCTCGCTGTTGGTGCGCACCAACTCGCCCAGGCGCGAGGAGATGCGCGCGAGCGAGCCGGAGAGCCGGCAGCGCTGAAGCAGGGTGTTGGTGCCCAGCGGGCCCGCGGCGACGACGACCGACCTGGCGCGATGCACTCGGCGATCCTTCATAAACCATGCGCCCGACCGCACGCTTTCGACCTCGTAGCCGTCACTGCCATCGCCACGGCCGAGCGGCCTGACGTCGATCACGGTCCGTTCGGGCGTGATGCGGACGCCGTGCTTCTCGGCCAGGTGGAGGTAATTCTTGACCAGCGTGTTCTTTGAGCCGTGGGGGCAGCCGACCATGCAGCGCCCGCAGAGCTGGCAGCCGGTGCGGTCCGGGCCCTCACCGCCGAAGAACGGGTCCGGCACGGTCTTGCCCGGCTCGCCGAAGTAGACGCCCACAGGCGTCTTTTTGTAGGTCTCGCCGACGCCGAGCTCCTCGCCCAGCTCCCGCAGAAGCTGGTCCGCCGGATCGTCGTGCTCGTTCATCGTCACGCCGAGCATCCGTTGCGCTTCGTCGTAGTGGGGAGCGAGCGCTGACTCCCAGTCCTGGATATCGCCCCACTGGCGATCCTCGAAGAACGGCTTGGGGGGGACGTAGAGCGTGTTGGCGTAGCCGAGGCTGCCGCCGCCCACGCCGCAGCCCGACACAACCGCCACGTCCTTGAAGTTGCTGATCCGGAAGATCCCCTTCATGCCCAGCCGCGGGCGCCAGAAGTAGCGCCTGAAGTCGCCGGTGGACTTCGGGAACTCGTGGTCGGCGAAGCGCCGGCCGCACTCCAGCACGCCGACGTCGTAGCCCTTCTGCGCCAGGCGCAGCGCAGAGACGCTGCCTCCGAAGCCGGAGCCGATCACCAGCCAGTCGTGGTCAAAGCTGCTCTGCGTTGCCTGCATTTCGGCGACTCCTCCTCGTGAGGTGCTCCGTTGAACGCTCGCTGAGCGCGGGCGATGGCGCCATCTTAGACCGAGTCTGGCCGCATGGATAGCGCGTAGAGCGTGGGCAACTCGCGGGATTCTCTCTACGTAAATGTCATTGAGGTTGCGATACGGCGCCGGAAGGCTGCCTGTGTGGTCTCACTCGAGTTCCAGGCTCCTCAGATCAAGGCCGCCCTCGGCCAAGCGGTTAGGAGACGTCGCGACGAGTTGGGGCTGACACAGGAAGAGCTGTTCGAAGAGTGCGGCATCTCGGCGAACTCGATCTCCCGCACCGAGAACGGCAAGGGCAACATCACCTACTTCAACCTGAAGAGACTGGCAGCTGGGCTGGGGGTTCCCGCCTCGCAGATACTGGCCCATGCTGAGAAGATAGAAAAAGCCGCAACGTCCCCCGATGCGCAATTGCCGGCGGCAGATCCGAAGGCGTCGGCGAAGGCGCCCGCAGACGCGCGGCGGAAGTCGGCCAAAGCGCCGGCGGAGCCGAGAAAGACCGTGCGCGAGCGGAGATCGCAACGCGACAAATCTGCGCCCGCTGCAGAGAAGCCGTGAACCACGACAATGATTCGCTTCGAGGCGCCCTGCGCGTCTTCCCGACGCCCGCTTCGCACGTAGGCTGCCCCACGCTATATTCCGTGAAGTAATGGCTCTAGAGGGTCTCCGGCAGAAGGCGTCAGGCGGACGCTACGACGACATCGTGCAGTCGATCGGCAACACGCCGCTGGTGCAGCTCAAGCGTCTCTCGCCGAAGCCGAGCGTGAAGATCTGGGCCAAGCTTGAGTCACGCAACCCGACCGGCTCGGTCAAGGACAGGGTCGCTCGCGCGCTGATCGAGGACGCCGAGGAGAAGGGCGCGATCGCGCCCGGTCAGACGATCCTGGAGCCGACCTCCGGCAACACGGGCATATCGCTGGCGATGATCTGCTCCCGCAAGGGCTATCCGCTGAAGGTCGTGATGCCCGAGAACGTCACCCCCGAGCGCACGCAGCTATTGCAGATGTACGGCGCGCAGATCGTCTACTCCGAGGGCTCCAAGGGCTCAAACGGCGCGGTGGAGAAGGCCGTCGAGATGTCGCAGGACAGCCGCTACTACATGCCCTACCAGTACGGCAACATGGCCAATCCGAACGCCCACTACAACGGCACGGCGCTTGAGATCATCGAAGAGCTCGACGAAGTCTCCGCGTTCGTGGCCGGGCTTGGCACCGGCGGCACGCTGATGGGCAACGGCAGGCGTCTGAAGGAGACATTCGGGGATGCCGTGAAGATCGTCGCCGCGGAGCCGATGCAGGGCGAGCCGGTGCAGGGTCTGCGCTCGCTGGACGACGGCTTCATCCCGCCGATCATCGACCTCTCGGTGCTCGACCGCAAGATCTTCGTCACCAACAGCGACGCGATCCTATGGACGCGCAAGCTGCTCGATGAGGAGGGCATCTTCGCGGGCGTGTCAAGCGGCGCGATCGCGCGCGTGGCGGTGCGGATCGCCGGTGAGCTGGAGGAGGGCAACGTGGTCTTCGTCGTCGCCGACGACGGCTGGAAGTACCTCTCCAGCGGCATCTACACCCGCCCGCTGGAGGAGATCGAGAACCTCGACTCCACCGTGTGGTGGTAGAGGCCTCCATGCCCGCAGGCATGGCGATCCCACCGCATCTGCGCAAGCAGTTGGTCGACCACGCGCTGACGGATTCGCCGAACGAGTGCTGCGGAGTGGTCGGCGTACGGGCGGGCGCCGCGCGCCAGGCCGCGAGCGTCCTTGCTGCCACGAATCTTGCCGCGAGCCCTTTGCGGTTTGAGATCGACGGGCTGGAGGTGCTGCGCCTGATCGAGCAGATCGACAGCGAAGGGCTGGAGCTCGGCGCGATCTACCACTCCCACACGCGCACGGCCCCCTACCCCTCACAGACCGACATCAACTTCGCCGCCGGCTGGCCGGGCGTGGAATGGGTGATCCTGGGGGTCGCCGACCCGGAGAGCCCCGAAGTGCGCTCCTACCTGATCGATGAGGGTCAGGTGCAAGAGGTGGCGGTCGCTGCCGACGAGGTGGCGATCTGAGCAGACGCCGCCCGGGCGCGAGTGTGACGGGCGGCCAGCCGCTCGTATGTCCGGCCTGCGGCGGCTCCCAACCTGAAAGCGAGCGGTTCTGCCCGAGCTGCGGGCTGCCGCTGGTCCATCCATCGCTTGCCGCGGTAGGCGAGGGGCTTGAGGCCGGTGAAGACGAGCGCCACCGGCTCGCGCGCAAGGTCGACCCGCGCTACGTCGAGGGACAGCCGGAGCGGGTGGCCTGGGCTCGCAACCAGACCGAGGCCGAGTTCATCCAGGGTCTGCTGCTGGAGGAGGGCATCCCCAGCATGCTGCGGCGCAGCCGCGGCTTCGATGTGCCGGACTTCCTGGCCTCGGGCCCGCGCGACGTGCTCGTGCCCGCCTCGGGGCTGGGCGCCGCACGCGAGGTGCTGCTGCAGAGCGAGATCATCTCCGCCGAGCGTGACGCATCGCCGAACCCCGCGCCGTGGCACGTAATGGGGCTGCTGCTGATCGCGCTTGTGCTGGTCGCGATCGTGATCTTGATCGCTACCCGGCTGTGAGCCGCCGGGCAGGGCTGAGGTCTAGACCAGGGCCGGGGCGCTTGCCGAGCGGGTGATCGCCTCGATCTCTTCCGAGGCGCGCTCAAACTCCTCGTCTGAGAGCACTGGCGTGCCCTCGAAGGGTAGGTCGCGCTGCAGCTCTATCCACGAGCGACAACCAAGGTACTCGTCCTTGATCTTGACCGTGACGGGCCGCGGGATGCGGTAGGTGCGCAGCAGCAGCACATGCAGCGGGTGCCGCCGCTTCCAGGACAGGCGCTTCTCGGCGTAATCGGTTGTCCACACGTAGAAGGGCGAGAGCGCGTCCACGCAGCGAGGGTCGGTGATAGTGAAGTGGCCCGCAACCTCCGCCCACGCGCGGATGCGCACGCGATCCGGCTGGGGCAGACCTTCAGGGGAGGAGAACTCGGAGACGGCGGGCTCGCCATCGCTCCAGACGCCTTCCTCAAGCGCGCGGCGCAGCTCGGGCTGGTGCGACTCACGCACGAGGTCGTGTCCCTGATGATCGAAGGTGGGGTAGAGGAAGAAGCGTTCGTGGTCGAGCTGGAAGTGCTTTTCCGGCTCGCGGATTCCACCCTTGCGAAGGGTCAGCAGCTGCTCGCCTTCGGCGAGCGCTCGGACGGTGACCGCCCATTCCTTGAGAGCAATTGGCATGGTGGGGCTCTTCGAGTGGTTGGCAGGCTATTTGACTGGCTCGGCCGGAGGGATCACGGGCGCGGGCCGCGCTTAAAGATACGAAATCCGAGCGAAAATCCCAAATCGCCTGCAAATCGCAGGTTTTTTTGTTGCAGGGCCGCCCGCTACCTGCGGCATTTCAGCATTTGGGGCGGCCATGCCCGCCGCCTCCCGGGGTCTCGATCCTCAGCCGGTCACCGGTGCTCAGCATGCCGGCCGCCTTGGGCGGGAGCTCCTGCCCCGCATGCTCCTCCGCGGCCCTGAACAGGAGGTTGCGTCCCGCCTGGCCGGGCTGCCCGCCCGCCGATCCCGGCGGAGGATGGCGTCTGCGCTCGGTTATCAGCGAGAAGCTCATCGGCTCGCGCGCTTGCAGCTCGCGCACGACACCGTCCCCGCCGTTGTGGACACCGGCTCCGCCGGAGCCGCGACGCACTGCGTAAGCGGTCACGCGCAGCGGCAGCTCCCGCTCCAGGGCCTCTATCGGCGTGTTCAGCGTGTTGCTCATCGCGACGTGGACGGCGCTCGGGCCATCGGCGTCCGGGCAGGCGCCCTGTCCGCCGCCGATCGTCTCGTAGTAGGCGAAGTGCTCGTTGCCGAGCGTGAGGTTGTTCATCGTGCCCTGCCCAAGGGCGCGGCCGAAGGCGGCGAGTACAAGGTCGGCCACACGCGAGGAGGTCTCCACGTTGCCTGCGGCCACGGCCGCGGGCGACTTTGCGTTGAGCAGGCTGCCGTGCGGCGCGATCACGCGCACCGGCCTGAAGGCGCCCGTCGAGGCCGGGATGTCGGGGTCGGTGAGCACGCGCATCGCGAACATGCAGGCCGAGCGGGTCACCGCGAGAGGGCAGTTGAGGTTGCCCTCGTGCTGTGGCGCGCTGCCAGTGAAGTCGAGCGTGATCTCCTGGCCCCGCACGGTGGCCTGCAGGCACAACTCGAGGTCGCCCTCCCTGGCCTCGAGCACATCCTTCGCGCTGCGCGCGCCGTCCGGCAACGCAGATATGCAGGCGCGCATGCGCCGCTCGGCGTAGTCGAGCACCGCCGCGTTGCCCTCCCGCAGCCGCTGGACGCCGATCCGTCCTGCCAGATCGGCCAGCCGCGCCGCGCCCGCCGTGTTGGCCGCCAGCTGTGCGCGTAGGTCTGCGCGGCGCTGGTCTGGTTGACGCATAATGGCGATCAGACGCTCGATGCCCTCCTGGCTCAATGGCTGTGGCGCGATTACGACGCCCTCCTCGGCGAGGCTGTGGCTGTCGGCCGGCATGGAGCCTGGAGTGGGTCCGCCCACGTCGGCGTGATGCGCGCGCGTGACGGCGAACCCGAGCAGCGTCTCATCCGGCGTGAACGCCGGCGTGATCACGGTGATGTCAGGCAGGTGCGTTCCGCCCGCGAACGGGTCGTTGAGGATCCATGAGCGCCCCGGCCGATGGTGCTCGTCGAGTACCGCTGCAAGCGCCGCCGGCATGGAGCCGAGGTGCACCGGGATGTGCTCCGCCTGCATCACCATCTCGCCAGCCGCGTCGAAGATCGCCGCCGAGCAGTCGCGCCGCTCCTTGATATTTGGTGAGTACGCAGAGCGGATCAACACCGCGCCCATCTCCTCGCAGGCGGCTCGCAGCGCGCCCGCGATCACCTCCAGTTCGATCGGGTCGATCATGAGTCTGCGCCTCCTGTCGTGCAGAGCACGATCGTTCCCTGCTGATCGACATGTCCGGACCAGCCCTCGCCCACCAGCAGCGTGGTCTCCGGCATGGCACACAGCGCGGGTCCTTCGATTCGCGTTCCGGGCGGGAGCTCGCCGAACAGGCAGCGGGCCTGCACGGACCGGCCCGAGAGGATCAGCTCGCGCGTCTGCGTATCGGGCTTCTCGCCGGCGCCTGGCGCAAGGCGCACCTGGGGCGCCGCGCCAAACACGGAGACCCGCAGCGTGACAAGCTCGATCTGCGCTTGCTCGTCGCGATATCCGTAGCGCTGCTCGTGCGCTTGGGCAAAGGCGGCGCAGACCTCCTCTGGGCCGGTGCCTTGCGGCGCCGGCACGCCGAGCTCGAACGACTGACCGTGGTAGCGCAGCTCGGCGCCAACGCGGATCTCCTGCGGCCGCTCGCCGAGTGCCTCGGAGGCCGTGGCGATCAGCTCTTCTCGCGCGGCGTCCAGGCGGGAGGCGCTGAGCTGATCGCCGCTCAGCATCACGGTGCGCGCGGCATCGCGGCGCGGCGCTGCAGCAGCGAGTCCGAGAGCGCAGAGCACGCCCGAAGCCCGCGGGCAGAGCACGCGCTGGATGCCAAGCTCGGCGGCGAGCGAGACCACGTGCAGTGGTCCCGCTCCGCCGAAGCCCATCAGCGCAAAGCCGCGCGGATCATGCCCACGCTCCACGCTCATCACCCGCAGCGCTTTCAGCATCTCGGCCTCCGCGATGCGCACGATCCCTTCCGCGCACTCGATCACATCGAGGCCAAGCTCGTCGGCCAGGCGTGCGATGGCGTCTTCAGAGGCCGTGCGGCTGAGCCTCACGCCACCGGCGAGCGGGTGGTCCTCCAGCAGACGTCCCAGCACCATATTGGCGTCGGTCACAGTGGGGTGCTGGCCACCGCGTCCGTAGCAGGCGGGCCCGGGGTCGGCTCCGGCCGAGCGGGGCCCCACACGCAGCGCTCCGCCCGCGTCCCGCCACGCGATCGAGCCGCCGCCCGCGCCCACCGTGTGGATGTCCAGTGCCGGCAGCGCGAGCGGGCGACCCGCGACGGTGCGCTGTGCGGTCTCTGCGACCGCGCCCTCCGAGATGAGGCATACGTCGCAGGAGGTGCCGCCCATGTCCAGGCAGAGCAGGTCGGGCTCGGCGGCCATCGCGGCAAGCAGGCGGGCGCCGCCCACACCGCCCGCTGGCCCTGAGAGCACCGTCAGCGCGGCGTGCGAGGCGGCGCGGTCGCAGCTCAGCAGCCCGCCCGAGGACTGCATCACCTGCGGCTGCGGCAGATCGGTCTCACTTGCCCTTTGCGACAGACGTGCGAGATACCGGCTCAGCAGAGGGGAGAGAGCGGCATCGATCTCGGTCGTGGCGGCGCGCTCGTACTCACGAAAGGTGCCAACCAGATCGTGTGAGAGCGAGACGTGCACGTCCGGCAGCGCGGCGGCGATGCTCTGCGCCAGCATCAGCTCGTGCTCGGGGTGGGCGTAGGAGTGCAGCAGCACCACCGCGATCGCTTCCGGTTCACAGCTCGCGAGCACCGCGATCGTCTCTGTCGCCGCCTGCGGAGTGAGCGGGCGGATGACCCCCTCGGGTCCGGTGCGCTCGGGCACCCCGAAGCGGCGCTGGGGCGGCGTCAGCGGGGCCGGCGGCGACACGCAGAGCCGGTAGAGCTGCGGCCGGGCTTGGCGACCGAGCTCAATCAGGTCGGTGAAGCCCTCGCTCGCCAGCAGTGCCGTGTTTGCTGTCTTGCCCTCCAGCAGCGCGTTGGTCGCCACCGTCATTCCATGAGCGAAGCGCCGCACATGCCGCGGCAAGGCGCCCGCACGGCGCAGCACCTCCTCCACAGCTGCCAGCACTGCCACGGATTGATCGTCGGGGGTTGTAGGCGCCTTCGCGGTGTGGATCGTCCCGTCCTGGCCAAGCAGGACGGCATCGGTGAAGGTGCCGCCAACATCTACGCCAAGCAGCATCGCCCACATCTGCGCATGCGCTCATTCTGGCAAGCCGCCGGTGGTCTCGGCGGCCGCACAGCGCGGACGGTCAGGCCGCCGCCAGCTCCCTGCTCGCGAGATCCCTGCAGCTCTGCTCGCGGTCCTCGGTCTCTGCGAGATGCTGATGGGATGGGCAATAGCCGTTGTGTGGCAGTGGCATTCGCTGACACGCCTCGCCCTTGCGTGTGGTCGCACGACACTGCAGCGGCTTACCGCTGACCGCCATATAGGCGGCTACGGGATTCTCTGAGAGGTACTGCTGTGCGAGCGCGATGTACTTTGTGACGACCTGATAGACGCGCTCCTGGGCGCTCATCGGGAAGTGAATGCGGATGTCTGCAAACAGAGTCCGCGCCGGCTTCGCGAAGTAGAAGCGATCGGTGGCAAGTCGCTCGACGGTCGACTCGCAGGCGCTCAGCACCTGACGGTGGCGCTCGAGCGATGAGGTGTCCGCTTTAGCTTCGGATAGGTGCGGCGCAAGCTCGCGGTAGATGGCTCGACTGAACTGGTACATGGCGACTCCTCGCCTTTCTTGTGTTCCTGATCACGCTTGGCACGTACCGCCTCCGCCAGAGAGATCGCCTCTCTCGCCGTGTATAGCGCCAACACCTCTCCCAGGCGAAAGGACCGATGTCTCCGGAATTCCGGCGTCGCTCCTTCAAAAGCGCTGAGACAGTGTTGACCCCTATGTCAAGGGGGAGATAAGAAAAACGTTAAGCGGAGGTTAGGCACCCTGGGAGTTGCGCCTTCTCTTGGCCAGACTCTTACTCCCAGGTCTCCCAGTGCAGCGCCATATCGAGATCGACGACGATGTGGCGCCGGTCGAGCTTGGGGTCCGCGGCGGGGTGGTCGGTGCGCTGGTGGGCGCCGCGGCTCTCGCGGCGCATCAGGGCGCACGCACCGATCAGGCGCGCAAGCGGATGGGGGTCCTGCGCCAACTGCGCCAGCCCCTGCGCGTCTCGTTCGATGTTTGCGTGTGACCAGAGCGCCTGCCGGGTCGACTGCTGCACCGCCTGCGGGGGCGTGGTGCGCTGCACCCTTGATAGATCCACCGGGGCGGGGCACGATGGTTCCTGCAGCGCGACCTCGATTGCTCTGTGGGCGAAGACGAAGCACTCGCTCAGCGAGTTGGAGGCCAGCCGGTTGGCGCCGTGCAGCCCGGTGCAGGCGGACTCGCCGAGCGCGAAGAGGCCCGACACGCTCGTGCGCGCGTGCAGGTCGGCGACGATCCCGCCCATCGTGTAATGGGCGGCAGGGGCGACGGGGATCAGTTCCCGGGTGGGGTCAAGACCGGCGTCGCGCAGCGCATCGACCACGTTCGGGAACAGCGCAGGGTCGATCGCGCGCATGTCCAAGCCCACCGAGCGGCGGCCGCTGTCGCGCAACTGAGTCTGGATTGCACGGGCAACCTCATCTCGCGGTGCGAGCTCGTCGACGAACCGCTCGCCATCGGCGCCATGCAGCGTGGCGCCCTCGCCACGGATCGCCTCGGTGACCAGGAAGCCCTCCCTGCCGGGCACCCCAGTCACCGCGGTGGGATGGAATTGGACCATCTCCAGATCTGCGAGCTGTGCTCCCGCAGCCTGCGCGATCACCAGACCGGTGCCGACCGAGCCAGGCGGGTTGGTCGTGCGCGACCAAAGCGCGGCCGCCCCGCCGGCGCTGATCAGGACAGCCCGCGCTGCGATCGCCGCGCCGCTCTCGCAGGCGACCCCGACGCAGCGGCCATCCTGCAGCAGCAGTTCTCGCACCCGGCCCGCATCGCCCTCCAGCACTTTGATGGAGTCGTGCTCTGCGACCAGTGCGGAGAGCTGACGCAGCATCCGCCGGCCGGTCGCGCTGCCGCCGGCATGGACGATCCTGCGCACCGAGTGCCCGCCCTCCAAGCCGAGCGCCAGGCGTCCGAAGCGATCGGCATCGAAACGCAGCCCGAGCGACTGCAGGTCGCGCAGACGCGCCGGGGCCTCGCGCACCAGCACCTGCGCCGCCGAGGGTCGCATCGCGCCACGCCCAGCGCGCTCGGTGTCGGCCAGATGCAGCTCGAAGGAGTCGTCTGCCCCCACGGCGGCCGCCAGGCCGCCCTGTGCCCAGTAGCTTGCGGTCTGGGCCAGGGGAGTCGCGGTCAGCAACGCCACGGAGGCACCGGCTCGCGCGGCGCAGAGGGCCGCGTAGAGCCCTGCTGCACCGCCGCCGGCGACCGCGACGTCGACCGTGTGCAGGTGCTCTTGGCCGGCGGGCGGCTGCTGTGCGCGCCCGCTTCCCCCTCTGGCCGGCCGACTCATCCGATCAGCTTCACCAGTGCGGCGACGATGACGCCGAGCGAGGCCACGATCACGATCCCCAAGGTGACGATCGGCGCTCTCCAGCGCGGCGTCGCGGCAAGCCGTGTTCTGGCCGCGGCGCCACAGGCAAGGCACCAATCCTGCTCACGATCCAAAGCGCAACCGCACAGCGGGCACCATTCCACGGGCACCGCCGGTGGGGGCCACTGCGTCTGTGCTGCAGCCGAACCTGGAGGTGCACTCACGGGCGATCCTGGCGACGCTCGCCATCCTTCTGCGGATCGCCGCCATGGGGCGATGCGATCGGGTCGAACGCGACCGTTTGCTGGCCGGGCGCCGCTGCTCCTCGCAAACCCGAGCGGATCACCTCGGTTGGCGGGTCGGTGGGGTCGAGGGCTCCACTGGGGCCGTTTTCAGTGTCGGCGTTGGCGGGGGTTGGAGCGGTGGCGGCCCGAGGACGTGTGCGCGCGGGAGCCGGTGCTGCGGTCGGGTGTGCCGCTGACGCCGGAGCTGCATCGGGCGTCGTGGTGGCCGGCGGGATCGGCGGCGCGGCGCTTGCGGCAGCGGGCGCGACGGTCGGGGGGCGTACGGAAGGCACTCCCGGCCATGCCTGCAACGGCTGGGGGGTGGGCGGCGGCCAGGCGGCGCTCGGTGGCGGCAGCGGTGCGGCTGCGGGTGCGTTCGGGGCGGCGATGGGACGCTCCGCCTGATCCACGGAAAGCCCGCAGGTGGGGCAGAAGCGATCGCTACTGCCGTGGATGGCGGCGCACCGGGGGCAAGCGGCCACGCCGGCCTCTCGTAGGACGGAGACCGGCCTGCGCTCTCGCAGCGCTGCTTCCAGCGCGCGCAGCTCTGCGTCGATGCGCGAAAGTGTGTCCAGCTTCGCACCCACGATCTCGTCGTTGCGCTTGGCGAATCTGTGCAGGTCGAACACGAGCCCTCCGAGATCTCTGTAGGCGAGCTCGCGCGCGACGCGCAAAAAGCGAGCGCGGCGGCGCATGCGGCCCCGATCGAGAAAGCCCGGCTCCGGCTCTGCCTGCATCTGCTGCGGGCTCGACTCGGGAACAGGTGCGGTTTCCGGTGTGCTCGTGGGCTGCGTCGGAGTCGTGAAGGTCTGCGTGGCCTGATCCGAGCCGCCACCGCTCGCGGCCTGCGGCGGCGTGGTCGTCCCTGAGGCAGCGCTCTGCTGCCCGGTCTGAGCGCCGGTGTCCTGCTCGTGCTGTCCTGGCTGCGCGACGCTCTGAGCGCGCCGCTCTCCTCGGAAGATACGGAGCATTGACCGGTTAACGCTAGCCGCTTGACTGGTCGCACTTGCCTGGTCGATTCAATGCAGCGCCTCCCGCCAGGCCGTCGCGAGCTCTTCTGCCATCCGGCTGCTGGAGTGCTCGCAGGCGCGCCGGCGACCGTGCACGCGTGGGTCTGACGCTGCGAGGTGCGGAACGAGCGCCTGCTTCCAGCGTTCCAGCTCGAAGTCGGCGCAGAGCGTCCCCTCGATGCCGGCGAACGCCGTGGAATGGATGCCCACCGGCGTGGCCAGCACCGGAACGTCGCACGCCAGGGCCTCCAGCGCGGCCAGGCCGAATCCCTCTGCGGCTGACGGCACGAGCACCGCGTTGGCGGCGTTCACGAGCAGCGGCACGCGGTCAGGATCGACGCCGCCCAGCGTGAGCAACGGCGTATCCACGGCGTCCGCGAGCGCACGGGCCAGCGCGTAGCGCTTCTCCGGTCTCGCCGGATCTGCGGGGAAGAGCAGTTGAGCCTGCTCGGTGGGCAGACCGAGCTCTGCGCGCGCCTTCACGCGGGGCATCGGCCTGAAGCGCTCGACGTCCACGCCGACGGGGATCACGCGTGCGCGCGAGCGCGCTTTTCGGCCAGGCAGCTCGGACGCCAGCGATCCTGACACGGCCACGATCAGATCCATCAGCGGGAGCACTGCGCGCGTCACCATCCGCGTGCGGGGATGACGCACGTCGGTGCCGTGCAACGTCACGCCGCGCACGCGGGCACGCACTCCGAGCGCCGGCAGGGCGCTGAGCGAGAAGTGAGCGTGCACGACGTCGAAGCGATCGCCGCGATGCTCGCGGCCAAGCTGCACCAGACCGGCGGCCAGCGCTGCAGGCCCTGGCCCCAGCTCGTGCAGGTCGACATGCAACCCCGCGATCGCCCGCAAAGCGGCGACCTGGTCGCGCACGAATTGCCCCCGCTCCGGGTGGGCTGCATCGGGTGCCATGTTGGAGACGACGAGTGCTTGCATCGCGCGGACCGTAGCGCTCTGGAATCATGAGCGCCGATGCAGGCATCAATTGACCCCGACCCCCGCAGGCGGCCGATCGGCGTCTTCGACTCCGGAGTCGGGGGCCTCACGGTCCTGCACGAGCTGCTGGTGCAGCTGCCGCAGGAGGACTTCATCTACCTCGGCGACACCGCCCGGTTCCCGTACGGCGAACGCTCGCCGCAGGAGCTCGAGCAGTTCTCGGCCCAGATGGCCGAGGAGCTTCTGCGACGCAGGGCGAAGCTGCTGGTCGTGGCTTGCAACGCGGCCACATCGGCGGCGCTGCCGTCGCTGCGCAGGCGCATGATGGAGACCACGCTGGGCGTGGATGTAATCGGCGTGGTGTGCCCTGAGGCCCTGCAGGCGGTGGCTGCCACCAGGACCGGCCGCATTGGGCTGCTGGCCACACCGACGACCGTCGCAAGCGGCGCCTACGAGCGTGCCGTATGCGAGATCGACGCGCACGTGACGCTGCACGCTGTGCCCTGTCCGAGCCTGGCCTCGATCATCCAGGCCGGCAGGCAGTTTGACGAGCTGGCGGTGCAGACCGTTCGCGAAGTGTGCGCCCCGCTGCGAGCGGCCGAGGTCGACACGGTGATCCTCGGTTGCACCCATTACCCGCTGATCCGGCTGATGCTGCAGCGGCTGCTGGGACCCTCGGTGACGCTGATCAGCTCCGGGGCGGCGCTTGCGCGCCAGGTGGAGCACGCGCTCTCCACACGCGCGCTGCGCACCGACCGAGAGGGGGAGGGGGAATACCGCTTCCTTTGCACCGGGGACGTGGAGGGCTTCCGCGAGGTCGGCACGCGCTTCTTGCAGATGCCCTTCGGCGAGGTCGAGCACGTCGGCCTGGCGCACGTGGAGGCGCTGGCGTGAGCGCCGCGGATCTCACGCGCAACGACGGCAGGATGCCCTCGCACCTGCGCTCGATCGCGATCGAGCCCGACTTCGTGGCCACCGCAAGCGGATCCGCGCTGATCACCGCCGGACTTACGCGCGTGATCTGCACCGCTTCGGTGGAGGAGAGTGTGCCGCGCTGGATGGCCGGCCGCGGCACTGGGTGGGTCACCGCCGAGTACGGGATGCTGCCCGCATCCACCGGCCAGCGCAAGCAGCGCGACGCTACGCGCGGCCGACAGGACGGACGCACCGTGGAGATTCAGCGCCTGATCGGCCGCTCGCTGCGCGCAATCTTCGACTTCAAGGCGCTTGGCGAACGCACCGTCTATCTCGACTGCGACGTGCTGCAGGCCGACGGCGGCACCCGCTGCGCCTCGATCACAGGCGCCTACGTCGCGCTGGCACGCGCATGCCAGGGGCTGATGCAGCACGGCCGGCTGGAGAGCTGGCCACTCAGCGGCTCGGTCGCGGCGGTCTCCTGCGGCATGGTGGGCGGCGTGGCGCTGCTCGATCTCGACTACTCCGAGGACTCCAAAGCGGAGGTGGACGCCAACGTGGTGATGACCGGCGACGGCGGACTGGTCGAGGTGCAGGCCACCGCGGAGCGCACGCCGCTCTCGCGCGCACACCTGGACGAGCTGCTGGCGCTCGCCGCCGGCGGGATCGATCAGCTGCGCGCGTTGCAGCAGCAGGCGCTCGACGTCGCAGCCGAGGCGGACGCCGAAGCGCAGACTCCGTGAAGCGCCTGCTGCTGGCAACGCACAACGAGCACAAGCGGCGCGAGTTTGCGCGGCTGTTGCCCGGCCACGAGGTGATCTGTCTGCCGGGCGACTTCGAGCTGCCGCCCGAGGACGGGGAGACTTTCGAGGCCAACGCGCTCGGCAAGGCGCGGGCGGCCGCTGCGCTTGCGCACTCGGCAGGGGCATACGCGATCGCGGACGACTCCGGAATCGAGGCGCAGGCGCTGAGTGGCGCGCCCGGGGTCCGCTCGGCACGCTTCGCCGGAGAGCGAGCGACCGATCGACAGAACCTGGAGAAGCTGCTCGCGGAGGCACCGGTGGGCAGCCCGCTGCGCTACGTCTGCGCGCTCGTGCTGATCGACCCCGAGCGCGGGCTGGAGGAGGTGTTCCACGGCTACTGCACAGGGCGCCTTGCGGCCAGCCCAGGCGGCGAGCGCGGCTTCGGGTATGACCCGGCGTTCGTGCCCGACGAGCAGCCCGGCAAGGACAGCGAGCGTGTCGGGACGGTCGCGGAGACCATGACCATGGCGCAGCTCACCGACGAGCAGAAGGATCAGATCAGCCATCGCGGCCGCGCGGTACGCGCGCTGCAGCAATGGCTTGCGGCGCAGCGCGCGGGCGGCTAGAGCAGGTTGATCGCCGCCGAGGCGCCGACGGCGACGCTCAGGCCGGCGTAGCCGACGTAGCCGGCGAGCAGCAGCAGGGCCGCGGTCAGCAGCGCGATCAACACCACGAGGATCCATCCCGGACGGGGCATCGGAGAGCCATTCTCGCCTGTTGGCGGCTTCCCTGCCATCTGGATGAAGCGCTTGCGATGCGTCCGCATCTGCTGTTAGCGTGCCGAGACCCTTTCCACAAGGCAGGAGGACGCGAAGTGACGAAGTCTGAGCTGGTCGATCAGGTCGCCGCGAGAGCCGAGCTCACCAAGCCCGAGGCGGCACGCGCGGTGGAGGCCGTGATCGAGACGGTTGAGGATGCGCTGCGTCGCGGCAGCGATGTCACGCTTTCCGGGTTCGGCAAGTTCCACGTCGGCGAGCGGGGAGCCCGCTCCGGCGTCAATCCGCGTACCGGCGAGCGGATCCAGATCGCCGCCTCGCGGGTGCCGCGCTTCACCGCTGGCAGCGCGCTGAAGGCGGCCGTGAAGGGGCGCTGACGCTGCTCTCCGCATCGCAAAGCGATCCTGACCTCGCCCAGGAGGGCTTCGGGCGGCGGCTCGCAAGCCGCGTCGCCGAGCGTGAGTCCCAGATCGTGCTCGGGCTGGACCCCGATCCGGGTCAGCTGTGGCCGGGAAGCGACGCGGGTGGCGCAGGCACGCCGGCCCAGCGCGCCGCCGCTGCGGTGCAGGCGCACTGCTGTGCCCTGATCGATGCGGCCGGTCCGGCCTGCGTGGCGGTCAAGCCTCAGCTCGCATGCTTCGAGCGGCTCGGGCAGGAGGGCCGGCAGGCGCTGTCGGCGACTGTTGAGCACGCAAAGCACGCCGGCCTGCTCGTGATCGCCGACGGTAAGCGTGGAGACATCGACGTCACCGCCAGGGCATATGCGCAGTCGCTGTTCGGCGGGCTGCAAACGTCCTTTGGGGCGGTCGAGGGCCTGGGTGCAGACCTTGCGACCGTCAACCCGCTGATGGGAGCGGATGCGATCGAGCCCTTCGTGGCGCAGGCACGCGCCTGCCAGGCGGGTGTGCTGCTGCTTGTGCGGACCTCTAATCCGGGCGCGGCCGACATCGAGGACCTGCAATTGGCGGACGGCGGCACGGTATGGGAGCGGGCCGCCGCGCTCGTGCATCGACTCGGCGACGGCTCGGCTGGTTCCGATGGAATCGCCGACGTTGGTGCGGTGATGGGCGCGACCGTGCCTGCGCACCTTGCCCGTGCGCGGGAGCTGATGCCGCATGCTCCGTTCCTGTTGCCGGGCGTGGGCGCTCAGGGCGGCAGGATCGAGGATCTGCAGCCGGCGTTTGCGCCCGGTCGGGCCGGCGCGCTGGTCTCGGCCTCGCGCTCGATCGCGGGCGCCCACCTGCAGCGTGGTGGCTCTCCCGCCCAGGCCGCAAGAGATGAGGCAGAGCGGATGCGGGCTGCGGCTTGGGATCTGTCGGGACGGAGCAGCTGATCGGGCAGCTGCAAGGGCTTCAGGGTCAAGCGAGGGCTCGGCTGCCGGGTGTGTGCTGGCAGACGAATCGGATCCGGCATTACACGCGCCCTCCGGTCCGCTACCCTCTTTACGGCTTCCGGTCCCGTCACCACGGCGGGCATGGGGAAAGGTCGAGGTGACCAACCGATGATCATCACGGTCACGCTGAACGCAGCGATCGACAAGTCGCTGTCGGTGCCGAACTTTGGGGTAGGGCGGCGCCACAGAGCAGTCGAGCAGCGCACGATGGCAGGCGGTAAGGGCGTCAACATTGCCCGTACGCTGAAGGCGCTCGGGCAGCCCGTGATCGCCACGGGCATGGCCGGCGGCGCCACCGGCACCTACATCGTGGAGCAGCTCACCGAGGAGTCGATCCTCAACGACTTCGTTCGCATTCGTGAGGAGTCGCGCACCAACACCTCCGTGCTCGACCCCACGACCGGGATGCAGACGGAGGTCAACGAACACGGTCCCGCCGTCAGCGAGCATGAGATCGAACTGTTTAGGGACAAGCTCTTCTATCTCGCCCGCGGCGCGGCGATCGTCGTCTTTGCGGGCTCACTGCCACGCAACGTCGATCCCGACCTCTACGCCTCGCTGCTGCCCGAGCTACAGCGTATGGGCGTCACGACCGTGATCGACACTGATGGCGAGCCGCTGCGCCACGCGGTCAGAGCCGCGCCGGATGTCGTCTCGCCCAACGTCTTGGAGGCCGAGGAGCTTGTCGGCCACGAGTTCGCCGGAGAGGAGGAGCGCGCGGTCGCGGTGCAGGAGATCGTCGCGCTGGGCCCGCGCGAGGCGATCATGACTGTGCCGGACGGGTGCTTCGCCCAGGTCCTCTTCGATGGCAAGCCGCGATTGCGTAGAGCCAAGATCGAGCTGAGGGACCCGGTCGCCACCCGCGGCTCCGGCGACGCTTTCCTGGCCGGCTACATCGCCGCTCGCTACGAAAACCGCTCGCCCGACCAGTGCCTGCGCTTCGGCGTTGCCTGCGGCGCGGAGTCCACCGCGCGCCTGGGCGCCGCGCTGATCGACCCGCGCGAGGCGCGGCGCCTAATGGGCGAGATCGAGCTCACGGCGCTGGAAGCGGCGGAGACGGTGGCCTGAGCGATAGAGATTTGCCCTGATCGCATGCGTTTGCTAGGCATCAGCGCATGAGCGATTCTGCAGCCAGGGGCAGGCCGACCTTCATCACACTCGGTCCTTCCGGCACCTGCCATGAGAACGCGCTGCGGCACTACCTCGATTTCCAGGGGTTGACCGACTACGAGATCGACCTCGTGCCCGAGTTGCTGCCGGCGATCGACCGTGTCAGGAGCACCCCGGACACCTATCTGGTGCAGTGCAGCGCCCATCTTCACGTCCACCTCGTGACCGAGCGCTACTACCGCGAGGTGTTCGTGATCGACACCTTCATCTATCCGACCAAGGAGCTCGCGCTGGTTGTGCGCACCGACGTGCCGCAGCCGCGCAGCCTCGGGATCGTCTCGGCTACGCGCGGCTACCCGGATCTGACGAAGTGGGAGACGATCATCGACGAGCCCTCCAAGCCGGTCGTGGCCCGCAAACTGCTGGCGCGCGAATACGACGCCGGCCTCACCCACCTGCACTACGTGCAGGAACACTCCGACAGGCTGCGTCTGTTGGAGAGCTACGGCGCAGTCGACACGACCTGGCTGGTCTACGGGCAGCACAAGCGCTTCCAGGGCGATGTGATCGGCCAGCGTGCGCCTTGGCTCTTCACGGGTGAGGCTGAGCCGAGCGAGCCTGTCGCGGCGCTCTCCTGAGCTTGTGTCAGGGCGTCTGCGCCGAGCCTGACGCCTGCCCCGCCTCGATCAGCTCGTCCTCCATCTTGCAGGTGGCGCCGATCAACAGCTCGAAGAGGCTCGCGGTGAAGTCCGCCGGCAGGTCGACCTCGGCGCCGCGCTGCAGATACCGCTCCCGCACCTCCACCACGCGGCCCGGCTGCATCATCGGGATGTCGTGCTCGCGCTTGTGCAGAGCTATCTCGCGGCAAACCTGGAAGCGCTCGCCGAGCAGGCGTGCAATCTGGTCGTCGAGCTCGTCCAAACGGCGCCTGAAGGGCGCCAGCCCGTTGCTGTCGCTTGGACCGCTCATGCTGCTCCTCCGTTCAACAGGCCGGTGACGAAAGCGTGGCTGCACTGGGCCAGCGATCCGAGCGCATAGCCGCCCTCCTGCACGACGCACACCGGCAGTTCCGAGTCTGCGAGCAGGCTGCCGATCTGCGTGAAGATCGAGGGCGTAAAGCTCCATCCGCCGTGCGGGTCATCGGCGATCGTGTCGTAGCCGAGGGAGAGCACGATCGCGCAGGCATCGCGGCGGATCTCGGCGATCACGCACGCCAGCCGGTCGAGGTATTCGGTCTCGCTGGGTGCGAACCTGAAGGAGACCAGGCGCTCGCGCTCGCTGCGGGGGCTGACGCGCTCCCACGGCAGGTTGGCACCCGTGGAGCCATGCAGCGAATGCAGAGTCATGCTGCTGCAACGGGCAACAATTCCAGCTGTGCCGTTGGGGTAATGCAGGTCGATGTCCAGGATCGCGACCTGCGCCTCGCGATCACGGCTCGGAGTGCCGCTTGCGATCGTGTGGGCGGCGGCAGCGGCGTTGTTGAGGTAGCAGTAGCCGCCGAGCCAAGCGGGGCCCGCGTGATGGCCTGGTGGCCGGCAGAGCGCATAGGCGAACCGTGCGCCATTCAGCAGGTTGGTCGCCGCGGCGATCGAGGTGGCTATGCCGGCCTGCGCCGCGGTGAAGGCCGCCGCACACACCGGCGTGTCGGGCGCGAGGCCCGGTTCGGCCAGCTCGCCGATCAGTACCGCTTCACCGTCAGGCGCCTGCTCCAGCGTGCGCAAGTAGCCAGGTTCGTGCAGCGCGCAGAGCGTCTGGTGCACCTGATCGCCATCGACCTCGCAGGAGCGGCGCCGCACGCGCGGGTGCCGTTCAAGCCCCTCCTGGACCTCGCTCAGCCGGCGGTCGTCGTCCAAGCCTTCGATCCTGTTGCCCGCTTCGTCGAGGATCCATGGCACGCAGCCGCCCAGCGCGTCGCGCTGCGCCACCATCATCAGCTCGCTCACGTCAGCGCCAGTCGCATCCGCGGCCCGAGTGGCCTGAAGCCGTTGCGCAGATAGAAGCCGCGCGTAGCCTCGATGTGGGAGAAGTCATCGCTCGGGAGGCCGACTTCCACGCGCGGCAGGCCCAGCGCGCGCGCCTCCACGCAGAGCGCCTCGATCAACTGGGCGCCGACCCCGGCGCTGCGGTGGGTCGGCTTCACCCAAAGGTCCTGAAGCAGCGCGTAGCGTCCCGCCGTGTGGATCGCGAGCTGGTAGCTGGTCGCCGCCACTCCCACCAGATCGCTGCCCTGCTCGGCGATCAGCAGCACCCCCGCATCGGGCTGCTCGATCAGCTGGCGTCCCACCTTCTCCATCTCCTCGATCGGCGGCGGCGTGCCGCCGAGCTCCACCAGCAGCTCGCGCACCGCGCAGATCGCGGCTTTCAAGTCTTCGGCGCCTGCACGGCGAACCGTGCAGGCGCCCTGCGAGGGCAAGCTTGTCTGCTGCGCCGGCGTCGCGCTGCTCATCTGGCGACCGCCAGCTCCTGCTCGGGCTCGAGCTCCACGGTGAACGCCTCCGGGTCCGCTCTGCCCGTGACCGCCTCGGCTATCGCGGCCATCGGCGCGCGCGCCTTGAGCAGGATCTCATCGAACTCCTCTTCGGGATCGGACTGCATCACGATCGCGCCGCCTGCGCCGATCGTCGTGGCGCCGGGCCGCAACACGATCGTGCGGATCACGATCGAGAGGTCGACGCTGCCGTCGAGGCCGAAGTAGCCCAGGCCGCCGGAGTAGACCCCGCGCGCAGTGCGCTCCATCGAGTCGATGATCTCCATCGTGCGCAGCTTGGGGGCGCCGGTCATCGAGCCGCCCGGGAAGCACGCCCGTACGCACTCCACAGGGCTGCGGTCCGCCCGCAGCGAGCCGGTGATCGTGGAAATCAGCTGGTGCACAGTGGGGTAGGTCTCTACGACACGCAGCTGCGGTACCCGGACCGTATCCATCTCGCAGACACGGCCGAGGTCGTTACGCAGCAAATCCACGATCATCAGATGCTCGGCGAAGGTCTTTTCGTCTTCCAGCAGATCGTCGTGGAGCGCTCGATCCTGCTCTGGATCGCTGGAGCGGCGCGCGGTGCCCTTGATCGGCCTAGCCTGCACGACCCGGTCGCGGTCGACCGAGAGGAAGCGCTCGGGCGATGAGCTCACGACCGCCACCTCACCCAGCTTCAGGTATGCGGCAAACGGCGCGGGATTGCGCCGGCGCAGAATCTTGTACAGCGTGAAGGGGTCGGGGCTGGCTGAGGTCGAGATCTGGTCGGTCAAGCAGACCTCGTATGACTCGCCGGCCGCGAGCTCTGCATGGCAGCGGTGGATATCTGCGATGTACTGCCGCCGCCCTCGCCCGCAATGGAACACGACCGGCTCGCCCTGCGCACTCACGTCGCCTTGCGGCATGACATGTGCCCGCAGCCCGCTTGCCTGCGCCGCCACGTCCGGCTGTGCGATCACCCGACGGACCTCGGCCTCGGCCTGATCGAGCCACTGCTGCGCATCCTGCTGGTCGTGTTCACCGGCGGTGAGCGCGACCAGGTGGGTTCGGTGCGTGACGTGGTCGACGGCGATCAGACGATCGGCGAGCATCATCACCGCATCGGGAACGTCGGAGCGGTGCACGGTGACGGCGCCGCAGTCGAGCTTGCACTCGTAGCCGAGATAGCCCACGAAGCCTCCGATCAGGCCGGCCTCGATGCCCTCCGGAGGGTCGATCGCCATGCTCTTCAGAGCCTCGTCGAGCGCATCGAAGATCGACGCCTGCCGGGTCTCGGTGCCCTCTGCGTGGTGCTCCGTGACCTGCCCTTGCTCGATGTCGTATTCGAGCACGCGTCGCATGGAGCCCGCGCTCGTGCCCAGGTAGGAGCGTCGCGCCAACCACGTTGGGGCATCCGCGCTGTCCAGCCAGAAGGCGTGCTCGGCGTCCCCGAAGAGCGCTTCAAAAAGCGGCTCGGTCGGCGCCTCGAGATCGAGAGATCGCACGTGCAGACGCACGCCGGAGGATGGCTCGGCCGGTGCCGGTGCCGGTGCCGGTGTCGGTGCCGGCCGTGGGTTGGGGGGCGTCACGCTCCGGCTGCGGCCGTCCCCGACCGCCAGGCGGTAGAAGTTCTCGAACAGCTTGCGCCCGTGCTCGGTGGAGATCGACTCGGGGTGGAACTGGACTCCCCAGAGCGGGCGCGTGTCGTGTTCGATGCCCATCACCACACCGTCAGCCGTCCAGGCGGTGATGCGGGCGTTGCGCGCGAAGGGGCCTGTCACCGCGAGCGAGTGGTAGCGCACCACCGAGAAGCCTTGGGGGATGTCGGCGAAGAGCCCGTTGCCGACGTGCTGGACCTTGCTCAAGCGCCCGTGCATCGCCATCGGCGCCTGCTCGACCAGGCCATCGAGCACCCGGCCGAGCCCCTGATGGCCGAGGCAGATTCCCAGCACCGGCGCCTCGCTGCGCGCCAGGATGTCCGAGCAGACGCCGAAGTCGTGCCAGCGCCCGGGGTGCCCCGGCCCCGGCGAAAGCACGATCGCGTCGAAGTGGTGACGCGAGAGCGCCTTCCAGGTGACTTCGTCGTTGTGGACGACGATCGGCTCCTCGCCGCACGCCGCCGCGAGCAGGTGAAAGACGTTGTAGGTGTAGGAGTCGTAGTTGTCCACGAGCAGGGTCTTCATGCGCTCACCGCCTTTCCAGTCCGAGTCCGCGTGCGCCTCGATCGAGCAGCGTCGCGACCGCGCGGGAGGTGTGCTCGCTGCGATCGCGCTCCATGAACCAGCGCGCCAGGTGGTCCACGTGACGCGCCAGCGGAGTGACGTCCAGCCGCTCCAGCGCGATCCGCAGATGGCGCCTGTAGATCTCCGACTGCACGACCGCAAAGCGGAAGTCGGGCTGCTCTGCGGGGCGCAGATCGCTGGGCGTGCCGCCGGCGGCGCGTGCTCGCGCGCGGACCAGATCCCAGCCCGGGCTGCCGCGCACCACCAGCAGGCCCTCGGGGTCGAAGTCGACCTCGGGTGTGAGCGGCTTGGTCAGGAAGAAGCCGAGCGCGATCTGCGGCGCGATCCGTTCAGGGTGAGGATGGGTGCGCTGGACCACCCGCCCGGCGTCGTCTGCCGCCAGCTGAGCGTCGATCTGGTCCATCAGCTCATCGATCAGCAGCGCGCCCTCCCGGCTTGAGGAGAGCGCGCGCTTCTGGCGCGAGACCATGCCGTGGAAAATTGTCTGCGTAGGGTCCATCTCGCGCTCGGTCGGCTCCAAGGCCATCAGCTCGCCCATCAGCTGGCACCTGTAGGTGACGTGGGCGACCCACTCGATCCCGCAGATCTGCATCGAGTGCAGCTCCTCCATGTCCGGCGCCGACATCCAGTAGGCCATCGCGCGCATGTGCTGGGTGGGCACGCCATCGCCGCGCACCAGCGGGAGCTCGTCGAAGTCCTCGTGGCCGGTCGGGTAGAAGATCACGCCGTCGTCGCGACGTGTGAACCGGCCTTCGCGCAGTCCCTGCTCGGTCAGCTCCCGCATCTCGGGCAGATAGTCGGACTCGAAGAAGACGCGGTCGAAGGCGATCCCGAGGCGCGCGAGCGTCTTGCGCTGACCGCCGATCGCCCAGGCGCGGGTCTTGCTCCACAGCTCCAGTGCCTCGCGATCGCCCGCCAGCACGCGTTTGATCAGTTCGTCGGCGGCGTCGCCGCGCATCGTCAGCTCGCGCGTGAGCGAGTCTTCAGGTTGCTCAGAGCCGCTTGGCGCAAGCGCGTGCTCGCTCTTGACGTACTCGGCGTAGCAGTCGCCCACGAAGTGGTCGCTCTTCTCGCTGCCGGAGGGCCAGAGGTGCACGTGCTGGCCGCTGCCCACCACGCCCGCCATCGCCTCGCCCATCGCGCGTCCGACGTCTGAGATCAGGCTGCGCCGTTCCACATCGGCGCCGGCCTGCGCGAGCGCCGCGGCGATCGAGTTGCCGAGCGCGAGGTTGCGCAGATGGCCGGCATGCAGCGCCTTGGTGGCATTCGCATCCCAGAACTGGACTGCGAATCGGCATTCGGTGCCGAGGTCGGCAAGGGTGTCTTCGCGGGCGTCGCCCTCCAGCAGCGCCTGACCTACTGTTTCTATCCAGTGGTCGTCCAGCAGCACGTCCACGCTGCTCTCTGCCCGCTCGATGGAAGCCACCCATGGCTCCGACTCGATCCGCTCCAGCGCCGCGATCGCTTCCGGATCGCTTTGCCAGCCAGGCGAACGTGGCATCAGCTTCAGGTCGCACCTGCTCTGCGGGCGCAGCGGAGGCCGCGCAGCCCAAGGCGCCTGAGATCCCTCCTCCGGCACCTCCTCGAAGTAGTCGAAGAGATTGCTCGCCGTCAGCATGGGCTAGATCTACTCGCGGGTGGGACTGCTGTCAAACGGCCACGCGGAGCAGGTTTGTCAGGCTTGCGCTGCCCACCTACGATGGTTCCAGATACAGCAGGTGTCCTTCATCGAGGCGGTCCGCCCCTGCGCTCGCGCAGTCCAGGGCTGCACGTGGGAGGCTGGCCTTGGCGGCGCCAAGTGAAGATGAGGGTGCAAGCGATGGAAACAATCAAGAATATGGGCAAGGTGGCAGCGCTTTGACGACGGTGCAGACGGATCTGGCCGTGCTTGGCGCCGGCGCGAAGGCCACGGCGATCGCCACGAAGGTGCACGCGATCAACTCGCTCGGACTTGGTTCGATCGAGATGACGGTGCTCGAGTCCACCGAAGCCGCCGCAACGTGGTCGGGCGTGATCGGCTACACGACAGGGGCCGAGTACCTCGCGCTCACGCCCGCCAAGGACGTCGGCTTTCCCTACCAGAGCGTCGAGGAATTCGGCGAGGACGGCCTTGCGATCGACACGGCTGTGATGGCGTTCTCCTGGCACCGCTACCTGATCGGCACGCGCTCCTACGCACGTTGGATAGACGCGGGCTCGCCTCCTGTGCAGCATCGCGAATATGGCCGGTACCTGAACTGGGTGCTCTCGCGGGCCACCGAGGGCGTGAGCATCCTCGACGGCCACGTGTTGCAGGTCGGGCTGCACGATGGGCAGCGATGGAGCATCGAGGTCCAGACCGCAAGCGGCCCGCTGCGCTGCCTGGCTCGGGCCTTCCTGCTCACCGGTCCGGGTATCCACCGCGAGTTGCCGCACGATCCGCGGGTGGCCGACCGCATCTTCCACTGCGACAGCCGTCGCCCCGAGCTGGCGCGGATACCCACGCAGGGCCGGGTGGAGATCGCGATCGTGGGGGGAGGCGAGAGCGCGCTGGCCAGCATCCTCTTCCTGCTCGGCCTGCGGCCGGAAGCGCACCTGACCGTGTACACGCCGAGCCTGCCGATGAGCCGTGGCGAGAGCTTCCTGGAGAACCGCATCTTCTCCACACCGGACGTCGTCAATTGGGAATCGTTGCCCGAGGAGACTCGCAGGGAGTTCATCAACCGCTGCGACAGGGGCGTGTTCGGGCCCGACGGGCTCGCAACGGTCGCCTATGACGAACGTTGCAGCTTCGTGACCGGGCGCGTGAGTGATCTGAGGCCCGGCGAGAACAGCGACCGTGTGCGCGTGGAGTACGAGAGCCCGCTCGGCTCCGGCGCCGGCGCGCACGACTACGTCGTCAACTGCATCGGCTTCGATCTGCTGGAGCAACTGCGCGTGCTGCTCACCGAGCCGGCGCGGGCCGAGGTGCAGCGACAGGTGGGACCGCTGTGGGGAGCGGATGCCAGCGCGCCTGAGTTCGGTCGCAACCTGGAGCTGAAGGGCATGCGGCCGATGCTGCACATCCCCGGCCTCGCGAGCCTGAGCCAGGGCCCGGGCTTCTCCAACCTCGGCTGCATGGGCCTGGTGGCCAACCGCGTCGTGCTGCCGCTGGTGGACGGGGGGCAGACTGCTGGCGGCGTCGCGCCGGCGAGCGATGCGGCCCTGGCGGGCGATCGTTCCTGAGAGTCATTCGATTGTCGAGATGATCGAATGAAGCATCCGCTCCACGCGGCTGCGCGCGTCGGCCGGCACCGGCAGATCGATGACTCGCGCCTGCAGCGTTGCCGGGTTGACGAGGCCGGCCTTAAGTGCCTCGCGGGCGTAATCCCAGTCGCGCTCGCGTCCTGCGACGCACTTTGACAGTACGAGATCGTGTGCCTCCAGGCACCAGGCGACGGGTTTGCGCTTGGATGCGACGCGCGGTGGGATATCACGTCGAACGAGTCGTTGCTCCCAGCCCTGGGGTGCCTTCGCGGTCTCCGGTCCGACGCCGTGTGCGTAATAGCCGAAGGTAACGTGAAATTGCGATCCGTCGCCGAGGGCTCCGTCGACGTAGATGGCTGCGTCCGGATCATGCAGCGGATACATGTCGACCTCAAGTGAGACGAGCAGCGTCTCGGGAGGCCGATCGCGGCTGCCAAGAATCGCCTGGCTGCCCACGACCACGAACTCGTCCTGGGTCGTGACCTCGGCCGCGGCCGCCACGACGTGCTCGAAGTCCTCAGCGCGCACTCAGACCGTCCCGGCGAGTATCTGGCGTCGCTCAGGCTCGCTTAGCATTCCCGCGAACGGCGAGTTCTGGCGCAGATCGTCGGTCTCGGGCTTCCCATCGGTGATGGTCCGCCTGATCGTGGGCAGCGGCATCGCCAGCACCTGCTCCCACTTGCGGGCGTATCGTGGATCGATGCGCCCGTCCTGCTCCCACCGGAACAGGATGTGGGAGGCCTCTGAGACCATCGGTCTGCTCAGTCTCTGTGCGATTGCCGTGTGGTAGGCGAGACTGAGAGCGCTGGCCCGCCCGTGTCCGCCGCGGATATGCACGCCCTTGTCAACCTCGACGTGCAGTTGGCGTGCGGCTTCACGTCGGCGTCTCATCGCCGGAGCCAACGTGTACCTGGCGCCGTCCTTTGGTTGTTCGCCTCGCACCTCCTCGTAAAGGTCCAGGAGAACCGGCACGGGAACCTCCTCGCGACCGTCGGGGGTGCTCACGACCGGCAGATCCCCGGCGTTGACCCAGCGTTCGAGTGCGGTGTGGCTGACACCGAGCAGACGAGCGGCGAGACGCTTGGAGACGGTTGACCCGAGCTCCCGTTCCAGTGCTAGACGCACGCAGGAGAGATCCCTGCTCGCGGGCAGCGCACGACCGACACGGCGCAGCCGAACGATGTTCTCGAATAGCTCCTGCCGACGATCCACGATTCCCACGGTCACAGCATAGCAAAAGTAAGTTGCCATAAAACACAAAAAATGGCAACATATCACGTGCCGCGAAACTGCCGGCGGCTCGCGATGTGGATGGCGCAGCCGATGCTCCTTGGAGAGAAGGCATCATGGGCGACATCGCGACCAGGCGGTGGTAGACGCGTCGAGCCGTTAGCGCGGGTGGGGCGACCTTAAGGCGGCCGCCCTCAGAAACCTCAGGCCGCCGCCAACCGCCGCGTCACCACGGTCATGCCGCGCTGATCGGGCGCGAAGGCGATCGCGCTGCGGCGGGCGCGCTCCGAGCGCGTGCCGGGCTGGTCGAGCTCGACGTGTTCGATCACCGTGCGCATCACCTGCTTCATCTCGAACTGCGCGAAGTTGGCGGCGATGCAGCGCCGTGCTCCTCCCCCGAAGGGAATCCACGTGTAGGTCCCCGCCGGCTTGTCCAGGAAGCGCTCGGGCATGAAGCTGCGCGGGTGCGGATAGATGTCCTTGCGGTAGTGGACCAGGAATATGCAGGGCGCGACCGACACGCCCGCGGGGATTTCGTAGCCGCCGATCTGCATGGGTTTCAGCAGCTTGCGGATCACAACCGGCACCGCGGGGATCAGTCGCAGCACCTCCTTGACCGTGGCGTCGAGGTAGGGGCTCTCGCCACCGGCTCGCACCTCCTCACGCAGGCGCTCGAACTTGTCAGGATGGCGCGTGAGTCGCTCGAAGGCCCAGGCCATCGAGCTGGAGGTGGGGCCGTCGGTGATCAGCGTGACCAGTTCGTCGCGCATTTCTTTCTCGCTCAGCGGCGAACCGTCCTCGTGCTGGATCTGGTTGAGCAGCGAGACGATGTCGCCGTTGTCGGGCGCGTCGTTGCGGCGCCGTTCGCGGACCTCGTCCAGGACGGTCTCTTCCACCGGTCCCATTACGGACATGAACGAGCGGTTGCCGGCCAGCCAGCGCGGACCGAGCGCTGCCAGCACGGCCAGGCGCCGGGGGTTGTTCATCCAGTTGGTGAGCGTCTTCATCAGCTCCCTCAGGCGGGTCATGCGGGGCGTCTCCTGCGTTCCGAACACGGCCTGCATCACGACCTCGAGGCTGATCGTCTGCATGCGCGGCCAGAGCTGGAAAGGCTCGCCCACAGGCCACTGCGAGACCTCTTTGCGCGCTATCTCGGCGATCATCTCGCCGTAGGCCAGCATCCGCTGTCCGTGAAAGGGCGGCAGCACGTGGCGGCGGCGCGTCATGTGCGCCGGTTCCTCCATCAGCATCACCGAGCCGGGGCCGAGCACCGGCCCGAGCAGCGTGTTGGCGACGCCCGCACCGAGCGTGGAGGGATCGGTCGTGAAGACCTGCTTGATGTGCTCGGGGTCTGCGAGGAAGACCCACTCGCCCGCGTGCCGGATGCGCAACGTGAAGAGATCGCCGTAACGTTGGTGACAACGCTGCATGAACGGCATCGGCCGCAGCGACCAGCCAATCGTCTGCACCGCCTGGGGCAGGCTTGGGCCGGGTGGCAGCGCGGAGTTGCCGTTTTGGCCCGCTCGCCGAGACCCGGATATCAGCGTCGGACCCATGTGACTTCCAGTTCGCGCGGTTTGTCTCTCACTTCAATTGTCTCCCATTGATCGCTTCGTGACTGCTTGTTCTTCGGTGTCAAAGCCCATGCCCGCTCCCGCTCGTGTCCTTGCAAACAAGCTTGTGGGCGCCTCTGAGGTGCGCTTAGGAAAATCGAGACAGCGATCATATCCGTGCTCTTCGCACCCGCAAATCGCCTCCGCGCGCACGAGTTGTGCACAAATCCGCAGCTGGTGGACGGCTATGCTGCTCGCACTCGCACCAGTGCCTTAATCGGTGAAAGGGCCGGCCTTAAAAGCCGGAGATCCGGGTTCGAGCCCCGGCTGGTGCATGGTCGCGCGCGGCGCTCAGCCGCCTGCGACGTCTCGCCGCAGGAAGATCAAATATGCGGCGATCAGTGCCGGCCCGGCGTAAAGCGCGCAGACCCACAGCGAGTGCAGGATCGGCGCCCAGTCGGTTGGCGTCGCCAGCAGCCCCTGCCATGCCTGAAACTGAGTGAAGAGCAGGTAGGGGCCGGCGCCTTCCAGGCCTGGGATCAGCTTCACCAGCGCCAGCAGCAAAGTGAAGGCAAGCGCGCCCACCACGGCTGCGGCGCTGTTGCGCGTCAGCGTAGAGAGCATCACGCCGATGCTGGCGACCGTCGCCAACGGAATCAGATAGACGGTATAGGCGGCGACGACGAGCAGCAGCCCCTTGGGTGCCGAGACGACCGTGCCCGAGAAGGTGATCACGGGGTGAAAGCCCCATGAGGCAACGCCTGCAAGCGTGGCAACGGCAGCCATCGTGAAGGCTCCCGCGGCCGCGTAAAGCGCCGCGGTCATCGCCTTGGCCACGATCACCTGGCTGCGATCGACAGAGCGGGTCAGGATCGTCTTCAGCGTGCCGTTGCCGTCCTCGTTGGCGACCACATCGCCCGCCACCAGGCTGGCGATCAGCGGCAGGAAGAAGGGCGAGGCCCAGAACAGGATCAGCACCGGCGTGGCCAGGCCAGATTCGGTGATGTGGGCGAAGAAGATGAAGCCGCCGGCGTGGGAGGGGTGGCCGCGCAGTAGCTGAGCGAGCACGAAGATCAGCGGCAGCAGCACTGCGATCCCAAGCCCGAGGTAGGTGCGCTTCTGCGAGCGCAGCTTGCGCAGCTCCAGGCGCAGGACCGTGAAAGTCGAGGGCCGCCGCGCGCGCGGCGAGCGCACCGCGATTGGCGGCGCTGTTGAGGCTTGCGTTGCGCTCACGCGCCCTCCTCGGTGAGCCGGAAGAAGAGATCCTCCAGGCTGGCAAGCTCTGGGCTCAGCGCGAGGATCGCCACACCAGCCTGGCCGAGCGCGATCGAGAGCGCGCCGATCGCTTCCTCAGGGCCGTGGACGCGAAGCGCGTCCTGTTCCTGCCCGCTGACCTCCAGATTCGGCATACCGTCTGCGATCTCCCTCGCGCGGGCATCATCGTCGGTATGAAGGCCGTATCCGCGACCGGCCTGCCGGCGCAGATCGCCGAGATCGCCCTCGTAGACGATCCGGCCGCGGTTGACGATCGCGACCCGGTCGCAGAGCTCCTGCACCTCCGGAAGCTGGTGGCTTGAGAGCAGCACCGTGATCTTCTCGCCGGCAAGGCGCCTGATCAGCAGCCGCATGTCTCGCATGCCGGCGGGATCCAGGCCGGTAGCCGGCTCATCGAGGATCAGCAGGCGCGGGCGGCGCAGCAACGCGGCGGCGATGCCCAGCCGCTGGCGCATCCCGTGCGAGTAGCCGCCGACGCGATGCTTGGCTCGCGGCGCGAGCTCCACGACGTCGAGCACCTCGTCGATCCTGCCGCCTGCGCCATCTCCATCGAGCGCGGCCAGCAGTTCCAGGTTTCCCCGGCCGGTGAGGTAGGGATAGAACCGCGGAGCCTCGACGAAGCCCGCGACGCCGTGCAGCGCGGCTGCACCGGCACGCATCGGGTCGCGCCCGAAAAGCTCAACGGTGCCCTCGGTGGGGGTGATCAGCCCGAGCGCCATCCGCAGCGTCGTGGTCTTGCCGGCGCCGTTTGGGCCGAGAAAGCCGTATACGTCGCCCGCGCGCACCTCCAGGTCGACGTGGTCGACCGCGAGCACCTCCTTGTAGCGCTTGACGAGGCCTCTCGCCAGGACAGGCGGCGCCTGGCCATCGATGCCGCCGTCCCTGCGTGCGTACGCCACGTTTGGCGCATGTTGCGCCGGCGGCGGCGCTTGACTCGCCGGCGCTTCCCTCGCCGGCGCCGCCGGCGTCTCGCTCACCTCAGAGACCTCTGGCTGCTGCCTGCAGGACCGAGGGCGTCACGGAACCGACCAGCAGATGGTCCACTCCGCTGCTGCTGAAGCTCAGCAGCGTGCCGAGCGCGGTCGGCAGCTCGGTCGCCTTCGCGCCGTTGATCGAGACGTGGGGGAGGGTCAGCGGAGAGGAGCCTTCTTCGGTTTGGCTGCCTGCCCCCTGCTTGGCCTGAGACTCGACCACGATGATGCCGCCGAGCCCTTCGCCGTAGCTGGCCAGAGCCGCGTCGTGACCGTCGACTTCGACCAAACGGACTTCGTGGCGGGACATGCCGGCAAGGGTCGCCGGCGCCTGCAACGTGAAGGGCAGCTTCGCCTGCACGGCCGCGACACCGGTCGTGGTCGCATCGACGCTGGGGTGTTCATGCCGGCCGTCGGCGCCGCCCTTGGGCGGGGCGATCTTGGTCGTCTTGACGCCTGCGGGCAGCGAAAGTGAGAAGACCGAGCTCGGGACCGGGCCGTAGGAGACGTCGGTGGCGGTCAGCGCCAGCACGGGAGCGCTCTGTCCCTTCGCGTAGATGGCCAGCCGCAGTGGCACCCCATGGGAGGCGTCCCATGCCAGTTCAGCGCCGCCCACGAGTCCACCGTCACGGGCGGGCGAGATCCTCACCGCGTAGGCCGGCTGCCCGCCGACGTCGGTCGGCACCGCACCGCTCAGGTCCGCATGCCCCATCAGGTGGGTGATCGCTTCCTGGATTGCGGCCACACTCGGGACATGGCCCGAGTCGGCTGAGGTCTGCTGAGATGAGCGCTCGCCCTGGCGTGCGGGCGTGGTGTACTGGTAGAGCGTATTGCTGGAGGCCTGGTAGAGCGTGAGCGTGCTGCCGTCATAGAGCAGCTCGGTGGCGCCCTTTTCGGATTGCAGTTCCAGCCTGATGCGGCCATCGGCGGCGATCCAAACCCGCCCTTCGCCACCACTCAGCAGCGGGCCGCCGTTGCCGCCGCCGGGTTCCTGGCCCTGGATGTTCGCGCCTTCGATCAGATGGTTGGTGAGGCTCACGCGGGCGCTGAAGCCCTCCAGATTGGGCGCGGTGAGGGCATCATGGATCGCCTGGGCCAGCGGCTTGGGCGCGGGCTTGGGGTCGTTGCCCAGCGCGGAGGCAAGCGCGGTGCAGCCGATCCCCACAACCACCGCTGTCGCACACAGCAACAGCAGGCGGGGAAGGGGAAGCCGGCGAAGGAGACTGCTCATCTTGGCATCCTGGCTTTCTCGAAGACCCGTGTCAGCCGGTCGCTGCGGCCCGCTGAGTGGCCTGACTCCAGGCTAGCGCGGATGCTTGCGGGAACCTAAAGACTCGGCGAGGAAGCTCACATCTGGGCAGGTGGAGCCCCGCTGGGCCGCGGCGCGCATGGGCGCGCACAGGCAGGCAGGCGCGACGGCGTCTGCGGGCGCCCGCGGCTTCCGATATCTTCTCGCCCGCAGACATGGTGATCGCATTCTTCATCCTCTGTGCCGTGCTCGCTGTCGCGGTCTACATCGCCGCGACGGGTGGCTCGCGCCGGGAGACCATGCCAGGCGAATCGGCCCTGGCCAACCGGGCGATCCTGCTCGTCGTGGTGATCACGTTCGCCTTCGGGCTGGTCGTGCCGCTGCTGCTGCTGCTGAAAAACGGCGAAAGCAAGGCCAGCACGGCGGTGGGAGTGCATCTCACCCACAAAGAGGTCAAAGGCCGCGAACTCTTCACCGACGCCTGCGCGATCTGTCACACGCTGAAGGCGACTAACTCGGTTGGCCGGATCGGCCCGATCCTCGACGACATCGTGCCCGAAGCGGCAGGCTCCTCCTTCCCGGCACGCAAGGAACTGGTGCTGAACACGATCCTCGAAGGCAAGGCGCTCGGGGTCGGCAACATGCCGAAGAAACTCTACGAAGGCCCGCAGGCCGAAGCCGTCGCCGAATTCGTCGCGGCTGTCGCAGGCAAGTAACGTCCGATGTCCCGAATAGCATCGTGGCCGATGCCACAAGATGCGCAGGCGCGTGAGTGGTGGGCCGATGTATACGAGGTGCGCGAGCGGATCGAGCGCCGTCGTGCCAGGGAGACGACCTCTGAGCGACCCGCCCCATCGCTGCGAAGGGGCGTGCGCGAGATCCGCACGAGCCCGCAACTGAGCTTCGCCGCTCACCGGCCGCAGGATGATCTCGGCTCGCGCAGGCGGCGTCCCCGGCCGCGGCCGGTGCAACGCCTCGGGCCGCGCCCGGACAGGATCGCCGCATGGGCGGTCGCGCTCGGCGTGCTGTTGTTGCTGCTTGCGATCCTGAGCGCACACTAGGACGACGCTGGGCGGCGCTGGCCGAATCGGGGATGCGATCGCAGGGAGCGTCTCCCTATTCGGTCGGCGTCCTCGCTCGCTCGCGTACGAAGTACGCCACGCTCACTGCGTCCTTGCCTCGCTTGCCCAGCGGCGCCCTAGAGGGGGTACGGATCGACTAATCTCCGCGGCGCAATGGCGGATGTGCCGAAGACCGCGGAGGACGTGAGAGCGCTGATCAGCGAGCGCGACATCCGCTTCATCCGGCTGTGGTTCACCGACATCCTCGGCCAGCTGAAGTCCTTCTCGATCAACGCTGCCGAACTGGACGATGCGCTGGAGGGCGGGATGGGCTTCGACGGCTCCTCCGTCACCGGCTTCAACGCGATCGAGGAGTCCGACATGATCGCGATGCCCGACCCCTCGACCTTCGCGGTGCTGCCCTGGCGGCCGGAGGCGCAGGGGGTCGCGCGCATGTTCTGCGACGTGCTCACGCCCGAGCGCACGCCGTACGAGGGCGATCCCCGGCACGTGCTGCGGCGGGCACTGAGCCGCATGCAGCAGATGGGCTTCGACACCTTCAACGTTGGCCCCGAGCTCGAGTACTTTCTCTTCAAAGACAAGAACGGCACCGAGGTGCTCGACGAGGGCGGATACTTCGACCTGACCACGCTCGACGCAGGATCCGACGTGCGGCGCGAAACGGTGCTGGCGCTGGAACAGCTCGGCGTGCACGTCGAGTACTCCCACCACGAGGTCGGCCCCAGCCAGCACGAGGTCGACATGCGCTATGCCGACGCGCTGAAGATGGCCGATGACTGCATGACCTATCGCATCACGGTCAAGGAGTACGCAATGAAGTACGGCTGGCATGCGACCTTCATGCCCAAGCCGCTCTTCGGCGAGAACGGCTCGGGCATGCACACCCACCAGTCGCTGTTCGCCGGCGGCAAGAACGCCTTCTTCGACCCCGACGACACCTACTTCCTCTCAGACGTCGGCAAGGCGTTCATCGCCGGGCAGCTCAAGCACGCGCGCGAGATCTGCTCGATCTTCGCCCAGTGGGTCAACTCCTACAAGCGCCTGGTGCCCGGCTATGAGGCGCCGGTCTACGTCGCCTGGTCGCGCCGCAACCGCTCCGCGCTCGTGCGGGTGCCGCTCTACCACCCAGGCCGCGAAAAGGCCACGCGGATGGAGCTGCGCTGCCCCGATCCCGCCTGCAACCCCTATCTGACCTTTGCGGCGCTGCTGCAAGCGGGCCTTGAGGGCATCGAGAAGGGCTACGAGCTGCCCGAGCCGATGGAGAAGAACCTCTACCACCTGCCCGGCGAGGAGCGCAAGCGCGTGGGCATCGAACAGCTGCCGGAGACCCTGGGCGAGGCGATCGAGCTGACTGCCGACTCCGAGCTGGTGCTGCGGACACTCGGCGAGCACATGTTCAACCGCTATGTCGAGATCAAGCGCCAGGAATGGGACGACTACCGCGTGCAGGTGACCAAGTGGGAGCTCGACCGCTACCTGGCGGTGCTCTAGTAGGCTACGAGCTGGCGCTTACGGCGAAAGCCGCGGGTCCAGCAGCTCCCGCAGCTGCTCTGGCTCGCTCACCGGCCGCAGGCAGGCAAAGCGCTCACAGACGTAGGCGGCCGGGCGCCCATCGACCGGGCCGCGGCCTTCCAGCAGCGGCACGGCGGTCGGCGTGCCGTCGCTCGGAGCGACCGCGAGCACGACAGTCGGTCGATGAGCTTCGCGGACCACACGCACGAGCGCGTCGCGCTCGCTGCCGGCCGGGCCTCCGATCGCCACCTCGGCGATCGGAGCGCTGTGCAGCCGCATCGCTTGCAGCATGTGCCCGAAGCCGAGCGGGTGCTGGGGTGCGATCTCCTGCAGCAGGCTGATCGCGCCGAGCGCCGCCTGCTCGTAGGACTGCTCGCCCGTGAACGCCGCGAGCCGCAGCAGGCCCATGGCCGCGCTGGAGGCGCCAGATGGGATCGGCATATCGTCGATGTCCTTGCGCCTTGTTACCAGTGGCTCCGCGTCGACCGCCGTCGAGAAGAAGCCTGCCCCCTCCGGGTCGGCGAAGCGCGCGATCATCGTGTCGGCGAGCGTCCTTGCCTGCGTGAACCAGTGCTCCTGAAAGCTCGCCTGGTAGAGCTCGAGCAGCGCCTCCAGCAGAAAGGCGTGATCCTCGAGGTAGGCGAGGATCCGGCTACCGCTCGTCCCATCCTCGCTGTAGGTGCGAAGCAGCCTGCCATCGGCGTCCACCATCCGCTCCAGCACGAATTGCGCACACCTGCTCGCTTGTTCGATCAGGGTCTGGCCAAGCTCGTGTCGCTGCGGTTCGGTGGCCGCCGGCAGCGAAGTGAGATACCCGCCCGCCTGAGCAAACGCTGAGATCGCCAGGGCATTCCAGGAGGTAAGGCGCTTGTCGTCGAGCCCGGGGCGCAGGCGCTCGGTTCGAGCAAGCAGCAGCGCCTGCTTGATGCGCTGAGCTGTCGGCCCGTCGGGCCGCGGGCGCGCGGGCGACTCGCGCAGGACGTTGAGGCCCGTGACGGGATGGTGCGGGTCGCTGAAGTTGCCCTGCTTGCTTGCGCCGGTCCAGTCGATCGCGCGCTGGGCATCTGCGCCCAGCACCGCTCGCATCTGCGCCACCGTCCAGACGTAGTAAGCGCCCTCTGCACCTTCCGAGTCGGCGTCAAGCGCGGAGTAGAAGCAGCCCTCGGGTCCCTGCATCTCGCGCGCCATGAACTCGATCGTCTCCAGGCACACCTCAAGCAGCCTGGGGTCGGGCTGAAGCTTGAAGGCGTGCAGGTAGGCCGGCGCGAGCAGGGCGTTGTCGTAGAGCATCTTCTCGAAGTGGGGCACCTCCCAACGGGCATCCACCGAATAGCGGTGAAAGCCGCCGCCGACCAAATCGTGGATGCCGCCGGAGGCGATCGCCCTGAGGCTGTAAAGCGCCATCTGCGCCGCCGCCGGCGCGCTGCCCGAAGCAGCCTCCCCGAGAAGGAACTCGATCACGCACGGCTGCGGGAACTTCGGCGCGCCGCCGAAGCCACCATTTTGCTCGTCGAAGCTCTCGCTCAGCCGCTGCACCGCCTCTCCCAGCGCGCTCGGGTCCAGTGGCGCCTGCGAGGCGCGCAGCAGCGCACCGCCGGAAAGGCGCTCCCGCAACTGCTCCACCTGCTGCTTGATCTCGCCGGATCGCTGTCTCCACTCATCCGCGATCGCTTCCAGCACCTGACTCCAGGACGGCATTCCGGGCCGTGGCGTCGGCGGGAAGTAGGTGCCGCCGTAGAAGGGCATCTGCTCCGGGGTGAGAAAGACGTTCAGCGGCCAGCCGCCGCTGCCGGTCATCGCCTGCACGGCGTCCATGTAGATCGCATCGACGTCGGGCCGCTCCTCTCGATCTACCTTCACGCACACGAAGCTCCGGTTCATCAGCGCCGCCACGTCGGGATCCTCGAAGGACTCGCGCTCCATCACGTGACACCAGTGGCAGGCCGAGTACCCGATCGAGACCAGCAGTGGCCGATTCTCCTCCCGCGCACGTTGCAGCGCCTGCGGGCCCCAGGGCAGCCAGTCCACGGGATTGGAGGCATGCTGGCGCAGGTAGGGCGAGCTCTCTTGCGCAAGCGCGTTTTGCACCGGCTCAGCCTAGTGGTCCGCCCCGGAATGGGCTACGAGCTTCAGGGCTGGTGGACAAGCGGAGCAAGCGGGGAAAGCACGCGCGCGGGCAGCAGATCGCGCCGTAGACCGGGCCACCGCCCGCTCTGGGCACGCGCGATCACGGCGCCGCTGGTGGCAATCTGGAAGTGGTGGCCTTCGAGCATGCCCGAAACTTCGCCTTCGCCGCCGATCAGCACCGAGCCGTGTGCGCCAATGCCGCCGAGCACCTTCACGTTCGCGGCTCCCACCTGGCCTTTGTGGACCGGGAAGACGCCTTCAAGATCCACTCCAGGGACGAACGAGAACCGGTGCAGGCGCACGGTCTTGTTCGTGATCCGTGCATAGCCGCCCCTCAGCCCGCCGAAGCTGGAGCCGCTAGGAAGCGCTTGCTCGGCCTGCAGCGTCGCGCCGATCACCTGGCGATCGAGGTCGACCATGGTGTCGAGCACCGCCCGCAGCGTGCGGCCCGCCTTCGTCGGCAGCCCTTGCACCGGGCGCAGGCCACGCAGGCTGGTGGGCGTGATCGGCGTGGGACTGAACAGGTTCGGGACCGCGCCGCAGGGCAGCACCGTAGCGCCTTCGAAGAAGGATTCGACCGCGATCTTCGCGCAGCCGCTGAAATCGCTGCCAAGCACCGAATGGCCGGTGTAGGGGACCGTGAGCAGCTGTGAGCCTGGGATAGTCGCGGCCACGTGCTGGGCGCCGGAGGTGGGAGTGCGCAGGTCCTGCTCGCCGGAGAGGATCAGCGTCGGCACATCCGGCAGAGCGCCGCCCTGCACCGGCTCGGCCGTGCTGTAGGGCCAGCTGGCGCAACCGACGAGCAGGCCGGCGTTTTCGGCGGTGGAGGCGTCGAAGGGATAGAAGGAGGAAGCAGGCTGCGCTGCCAGCGCCGCCTGCGCTTCTGCCAGGCGGGTCGCCGGCGAGCTGCTGCGCTGCCACGGGTAGGGGGTGTCTTCACAGGTGGTGTCGATCAGCAGCGCCGAGTCGATCTCTTCTTCGGATTGCGGCGGCGGTTTGCGCGGAACGTTTGGCACCAGGCCCTCCGAGAGCAGGTCCAACCGCAGCAGTGGCGCTGGATCGCCGCGCAACGCCGAGCTCACCGCCGCGGGCGTCATGGCGCGCAGCGCCGGGTTGAGGTCGCCAGCGATCAGCTCTTCCAGCAGCTGCTCCTCGTCCATGGTGTCGGAGTGGCGTTTGCCGGATCCGTCGTAGACAACGCCTTTCAGCGGCTTGTGAGCCATTCTGGCGGCGAGCTTGGCCATGTCGCCCAGCGGGTCGGATGCGATCCCTGCACACGCGCTCTGGGAGCACAGCTCCGCGAGCACGGGCTTGATCGCTTTCAGTGTCGGCAGATAGAGCGGTTCGACGCCGCTCGGCTGCACAACCGAATCGAGCACCATCGCTTCCACTGTGCTCGGGTAGCTCTGCGCATACTGGAGCGCGACCTTGGTGCCGTAGGAGGTTCCGTACAGGACGAGCTTTTCGTAGCCGAGCGCCTGCCTGATCGCGTCGATGTCGGCGACCGATTCGCTGGTGGCATACCCGCTGCGGACGGCGCCGATCTGCTTGCCGCACTGTTCAACCAGTGTGCCCAGCGAGGTGTAGGGAGACTGCAGGGCGGGGCAACTGAGCGGATCCGATTCGCCGGTGCCGCGCTGGTCGAAGACGATCAGGTCGCGGCTGCCCAGCGCGGGCGCCATCGCCTGCGCGAAGTAGCTCACGAGCGGCAGCGCTGACTGGCCAGGGCCGCCGGCGAGGGCGAGCACTGCGTCCTTGCTGGGCGCCCCGCCGCTCAGCTTGCGCTCGATGTGGAGGGCGATCGTGCCGAGCTGCGGCTGCGCCCGTACCGCGGGGACGTTCAGCGTCGCGCAGGAGAACCCCGGGCTGTGCGGGCAGCCGGAGAACGTGATTGCTGAGGCTGGCGAGACCGGGCAGAGTCCGAAGGCGGGCAGCGCGGCTGAGAGTACGACGATGGCAAGCCGCCTGCGCATCGATCGACCTTAGCGGAGCCCGGCGCCGCGCCTATGCGCGTGTGTCAGCTCGTAGGCCAGCGCGGCACTCGCAGGTTGGCCGCCCGTGCCAGCGAGATCGTTCTCCACCGCCACGAGCTCTGCGAGCGCGTGAGAACTGCGCTGGGCGGCGAGTCGACTCTCCAGGTTGGCCGTGGGCTGTGTGTCTGCTCGCGCCAACTCGGCCGAGTGCCCAGCAGCTTTGCGCAGGCTCGAAAGCGGGATGTCGACCGGGACCCCGCCCAACTCGCCGACCAGGCGTTCGCCGCTTTGCAGGGCAAGCACGCCATTGGCGGCGGAGCGCCCGCTAACCCGCAATTCGAGCTGTTCAAAGCCCGTCCAGCCCGAGAGCGATACGCCGGGCACGTAGGAGTAGCCCTGCAGACGCACCCTGCGTGGCGAGAGCGCAGCCCAGCCTCCCCGCAGACCGCCTGTGCGTACCGCGGGGTGGGCCGCCGCTTCGAGGCCGCCGGATTCGCCGATTGCGATTGCGAGCTGGCGCACGAGGTCCTCGAAGCTCAGCGATATCGCGCCGAGCGTGCGTCCCACCTGCCCGCCGTAGCCGTGGATCGGGACCACCTGCGAGAGATTCTCCGGCGCCAGTGGCGTGGGCTTGAGGTAAGCCGGCGGGGCGGCGAGCTTGCACTTGTGGATGGCGCGAGCAGCAAACAGCGCATGCAGCGCATTGACCGCGCACGATCCAGGCTCAGTGGTCAGCACCGAGTGCCCCGTGTTCGGCACCACCAGCAGATGTGATCCCGGGATCAGCGCGGCCACCGAGCGAGCGTTCGCCGTCGGCGTGCGCAGGTCCTCAGCGCCCGAGATGATTAGCGTCGGCACGGCCGGCAGGGAGCCGCTGACCACGGGCGGCGCGGGGCTGGAGAACGGCCATTCCACGCAGTCAGGCATGTCGCTGAGCGGCATCACGTCGCGGCGTGCGAACGGCGCGAAGGCGCTCGCCGGCAGCGAATCGATCTTCGCGGTCACTTCGCTGCGCCGCTGGCCCGCGCTTGCGCTCCTGCTCCACGGAAAAGGCTCCTCTTCGCAGACGGTTGAGAAGTAGAGCGGGCTGTCAAACGCGGGGTCGCTGCCCTGTGCGCCTTCTTCTGCTTCGCTGAACTCGCTGTGCAACAGCAGTCTGCCGAGCAGAGCTGAGTCGCCTTTGGATGCCGCTGCGATCGCGGCTGGGAATTCGGCGCGTAGCACTGGGTCAAGATCGCCTGCGATCAGAATCCCGAGCATCTCGGCGGAGCCGATCCGCACCGTGTGCCGGTGGCCCTTGCCATCGAACAGGCTGGCGCGCAGCCTATGACTGCCAAGATGCGAGACCAGCCGGCGCAGGTCACCAACCGGGTCGTTAGTGATGTGGGCACAGCCGTGGAATGCGCAGAGCTCCGATAGAACGCGGGGAACCGCGGCAAAGGTGGACAGGTCCAGCGGTTCGGGGCCTTCCGGCGGCACGACCGAATCCAGCACGAGCGCTTCGACGTGCGAGGGATGCTCTTGCGCGTACTGCTCTGCGACCTTCGTGCCGTAGGAGGTGCCGTAGAGCACGAGCTTTTCGTAGCCACCGGCGAGACGGATCGCTTCGATGTCAGCGACGGTTTCAGGTGTCGTGTAGGAGCCATAGCCCGGGCCTATCTGCTGGGCGCAGCGCTTGACTACCTGTGCGGGTGGCCCGCTGCTCTGCGAGCTGAAGGCCTTGCATTTCAAGGCGCCCGAGAGCCCCGTGCCACGCTGGTCGAAGACGATCAGGTCGCGGGTGGAGATGATCGGCCCGAGCACTTCGGCAAAGGTTTCGGTGAACGGGATCGCCGCCTGCCCCGGGCCTCCTGCCAGCGCGATCACGGCGCTGCGCGCTTCGCCGACCGGGGCGCGGCGACGCCTTATCGCCAGCTTCACTGTCCCCGGCACAGCGCCGGTCGAGGAAAGCGGCACGGTCAGTTGACCGCAGGCCAGCTCGTTGCTTTCGGCGCATGTGTTGAAGGCGATCTGCGCCTGCGCGGAGCCGACGCGCAGCGCGAGGATCAGCGCCAGGGCGGCCCCCGCGAGCAAGACCATCGGGAGCTTCCCGGCCACCCATTCCACAGATGAGAATCTAGTGGATGTTGGCGCCGGCAGGTTCCAGTGCCGCCTGCGGCGTGGCGGCGGGGCCAGGCTCGCGCCGTTTCGCGCAGCCAGCAGGCATAGGTATCCTCCCTGGATGCCCAGAACCTGGGCGAGGGCGCCGCAGCAGGCCGCCCTCCACATACAAAGACCTTGACCTTGGAGCGTTGCCGAGCATGGCCGTAGCCGCCCCGCAGGACACAGAGAAGACAGACGAGCAGAAGGCGATCACCGAGATGGTGCGCCAGTTCGCCGACGAGCAGATCATCCCCAACGCCGAGCACTACGACCACGAGGACGTGTTCCCGGGCCCGATCGTCGAGCAGATGAAGGAGCTCGGTCTCTTCGGCGTCACGATCCCCGAGGAGTACGGCGGCATGGGGCTCGACCTGACGACCTACGCGATGATCGTCGAGGAGCTCTCCCGCGGCTGGATCTCGATCTCCGGCGTGATCAACACCCACTTCATCGGCTCCTACCTGCTGATGAAGTTCGGCAGCGAGGAGCAGAAGCGCAAGTACCTGCCGCGGATGGCCACGGGCGAGATCAGGGCCGCCTTCTCACTCTCAGAGCCAGAGCTCGGCTCCGACGTGCAGGCGATCAAGACTTCCGCCAAGAAGGTGGGGGACGCCTATGAGATCAACGGCCAGAAGATGTGGGTCACCAACGGGCTGATGTCATCGCTGGTGTTCGTGCTGGTCAAGACCGACCCCGAGGCGCAGCCAAGGCATCGTGGATTCACCTGCTTCATCGCCGAGAAGGAGGGCGGTGTCTCGGAGAACACCGGCGAGTATGCCGGCCTGAACGTCCCGCCGAAGATCAAAAAGATGGGTTACAAGGGCGTCGAGTCCACAGAGCTCATCTTCGACGGCTACAAATGCCCGGCGGAGAACGTCCTCGGTGGCGAGCAGGCCGGCCTGAACAAGGGCTTCTCGCAGATGATGGACGCGCTGGAGGTCGGTCGCGTCAACGTAGCCGCTCGCGGCGTGGGCATCGCCCAGCGTGCGCTGGAGCTTGCGCTGCGCTACTCCCAGGAGCGCAAGACCTTCGGCAAGCCGATCGCGCAGCACCAGGCGATCCAGTTCAAGCTCGCCGACATGGCCACGCAGGTCGACGCGGCAAGGCTGCTCACGCTGCGGGCTGCGCGCATGAAGGACGCCGGCGTGCGTAGCGATCTGGAGGCTGGGATGGCGAAGCTGTTCGCCTCCGAGGCCGGTCGCTTCTGCGTGGAGGAGAGCTTCCGCATCCACGGTGGCTATGGCTACTCCAAGGAGTATGAGATCGAGCGGCTCTACCGCGATGCGCCGCTGCTCTTGATCGGCGAGGGCACCTCGGAGATCCAGCGGATGGTGATCGGGCGCAAGCTGCTGGAGCGGAACAAGATCTGATGTCCGAGGATGCACGCGTCTTGATCGAGCAGGCCGCGCGCCGCTTCGTTGGCGAAGTGCCGGCTTTGGCGCAGCTGAAAATGATCTTTGAGGTCGAGCTGCGCGGGCGTGGGGACACGCAGCAGTTCCGGCTGCAGATGCCCGAGGTGCAGGTCAGCAAGGGCCCCGCGGACGACGCTCAGATCAGGATCGACATGCAGCGCGCCTTCTTCAACGTGATGGCCGTCGAAGCGAAGGTGCCCGACTGGATCGAGGCTTTCACGTATGGCAAGGCGCACGCGACCGGCCCAACTCAGTACCTGCGACTGATCGCAACGGTTGTGGACCGCCATCAGGAACGCCAGAACCTGCGGCGCGCGCGTCAGCGGTAAGCGGAGATCTGCTCAGCCAGAAACGCCAGCGAGGCGAGCAGGAAGACGCACATCATGATGAGGGAGAAGTTGTCCTTCATGTGGACCCTGCGGCGAGTCTACCGCTATCAGCCGCGGGCCACATGTGAGGTGCCGATCACCTGGCCGGCCACGTTCAGCGCCTGCACCTGCAGGTAGGCCGCAGATGGGGCGGAGATGGTGGTTTCAAAGCCGTTGGATCGCGCTGTGCTCACGGGCGAAAGCGATGAGCCCGATGAGCCCGCCAGCAGCCTCCACGATGCGACTTCGGTGGCGCCGTTCCAGCTTACGTGAACCGTGCCCCCGCTGAGCGTGAATTCCGGCGGCTGGGCGGGCGTGGCGCTCCAGGGGAACTCGTAGGTGCGGAAGTCCTGGGTGTTCTTGCCCAGACGCGCGTCATAGACGACCTGCCCGCTGGAGTTGAACTCGGTGAAGTTGGGAAGTTCGCCGTAGCCGAGCAGCCAGTCGCCGCCGGCCAGCTGCTGCACGCTGCCCTGGCTTCCCGCCAGCAGGGTGCGGCTGCTGTTGACGAACTTCTTGACGAGGCTGACGCGATGCTGGCTTTCTTCGGGCCGCAGCAGCAACCCGCTGGACTGCTTCTCCTTGGGTGGCGTGGAGCCGTTGTCGAACACCGAGATCAGGCCGCCGGGCTGCCACCGCGCATCGTGCTGCCAGTAGAAGCGCACGCCGCTGCCGAGCTTGAAGCTGCTGCGCGACCCATCGCCGAACTGCCAGGCAAAGCCGCCGGTGTGAATGCTCAGGTCATAGAGTGTCCAGGTGTTGCGGACCGAGATCAGCAGGTTGCCGTTGCCGTCGGGCGCGACCGAGTTGAGGTGGTAGGCGTCCCAGGGATAGGAGGTGTGGGGGGCGGGGTTCTTGGAGTATGCGAGCGGGATGTGCCCGAGCGCATGCCATTCCCACATCACAAGGCCCGTCTTGACGTCGACCTCCTGCACCACCGAGTCGCTGAGCACACCGACTGCCGCACCGTGGTAGGCGGCCAGGTCCATGTGGATCGGATAGAAGGCGTCGATCCACGCGGTGCCTTCGGGCGTGATCGTGATCACGTGCAGGTCGGCGTGCAGGCCGTTGCCGGCCTTGATCGTCGTGATCGGCTGGTAGGAGTTGCTGTAGACCACGTCTTCGCCCTGGCCGAAGCCGAGTTTGAGGATGCGGCCCTGCCACCAGGTCAGCACCGGCTTGCCTTCGTAGGTCTGGACCTGGAGATTGGTCGCCGAGTAGCCCGCCGGCAGCGGATGGAACCAGATCAGCCTGCCGCTGGGTGAGACGATCATCGGCCCGGGCGAGCCGGTGCCCTGGTAAGGGGCCAGAAAGAAGTCGCCCGGCGCGGTCCCCGGCTTCGGCGCCGCCAGCACCTTGATGCCCGAGGGCGTCAGCGATGGCGCGGAGGCGAAGTGCAGCGCTTCGGCCGGATTGCCGGGGCGGTGCGGGAAGGGGGCCGTGGGCTCGCCCACTTCGCGCTGCACCTTGAAGCTGGTGCCGACGCTTTCTTCATGGCCGTCAACGAGGACCTGAGCGTTGACGCCCACCATCTCGCCGGGGCGGAAGTGGCGGGTCGGCAGGAAGCTCTCGCCGGTGCCGGTCGAGTACGCCTCGATGCGTCCTTCGTGCAGTCCGCTCTTGGCGCCGACCGCATGGACGCTGCGCACGATCGTGCCTTTCGGGCCGAGGATGCTGATCTGTGCGCGTGGCGAGACGTCGGGGGTGCCCGGCAGGGGCGAGATCGTGACCGCGTTTTCGGCCGCCGCGACAGTGGCGCTGTGGCCGCTCGGCAGCGATGCTTTGGTGTGGACTTTGGTTTCCCCGCAGCCTGCGGCCCCGAGGCACAGCAGGGCGCTGCTTAGCAGTGCGGTCAGTGGCATCGGCCTCACCTTGAATCGATGAACGTTGGACCCGTTTGCGTCATCCGCTCACCTCGAAGGACTTGGAGGTGCCGATCACGCGCCCGCTGGCGTCGAGCGCCTGCACCTCGAAGCTCCGATAGCTGCCGGGAAGCGGGATCGCGGTCTCGAAGCCTGACTTTGCGGCGGTCGCGACCGTCGCGAGCCTGCCGTTCCCGGAGCCGGCCAGCACCCGCCATGAGCCTACCTGCGTGGCGCCGTTCCAGCTTGCGTACACGGTCACCTTGCCGTCCTGGCTGCGGGCGGCGCCGGCTGGTGGGTAGAGGGGTTCTCCGACCCACGGATCGAGCGTCGTGCGGTAGCTGAGGTCCGGTTTCGGGAATCTCCCTTCCAGCACCGGGCTGCCCTGCGAGGTCAGCTCCGAGAGGTATGGTTCGGAGCCCGCGCCGAGCATCACATTGCCGTTGCTCAGCGGCTGCAGGTCGCCCATGTAGTCGGCTTCCAGTCCGTACCCGACTCCATAGTCGGCCACCTTTTCGGCGGTGTGGGTGGCATCGTTGAGCTTCAGCACCAGTCCGTGCGATGGAGCGCTCGCGCCCACGTAGGTGCCGCCGCCTGTCAGCTGGCAGCAGTGGTCGTCGAACATGGTCACGGTCCCGCCCGGCTGCACCTTGACATCGTGTTGCCACTGGAATTCGGCGCCGGGGCCGAACTTGAAGCTCGATTTGTGCCCGCCCAGCGTCCACTCGATCTTGCCGGTCTTGATGTTCACCAGGTAGGCGGCCCAGGTGTCTCGCATCGAGACCAGGAAGCTGTCGTTGCCCACCAAGGCGATTGAGTTCACGTGGTATGCGTCCCACGGGAAGCCGTTGGTCGGCAGCGTCGCCTGTGACTGCGAGAGCGGAATGTGATCCAGCGCATCCCAGTTGTAGAGCAGCTTGCCGGTGCGCAGGTCGTACTCCTGCACGGCGGAGTCGATCATCGCTCCGTTGTAGGCGCCGCCGTAGGGGGAGAGGTCGTGGGGGATGTCCTTGTTGGCCGTGACCCAGGCGTCTTCCCCGCTGATCAGCATCTCATGCAGCGTCAGCTTCCAGCCGTCGGCGCCCTTCAGGTGCGCGACCTCCTGGTAGTGCCGGTTGACCACGATGTCTTCGCCGCTTTCGATCGCGCCCGTGTTGGTGACCAATCCCTGCCACCAGGACAGCGCCGGCTTGCCTTCCCATTGCTGCAGCGCCAGGTTGCTGGCCACCACATCTTCGGGCACCGGCTTGAACCACACTGGCGCCAGCTTGTCGTCGAGGATCATCGGGCCGCTCTGGCCGATCATCGGCGGGAAGCTGATGTTGTAGAAGTTCGCGGTCAGGATGTAGCCGGGGGCGAGCTTGCTCGTGTCTGTCGTGTGTTCGACTTCCATCAGCGGGGGGTGCAGCGAGGGCTCGGTCACGAAGCTGTAGGTGCCTGTCTTCAGGTAGGCGCCGATCGGCGCGCCGCGGGAGTTGGCGAACGCGAAGGTGGCGGCCACGTAAACGGCGACCAGGGCGAGCGCCGCCAGAGACAGACGCCGCGCCGCAGACACGCGGTCCGCGCTTGGCTTGGGCATCGTCAGGAAGGTCAACACCGCCGCGAAGGCGACACAGCCTGCACCGATCAGGTAGGCCAGCCGGAAGCCTTCGGTCAGCGACAGTGGCACGCGGTGGCCGGAGCCGATCAGTTCGGTGCTCAGTTGCGTGGCCAGCGTGATCTGGATCGCCAGGCCAAGCCCGCCGCCGACCTGCCGCGAGGTGTTGACCATGCCCGAGGCGAGCCCCGCCTGACCCTCCTTTGCGCTCTGCGTGGCGGCGATCGTCGAGGGCACGATCGAGAGTGCGATCCCGGCGGCGGCCAGCAGCCCGGGGATCATCACGTAGACGATCGAGCTGCCGCTCGGCTCGATTCGGGCCAGCAGCAGCAGTCCGGCGGCCAGCATGATCAGGCCGCTGCCGAGCACCGGGCGCACGCCGAAACGGCCGACCAGCTTGCCGGCGCGCGGCGCGACGAGCCCGAGCACGATCGTCATCGGCAGGAAGGTCAGCCCCGTCTTCAGCGGCGAGAGCCCGAGCACCTGCTGCAGGTAAAGCGAGCTCACGAACCACATCGCAAACAGGGCAGATGAGAAGAACAGCACGATCTGGTTTGCCGCCCGCAGCGTCTTTGTCAGGTCCTTGAACGGCACCAGCGGTTCCTTGGCCACGCGCGCCTCCACGTAGCCGAACGCCACGAGCATCCCTACGCCGGCGATGATCGGGCCAAGCGCCTTGGCCGATCCCCAACCGGCCAGGCCACCTTCCACCACCCCGTAGACCAGCACGATCTGGCCGACCGTCAGAAGCACCGCGCCCAGCAGGTCGAAGCTCGCATCCTTCTTGGCCCGGCGGCGTTCTGCCACCACGTAGTACGCGACGGCTGCGGCCGCCAGCCCGATTGGCGGGTTGATCAGCAGGATCCAGCGCCAGCTCAGGAATTCGGTGATCACGCCGCCGAGCAGCATCCCCGCCGCGCCGCCGAGCCCGTTCATCGCCGCCCAGGCGCCGATCGCGCGGTGAAGCTGCGGCCCCGGCTTGTAGGAGGCGGTGATGATCGCAAGCGAGGTGGCGGCCATGAAGGCGCCGGCACAGCCCTGCAGCGCACGGGCGGCGATCAGCATCTCGCGGCCCTGGGCGGCGCCGCCGATCGCCGAGGCGAGCGCAAACATCGCCAGGGAGGTGACGAAGATCCTGCGATGCCCGAACTGGTCTGCGACGCGGCCGCCGAGCATCAGGAAGCCGGCGAAGGAGATCGAGTAGGCATCGACGATCCACTGAAGTTCCGGCGAGGAGAAGCCGAGCGCCGACTGGATGTGGGGCAGCGCGACGTTGACGATGCTGAGATCGAGGATGACCATGAACTGCGCCACGCAGCAGACGGCCAGCAGCAGGGCTTGGCCGGAGGGGCGCCGCAGCAGCGAGCGACGCTTGGGAGCCTGCTCGACCGCCCCGGGCGCGCTCGGCTGGTCGGCTCCGAGCACCGGGGTGGCGACGGAGCCCTGATCTGCTGCTGTGTTCTCGTGGTCTTGCATCAGCGTCGATCCCCTCTGTGCGATCCTCGATCGCGCCACCGGATCGGGTGCGATCGGAATGTTAGGGGCGTGTTAGCATGCCCGCCGACGCCTTCACGCAACCAGAGGAGCCAAGCCCATGAGGAAACGCCAACTGCTGTCCGCCATCCTAACGGCACTCGCCGTGCTGGCGGCGACCCTGTTGATCGCGGCATGCGGTGGCGAATCCTCGAAAAAAGGCAGCAGCGAAACGAAGACGAGCTCGACGTCCACGAGTCAGACGCTGCAGAAAAAGCAGCGCGAAGAAAAAGGCGAATATTGATCCGCGCAGCGATCAACCTTTGCCGCCTGGGCTCGTGAACGAGGCCGAGTAAGGCGCGACCTTCACCGCGGCCGAGGTGCTGAGCACTCGCCCGGAGGCGCTCAGTGCCTGCACCTGCGCGTAAGCGCCGTGTTCGTACTTCTTTGGCACGATCGCGGTGGTTTCAAAGCCGCTGGATGGCACCGTTTGCTGGCTTTGCAGCGATTGCGATGACGGGCCGGTGAGGATCCGCCAGGAAGCAACTTCGGTCGCGCCGTTCCAGCTGGCGTGGACGATCGTCTCTTCGTTGGTGTTGTTCAGCGTTGCGACGATGCTCGGTGGCGTCGCCGGCCGGCCGCTCCAGGGATGCCGGTAGGCGCGATAGAAGATCATCGGATAGGGCAGGTGCGCGTCGAATAGGAGCGAGCCGCTCTGGGTGTACTCGCTGATCTGCGGTACGCCGCCCCAGCCGACCAGCAGGTTGCCGTCGCTCAGCGTCTGCACGTTGCCTTGGCTTGCTGCCAGCAGCGGCGGGGAGTGGGTGATCTGAGAGGTCAGGCGGGCTTGATGGGTGGCGAAGTCCAGCGCGATCCGCATCGCTCGTGACTGGCTGTGCTTGGGCGGGTTGGCGCCGTCGTCGAAGAAGCTGACTTCGCCGTTTGGCAGGATGCGCCCGTCGTGCTGGTAGGCGGTCTTGGTGCCCGGCCCCATCTTGAACGAGCTTTTCAGGCCGCCCAGGCGCCAGAGGATGTTGCCGGTCGATTCCTGGATCTGATAGCCGGCCCAGGTGTTGCGCGCGGAGATGAACACGTTTCCGTTGCTCTGGGGGTCGATCGAGTTGATGTGAAACCAGTCCCAGGGGCGGTGCAGCGGGGGTGCGAACTCCGATTCGGCTGCGGCGATGTGATCGAGGGCATGCCATTCCCAGCGCACGAGCCCAGTCTTCATGTCGATCTCTTGGATCGTCGCGTCGAGGATCACGCCGTTCTTGGGCCCGCCTTCGACGGAGGAGAGGTCGCAGCGGATCGGGTTGAAGGCCGTGATGTAGGCGACATCATGGGGTGCGATCTGGAACTCGTGCAGGTCGGCCTGCAGGCCGTTGCCGCCGTGGACTTTCGCGATCACCTGGTAGCTCGGGCTCATCACGAGGTCTTCGCCGTCGCCGTATCCGAATTCGAGCACCTTGCCCTGCCAGAAGGTGAGGTCTTCGTGGCCTTCGTAGCTCTGCACATTGACGTCCTCGTCGGTGAGATCGCCGGAGACCTGATGGAAGTAGACGAGCCGCCCCTGCGGGTTGTAGATCAGCGCGCCGTAGGAGCCTGGGCCGGGGCCGTTGCTGGTGAAGATGTCGCCAGCGCCCGGGTCCTTATCGGCGCTTGTCACGGTGAGGATCGGCGCCTGCATCCCGGGCTGGGTGCGGACGCTCTCATATTCCGAAGGCGATGCCGTCGGGTTGGGGAACGGCGGTACGCTTGCGGTCGGATAGGGGGTGTCCACGCGGAAGGAGAGCGCGTCCCTGTGACCGGAGACAGTCGCGTGCACGGTCACGGTCTCGCCGTCCGTGAACGGCTTGCTCGGGACGAAGCTGGCGCCGTCGCCCTGGGAGAAGCTCTCCAGGCGACCCGAATGCGAGCCGGTCTGCGAGCCCTGCACCGAGACTTCGCCGATCGCGCTTGCGGGCGCGCCCAGGAAGCTGATCTGAGTGGCCGGGTTGGCCGTCACGCTGCCGGGGGCGGGGGAGACGCTCACGCTGCCCGGGAGACTGGCGTCGTGCTGCAAATTGCTCGGCAGGCAAGCCGGCGCTGAGGCGATGCGCGGTTTGGAGCCGCCGCAGGCGGCAAGCGCAACCGCGGCGCAGAGCGCAAGCGCTGCAAACGCGATCGGGCTGGTGATGCGCCTCATCTGGCGGTGATCTGCACTAAACGAGCAGCGCGCCGGCGTCGTACAGCTTGATCACCTTCACCGCGTCGCCCGCGGCGTCGATGCACAGCCGGCAGAGCACGCACTCGTCGAGGTTGCCCTCCACGATCTGAAGGCTCCCGCCCTGATCCACGGCGAAGATGTCCACAGGGCAGGCGTCGGTGAGCTTCTGGGCGAGCGTCGCATCCGCAGCCGCGGAGTCCTCGACCTCGACTGCGATGAACGTACCGTCGCTTCTCATGAGAGACCTCCTTGCGCTCCGGCCGCGGCGCCCACGCCGCGCGCCTGCATCTTCTCGGCGATCAGCCCTGGGATGTCCTCGATCCGCTCGGCGACCGTGATCCCGGCCTCCGCGAGGCGCGCGATCTTCTCCGAGGCCGTGTCCGCCTTGCCTTCGACGATTGTGCCGGCGTGGCCGAAGCTCATGCCGGGCATCTCGTCCATGAAACGACCGGCCATGAAGGCGACGATCGGCAGCCGCGAGTTGTTTTCGGTCACCCAGCGGGCGAGCTCGGCCTCCATACGGCCGCCGGGCTCGGTGTAGATCACGATCCCCTGGGTCTGCTCGTCGGCCTCGAACAGCGGCATCAGCTCCGCGTAGGTGGAGCCGATGATCGCGTCTCCGCCGATCGAGACCGCGGTGGACTGGCCAAGGCCCGCCGCGGAGAGCGTCGAGGACATCTCGGTCGTCATGCCGCCCGAGCGCGAGATCACGCCGATCGGGCCGGGCGTGTAGGCCTGCGCGGCGTTGCGCGCCGGGCCGCCGATGCCGCCCATCTTGATCACGTCGGGGACGATGATTCCAAGGCAGTTGGGGCCGATGATGCGCGCGCCGCGCAGCGATGCCAACTCGACCATCTGAGCGACGTCGCGCCGCGGGATGCGCTCGGTCACGATCACGATCAGCTTGACGCCGTTCTCGATCGCCTCGAATACCGCGTCCTTGGTGAAGGCGGGAGGGACCGTGACCACCGAGCCGTCGATCGGAGCGCCGTGGTGCGCCACCGCCTGCGCGACGGTGTCGAAGACGGGCACCCCGTGAACCTCGCGGCCCAGGCGCCCAGGCGTCACGCCGCCTACGACCTTCGCGCCGGCGCCGTAGTCCAGACACTCGCGCGTGAGGTTGACGGCCTCGCGGCCCGTGATGCCCTGGACGATGAAGGTCGTCTGTGCATCGACGAGGATGCTCATGCCGCCACCCCCTGGATCTTCTCGACCGCGCGGCGCGCGGCCTCATTGAGCGACACGGAGCGGTCGGCGTAATCGACGCCGTACTTCTCCAGGATCTTGAAACCCTCCTCCTCCCAGGCGCCGGGGATGCGGAAGATCGCGATCTTCTCAGCGGGGTCGTATCCCAGCTCCAGGCAGGCCTTGATCACCCCGCGCGCGACGATGTCCACGCGCGTGTTAGAGACGATCGACATCATCACTGCGATCTTGTCCACGCCCGGCTTGCTCAGCACGAGCTTGGCCAGGCCGCAGGCCTTGGCGACGGAAGGGTTGCCGCCGATCTCGCAGTAGTTGGCCGGCTTGCCTCCGTGGGCGCGGACCGCGTCGAAGAGCGTCAGCGAGCCGCCGCCGGCGCCGATCACCAGCCCGAGGTTGCCGTCGAACTCGGTCACGTTGCCGGCCACGCCGCGGTGGTCCTGAGCGTCGACCTCCTCGCCGGCGATCTCAAACGGTGTGGCCTCGCGCGCCTGGCGGGTCTCCTCGCCGCCTACGCCGAGGTCGGCGAGCAGCTTGGCGTGGCGGCCGCGCGCCTCGTTCTCGATGTCCATGTGGGCGTCGAGCGCGACGAAGGAGCCGTCGGCCAGGCGCCCGAGCGGATTGATCTCCGCCAGGGTCATGTCGTTCTCTACGAACAGCTTCGCCAACCGGGTGAGGATCGGGACGAGCTTGTTCAGGGCGCTGCCTGTGACGCCGGTGGAGGCGATCACCTCCTTGGCCATGAACTCAGAGAAGGGCAGGATGTTTGAGAAGTGCCTGCGCCCGACCTTGTCGGGCTGCTCCTCTGCCACCTGCTCGATGTCGATTCCGCCGACGGGGGAGAAGATCATCACCGGCTGCTTGCGAAGGCCGTCCCAGACCACGCCGGCGTAGTACTCCTGCGCCACTTCGGCCTTCGGGTCGACGAGCACGCCACGCGGCATGTGGCCTTTGATCTCCAGGGCGAGGATGTCGCGCGCGTACGCTTCTGCCTGCTCGGGGGTGTCGGCGAACTTCACGCCGCCGGCCTTCATGCGCCCGCCGGTCAGCACCTGGGACTTCACGACCGTCGGGCCGCCGATCCGCTGCGCGATCTCGCGCGCCTGCGAGGGCTCGGTGGCGAAGCCGAAGTCGGTTACTGGGATGCCAGCGCGCTTGACGATCTCGCGCGCCTCGTACTCGAAGAATCGCATCGGGTCCTCGGGGTTCGTTGCCGGTCGTCCCGTCATAGATCTCCGCCCGGGACGTCGGAAACCCTATAAGGATGGCGGTCGCGATGCGTTCGGTGGCGCGGAGCGCCTGCCTATCAAGCGGCGTTGGCGGGCAGGGCCGCAGCATGCAAAGGGAAGAGCGCGCGCAGCGCCTCGATCTGCTGCCGGCTTCCGACCACGCTGAAGTTCTGGAACTCGCAATCCTTGAAGGTGCACTCGACGAAGCACACCGTGCCCTTGGGCAGCCGCGATCTGTCGGTGGGGTCATCTACGACGATGAACGTGCCGTCGCCCAGCCCCAACCACCGCGAGTGCTCGATGTAGCAGTCCGAAAGCAGCGCCGGCGGTGGACCCACGATCACACACCTTTCAAACCGGCGGCGGCTAACCCAAGGGGTGAGGTCGGCGACCGGCACAACCTCGTCGGCGATGTGTTGGGGGAAAGCTTGTGTCGAGGCGTTCACAGGTTTTCTCGGTCTCCTGGAGCTTCGGGGGCTCCAGGTGGTGTCTGGCCTGGGTATGCCTGGTTGATAATAACGTCCCTCCCCACGCGTATGTGGACGCCGTCGCTGCGTGGCGAGCCCCTGCGAGCGCCCCAGATGAGCGATGCCACGAGCAGCAAGGCGAGGCCGACCACAAGCCAGTAAGTCAGCGGATGGTGATGTCTGGAGGTCACGACGCTGAGCAGCCATGCCGCCAGCGATACGGCCCCGAGCACGCCGAACACGGCCTGGGCGTAGCTGGCACCCGCTCGCGCTCCCGCGCGTATGACCTTGTCCATCCGAGCAAGACTATGGTCGTCCCCGGTTGCAACACGCGGCCCGGGTTGGTCGTGCCGAGTGTGATGAGCTGCCCGGCCCGCGTGCCTACGCGGCCGCCGGCGTGAAGCCGTAGAGCTCTGCGAGCTCCGGATCCTTGTGCGCCAGCATCTCGGCCAGTTTGACCATCACCTGGCACTGCTTCCAGGTGGCGTCGTCCTGCATCTTGCCGTCGATCATGTGCACGCCCCGGCCATCCGGGATCGCCTCGATCACCTTCTTGGCGAACGCGACCTCCTCGGGGTCGGGCGAGAAGACCTTCTTGGCGATCTCGATCTGTCCCGGGTGCAGCGACCAGGCGCCCACACAGCCGAGCAGGAAAGCGGCGCGGAACTGGGTCTCGCAGCCGAGCGTGTCCTTGATGTCGCCATAGGGGCCGTAGAACGGCAGCGCGCCCACTGCGGTGCATGCATCGACCATGCGCGCGATCGAGTAGTGCCAGGGGTCCTGCTGGTAGCTGGCGCGTGGAGCCTCGGGGTCGTTCGGGTCGGGGTCGGCGATCGTGCGGTAGCCGGGGTGCCCGCCGCCGACGCGCGTGGTCTTCATCCGCCGCGATGCCGCCAGGTCTGCCGGGCCGAAGCTCATGCCCTGGATGCGCGGCGAGGCGGCGGCGATCTCCTCCAGGTTGGCCACGCCGAGGGAGGTCTCCAGGATCGCGTGCACCAAGATCGGCTTGGTCAGCCCCGCCTTGGCCTCCAGCTGCGCCAGCAGGCGATCGACATAGTGGATGTCCCAGGCGCCCTCGACCTTCGGCACCATGATCACCTCGAGCTTTTCGCCGATCTCGCCCACCAGCTGGGTGAGATCGTCGAGCACCCAGGGCGACTCCAGCGCGTTCACGCGGGTCCACAGCGCGGTGTCGCCGAGGTCGATCTCGCGTCCCACCTTGATCAGGCCCGCGCGCGCGGCCTCCTTGCGGTCGACGGGCACCGCGTCCTCGAGGTTGCCGAGCAGGATGTCCACCTTCGGCGCGATGTCCGGCACCTTCGCGACCATCTTCTCGTTTGAGAAGTCGAGGAAGTGGATCATCCTCGATGGCTTGACAGGTATCTCCCTGGCGGGCGTGGGGGCGCCGATCGCCAGGGGCGTCTCGAAGGCTCGCGGGTTGCGCAAATCGGTCTCCTGATCCTCGGGTGGTCGGGGTCCTGAACGGTATCGCCTCGCGCGCTCAGCAAGCGATCTCTAGAGTGCTGGCTGACCCCCGCACGAGGAGAACCCGACAGATCCATGAGCGACACCGAGACCGTCCAGAGCCCAGCCCTAGAGACCGATCAGGCTGCCCGCGAGGCAAGCGGCGCCCATCCCTACGGCCGCTATCTCGAGGAGTTCGAGGTCGGCGACGTCTACAAGCACTGGCCGGCGAAGACCGTGACCGAGGCGGACGATCATCTCTTCTGCCTGATCACGATGAACCACCATCCGCTGCACATCAACGACGTCTATGCCGCCGGCTCCCAGCAGGGCCGCAACGTCGTGGTGGGCCCGCTGGTCTATTCGCTGGCGCTTGGCATGTCCGTCTCCGACGTCAGCGGCAAGGCGATTGCCAACCTCGCCACCGAGGAGCTCAGCCACCCGGCTCCCGTGTTCCACGGCGACACTCTGTTCGTCGAGTCAGAGGTGCTGGAGAAGAAAGAGTCGCGCACCAAGCCCGATCGCGGCACCGTGAAGGTGCACACGCGCGTCTTCAACCAAGAGGGCACCCTGGTGGCGGAGTTCAAGCGAATCGTGCTCGTGCCTCGCAGGACGCCAGGCTCAGTCCCGGCGGCTGACGGAAACGTCGAGTAGCGAGCACGGACTGTCACGGACCGTCTCGGCGGCTTGCCACTGAGCTGCCCGGCGGTCCGTACGGTAATCTCTCCTGATCGCCCCCCAAGGGCGATTTTCCGTTCTCGGCGCCGCTCGCGCCGAACGAGGCACTGTTCCTGCGACACAGAGGAGCCGCTTGCACGCCATGTCGACCACTGCCCCCGCCCCCGCCCCGACCAAGCACAAGCGCCTTCTGGCATGGGTGCAGGAGGTGGCAGCGCTCACCGACCCCAGCGACATCCACTGGTGCGACGGCTCCAAGGCCGAGTACGACGGGCTCTGTGAGACGCTGATCGCGGCGGGCACCTTTGTGCGGCTCTCGGAGGAGAAGCGGCCCGGCTCCTACCTCGCGCTCTCCGATCCCGGCGACGTGGCGCGCGTGGAGGACAGGACCTTCATCTGCTCAAAGCACGAGCAGGACGCAGGCCCCACCAACAACTGGCGCGATCCGGAGGAGATGAAGGAAGCGCTCAGCGAGCTGTTCGCCGGCTCGATGCGCGGGCGCACGATGTACGTCGTGCCCTTCTCGATGGGGCCGCTTGGCTCCGACAAGAGCCAGATTGGCGTCCAGATCACCGACTCCGCCTATGTCGCGGTCAGCATGCGGATCATGACCAGGATGGGCGCCGGAGCGCTCAGGTCGCTGGGCGATGAAGGCCAGTTCGTGCCCTGCCTGCACTCGGTCGGCATGCCGCTGATCGACGATTCCGGTGAAAGCGTCGAGGACGTGCCCTGGCCCTGCGACGCCGAGAATAAGTACATCGTCCACTTCCCCGAGACGCGGGAGATCTGGTCCTACGGCTCCGGCTACGGCGGCAACGCTCTGCTCGGCAAGAAGTGCCTGGCGCTGCGGATTGCCTCGGTGATGGCGCGCGACGAAGGCTGGATGGCAGAGCACATGCTGATCCTGAAGCTGATCTCGCCCGAGGGGGACGTGAAGTACATCGCCGCCGCCTTCCCGTCGGCCTGCGGCAAGACGAACCTGGCGATGCTGATCCCGACCCTGCCGGGCTGGGAGGTGCAGACGATCGGCGATGACATCGCCTGGATGAAGTTCGGCGCCGACGGCCGCCTCTATGCGATCAACCCCGAGGCCGGCTTCTTCGGCGTGGCTCCCGGGACCGGCATGGAGACCAACCCGAACGCGATCGAGACGGTGCGCAAGAACTCGATCTTCACCAACTGCGCGCTGACCGACGACGGCGATGTGTGGTGGGAGGGCATGACGCCCCAGCCGCCCGCCCACCTGACCGACTGGCACGGCAAAGACTGGACGCCGGACTCCGACGCGCCTGCCGCGCACGCCAACGCGCGCTTCACCACGCCGGCCGCCCAGGACCCGGCGATCGCGCCGGAGTGGGAGGACCCGGCCGGCGTGCCGATCGATGCGATCCTCTTCGGCGGCCGCCGTGCGGGCGTGGTGCCGCTGGTCACCGAGGCGCTGGACTGGGAGCACGGCGTCTTCCTCGGCTCGATCATGAGCTCCGAGAAGACCGCCGCCGCCGCCGGCAACCTCGGCGAGCTGCGCTTCGACCCGTTCGCGATGCTGCCCTTCTGCGGCTACAACATGGGCGACTACTTCGCTCACTGGCTGAAGATCGGGCGCCAAGCCGACCCGAGCAAGCTGCCCAAGATCTTCTACGTCAACTGGTTCCGCAAGGACCCCGAGGGCCGCTTCCTCTGGCCCGGCTACGGCGAGAACTCGCGCGTCCTGGCCTGGGTCTTCGCGCGCTGCGCCGGCCACGGCTTCGCCCAGGAGACCCCGATCGGCCAGATCCCGCCGGTGGGAGGCGAAGGCATCGACGTCAGCGGACTCGATGTGCCGGCGAGCGACATGCAGCAGCTGCTCGCCGTCGACGTCGAGGACTGGAAGTCCCAACTGCCTCACTTCCATGAGCACCTGGCGAAGTTCGATCGCCTTCCGCACGAGCTGCATGAGCAGCTGAAGGCGCTTGAGCAAAGGCTTGCCGGCAGCTGAGCTCTCAGGAGCTCCGGGTCTATCTGTCTAGACCTCGGGGCCGTGGCCGTGTGCGCCGTCAGCGGCTGCCGGCGGGCGTGACTCCTCGGCCAGCGAGGTGATCGCAAGCGAACCGCGGGCGGTGGTTTCGAGCACCTCGGTCGCCTCCTCCAGCGAGCGCGCGTAGAGCTCGACCAGCAGGTGCACGACGATCGTCGTGTCGTCTTCGTGCTTGTGGAAGCGCACATGGGTGAAGAACTCGCGCACGCCGTGCTCGCCGAAGGCGGCGTAGGCGAGCGCGTCGCCGGCCTCGGGACCCGAGCAGCTCTCCACGTCATCGGCGTCGACGGTGACCGTGCACGAGGCGACCCAGGGGGTGCCGACGATCATCCGTTCCCAGCGATCCTCGATCGGCTCGACCCGGCCGTTGGAGAAGCCGAGGTGCGGCTGGTCGTGCATGCAGTCCAGGCACTGCACAACGGCCTCCTCGAGCTCGTCGACGATCTCGGAGCGCTCGCCTGTGTCGGGGTCGATCTTGTGGATCCCCTCGTAATGGACCTGGACCTCCAGGTTCTGCGACCAGCAGCGGTAGCAACGCAGCCAGCTGCGGGCGCTGGTCTCCGAAGTCGAGCCCTCCATGGGGACCATTGTAGGCGCGGCTTCGGTTGGGGGAAGTCCGCGGTCCGCGCGGCTCAGAGGATCGCGGCGCGCAGCGTCGCCTCGAAGTCGGTCTGGGCAACCGGGCCCACACACGGCGAGCTTGCCCCGGCCTGCCCGTAGCGATCTATGCCGGCCCTGACCGCCGTCTCATCGCCAATGGCGCTCAGCTCGCTCAGGAAGCCCTCTGAGATCGCGGCCTGCATCGCGGCCACATCGCCGCTCGCGGCGTCGAAGGCCTCGATGTCGGCGCCGAAGCCGCTGCGCTCGATCATCGCCCGGTAGAAGGGGAGCCCGAAGTAGGGCAGCAGGTCGCGGCGCAGGGCAGCGTGGGCTTGCGCGACGTCGTCTGTCAGGGCGGCCGGGACCGCGGCGACGACGTCGAAGCCGTCGAGCGTCTTGCCGGCGCGCTCCCGGCCCTTGGTCAGCTCGGGGATCACGACCTCGCGGATGTAGCTCGGGCTGCAGAGCCACAGCATCGCGCCGTCGGCGACCTCGCCGGCCAGGCGCAGCATCGCGGGGGAGAGGGCGGCTACATAGATCGGCACTTGCGGCCGGGGGTCGAGGCCCATCAGGTGGAAGCTCGTGTGCCACTTCTCGCCGGCGGGCGGGTTCTCGCCGCGCAGGATCGCGCGCACGATCGCCACGTATTCGCGCATCTCCTTGACGGGGCGGTCGATGCTCTGCCCATGCCAGCCCTCCACCACCGGGCGGTGGGAGACCCCGAGGCCAAGCGTGAAGCGCCCGCCGGAGAGATCGTCGATGGTCGCGGCCGTCTGGGCCATCGTCGCCGGGGTGCGACTGTAGATCGGGACCACGCCGGTGCCGACGCGGATGCGGGTGGTGGCAAGCGCGTAAGCGGTGCAAACGGTGAGCGACTCCCGGCCGGCGATGTGGGTCGTGTAGACCGACTCATAGCCGAGCGACTCCGCGAGCTTGACGCGCTCGATGGCCTGCTCAAGCGCGCGGCCGGTGGATATGAAGCAGCCTGTGGCCATCGGGGGAGCATACGGGTCGCCGATCACGAGCGCTATCTGAAAGCTCGGGTTCGGGAATCGCGACGAGCCTGGTTTCGTACTACAATTGCTTGGTGCAGATCCATGCGGCGGCGCGCAAGCACGGCATCGCCGATGCAGACATCGAACACGCTGTAGAACATGCCATGACGATCGAGGATCAAGACGAAGACGCTCGCCTGTATTTGGGCCCAGCGCGGAGCGCTGCGCTGCTTGAGGTCGTGACGATCGTGCGTGCCGATGGGTCCGAGATTGCGATTCACGCGATGAGCATGAGAAGCAAGTACCAACGGCTGCTGCCGGGAGGCTGAACATGGCGACCAAAGCACATGGCAGGACGGCGAGCGGGGTGCCGATCACCGATGAGTTGATCGACAAGCTCGCGACTAAGGCCGAGGCTGGCTATGACGTCGAGCAGACACTACGCCGACGTGGCGGGCGACCAAGCATGGGCTCGGCGGCCGCCAGCGTCGAGTCAGTGCGCTTGGAGCCAGAGCTACGCCAGGCATTGGCCCAGCGCGCCCAACACGATCACGAGACGACTTCCTCTGTGATTCGCAAGGCGCTGCGCGAGTACCTCAAGGTCGCCTAGGAGCCCGGGTCAGTAACCGTCGCGGTGGCGTCCGGCGGATTTAAGACGATTCCGTTGTTCTCGACGCGGAGGTTGTCATGTCGGCGGTGACGCAGGAGCGGCTGGTGGAGGTGCAGGCGTCGGCGGTAGTTGGCGAGCGCCGGGCGGCGGGCGAAGAGAAGACCTTCCGGGCGTATGACCCCGATCAGGTGCTGTTGATGGCGCCGGTGCTCTCTGAGTGGGTGCCGGAGGGCGATCTGGCGCACTTCGTCTCAGATCTGGTGGAGTCGGCGCTGGACCTCTCGCCGATCTATGCGGCCTATGAGGAGGAGCGGGGCTACCCGCCATATGACCCGCGACTGATGCTCAAGCTGTTGATCTACGGCTACGCGGGCGGGGTGGCCTCCTCGCGCAAGCTGGAGGCGGCGAGCTATCGCGATGTGGCGGCGCGGATGCTGTGCGCCGGCCAGCACCCGGATTATCGTTCGATCGCGCGGTTTCGGGCACGTCACTTGGAGGCGCTCTCAGAGCTGTTCGTGCAGGCGTTGAGGCTGTGCAAGCAGGCACGGCTCATCGGGCTGGGAACACTCGCTTTGGATGGCACCAAGCTGCGCGCGAACGCGTCTCGGCACAAGGCGATGAGCTACGAGCGGATGGTCAAGAAGGAGGTCCAGCTCGAGGGCGAGATCGCCGCGCTGCGCAAGAACGTCGACGCGCTGCTGGCCGAGGCCGAGCGCACCGACGCCGAGGAGGACGAGCGCTTCGGTCCTGAGCATCGCGGCGATGAGCTGCCGCGGGAGCTGCGTCGGCGCGAGCAGCGCCTCGAGGTGATCCGCGAGGCCAAGGCGGCGCTTGAGGCTGAGGCCGCCGAGCGCGAGAAGGCGCGCCGCGCTGAGATGCGGGCACAGGGCAAGAAGCCCCGGCGCCCGCCGAGCGGACGCGATCCATTCGCGCCGAAGCCCAAAGCGCAGCGCAACTTCACCGATCCCGAGTCAAAGATCATGAAGACCTCTGACGGTTCTTTTCACCAGTGCTACAACGGCCAGGCGCTCGTGGACTCCCAGACGCAGGTGATCCTCGCGGCCGAGCTCTGCGATCAGGCGCCCGATGCCGAGCAGCTCGAGCCGGCGCTTGACCAGCTCGCCGAGAACCTCGACGCGGTCGGTGGCGAGCTACCGGAGGGTGCGGCGCTGACCGCGGATGCCGGCTACTTCTCCCAGGAGAACGTCACGATCACCGCCGCTCACGGCCTTGATCCGTTCATCGCGACCGGCCGCTTCAAGCGCTCAGAGCCGCCCGCGCCCGCGCCACGCGGGCCGATACCGAAGAACGCGACCCCCAAGCAGCGCATGGCACGCAAGCTGAAAACCAAGGACGGGCACGCCGTCTACGCCCGACGCAAGGCGATCGTCGAGCCGGTGTTCGGCCAGATGCACACCGTCCAGGACGCGCGGCGGCTGCTGCTGCGTGGCAAGCACGCAGCCCGCGCCCAATGGCGCTTCCACTGCGCGATCCACAACCTGCTCAAGCTCCACCGCGCCGGCGGACTCGCCCTGGTCGGCGCAACCTGAGCGCGAGCGGCGAAAAGCAGCAGCCAGCAGGCTCGCGGGACACTCTAAATGAGGACCGGACACCCGACGCTCACCCGGGAGCCGGGAGGCGTAGTCCTCATCGCTCCCGTGCCGCGCCGTTAGTCGACGGCGAGGACGCGTTACTGACCCGGGCTCCTAGCCTAAATTTTGCTCAGCCTGTCCAGAAGCGCGCTCTCCAGCTCGGACTCGCTCAACGACGGGTCCAGCTCTGCCAGCATTCGCTCGGCCGTGCGGCGGCCACCCAACGTGCGTAGCGCCTTCATGCCGTGCTCGGTCGCGAAGTCGTTGAGCGCCGCGGCCTGGCGTGCGGAGGCGCGGCGTGCAGGTAGGTCGGTCGCGGCCAGGCGAAAGTCGATCGCCTCGATCAGATCCTCGATGCCGCTTGGCGGTGGCAGCGAGGAGACCGCGACCACGGGCGTATCGCGCCGGCCGAGCGAGCGCAGCGCTGCATTCAGATCGCGCCGGGCGCTGAGCGCCACTTGGCCGAGGTCGGCCTTGGTCACGACCAGCACGTCGGGGATCTCCATGATCCCGGACTTCAAAAACTGCAGCACATCGCCGCCGCCGGGTTGCACGACCACCACCACAGCGTCCGCGGCATCGGCAATCTCGGTCTCCGCCTGGCCAACGCCGACGGTCTCGATTACCACCACATCGAAGGCGGTGGCCAGGGCCTGGCCGGCCGCTCGCGTGCCCCACGCCAGGCCACCGAGCCGTTCACCGGCTGCAGTGGAGCGGATGAAGACCTCCCTGTCGGCCGGATCGAACTCGATCCGCGCCCGGTCGCCGAGCAGCGAGCCGCCCGATGCGCGCGAGCTTGGATCGACGGCGAGCATCGCGACCGATCTGCCGCGAGCCCGCCAGTCGCGCAGCAGCGCCGAGAGCAGCGTGGACTTACCGGCGCCGGGCGGCCCGGTCACGCCGACGATGTGGCCCGGCGGCTCATGGTCGAGCTTCGCGGGGGAGATCTCGGCCAGCAGCGCGCGCGCCTGCTCGCGGTCTGTCTCGGTCGTGCTCTCCAGCAGGTTCAGCACGGTGGGCGCGGCGCTGAGATCGCGCTCCCGCAGTCGCCTGCCAAGCTCCGCGCCGCTGCTTCCGCTTGCCGGGGCGCTCATCCGCGGGGGAGCGCCCCTACGCCGAGGCGGGGACGCCGGCGCGCTCGCTGACCAGCTCGACGATCTCCCGCATGATCTTCGAGATGTCGAAGTCCTTGGGCGTGTAGACGGCGGCAACGCCGGCCTGCTTCAGCGCCGCGAGGTCCTGCTCGGGGATGATGCCGCCGACCACAACCGGGGCATCGACGCCGTTCTTATGCAGCGCATCAATCACGGCCGGGATCAGCTCCATGTGGGAGCCGGAGAGGATCGAGAGGCCAATCACATGGACGCCCTCGTCGGCGGCTGAGCGAGCGATCTGGGAGGGCGTGAGGCGGATGCCCTCATAGACGACGTCCATGCCGATGTCTCGTGCGCGCACCGCGATCTGCTCGGCGCCGTTGGAGTGGCCGTCCAGGCCCGGCTTGCCGACGAGGATCTTCGGTCGGCGCCCAAGTTGCTCGGTCAGCATGGCGACCTGCTCGCGCAGCTCCTCAAGCTCCGGACCCGCGATGCCCGCGCTCGCCTCGCCGACGCCGGTTGGGCCGTGGTAGGAATGAAAGACCTTGCGCAGCGCCGCCGCCCACTCGCCGGTGGTCGCGCCCGCCCGCGCCGCCGCGATCGTCGGCACCATCAGGTTCTCTCGGTCCGCGCTCTCATCGGCAGCCACGCGCGCCAGCTCGGCCAGTGCCGCATCGACGGCCGCTTGGTCGCGGCCGGAGCGCCATTGCCTGACGGCCTCGATCTGCTGCGCTTCCACGGCTGGGTCGACGACCAGGATGCCGCCTTCGGCGTCCGCGGTGAGGGGGGAGGGCTCGGTCTCGGTGAAGCGGTTCTGGCCCACCACGACCTGCTCGCCGGCCTCGATTCGCCGAATGCGCTCGCGGTGAGACTCCACCAGCGCTCCCTTCATGTAGGGCACCGCCTCCACCGCTCCGCCGTGCTCTGCGACCACCGCCATCTCTGCGCGCGCCTTCTCCAGCAACTCCGCCACCAGACCGTCCATCACCTTCGAGCCCTCGAAGATGTCGGGGTAGTCGAGGATGTCGGTCTCGTAGGCGAGTACCTGCTGGATGCGCAGCGACCACTGCTGGTCGAACGGGCGCGGCAGTCCTAGCGCCTCGTTCCAGGCTGGTAGCTGGATCGCGCGGGCGCGCGCATTGCGCCCGAGCGTGACCGCAAGCGTCTCCAGCACGATCCGCTGCACATTGTTCTCCGGCTGGGCCTCGGTCAGCCCGAGCGAATTGACCTGCACCCCGTAGCGGAAGCGCAGCTGCTTATGGTTGGTGACGCCGTAGCGCGTGCGCCCCAGCTCCTCCCACAGGATCGACATCGTGCGCAGCTTCGCGTGCTCCTCGATGAAGCGCACGCCCGCGTTGACGAAGAAGGAGATCCGGCCGAAGACCTGGCCCATCGTCTCCTGCGCGCGGTCGCCGAGGCGCTCCTTGACCGCATCGAGCACCGCGATCGCGTTGCTCATCGAGTAGGCGATCTCTTGCTCGGGCGTGGCGCCCGCCTCCTGCAGGTGGTAGGAGCAGATGTTGATCGGGTTCCACTTCGGAATGTTCACGACGGTGTAGGCGACCATGTCTGCGATCAGCCGCATCGAGGGACCGGGCGGGAAGGCGTAGGTGCCGCGGGCCAGGAACTCCTTGATGATGTCGTTCTGGGTGGTGCCCTGAAGCATCTCCTGCGGGGCGTCCTGGGCCTCCGCGGCGACGATGTAGAGCGCCAGCAGCCAAGCGGCGGTGGCGTTGATCGTCATCGAGGTGTTCATCTCGCTGAGCGGAATGCCCTCCATCAGCGCTTCCATGTCGCCGCGGTGGGCGATCGGCACGCCGACCTTGCCGACCTCGCCGCGCGAGAGCTCGTGGTCTGGGTCATACCCGGTCTGCGTGGGCAGGTCGAATGCGACGGAAAGGCCCGTCTGGCCCTTTTGCAGGTTGCGCCTGTACAGCTCGTTGGAGGCCTTGGCCGTGGAATGGCCGGCGTAGGTGCGCATCATCCACGGCCGGTCGGGCTGCGGCAGACGTGGACCACTCGTCTCGCTCATGGCTGTAATTGTAGGGTTAGCGCGATGTCCGCACCCCTGAGCCCATGGCCCGGCCGATGCAGCTGATCGACCTCATGCACCTGCGCCGCGAGCGCGTGATCGGCTCCTGGCTGGTCGGCGACGTGCTGATCGACCCCGGCCCGCAGTCCTGCATGGACACCTTGCTGGAGGCGCTCGGCGGCGAGCCCCCACGGGTGATCGCGCTGACGCACATCCATCTCGATCACGCCGGCGCGACCGGCTCGCTGCTGGCACGCTTCCCCGAGATCGAGGAGGTGTGGGTGCACGAGCGCGGCGCAAGGCACCTGATCGATCCCTCCAAGCTGCTAGCGAGCGCCGGCAGGCTCTATGGGGAGGACATGGACAGGCTCTGGGGGCAGGTGCTGCCCGTCCCGCAGGAGCGCATCAAGCCTCTGACCGGCGGCGAGTCGCTGCCGGACTTCCAGGTCGCCTACACGCCGGGCCACGCCTCTCATCACGTCGCCTATCTGCACACCGACAGCGGCACAGCGTTCTGCGGGGATCTTGCGGGGGTGCGGATCCTGCCGCAGGGACCCGTGCTCGCGCCGACACCGCCGCCGGACATCGACCTGCCCGCGTGGCGCGCCTCGCTTTCCACCGTGGAGGCGTGGCGGCCACAGGTGCTCGTGCCCACCCACTTCGGCAGCTACGACGATGTCTCCGAGCACCTCGCTGCGCTCCGGGAGATTCTCTCCGAGATGGAGCGTTGGGCGAGCGAGGGCGACGTGCAGAGCTTCGCCGAGAAGATGAAGGAGAAGGTGACGCGCGCAGAGGACCCACAGGTCACGCTCGCTTACGCGCAAGCGATGCCGGCTGACCAGAGCTACGCCGGGCTGCAGCGCTACCTCCAGCGCGCAGTCTGAGGGCTGACGGTGATGGTTGCCGCTTGCGCAGGCGGCATCTGCGTCTCTATCCTTGCGCGCTGATGAACGAGACGATTGAGAAGCCACGCGCCGGCGGGCCGGGAAGCGGCACGGGCGGCCCCTGGCGGGTGATCGTCCGCAACGACGACCACAACACCTTCGATCACGTGGCCCGCACGCTGGCCCGCTTCATCCCCGGCGTCACGCTGGAGCAGGGCCACCAGATCGCCAACGTGATCCACAGCTCCGGGCAGGCGATCGTCTACACGGGGGAGAAGGAGCCGGCGGAGCACTACTGGGAGCAGCTCAAGGCTTCCGGCCTGACGATGGCGCCACTGGAACGGGGCTGACCCGGGATAGGCCCTACATTCTGAGCATGAGCGACGCCGGCAAGCTGCGGGTCTCAGACCAGGAGCGCGAGAGTGTCGTGGAGGAGCTGCGCGAGCACACTGTGGCGGGCCGGCTGAGCGCGGAGGAGCTCGATGAGCGCCTCGACGCCGTCTACAAAGCCAAGACCCGCGCCGACCTCGACGCACTGCGCGCCGACCTGCCGATCAGCTCGGCGGCAGCAAAGCGGGCTCTGACGGCGCGCAAATCCCACCTGCGGCGCCGCTTGGCGCAGGAGGCCGGCGGCTCGCTGACGGCGTCGCTGATCTGCGTGGCGGTCTGGATCGCCGCTGGCGCCAGCGGCGCTTTCTGGCCGATCTGGGTGATCGTCTTCACGATGCTGCCGGTGGTCAGGGACGGCTGGGCGCTGCTCGGGCCCGGCTCCAACCTGGAGGCGGTCGAAGCGAGTTTGCAGGCCCGTCACGAGCGGCGCCTGGCGCGCGAATCACGCCGCGCCCGCTGGCGGCTGCCGCGCTGAGCTCAGACCTCCACGACCGGAGCCTCAAAGCGCTGCGATTCGCGACGCAACGCTGCGAGCAGCGCGCGGACGACATGCTCGTCGAACTGGCTACCGGCGCAGCGGGCGAGCTCTTCCCTGGCCGCGGTGTGTCCGATCGAGCTGCGATATGAACGGTCGCTTGTCATCGCCTCGTAGGCATCGACCACGGCGATGATTCGCGCCTCCAGCGGCACCTGATTCCCGCTGCACCCGTTCGGGTAGCCCTGGCCGTCGGGTCGCTCGTGGTGGGCGCCAACCCACTCGCTGACGTCAGCCAAGCTCGGGTGGTCGATGATCTGGGCGCCAAGGCCGGGGTGGGTCTTGATCACGGCGAACTCCTCGTCGGTGAGTGGCCCGCACTTGCGCAGGATGCAGTCGGGCACCCCGATCTTGCCGATGTCGTGCAGCATCCCCGCAAGCCGCACGCGCGCGATCCTCTCTTCGCCGACCTCCAGCTCTCTGGCCACCATCTCCGCGTAGCGGCCGACGGTCTCCGAGTGTCTGGCACTGCCGCTGAAGCGCAGGTCGACCGCTTCGGCGAGATCGAGCATCAGCGCGAGGAAGCGCTCGGCTTCTATGTCTCGCCTGGCCACGCCGATGCCCTGCGCGCGCAGCGCGGCGCCGGGATCGTGGGCGGTTGCGCGGTTGCCGCCGCTGCGCTTGGCCAGCTGCAGCGCGTCATCGGCGGCGCGCAGCAGCGAGGCGGAGGTGTGGGCGTGGTTGGGAAAGCACGCGACTCCGAAGCTGATTGTGACGGGGACCTCCGCCTGCCCAAACGCTTCCTGCACAGCCGTGCGCAGCCGTTCAGCGGCCAGCAGCCCGCCCTGCTCGTTTGTCTGGGGCAGGATCAGCGCGAACTCCTCGCCGTCCACGCGCGCCGCCACGTCGATCTCGCGCTTGGTCTCGCTGAGCACGATCGCGAGCCGCTGCAGCACCGCGTCGCCGACGTGGTGGCCGGCACGGTCGTTGACATTCCGAAAATGGTCGAGATCGCCTAGCAGTACCGCGGCGGCGGCATTTGCGCGACGCGCGCGCTGCAGCTCCCGGTCGAGCATCTCGCGAAAGCCGAGTCTGTTGGGAAGTCCGGTCAGCGGATCGGTTCGCGCGGTGTCGTAGAGACGGCCAATCAGTGACTCGACGCGCTCGCGCATCACGCCCGTGAGCACCGCGGCCACGGTCAGCGCGCCCATCACGACAAGCCACCACTCCACGATCCCATCCCGCGGCGGATGCAACGCGAGCAGCGCTGCATAGGTGCCGCCTGCGTAGAGGATCTGCGCGATCGCATCGCGTCTGCTCAGGAAATAGGAGGCGAAGAGAAAGACCCACAGGTAGAAGCAGATCAGCGGGCTGGGCCGCTGCCCGGAGAAGTAGGCCACGCCGGCGATCAGCGTGCTGCCCCACGCGAGCGTGAGAGACAGCGCGATACGTGGGAGTGTGCGTGCGCGCCAGAACAGCAGCGCCGAGACCAGGTAGGCGTTGCCGACGATCACGAGCAGGCCCAACTTGTTTGCATGCCCGGAAGATGGCGTCAGCAGCGTGATCAGCGCAAGCGTTGCGCCCGCGGCAAAAAGTGCCGCCAGCGTGACGGCCATCAGCTTCTCCTCAGATGCGGCAGAGACCGGCCGCGTGGGTACGCGGGACCCTCCGGTGGACGACAGCGCCGTCATGCCAATACGTTTCGGCACCTCGTGCGCCTCGCATTAGCGGAACGCTTCGCGCAGCGATACACGACGGGCACGGCCCGCCGATTTCGGCGCTATTGCAGCGTGCCGTCAGTCGGTGTGGGCGCCGTTGCCGCCCGTGGCGGCGAGCTGCGCCTCGGGCGCGTGGCCCTCGATCCGGCCGCCCGCGGTCTGGGTCCACCAGCCGTAGAGCACAGGCACCTGGTACCAGCCGGAGTGGCGCCTGCGGAACTGGATCATCTCGGCGCCTTCCCAGTAGCGCTCCCAGTCGGTGTGGCTCTCGAAGGAGGCGAACTGCTGGAAGCGGTAGCGGTCTTCCTTGGAGCGATAGACCGCGTAGGAGGTTGCGCCGTAGCGCATCGCGGCGGCCGCGATCTCATTCAGGGCCTCCTCAAAGCCGTCTGCCCGAAACCCCGTCGCGTACCAGGGGATCATCACCGTGTCTGACATCAGCCGCCAACCTCCGCGTGTATTGCGGGTGGGTGGGTACCCGGTCCCGCGGGGTTCGTTTCAGTTCGTCCAAGTCCCTGCGACTCGGCGCCCACGAGGATCGAGATCTTTCCTAGGTGCTTGTTTTCGAGCATCAACTGGTGAGCTTGTGCGACGCCGTCGAAGTCCATCGTCTTCCACAGCACGGGCCTGATCTGCCCGCTCTCGATCAGCTCGTTTGCCTTCATGCACTCGTATGCGTTGGCGAAGTGGGAGCCAAGGATCTCCTTCTGCTTCATCCACAGGTAGCGCACGTCGAAGTCGAGGTTGAATCCGGTCGTGCCGGCGCAGATCACGACCTTGCCGAACGGCTTGACCGTGTAGACCGATGTGGGGAAGGTCGCCTGGCCGACGTGCTCGAAGACGATGTCAGGCGCGTCCCCGAGCAGCTCCTTCACGCGGTTTGAGAACTCTCTGGAGGCCCGGAAGCGGGCCTTCTCCTCTTCGGGGCTCTCGCCGCCCTTTCGCATCATCCCAGCGAACTCGCCGCGGTCGATCCAGCCCACCGCGCCAAGCCGCTGCACCAGCTCGCCCTTCTCGGGCGAGGAGACCACGCCGACGCAGTGCGCGCCGGCGGCGGCGCAGAGCTGGGTGGCAAAGACGCCGAGGCCGCCGGCGGCGCCCCAGATCAGCACCCGCTGGCCGGCCTGCAGTTTGCAGCGGGTGATCAGCATCCGGTAGGCGGTGAAGTAGACAAGGCCATAGGAGGCGGCCTCCTCCCAGGAGAGCGCCTTTGGCTTTGGCAGCAGCTGCTGGGCCTGGACCTTCGTGAACTGGGCAAAGGAGCCCCATGTCGTCTCGTAGCCCCAGATCCTCTGGGAGGGGGCGGCCATTGGGTCGAGGCCGTGGACCTCGGGGTCCTCGTAGGAGGCCTGGTTGCAGTGCACGACGACCTCGTCGCCCGGCTTCCAGCGCGTGACGCCGGGTCCGACCTTCCAGACGTAGCCGGAGGCGTCGGAGCCGCCGATGTGGTGCCCGTACTCGGGATGGTCGCCGTACTTCATCACCGAGACCGGCTTGCCCAGCGCGGCCCAGACGTTGTTGTAGTTGACGCCCGCGGCCATGACGCGCACGATTACCTCGAAGGCGCCTGGCTCGGGGACTTCGATCTCCTCGATCTGGAAGGCGTCCTTCGGCTCGCCGAAGCGCTCCTCCCTGATGACCCAGGCGGCCATGCTCTGCGGGAGCTGGCCGGGCTGCGCGTCGATCTTGGAGACCTGTTGCAGGTCGATTGCCACGGTGCTCAGTTACCTCGCTGCTCGGGGTTGGGTGTGGCAGGCATCCTACCCCTGGCCGACGAACGGCAGCTCGACGACCTGAGCCTCGATCCCGCGCACGCCGATCGTGACGCTTGCGCCGGGATCGGCCTCACGGCGAAGCAGGGCCAGGGCGATCGGGCCGAGCGTGGGGGAGAGCGCGACGCTGCCTAGATGGCCTGCGAGGCGCTCGCCGAGATGGACCTCCTCGCCGGTGGCGGCCGGCTCACCGAGCAGCAGCCCGCGCAGCAGCCGGTTCGGTTTGCCCTTGTAGTAGAGCCTTGCGACTGTCTCCTGCCCGACGTAGCAGCCCTTGGTGAAGCTGACCGCCCGCTCGTTGAGGCCCGCCTCCTGCGGGATCACGCTCTCATTCAGATCGACGCCGTAGAGCGGGACGCCCAGCTCGACGCGCAGTGTCTGCGCCGACTCCTCGCTGACTTCCAGCGCGCCGGCGTCCACCAGCGCCAACCGCACCGCATCAAGATCATCCGCCCGGCAGAGCACGTCCAGCCCTGCGGGAGCCGCGGCTGCGATCAGGCGCACCGGGTGGCCCGCGATCGAGGCCGCGCAGTGGGCATGCTCGATGCTCGGCGGGAGCGCGTCTGCGCCCGCGGAGCTCGCGATCTCGCGAGCTTGAGGCCCGATCAGGCTGAGCAGCCCACGCTCGATCGTGCGCTTGTGCAGTTCGACGTCAAAACCGATCTTGAAGCGGCGAATCATGTCGAAGAGGCTCTGCAGTGCGACGCGCTCGGTGTCGAGCACCAGCTCGTCCTCGGTGCGCAGGATCCGCAGATCGCCAAGCATCTTGCCCTTGTGCGTGAGGAAGGCCGCGTAGCAGCCCTCGCCAGGCTGCAGCCCCTCCACGTCGTTGGTGACCTGGCCGCTCAGGAACTCGGCTGCGCCGCCGCCGGTGAGAGCGAGCTTGCCCTTTTCAGAGCGGTCCAAGAGGCCGCAGCGCTCGCGCAACGCGCCGTGCTCCTGCCGCGAGTCTGCGGCGCTCGCCCGGATCGCGTCGGTGGCTGACATCTGCTTCGAGGATAGCCGCGCTAGGCTTCACCCCGATGGGCCTTGCCGAGACATTCAAGACGATCCTCGACTCGCTGCCTGAGGACTGGACAGACCTCGAGCTCGACCTGCGGATCGCGGACGAGTCGCGCTACGTCGATGCTTCCGTCTACCTGGCGACCTGCAACGCGCGCCCGTATTCGCACCACTACTGGCATTGGCGCCTGTTGATCGCGCATAACTTCGGTCACGCAGCCGCCGCACCCGCCGTGCACGCCGCGCTGAGGCTGCTCGACGAAGCCGGAATCGAGGGTGAGGTTGCGGTGCGCGAGATCAGAAGCGGGCGCGTGGAGGTCACCCAGATGTGGGGCCGCCCGCAGTCCGTGCGCGACGAGTTCGCACGGCTGAGGGCGCAGTAGGCGCGCCGCAGGCGGGCGTCCTGCGAGTTGGCATGGCGCGTGCGGTCGTCCTGATCGCCGACCTGCTGTTCGGCTCGCGTGTGCAGGAGAGCCTGCGCGCGGCCGGGCATGAGGTTGAGATGGCGGGCGACAGGGATGCTCTCGCGGGCCGGCTCGATCAATGCGAGGTGCTGGTCGTCGATCTCACAGATGAGCGGCTGGGTGGGCTGGAGGCGGTGGGGACACTTGGCGCAGAACGAGCCGATGGGCTGAGGCGCCCACGGACGCTGGGCTTCTACTCCCATGTAGACACCGAGATGCGCGAGAGGGCGCAGCAGGCCGGATTCGATGTCGTCGTGCCGCGCTCGCGGATGGCGCGCGAGGGGGGCGAGTTGGTCGCGCGGCTGGCGTCGGGGCGCTAATCTCCGCTCAAACCTACGCAAAGGGAAAGGCAGCGGTACACCGACGGACGGGACGAGGAACTCGCTGCGCGTGCAGGTCCCAGCCGTCGAGGCATCCATGGGCGACAGAAGATGATGAGCCGTGTGACTCTTTTCGGAGCGCTGCTGCTCGCCTGCTTGATAGGTAGCTCGCCGCTGTGGTCAACGGGGGCCGCACCTCTGAAGATGACGGCGGTCGAGGCAGCGGCCCAAAGCCTGCCGAGCGGTGGGCAAGGCGTCGCATCGGCGGGGGCCGCGCAAGGAGCGACGCGGGCCGGGTTGACGGCGAGGCCTGACACCGAAGAACTCGGCTCCGAAACGACGGTCACTGACACGACGACCGAAACCGACACGACCACGGTGACGGACACCACGACCGAATTCGACACAACAACCGTGACCGACACTTCCACCGAAGTTGACACTACGACCACGACGGTGACCGATACGGAACCCACGACTGTGACAGACACCGCAACGACGACGGTGACCGATACGGAGCCCGTGACGAACACGACAACGACGACGGTGACTGACACGGAGCCCGTGACGAACACGACAACCACGACGGTGACTGACACGGAGCCCGTGACGAACACGACAACCACGACGGTGACCGACACGGAACCTACGACCGTGACGGATACCACGACCGACACGGTCACGAGCACCCCGACTGCCACCGACACCGTGACATCCACGACGACGGCTACCGATACGACGACGGTCACTAGCTCCGCGGCTCCCCCGGGCGGCGGGGGATCGGTGGTCCCGGCCGGTCCGACCGCGGCCTTCACGTGGCTGCCGTCCGACCCGCACGTCGGTCAGCTGGTATCGCTGCTGTCCACCTCGACCGCGGGGTCGAGCGCCCTCTCCTCCTACGCGTGGCAGATCGACGGAGGGCCCGTCAGCAGCGGGCCTCTGGCACGCAGCGTGACGTTCTCAACGCCCGGCAGCCATCTCGTCGCGCTGCGCGTGACTGACGCCGGCGGCCGGTCGAGCCTCGTCAGCAGCACGATTCCGGTTTCCAGCCGCGAAGTGACGCTGATGCAGCCCTTCCCGATTGTGCACGTGGCGGGCAGCTACTCCCACGATGGTGCGGCCCTGCGAATGCTGAGCGTGCAGGCGCCCGCCGGCGCGACGGTGGTCGTGGAATGCAGCGGGACCGGTTGCCCGGCCCGCCGACAGCGCAGGAGCGTGCCTACAGGCGATGGCGCTGCAGCCACGATCGGATTTGCCGGTTTCGAGCGCTCCCTGCCCGCAGGATTGACGTTGAAGGTCAAGGTCTTTGCGGAAGGGGAGATCGGCAAGTTGACCCGGTTGGTGATCCGCCGCGGCAAGCCTCCTGCCCGGTTTGACACCTGCCTCGAGCCATCCGGCCTGCGCGCCACGGGCTGTCCGGCATGAGCGTCGTTTCTCATCGCATCATGGGCGAGCGCGGCCGGCTCGACTCACGAGTGCTGCGGAGAGCGGTGCGGACTCTGCCCATCGCTCTACTGCTGGTGCTGGCCTGCGGAGGATGCTTTGCGATCGGGCGCGCCGGTCGCACAGCCGAACAGTCGGGCCCGCCGCCGTGGGCGCCCGCTCAGGCGCTCCCGTCGACCACGATCGCCGGCGGCGTGCAAGCCCCGACCTCGATTCCGGATCTGCCCGCGGCCGCGGCGAAGCCGGCGCTCAAACGCGCAGCGACCGCAACTGGCTCGAGCGGTACGGCTCTTGCGGCTGCCTCGGTGCCAGGGGCTGTGGGCTCCACTACGCTCGGTGGTCAGACAGGCGCCACAGAAACCACGGCTCCCTCTACGCAAGCTGCTCCCGTCTCATCGAGCCCGGCCGTCTCGCCGGGCAGCGCTCCCGCGTCCAAGCCGGCGGCGCCGAGTTCCTCGGGTGGGGCGGAAGGAGGGTCCTCGAGCGGATCCTTCGACAGCTCTGAATGAGCATGAGGCGGCTGCGCTTTCGCTGGTATATGGCGCTGCCGCTCCTCGCGCTCGTGCTCGGCTACGCCACGGGCCATGGCTCATCGACGCCGGCCAGTGCGGCCACGAGCGTACCGGGCTCGCCGCTGACCCTCGAATACCCGGCTGACTGGCGGGATGCTTCGCTCCCGGCGTCACTGAGTGTCTTGAAGCTGCGGCGAAAGATCGTGCTGGCACCTCGGGGAGACGCAAGCGGTGGCGGGCTGTTCGCTGTGAGCGTGGCTGAAGAAGGCAACCTGTTGCCCGCAACGGTCATGCCCACGCTGGAGGGCAGATTCCAGGGCGAAGCCATATCGCTGGTGGGCTCGTCCGCCTTTCGTTTCCAGCAACTCTCAGTGATTGGTTCAGAGGAGCAGCTGACCATCTATTCGATCCCTGCGGGCGGCGGGCGATACACCGTCGCGGTGTGCTTCGCGCCACCCGGTGCGACGCACACCCTCAGCAGGTGCGAAGAGATCGTCGAAAGCAGCCAGAATCCGGCCGAAGGCTCTACTGGGCTTGCCGAGCTGGAGCCCCAGCCTTCTTATGCAAGGCAGCTCAGTGCAGCGCTGAAGACCCTTCAGCAGGCGCAAGCGCGCGCCGCGCTGGCTGAGGCTTCGAGTGCGCGCACGATCGCCCGCGAAGCGACGCGGCTGGAGAGCGCTTTCGCGGGCGCTCAGGCGGCATTGGTGGCCCTCACCCCGCCGGCAGTTGCAGCGCATGCAGGCTCTGAGCTTGCACGCTCGATGCACGAAGCGCAGCTGGCCTATGCGGCTTTGGCTCAAGCTGCGGCCGCTGGCAGCAACGGCAGCTTCGCGGTCGCGCGTCGTCGCGTGCATGACGCGGAAGCTGCGGTCCGCGGCGCACTGCAGGGCCTCGATCTGCTGGGCTACCGGACTGGCTGAGCAGATCGCACGGCGGCCGATCAGCCGACACTAGAGCTCGTCAGCTCGGCGGCAGCGCCGCGCCGCCGCCGATGTCTGCATGTTCGGCCTGCTGCGGATCGAGCGGGACCAGAGCGGCGTTTGGGACTCGCTCGGCGAGCGCCACCCTGTGTCCGGCGCGCTGGAAGAGCGCGATGCGAATCACCACGCCGTGGCAGACGACCAACGCCGGCATCTCGCCCTGCTCGATCTCTGCGATCGCCGCGCCCACGCGGATGCCCTGCTCCGCGAAGGACTCGCCGCCGGGGAAGGCAAAAGCGGGATCGCCGTTGGCGAAGCCCGCGAACAGCTCAGGCGTCTGCGCTTGGATCTCCGCGAAGCTGCGATCGGTCCAGTCACCGGCGTCGGTCTCCATCAGCCGCGCGTCCTCCTGGATCGGCAGGCCGATGCACGCGGCCACGATCTCGGCGGTTTCGCGCGCTCGGCGCAACGGGCTCGACCACAGCGCTGCGAAGTCGATCGCGCTTGCACGCTCTGCGAGGTCGTAGGCCTGGGCGATGCCGGTCTGATCCAGCGGCACCTGCATCTGCCCCTGGAAGCGGCGTTCGAGGTTGTAGGCCGTTTGCCCGTGCCTGGCTAGGTAGACGCTCATCGACAGGCTGGCATCCTGGCGCATCTGAGGCCCCGAGGACGTCGAGGGGTACCATGCACGGCCCGATGTTGCAGGCTCGCAGCTCGTGCGAAGCCAAGAGCGTGCAGCAACTTTCACCCCAACGCGGCGGCGCCTGTCTCCTCAACCGGGCTCTCCGGCACACCGCGAAGGAATAGGAAGCTGTAGAGCAGCGCGGCCACCGCCCCGCCGAGCAGCGGGCCCGCGTACCACACCCAGCCGTTGGCCCAGTGGTCTCCGACGAGCTGCGGCCCAAACGCTCGCGAGGGGTTCATCGCCGCGCCCGTGAACGGGCCGCCGAAGAGCACGTCGATCGAGATCGTAAGGCCGATCGCAAGCCCTGCGACCGCGTTGAACGGGCCACGCTGGTCCACCGCGGCGCCGAAGACCACCGTCACCAGGAAGAACGTCAGGACGGCCTCCAACAGGAAGCCCGAGCTTGCGTCCACACCATGGCCAAGCGCGGGCACGCCGAGCTTGACTGCTTCGGTGATTTCGCGGGGAAGCAGATCACGCACGAGTAGGGCTGCAAGCGCCGCGCCGGCGAACTGCGCGACCCAGTAGACCGCCGCCAAGTGGGGCTTGATCTTGCGCGTGAGCAGGAAGCCGAACGTGATAGCGGGGTTGAAGTGCCCGCCGGAGATTGGCCCCAGCGCGCAGACCATGACACCGATCGCAAGGCCGTTCGCGATCGCCACCCCGATCAGCGTGGGGTCGTGGACGCCGCCGGCGGCAGCAGCGGCGCCGGCTCCGATGAATGTGAGCGTGAACGCTCCGATGGACTCGGCGACGGCGCGCCTCAATGTGTCTTCGAACATGAAGCGCAAGCTATTCGCGGTTCCGGACGGATCGACGTAGACTGGAGTCGATGCGGCGACGGGTCACCTTCTCGCGCAACCTGACGCTCTCGCTCTCGCGCACGTGTCGCTGCTACTGCAAGTACTGCTCGTTTGCGACGCATCAGGCGCACCTCTACGTGCCTGAGCAGGTCATCGAGATCCTCGACGGCGCGGCTAGACGCAATGTCAAGGAGCTGCTCGTGCTGACGGGAGAGCGCCCCGAGGTCAATCCCGTGGTCGCACAGCGGCTGCGCGACCACGGGCACGAGGACTTCACGAGCTACGTGGTGTGGGTTTGCGAGCGGGCGCTTGAGCGGGGGATGTTGCCGCACACCAACCTCGGCGTATTGGAGGCCGAGGATCTGGCGCGTCTGCGCGAGGTGACCGCCTCGCAGGGGCTGATGCTGGAGTCAATCTCGGAGCGGCTGATGGAGACCGTGCACGCCGGCTCGCCGACCAAGCATCCGCAGCGACGCCTTGCCACCGTCGCCGCGGCCGGCGAGCTGAAGATCCCGTTCACCTCGGGCATCCTGGTCGGGATCGGGGAGAGCGAGGATGAGCGCGTGGCCTCGCTGGAGGCGATCGCCCGCTTGCACGAGCGGCACGGGCACATCCAGGAGGTGATCCTGCAGAACTTCGTGCCCCACCAGCGCTACTACGGACGCGAGCCGGCGCAGATCGCCGATCAGGCCGCACGCGAGTACTGGAATGACGACCCCACCCACCCGGCCGACTCTCGCCCGCACCTGCCGCTGCCTGAGTGGGCCTCGCCGATCTCGATCCAGGACATGAAGCGGCTGATCGCCGAGGCACGGCGGCTGATGCCAGAGGTCGGCATCCAGGTGCCGCCGAACCTCGCCGACTGGTGGCCGGAGCTGGTGGCGGCCGGCGCGACCGATCTCGGCGGGCTCTCAGCCAACGGCGATCACATCTCTCCCGAGCATCCCTTTCCCTCTCCGCACCAGGTGCGCAAGCAACTGGCCGCCGAAGGCGTCGCCCTCACCGAGCGGCTTTGCGTCTACCCGCACTACATAGACCAGGAGTGGGTTGCGCAGAGCGTGATGGACGTGATCAAGACGCGGTTCTGGAGCTTCATCCCCCGGCGCGGATCTGGTCGCACAGACCCACCGCGGCCGATCCGGCCGGACCTGGTGGCGGGCGCGATCGAGCATGCTCGCGAGGGTCGGCCGCTGGACGCCGATCAGCTGACGGCCATGTTCGCCGAGACGCGCCCGGAGGCGATCGAGGACATGCGTGAGGCCGCCGACGAGCTGAGGTCGCAGCTGGCGGAGGAGACGGTCACCTTCGTGGTCAACCGCAACATCAACATCTCCAACATCTGCACGGTGGGATGCGCGTTCTGCGGCTTCGGGCAGGGCAAGCGCTCCCCCGACGCCTACGAGCACGGCACGGAGGAGTTCCAGCGGCGGGTGATTGAGGCGATCGACTATGGCGCCAGCGAGATCTGCATCCAGTCGGGCATCCACCCCGACTGGCAGCTGGAGGACTACCTGAGCTGGCTGCGGCTGGCCAAGCAGACTGCTGCGAGCGTCGGCGCCGAGATGCATCTGCACGCCTACAGCCCGATGGAGATCGCCCACATGTGCGACATCTCGGGGCTGCCGCCCGCAGAGGTATTCGCGGCGCTTCGCGATGCCGGTCTTGGCTCTACTCCGGGCACCGCCGCCGAGGTGCTGCACGACGGCGTGCGTCAGCGGATCAGCCCGAACAAGCTGCCGGCGGCACGCTGGGTGGAGATCATCGAGGCCTCGCATGTGGCCGGGCTGCGCTCGACCGCGACGGTGATGTTCGGGCACATCGAGGAGCCCTGGGAGCTCGCCGAGCACATGCGCGTCATCAGAGAGCTGCAGGAACGCACGGGTGGGATCACGGAGTTCGTGCCGCTCTCCTTCATCCCGTTTCAGACGCTGCTGGGTCGCACGCACGGCATTGAGGAGATCTCCCGGGAGGAGAACCTCAAGCACACCGCCGTGTTCCGGCTGGCGCTCGGCGGGACAGTGAGAAGCCTGCAGGCGTCATGGGTGAAGATGGGCTTGGACGCAGCCACCGAGTCGCTGCGGTGGGGCGTCAACGACCTCGGCGGCACCCTGATGGAGGAGTCGATCAGCCGGCTTGCGGGCAGCTACCACGGCGTCAAGCTCGACCCCGACCAGCTGGTCGCTGCCGCTCATGCCGCCGGGCGCCCGGCGGCTGAGCGAAGCACGCTGTATGAGATCAGGTGCAGCTATCCGATCGGAACCGTGCCTGCGCCGGTGGCCGATCAGCGCTCGGTAGCAGCCTGACGGTCTACCGGATTTTGCTGCAGGTAGTCGTCGATCGCCTGCAGCAGCACGCGCTCGTAGTTGATGCCGACCCGCAGCGTCGTGGCGATTGCGGTGCTGTGCTCGTCTTCGGGCAGCCCCTCCAGGGCGGCCAGATAGCCTTCGAGCTCCTGCAACTTGCGCGAGCGCCACTCCCGCTGCTGGGAGAAGATCACGCGCGGATCGGCGCCGGCGAAGATCTTCAGCGTGCCTTCGTCGCGCAGCTGCGACTGCGCGACCTCAGGCGAATCCGCCCATCTACGCAATGCCTGCCTTCCAACGTCGGTGAGCGCGTAGAGCTTGCGTTTGCGCCCGCCGTGCTCCTGCCGGACGGTCAGATAGCCACCCTGCTCCAGGCGTGTCGGCTCGGCGTAGAAAGTTGTATGTGGGACTGGCCAGAAGTTTGCGATCGAGCGCTCGAGTGCCTGCTTAAGGTCATACGGCGTTGCCTCTCCAAGGTGGTGCAGCAGCGTGAGCACGGCGAAGGAGGTGCCGGTCAGGCGCAGGTTGTTGGAGCTCACTGGTGGCTCATCAAGGTCGGCTTGCATCTCATAGTCCATTCTGTATAGTACGGCACGCACTATCGAAGCGGCGTCCACGCCAAGACGCCGAAGGCATGCCGACACGGAGGTGCCAGCCATGACGGGTCCAGGAGAGTCGCAGGCTAGCGAGATGCAAGGCGTCTCTCGCAGTCAAGCCGCGCACGGCGCGGCGGCACGGTACGACGCGGTGATTGTCGGGGCCAGCCTGGCCGGATGCACTGCGGCGACGCTGCTCGGACGAGAAGGATTGCGGGTTGCGCTGGTCGAGAAGAGCCCTGACCCCGAGGCGTACAAGCGCATCTGCAGCCACTTCATCCAGTCCTCGGCGGTCGAGACGTTGGAGCGGCTTGGTGTGGTGCAAGAGCTCGAGCAGATGGGCGCGCGCCGATCGCGTACTCGGATCTGGACGCGCTGGGGCTGGATCATGCCCCCGGCAAATCCGAGCGTGCCCGCCTCTTTGAACATGCGGCGCGAGCGGCTGGACCCGTTCCTGCGTCGCCTGGCCGCGCAGACGCCGGGCGTGGAGCTGATCTTGGGTGCGACCGCGGAGGATCTCGTGCGCGAGTCTGATGGCACCGTGACAGGCGTGATCGTGCGCGGCCGCAGTGGCGAGCGGACCACGCTCAGCGCGCCGCTCACCGTGGGCGCCGACGGGCGCGATTCAAGCATCGGCGAGCTCTCGCAAGTCACCACTCGCCGGCTCCCGCACGGCCGCTTCGCCTACGGCGCCTATTACGAAGGGCCGGAGCCGGCGGGCAGCCCAGACGGCTCCCTGTGGGTGCTGGACCCCCAGATGGCTGCGGCGTTTCCCACCGACGAAGGTCTGACGATGTACGTCTGCATGCCTACACACGACCGCCTGCCCGAGTTCAAGCGGGACCTGCCGCGGGCGCTTGAGTCCTTTGTCTCCGAGATCCCCGATGCTCCGCCGATCCTCGCCTCCCGACGCGTTGGGCCCGTGCAGGGCAGGATTGACATGACCAATGTCGTGCGCTCGCCGACCGCGCCCGGGCTTTCTCTCATTGGCGATGCGGCGCTCGCGCTCGACCCGCTCTGGGGCATCGGCTGCGGTTTCGCGCTGCAAACTGCGGAATGGCTCACGGACGGTGTCGCGCCTGCGCTGAAGGGCGAGCGGGCGCTCGCCGATGGCTTGCAGGCGTACCGCCGGCGTTATGCCGCCGGCCTGCACGAACACACCACGGCGATCGTCGGGTTTGCGACCGGCCGGCGCTTGAACCCGGGTGAGCGTCTGGTCTTCTCCGCCGCCACTCGCGATGAGCGCATGCGCGAGTTGATGGAGGGATTCGGCACCCGCAACGTCCGGCCGCGCGCTTTTCTGGGCCGCGCCGTGCCGCACGCGCTGGCAGTCCACGCGCAGCAGCGTGTGCGCTCGCGCGGAGCGACACCGCGATCGAGCCGGCAGGCGAGCGAGGCCGCGCTGTGAGCGCCGTGACTCGCACGCGGATCGAGGTCAAGGGCATCTCAACCCGGCTGATCGGAGCCGGCCCGAGCGATGCATCCGAGGCGGTCGTGTTCATGCATGGCAACCCCGGCTCCAGCGACGACTGGGAGCGCCTGATCGGCGCAGTCTGCGGCCCGAGTGCGGAGGGTGGCTCGGGCCCAGCCCGCAGGGCGCTAGCGTTCGACCTGCCCGACTTCGGGCAGACGATCGCGACCGAGGGCTTCCAGCACACCGTCCCCTCCTATGTGGAGTTCATGGACGCGGCGCTCGAAGTGCTCGGCGCACATCGCGTCAACCTCGTCGTCCACGACTTCGGCGGCCCGATCGGGCTGGTGTGGGCCGCTATGCACGCTGAGCGGCTGGCGAGCATCACGCTGATCGACATCGGCATCCTGCCCGGGTACCGCTGGCACCGGATGGCCCGCGTGTGGCGCACGCCGCTGCTCGGAGAGCTGGCGCAGGCGATCACCTTCAGGAGCGGCTTTCGGCGCATGATCAACGCCTCGGAGCCACGCGGCCTGCCGCGTGAGTTTCTGGATCGGATGTATGACCAGTACGACCGCCGCACCAAGAAAGCCGTGCTTGAGCTATATCGCGCCACCGACGAGCCCGGCGCCGCCGCGAGCGAGTTTGCCGCCTACATGGCGCCGAAGGACATTCCGGCGCTGGTCATATGGGGCGAGCACGACGCCTACCTGCCCTCCAGCTACGCGGCACGCCAGCGTGACGCCTTCCCTTCGGCCGACGTCCACGTGCTGCCCGCCTCGGGGCATTGGCCCTTCGCGGACTCACCCGAGATCGTGGAACGGCTGTTGGTGTCCTTCTTGGAGGGGCTTGGTGGCGAGGAGTGCCCGGCCGATTCATCGACCCATTCCGATGTAGGCGCCTGACGGCCCGCCTGTCGGGAGGCAGATGCAGCCCCACACACAGGGGGCGCATCACAGTGGAGTGGCTGCAGTCAACCACATCACTCATTTGTGAGAGACAGATGTTTTCGATTGGCCTTGCGCGCCAACCGTTTGAATGCGGGTCGCAGAGCCGATCTTTGCCGTGACACCTGGCACGCGGCTTGACGCCATCAAGCGAAAGCGCTACCCATTACAGCCAGGCCCGCAACAACAGGCGCGCCCAGCCTTCAATGCTCCGGGCGGAATAGCTGGGCAAACGCCGCGCGCCGCAAACCGGGGCACCACTTATCAAAGGAGCAACATGCACCTGAAGATCATCGGCGTCGTCGTCATTGCGATAGCGGCATTGGCGCTCGGTGCCACAACGGCGCTCGCCGAAGAATTCACAGCCAAAGAATACCCCGCCAAAATCACAAGTAAACCAACCACCGCCCAAGAATTCTCTATTGGCGAAGCAACTATAAGTTGCAGCGAAGCAGCCTTCACCGGCGAACTCACCAAAGCCAGCGCGGAACTCGACGTATCCCCTGGGTTCGGTGGCTGCAAAGCCACAATCGGAGGCTTGCATTTCGACGTGTTATTTAGCATATTAGAACTGCCTTACTTCTCGTTCAAGATTCACAGCCTGTTCAAATGGTTACTATCTCTATTAGGAAAAGGCAAGATCACATTCAAAATAGAGGGGCTCGAATGCGCGGTCTCGATGCCTGTTGGGCAACTGTTGGAAGGCGTATCGGGCGAAAACGCATCGGGTAAGATCAATGTCACCTCAGCCATCACCGGTATCAAACAGGAAAACACGTGCAGTCTCGGCACCGCAACCGCTGACTACAAAGGTAGCGTTGAAGTGAGCGCGACCAACAGCAAAGGCGAAGCGGACGCGATCGAAGCGTAATAGGTCAATGCCCCGGACGCAAGGGCTAGCGCCGCGCGCAACAAGCCGGCGACACCACCAATCAAAGGAGCAGTATGTACCCAAAGATCATCAGCGTCATCGTCACTGCGGTCGCAGTATTGGCCCTCGGTGCCACTGCGGCGCTTGCAGAAGAATTCACAGCCAAAGAATATCCCGCCAAAATCACGGGAAAAACAACCAGTGTCCAAGAATTCGCCCTCGGCGAAAATACGATCAATTGCAGCGAAGGGTCATTTACGGGCGAACTCACCAAAGCCAGCATAGAACTCGGCCTAACGCCCGCATACAGTACGTGCAAAGGTACGATCAGTGGCCTGAACGTCGATGTGTTAGCCAGCGTGTTAGAAGGTTTCAAATTCACGCTCAAAATACACAGCCTGTTTAAATGGTTAACCTCCTTCTTAAAAGGCAAGATCTCGTTCAGGATCGAGCTGCTCGAATGTGAAATCACCGTGCCGAGTGAACAGCTGCTCGAAAATGTGTCGGGCGAAAACGCGTCTGGCAAGATAGATCTCGCCGTGGCCATCACGGGAATCAAACAAACAAACACGTGCGGTCTCGGCAGCGCCAATGCTGCCTACAAAGGCAAAGTTGAACTAAGCGCGACCAACAGCAAAGGCGAAGCGGACCCGATCGAAACCTGATCGGCCAGTGGGGCAAGCCATGTGGCTTGCCCCACTGCTCTCAGCGAAACAAATCCTCCTGCTGCGGGCGCAGCAGCGCGGCGGCTCCGGGGCCATCCTGCTCGGTCACCAACCGCTCCAGGCCCGCAACGAGGATCGCCGGCTCGGATGAGTCCTTACCGCGCGCGAGGTCTGCGGCTGCCGCGATGCCGTCGGCCACGGCTAGCCACGTTGCGGCGAGCTCGCGGCCGTGGGCGTCGGTGCGCCCGCGCCAGTCCTCCAGCGGCGTGATCCCGGCGCAGCCGATCGCGATGTCGCACTGACCGTTGCGCCATGCGCGTCCAAAGCTGTCGGTTATCAGCACCCCGGGGGCAACCCCGGTCAGCTCGCGCAGGTGCGCGCGAATAGCTCGGGCCGAGGCATCGGGGTCCTTTGGCAGCACGATCACGGTCTGAGCCTGCGGCGAGTTGGAGGCGTCAACGCCAGCGTTCGCGCAGACGAATCCGTGGTGGGTACGGCAGATCAGCACGCCGCGCGCAGCGCGCACGACCTCGGCGCTCTGGTCGAGCACGACCTGGATCGCGCGTGGATCGCGCTGCGCCGGGCCGCCCGCCATCTTCCACTCGGCGGCGATCTCGGTGGCGCGCGCGCTTGGCGTGACTGTGGTCAGGTCCACTACGGCGCCCTCGGCCTTGGAGACGGCCTTCTGCGCCAGCACGACGATGTCCCCGTTCGCTAGCCTGGCGGGAGGCTGCTGCTCAGACAGCGCCCGCACCAGCAGCCGAGCGAGATCGTCGCCCGGCCGGATCTCGGGCAGTCCACTCAGGCTGCGGAGTGAGAGGCTTCCCACGTCTGCTCGTCGATCGTGGAGAGGACTGCGCGCGTGCGGGCCGCCCGTAGGCTCTCCTGCCGCAGGCGCCGGCGCAGCGCTTCCAGGTCTGCACCCGTGTCGATGTCCAACAGCAGGGAGGAGGGCGAGGCGATGCGGCTGCGGATGCCGGCCTGCCGCGCTAGCGCCAGGTGCCTGGCACAGCTGTCAGGGCCGAAGCTGGGCGCGATTGCGTCCGGCGGACTCAGCAGCAGAGCGTTGGTGCCGGTGCCGTGCCGGTCTGGGACGATCACGACCTCGGGCTCCGATCGAGCACCAAAGTCGAGCAGCTCGGCGATCTCCAGCGGGTCGAGCGCCGGGCAGTCGCCTGGGATGCATAGGACCCGCTCGGCGCCTCGTGCGATGGCCGCCTCTATCCCGATTTGCACCGCGGCGCTCTGGCCCTGCTCTGCATCCTGCATGACCAGCGCGGCCTCACCGTTTTCGGCTGCGGCGACCACTGCTGCCTGCTCGCGCGTGACGAGCACGGTCAGCTCGATCGCCTCCACGCTCGCAAGCGCCTCCAGCACGTCGGAGACCATCGCTCTGACGAGCTCCTGCCTGACCGGGTCGGCGATGCTGAGGCTCAGGCGCTGCTTGGCCTGCGTGAAGCGCTTGACTGGCAGGACCGCGGCGGTGCGCATCGGCCCAGCCTAGCTGCCGGCCTGCAGCGTACGGGCGAACGACAGTGCCGCTCCGGCGAGCCGGGCCCGCCCGGCGGCGCCGTCCATCAGCATCTTCGCGCGCATGCACGGCAGATCGCCATCGACCGGCTCGTCGCTCGACGATCCCGTCGATCAGACCCGGAGCGACCTCCTCGTAGAAGGCGGCTACGCCAGCGGCGCTGAGTGGGTGCCCGTAGGCCTGCAGGCACGCGGCCGTGGGGCCCTTCACGATCTCGCCGCGCACGACTGGGCTCACGCAGACCACGGGCACCTTCACCGCTGAGAGCTCCTCGCCGATCGCTGTGAGGATCGGCCAGATCGAGATCACGGGATTGCTCGGACCGACGATCACCGCCTCGGCGCCTGCGAGCGCCGCACGCAGCTCGGGGCTCACTGCGGGCCGACCGGGCATCTCGAAGCGCACCTCCCGGATAGGCCCTTGCGCCTTGTGGCGGATCATGAACTCCTGCAAGCCGACGCCGTTGATGAAGGTCCGCACCGGCGTATCGCACATCGGCAGCACGGTGGCGGCCAGGCCGATGCGCGCGCAGAGCTCAGCCAGCGCCTGCGTGGGGCGCATGCCCTGCCGCAGCAGCCGTGTCCGCTCGATGCACCATGCAAGATCGCGGTCGCCGAGGTTGAACCAGACCTCGTGGCCAAGCTCACGCAGGCCGTCCATCACCTTGAAGGTGTCCTCGGCAAGTCCCCAGCCCCGCTCGTCGATCAGGTCGGCCAACCAGAAGGTGACCAGATCGGGGTCCGGGGAGACGCTTGCGCCGTAGATCTCGATGTCATCGCCGGTATTCGCGATCACCGTCAGTCGCTGCGCGCCGACCACGTCAAGCATGCCGCGCGCCAGCTTGGCCCCGCCAGTGCCGCCGGCCAGCACGACCACGCCGCAACGCTCCGCTCCCGCGCCTGCGGTGCTCAGTCCCACAGCGAGTCGGGCAGGCCCGTCAATTTGACGCCCGCGTGCGCCTTGTAGCGAGCGTTGATCCCGATCAGCATCGCGGTCAGCGACTCGGTGATCCGCGCCATCTCAAGGCGCCCGCAGTCCACACAGCGCAGTCCGTCGATTCGCTGCAGCAGCATCGCCGCCTCACGCTTGTCGGCGCGCGAGTCGCCGCAGATCAGGACATCCTCGTCGAGATCGTGGTGCAGGTTTACCAGCGAGGCGGCGCTGATGGTATGCAGCGCAGCCACGACGCGCACGCCATCGGGCACCATCTCCTGCGCCTGCTGAGCAGCGGAGCCTTGCCAGACGCCCAGCATGCGCGTGGCGCGGCCGCTGACCGCGGCGGCGAGCGGCACCGTCGCGTCGATCAACAGCTGCCCCGGAGTGAGCGCCTGCTTGAGGTTGGTGAGAGTCTCGGACTGGTTGCGGAAGGGCACGCAGAGGATCACAGTCTGCGCTTGGGCGACCGCGCCTGCATTATCGGCGCCGGAGAAGGCACCGTCCGGCACGCGCGCCAGAGCGCGCTGCACAGTCTCCTCGGCGCGCTGCGCATCGCGCGAACCGATCACGATCGGCACGCCGGTCTTTGCCAATCGCAGTGCGAGTCCGAAGCCGAGCGCTCCAGATGCGCCCAGTATGCAGACCGGCGCCGGCGCGCCTGTCGGTGTGGCTGGCGGGGTCGGCACGGCGGCCGAGTATAGGCGAGCACCGATGCGGCACCTTGGAGGGCGGTGGGGGCGAGATGCACCGCGCGGGTACGTGCAAGGAGATCGGAATTAAGATCATGCACATGAACTCAATGGCGTTGCCAGAGTCGGTGCGCATACGCGAGGTTGGGCCCAGGGATGGCTTTCAGAACGAGCCGGAGGTGCTGAGCACCGATGCGAAGGTGGAACTGATCGATGCGCTGGCTGCGACGGGCCTTGCGCGCATCGAGGCCACGAGCTTTGTCAGGGCTGACGTGATCCCACAGCTGGCGGATGCCGCGGAGGTGCTGGAGCGGATCGAGGTGCCCGATCGGGTCGCGATCAGCGTGCTGGTGCCCAACGAGCGGGGCCTTGAGGCGGCGCTGGTCCACAGAGATCGGATCGACGAGATCAACGTCTTCCTTTCCGCCTCAGAGACGCACAACCGCAAGAACGTGAACCGCTCGATCGCTGAGTCGCTCGCTGGCTCCGAAGCGGTGCTCGCACGTGCGCGGGCGGAGGGGCTGCGCTGCGAGGGCGTGATCTCGACCTCCTTCGGATGCCCTTACGAGGGGCACGTGCCTGTGGAGCGCGTGCTTGAGATCGCGCAGCGGCTGCGTGACGCCGGGGCTCAGGAGGTCGGGTTCGGAGACACGACCGGGATGGCCAATCCGGTGCAGGTGCGTGACTTCTTTATGCAGGCAGGCCGGCAGCTGGGTGACGTGGAGCTCACCGCCCATTTCCACAACACGCGCGGGCAGGGTCTTGCGAATGTGCTGGCTGCGCTTGAGGTCGGGGTGCAGAGCTTTGAGGCGAGCTTCGGCGAGCTGGGCGGCTGCCCGGTGCCGGCGGGCGCGACGGGCAACATCGCAACCGAGGATCTGGTCTGCATGCTGGAGGAGATGGGCATCGACACCGGCGTCGACCTGCCGGCGCTGCTGGCCTGCACCGCAAGGCTGCGTGAGCTGCTTGGCAGGCCGCTCGGCAGCCACACGCTGGTGGCGGGCCCGATCGACTGGCGCCTTTAGAGCCGGTTCTCAGCGGCCGCTGAACTCCGGCGCCCGCCGCTGCGAGAAGGCGCGCGCGCCCTCGGCGAAGTCCTCGCTCTGGGCGCAGATCTGCTGCGCGAGCACCTCCTGCTCCAGGCTTGCGGCCAAAGTTGGCTTGGCGGCAGCATCGATCACCCGCTTTGCGAGCCCGACCGCCAGCGGCGCGCACAGCAGCAGCTCGTCCACCAGCTGCTGGGTGGCCTGGTCGATCTCCGCGGCGGGCGCGACGCGGTTGGCCAGGCCGATCCGCTCGGCCTCCACGCCGTTCACCAGCTTGGAGGTCATGATCATCTCCTTGGCCCGGCCCAGCCCGACGATGCTCGGCAGCCGGGAGGAGCCGCCCACGTCGGGGATCAGACCCACCCGCGTCTCGACCAGGCCCATCACCGCGTCATCGGCGATCACCCGCAGGTCGCAGGCCAGCGCGAGCTCCGTCGCGCCGCCGATGCAGCCGCCATGGATCTGCGCGATCGTCGGCTTGGTCATCTCCTCGCAGATGTTCCAAGCGGCCAGCACGCCCGAGCGGAACTCGCGCAGCCGTCCCGCATCGCCCGCGAGCGCGCCCAGCGAGGAGAAGTCCATGCCAGAGGAGAACATCGCGCCCTCGCCGCGGACCACCACGCAGCGCACGTCAGGGTCGTGCGCCGCGGCGTGCAGCGCCTGCGCAAGACCCCGGATCAGCTCCTCGTTCATCGCGTTGCGCTTCTCGGGGCGGTTCATCACTACGTGGCGGACCGCGCCGCGGTCCTCGGTGATGACGATGCTCATCGTTTCTCCCATCGGTCTGGCCTGCCTCCTCGTCGAGCAGTGCTCATGTTTCGCAACGGTAGCGAGGTCGTGTACCGTCTGCGAGGTGGATGCCACCGAGCTCGCCTTCGCCGGGATAGCGGAGCAGGCGCGCCTGATCGCCGCTGGAGATCTCTCCTCTCGCGAGTTGGTCGAGCTGTATCTGAGGCGCATCGCCCAGCACGACTCGAAGCTGAACGCCTTCCGGGTGATCTTCGCCGAGCGCGCGCTGATGGAAGCCGAGCAGGCGGACGCGCGCCGCGGCGCTGGCGGGCAGCGGCCACTGCTCGGCGTGCCGATCGCGGTCAAGGACGATATCGACGTCGCCGGCGAGGTGACCGCGATGGGCAGCAACGCCTACGGCGATCCGAAGAGCGCCGACGCCGAGGTCGTAAGGCGCCTACGTGAGGCCGGCGCGATCGTGATCGGCAAGACCAACGTGCCGGAGCTGTGCATATGGCCGTTCACCGAGACCACCACCTGGGGCAGCACCCGCAACCCCTGGGATCTGCAACGCGCACCGGGTGGCTCAAGCGGCGGCAGCGGCGCCGCGGTCGCAGCGGGTCTCGTGGGCGGCGCGCTTGGCTCAGACGGCGCCGGCTCGATCAGGATCCCGTCGGCCTGGTGCGGTCTGTTCGGGTTGAAGGTGCAGCGCGGAAGGGTGCCGATGGCGCCGGCCAGCGAACCCTGGCACGGGCTCTCGGTCAACGGCATCCTCGGCCCGACGGTCGCCGACACCGCGCTTTTCCTCGACGTGGTCGGACCCTCCGCGGAGGCAGGTGCGCCGGCTGCGCCATTGACTCCTTTCTCTGCGGCGCTCACCCAGCGCCCGCCGCGTCTGCGGATCGCGGTCTCCACGCGGATACCGACCGGAATCGTCTCCAGCTTGGACCCCGACGCCAAGCGGGCGCTGGAGGAAACCGTGGATCTGCTGCAGTCGCTTGGCCATCACACCGAGGAGATGAACCCCGACTACGGTCTGGACACGGTGCCCTCGGTGCTGACCCGAATGCTCCGTGGAATCTACGACCAGGCGAGCTCGATGGAGAGCCCCAAGCGCTTGGAACGGCGCACGAAGGCGATGGCGCGCCTGGGCTCGCTGCTGCCGCAGAGCGCCCTTGCCTGGTCACGCGAGCACGAGGCGCAGCTGCGCGCGCGGCTCGGGGCCGTCTTCGCGGACCACGACCTGCTGCTGACGCCAACGACCGCCAAGCCGCCGCCGCGGATCGGCCAATATGAGGGCAGGGGCGCGCTCTGGACGCTCAACGGCGTCGCCGGGCTCGTGCCCTTCAACGCGCCCTGGAATGTCACGGGCCAGCCGGCCTGCTCGGTGCCCGCCGGCTCGGGCGCCGACGGCCTGCCTCGTGCCGTGCAACTGGTGGGCCGCGTCGAGGACGAGGCGACCCTGATCGCGCTTGCCGCCGAGATCGAGGCGGAGCGACCCTGGGCGCAGAGCCGTCCGCCGCTGTTCGCGTGAGCGGGGAGCAGGACGCTCCGCAGCGCCTGCTGGAGGTTGCCGTCGCGCTGTGTGAGGAGGCGGGCGTGCTGCTGCTGGAGCGTTTCGAGGGAGACCGCCGACGCGGCATCACAAGCAAGAGCACGCCCACCGACCTTGTCAGCGATGCCGATCTGGCCTCTGAGCGGGCGATCGCCGCGCGCCTTGCGCAGCTGCGCCCGCAGGATGGCCTGCTGGGCGAGGAGGGGGAGGATCAGGCCGGGGCCAGCGGCATGCGATGGGTGATCGACCCGCTCGATGGCACCGTCAACTTCCTGTTCGGCATCCCGCAGTGGTGCGTCAGCGTCGCGGTTCAGGACCACACCGGGGCAAGCATCGCCGGCGCGGTCTTCGACCCCTGCCGCCAGGAGATGTGGACCGCGCACGCGGGAGGCGTTCCAAAGCGCAACGGGATGCCGATCGAAGGCTCGACCACGAAAGATCTCGCCACGGCAATGATCGCCACAGGGCTCGCCTATGACGCAAACGTGCGCGCAGCACAGGGGGAGGTGCTCGCCAGGCTGATTCCGAAGGTACGAGACATCCGCCGCTTCGGCAGCGCGGCGCTCGACCTCAGCTGGACGGCAGCCGGCCGCTACGACGCCTACTTCGAGCGTTCGATGAAGATCTGGGACGTGGCGGCGGGGGCGTTGATCTGCGAATGCGCAGGGCTGACGGTCACCGAGCTGCCTGCGGCCGGGCCCCTGCCGTGGGGGTTGCTTGCCTGCTCGCCGGGGCTTGCGAGAGGGCTGCTGGAGATCGTGGGCTGATCGGTCAGCTCTTTGCGCCACCGATCAGGTCTGTCCTGTCTACGGACGCCCGACGAGCTATCGATATATCGCGATAACCCATCCTCCGCCACTCGATTCCGAGTCGATCGCAGGTTGCTGTGAAGATCCGGAGGATGTCCGGCGATGCGTTGGTGAAGTTGTAGCGCGGATATTCATATTGCTTTCCGTCGATGCGTACGCGGTTGACGAAGCGGCATCCATCCGAGTGGAGCAGTCCGCGCAGCAGGTTTGCGGGTTGCTCTCGTGCGATCTCGGCTTGCCATGCGTGCAGCACGATTGACCGTAGATGCTTTGGCCCGGTGCCTTGCTGGGGAAAGAGGCAGGCCAGGTGCTTGGAATAGACGCTGACGACGATGCAACTGCTGCGTTGGTCCGGTTGGTACACGGCTACCGCGTTGTGCGGTAGTACGGCGCGCAGTGCGTCTGCACATTGCGTCACGACGCCTGGCCATTTGAGGTCTAGAGAGATCCGCAGTCGCGGCGTTCGAGTTTGCATCGAGATATCGCCATCTCCGAGATACATGCCGAGCAGGTATGCGTAGTCTTGGCGTGGAAAGGTCCCGGCCTCGTGCGATGTACAGACAGGACAGGCGGCATCCTTTGCACGACCCTGGATGCCACGCCCCTGGCGCCAGTCCCGTACGGTGCTACGCGGGACTCCTGTCATGCGCGCTACTTCGCAGTCGCGCATGCCCTGCTGAATCAGAGCCATGGCATTGGAGTGCTCTGCGCTGGGTCGCATGAAAACCATGCGGCGGGTGGGACTCGAACCCACAAGTCCTTCCGGACAATGCCTTTTGAGGGCATCGCGTTTGCCGATTTCGCCACCGCCGCGCGATCCGACCGTAGTCTAGTCGGCGCGCCGGATCAGACAAGCAGACCGGTGAGTGATCGCCGGTGAGCGCTCAGGCCGCGGATGGCCCAACCGAAGTTGGACCCGGCGCGATCGGCGCGCGCGCTGGCCGTTCGAGCTCCACGTTCCAGCCCTGCGAGAACCCGCGCATCGCAAAGACGATCAGCAGGATCTGGATGGGGATGATGGCGAAGGTGAGCACGCCGAGCAGGGACGGGTTCAGCGTGTTGGACGCGAAGTAGCCGTAGTCGCGGTCGAACCAGTAGGCGCCCCCGACAAGGGCGAAGATCGCCAGCAGCACCGCCAGCGCCGAGGCGACGGGCAGGGCGCCGCGGCGCCAACGCACGGCCAGGTAGGTGATCAGGAGGTAGGCGAAGACGAAGAAATACTGGATCGGCAGCACCGTGGTCTGCAGGGCTTCCTGGCCGCCGATGCTCACGATCAGCACCAGCGCGACGCTGATGAGCAGCAGCACGATCACGCTCGCACGGGTCGCGCGCACGACCGGCTTGTCGCGATTTGGGTGCGTGATCTCCACGCCTGTCTGCTGGACCCTGCTTGACATCCCCACGCTGACCTTACCGTCTGGAGCGGCTGTGCGCGCGTCTGGCGACTTCGCGCCCGCATCGATCGGCGCTACGGTACGCCCAGCACGCCAGCGGGCGTGGTGGAATTGGCAGACACGCCGGCCTTAGGAGCCGGTGGGGGAAACCCCTTGGAGGTTCGAGTCCTCTCGCCCGCATCGAAGAAAAGTCCTGCAAATAGATGGTATTGAACCACGGGCGCCGCCGACGGCCACAGCGGCGAACCGCCGTGGGTAACACTCGTGGGTAACAAACGGCGGAGCTATTGCAGACGCTGCGCGTCAGCGTCCTCGAGCAGCTGAGCTTCGATCTTCGGCCTGATGTAGAGCCTGCGGCGGCCGATCTTGACGCTCGGGAGCAGGCCTCGCCGACCCCAGTCCGCGATCGTCGAGACCGGCACGTGCAGGAGATCTGAGACCTCGCCGACCGTCATCACGTCGGTGGCGGTCAGGCGCAGCCGCCCAGCCGGCTCAGGGTGCCGGGTTTCTCGTGGCTGGGCGCTCATCGTTCGGGTCCTGGCGCGTCCCGGGCTGGCTGTCTGTCCAGGTGTCGCGCGGCTCTGGTGAGCGCGCGGAGCGGGGACGGGATGAGCCGGTGTGTGGGGTGGTACCCGGGTCCCCAGTCGGGGTCCGCGAGCTCCCGGTGGGCGAGGGATGGTGTTTGCCTGCGGCTGATGCGAAGTTGTTGTGCGAGGCGCATGACGCGCCGGTCGTCTTGGCCGTCGATGCCGAGCTCGTCGCGGGCGAGGAACCACTCGGTCGCGTCCCGCGCCCGGGTTGCTTGGACGTAGGCGCTCTCCTTGCTGGTCTGCCAGCCGCCGGTGAGCACGACGGAGCGGTCCACGGTCGCGCCTTGCTGGCGGTAGACGTGCTGGGCGTAGGCGAGACGCACGTTCTCCAGGTCTCTGCCGGCGAGCTGCAGCTCGCGGCCTGACCCGTCGAGGATCAGAGTGAGGTTGTTGTTCTCGCCGATCTTGGTGACCTCGGCGCGGGTGCCGTTCTCCACCCGCGGATGCCCCGGTTGGCGGTGTTGGGCGGTGAAGGTGATGAGGTCGCCTTCGCGCAGCCCGTAGTGCTGGTGAGGAAGCTGGATCTCCTGGTGTCCGAGTTCTCCGCGCTCCGCCCTGAGGTGCTGTGCGCGGGCGTTGAGCCGGTCGATCTCCACGTTCGAGCTGTCGGCGATCAACGCGACACTGCGGATGTCCCGGGTGTTCGTGAGTTCGGCCCAGCGCTGGACGGCGGCCTCGCCTGCCTCCTCGCGGGTGTCGTTGAAGAACAGCTCCCCGCGTGCCTGGTAGTGCGCCATCGCCTGCTCGGGATCCCCACGTCGCAGGGCGGCCCACGCCTGGCGCTCCTCGGGGTCGCTGGTGCGGTGGATGTCGGCGAGCTCTGCCGCCCTGGCGTGTGTGGTGAGGCGGTCGAACATGCCTCCCGGGCCGATGGACGGGAGCTGCTTGCCGTCGCCGACCGCGATGAGCTTCGCTCCGGACTCGTCGATGAGGCGGGTGAGGGCGTCGAGGCGTCGGTGGTCTGCCATTCCGGCCTCGTCCAGGAACACGGTCGTGTTCGGGCCGATCCTCGCTGTCCCTGCCTCCGCGCGGGCGATGAGAGCGTCGATGGTCGATGTGCGGCCCGCAAGGGCGGGGGTTGTTTCCCCGAGTCGCTCTGCTGTGGAGCCGGACACGGCTACTCCGATGGTGTGGTGCCCGGCGTGTTTCTCCGCCCGGGCGGCCATGTCAATCACAACGCCCTTCCCCGTGCCGGCGGGCCCAACGAGGACTGCGAGGCGCTCATCGGCCGTGATGGCTGTGAGGGCCGCGGTCTGCTCCGGGGACGGCGGGCCGCCGAGCAGCTCTGCGACCTCGCTGATCGCCCGTGTGCGTGAGCGCTCGCCGACATCCCGGCCGCCGGAAGTCGCGAGCTGCTGGGCGCGGCGCTCAATCGCCTGCTCCTGAGCACGGACAGCCAAAGTGGTCATCCGTCCGCCCTCCAACGTCAAGACACGACGGTCACGAACCATGCCCTTCGCGACCTGGAGTGCCTGCTCGGGGGACATCTCACCCGCGGCCTGCTCGAGCACGACGGTCCGCAGATCCTTCGCGTCGAACACCGCGTGATGCTCGACCAGCCGAGCCTCCACGCGATCCTCCAAGGCTCGCTCGGGTTTTGGGCGCTCGGGGCCGGCGAGGAGCCGTAGCGCCTGATCTGGGCCGAACCTGTGCTCGCGGCCAGTGTCGCGCCACACACGCTCCAAGTCGCGACGCGTCGTGAGGGTCTTCGCGCGCCGGTTTTCCAGAGCGAGGTCGCGCAGCTCACCGCGCTTGGGCTCACGACCCGTGCGTGCCCGGAACCGCTCCGCGGCCCTTGCGACCTCGCGGGAGCGGCCGGAGAACGCCTCTCGCAAACCCTCCGGGATACCCGTGAGCTCGAAGTATTTGCCGTCCTTGCCGGTCGCCTGGGTGATCTCATATCCGCGGTCTGCGAGCTCGTGCGCGAGCGCGGCACGGTAGTGCGCGCCAAGCTCGCGAGCCGAGCGAAACACTGGTCGAGACCAGGTCGCGACCAGACGGTCGTCCTCGCGGACGACACCGGTGATCACGACATGGCTGTGCAGCTGCGGATCGGGAGCCTTCCCGCCGGCCACGCCGCGGGCGGTGGTGTGCTGGTACTCCGCGGCGATCAGATCCTTCGCGGGCTCCTCAACCACCTGGCCGCTGTACCGGCGGCGGACCACCGGGACATGCTCGCGCATATAGCCCACGGTCTGCTCAACCGCAGCGGCGTGCGCGGCTTCGATTTCCTGGCGCTGCCACGGTTCCGCCAAGGCCCAAACCGTCGAGACGGACTTCGGTGCGCTGAAGGTCACATCGATCCCGCCGCCCCGACCACCGCCAGCGCCCTCCGGCCGCAGGAACCTGCCGGTCCCGGGATCACGGCCCTCCATCAGAGAGATGAAATCCGGGCCGGCCACCGGACTGTCCGGGTCGATCCCGAGCCGGTCGAGTGTGTCGGGGTCGGCGAGCCAGCGGCCCGGAGCCTGCGTCAGCTCGCCGTCGGGGGTCAGGTAGTAGTCGCCGCGCTCGGGCGCGATGGTCTTGGCCTCCAGATACCTGGCGTAGCCGCCGCCCTTGGCGGAACCGATGCTCGACGCGCTCACCACACCGGTTAATGAGCGCGAACGCCCGGTCGCGGCCAACGAATCTCAGATCTGCGTCTCTCCACACCGGTTCATGACCCCAAACACCCCAAACCGGCCATGTAATTCACCGCCACGCCCACTACACGACCCCAGCCACGGCCGCTCGACCACCGCCAAGGCCGCCGACAGTGGCCCCGCCACGACAGTCCCCACCGACGCCACGAACCAGCAACCACAGCACCGGCAGACTACGGGTATGAAATGCGGCTTGGGCCTTTTGTCCGGTGGCGATCTTAGGGTCGGTTGACCGGGACAGGGGCCTTGTGGGAAGGATGCTTGTGGGCAGGCCGTTGTGTATCTGGGCTGAGAGCCCGTCAATGACTAGATGGCCGCCCCTGCGACTCACCCGGGTGGGCTGAGAGCCCGTATCCGTAGTTGTCGCTGCCCGCGGTGCCTTCCATTTCATAGATCCAGCTGGTGAAGGAAGGTGGTGTTTTATGCGGTTTTTCGGGTTGGATGTCCACCTCGATTTCTGCGAGGTCGCGGTCGTGCAGGACGGGAAGGTCTCTCGGGTCGGACGGGTCGATTCGACCCCGGAGGCGATCCGCGAGTTCGCGGCCGGTTTGAACGGCAGCGACCAGGTGGTGTTGGAGTCGAGCTGCGGCGCGATGATGATCGCCCGGGTGCTCGGCGAGAGCGACGTCGGGCGGGTGCTGGTCTGCAACGCGGCGGAGACACGAGCGATCTCCCACGCCCGCGTGAAGAGCGATCGTTTCGATGCGGCGATGCTCGCCAAGCTTTTGTCGGCGGGGATGCTCAAGGCGGTGTGGGTGCCGGATGAGGCGACGTCTGCTTTGCGCCGGCGGGTCGCCCGGCGGGCCGGGCTGGTGCGGGCTCGGACCAGGGTGAAGAACGAGGTGCACGCGGTCCTCGCGCGCTGCCTGCTTGGGCGTGCGCCGGTGAGCGACCTGTTCGGCAAGCAGGGCAGGGTTTGGCTCGCCGGTCAGGAGCTGCCCGTTGAGGAGGCTGAGACCGTCGCGAGCTGCCTGCGCCACATCGATTTCCTCGGCGGCGAGATCACGGCACTGGACCGGGAGATCGCGCGGCAAGCCCTCGCGTTCCCCGGCTTCGCGCGGCTGCTGACGATCCCCGGTGTTGACGTCGGGACCGCCGCAGCGGTGGTCGCCGCGGTCGGGGACATCACGCGCTTCCCGTCCGCGGGGCAGCTCGTCGCCTATCTCGGATTGGACCCGAAGGTCCGTCAGTCCGGGTCAGAGCCCGCACGCTACGGGCACATCTCAAAGCGCGGTGACCCGCAGGCCCGCTCGATGCTGGTCGAGGCCGCATGGACCTCGATCCGCAGCCCCGGACCACTCAGAGCGTTCGGAGAGCGCGTCCGTGCGCGCCGCGGCGCACAGATCGCCGCTGTCGCGGTCGCCCGCAAGCTCGTCGTGCTGTGCTGGCATCTGCTCACCAAGGACCAGGACTACGCGTTCGCACGCCCCTCACTGACACGACAGAAGACCCGCCGCCTCGAACTCGCCGCCGGTGCGCCACAGCTTCCTCGCGGCCGCAAAAAGGGAGCGCCCGTCAGCGGCGCCAGCTCCAGCCAGCGCGCGGCCGAGCGCGAGCTCCAACACCAGGCCGAGCTCGCCTACCGACGGCTGATCGCCGACTGGCGCACAACAGCACCAAAGGGTGGTGCGGGCGCGACACCGGGGCGCGCATCCAACAAGCCCTCAAAGGGCAAAGCCGCGCGGCAGGCCACAAGCCCCTGACGCCTGCACTTCGCTACGTCAGTCACCCGCACCACCCCCAGATCATCCCACCCCAACACGCCCGGCGCCACCCCCTGACGCCGACGCTCACCGCACCCCGCGACACGCCCCAAAACCCCTGTCACCCCCGCCCCCGCCAGAACTACCAACAGCCCGACAGACCAGATGCACGCCCCTCCGGGCGCTGTGCAATCACTGCCGCCCAGGCGCGTCCTCGAGCACGGACCAGCGCCTCAGAAATCCCGAAGAAATGTCGGCGCAGCCCTTGACTTTTCATCCGCAGATACACGGCACACCCATCGGTACCTGTCCGGTACCTCCAGGCGGCCATGGAGAACGCGCGCATGTACTCCCGACGGCCGGGGCGTCAGCTGGGCATGTCGCTCTCGCATCAAGGGGGCTGACCGAGTCGCAGAGGCCGGACCCGCGGGGCTGCCGCTCCCATCCATGGCCGCGACCCAATCGCCTCGGGCGCCGGCGACCGCTCGCCAGAACGAGGAACCGCCAGAGCCCTCCTTTTGGCGATTTGCGCGTCTCTCGCAAATTCGGTCGCGAGACCTGCCTTTGTGCTCGCGCACGTATGCCGCTCGCGTGCTCGGGATGGCTGCCTTTTTCCGCAACCAGCAGCGCGCGAGCGCAGCACGGCGGCGGTCGTGGTGGCTGCTTTACGCTGCAGGCGACTCCGCCGACGCCGCGAGTGCCCAGACGGATCGCGGATTTGCGCGGCGATGACGTCCCGAGCGCAGCGCGGTCCTTGCGTCGAAGGCAGACAACGAGCCGGAGAGGACTACACATGGCACAACCTGTGGTGCACTTCGAGATCATCGGCAACGACCCGCAGAACCTCCGCGACTACTACACGAGCCTCTTCGGGTGGGAGTTCGATACGCCCTCACCGGTGGCTGAAGAGGTGTCGGAACCAGGGAGCTACGGTTTTTTTGGACCTCGTCACCTCTGAAGATGGGACAGGCATCCGCGGTGGCGTCGGGGGCGGACCGAGCTACAAGAGCCACGCCGTCTTCTACGTTGGCGTCCCGAACGTCGAGGCCGCATTGCAGCAAGCGGAGAAGCTCGGAGGCACTCGGGTCATGGGTCCAGCGACCTCACCGAGTGGTCTTGTCGTCGGTCACTTCACGGACCCCGAGGGCACCCTGATCGGTGTCGCTGGCGTCGCATGAGCGCTGGTTTCTGTGACCGATCGTGTCCGAACGCAGCAGCGCTCATCAGCAACGCTGGCGCGGACTCGGTGGCCGCTTCCCTCGAGTGGGCCGAGTTCGTCACGGCAGTCGATGCTGCGGCTCTTCCGACGTGTGCTTACTGGCATGGGCGCCGTGGCTGCCGTCGAGCTGGACCTGGATGCCGCGCAAGGCAGCGCGTGGGGTTGCTCTGGCGGGAAGTGCCGCGCCGCGGTCACAGCGGGACGCCGCAGATCTCCACGCGGGGTGTGTGGATCAGCGTTTCCGGTACGCGGCGAGGAATGCGCCCACACCCGCGTCGGCGTAGCGGTTGAGCTCGGCGCGACTCGCGGGTTCGTCTTCGCCGAGCAGCATTGCCTGGTTGAGCGGTATCGACATGACGAGCCAGTTGAAGTGCGCCGCGGCGAGGCGGGGATCGTCGAGCTCCACCACGCCGCGTGAGGCGAGCCGCTCGAACATGGTCGCCAGCGCGTCGATGGTGCGTCCTGGCCCTCGCTCATAGAAGAGGCGGCCGAGTTGCGGGAAGCGACCGGATTCCCCGATTACCAGCCGTCGCAGCTGCAGCAGGCGCGGATCCATCACGGCGCGTAGCTGCCGCCGGGCGAAGCGGCGCAAGTCGCGCTCGACCTCGCCCGCGTCCCCGAGCTTCAGCACCTCGTCGGTGTTGGGATTGGCGATCTCGTCGACCTTGGCCGTGACGATCTCTGAGAACAGACGCTCCTTGTCGGCGAAGTGCTTGTAGACCGTCTGCTTAGAGACGCGCCCGATCGCGGCGATCTCGTCCATGCTCGTGCCCAGGTAGCCGTTGCTCAGGAACAGGGTCGTGGCGGCCTCGAAGATCGCCCTGCGCTTGCGCGCCGACCGATGCTCATCCTCGAACTCACCTGGCGTAGGGGCTGCGCTCGTCATCGATCCAAAGAATACTAGACAGTATAGTTCCGATTTGGTACCGTACGGTCTAGTTCTGACTCACGGCCGAGAGGAGTGTCTCGATGTCCGAAGTGCACGTTTTGTTGAACGGTCGCGTGTTCGGCGAGCAGCCGCGATGGCACCAAGACCGCCTGTGGTTCTCCGACTGGGGCACGCAGGAGGTGATCGCAGTCGATCTGCAGGGCACCAGCGAGGTCATGCTTCGGGGTGAATCGTTCCCGCTGTGCGTCGACTGGCTGCCCGACGGCCGGCTACTGGTGGTGTCGGCGCGCGCTGGACTGCTCCTGCGGCGCGAGCAGGATGGGTCGCTGGTGACGCATGCCGACCTGAAGGCGGCGTCTGACCCTCCGGCGGTAAACGAGCTCGTCGTCGACGCTCGCGGCAACGCCTACGTCAACGGCGGCGGCTTTGACCTGATGGCCGGCGAGCCGTTCGCGCCCGGGATCGTCGCGCTCGTGACCCCTGACGGCTCGGCTCGCCAGGTTGCCGACGGCCTGGCGTTTCCGAACGGCATGCTGATCATGCCCGACGATCGGACGCTGATAGTCGCCGAGTCCTACACCAAGCGGCTCACCGCGTTCGACATTGACGCCGACGGGGGCCTGTCGAACCGGCGCGTGTGGGCCGATCTCGGCGACGGCGTCCCGGACAGCATCTGCGCCGACGCCGAGAACGCCGTCTGGTACGCGGACGTCCCCAACAAGCGGTGCGTGCGCGTCCGCGAGGGTGGAGAAGTGCTCGACACGCTCGAGCTTGACCGCGCTTGCTTTGCGTGCGCCCTCGGCGGCCCGGACGGAGCGACCCTGTTCATGGTCGCAAACCAATGGCGAGGACCCGCCAACATGCTCCAGGGGCGCGACACACAGGTGCTGATGACACGGGCGCCCGCGCCCGGCGCCGGCCGGCCCTAGCAATCCGACACCGCTGCCCGCGGGAAAGGAGGATGAAGGATGGCAAAGGCGATCGTGATGAATTGGGTGACCCTCGACGGCGTAATGCAAGGACCAGCCCGCCCGGACGAGGACACGCGGGATGGCTTTGCCCACGGCGGGTGGGGAATCCCATACGGAGACGAGGCGACGGTCGCCAAGATGGGCGAACGCCTCGCCGAGTTGACGGGCGGGAATCACGCTTGGCTGTTCGGGCGGTGGAGCTACGAGTCGCTGCTGGCCATCTGGAATGCTCGGGGCGGCCCGTTCAAGGACGCGCTCAACAACACCCGCAAGTACGTCGCGTCGGGCAACCCCGAGGCGAAGCTCGACTGGCCCAACTCGACACTCCTGCACGGCGACGTCCCGGCCGCCGTGGCAGACCTAAAGCACAGCTCTCCCACAAACCTCGTGATCATGGGCAGCGGCGTGCTGATCGGCTCGCTGATGGCCGCCGACCTGATCGACGAGTACCTGCTCATGATCGCCCCGCTCGTACTCGGTACCGGCAGGCGAATGTTCCCCGAAGGCGTGCACGCACCCCTCCGACTCACCGACAGCGCCACGACCAGCAAGGGCGTGGTGATCGCCACGTACGAACCCGCCCGGGACTAACCACCGAGTCCCTTACGACACGCCCGCGAGGGAGCAGGCAGTGGATCAGCTGCCAACGCCACGCAGACCAGGCCCGTGCCGCAGCCGAAGCTGATCTCAGACGACTGAAGCAGCCACGCTCGGCCCGGCACACGACGGCCCGGCCCGCGACCCGCCTTTGTGTTCGGACGCGCATCTCCTCGCCGACGTCGCGCGTCCTGCTCCGCGCGGGATGAGCGTCTCACCCGCTGCTGCGCCGGCGAATCACAGGCCGAGTCGGCTCGCCAAGGCCGCGGCCCGCCGCTGTCGTTCAGCCTCCGAGGTAGTCGGACTCCATCACGATGTCCTTCAGGAGCGTCTGGTACTCGGCGTGGGTGGAGCGCTCGACCGAGTGCCACTGGCTGCCCTCGACCTCCTTCATGTAGGCCCGGTACTTCGGCGCGCCGGGGAACTTGACGTTGTCGGCGACCGCCACCGAGCCCATGTGCAGCCACTCGCGCTCGACGATCAACTGGAGGTCGGAGAGGTAGGCGTTCTTGTCGTGGTCGATGAAGATCAGGTCGACGGAGCCCTTCGCGAAGTCGTGATCGGACTCGAGGCGCTCGACAGTCGCGCCGCCGTCGCCGAGCGTGCCAACGACGACCGTCAGCCGGTCACCGACGCCGGCGTGGTCCCAAATGCGGCGTGCGATCGCGGCGTTTGCGGAGTTGAACTCGATCGAGACGAGCCGCGCCTGCGCACCCATCGTCCGCGCGACTCGGAGCGCGCTGTAGCCGCAGTACGTTCCTAGCTCGAGCACGAGCCTCGGATCCGTGCGCCGGACGGCGGCGTCGAGAATCTCGCCCTTCTCGTCGCCGACGTTGATCATGAAGCTCTGCTCGTAACAGAATCTGTCGATCGTCCGGATGACGTCGTCGAGATCACCCTGACGGGCATTCGCGAGCACGTACTGGGCGAGTGCGTCCTCGCGGCCGTCGCCGACCTGCCAGTCCTTCAGCAGCTTCGGCATTCCAACTGCCATCCGCACGAACGACCACCGCAGGAACGGCACGCGCCTGCCACCGATCTCCGTCAGTCGCCTCATCGACGTCCCCGCATTGCGCCCGTCCGACCGATCGCCTCTCGGTCTGCGTGGCCCATCAGCGCGTAGCCTATCCGATGAGCGTCGGCAATCCGCGACTCGCGCCAACAGCTCGCGCCGCTTGTCCCTGCGTTCCGTTCCGGATCCGGAGACTCCGCGCCTCCCACGCCGCTGCCTGCCTGATCGCGAGAGGCGCCCGGCGGCAGACCTCCTCTCGTTGGGGCACGAGCATCTCGGCGCGGCCGCTCGCGCACCTGAGTCGCGCGGGATCGGTGACCCGGATGTATTCCTGCGGGGATGCGGCGCTTTGGCGCCGAGCGGTAGCTTCAGCGAGCCCTCGTGGCGCGTTCGAGGATTCTGGCTGCCAGCGGCATGTGGGGTGGGCGCCAGATGTGCCGGTCCTCGAACCGCCACGCGTAGATCGGGCTGCCGTCGCGAATCAGCTCGACCAGGCGTACCTCCTCGAGCTCCTCAGCGGACCATTCGTATAGGCGCTGGGCACGAGGGGCGATCACCGCGTAATCGAGCATCCGGCCGAGATTGTGCTCTGCGCTGATGTAGCTCTCGATGTCCTCTGCAAGCGGATAGCGGTCGGGCAGCACACGTCCGAGCGACAGGAACGCGCCGGCCATTCCGATCCGGGGATCGCCGAGCAGCCGTGCGAGCGGCGCAAACCGTCCGACCGCGACGCGCGGCGCCGCGACCAGAGCGTGGGCATACAGGACGCGAACGAGCGCGACGTTCATGAAGAACCGCTCCGGTCCGGTCTCGGTCTGGGCGAGTTCCCGGTTCTCCAAGTAGGCGGCGACGATGCTGGCGTTGTGAGCCCGGTACCAGTTGCGCGCGGTTGGCGTCGCAATGAACGCCAGCCATAGCCGCAAAGCTGGCGACGAGGGCTCGCCCGCCAGACCGCCGGCGAGCGCGACCGCCTCGCACCCGTCCCGCAGCAGCGACTCGTTGACTGCCCGCCACCACACGCTGCCGGGTGGGGACGCATCCAGCGGATTGAGCACCCCCCGAAGCGCTTGCCATTTCATGAACGATAAGGCCGCGCGCCGAAACGGCAGGTGTCGGGGGGCGCGGCCCGTAGGGCCGTTGTAGGTGCGAGCAAGCAGAGCAAGCCTCTGCGCGGGAGCGTCGCGCACGGCCGCGACCTGCTCTCCTGCCCAAGCTAATGCGCCGTCGTCCGGCTCCATAACGACGTAGTGATAGCCCTCCACGGGCCGGCCCGCATCCGTCGATTCACGATTTCGCGCGAAGCCGCTCCCAGGGCGGCCGGAGACCCGCTTTCACAGTGGCACTGATATGTCGCCCGTTGCGGCTGGCTATCCCGCTCCGCGCGGAGACGGGGCGCTTGCCATTCGCCGTTCTGCGAGCCCCGCGCGTTGCCTCAGGGTTGCGGGAGGCGCTCCGCTCCGATCCAGAGCGTCCATGGCTCGACGCTCTCAATTCGCAGGATGCTGTCCATCCAGGGATCATCGGCGAAGACGGCGCGTGCCTCGTCATTGCTGCCGGCTTGCACGACGAGCACCGCGTGCTGGCCGTCGGGGTCGCCCACGGGGCCGCCGAGCGGGATCTTGCCGTCCTCGCTTAGCCGGTCTATGAACGCCTCGTGCTGGTTCCATCCGGACTGATCGCGGCGCCCGCGCGAGGGGTCCCAGTCCGGCCCGCGTGCTTGCCTGACGAGGAAGTAGACGGCCACGCCAACAAGGTACTGCCGACGCTGCAGGCTCGACGTCCGAGCGCGTGGTCTTCCGCCGATGCACCCACAACCTCGTCGAGCAGCTCCGCGCAGTCGACGTCGACCGACTCGGCAAGTTCACTGGTCGCCTGAGTGCTCACGAGCAGCAGGCCGTCGACGACGCTGTCACGCTTGTCCCCGATCTGTAACCGCGACTGCGCCGGGGTCCGATCCGCCGCGCTTTGAGGCCGCCTGAAACCGCCAGAGACCGCAGCAGACCGCCTGAGCCGTCAAGGTCTCGAAAACCCGTTTCAGGGGGTTTTCCTCTGACGAGGGATCGAATCTCTTCCCCTCCGTTTGTAGAGCCAAATCCCCTGTTTGCAGGCGGCTTTGGTTGATTTTGGGCCCAGGGAGCAGCGGCTGCGTCAACCGCCGAGAGACCAAAAGGGCTCCGGCGCCGTGCCGCACGTCTGGCGGCTACCCGCCGCCATGTATGGCGGGCTACTTGTGCTTGGACTTTGGCTTCGCCGCCGGCCGCACATGGACGGTAGCCGCCTCCAGCGTCTTGCCACTCGAGGTGATCGTCACAATCGTTGCGAGCTTGCCGTACTTCGCAAGCAGCGCCCGCCCGGTGCCGTTGAGCTTGATTGTGAGCTTCTTCGACGCCCCGGCCGCAAGCGAGGCGCTTGCGGTGCCGATCACGACGCGTTTCGTTCGCGTGGATGCCTTCCCGCTCGCAGCGGTGATCGCGACGATCTTTCCGCGCTTCAGGTGCTCGGTGACCGCGAGCGTGACGGTCAGCGCGCTGCATGCCGCCCCGCCGGCGGGACAGGAGATCGTGACGGTGATCGCACCGCGCCCGCCGGAGAGCGCGCCGATGTGTGCGAGCGGCGCAGCCGCATTCGCGGTCGGGGCGCCGCCCCCTGGCGAGCCAGAGCCGCCCGGCGCAACGCCGGCCGGTGTCTCGTGGTAGATGACGCCAACGGAGGCCGGAGTTGAGGACTCGTGTGAGTAGTCCGGGCTGAAGCCGTTGCCGACTGCTCCGAACGTGCCCGAAAACGTGCCGCCGGTCAGCGGGAAGGTTTCGAACTCCTGGTTGGCCGCCGGGACGAACCCGCCCACGAGCACCGGCGCGAGCGTGCCGCCGGCGGTGAACACCCCCGGCCCGTCGCAGCAGGGTCCACCGATCTGGAAGCTCCCGAAGCTGGACGCGCTTGCGATCTGCGGCGCAAGCGTGCCGTCGCCTTCGTTCACGAACGACGAGCCCTCAACCAGATACCACTGCGCGCCCGGATCGACGGTGACCAATCCATGGTTGGTCGTCCTGGTCCCGAATTGAAGGTCCTGCTTGAGAGTCCCGGAGCTCAGCTGCACGCTCCCCGCGGCTTCGTCGGTGAGGCTCGACTCGAGTTCCGCTGCATAGTTGGAGTCCTCGACCTGGGTCTGGATGTGACCGTCGTTGATGACCTGTCCCTTGGCGATCACGGCTGAGCCGCCGATTTCTTCGGTGTTGCCGGCGAACGTGTCTGCGGTCGCATCGAGGACGAGTGTTCCCGTTGGATTGACCGTGGCCATCCCGCCGGCTTCCAATTCCAGGAAGGTCAAGTTCGACGTCTCGTTGTTGCGGTTGCGGCTCGCGCGGCCGGAGATGACGAGCGTCTGCGCCCCGCTGGATTCCGCCGAGCGTCAGCGATTTGATGACGTCGCCGTTGGCGGGTTCTTCCTGGTTGAGTTCGTTTTTGAAGGTGTAGGGCGCGAGCGTCACCGTGTAGGTGCCGGGAAGCGTTATGCACACTTCGCTTTTGGCCGCCGGCACGCCGCTCGACCAGTTGGACGGGGTGCCCCATAATCCACCGCCTGCGTTCGTCCACGACGTCGTGCATGCTTGCGCGCTCGCCGCCGACACTGCCAGGGACGCGAGCGACAGGGTTAGGATGAGGGCCAAGCGGACGCGGGTCATGGTGAATCCTTTCGGTGGTTGAGCCGATCCACGCGGACGTTCCCGAAGAGCCCGGCGCCTGGTTGCGGTGATCATAGCTGGGCGACGCGCGGCTATTTGCATCGCCGCTCCTCAGCGTTGGGGTGTTGTCCCCTCTGATCTAAATGCGGAAGAGCTCTTTCACCTCGAACTCGCAGTCTCAGTCCTCAGGGCGACCGTCAGCCAACCACTGCGCGAGGCCACGTAGCCCGGTCGTCCAGTGGCCGAGGTCGGTGGTCCCGCCGTGGGCCGTGATCACCGTCAGCAGCTGGGCCATCGCGTCGTCGCCGCGGCCGGCCTCATGCAGAGTCAACGCCAGGAAAACCCGCGCTGCATCAGAATCCGGAAACTCCCGACGTGCGCGCTCCAGTACGACGATCGACTCGTCGAGATGCTCGAGCCAGCGCAACGTGCTGCCGTATTGACACAGACAGCGGCGCAGCGTATCGCCAGTCAGCCCGATTTCGAGCGCACGCTCGTACAGCACTCGGGCGCGCTCCTCCTGGCCGTCGCTGTCGTATGCACCGGCGAGCTCGAACACTAGAACCGGCTGGTCGGGATGTCGCGCGAGAAGTTCCTGGAAGTAGGCGATGGTCGGCGCCATGTGATCTCGGTCACGGCGCTCGTAACCCAATGCGATCGCTTGCTCGAGTTCCAGACTCAGCTGCTCATGCGCGCACCGTAGCAGCGCTCTTCCGTCCACCATCGGGGCCGCTTCAGGCGTAACCGGGGCAGTCGCTCACCTGCGATCTCGGCCGCGCTCGGAGGATTGGGAAGCCTCTGGAGTCCTGGTTCGTGGTGGCGACGAGTACGTCGCCCGCGCCGATCGCAGACCCGCAACGCGCGGAGGCCAGGACAGCGGGCCGCGTTGGACGCGGTCCGCTGAGCCCGCTGCGTGCCTATCGGCGGATGAGACCGGCCGTGGCTGAGATCACTGGTGCTGGCCGGGAATGAACGGTGTCGATGATCTCCGAGCTATCGATTCCTTGCAGGTAGATCGAGGTGACACCGAGGTTCGCGTGCCCGAGCTGACGCTGGATCACGACCAAGGGGACGCCCTCGTGGGCCATCTCGACTGCATGAGCGTGGCGCAGCTGATGAGGAGCGAACCGGCGACGGACACCGGCGCGCGCTGCGGTTCGTCGGAGTTGCTTGCGAGCGGCCGACGGCTCCCAACGCCTTCCAGCTGTCGCTCCGTGGATGACGCAAAGCAAAGCCCCGACGGGAAGACTTGCACGGATCTCGAGCCACGGTTGCAGTTGATCCCAGGCCCATTTATCCATCCCTACTTCGCGGCGCCTCCCGCCCTTGCCCCGGCGGACGAGGACGGCGCCTCGCGATCGGTCGAGGTCACTCTCGGCGAGGTCAAGCGCCTCGCTGATCCGCAGACCGGCCCGCCACAGGACCACGATCAGTGCGCTAAGACGCGCACCGTCAGGCCCATAACCCGCGGCGCGCATGACTGCCACGATCTCCTCGATCGTCGGCGGATCGGCCGGATAGCGAAGGCCCTTGTTCCTCGGGACTCGTCCCTGGTGGTAGCCGGGCATCGTGGCCGGCGAGCGGCGATGACCAGCAGCATCCCGCAACAGAGATTCCATGTCCTCTCCTCCTTCGGTTGTTTGATCGGACCTGCCGATCGTCGCGTCATTCGCGCCCAACCTCTGGGGGAGGAGCTCACTAACCTCTTTTCGTATTACAATAAGCGTGTGGAGATTCACGACTCGGCGCGCAAGCACGGCGTCGCCGATCAGGACATCCGCCACGCCATCGACCATGCCCTCGCGATTGAAGACGCTGGAGAAGACCCCGACCGGTGGCTGCTCATCGGACCAGACCCCGCGGGCAACCTGCTCGAGGTGGTCGTCTTGATCACGGCCGAGGGCACCCAGATCGTGATCCACGCAATGCCGATGCGAGACAAGTACGCAAGGCTGCTCGACTCATGACCAAACCACCCATCCACGGCCACACAAAGGCCGGTCGGCCGATCACCGACCGGGACATCGAGGTCCTCGCCGCCGAAGCGGAGGCCGGCTACGACGCAGGGGCGCTGATCGCCCGGCGCAACAAGCGCGGACGGCCCGCCATCGGCAACGCGCCAGCCAGCGTCGAGTCAGTTCGACTAGACCCTGAGCTACAACGTCAGCTACTCGAGCGGGCCGAGGCCGAGGGAACCACTACGTCCGAGCTGATCCGCGAAGCGCTCCGCCGCTACCTCCAAGCCGCCTAGCATCCGCACCCTCCGGTGGCGAATCTCAGGACGGGTCTCTCGATGCGGTCCCGCCCTGCTTCCCTGACGCGGCGGGTGCGGCGCCGGGCGCTAGTAGCCGCCGATCGGATCGCGGCGAAGCGCCCGACCCGCGTATCTGGGGCCGGCACCAGCGAGTCGTCGCCAAAGGACTGGTCTCGCGTCGCGCCCCGACCGTGAGAAGCATCCGTGCGGCCGATCGCTCGGCGCCTCGGGTTCTGCCGTCTCACGCCTTGGTGGATTCACGCGACCGGGACGTCGCGGCGCGTTCGCTTGCCCGTGCCTCTCGCCGTCGCGCTCGGCATCGATAACTTTCCGAGTCGGTCCACAGCGGTATGTAATCCATCCCGGAAGGGGAGAAGCGCATGGCCTCACTGATCCTGAAGATGTCCGTCTCGCTCGACGGGTTCGTCGCACCGGCTGATGGGAGCTCCGGCTGGGAGGCCGCGGGACGCTCTCCCGACGGCGCCGAGTGGGTCCTCGACACCGTGAGCAACGCCAGTGCACACCTCGTGGGCGCCGTGACCTATGCGGGCTGGGCTGGTTTCTGGCCCGCTGCATCCGGGCCGTTCGCGGCGCCGATGAACGAGATCCCCAAGGTGGTGTTCTCGAGTTCGCTCACGTCCGGCGACTGGGGCGAGACGACGATCGCGACCGGAGACCTGGCCGAGGCCGTCGCGCGTCTAAAGCAGGAGCGCTTAGGGGGATATTTGCTCGCGCAGGGCGGCGTCCGGTTCGCTCGATCGCTCGTCGAGACCAGGCTGATCGACGAGTACCGTCTTGTCGTCCATCCGGTCGTCGTCGGTGAGGGCGACCGGCTGTTCAACTCTCCCCTCACCATCGAGCCCGTGAGCACCACCGCCTTCAGCCGCGGAGCCGTCGCCCACGTCTTCACGGCGCATCCTTGATCGAGCCCGACCATCGAGCGCCGATGGCACGATCAGCCAAAGGCGCCACCGCAACGACGATCGCTTTCTGATTTCGACCCGAGGCGAACATCGCAAGTCCCTTGGCGACGCCTTAGTCGTGCCAATCGTCCGGGCGCTAGGGGAGCGCTCCCGCTACGCGAGCGATCGTAAATTTTCCGGGCCCGCTTTGATGCTGAGACGCGCCTGTCACCCCAGAGGCTGGCGGTCCTCCTTGGCGCGGAAAGCAGGCGCCGCCCGCGGAGCGAGCGAGGCGCCTGAGTTGGGCGAGGAGGAGGAGCGCTGGGCGACATCTTGTCGGCTACTGCTTCGAGCCCAATTGCGGGCGTCTCCGTGTCGAGAGGGCGTAGTCGCTCCCACGGCGCTGCGCGATCAACCGTGGGCTTGAGTCGGGCACTCCTGCCTTCGCTCACGACGCGCCGGATTCCGCGCGGTGGTGTCAGGCCGGGCGTGCGGCGGCGAGCTCGAGCGGCACGACGTAGTCGCCGCCCCGCCGATGAAGCCCACGACGCAACCTCCGGTTCACGCCGTCGGGGTCGGTGTGGCGTAGGCCGCCCTCCTGCGCGATGAGATGCTGCGCTTCGAACGTCATCTCGTTCATGTGGCCAAGCACGCTGCGACTCGCGGTCTTTGCGACCAACACACCGGACGGGTCTACCGGGCCGAGCGTCGTGCCGGGGAGCCCCTCAGAGGCGAGCGCATCGACGACGAGCGTCGCGACGTAAAGGCCGAGATCATCTAGCTGGGCTACGCGGACGTCGGTGTCGAGGACGGAGAACAGCGTGTCGGCATGGACGAGCAGCAGGCATTTGCGCCGCTCGATGACGAACCCGTTGGCATACCAGTCATCGATGCCCGGCTCGGCCTCGACGAGCGTCCCGGCCCGGTTGCCGACCAGCTTTAGGAGTCCTCTGGTGCATCGCAGCAGCACGGGGTCACGGTATCCCCACATGGGAGCGACGCTGACGCGCGCCCTGCCTGCGGGTCTCAGTGGGCTCCGCGGCGGAGTAGGTAGTCGCGGAACCTGGGTGCGGTGTAGGCGTACTCGCCCTTGCGGATTCGGTAGAGCGCGCCGGCATCGACGAGGCGGCCGAGCAGGACGTTCACGTTTCCGGGCGTCTTCTCGGATGCGCTGCTGAGCTCGGCCGAGCGCAGCGGGGGGTAGGGACACGCGGCGGACGCGGCGAGGAGATCTTGCTCCGCAGGGGTCAGCGTTGCGATGCGCGGCTCATAGAAGTCGCGGTCGAGGCGCCCGTAGATGTCGGGGTGGGTGGCTTCGAGCAGCTTGCTGGTGAAGCAGTCGACGCCGGCGAGGTCCGCCGCCTCCCACAGCTCCGATCCCCACAGCTGGAGGAAGTAGGGGTAGCCCTCGACCTCGTTCACGACCATCTCTGCAAGGTTGCTGTCGGCCCGGCGGGCCGTCTGCTCGAGTGGCCGGATGAAGGCCTGAATCGCGTCCGCGGGCGCGAGCGAGTCGATGTCCTCGCCGCGAAAGAGCCGCTCGCTGTAGGAGCGGGCCTTCTGGAGGTTGCCCGTCAGGGTCGGCAGGCCGCAGAGGACCAGGGCGAGCGGCAGCTCTGCCCGTTGCAGCGCGACCACCGGCGCGATCAGGAGGGACAATGGGTGCTCGCCGTGGCGGTCGCGCTCGTCGCGGACCAGCTGAGCCTCGTCCAGCAGCAGGACGACTCCGGCCCGGCCCTTGGCGCGGGCGAGCTCGACCGTGGAGAACAGGTCGCGCGCGAGGTCTTCCTCGCGCTGTGACCCGAAGGCGATCCCGAGCGAGACGTCTTCCCAGGTGAAGGACAGGCTGGCCGCCCGCAGCGCACGACCGGCAGCCGAGCGCAGCCGCTCGCGGCGTGAGAGGCGCTGGCGCGTGCGCTCGAGCAGCGCCCCGAGCACCGCCGTGAGCGCCTCATCGGTGTTGTGCGAGGGCTGCAGCTCAAGGAGTGCCGGCTCCCAGTCGAGTTCCTGTGCATGGTCGGTGAACTCCTCCAACAGGACGGACTTGCCCACGCCACGCAGGCCGGTCACCCGCATGCTCGCCTGCTGCTCGGGCGCTGCGCGCAGCATCGCAGCGAAGCGTCGCAGGGGCGCCTCGCGACCAGCTAGATACAGAGGGCGCACGCCGACGCCTGGTCGGTAGGGGTTCTTTCCCGAAACCTGAGTCATTACAAGCTATCTGTAATGTAGCGCAATCATTACAGGGTGATCGTAATGAGCCGTGGACCGGGCTGCGACTGTCGGCCGCAAGCCTTGGCGAACGCGAAGTGGGCCGCGTTATTGGTCACGGATCGACGGTAGCCACCGGCGCGCCCGGGTGAGGAACGTCCTCCAGCGATGTCGGTCTCGACTCAAACGCGCGCGTGAAGACCTGGGCCTGCTCGGAGGCCGGCCGTGCGTGCAGGTAGATCGAGGTGGTGGCGAGCGCGCTGTGCCCCATCGCGGCTTGGATCGTCACGAGATCCACACCGGCGGCTGCGAGCAGCGACCCGTACGTGTGCCGCAGATCATGCAGTCGCAGCGGGCGCAGGCTCGCCGCGTCGCGCGCACGCTTGAAGCGGCTCCGCAGCGCCCAGCTATCAAGAGTCCGTCCGAGCTCGTTCACGAACACGAGGTCTTCCGGCGCCGTGAAGTGCTGTCGCCGGCTGAGCCTGTCGAGCGCGGCGGCTGCCTGGTCCGCGAGCGGGACGCGGCGGATCTTTCCCGACTTCGTCGAGGACTCGACACCCGCGCTCATGGCGCGTTCGATGGTCAGCGCGTGTCCGGCGAAGTCGACGTCGCGCCAGCGCAGCGCAAGCAGCTCGCCAAGTCGCAGGCCGGCATAGCTCGCGACGCGCACCAGCTCGGCGTCCTGGTGGTCCTGAGCCTGTCGTTGTGTCGGCTCGGCAACGGTGGCGTTGCTCGGGCCGCGGGTCGCCGGCCGCGACGGTGCGCGATGCAGGCCAGCTGCGAGCGCGCGGGCGAGCGCCTCGATCTCGGCGGGCGAGTAATAGTTCAGTGCGCCGCGGTGAGGCTCGCGGCGCTTGTCGGCGCCTCGCACAGGGTTCGCCGCCAGGTTGAAGGTGGTGGACCTCTGGCCGTATCCGAACGCCGCGCTGATCACCGCCCTGTACTTGTTGACTGTGCGCGCGGACGCCCCTGCAGCCACTTCCGTGAGCAGGTCCTCGATCTCCGCGGTCGTGATCTTCGCGGCCGGGCGATCGCCGATTGCACTGAGGACTCGGCCGTTGGGCCCGAGCACGTAGCCGTGATCGCGCAGGGTGCTGGGCTTGGCTCCCCTGACGTCAGCGAGCCACCGCAGATACCTGGCGGCGACGGCGGCGAACGTCACGCCCCGTTCGCGTCGCTCCTTACCGAGGCGCTCATGTTCGGCTGCCTCCGCCGCGTGCGCGCCTACGAGTGCAGCGGCCGCGACGTGAGCACGCGCCTCGTCGTAGTAGCCGGGCCCGACGCGGCCGCGTCGCGGTAGATCCCACTTCCCCGTGCTCGGGTTCCTGGCTAGCCACGCCGGGCCGATGCGGCGCTTGACCAGGAGCCCGTCCTGACGCCACATCGCCTCGAAGAACGGACGCTCTTTGTGGACACGAACGGTGAGCGCGGCCGTGGGCAGATCGGGCGTCACGCGGGCATCGTATCACCGTGGGTAACACGTGGGTAACAGCAAGCCGTGGGTAACACTTTGGGTAACAAACTGACCCGAATCTAGCTCCAATAGCGGGATTGGGGGCTATCGAATCGCCCGTATCTATTGGCCTCAGCGCCTTCTAGGCGGCCTTAGGAGCCGGTGGGCGAAAGCCCTTGCGAGTTCAAGTCTCGCCGCCCGCATTCAGCCCGATTCGATGATCGATCCTCGCGGCGGCTGCCCTTTGATCGCCATTTCTTCGCAGCGCAGCCTGCACGGCCGATAGACGGTCTTGAAGCCGAGCAGTTCGGGAACAGTCAGGAACCTGTATCCGCGCTGCCGCAGCGCGCGAATGATGTACGGGTAGGCTTCGAGCGTCTGGAGCCTTGGCCCGCCCCCGTCGTGGGAGATGATGATCGAGCCTGGCTGGACCTGCGCGAGCACTCGCTGCTCGATCGCCTCGACACCCGGGAGCGTGTAGTCGCTGGGGTCAACGTCCCAGAGGATCGTCGCCAGTCCGAGCGATCTGGCCGTGGCGATAACGGAGGAGTTGTAGTCGCCGTAGGGTGGCCTGAAGACGCAGGGCGTATAGCCCGTTTCCCGCCGGATCACTTCTCTGGTGTCCTTCAGCTGGCCAAAGACTTCGTCGCTCTGCAGCAGATCGGGGTGAGTCCAGGTGTGATCGCCGAGTGCGTCTCCGTTGCGCAGCTCTTCACGCAGCGTGGCGCGGTAGCCGGGATTGATCTGCTCTCCGATCATGAAGAAAGTCGCCACTGCGCCGTTGGCCCGCAGCATCCTCACGAACGGCTGCGTGAGCGAGAAGGGCCCGTCGTCGAAGCTGAGCGCGACCTCGCGCCGGCTGGGGCCATGCGCATAGGCCACCTCTGTCCCGGTGACTCTGCAGCCGATCGGCCGGTAGCGAAGCGGCGGCTGTGGCTTGGTCGAAGCTCCGGCCAGGGCGCCGGTGGCTGTCAATGTCGCCGCGGCGGCCAGCGCAGCCCCCAATGCAGTGCCAGCTCTGCGCGAGCGTCTCTTGCGGGCGAGGGGCATCGAAACCGCCTACATCAGCAGCATGCACCCGTCGGCAACCATGCGAGCAGCTTGACCACGCGCATGAGATCCGGCAACGCGGAAAACCACGCAATCGAGACGGTAGGTAGGACGGAGCTCGACCCCCTTGGGAGACCTTGCCCGCCAATCCCCTGTAGGGCAGATCCCCGCGTGCTCTACCCGGCCGCCGGAGCTGTCTCGCGTATCACTTTCCAGCCAGAGTTGAGCGGGCTGAGGAAGAAGGGGGGCTCGTCGACCGCGAGCCGTTCGTCGTACTTGTAGTCCTTGAGGTAGCCGGTGTAGCTGCGGCCGCCTCCGGTCCCGACGATGCCACGATAGTTTTGCGCGATTGCGCCGACGATGTTCAATTCTTCAAGTGGTTCCCCAACGTTGTCGTTGTCGACGAGGAACGAATGCTGCGTTGCGAGGATGCCCGCGTAGATCCACGGGTTATAGAGAGAGCCGCTGGCGTTGACGCTTTTGCAGCCGCCGCGGCCTTCGCAGACTTCTTCCACGGGGTGGTATATGCGAACGTATTCGTTTGCGATCAGGCCAAGCGTGACCGTGGAGGAGTTCGACGGCAGCGCTGGAGGAGTTACCCCGGTCGGCTCCAGGTTGCCGTTGATGATCACGTCGTTTGCGGCGCCTATCGTCAGCGGCGAGGAGTAGGTCCCACTGACATATACGTTGCCGCAATAGGTTTCTTCGCTCTGTTCTTTGGCGGTGTCGGAGTTCTGCTGTTCGTATTTGATGCTGCAGGCCTGGCCTTTGACGCCGCTGACGTAGATGAGGCCGTTGGTGGGCCATTTCAAGACCACTTTTTTCCCGGTATAGGTAGTCTCAGTTATCTGGGTGCCTTCCAGGACGAGGTGCGTCACGCCGCTCAGCAGGTCTTCGCTTTCGACGTAGCTTTCGAGCGATTGGTCGCTTTGCGGCGGAAGCAGAACGGCGCCTTTTTCGGTAAATGTGCCGTTGAAAACGGCTTTCCCCGTGCATCCCGCGTGGTAGATGCCGCCGTTGATTTCGATCGGGTCGCTGTGGCCTTCACGTCCGAAGACCACTTCTCCGCACACATCGGCTGCATCGTCGGTGTGCATCGGCCCATAGACGTTGTCGCCTTCGGTGAACTCGATGGTGGTGCAATTGGATTTGCGTTCGGAATAGTACTTTTCGCCGCAGCCTGCCGATTCTGGATAGTAGAGTTGCGGATCCTCGGTTTCATAGTGTGTGAAGTAGACGTAGTTCAGGAACCCGGTGACCTGAAACGTCGCCACGAGGGTGCGCTTAGCCTTTTCTACTTCGCCAGTCGATTCGATGCGAAACGAGTTCGAGGCCGCGCCGGTTTCTTTTTCGATCACGCTTTCGAACGGCTTTGCCGTTTCACAGTGTGTGATGCCAAGTTTTTCGCCGCTCTTCGCGGCCAGCATTTTGACCTTGTAGGTGCCGGCTGCGACTTCGCTGGTCTTGACCGACCCGTTCGGTTCGGGGCATTTCTCCCAGTAATCCGGGTTGGTCTGAAGCTTATACTCGTAATACTGAATTCCAGCGACGGCGGCGTAGTAGGCTTGCTTCTGCGCGGTGTTTTTGCGAGTCAGGGCGATGTCTCCGCCGGCTGCGGTGAACGCAGCGGCAAGCAGTATGCCTGCGACGAACATGACGCCGAGAGTCACGATCATCGTGAACCCGTCGGGCTTGCGGGCGCTGTCGAGCGCTTTGCGTAGGGTGACGTGAGGGCGCCGGAGGAAGCTGGAGCGTTGTGGCACACGGATCATTGGCACGGCCCGTCTTTGATTGGTTTTTCCGCATTCGGGACGCTGAAGGCGAACGTGGCTTGGCTTTCCAGGCTGATCGCTTTTTCGAGCGTTGAGTTGGCTGTCGTGGCAGCGGCCTGGAAGGCGATCAGCACGGCTCCGACCGATTTATACCATTCGGTTTTGGCCGTTTCGCTAGCGGAGATTTCAGCGGCAGTCGTTTCGGCGAGCGTGCTGACGCCGGTTGTGCCGCTTTCTTTTACTTCACCACCGTAGTGCTTGTAGCGGAAGATCGACACGGCTTTTCCCCCGCTTGACGCTTCAGTGACGTTCGTGGCAAGTAGGTATTTGGAGCTGGGGGATTTTTTTTCATATGTGGAGAACGTGAAGCTAGGCCAGGTGCCGCCGGTGCTGGCATAGCTGTAATCCGTCAAGGTATGTTCGGACGAGCTCCACACGATTTCGTGGACTGTGGCCGCCGAGGGCACGGCCTGGGAGCTGTAGGCGTTCTCGAAGATGAGCTTGGATCCGTTGCTGCCGGCATAGACGGGCGCGAAGCTTGAGTAGATGCATGCCGAGTCCAGCTCGTCGAGGAGGCTGGTCATAGCGGTGCGGCCCAGCTGATCGGCGGCGACCTCGTCTTGCGTGCGTGCCGTCTGGGTCGTCGAGATGTCGAGGATGCTGAACAGCACGATCAGCACCACGATGCCGGCTGCCATCGCGACCAGAAGTTCGATCAGCGTAAAGCCACGGGTATCGCGAAGCTGTGGCATGGTCAACATGTGTTGGTCGACTGTCCGGTCACCGTAGTGATGCCTCCGCTGGTGCCAGAGCTGGCTTTCAGATAGACCGTCGCCGAGGTGCCGGTTTCGCTGGTGTTTTTGGCTTCGGTGGTATAGGTCTTTCTTTCCGCGCTATCCCAGATGCAGAGCTTGTACTTGCCGTAAGGTTGGTAGGGATTGGTGAGCCCGCCACTGCCATTAAGATATTGCTGATGGACATCGTTTGCGCTCGCACCGTTGTCGGGGATGGCGGAGGCGCATTCGGGTTCGGTGATCTTGACTTGTTCTTTTGCGGTGGTGAGGCTTCCTTTTTTGGTGGACGATTCGCCGGTGTAGACTTCAAGTTTGATGTAGGAGATGGGCACCGTGGCTTTGGTAGTCACTCCGCCCACGACGGTTACGGCGCCTGCGTGCACCGCGCCGCTGCTGGCGCCTTCCGGGTTGTCGGCGGGGCAATCGCCTGCGTATACTGCCCAAGCCGTTGAAAACGGGAACAGGTTGGTCGCGGTTTGCGCGGTGGAGGCATACGTGCTGGTTGCGTAGGTGCTGTTGGTGCCGCCGAGCTCGAAATTCGGTGCGAGGTTCATGCCGGTGTTGTAGGCCACGAACGTGTCGCCTGTGACGGCTTTTTTCTGATTTGTGAATTCTCCGAGCACCGCGCCCGCCTGTCCAAGTTCGATCGGGTAGTGCGTGACCAGATTTGGAACGAGCGTGATGCTTCCGGATTTGAATTCGGTCGCGCCGCTGGGCGTGACCCATCCGGTCTTGGAGACGGCGACGGTAGTGGATTCCGGTTCTTTTTCGGTTTGGAAGTTGTAGACGGCGCAGCCCTGCGCGCCGGTGGTAGTCGTTAGCCCGGAGGCGATGACAGTGGCGCCTTCAACCGGCTGCGACGGAGAGCCGCCGTTGTTGACGTCGACCTCGAGCGCGTCGCCGGGACGCTTGCCTGTGACGATGCTTCGCGTGACCAATTTGCGTGCCGAGGTGGCCTGCGGCTCGTGCCAGGTGACTTCAGAGATGATCTTCAGGTAGCCGCTGGCCGTGTTCGATTTGCCGCTGGTCGTAGCCGTGCATTCTTCGTTTTCGCCTTCGCTTGCGCCTTCGATGAATTTCGTGCGCTCGGTGACCGTGAAGGTCTGGTTGCCGACTGTTTGCGTGTAGACGTGCGGCGTGTGTTCGAGCGGGCTGAGCGTGTTGATCGGATCGCTGCGAAGTTCCTCCTGCGATTGAGCGGCCAGCAGCGAGGCGTCGGCATGCAGCCTCTGGTCGGTCGTGGCGTTGGATGCGGCATCGAAGCCGTTGAGCAGGCCGACGACGATCACGGAGACGAGCATCGCGCTGACCAGGACCTCGATCAGCATGAAGCCAGAGTCCGCACCGAGATCCGGGCGCTGCGGTGAGCGCAGTCGCTGCGCCGCGGCCCGGCCAGAGCCCAGCCATGAGCGAAGCGCGCCGATTGCGCCCGCCCGAGCGATGGATGTGGGCACCTTCGCGAGCATGGCCAGAAGCCGTCCGAGGATCTGTCGGCACGGCGGCGCCAGTTCTTGAGGCGGGATCGAGCTTTGCCGGCGATGGTTGGGCGGCCGGCGCGACGGGGGCGTGGAGCGCGCGGGTACCTGCGGGCGGCGCGCGGCGGTACGGAGGCCGGCTCTTGGGTAGCGAGCCCCTACAATTCCCGCTCGGTCCTGGGGGACTGGTGTATCGGTAACACGGCGGTCTCCAAAACCGCAACGCCAGGTTCGATTCCTGGGTCCCCCGTACCGCTCTACAAGGCCAAATCCCGCATGAACACTAGAGATTCGGGCGTTGACGGCAAAGCACGGCTCATCCGCTCAAGACCGCTCAAAACCGCCTGAAACTGGCCCGCACTGGCCCACACAGGGGGTGCGATAGGCTGGGCCGCGTGGCGGTCACGTTCCGCATCGTCTTCTCGGGAGGGGCCGAAGTCAAGGTCAGCGACCCTGACGGGAACCTGCTCGAGGAACTCCAAACCGAGGCCGCCAAGGGCGCAGGACTCCTACAGCGGCAGGCCGAGAGTGGCGCGACCGTTTGGATCATGCCGCGCCAGGTCGCCTACGCTGAGCGTCTGGAGGCAGAGCCCGGGCGCAAAATGGCCTTCGGCAACTTGCTGCAATCCTAAGCGGACCCAAGAGGGCGCGATCTTTGCGCCGGGCGCCGCTCCCTTCAGGCGAGCTGAGCCACGCGAGCGGCCGTATCGGCTCGCGCGAGGTAGGCATCAAGCAACGCCGCAGCCTCGTCCTCACTCTCAGGCATCAGATGCCCGTAGCGATCCATCGTGATCGCAATGGTGGCGTGCCCCAAGTAGGTCGAGAGCGCCTTCGCGTTCACCCCGGCGGCGATCATCAGCGACGCGAAGGTGTGCCTGCACTCGTGCAGGCCAATCGGGTCGAGGCCAGCCGCGCGCCAGCACTTGCGGGCACGCTGTCCGATCGCCGAGTCGGCGAAGGGCGTATCGGCCGTGCGCCCGAACACGAGGCACTCGGACCACGCGCAGGTCATCTTCGCCTCGACCAGATAGTCGCGCAGCACCGCGGCGATCGGGACATTGCGCTTGCCGGCGCGCGACTTCGGCGCGATGGCCGCGCCGTGCGTCGGGTCCCAAGAGCGCTCCACGCGGATCACGCCGCCCGCAAGGTCGATGTCCTGCCAGCGCAGCGCAAGCAGCTCGCCGCGCCGCAAGCCCGCGTAGAGCGCGGTCGCCCATAGCGCGCGGTCGGCCTTCGGCAGCGCATCGAGCAGCGTCTGCGCCTCGGTCGGCGAGGCGATCCGCTCGCGTCGGCCGCGCACCGCCGGCAGCTCGATGCCCGTCGTCGGGTTCACGGCGACCTCGCCGCGAGACATCGCACGCCTGTAGATCGCGCGCAGGGGCATCAGGCAGTTGCGGATCGTGGACGGGTCGAGGCCCTGCGCGAGCAGCCGGTCGGCGCAGTCCTGAAGGTCAACGCGCGTGATGTCGGAGAGCCGGCGTGCGCCGAACTCGGGCACGAGCCGCTGATCGAGCGCGGCAGCGTAGCCCCTGATCGCCGACGGCTTGAACGGGTCGCCCGACCGGGGCCGGATGCTGCCATCGCGGGCGCCCTTCAGCCAAGCCTCGGCAGCGTTCCGGAGCGTCGGCGCGGCGACCGCCTTCAACCTGCCGCGGCGGACTTCGCCGATCGCGTCCGCCCGCCACGCCTTCGCGGCAGCGAGCGTCGGGAAGCTCTTCCGGACCTTGCCGCCGCTGCGCCGGTCATACGCCCAGGCGCGATACGCAGGCTCGCAGTTTGCAGCGCGCGCCGTTCCGCGCGGGGCAGCCGCGGCCGTGTCGGACTTCTATGCCGGTTGGCTTGGGCATGACGGTCAATCCTCCTTCGATGGGGTGATTGAAGCGGGTGTCAGGAACTGTTTGCCCGTGTTCGGGTCGATTCGCCGGCGAGCCAGTTCGACCCAGCGCGCGGCGGTTTTGTAGGTGATGGGACACTGTGAGTGCTGCTGTTCGACCGCGCGCGTCGGGGGCTCCTCAACCGCCTTCGCGGCCAGGTAGATACGAGCAGCCTCACGCAGCCACTCGTCCTTGACGCGGCGGTGCGGACGCTTGCTCGCAAGTGTCAAGGGCTCGGCGGGATCGTCCGGCGAAGCAAGCTCTATCCGGAACGTCCCTCCTTCGGCGTGTGTGTGGCCGCGACGCGCGATCGTCGCGGTAGCGAGCCGCACACACTCCTTCAGCGGAACATCGCGCAGGGCACGGGCGGTGATCGCCTCGCCTTGCCTTGCCTCAAGGCGGACGGAGGCGCAACGCACGCCCCGCCCGTCCACGGCGATCTCAAGGTGTACGTATCCCGGAAGCCAGTCGCCGTCAACCCGGGCGCTGAAGTGGTCGGGCAGCAGGTAGCCGTCGCCCCAGGCGTGCCAGCTCTTCGCGCTCAGGAAGCTCGGCTGACCCGTGATCGTGACCCGCGTCTCGCGTTCGGTGTCTCCGTTCATGCGCACATGGTATCAGATCGGTGACGGGCGGGTAAACTTCGCGCTGGCGGCCGATGCAGTCGTTTCCCGAGATAATGGCACACAAGTAGGGCAGGCGTGTCGCGGATGGGGCGCTACCGTGGTGTCACATGGGTAGCCATGCGATCATCGACCCCGCCGAGCTTGCCGCCGCGCGCCGGCTCGCCAGCAGCCCACGCGCGCGGGCGATACGCGAGCGCGCCGGACTCTCATTGGCTGATCTGGCCGCGGGCCTCGGCGTCAGTGGCGCTGCGGTGCAGCGGTGGGAGTGCGGATCGCGGCGGCCGAGTCGCGACGTGGCACTGCGCTACGTAGCTCTGCTCGACGCTCTGGCTCAGCAGGTCGAGGAGGACCCGATAGACGCGACCCCGCCTGGGAGCGGGGCCGCGCAGGAGGTCGGACGCGGTGCGGGCGTCCAGTATCCAGTCTAGTCCCGCCCCGGCGGACAGCGCCACCGCGCCGCGCCCGACCCACCGCGTCCGCCTGCGCGACGGTCGCACGCTCGACGCCCTGGCGATCGAGGCGCAGCCAGGCTGGCTGAGGGCCGAGATCATCTGCTATCGCCACGAGATCGACGAGCAGCAGCAGGTCGGCTACCGCCTCGCTGATCGTGTCGAGCGGCGATTGATCCCGGCCGCGCGGGTCCGGGATGTGCGCGAGGTGGCCGCATGAGCCCGGACCAGATCCAGCAGTTGAAGGGAATCGCGGCTGGCACGGACACGGCCGCGCTCACCGACATGGGCAACGCCCAACGGTTCGCCAGCGAGCACGCCAGCCGCCTGCGTCACATCCGTGAGCGGCGTCTGTGGCTCTCTTGGAGCGGCCGGGTCTGGGAGCGGGATAGCACCGGCGACGCCGACCGTGCTGCTAAGCGGACAGCGCGAGCGCTGCTGGCCAGCGCGTCGGAGATCGAGGACGACAAGGCGCGCGAGACCGCCGCGAAATGGGCGCTTCAATCTCAGTCCGAGCCGCGGCTGCGGGCCATGCTGACACTGGCCGCCACGGAGCCGCAGATCGCGCTCGGTGCCGAGGAGACTGACGCCGACCCGTTCCTGCTCTCCTGCGCGAACGGCACGATCGACCTGCGAACTGGCGAGCTTCGAGCACACGACCCCGCCGACCTAATCACGCTCGCCTCCACCGTCGTCTACGAGCCCGACGCAGCATGCCCGCGTTGGGAACGCTTTCTTGAGGAGATCTTCGCGGGCGACGAGGAGATGATCGCGTTCCTGCAACGCTTTGTCGGCTATTGCCTCACATTCAGACGCAGAGATCCAAGGGATGGCTCCTGGGCGGCATACTCGGCAGGCAAAATGACTGGCCGCCATTGCGCCTCTTGATCGAGTTGCGAACTCTTGGCCAGGCCGCGAGTGGACCATGCGAGCCACGCCGTAAAGCCGGCAAGGCTCAGCGTCCCTATCGCGGCGAGCGCAGTCCACATAGGGGCATCTTCTCTTGCGGGTCCGACGTATTCCCTGCCTTGCGAGCTGCTGATCGCGCGTGTCGCGGCCGATCAGTCGGAGCAGCGTATGTTCGGGGCCTTCACTGAGCGTCGTGCGCTTCGACCTCGGCGGCGAGGTCGGAGAGCGTGATATCGAGTGCCCTGGCGATGCTGCGCACGGTCAGCCATGCCGGCGCCGAGTGGCCCAGCTCGATCTTCGCCAGCGTCGTGTAGGAGACGCCGGCCTCATGGGCCACGGCCTCCTGCGAGAGACCGCGCTCGGTGCGCAGCTTGCGCAGGGTGGCGGCAAGCGCTGAATCCACTGGCGACACGGGCGTCTAAGCCTACGGCCGCCACAGCGCCGCAGCAATGGTGTTGACACCACAGTGCCAACGCAATACTCTCCATCGCGTCCTAATTATTGAGGCCCGCGACGGTGGTAGCCGCCCGGGCCTCGTGGCACCAGGAGCTAGCCCTGATGCAGTGCCGATCCTACAAGCCGCATAAGACCTACTCGCAGCCTGCCGGCTCGGCGCTCGCCGCGTTCTCCCAGGTGCCTCCGACCGACTGGAGGAACCACCCATGCCGTCCCCATTCACGCTCGAAGCCGCGGCGCTGCCTGCGGTGCGCTCCGGGCTCGACACCGTTCTGACCGACGTGGCCGAGCGGCTACACGAAGCGCTGGAGCTGTCAGACCGGCCGTGGTGCCCGTTCCGGGAGATGCAGCCCATCGCCGGCCTGCTCGACCGGGTGGGTTGGCATGGCCCCGGCGCACCCGCTCCGTCCCAAGGCGAGCCGGTTGAGATCACCACGCGGGGCGACGCGCAGCTCGTGCTCAAGGCGCTCGCCGAGCAACTGAGCACGGCCATAGATCAGGCAGCCGACGGCCAGCTCGACGCCGAGGAAGCCCGCAAGGCTCAGCAGAAGGTCGAGGATGTCCGGCGGCTGCTCACGACCACCGAAGCCGCAGCGGCGCACGCCGGGCTGCTCACCGACCGCGAGGGCTGCTGAATGTCCGGGACGATCACTCTGAACGATGCCGCGCTGCCGATGCTGCGCCGCGGCCTGCATGTGATCCTTCTCTCCGCGATCGACGCGCTTGGGGAGTCGTTGAGCCTGCGTGGCGGGCATCCCCGCAGCGTGCATCTGCGGCTGCGTGCCATCGCCGGCCTGCTCGATCGTGTGGGCGAAGACGGGCCGGTGCAGCTCACGGCCGCCGAGACATGTCTGGCGCTCGACGCGCTGAGCGCCCAGCTTGGGTATGCGCGTGACCGCGTGATCACCGCGGGCCACGCGCAGGAGACGCAGGAGACGGTGCAGGACGCCTTCGACGCGCTGAGCGGCTTGGAAGCCGCCGCCGCGGCGGTGTTTGAGCCCGAGGGGCAGAGCCGATGAGCGCCGTGAGCACAACGGTCCCGCAGCTCAACAGCATCGAACAGCAGATCCTCCAGCTCCTGCCGCGCGACATCGGCTCGGGCCGCCGGTGGCTGACTGCGGACGACCTCGCCGCCCGGATCGGCCTGGACCGCGACCGGGTGCGGCACTATCTGGTGCGGATGCGCTCCTGCTATCTGATCGACAGCGACGGCGAGCGGCCCCAAGGCTTCGCTCGCCTGGCCCGCGGCGACCACGCGAGCGAGGTTGCCTGTAGGCGAATCACTCCTGGCAGGAATGCCAGAAGTGTTCGACCGCTGGCCCGGGGCCGTGCCCGCATGCTCTCTCTGTCGCTCCTTCGCCGATGCCTTGAAGTGAGGCATCGCGGCCTTTGCGATCAACGCCTTCTGTGTAGTCGTCAAGTGACGCCGAAGTTCATCGCATGACCCGGTGGGTCATCTTCGGTTTGGGCGCCTCAGCACTCCACGGGCTCGGCGAGGGCGCCGCGGTGATCCTCTCCGCGATCGTCGCGCTCGCGATCAACCATGCCTGGCGCGACCAGCAGCGCAAGCAGCTTGCCCGCGAGCACCGCGAAGCCATCGAAGCCGACACGGAGGTCAGGATCGCTACAGCGCAGCGCGTGCTCGCCGCCACACAGTCGATATCGAAGCAGGCGCCGGGAGACGCACCGAGGCCCGACGAGACATCGCCTATCGGTTGAGGTCGCGGCGCGGCGGGTATCTACCGATGCGGAGGGGTGCCGATGTATGGGAGGATGTCGGCGACCACACGCGAAAGAGCTTCCATGAGTCTTACCGTCGCAGAGCCGCCAATCCCGCGAGAGGCATTTGAGCAGCATCCCGGCCAGTGGGTCGCCGTGCGCGGCACCACAGTCATCGCGTGGGCCGACACGCTGGAGGAACTGACGGGCAAGCCGGAGGTCACCGACACGGACACGCTGGCCCACGTGCCCGACCCCTCGACGCACTTCTACCGCTGCCGCGGCTGACCTTCAGCGCCGAGCCGCAGCCGTGGCTCGGGGTCGTGCTCACGTGCGGTCAACGGTCGGTTGACGTCGCCGGGATAGTTGACAGTGGCGCGGACGGCACGCTCCTGCCGTTGGCGCTTGCTCCGCGGCTTGGGCTCGATCCCCGGCGCGATCTGCTGGCCTCACAACGCTCGCAGGGTGCCGACGGCGCGAGCTTTCAGACGTGGAGGTCTCGGCGGCCGATTCGCGGCCAGGTGTTCGTGCCAGGGGCTACGCCGCGCATGTTCGGGGCGCCGTTCGAGCTTGCGCCGGCATTCGCGCAAGGCAACACGGTGCTCTGGGGACGCGCGGACTTCTTCCCGCACTTCAAGATTGCCTTCGAGCAGCACGTGGAGCTCGGGCTCATCATGCACATCGACTGCTGAGCCCGGAATCCGGGGCTTTTTGGCTTTCTAGAGCGGGATTACGGGGTCGTGCGGGAGATTGGACGATCCGCATAGATCCGCTGGAGTCCGCCTCGATCCCGAGGCGGGGCGAGGCTACACAATGCGTTCGAGTTCTTCGGTGCGAACCTCGAACTGCGGACTGTCTGGAGCGTAGTCGAGACGGATAGCGACGATTTGGCTTCCGTTGATGGCGATCGGCCCACGATCCTCGACGACGACGCTCCTCCACTGATGCCGGGCACATTTGAGACCGCTCGATCGCCGACTTTGAGCGGTTGATCAGTAGCGGCTGAGGGTTCAGTTATCGCGACTCGACCGTAGCGTCGTTGCCACACCGCAGATCGTGACGAACTGCCGCTTAGCTATCGCTACGTGGCGACGCGCTCAAGATATTCCGCACGTACCTCGAACCGGCGGTCCTCGTCGTTGCCGATCTCGATCGCGACGATCTGGCTGCCGTTGCTGGCAAGCGGTCCGCGGTCCTCGATGACCACGCCGTAGCGCGCTCGGCCAGCGACCCGCAGGACGACCTTGTCGCCGACCTTCAGCTTCTCGGTGGTGGCTGTCCCTGAGCGTCCCATAACTTCCCTGAAAGTATCACCACGGCCGGGCGATACCCAACTCCTCGCATCGATCTGCCGCAGCCTGATCGAGACCGACGGAGAGCACGCTGAGCGCTCTACGCCAAGCCTTGCACGTATCGAAGTTGATCCTCGTAGGGTCCAAAGCTCCCTTGCTGAGCTTCGAGTCGATGTCGTGATGCGCGATCGCATTGCGCCACGTGATCAACGCCTCAAGCTTCTTGCGACGCTCGTCGTTCCCCGATCGCATCGCATCCACCTGCTCCCAGATATCCACCCCGAAGCGCTCGAAGTCCTTGGCGACCGCAACGGGATAGGCGTTCTGCCTGTCCAAGAGTCGTCCGCTGGTCAGGCTCTCGAACAGCAGCACGCTGTAGGCAACGCTGTGAGTGCCCGCGAGGGCGATCTCATCTGCGGTCTGGCTGTGCAGCGTCCGCGCAAAGCCCTGGAAGCGCGCGGCCAGCAGCGTCACGTAGGCGTAGTTGAGCTGCCGCGTGACGAACCGCCGGCCCGGGCGGGTACCGCCGACCGCCCTGTGCGCGTTCTCGATCTCATCGAACGCAGCGCATGCGTCTGTCTGCCAGTCAACGAGCGCTCGCGAAGCCATGACCCGGACGCTACCAAAACGACATGATGACCGGAAAGGCTCTGACCGCTGCCTCAAGACCGACAGCGCCGCGATGCGTCGCATCGCTCTCCAAAGTCTCTTGCCGCACCTTGCCAAGGGCGTCGAGACGCGCGCCATGGCGGCGCTGCGCGCAGACCTCAGCAGAGGCGCCTGGGAGCAGCGCGATGGGCGGCTACGCCGCCTGCCGACCTATGACGGTGCGCTGCGACTGGTTGTCTCGCGTACCGCGTTGGGCTTGACCTGACGCGTCTCAACGCAGCCGGAGTGCCAGCCGTATAGAGCGTCGCGCACTTCGCGCTCGACGTCTTCGTCTCCAGCGGAGGCGCGCGGCTCGTTGCCGGCGGTTGCGTGCGTGTAGGCGCGATCGACGGTGGCTCTGCATTTGGGGCAGCTCAGCACGTTGCTGTAGCAGCTGGTCCCGCATCGCTCGCACTGGATATATGGCATCTTCTGCCTCCCTCGGTTGCCACGGCGCTGCTAAGAGAAATACTCGCTATAGCCTGTGCGTATCCAATGACAGTACATAGTTAGATGAGCTGGACACGTAGTTTTCTGCTGTTTGGGTCGTGGCAACCACCGATGCGGGGAACGTGCTGTCCGTCTAGGTTCTGAGCAGGCCGTCTCCGACCAACGACGTTTCGGCCGCTGGTGGTGAGCAATCATGCCCACTCCCGGGATGCCGATGCCAATGAACGCACAGTCTTCTGAACATCCGATTTCGGGGCCAGAACGCTCGGCGCCCGGGCTTTCTCGTGCGCTCTCGCATGCGAGGACAGGTCGGCTTGAGGTGAAGGCGGCGGTGGCGAGCGTGCTGCGCGAGAGAAGGCGGCATGCAACGGTTCGCTCCACGCCAGATGGTGCCGGCGATCAGGGTGCTATCGAGGCGGAGGTCATCTCGTTGCTCTATGGCGACGCTGCGGTGCGCCACCGCGCCTTCGACACCCAGCCGTCTCATATCGGCCCGCGGGCGGAGCTCCGCGCGGCCCCAGGCCATAAGTAGGTTTGAGCAGCCGCTTGTGGGTGTAGTGCCGATGAGCGGCGTTTACGGGGTCCTTAGCCTTTGAGCATCCTGCGTGCTTGGAAAGCGAGATCTCCGATGGCTCCGATGGTTGCGCTTCTCCTAGACGTCCTGCCTCACTCCAGCTCGACCGCCCAGATGGCGTTTCGGGGAGCATGACATAGTGACTCCGCCCGCGGTCGGCCTCGGGACACTGACCAGACTCGCGGCGATGCCGGCGCAAGATCGGCCTGTGCTGAGTGTCTACCTGGATTTTGATCATGCTCATCCCGCGTCATGCGTGAGGCAGTTCGAGGAGCTTCTCAGCGTGCTGGCAAGGCAGCCAGGTCGCGCAGACAGCGAGCGCATGCGGATCAGCCTGAGCGCGCCGCTTGTGCTTGCCCACGGCACAAGGAGCATCGGGTGCTTTGCCGCCGCCGAAGGCGCCGCATACACGATGGTTCCGCTGCCGGCGAGCGTCGAGGCGATGGTCGTGGTGGAGGCGATCCCGTGGCTCGAGCCGGTTGCCGGCATGTTCACCTCCGGCGACTGGGGAGCCGCCGTGCTGGACTGTCGATCGGCGCGGCTGCTGCGTGGTGGCCAGGCTGGGCTCGTCGAGTTTGCGAGCATGCCGCCGGCGCTGCGCCGCGGCGTCCAGCCGCGCGTGTCCTCATCGACTTCGCCACAGACCGTCCCTGAGATGCTCGTGGAGCAGGTAGAGCAGGCGGCGAGGATGCTCGCCCGTGCCCATGCGCGCCGTCCCTTCGAACGGCTGGTTCTCGCGGCGCCGCGGGAGCTCTGGTCGCCGCTCGAGCACGCGCTGCCGGGCGAGCTTCGCGAGCGTACGATTGGCGCGCTAGAACTTCAGCGGCCCGTCGCCGAGGGCGAGCTGAGCGCCGCACTGGTCGATCTTCTTCGCCAGGACCAGGACGGCCGGCGACTGCGCTGCAGGCATTCGACTGCCACCGCCAGGCCAGGCGGGCGGCCCGCGATCGTAAGCCAGACGCGGGCACGGCTGGTCCATCCGCTCCCGCATGCCCCGGCCTGCGAACCGGCGGAGCGGCCCGTACTCTCTTTTGTGAGCACCGCGTAGGTCAATCGGCGCACACGAACGTGCGATTGTCGCGCCCCCTTCAGGCGCCGCCAGCCGCCAGCCGATCTTCGGTGGCCGCGCGGGGCAGCACCAGTAGGCTGCAGCGGGCGTGCCGCTGTAGGTAGTCGGCGGTGCTACCCAGGATCAGACGCTTGAGCGGTCCGAAGCTGCGCGAGCCGACGACAAGCAGGTCGAGATCATCCCCGAAGTTGGCCAGCTCCTCGCCGGTCAGACCCCACACGGCGCGCGCCTTGACGCCGTCGAGCTGCTGGGAGAGACGCTCGTTTGCCTGCTCGATCTCCCGGTCGATGTCTTGCATCGCCGTTGGGGCGACATAGCCTGCGTAGGCGTAGCTCGGTATCGAGATCACCTCAAGCGCGCGCAGAACTGCGCCCTTGCCGGCGCCCAGATCGCGCGCAACGGCAAGCGCGGCCTTGCTCTCAGGAGACTCGTCGTAGCCCACCCCGATCTTTCCGATGGCCGGATGGGAGGCAAACCCGAGCGAGGCGATCGCGATCGCGCAGGGGGCGCCGTTGAGCGCCGCTCGGGTGTCATCTCCGAGCATCGCCCTGCCGAGCATGCTGCGAGCGCAGGACCCCACGACGATCAGGTCGGCGTGGTGTTCCTCGGCGAGCTGATGCAGCGCCCGTCCCGGGTGCAGCGATTCGATCTCCAGCAGCTCTGCCGTGATGCCAGCTGCGGCGCGTTCTTGCTCCAGCAGCATCCCGGCGGTCTCGCGCTCCTGCGCCACCATGCCCGGGGTCGCTACGTGGATGGGAGCCAGCAGGCCGCTGTGGACGTGTGCGAGCGTGATCTTGCCGCTGTCGCGAGCGAGCCGTGAGGCGAGCGCGATCGCATCGCGGCCGCCCTGCCTGCCGTCCACACCTACGAGCACGTTCTCGAACATCGGGGCTCCTTTCGTTCTCAGGCCACGTTATGGCTCCTGCCCGGCGGCTGCATCGGAGAAGTGACCTGCAACGACTACGGGATTTACACGGATAGGGGAGGGCGAGCGAGCGCGTATGGACGAAGCTCTGCGGCGGGCCTCAGTAGTGAGCACTGACCGGGGTTGGTAAGACGTGCGGATGTGTTTCCTGGCCCCGATGAGGAAGCATGGTTTCCCATGAACAGTGCGTATTGGGGGGCCTCGTCCACTGCATTGCGGGTCCCGACAGAGAACTCCGATCGCGACCAACTGCTGGATCGGCTGCAGTACCTGCGTGGCGTCCTCTCCGCCTTCGCTCAGGAGACCGCGAGCGCTCGGCGCCACGCGGCGCGTCTGAGAGTGGAGAATCGCCGGCTGCTGGAAGAGGTCCGTCGGCTGCAGCGCGAGCAGTAGCAACGCTGAGAGCGTGAGTGCCGACGGCATCGCGGCTGCCCGCCGCTGGCCGGTTTGGCGGTCGTTCCCTGCGGAACACTCACGCTCTCTGTCTGCATCTTGACTGCTGCCGCCGGGAAGCTCATCAAGGAGAACTGCTCGCCAGACTCAGGGTTTGCCCGCATCCCCGACATGATCGGCGGGGTGCGTGCAGGTGCAGCCCGAGTTTTGCTCAGCAGCCCGCGCGAAGGATCTGGGGCGCCTGCGCGATCGCTGCCTCGGCACGCCGTATCGCGGGGAGGCTTGCGCGCACGCAAGCTCCCTCTCCGGGCGCGGTCTCGATCGCCAGCTGGCCTCCGAGCACCTGGGCACGTTCGCGCATCCCGATCAGCCCGAATCCGCCTGTCGCGACGCTCGGGTCAAAGCCCTTGCCGTCGTCGCGGATGCTCACGTGGACGGTCGCCTCGTCCTCGCTGATTTCGACCACCGCCCGCTTGGCCTGCCCGTGCTTGGTCGCATTCGTGAGCGCCTCCTGCACGATGCGGTAGAGCGCGGTCTCGACGTCCGCGACGTGCCGGCTGTCCGCACGACCCTGCTCGAAGGCCAGATCCACGCTGATGTCGACCTCCACGCCGTGCCGTGCGCTGCGATGCGCAAGCGCCTCGATCGCCGCCTCGGTGCCGAGCTCATCGAGCGCCGCCGGCCGTAGGTCGGTGATCAGCGCGCGCAGGTTGGCGATCGACTCCTCGAGCTGGTCGACGGCCTGGCGGATCGCGCTTGGCAGTGTCTCCGGCGCGCTCGTGCGCTCGGCTCGCGCCAGCCCGAGCCGCAGCGAGCTGAGGCTCTGCAGCGTCTCGTCGTGCAGCTCGCGCGCCCAACGCCTGCGCTCGGCCTCTGCGGCGGCCAGCCGCTGGCGCAGGCGCTCGTCCGCGACCGACCGGGCGGTTGCGACGGCCGTCGCGGCGCTGGTCGCGAACGCCTCCAGCAGACGCTCGTCCTCGGCGGTGAATGCCGGTCCGCCGTCGAGTCTGTTGAGCGCGAGCAGCACGCCGTAGGTCTCTCCCCGAAAGATCAGAGGCACTACTAGCCCGCACTCCGCTTCTAGGCCGAGCTTGCCCACGCCGTGCTCCTGGAAGCGCACCCGTTCAAGCTCGCCGTCGAGGCGATGGATCCGCTGCAGTCGTATCGCCTGTGCGGCGGCGGTGTCTGCGAGCGGGCACCGCTGCCCGACCAGGCCGCGTGGCAGCCGACCCGCGCCGGCTGCCACCAGCATCTCCTCGCCGTCCTTGAGCTCGATCAGCAGGGTTTGTGCGTTGACCAGTGCCCGGCCTCGCTTTGCGACCAGCTCGAGGATCACATCGATGTCGGTCTCACCGCCGACCGCACGCGCGAATTGCGTCGTGGCATCCAGGGTGGCGACCGTGCGCTCCAGATCGTCGCGCCGTTCGCTTGCACCGGTGTAGCGACGGGCGTGGTCGATCGCAACCCCCGCGAACTGGGCCAGAACCGTCAGCGCTTGCTCATCGGCCTGCGAGAACTCCTGTCCGTCGGCCTTCTCGGTCAGATAGAGGTTGCCGAACGGCGTGCCGTCGATCAGGATCTGTACGCCGAGAAAGCTCTTCATCGGCGGATGCCCGTGAGGAAATCCATAGGAGCGGGGGTGCTGCCCGACGTCGCTCAGACGTAGCGGCTGCGGGTTCTCGATCAGCGCTCCAAGCACGCCACGGCCCTTTGGCAGCGGTCCGATCGCTGCTTGGGTCTCCTCGTCTACACCTCTGGTGATGAAGCGAGTCAGTTCATCCTTGGTGTCACTGAGCACGCCGACCGCTGCATAGCGGGCGCCGGTCAATTCCGTCGCGGATTCCAGCACGCGCTCGAGCACAATGTCGAGATCAAGCTCGGAAAGCACTCCTCGTGCGAGATCCAAGACGGCTCTGGTCGCCGAATCCATGGTCATCGCCTCCTCGTGAAGCTGCCGACGGCATCCTCGCAACCGCCGTCTATGGGGAGGGAGTCTACTGCAATCTGTCAAGACTTGAAAATCATTTTTACGCAACCCAGTTGCTTATCATCCCAAACTAAAATTAGGTGGATCTTCAGTATTCGCTGCATCTGCCGTGAGCCGGTAGCCTCCTCGCGACATGGACCTCACCTTCACCGAGTCCGAGCGCGCCTTCCGCGACGAGCTCGGCGCGTGGCTTGCGGCAAATTCGCCCAGCGCGGAGCCCGCGGGCGACGAGGACGCTCATTTCGACTGGAGGCGCCAGTGGCAGCGCCGCCTGCACGAGGGTGGCTTCGCTGCTGTTCACTGGCCAGCGCAGTACGGCGGTCGCGGCGCAAGCGTGGTCGAGTCGGCGATCTTCTTTGAAGAGCTCGGCCGCTGTGGCGCGCCGCTGCCGGCCAACGTGCTCGGTCTGCTGCTGGCCGGCCCGACGATCATGCTCTGGGGCAGCGAGGAGCAGAAGGAACGCTACCTGCCTCCGATCCTCTCGGGTGATGAGATCTGGTGCCAGGGCTTTTCGGAGCCGGATGCCGGTTCGGACCTTGCCTCTCTGAAGACCAAGGCGGTCAGGGAGGGTGAGGGCTGGCGGATCAGCGGACAGAAGGTGTGGACGAGCATCGCCCAGCACTCGAAGTGGTGCATGCTGCTTGCCCGCTCCGACACGCAGGCCGCCAAGCACAAGGGACTGACCTACTTCTTGATGGACATGCAGCAGGAGGGAGTGACGGTGCGGCCGCTGAGGCAGATCACCGGCGAGAGCGAGTTCAACGAGCTCTTCCTGGATGGCGCGTTCGTACCGCACGAGAACGTGCTCGGAGGGGAGGGCAATGGCTGGAAGGTGGCACTGACCACGCTGATGAACGAGCGCGCCGGCCTGGCCTTCTTCCTGCAGGTGCGGATGCGTCAACTGCTGGACCGGTTGATCGGGCAGGCGCGGCAGCGCGGACGCCTGGATGATCAGCTGTTGGTCGATCGCCTGGTGGGACTGCACATGCGCTGCGAGGCGCTGCGACTGACCGCCTACCGCGGTCTGACCGCGATTGAGAAGTATGGGCAGCCGGGACCTGAGGGCTCGCTGACCAAGTGGATGTGGTCGCAGGCAAACCAGGAGCTCTGCCAGCTAGCGGTGCAGGTACTGGGTCTGCAGGCGCTGCGCGAGGGAGACCCGTGGGCTTACGAGCTGTTGCGCAGCCGCGGCAACACGATCGAGGGCGGCACCACGGAGATCCTCAAGAACATCGTCGCCGAGCGCGTGCTCGGCCTGCCGAAGGGGCGCTGAGATGGACTTCGACCTCAGCGAGCAGCAGCGTGAGATCCAGTCCACCGCCCGGGATCTGCTGGCCGCACGCAGCGGGTCTGCCGCCGTGCGCGCAGCTGCCGAGGCTCGCGAGTCCGATGCCGCGCTTTGGCAGGAGATCTCGCAGCTCGGGTGGCCCGGGATCGCAGTCGAGGAGCGCTACGAGGGCCAGGGTCTCGGGCTGGTCGAGCTATGCGTGATCCTCGAGCAGGCAGGTGCGGCGCTCGCCCCGATCCCGCTGCTGCCAAGCGTTGGCGCGGCGCTTGCGATCTCGCATGCTGGCTCGGCCGCGCAGCGGCAGCGCTGGTTGCCGGCGCTTGCACAGGGCAGCGCGACCGGCGCCGTGGGAGTCAGCGACCGGGATGGATGTCTGCTGGCGGGCTCCACCGACGCCGAGGTGTTCGTCGTGTTCGACGGAGACCGGAGCGCACGGCTGATCGAGCGCGCGGGAGCGCAGGCGCAGCCGATCGTCAGCATCGATCCGCTGCGCGCCTATGTGGAGGTGGAAGGCGATGGCGAGCCGCTCGATGGCGATGTTGCTGCCGCCTTTGGAGCCGTCTCGGTCGCGGTGGCTGCAGAGTCGGTGGGCGTGTGCCAGCGGGCGCTGGAGATGACGCTCGCCTACGTCAAGGAGCGCAGGCAGTTCGACGTGCCGGTTGGCGCTTTCCAGGCGGTCTCACATCGCTGCGCGGAGATGCTGCTGCACACCGAGCAGGCCCGCTCGGTCGTCTACCACGCCGCGTGGGCAAGCGATGCAGAGCCCGCCCTGCTGTCTGCCGCCGCGAGTCTGTCAAAGGCGCTGGCCTGCGAGGCTGCCGTGAGCGTGACCGCTTCGGCGATTCAGGCGCACGGCGGCATCGGGTTCACCTGGGAGGCCGACGTGCACTGGCTCTACAAGCGCGCGCAGCTGAACGCCCAGTTGATGGGGGCCGCGGTGGAGCACCGCCGTCGGCTGGCTCAGGCGCTGGGAATAGCCGCGGCGGCCTGAGGCTCGATCTCGCCGTCGAGGATGCGGTCGCCCGCGGGGTGACCGGAGGCGGCGAGTGCCTTGGCCAGCAGTTCGTGCAGGTGCTCGCGCTCCTGTGGTGAGAGACCGGCGAGCACCTCCTCCTCGATGCCTTCCTGGGCGCGTTCTGCCTTACGCAGCGCGCGCAGGCCGGCGGGCGTGACCGCCACCAGATGCCGGCGCCGGTCGGCGGGGTCGCGCGTCCTGCGGGCGTGCCCGGCCTGCTCCAGATCGTTCAGCAGCAGCACGAGGTTGTTGGCATCCACGCTGAGCATCTCGCACATGGCCTGCTGGGGCGTGGGGCCATGGTCGCGCAGGTAGGTGAGCGCGACGAAGTGCCGCAGGCGCATGCCCAGCAGCTCCTCGCTGCTGCGCCGGTATACGACCTTTGCCAGGCGTGTGACCAGCACCATCGACCCTGCGCTGCGAGCTGTGTCCATCTTGTGATGAGAGTAGCAATTTCGAGACATGCACTACGGCATAGGGGTTATCACTGCTACGGTGACGATCATTGTTGGAAAGCACAGGCTCCAGCGAGCTCGCTGGAGCCTGGCCCGAGCGCCGGAGGTCTTCATGTCAACAATCTCATCAACCACGCTCACTGCCGAGAGGCGCAGATGGCTCGCCCTCGTGGTCGTCTGCCTTGCGATGTTGATGAACGCGCTCGACGGGACTGTCGTCAACGTCGCCCTGCCGAAGATCCAGCACGACCTGCACTTCACCCAGGCGGGCCTTGCCTGGGTGATCGACGCCTACATGATCTCCTTTGCGGGCCTGCTGCTGATGTCGGGCCGCCTCGGCGATCTCGTGGGGCGCAAGAAGATCTTCCTGGCCGGCCTGGTGGTGTTCACGCTCGCCTCGGCGGTGTGCGGTATCGCGGGCAGCGCGGACGTGCTGGTCGCCGCACGCTTCGTGCAGGGCATCGGCGGAGCGCTGTCCTCATCGGTGATCCTCGCGATCATCGCCACCGAGTTCCCCAACGCGCGCGAACGCGCCAAGGCGATGAGCGCCTACATTTTCGTCGCCGTAGGCGGGGGCTCGATCGGCCTGCTTGCCGGCGGCGCGCTCACCCAGGCGATCGACTGGCACTGGATCTTCTTCATCAACCTGCCGATCGGGCTGATTGCGCTGCTGCTGGGGATCTGGTTGGTGGAGGAGAACGAGGGGATCGGCTTGGCCAAGGGCGTCGACGTGCTCGGCTCGGTGCTCGTCACTGCGGGCCTGATGGTCGGGGTCTACGCGGTGGTGAAGTCGACCACCTACGGCTGGGGCTCGGTGCAGACGCTCGGCTTCCTGGCCCTGGCGCTCGCACTGATCGCAACCTTCGTGCTGGTCGAGTCGCGCGTCGCAAACCCGATCATGCCGCTGCGGATCTTCTCCGTGCGCGGGCTTGCAAGCTCGAGCCTCGTGCGGGGATTCATGTTCATCGGGATGTACGGCTGCTTCTTCCTGGGCACGCTCTACCTGGAGCACGTGCTCGGCTACAGCGCAATGAAGACCGGCCTCGCGTTCCTGCCGATGACGCTCGTGGTCGCGGTGCTCTCGACCGGAATCACGGCCCGTCTGGTGCAGCGCTTCGGCGCCAAGGGCACGGCGGTGCCGGCGATCGCGCTCGCCGCCGCGGGGCTCGCGCTGCTTGCTCAGGCAGGCCAGCACGCAAGCTACTTCCCCGCGCTGGTCGTGCCGTTCGTGCTGATGGGGGCGGGCATGGGCGCCGCTTCGGTGCCGCTTCTGACCGTCGCGATGGCCGATGTGCCCATGCGCGACGCCGGCCTTGCCTCGGGCATAGTCAACGTCTCCATGCAGGTGTCGGGCGCGCTCGGAGTCGCGGTGCTGGGGACGATCTCTGCCGATCGCTCCAAGACGCTCTCCCAGCAGGGCGATCCGCTGTCCAAGGCGCTGATCGGCGGATATCACCTCGCCTTCATGGTCGCCGCCGGCATGGTGGTCGTCGGGCTTGCGACTGCCCTGCTGACGATGCGCTCGCCAAAGGCGAGCCAACCGGAAACGGTGCAGCGGCCCGCCGAGCCAGAAGAGCTTGCCGTGGCGTTGCCCGCGGTGGAAGCGGTCTGATCAGTCTCGAAGGTCTTTGGGCGTGCGCTTGGCGCCTGGCAGCCGGCGCACGCCCTCCGGCTCGCCGACCAGCACCTCACTGACCATCTGCGGCGCGAACAGGCCGTGCTCGACCACGCCGGGTGTGCCGGAGAGGAGCGCTGCCAGAGCGCCGGGGTCCTCGATCGGCCCGAGGTAATCGGCGATCAGGTTGCCGTCGGGACTCGGCGGCACGTCACGCAGCCGCGTCGGGTCGAGCGCGCGCATGCTCGCCGAGAGCCCAAAGCAAAGCAACTCGAGGGGGACAGGAGGGTGCAATCGCTCAACGAGCTTCTCGGCCGAGACGATCACCACAAAACGACTCGCCGCCGCCGCCACGATCTTCTCTCGGGTATGTGCGCCGCCGCCGCCCTTTATCAGCCACCCCTCCGGCGAGACCTGGTCGGCGCCGTCGATCGCTATATCGAGTCTGCCGTTGACGTCATCCAGCCTGAGGATGGGCAGTCCGAGCGCGCGCGCCTGGTGCTCGGTAGCCGGCGAGGTGGCCACGCAGCGCAGCCCGGAGAGTCCGCGCTGCGCAAGCGCCGGCAGCAGATGCGCGACGGTCGATCCGGTACCCAGGCCCACCGTCATCCCGTCTTCGACCAGCGCAGCCGCGGCCTGCGCGGCGGCCTGCTTGAACTGCTCTACAGAGTCATCCCGGGGCTGTGGGGACGACGGGTCATGCGCGCGATCGATCTCCATGACAGCGGCGAGCGTACAGCAGTCTGCTGACCTTCCAGTGGAAGCAGCTCCGGGCTGTCGGGCGCGCACAGCAGGAATCCCTGGCCGAGCGTGAACCCGACCGCGCGCGCCAGGTCGAGCTGGCGCTCTGTCTCGACGCCCACGGCGACCGCCTGGATGCCGGTCTCCCTGGCCATTGCGGTTGCGGCCATCACGATCGCTCGCTTGGCGCGGTCGTGCTCGAAGCCCTGGATCAGCGAGCGGTCGATCTTGACCATGTCGAGCGGGAGCGTGCACGGCAGGCTCAGCGAGCTGTGCCCGGCGCCGAAGTTATCAAGCGCGATCATCACGCCGAGTTCCTTGCAGGCCTGCAGGGTCGCACGAGCGCGGGCAGGGTCGCGGGACACAGCGATCTCGCTGACCTCTATGCACAGGGCGTCGCCGGGAAGCTCGCTGTAGGCCAGCGCCTCCTGGATGCGGCGGGCGATGTCGACCTCGGCAAGGCCGCGTGGGGAGATGTTCATCGAGACCGCGACCGGTACGCCCTCGCGGCGCCAGGTGGCGGCCTGCATGCAGGCGGTCTGCAGCACCCACTCGCCGATGTCCACGATCAGCTTGCTCTCTTCGGCCAGGTGCAGGAACTGCTCGGGCGAAAGCGGGCGCCCCTCATGGGGGTGCCAGCGCATCAGCGCCTCGCAGGCCAGCGGCGGCCCCCCGTCCAGCCGCATCACGGGCTGGTAGACCAGGCGCAGCTCGTGGCGGGTGAGTGCGTGCCGCAGCCTGCTCTCGATATCCAGGCGCTGCGCGATCTCCTGACGCAGATCCTCGTCGAAGAGTTCGAGCTTGCGCCCGCCCGTGCCCTTGGCGCGGTACATCGCCACGTCGGCCTCGTGCAGCAGGTCCTCGGGGTCCCGGTGGCGCTCGTGGCAGATCGAGATGCCGACGCTTGCCTGCATGCTGACCTCGGCCGAGCCGACGCTCGTCGGCTCCTCCAGCGCGTTCAGCACCCGTTCGGCCAGCGCCAGCGCCTCGGTGTCGCTCTCCAGATCCTCGGCCAGGATCACGAACTCATCACCGCCCAGGCGAGCGACCGTATCGCTGTCACGCAGCACCTTCTGCAGGCGCTCGGAAACCGCGATCAGCAGGTCGTCCCCGACCGCATGGCCGAGGTTGTCGTTGATCGCCTTGAAGCGGTCGAGGTCGACGAACAGCAGCGCGATCAGCCCGCCGGAGCGCGGCAGGCGCGTGAGCGCGCGCCGCGCGCGGTCCATCAGCAGCAGCCTGTTGGGCAGCTTGGTCAGCGGGTCGTGCAGCGCCTGGCGTTCGAGCCACATGCGGTCTGTCACGTCCTTGGCCGCCGCGAACCATGCCTGACCGTCGCAGCGGGCACTCCAAAGCAGCCACCTCCACGAGCCGTCGCGGTGGCGGTAACGGTTGGTGAGATTGATCAGCTGGGCGGTCTCGGTCGCGCCAGGCAGCGTCAGCGCAATCGTCTGGTCGAGGTCCTCGGGGTGGATCAGCTCGTGGATTGAGCGCCCGATCATCTCCTCGCGCCTCCAGCCGAGCACCGTCTCCCAAGCCGGGTTGAGCAGCGTAAAGCAGCCATCGAGCGAGATCACCGCGAGCAGGTCGTCGGTCATCGAGAACAGGCGCTGCATGTCCGCGTGGTCCTCGCGGCCGACATGCTCAGAGCCGCCCTGCGGGGCGCGCTGGGGCGAGCCGGCGAGGTCGTCCATATCGCGGCTGCGCATGATCGGTTCGGTCTCAGGAAGCATGGTCATCGAAATGGGGAACGCATAGGCCCCGCGCACCCCGTGGGGCCTACCTGAGGAGTCGACCCAGTTTGCCGCGTGAGGGGGCCTTTCTGGGCGCAGTGGACAGATAGACGAGTTGTTCTGGAGACGCGGTTGCAGGCATCTGCGATCGCTGCCCGCAGCGGCCGCATGCCAAGAAGGCGGCGTGTTTGGCGCCGGCAGGCTCTAGATGCCCGCGCCGAGCGCGCCGGTGTCCGTGTGCGGGCCGGTGGGCTCCGACTCCCCGTCTGCGGGCACCACCGGATGCCGGCCTGAGCCGCCGGTCAGGAAGCGATAGACCGAGAGCAGCATCAGGATCGTCATGATGCATGCGCTGCTCACGCACCACTCGCAGATCTGATGCAGCGAGAAGACCTCGCGACCGGTCAGGTATGCCGAGAAGCCGAAGCCGACCGCGGCGATCCCCAGTGTCGCCAGCCGGGTCTGCTCGCGCTCGGGCAGGATGAGTGAGACGAAGATGAAGACGTAGCCGATCAGGCCCAGCAGGGCGACGGGAACGCCTGCGAGCTTGGAATAGACCGAGGTCTGAACCAGCTCGCAGGTGTCCGAGGTGCAGATCACCGCGCTGCCCGAATAGTGGACGTAGGTCAGGTAGCTGGCCAAGCCAAGCCCGATGACCGAGAGGACGATCATCGCGATGCGTGTGACTCGTCCGCTCATCGCCACAAGCCGTCTAGGAAGCCAGTTTGTTGATTGTGGGTTCGAAGGCGGCTGCGCTTTCCAGCGAAGTGCTGCTGAATGGCTTCAGTTTCTGGCCGGTCCTGCCCAGCATGAACGACGGCGTGCCGGTGAAGCCGATTTCGGCGGCTTCCTTCTCATCCTTGAGCACCTCCGCTTCGAACGTTTCATTCTTGCGGTCGCTGTGCCATTGGGTGAGGTTCAGGCCCGGCGCCTGCTTGGCGAGTCCTTCCAGGAAGCCTTCGGTTGCATACTGTTCGGTCTCGTCGCCCTGCTCGTGGTAGAAGAGCTCGATGAAGTACCAGGCCTTGTTCTGCGCGCCGGCGGCATAGGCCGCGGACTGCTGCCTGAGGAATTCGGGCGGATTGCGGGTGGCCGTTTCCATCGACTTGTATTCGATCTTCAGCTTTCCGGCGCGCACCTCGTTCTGGATGATGCCCGGGAGCGCGGAGACCGTAAACGCCCTGCAGTACGGGCACTTGAGGTCGCCGAAGTACTGCATCGTCACCGGTGCATTCGGCTTCCCAAGGACGTTGCCCTTCTGAGGGATCCCATTGAGCTCGCCTTCCACGGTGGAGACCGCTGCGTTCTTGGCGTTCGTGGTGGTCGCGGTGTGAGATTCGGTCGCTGCGTTTTTGCTTCCACTGGTCGCGATCAGGATCACGACGATCGCGACGATCACCACGCCGGCCACCCCACCCAACTGCATCAGCCGCCGACGTCGCGCGCCGGCTGCGGCATCGGCGTCTTCCTGGGCCTTGCGTTCTTCGCGCGCCTGGTCACGGCGCTGCTTGCGGGAGGGGTTCTCGGGGTCAGAATCGCTGGGTGTCATGGCGCAACTATTACAGCGTTCTGCTCAAGATTGTCTAAGGGCGAATGCCCGATCGGGACCTCCGACGCCACACAGGGTCCGAGATCGCGCGATCTTGCTTGAATTTTGGACTCCGGAGGGCCTGGATTCGGCTTGTTGCTGCTAGAAACAACTGGCCTGGGCGCGGCTGCCGCAGCGTGAGTGCCCCGCTGAAGCCGGTCGGCGGCGCTCATCGGCAACACTGTGCGGGCGGGCGTCGCGCCGACCCCGCCAAGCCCCCGTAGCTCAGCTGGATAGAGCGACGGCCTTCTAAGCCGTGGGTCGCAGGTTCGAATCCTGCCGGGGGCGCTCAAACCCGGGGTCGCCGTGTCCCAGGGTCTCGTCGGTCGTCGGATAAGAAGGCATGGAAGGCCATGCCCTTGTAAAACCGTTGTGGGGGACTTATGCAGAGGCGGCGCGATGAGCCTCCGCCAAAGCGTGCTGGACGTCGACGGTAGATTGGTGGATCTGACCGAGGAGCGATGGGCGCACATCCGCCGACGTCATCCTGAGATCCTGCCATTCGAGGAGTTGGTGCTGAGAGCCGTTCAAGAGCCCGACCAACAGTGCTTGGGGCGCAGCGCCGGGGAAGAGTGGTATTACCTGAAGACCGACGCTCCCAGCAGATGGCTGAAGGTCGTCGTAGCCTATGTGGAAGGGCGCGGGCTCATCGTCACCGCGCACGCAAGGAGATCGATGCCATGAACATCAAGATTGCGGAAACCGTCTTCAACAACGTCTTCTACGACGAGGACGCCGACGTGCTCTACCTTCACGTCGGCGATCCCGCCTCAGCCGTCGACTTCGACGAGTCTCCGGAGGGCCACGCGCTGCGCTTCGATGCAAGTGGGAAGCTCGTCGGCGTGACGATCGTGGGGGCAAAGGCGTTGCTCCACGCAGATGATGAGATCCAGATCACGCTGCCCGAGGTCGTGCACGTCGCATCAGGCGAGGTCGCGCCCGCATTGGTCGGCGTGTAGCGGGGATATGGTCGCGTTCTATCCCGATCGGGTGGACGCGATCCTGGCTTCCTGAGCGCTTCTGCCTGCGGCTCGAGCGCAGGTCGACGCGCGGGCTATCGCGTGAGCGTGAATGTCGTCGAGCCGCTGCAGTAGCCGGTCACTTCTGCCGGGTCGATGGAGTCCGGCTCGCCGGTGATCTTGAAGCTGCCCGTGATCGTCCCGTTCTTGTGGATCTGGAAGACCGCTGCGTTGGTAGCGCCATCCCCCGACTTCAGCTTGCTTTTGATCGAACCGCTTGCGGGCACGACCACGTAGTTGAGATCCTCGTACTCATCGGATTCGCCGTTGGGACAGGTGGTCTTGATTTCCGGCTGCGTCTTGGTGAAGAGGCACAGCGCGCGACCGTGGTCGCATTCGGAGGTCTTCAGGAGCTTGACCACGAAGGGCGCGCCCTGGCTTGTCTTGCCGCTGTAGGTGCCCGACTTGAACATGGTGTGCGCCGCGATGGCGGAGCCTGCGAGCAGGCCTGCACCGCTGGCGATGGCGGCGAGCGTCGTGAGCATCTTCGTCAGGCGAGCGTTCATCGGGCTCTCTTTCATGGGACGGAGTATCAGGCCAGTCTAAGGCGCCTGTCCCTATGCGCGGCCGACGGTCGTTTCAGCAGTCGTAGCTTGCAAGCTCGGTGCCGCCGTAGGGCTCGGCGGGGCCCAGCGCGCGCAGTGCCGGCACCATCTCGCTGGTCACGAGCCCCTCGCCGGCGGTGATCTCGTCGATGATCAGGAAGGCCTCCTCGATGCGCTGCGGGCTGTCGATCACGGTGGTGACCACGGGCACGCGGCGGCGCAGCTGCAGGAAACGGTCGCCGTGCGGGGCGTGGTCGCCGTGGAAGCCCCAGATGCCGCGCATGCTCGTCGCGCCAGCCGCGCCGGACTCACGCAGGCGGCGGATGATCTGCAGGTTGAGCGGGTGCCCCTGCCAGGTCGCGCTCTGCGAGGCGTAGACCGTGAGCTTCTGCCACAGCTGGCGGCCCTGCTCGTCGGTGCCCGGCAGCTCGTGCGGCGTCGCCAGCAGCGCTCCGTCGCGCTTGCAGACGCGCACGCGCTCCAGCGTCATCAGCGGCTCGCGTACCAGGGCCGCCACCTCGGGCAGCGCCTGCTCGATCCGAGTGCCGTCGCCGACTGCGATCACCATGCACGGGACCTCTGCGTTGCGGCCGAAGAAGCTGGCGCGAAAGCGCCGGCCGCCTCTGGTGCCGTCGACTCCGATCAGCACGCTCGCGCCGGCGATGCCGCGCTCGTGCAGCAGGTCGGTGATCGCGACGTACGCGGGCCGCTCGCCGGAACGCTCGTGGCGCCCGACGTACACCGTCAGCTTGCTTTCGCAGCCGGGTGTCTGCGGCAGCTCAACCGCGCCGATCTCACCGCTCAGCATCCGCGCGCGCTCGAGCGTGATCAGGCCACGACGCTTGATCTGCAGGACGGGCTCGAGCATCGCTTCGATGCGGTCGCGGCGATCGACCGCGATCGAGACCACGGGAAGGTCTTCTGAGAGGCTGAGCAGCCGATCGGTGCGCATGTGCTGCCCTGCGCCGAAACCCTCCGAGCCGCGCAGCAGGATGCTGGCTGCCAGGCGGTGGCCGCCGTAGACGTTGAGCAGCTCGTCTGCGAGCAGGCCATCCTGTGTGCGGTCGCGCTCGCCGAAGTAGGTGGTGAGCTTGAGGCACTCCTCGTTCACAGCTGCGCTCCGATCGCGTGTCCGAGCGCTGCTGCTCCGACGCCGACCGCGAGGCTCGCGACCACGTTCAGCGCCGCGCCCTTCAGATCGGCGTCCTCGGCCAGGCGGTGGGACTCGAGCATCCAGGTGGAGAAGGTGGTGTAGGAGCCGAGCGTTGCGGTGCCGGCGAGCACGAGCGCGCTGCCGCTGAGAGCTGCCCCGGCAAGCAGGCCGAGCAGCAGCGAGCCGCTGATGTTGATCGCAAAGGTGCCCGCGGGAAAGTCGCCGCTGATCCGCTGCCCGATCGCTCCGTCGAGCAGGAAGCGTGCGATCGCGCCAAGGCCGCCGAGCACGGCCACGCCAAGCCAGACCCAGGCGCTCATCAAATCCGCCTCGCGCGCCGCACCGTCGCGGTGGCGACCCAGACTGCCAGGTAGCCGGCGCAGATGCTGCTGAGCGCATAGCCGGCGGCCAAGCCGTAACGCCCGTGTTCGATCATGCCGAGGGCCTCCACCTGCATCGTGGAGAATGTGGTGTAGGCGCCGCAGAAGCCGGTCCCGAGCAGCGGACGGCGGTAGGTCGACTGCGGCAGGCGCTCCTGCAATCGGGTGGCCAGGTAGCCGAGCGCGAGGGCGCCGCTGATGTTGATCGCGAACGTCGCCCACGGCCACTGCGTCGGCTGCGCCGCGAACTGACGCGAGAGCCAGACGCGCAGCAGCGCACCCGCCACGCCGCCCGCGAAGATCGCCACCAGCTCACGGGAGTCGACTCTGAGGCGTGCGCTCGCCGGCTCGGCTGGCGCCGGCAGACTCTGCACTCTCAGCCCTTGCTCGGTCGACAACGGACGGCTCCTCTCGCGGGAAGTGATGGGTTCTTCGCGAAAGGGGCCATCAGCCCTTTTCAGTGGGCGGTTCGGAGGGCCACGGCGGCCCTCTCCTCAGGGCTCCATCTGAGGTGCCGCAGGATATCGCAGAGCTTGCTTACTCAGCCGTACTCGGCGGCACTACGACTTCGCGGCAAACCTCAAACTCGGCCTATACTTGCGCCCGCAATGCCCGCCCTGCACGTGTTGATCGCAAGCACTCGCCCCGGTCGCGTTGGGTTGCCGGTCGGTCGATGGTTTGCTCAGGTGGCGCGCGATCACGGAGCCTTCGAGGTCGAGATCGTGGACCTCGCCGAGATCGGCCTGCCGTTCGTCGACGAGCCCAACCATCCCCGTCTGCGTCAGTACACCAAGCAGCACACGCGCGACTGGAGCGCGAAGGTCAGCGAGGCGGACGCGTTCGCGTTCGTGATGCCTGAGTACAACTACGGTTTCAACGCGCCGTTGAAGAACGCGCTCGACTACCTGCACTACGAGTGGAGCTACAAGCCGGTGGGGCTGGTCTCCTACGGCGGCGTCTCGGCGGGCACCCGCGCCGCGCAGATGATCAAGCAGGTGGTCACGACGCTGAAGATGTTCCCGCTGCCAGAGGCGGTCTCGATTCCGTTCGTGGCTCAGTTCATCGACGACGAGGGCGCTCTGGAGCCAAACGAGACAACGGAGCGCTCGGCCGCTGCGATGCTCGACGAGCTCGCCTCGCTGGAGGCTGTGCTGCGGCCGCTGCGGGCCGGCAGCGCCACCGCATCCTGATCAGGAGGGCTTGCGGACGGGCCCGGCGCTGAGGACCGTCGGGCCGCTGCCCGAACAGGCTTCAAAGGGGAACGGCACAGTCTTGGCCGTGGTCTGGTTCGGCGGATAGACGCGCAGGCCCGCGGCCATGGTCTGTTTGCAGCTTGAGGTGGGGAAGTTGCCGGCCACCACGATTCGCAGCGTCGCGGCTGCGGTCGCGCCGTTTGCGAGCGTGACGGTGCGCGCTTTGGCGCCGCTTTCGCGCGATCCCGAGCGGCCCAACTGACGTCCCTGGAGGCTCACCGCCGAGACGCCGGGATAGCCGCTGAGGGTGCAGGTGCGACCCGAGAGGTTGGTGAACTGGAGCTGGTAGTAGACGCTCCCCAAAGTGCCGTTGCCCTGCGTGTTCAACCACACGACCAGGCCCGAGGTGCTGCAGCGCGGCGTGCCGGCGGCGGCAGCGCTCTGCGGGCTCTCGGCGGTCGCGGGCTGCGTGGCCAGAAGTGCGCCCAGCAGGGCGGCTCCCACTGCGCAGAGTGTGCCCGCCAGGGCGATCAGGCGGCGCGGGGAGGATATGGGCGAGAGGCGCATGGATTGCACATTCGTTTGCGAACGTCGAAAACCTGCCTACTCACGATAGTGGCAGTTGCTGCTTGAGTGCCACCGTATCGCGTTAGAGTCGGCACTCGACCGCTTGCATCAGATAGACGAGACAGCCTGACCGGCCGGGAGATCGGCGTGAGAATCGCAATCGCACTCCTCTTCGCGTTCCTCTCGACGACTCTCACCAACCTCGCTTACATGCGTCAGCACGACGCCGCGGCTGCACTGCCGCGATTGTCGGTGCGGCGTCCGCTGATCTCGTTGAGGCTGCTGCTCGCCGATCGGCGTTGGATGGTGGGCTTCGGGATGGAGAGCGGTGGCTTCCTGCTCTACGCCGCGGCGCTGGCGCTTGCTCCGCTGGCGCTGGTGCAGAGCGTTGCGGCGGGCGGCATCGGCCTGCTTGCCTTCCTCTCGCACCGGATCGCCCGCCGGCGGCTCGGGCGCCGTGGGCTCACCGGAGCCGTGCTCTCGGTGCTCGGCCTGCTCGCGCTCTCGATCTCGCTGGCCGGTGGCGGGAGCGTGAGCGGCCGCGGCGGGTCGATCCCCTTGATCCTGGCCTGGCTTGGCGGCACCGGAGTCCTGGCCGCCGGGGTCGTCTTCTTCGGCCGCCGCGTGCTCGGTGCAGCAGTCGCCTGCGGCATCGCCGGCGGGCTGTGCTTCTCGATCGGCGACATCTCGACCAAGCTGGCCACCGAGTGGGGGCCGCGGAGTGCGTTTGCGCTCACGATCGTCCTCGGCTACGTGGCCGGCACGACGCTCTTGCAGATCGGCTACCAGGCGGGCGCCGCGCTCACGGTCGCCGGCCTTGCGACGTTGCTGACCAACGTGCTTCCGATCGCCGCGGGCACCGTCGTGCTTCAGGAGCCGCTGCCCTCGGGAGCACTCGGAGTCGCGCGGGTGCTTGCCTTCGTGTGCGTGATCGCGGGCGCGGCTCTGCTCACGCGCCCGCTTGCGGCAGAGCCATAGAGATCAGATGCCCTCCGGGCCGAGATCCGGCAGGCGCTGAGTCAGGCTCAAGACGTCCGCGAAGAGATCGCCCTTCTCCGCCAGCCGGCGCAGCACCTCATCCGCCTCGAAGACGAGCATGTCCTGTCGCCCCGTGTGAAGGCAGTCCATCACCTCCTCCCAGGCCAGCGGCGTGGAGACAGTCGGGCGCGTCATCGCGCGCAGCGAGTAGACCGAGACCGTCGTCTTGTGCTCGTCGTTCTGGCTCCAGTCGATCAGGACCTTGCCGCGCCGCTGCGCCTTGCCGATCTCAGACACGACCTTGTCAGGGTGCTGGTTGTGCAGCAGGTTGGCAACCGCATGCGCGAACGGCTTGGTCTGCGAGTAGCTGAGATCTGGCGAGTTGAGCGGCACGTAGACCTGCATTCCCTTGGAGCCGGAGGTCTTGGCGAATGCGCGCACTCCAAGCTGCTTGAAGATCTCGCGCAGCCACAGCGCGACCTCGCAGCAGGCAGACAGGTCGGCGGGCGGACCGGGGTCCAGGTCGAATGCGAGCGCCGTGGGGCGCTCGATTGCCTGCGCGCGGGAGAGTGAGGGATGCAGCTCGATGTCGGCGAGGTTGGCCAGCCACACGAGCGTCGGCAGGTCCTGGCAGAGCGTGTAGTCAATCTCGCGCTTGCTTTCGCTGGATACGCGCACGGTTTGCACCCAGTCCGGCCGATGGCGCGGCGAATGCTTCTCGTAGAAATGCTTGCCATCAACGCCGTTCGGGTAGCGCTTGAGCGTCAACGGCCGGTCTCGCAGGTGGGGCAGCAGCGCCGGTGCGATCGCGATGCACCAGTCGATCATTTGCCCCTTCGTGAATCCGGTCGCTGGATAGAGAACCTTCTCGAGGTTGGTGAGCTTCAAGGTTCTGCCCTCCACCTCGACCTCGACACCGCCGCTGACCTTCTCGCCTGCGTTCACGAGCGCGCCCAGACCCCCGCTTTGCGCCTCAGTGTCGGCTGTCGCGTCGGGCGAAGGAGCGATGCGCTCACGTATCACCGCAGTAGCCGGCTTGTCCTCGCGCAGACCCTTATAAGAGGCTTGCCGTAGTCGTCCGTCCTTGGTCCACTGGCTGAACTCCACCTCGCAGACCAGCTCGGGCCGCACGAAGTGGGTGCCGCGGGCGGGCTGGCGTCCGGTGAAGGGAGAGCTGTTGGTGCTCAATGGCGCAAGCATGCGCGTGAGCCGTTCCAGCTCCCGCTCGTCGAAGCCGGTGCCGACCTTGCCCGCGTGGCGAAGCTTGCCCTGCTGGTCGTAGACGCCCAGCTCCAGCGCACCGAAGCTGTCTGAGCGTGCGCCTGTGCCGTCGGTCCAGCCGCCTATCACCACCTCTTGGCGCTGCACGTTCTTGATCTTCAGCCAGCTGCTCTCACGCCGGCCCGCCAGATAGGGGGAGCCGATTCGCTTGGCGATCACACCCTCCAGGCCCTGCTCGCGTGTGGCAGCCAGCAGCGCATCGCCATCGCCCACGTGGTGAGCCGGCGTGCGCCATCTCTCCGCATCCAGCTCCAGCATCCGCAGCTGCTCACGCCGCTGCTCATAAGGCAGCTCCATCAGAGAGTGGCCCTCCAGCCACAGCAGGTCGAAGACGATGTAGGTGACCGGGTTGCTGCGCACCTGCCCCTGCACGGCGCTCTCGCCGCGCAGGTGCATGCGATTCTGCAGCGCCTGAAAGCTCGGGCGACCGGAGCGATCGAAGGCGACGATCTCGCCGTCGAGCATCGCTTCGCGGGACCCGAGCGCGCCGGTCAGGCCGCGCAGCTCCGGGTAGGCCGCGCTCACGTCGTTGCGGTTGCGGGTGAGCAGCTGCAGCCTGCCGGGCTGGCAGCGCGCGATCGCACGGACTCCGTCCCACTTGATCTCAAAGGCCCACTGCGACTGCTCTGGTGGCATCGTGGAGAGGCGCGCGAGCATCGGCTCCACGAACTCCGGCATCTCAGACGCGGTCTCGCCCATCGGGTCAAGTCATACCTGCTTGCGGCCGCGGAAGGGCAGGCATGCGGCTCGGACGGTGGTTGCTAGAGTCGCCCACGATGGCTGGCTCAGACGACGAGCTATTCGGTGCAGAGCACGTCCGCGTCTACCGCGAGACCGACGGGCAGCGTGGCTACCACTGGCGCGGCACGACGATCCTGCTGCTGAGCACCAAGGGGCGCAGGTCGGGGCAGGAGAGGACCACGCCGCTGATCCACCGCACCGACGGCGATCGCTGGATTGTCGTCGCCTCCAAGGGCGGCGCGCCGGAGAATCCCAGCTGGTACGAGAACCTGCTCGCGGAACCGGAGGCGATCATTCAGGTCGAGGATCAGGAGATACCCGTGCTGGCCTCCACTGCGCAGGGCGCAGAGCGTGCCCGCCTGTGGTCCTCGATGGTCGCGGTCTGGCCCGCATACGAGGACTACCAGACCAAGACCGACCGCGAGATTCCGGTTGTTGTGCTCTCTCGCCGCCCGCTGGCCGCCGCGGCGTAGGCTTCGCGCGTGGCCGACCTCGATCGCCTGCGTGCTCGCCTGGCCGAGCTTTCCGACCTCTCTGCGCTGCAGATGCTCGCAGAGTGGGATCAGCTCGTGATGATGCCCTCCCAGGGCGGCGCCGGCCGCGCGCAGCAGCTCGGCACGCTCGCACGGCTGACCCACGAGCGCGGCACTGATGAGCAGATCGGGCAGTGGCTGGATCAGCTGCAGGGCGCCGACTTGTCCGATATCGACGCCGATCTCGTGCGGATCGCCAGCCGGGACTGGGAGCGTGCGCGTCGCGTTCCCGTCGACCTGGCAGCCGAGCTTGCGCGTGCGGGCGCGGAGGGGCAGGAGGCGTGGCAGGCGGCCCGCGCAGCCGACGACTTCGCGGCGTTCGCGCCGGCGCTGCGGCGTAACGTCGAGCTCGCCCGTGCGCACGGCGAGTGCATGGCGCAGCCGGGCCAGCAGCCCTACGACGCGCTGCTCTACGACTACGACTTCGGCCTGTCCAGCGCCGATCTGCGTCCCCTCTTCGACGCGCTCACGCAGGCGCTGCCGCCGCTGGCGCAGCAGGCTGCCCGCCACTGCCCTGCCCGCCCGATGGCGGTGCCAGTCGCCGCGCAGCAGGCCGCTGTGGAGAGCGTGCTTGCCAGGATCGGCGTCGAGCCCTCCAGCTGGCGCGTCGACGTCTCCGCCCACCCGTTCACGACGTGGATGGGGCGCAACGACTCACGCGTCACAACGCGCTACAGCGATGGGGACGTCGAGTCGCTGCTGAGCTCGCTGCACGAGTACGGGCATGCCCTATACGAGCGCCAGGTCGCTCCGGAGCTGGAGCGCACCAACCTCGGCGCCGGCACCTCGATGTCGATGCACGAGTCCCAGAGCAAGCTGTGGGAGAACCACGTCGCGCGCAACCCTGCATTCGCGGAGGTTCTGGCCACGGAGCTCGCGGCAGCTGGCTTCCAGGTCAGCGCAGCGGATCTCAACGCCACGCTTGTCGGTGTGGCGCCCTCGCTGATCCGGGTCTCGGCCGACCCGCTCACCTATCCTCTGCACATCGTCCTTCGCTTCGAGCTGGAGCACGCGCTGGTCGAAGGCGATCTTGATGTGGATGACCTGCCTGGCGCCTGGGGGGACGCGATGAGGCGCCTGCTTGGGCTGGATGTCCCATCGAATGCGCTTGGCTGCATGCAGGACATCCACTGGGGCGCCGGCGCCTTCGGCTACTTCCCAAGCTACGCACTCGGATGCCTGATCGCCGCCCAGTTGTGGGAGGCGATGGAGGTAGAGATCGGGCCTCGCGCCGAGGACCTGCGGCGCGGAGAGGTGGGGGAGATCCAGCGCTGGCTGGCGCAGAGAGTGCACCGCTTCGGACGCCGTCTGGACACGATCCCGCTGGTGGAGCAGGCGACCGGGAGCGGTCTCTCCGTAGAGCCGTTCCTGCGCTACGTCGCGCCACTCGCCGGCGGTTGAGCGCCGATGACGCAGCCGCTGCGTCTGAGCGAGGAGATCGAGATCCCGGCCGCGGAGCTGGTGGTCCGGGTGAGCCGCTCCGCTGGACCCGGCGGCCAGCACGCAAACGTAACCGAGTCACGCGTAGAGGTCAGCTTCGACATCGCCGCATCTGCGAGCCTGCCCGAGTGGGCGAGGGAGCGTCTGATGGAGCGGCTGGGCGAGCGCGCGAGCGCGGTTGCCCAGGAGCAACGCAGCCAGTTGCGCAATCGCGAGGTCGCAATCGAGCGGCTGGCCAAGCGGCTGCAGGATGCGCTCGCGCGCCCGCCACAGCGACATGCCACGCGACCATCTCGCGCCGCGCGCGAGCGGCGGTTGCAGGAGAAGCGCAGGGCCAGCGACCGCAAGAGCAGCAGGCGTCCGCCGCCGACGGAGTGAGCGGCTGCGCCGCTAGGGTGTTTGGCCGTGCCTGACCACGCGCCCATCGACGAGGCGATCCGCAGCCGCCGCACGCACAAGGTCTTCGCCCCCGAGCCGCTTGCGCCGGAGAGGATCGCGGAGATACTCGAGCTCGCGCGCTGGGCGCCCAACCACAAGCTCACCAACCCCTGGCGTTTTCGCGTGCTCGGGCCGCAAACCAAGCAGCGGCTGAAGCTCATAGCCGAGCAGGCACAGCCTGGCTCGGGCGCCAAGCTCGACCGTGCGCCGACGTTGATCTGCGCCACCGTGCGTGTGGAGGGGGACGCCGAGCAGCAGCGCGAGGACCTGCTAGCCGGCGCGGCCGCCTGCTACATCGTGCTGCTGGCCGCGCATGCCCGCGGGCTGGCCGGCTACTGGCGCACCGTGCCCGCGATCGATACGCCGGCGGGACGTCAGGCGCTCGGGATCCCCGAGCAGGAGTCGCCGATCGGCCTGCTGCACCTCGGCGGGCTGCGCCAACAGCAGCAGGTGCCGGAGCGTGAGCCGGTGCAGGACGTCGTCTGTTTCCTTGACTGAGCCGCGAGCCTGTAGCATCGAGGCGTGGTCCTCTGCACATGTGCGAGCGGCACCTCGTTCGGCTCGGGTCCAGGGCCCTTCAAGCACCCCTGCGGCCACGCCGCGAAAGCGCTGGATGACGCCGGACATCGCTACGAGGTCAAGAACGTCGGAGGCGGGTCGCTGATGTTCTGGACCTGGCCGACCCGTGCCAGGGACCGCGCGGAGGTCAAGCAGCTCTCCGGCCAGAACTCGGTGCCGATCCTCGTGCTCGACGACGGCGAGGTGGTCACCGGCTCGGGCGCGATCGTGAAGTGGGCGCGGGAGCACCCGGCGTCCGCTGTTTGAGTCCCGGCAACGACAGGAGGCAGGTATGGGAGCGCCCGTAGTGCACTTCGAGATCATGGGCAGCGATGGCGAGGCGCTGCGCAGCTACTACTCAGAGCTCTTCGGCTGGGAGATCGACGCCAACAACCCGATGGGCTATGGGCTCGTCGATCGCAGCCAGAACCTGAGCGCCGATGGGATTGGCATCGGCGGCGGGATCGGCGCCGGCCACGGGCCGGGTCACGTCACCGTCTACGTCGGCGTGCCCGACGTGGAGGCAGCGCTTGTGAAGGCGCAGAGCCTCGGCGGCAAGCGCCTGATGGGCCCCGAGCAGGTCACGCCAGACGTCCAGCTTGGCCTCTTCGAGGATCCCGAGGGGCACACGATCGGGCTGCTGAAGGTGCCAGCCTGAACCGAGGGCTAGAGCCCGCCGATCCTGCCGCCGTGGCCGCTCATTCGGCTGCGCAGGCGCTGGACGTGCCGCAGCTCCTGGATGTCGTCGTCCAGCGCGGGGTGCGCCGTCGGCGCATCGGCGCCCAGCAGCTCGCAGGCAAGCCGCTTGCGCACCAGCTCGCCGGCGATCGCATCCACGCGCTGGCCGCCCGCCCCGGGTCGCGAGCTGACTGCGCGCACGGGCTTGGTCCCGGCGAACTGCAGGCCCACGCCGTCATCCAGAGCCCAGCCGCCGGGCAGCGTGCCGTCGCGCACGCCGGCCAGCCACACCGGTAGCCGCTCCGGCTCGCCATCGGCATGGACGGTCAGCGAGCCGGGCAGCAGTCCGAGCCCCTGGATCGGTGCCGGCGCACCGCCGCCTGAGCGACTTACGCCACCCTGAAACCAGCACATCGCTCCTGCGCTCAGCCCCGCCAGCACGATCCCCTGCTGCCACGCCTCCACGAGCAGATCATCGAGGCCGTGTGCGCGCCAGATCGCAAGCAGGTTGCGCATCGAGCCGCCGCCGACGTAGACGATGTCCTGTTCGAGCACGATCTCGCGCAGCGGGCGCTTGACCTCGGCCAGCCGGAAGAGGGATAGGTGGGTCGGGGTGCAGGCACGGTCGCCGAAGCGCGAGTGAAAGGCATTGATCAGCCCGGTCGTATCGCCCGCCGCGGTGGGCAGGAACAGGATCCGCGGTTCGCGCACAGGGGAGAGGCCGAGCACGAAGTCGTCGAGCAGCGGATTGTCCGGCTCCATCGTGAAGCCGCCGCCGCCCATCGCGAAGATGGTCCGTGCCGGCGGCGTCCCAGGCTGCGGTGCGTTCACGCCGCGACGGCGTCGCTCGCCGCAAGTCGGGCGTCGATCGCCTCGGGGCCCAGGTAGGAGACCTCCAGCGACATCTCAACCACCTCGCCGGCGACCTGCTCGACGCGATATGCGCGCCCGCCGGGCCGCGAGCTGACCGCTCTGGCAAGGTCCATGCCCTCAAAGTGCAGGGCTACGCCGTCCTCGGCGGCATAACCGGGGTGCATGCCCTCGCGTACGTAGCGGTGGTAGTCGATGCGCCGCACCGGCTCGGCGTCGTAGTGAACACAGTTGGAGCAGGGCAAGAGACCCAGCCCCTGCACCCGGCGAGAGCCGGCGCCGTGGAACGCGCTGACCGACTCGGCGAACCAGCACAGCGAACCGGCCGAGGGTCCGCACATCACCACGCCCGACTGCCAAGCCTCACGCAACACCTCATCGAGGCCATGTGCGCGCCAGGCGCCGAGCATGCTGACGACATTGCCCCCGCCGACGTAGATCAGGTCCTGGCGAAGCAGATGGGAGCCGAGATCGTCCTCGACTCCGCCGGTGCCCTGGTCGCGGCGAAAGAGCGAGATGTGGCTTGCCTCGCAGCATCTTGCAAAGCGCCTGTAGAAGCGCACCACGTAGTGGTCGGCGTCGCCCGAGGCCGTGGGCAGAAAGCAGACGCGCGGGCGTTGCTTGCCCGTCAGCGAGAGCGCGTAATCGTCCAGCAGAGAGCTGTCTTTCTCCATCGAGAAGCCGCCGCCGCCGAGGGCCAGGATCTGGGGGGTGCGAAGTCGCATTTCGGTGGGTGCCTTCGGGTCACAGGAGGAGCAGCCTGCAGCCAGGCTGCCAGGAGCGCGGCGCCGGCGGTATGGACCGCAGCACAAATCGACCTCGCTGTCGCTGGACATACGTGTATCGGACCGCGAGCCATCCGATCGGGCCACTATTACGTCCTACGTAGTATGCTGTGCCCATGACCGGTTTGGAGGCAGCAAAGCGCAGGCGTACAGCGAGCCCAAACGACCCGTCCCTGCTGATCATGACCAGCCTGACCTCCGGGCCCAAGCACGGCTATGGCCTCTTTCAGGACATCGAGTCCTTCGCGGGGCAGCGCCTGGGGCCAGGTACGCTCTATGGAGCGATCGCCCGCCTGGAGGAGCGCGGCCTGATCGAGGCGATGGCGCCGGAGGGCCGCACGCGCCCTTACCGCCTGACCGCCGCTGGCCAGCGGTCGCTGCAGGGCACGCTGCGGGACATGCGCAGCGTTGTGGAGACAGCCACGGCAAGGCTCGCGCAACAGCCGCCTCTCGCTGCGACTGCGAGGCTCGCATGAGCCGGCATGACGGTGTCAGTCGCTGGTTGCTCTGCTATCCGCCGCAGTGGCGCGAGCGCTATGGGCAGGAGTTGCAGGAGCTGATCCTGGCGACCAGTGGCCCCGGTCCGCTGTCCTGGCGCGTACGAGCCGACCTGCTGCGCGCAGGTGCCCGTGAGCGCCTGCTCAGCCTGGGCTTCGGGGGTGCTGGGGTTCCGCCAGCGCGCAAGGCCCGCGCGGGCGTGTTGCTGGTTCTCTGCGCATGGGCGCTGATGCTCGTCGGCGGCAGCATCACGCAGCGCTTCTCCGAGAACTGGCGCGAAGTCACCCCGGCGGTCGACCGAGGACTGCCGGGCGGCGCTTACGACGCGCTGATCGTGACCGCCGTGCTTGCGGGGCTGTGCGTGCTCGCCGGCATAGCACTCGTGCTGCCGCGCTTTACCGCGCTGCTGCGCGGCGGCGGCTGGAGCGACCTGCGCGCGCCGGTCGCCAGGGCGCTGGAGGCCACGGCGCTCGCGGCGCTGGCGACACTTGCCGTCTATTTCTGGTCGCGGCAGCTGGACGCAGCCCAGCGCAACGGGCACGACCTCGCCTATGCCATCGGCTTTCTTGTATGGGGTATCGCGGGCGTCGTCTGCCTGGCGACCTGGACGGCGGTCGCGGTCAAGGCGGCCGGCCGGATCGAGCTTGGCGATCGTCTGCTGAAGATGCTGAGCGCGCTTTCCGTCGGGGCGGCATGCTGCATGACCGCGAGCACGATTGCGGCGGCGCTCTGGTGGGGTGGTCTTGCGCGCTCTGCGCCGTGGGCGCTCAGCGACACTTCGATCGGCTCGCCTGCGGCACCTCTCACCGTCCCGCTGCTCGTTGCGGGTCTGCTGATGACGCTTGCCAGTTGCATCGCGATCGGCGGTGCCGCATATGCCGTCTGCGCCGTGCCGGGGCTTTCCCGGCGAGACTGAGCCTGCCGGCGGCCGAGGTTGCTCAGTCAATCTCGACGGTGAAGTTCCAGGTCACGATCGGCCTGCCGCTGGAGGGCGCCCATGCCAGCCCGCCGTCGCCGGTCGGGATCACGTCGTAGAGCTTGATCGACACGGTCTTGCCCGGCGGCACCTGGGAGGGCGCCGGGCCGCCGTCCATCGCGCTCATGCGCGGGTGGCGCACATGGCCCTGACTGTCGATCAGAGTGAAGGTGGCGGGATCGAGCGGGATCGCGGCATTCGCATCGGCGAAGGTGAGCACGAACGTGCAGGGGCTGGTCGCGGGCACCGGGAAGTGGCCCTCCTCAGGCACTTCTGGGCCCACGGCGGTGACGTGCACCTTGCCTTGCGGCAGGGTCACCGAGACCGTGTCGCCTTGGATCGCGAGCACGTGGTGAGTGCTGCTGGCGGAGACGATCTCGTAGGCGTTCACTTTGGACTTCGGCAGCCAGCTCGGCAGCCCGCCATACTTGGCGGCCGAGTCGTGATGCGAGGCGGCTGACCCTGGGCCGCCTGTGGCCAGCACTGCCACGAGCGCGCCCGCGAGAGCGATCGCCGCCACCGTGGCCACCAGCGCGGCACGGCGGGGGCGGGACCTCGGTGTCCCGCCCCCGCCGGCGGCAGATGCGGGCGCCGTCCCTGGCGCCCGTGCTGCCTGCATCTGCCTTCCGTGTTCCATCACCGACTCAGGACCCGGGATCAGTGGTGACCCCGATGTCCGTGCTCGTCCCATCCATGCCAGTGCCCCCACGGACCCCACGGGTTCGTGAAGACGTCGGACCCGAAGGGCGCGAGGCCCGGCTGTGCGGCATAGCCGATGTGACCCTCGTGGTCGAGGCCCGGGGAGGCCTTTGCCACCTTGAAGAGGTCCTCCATCGTGCGCAGCCAGCTGTAGTGGTTGTAGTAGACGGTGCTGACGCTGCCCGGCCTGATGTAAGGGCTGATCAGCACGCTGCCGGTGTCGCCGCCGCCCGTGGTCGGGTCGGTGGCGTCATACAGCGGGTCGGTCGCGGGCGTCCTTGCTCCCAGCGTGACGCCTTTGACCACCGCGGTGGTCTCGACTGGTTCGCCTTTGCCGTTGACCAGCACGAAGGAGCCCGTGTCGACGAAGCCGCCGCTCTGGTTGGGCGCAAGCGCGGTTACCGGAGTATCGGTGACTTCGCCCACGAACGATTCGGCGGGGATGCCTTCGCCGCTGACCGAGCGACCCTTGTCGGTGGCCACGATCGAGTTGTCTTCGATCGTCGAGCTGCCGACCGCCGCTGCCGCTTTTGCGTCGGTGCGCGCGCCGGGGACGTGGCTGCCGCCGCCCAGGAGGCAGGTGCCTTCGGGCTGCGCGGGCACGGTCTGTTCCACGCAGGTGCTCGGGCGATCGATGTAGGAGTTATCGCCCGGGCCCGGGTAGAGCTCTTCGCCTTTGGCATTCTTCAGCAGAGGCGTGTTCGGCCCCGTCGGCTCGGAATGAACCGTGTGGCCGAAGATCGTCTCGCCGGCCGAGTCGTCTTCGATCGAGGTGTGTGCGTCAGGCGCCACGATCATCGAGTTGGCGAAGCTGTTGCCGGAGTATGTGAACGGCGGGAAGCCCTCATCGAATGTGACGTCGATCAGACCGCCTTCCTTGAACGCCGGCGATTCCTCGATCTCGGGGATCACGTGTTCGAGGAACAGGTCGGCGGAATAGAGCCCGCCGGTGTAGTTGACAGGTTCCTTCGGGGTGGTGGGGTTGGTGAAGCCGCCGGAGAGGTTGTTGCCGTGACAGACGGCGTCGTGGCCGTCGCTGCAGTTGTTCGGTGAAATCCAGCTGAACGCCGGCGTGGTGCTCGCGCTCTGCAGGTCGTGGTCGAGACCTTCGGTGGAGCTGAACAGGTTGGCGAGGTGCTGCGAGTTGCAGTCGCCCGCGGCCCTGATCGATTCAAACCAGGGGAAGGGGAAGTGCTTTGGCACGTACTGGTCGGTTGCGTTCGCGCTGCCAGGGTTGGGTGAGGCCGTGCTGCCGGTCGCGCCTGGTTCGGCGTACGGGGCGCCGCAGTACTGCACGCCCGCGTCGTGGATCGGGCTGCCCGTGTCGGTGTTGCCGAGATCCTGCGCATAGCCCTTCCAGCTGACTTTCGCGGCGTCGAGCTGGTTGAAGAGCGTAGGCACGCTTGAGGGGTAGACGCAGCCGTTTGAGCCGGCGGCGGCGTTCGGTCCGGCGGCGGAGACCATCTGGCCGTAGTTCGGGTTGCTCCACAGCGAGCCGGACGTGTCGATGTGCCCGGAGAACTTGTCGTAGTAGGGGCAGTCGTCCTGTGTGTCTGGCTGAGTGGCCTGGCCGCTGACCATCGAGACGTAGTTGTCGAGGCTGAAGTGCCCGGTGCCGTAGTAGTTCTTCAGCAGCGCGCCCTGGGAGGGCAGCGTCTGCCAGAGGTAGGTGTTTTTGTTCAGTCCTGTGAAGCTCGCGTCATAAGACTTGTTCTCCAGGATGATCAGCCAGACGTGCTTGATCTTGCCGGGCTTTACGCCGAGGCCGTCGGCCTGGGCATAGTCGCCGTATCCGTAGCCATGTCCACCATGGGCCCCAGCGGAGGCGACCCCCATCGAGATGGCCGCGATCGACGCGGCGAGAACAATTGCTCCGAGACCTCCGGCGCCAAGCGCCTTGTGGCGCCGGGAGAGCCGAGAAGCGCGGCGCGGCTTGCGCGCAAGCAGGCGCAGAGCCTCAGGTACACGACGGACGCTGGTCATCCAGACCTCACCTCCAGTTGACGTATTGAGAGCCGACTTGACGGCAATCAATGTCCCCGGCGGCGATCCGCGGCGTGTGTTTTGCGCGTGACGCGCAGGTGATCAACCTGTGACGGGAAGTAGCCGGCTCGTTACGACGTAACCGGCTTGTGAAGCCCTGGCCTGCGAGTGTCGAATCAGACGCAGGTCAGCGTGCTGCGTCCGAAGCGCGCGCGGGTGGCCGTGCAGCTCACCGTGCCGCTGGCGCTCGAGGACTGCCCCGCGGTGTTGGTCACCTTCAGCGTCACGCTGTAGGTGCCGGCAGCGGAGTAGGTGTCCGAGAACGTCGAGGCGCTGCCGGTGAGGCCATTGCCCCCGTTCCACGCGAAGGCGGAGATCGTGCCGACTTCGTCGGTGGAGGTGGAGGCGAAGCTGCACCGCGCGCCGCTGCAGCTCTTGGTGAAGCTGGCCTTCGGCGGCACGCTCGGGGGCGCTGCGATCGCCTGGCCTGAGAAGGGGCCACTGCCGGCGCTATTGACTGCCTGCGCCTCGTAGTAATAAGTGGTGCTTGCGCCGGTTGCGGCGGTGTCGAGGTAAGAGGTCTGCGAGGCCGGGACGCGCGCCACTTCAGTGCTCTCCTGCCCGGAGGCGGTGCCGCGCCAGATCACGTATTCGGTCACGCCCGCGCCGCTCGGTGTGCTCCAGGCAAGGCTCACGCCGCCTGCTTGCTTTGCGGCGCTCAGCCCGGTCGGCGCACCCGGGGTGTTCGACCAGCTGCCAAGGCCGGTGGCAAGGTCATAGCCGGTCAGTGCCTGGTAGCCGTTGCTGCCGAGCGTGACATCCCTGAAGGGGAGGTTGGCCGGGCTTGCGTAGATGAAGGAAGGGTTGATCGCATCATCAGAGGCCGCGGTCTGCGCAGCGATCATCGCGGTGGAAGCGCTTGTGCCTCCGACCGTCCACCAGCCTGCCTGGCCTTCGTAGGTGACGCTGTCATAGACCGAGACGCCGGAGTTTGGATTGGCGTCCAGCGAGAAGTCAGGCGTGCCGCGCTTGCCCGCGCAATTGACGCTGCCGGTGCGCTGGAAGGGGCTTGCGGTCTCGTAGCGGCTGCAGCCTCCGCCGCCACCGCTCCAGGCTTCTTCGGTGGCAAGTGTGCCGCCGGAGGTGAATGTGAGGCTGGTGCCGCCGACCGAGGTCACCCCGGGAGATGCGGAGGGCCAGATCACCTTGCCGCCTTCATCGCCTGCGGCGGCGAAATAGCTGACGCCCGGCGCAGAGAAGTAGGAGTCATCGGCGCTCTCGCCGGAGAACTCCGATGAGCCCCAGCTGTTTGAGACCCAACTGGCGTGTTCGCCCGCGTACTTCTCGGCTGCCAGCAGGTTGGCGAGGCTATTGGTGGTGGCCTCGACCAGCAGGATGTTGGCGGCGGGCGCCAGCGAGTGCGCCCACTCGATGTCGAGGCTGATCTCCAGGTCCCAGCCGGAGTTGGTTGCCGGCAGCGAGCTGCCGCCGGTCTGGTTGACCTGATCCAGGCTTGCGGCGGGCAGCCCGTACTGCTTACTGAACGTTTCCAGATCGGCCTTTGCATTCGGGTCGTTGTAGGCGTCGACGATCGCGATCGTCTCCCCGGCACCGGAGCTCGATGAGGTCGGGAAGCCGTAGACGCGCTCGATCGTGCTTGGCGAAAGGCCGGTGGGGGAGGTGAGCAGCTTGGTGCTCTGCCGCTGCGGGGATGCGGACCCGGGTGCAAGGACGTGGATCAGGCAGCGTCCCACGCCGGCACTTGGGGCGGAGCAGACGGCTTGCTGGGAGCCGCCGAAGGGCAGGTGGGCGCCGCGCGGGGCGTACAGACGCCCGTTCGAGGGAGCGAACGCCTCAGCCGCCGCTCCCATAGCCAGGAGGCCACAGCCGCCGACGGCGAGAGTCAAGATCAATGAAGCGATTACTCTGCGCATCCCATCCTCCTTTTGCCAGGCGTCGAGTCCCAATCGAGGCTCCAACGAGCGATCGGCACGCTACCAGCCCCGAGCGCGTCGCGATGTGTGTCGGCTGTGAACGGCAGGCCCTTGAGCGCCTGGGACCGCCGCTCGCGCCCGCGCTATCTTCGGTCGATGCGGATGAGGCGGCGCCGCGGCGCGCTGTGATGCTCGCCACCACGATCAGCGTCGACCCGGGGACGTTCCTGGCGATCGTGGGCGTAGCCGCACTCGCGGGCACCATCGCAGCGGTGATGACCGAGCGCGTGATCGTGGTGCCGGTGGTCGTGGTTGAGCTGCTGCTCGGGGTGCTGATCGGACCCAAGGTGCTCGGGTTGCACGTCAACGAGTTCATCGACTTCTTCTCCGCCCTTGGCCTCGGCCTGCTTTTCTTCTTCGCCGGCTACGAGATAGACGTGCACCGGATCGCCGGCCAGCCGCTGCGGCTGGCGTTGCTGGGATGGGCGCTCTCGCTGGCGCTGGCCTACGCGATCGGCGGCGCGCTGGTCGCCGCCGGCGTCGTGCTCTCGCTGCTCTACACCGGCTCTGCGATGTCCACGACGGCGCTCGGCACGCTATTGCCGGTGCTCTCCGATGCGGGGGAGCTGCGCACCCGGTTCGGCTCCTACCTGCTGGCCGCCGGTGCAGTCGGGGAGCTCGGGCCGATCCTGCTCTTGACGCTGATCCTCTCCGCTCAGAGCACCGCCCACAACGCGCTGATCCTGTTCGCGTTCGTCGTGCTCGCCGTCGGCGTTGCGATCTTCGCGGTGCGCTCCTCTCAGCGCACGCTGCCGCTCTTCGAGCGCACCCTGGAGCGCAGCTCCCAGCTGGCGGTGCGCTGGATCGTCGTGCTGGTCTTCGCGCTGGCGATGCTCGCCTTTGAACTGGGCCTGGACCTGCTGCTGGGTGGCTTCGCCGCCGGGGTGATCACCCGGCAGGTGCTCAAGGCGCGCGAGATACCCGAGTTTGACTCCAAGATGACCGCAATCGCCTTCGGCGTGTTCGTGCCCTTCTTCTTCGTCGTCAGCGGGATGAAGCTCGATGTGAGCGCGCTGTTCGCAAGCCCAGGCAGCGTGGCGAAGATCTTCCTCTTCTTCGCGCTCTTCCTGGTGGTCAGAGGCGTCCCTGCCCTGCTGCTCTACCGCAAGGCGCTGAGCGGTCGCGAACGCCATGCGCTGGCGCTGTTGAGCTCCACGCAGCTGCCGCTCGTGCTGGCGATCACGACGCTCGCCGTGGAAGCGGGCCACATGCGCGCCTCGACTGCGGCTGCGCTGGTCGGCGCGGCGGTGCTGTCCACGCTCGTCTTCCCGATCCTTGGCCTGCGACTGCGCGGCGATCTGAACGACGGACACCTGGATGGCGTTGAGGCGCAGGCCGGCGCCGAGGCCGGCTCGCCTGCGCCGGCAGGCTGATAGCCGGCTCTCTTTTAGACAACTCTTCAGCTCCGCTGGCAGACTGCAGCCGTGGATGTCCTGGTCGTGGACGACGAGCGAGCGCTGCGCTCGGCGCTGCGGCGGGCGCTCGCGCTCGAGGGCTTTGCGACGATCGAAAGCGCCAGTGGGGAGGCGGCGATCGCCGTGCTGCGGGAGCGCAGCGTAGATGCCGTGATCCTCGACGTGCTGATGCCGGGCATCGACGGGCTGGAGGTGTGCAGGCGGCTGCGCGCGGCCGGCGATCGCACTCCGATCCTGATGCTCACTGCTCGCGAGACGGTCGACGATCGCGTCGCCGGCCTGGAGGCCGGCGCAGACGACTATCTGGTCAAGCCGTTCGCGCTGCAGGAGCTGATCGCCCGGTTGCGAGCACTGCTCAGGCGAAGCGCCGGCGAGGGGGCTGCCGAGCAGCTTCGCTTCGGGCCCTTGACGATCGACGCCGGCGCCTACCAGGTGCGGATCGGCGGACGCGAGCTGGAGCTGACGCGCACGGAGTTCCTGCTGCTGGAGCTGTTCGTGCGCAATCCCCGGCGGGTGCTGACGCGGTCGGTGATAAACGAGCGGGTGTGGGGCTATGACTTCGGGCCCTCGTCCAACTCGCTGGGCGTCTACGTCGGCTACCTGCGCCGCAAGCTGGAGGCCGAAGGCGAGCGGCGTCTGATCCAGACGGTCAGGGGCGTGGGCTACGTGCTGCGAGAGCGATGAGCATCTCCCGCAGGCTTGCACTCGGCGCTGCGGCGGCGGTCGCGGTGGCCGTGCTCGGCGCCAGCGTCGGCGCATACTTCGCCGTGCGCAGCAAGCTCGTCGGAGAGCTCGACGGGACCCTGACCGAGCGCGTGCACGTGGTCCAACGCCTTGCGGAGAACGCCTACGCGCTGTTCGGCGCGCCGATCTCCCCGCTTGTGCACACTCTCACGCCTCCGCCGCAGCTGACCGACCGGTTCGGCGGCGCGCAGGGAATAGCCCAGTATGTGGCGCCCAACGGCGAAGTCACGGCTTTGAGCGAGTCTCATGCCAGGCTGCCGGTCAACGCGCTCACCCGCCAGATCGCGGCGGGCAAGGCGCCCCCCGGCTTCCAGAACGAGACGGTGGACGCTCTTCACCTGCGCGTGCTGACCGCGCCGCTGCGTGGCGGCGGGGCGGTCGAGATGGCGCGGCCGCTGGATGAAGTCGAATCGACGCTGAACGGACTGATCCTGCTGCTCGGAGCCATCACCGCAGGTGGCATCGCCCTGGCGGCGGTGCTGGGTGGGGTGCTCGCGCGCACCTCGCTGGCGCCGATCAGGCGCTTCACAGCCCGCACCGAGCAGATCGCTGCGGAGCACGAGCACCTCGGGCGCCGGCTGCCTGCGGGAGGCGACGACGAGCTCGGACGATTGGCGCGCTCTTACAACTCCACCCTGGAGGCGCTCGAGCGTTCGGTTGATGCGCAGCGCCAGCTTGTCTCCGACGCCTCTCACGAGCTGCGTACGCCGCTTGCCAGCCTGAAGGCCAACCTCGAGGTGCTGCTGCAACGCGACCGGCTCAGTGAGGCTGACCAGCAGGAGCTGACGGGCGATCTTGTCGAGCAGCTCGACGAGCTCACACTGCTCGTGGAGGACGTGGCGGAGCTTGCGCGAAACGGCGAGCCGGTCGTGCGCCTGCAGAACGTGCGCCTGGACGAGATCGTCTCTGAGGCGGTGGAGCGGGCGTCCCGCCACGCAACACAGGTGCGCTTCGAGCTTGCGACCAACGGCCCGAACGTCGTCCGCGGCGAGCCAGAGCGGCTGGGCCGCGCGATCAGGAACCTGCTCGAGAACGCGGCCAAGTGGAGCCCGCCGCATGGCACCGTGCACGTCTTCGTGAAGGGCAGCACACTGGTCGTGCAGGACAATGGGCCTGGCATCGATGAGGCCGACCTGCCGCATGTTTTCGAGCGCTTCTACCGCGCGCCCACGGCTCGCAGCACCTCCGGCTCCGGCCTTGGCCTTGCGATCGTCAAGCAGGTCGCCGATGCCCACGGTGCGAGCGTGAGCGCCGCAAACGCGCCCAGCGGCGGAGCGGTGCTGAGCCTGAGTCTGCCGGTGGAGGTCGAGGGGAGTGAGTCGCCCGGCTGAGCCGGCTTCTCATGTGTCTCTTAGGCGCTTCTGCCGCCCTTCTCAGCAACTGCTGCCCTTGCGTTTATGGCGCTGCTGTTGGATTCGCCTTGCCCGGCCGGCCTGAGCCTTGATCAGGTCGCCATTGCTCACTATCCGGCCGGGTCGATCACGCCGCCAGCCCCGATCCTCAGCTCGCTCTGCGTTGCTGGCTCTTGCGGGTCAGCTCCTTGACCAGCGCCTGCACCGAGCGCTCCAGCTGCTCGATGGTGGCGGCGTCGACGCGGGCGATGCCGACCGTGCGGTTGAGCCATGCGTTGATCTCGCGGTGGCTGCGTCCATCGCGGCGCTGCAGGTCGGCGACGAGCCGGCTGCGCTCCGCTCGCAGGCTCTCACGGCGCTCGAAGGCGGCCCGCGCAGCCGGGATCGGCTCTGGCGCCGGAGGTGCCGGAGAGGGCTTGACCTGGGCCGGCGCCGGGCCGAACAGGGTCATCTGTGGCGCGAACTCGGCGCTCAGGGGCACGAACTCGACGCCCGGCGAGGGCTCGCTGCGGCGCCGCTGCTCCGGCTCCTCGAAGAGCTCCTCGTCCTCCTGCCGGGGGCGCAGCGCGTGCCGCAGCTCGGTCTCGACCTCGGCGGCATGGGTGCGCAACACCGGGTCAGCGGGGAGGTAGACCCAGCTCGGCTCCGGTGCGCGGCCCGGCAGCGTACGCACGAAGCGGCCGACTATCTGGCGGAAGATCAGCGGCGTCTTGGCGGCGGTTGCGTATACGCCCACCCGCAGCCGCGGGATGTCCACGCCCTCGGAGACCATGTTGACCGCGACGATCCATGGGTCTCGCGAGCCGCGAAACGCCTCCAGCTTCTGAGAGGCGCGCGCGTCGGTGTGCAGCACAAGCACCGGTGAGCGGCCGGTCGCGGCAGCGATCAGCTTTGAGATCTCCCGCGCATGCGCGGCGTCGGCGGCCACGGCGAGCGCGCCGGCGTCGCGGTGGCCATCGGATCGCAGCGCGCGCAGTCGCTCGTCGGCCTCGCGCAAGATCCGCGGCAGCCCCTCCGGCAGCTCGGTGGAGATCGCGGTGCGATAGCGCCGGCTCGCCTCGCGCGTGCTCAGCACCGTCTCGAAGGAGGATTCGATCACATCCTCGCCGCTGCGCCAGGAGAGGCTGCCGTCGAAGGCGACGAACGCGACGGGCCGGCAAATGCCCTCGGCGGCGGCCTGTGCATAGGTGTAGGAGAAGTCAGGTTCCGCGAGCCCTTCGGAGTCATAGCTCACGCCCGGGATCGGGGTGGCGTCGGAGCGAAACGGGGTGCCGGAGAGCAGCAGCCAGCGCGGAGCGCCTGAGAACGCCGCCTGGAAGGCGGTGCCCCAGGCCAGCTCCTCCCCGAGGTGGTGGGCCTCATCCGCGATCACGAGCGTGCGCGCGGTGACGTCGCCGGCCCACGAGGCCGGGTCGGCGGCCACGCGCGCGTAGGTGACACAGACGCCGTGGAAGTCGCGCGGCGGCCGCGCGCCGGGCGCGTCGGGCTGCAGCTGGACGCCGAGCGTGGCCGCCGCAGAGGCCCACTGGCGCGTCAACGGCGCTGTCGGGCAGAGCACCGCGACGCGGTCGATCGAGCGCATGCCGATCAGACGCCGCGCAAGCTCCAGTGCCGGTCTGGTCTTTCCGGCGCCCGGCGCTGCGGAGAGCAGGAAAGGTCCCTCCTGCCAATCGTCAAGCAGTGCCAGCGCCTGTGCCTGCCAGGCGCGCAGTGATGTCGATCCGCTCGCCAAGGGCCGGCATGGTCCAACACGGCACGGACGGACAGCTCAGGTGCCGATGCGCACGATCGGCTCGCCCGCAGCGCCGATCGCGCCGGTTGCGCGATCATCTGTGCGAGCGTCACTCCACACCGCGGCGAAGGAGGCACGATGGGTCAGCTGGCAGAGGGCTACCGACTGCAGGACATCTCACCCAAGGCCTACGAACACCCGGCCGATCGCGCCGCCACGGCCGCGCTCGCCGCGATCCCGCACCTGGACACCGTCGTGCGCAAGCTGATCGAGCTCGGCTACGAGCGCGCTCTGCGCCAGAGCCTGCTCGGCGCCAGCGTCCGCATCGGTGAGGACCAGCTGCCGGAGCTCTGGCACGCGCATCTGCGTGCTTACAAGACGCTGGACATAGAGCCCGCGCCCGAGCTCTATCTCACGACCGCCCCCTACCCGAACGCGATGACGATCGGCTCCGGGCGCCCGATGGTCGTCATTCAGTCCGCCCTGGTCGGGCTGCTCGACGAGGACGGGCACGCGGCGGTGCTCGCGCACGAGGCTGGCCACGTGCTCTCCGATCACGTGCTCTATCGCACCGCGCTTCTGATCCTGCTGCGGATCGGAGGCGCTGCAAGGCTTCCGGTCGGCCTGATGCCGGTCAGGGCTGCGCTGCTTGAGTGGCACCGCGCCAGCGAGCTGAGCTGCGATCGCGCTGCGGCGCTTGCAACCAGAGATCCGTTGGCGATGTGCAGAGCGCTGATGGTGCTCGCCGGCGGGGCTGCCGCGGAGCGGCTGGATCTCGACGCCTTCATGCGCCAAGCCACCGACTATCGCGAGAAGGGCAACATCCTCGAACGCCTTTCGCGCCTCTCACTGGATCTGAACGTGACTCACGGTTTGCCGGTGCGGCGCGTGCACGAATTGATGGAGTGGGTGCGGGGCGGTGACTACGACCGCATCGTCGGCGGGGAGTACTTGCGGCGGGGTGAGCCGGTCGATCCGCGAGCGCAGGCCGGCGATGCCGCGCTTCACTATGGAGAGCGCTTTGCGAGCTTCTTCAAGGACGCGGGCGAGTCGGCTCAGCAGGCGATGGACCAGCTCGGCGAATGGCTGAAGCGGCGCGCCGCCGGGCAGGAGGAGTAGCAGGCGGTTGGCTCTCGGCAGATCCTGAGAGCGCTCTCAGGCAGCTATGGGCGCTTTCCCAGCCTCCAGGTGGCCACCGGTTAAGCGATCGCTTGGATCATCACAGATGAAGGCAAAAGCCCTCAAAACAGGTGACTGTTCAGGTCGCGGCAGGGGGTGGGGGTCTGGTCGCGAACGTTGTTATGTGTCGTCGGGTCGGCTGTCGCGGGATGATCTTGAGGCGCTGGTCGTCGAGCAGGCCGCGCTGATCGTCGATCTGCGCGCTGAGGTCGCGGAGCTTCAAGCGCGGCTGTCGGCGAATTCGCGCAACTCGTCGCGGCCGCCGTCGTCTGATGGGCTGGCAAAGCCGCCGGCGCCGAAGAGCCTGCGTCGCCGGTCGGGTCGCAAGCAGGGCGGTCAGCCCGGTCACGAGGGTCGTCATCTGCAGCGCGTCGAGCGTCCGGATTCGGTGATCATGCATGTGCCGGTGAGCTGCGACGGCTGCGGCGGCGATCTCACGGACGGCGAGCCGGTCAGCGAGGAGGCGCGCCAGGTGTTCGACCTCCCACCGGTGCGTCTCCTCGTGACCGAGCATCGTGCCCAGCGGCGCCGCTGCGCCTGCGGGCACGTGACATGCGCCGATTTCCCGGCTGGGGTCGGCGCGCCGGCGCAGTACGGGCCGCAAATCCGCGCCCTGGGGATCTACCTGATCGCCGTGCAGCACTTGCCCTACCAGCGTGCCGCGCGGCTGCTCTCAGACTGGCTCGGGGCGCCGCTATCGCCCGCGACGCTGGTCGCGTTCGTCGCTGATGGTGCCGAGGATCTTGATGAGTTCTTGGATGTGGTGCACAAGCAGATCATCGCCTCGCCGGTCGCGCATTTCGACGAGACCGGCGCACGTGTTGCTGGCCGCGGCCGCTGGCTTCACTGCGCCAGCACCGAGACGTTGACGTTCTATGCGCTACATGACCGGCGCGGCACCGAGGGCATCGACCACACCGGCGTGATGCCGCGTTTTCGTGGAATCGCCGTCCACGACGGCTGGCCTCAGTACCGCTCCTACACCGACGTGACACATGCGCTGTGCAATGCCCATCACCTGCGCGAGCTGCTGGCAGTCATCGAGCAGCACCCCGAAACGCAGTCGTGGGCCCGCCAGATCGACGCGCTGCTGCGCGCCCTGCACGAGGAGGTCAAGGCTGCCAAAACAGCCGGCGAAGACTGGCTGGATCCGTCGGTGCTGGCCAGCTACCGCGCCGCCTACCAGCAGATCATCGCGAGCGCCAACCACGACAACCCGCCGGGCACGATCCCGACCGGCAAGCGCGGCGTGATCAAACAGACCCCCGCTCGCAACTTGCTCACCCGCCTGGACCGCGACCGCGAGCAGATCCTGCGCTTCGCCCACCAGTTCCAAGTCCCATTCGACAACAACCTCGTCGAGCGCGACATCCGAATGATCAAGATCCAGCAGAAGATCTCCGGCAGCTGGCGCACAACCGCCGGCGCTGACCGCTTCTTCGCGCTACGCGCCTACATCAGCACCACCCGCAAGCAAAGCCGCGACATACTCGACGCGCTCGCCCGCCTCACCGACCACGCCCCATGGCTACCGGCCGCCGCCAGCACCTGACACGCCACCAGCGACCTGAACAGTCACCAAAACAGGAGGTATCGCAAACGCATGAGAGGTTCGATGAAGATAAAGGCGGCGCTCGTCGTGGCAGCGCTTGGCGTCACCGGCGCAGTTGCCGGAATCGCGGGCGCGGCCGCCGCACCAAGCTCGTCTGGCACCGGCACGCGCTGCCGTCCACGGCCTGGCCGTGGACGGCAGCGGCAGACTCCATCCCTCTCCAGGTGATAAACCCGTGGCATGCAAGGGGCAAAGGGTCGCGGTTGGGGCATCGTTGCCGCCTACGGCGCGGTCGCAGCAATCACACAGACGCTGTGGCTGACCTATGCGCCGATAACGACTGAAACCGCCCACCGCTACGGCGTCTCGGTGTCGGCCATCGGGTGGCTGTCGGAGATATTCCCGCTGCTCTACGTGGTGCTGGCGATCCCGGCCGGCGCGCTGCTGGACCGCTGGTTTCGGCCGTCACTGGCTGCCGCCGGCGGGGTCGTAGCGGCGGGAGGGCTGCTGCGGCTGGGGGGCGACAGCTTTGCCTTCGCGCTCGCCGGCCAGGCGCTCGTCGCCGTCGCTCAGCCGGTCGTGATGAGCGCTGTAAGCAAGCTCGCGGGCGAGTACCTGCAACCGAAGGACCGTGCAGGTGGCATCGCTGTCGCCTCAGCAGCGGGCTTTCTGGGCATGCTGATCGCGCTCTTGCTCGGCCCTGCGCTCGGTGCCTCGCACCTGACGCTGCTGCTCTCGATCGAGGCCGCGGTGGCCGTCTTGGCAGCACTCTGGATGGCGCTCTCGCTGCGCAGGCCTGGGGCGCCCGCGAGCGAGCGGGCGGGGATCGAGCGTGGCGCGGCGCGGATGCTCTGGAGCCAGCCGGAGATCCGCACGCTGTGCCTGCTCGCGTTCCTCGGCTTCGGTGCCTTCGTGGCGCTCGCGACATGGCTGCAGACGCTGCTGCATCCCTCCGGCGTCTCTGAAACGCTCGCCGGTGCGCTGCTGGTCGGCATGATCATCGCGGGCGTGGCCGGCTGTGCGCTGATCCCGCCACTGGTCGAGCGCACACACTCCGAGCGGGGCTTCACCTACGCGGTCGTGATCGTCGGAATGCTCGGCAGCGTCGCGCTGGGCGTGCTGCCCGCGCTGGGCGCCAGGGCAGCGGCGCTGGTGGTGATGGGCGTCTTCCTGCTGCCCGCGCTGCCGGTGATCCTCACGCTGGCCGAGCGGCTGGCTGGGCCGGCCGCCGGCAGCGCCGGCGCGATCGTGTGGCTGGCCGGCAACCTCGGGGGGCTTGTGGTCGCCCTGATCGTTCAGGCGCTCGTGCACGAGCCGCTGGCCGCGTTCCTTGCGCTTGCAGCGGTGATCGCCGCCGGCCTCCCGCTTGCCGGCAGGATGGGCCGGATTGCGGTGGTCGCCTCCGCCAGGGCTCGTGGTCGAGAGAGCACCACAGAGCCCGAAGGGGCGCTGCACATCGCTCCCGGCTCGCACAGCGCCCTGGCGGATCTGGCTGCGCAGGGCGGCGTCGAGGCTTCCGGATAGCGACCGCTACGCGTTTGGTTCGCCAGGGAGATAGGGTGCCGCGGGTGACCAGCCGTGCGCTGATCATCTGCTGGGAGTATCCGCCGGTGATAGAGGGCGGCCTCGCCAGACACGTGCGCAAGCTTTCCGAGGAGCTCGTGCATCAGGGTCTGACGGTGGACGTGCTCACACGCGGCGGCGAGCGCTCGCCCGCGGCCGAATGTCGCGGCGGAGTCAACGTGCATCGGGTCCGCGAGCCGGAGTGGCCGCGCGATCTCGACCGCTTCGTGGCGTGGGTGGAGCAGATGAACGAGGACATGTTCGCCGTCGGCACGCAGCTCGCCGCCGCACACTCCTACGACGTCGTGCACGGGCACGACTGGTTGGTCGCAAACGTCTCGGACAAGCTTGCGCGCTCGCTCTCTGTCCCGTTTGTGACCACGATTCACGCCACCGAGCACGGCCGCCACCAGGGGTGGGTGGACAAACCGCCGCAGTCCCACATCCACGGCGTGGAGCGCTGGATGGCTTCTCACGCGGATGCGGTGATCGTCTGTTCGCACTACATGCGCGGCCACGTCGCGGACGTCTTTGACATAGACGAGAGCCGGGTCGCGGTGATCCCGAACGGGATCGACCCCAGCGACCTGCAGCCGGTGGACGACCTGCAGGCGCTGCGCCTGGAGTTCGCGCAGCCCGAGCAGCGGCTGGTGCTGCTGGTGGGCCGCCTGGTCTACGAGAAGGGGTTTCAGCACGCGCTCGACGCGCTGCCCGGGGTGATCGAGAAAGTCTCGGGGGTGCGGTTTGTGGTCGCCGGCAGCGGCACGCACGAGGCGGAGCTGAAGGCGCAGGCCGAGCGGCTGGGGCTGGATGTCCACGGCAAGTTCCTGGGCTGGATTGGGGATGACGCGCTGCATTCGCTCTACCGGATCGCCGACCTCTGCGTTGTGCCCTCCATCTATGAGCCATTCGGGCTGGTGGCTCTGGAGGCGATGGCATCCGGCTGCCCCTGCATCGTGGCCGACACCGGCGGGCTGCGTGAGGTGGTGCCGGCTGGCGAGCGCGTCGGTCTGCGCTTCAACGGCGGCGACCCGCAGCACCTCGGTGTGATGATTGAGCGGCTGCTGGTCGACAACGCGCTGCGCGACCGGCTGGTCGCAGAGGCCTCCGAGCACGTGCTGCGTTTCGACTGGAGCGACGTTGCTGCAAAGACGCTCGGCGTCTACCGCGGGCTGCGGCCGCGCGAGCGCGAAATGCAGCCGGCGCTGCGCCCGCGCCGTCCGACCCGCTCCGCGCAGCGCACCCCTCGCCGCTAGCGGCGAGGCGCTTGAGGGAAGGGCGGCAATGGATGTAGTCTCGAACGCCGAGGAACAGGCGGGTCATCCAAGGAGACGAAGGGACTGAAGATGCTCGAAGGATTGATGCAGGACTATCCGCTCACCCTGCACCACATGCTGCATCGGATGCGGGATGTCCATCCGGACGCGAAGGTGACGACGCTCACTGACAGCGGGACGCAGACGGCGAGCTTCGGCGAGGTCTGCAAGCGCGTGGACCGTCTCGCCCGCGTGCTCGGGCAGCTTGGTGTGGGGGACGGCGATCGGGTCGCCACCTTCGCCTGGAACAACCAGCGCCACCTTGAGCTCTACATGGCCGTCCCATGCGTGGGTGCGGTATTGCACACACTCAACGTGCGGCTGTTCGCCGAGCAACTCGTCTACATCGTCAGTCACGCCGAGGACAAGGTCGTATTCGTCGACGACTCGCTGATCGACGTGCTGGCGCCGATTGCGCGGGAGGTCTCCTGCGTGCGGCGCTACGTGGTGATGAGCGATGGCGAGGTCGAGCCGGAGCAGTTGGCAAAGCTGCCCGGTGCGCTCTCCTACGAGCAGCTTCTGGAGCAGGCGGGGGAGGGGCGCTTCGACTACCCGCATCTCGACGAGCGCCAGGCGGCCGCGCTCTGCTACACCAGCGGTACGACCGGCAACCCGAAGGGCGTGCTCTACTCGCATCGCTCGGTCTGCCTGCACTCGACCGCCTCGCTGATGAGCGACGCGCTCGGATTGCGCTGCACCGATCGTGCGCTTGTGGTCGTGCCGATGTTCCACGCCAACGCTTGGGGCATCCCGCATGCAGCCTCGCTCTGCGGCGCCGACCTGGTGATGCCCGACCGCTTTCTGCAGGCGCAGCCGCTTGCGAAGCTGATCGAAAGCGAGCGTCCCACGATCATGGGCTGCGTGCCCACGATCTTCGCCGACCTGCTGCGCTACGCCGATGAGCACGAGGTCGACCTCAGCTCCCTGACCAACTGCGCCTGCGGGGGCTCAGCCGTGCCCAAGCAGCTGATGAAGGACTTCCAGGAGCGCCACGGCGTGCGCATCCATCAGGCGTGGGGCATGACCGAGACAAGCCCGGTGGCAACCTATTCGCGCCCGCTGCCGGCCGCCGATTCAGGACAGGCGTCGCAGGACGCCTATTGGGAGGCCCGCGCCAGACAGGGCACCCCGCTGCCATGGGTGCAGATGCGCCTGGTCGGCGATGACGGCGTCGAGGTGCCATTCGACGGCGTCTCCACTGGGGAGATCGAGGTGCGCGGCCCGTGGATCGCCGCTGCCTACTACAAGGATCCAAGCGGCGAGCAGAAGTTCGACGGCGGCTGGCTTCGCACAGGCGACATCGCCTGCGCCGACGAGCATGCGTCTTTGCAGATCACCGACAGGGCCAAGGACGTGATCAAGTCCGGCGGAGAGTGGATCTCCTCGGTGGAGTTGGAGAACGAGGTGATGGCGCACCCCGACGTGCTGGAGGCTGCGGTGATCGCCAAGCCGGATGAGAAGTGGGCCGAGCGGCCGCTCTGCTGCGTGGTCCTGCGCGAGGGCTCCGCGGTCACCGCCGAGGAGCTGGTGGAGCACCTGCGTCCGCGAGTGGCGAAGTGGTGGCTACCCGACGAGTTCGCCTTCATCGAAGCGGTGCCGAAGACCAGTGTGGGCAAGTTCGACAAGAAGGTCTTGCGTGCGAAGCTGGGCGAGGGCACCCTGCAAGGACGCGTGAAGCTCGGCTCCGAGCAGGGTATGAGCTCTGCGACACGAACTTCCGTATGAGATTCTGCGTACACTTTGATACGCAGAAGAAGCAGGGTCGCATGAGAAGGGCCTTTGGCCCGAGATCATCGGCACCCAACCCGAACACTGGGAGGTAGTAATGACCTCGAACGAAGTCACGGCCCTGGGCAGGCCACGTCGTGGCGGCGCGCGCCGGGGGCTGCGCTTCCTCATCGCGGCCCTGTCGCTCTCGCTGATCGTGATCGCCTTCTCCGCGATGCCCGTGCTCGCAGTCGAAACGAGCACCACCACGACCACATCGAGCACCGAAACCGGCTATAGCCAGAAACCGGAAGTTCCGGCCGAAAAAAAAGTAGCTCCGGCCAAAGAAAAAGAAGTGGCGCCGGAAAAAGAAGTAGCCCCAGCTAAAGAAGTGGCGCCGGCTAAAGAAGTGGCGACTGCGAAAGCGCTGCCCTTCACCGGCCTCGATCTGCGCTGGGTGGTTGGCGCAGGGCTGCTGCTGCTCATCGCCGGAGGCGTTTCGCTGCGCGTAGTCGCTCGGCGTGAGCGTCACGGCATCGGCCGCTAGGTCTGGCCGACCGAGATTTGAAGCCGTATAAGAGACCGCCGGCCTTGCGCCGGCGGTCTCTTTTTTGACAGCGCCGGTCAGATCTCGCGCAGCCGTTCGCGCAGCCTGCCCCTCGCCGACGCTGCTGCGCCTCCACCAGGGCCGCGCAGCACCCACGCGACGGCTACGGCCAGCAGCATTCCCGCCAGCGGGCCCACAAGATAGATCCAGAATCCCGAGAAATCTCCGCGCGCCAGATCGGGGCCGAATGAGCGCGCTGGGTTCATCGAGGCGCCGCTGATCGGGCTCGACCACAGGCCGGCCAGCGCTATGTAGCCACCGATCGCCAGCGCCGACAGCGGTCCCACGTTCTGCGCCCTGGAGGAGGTGCCCAGGATCGTGCTCAGAAGCCCGGCGGTCAGCACGAGCTCGATCAGCATCGCCTGCCAGCCCGCGATGCCCGCGCCCGGCTCGGTCGCGCCGAGTCCGGCGACGTTGCCGAAGACGCCGCGCAAGAACAGGCACGCAAGCGTCGCGCCGAGAAGCTGCATCACCACGTAGCCCGGCACTCGGCGCCAGGGAAAGTCGGTGCGCAGCGTGAAGCCGATCGTGACGGCCGGGTTCAGGTGCGCGCCGGAGACCCCACCCATGAAGAGGATGATCGCCATCACCATCAGGCCCGGCGCGCTGACTGCAGCCACCCGGCCGATGGCACCGTGGCTGACGACGTCGACCACGGGTGCCCCCGCCGCGACAAGCACCAGCAGGAACGTCCCGAAGGCCTCGGCGAACAGGCGCCGCCACTCGACACGCAGTTCGTCGATGCGGTGCGCCCCCGGCGGCTCCAGCAGAACCGCGGCGCGCAGCCAGCGGGCACGAGCGCGGCTGCGTGGATCGGGCTCCTGTCTCATCGGCTGTGCTGCCTCGCTCACCAGCTGTCCACGAACCTCGACCGCCGGCCTCGCCTGCGTGGCCGTGTAGCCGCGGCTGTGAGGCTGGCCGCGATCGCCGCACGCGTCTGCGCAGGGTCGATCACGTCGTCGATCTCGAACAGGCTCGCGGCGTTCAGCGCCTTGGCGTTGCGCTGCGCGGCGGCGGTCAACTCCGCAACGCGTCGCTCGCGCTCCTGCTCATCCTCGATCTGCTCGAGCTCCTTGCGCAACGCCAGCCTGACCGCGCCCTCAAGGCCCATCGGGCCGAGGTGGGCGCTTGGCCACGCGAGCGTCAGAAGCGGCTCGTGCATGCTGCCTGCAGCCATCGCCTGCGCGCCGAGACCATAGGCGCGCCGCAGGATCACTGCCACGATCGGGACGCGCATCGACGCGCCGGCGATCATCAGCCGCGAGGCGTGGCGCACGAGGCCGCTCGCCTCGGCCTTTGGCCCGACCATGATCCCGGGCGTGTCGATCAGCGAGACGACAGGGAAGTCGAAGGCGTCGCAGAGCTGAATAAAGCGGGCGGCCTTGTCGGCGGCAGTGCTCGTGATCGCCCCCGCCATGTGCATGGTGTTGTTGGCGATCAGCCCGATCGGCCGTCCCTCTATGCGTCCAAGCGCGGTGATCATCTCTGGCGCGAAACGCTCACGCAGAAAGATCACGGTGCCCTCGTCACAGAGCGTGCTCACGATTGGGCGCACGTCATAAGCGCGGCGCTCACGCTCCGGCACCGCCTCGCGTAGGAGGCTCTGGTCCGCGGCTCGCCCGGGAGCCAGCTCGCCCTGGAAGTAGCCCACGAGCTGCCTGGCGGCTGCCACCGCCGCCCACTCGTCCTGCACGAGCAGGTCGATCACGCCGTTTGGCTCCTGCACGCTGACCGGACCGACCTCGTCCGGGTCCACCTCTCCAAGACCGCCGCCGGCGATCATCGCGGGGCCGCCCATCCCGAGCGAGGAGTTCCTGGTCGCCACGATCAGATCGGAGCAGCCGGCGATCATCGCGTTGCCCGCAAAGCAGCGACCATTGACGATCGCGATCCGTGGGACCACGCCAGAGAGGCCCGCCCAAAGCGCGAAAGCGCGCACGTCCAGCGCCGAGACGACCGGGAAGTCGGTGTCTCCGGGACGCCCGCCGCCTCCCTCGGCAAAGAAGACGGTCGGCAGCCGCAGCCGCTCGATCAGCTCGAAGAGCCGATCCTTCTTGCGATGACCGAGCGCGCCCTGGGTGCCTGCCAGCACCGTGTAGTCGTAGGCGAGCACAGCACAGGAGCTCCGCTTGCCGAATTGCCGCTCGTTGATCGTCGCGATGCCGGCGACAAGGCCGTCTGCAGGCGTCCGCTCGATCAGCTCGTCGACGTCGCGTCGCATGCGCTGCGCGGCGATCGCAAAGCGCCCGTACTCCACGAAGCTCCCTGGATCGACGAGTTCTTCGATGTTCTCGCGGGCCGTCCGTCCACCCGTGGCATGACGACGCTGCACCGCATCGGACCTGGCCGCGTCCTCGGTCAGCTCACGACGCCGCAGGAGCTCCGCGAGATCCTGGCGCGCGCCCGGCTCCGTGCGATTGTCTTTGCCTGACACACCGGCGCATGCTTGCAGAGAGTGGCAGATGGGGTGGGCCCGCACGAGTTTGCGCGCAGTGCGCCGTGCCGGTAGCGTCTGGCGCATGTCGGCGAGCTTCACGGCCTCTCATCGCGGCGGCTCAGGCCCCCCGCTCGTGTGCATCCACGGCTTCACGGACACCTGGCGCACCTGGGAGCTGGTGCTGCCCGCCTTGGAAGACCGGCACGAGGTCCTCGCTCTGACGCTTGCCGGCCACGCCGGCGGCCCTGCGATCGAGGGCCAGATCAGCGATACGACGCTGGCAGACGCTGCCCAGCAGGCGATGGCCCAGGCGGGCTTCGCCAGCGCCCACATAGTGGGCAACTCGCTCGGCGGGTACATTTCGCTGCAGTTGGCCGCGCGCGGCCTGGCCCAGAGCGTCGTCGTGCTTGCGCCTGCGGGCGGCTGGGCTCAGGGGGATGAGTCCTACAAGGACACGCTGGAGCATTTCAGGAGCACCCAGGAGCTGCTGAGGGCAGCCGAGCCGCACATAGACGCGATCCTCGCCACGACCGAGGGTAGACGTAATGCGACGCAGTTCACGACCGTCAACTTCGAGCACATCCCGGTGGATCTGCTTGCACACCAGATGCGGGGGGTGGTCGGGTGTCAGGCCGCGGACATGCTGATCGACCACGCTTTGCATGAGGGCTGGGATCTGGAGGCGCAGCGCATCGACTGCCCCGTGCGGATCGTGTGGGGCACCGATGACAGGCTGTTGCAGTGGCCGGGCGCGGCAGCGCGCTTCCGAGAAGACTGGCTGCCGAACGCCGATTTGGTGGTGCTGGACGGCGTGGGCCACTGTCCGCAGCTCGACGTGCCGCTGGAGGCGGCGCAGCTGATCCTCGGCCTGACAGCAGAGAGCTGAGCCGGCGAGCACGATCTGCAGCTCCGGAAGTACCGCCAACGGGATTCGAACCCGTGTTACCGCCGTGAGAGGGCGGCGTCCTAGTCCCCTAGACGATGGCGGCGCGCTTTCTGAGGCCTGAGGCTAGCAAAGCGGGCCCGCCAAGACCCGGCGCCCGACCTCCAAACCGGCGGTCGAGGGGCCTTGCACGCCGGACGAGCCGCTTCGCCGCCGATGCGATACTGTCGGGGCCACGCTGGCGGATGTGGCGGAATTGGTAGACGCGCACGGTTCAGGTCCGTGTCTGGGTGACCAGGTGGAGGTTCGAGTCCTCTCATCCGCATCGCGGCTCCGGCTCGAGCGCGGCCCCTGCTGGAGCCGCGCTCGCGGAGTCGGGATCGAGGTCGCTCGCAAACCACGAGAGACCGGCTGGTGGCGCATCGTCTGAGCGTGCCGTGCATCGCCGACGCAATGCCGTTGGGCGTCCGAAAAGGTTAACCGTGTTTCACACGTGCGCCGGGTGACTGTCCGCCTCCTCATGCGGCACCAGGTGAACGCACTCGTGGGCGACCGGGGGCCAGTCTCTTGTAGTCAAGCCGTTTTTGCGCTCTGCAGAGCCGTAAAATGGCACGCGGGCGCCCGAGTTGGAGACACGGCTCGACTCCAAGCGCTTCACCGGCCAAGCTATGTGAGAGCAAGGCCCGGATTCCCACGTCTTCGTGCATGAGAATTGCGATGCCGCGGTGAGATGAACTGCACGGATGTCCGAAATCAACACAAATGAGGCAGAGCGACCTAGATGGCGATAGCCGAGACCGATAGGACCCGGGTTATGCAAAGGCTGCGGCCAGGGCCGCGAACGATGCCGCGCGTGCAGGTGGCGGAGATCCAGCGTGGACGCCTGCTCGGCGCGACCGTCGACGTGGTGCAGGAGGTCGGGTACGCCCGGCTGACCGTCGCGCAGGTGATCGCACGGGCGAAGGTCTCGCGCAAGACCTTCTACGACCTCTTCGAGGACCGTGAAGACTGCTTCCTCGCCGTCTTCGACGAGACCGTCGAGCGCCTTGGCGCACTCGCGGACGGCGCCTACGCCGAGCAGGCCAACTGGCGTGACGGCGTACGCGCCGGGCTGCTGGCGATGCTTGGCTTCATGGACGAGCAGCCCGCACTCGCTCGCATATGCGTGGTTGAGGCGCTCGGCGCGGGGCCACGGGTGCTCGAAAGCCGCGCGCAGGTGATCGAGCGGCTGAAGCGAGTTGTCGCCGAAGGAGAGGCGCGAGGGGACAGACGGCCCCGTCTCAAGAAGGGGCAGCCCGCGGACATCGCCGTTGAAGGCGTCGTGGGCGCGGCTTTCACGGTGGTCCATTCGCGCCTGCTCGAAGCTGACCACGGGCCGCTCGTCAACCTCCTGGGTCCGATCATGAGCCTGATCGTGCTGCCCTACAAGGGCAGCAGGGCGGCCGGCGAAGAGCTCTCGCGGCCTGGGCCCAAAGGCCGCAGACGCAAGCCAGAGTCGCGCGCAGATCCGCTTGGTGGCCTCGACATGAGGCTTACCTACCGGACGATGCGGGTCCTGTCCTTCATAGGCGAGCATTCAGGTGCCAGCAACCGTGAGGTGGCCGAGGGCGCAGGGATCGCCGACCAGGGGCAGATGTCGAAGCTCCTGGCGCGTCTGGAGCGTCTGGAGCTGCTGAGCAATACGGGCGCTGGTCAGCGCCACGGCGCCTGCAACGAATGGCGCCTGACCGATCGCGGCAAGGCGGTCGAGCGAGCGGCCAGGCCGCTCTGAGGATGACCTTCCGCTAGGAGCCCGGGTCAGTAACCGTCGCGGTGGCGTCCGGCGGATTTAAGACGATTCCGTTGTTCTCGACGCGGAGGTTGTCATGTCGGCGGTGACGCAGGAGCGGCTGGTGGAGGTGCAGGCGTCGGCGGTAGTTGGCGAGCGCCGGGCGGCGGGCGAAGAGAAGACCTTCCGGGCGTATGACCCCGATCAGGTGCTGTTGATGGCGCCGGTGCTCTCTGAGTGGGTGCCGGAGGGCGATCTGGCGCACTTCGTCTCAGATCTGGTGGAGTCGGCGCTGGACCTCTCGCCGATCTATGCGGCCTATGAGGAGGAGCGGGGCTACCCGCCATATGACCCGCGACTGATGCTCAAGCTGTTGATCTACGGCTACGCGGGCGGGGTGGCCTCCTCGCGCAAGCTGGAGGCGGCGAGCTATCGCGATGTGGCGGCGCGGATGCTGTGCGCCGGCCAGCACCCGGATTATCGTTCGATCGCGCGGTTTCGGGCACGTCACTTGGAGGCGCTCTCAGAGCTGTTCGTGCAGGCGTTGAGGCTGTGCAAGCAGGCACGGCTCATCGGGCTGGGAACACTCGCTTTGGATGGCACCAAGCTGCGCGCGAACGCGTCTCGGCACAAGGCGATGAGCTACGAGCGGATGGTCAAGAAGGAGGTCCAGCTCGAGGGCGAGATCGCCGCGCTGCGCAAGAACGTCGACGCGCTGCTGGCCGAGGCCGAGCGCACCGACGCCGAGGAGGACGAGCGCTTCGGTCCTGAGCATCGCGGCGATGAGCTGCCGCGGGAGCTGCGTCGGCGCGAGCAGCGCCTCGAGGTGATCCGCGAGGCCAAGGCGGCGCTTGAGGCTGAGGCCGCCGAGCGCGAGAAGGCGCGCCGCGCTGAGATGCGGGCACAGGGCAAGAAGCCCCGGCGCCCGCCGAGCGGACGCGATCCATTCGCGCCGAAGCCCAAAGCGCAGCGCAACTTCACCGATCCCGAGTCAAAGATCATGAAGACCTCTGACGGTTCTTTTCACCAGTGCTACAACGGCCAGGCGCTCGTGGACTCCCAGACGCAGGTGATCCTCGCGGCCGAGCTCTGCGATCAGGCGCCCGATGCCGAGCAGCTCGAGCCGGCGCTTGACCAGCTCGCCGAGAACCTCGACGCGGTCGGTGGCGAGCTACCGGAGGGTGCGGCGCTGACCGCGGATGCCGGCTACTTCTCCCAGGAGAACGTCACGATCACCGCCGCTCACGGCCTTGATCCGTTCATCGCGACCGGCCGCTTCAAGCGCTCAGAGCCGCCCGCGCCCGCGCCACGCGGGCCGATACCGAAGAACGCGACCCCCAAGCAGCGCATGGCACGCAAGCTGAAAACCAAGGACGGGCACGCCGTCTACGCCCGACGCAAGGCGATCGTCGAGCCGGTGTTCGGCCAGATGCACACCGTCCAGGACGCGCGGCGGCTGCTGCTGCGTGGCAAGCACGCAGCCCGCGCCCAATGGCGCTTCCACTGCGCGATCCACAACCTGCTCAAGCTCCACCGCGCCGGCGGACTCGCCCTGGTCGGCGCAACCTGAGCGCGAGCGGCGAAAAGCAGCAGCCAGCAGGCTCGCGGGACACTCTAAATGAGGACCGGACACCCGACGCTCACCCGGGAGCCGGGAGGCGTAGTCCTCATCGCTCCCGTGCCGCGCCGTTAGTCGACGGCGAGGACGCGTTACTGACCCGGGCTCCTAGCGGCGGAGGAGGCTGCGGGCCGCGCCAGGCGCCGGCGCGAGCGTCCCGGGCGCGCAACGCTCGTCGGATTTGCATACGAGATGCCAGCCGGAGCTTCGCCGTTGCAGTTGCTTGCCGGACACTTGGAGCTGCTGCCGGCAGTCGCGGTGCCGGCTATTTTGGGGTTGGCGCTCTGCTTCAGCAGAGCGTCCCGGCGCCGGGACCGGCGCTATGTGAGGCTGCGGGTGCTGCCATACCGCGGCGAGGACGCCAGCGCGGATGCGATCGTCGCCATGTTCGAGACGCTGCACAAGCGGCTGCTGCGCCGCTGGTGGCGCCGGCTGCTTGGCGGCCAGCCCTCGATCGCGCTGGAGGCGCACATGGGGAAGCAGGCGTGGCTTGCGGTTTGCTGCCCGCGGGAGGCGCAAGAGATGGTGCTCGCCGCATTGCGCGCCGCTTATCCGAACTGTCGTTTGGAGTCTCCGGTCGCGCTGGTCGGCCCGCCACCCGTGCTGCTGCGGCTGAAGAAGGAGCGGCTGTTCATCAACCGGGTCAAGGCGATCGACCGCTTCGAGCATGACCGGGATCCGTTCATGAATCGTCTGTTGCGCACGCTTGCGGCAAGCGGCAGTCCGGCGTTCGTGCAGCTTGCGATGACGCCGGCGTCGATCGGCTTCGAGCGACATGCCAGGCGCCTCTACAGACGACACGAGCACCGCATCTCACGCGAGCGCGGAGAGGGTGTGCTGGAGCCGAGGCTCGACCGCTCGATGGTCCAGGACGCCGAGCTGCTTGGCGGACTGAACGTCCAGCATCGTCCGCTGTTCTTCGTCGACGTGCGCGTGATCGCAGGCGACCGCAGCACCTGCGAGCGGATCGCCTCCGCGCTGCGGGCAGAGGTGGCCGAGAACCGGCTGGTTGAGCGCGGAACGACGATTCGTCATGGTCTGCTCGGCATCTACCGCGAGCGGGTGATCAGAGGAGAGGGCAACCCGTTGCCGGACAAGCGCAAGGGTGCGTTCGCCTCCACCGAGCTCGCGGCCATGTGGCACCTGCCCTCGCTCGACTTCCTGAGTGTCCCGCTTCACCGATGCCAAATTCCGGTCGCGCCTGCGCCCGCGGCGATCATGCGGCCGGCGAGCGGTCTGGGCACGCTTCGGGACTCCGAGGGGGCGGTTGGCATCCACCCGGCGCTGCGCCGCCAAAACACCGCGGTCGTGGGGACCGTGGAGCAGGGCAAGACCAGCTATCTCGTGGCCTCGATGATCGAGGACATGGTTCGCACACGCTGTGCGGTGATCCTCCTGGACCCGAAGGGGGACGCCGCAGACGCTGCGCTCAGCAATGTGCCACAGGAGCGGACCTGCACGCTGCTCGACTTCGCTCATCCGACCTGCGGCTTCAACCCGCTCGCAGTCGATGCGCCTGCCGACGTGATCGCCGACTACGTCGTCGGCGCGCTCAAGCAGCTCTTCAGCGACGCCGACATCAGGGCTTCTTCAGACCGCTATCTGCGCAACGCGATCATCGCCGTGCTCGCCTACGACCGCAGATCGACGCTGTGGGACGCGGCGCGGCTGCTTTCGGTGGGGCCGGAGGGCTACGCCTACCGAGCCCGGGTGGGAGCGCGCGTGCGAGAGCTGCCCGAGCTGAAGGAGATTTCCGATTTCTTCACGGCCGAGCTGAGCGCTCAGCTGGCCGACGCTCGCAGCACCACCACGGCGAAGCTGGATGCGCCGGTGAACAAGCTGGCACGCCTCTTGAACTCGCCCTCGATCAAGCGGGTGCTGCTCAACGACTCGCTGCGCGTCGACTTCGAGCAGGTGATTGGCGGGCAGGAGGTGCTTGTGGTCAGGGGGGCGCTTGGCAGCATGGGCGCCGGCAACACCGCCGTTCTGATGCAGCTCCTGGTCGGGATGCTCGATGCGGCGCTTGCGCGCCAGCAGGATCATTGCGCGGCCGAGCAAAGGGTCGCGGTGGCGCTCAAGGTCGACGAGGCGCCGCTGGTCCTGAACCGCGGATTCACCGAGACGATGGCACTCAAGCGGTCCGCTGGCCTTGAGACGGTGGCCTGCTGGCAAGTCGACGCCCAGTGGATCGAGCGCGAGGTTCGCGACCAACTCGATGGACTGTTCGCCCATCGCGTCTATTTCGCCACGGCCTCGACCCAGGATGCTCGTGACTCGGCGAGTCTGATGATGGCGCAGTTCTCCGACGTCGTGCGTCCGCGGATCGATCGACTGTCGACGCTCGGGCATCCCGATGCGCGTCTGCATCTGCCCAAGCATCATGCGATCGCGAGCTGGACTACGCCCGACGGTCGCCAACCGCCGTTCGTCGCACAGACGCTGCCTTTGCACATCGATCGGGAGCGGATGGCGTGGCACGCAGAGCGCCAGCGCGAGCGCGGAGGCCGCTACCTGAACGATCTGAGCACTGAGCACTGGGCGGCGGCTGAGAAGAGTGTGGCCGTGGCGGCCGCCCAGAAGACCGATGTTTCGCCTGCGCGAGCCGGGTCGTGCGAGGTAGAGGAGCTGCACGTCCAGACCGCAGACGATGTGACGTCAGCAAGCGCCGGTGGGCGGAGCGGCCGCTCAGCCACTCTGGAGCCGCTGCCGGAGCTTGCGGCCGCTGGCTACAGGGAGCTCGTTGCGCTCGACCGCTGCTCGAGGGCCCGTCGTGTGCCCCATGGCAACGCACCCCTGCGCGGCAGTCTGGACGCGCGGGACCTCGCTCTGCTTGCGAGCCTGACTTGCTTCAGGCACCTGCTCAGCAGTCAGCTGCACCGCAGGCATGGAGGGCGTACCGCCCTCACCGGGACGCAGCGGCGTCTGAAGAGGCTCTCCGATGGGGGCCTGATCGAGCGTTTGCAGTTCCATGGACAGGACGGTGGAGGCGCGCCGATGTGCTGTGCGATCACCGCGGCCGGCCGCGACGCGCTGGCGGCTGCGCACTCACGCCAGCAGGTGCTGCGCACCCCCGTCAGTCCGAGCGAGCAAGAGGCTGTCGCAGAGCTGTCTCTGACCGCGATCCGACGCGACCTGCACAGCGCCGGCTGGGGGCTTGCGCTTGAGCAAGCGCTGAATCTGGGGGCGCTGCGGTGGGCTGCCGCGGCGAGTACCGTGATCTTGCCTCCGTCGCTGGCCCGCGGCGAGAGCGCCGCGGCGATCGGCCCGGCGCAGCTCAGCCTGCCCGACGGCAGGGTCCCTCACAACTTTCTGCGCCTGGATGCAAACGGGCGACCGGTCGAGGTCGACCGCTTCGAGACCGTGCGTCCCGCGCTCAGGCTGGAGCTGGAGGGCGCTGCGAGCTCCGGGCGGCCGGGCGCAAAGCGCTTGCCGGTTGACTTGCTGGTTGAGATCGACGACCGCTGCGGCGCGCCCGCATGGCAGGCGAAGGTCCATCGCTACGACCACTTCCTCACCGGCTGGTCCATCCATACGCGCCGCTATGGGCGGCATGGCGTGACACCGACGGCGGTGTTCGTCTGCCGCGATCGATCGCGGGCGCGCGAGTGCGCCCGCCGGGCCGATCGCCTGCTGCTTGCCAGCCGTGCCTATGCGGGCGAGCGTCCCGATCGCTGGGTCTGCAGCGGTCGCGAACGCATCGTTTTCGCTGCCGAGCGTGATGTGCACGAGGGGCTGCTCGGGGTATACGCGGTTCCAGCCGTGCCTCCGCAGATTGGAGAGTGGGGGGCCGGTGAGGAGCGGCCTGGCGAGAGGAGTCTGATGACACGGTCGCTCGCCGCACTGCTTGGCCTGCCCCAACCCGGACCGCGATAGTGACTTGGGCTGCCGATCCTGGCGCGATCTGGGCCTTGCAATCGCCTCTCGCTCGTGTGCAATCGCCCCGGCCGCAGACGCAGTTGGCCACAGTTGGCGCCGTTATCAAGGCGCAGTCGAACTGGTGCGCAGCGCAGGGACAGCTGCGCCGCAGGCGTGCGGCACAGCGCCGAGCGCCTGCGATTGCGCGCGCAGTCGCCCGGCTGCATCCTTCGGGCAGCGCTCAGGAAGACCGATCGCATCGGGGGCGGCGGGCTAACCTGCACATCCCCTTCGTTTCTCTCCAGCGCACCTGCTGCCACTGGCGGCTCATGGTTCAAACGCCCTTGCGGACGGCAGGGCCACATCTCGCTCTGGCTCTGCCCGAGCCGTCGCTGACCATTTCGCGCCAACTTCGCGGCCTCGCACGACTGATGCCGCAGACCTCGAGACCCCTTAGGGGTCTCGTGCTCCGATACGCGAACTCCTTGCCTGTCCATGAACGTCCGTTGCGTCCCAGGTGATCGCTTAGAAGCGATCCATCACAACCCCGCCCCAGATATGCCAGGAGATCGCCATGAGCACCACGCTTCCGCGCGCACGCCGCTCCAAGCTCACAGCCACACCGCCTTGCCAAGGGCGCTGTCAGGTCCACACCACTCAGCGGTCCGCTGCGCGCTGCGAATGTAACCGGGCAAACGATGACCGGGTCCACGAGGTCCTGGCGACCTATCTGGACGAGCTCGGAAGGCAGCGCGAGATCGTCATGTTGAATGCCGCGGTTGGTAGCCGGCTCGTCCTGGATCACGACCGACTCACCCGTGGCGATCGCCGGCTGCTTGCGCATCTGGCCCCCGACGAGCCGGCCGGCAACGCAAAGCTGATCTGCGACCTCTACCTCGCGGAAGCCACCCTGCGGAGATGCAGGAGAGTGGTCGCAGATGACTTGAGCAGCGCGGTTATGAGCGAGCTGGTGCAGCAGGCTTCAGGTGGCTTCCTCGCCAGCTGGGCCAGAGAGGCGCAGGAGCATTGCGTGGTGCACGGCAAACGCTATTTGCTCGCCGGTGTATTCACGCGGAGATCGATGCCGGAGCTTCGCTGGTGTATGAGCAGCAGCGAGGATCTCGACGCACCGCAGCGCCCTGTGAGCGTGCGCGATGTGGTGGGGGCGCTTGAGAGCTATGAGCCGGTCCGGACGTTGACCGCGGCAGCCATACGCCGACATCGGGAGGATCGGACGATGTCGGTCTCCACCCTGAGCACCGAGCTGGAACGCCTGAATTGCAGCCGGATCGTGCTCAACAGGGGATTGCGGGAGGCGGTCGTGGCGGCGGTTGCGGCAACGGATCTCAGCATGAGCGAGATTGCCCTTCGCTGCGGGCGGCTCAAGCGCGACCGCCGTGGCACGCTCAGCGGCGAAACAACCTGGCTGGCACGTCGGTTGGGCCTTGTCTGCGAGGGAGGTGCCGGCGCTCCATCTCCATGGGTGCACAGTGATGTGCTCGCGCTGATTGCTCGGCGTGGCTTGAGCATCGCGCCACGGGAGGTAGAGATCGCATGAGCAGCCTGCGTGGGCTGCAACGAGATCCGTTGCCCGAGCCTGCGTCGAGGATCTCGCCGAGCACCGTTGCCGACCTACGCCTCGGCATGGCAGTGGCCTCCTCGACGATCAGGGTGTTGCTGGCCGAGGCCGATCCGGACATGGCGCGCACGCTCGCTGGCCAGTTGCTGGCGGACGGCTATGAGCCAATCGTGGCGCGCAGCTCGAGCCATGCCCGCGCGCTCGCTGAGATGCGACCGCCTCGGCTGGCAATCCTCGGCGAGCTGGAGACCGCATATGCCGCGATCGATCTGCTGGAGCAGGTACGAGGTCAAGACCCCTTCGCCGGCGCGCAGAGCGCTCTACGATCGGACCTGCCGGTGATAGTGCTCTGTGCCGCCGCTCAGGAGCTCGATTTGCTGCGTGCCTTCGAGGCCGGCGCCGACGATTTCCTGGAAAGGCCTCCGCGTTACCTGGAGCTACGCGTGCGCATGCGCGCTCTGCTGCGGCGGACGGGTACCTCAGATGCGCCTCATGTGCACGTCGCCGGGTTGACTATCGAGCGCGATGCGCGGATCGCGCGCCTGCACGGGCATCGATTGCAGCTTCGACGCATGGAGTACGAGCTGCTCGCGGCGCTCGCGAGCGCCCCTGACCGTGTATTCCCCAAGCAGGAGCTCCTGAACTGTGTCTGGGGTTACAGGTCCGGGTGCACGACGCGCACGCTGGATAGTCACGCCAGCCGCCTTAGGCGAAAGCTGATGGAGCATGACGCGCGTCACTGGATCATCAACGTTCGCGGAGTCGGTTACCGGCTGAAGTAGCCACTTCGCCCTGGCCGCGCTCGCGCCGACGCGCGGGCCCCGACGAGCTTTCAAGCCGCTCCCGTAAGCGGCATAAGAACCCTTGAGGGCCCGGATTGAACGCCGGGTCCTGAGCCTTGCCTCGGTCTGTGGCATGCCGCAGACCGGGCGAGAGCGGGCGCATGCCCGCCGCACGATCGGACGGCGCTTGCCGACCGTCCGCACTACGAGCGGCGGGCGGCGCGGCCGCCCGCCGGAAAGGAGCGAGCATGGAATCGTCCACAGGATTTCCGGAAGCGGAAATGAAGCCGCTGCTGCCGCTGCAAGAGGCGTGGCACTGGCTGCTTGGCGCAGGCGAGCATCTTGCGGTCGGCCTTGCGCTTGGATGGTTGGGCCTCTGGGCGCTGCGCGCCGCGAGGCTGCGCTGGACGTGGGGTCCCCCTGGGATCGCCGTCGCGGCGCTGGCGCCTGGCGTGCTCGGCACGCTGAGCTGGCCCGTTGTGATCGCAGGCGTCGTGGTCACCAGGCTTGGACGCAGATGTGAGCGCGAAGAGGTCGCGCCGGCAGATCAGATCGGCGTCAAGCCGCGGGGGCCCGTGGCGCTCGCAGGGCTGATTGGCCGGGTGGCGGTGCGCTGCTGGCGGGCGCGCGAGGGCCGGTGGTTCATCGACGACGCGCTGCTCGTCGGCTACGACGCCGACATGCGCGCTGCCGAAGTGCCCATCCAGAGTCACGCGGGCGGAGCTCACACGCTTGTCGTAGGAGCAGCGGGCTCGGGCAAGACGGTCACCCAGACCTGGCTTTCGGTGCGCGCGATCGAGGCAGGCATGCCTGCGGTGGTGATCGATCCCAAGGGCGACCCGGATCTGGCCGAGAATCTGCGCGCTGCCGCACGCAGGGCGGGCAAACCGTTCTTTGAATGGTCGCCTGAAGGTCCGTGCGTGTACAACCCGTATGCGGCCGGCAGTGACGGCGAGATAGCCGACAAGGCGCTGGCAGGCGAGCGGTTCACCGAGCCGCACTACCAGCGCCAGGCGCAGCGTTTCCTTGGACGCGAGGTCAGGGTGCTGCGGGCAGCCGGCGTGCAGATCTCGATCGCATCGCTGGCGGAGCATCTGGATCCCGACCGTCTGGAGCAGGTGCTGAGGGGCATGCCCGAAGGCGACGCCTCCGGCGACTACGAGTACCTGGACTCGCTGAGCGCCCGCCAGCGCAGCGACCTCTCAGGAGTCCGGGACCGGCTCGCGATCCTCGCCGAGTCGGATGTGGGCAGGTGGCTTGACCCGGACACGCAGGACGCCTCGAGCTTCGGTCTGTTGCGGTCGCTGCAGGAGGGTGCGGTCGTCCTGTTCAGGCTGCGCTCTGACAGCCGGCCGCTGATCATGCAGATGCTCGGCGGTGCGATCGTGCTCGACCTGCTCACCGCGGCCTCAGCGCTGCAGCACAGGCGGACGCCCTCGATCGCAGTGATCGACGAGTTCGCTGCGCTGGCTGCGCCTCACGTGGGCGGCCTGTTCGGCCGGGCCAGAGGCGCAGGCATGAGCCTCGTGCTCGGCACGCAAGAGATCTCGGACATGGAGCTGCCGGGCAGGGAGAACCTGCTCAAGCAGGTGACGGGCAACCTCACCTCCACGATCTCCCACCGGCAGGTCAATCCCGAGTCGGCCGACTGGGTCGCAAGACTGTCCGGCAAGCGGCCCGCCTGGAGCACGACGATATCCAGCCAGGGGTCTTTCACCCATCGGCCGGAGGAGAAGCCGCGGATCGCTCCGGAGTGCGTCCGCGCACTGGAGCCGGGCCAGGCCGCGGTGATCGTGCACGACGGCCCCACCAGGGGCGTTGCCGTGGTGCGGATGCTCTCGGTCGCACGCCACAGCTGACGCCGGGCCGGGGACGTTCCTCGGTCACCCCGCGCAGCACCTCTCACGCCCAACCAAGCGCGCCGGCCGCCGTTGGGCGAGCCGGCGCGCCCTAAACCGAAAGGAAGCAGATGACAAGCCACCCGAAAGCCGGCGGCGATCGCAAGAGCCGCCGCTCAGAAGGACAGGACAGCCAGCAGCGTCTCTGCATGATCCGCTGGATCGCCGACCTCGGCGCGGTCACCGCCATGGCGCTGGCTCACCATCAGGAGATCTCACTTGCTTCCGCGCGGGGTCGGCTGCAGGCCGCGGCGAATCAACGGCTGCTTGCCGCCGATAGGCCGTTGCGCGACGCGCCCACGCTCTACTCAGTCACACCTGCTGGGATGAGGGCGGCCGGCTGTGACCTCGACGCCTGCCGCGTGACCCCTTCCAACGCCCGTCACCTGGTTGCCTGCGCGGCGGCGGCCGCCGGTCTGGCACGCTGCTACCCCGATCATGTCGTGGGCGGCGAGCGCGATCTGCGCCGCCAGGAGCGCGACCACGGAGCAAGACTGGCAAGCGCTCTGCTCGGTCGCGGCCCCGACGGCCAGCCACTGCTGCACCGTCCAGACCTCGTGCTCTGGCCGGCGCACGTGTCGGCAGGGTCGCTGCCGCTAGCGGTGGAGGTGGAGCTGACGGTGAAGGCGCCCCGCCGCCTGGAGGGGATCTGTCGCGCGTGGGCGCGCTGCGAGCTGATCTCCGGCGTGCTGTATCTGGCGGCGCCGGAGGTCGAGCGTCCACTGCAGCGTGCGATCGAAAGAGCGCAGGCGCACTCACGGGTGATCGCCGTGCCACTTGGCTGCGTGCCGGGGCCCGTCGGCAAGGCCATCCCAAGCGCCGCCTAGATTCACGGTGGGGAGCACGTCGAAGACAAGGAGAAAGCCATGTCCTACTCGAACATCAACCGCGTCGTGCTCGTCGGTCGCCTCACACGCGATCCGGAGACGAGGGCCACGCCATCCGGACGCACCGTTGCCAGCCTGCGGCTGGCATGCAACGGCGTCAGACGGGATGCCGACGGCGTCTACAGCCAGAAGCCGAACTTCTTCGACGTGAGCGTCTTCGGCGGGGCCGCGGAGACCGTCGAGCGCTACACGCGCAAGGGCTCCAAGGTGGCGATCGACGGTCGTCTGGAGTGGCGCGAGTGGGAGACGGACGAGCAGCAGCGCCGCCAGGCGGTCAGCATCGTCGCCGACTCGGTCGAGTTCCTCGACGGTCCCGGCGGAGAGCGGGAGGAGTGGGAGCCCACCGGGCACGAGTCGGACATGCAGGAGGGCGATCTGCTCGGCGCCGGCGCCGAGGTGGTCTTCTGAGGCGAGGCTTCAGGGCGCCGATCCTCACGCGGCCGGCCCGCAATGGGCCGGCCGCGTAAACTGCGCAGCCGCGGCGATCGTCACGTGCCTTCTCCTTCCGACGGGTGCCCGGCTTCGGGACGAAGGCGGATGGAGAGGAGTGTGAGCGTCGCAGTCCGAGGAAGCGTCCAACGCGCAAGGAGTCCATCGCGGTGCCAGTCAACACCAAAGCCGTAGGCAAGGCTTACGCGCCCACCCGCTACGCGGTCGGTCGCGAGAAGATCAAGGAGTACGCACTCGCCGTGGGCGAGAGCAACCCGGTCCATCTCGACGTGGATGCCGCGCGAGCGGCGGGTTACGTCGACGTCGTGGCGCCGCCGATGTTCGCGGTCGTCTACAGCTCGCCCGCCGTCGGTCCGGCGCTGTTCGATCCAGAGATCGAACTGAACTTCGCGCTGATGGTGCACGGAGGGCAGGATTTCCAGTGGGGCCCGCTGGTCGTAGCCGGGGATGAGATCTCGACCGTCGCCAGCGTGAAGGAGATCCGCGAAGACGACGGCCGCGGCTACTACGGCTTCGAGTCTGTCTCCACCAACCAGCGTGGCGAGGAGGTCTGCCGCGGCACCTGGACCAACATCGTGCGAGGAGTGTGAGCGAAATGGCCAACCTGAACGTGGGCGATCAGATCCCCGAGCTGAAGGTGACGCCGGACAAGTACCTCACCGTTCGCTACGCGGGCGCCTCCGGGGACTTCAACCCGATTCACATCGACGAGGAGTTCGCCAAAGCGGTCGGCCTGCCAGGGCGCATCCTGCATGGCCTCTGGAGCATGGCCCAGGTCGCGCGAGCACAGACCGAGGCCGCCGGCGGGCCGCAGCATCTCAAGCGCCTCTCGGTCCAGTTCCGTGGCATGGGCGTGCCCGAGCAGGAGATCGTGGTCACCGGCACCGTGCGCGAGGCCGGCGATGGCCGCGTGATCGTGGACACGGTCGCCGAGCAGGCCGGCAAGCGGATCATCCGCAACGCAGAGGCGGAGCTGGAGCTCTGACGAGCTGAAGGGAGCAAGCCGGGCGGCTGAGCCATTGCCGGCGCTTGCACCGCGCGCTCGGCCGCCCGGGCCTTCTGCGCTCGCTCGGGAACCCTGGCCTGCACCTAGAATCCAAGTATGTTGACCCCTCGCCAGGAGCGGATCCTGTGCTCGGTTCTCGACGCGCACGTCCAGACTGGGCAGCCGGTCGCATCGCGGGCGATCGCGGCCGATCCGGGCCTTGACTGCGGCCCTTCGACCGTCCGCAACGAGCTTTCGCTGCTCGAGGAGCAGGGGTTGCTGACCCATCCCCACACCTCGGCTGGACGGGTGCCCACCGACGCGGGCCGGCGCTACGTCGTGGATCGGATGCTCGCATCGGGCAAGGCTTTGGAGCCCGCCCGGCACCTCGGCGTCTCACTCGTGCGCCACGAGGTCGAGGACGCGATCCGCATCACCACCGAGGCGCTCTCTCAGGTCAGCAGCCTCCTGGCCGTCGTATCCGCTCCTTTGCTGGACATGGCCAAGATCCGCCACGTGGAGGTGATCGCCCTGCAGCCCCAGGTGGTCGCTGTGGTGATCATCACCTCCACAGGCAGCGTCTCGAAGATGATCGTGACCTTCGATCGGCCGGTCGACGTCGGGCTGGTCAACTGGGCCGGGGAGTACCTCAACGAGCGGCTGGAGGGTGTCGGTGTGGGAGCGCGCATGCTGCACAAGCGGCTGCTCGACGATGGGCTCGGCGACGTGGAGCGCGAGTTCTTGATGCGCCTTGCGCCCGCGTTCCTTGAGGAGCCGCCGATGGAGGCAGACACCGCACTCTATGTCGAGGGCGCAAGCCATCTGCTCAGCGCCGGGCAGTTTGAGAACGTTGCCCAGATCAACGAGCTGATGAATCTGCTCGAGCGGCGCGTGGCGCTGCTCAACCTGCTTCGCTCCGCGCTCTCCAGCACCGACGTCTACGTGCGCATTGGACAGGAGAACGACATCCCGGCGATGCGGCCCTTCTCTGTGGTGGCGGCGAGCTACGGGCTGGCGCAGCGAAAGCTCGGCGCGGTCTCGCTGATCGGGCCGGTGCGGATGGACTACGCGGGCGCCATCGCTACCGTGAGGGAGGCCGCGCGCGAGCTCTCCCGCTTCGTCGAAGATGCCTACGCAGAGCACTAGCTCGCGGCTTCCCTCTCATGAGCACGACATCGACCCCACGCGACCCATACGAGGTGCTCGGCATCCGGCGCGATGCCTCCGAGCAGGAGGTCAAGAAGGCCTTTCGGCGGTTGGCGCGCGAACTGCATCCGGATGTCAACGCCCACGACCCGCAGGCCGAGGACAAGTTCAAGGAGGCCGCCGAGGCCTATGAGATCCTCTCCGACGCCGATCGCAGAGCCACATACGATCGCTACGGCCACGAAGGTCTGCGCTCCGGGGGCTTTGCTCCGAACTTCGATTCCTTCGGCTCGATCGGCGATCTCTTCGATGCGTTCTTCGGCGGCCAGTTCGGCGGGCGCTCCGGTCCTGCGAGCGGCGGCGACGTCGCCGTATCGGTCGAGATCGAGCTGATCGAGGCGGCGCAGGGCAAGCACGTCGAGGTCGCCTACGACGCGGTCGAGGTCTGCGAGCACTGCCGTGGCAACGGCGCGGAGCCGGGCACGCCGATCGAGACCTGCAACCGCTGCGGCGGATCGGGCCAGCTTCAGGGCGTGACCCGCACCCCATTCGGGCAGATGGTTCGCACCGTGGTCTGCGATACCTGCCACGGCGACGGGCGCCTTGCCAGCCAGCCCTGCCGGCCGTGTCGCGGACGGGGCCGCAAGGCCGCCAGGCAGACGCTGAACGTCGAGGTGCCCGCGGGCATCGCAGATGGCCAGCGGATCAGGATCGGCGGCCGCGGCCACGCCGGCGAGGCGGGCGCGAGCGCAGGCGACCTCTACGTGCTCGTCCGCGTCAGGCCCGACGAGCGCTTCCTACGCGAAGGCGACGATCTGGTCACGGCGCTCTCGGTGCCTGCGCCGCTCGCCTCGCTCGGTGGCGCGATGCAGGTTCCCACGCTTGATGGAGAGATGGAGATCGAGGTTCCGGCGGGCTCGCAGCCGGGTGAGATCATCACCGTGCGCGGGCAGGGAATGCCGGAGCTGCGGCGTGGACGCAAAGGGGACCTGCGGGTGCTGCTCGATGTCGTGGTTCCGCGGCGGCTGAGCGAGGAGCAGCGCGATCTGATGCGACGCCTGAATGCGACTCTCACTGAAGAGAACCTGCGCTCCGAGGAATCGGTGCTCTCCAAGGTGCGGCGCGCGCTGCGCGGGCATTCGTGATCAGGCTCGCGCTGCGAGTCAGTCGCGAGCAGGCCGAGATCGCGCTGGCCGATCTGCTCGAGCTTGCGCCCAGCGGGGTGGAGGAGATCGAGCACGACGACCAGACCGTGGAGTACGCCGTCTACGGCGCGCCCGGCGAGCTGCCGGATCTGCCGGCATTGCAGGCGAGCGTGGGAGGAGCGCTCGTGCAGGTGAGCACGAGCGAGGTGGCAGACGATTGGCCGGAGCGCTGGAAGCTCTTCCACCGTCCGGTCAGCCTGCCGGCGCCCGCCGGCGGGGGAGCGCCCGCGCTGCGCCTGCGACCGCCCTGGGAGCCGAGCCTGGCCGGAGAACAGGCGCAGGAGATCGTGATCGACCCCGGGCAGGCGTTCGGCACCGGCGCGCATGCCACGACCAAGCTCTGTCTGGTGTTGCTGCAACAGCTCGTCGCCGGAGGAGCAGGCGGCGCGCTGGTTGATATCGGCACAGGCTCTGGCGTGCTGGCGATCGCCGCCGCCAAGCTCGGATTCATGCCCGTGATCGCGCTCGACCACGACCCCGAGAGCGTGCGCGCCGCGCGAGAGAACGCACAAGTCAACTCCGTGCAGCTCGATGTCGCGCGTGCCGACCTGCGCCGGGACTCTCTGCCGCCACTGCAGGGCACGACGGTGCTTGCCAACCTGCTACGTCCGCTGCTGCTGGAGCTCTCCGAGCGCATCGAACAGGCGCCGGGTCACCTCGTGATCAGCGGTCTTCTGCGCCAGGAGATCGACGAGGTTGTGCGGGTGCTGGCCTTGCAGCATGGGTTCTTTGAGCGCCTGCGCCTGAGCGAGGGCGAATGGGCGGCCTCGTGGCTCTCAACGCAGCCGGCGCACTGATCCCGGCGGGTGCTAGGCGCTGAGCTGGCCGGTGCCAATGCTCTGGAGCGCCTGCACGGCCTCGGCGTCAGACACTGCCGTCGCGGCAAGCGCGATCGTGCGAAACAGCAGATCCATCGTTGCTCTGACTCTCGTCTGTGATCCGTCGCTGCCCGACAGCAGAATGTTCGCGGCCTCGAGCGCCGGGTGGATCATGGAGAGCGCCTCGCGCTCGTGGTCTGGCGCCTGCTCGGCGGCGCCGTCTGGCAGCCGGCAGGCTGCGAGCGCCATTTCGATCATCGCGAGCGCCTGCTCGGCGGAGCCGCCGAATAGCGCCGGGCCGGCGAGGCTCGCATACCCATAGATGCGCGCCAGGCGGCCCGAGAGCGCGATCGCTCCGGGACGCCGGCGCTCGGTGGGAGCCGGCAGCTCATCGCCGTCGATCAGGGCGGCCATCGTCTCCCCGAGCACCCCGCGTAGCGCCTGCTCGTCGAGTCCAGCCTGTGTCGCGACGCGCAGCGCGAGATACAGGCCCGGCGCGGTTGCGCCGTAGGGCGGGTCGGAGGCGAAGACCACGCGCTCGGCCGGCACTCGCGCCAACAGCTCGATCACATCGACGGGGAAGAAGCAGGAGGTGTCGTAGAGCGCCGCGGGGTGGTCGGCCAGACGTGCGGTGATGATGCCCTGATCGCAGATCGCCCCGTGGGCGAGTATCAGCGTCGCTCCGGGATGCTTGAGCGCGAGGTCGACGAGCGCCTCGGCCAGCGGCGGCAGGCCTCTGCCGGCATGGATCAGGATCGGCACGCCGGCTTCTTCGGCGAGCGCGAATATCCCCTGCATCTGAGCGCCCCTGAAGTCGAACGCTTGCGCGCGGGGATGCAGCTTGATGCCGCGTGCGCCGGCCTCGATGCAGCGCGCTCCCTCCGTGAGCGGGTCTTCGGCGGGATCCAGACGGCAGAAGGGCACGAGCCTGCCCTCGCTCTCGCCCGCCCATCGCAGCACTCGGTCGTTGGGCAGGCTGTAGGAGGGGCGCCGCTCCGGGTCATGGAGCGGAAAGACGCACGCCCGGCGCGCCTGCGCGGCATCCAGCATCGAGATCAGGCCCTCCAGGTCAAGCGAGCGCCCGTCCTCGTCCAGGCCGAGATGCGTGTGCGCATCGATCACTTCGCCGGCCGCCGGCCGCAGCCGGGCCGCATCCTGCAGGAAGGGCGCCAGAGCCTGCTCGTAGAGGCGCAGTGCCGCCTGCCCGTCGGGCAAGGCGCTCATCTCGCCTGCGCGCCCCTGCAGAGGGCAGCGAAGGCCGCAGGGCGTTGCATCATGCCCTCAGGTTATTGGCTTGCGGGGATGGCCTGCGCGCGTCACTGGCGGCGCTCCTCGCTCAGCGGCTGCCCCTGCTCGTCGCTTGCCTGCGTGGGTGGCCAGCGGCCGAGCCAATCATCGCGGGCCCCGTCGATCGTGATCACGGTCCCGGTGATGAAGCCGGCGGCGGGCGAGGCGAGGTAGGCGACCAGCGAAGCGAACTCCTGCTCGGTGCCCAGGCGACCCGCCGGAATTGTCTCTGAGAGACGATCGACGATGGCCTGCGGGTACTTGGTCAGCAGGGTCTGAGTGGCGAACTGGCCCGGCGCGATCGCCAGCAGGCGGATGCCAAAGCGCGCCCACTCGATCGCGAGCGTGCGCATCAGGTTCTCCACCGCTGCGCGCGCGGCGCCCGAGTGGGCCATCCCAGGCATGCCGTTGTGAGGCGAGAGCGTGACGCTGAAGATCTTGCCGCCGCGGCCCGAGGGGATCATCGCCTTGGTTGCGACCGCATGCGTGACCAGCCACGTGCCCTCGACGTTCAGGCGGATCACGGTCCGAAAGCCCTTCGGCGTGATCGACTCCGCTGGTGCCAGGAACTGCCCGCCGGCATTGTTGATCAGCAGATCGATCTGCCCGTGCCGGGAAAGGACCGCGTCGACCATCCCGTCGACCTGCTCCTCCTCTCGGATGTCGCAGACCTGTGTCTCGATCAACCCGCGCGGGTCCAGCTCCGCGGTTTGGCGCAACGGCTCCTCGCGCCGGCCGCAGACGATCACTCGAGCACCGCAGGCGGCGAGCTCCAGCGCCGTCTGGCGCCCGAGTCCGGAGCCGCCGCCGGTGACGACCGCGACCTCGCCGGCAAGCATCGAATCTGAGAACAGGGAGTGGCGCTCTGCGTCGATGCACGCAGCCTATCCGCCCGCTTTGCCGGCCCGCAGCGCGATCTGGAGCGGCGGCTCTCCGCTCAGCAGCCACACTCCGCGCCGCTCGCGGCGCACCAGCCCCTCGCGTCGCAGTTCGCCGAGCGCGACGGTCACAGGAGACCTGCGCGCCCCGATCAGCTGGGCCAGGCTTTCGTGAGTGAGAGCGATCGGCAGCACCGTGCCGCGCGGCGTCACGTGGCCCCATCGGTCGGCCAGGTGCCAGAGTGTGAGCAGCAGCCGATCCCGGACCCGCACCGCACCATGGATGGCGAGCGTGATCACAAGCGCGCGAGAGCGCAGGCTGGAGCGTTCCAGCAGCGCGGCGGCGATCTCAGGCCAGTGGCGGGTGCGAAGCGCGAAGTCGCGATCCAGCATCGCGATCCGCGTTGGCACCATCACGCGCCAGCTCGCTGCGCTGGCCAGCGTCGTGCTCTCTTCCGCGCTCCAGGGTCGCAGCAGGTCCCCTTCGCCGAGCAGCTCGACGAATGTGAGATCGCCGACGTCCTGGCGTCTGGAGAGCATGCCCTCCAGCACCAGCATGCCGAGCGAGTGGCCGGCCTCCATGGGGATCTTCTCCAAGTCCAGCTTGCCGCGGTCGAGGCTGAGCAGGGGCGCAAATGCCTCCCGCTTGGCGGCCAGCAGGCTGCTTGGATCCAGGTGGGGATCCAAGGCTTGGTTCCGCCTCCAGAACGCCGACCATAGGTGCCCCGCGACCCTCCCCGGCGGGCTCTGGATTTTGGGGTCTTCCCAGCTGGCGGGATGGCTTGGGTCGCTCGCTTGACATTGGGTGGCGTCGCCGAGTCTTGGGCGTACATGACGCTGTGCCTGCGAACACAAGGAAGAATGGTGTTAAAAATAACGCAGTCAGTTATTGTCAAGCGACATTTTGTGAGAATCCAAACAGCGCAGCGAATCGCCCTTCGGCGGATGGGGCGCGGAGCGTCATATGAGCCGGCGTCATGGGCCAAGTGTCTTCGATGGCCTGCCGTCTCGACCACGAAAGTCACGAGAAGCCGTGGAAGGCGACCCGTGCGCGGCGTATCCTGAACGTCGATGAGAACGCTTGGATCTATCAGGATCGATGGGGCGCTCTGCGCAGGCGGGCGCGCATGAGCCTGCAAGAGCAGATCCAGGCAGACGTCAAGCAGGCGATGCGCGAGAAGCAGCGCGAGCGGCTCACCGCTCTGCGCCTGCTGCTCTCCGAGCTGCAGAAGGCGCAGAAGGACGGTCAGGCCGACGAGCTCGCGGTCCTGCGTCGTGAGCGCAAGCGGCGGCTGGAGGCGGCTGCGGCCTACGCCGATGCGGGGCGCTCCGATCTCGAGGCCGGCGAGCGAGCCGAGGCCGAGCTGATCGGCGCATACCTGCCGGCGCAGCTCGACGAGCAGGAGCTGCGGCAGATCGTCGCGCAGGCGGTGGCCGACAGCGGCGCCCAGGGCGTCAAGGAGATGGGCGCTGCGATGAAGAGCGCGATGGCCGCCGTCGACGGTCGCGCGGAGGGCAAGCGGGTATCTGAGCTTGTGAAGGAGACGCTGCTCAGGTGATCGCCGGCGGATGAAGACCCAGATCGAGCTGCCCAACGAGGTCGCCGCCGAGCTGGCGGGCAGCCAGGATGCGGTCCTGCGCGCGTTGGAGGGGCACCTCCAATGCAAGGTCTTCCTGCGTGGCAACCTGCTCACGCTCGACGGCGAGGAGCGCGAGATGCGCACCGGCCAGCGCGTGGTCAGCGAGCTCTCGGAGCTGATCGAGCGCGGCCACCAGATCGGCCCGGGGACGATCGCGGCGGTGACCGGTGCGCTCGATCACCACGAGTCTCCGGCGAGCGTGCTGGAGGACGTCGTCTGGAGACACCGCAGCCTCCGTGTGGCGCCCAAGACTGTCAACCAGAAGCGCTACGTCGACTCGATCCGTTCGAGCACGATCACCTTCGGGATCGGCCCGGCGGGCACGGGCAAGACGTTCCTGGCGGTCGCGATGGCGGCGGCCGCGCTCGCGCGCCATGAGGTCAACAGGATCATTCTCACCCGTCCGGCCGTGGAGGCGGGGGAGCGGCTGGGGTTCCTGCCGGGCGACATGATGGCCAAGGTCGACCCCTATCTGCGCCCGCTCTTCGACGCGCTGCACGACATGATCGACCCCGAGAAGGTCTCCCAGCACCTGGAGCGCGGCGTGATCGAGGTGGCGCCGCTGGCCTACATGCGCGGACGCACCATTAACGACTCCTTCGTGATCCTCGACGAGGCCCAGAACACCACGCCCGAGCAGATGAAGATGTTCCTCACGCGCCTGGGATTCGGCTCCAAGATGGTCGTCACGGGAGACATCACCCAGATCGACCTTCCGCCCGAGCAGCGCTCGGGCCTGATCGCCGTGGCCGAAGTGCTCAGCAGCGTGGAGGGGATCGAGTTCGTCCGCTTCGGCGGCGATGACGTCGTCCGGCACAAGCTCGTCCAGCGCATCGTCGAGGCATATGACGCTCACTCCGCGACGGGCGGAGATCGCAACGGCGAGGGTTCCGCCGCCCGGCGGAACGGCTGACCGCCCCGATGTCAATGGAAGTCGAGGTGTTCGGCTTGGGGCATACGCCCGGCGCGCCCGGGGCGCAGGAGATCACCGCCCTCTGCCAGGCGGCCGCGGCCAGCGTGGGGGTGAGCGACGGGCACTTGGCGATCGAGCTGGTGGACTCAGCGAGGATTGCGCAGCTCAACCGGGAACACCGTGGAAAGGCGGGCCCCACCGACGTGCTCTCCTTCCCGATCGACGAACTGGAGACCCAGGACGGTGTCGAGCGCGAGCTCGGCGACGTGGTCATCTGCCGCGAGCACACCGTCGACCTGCGCGAGGCGATCGTTCACGGGGTCCTGCACCTGCTCGGCATGGACCACGAGACCGACCAGGGCCAGATGCTCGCCACCCAGGCGGAGATCCTGAGCGCCCACGCGCGCTCAGGCGCCGGCCGCACATGACCCGCTCCGGCATGCTTGCGTTGGCCGGCCGCCCGAACGCCGGCAAGTCCACGCTGCTCAACGCGATCGTCGGCGGCAAGGTCGCGATCGTCTCCGACCGCCCACAGACGACCAGGCGCGCGATCAGGGGTGTGCTCACCGCCGGGCAGCGCCAGGTCGTCTTCGTCGACCTTCCAGGCGTCCAGCGTCCCCGCGACCCGCTGACGCGCAGGATGGCTCACCGCGTCGAGCAGGAGCTGCAGGGCGCAGATGCTGCGCTGCAGCTGATCAACGCCAGGGAGGGAGTCGGCCCCGGCGACCGCTTCATTGCGGGCGAGCTGGCCCAGATCGGCCGGCCCGTCGTGATCGCCGTCAACAAGATCGACCGTTTGGACAGAGCGCACACCGCGCAGGCGCTCGCGGACGCCGCCGAGCTGCACGCGGGCGCGGAGGTCTTCCCGATATCGGCCCGCACCGGCGAGGGCGTGCAAACGCTCACAGAGCACCTGCTGGGGCTGGTGCCCGAGGGCCCCTTCCTCTTCGAGCCCGGGGAACGCTCCGACCAGCCGCGCGACCAGCTGCTGGCCGAGCTGATCCGCGAGGCTGTGATCAGGCGCACCTTCCAAGAGCTCCCGCACGCCGTCGAGGTGCTGATCGAAGACGTTGAGGAGATGCACAACGGCGTGACCAAGGTCGCCGCGGCGATCTGGGTGGAGACCGAGTCTCAGAAGCGGATCCTCGTCGGCGCCGGCGGCCGCATGGTCAAGGCGATCGGGATTGCGGCCAGACGCGAGATCGAGCGCGAGCTCGGAGACCGCGTGCACCTTGAGATCGGGGTCCGCGTCCGCCGCGACTGGCGCGCCGACGACGCGCTGCTCGACCGGCTCGGAATCGGCTGACGGTCTATCGGCGCGCGGCCGTCGTGTCGGGCCGCCGCTCCTCAGAGCATCTGCCCCAGGCGATCGGCGATCCTTTCCAGCGCCCTCAGGTCGAGGTCGCTCTGAAACACGAACGGCACCTGCAGCACGCTCAGACCGTGCCGGCGCAGCCGCGCCACCTGGCTGTGCTGAAAGCGCGTGCGTGCATGTGCCGCGTGCGCGGCCGCGGCAGCCGCGGCGGCCAGCCGGTTGCGCGCGGAGGCCTGGTCCTGACCACGCAGGCTTTCTATGCGCTCGAGCTCCTCACCGGTGAAGCGGCGGTGCATCGTCGCGTTGACGATCACTGCGGCAAGCTCCACGTCGAGCTGCTCTGAGAGCTCATGCTGCAGATCCAGCGTCTCGGTCACGGCCATCTCGCTGGCCTGCGCGACCGCGAGATAGCCGGTCAGAGCAGGGTCCTGCAGAATCTCCTGGATACGCTGCGCCTGTGCAGCGATCGGCCCCACGCGTGCGATCGAGGCGAAGGTCCGCGGCGCGGCGAGCATTGCCAGTGCGTGACCAGTGGCCGGCGCGTCCAGCACCACCAGGTCGTAGTCGCTGCGCGCGCTCAGTCCCGCCAGCTCGCAGACCTTGGCCATGCAGACCAGCTCCTTGCCGCCCGGGGCCGCGGCTGCGAAGTATTGAAAGCTGGCCTTGGAAGCCAGCATCCGAGCTGGCACACGACCGCCCAGCGACTGCATCCACTCAAGCAGCGCCCGGTCGGGATCGATCGAGTCGCTCCAGAGACCATCGGTCAGTTGGACTGGAGGGCTCCCGCCCTCTTCGGCCTCCCGCGCAAGCCGCCGCGGAACATCCTGCCCGCCGAACAGGCTTCGCAGCCGTGCCGAGGCTCCGGTCGTGTCGAGCACGAGCGTCCTCGCGCCGCGCCGCGCCGCGGCCAAGCCGAGCGCCCCTGCGATCGTCGTCTTGCCGACCCCGCCCTTGCCGGTGACGATCACCAGCCTGCGGTCGAGCAGTCCTTGCATGCAGGCAACCTACAATCCGATCGATGCACAGCGCCGCTGCCGAGAACCCGACACTCACCTCACCCGTCTTCGACGAGCACGGGCTGCTGCCGTGCATTGCTCAGGACGGTGAGTCCGGGGAGGTGCTGATGTTTGCCTACATGAACGAACAGGCACTTGAGCTCACCCGGAGCACCGGCCAACTGCACCTCTGGAGCCGCTCGCGTAAAGAGCTCTGGCGCAAGGGCGAAAGCAGCGGCAACACGATGACCGTCCGCTCGCTGCGCCTGGACTGCGACGGCGACTGCCTGCTCGCGCTCGTGGCGCCCGCAGGCCCGGCGTGCCATACCGGGCAACGCACCTGCTTTCACAACCAGATTGGCGAGCGCGCCATCGAGGCAGCCGAGATGCTGCCGGCACTCGAGCGCACACTCCAAAGCCGCGCTGCGGAGCGCCCCGAGGGCTCCTACACCGTGCAGCTCCTCGACGATCCGCCGCTGATCGGCGAGAAGGTGATGGAGGAGGCCGAGGAGGTCGCCAGAGCAGCGAGGGAGGAGAGCGACCTGCGTGTGGACGAAGAGGCCGCGGACGTGCTCTACCACCTGCTCGTGCTGCTGCACAGCCGCAGCCGCCGCCTCAGCGACGCGCTCGCGGTGCTGATTGAGCGTGCGGATGGTGAGAGCCGGTGAGCGTCCTGGCTCCGTCTTTGGAGCAGGCGCAGGCGCTGCTCGCGCAGAGCCCGGCCGACGGCGCCCCCAACCTGCTTCCCATCCACCACAGCTTCATCGACGACTGTGAGACCCCCGTCTCGGCATTCCTGAAGCTGCGCGCCCTGGCGCCCGATCAGCCGGCGTTTCTGCTCGAGTCGGCCGAGCACGGCAGTGTGGGGCGCTGGTCGTTCATCGGCGTGCGCCCGCGGCAGGTGCTGCGCTGGTCGCTGGCCGACGGCGGTGACCCTTACGCGCTGGCCGCACAGGCCACGGATCGTTTCAAGCAGGCGGATCTCGACCTGGGCGGAGGCGCCGCCCAGCCGCCGTTCGCCGGTGGCGCCGTCGGCTTCTTCGGATATGACCTCGTGCGCACGGTCGAGCCACTCGGCGAGCCCAAGCCAGACCCGCTCGGTCTGCCTGACATGGCGCTGATGCTCTCTGACGCGCTGGTCATCTTCGACCATCTCAAACACACGGTCACGATTCTCGCCAACGTCGATCTGACCCAGGGTGAATCGCTGCAGCAGGCCTACGAGGCCGCCTCGGCGACGATCGCAGAAATCAGGGATACCCTCGCCGGTCCTGTGCCAGCGGCCGCATCGCTCGATGCGTCCACTCGCACGATGCCGCAGTTCGAGTCGAACATGCCGCGTGAGCAGTTCGAGTCGATGGTCAGCCGGATCGTCGAGTACATCTACGCCGGCGACGCGTTTCAGGTCGTGCCCTCCCAGCGTTTCTCGGCGCCGACCCCGGTGGAGGCGTTCTCGATCTACAGGGGCCTGCGCGCGGTCAACCCCAGTCCCTACATGTACTTCCTGGACTTCGGCGACTTCCAGGTCGCCGGCGCGAGCCCCGAGCCGCTTCTCACCGTCACTGGCAGGCAGGTGAGCACCCGCCCGATCGCGGGAACCCGACCACGCGGCGCTGACGCTGCGGCCGACGAGCGGATCGCGCGTGAGCTGATGGAGGATCCGAAGGAGCGCGCCGAGCACGTGATGCTCGTCGACCTCGGACGCAACGATCTCGGCAGGGTTTGCGAGGCCGGCAGCGTGAAGGTCGACACGCTGATGTCGGTGGAGACCTACTCGCATGTCATGCACATAGTCTCCTCAGTGAGCGGAACCATGCGCGAGGCCGTGAGTGCGATGGACGCACTGCGTTCAGTGCTTCCGGCGGGCACGCTCTCGGGCGCGCCAAAGGTCAGGGCGATGCAGATCATCGACGAGCTCGAGCCGATCAAGCGCGGCGGCTACGGCGGCGCGATCGGCTACCTCTCCTACAACGGCGATCTGGACACCTGCATTCACATCAGGACGGTGGTGGTCAAGGACGGCATCGCCTCCATCCAGGCCGGAGGCGGCACCGTCGCCGAAGCGCGGCCCGATTACGAGTACGAGGAGTCGGTGGCAAAGTCCAAGGCGGTGCTCCGCGCGATCGAATTGGCGCTGGAGCAGCCCGACTGGCCGTGAGCGGGGAGTGAAGCGATGCGCGTCCTGATGATCGACAACTACGACTCCTTCACCTACAACCTGGTGCAGTACCTGGGCGAGCTGGGCGCGGAGGTGGAGACGGTTCGCAACGACCGCGCCACCGTGGATGAGCTGCTTGCGCGCGGCTTTGATCGCTGTGTGATCTCGCCCGGCCCGTGCACTCCGGAGAAGGCGGGCATCTCGATCGAGACTGCCCGACGGATGCCCGAAGCGGGGATTCCCACGCTCGGCGTCTGTCTCGGGCACCAGTCGATGGCGCAGGCTTTCGGTGGCACCGTGCGCCTGCACGAGCCGATTCACGGCAAGGCCACCACCGTGACCCATGACGGGCGCACGCTCTTCAGCGGCCTGCCCTGCCCGCTGACGGTTGGCCGCTACCACTCGATCGTGGTCGACGAAGAGCTGCCCGACTGCCTGGAGTCTTCGGCCACCGGCGGCGGCGTGCTGATGGCGCTGCGCCACAGGGAGCTGCCCGCCGAGGGCGTCCAGTTCCATCCCGAGTCGGTGCTGACAGAGCACGGCCACGAGCTGCTGGCGAACTTCCTGAACCGAACCGGCCGCTGATGCCAAATCCCGTGCTGACCAAGGCGATCGACGCGCTGGCCTCCCGGCGCGATCTGAGCAGCGAGCAGACCTCGCAGGTGCTTGCCGAGATCATGCACGGGCAGGCGTCGGAGATCGAGATCTCCGCCTTCCTGATCGCGCTGCGCACAAAGGGGGAGACGGTGCAGGAGCTCGCGGGGCTTGCGCGCACGATGCGTGAGCTCGCCGCAGCAGTCCCGGTGCAGCGGGAGGATCTGCTTGACACCGCTGGCACAGGAGGCGGCAGACGCACGTTCAACGTCTCCACCACAGCGGCGCTGATTGCCGCCGGCGCCGGCTGCGGCGTGGCCAAGCACGGCAATCGCTCGGCGACCGGGCTCTCGGGCTCGGCGGATCTGCTGGAGGCACTCGGTGCGCGCATCGACCTCGACCCCGAGCAGGTGGCCAGCTGCATCGAGGAGGCCGGCTTCGGCTTCATGTTCGCTCCCGCGCACCATGCCGCGACCCGGTTCGTGGTCCCGGTGCGAAGCGGCCTGGCGGTGCGGACGGTGTTCAACCTGCTTGGACCGCTGACCAACCCTGCCGGCGCGCCGCGGCAGCTGATCGGGGTCGCGGACGCGGGTTTTCTCGACACGATCGCAGGTGCGCTGGCAATGCTCGGCACGCAGCGCGCGCTTGTGGTCAGCGGCCAGGACGGCATCGATGAGGTCTCGACCTCCGCTCCGACCGAGGTCGTGGAGGTCAACGGAGATCAGATCAGGCGCTTTACGCTGCACCCGGAGGAGGTGGGCGTGCCTCTGCTGCGCCCGGAGGAAATCGAGCAGGTCGCGGGCGGCACGCCTGAGCGCAACGCTGAGATCACGATCGCGATCTTCGAGGGGCAAGCCGGGCCGAGAGCCGACCTTGCGGCTCTCAACGCGGGCGCGGCGATCTACGCGGCCGGCGCAGCGCAGACGATCGCCGAGGGTGTGGAGGCGGCCAGGGAGGCGCTCGCCGACGGCAGTGCCGCTGCGGCGCTGCAGCGCTACGTGGAGGCGTCGCACCGGCATGCGCCGGCGAGCACCGCCACGCGATGAACATCCTGGAAACGATCATCGAGAGCACTCGCGCCGAAGTCGAGCAGCGCAAGCGCACGGGGACTCTGGACAGCGATCGCCCAACCGCGGCGCCGGCGGGCCGTCTGAAGGACGCGCTGGCAAGACCGGGCATCGGTGTGATCGCCGAGATCAAGCGCCGCTCGCCCTCCGCGGGCCAGTTGCGCACCGAGGTTGACGTGTCCGCGACCGCTGCGGCGTACGAGCGGGGCGGCGCGAGCGCGCTCTCGGTGCTCACGGAGGGGCCGCACTTCGGTGGTTCTCTAGAGGACTTGCGTGCTGCACACGAGGCCTGCGCGCTGCCGGTTCTGCGCAAGGACTTCATCGTCGACGAGTTCCAGCTGCGTGAGGCCGTTGCAGCCGGTGCTGAGGCTGTGCTGCTGATTGTGGCGGCACTCTCGCCGCAGCAGCTGTCCGACTTGCACGCGCATGCGGCCGCGGTCGGGCTCGACGTGCTGGTGGAGGTGCACGACCGGCGGGAGCTGGAGGTGGCGCTTGGCGTCGGGGCGCAGATCGTCGGAGTCAACAACCGCGACCTGCGCGACTTCTCGGTCGACGTCGAGCGCACCTTCATGCTGATGGAGCACATGCCGGCCGATGTGACCGTGGTCTCCGAGTCGGGCATTGGCAGACCTGAGCAGCTGCGCCGACTGCAGGACGCCGGCGTCAGCGCGGTGCTCGTGGGGGAGTCGCTGATGCGCTCTGATGACCCGGCCGCTGCTCTTGCAGAGCTGCTGGCCTTTTGACCAGCCCGCCGACCTCGCTATCGTGCCCGCGCGAACGTGTCGGAGACGACCCCACCCGCAAACTTTTAGGACCGCCGATGATCGGCTTTAGATCCCCTTCATCGCTGGTGCTCATGCTGCTTGCCACATGAAGCGACTCTTCTTCCTACCACTGATCTCCGCAATGATCGGCGCCGGCGTGGTCGTCGGCGTCCTCGCTGCCGCAGGCGACCTCGGCAAAAGCACCACGAAGGTGGTCACCGAAGTCCAGTCGCAGCCGATCGCACCGTCCAACGCCTCCAACTCTGGCACCGCGCTTACGCCACACGAGATATACGAACACGCCGCCCCAGGTGTGGTCTACGTCTCCTCCTCGGTGGTGCGCAAGGTCGAATCGCCCTTCAACCCATTCGGCGAAACCCAGCGCGGGACGGACAGTGGCTCTGGAATAGTGATCAACGGCAACGGCCTGATCCTCACCAACTGGCACGTGGTGGAGAACGCGGTGAAGGTCACTGTCAGCTTCAAAGAAAACGGCGCTGCGGTCGAAGCGAAGGTGGTCGGCAAGAATCCCTCCGACGATCTCGCGCTGCTGAAGGTCCCCACCAGTGGCCTTACCCTGCACCCGCTCAAGCTCGGTGACTCCAGCTCAGTACAGGTAGGCGATCCGGTGCTGGCGATCGGCAACCCCTTCAATCTGGAGAAGACGTTGACGACGGGCGTGGTCTCGGCGCTTCAGCGTCACATCACCTCCCCCAACGGCTTCACGATCACCAACGTGATCCAGACCGATGCGCCGATCAACCCCGGCAACTCCGGCGGGCCGCTGCTCAACGGCAAGGGCGAAGTGATCGGTATCAACTCGCAGATCGAGACCAGCGGTTCCAGCAACGGCAACATCGGCATCGGCTTCGCGGTCCCGATCAACACCGCCAAGCAGCAGCTGCCGCAGCTCGAAAAAGGCGGCACCGTTTCAGGCGCCTACCTGGGCGTGGAAACCATCTCGATCACCGGGGCTCTTGCGGGGCTGAACCTGCCCGTCAAGGAAGGCGCGCTGGTGACCAAAGTCCAGCAGGGCACCGCGGCGGCCAAGGCCGGCATCCACGGTGGCGACGTCGAAGCGCAGACGCAGGCCGGCGCGATTCCGCTCGGCGGCGACATCGTCGTCGGTATAGACGGGACGAAGGTCAAGAACGCCGAACAGCTCGGCGAACTGATCGGCAAGCACAAACCGGGCGACAAAGTCAAGGTCGAACTGTTGCGGCCAAGCGGCGAAGGCAAATACAGCCAGAAGACCGTGGAAGCCACGCTCTCCGCGCGCCCGAACTCCAACCCGAGCGCCAGCAGCTCAGAAGGCGGCGGCTCCGAAGGCGGGAGCTCCGAAGGAGGCTGAAGCAAGCCGAGGCCGGGTCGGGCCGGCGGCGCATCGCCGCGCCCGTCGTGCCGCTACCGTTGCGTGCATGGCGGAGCAGCGTTCTGAGTCCACGAAGGTGAAGATCTGCGGCGTGACGCGTCTTGATGACGCGGAGTTGGCCGTCTCGCTTGGCGCCTGGGCGGTGGGCATGATCTTCTATGAGGCAAGCCCGCGGCGGTGCTCGCTGGAGCAGGCGCAGGCGATCTCGCAGGCGCTGCGGCGCAAGGTGGAGCTCGTGGGCGTGTTCGTGAACGAGTCGCTGCCGCGGATTGCGAGCGTCGCGGAGCAGCTGCAACTCTCGATCGTGCAGCTGCATGGAGACGAGGGGCCCTCCTTCTGCGCCGAGGTGGCGCGCAGGACGGGAGCGAAGGTGTGCAAGGCCGCGCAGGTCTCGGGCGCCGGCGACGTGCAGGATCTCGAACGCTTTCATGTCGACTACCACCTGGTCGACGCGAAGGGCGATCGCGGACTGCGCGGCGGCACCGGCTCGACGTTCGATTGGATGCTGCTATCGGGCCGGCGCTCTAAGGTGCCGCTGATCCTCAGCGGCGGCCTTGCGAGCGAGAACGTCGCGGAGGCGATCGCGACCGTGCGGCCCTTCGCCGTCGATGTCGCAAGCGGTGTCGAGCAGGCGCCCGGGCGCAAGGACGAGGCGAAGCTGAGAGCATTCTTCGACGCCGCGGCCGGCGCGAGCGTGCAGGTCGCCGCGTGAGCGCGGTCGAGCATCGTTTCGGGCAGTACGGCGGGCAGTTCGTGCCAGAGACCCTGATGCCCGCGCTGGCCGAGCTCGAGCAGGCATGGCTCCTAGCCAGGGAGGACCCCGCCTACCGCCAGCAGCTGGCGCTGTTGCTACGCGACTTTGCCGGTCGCCCGACGCCGCTCTACCACGCGAGCAGGCTCTCGCAGCGTCTGGAGCGCCCCGTCTACCTCAAGCGTGAGGACCTCAACCACACCGGCTCGCACAAGCTCAACAACGCGCTCGGCCAGGCACTCCTGGCAAAGCGGATGGGCAAGGATCGGATCATCGCCGAGACCGGTGCCGGCCAGCACGGCGTGGCTACGGCGACCGTCTGCGCGCTGCTGGGCCTTCGCTGCGTGATCTACATGGGCCAGGAGGACACCAGACGGCAGCGGCCCAACGTGCAGCGGATGCAGCTGCTCGGCGCGGAGGTGCGCCCGGTCAGCGCCGGCGCGATGACGCTGAAGGAGGCGACCTCCGCCGCGATCAGGGACTGGGTCACCAACGTGCAGGACACCCACTACGTGATCGGCTCGGTCGTCGGCCCGGCGCCCTACCCGGCCCTTGTGCGCGACCTGCAGCGTGTGATCGGCGACGAGGCGCGCTCGCAGATCATTGAGCGCGAGGGCAGGCTTCCCGACCGGGTGATCGCCTGTGTCGGCGGCGGCTCCAACGCGATGGGCATCTTCACCGCCTTCCTGGAGGATGAGCAGGTGCAGCTGATCGGCGTCGAGGCCGGCGGAGACGGGATCGACACGCCCCGTCATGGCGCGCCACTGACCGTCGGCGGCCGGCCCGGGATCCTGCACGGCGCACGCTCGGCGGTGATGCAGGACGAGGAGGGGCAGATCGTGGAGGCACACTCGATCTCCGCCGGCCTGGACTACCCGGGCACCGGCCCCCAGCATGCCTTCCTGCGCGACAGCGGTCGTGCGCGCTACGTCGCCGTCACCGACGAGCAGGCGCTGGCGGCATTCCGAGAGCTGACGCGACTGGAGGGGATCATCCCCGCGCTGGAGACCGCCCACGCGATCGCCTGGACCCTGGCTCAGGCCGACGGGGAGCTCGACCTCATATGTCTTTCCGGGCGCGGGGACAAGGACCTGGCTGAGGTGCTGGCCCGTGACTGACATAACGCAGGAGGCAGTGGATGGCGCACAACGGATCGCGCAGGCCTTCAAGCGACCCGGCCGCCGCGCCGCGCTGATGCCCTACCTGATGGGCGGCTTCCCCAGCCTGCAGGAGTCCGCGCGGATCGGCATCGCCTGCGCCGAGAATGGTGCGGACGTGATCGAGCTCGGCGTCCCATACTCCGACCCCTTGGCCGACGGCCCGGTGATCCACGAGGCGGCCACAAAGGCGCTGGCGGCGGGCGCGAGCCTGGCCGGCGTGCTGGAGGTGGCAAGGACGATCGCCGACCGCGTCCCGGTCGTCCTGATGTGTTACGCGAACATGGTCTTCGCACCCGGCGTGGAGGCGTTCGTGGAGCGCCTGGCCCAGTCGGGCGCCAGCGGACTGATCGTGCCCGATCTGCCGCTGGAGGAGTCTGCGCCGGTGCGCGAGGCGTGCCAGGCGCACGGGATTGCGCTGGTGCCGCTGGTCGCGCCGACGAGCAGCCAGGAGCGGATGCGTGAGATCGGCGCGCTGGCATCCGGCTTCCTCTACACCGTCTCGGTCGTGGGGACGACCGGCGAGCGGCAGGCGCTCTCCGCGCACTTCGAGCAGATCGTGGCGCGGGCGAAGGCGAGCACTTCGGTGCCGGTCGCGATCGGCTTCGGCATCGCCACGCCGCAGCAGGCGCTGCAGGCGGCACAGGCCGGCGCCGATGGCGTGATCGTGGGCACGAGGCTCGTGCGTGCGGCTGCCGAAGCCGATGACCCGGCGCAGGCGGTCGGCGTGCTGGTGGCGGAGCTTGCCGCCGCGCTGGCCGTATAGGATTCACGCCCACATGGGATTCCTGCTGACACTGATGGGCGCACTGGTCATTTGGATCGTCGTCTGGGCGCTCGGCTACTCCGGCTTGGACTCGGCGCTGCTCTCGCTCGCGATCATCATGGTCGGCGCCACGGCGCGCATCATCGTCGGCTACCTGCCAGGGCGACGCGGCTGAATCTGAGTGCGGGCGCGCTGCTGGCTGCTGCCGCTGCTCGCCGCCTGCCTGACGCCGCTGCTTGCGGGATGTGGCGGCGCGGTCGACTCTGACGCGTCCAGCTCGGTTGGCAGGCACCTCACCGTCTACAGCAGCCTGCCGATGCGCGGCCCACTGGCGGCGGAGTCGCAGGCGGTCCTCGACGGGGAGCGGCTTGCGCTGATTGACGCCCACCATCGCGTCGGGCGCTTTCGCATCGATCTGGTCTCGCTGGACGACTCCGGGCCCAAGGGGACCTGGGAACCGAGCGTCACCGCGGCCAACGTGAAGATCGCCGACAGGGATCCGCGCACGATCGCCTACATCGGCGACTACGACTCCGGCGCCACCGCCGTATCGCTGCCGGCCAACAACCTGGCGGGCATCCTCCAGGTCAGCCCGATGAGCCCCTACGTAGGGCTGACCTCCTCCTTTGAAGCCGGCCAAGGCGACCCCGAACGCTTCTATCCCACCGGCAAGCGCAACTTCATCCGGTTGCTGCCAGGCGACGCGGTGCAGGCGGCGGCGCAGATCGCCATGATGCGTGCGCTGGACGTTCACTCTCTCTACGTGCTGGCAGACGGCGAACCCTTCGGTGCGCCGCTGGCGAGCATAGTGGCCTCCGACGCAAGGCTCGCCGGCATCAAGGTGATGGGCGAACAGACCGTGGAACTCGACCGCGCAAGCGCGCAAACGAGGTTCACCGGCCTCGTGCAGCAGGTGGTCGACAGCGGCGCGCAAGCGATCTTCCTCAACGGAGACTCTGGTGCCGGCACAGCCGCGCTCTGGCAGCAGATGCACGCAGGCGACCCAGGTCTGCTGCTGCTCGGCGTGAGCGCGATGGCAAACGCTTCGTTTGCCTCTGCGATTGGCGTGGCCGCACAGCAGACATATCTGACATCGCCTGCGCTGTCCGACACGAGCTACGCGGGCGCCGCGCAACGCGTCTTCACGCAGATCGAAAGGCGCTTTCACGAAGGCGCCTCGCCGTATGGCCTTTTTGGATACGCGGCGATGGAACTGGTGTTCTCGGCGATCAGGCGTGCCGGCAGACATGGCAACGACCGTGCCGCGGTGGTCGCGGGCGCGTTGGCCCCGCACGCCCTGGACTCGGTCCTCGGCCGCTACGCGGTGCTCGCAGACGGAGAAACGACGATCACCAGCTACGGCGTCGACCGCATTGCAGGCGGACTGCCCGTCTTCTGGCGTCAGCTGAGCGTGACCGACGGGTCGCGCTACTTCCAGGACGTACCCTGAGACCTTCTAAGAGAGCGCGGCCTCCAGCGCCTCCTGCAGCTGGGGATGGCGAAAGCGGTAGCCCTGGACGAGCGCCTTGGCCGGCAGCACGCGCTGGCCGGTGGTGACGATCTCGGCCATCTCGCCGTAGAGCAGTCTCAGGGCGGCGCCGGGAACAGGCAGGATCGCGGGACGGTGCAGAGCTCTGCCGAGCGCGTGCGACAGCTCCTGATTGGTGACCGGTTCTGGCGCCGTGGCGTTGATCGGCCCGTTCCAGGACTCCCGCTCGATCGCGGTGACGATCATCGCCGCAAGATCGTCGAGATGTATCCAGGAGACGTACTGGCGTCCTCCCGCGACTGGCCCGCCAAGGCCCATCCGAAAGGGCGGCAGCATCTTCGCCAGCGCGCCGCCGCGAGCGTCGAGCACCACGCCGGTGCGTATGCACACCACGCGCATTCCCAGCTCGCCGGCACGTCGCGCCTCCTGCTCCCAGGCGGTGCAGGTCTGCGCAAGGAAGTCGTGTCCGAGCGGCGCCTCCTCGTCCAGCGGCTCTTCGTGACGCGGACCGTAAATGCCGATTGCCGAGGAGCTGATCAGCACGCTCGGCTGCGGCTGCGCGGCTGCCAGGCCCGCGATCAGATTGCGCGTGCCGATCACTCTGCTGTCCTGAATCGCCTGCTTTGCGCGTGCGCTCCAGCGCTGAGCGACAGGCTCGCCGGCGAGGTGCACGACTGCGTCGCAGCCGGCCAGCGCACTGGCGGGCGCTGGCTCCTCCAGCGCCGACCAGCGCAATGCCTGCACATCGTCGCCGAGCGTCGCGCGGGCGCGCTCCGGGTTGCGCGAGAGCAAGGTGATCTCGGCGGGGCCGTGTTGGCGAAGCTCGGCGATCACGGCTGGGCCGATCAGGCCAGTGGCTCCAGTGATCGCGACTTTCATCAACGAGCCTTCCGCCGCCAGCCTACGCGGCGCTCGCGTCCGGGGCCGACATCCGCCCCGGGGCTCCCGAGCCGCCGCCGGCAGGCGGCGTACCCACAGGCGTGTCGCCGTGAGCGAAGCCGACCTCCTGGCCGGCTCTTGCCGTGTCGGTCGCCCGCGCCTGCTCGGCCACCGCCGCGGCGACCGCGGGCGCGACGTCGCGATTGAAGACGGAGGGGATTATGTAGTCGTCGTGCAGTTCGCTCTCCTCAATGATGCTCGCGATCGCCTGCGCGGCAGCCATCTTCATCGAGTCTGTGATCGACTGCGCCCTGACATCGAGCGCGCCGCGAAATACGCCCGGGAAGCAGAGTACGTTGTTGATCTGGTTGGGGTAGTCAGAGCGGCCCGTGGCCACGATTCGCGCGTAGGGCGCCGCCTCCTCGGGATGGACCTCCGGGTTGGGGTTGGCCATCGCGAAGACCATCGCCTCAGCTTTCATCTTGGCCAGCGCGTCCGCCGGCAGCGCGCGCGCCCCGGAGAGCCCGATCAGCAGGTCGGCGTCGTCGATCACGTCGGCAGGTGCGCCGGAGAAGCACTCGGGGTTGGTGACCTCCGCAAACCAGCGCTTGATATCACTCATCGACCCGTCAAGATAGTCCTCGCGCTGGACGTGCAGCGCGCCCTTCGAGTCGGCGCCGATGATGTCGCTGACGCCGGCCTGGCGCAGGATGCGCGTGACAGCGATGCCTGCGGCGCCGAGGCCGATCACCAGCACTTTGATGTCCTTGAGCTGCCGGCCGGTTAGCTTCGCCGCGTTGATCAGCGCCGCCATCACCACCACCGCGGTGCCGTGCTGGTCGTCGTGGAAGACAGGGATGTCCAGGCGTCGCTTGAGCTCGTCCTCGATCTCGAAGCATCTCGGCGCCGAGATGTCCTCCAGGTTGATGCCGCCGAAGGCGGGCGCGATCAGCTCGACTGTGCGCACGATCTCCTCCGGGTCCTTTGTCTGCAGGCAGATCGGGAAGGCGTCAACGCCCGCGAACTCCTTGAACAGGCAGCACTTGCCCTCCATCACCGGCATCGCTGCCGCGGGTCCGATGTCGCCGAGGCCGAGCACCGCGGTGCCGTCGGAGACCACGGCCACGGTGTTGCGCTTGATCGTGTACTGGAATGCCCTTTCGGGCTCCTCGGCGATCGCCAAGCAGACGCGCGCCACGCCGGGGGTGTAGGCCATCGAGAGGTCATCCCGGGTCTTCAGGGGGTGCTTGTTGTGCTGCTCGATCTTGCCGCCGACGTGCATCAAGAAAGTGCGGTCGGTGGTGTCGATCACCTGCGCTCCCGGCAGCGCGCCGATCGCGTCGATGATCTCGCGCCAGTGGTCCTGGCTGCTCGCGTCGACCACGATGTCGCGCACGCTGCCGTCAGGACCGCTCTCGACCAGGTCAATCGCGCCGACCATCCCGCCGGTGGCGGCGATTGCCGCGGTCACATCGCTCAGCGCTCCGTGTACCTCGTCGAGCTTGACGCGGATCGTGAGTCTGTATTGGGCGCTCGGTGTGGCGCTCACTGTTGTGGATCTCCTCGGTTGGACCAGTCTGGACCAGACGTCCGCATGTTATTTGCTTCTCTTTGGCGAGCAGCCGCGAGGTCTGCGCCGCGTCGTAGAGTGCGGCAATGCCGCCGAGCGCCACCACGCAGGATGAGCAGCGACGCCTCGTGCTGATCGACGGGCCAAGCCTCGTCTACCGCGCCTTCTTCGCGCTGCCGGAGTCGATCGCGACCTCGACCGGCGAGCCGACGAACGCGATCTTCGGCTTCGCCTCGATGCTCGTGAAGCTGATTACTGAGCAGGGCGTGCGCCCCACCGTGGTGGTCTGGGACGCCGGCACCTCCGGGCGCACCGAGATCTACCCCGAGTACAAGGCGCAGCGCCGCTCGCGACCGGATCTGCTGAAGACGCAGTGGCCCGCGATGGCGCCGCTGGTGGAGGCGCTTGGCTATCGCAACGTCACCGTGCAGGGGTTCGAGGCCGATGACGTGATCGGCTCGCTGGCCGAGCGGGCGCGGCAGCAGGGGGTGCCGGTCACGGTCGTCACCGGCGACCGCGACATCTTCCAGCTGATCGACCCCGAGGGCCTGATCGAGGTGATGGCCACCGCGCGTGGGATCACCGAGACCAAGACCTACGACCGCCAGGCCGTGATCGACCGCTACGGGCTGGCGCCCGAGCTGATCCCCGACTACTACGGGCTCAAGGGCGACACCTCCGACAACATCCCCGGCGTCCCCGGGATCGGCGAGAAGACCGCCAGCGAGCTGATCCAGCGCTTCGGCAGCCTGGAGCAGGTGCTTGCGAACATCGATGAGGTCGGCGGTGTCAAGCGCCGCGAAAACCTGCGTGAGCATGAGCAGGACGCGCTCGTCTCAAAGCAGCTCGCTACGATCAGGCGAGACGTGCCGCTGGATCTCGACCCGACCGGGGAGATCGCCGCCGAGCCCGACCGCTCACGGGTGCGGGAGGTGTTTCGCGCCCACGAGCTGCGCGATCCGCTGCGGCGGCTGGAAGAGGCGCTCGGCGATGGCGCGCTCGATGTCCCGGCCGTGGAGGCGGCGCAGGTGCAGGCGCGCCTGGTTACAGGGTCGCTCGCCGATCTCGCCAGGTGCAAGGGCGAGGAGCTATACCTCGCTGTGCGCCCCGCACAAGCGCCTGAGGGCGCCCTGTTCGCGGAGGGCGGCGCCTGCGAGTTCGCGGTTGCCACCGACGGGAAGGTGATCGCTGGAAGCTGCGAGGACCCGGCGCAGCTGGTAGCCGCCTGCGCCGGTCACCCGGTGGTAGCCCACGACGCCAAGTCGCTTGGGCAGGTGCCCGACGGGCTGACCCACGACACGATGATCGCCGCCTATCTGCTGGAGCCCGCACGTCGCGGCTACCCGCTGGCGGAGCTGTGCGAGGAGCGCGGCCTGACCAGCACGCTGTCCGGTGCGGCCGGCGAGGCGGCGATGCTCGGCCCGCTGGCCGACTGGCAGCGCGGTGAGATCGAGAAGCGCAGCCTTGACACCGTGATGAGCGAGATCGAGATGCCGCTGATCCCGGTCCTGCGCGAGATGGAGCTGGTGGGCGTGCGCCTGAACGTGCCGCGGCTGGAAGAGGTTGCCGAGCGCGTGCGCAAGGAGATCGCGGACCTCGAACGCGACATCTTTCAGCTGGCCGGCGAGGAGTTCCTGATCGGCTCCCCGCAGCAGCTGGGGGAGATCCTGTTCGTCAAGCTCGGCCTCTCGCGCAAGCGCCGCGGCAAGACCGGCTTCTCCACCGACGCGCGCGTGCTGCAAGCGATACGGGAGGAGCACGAGATCGTGCCCCGGATCGAGCGCTGGCGCGAGCTCTCGACGCTGATCAAGACCTATCTGGACGTGCTGCCGCAGCTGGTGGACGCGGAGTCTCGAATCCACACCACCTTCCTGCAGGCGGTTGCGCAGACCGGCCGGCTCTCCAGCACCAACCCGAACCTCCAGAACGTGCCGATCCGCACGCCGCTTGGGCGCGAGATCCGCGGCTGCTTCGAGGCTGCTCCCGGCAACCTGCTGATCTCCGCCGACTACTCCCAGATCGAGCTGCGGGTGTTGGCCAACGTCGCGCAGGAGCCGGCGCTGATGGAGATCTTCGCCCATGGCGAGGACGTGCACACCGCCACCGCGTCGCGCGTCTTCTCGGTCACTGCGGAGGAGATCGACCCGGGCATGCGCAGCAAGGCGAAGATGATCAACTACGGCATCGTCTACGGGCTCTCGGACTTCGGCCTCGCCGACCGCCTGAACATCCCGCGCGAGGAGGCCAAAGAAGTGATCGACGCCTACCTGCAGCGTTTCCCGCAGATCGCGAAGCTGATCGAGTCCACGATCGCGCAGGCCAGCGAGGAGGGGTACGTCAAGACGCTGTGGGGCCGCCGGCGTCAGGTGCCCGAGCTGCGCGCCCGCAACTACCAAGTGCGCACGCAGGGTGAGCGGCTGGCGGTGAACACGGTGATCCAGGGCACCGCTGCGGACATCATCAAGCTGGCGATGTTGCGCTGCCAGGAGGCGCTTGTGGCGCAGGGCATGCGCACGCGTCTGATCCTCACGATCCACGACGAGCTGCTCTTTGAGGCGCCGCCTGAGGAGGTGGACGCGGCGAAGGAGCTGGTTGCCAGGGAGATGTGCGGGGTGTGGGGGAGGCAGCCGCCGCTGGAGGTCGACGTCGGCGTGGGCGAGGACTGGCTGAAGGCGAAGTAGGGGGATGGTCCCTCAGCCGAGCCCCGTCCTGAACCCATCCCTCCAGGAGGCGATCTGCGGCTTCCAGCCGAGGACCTCCTTGGCTCGTTGGTTGCTCGCGCCATCGCCCCTGGTCATCAGGCTCACAGCACCGGCGCCGCCCAGTCCTCGCGCGAGCAGGATCGGCACGCGCCGCGGCGGGGGCGCACCCACCGCTCGCGCCAGCTCCGGCAGCCACTGCCGCACCGCGGCGGGCTCGTCATCGACGATGTTGTAGACGCCGCGCGGAGCCTGCAACGCCGCCAGCAGGGCTGCCGCCGCGTCATCGACGTGCACGAAAGACCACACCGCGGCGCCGTCGCCGATCACCGGCAGCCTCCTGCGCCGCAGCTGCTGCACGGTCGCGCCGTCATGCGCGTAGGCGGTGCCCGGGCCGTAGAGGTGCCCGAACCGCAGCACCACTCCCTCCAGCCCGTCGGCGGAGCGCACTGTGTGCTCGAGCATGTGCAGTGCGTTGATCGAGCGCATCAGCGCCTTCGGTGCCTCGAAGTTCAGCGCGTCCTCCTCGCCCCGCAGGGCGGGCCTCCCGGCGACGCCCGCCAGGGGCATGTACAGGAAGGCGGCGCCCTGGGCGATCATCTTGCGCGCGCCGGCCTGCTGGGCGGCCGCGACAAGGTCGCGCGTGCCGTCTTCGCGCAAACGGTCGTTGATCGCCAGGTCGCGTTCGATGCTGCGCGGGGAGAGCTGGCGCGGCAGCGAGGTCAGCAGGTGGATCACGACCTCCGGTTTGGCGTCGCCCACCGCCTCAAATACCGCCTCTCGACGCAGCGCGTCCAGCACGACCGCGTGTGCACCGGCCTGCTCCAGCTCGCGCGCCTTGCGCGGGGTGCGCGTCGTGCCGGTCACCTCGTGACCGGCTGCAAGGAGCATCGGCGTCAGGCGTGCTCCGATCGCTCCTGTGGCGCCCGCGAGAAAGACCCTCATGCCGGCGCGAGCCTAGCAGCGGCGCCGCGACCGTCAAGCTGCGCGAACACTTCCGCCAGCAGGAGGATCGCACGCTGCATCGCAGGCTCGGCCAGAGCCCCGTATCCGAGCACCAGGCCGGACGGCCCGGCGCCCTGAAAGCGGTGCAGCGAAAGTCCCTCCAGCCCGAGCCCACGCTGCTCGGCAGCTCCGATCAGAGCGTGCTCGTCGATCGCTTCGGGCAGGCGCACCGGCTCGAAGAGGCCGCACGGCTCTCCGGTGGGCAGCACACCCGGCAGCCGTTGGGCGAGCGCGCGCAGCAGCGCATCGCGGCGGCGCTCGTAGGTCGTGCGCATGCGCCGCAGATGGCGGTCCAGCTCTCCGCGGGCAATGAAGTCGGCGAGTGCGAGCTGGCCGATCGTCTCCGATCCGGCGTCCTCCACGGCCTTGACCGCCGAGAGGTGCCAGGAGGTCCAGGAGGGGGAGAGCAGCCAGCCGAGACGCATCCCGGGCGCAAGGCGCTTGCTGGCCGAGCCGGCATAGATCACTCGCTCGGGCGCGAGCCCCTGCAGCGCCCCGATCGCGCCGCGGTCGTAGCGCAGCTCGCCGTCGTAGTCGTCCTCGACGATCAGGCCGTCCTGGCCTTGAGCCCAATCGATCAGCGCCGCTCTGCGCCCGGGGCTCAAGGTGACTCCGGTGGGAAACTGGTGCGACGGCGTGACGATCACCACCGAGGCGCCGCTCGCGCGCAATGCGTTCACGTCTATTCCCTGCTCATCCACGCCGATCGGCACCACCGTCAGGCCCGCCTGCTCGACGATCAGTCGGTGCGTGTGCCATCCCGGCTCCTCCAGCGCGACTGCGTCGACGCCCTGCGCAGCGAATGTTCTGCACAGCAACGAGAGGCCCTGGGCGAAGCCGGTGCAGATCAGCACGCGCTCAGGATTCGCGGCGGCGCCGCGCGCGCGGCCGAGATAGTCGCTGAGCGCCTCGCGCAGCTGCGGCGTGCCGCGCGGATCGGGATAGCCGATCGCCGAGAGCGGCGACTCCCGCAGCGCGGCGCGCAGTGACCGCAGCCAGCGGTCGCGGGGAAAGCCCGCCAGGTCGGGCTGGGAGGGACGCAGGTCGTAGGGGAAGCTCGGCAGCAGCGACTGCGCGGGCGGGTGCTGCTCGGCGCCGCGCACCGCCGCGCTCACCCGCACGGGCGCCCCCTGCCTGGTGGTCAGGTATCCCTCGGCTGCGAGCTGCCCGTACGCCTCGCTGACCACGCCGCGGGAGACGCCGAGCTGGGCGGCGAGGCTTCTGCTGGAGGGCAGGCGGGCGTCAGCGGGCAGGCGGCCGCTGCGGATGCTCTCGCGCAGCGCCTGCTCCAACTGCTCGTGGATCGCCAACTTCTCGCCACTGCGAGTCCGCTCGATCGCCACCAGCAGATCGATGTCCCCAACTGGATCTCTCTCAGATGTCATGACTGGCACTGTATATGAGGCCAGTCACGGCGTAACGTTCTCGCCGAGGTCCACCAGTTTCCCCCACGAAGGCCGGCGAGCCGAGCCCTCGTTTCTCCTTTAGAAGGGAGCAGACATGCAGCGCCAGATCACGATCGTTGGGGCAGGGATCGCGGGCATGACCGCCGCGATCGCCTGTGCGGAGGAGGGTGCGAGCGTGCGGCTGCTGGACGCCCATGAGCAAGTCGGCGGGCGCGCGCGCAGCACCGACGGCCCCTACAAGGCCAATCTTGGCCCGCACGCGATGTACGACGACGGCGACTTCTGGGCCTGGATGCGTGAGCGCAAGATTCTGCCGCAGAGCTGCAACCCGCGCCTGACCACTGCGCGCATGCGCCTGGACGGCCAGATCCGGCGCATGCCGCCGATGGACGTCGTGCCTGGCGTGCTGCGCCTGCGGGGCCGACAGGCACCCGTGGATGAGGACTTCCGCACCTGGGCGCAGCGTCAAGCGGGAGAGCGCGTGGCGGAGATGCTCGCAAGCGCCGCCGGCGTCTTCAGCTTTCACCACGACCCGGGCGAGCTCTCCGCGGCGTTCGTCTGGCCGCGGTCGACCCGGCTGCTGCTCACCATCCCCAGCATCGTGCGCTATCCCGTCGCGGGTTGGAGCACGCTCGTCAGCGCGCTGGAGGCGCGGGTGCGCGAGATGGGGGTGGTCGTTGAGACCTCCACGCCTGTTGACAGGCTGCCCGATCCGCCTGTGATCATCGCCACCGAGCTCGATCAGGCCCGTCGGCTGCTCGGCGATGAGAGCCTGCGCTGGCCAAGCGGCAACACCCTCTGCCTGGACATCGGCCTGACCCAGCGGCGCGGCGACCCTTCCGTCGTCTCCGACTTGGACGAATCGGGCTGGATCGGCCGCTACTCGACCACCAACCCATCGATCGCCCCCGACGGGCAGGAGCTGATCCAGGCCCAGATGCCGATCAGGCCCTCCGAGAGTGCAGACCAGGCGGCGCTGCGTCTGGAACGCTTCATGGATGCCGCGGTGACCGACTGGCGCTCCCGCGAGAGATTCCGCCGTCGCCAGGTGATGGACGCGCGCTCAGGAGCGCTGGACATGCCTGGCAGCAGCTGGCAGGACCGCCCGGCGATCGACAGGGGTGACGGCGTCTACCTCGCCGGGGACATGACCGCGGCGCCGGGGATGCTGGCGGAGGTCTCGTGGGCCAGCGGCGTGGAGGCAGCTCGACTGGCAGTCGCAGCCGCCGGCACCAACCGTCCGCGCCTGGCGCAGGCGGCCTGACGACTTAGATCTCCTCGTCCTCCTCGGGCGGGCCATCGCCCGGCTGGTGGATCTCGCCGAAGGCTTTTTCGTAGTCGGCCATGTTCTCGTTGATCGAGCGCAGCAGGTCGAAGACGATTGTGGGCGGGATCCGCACTCGCGAGACGACCTGGGCGCTCATCGTGTCCTCATCGCCGCCCGCGAAGGGCTGGATCACGCAGAAGTCGATCGCGAAGTCGTGCTGGGTGTGCCATACGCCCACCAGGTTGGCGTAGTGGCCGGCCACCTGGTCGGGCGGCACGTTGATCCGGAGATTCGGCGTCTCGTCATCCATCGGCGTCGCAGCAGTTTCGCAGCATTCGCCGCGAGGCGGGTTACAAGGCCACCTGCATCCGACTCAGGTGCTGGCCGCAAACGCAGGCGTGGCTGAAGATGCCAAGCGCGGCGGCCCGGCGAAGGAGGGAGGTGCGATCTGGAAGTAGTGATCGAAGGCCCAACGCGCGATCTGCGGGCGTCCCATCGCCTTCGAGATCGCGGTCACGAAAGGCGTGGTTGTCAGGCGCCCGAACGCGCGCTGGCTGTACAGCAGCCATCGGTACTTCCACTCATGCGAGTCGGAGAAGGCGGCGTAGCGGGCGAGCGCCTGCTCGCGCGTCTGTGCGCCGGAGAGCACCGACCGCAGCTCCCGGCCGCAGGAGATCCCGAAGTACAGCGCCGTCCTGATGCCCTCGGCAGTCAGCGGCAGGCAGTGGCCGGCAGAGTCGCCCACGAAGAAGACCCCGCCTTCGGTCGCGGGACGCAGCTGGTGCGGAATCCAGTTTCCCTGATAGCCGTCCGGTGGCAGCCCCAGGTCTGCCGCCAGGCGCACGGTCGGCTCCTTGACGTGGTGGGTCGGCCAGAAGGAGCCGATGCCGACGCGCAACTCATCGCGCGCAGGGAAGCTCCAGCCATACCCCGCCCGCACGTACTTGGCGTCGATCCACAGCTCCATCTCCTGCCCAGCGCCGCCGGGATGGACCTCCAGCCCGCGCGAGAGCCGCGCGTTGGGTGGCTGGATATCGAGCGACTGCGCCAAAACGCGCCGCCACCCCAGCCCATCGATCACCAGAGGCGCTCTGATGTCTCCGCGGTCAGTGTGGACGGTGTGGGGCTCGCCCGCGTCGGCGCCACGCGTGATCCCATCGACCTTCGCGGTCTCAAAGCGCTCCTGGGAAAGCCCGCTCTGCTCCCAGAGCAGGTCGCAGAGCTCCTTGTAGTCAAAGGTCGAGAACGTCCATGGCAGCGACCAGCGCACCGAAGACCAAGGGGTGTGGACCAGCAGCTCCCCGAAGGTCTGGCGCAGAGAGTCCTGAAGTGAGAGACGAGTCAGCCAGTCGGTGGGAATCCCGCAGGCGGAGGTCTGGCGCTCGCCGATCTCGTAGCGGTCGATCACCAGCACGTCCGCGCCGCTGCCCGCCAGCTCGCGCGCGACCGCGAGGCCGGCGAAGGACGCGCCGCAGATCAGAACCTCGCAGTCCCGCTGCAGCCGGGTACGCTGCGCTCCCCGCTTCGTGGCTCGCAGAGGCATCACGGGCAATCATAGGCGCGCTCGCCCCGACACCATGCCTGCGCTAGGCTTGGCAGCAATGCAAACCACTCTAGAGAACCCCGCGGCCAAGGTGGTCGAGGGATCAAACGGACTGCTTCTGGAGATCGACGGCCAGATCGTCCCCAACTACGACGCGACACTCAAACCTTTCGAGGAGGGCGAGGTCGTTTCGGGTCACGTCGTCAGGATCGACAAGGACGAGGTCCTCGTCGACATCGGCTACAAGTCGGAGGGCGTCATCCCGGTCACCGAGCTCTCGATCCGCAAGACGGTCAACCCGCGCGACGAGGTCGCCTCGGCGAAGAGATCGACGCGCTCGTGCTCATCAAGGAAGACCCCGATGGCCGGCTGATCCTCTCCAAGAAGCGCGCCCGGTTCGAGCTGGCGTGGCGAAGATCGAGCGCGCCGCCGAGTCCGGTGAGCCGGTCGACGGGCGCGTGATCGAGGTCGTCAAGGGCGGCCTGATCATCGACCTCGGGGTGCGCGGCTTCCTGCCCGCCTCGCTGGTCGACATCCGCCGCGTGCAGGATCTCGACGAGTTCCTCGGCACCGAGCTTCGCTGCAAGGTGATCGAGCTCAACCGCTCGCGCAACAACGTCGTCCTCTCGCGCCGCGCCGTGCTCGAAGAGGAGCGCAAGGAGCAGCGCCAGCAGATCCTCGACCGGCTCCAGCCGGGCCGGTCGTCGAGGGCCAGATCTCCAACATCGTCGACTTCGGCGCCTTCGTCGACCTCGACGGCATGGACGGCCTGATCCACATCTCCGAGCTCTCGTGGTCGCACGTCAACCACCCGTCCGAGGTCCTCGAGATCGGCCAGACCGTGCAGGTCAAGGTGCTCGACATCGACCGCGACCGCCAGCGCATCTCACTCGGCCTCAAGCAGACCCAGAACGACCCGTGGCAGCAGGTGATCGAGAGCTACAACGAAGGCGACGTCGTCGAGGGCACGGTCACCAAGGTCGTCACCTTCGGCGCGTTCGTCGAGATCCTCGCCGGGGTCGAGGGCCTCGTCCACATCTCCGAGCTCGCGCCGCACCATGTCGAGAACCCGCGCGAGGTCGTCGCACCCGGGCGAGGCCGATCAACGTGAAGATCATCGAGATCGACGCGGAGCGCCGCCGGCTCTCGCTCTCGCTCAAGCGCGTCGAGGACCAGATCCTGCCTGTCAAGCGGGCCGCAGATGCAGCGGCTCCGACGGAGGCGGAGGGCGAGGGTCAAGAAGCGGAGCCGGAGGCCGAGGCCCAGCCGGAGATCGAGGCTGTGGCACAGCCGGAGATCGAGGCTGTGGCACAGCCGGAGGCGCAGGATGTCGCCGTGCAGGAGGCGCCTGAGGCCGAGGCGCAGATCGCTGAGCCCGTGGCACAGGCCGTGGAGCCCGAGGCGCAGGCCGTGGAGCCCGAGGCGCAGGCCGTGGAGCCCGAGGCGCAGGCCGAGGTCGCGGCTGTGGAGCCTGAGGCGCCAGCCGAGGTCGCGGCCGCGGAGCCTACGGTGCCAGCGGAGGCCGAAGTCCCCGCTGAGGCTGAGGCGGACGTGGCAGCTGAGGCGCCCGCGGAGCCTGAGGCGCAGGCAGCGCCGGAGGAGCAGGCTCCAGTAGTCGACGACGCAGCCGCACAGGCCTGATCCGCGACGCCATGGAGGTGCCGCTGATCGGGCTGACCGGCGGCATGGGCGCGGGCAAGTCGACCGCGCTGTCGATCATGCAAAGCCTCGGCGCTGAGGTGCTCTCCACCGACGCGGTGGTGCACGACCTCTACGCGGATCCGGCGGTGGTGGCGGCGGTGGTCGCGCGCCTGGGCGAGCAGGTCGCGCCGGGCGGAGAGGTCGACCGCGGCGCCCTCGCCAAGGCCGTCTTCGCCGAGCCGGCTCAGCGGGAATGGCTGGAGGGGCTGATCTGGCCGCTGGTGGGGCAGCGGATCGGCGAATGGATCGAGCGCATCCGCAGCCAAGACCCACCGCCCCGGGCCGCGGTGCTGGAGGTCCCGCTGTTGTTCGAGTCCGGCTTCGAGCAGGGCTGCGACGCGACGATCGCGATTGCCGCCGATGAGCAGACGATCGCTCGGCGTACGGCCGACCGAGGTCTGGTTGGCGTCAGCCAGCGCAACGAGCGGCAGCTCTCAGCACATGAGAAGGCGGAGCGAGCGAGCTTCGTGGTCCACAACGACGGAGATCTGGGGGAACTGGAACAGCAGCTGTCCGGGGTGCTTGACAATCTGAGCAGATGAGCGCCCGAACGACCAGCCGCAGCGTCGGTCTGAGCGCCAGACGTCGCGGACGGCTGCGTCTGAGTGCGATCATGGCGCTGGCGCTCGCGGTGATCGTGGGGATCGCGCTCACGGCCAAGGTTCGTCGCGAACACAGCCTGCCGCTGGCCGACGAATCGATCATCCGCCACCAGGCGCAGGAAAAGCGCCTCGACCCGGCGCTGGTCGCGGCGGTGATCTACGCGGAGACGAAGTTCGACCCGCGCGAATCTTCCGCCGGCGCGCAGGGGCTGATGCAGATCCTGCCCTCGACCGCTGAATACCTCGCCAAGATCACACACGGCACGACCTTCACGGTCAGCGACCTGGCAAACCCGGAAGTCAACATCGCCTACGGCAGCTACTACCTCAGCTACCTGCTGCAGCATTACGGCGGCTCTCAGCTGCCCGCGATCGCCGCCTACAACGCCGGTCTGACCAACGTCGATCAGTGGTCCGCGAAGGCCATGGCGCAGGGCAGGCAGCTCGCGCTGAGCGACATCCCATTCCCGCAGACGAGGGCCTACGTCAGCAAGGTGCTCGGGGCCGAGAGCACCTACACCCATTACTACGCCAAGCAACTGGGCTTGGAATAGCGTCCCGCTCGACACCGCTACCGTAGAGCGAGCCGATGCCTCAGTTCCGTCTCGATTCCGCCTTCACCCCGACGGCCGATCAGCCGCGCGCGATCGAACAACTCGCCCGCGGCGTGGAGGAGGGCGAGCAGTTCCAGACGCTGCTCGGCGCGACCGGGACCGGCAAGACGATGACCATGGCGGCCACGATCGAGGCGGTGCAGCGGCCGACGCTCGTGATCGCCCACAACAAGACGCTCGCCGCCCAGCTCTGCAACGAGTTCCGCACCTTCTTTCCGGAAAACGCGGTCGAGTACTTCGTCTCCTACTACGACTACTACCAGCCCGAGGCCTACGTCCCCAGCAAGGACCTCTACATCGAGAAGGACTCGGCGATAAACCAGGAGGTCGATCGGCTGCGCCACGCCGCCACCGCGGCGGTGTTTGCGCGCCGAGACGTGATCGTCGTGGCGTCGGTCTCCTGCATCTACGGCCTCGGATCGCCCGAGGTCTACGAGATGAACGTGCAGATCCTCAAGCAAGGCGAGGAGATCGACCGCGACAAGCTGCTCTCAAAGCTCGTCTACATCCAATACAACCGCAACGACACGGTGCTCTCGCGCGGCACATTCAGAGTGCGGGGCGAGACGCTGGAGATCTTCCCCGCCGACGGCGAGACCGCCTACCGCGCGAGCTTCTTCGGCGATGAGATCGAGCGTCTGCAGCAGTTCGACCCGCTCACCGGAGAGGTGATCGAGGAGGATCTCGAGCACATCGCGATCTGGCCCGCGACGCACTACAACGTCAAGGAGGGCACCGTCGAGGCGGCCGTGGCGGAGATCGGGCGCGAGCTGAATGCGCGCTGCCAGCAACTGGAGTCCGAAGGCAAGATGCTCGAGTCCCATCGCCTGCGCCAGCGCACGCAGTACGACATGGAGATGCTGCGCGAGATGGGCTTCTGCTCGGGCATCGAGAACTACTCGCGGATCCTCGATGGCCGTGCCCCTGGCGAGCGTCCCTACTGCCTGATCGACTACTTCCCCAAGGACTTCGTCTGCTTCATCGACGAGTCCCACCAGACGGTGCCGCAGATCGGCGGCATGTTCGAGGGCGACCGCTCCCGCAAGACCACGCTGGTCGACTACGGCTTTCGGCTGCCGAGCGCGCTGGACAACCGCCCCCAGACCTTTCAGGAGTTCCTCTCGATCACGCCGCAGTTGGTGTTCGTCTCGGCCACGCCGGGCGAGTTCGAGCGCACGCGCGCGCAGCGGACCGTGGAGCAGATCGTGCGACCGACCGGGATCGTGGACCCGGACGTCGAGGTGCGCGAGACCAAGAACCAGATCGACGACCTGATGAACGAGGTGCGCGAGCGGGTCAGCAGCGACGAGCGTGTGCTGGTGACGACGCTGACCAAGAAGATGAGCGAGGACCTCTCCCAGTACCTGCTGGAGATGGGCTTCAAGTGTCGCTACCTGCACTCCGAAATCGACACCTTGGAGCGCATCCAGATCATCAGGGAGCTGCGGCTTGGCCAGTACGACGTGCTGGTGGGCGTGAACCTCCTGCGGGAGGGTCTCGATCTGCCGGAGGTTTCGCTGGTGGCGATCCTCGACGCTGACAAGGAGGGCTTCCTACGCGGGGAGACCTCGCTGATCCAGACGATCGGTCGCGCGGCGCGCAACGTCAACGGCAAGGTGCTGATGTACGCCGACAGGGAGACTGCGGCGATGCGGGCCGCGCTCTCCGAGACCGACCGCCGTCGTGCAATCCAGGTCGCCTACAACCAGGAGCACGGGATCACGCCGGAGACGATCGTCAAGGGCATCTCCGATATCGCGGAGTTCCTGCAGAGCGACTCCAAGGTGCCCAAGGGGCGCCGGCGCCGCCGCGAGCGCGCGGCATCGTCCGCTCCGCGCCACGAGCTCGAACGCATGATCGTCGAGCTGGAAGAGGAGATGGCGGAAGCCGCCGACGAGCTGCGCTTTGAGTACGCAGCGCAGCTGCGGGACGAGATCAGGCAGCTGCGGCGCGACCTCGCCGAGGCGCAGAGCAGCGAGGCGCCTGCGGGCGAGATCGCCTGACCGACCGCTGAGCCCGGGGGCATGCCTGCGCACAGCGCCGCCGTCTCCTTGATCGCTTAGCATGGGCGCCGTGGATCTGGATCGGCTCTCGATTGAGAAGCGAGACTTCCCGGTTGCGCGCAGGGGGTACGAGCCCGCCGCCGTGGACGCGCACCTGCGCGCGGTTGCCGTTGCCGTTGCCGAGCTGAGCTCTCAGGCACGGCGAGGGGAGTCGGTTGGGGCCGCCGCCGCGACCCAGGTGCAGGGGATACTCGACGCGGCGCAGGACGCCGCTGCGCAGATCGTCAGCGACGCAGAGCAGCAGGCCGCGCGCACGACCCAGGAGGCGCAACTGGCCGCGCAGCAGACGCGCAGCGAGGCGATCGCTGCCGCGCAGGCCCACATCGCCGCCGTGGCGCAGGCCGCTGCCGCTCTGCGCAGCAGAGTGGAGTCGATGGACGCCGACCTGCATGGGCTTGCCGAGACCCTCCGCGGTGGCGCGGGCAAGCTGGCCCAGGGTCTTGCCGCCGTCGAGGCGGACATGGCCGCGCTCTATGACGCCGCCAGCGGGCGCCGTGCCGTCGCGGACGAGGCTGTGAGCGGGCCGGTGTCTCCGCCGTTGCCGGCAGAGGCGGAGACCATCGTGGCGACGCCGACTGCACCCGTTCCGAACGCTGCGCCGCCCGAGCCCGTCGAGGCGATCGCGGCGGCGACGTTTCAGGCATCGTCACCCGATCCGGTCATCGAGGCTGTGCCGGCACTGGCTGGAGCGCGCTCGACCGACCCCGATGGGGCGCGTTTGATCGCGCTCAACATGGCCTTGAACGGCGACTCGCGGGAGGCGACCGACCGCTACCTGGAGCAGCATTTCGATCTGCTCGACCGCGAGAAGCTGGTAGACGAGGTCTTCGCCGCGATAGAGGGCTGAGGGTCTTCCTCCAAAAGTCCGTATATCCGAAAGGTCCGAAATAGTCGGAGACATTGGGTAAGGCCGGGGCGCCCTTCGTGTAGTATGCGCCAACCGAGGAGTTCGGCTTGGCGGATTCGAGAGCGAGGCGGCGATGGCCTCTTTGGACAGGGTGAAGCTGTTTGGCCCCCGGGGCCAGACCAAGATCGCGGTGCTGGCCACGGTCTCGGAGCGACCGGGTCATGGCTATGCGCTCGCGGGGCGGTTGAACATGAGGCTCGGCCCGGCGTGGGAAATCGAGCGCAAGCGCATCTACGAACTGCTTGCACAGCTCGAAAGCGAAGGGCTCGTGCAGGGCGATAAGGTCAGCAAGCCCGGCGAGTGGCACAGGGTCTACAGGGCGACGCCGCTTGCCAAACAGACACTGGAGGAATGGCTGCTCTGCCGTGGCCGCGTGCCGCTGGTGCGCTCTGAGCTGCACGCGCAGATCGGCTTTGCGAGCCCGCGGGACGCCGGCAAGCTGCTGCGCAAGCTCGACCACTACGAGCGGGACTGCCTTCAGGTCATAGAGTGTTTGCGCGTGGCAGACGTGGAGGCGAAAGGTTGGCGCAGCCGCATGATTGCGCTCTCCAGGGCCGGAACCGAGGAGCAGTTGAAGGCTGAGATGAGGTGGATTGCTCGTGCGCGCCGGGAGCTCAAGGAGCATCTGGCCGAATGTCCGTGAGCCTGCTGTCGCTCGATCGGGTCACCAAGCGCTATCGCGATGGCGCCAAGCAGATGACCGTGCTCGATCATGTCAGCCTGCACCTGCGCGCCGCCGAGTCGGTTGGGATCGTGGGCGAGCGCCGGTCCGGCAAGACGACACTGCTGCGCATCGCATCCGGCATCGAGATGCCGGATGCAGGGTCGGTCCTCTTCGATGGCGCGCAGGTCGGGGCCTCGATCGACAGGCGCGCGCACCTATGGCGAGGAGGCGGGATCGCGCTGGTGCGCGGCGATTGGCGCCCACCGGCGGGCAGGCTGGCGCTGGAGCAGGTCGCGATGCCGCTGCTTGCCGACGGGATCAGCGCTCAGGAGGCCGACCGCAACGCGCAGATGGCGCTGCAGCGGGTGGGCGCGGAGGAGCTTGGCGGCTGTGCAATCGACATGCTCGGAGCGACCGAGCGGATTCGTGTGGACCTCGCGCGTGCGCTGGTGCGCGAGCCACGCGTGCTACTGGTCGATGAGCCCGCGGTGCTTCCAGGGCCAAGCGACGCACGCAAGCTCTACGCGCTGCTTCGCGGCCTGCCGAGTGCGCTGGGAGTGGCGATGGTGATCGCAAGTGAGGACGTCGCTGCGGTGGTCGGTCTGCCGAGAGTGCTCTCGCTCAGCGACGGGCGCCTGGCATCCAGCCGTCGCGAGGTGGCGGACGTGATCCGGTTTCCGTCTCTGCGGGCTTGGGGCGGATCGGAGGGGCGTTGAGCTCGCTGCGTCTGCGGCAGGTGGTCAAGCGCTATCGCAGCGGCGGCGAGACCGTCATCGCCGTGGACGAGGTGTCCATGGAGGTGCAGCCGGGGGAGCTCGTTGCGCTCTACGGCCCAAGCGGATCCGGCAAGACCACGCTGCTGCTGATCGCCGCCGGCCTGATGAGGCCGGACGAGGGCGAGGTGCTCTTCGATGGCCTTGACCTGGCGCGCTGTTCCTCGCGTGAAGGCGTGATCTTCCGCCGCCGAGAGGTGGGCTTCGTCTTCCAGAGCTTTCATCTCACCCCGGGCGCCTCGGCGCTTGACAACACGGCGCTGAAGCTGCTCGCCGACGGCCACAGCCTGAATGACGCGCACGCAGCTGCGAAGCCCTGGCTGCAGCGGGTCGGGCTGGGGGAGCGCTTGCAAAACACACCGGAGCAGATGTCGATGGGCGAGCGCCAGCGGGTGGCGGTCGCACGCGCGCTCGTGAACGAGCCCCGCCTGCTGCTCGCCGACGAGCCGACTGGCAGCCTCGACTCGATGCGCTCCGCGCAGACGCTGCGCCTGCTACGCGAGATCTGCCACGAACGGGGCATCCCAGTGCTGCTGGTCACACACGACCCGCAGGCCAGCGGCTTCGCGGACCGGGTGCACACGCTCAGGGATGGGCGCTTGACGGCCGGGTTGAACGTGGATCTGACCTCGCTCGCCGCTTCATGAGACACCGCGTGCGGGTCGTGGGAGAAGGGTGATCTCGGCGATCGCCGGAGCCGCGGTCGTCTTCCGCGCCCGTCGGTTGGCAATGCAAGTAGCAGATCGGTATACGATGTCAACCGTCAGTTGACGTTGATCTTCGACGAGCCGGACGAGCGAGCACTGTGCGACGCTCGGAGGTTCGACGCGGACTATTCGTCTACTGGACTATTCGCAGTCACCTTCTACAGTCAGAGTGCTAACGCAGATGAAGATACGTGCGCAGATTTGCCGGGGCATCCTCGGCCCGGTGGCGGGGCGCGTGCGTCCCACCGTCGTGAACGCTGCGTCGGCTCGCGGAGGCGCTTCTGGGCGCCCTGAAAGGGGGAGGATGTGAGCCCGAAGATGGGATCGCGCAGCGGTGCTCGCTTGACCGAACCGCGCTACTCGCAGTCGTTGGAGACCGGCTTGCTCGTGATGAAGGGATTCTCCAGCGAGACGCCGTTGCAGGGGATCGCCGACGTCGCAGATCGGATGGAAGCATCGCGCAGCACCGTCCACCGTTACATGACCACGCTCGTGGCGCTCGGCATGCTTGAGCAGGACTCGCTCTCGCGCCGCTACCGCGTCAGTCTGCTGCCGGCCGACATCGGCGCCGCTGCGCTGGATGCCAGTCGAGTGGTGCAGGCGCTCGATGGTCAGCTCGTCAAGCTGCGCCGCAGGACCGGGTATACGGTCAGGCTGGGCGTGCTGGTCGATCGTGACGTGTTGCTGGCCGGAGTGGCCCGCAGTGTCGGCGAGGGCCAGGGGCTGCTTGGAGTGCAGCTGCGGCGCGGTGCGAGTTTGCCCGCTCACGCGACGGCGCTGGGCAAGGTTCTGCTCGGCGGGCTCGACGCCAAGCTGCTGCGCGAGATGCTTGCCAGCAAGACGCTTGCCAAGCTGACCCCGAAGACGATCACCAGCAAGCGTGCCTTCACGACCGAGGTTGCCGAGGCCAAGGAGCAGGGCTTCGCGCTGGAGCAGGAGGAGGCCGAGCAGGGGACGGTCAGCGTAGCCGTGCCGGTCTTCGACTCGGATGGAGATCTGGTCGCGGCGCTCGGACTCGTCGGCCATCTCCCAGAGGTCAGTGCCAAGGAGCTGCAGAGCTCGCTCGCCGCGCTCAAGGATGCCGCCAACGCGATCGGCCAGCGCGTGGGCGGGCGCGAGACCCGCCGCCGTAGCAGGCGGCGGGCGGTCGCGCAGGCGGAGTCCTAGAGCCGGTTCGCAGGAGGGGCCTTTGGCCGGGCGGCTGCTGCGCCGCCCGGCCAAGCTGAGCCCGCCGGCTTTCAGGCGCCGCCTGGGGGCGGCGGGCCACCTTGGCCGGCGAATGGCCCTGGCAGCTTGCTGTGGCACTTCTGCACTGCGCTCGTGAATTGCGGGCTTGAGGTGTCAAGGCCCTTGGTGTCGAACACCGGGCCCTGTCCCGAAGTGTTCGGCGCTGGCAGCTTGACGCTGCTTTCGCGCATGCAGGCGGCAAAAGCCGTCAGCGCCGTCTTGTCCTTTGCGCTCTTGAAGCCCCCGCCGCGGCCGCCGTGGAAGCCGCCATGGAATCCACCGGGGAAGTTTCCGCCGCATTTCTTGAGCGCTGACTGAAGCTTTTCGGCGCTGACTCCCTTCGGCAGATGCCTGCCAAATCCACCGCCGCCGCCCGGGAAGCCGCCGCCTGGTGCTCCGGCGGCTCCTCCATATGAGTGCCGGAAAGCCTGATGCTGGGGCAGCGTGATGCCTTCCTTCTGCAGGCAGCTGCGCATCGCTGCGAAGCGCGCTGCGCCAGCGCCCGAACCTGTGGTCGACGTGGAGGTCGACGTGCTCGCGGCTCCGTTTGCCGAGGCATCTTTGGAGGAGCCGCCGCCGCATGCGGCGATGCCGATGCTCGCCAGGGCGCAGGCCGCCAGCACGCCGGCCGATCGGGTTCGTCCTTTTCGTTTGATGGGTGCCACCTGTGCTCCTTGTTTGTTTTGCAGTCGATCGAAGGCTGCCCACAGGGCTAGCCGCCGAAGAGGCTTTGTCCTTCGCTTGCGGCTCCCCCTGTGCCGGTGTGCGAGCCCCCCGTCGAGCCCCCACCCAGGAAGGCGCCAAGGCCGCCGCCGGCACCGGAGCCGACCGAGATCGATCGGGCGACTATCGCGCCGCCGGTGCCCTTTTCGCCGATCACTGTGACCGTTTCGCCTGGATGGATCTGTCCGACGGTTGCTTTCACCGTCTTGCTCACGGTCGAGGCTTCGGAGGTGCTCACCTTCACGGTGTTGCCTTCCGCGTTGGTGACATAGAGGGTGCCGCCGTGGACATAAGCGACCTGCCCGACGGTTGCTCCGCCGCCAACGCGGCTGAGGAAGCTGCCGGCGCCTGTGCTCGCGCCGGCGCCGCGCGTGCCGGAGGCGCCGCCGAGCGCTGAGCGCAGCGCGGAGAAGCTCGAAGAGGAGCCTGCGCTTGGGCCCGAGGAAGTCTGTGCCTTCTCCACCAGCGCTCCGCCGATGAAGCCGCAGGCGGTCAGCAGCGCGGCCGCGAGCGCGAGCGGGAGCGGCGTGAGCAGGCGCCGGCGGGGCCTTGCGGGCAGCTCCTGGGAGTCGCCGAGCCACTGCTCCTGCTCGATCGGCTCAAATACGTCGGTCTGATCGGACATCGCGGGCTCCTGGTCGGTGGAGGGATCGATGGGGTTTGCCTGCTCACTCAAAGCGCAGCGCCTCGATCGGTCGCAGGGTCGCGGCGCGGGCCGCCGGGTAGGTGCCGAAGAACAGGCCCGATGCGAGCGCTGCGCCGAAGGCGAGGAAGACCGAATAGGTGGCGATCGCGGGCTGCACGCCGGCGATCTTGAACTGGCTGGCGAGAATGCCGACCAGCACGCCGGTCAGGCCGCCGAACAGCGATACGAGCACCGCCTCGGTCAGGAACTGGGTGAGGATGTCGCTGCGGCGGGCGCCGATCGCCTTGCGGATGCCGATCTCGCGCGTGCGTTCGGTCACGCTCACGAGCATGATGTTCATCACGCCGATGCCGCCGACCAACAGCGAGATCGCTGCCACTGCGCCAAGCAGCGTGGTGAAAACGCTGCTGGTGGAGTTTGACGCGCTCAGCAGCGAGCCCTGGTTGAACACCTGGAAGCCCGGTTCGGCGGTGTCGGCGATTTTGTGCCGCTGCTCGATGATTTCGCTGACCTCCGCTTCGGCCGCGCCGAGCGCCGACTGCGACTGTGCCTGCACCGTGATCGAGTCGACGCTGCCATAGCCGGTCAGCGAGCCTTCGAGCGCGCTGATCGGCGCGATCACGATTTCGTCGAGGTTGGTGGCGCCGTTTGTGCCCTTTGGCGCCAGGGCGCCCACCACGGTGAAGTTCACACCGTTGGCCTTGATCGTCTGACCGACGGGGTCCTGGCCGGGGAAGAGCTCTTCGGTAACCGTTTGGCCGATCACCGCGACCCGTTCGCGCTTTGCGACCTCCGAGCTTGTCAGGCCGCTGCCCTCGCTGACCGTGTAGTCATGGGCGCTCAGATAGGAGGGGGTGCTGCCCACGAAGGTGCCGGGCTCATAGCTCGTGCTGCCGTTGACGAGCGTGACACCTGTCGCGTTGACCACCGGAGCGGCGCTCTTGACATCCGGGGCCAGCTGCTTGTCTTCCAGCGCGCTCGCGTCCTGCTTTGTCAGCGTCACGGTCCCGGCGCTTGCGCCACCCAGCCCTCCCGCGCCGGGGAGGCCGCCCGACTGCACCAGCAGCACGTTGGTGCCAAGCGCCTCGATGCTTTCCGCCACCGCCTTGGAGGAGCCGTTGCCGACCGCGATCAGCACGATCACCGAGGCGACGCCGATCGTCATGCCGAGGATCGTCAGCCCCGAGCGCAGCTTGTTGGCCGCGATGCCGCTCCAGGCGATCCGCAGCGTCTCGGCGCCGATCATCGTTGACCCGCAGTTGCCGGGAGATCGGAGTCGATCAGGCCGTCGCTGAGGTGGATGATCCGCCCTGCCTTGTGCGCCACGTCGGGCTCATGGGTGATCAGGACGACGGTGCGTCCTTCCTCTTTGAGGCGGACGAAGATCCTCAGCACCTCCTCGGTGGAGTGGGAGTCGAGGTTGCCGGTGGGCTCGTCGGCGAGGATCAGCGCCGGGTTGGTGACGATCGCCCGTGCGATCGCGACCCGTTGCTGCTGGCCGCCAGAGAGCTCGGCCGGCACGTGCTGCATGCGCTCTCCCATTCCCACCGAGCGCAAGGCAAGCTCCGCCCGTCGGCGGCGCTCGGCGCGGCTGAGCCCCGCGTAGGCGAGCGGCAGCTCCACGTTGGCGATCGCCTTCGTGCGCGCGACCAGGTTGAAGCTCTGAAAGACGAAGCCGATCTTGCGGTTGCGCAGGTCGGAAAGCTCGTCCTCGTCGAGCCTGCTTGCGTCCGTCCCGTCGATCAGGTAGCGGCCGCTGGTGGGTGCGTCCAGGCAGCCGAGGATGTTCATCAGCGTGCTCTTGCCGCTGCCTGAGCTGCCCATGATCGCCACGAATTCCCCACGCTCGATCCGTGCGCTGACGCCGCGCAGCGCGTGCACAGAGATCGAGCCGAGGCGGTAGACCTTGGTCACGTCCTGAACCTCGATCACCGGGCCGCGATCGTGAGCTGCGATCGTCGGTGCGGCGCGGCGCACCAACGGCTCGGTCCTTACAGTGCGGGCCGCGATGCGCGAGAGCTGGCTCTGGCGCGGCATCCTCATATCAACCGCCGAGCGCTCTGGTCGCAAAGCCGCCGCCGCCGGCGCCGCGGAAGGCGCCCCCGCCGAGACCTCCGCCGCCGAGTCCGCCGCTGCCGAGCTTGCTGCCCAGGCGGCTGAGCAGGCTGCTGGTGGAGCTCGTGCTCTTGGTTGCTGGCAGCACCACCTGTTCGCCGGCGCTCAGTCCATTCACGACGATCGTCGAGGTGTTGCCTGCCAAGCCGGTGAGCACTGTGCGCCGCACCTGCTTGCCTTTCTTGAGCACCGTCACCGCGCCGCCGGTGATGGCGCTGCTTGGCACATTGACCCCTTCGGCCTGTTTGATCACGACTTCCGCGGTCGCGCTCATGCCCAGCCGCAGCCCTTCGGTCAGCTGGTCGAGCGTGAACGTGACGTCGTAGCTGACGACCCCGCTGTTGCTGGTCGGCAGCGTCGAGATCGCCGTAACTTCGGCGGCCAGCTTGCTGCCTTCAAGCGCTTCGATCGTGACGGTCGCGGGCTGACCGTCTTTGACCTGGCCGATTTCCGACTCGCTCATCGGTACGACCAGCTGCATCGAGGAGAGGTCGCTGAGCACTGCGAATGAGGGCACCGAGGAAGACGATGCGCCTGAGGATTCGCGGCTGGCGGCAGTCGTCGAGCGCCCCAGCGCGGAGGAGGACGCCGTCGAGCCCGAGCCTTCGGAGGCCGATCCGCTGCCAGATGACGCCTTCGTGGTGCCCGTGCCCGAGACGCTTTCGCCGACTTCGCCCGAAAGCGAGACCAGCGTGCCCGATTGCGGCGCATAGAGCTTGGTGTTCGCAAGCGCCTCTTCGTTGCTCTGGACGGCCAGTTTGTCGCTCTTGACCGCGGCGCTCGCGGAGGCGATGTTCGCTGCTCGGGCGGCGCTGCTCAGCGTGGAGCCGGTGCTCTTGCTCGCGGAGGTTGTGGTGGTAGGGGAGCCTTCGCTGTTGCCGGCTGCGTTATGACGCTGTTCGCCGCTGCCGGCGGGCTTGCTGCCGTTCGACGTCCCCTTCGAGGCGCCAGCGCCCTCTTTTTCCTGCTGCTTGCCGCTTGCCGTGCCTTCAGTGGACGTCTGCTGGCCGGGCCTGTCTTCGGCGCCGGTCGGGCTCGTGGCCTGCGTCGAGTAGCCAACTGAGGCGGCGGACGCGCGCGTCCCCCCGGCACCGGAGGAGCCCGAGCTTTCCCCGTCGGTTTCTTCCTCCTGCTCGAGGCTCGCTTCCGCGGTCTTCAGGGTCGCCCGTGCCTGTTCGAGGGTGACTTCCGCGCTCTCGGGGTTCAGTTCGGCCAGCAGCTGCCCCTCCACCACGTGTTGGCCCTGGGAGACGTAAATGTGGCTTACGACGCCGCTGGTCTTGAAGCCGAGATCGAGCTGCTTGGCGGCCTCCACGTTGCCGCTCCCGGACACTGTGGAGGCGACCACGCCGCTCTGCGCGGTAACGATCCGAGTCGCGGTCGCGGTGCTCTGGGCGGGCGGGCCTACCACCAGGTAGGCGGCGACGACCGCCCCGACCGCGGCGAGTCCCAGCAGGTAGGTGGGCCAGGGTCGCCGGCTGTTCTCATTCATGTGCTGCTCTGTGCATACGTCTCACGGGTGCTTGGACTCACACGATCGAGTCGGGCACTGAAGCATCACTTAAGCGAAATGAGGAATTGTCGAAGGACGCCGGCGGGTGGGTGCGCCGCTAGACGTAGCCGCGGTGCCTGCGCAAACGGCCGGCCTCCACGACACGGCCGATCCCGAGTTCGTAGGCCGCCACGCGCATCGAGATCTGGTTGGCGTGCGCGCGCTCCGCCACGTGCGCGTACGCACGGCGCATCAGGGTGGCCAGGCGGTCGTTGACCTCGCGCGCGTCCCAGCTGAAGCGCTGCAGGTTCTGCGCCCACTCGAAATAGGAGACGATCACGCCCCCGGCGTTTGCGAGCACGTCGGGGATTACCAGCACGCCACTCCCGTTGAGGATCTCATCCGCCTGCGGCGTGGTCGGGTTGTTGGCGCCCTCGACCAGCATGCGCGCGCGTACGGAGCCCGCGTTGCCGGCGTGGATCGCGTTGCCGAGCGCGGCCGGGATCAGCACCTCGCACTCCAGTGCAAGCAGCTCCTGCGGCGTGATCTGCTCGACGGCATGCGCGTGCGTGACGTGCGCGTACTCGAGCAGCGTGCCGCCCTCGGCGATGTGGCGCAGCAGCGAGTTGGGGTCGATTCCGGCCTCGCTGTGGATCGCGCCACTGGTGTTTGAGACGCCGATCACCTTGCACCCCAGTTCGGTGGCGATCTGTGCGGCCCAGGAGCCGACATTGCCGAATCCCTGCACGACGACGCGCGTATCGCTCGGCTGCAGGTCCAGTGCGCGCGCAGCCTCCTGGAAGGCGAGCACTACCCCGCGGCCAGTCGCCGACTCGCGTCCGACAGAGCCGCCGAGCGACACGGGCTTGCCGGTGACAACTGCGGGGTTGTCGCCGTGCAGCTTGCCGTACTCGTCCATGATCCATGCCATCACCGGCGGGTTGGTGTTCACGTCCGGTGCGGGGATGTCGCGGTTTGGGCCAAGCACGTCGGCGGTTCTGTCCACGAAGGAGCGGGTGATGAGCTCCAGCTCGTCTTCGCTCAGCTCGTGCGCGGGACAGTCCACGCCGCCCTTGGCTCCGCCGAACGGAATGTCGACGATTGCCGTCTTCCAGGTCATCAGCGACGCGAGCGCGCGCACCTCGTCCAGGCTGACCTGCTCGTGGTAGCGCAGGCCGCCCTTGTAGGGGCCGCGGGTGGAGTTGTGCTGCACGCGGTAGCCGGTGAAGACATGGATGCGTCCATCGCTCAGCCGGACCGGGATCTGAACCTGGATCTCGCGCTCGGGCATCTGCACGACCGTGTGCAGGCCATCGTCTATGCCCAGCCGCTCGGCGGCCAGAGCGAAGTAGTGCGAGACGGCGGCGAAGCTTGAGCCCTCGGGTGGGGCGGGGTCCGGGGCAGGCACCGCTTGCGAGTCGGGCTGCTGCGCTGAGCGCCCAGCGGAGATTGCGGTGTCGGCCACCCGTGCAGGCTCGCAGGTTCAGCGAGGTGAATGCTTCGTGTGTTCGTCTGTCGCCGGTTGGGGCGTCTCGCTTGCGGTTGCGTCGAAGCGAAGCCGAGGCGATCGACGCTCTCTCCAAGGCCCGCCGATGCGACCGCCTGCAAGGCGCGCTCCAAACAGGATCAGCACTAGGATCGCCACGCGCGCGACGCGCAACGCGACCACGTCTGTGGCGGAGAAATGCAGCACAAAGGTCGCGAGCAGGACCGCTGCAAGCAAGCCGAGCCGCAGATAGAACAGCGCCGGGGAGCGTCGTCTACTGCCAAAGAGCAGGCCGAACATACCTGCATGTTAGGGCTGCGCTTGACCGTTGGCGCTGGCCGAAGCCGCTGCTATGGGTAGACGGTGACCAGCAGCGTGGCCTTGGTGACCTTGCCGCTCGGCGAGGTCACCTCACCGACCAGCGGGACCACCGTTGCGGCGCTGACCGCCGGAAAGGCCAGCTCCATACCGCAGTTGCCTTCGATGTCTTTGGTGGTGCACTCGACCGTGCCATTGAGGAGCAGCGTCACGGTCCAGCCGGCCGGCATCGGGCTGTTGCCGGCATAGGCGCTGAAAAAGCCGCCCTCTTCTGAGCCGGCGTCTCCTTTGCAGCCGCTTTCGCAGTTTTCGCTTGGCACCCGCAGGCTGGTGTAGGCGCTCTCGCTGCCGTCGCTGACGAACACGCCGCCAGGCGGCTGGGCCCAGTAGATCGTGGCCGCTTTGGACACCGCGAGCTGTTGCCGTCCTGAGACGACCGCCACCTTGTAAAGGACCGGACCGCCGATGCCCGGTTCGGTCACATGCACATTGGCGTGCCCACCGGAAAGCCGCACCGGAGTCTTGCTGGCCTTGTAGGGCGTGATCGAGTTCGCCTTGACCAGTAGCTGCAGCTTTGCGCCATGCGGCAGGCTGCCTTTGTAGACCACGCTCAGCTCAGCGATGGTTTTGGTTTCCGTATAGGGCATGGACTTGCCCACGATCTTGCCGATCGGCAGGCCGACCACGGCTACGGAAGGACGCGACGCGGCCGACGCCGACGCGGCGAAGAGAAGACACGCGGCCGGAACGGCAAGGCAGACGGAGCGGCGGCTCACGGCGAGCAGCTTACTCTGCCGTGACCCGCGCGCAGGGTTCCGTCTGCCGGCCTGATCCCTAAGTACCCCGCAGATCACGTTCCGGGCCCTTGGCCAGCTCATAGATCACGATCACCGACAGCGCGAACACGCAGATCGACCAGAAGGGCAGCACCCAGATGTCCAGCATTGCCCCGATCGCCACAAGCCCGGCAGCGAAGATCCCAAACCAGCGTCCGAACGTGCCTCCGCTGAACAGCGAGAAGCCTGCGACGATCTCGATTACGCCAAGGATGAGCGTGATCCAGCCCCACGTGTTCAGTTTGCCGAACACATAGTGAGCACCGTTCACGGTCACGAAATGCGATTCGCCGATCGCCGCGATCCCCCAGATCACGTTGAGCACACCGGCGATCAGCAGGAGAATCCCTGCAAACACCCACCAACCGGTCACCCGGTCTTCATGAGCCATCTCTTCCTCCAGTGTCGTTCGACATAGGTTCAGAGAGCTACGGTCACGTACTGCTTGGAGAGACACATCGGGGAGAGGCCAGCCGGTTGCTGTGGCGAAGTACTGAGACGAGCGCGGGGCGGATGGCTTAAGGCGATTGGCCCCACAGGACAGTCGCGTGCTCGCCCGCAACGGGAAGGCCGTTTCCTACTGATGGACGCGCGTTCGCGTGTATGAGAACCTGTCGGTATGCCAAAACGGTTTATCTGCGAGCGCTGCCACAAGCCGATCGGCCCCGATGAACGACTCTGGTGGCACCAGCCTGACGGGTCGATCGTTGACTACCTCTACGCCGAACTCGCCGCTGACCAGCGCAGCTCCCACCCGGCATCGCGGTTCTACCACCACGGCTGCCTCGGAGCGCCCTATCCCGCCGCAGACGCCTAGCACCACTAGACGAGACCACGGCCAGCCACTACCGGACCGCTCGACCACATCCAGGCGTCGAGCACCACGGCGAACAGACGCACCAACCTCAACGGCGAGACGATGGCTACTTAGCGATCGGGCGCGGCAGAGTGGCGCGATAGTCCTCGCCGAGCTTGCGAACATGGCGAGCGTATTCGGCGTCCGAGAAGAGTGTGGCGTTTGGCTTGACCAGGTCGTTGATCACTGCGATCTGTGGATTGTCGAAGCCGCGCTGCGCCAGCTCCTCCCCGGTCCCGTTGTCGAGGATGCAATAGAGGCGATAGTGCCGGCGTCCCGGTCCGACGCGGCGGATCTCGTAATAGCCGTTCATGCTGCCGTGCATCGCCTCCCAGAAGCCGCCGCCACTGAAGGCAGGGGGAGGGGCGGCTCGGACGACCTCGAGCACGGCGAGCAGCTTGGCGCGCACGCTGGTCGGACAGTCGAGCAGGAACTGCTGCGCGGGCACTGTGCCGTTGCGTGCTCTGTGGTAGACGATGCCCCAGGGCATGGAGCGACCCTATGGAGCCGCGCGGATGGCCTGCGAGCGCTTTACGCTGCCTTGCGGCGAGCTGGCATGCTGCGCGGAACGATCTGGACATCGGCGTTCAGAGCCTCTGCCATCGCGACGATCGTTCGCATCTCGGGGTTGCCCGGTGCGGTCAGGGTGCGGCGAATGCTTGCGGGGTTCTTGCCGATTTGGCGTGCAAGCTCGGCCTTGCTCATCCCGCGCGTCTCGCGCAGGCCGTCGAGCGCGCCGACGAGCGTGTCGATCGCCTCGATCTGTCGCCGCTCACGCTCGAACTCCGCCCGGAACTCCGGGTCAGCGAGCTGGTCGGTGAGGAAGCGATCGTGAAAGCTGGTGTCTGACACGGACGAAGCGTAGCACAGGCGTTACGCCGTTAATGCTCCGCGTGCGCTCTGTCTGAGGCAAGGGACGGCGGCCCGCCGAAGTCTCCATCGAAGGGGCGGACGTAAGGCCCTCGACGGTGCTCTCTTTGCGGCATCACCACCCAGCAGCACGGAACCCGCACAACCATGCGGGTTCCAAACCATGCGCCCGGCGAGAATCGAACTCGCGACCTGCGGTTTGAAAGACCGCCGAGAAGAAGCCGAGGCCGTATGGTAAAGCCCGAACTGATGCGCTGAAACGGCTGAAACAAGGGCTCTTAAGGCTGGTTTGGTACCCAAAGCGGTACCCACGATGGTCATGGTACCCACGTGGTACCCACGGTGTAGAATACGTCGCGCACATAGGCGCATGCGAACTACCGCTGGCGTGTGCCCCCAAGTAGCCGGCGAAAGCGAGGCCAAGCGTGTCCACAGCTCATCCAAGCGCCGCGATCGTAATCCGCGAGCACCGCGGGCAGCCATTCTTTGAAGCGAAGTTCCGCCACGAAGGCCGGCAGGTCAAGCGACGGATCGGGCGAGCATGGCTCGAACGCAACGGAGACGGCGAATGGCATCCGCGCCGCGGGCGGCTGCGTTCAGACTTCTACGATCTGCGCGGCGCGCATGTGCAAGCGGCGGAGATCGTCAAGCGGCATGTGTCTGACGCTGCCGACCGCGAGCGCATCGAGCGCGAGCGGCGCACTCGTGGCGCGAGCTTTCGCGAGGTCGCTCACGATTATCTGCGGTGGCTGGAGGAGGTCGCAGGCGCAAAGCCCTCGACGCTGCGCGACCACCGCTACCTGCTCGGCGAGCCTGAAACTCCGCACAAGCGCGGCGGCCGCATGGCTCCAGGGCACGTGATGGCTGCGCTTGGAGACCGGCCAGCGGCGAAGATCACGACCAAGGAGATCAACGAACTGCTCTCACGGATCGGCGCGACGGGCCTTTCGCCGCGAACAGTCAACAAGTACGGCAGCGTGATCGCCGCGGCGTTCTCACACGCCTGCAAGCCTGCCACCTTCAACCTGCCCTCCAATCCGGCGCAGGCGGCCGACCGCCGCCGTCAGCCCGCGCCAGCCGCGCTTGCCTTCTACAGCCCGGAGGAGATCGAGGCGGTCGCTCGCGCGCTTGAAAACGGCCGCCACCGCGACCCCTCGCGACCGGCAGTCAGCGAAGACGAGAAGCGCGCCCAGCAAGGCGAGGACCGCCAGGATGGGGAGATGGTGCGCGTAGCTGCCTACGCGGGCCTGCGCATCGGGGAGCTGCTTGCGCTGCGGTGGGGCGACATCGACTTCGCTGGGTCGGCTCTCACGGTCAGCAGGGCGATCAGCGCTGGCGTGCTATCCAGCACCAAGTCCGGCAAGGTGCGGCGCGTACCGCTCGCCGACCAGGCCGCCGCGGCGCTGGAGCGAACGAGTCAGCGCGAGCACTTCACGAGTGCCGCCGACCTCGTCTTCTGCAATGCGCTTGGCCGCTCGCTGGACGACTCTGCGCTGCGTCGGCGCTACCGGCGAGCGCAGCGCGCGATCGGCGCGCGTGCCTTGAGATTCCACGACCTCAGACACACTTTTGGGTCGCTGCTGGCATCACGCGGGGTTGATGTGGTGAGCATCCAGGCGGCGATGGGCCACAGCGCGATCACGACCACCAGCCGCTACCTGCACGCCCGTCCTGCCTCGGAGCAGGCGCAGGCGTTCACGCGGGCGTTCGAGCCGATGATGCCAACGATCGACGCTCCAGCACCCGCTCAGTGAGCGCGTGCATGCGAATACCGATCCAGCGCGCCCGCTGTCGGCGCCGGTCCTCGACGGGGAGGAGTCGGCATCTTTCGTTGGTATCAGGCTTGACCACCCTGATCGTTGGGGGCGCTTGCAATAAATCTTGCAGGCACTCGATCTCGCACAAGGAAGCCGGCTCAACCGTTTTTGCACGGCTTGATGTTCAGAGATGTCGGATTGATCGGCTGATCTTGTTGCTTCGGCTCTTGTATGTTCCGCGCCGATCGCTGCTGCGCTGCGCAGGCGTAGGAATCGCAAGGCCGGCAGACGACGAGAGTACACAGCCAGATCAATGCAAGGGAGAGCGATATATGAGAGTTCGTTTGGCTATGCTGGCGGCGTTGGTCGTCACCTGCGCCGCCCTAGGCACAATGTCGGCCACGGCAGCCGCTGGACCCCTTCTCTGTGAAAAATCAGGTTGCGGAGGCAAGGGCGCCCAGGAATATTCAGAACAATACGCTAAAGAAGGTCGCGAATTCGGGGTCAACTTCGGCTTCATTAACGTCAAAACCTTCGGCTGCATGAAAAACAAACAGTATGGCGCGCAATGGGACTGCTGGGGGCAGGCCGAGGAATCACTCGAAGGTGAATTCTACGAATGGCATATGTGGGTAGGCGAATACGGTGGATTCAAGCACGCTTTGTGGGACTAGCGAGCTAATCACCGGCCACATGCGCCTTTGTGGGACTAGCGAGCTAATCACCGGCCACATGCGCCGTTAGTGTCGCAAAGTGCAGGAGGAACGGCCCCGTATCATACGGGGGCCGTTCCTTTGGCGCTGGAGAAAAGGCGCGCACGGCGCGCATGAACACGCACAAAGACGGTTAAGCCGTCTGTCGCCACTCGGCGGTCGCATGTCGCATGTACGGCTCGCTCTACGTGCGCGAAAGGCTCTGGTCGCTCACTGGGATCTGCCCTACGCTCTCCAACGATTCTAGCTTGCGTTCGTTCGGCCGGCGGCCCTCTGATCCGTGCCCTCATCGACGGGCGTTTTGGTATTTTTTATCCTTCGCGTTGGTGTGGACAGATGGCACAATCGAGGCTGTCGGTTCGTCTGGGCAAGGGCGATGTGGACGCTTGCGCCCGCTGCTTTGGCTGGCCGCGTCTCGATAGGTTGAAGATGTCTCGGCGCGGATTGCATAAACTCCGTCCGATGCCCCGACGGATCATCCGCTCGGCGGCCCTGCGCCTCCAACGTCACTCGCTGCCGCAGCTCGTCGTGGACGGGGCGCTGGTCGCGCTCGCCTACTACCTTGCGTTCCAGCTGCGGTTTCCTGGCGGCACACGCCACGAATATGCTCAGCTGCGCGACGACACGATCTGGTGGGTCGCACTCGGTAGCCTGGCGATCCTGGTCCGCTGCCGCGTCTACCAGCGCCGCTGGCGCTACGCTGGCCAGCGCGACTACGAGGCCATAGTGCGCGCGGTGGTGGCGATCGTGCTGCTGGCGGTGGTGGCGGTCGAGGCGATCCGCCCCGTGCATCGCTATGTTCCGCTGGAGGGCGCAAGGGTCTTCCACCACGTGCGAGAGGGCGCTGTCGCGGTCGTGCTCCCTAACAGCGTGATTGTGCTGTTTGCGCTGCTGGCGCTGGTGTTCCTGGTGGGCGTGCGTGCGCTCGCACGCAGCCTGTACGAGCGCCGCCCGCTCGTGATGGGGTGGAGCGCGCACAAGGGCGCGCGTACGGTGCTGATTGCCGGCGCGGGCGAGGGCGGGCGCCTGGTGGCGCGCGAGATCATGCGCAACCACGGGCTCGGGCTCGTGCCCATCGGCTATCTCGACGACGATCCAGCCAAGCGACGCATGCTCATCGAAGGACTGCGTGTGCGCGGCAACACCCAGGATGAGCTACCCCGCGTCCTCGATGAGGCAGAGCCCGACGAAGTGATCATCGCGATCCCGTCGGCGCCTGGTTCTACGCGCGCGCGCATCGTGCGTGAGTGCCGCGCGCGCGCGATCCCAGTGCGCACGCTGCCGACGGTTTTCGAGTTGTTGCAGACACGCGGCGAGCTCACACGCCAGGTGCGCGAGGTGCGTGTGGAGGATGTGCTCGGGCGTGAGCCCGTGCTGATGGAGCTGGACAAGGTCGGATCCTACCTCGCGGGCGAGATCGTACTCGTGACCGGTGCGGGCGGCTCAATCGGGTCCGAGTTGTGCCGGCAGATCGCGCGCGTGCAGCCGCGGCGGATCGTGCTGCTCGATCACGCCGAGGACAACCTATTCGCGATCGTGAGCGAGCTTCGAGACGTGCGCCACGTACCGCCCACCACGCTTGCTGCGGTGCTCGCCGACTGCAAGGAGGGCGAGCGCATGCGCGAGGTGCTTGCCGAACACGCCCCCACCGTGATCTTCCACGCAGCCGCCTACAAGCACGTCGGCCTGATGGAGGAAAACCCGGTTGAGGCGGTGCGCAACAACGCGATCGGAACGCGCGTGGTCGCGCAGGCGGCGGGCGAGAGCGGCGTCCGGCGCTTCGTGCTGGTGTCCACCGACAAGGCGGTCGCGCCTGCGACCGTGATGGGCGCCTCCAAGGCACTGGCCGAGTTTGCGCTGGAGGCAGCGAGCGCGCAGTTTCCCTCTACTCGCTACGCGGCGGTGCGCTTCGGCAACGTGCTCGGATCATCCGGCAGCGTCGTCCCGATCTTCCGCCACCAGATTGAACGCGGCGGCCCTCTCACCGTGACCGACGAGCGCATGACCCGCTACTTCATGACGATCCCCGAGGCTGTGCAACTGATTATCCGCGCCGGCTCGATGGCCTCCGCGTCCGGCGTCCCGCGCGCACGCGCCGAGGTGTTCGTGCTCGACATGGGCGAGCCTGTCCGCATCATTGACCTCGCGCGCGCCATGATCGACCTGTCGGGATTTGATCCTGACCGTGACATCGAGATAGAGATCGTAGGGCGCCGGCCAGGCGAGAAGCTTCATGAGGAGCTGTTCAACACATACGAGCGCAAGTGCGCGACGGTCGCGGACAAGATCCTGCTCGCAGAGCGCGAGTCGCTAGCTAGCGACGCGGTTGAATCGATGTTCGCCGAGATCGGGCTGCTCGTGCTTGAGGGCGACGCCGCTGTCCTCGCGGCGAAGGTATCCGAACTGGTGGCTGCCCGCACGGAAAATCGCCTGGAGTGGGCTGAGGCGCTGAATAGCAGGCCGACGTAGGCGGGGCTCATAGCTGAAGACTCGTAGGCGTTTAGCCGTCGAGAATCAGCTCATGGCGAGCGCCGCTTCGGCTGATGTTGCTCAGCCGCTCTCAGCAGCTCCGAGGCCGGTACAGTGAGGCCGTCCGCGAGCTGCCAGAGAGCCCGCACGCTGATGTTGCGCTCGCCTCGCTCCGTGTCGCCGACGTAGTTGGTGGTCAGGCCGCACAGGTCAGCGAGGGATTCTTGCGTCAGGGCACGCTCGCTGCGTAGCGCTCGGACAGCGTCGCCGAGGGCGCGGTGTCGTGGGCTGAGCGCGGGCATCCCCGCACCCTCTCCCACGACGCCCTGGTACGTCTACCAACTATCAGGGTGGATGCGGTAAGCGGTGCCTCGCGTGCTGCGGTCCTGGGTGCCAAGATCCTGCGCCGCGCCGGCACTGAACATCGGCGCGATGATCGGATTTAGGCCCGGATCTTCGATCCGGGCGCCCGCCCCGCCCGGTGTGGGGTTGGGCCGGGTTTGCCGCCCGACCTCGCACCCCCAACATCGAGTGTGCGAGGTCGGGCGGCAATCCCAGTGAGTGTGGTGCGGGGCGGGGCGGGCGATAGAGAAGATCAACGACAAGTAGAAGAAGCAGAGAGCAGAGAGAGGCAGCAAGAGCAGAGCGGATAGAGGCAGGTAGCGACAGAGACAGAAGGCAACAGAGGCAGACAAGCGGAGGCGCGAGAGAGAAGCCCGAAGGACGGCGAACCCCAAAGAAGAAGAAAAAAGAAAAGGCAGAGGGGCAGGCAGAGAGCAGCGACGTCAGGAGGGGCAGAGGACGAGCCGACGGCGGAAGGTCAAGCCAAGAGGCGGCGTGCAAGGCCAGGAGCAGCAACGTGCGGCGGCCAAAGAGCTAACGGCAAAAGCAGCCAAGGGAATGCTGCTGGCATAGAACAAGGCGCGTCGGCGGCACAAGGCTGATCTACATAGCGCGTACATAGCTTAGGCACAAGCAACACGCCAGCAGCGGCAGCACCGGGCTTTTGCCTCTCCGCGCTGGCTGCGCCTCGCTCCCGAGCCGCCAGCGCACGCGCGGCATTGCACCCCCGGCTCTTTCGGCGCGGCGGGCGTGTGCCATCAAAAAGTTCAGGGGCAAACGGGCCTCTGGATCGACTTAAGAGCATGGGGATCTCTGCTCGCAACCCGATCGTCAGCTTCGGTGACTCGCGCCTGCTGGCCGGCATCGGTGGCGCCCGCGAAACGTCTCGCGATAGCGCACGGCGCAACTCGTTGGTCGGTTGTCGTGGTTCGCGGTCAGTAACCGCGATGAGTCACAGAAATAGTGCCCGGGAATTTCGGGTCTCGCAACGATGTATAGATGTGGAGCCCGTGATTGCAAGGCCCTTGGAGCGTGGCGGATGCTGACGCCGAGGGATCGCGATATCGCCGGCTGGATCGCGTTGCATGGCGCGGCCGGCGCAGTGCATGTGATGCGCCGCTTTGGCCTGGGCCGAAGCCAAGCGCATCTGCGTCTTGGCGTGCTCGCACGGGTGGGGCTGCTTGAGCGACGGATGCTGCTCTACCAGCGTCCAGCGCTCTACATCGCCACCCGCCAGGGCCTGCGATGGACACGGCTCTCGCGCCTGGGTGTCTGCCGTGTCAGCCCAGCCGGCTTCGAGCACGCCTACCAGGTCGCGTCCGTCGCAGCGGAGCTGCATGGTCTGCTGGCGGGCTGGGAGGTCCTTGGCGAGCGGGAGATCCGCGACATCGAGCGGATGGGGGAGAGCCTACTGGGCTCCTGCCGTGTCGGCGAGTACGGCGCGGAACCTCGCCTGCACCGCCCGGATTTGGCACTGAGGGGCGGCGGGCGGCTTGTGGTGGTCGAGGTCGAGCTGTCTCTCAAGGCGCCACGTCGGCTACTGGCGATCTGCACCGGCTGGGCTAGGGCGCGGCACGTCTCACACACCTACTACCTGGCGGCGCCCGACGTGGCGCCAGCAGTAGCCCGCGCGATCCATGCAGCACGCGCGGAGCAGTCAATCACAGTCCTACCCCTCGGCCGCACGGACTTGCTGGCCGAGGCCGAGATGCCTAACACGGAGGTTGCCTGATGTTCGCCGTTCACCTTTTGATGGCTGAGACAGCCAGCCCGTCTGACGGGATTCCGACGTTTCTGCTTGCTCTGTCGGGAACGGCGCTGCTGATCGTCCTGGGCGCTGTGGCGCTTACGTTTGGTCCGCGACGCATCGGGTTTCACTGGTCGATCACGCTGCTGACGCTGCCGCTTCCGCTCATCGCGTTCGCAATCAACCCCGTGGTTGGCTGGGGCGCATTGCTGATGATCGGGGCGGGTACCGTGGGGGCCGCCAACTTTCATCATCGTGATATCGCCAGCGGCGGCGACATCGCGCAGAACGCCTGCCAACGCAGAGGACTGCGCGAGGCGATGCGCGAGGGTCGTGTGCGGCGCTTCGCCCGCGACGTCGGCTGGATCTTCGAAGACCAGATGATCGTCGGCGAACGCGACCGTGAGCTGCCGGTTTGGATCCCCATCGGCCGCGGCGAGGGACGTCATACCCTGATCCCTGGCGCGACCGGCTCTGGGAAGTCAGTCACAGCTGCATGGATCGCGGGACGCATGATCGAAGTCGGGCACGGCTGCGTAGCGATCGACCCCAAGGGCGACCAGCTTCTGCGCAAGGAGCTGATGCGAGTCGCGTCGCGGCGGCGGGGCCGGTTCCTTGAATGGTCGCTCGACGGCCCTTGCATCTACAACCCATATGCGAGCGGCAGCTACAGCGAGATTGCCGAGAAGGCGCTCGCAGGGGAGCAGTTCACCGAGCCTCACTACCTGCGCCAGGCGCAGCGCTACCTCGCACACGCCGTCGCAAGCATGCGCGCCGCCGGGATCGAGGTGACGCCTGTGACGTTGATGGAGCACATGAACCCCGCGGCGCTGGAGGCGTCCTCGAGGCGCCTGCCAGAGGAGGATGCCGCACGGGTGCAGGCGTATCTGGACTCGCTGACCGAGCGTCAAAAGCGGGAGCTGGCCGGCGTGCGGGACAGGCTCTCGATCCTCGCGGAGTCACAAGCGAGAAGGTGGCTGCACCCGCACGAGCTTCGGCGTGGCGTTGCAGGCCCGTGGATTATCGGCCTGCAGGACAGCATCTGCGACCGAGATGTCGTCTACTTCCGCCTTGAAGCAGACCGCATGCCGCTGCTCTCGCAGATGATCGCGGCCGCGGTGATCACCGATCTGGTCACGATCAGCGCGCAGATGCAGAAAGTGCCGATCCCGACCGTGATCCTCATTGACGAGTTCTCCGCGATCGCCGGCGAACAAGTCGCACGCCTGTTCTCCCGCGGCCGAAGCGCCGGGCTCAGCTTGATCCTCGCCACCCAGGAGCTTGCCGACCTCAGGGCCGCTGGAGATGGAGAGTTGCACGATCAGGTGCTCGGCAACCTCGACGTGCTGATCGCGCACCGCCAGAACGTGCCCGAGAGCGCCGAAACGATCTCCTCGATTGCCGGCACAACGCCCGTGTGGATCACGACCCAACAGACGATGACGACTGTCTTCCCGAGCATCGACACCGGCCAGGGCAGCCGCACACGCGGCCACGAGTACAACATCCACCCGACCACCATCAAGCAACTCGCCACAGGTCAAGCCGCTGTCATCACGCCCGGCCGAAGCCAGAAGCCCACGATCGCGCGGATCAATCACCCCGGCCACGCGGTTCTGGAGCCCCGCGAGATCTGGTAGCGCAGCAAAGCCAAGAAGACGCGGCGGCGCCCGAGCTTTGAGGGCGCGTGCCGCACCATCAACACCCGCACGGAAGCGAGACACGATGCAGCCCCCGAGCAGCAGCCCGCCCAACAGAACACCACGCCGGCTCACAGCTGACGACGTGCTCACCGCTAGAGAAGTCGCAACCTTGCTGCACGTGCCCGTCTCAACGATCGAGGACTGGGCCAGAAGGGGCGTCATCCCCTCACGCAAGATCGGCAGACGACGCCTCTACGTCCGCCAGCAGGTCGAAGCGATCCTCCTTGGCGATACGACCACACCGCTCCGCAGTTGATCGGCCCAAGTGGTACCCACGAGCGGTACCCACGACGGTGAAAGAGCCGCACGTCTTAGCTCAAGAAGCACGAAACCAGCACAACCATGCGGGTTTCGAACCATGCGCCCGGCGAGAATCGAACTCGCGACCTGCGGTTTGAAAGACCGCCGCTCTTTGGCTCCCCGTAGAGAACCGTTGACCACTGAGCTACGGGCGCGTGAGATGAGACGCCGGAAGGTTATCGTGCGCGCGGCACCGCGTCTCCGCGGTGAGCCGACCGGCTCCGACGCGAACGTCTGTTCGCCATCATAGAATGTCTTCTAAGCAATGAGCGTCTCAGATCAGATCGTCGTCTCGGGGGCCCGCGAGCACAACCTCAAGGATGTCTCTCTCTGATTCCGCGCGATGCGCTGGTGGTGATCACCGGCCTCTCGGGCTCGGGGAAGTCGAGCCTTGCCTTCGACACGATCTACGCCGAGGGGCAGCGCCGCTACGTGGAGTCGCTGTCCGCCTACGCGCGCCAGTTCCTGGGGCAGATGGACAAGCCGGACGTCGACTCGATCGAGGGTCTCTCGCCGGCGATCTCAATCGATCAGAAGACGACCTCGCGCAACCCGCGCTCCACCGTCGGCACTGTCACCGAGATCTACGACTACCTGCGCCTGCTCTGGTCGCGGATCGGCAAGCCGCACTGCCACATTTGCGGTCGCCCGATCACGGGCCAGTCGGCCGAGCAGATCGTCGATCAGGTGATGGAGATGGCCGAGGGCACCCGCTTCATGGTGCTCTCACCGATCGTGCGGGGACGCAAGGGCGAGTACGGCAAGCTGCTGGAGGAGCTGCGCGCCGACGGCTTTCAGCGCGTGCGGATCGACGGCAAGATGCGGATGCTCGAAGAGTCGATCGTGCTGGACAAGCGCTACAAGCACGACGTATCGGTCGTGATCGACCGCCTCTCGATGCGCCACGACGTGCGCAAGCGGCTGGCGGACTCGATCGAAACCGCCGTTGGCCTGGCGGACGGGCTCGTGGAGATCGAGACGGTGCCGCGCGAGGGGGAAGGCGAGGCGGTCACGCTCACCTTCTCCGAGCGATTCGCCTGCCCCGAGCACGGCCCCTCCCTGGTGGAGCTGGAGCCGCGGATCTTCTCCTTCAACTCTCCACACGGGGCCTGCGAGCGCTGCACCGGCCTTGGCTCCCAGATGGAGATCGACGTCGAGCTGATCGTCCCCGACGAGAGCAAGTCTCTGGCCGAAGGGGCGATCCTGCCCTGGACCAACACGGCCTCCAACTACTACGAGCAGGTCGCAAATGCGCTCGCCGAGCACTACGACGTGGACCTGGAGACCCCCTGGTCGCAGCTTCCGCGCGAGCATCAGGATCTCTTCCTCTACGGCACCAACGGCAAGCGCCTGACGATCCGCTACAAGAACCGCTTCGGGCGTGCCCGCACCTACGCCACCCGCTTTGAAGGGGTTGTCGCCAACCTGGAGCGGCGCCACCGCGAGACCGACTCGGACGGCACGCGGGAGAAGATCGAGGAATACATGTCGCTGAGGCCGTGCCCAGTCTGTGGCGGCGCGCGCCTGCGGCCGGAGTCCCGGGCGGTGCTCGTCGGCGGCAGCCGGATCGAGGACTTCTGCGGTCTCTCGGCCAACAAGGCGCTGGACTGGCTGCGCGAGGTCGAGCTCTCTGAGACCGACCAGCACGTCGCGCGGCTGATCCTGCGCGAGATCTCAGAGCGGCTGCAGTTCCTGGTCAACGTCGGCATCGGCTACCTCTCGATGGACCGCGCCGCCGCGACGCTCTCCGGCGGGGAGGCACAGCGGATCAGGCTTGCCACGCAGATCGGCTCCTCGCTGGTCGGCGTGCTCTACATCCTCGATGAGCCCTCGATCGGGCTGCACCAGCGGGACAACACGAAGCTGATCGCGACGCTGGAGCGGCTGCGCGACCTCGGCAACACGGTGATCGTGGTCGAGCACGACGAGCAGACGATGCGCGCCGCCGATCACCTGGTCGACCTCGGTCCCGGCGCCGGCGAACACGGCGGCTTCATCGTCGCCCAGGGCACGGCCGCGCAGGTGCAGAAGGTCAAGGGCTCGCTCACCGGCCAGTACCTGGCGGGCAAGCGCTTCATCGAGCCGCCAGCCAAGCGGCGCACGCCAAGCGGCTACGTGAAGATCAAGGGCGCAAGCCAGCACAATCTGCGCAACATCGACGTCGAGGTTCCGCTCGGCACGTTGACCTGTGTGACCGGCGTCTCGGGCTCGGGCAAGTCGACGCTCGTAAACGAGGTTCTCTACAAGGCGCTTGCCCACCGTCTGCACGGCGCCAGGCATCGCGCCGGCGCGCACCGGGCGATCGACGGGCTGGACCAGCTCGACAAGATCATCGCGGTGGATCAGTCGCCGATCGGCCGCACGCCGCGCTCAAACCCCGCCACCTACACAGGGCTCTTCGACGTGATCAGGGGCCTCTTCTCGAAGACCCAGGAGGCGCGGGCGCGCGGCTACAAGCCGGGCCGGTTCTCCTTCAACGTCAAGGGCGGGCGTTGCGAGGTCTGCAAGGGGGACGGGCAGATCAAGATTGAGATGCACTTCCTGCCCGACGTCTACGTCCCCTGCGAGCAGTGCCACGGTCGCCGTTACAACCGCGAGACGCTCGAGGTGCGCTTCAAGGGCCGAAACATCGCCGAAGTGCTCGACATGCCGATCTCTGAGGCGGTTGAGTTCTTCGCCCATATTCCGCCGGTGCGCAGGCGCCTGGAGACGCTCGACGCTGTTGGACTCGGCTACGTCCGGCTCGGGCAGCCGGCAACCACGCTTTCAGGTGGTGAGGCGCAACGCGTCAAGCTCGCCACCGAGCTCAGCAAGATCGCGACGGGCAGGACGATGTACATCCTCGATGAGCCGACGACCGGGCTTCACTTCGCCGATGTGGAGCGGCTGCTCGATGTGCTGCAGCGACTCGTGTCGGCCGGCAACACGGCGGTGGTGATCGAGCATAACCTCGATGTGATCAAGTGCGCCGACAGGCTGATCGACATGGGGCCCGAGGGGGGAGACGAGGGCGGGCTCGTGATCGCCGCGGGCACTCCCGAGGAGGTGGCGGCCGAGCCGGCATCTCATACCGGGAGCTTCCTGGTCGAGTTGCTTGCTGCGCACGCGGCCATGAACGGGAGTGCGGCGCCAGGAGCGGTTTCGCGTAAGAGTGCCAAGAGGCCACGTAAGGCTCAGACAGTGGCGTGAGCTCGCAGGCCCTTGCAGTTTGTGGACGTTGTGCGACAATGTAGACATGTCTGTCAGTGTCTCGGTCCGCCTTGACGATCGGCTCGCGGAGCGTCTGCGACGGCGGGCGCGCGCCGCGGGCGAGAGCGTTTCGGATCGCCTGCGTCGCTATGCCGAGGAGGGCGCCCGCCGCGACGAGCACCCCATGATCACGTTTCGGGACGGTCCCGCCGGCAGGCGCGCCGGTGTCATGGGAGGACCTGACGTGTGGGAGGTGGCGATGTGGATCGAAGATCTTTCGGGAGAGCGGGATCCAATCGCGACTCTGGTGCAGGAGCAGCAGCTCACGCATTCAGCAATCGATGCTGCGCTGCGCTACCGCGATGCGTATCCGGACGAGATCGATGCACGGATCGCGTTGCACCGCGAAGAGACGGCCGCCGCTGAGCCGCGGTGAGGCTCCTGCTCGATGAGATGTACCCGTCCGCGCTCGCGGACGATCTTCGCAAGGCTGACATCGATGCGGTCACCGTTGTGAACATCGGCTTTGCGGGCCGTCCGGATCCGGATGTTTTTGCCGCTGCGATCGAGCACCGCAGAGCGATCTTGACCGAGAACGTTGGCGACTTCACCCGAATCGCAGCTGAGCACCTGGGGGCAGGGCGACACCATCCCGGCGTTCTGATCGCCCTCGCCTCTCGGTTTTCCCGTCGACCCGCAGGGCGGCCGCACATTGTGCGGGCAATCCAAAGTCTTCGTTGCGAGATCCTCGACGATCGCGTGATCTATCTCAAAGCCGAGGGCGCTTGCATATGACGCCACACCACGGCCTCGACCGGGCCCGCCTGTGGGCGCAGAAGTGGCGCTGGTACGAGCGCAACTCGCTGCCGTGGAACAGGGCCGCGATCCACTGGCACTTCATGCGCAGGGAGGCCTTCGTGCGCTGGCCGGTGCACGGCAACGTGCTGGAGGCGCTGCGCGAGGGCCGCCTGACGATCGGCGAGGGCACGCTGCTGGAGCCCGGGGTCTGGCTCACCGCGCCGGACCACGCGCGGATCGTGATCGGGAGGGGCGTCTTCCTCAACCTCGGCGTGATGATCGCCTCTCAGGAGCTGGTGGAGATTGGAGACCACTGCATGCTCGCCAACGGCTGTTTTGTCTCAGACGCCTCTCACCGCTTCCAGGACCCGGTGCAACCGATCACCTGGCAGGGCTTTGCGAGCAAGGGGCCCACGCGAATCGGCGACAACTGCTGGCTCGGAGCCAACGTCGTCGTCACCAGCGGCGTGAGCATCGGCAGGCGATGCGTGATCGGCGCAAACAGCGTCGTCACCAAAGACATCGAGCCGTTCACGATCGCGGTCGGGGCGCCCGCGAAGCCGGTCGGACGGGTCGGCGATGCGACCTCCGGAAGCTAGCTCAGCCGCGCCCTCAGCCGGTCGAGCTCGCCGGCATCCACCTTGTAGCAGTGCTCCGGCCCCGGATAGCGGCGCCCGCGCACATCCTCCGCGTAGGCGGAGACGCCCGCGACCATCTCATCGAGCAAGTTCGCATAGCGCTTGACGAAGCGAGGGCCAAGGCCCTCGCGGATGCCGAGCAGGTCGTGGAAGACGAGCACCTGGCCATCAGTGGACGGACCAGCGCCGATGCCGATCACCGGCACCTCCATGTGCGGCATCAGCTCCTCCGAGACGGCGCTTGGGATCGCCTCGAAGACGATCGCAAAGCAGCCTGCGCCCTGCAGCGCCAGCGCCTCCCCGGCGATCCGCGCAGCCGAGTCGGCGGTGCGTCCCTGCGCCTTCCAGCCCCCCAGCGCGGTCGAGCTCTGCGGGGTCAACCCAACGTGGCCCATCACCGGTATCCCGGCGCCCACGATCGCCTTGGCTCTGCTTACGGCGGCGGGCCCGCCACCCTCCAGCTTGACCGCGTCGCAGCCGGCCTCTTTGACCATCCTGATCGCAGTGGCGATCGCCTGCTCGTCGCTGACCTCGTAGGAGCCGAAGGGCAGGTCTCCGATCAAAAGCGGCGTCTTGACCGCCCGGCGCACGGCCCGTGCCAACACCAGCATGTCATCCAGACTGACCGGGGTCGTGGAGCTGTATCCGAGCACGGTCGTGGCGGCGGAGTCGCCAACCAGCACGAGGTCCACGCCGGCCAGCTCGGCGGCGCGGCCGCTCGGGTAGTCGTAGGCGGTGACCATCACGATCGGCTCGGAGAGCCGCTTCTTCTCCGCCAGCAGCGGCAGGCTCATCGGCAGGCGGCCGGGGTCGGACGGCAGCTCGACGGAGGTCCTGGCGTAAGGCGCGTCGGGGTGGCTTGACATCGGGTGCTCCTCTCTGACTTCAGTTGACGCTCTGCGTGAGCAGAGTCGCCACTTCGTCGTCGACGGTGATGATGCGGTTGGTCTTCGCTTCCACATGGACGACCTTCGGCTCGTAGCGCCCCAGGTCGACCTCGTCGTACTGCGCATATGAGATGACAATGATCGTGTCGCCGCTATGGACCAGGCGGGCGGCGGCACCGTTGACCTTGATCTCGCCGGAGCCCCTCGCGCCGGCGATCGTGTAGGTCTCAAAGCGTGCGCCGTTGTCGATATCGACGACGTGCACCTGCTCGTGCTCCAAGATGTCCGCCGCCTCGAGCAGATCTGCATCGACTGTGATCGAGCCCACGTAGTGCAGGTCGCAGTCGGTGACTGTCGCCCGGTGGATCTTCGACTTCAGCATCACGCGCTGCATGTTTTTCCTTTTTTATTGAGAGAGGGATTGCTCTGCGACCCACAGAGCCAGGTTGTCGATCAAACGCGTCTGCCCGACCCGCGCGGCGATCAGCATCAGGCCGACCGCTTCGATGAGGTCGAGCTCCTCGAAGCTCTCCGGGTCCACGAGGGCCACGTACTCGGGCTGCACGCCGTAGGACGCGAGCATCTGCCGTGCCTGCTCGATCAGATGCTGCGAGGAGCGCTCTCCTGCCGCGGCCAGGCGCTGTGCGGCGCAGAGCGCGGCATGCAGCGCGAGCGCCTGCTCACGTTCTGTCTCCGAAAGCCGCACGTTGCGGCTTGACATCGCCAGTCCGTCAGGCTCGCGCACGGTCGGCATCGTTTCGATCTGCACCTCCATGTCCAGGTCGATGACCATGCGCCTGATCACAGCCGCCTGCTGGGCATCCTTTTGCCCGAAGTAGGCGATGTCGGGCCGGGCGATGTTCAGCAGCTTGCAGACGACCGTGGTCACGCCACGGAAGTGGTCTTTGCCGCGCATGGCCCCCTCAAGCCTGTCCGTCAGCCCATGGACCTCCACGGAGCTGGCGAAGCCCCGCTTGTAGATCTCGTCCGGCGAGGGAGCAAAGAGCAGGTCGGCGCCCGCGCGTGCAGCGAGCGCGGCATCCTGCTCCTCATCGCGGGGATATGCGAGCAGGTCGCTCTGCTCGTCGAATTGCGTCGGGTTCACGAACAGCGTGACCACGACAAAATCGCAGCGCAGGCGCGCAGCTTCGATCAGCGAGAGGTGCCCCTGGTGCAGCGCCCCCATCGTTGGCACGAGCCCGATCGTCGCTCCGGCGGCCCTGCCGGGCGCAAGCTCGCGGCGCAGCTCGGCAATCGTCCTGACGGTGCGCAGGGCGGGCGCGCAAGTCTGGGTGGTGGCGGCAGAGAGAGATGGTCTCATTGGCTCGGTCCAGTTCCTCACGGATACCGGTCGCGACAACGCGATCATAGCGTGCGTGCAGCGTCGTGCAAAGCAGCGCCGTGCGCTCCGGGGCTACCATCCGGGCGCATGCCATCCGGTGAGACTCCGATCGGCGCCGATGAGCGGCGCGAGGCGCTCAAGCAGGTCTACGCCCGCACGCAGTCCTGCACTCTCTGCCCGGAGCTTGCCTCCACCCGCAAGAGCGTCGTGTTTGGGTCCGGCAACGCCGACGCCGACCTGATGTTCGTGGGGGAGGCGCCCGGCGCCAGCGAGGACGAACAGGGCATCCCATTCGTGGGGCAGGCGGGAAAGCTGCTGGAGAAGCTGCTGGGAGAGATCGGGCTTCAGCGAAGCGATGTGTTCATTGCGAACACTCTTAAGTGCAGGCCTCCTGGCAATCGTGACCCTCTGCCGCTCGAGATCGAGAACTGCCGGGGCTTCCTCTACGAGCAGGTGGAGCTGATAGCGCCGAAGGTGATCTGCACGCTCGGCAACTTCGCCACCAAGCTGCTGCGCGACGAGAAGACCGGGATCACGAAGCTGCACGGGCAGCCCGAGCTGCTTGCCGTGGGCCAGCGGATGGTGCGCCTGTATCCGATCTTTCATCCCGCCGCAGCCCTCTACACCCCGCGCATGCTGCAGACCCTGCGCGAAGACTTTCAGCGGCTGCCCGATCTGCTCGCGATGCCGGCGCCCGATCAGCCCGAGTGGCTGCATCCGCCGGAGCCGGAGCCGGAGAGCTCCCAGCCGAGCCCTTCCGAGGCCGCCGCGCAGCCCTCCGCCGATGAGGCGGATCAGCTCGACCTGTTCTGAGCCGTTGCAACTTTTCATGCAAAGCGCTCAAGACCGCAGCGACGGCAGTCGATACAGGACCTGTCTCCATCCTCCCCAAGCAGCACGACCGGCCCGCCATCTTCTCCGCGGGCCGGTCATCTTTAGGCCTGCTGGGATGCGGCCCGCGGTCTAGAGTCTTATCGTGTCCACACGAGTCGTCGAGACGCAGACGCCGCTGCAGACCGAATCGCTTGGCGCCGAGATTGCCGCACAGCTGAGCGATGGCGACGTCGTGCTCGTGTGCGGGGAGATGGGCTCCGGCAAGACGACACTGGTGCGCGGAGCGGCGCGAGCGCTGGGGGTCAGCGGCCCGGTGACCAGCCCGACGTTCAGCATCGGACATCGCTACAACGCGGGCACGATCACGGTCTCCCACCTGGACCTCTACCGGCTCGCCGGCCTGGCCGGGGAGGACCCTGCGCTGCTGGCCGATCACCTGGGCCCCGGCAGGATCGCATTCGTGGAGTGGCCGGAGGGCGCGGCGCAGGAGCTGGGTCAGACGCGCATGCGCGTCACTCTCTCCCACGGCGGGGGCGATCGGCGTCGGATCGAGGTGCAGCAGCGGTGATCCTGCTCGGCTTCGACACGGCGACATCGGCGACCGCGGTGGCGCTGCGAAGCAGCGACGGCGCGAGCAGCGAAGCGCGCGACGACCCTGCAACCAGCGAGCGGCCGCATCACACAAGTGATCTGCTTGGCCTCGCCGCGGGCCTGCTCGACGCGGCTGGGCTTGACTGGCGCGACTTGCAAGCGATCGCTGTCGGGCTTGGTCCCGGCACATTCACGGGTCTGCGCGTGGGGGTCGCCACTGCGCGCGGGCTGGCGCAGGCGCTCGAGGTGCCGCTGATCGGCGTCTCCAGCATCAAGGCGCTCGCACTGCCGGCGTTGGCGATCGGCGCGCAAGAGGCGATCGGCGCGACAGCCGATGTGGATGGCCCGGTGCTCGCGGTGCTCGACGCCAAGCGGGGGGAGGCGTTCCTGGCGGCATACTCACGCGGCGAGCCCTGCGCTGAGCTCGCTGCGCCGCAGGCGCTGAAGCCCGATCAGATCTCCTCGGCGCTTGTGCAGATAGACGGCGCCAAGCCGATCGCCGTTGGCGACGGCGCCCTTCGCTTCGCAGCCGAGCTGCAGGATGCCGGTGCGCTGATCGCGCCCGCAGACTCGCCACTGCACCTGCTGCGCGCCGCCTGCATCTGCGAGCTGGCTCTGCAGCAGGGCGCAGGGGAGCCCATGGAGGAGGTGCTGCCAAGCTACGGCCGCCTCCCGGATGCTGAAATCGCGATCGAAGGGCTGTCGCGGTGAGCAGGCCGATGTCGATGCATCCGGAGCTGGCGGAAGATTCGCTGCGGATCAGGTCATTGAGCTACCCCGACCTGCCGCAGGTGATTGCGGTCGAGCGGCGGGCCTTTCCGACTCCATGGTCGCTTGCGATGTTCGTGTTGGAGCTCTCAAAGCCCTCGGGCATCTGCCTGGCCGGGATGCAGGGGCGGCGTCTGGTGGGCTATCTGATCTGCTCGCGCTACGAGACTGTCTGGCACATCATGAACATCGCCGTCGATGTAGACGAGCGCCAGCGCGGCATAGCCAGCGCCTTGCTGGATGAGCTCTACGTTCGCGCCGGAGGGGACGCTCGCTTCACCCTGGAGGTGAGGCGCTCCAACGCGCCCGCGATCCATCTCTACGAACGCGAGGGCTTCAGAGCCGCCGGGGTCAGGCGCCGCTACTACCAGGACAACGGCGAGGATGCCCTGATCATGTGGCGCACACCCGCGACGCTGGCAGGCAGCCTCGATGACGTGCCAAACCCCGAATGGGGCCTGTGAGCGTCACCGCATGAAGGTCGATCTCAACACGGTTCTCGCAATCGAGACCAGCTGCGATGACACCTGCGCCTCCGTGCTCGACGGTCAGGGGCGGATGCTCTCCAACGTGATCTCCTCCCAGGGAGTGCACGACCGCTACGGCGGCGTCGTGCCCGAGATCGCTTCGCGGCACCACCTGCAACTGATCAACCTGGTCGTTGGCCAGGCACTCCAGCAGGCCGATGTCAGCCTGGACGATCTCGACCTGATCGCGGCCACTCAAGGGCCAGGGCTGATCGGCGCGCTGCTGGTCGGATTCTGCACCGGCAAGGCTCTGGCGGCGGCACGACGGCTTCCGTTCGCGCCGGTCGACCACATCCAGGGTCATGTGGCGGCGAACTTCATCCCCGCGGAGCAGGCGCCCTCCTTTGAGCCACCGTTCGTATGCCTGATCGCAAGCGGCGGCCACACCCTGCTGGCCAAGGTGCAGGCGCACGACGGGTTCACGGTGCTCGGCCACTGCCTGGACGATGCGGCCGGAGAGGCCTTCGACAAGGGCGCTCGCATGCTCGGCCTGGGGTTCCCGGGTGGTCCGGCGCTGGAGCGGCTGGCCCGCGAAGGTGACCCCGAGGCATATGCGTTCCCCGGAGTCCACGACGCGAAGCGCGGCAGGCGCGGCGCGCGTGGCAAGAGCTACATCCAGAGCCTCGACTTCTCCTTCGCGGGCCTGAAGACAGCGTTGCTCTACAAGGTGCGCGAGCTCGACGAGGCGCAGCTGCCTGAGCGGGCCGCCGACCTGGCCGCCTCTTATCAGGCCGCGATCGTGGAGAGCCTTGTGCAGCGCGCCCAGCAGGCGCTGGAAGAGACGGGCCTCGATCGGCTGGCGATCGGGGGTGGGGTGGCCGCCAACGGTCCGCTGCGAGCGCGCGTGGCGCAGATCGGCGCCGCGGTGCACCTTCCCGAGCGCTCACTGTGCACCGACAACGCCGCGATGATCGCAAGCGCGGCTCGCTTCGGGACGGCACTGCCCTACCCCGCATATCTCAACCTCGACGCATACGCCACGGGGGAGAGGCCCAGATGAGCGGGCGCGTGCTCACTCTCTACACCAAGGCAGGCTGCCATCTGTGCCAGGACGCGCTGGTCATCTTGCGGCGCCTGCAAGCCGAAGCTCCATTCGAGATCCAGGAGCGCGACATCGCCGCCGACCCGCAGCTGATGCGCGCCTACTTCGACCGCATCCCCGTGGTGAGCCTTGACGGAGTGGAGCTGTGTGACGGCGTGGTGGACGAGGAGCTGTTGCGGGAGGCGCTGCTCGCGAGGGCGGCGTGAGCACGGCTCGGTGCAGCATGGGCATCCTCTAGAGTCACGGCGATGGCCCCCCGGCAACTGATCGCAAGCGCTGCGCGTGCCGAGCGAGACGGCGATCTGAGCGGCGGCGAAAGGCTTTCGCTAGGCGTCGCCGCCCGGCTCTCGCGCTATCTGCAGGTCCTCACGCAGGCCAAGAAGATGGGCAAGGAGACGATCTCCTCCCAGGAACTCTCCGACTACACGCACGTCAACTCGACCCAGATCCGGCGCGACCTCTCCGGGTTTGGGAAGTTCGGCAAGCGCGGGGTGGGCTACAACGTCGAGTCGCTGGTCTCCCAGATCCGCAAGATCCTGCGCACCGCCGGCCAGCACAACATCGCGCTGCTGGGCGCCGGCCACCTCGGTCAGGCGATCGCCTCCTCTGACATCTTCGCCGACCACGGCTTCAGGGTCGTGGCGATCTTCGACGCCGACAGCGCGAAGGTCGGCAACCAGGTCGGCAACCAGGCCGTACGCCATGTCGACGATCTGCGAAAGGTGGTCGAGGAGGAGGAGATCGTCGTTGGTGTGCTCGCGGTCCCCGGCGCCGCCGCTCAGGGTCTGGCCGACGAGCTCGTCGATGCGGGCGTGAAGATCATCTTCAACTACTCCGACTCGCTGCTGGCAGTGCCACCCGAGGTGACCGTGCACACCTCCAGTCCCGCGGTGGACCTGCTGTATGCGCTGTACTTCTACCTGACCTAGACCTTCTTAGACGATCGCTCCCTGCGGGCGGACGCATCGCCCGAGGGTCCTAAGCTCTTGGGGCACCGTGGACTTCGACGCAAAGAAAAGCCTCGACCTCGATCTCGCGCAGGAGCGGTTTGCGTCCTCCACCGACATGACCGTCGGCCTGGAGGAGGAGTTCGCGATCCTCGATCCACGCAGCCTGGATCTCGTGCCGCGCTTCGAGCAGCTGCGCGACGCGGCTGCCCTGCGCGACCCGTTGCTGCACGGCGCGGTCGCCGGCGAGCTGATCTCCTCTGAGATCGAGATTGTCTCCGGCCGCGGCGAGGATTTCGCCGACGCCCTGATGCGCCAGCGCGATCGCCGGAGGCGCCTCTTCGCGCTTGCCGACGCCGAGGGCGTCGCACTGGGCGCGACCGGCACGCACCCGTTCGCCGACTACCGCCAGCAGCAGATCATCGACACCGAGCACTACCGCCGGGTCTCAGACGGCCTGCGCTACGTGGCGGCGCGCAACAACACCTTCAGCCTCCACGTCCACGTCGGCGTCAGGGACATCGAACGGGCGGTCGGGGTCTGCGATCGCCTGCGGCCGATCCTCCCGCTGTTGCTCGCCGTCTCGGCCAACTCTCCGTTCGTCGACGGCTGCGACGCCGGCCTGCACTCGACTCGCACCCAGACCTTCACGCGCAGCTTTCCGCGCTGCGGCGTGCCGGACGCATTCGGCTCTTGGGCGGCCTATCGCAATTACATCGACCTGCTCGTGCGCACCAACTCGATCGTCGAGTTCACCCAGGTGTGGTGGTCGGTGCGCCCGCACTTCGCCTTCGGCACGGTGGAGATGCGGATCTGCGATGCGCAGAGCAACGGCAGCGAGTCGGAGGCGCTGGCGGGGCTGATCGTCGCCTGCATCGCCCAGGCGGCACGCGACATTGACGAAGGCGTGCCGCATGCGGATCTGCCTGGACGGCTGATCGAGGAGAACATGTGGCGGGCGATCCGCTTCGGCCTGGACGGCAAGATGGTCGACTTCGCCAACGGGCAGGAGTACCACTCGGCTGCGATCGTCGAGCGGCTGGCGGCCTGGACGGCGCCGGTCAGGGCGGAGCTGGGCATCGAGCTCGCCTTCCCCGAGCGCAATGGCGCACAGCGCCAGCGCGCGATGATCGACGCAGGGATGGGCCGTGATGAGATATTCGCGGCGACGGTGAGGGAAACGCGACAGACATATGCACAGGAGGTAGCGGTATGAGCACGCAGGCCGGCCAGCCGACAGAGGAGGAGCTGCGCGCCTACGAAGAAGAGCTCAGCCGCATCACGAGCACCCAGCTCGTGATCCAAGCGGCGGCTTCGTTGCTGAACGTGGGCGGCAGGCGGCTCGGCCTCGCGGAAGGCTTTGATCACGAACGCGATCTCGACCAGGTCTGCGACGCGATCGACGCCGTCAAAGCGCTGCTGCCGATCCTCGAGCGCCGCATGCCCGCGGAGCAGACGCGGCCGCTGCGCGACGCGCTCTCCCAGCTGCAGATGGCCTATGCGCGTCTCTCGCAGGCGGCGCCGGCGACGGCGGCGCCATCCCCTCCGGCCGGCGCGCCCGAGCAGCCATCGGTCCCTGCACAGCCCGCTGCACAGGGCTCAGGGGAGCCTTCAAGCGCGCCCGAGACGCAGCCCGGCGGCCAGTCCTCTGCGGACGCGAGTCAGCCCGGCCCGGGGCCCGCGGAGAGCAGCGGCAGGCTCTGGGTGCCGGGGCGCTGAGCGCCGCCGCGCGGGGCGCCACGCGCCGCTGAGACTCCTCTCGCCGGGCGGCGCGATAGACTGCGCCCGCTTTTCCGCCGGGTACAGCGCCTCGGGATGGCGGCCCGGCCCAAATTGTGCGCGCGACCCGCTCGCGCAGCACGCCAAACACACCGGAGGATTTTCTCTTGAGCAGCTTCCTGACGAACCACGGGATCGTCGTTGCCCTCGTTTGCGCCGCATGCGCGGTGGCCTACGGGCTGCTGACGGCACGCTCGCTTCTCAGCCTGTCACCAGGCAACGAGCAGATGCGCAGCATCTCGCGCGCGGTGCAGGAGGGGGCCAGCGCGTACCTGAATCGCCAGTACACGACGATCGCGGGCGTGGGCATCGTGCTCTTTGTCGCGCTGATCTTCGTCCAGAACATCGCGGTCGCCGCCGGCTTTGCGATCGGCGGCCTGCTCTCCGGAGCGGCCGGCTACATCGGTATGAACGTCTCCGTGCGCTCCAACGCACGCGTGGCGGAGGCGGCGCGCGGCGGCGTCTCCCCGGCGCTCAGCGTCGCCTTCCGCGGCGGCGCGATCACCGGCCTGCTGGTTGTGGGCCTCGCCCTGTTCGGCCTGGCCGGCTATTACGGCCTGCTCACGGCGGTCTTCAACGACAGCCAGAAGACGGCCGTGGACGCGCTCGTCGGCCTTGGCTTCGGCGGCTCGCTGATCTCCGTCTTCGCGCGTCTTGGCGGCGGCATCTTCACCAAGGCCGCTGACGTCGGCGCTGACATCGTCGGCAAGATCGAGGCAGGCATCCCTGAGGACGATCCGCGCAACCCCGCCACCATCGCCGACAACGTGGGCGACAACGTCGGCGACTGCGCCGGCATGGCAGCGGATCTGTTTGAGACCTACGCGGTCACCGCGGTCGCGGTGATGCTGCTCGGCGTGCTGACGTTCAGCAACCTCACGCAGGTCGCGCTCTACCCGCTCGTGCTGGGAGCCGTGGCGATCATCGCCTCGATCATCGGCACCTTCGCGGTACGCACGACCAGCGGCAACGTCGAGCGTGCGCTCTACCAGGGCCTGATCGTCTCCGGCGCGCTGGCCGCCGCGGCGTTCGCGCCGATCACCTACTGGCTGATGAAAGGCATCACCTTCAGCGGCACCAGCTCGTCGGGTTCCGCTCCGACCTGGTTTCACTTCTACCTCTGTGCGCTGATCGGGATCGGGGTCACGGCCTTCCTGTTCCTGATCACCGACTACTACACCTCGACGCGCTTCTCGCCGGTCAAGAAGACCGCGAAGGCATCGATCACCGGCCACGCGACGAACATCATCCAGGGCTTCGGCTCGGGCCTGCAGGCCACCGCCCTGCCGGCGATCGTGATCGCGCTCGGCATCCTTGGCGCCTGGAAGCTCGCGGGGGGCGGCCTCGACGGCATCTACGGCGTCGGCGTCGCAGTGATGGGCCAGCTCTCGCTGATGGGTCTGATCGTGGCGCTCGACGCCTTCGGCCCGATCACCGACAACGCCGGTGGTATCGCCGAGATGGCCGACATGCCCGAGGAGGTCCGCAACGTCACCGATCCGCTGGACGCGGTCGGCAACACCACCAAGGCGGTGACCAAGGGTTACGCGATCGGCTCGGCCGCGTTGGCCGCCGTCGTGCTGTTCGCCGGGTTCCGCGAGGAACTGGCTCACCAGAGCCACACTCCGATCTCCGGCGTGGGCGCGCTTGCCTTCGGCATCAACGAACCGCCGGTCCTGATCGGCCTGCTGCTCGGAGGCCTGATGGTCTGCCTGTTCGCATCGCTCTCGATCGAGGCGGTCGGCCGCGCCGGCGGCGCTGTCGTCGAGGAGGTCCGCCGCCAGTTCAAAGAGCACCCTGGGATCATGGAGGGCACAGAACAGCCCGACTACGCGCAGTGCGTTGACATCGTGACGCGCACCGCTCAGCGGGAGATGATCCTGCCCTCGCTGCTGCCGATCGCCCTGACCGTGATCGTCGGACTGATCGACACGCAGGCGCTCGGCGGCCTCTTGATCGGCGTGATCGTCGTCGGCCTGTTCTTCGCGGTGCTGATGACCGCGGGCGGCGGCGCCTGGGACAATGCCAAGAAGCTGATCGAGGACGGCGCCTTCGGCGGCAAGGGCTCCGAGGCCCACGCCGCTTCGGTCACCGGCGACACGGTCGGCGATCCCTTCAAGGACACCGCCGGCCCGGCGATCAACCCGATGATCAAGGTCGCGAACATCGTCGCGATCCTGATCATCCCGCTGATCAAGTAATGACGCATGCGGACGGCCGTCGATCGTCTCGGCGGCCGTCCCCACCGGGCCCATCTGGACAGACTCTAAGCTCACGGTGAGATGAGGCGCAGATGAGCGGCAGGCAGTTTCACAGGACCGGCGTGTTCGTGCTCTCGACTGCGATGTTCGCGATCGGCGTGGCGCTCGTCGTGGAGTCGTTTGCGTCCTCCGGCGTGTTCTCGGCACGTCTGCTGCTGGGAGTGCTCTTCGCTGCCGCGGGCGTGGGCCGCTTCTATGTCGAGGTGCGTCGGGGACGCAGGGCGCCGTGAGCGGGGACAGCTCTCAGGATGGCTCCGCGCCGGCTGGCGGGACGCCTTTGCCAGGCGGCACACCCGGCTCGCCGGATGGCCAGGGGCACGCGGAGGCGAGCTTCGGCGCCACGCGCCAGCCCGCGCGCGATGAGCTGATCGCGCTCTCCCAGTCGGTCATACGCCGCTCGATTGGCTCTCCCGCGCTGTTTGCGATCGTCTATGCCGCGGCGGCCAGCGCGATCTACTTCGCGCTCGGCGTGGTCGCGGGACATGCGCTCGGCCTGACTCCGATCGTGCTGCTGCTCGCCGGTCTGCTGTTCCTGCCGGTGTCCATGACCTACGCGGAGGGCACCTCGCTTCACCCCGAACGCGGCGGCTCCACCGTCTTTGCCAGGCACGCGTTCAACGAGCTGGTGAGCTTCATCGCGGGCTGGGCGATGCTGCTGGACTACATCATCCTGATCGCCGTGACCGCCTACACGGCGACCCAATACCTGCGGGTCTTCTGGGAGCCGCTGGGCGGCAAAGCGGCGGCGCTGGGGCTGGCGCTCGTGCTGATCGCGTTCGTCGTTCTCAGCAACATCAGGGGCTTCGGCGCGCGCCGCGAGGCGCGGATCGGCGCGCTTGTATTCGGTGCTCTGGTGCTGCAGCTCGTGATCGTCGCGATCGGCCTCGCGCTCTTCTTCGAGGCGAAAGCGATCGTGGACACGATCCACCTCGGCAGCACGCCCACGTGGTCGAGTCTCATATTCGCGCTGACCGTCACGACCGTCGCCTTCACCGGCATGGAGTCCGCCGCCGGAGTCGCCGGGGATGTGAACGTCAATCGCAGCAGCCTCAAGCGCCTGCTGATCACCGGCGCGGGGCTTGTGATCGTCGCCTATCTGGGCATCGGGATCGTCGCCGTCAGCGCGGTTCCAGTGCATGGCGCGCAGACCGCGCTTGGACACCAGTACGTAAAGGCGCCGGTGCTCGGCATCGCCGACCAGATGCACCCGCACTGGCTGCAGGTGAGCATGCGCTATGTGATTGGAGCGATCGCGACGCTGACGCTCGTCGCGGCCGCCAACTCGGCGATGCTCGGCCTCTCCCGCCTGGCCTACTCGCTCTCGACCAACCGCCAGATCCCCTCCCGGCTGGGTCGCCTGCACCCGACGCGCTCGACGCCTCACGTGCTCATCATCATCGCCGCCGTGATCGCCGCAGGGCTCGTGGCGCCTGAGAACCTCGATCTGCTGATCGGCCTCTATGCCTTCGGGGCCACCCTTGCGTTGGCGATCGCCCACGTCTCGGTGATACGCCTGCGCTACAGCGAGCCGGACAGGAGGCGAGGCTTCAAGGTGCCGCTCTCGGTCACGGTCCGCGGCGGCGAGCTGCCGCTGCCGACGGTGCTTGCCGCGGCGGCCTTCGGCTTCGGCTGGGTCGCGGTGATGGTCGTGCACCCCACAGCCCGCTACGTCGGCCTCGGCTGGATGGCGGCCGGACTGACGCTCTATGTCGTCTACCGGCGCTCGGAGGAACATCCGCTGCTGCGACGGGTGACGGTCGTGCCACAGATGCTGAGCGCGGAGGCTCCCCAGGAACGCAACTACAGCTCAATTCTCGTGCCCCTGTTCGGCACCTCGCTTGACGACGACATCGTCCAGACCGCGGCGCTGCTGGCATCCGGAGAGCCCGCGGAAGAGGATTCGTTGGAGGGCTCCACGATCGAGGCGCTGTGGATCTTCGAGATCCCGCTCTCGCTGCCGCTGGACGCGCGTCTGCCAGAAGCCCAGGTCAAGCGCGCGCGCCAGGCGCTCGCGCGCGCAAAGGCGGTGGGGGAGGAGTACGGCGGGGTGCACGTGGCGACCGCGATCGTGCGGGCCAGGCGCGCTGGGCAGGCGATCGTCGAGGAGTCGCGGCGGCGTGGGGTGGAGGCGATCGTGCTCGGCGCCGAGGAGCCCTCGCGGATTCGCGGCGGCGGAAGGCTCGGCGGTCTGGCGCCGCTTGAGAACTTCGTCGGGGAGGCGACCAAGTACGTGATCGGCAAGGCGCGATGCCGCGTGATCGTGACGGCTCCCGCAGCAAGCCAGGACCCGGATCGCGACGCCGACGCGCTGGCGCCCGCGACCCAGGCGCCCTGATTGGCTAACCTCCGCGCCATGTTCATCCTGATCGTGGGAGCAGGGCGCGTCGGCGCTGCCATCGCCAAGTCGGCCCTGTCCGGTGGACACACCGTCTCTGTGCTGGACGAGGATCCGCTCTCTCACGAGCGGCTGGACGCCGGCCAGGGCCGCAGCTGGGAGGACGGCGACGGTCTTTTCACGGTTGGCACAGGCCTTGAGATCGACGCTCTGCTGCAGGCCGGCATCGAGCGCGCCGACGTGTTCATTGCCTCCACCGACGGCGATAACACCAACCTGATCATCGCCCAGATCGCGATGAAGCGCTTCGGTGTTGCCAAGGTGCTTGCACGCGTGATGGACCCAGCCCGCGCCAGCTGGTACCGGCAGCAGGGGCTGAACACGATCTCCCCCACAGAGCACGCGATCTCGATGTTCGAGCGCGAGCTGGACCTGGAGCATGCGTAGATGTACGTGATCATCGTCGGGGCCGGCAAGGTCGGCCGCAATCTTGGGCGCGAGCTGATCGGCAAGGGCCACGAGGTGACCCTGATCGAGGCCGACCGCCGGCGCTATCTCTCCGTCGAGGATGAATTCGAGCACGCCGTCCAGTACGGCGACGCGACGGAGCTGTGGGTGCTGGAGCGCGCAGGCATCCAGCGTGCCGACATGGTGATCGCGGTCACCGGCGACGATGAGGACAACATGCTGGTCTGCCAGGTGGCCAAGGAGAAGTACCTCTGCGAACGGATCATCGCGCGCGTGAACAACCCGCGTAACCACGACCACTTCAGGCTGCTCGGAATCCAGCCGGCGGTCTCGGCGACCGACCTGATCCTGCGCCTGATCGAGCACGAGGTGCCGCGCTACGGCCTAGTGCACCTGCTCGCGCTGGAAGAGGAGCGCCTGGAGATCATCGAGCTTGAGGTCAGCGCGGACGCGCCTGTGGTCGGCGTCAGCGTCTCGGAGATCAAGCTGCCCGACGGCAGCCTCATCATCTCGGTGCTGCGCGAAGGCAGCGGCTTCGTGCCCAAGGCGGACACGGTGATCGAGGCGGGGGATGAGGTGCTGCTCGTGCTCGACCCGGGCCTGGAGGAGTCGATCACTGCCTACTTCGCGCCCAACGGGGCGGGGCGGGTGCAGGGCTAGGCGGCGTCGCCGGCGGGCGGTGGGGCGACGATTCGCAGGGCGGCGCGTCCGCATGCAGGCTCAGGCGGCTGCGTGGCGTCCGGCCGGCTCTCGACCAGGCGCAGGGCCGGCCGGCGGCTGTTGCGTCCTCCCCAGCTATCTGTCTGGCTGTGGCAGTTGGGGCAGAGGATTTCGAGGTTGGCGAGGCGATTGTCTAGGCCGTCACCGTTGACGTGGTGGAGCTCAAGAGCCAGTGGCCGGCCGCTCCACTGCGAGATGCCACAGGACTGGCAGTGGTCAGGGAGCAGGCCTGCGCTGATCAGCCGTCGCTTCAGATGGGCGCGATTTCGGTCACGACATCTCATCTCCATACGAACATATGTTCCTCTCCGCATCGGACGGAATAGTGCGCGGCTCACGCGCTGGGCGGGTTCATCGCCGCCCGGTTTTGTAAGCTGACTGCGGGTGCTCTTCGGCGCAGGCTGCTTGGGCGCTCGAAGTCATTGACCGCGGTGCGGGGTCATCTAGTGGCAAGATGCGGGTCTCTGGAACCCGTCACGATGGTTCGAATCCATCCCCCGCAGCTTCGAGGCCCTCAGGCCACTGCCTGAGCTGCCCAGTCGTTGTAGAGTTCGTGGTAGCGGCCGTGCGCCGCGACGAGCTCGTCATGGGTGCCTTCCTCGGCGATCGCGCCGTCCTGGAGCAACACGATCCGGTCGGCCTGTCTGATCGTGGAGAGGCGGTGGGCGATCACGACCGCGGTGCGTCCCGAAAGCAGGGTGCGAAGGCCCTCCTCGATCCGGCCCTCGGTGTGCAGGTCGACGTTTGAGGTGGCCTCGTCGAGGATCAGGATGCGCGGATCGGCGATCAGGGCGCGCGCGAAGGCGATCAGCTGGCGCTGGCCGGCGGAGAGCTGGCCGCCGCGCTCGCCGATCTGGGTGTCATAGCCGTTCGGCAGCTCGCCGATGAACTCGTCGGCGCCGACCGCGGCGGCTGCCGCGCGGATCTGCGTAAGGTCGGCCTCGGGGCGCCCGAAGGCGATGTTCTCGGCCACGGTGCCGGCGAACAGGAACGCCTCCTGGGGCACGATGCCCATCTGCGAGCGCAGCGAGTGGCTACTGACCTTGCGCAGGTCCTGTCCGTCGACGAGCACGCTGCCGGAGGTCGGGTCGTAGAAGCGCGCGACGAGCTTTGCGATCGTGGACTTGCCGGCGCCGGTCGCACCGACGAGCGCGACCGTCTCTCCGGCCGGCACGTGCAGGTCCACGTCGCGCAGCGCGAGCACGTCGGGCTTGTAGCCGAAGGAGACGTCCTGCAAGCGCACGTCGCCTGAGATCTGGCCAAGCGGCGGTGCGTCTGGCAGATCCGTGAGCGTGGGCTTGGTGTCCAGCAGCAGGAAGATCTTCTCCAGCGCGGCCATCCCGGACTGGTAGGTCGTGTAGAGCTGGGAGAGCTGCTGGATCGGTTCAAAGAGATATGAGAGGGTCGCGACGAAGGCAACGACCGTGCCGGCGGTGATGTGTCCGGCGATCGCCTGGTAGCCGCCATAGAGCACGATCACGGCCAGCGCGACGCCCGAGAGCATTTCCACCGCCGGGAAGTAGGCGGCGTTCAGGCGCACGGTCACCATGTTGGCGTCGCAGTTGTCCTCGTTGAGCTGCGCGAAGGTGGCCTGATGGCGGCTCTCCTGGCCGAAGCTGCGCACGACCCGGATGCCGGACAGCGTCTCCTGCAGGTAGGCGGTGATCGTGCCGATCGTCTCTCGCGTGCGCCGGAACGCACTCGCGGAGACCAACCGGAACCAGATGCTGCCGCCGGCCACGAATGGCACCACGCAGAAGGTGATCAGCGCGAGCTTCCAGTCGAGGTAGAGCAGCACGCCGATCGCGCCGATCAGCGTCAGACCCGACTGGAAGAGGGTCACGACCGAGTCGGTGACAAGGCTTTCCAGCGCCTCGACATCGTTTGTCATGCGCGAGATCAGAACGCCCGCGGGGCGGCTCTCATAGAAGCCGATCGGCTGCTTCTGAAGGTGCGTGAAGATCCGGATGCGCAGGTCGGCAAGCGCGCGCTGGCCGACCCAGCCGACGAGATAGGTCTGCAGGTAGGTGGTGATCCAGACCAGCAGCGCCGAGACCAGGAACAGGATCACGACGACCACGAGCGCGGTCACGTCGTGCTGTTCGATGCCCTTGTCGATCGCCCGCCTGGCCAGCAGCGGCGGCGCCAGCGCGGCCGCGGTGCCGATCAGCAGCGCGGCCAGCATCGCGCTCACGCGCAGGCGGTAGGGGCGCAGCAGGTCGATCAGGGCGCGCAGGTTGCGCCCGCGGCTGCCGCGGCTCTGGCGCTGGCCGTCCCATTGCTGGCCGCCGCGCGACGTACCGAAGCCCCGTCCACCCCCAAGCCCGCGTCCACCGCCGCCGCGCGCGCCGCCCATGCCTCCGCCGCCGCCCATGCCGCCGGGTGGGCTCACAGTCCGCTCACCTCCCGCTCACGCGTCTCCCGCGTCATGAAGACGTGCTCAGGCAGGCCCTTCTCGACTATCTCCCGGTAGAGGTCTGAGACCTGCAGCAGCTCCTCGTGATCGCCCTGGGCGACGATCCGCCCGCCATCGAGCACGACGATCTCCTGCGCGAGCGCGATCGTGGAGAGGCGGTGGGCGATCACGAAGGTGGTGCGGCCGGCCATCGCCTCCGCCAGCGCCAGCTTGATCGAGCGCTCGGTCGAGGCGTCGACCGAGGAGGTCGCATCGTCGAGCACGAGCACACGGGGGTTGGCAAGCAGCGCCCTGGCGATCGCGATCCGCTGGCGCTGGCCGCCGGAGACGGTCAGGCCGCGCTCGCCGATCTGGGTCTCATAGCCCTCGGGCAGCCGCGAGACGAAGTCGTGCGCCTGGGCGCGCCGCGCGGCCGATTCGATCTCCGCCATCGGCGCCTCCGGACGCGCGTAGGCGATGTTTTCGGCGACCGAGGCGGAGAACAGGAAGGGGTCATCGCTTACCACTGCGACCGCGCCACGCAGCGAGGCGAGGCTGACGTCACGCACATTGGCGCCGTCGAGCAGGACCTCGCCCGCCACCGGGTCATACAGGCGCGAGAGCAGCGCGACCAGGCTCGTCTTGCCCGAGCCGGTGGCGCCGACGAGTGCGATCGTGCGCCCCGCGGGCACGTCGAGGTCGATGTCGTCGAGCACAATTCGGCCGGCCGTGGCGTTGGGGTGCCCGCTGGTGGAGGGGAGGGGGAGGCGATGAGACGCGCCGTTGGGGCTGGCGCCGTTGCCATTGGCCGTCGCGACCTCGGCCCTCGATGGCGCCACATTCAGCTCGTCGTGCGGATCCTCATAGCGCAGCGTGACTTTGCGCAGCTCGACGTGGCCGCTGCCCGGCGGCAGGGCCGGAGCGTCCGGCGCCTCGGTCAGGTGCGGCTCCCGGTCGAGCACCTGGAAGATGCGCGCGCCGGAGGCGGTCGCGCGCTGGGCGAGGTTCAGCGTCACGCCGAGCGATCGCATCGGCGTGATCAGCATGTTCAGGTAGAGGTAGAAGGTGGTGAACTCGCCGAGAGTGAGGTGGGCGTGGATCACCTGCTCGCCGCCGATCAGCAGCACCGCCGCCAGGCCAAGCTGCGGCAGGAAGCCGATCATCGGGTTGTAGCGCGCTTCCAGGCGGGTGGCGACCATCGCCTGGCTGAACACTCGTCCGACGGTGTGCTGGAAGCGCTCCAGCTGGCGTGGCTCGCGCGCAAAGGCCTTCACGACGCGTACGCCAGAGATGTTCTCCTCGGCGTCCGCGGTCAGCTCGCCGATGCGCTGCTGGGTCTCCTGGATCGCAGGGCGGGCGCGGCGGCCGTAGCGGTAGGAGATCACGACCACGAACGGCACCGGCGCCAGCGAGATCAGGCCGAGGCCGGGATTGGTCGCGACCATCACGATCCCCGCCAGCGCGATCGTCAGGATCGACTGCAGGATGAAGACCAGGCCGTAGCCGAGGAAGAAGCGCACGGCGGCCAGGTCAACCGTGGCCCGCGACATCAGCTGCCCCGTCTGCTGGTGGTCGAAGAAGCCGAGCTCCAGACGCTGCAGGTGTCCGTAGAGGCGCTCGCGCAGGTCGTATTCGACTCCGAGGGAGACCCTGCCCGCGATCATCCGGCGCCAGTACATGAACCCCCAGCGCATCAGCACGACTGCGAGGATCACAATCGCGAGGACCATCAGCGTGTGGCGGTCATGATCGCGCGCCGCAAGCTGGTGGTGGCTTGCGTGATGGGCGCCATGCTGGATCGCTTCGACAGCGCCGCCGGTCAGCTCCGGCAGCGCGACCGTCATCACCATCGCGAGGCTCGCCAGGAACCATGAGACGACCATTCCACGCCGGTATGGGGCCAGGAATGTGAGGAGTCGTCTGAAGGTCGCCATAGTTGCTTAGTCAACTATTATCGCATCTCGGTGAAAACTCCGTAGTCGATGGCGCGCGGCGACGCCTGGGGGTAGCCTTGCCGCTCATGACGAGCGAGGCCAACGGCGCGCTGCGCGGGCTCGATGCGGGCCTCTGCGAGACTTGCCGCTTCCAGCGAATCGTCACGACCACGAGGGGCTCTCGCTTCTCGCTCTGCAACCGATCGCGCGAGAACCCCAGCTACCCACGATACCCGCGTCTGCCCGTGTTGCAGTGTGCAGGTCACGAGCCTCGTAGGCCCTGAGCGCGCGCCTGCGGTCTAGTGTCCTGAGTCTTAAGTTCGGGGAGTAAGTGTGGTATTATGCCGTATGGCTACTACTCTCGGTCGTCCGAAGGCGGTTTTGGAGCTCACTGACGGTGAGTGTGCGCAGTTGCAGGGGTGGACTCGTAGGCGTCGTACCGCGCAGGGGTTGGCGTTGCGCTCGCAGATCGTGCTTGCGTGCGCGAATGGGCACTCCAATAAGGAGGTCGCGGCCCGGCTTTCAGTGAGCGCGGCGACGGTCGGGAAGTGGCGGCGGCGGTTTCTCGCCGACAGGCTCGATGGGCTCGTGGACGAGCCGCGGTCTGGGCGTCCCAGGACGGTCGCTGATGAGCGCGTCGAGGATGTGATCGTCAAAACATTGGAGACCGCGCCGCCGGATGGAGGAACGCACTGGTCCACACGCCAGATGGCCGCCAAGACCGGGCTCTCGCAGTCGACGATCTCGCGTGTGTGGCGGGCGTTTGGGCTGCAGCCTCACCGAGTGGAGCACTGGAAGCTCTCCAAGGACCCGTTGTTCGTCGAAAAGGTCAGGGACATCGTCGGGCTCTACCTGGATCCGCCTGAGCGAGCACTGGTCTTGTGCGTGGACGAGAAGAGTCAAATACAAGCACTGGACCGCACTCAGCCGATCCTCCCGATCATGCCCGGTGTCCCCGAGCGCGCCACTCACGACTATAAGCGTCACGGCACGAGCAGCCTATTCGCAGCGTTGAATGTGGCTTCGGGCAAGGTGATCGGGTCGCTGCACTCGCGCCACCGCGCGATCGAGTTCAAGAAATTCCTTCAGAAGATCGACGACGAGGTACCCGCCGACCTGGACGTGCACCTCATCCTCGATAACTACTCAACGCACAAGACCCCCGCCATCAAGCGCTGGCTCGCGGCCCACCCCCGGTTCCATTTGCACTTCACCCCGACCGGCTCATCGTGGCTGAACCTCGTCGAGCGCTGGTTCGGCGAGCTCACCTCACGCAAGCTCCGACGCGGCACACACCGCTCCGTCCGCGAACTCAACCACGACATCCGCGACTGGATGGACCACTGGAACGAGAACCCCCGCCCCTACGTCTGGACCAAGACCGCCGAGCAAATACTCAACACACTCGCAGCATATTGCGAACGAATTTCAGACTCAGGACACTAGATGCGTTTGCCGTGCTGCTGTTCGGCCGCGCGTCTATGCGCCAGTGCGGGCCGCCTCGCTTCGCCGCTTTGCATACACCACGTAGACGAACGTCCAGGCTCCAAGGATGGCAAGGAAGAGATAGGGGAGGATCTTGTTGATCACGAACGCCTTGTCGGTGGAAGTCCCCTCGATGATCGCCACGTTGACGGCCGCCTGGACAACGAAGCCCAATCCCCACACCACGGTTATGACCACGAACGCTCGCCGAAACGACGCATATCGCCAGCGATCGGCGAACTCCTTGCCTCGCTGAGACTCCACGCCACCATTCGAGGTCAGTGCAAAGTGGAACATCAGTGGCCGGGGCATGGCCAGCGACGCCAGGCACACCACGCCGAAAACCCCAGTGAGGATTGCGCCGTCCAACAGATACAGCCGGCCGCTGCCAGTGGCCAGCCCGATCAGCGTGGCCAGGATGATGCTGGACAACACGAACATGCCCACGGCATCCACCCGTCTTCGCCAGAGCATGTCTAGGAGAATCCATGCCGCCGGTGGGATGCCGCTCGCCGCGAGGGCAACCGTCAGGCTGGCGCCGTGATTACGCGCGACGCTCTGCACGATGATCGGCCCGGCGATGTCGAACGTCACGATCGGCACCAAAGCCGCGATCGCCGCGCGGCGGTTCACTCGGTGGCTGCTCGCCAGAGAGGTGCCGACCGGAGGACCATCGTCGGTGGTGCTCATTTGACTGCGATGCTATCCCGCATGTCGTGTCGATTTTGCCCTGGCCTGTTCGACGTATCGGTAGTGCCGAGGTGCGAACCTGTCAGTTCGAGCGGCGCACCGGAGCGCAAACCCAACAAGCAGAGGAGTCACGACGATGCGCTTCATGATGATCATGATCCCGAACATCCCTGACGAAGCTGACTGGACGCCGAGCCTGGAGGCCATGGCCACGATGGGCCGATACAACGACGAGCTGACCAAGGCGGGGGTGCTGCTGAGCCTAGACGGTCTGCATCCGGCCGCGAAGGGTGCGCGCGTCGGGTTCTCGGGCGGCACCGCCACAGTGACCGACGGGCCGTTCACCGAGGCGAAGGAGCTGATCGGCGGCTACTGGCTGATTCAGGCGAAATCGAAGGAGGAGGCGGTCGAGTGGGCCTCGCGTTGCCCTGCCGGCGACGGCGATGTGATCGAGGTTCGCCAGATCTGGGACAGGTCGGAATTTCCGGCCGAGGTCCAGGCAGGTCTCTGAGAGCGTCACCCGCCGGTGAGAGTCACACCTGAGCACCGTGCGATCGAGGCCGTCTGGCGAATCGAGTCGGCTGCCCTCATTGCAGGGCTTGCGCGGATCGTGCGCGACGTCGGTCTCGCGGAGGATCTCGCCCAGGATGCGTTGGTGGCTGCGCTGGAGCAGTGGCCGAAGTCAGGCGTTCCGGATAATCCGGGCGCCTGGCTCATGGCCACCGCCAAGCACCGGGCCATAGATCTGTTGCGCCGCAACACGCGGCTGCAGCGCAAGCACGAGGAGCTGGCCTACGAGCTGAAGCTCCAGGGCGATGCCGTGGAGACCCGACTGGAGCGCACGGTGCAGGAGCAGGTCGGAGATGACCTGCTCTGCCTGATGTTCATGTGCTGCCACCCCGTCCTTTCAGGGCAGGCGCGCGTGGCGCTCACGCTGCGCCTGTTCGGCGGCCTGAGCACCGAGGAGATCGCGCGGGGGTTCCTCGTGTCCGAGTCGACGGTCGCGCAACGGATCGTGCGGGCTAAGCGCACGCTCGCCGAGGCCCGCGTTCCGTTCGATCTCCCGGATGCGCAGGAGCTCACCGTCCGGCTCGCCTCTGTGCTGGAGGTGCTCTACCTGATCTTCAACGAGGGCTATACGGCGAGCGGCGGCGAGGAGTGGCTGCGCGCCGATCTGTGCGAGGAAGCGCTGCGCCTCGGTCGGATCATCGCCGAGCTCCTCCCGGGGGAGGCGGAGGTGCACGGCCTGGTTGCGCTGCTGGAGATCCAGGCCTCACGTCTGAGGGCGCGCATCGGCCCCGACGGAGAGCCGGTGCTGCTGCTCGAACAGGACCGCGCGCTGTGGGATCGCCTGCTGATCGCTCGCGGCCTGGCTGCGCTCGACCGCGCTGAGAAGCTGGGCGCCACGCGCGGCCCCTACTCACTGCAGGCGGCGATCGCAGCATGCCACGCGCGCGCGGCAACGCCGAGCGAAACCGACTGGGTGAAGATCGCTGCCCTGTATGAGGCACTGGCCCAGCTCGCACCCTCACCCGTCGTGGAGCTCAACCGGGCGGTGGCGGTCGCGAGCGCTTTCGGCCCGGCCGCGGGGCTCGAAATCCTCGATGAGCTGGGAGAGGAGCCCTCGATGAAGGCTTATCACCTCCTGCCGAGCGTGCGGGGAGACCTTCTCGCCCGCTTGGGTCGCTATGAGGAGGCACAAGCGGAGCTCCAACGAGCCGCATCGCTCGCGGGCAACGCACGTGAGCGACGACTGCTGCTTGACCGCGCCGCCGCATGGGCGTGGCAGGTGGTTGACGGCCCACTTGATATCGCTAGTTGAGCGATATATACTGTCGATATGGGCATACGGGCGATGCAAGAGGCGACGTTCCTGATCCTGACGGCTCTGGCCGGAGGCAGCCAGCATGGCTACGGGATCATCACCGACGTCGAGCAGATCTCCGGCGGGCATGTTCGGCTGCGCGCGGGAACCTTGTACACCGCGCTGGACCGACTTCGCGATGACGGGCTGATCGATGTGGACCGCGAGGAGATCGTGGATAACCGACTGCGCCGCTACTACCGGCTCACGCCGCCGGGCCAGAAGCGGCTCGCCCACGAGGCGGCCCGCCTGCATGCGAACGCGGTCGCTGCGATGTCGCGGCTCCACCCGGCAGGAGCTATGCGATGACCGACGCGGCTGATCTGGAGCGCCGGTACAGGCGTCTGCTGAAGTGCTTCCCGGCACGGTATCGCCACGAGCACGAGCAGGAGATCCTCTCGGTGCTCATGGCCGGGGCAGCAGAAGGCCAGCGGCGGCCTGGACTGGCAGAGTCCGCCGACCTCGTGATGAGCGCGTTCTTCATATGGTGGCGCGAAGTGACACGCCAACCGCGATGGAGGTGGGAACGCCGGCACTGGCGTCTGATCGCGCGCATGCGCGTTGCGATCGGCATCTGGCTGCTGGTGCTCGGCGCCATATTGCTGAGCGGCGGCTACTGGTGGGGAGTGCTGATGGTTGCGCCGGCAGCTCTGCACTTCTACCTGGCATACCGACTGCGGCACGCCGTCCAGAGCTAGCGCGCAATGGCGAACGTCCCATCGCATAGGAGCGCCGGCCGATCACGGGCGCCATGGAACGACGTGACCGCGCTCTCGTTGCGCGCAACGAGAATCTGACCGTAGGGCATCCTATGATGCGCCTTTGGCAGCACTTCGAGAGGAGCGCTTGCGCGCAACAGAAAGGGAGTGCCTCGTGTCCTATCCCGTCACCTTCGAAGCTGACTATGTCGAGCGGCGCAACCGGCTGACTGCCTTTTTCAGGTTGATCCTGGCAATTCCGCTCGCTATCTGGTTGTACGTGTACGCAATCGTCGCCTACGTGGCAATCGTGATTGCGTGGTTTGCGATAGTCATCGCCGGGTCGTATCCGCGGGGCCTTTACGACTTCGTTGCGGGCTTCACGCGCTTTCTTGCACGTACAACCGCCTACGCAGCCCTGCTGTGTGACCCTTACCCCTCCTTCGGCGGCGGCGAGGACTCGGCCTACCCGGTGCGGATGCGGTTCGAGGGGCCGCTTGCGCATTACAGCCGTCTGAAGACGCTGTTTCGCATCATCCTTGCGATCCCGATCGTGATCCTGCGCTACGTGATGAACCTGCTGCTTGAGATCGGGGCGATCGCGGCGTGGTTCGTGGTGGTCATCACCGGCAAGATGCCGCGAGGCCTGTTCGATGTGATGGTGCTCGCCAACTCCTACATCGCGCGCTCAGATGCCTACCTCGGCCTTCTGACCGAGACATATCCACCATTTCAAGACGAGCAGACGCGCGCGGCAGGCGGCACTCCGAACCTGCCCGACGCAGAGACCCCGCCTTCGTTCTGAGCGCCATTCTCACCACCTACCTCGTGTCAAATCCGCGTAGGAACGCCCCGGTCTGCGCGTTCAGTGCCACGGTGAAGTGGCGTGCGAAGACCGGTTGCCTGGCTTTCGGGCACTCGACCGCCCGGCTCAGAAGCTAGCGCTCGCCGTCCCAGTAGTCGACGTTTCCGTCGGCACGGTGGAGCATCGCCTTGTCGTCGGGGTTACCGGGCCAGACTCCGATCTTGTCGCTGTCGGGATAGACGGCCACCGCAGGCTCACGCGCGCTTGAGAACATCACGACTCTTGCCACCAGCTCGCCGCGATTGGTCACCTTGTGTGCGCCGGCAGGGCCTGGCGGGAAGCACACCATCTCACCGAGCGCGAGCTCCTTCTCGCCATCGGGTGTACGTACAAGCACCATGCCCTGGAGTACGAGCAGCCACTCCTCCTCATACTCGTAGTGGTACGGGCACACACTCTCGCCCGTCGGAAGCTCGTAGACCTTGGCCGCAATCGCCTCGCCTCCCACCGCTTGGCTCACGTTCGCGAGACCCGAGTGGTAGCCATCGGGATCGGTCTCGTCATAGACGCAGTCGATACTGAGGACGTTTGCTGCCCGCACCCGCCGATCTTCGCAGATCGGACGCGGAGCACCGCCCTCAGCTCAACGGCTGCAGCCGCGTCCGTTCGACGCGGGCGAGCTTGCGCCGCAGCCGCTTGTATTCGCGCTCCTGTGTGGGAGTGCGCTTGTGGTGCTTGTAGGCAAGGTTGTCGCGCTCCAGCGGATCGGCTCTTCAGGTCGTACATCTCCCACTGATCGGGCACCTTGCCGTCGGCGTCGTAGTAGCGGGCGAGCTTGTAGCGCTGCTCGCGGATGCTGACGACGTGATTGGGCGGCTGCGGGTAGGGGCCGCGCGCCTGCCCGGACTGCCAGTCGTCGTAGGTGAAGACCGTGTAGTCCTGTGCAGGCTTCGGCGAGCGGCTGAGGATCTGGTCGGAGTAGTCGACCCCCTGCCACGCGGAGCGTGCGTCGGCCGGCGCGCCGACCAGACTTGCGAGCGTCGGCAGGAAGTCGACGTGCGAGACGAGCGCGTGGTTTGTCTCGGCTTTCTTGAACAGGCGCGGGTTCGAGTAGACCAGCGGGACGCGGATCGACTCCTCGTAGAAGTTGAAGTTCTTCTGGCGCAGGCCGCCGTGGGCGGTGCCCATCTCACCGTGGTCGGCGGTCGCGATCACCAGTGTGTTCTCCAGCAGGCCGGCTGCTCGCGAGCGTGTCGAGGATCTTCACCAGGTAGGCGTCCGATGACTTCATCAGGTTGCCGTAGAAGTTGAGGTAGTTGCGCTTCATCTGCGGCGTGGGGATCGGGCCGGAGGCGTTGAACAGCCGCAGGAACTGCGCCTGCACGGTCGGCTTGGTGCGAGAGGTCCTCGTTGGCGGTCGCCGGCAGCTCGATCTCGCCTTCCAGCCAGGAGTCGTCATAGCCGCCTTCGGTGTAGTTCTTGGGGTAGAACAGCACGTCGTGGGGGTTGACCAGCGAGACGACCATGAAGAACGGCTGGCTCTGCGCGGCGGCCGAGCTCAGATACTGAACGGCGCCCTCGGTGCCGGCTTCCGGCGTGCCCTGCGGAGTTCATGAAGCGCCCGTCGTTGTCGTAGATCCCGCCGCCCTCCTCGGGGACGTTCTGATTGGCGCCCGCGTCCGGTGGGTCCCAGCGGGTGAACCCGTACTGGTTGACGTCCTCGGGCACCCAGGTGGAGCCGTTGGCCGGCTTGATGCAGTGAAACTTGCCCTTGTAGACCGGTGTGTAGCCGGCGGCGGCGGCGACGCGTCGCGGGGTTCTTGAAGCTCGTCGCCAGTTCGACCTGAGGGTATTCCGGGGCGGGCATGTCGGTCTCCAGCGTGTACTTGACGCCGTGCTGGGCGGGGAAGTAGCCGGACATCAGCGTCGAGCGCGCCGGCGAGCACATGCAGGCGTTCGTGAACGCGTTCTCGAACGTCAGGCCGTGCTCCTGCAGGCGGGTGAGGCCGGGCATGTTGCGCTCTGTCCAGCCCGGCGGGAAGTGCTGGACCGCGCGTTGCTGGTCGGTCAGGAAGAGCGAGCACGTTCATGCCCGCGACCGGAGCGGCGGGCGAGGCCGGCGCGCGCCGTGGGTCGTCCCACGGGCGGCTGCGGCTGCCGCCGGCCCGCCGAGCATGAGTCCAGGCGCGGCGACGGCAGCGCTCTTCAGCAGCTCGCCACGAGTGATCCCGCCATCCGTCTCGGGGTCGGTCCTGGGTTTGGCCATCTTCGATCTCCTTTCGTGTCATCTGGCGTGCGACGCAGGCGCTGTGATCGCGCCTGAAGACGCCGACTGCGTTGCTCGCGAATGCGCGCCGCGTAGAGGTACCTGCCGTCGGGGCTGACTGCGACCGAGCTGACCCCGAGCAGCCCGCGCGCGAGCGCACAGTCCGCGGCGAAGCTCGCTGGTCAGGCAGCCCGCGCGGCGTGGCTTCTGGATCAGGGCGCCCGACTGGCTGTTGCGATTGAAGACGTCGATCGCGCCCGAGGCGAACGCGGTCGCATAGACGTTGGCGCCTTCGGGGGAGACGGCCAGCCCCTCGGGAGCGTCGAGCTCCCGGCCGAGCGAGCAGCCCACCGCCAGCAGGTAGATCGCGCAGGCCGAGGTACCCGCCTGCTGGGTCAGTTGCCCCGTAGTTGGCGTGCGGGTGAACGTGGTCAGCGCTGTTGCTCAACACGGATGTCACGTAGACCTCGCCGTCCTCGGGACTGACTGCCACCGCGTCTGCGCCGCTGATCTGAGTGCCGGTCGTGCAGCCCGGAAGCGCAGCGGCGACGATGCAGCCGGTTCCGTTGCTTGCTTGCGCCAGCGCGCCGGTTGACTGAGTTGCGAGTGAACACGTCCAGGGCGCTGCTGAGAGCGGCGGCGACGTACACGCTCTGGCCATCGGGGCTGATTGCCATGCCCTCAGGTGAAGCCAGCGCGAGTCCCGTCGTGCACCCGCTGGTCGGCGACCTCGACGATGCAGCCGCTTATGTCAGCCGGCTGAGCTCAGCGCCCCGGTTGATGCGTCGCGGTTGAAGATCGCGATCGAATCGCCCTTGAAGGCGCCCACGTAGACGTTGCGGCCGTCGGGGCTGACCACTCACCACGTCGGGACCGTCGAGCGCGCGGCCCAGGGTGCATCCGGAGGTCGCGACGTTCGCGATGCATCCCTCACCGCCGGTGGCCTGGCGCAGCGCACCCGTCCTTGGGCTGCGCGCGGAAGACATCGACTGCGTCGCTGTCGAGGGATGTGGCATACACGTTCTTCCCGTCGGCGCTCACAGCCACCGAGTTGGGTCCTTCCAGCCCGACGGCCTTTGCGCAGCCGCTTGTGCCGTTGGCTGCGATGCATCCGGCCGCGCCCGCGCCCTGGGTGAGTCTGCCGGTGCGCGCGTTGCGCCTGAAGATCGCGATCGCGTTGCTCCTGGAAGCAGCGACGTACACGTTCCTCCCGTCTGGGCTGATTGCAATGGCCTCAGAGCCGAGGAATGGCGCCGGCCCGTTCAATGCGCGAACGCGGGTGCATCTGGCGCGGTTGGGCCTGGCGCCACCGACCAGGCATCCGCTCGCACCTTGCAGCTGCGTGAGCGTTCCGATTGCCGAGCGCGGTGAACGAGCCCGCTGCGGTTCAGGCGTGCCATAAGTGCTCGCTGGGAGAGACAGAGCTGTCAGGACAGCCAGCGCGCCAAGTGCCGATGCGGCAGGGATGGGGTGCGGGTGAAAGCGCATGAGCCATGGCGGGAGGCCGTGGCGATTCCAGCCTAGCACGTTTGCCGAATCACCGGATTTTTTACTTACTCATACCCTAACGTGCTGGGTCACGGGTGGCGGCAGTGGAAGCGTCTCGCGTTGGGTTTTTGCCCAGTCCTTTTGCTCGGTGAGCTGACGGATTGCGGCGCGCGCGAGAGCCGGCCAAAGCAGCCAGGCGTAGAAGGCATAGACCTGAGCGATCAGCAGCCCCGCGACTACGCCCCGCCAGCCCCGTCCGGCTCGTGCGGCGAGGCAGCCGAGCATCGTTCCGCCGAATCCGAGCAGGTAGAAGAAGATGATCTCCCAGGCTGGACCGCCGTCCCAGAACGGTGCGGCGCCGGTAAGTGCGAGAGCGATCGCAGCCAGCAGTGTCACGCCTATGAAACTTTGCCAGATGGGCATCAGCAGATAGGCGAGCAGCTCCGCCCGTGCGGAGCGTGGAAGCGGCGCATCCTTCAGCGCGGGGAGGAGGCCCATCGCCTGCAGATTGCCCTGTGCCCAGCGGGTGCGTTGGCGCAGCAGCGGCCGCGGCGTCGGGAGGCCCTGCTGCTCGACCACAGCGCGCAGATCCTGGCGACACTGCCAGCCGGCGATGATCAGACGCAGCCCGAGATCCTGATCCTCGGTCAGGCGATCACGCCATGGACCGAGGTGGTCGGAGATCCGATCCAGCGCTCCCAGGCGGTTGAACTGTCCGTTGCCGCCCATCCCGGCGGTTCCCCACACGTTGCGTCCGGCCTGGTAGAGATTCGCGTAGACGGCGAACTCGACGTCCTGCAGCCAGGTCAGCAGCCGCTTGCGGTTGTAGATGCGCACGAGTGCCTGCACACCGCCAACGGCGGGGTCGGCGAAGTGAGCTGCCGCATACCGGGGCGCTTGTGCGTCGAGGCGTCCGTCGGCGTCGACCACGGCGACGATCACCTGACTGCGGTCGACCTTGCCGAGCACGGCGCCCAGCATCCGGTAGGCATGGTTCAGCGCGGCCGCCTTTCCCTCGCGGGCGTGCGGGGAGTGTCGCCGCAGCACGTGCAGGTCGGGGTGCGTTGCCAGGTCGTGCAGGATTTCAGGCGTACGGTCGCTTGAGCCGTCGTCAATCACGATGATCATGCGTCGCCGCAGCTCAATTGAGAGCAAGCGCTGCACGCTGTCACGGATCGTGATCTCCTCATTGAGAGCCGGGACGAGGAACACCCAGAGGAAGTGCTCGGCACCTTGGGGGGGCGCGTCGGGGGCGCACCTGTCCGCTCTCGCGCCGCGCACGAACAGGCGCACGTTCCACGCGAACATCGCGACGATCAGGAACATCGCGGCGCCAAACAGCACGACCCATGGCGTCGGCAGTCCCTGGAACGGCAGACTCAAGGCGTCCATTTCACGAGCCCTCGGTGATGTGCGGTCGGCGCGCGGCTGCCCGACGATCGCCGATGTAGCGTCGGTCGCGCGCGCCCGACTCAGCGCCAGCCAGGGGCTTGATTGCTCGTCCGGCGGCGTCGAGGTGCGAGGCGTACCCGGCGTTGGTCATGACGGCGATGCGATCGAAGCCCGGTCCAAAGGGAGCGGGCGCCGCGCGGGCATCTCCGATGTACTCCATTGCGGCCACGACGCGCTCGGCGGCGTGGCCGTCTCCATAGGGGTTGGAAGCCTGCGCCATCCTCGAGTAGGCGGCCTGGTCTCTGAGCAGACGCTCGCCCTCGCTGAAGATGCGCTCCGGGTCGGTGCCGACGAGCAGCAGCGTTCCCGCCTCGACGCCTTCGCGACGCTCGGTGCTCTCCCGCGTGACCAGCACCGGCTTGCCCAGCGAAGGCGCCTCTTCCTGAATGCCTCCCGAGTCGGTGATCACGAAATATGAGCGCTTCAGCAATCGAGCGAACTGCGCGTAACCCAGCGGCTCGACGACGAGCACGTTCTCGAGATCGTGCAGTCCTATGAACTGCTCGCGCACGATCGGGTTGGGGTGAAGCGGCAACACGAACCGGACATCGGGCTGGGCTTGGGCGAGCAGCGCGATGCCCTCGGCGATCCCGGCGAGGCCGCCGGCCCAGCTCTCACGCCGATGCGCGGTGACAGTGACAACTCGTCGCTCGCTTTCCTCCACGGCTCGCAGCCGCGGGTCCTCGAATGTTCCGTCCAGGCCGGTGGCCCAGTGCAGCGCGTCGATCGCGGTGTTGCCGGTCACGAAGATCTGGCTGGAGGGGACGCCGTCGTGAATCAGGTTCTCCTTGTTGGTCTCAGTCGGAGCGAAATGCAGGGACGCCACGCACGAGATCAGCTGCCGGTTGAGTTCCTCTGGAAACGGAGTCAGGATCGACCCTCCGGCGCGCAGTCCCGCCTCCAGGTGCAGCACAGGGATGTGGAGATGGCACGCGGCCAGGGCTGCTGCCATCGCCGAGCTGGTGTCGCCGTGGACCAGCACCGCTGAGGGAAAGCCGGCGGCGATCTCCGCGGGCGTGGCGAACTCTCCATCTCGGGCGACGAATTGGTCGCGGATGAAGTCATCGAACCGGGACATCACGGCCGTGACTCGCCTGTTCAGCTCTGCGTGGCCGTTACCGACCCAGAGTTGGACGTCGATCTCGATCCCGGCAAGCGCAAAGACCTCCCGGACCATCTCGTGATGCTGGCCCGTCGCCACCACGATCGGCCGGAAGGAGCGATTCCTGCGGAGCGCCAGGATCACCGGGACCAACTTGATCGCCTCCGGCCGCGTGCCGACGACGATCGGCACGTTGATCCTGTGCTTCTTCGGTGCTTCGGGCTCCTCGCCGCTCGGCGCAAGGCCGCCGTGCGGGAGCTTCGCCGGTACTGGACTTGGGAGCGTGGACGTGGTCATCACTACTCACCTCGTCGCCGCGGCGGGTCGGGCCGATAGGGGTTTACCGCGGGCCTGCTCAGTGGAGCGCCGGCATGGTCTGGCATACACTGCGGCCTGCCTCCAACGCCATGTCCACTCTGCGCGGCTCAATTCTGATCGTCTGGGCTCTCTTCTGGGTCTACTGGCTGATCTCGGCAACCGGGGCCAAGCCGGGAGCGCGCAACCGGCGTTCCAGGCCGGCCGGCCTGCTGATCATCGGGGGCGTGCTGCTGCTGCGGGCGCTCAAAGCCGGTGGACTGGTGCTGGAGAGCCCGATCGTGCAGGCGGTCGGCGTGGCTCTGTTCCTGTCGGGGCTCGGTCTGGCCGTATGGGCGAGAGTCAACCTGGGCCGAAACTGGGGGATGCCGATGACCCAGAAGGATGAGCCGGAGCTCGTCACGTCGGGCCCTTACCGCCTGGTGCGCCACCCGATCTACACCGGCATCCTGCTGGGGATGCTGGGAACGGCGCTGGCAGCCAATGTCTACTGGTTGGCCCTCGGCGGTCTGATGGGGGTGTACTTCATCTACAGCGCGACGGTGGAGGAGCGGATCCTCACCACCTCCTTTCCGGAGGCCTACCCGAGCTACAGGGCGAGGACCAAGATGCTGATTCCGTTCTTGCTCTGAGACCGACCGGTCTTACTGTTCGAGCGCGGCCGCGGCACGCTGCCTGCGGGGATCGTCTGCTCCCAGGATACGATCGAGCCAGCGGAGGACATCTGGCCACCACGTGGGCCATAGTGGGTGATTTACCACTACGGGGCTGCGATGCGGGCGCAGCCGAGCGTGCGGAAGCTACGGGGACGTGCCGCCCTTGGTCACGGGTCCCGAAGGTCCCGTTTCGGAGGGTTCCGCAATTGAGGGCGCAGACAGCAGGGCGGGTGGATTCTCGAGGTCGAGGAAATCCATGATCGTTGCAGCGTTGGCGTCGCGGTTGGTCAGTGCGGGCAGGTTCCACTTGTGCTCGATCGTGGCGAGCACCGAGGTGTGGTCATGGATGCCGTCGCACACGCCTGCAGGCCTGCAGTAGGGCGAGACGACGACAGCCGGCACGCGCGGGCCGTAGATGTCGTAGCCGCCAGGGGGGTCGCCGGGTGCCAGCTTGGGCGGTATCCGGTCGGGCACCGGCGCGGGCGGTGGCGGGACGTGGTCGTAATAGCCGCCGTGCTCGTCGTAGGTGTAGAGAAGCAGCGTGCGCGGCCAGCATGGTGATCGCAGCACCGCTTCGATCACCCGATGCGCCCACTTCTCTCCGTAGAACATGTCATCGGGGTCCTCCTGGGTCTCGGCGGGAGGCGGATCGTGGACTTCGGCCCCGAGCAGCCGCAGGGTCTCCTTGACGATCGACGGCAGGCCGGAGACAACTGAGGCGATCGAGGAAAGCGCGCCGACGGCGGGGTCGACGAAGCTCACAGCAGGCAGGCTGCCCGCGGCGCAGTCACCGAAGAACTTGCTGATCGGATGGTGATGGCCGGGGTGCTTGAGCACGATCGAGGGGATCACGGAGGTCATCGGTATGTCGGTGAAGTAGCTTGCCCAGCCGATGTGTCGGCTTGAGAGCTGGTCGAAGATCGTGCCGTTGGCGGGAGGCCGGTCCAGGAGCGTGCTCAGGCGCGTGGCCGTGCCGCCGAATGCCGTGCCTGCGAGCAGGAACCGGCGGTTGGGGTAGGTCGGTCCGGGAACCGAGCAGAACCACCGGTTGGCCAGGGTGAAGGTGCCGGCGAGCGAGTAGGCGAACGGAAGCACCTCCCGGCTGTAGTAGCCCATCGGCTCGCGGGCGCCGACGGAGCGCACGAACCCGTCCATGGAGCCGTCTTTGATCTGTTCGTGGGTGGCCTTCCAGCTCTGCGAAAGGTTCTTCGTCTGCGCGGTGCTCTGCAGCTCGAACGCTTTCACCGGGGCGGCGGCGTCGTCCACTCCAGGATTGGAGTTGCTCACCTGCCCGGCGCTGTTGAAGCTGAGACCGTCGACGTCCGTGCGTGTGCGGGAGAGCTCGCCGAGCAGATTGTCGAAGGAGTGGTTCTCCATCATCACCACGACGATATGGTCGAAGGGCATCTGCTCGTTCGGTTCACCGATCGGCCGATCAGGGAAAGGCAGATCGCCGGCCTGTCTGCTCATGGAAACCATGGGCTACTGGCCAACTGCCTCGGTCGTGATCCTCTGGGGCTGCGCGGCGTCCAGGTAGAGCGGGTCGTGAGAGCAGATCAGCCGCACCTGCTCGCCATGGCGCAGCGAGAGCTCGCGCAGCCGCTCGACGTTGCCGCGGCGCGCAGCGCGGTCCACCTCGTCGAAGGCGGCGAAGGCCGAGATGCCGCGCGGGCAGCACGGTGGGCTTGCGATCTCACCGTGGTGGAAGTAGGCGTCGCCGCAGTGCAGCAGCCAGCCGTCCGCTTGCCTGATTGCCACGCCGGTGTGTCCATGGGTGTGGCCGATCAGCGGGATCAGCAGGATCTCGGCATCGCTGCCGGGCAGGATGCGCACGCCCTCGAATCCGAACCACTGCTCGCCGCCTCCCTCATGCTGCACCCAGTGAGGATTGTGCGCCCAGTGTGCGGCCACATAGCGCGGGCGGTCGCGCCAGCTTGGATGCAGCGCGGCCTCCAGCTCGCGCCCGAGCAGATGCACCTGCGCATGCGGGAAGTCCGGCAGCCCACCGGCATGGTCGAGGTCGAGGTGGGTGGTGATGATGTGGCGCACGTCGGTTGGCTGCAGGCCAAGGACCTGGATCTGGGCGGTGGCCGTCTCGGCCATGCTCAACCGCGGGCTGAGCAGTGCATTGAACGCCAGCCCGAGCTGCCGCGGTCGCCGCACGTCGTCGGCGCCGAACCCCGTGTCCACGAGCACGAGACCTTCGGCGCCCTCAATCAGCAGGCAGTGACAGACCAGTCGCGCACGCTCGCGCAGCCCGCCCTCGCCCGTGATCAGGCGCGCGCCGCGCGGGCAGAACGTGCCGCAGCTGAGATGGTGGAGGGCGCGTGGGGCGGTGTTCATGGCATGTGATGGCGACGATACTCCCGTGGAGCGTGCCGCGGGTCCTCGCCCCCGGGATTGCGCGATATAGGCTTGCGACACGATGAGCGACCTGCGCGATCCGGAGCGCCAGCATGCCGGCCTTGGCATCGACGGTGTCAGCGGCTTCATGGGCATGCGCTGGGAGGACCCCCAGACCGTGCGTCTTACGATCAGGCCGGAGCTGATCAACGCTGGTGGCCTGCTCTCCGGTGTGGTCACCTATGCGCTGGTCGACTACGGCATGGGCTCCACGCTGTGGACGCAGACGAGCGAGACGGAGCGGATCGCGACGATCAGCATCTCGATCAACTACATCCAGACGGCCACCGAGGGCGAGATTATCTGCAGGACCGTGTTGGATCGCCGCAACCGCAGCAACGCTGTGATGCGCAGCGATGTGCGCCACGAGGATGGCCGGCTGCTCGTGACTGCGATCGGCAGCTACGCGATCTTCATCCCGCGCAGCCTGCGCGACGGTGCGCAGGGCTGATGGCGGAGCAGCAGACGCAGGCACGCACGCCGCGGGCGCTCTCGATCGCCGGCTCGGACTCCGGCGGTGGGGCCGGCATACAGGCCGACCTGAAGGCATTCGCGTCCTGCGGCGTGCATGGCATGAGTGCGATCACCGCGATCACGGCGCAGAGCACCGTTGGCGTCGACGCCGTGCTGCCGATTCCCGCCGAGATGATCCTCGCCCAGGTGCGCGCGGTCGTGCGCGACATCGGCGTGGACGCCGTGAAGGTTGGGATGCTCGGCAGCCGCGAGGCTGCGCTCGCCGTTGCGAAGGCGCTCGCCGAGCTGCCCGCCGGCACGCCGATCGTGCTCGACCCGGTGATGGTCGCCGAGTCCGGTGCCGCGCTGCTGGACGATGACGCCCGGCAGGCCCTGGTCGAGCACGTGATCCCGCTGACGAGCGTGCTGACGCCCAACCTGCCAGAGGCCGGCGAGCTGGTGGGCCAGCCGCCGGTGCCGGGCGACGACGAGGCGCTGGCGCATCGGGTGCTGGCGCTCGGCTGCGGCGCGGTTGTGCTGACGGGCGGGCACCGGGACGTGGCTGTCGATCTGTTTCTGGAGGCAGGTGAGGGTGCCGAAGTGGTCGAGATCCACGGGCCGCGTCATCCCGACGGCGCAGCGCATGGCTCGGGCTGCACGCACTCCTCCGTGCTGGCGGCGCAGCTGGCGCTCGGCCATACTCCGCTGCAGGCCGCCCGGCGCGCGCGGCAGATCACCGGCGAGGCAGTCAGGAACGGTCTGCGCGACATTGGGCAGGGTGCCGGACCGGTCGACGTGCTGGACCTGCGTGCGCGGCGCTGAGCCATACCGCCGCTGACCTGCTCAGCACGGCGAGTGCCCTCAGGGCCTATCCCGGTAGGGCCCGCACGCCCGGATGCCCCCGCTGACCGGCGCATGGCGGCGTCCTCGCGACTCGACGTGGCGCTGCCACGCCTTCGTCACTGCGTCCTTGCCCTGCTTGACCATCGAACGCCCCAGTCGCACGCCCCCTACCGGGATAGGCCCTATGCGAAAGCCCGGCGGTTTGCCATAATCGGATCACGATGAGGCTGTTGCGCATGAAGCCCGGTCATGGTGAGGTCGTGCTTGCAGAGGGCGATGTTGAGGTGCCCGAGCAAGAGCGCGAGCTGATCGAGGCGTTTCGGCGCGAGCTGGACTCCGGCATGTGGGCTGCCGTGCCCACGAGCACAAGTGGCGGGCGGCGTGAGGCTGAGCTGGTCAAGCGCTTCGAGGACGTTCCCCGCGACGCGGAGCGGGTGATCTTCTTCCCCCGGGCGGCAGGGGGAGCGCTTCCGCAGGAGCACTGAGCGTGGCTCTCCCGCTCGGGGCAACCGCGATCGTGCTCGCTGCGCTGATGGGGGTGCTCGCCGTGGAGCGCATCCGCGAAGCGATTCTGCGGCGCGGGGGCCTGATCATGCGCCGCGACCCTGCGCCCGGCGCCTACGACCCCGGCCGCGAGCGGCGGGCGGAGAACAAGGCCCGCGAGCTGCTGCGCTCCTGCGTCAATGACGAGGAGTGGGAGATGTACCGGGACCTAGGCTTCATCCGCGTCTGGGGCGGCCTGTCGCGCCGGCCAGGGGGCGAACGTGGGGCATCCGGCCAGCATGAGGCGGCCGCCCAGGCCGACTACGCTTACCTGATCTACCCGCACCGGCCGATCGTTGCCTACCTGCCGCAGACCAGCACGCTGCTCAACGAGTACTGCGTCGCCTTCCCCGATCGCAGCGCGCCCTACGGCAGCAGCCGCCTGCCGGCGTCCGACGATGTGCTGGCAAAGTGGATCGCGCTGCGCGCCGACGAGCGGCATCTGATCTCCGAGGCGAACATGCATCTGCCTGGCCGGCAGGTCGACCCGGCGATGGTGCGGCGCGATCTGCGCCGGCTCGCACGTTGGGAGCGCGAGCGGCTGCGCTCGCCGCGCCACGCCGCGGCTGCGCCGCGCGCCGCCTGACTGGTCGTGCCGCCCGCTTCCGACCGACTCGATTGACGGCACCGCGCAGGCGCGATGTAGTGTTCGGCAGATGAGCGAGTTCGACCTTAAGCATCGCAGCCGCACCCTCACCGAGGGCCCCGAGCGCGCCGCCGCGCGCGCCTACCTGCACGGCATCGGCTACAGCGCCGAGGACCTGGCCAAGCCGATCGTGGGAGTCGCGCACTCCTGGATCGAGACGATGCCCTGCAACTTCAACAACCGCGTGCTGGCGGCGAAGGTCAAGGAGGGGATCCGGGCGGCCGGCGGCACTCCGATGGAGCTCAACACGATCGCTATCTCCGATGGGATCACGATGGGCCGGCCGGGCATGCGGGCGTCGCTTGTCTCAAGGGAGCTGATCGCCGACTCGATCGAGCTTGTCGCCTCCGCGCATCAGTTCGACGCGATCGTGACGATCTCCGGCTGCGATAAGACGATCCCGGGCACCGTGATGGCGATGGCGCGCCTGGGCATCCCCGGCCTGATGCTCTACGGCGGCTCGATCAAGCCAGGCTTTTACAAGGGCCAGGAGGTCACCATCCAGCAGGTCTTCGAGGCGGTTGGCGCCTACGCCGCCGGCAAGATCACAGAGCAGGAGCTGCACGAGCTGGAGGAGATCGCCTCGCCCGGCTCTGGCGCCTGCGCCGGCCAGTTCACCGCCAACACGATGGCGATGGCCTTTGAGGTGCTCGGCATCTCCCCGGCCGGCTCGGCGATGGTCCCAGCCGAGGACGGCCGCAAGCTGGAAGTCGCCAAGCAGTGCGGCGAACTGGTGATGGACGTGTTGGCAGCCGGCCGCACTCCCAGCCAGATCATCACCAAGCCGGGGCTTGAAAACGCGATCGCCGCGGTGGCGATGAGCGGCGGCTCGACCAACGGCGTGCTGCATTTGCTCGCGGTCGCGAGGGAAATGGGCGTGCCGCTCTCGATTGAGGAGTTCGACCACATCTCCGAGCGCACGCCGCTGCTCTGCGACCTGCAGCCGGGTGGGCAGTACGCAGCGACGGACCTATATGAGGCCGGTGGCGTGCCGCTGGTGATCAACAGGATGGCGCAGGCCGGCGTGCTCAACGGCGACGCGATCACCGTCACCGGCCGCACGATCGGCGAGCACGCCGCCGAGGCAAGCGAGACTCCAGGTCAGCGCGTCGTGCGTGAGATCTCAGAGCCGCTGAAGCCGACAGGTGGCTTTGCGATTCTGCGCGGCAACGTGGCGCCCGAGGGCTGTGTGGTCAAGCTCGCCGGCCACGAGCGTCGCCTGCACACCGGTCCCGCGCGCGTCTTCGAGGGCGAGGAGGCGGCGATGCAGGCAGTGCTCGCACGCGAGATCAAGGAGGGCGACGTCGTGGTGATTCGCGGCGAGGGTCCCGCCGGCGGCCCCGGCATGAGGGAGATGCTCGCCGTCACCGCTGCGCTGGTCGGCGAGGGGCTGGGAGAGAGCATCGTGTTGATCACCGACGGCCGCTTCTCCGGCGCCACGCACGGCTTCATGGCCGCGCACGTCGCGCCGGAGGCGGTGCGCGGCGGGCCGATCGGAGCGATTCAGGACGGCGACCAAGTCACGATCGACGTCGATGCAAGGCGCATCGACGTGGCGCTGTCCGATCAGGAGGTCGAGCAGCGGCTGCTCCACTACGCGCCGCCGGTGCGGCCGGCGGGCAGCATCGAGATCGCGATTGAGAAGTACGCGAAGCTCGTGGGGTCCGCCGCCGAAGGCGCCGTCACCCGCTGACCGGGACCGCCGGCGGGCGCGTAGAGAGCGCTCAGCAAGCCGCCGCTACATCACCGGGATCGTCTCGTAGACGTCCACTTTGCCGCCGTTTGCAAGCACGGGACAGTCCGCCACCAGCGCGGTAGCGGCCTCCAGGCTCTCTGCTGAGATCACCGAGTAGCCAGTGAGTCCGGATGCAGCCGGGCCGTTTGCGCCGGTGGTGGTGAGCGACGCGGAGGCGCCGACGGGGTTGCCCGCCTCCACCACGGCGGGGCCGAGCTTCTGGAAGAAGCCGCCCCAGGCGGCCATCGCCGCCTCGCGCTGCGCCTCGGACTGGGCCATGCCTCCACCGGTGTAGGCCAGCAGGTAGTTCGCCATCTCCATCTCCTTCTCTGTCTGTGATTGGTTGATGTGCTGCGTGGTCAGGACTGTGCGCCGTCTGGGAAGCCGCGCTGCCGCAGGACCGACAGGCAGGTGCTCCATCCCTGCGCGTGTCGGTCGCGTGAGTCTGCGTCGGGCAGGTCGGTGTGCTCGAGCACGACGAGGGTGCGCCCGTCCTGTTCTGCGAAGGAGACGGTGACGGTGCTGATGTGCCCCGGCTCCCCGCTGTCGAGCTCCCACTGCCAGCTGTAGACCAGGCGGCCGGGGCGCTGCACCTCGCGGTATTCGCCGCCCACCGTGTGCCTGGTGCCGTCGGGGCTCTCCATCGAGAGGCGGTAGCGGCCACCCGCACGCAGGTCGACCTCGGCGACCGGTGTGCTGCCCTGCGGGTGCGCCGCCCACCAGCGGCGCAGAACCTCGGGGCTGGTCCAGGCGTCGAACACCTCCTCGGGCGTGGCGTCGAAGCTGCGCTCGATGCGCAGGCTGGTGTCGCTGAGCATCTGGGCCTGGTCGTTGACGGCGATCTCGGTCATGCAGACTCCTCTTTGCGCGGTTTGCTTTGTTGCGTGCGTTGCTCTCTCAGATAGGCATCGACGGTGTCGAGCTTGCGCTCCCAGAGGGCGCGCTGAGCCGCGATCCAGTCGTGGGCCTGCTCCAGCGGCTGCTCTGCGAGCCGCAGGCGATGCGTGCGCCCGTCGATCACGCGCGTAATCGCACCTGCCTGCTCGAGCAACTTGAGGTGCTTGCTGATTGCGGGCTTTGAGACGCTGAAGTCGCGGCTCGCCTCCCCGACCGTCATCTCACCGCTTGCCAGCCGTTCCAGGATGCCCCGCCTGATCGGATGCGAGCAGGCGGCAAACGCCCTGTCCAGCAGCAGATCGTTAGCCATATGGTTAACAATAGCAGCGCGCAACGTCACTGCCAGCACGCCGAGCCGGAGCGAGCCCTTAGCGGCGAGGGCGGCGAGAGAGGCCTACGCGCTGAGGAAGCCTTCGAGCAGCGCGTTGAACTCGGCTGCGCGCTCGAACATCGCCACGTGACCTGTGTCCTGCCAGACGATCTTGTGTGCGCCGGGAATTTGGCTGGCGAACACCTCGGCGTCGCGAACGGGCACGACCGGGTCCTTGTCACCCCAAAGCACGAGCGTGGGGCAGCCGATCGCGGGCAGGCGCTCGCGCAGAGTCTGCGAATGGGAGACGATCGCTTCCAGGGCAGGCAGGAAGCCGGGCTTGCCCATGCCGCGGATCTGCTCGGCGGCGAACTCGGCAGCGATGTTGCGCGGCCGGGCGGCGACAGCCGACATGACTCCGGCGCGCAGCTTCGGTCGGCGCACGAGCTGGTCGGCGTTGGCGCCCACCCAGGAGGCGGCTGCATGCACGGCCGGGTAGGTGCGGCGGATCATCGGCAGCTGCCGCTGCACATTCGCGGTGGAGATGCCGGCAGGGGATACGAGCACCAGTCGCTGGACCCGCTCCGGCGCGGCGATCGCCAGCTCGGCTGATATCTCGCCGCCCATTGAGTTGCCGACGACGGCGGCGGAGGCGATCCCCAGCGCGTCCATCACTCCCGCCACGATCTGCGCATAGCCGGGGATGCTGATCCGGCCAGGCGGCAGCGGTGAGGAGCCAAAGCCAGGGAGATCGAGCGCGATCGTCCGGTAGCTGGCCGAGAGCACCGGCAACTGCTCCAGCCAGTTGGGCCAGCTGCCGCCGAGGCCATGGATGAAGAGCACGGGCTCGCCTGTGCCGAGCTCGATCACGTTGACGTGCGCGCCACCCGTGTTCACCCAGCGCTGATGGCGGCGCCAATCGACAGCGACCCAAGGCGCGGGGGAGTCCTGCGGCGCGTATCCGGCCGCAGCAGCCTGCCCCCCGAACTGCGCCTCTCCGGTGGCGCTTGACATAGGGCTTTAATGTACTGGACTTGCCCTGCAGCGCCTAACAGGCTCTCGCCACCCGCGGATGAGAATCGCAATAGACATCGACTCAACGCTGCACCACTACTGGGACGTGCTCTCAGAGGTCTCGCGTCGCCGTTTCGGGATCGAGCTGCCCTACGAGGAGCAGTTCACCTGGGGCATCACGCGCCTGCGCGAGGAGCAGCTGGCGCTCTGCATCCAGGAGAGCCATTGCGATGAACAGATTCTCGCGAGCACCCCTTACCCGGGTGCGGTCGAGACGGTCAGCGCATGGCATCAGGCGGGCCATTTCATCCACATCACCAGCCACCGTGCCACAGACCGCCGGCAGGCCACCGGTCTGTGGCTGGAGCGGATCGGGGTTCCGTATGACGACCTGCACTGCTCCTTCGACAAGGTCTCGCGCTGCAGCGAGCTGAAGATAGACCTGCTGATCGACGACAGTCCGGAGAACCTTGCGCACGCGGCGCAGCGCGGGATCGCGGTGGCGACCATCCTGCACCCCTGGAATCAGGAGATCTGCGAGGAAGAGGGCGTGCTTGCCGCCAGGGACTGGCACGAGCTCGCCAAGCTGCTGGAGCCGCTGCTGGCCGAGGGCCGGCGTCCGCCGGCAGGCGCTCTGCGGTCCGTTGCGCGCTGAGCTTGCTGCCAGCAGGGCCGTGGCCGCCGGCGGCGAAACTGTGCACATGAGCACCGAGGGCGGGCTCGGGAACGCCTGCGCGTTTGCAGATATGACATCGGACTGGCCTGGGCAGGGGCCGGTTTGAGCACGCCTGCGCCCAAGCTCGCCGGCGCGATCTCGCCTGCGTGGGAGAGCGCGCAGCAACGCTTCGAGCACGATCTGCGCCGTCGCGGCAGCGCGCAGCGCACCCGCCTGGCATACGCACACGACGTGCAGGAGTTTGCGCGCTGGTGCGAGCAGCGCGAGATCGATCCCGTTGCGGTGAGAGCGAAGACGGTCAGGCGTTACGTGGCCCATCTTTCGCAAAGCGGCCTGGCGCCGAGCACGATCGCGCGCAAGCTCGCCGCCGTGCGCGGACTGTTCGTGAGCATGCGCGAGCACGGCGAGCTGTCGCAGAGCCCCGCCGAGCTTGTGTCCGCGCCGAAGCGGCCTGCGACGTTGCCGCGGGTGCTCAAGGAGTCGGAGATGGGACGGCTGCTGGATGGCATTCCTGCGCAGGAGCCGCTGGAGCTGCGCGACAGGGCGATCTTTGAGCTTGCCTACGCGTGCGGTCTGAGGGCGTCTGAGATTGTCAGCGTTGACGTGCAGGACATCGACCACGACTCCGAGCAGTTGCGGGTGGAGGGCAAGGGGCAGCGCACGCGCCTTCTGCCGATCGGCGAGCAGGCGCAGATGGCGCTTGCTGCCTACCTGGAGCGCGGCCGCACGAAGCTGCTTGACGACCCGGCGCAGACCGCGCTCTTCCTCAGCCGCACGGGCCGGCGGCTGGACTCAGGGGACGTTCGCAGGCGCCTGCGGTCCTGGGCGCTGCGCACCCGCACGCCCGGCCACGTGCACCCGCACGCGCTGCGTCACAGCTTCGCCACGCACCTGCTCGACGGCGGCGCGGACCTGCGCGCGATACAGGAGCTGCTCGGCCACGCGAGCATCTCCACCACACAGGTCTACACTCGCGTGGAGTCCGCCCGTCTGCGAAACGCGTATGCTCGCAGCCATCCACGGGCATAGGAGCCCCTATCAAAATATGGACTCCAAGTCAGGGAAATGAGCACCCTGGATAACAGTGTCAAAGCGATCGAGCTGCGCGAACTATGGCGCCGCTACAAGGCCGACGGCGACAAGCGCGCGCGCGAGCGGCTGGTCGTCGCCTACTCGCCGCTGGTCAAGTACGTAGCCGGCCGCACCGCGGCTGGCCTGCCGCCGCACGTGGAGGAGTCCGACTTGATCTCCTATGGCCTGGACGGCCTGGTGTCGGCGATCGAGCGCTTTGACCTCGGTCGCGAGATCAAGTTCGAGACCTACGCGATCACTCGCATCAAGGGCGCGATCATCGACGAGCTGCGCTCGCTGGACTGGGTTCCCCGCAGCGTCCGCGCCAGGACCCGCGAAATCGAGCGCGCGCACGCAAAGCTCGAGCACAAGCTGCAGCGCACACCCACCGACGAGGAGCTTGCCGGCGAGCTCGGCATCAGCGGCGATGAACTGCAGGACGCGCTGATCGCGATCTCGCACTCCTCGATCGTCGCGCTGGATGAGCTCTGGAGCGTCTCTGACTCAAGCGGCGACCAGGTCTCGCTGATGGACACGATCGAGGACCCCGGCGCTCCCGACCCCGCCAAGGCGCTGGACGTCGGCGACCTGAAGGACCGCATAGCCGACTCGATCGCAAGGCTGCCGGAGCGCGAGAAGCTCGTGATCGCGCTCTACTACTACGAGAACCTCACGCTGCGGGAGATCGGCGAGGTGCTCGGCGTGACCGAGTCGCGCGTATCGCAGCTGCATACAAAGGCGGTACTCAGGCTCCGCTCAGGTATGCAGGGCGACTTCGACGACGACTGAACGCCTCTCCGGCGACGCCGCCTCTCGACCTGGCTGCCGCCCGGCGCTATGGTGCTCTGACGGGTCGAAAATAAGGAGGCGTTGATGCCGGCAGCCGATCGGATTCGCAATGTCGCCCTCGTCGGGCACAGGGGGTCTGGCAAGACCTCGCTCAACGAGGCGCTGCTGTTCGAGGCCGGCGTGACTACGCGCCTTGGCAACGTGATGGAGGGCAGCACCGTCTCGGACGCAGACCCCGATGAGAAGGAGCGGCAGATGTCGATCTCGGCCGCGCTGTCCACCTTCGACTGGAAGGACTGCCAGATCAACCTGATCGACGCCCCCGGCGATCCGAGCTTCGTCTCCGACGCGCTTGGCGCGCTGCAGGTCTGCGAGTCGGCGATCTTCGTGATCAACGGGGTGATGGGGGTGGAGGTCGCCACCCAGCGGCTGTGGCAGCGCGCCGCGCAGCGCGACATCGCGCGGATGCTGTTCGTGAACATGCTCGACCGCGAGCGCGCCGACTTCTTCCGGACGCTTGCGCAGCTCAAGGAGGCATTCGGCCAGCACGTCGTCGCGACCGAGATTCCAATCGGCACAGAGCACGAGCTCTGCGGCGTGATCGACCTGGTGGACATGCGCGCCTTCCGCCAGGATTCCGCCCAGCGGGGCGGATTCACAGAGATCGAGATCCCCGCAGACCACGCGGAGCTTGCCGCCACCTACCGCGAGCGGCTGATGGACGAGGTGGCGGAGGTCTCAGACGCGCTGATGGAGCGCTACCTGGAGGGTGAGGAGATCTCACATCAGGAGATCGTCGACGCGTTGGAGCGCGGCACGAACCACGGTCACATCTTCCCGGTCGTATGCGGCGTTGCGACCCGCAACCTCGGCACCGCGCGGCTGCTGGACGCGATCGTGGAGGACCTGCCTTCGCCGGTGCAGCACGGCCCGCTGAAAATCGGGGAGCTGGAGCTGGCAGCGGACTCCGAAGGTGAGCTGTGTGCATACGTCTTCAAGACCCGCGCCGACCCGTTCGCGGGCCGGATCAACCTCTTTCGCGTCTACCGCGGCACGCTCTCCCATGACAGCCACGCCGTCAACGCGCGCTCACACGCGAAGGAGCGGATCGGGCAGCTGCTGGGGTTCCGCGGCGCCGAGGTGCTTCATCTCGATCGGGTCGGCCCCGGCCAGATCGGAGCGGTGGCCAAGCTGAAGGAGACCCACGCCGACGACTGGCTGCTGGAGCGCTGGCCGATCTCCGATCGCGCGCAGGGCGACGGGCAGCCGCAATCGCTGCCGGGCATGAGCCTGCCCTCGCCGGTGATGGCATTCGCGGTGGCCCCCAAGAGCGCGGGAGATGAGGAGAAGATGATCTCCTCGCTGCGCCGCCTGCAGGAGGAGGACCCGGTGATCGACCTGCACCGCGACGCGCAGACCGGCGAGGAGATCGTCGCCGGCATCTCTCAGGTGCACGTCGAAGTGCTGGTGGAGCGGTTGCGGCGTCGCTTCGGGGTGGAGGTCAGCCTGCAGCCGCCGCGCGTGCCCTACAGAGAGACGATCCGTGCCAGCGCGAAGGCCCACGGCCGCCACAAGAAGCAGTCGGGCGGCCGCGGCCAGTTCGGCGACTGTCACATCGAGATCGAGCCGCTTGGCGAGGGAGAGGGCTTCCAGTTCATCGACAAAATCAAGGGCGGCGTGATCCCGGGCTCGTTCATCCCGGCCGTGGAGAAGGGCGTGCACGAGGCGATGGAATCGGGCGTGCTGGCCGGCTACCCGGTCAAGGACGTCAGGGTGACGCTCTTCGACGGCGCCTACCACTCCGTGGACTCCTCTGAGATCGCCTTCAAGCTGGCCGGCGTGCAGGCGATGAAGGAGGCGCTGCGGGACGCCCAGCCGGTGCTGCTGGAGCCGATCATGCTGGTCAGCATCTCGGTGCCCGAGGCAAGCGTGGGGGATGTGATCGGCGACCTCAACAGCCGTCGCGGGCGCCCGCAGGGGGTGGAGGGCACGGGCGCGATGAGCGAGGTCAAGGCGGAGGTGCCGATGGCCGAGATGCTCAGCTACGCCCCCGACCTGCGTGCGGTCACCGGCGGCCAGGGCGACTACACGATGGAGTTCGTGCGCTACGAAGAGGTGCCCGCGCACCTCGCGCAGCGGATTGTCGACGAGGCCGCCGCAGAGCGCGCCGCCGCGCACGCCTGAGGGGCGTTCCGCGCCTGGCCGGATCGGTCTGGCGGTCGCCGGGGAGGCGGCATCTTCACGGTTTGGTCACTACTCTGATTGGCCGATGGCGACGCGGGCGATCATCACCCACCAACCGGAGGTCTCCTGCGACATGTGCGGCAGGCGGCTGCTGCGGGGCGAGCGCCCGGACACCTTCATCGCTGCCGGCAACAGGCGCACCGTGTGCGAGCTCTGCATCCCCAGAGCCGCCGGGGAGGGATGGATGCGCGAATCCGAGGCGCTGGCCGCGGCGAGTGGCCGCTCGCAGCGTAGGCAGCGTGGACGCTCGCTGCTGGGCAGGCTGCGTCAGCGCCGCGGCCTGGAGGAGGGCGAGCGCGAGCCGCTGCATGAGGAGGAGCAGCCGTGGGCGCCGCGCCGCCCCGCGGACAGCTGGCAGGACACAGCTGGCGGTTTCGACGGGGACGAGGATTGGGCGCATCGGCACAACGAGCAGCTGCAGGCCGGCGAACCTCTCTACGACGACGCCCAGGACGCCGAGCGCGACGAGTGGGTCGATCGGGAGATCGCCGGCGAGGAACTGCTCGCGCCCGGTGGGGCCGTGCCGGCGGTGCTCGCGCGCGATCCCGCGTTGCCTGGCCTTGACCTCACTCTCGAACAGGCAATAGAGATCTTCAACGCCTCTGAATGTGCCGGCCGCCTTGCGGGCATCGCACGGGCGCTCGGGCAGCCGAGCGTGACGGTGCGTGCAACCGAGCTGGACGCAGAACGCGCGAGCATCGTCGTGGCCTGGGAGCTGTGCTGGTATCGCTACGAGGTCGACCTGCGGGTGCGGCCGGCGACGATCGCGCTGCTGGCCGAGGGCATGGAGCTGGAGGAGCTTGCAGACGAGGACCGAATCGGCAACGCGACCGCAAACGAACGCGGCGAGCTCTCCCTTCTCCGGTAGGATTTGCTCATGATCTATTGCGTTGTGCCAAAGCCGCTGGAGCAGGAGCTCTACGAGAAGATGGTGGAGCGCTATGCCGAGGAGACGAACGTGACCGTGATCGTCGATCGCAGGGTGGCCGACAGGCGCGCCCGGCAGGCCCGCGCCGGTGGCGTGGACCCGGCGATCCGTCAGCGTCGCGTGGTGCGCGATCGCCGGCGTGCGCGTGCGATCGGCGACATGCTGCCGCTCGCCACGCCCTGACCCTGTGAAGCTGCGCGTCAACGTCGATGGGGGAGCCAGAGGCAACCCCGGACCCGCCGCGGCCGCGTGCGTGGTTGCAACGCCCGAGGGCGAGGTGCTGCTGGAGCGCGCGCAGCTTCTGGGCGCCACCACCAACAACGTCGCCGAGTACAGGGCGCTGCTGCTGGGCCTGGCAGCGGCAGCCGAGCTCGGCGCGACCGAGGTCGAGGTGATCGGCGACTCGGAGCTGATCGCTCGTCAGGTGCAGGGCCTCTACAAGGTCAAGCATGAGGCGATGAAGCCGCTTCACCGCGAGGCGATGCAGGCGTTGCGGGGCTTTGGCAGCTGGGAGATCAGGACCGTTCCGCGCGCCCAGAATGCGGCTGCCGACGCGCTGGTCAACGCGGCGCTGGACGGCGCCCCGGTCTGCGGCTGACCCCTGCCTTCAGCGCAAGCGCTTGGTGGACTGCGCGATGTAGATCATCTGCGAGTTGGTCAGTTCCTCAAGCAGCGTGTTGTTGACCCAGTAGAGGTCGCCGCCTTCACGCCAGGCGATCACGTGGATGTGGGAGCCGTCGTCGATCAGCATGTAGTGCCGGTGGCCGATGTTCTCGGTCTGCGTTGGATTGTCGATCAGCGGCGGGTCTGCCCAGTCCATCCCCTCGACGTCGTAATAGCCGCCGATCGGGTTCTCCTGGAAGACCTCGATATAGCCGCGGTGGCGGCCGCCACCGCGGTCGCTGACCCTGTAGGAGTGGGCTTCCTGAGGCACGGCTACGCCGGTCTGCAGCGTGGGCGCGAGCACCGGGAAGGGCACCCCGACGGCCATCGCGACAGCTTCCTGGCGGATCGATTCTGAGACCGGGACCAGGCCGAGGGCTGAGGGCGGTGGTGCGCCGTGCGCGCGATGCCCCGCACGACCATGGCGGGCGCCCGTCGCAGCGGGAGCGGGCGCGGCGCCTTCGAGGTTGGCGCGGTTGTGGGCGGGGGAGAGGAATTCGCGCACGGTCGCGGCGATGTCTTCGGGGCTCGCGGTGACGTAGTCGCCGCCTTCGATGAAGGTGCTGTCGGAGGAGTAGCGGAACTTCACCTGCCGCAGCGGCTTGCTCTGGGAGAAGACGATCAGCTTGGTCAGCCGCAGCAGTTCTTCCGGGGTGGAGGCGAACGTGCTGACCACGGCTCGGCCGACGGCCTTGGAGACGCGTTCGATCTGGCTCAGAAGCCGCGATGGGGAGACCTGCTCGCGCAGCTGGCGGATGAAGTCCTGCTGGCGTGCGACCCTGACGAAGTCGGAGTCGAGATGGCGGTAGCGCACGTAGGAGAGCGCGTTTTCGTAGCAGAGCTTCTGGTAGCCGGAGGCGAGATGGATGCTGGAGTAGTTTTCTTCGGGGTCCAGGCTGTTTGAGGTGTGCCAGTAGCGGTGGTCGACGTTGACGTAGACGCAGCCGAGCGCATCCACCACGCCGATGAAGCCTTTGAAGGTCACATCGACGATCCCGTTCAGCTTGATTTTCAGCAGGTGCTCGATCGTTTCGGCCGCCAGCTTGGCGCCGCCGTCGTTGCCCGCGTGTTCGCTGCCGATGGTGTACGCGGCGTTGATCTTCTCCGGGTAGTAGACCTGGCCGGAGCGCGTGGCGATGTGCACGAGCAGATCGCGTGGGATCGAGAGCACTGTGGTCTGGCCCTGATTGGGATCAAGACGCACGAGCAAAAGCGTGTCGCTGTGCGGCGGGTCTTCCTTGTCGAAGGAGTCTTTGGAGAGCGCGCGCTTGTCGGAGCCGATCAGCAGGAAGGTCTGCGGCGCGCCTTCGTAGCCGGCGACCACGACGCCCTCGGCGGTTTTGATCCTGTTCTTGGCCGGCAGGATCTCCGAGGCCAGAGTGGTGAGCTTGCTCTGCGCGATCATGTAGGTCGCGACGCCGCTGAGCAGCGCCACAAGCACGCCCGCGAGCAGGAAGCGGCCCGTGGAGCTCGGCCAGAGCCGCCGCGGGCCTTTGCTCTCAACCACCGCGCAAGCGTAGCGGCGGCGCCGGGTGACTGGGTACCCTCGCCTGCATGCTGAGCCCTCGAAACCGCGAGCTGCTGGGGCTGTTGCCCTCGGCGCTTTTGGTGATCGCCGGCTTCACCGCGATCTTCCTGCAGGCGCAGGCGGACTCCTCGGCCACCGAAGGCGTCCGTTCGGCCAATCTGGTGCTCGACCACGCATCGAGCGCATCACTGCTCTATGGGGCGATCTTCCTCGCGCTCTGCGTCGCGGGCCACCTGGTGATCCGCTTCGCGCTGCCTAACGCCGACCCCTACATGTTCCCGCTGGCTGCCGTGCTGGCCAGCGTCGGGATCGTGATGCTCTACCGGATCGAACCGACGCTCGCGCGCCAGCAGGCGCAGTGGCTGGTCGTCGGGCTGCTGGTGTTTGCGGGCACGATCCTGTTTCTGCGCAAGCGGGGTCTTGGGGTGCTGGAGCGCTACCGCTACACGATGGTGGCGGCGGCGATCGTCTTCACGCTGCTGCCGCGCGTGCCCGGCATCGGCGGGGAAGTCAATGGCGCCTATCTGGCCATCCACATCGGCCCGGTCTCCTTCCAGCCGGCCGAGCTGGCGAAGATCGCGCTGGTGATCTTCCTGGCCAGCTACCTGGCCGACAACCGCCAGCTGCTGGTCACTGCAGGCAAGAAATTCATGGGCATGACCTTCCCGCCGATGAAGCAGTTCGGCCCGCTGCTTGTGGTCTGGGGCGCCTCGATGGCCACGCTCGTGGTCACCAGCGAGCTTGGCACTTCAATCATGTTCTACAGCGCCTTCCTGGCGCTGCTCTACGTGGCCACGGGGCGGCTCTCGTTCCCGCTCGTCGGGCTGGGGCTGTTCCTGATCGGAGGATGGTTCCTCGCTACGCACGTAGGCCACGTGGAGGCGCGGATCGAAGCCTGGGAACACCCGCTGAACGAAAAGCTCTACCACCGCACCGTGGGGGGCAGCGGTCAGCTTGCGCAGGCACTGTTCGCCCAGGCCGACGGCGGGCTGCTGGGCACAGGCCTCGGCCGCTCGCTGCTGCGCCTACCCGAAGGGCACTTCATCCTGCCGATCCCCGAAAGCGACATGATCTACGCGGTCATTACCGACGAGCTCGGCCTCGTCGGTGCAGCTGGGCTGCTGTGCATCTACCTGCTGTTCGTCTGGCGCGGCCTGAAGACGGCGATGCTGGCGCGCGACTCCTTCTCCAAGCTGCTCGCGGTCGGGCTCTCCTTCATGGTCGCAATGCAGGTGTTCGTGATCGTCGGCGGGGTGACGCGCGTGATCCCGCTGACCGGCGTGACGCTGCCGCTGGTTGCCTACGGCGGCTCCTCGGTAGTGATGAACTTCGTGCTGCTGGCGCTGCTGCTTGTGATCTCGGATCGCGCTAGGCGGCCGCACTACTCGGGCGGCTAGCGGCGCAGCATCAGGCTCCTTTTCGCAAGATATATGTCGAGATGAGCAGGTTCGTGGAGGTTTCCTGCCGAATCTGCCCCGCAAACCTCCATCTATGCCCCCACGTTGGAGGCCAAGCGGCCTGCTCGTGGAAGATCGCCAGCGACCATGAACGACGTCACCACACAAGCAACCTCCAGCTTCGTGATTCGCCCCGGCGGCAGGCCTGCGGCGGGGCTCGGCATGCACAGGCGCTACCCCGCCAGCGGCGGCGCCTTCTGCTCTCAGGCGGGCCTGCACCTGCGCCCTTGGCTTGCGCGCCTGCGCCGCGCGTTGGCGGAGGGGCTGTTCGTGCTGCACTACCAGCCGATCGTCTGCCTGGAGGATGGGACAGTCAGCCATCACGAGGCGCTGCTGCGGCTCGCCGACGACCCTGACGGGCTGGTGGCGCCCAACAATTTTCTACCTGCCGCCGAGCGCTACGGCCTGGTGCGCCAGATCGACCGGATGGTGCTCGGCGAGGCGATCTACCTGATGGGCGCCGAGCTGGCCGACCGCAGCACGCCGGTAGCCGTCAACCTCTCGGCGCTGTCGGTGACCGGCGAGGGCACGCTGACCCACATCGAACGGCTGCTTGCCAGCTACGAGGTCGACCCCTGCCGTCTGATCCTGGAGGTGACAGAGACCGCGGCGATCTCCGACATGAGCCGCGCGAGCGAGTTCTGCCGCGGCGTGCAGCGCCTCGGCTGCGCCGTCGCGCTCGATGACTTCGGCGCCGGCTTCGGGTCCTTCCGCTACCTCAAGCGGCTGCCCTTCGACTATCTGAAGATCGACGGCGACTTCGTGCGCGCGCTGCCGCGCTCACACAAGGACCAGCTCGTCGTGCAGGCGCTGGTCCGCGTCGCCGAGGGGATGGGCAAGCGCACGATCGCCGAGTACGTCGGCGGTCAGGAGACGATCACCTTGCTGCGCTCCTACGGCGTCGACTACGCCCAGGGCTTTGCGATCGGCCGCCCGGTCGAGTCCGGGCAGGCGTTCGCGCAGGCGGCCTGATCCGGCCGCGCTCAGCGCGGCTGCGGAAACTGCAGGCGCATCATCCGGTCCCACATCCGGTCGCTGAGGAGTTTGCGCTGGGCGATCAGCGCGTGCGCCGAGGGCGTGATCCGGTAGCGCGGCCTGGGCCGCCTGGCGCCGATCGCGCGCTCGATCACCTTCGCCACCGCCTCCGGCGGCCCGCCGAACCTGGCGAACAGTGGGTTCTCATAGGCATCCCGGCTGGCCTTGGCGACGGTCGCGTTGAAAGCGCTATATGGCGAGGCGGGATCGGCATCGGTGGGCAGAGAGTCCATGCTTGCGGCGGCCGCCTCCCCGAAGCGGGTCAGGATCAGCCCGGGCTGGAGCACCACAACGTCCACCCCGAAGCCGCGCACCTCGAAGCGCAGCGCGTCGGAGATCGCCTCCAGCGCGTACTTGCTTGCGTGGTAGAGACCGCCGCCGGGGAAGGTGAAGTTGGCGCCCATGGAGGACATGTTCACGATCCTGCCGAAGCGCTGCGCGCGCATCCCCGGCAGCACGAGCTGGCACATCGTGATCACGCCGAACACGTTGGTCTGAAACTGCCGCAAGACCTCCTCTTTGGAGACGGTCTCGATCGCTCCGCTCTGGCTGTAGCCGGCGTTGTTGATGAGCGCGCCGACGGCACCGTGCTCGCGCCCCACCGCGGCGACCGCGGCGCGCATCGAGTCCTCGTCGGTCACATCCAGCTGCAGCAGCTTGCAGCCCGCCTCACGCAGGTGCTCGATCGACTCGACCCTGCGCGCGGTCGCATAGACCGGCAAGCCCTTGGCCGATAGGCGTCGCGCGGTTGCCTCGCCGATGCCGGAGGAGCACCCGGTGATCAGCACGGCTTGCGATCGGTCGACCATTCGAGCAAGGATAGGTAGATCCGATCATCGGTGCTCGCCAGGTTGTAGGGTCAGCGGCATGCGCGCCGTTACCTTTCAGGAGCCGGGGCGGGTGGAGGTCCAGGAGGTGCCGGACCCCGAGCTCGGCGAGCTTGACGAGGCGATCGTGAAGATCGAGGCCTGCGCGGTCTGCGGCTCCGATCTGCACATCTACCACGGGCGCGTGAAGATCGAGCCCGGCTTCACGGTCGGGCACGAGTTCGTGGGCACCGTCACGCAGGTCGGAGCGGGAGTGCGCCGCGTCGCCGTGGGCGACCGCGTGCTCGGTTGCTTCCAAAGCGCATGCGGCACATGTTTCCAGTGCCTGCGAGGCGAGTACCACCGTTGCCAGCAGAGCCGCACTTTCGGGCATGGCGCTGCGATGGGCGACCTGCAGGGCTGCCAGGCCGAGCAGGTGCTGGTCCCCCATGCCGACATGACGCTGCGGCGCGTGCCGGAGGGAATGTCGCCAGAGACGGCGATCTTCGCCGGCGACGTGATGGGCACCGGCTACCACGCGATCGCAAGCGCCGGCATGCGCCCGGGCGACACGGTCGCTGTGCTGGGACTTGGCCCGGTCGGGCTATGCGCAGTTCAGGCCGCGCGCGCCGCCGGTGCGGCCTGCGTGCTGGCGGTTGACTCTGTGCCTGAGCGCCTTGCGATGGCGCAGTCCTTCGGCGCCATCGCGCTCGACCTCGACGGGGTGGACGTCAAGCGCGCTGTCCGCGAGCACACCGAAAAGCGCGGCGTCGATGTCGCGATCGACGCGGTCGGTGACCCGCGGGCGCTCGAACTTGCGATCTCGCTGGCCCGGCCCGCTGGCGAGGTGGTCGCGCTCGGCGTCTACACAGAGCGCATCGAGCTGCACATGGGCCTGATCTGGATCAAGGGCCTGACGCTGCACACCGGGCTTGCCAACGTGATCGCCCACGTCGACCCGGTGCTGGCGATGATGTCCGCCGGCAGACTCGATCCCAGCCCGTTGATCACGCATCACATGAGCCTCGAAGATGCGGCGGAGGCTTACGCGCTCTACGATCGGCGCGAGGCGCTCAAGATCGTGCTGGAGCCGTGAGTACGCTCGTCGGCGCGGCGGACACGGCGTCGAGAGCCTCCCCCGCAGCCGCTGCGCAAACCGAGGAGACCCAATGTCCACAGCAACACTGCCAGAGGCGCTAGGCGCCGCCGCCCGTCAGTTCATCGGCGAGCCCGATGCTGCCCACGATCTGCTGATCGGTGAGCACCGGCTGCAGGCTGCCGACGGTGCCACCTTCCAGACGCTGGACCCCGCCACTGGCGCTCCGATCGCGACGCTCGCCCACGCCGGCCAGCAGGATGTCGATCGCGCCGTCGCGGTCGCACGCGAGGCGTTCGAGAGCGGGCCCTGGGCCAGCATGCCGGCGATCGAGCGCGGCCGCCTGATCGGGGCGTTGGCCGATGCGGTGCAGCAGCACGATGAGGAGCTCGCGCAGATCGAGTCGCTGGACAACGGCAAGCCGGTCAAGCTCGCCCAGTTCGTGGACGTGGGCGGCACGGTCGCGCACCTCCGCTACTTCGCCGGGTGGCCGACCAAGATCGAGGGCGCCGTGCTGCCGGTCGCGGCCCCCAATGTGCACTGCTACACGCGCCGGGAGCCGGTCGGCGTCTGCGCGCAGATCGTGCCGTGGAACTTCCCGCTGCTGATGGCTGCCTGGAAGATCGCCCCGGCGCTGGCCGCCGGTTGCACGATCGTGCTCAAGCCGGCCGAGCAGACGCCGCTCTCGGCGCTGCGCCTCGGCGAACTGGCACTGGAAGTCGGCTTCCCGCCGGGCGTGCTGAACGTGCTGACCGGCGATGGCCGCACCGGCGCGGCGCTGGTTGAGCACCCTGGGATCGACAAGATCGCATTCACCGGCTCAACCGCAGTGGGACGCGAGATTGGCGGCAAGGCGGGCGCTGCGCTGAAGCGCGTCACGCTGGAGCTGGGCGGCAAGTCGCCGAACATCATCCTGCCCGACGCCGATCTGGACGCCGCGGTGAAGGGCGCCTTCCAGGGGATCTACTTCAACTCCGGCCAGGCCTGCAACGCGGGCTCGCGCCTGTTCGTGCCGGCCGAGCGCTTCGAAGAGGTCACAGGGGTGCTCGCGCAGCGCGCGCAGCAGGCGCGCCTGGGCGCGGGGCTCGACCCGCAGACCCAGCTCGGACCGCTGATCTCCGCCGAGCAGCGCGAGCGTGTGCTCGGCTACATCGAGTCCGGGCTGCAGGAGGGCGCGCAGCTGCTGGTCGGCGGACAGAGCGCGCTGGATGAGAGCGGCGGCTACTTCGTGGCGCCGACGCTGTTTACGACCAGCTCCGATGAGCTGCGCATCTGCCGCGAGGAGATCTTCGGCCCGGTGCTCGTCGCGACTCCCTACGACACGCTGGAGGAAGTCGCCCGCCGCGCCAACGACAGCGACTACGGCCTGGCGGCTGGCGTGTGGACGCGGGATCTGGGCTCGGCACACCGGCTGGCGGGGATGCTGCGCGCCGGATCGGTTTACGTCAACTGCTGGGGCGCCTCGGACCCGGCAGCGCCGTTCGGCGGCTTCAAGGCCTCAGGCGTCGGGCGTGAGCACGGCCAAATCGGCCTGGATGCCTACCTGGAGACCAAGACGGTCTGGGCGGCGCTTTGAGAGTCGCTCTGAGCTGCAAGGCGGCTGTCCTGCTGCGAACAATCCTGCTCGTAGATTAGAGTCGCCTAGATGAGCGCGACCTCGCCCGGGCCCGGCGGCCTGTCCATCTCCAGCTCGATTGAGAACGGCGTTGCGAACGTGGCGCTGCGCGGCGAGCTTGACCTGTCCGGCGCACCGGTGCTTGAGCGCAGCCTGCTCGACGTTGAGCAGCACGCTCCGGGTCGGCTGGTGATCGACCTGCGCGAGCTGCAGTTCATCGATTCGACCGGCCTGCGGCTGCTGCTCGCGGCCAACGCCCGCGCACAGCAGCGGGGTGGAGAGCTCGTGCTGCGGCCCGGCGAGCCTTCGGTCCAGCGCGTGTTCGACCTCACCGGAGCGCTGGAGGTGCTGCGCTTCGAGGACGCACCCGGCAGCTGACCAACCCCAAGCTCACTCCCCGCTTGCGCTCACCAATCTCGACATCAACAGCTTGGGTCCTACGTTCCTCAGCAGTGCAAGGCCAGACGGCCGCCCATGGATGGCGCTCCTCGCTGACCGGCGCTCGCGGCGAGCACGCGGAGCGGCGCACGCCCCCCGTGGCGTTTGGCCTGGCGGCGATCATGGTCGGCGCGCTCGGCCTGATCGTGATCGACGCCGCGGACGGCAAGTCGCCGCTGCTGCCGCCCTCGCCCAGCATGAGCAAATGGCTCGAGGGGCTCGGCTCGCCGCTCGGATACCACCTCTTCCTGATCTGCCTGCTGATCTTCACCTGCGCCTACGCGGGTCTGGTCGCCTACTCGCGCAGGATCAGCCAGCGGACTGCGATCACGCTGGTTTGCGTGCTGACCGCGATCGTGATGGTCGCGCCGATCATGATCTCCACCGACGTCTTCAGCTACATCGCCTACGGGCGGATGGCGCTCGACGGGATCAACCCGTATGTGCACGGCCCGGTCTCGGTCTTCAACCTGCCGATCTACGAATACGTAGGCGGTGACTGGCTGACCGCGACCACCGCCTACGGGCCGCTGTACACGCTGATCAGCCTGCCCGCCGCCGCGCTTTCGCCGATCGCGTCGGTGTGGGGGATGAAGGTGGAGGCGCTGATCTCGATGGCGGCCACGCTCGGCTTCACCTGGCGATGTGCGCGGCAGCTGAAAATGAACCCGGTGCCGGGCCTGATCCTGGTCGGCGCCAATCCGCTGTGGCTGATCTACGGCTTCGGCGGCGCGCACAACGACCTGATGATGATGGCCTTCATGATGGGCGCCGTCACGCTGGCGCTCGGCAACAGGGACGCAGGCGCCGGCGTCACGGTGGTCGCGGGAGCGTTCGTGAAGGCGACCGCGATCGCGCTGCTGCCGTTCATGCTCCTCTCGCGGCGCAGCCCGCGCCTGCTGTTGGGCGCCCTGGCCGCGGCCGTGGTGGGCGTGGGGCTCGGATACGCCTTCTTCGGCGTGCACGGCGCCGATCTCTTTGAAGTGCTTGCCCGCGACTCAGCCTATGTCTCCCAGGACGGATTCCCGACTGAGTTCGCGCACCTGCTCGGCAAGCCCGGCATTTTCCCGGTCGACCACACCCTGCTGAAGGCGATGCTTGCGCTGGTCGTGCTCTATTTGATGTGGCGCACCTGGAAGGGGTACAGCTGGATCGCTGCCTCCGGCTGGGCGCTGCTTGCGATCGCGGTCACCAGCCCCTGGCTGCTGGCCTGGTACACGCTGTGGGGCCTGCCGCTGGGGTTCGTCTCCCGCGAACGCCGGCTGATCACCGCGGTGCTGTTGATCCAGGGTCTGTACATGATCCACCAGCTCTCGCCGCTGTTTTCGATCGCGGCGGCAAAGACGTGAGCGCCGGCAGCGAGCATCTGCACGAGGAGTCGGCGCGTTGGCCGGCGCTGGAGCGCTGGCTCTCGCGGCTGCCGTCGTGGCTTAGGCCAGCGGACTCCGAGGATCAAGCCCGCCCGGCAGGTCGGCGGCGCCGGATCGAGGCGATCGTGTTGATAGTGGTGGCTGCACTGATCAGCGTCGGGACGGTCTATGACCTCACGCGCGAGGTGAAAGTCGACGACCGACTCACGGCGGACATTGAAACCTGGCGGCATGTGACGGGTATTCACGACGAAGAAGTCGCAGTCGAACAGGACCTCGCCTCCTACACAACCGTCGACACAGCCTGCGCCAGTCTCCACGAATCCAAGAAGTTGGTCAGATCGCGTATATGCGTGATGCTGGATGGGCCGATCGTCGGCAACGAACGCCACGCGATGGGCGGCTTCTACCTGCCGCCATATCTGCCGCTTGGTCCCAACGACCGCTACGGCTGCTTCGGCTCCCCGGTCGACGAACACTTCTGCACCTGGGCGATCCCGCCCGGCCTGGAAAACGGCGTCCCGAAGGGCTTTCACGGCTCCAGATGAGGGCCGTGAGCTCGCAGGCAGCGGGCGCCGCGGCGCCAAGCACGGCGGCCGCCGGCAGCGCGTCGCCTAGCGCTCCCGCCGCAGAGGCTGCTGCAACTCATCTGCCGAGCTGGTGGCCGCTGGCAGGGCTGCTGGTCTTCGCTGCGCTCGTGCGGTTGCCGACGCTGGGGCTGCAGAGCTTCTGGTTCGACGAGGCGTTCACGCCCGTGCACGTGCTGCACCCGAGCATCGTCGCGAGCATGGAAACCATGGCCCACACCGAGAACACGCCGCCGCTGTGGTACGTGACGATCTGGGTCTGGACGCGTATCTTCGGCACCGGCGTGGTGGCGATGCGTCTGCCCTCTGCGCTGGCGGGGATCGCGCTGGTCGCGGTGGTCTATGAGATCGCGCGGGAGCTTGCGGGCAGGCGCGTGGCGATCGTGGCGGGTGCGATCACGGCCGCAAACCCGCTGTTTGTCTGGTACTCCCAGGAGGCGCGCGCCTACGAGCTCTATGCGCTCACGATGGCGCTCGCGCTGCTGTGCTTCATTCGCGCAGAGCGGCAACCAAGCGCGCGGCGGATGGCGATCTTCGCGCTCACCGGCGCCCTAGCGCTGCTGACCCACTACTTCGCTGTGTTCCTGCTGGTGCCGATGGCGCTCTGGCTGCTGCGGCGACGGGAGCGCTGGCGCACAGCCGTGCCGGCCGTGGGCGCGATCGCGGTCGTGGGCATCGCGCTGATCCCACTCGTGCTCAGCCAGGGCGGCAAAGGCACCCAGTGGATCGGGGAATGGGCACTGCGCGACCGCGTTGAAGCGATCCCTCAGTACTACCTCACCGGCTACTCGGGTGCGCCGCTCGGGCGTGGCATTGAGCTGCTAGTTGCGTTGCCGCTGATCGCCGGGCTGGCCTACGGCCTGCGGCGCGGGCTCTCGCACGACGAGCGGGGTGCGGCACTTGGCATGCTTGCATTGGCCGCCTGCGGCGTGCTGATTCCGATCCTGCTCGCGATGGGCGGCGCCGACTACCTGGCGCCTCGAAACCTGATCGGGGCGATGGTGCCGGTCACGATCCTGCTTGCCGCGGTGATAGGCGCGGCCTCCACCGGCCGGCTGGGCGTGGGGATCGCGGTACTGGCGACGCTCGCGCTGCTTGCGATCTGCGTCGACGTCGATCTCTCCCCGCGCCTGCAACGAGGCGACTGGAGCAAGGTCGCGGTAGCAGTCACCCCGGGCTCGCACGGTGTAAGCGGCCGAGTCGCCGTGGTGACCGCGCACCTCGGCTCGGCGCCGATCGAGTACTACGCTCCCAGCTTGCGCCCGGCGGTTTCATCCATCTCAGGCGTCTCGGAGATCGAGAAGGTCGGCTACAAGCCATTGCTGGCCTCCGCCACGACGCCGCCGGCGCCTGGCTTCCGGCTAGTGCAGCGACTTGACTTCAACGGCGAGCTCATCTACCGCTTCGTCGCCTCGCGCCCGCAGACGCTCTCGCGCAGCGCCCTGAAGAGCGCCGGCATCACCGCCGGAGAAACCAACGTGCTCGCCTCGGCGGCCACCGCGAGCGGGGGCTAAATGCAGGTGAAGATGCTGTCAATCGTCTGGAAGCTCTAGTTTTCCGTTCCATGTCATCGCCGATCGTGCAGGCTGGGAGCGAGGCTGAGGTCACGCTGCAGCGCGCATGTGAGCATCTGCTCTCCCTCCAGAGTCAGAATGGGTGGTGGAAGGCGGAGTTGCAGACCAACGTCACGATGGACGCCGAGGACATGCTGCTGCGCGAGTTCCTCGGCATCCGCCGCGCCGATGAGACGCAGCGCTCGGCCAACTGGATCCGCTCTCAGCAGCGCCCGGACGGGACCTGGACCAACTTCCACGACGGCCCTCCGGATCTCTCCACCACGATCGAGGCCTACTGGGCGCTGAAGCTCGCAGGCGACGATCCGCAGGCCCCGCACATGCGTATCGCGGCGCAGCACATCCGGGCCGAGGGAGGTCTTGAGAAGGCGCGTGTGTTCACGCACGTGTGGATGGCGCTGTTCGGGCTGTGGTCCTGGGAGCGCGTCCCCGCGCTGCCGCCGGAGATGGTGCTGCTGCCCTCCTGGGTGCCGCTGAACGTCTACGACTTCGCCTGCTGGGCCAGGCAGACGGTCGTCGCACTGGCGGTGCTGCTCACGCACCGGCCCTGCCACAGCCTGGGCTTCGACCTGGAGGAGCTGCACGGCGCGAAGCCTTGGAGCATGCCTGTGCCGACCTCAAAGCGGGGGGCGTGGCTTGCGCGCCTTGACCGGCTGCTGCGGATCTACGAGCGCCATCCGATCAAGCCGCTGCGCTCGCTTGCGCTCTCGCGTGCCGAGAGCTGGATCGTGCGTCGCCAGGAGGCGGATGGCAGCTGGGGCGGTATCCAGCCGCCGTGGGTCTACTCGTTGATGGCGCTGAAGATGCGCGGCTATCCGCTCGACCACCCCGTGATGCGGCGCGGCATCGAGGGTATTGACACCTTCATGATCGAGGAAGGCGAGCTGCGGCGCCTGGAGGCCTGCCAGGGGCCGGTATGGGACACGGCGCTTGCGATGATTGCGCTCGCCGACGCGGGCGTGTCGGCCGATGCCCCGGCACTAGCGACGGCGGCGGACTGGCTGCTGGCTGAGGAGGTGCGGATCACCGGCGACTGGGCGGTACGAAGGCCGCGGCTGCCGCCGGGCGGATGGGCTTTCGAGTTCGCAAACGACAATTACCCGGATCTCGATGACACGGCGGAGGTCGTGCTTGCGCTGATCCGCTCGCAGCCCGAGCCTGACTCTGAGGCCCAGGGCGCGATCGACCGTGCGGTGCAGTGGGTGGAGGGGATGCAGAGCGGCGACGGCGGCTGGGGCGCCTTCGACGCGGAGAACACGCGCACGCTGGTGCGCGAGATGCCGTTCCTCGACTTCGGCGAGGTGATAGACGAGGCGAGCGCGGACGTGACTGCGCACGTGGTCGAGATGTTCGCGGCGCTGGGCCTCGCGCAGCGCGAGAGAGCCAAGCGCGGCGTGCAGTGGCTGCTGGCGCAGCAGGAGCCAGGCGGCTCCTGGTTTGGCCGTTGGGGGGTCAACCACATCTACGGCACAGGTGCTGTTGTGCCGGCGCTTGTGGCCGCCGGCATCTCGCCGCAGCACCTCAGTATCGCTCGCGCAGTGCGCTGGCTCTACGAGCACCAGAACGAGGACGGCGGCTGGGGCGAGGACCCGCGCTCCTACGACGAGGAGGCCTGGATCGGCCGCGGCCCCTCCACCGCGTCGCAGACCGCCTGGGCGCTGCTTGCGCTGCACGCCGCCGGGCAGGACACCGAGCAGGTGCGGCGCGGCATCGACTGGCTGGTGGCCACGCAGCGGACCGACGGCAGCTGGGATGAGCCGCAGTACACCGGCACCGGCTTTCCCTCCTACTACTACATCAACTACCACCTCTACAGGCTCTCCTTCCCGATCATGGCCCTGGGACGCTGCCTGCAGAGCCGCGCGGGGTGATCGCGACGGCGCAGGACGCCGCAGCCGCCTCGTCCGCCAGGGCCACGCCGTCGCTGCCAGACGCCGAGGGCGCCCGCGCCGACCCACCTGCCGCCGCGGCGGTGATGGCCCGCGTCGGCGGTGAGAACTTCCCCGTCGCAAGCATCGTGCTGCCCCGGCGGGTGCGAGCGCATCTGCTCGCGCTCTACGGCTTCGCGCGGCTGGTGGACGAGCTCGGCGACGAGGCGCAGGGGGAACGTCTTGCGGCGCTGGACTGGCTGCAGGAGGAGCTTGATGCTGCCTATGCAGGCCGGGCCAGCCATCCGCTGATGCGCACACTGAGCTCGACTCTGCGCGAGTGCGAGCTGCCACGCGACCCATTTCTGCGGCTGATCGAGGCCAACCGTGTCGACCAGAGCGTGACTCGCTATGAGACCTGGGAGCAGCTGCAGGGCTACTGCGCACTTTCGGCCAACCCGGTCGGCGAGCTGGTGCTGGGCGTATTTGGCTTGGCGAGTCCCGAGCGCGTCGCTCTCTCGGATCGGATCTGCACCGCGCTGCAGCTGGTCGAGCACTGCCAGGACGTGGCCGAGGACCTGCGCCGCGGGCGGATCTACATGCCTGCGCAGGACATGCGCCGCTGCGGCTGCAGCGAGCAGGATCTGCAGGCAAGCCACGCAGACGAGCACGTGAGGGCGCTGATCGCGCTGCAGACCCAGCGGGTTCACGAGTTGCTCGCGCAGGGCGCGCCGCTGCTCGACACGCTGCGCCTGCGCCCACGCCTCGCGGTGGCGGCCTTCATCGCCGGCGGCAGGGCGGCCGCGCTGGCAATCGAGCGGGCCGGCTTCGATGTGCTTGCCGGTGCGCCGAGGGCAAGCGGGCGGGCACGCCTCCGAGCTCTCTTCACAGTGCTCTCTCAGCGTCCCGCAGCCAGGCGAGACGAGGGAACGCCATGACCACGACCAGCATCGCCGGCGGCTCGATCGAGCAGGCCCACCAGCACTGCGCCCAGCTGACCAAGGCGGCCGCAGCCAACTTCTACTACGGCATCGCGCTGCTGCCGCCGAGCAAGCGGCGCGCGATGTGCGCCGTCTACGCATTTGCGCGGCGGATCGACGACATCGGTGACGGGGAGCTGCCGGCCGATCAGAAGCTCCGCCTGCTGGAGCAGCAGCGCGCCGCGCTTGGCAGCCTGCCGCATGGCGCGGAGGGCCAGGATCTCGTCGCCGTCGCGCTGGCAGACTCCCACCGCCGCTTCGGGCTTCCGCTCGACGCGCTTGAGGACCTGATCGACGGCGTGCAGATGGACGTCGAGGAGGCCAGCTATCAGAGCTTTGAGGATCTCGTGCTCTACTGCCGCCGGGTCGCGGGCTCGATCGGCCGTCTCTCGCTTGCGATCTTCGGCGCGCACGACCTGGAGTCGGCGTGGATGCTGGCCGACGACCTCGGCGTGGCGATGCAGCTGACCAACATTCTGCGAGATCTGCGCGAGGACGCGCAGCGGGGGAGGGTGTACCTGCCAAGCGATGACCTCGTGCGCTATCACCTGCACGATGAGGGTGCGATCGGCGCCGCGCAGCTGCTGGTGCTCGCGGGGCAGGGGGCCCACGCCGAGGAGTCGGTCGTCGCCGGCTTCGGTGGCGGCGACGTCGGCCAGCTCTTTGCGCTGATGCGCTTCCAGGCGCTGCGCGCCCACGACTGGTTTCACCGCGGCATGGCGCTCATCCCGCTGCTCGACCGGCGCAGCGCAGCATGCGTGATGGCGATGACGGGGATCTACCGCCGGCTGCTCTGGCGCATCCAGGACCACCCCGATCGCTCGCTGGCCGCCAGGATGTCACTGCCCGCCCGCTCGAAGGCCGTGGTTGCGGTGGGCAGCGTGCTGCGGCCGCGCAAGGTGCCCGAGCGCCATCCGGCCGAAAGGGTGCTCTGAGGATCGTGCGTGGCCAGGGCGCAAGCGTCGTTGTGATCGGCGGCGGCCTGGCCGGGATCACCGCCGCACTTGACTGCGCAGACGCGGGCGCCAAAGTGGTGCTGGTGGAGGTCCGCCCGCGTCTGGGCGGCGCCGCCTACTCGGTGCAGCGCGACGGCCTCACGCTCGATAACGGCCAGCACGTCTTCCTGCGCTGCTGCACCGCCTACAGAGCTCTGCTCGCGCGCCTTGGCAGCACGCACCTGACAAGCGTGCAGGGTCGCCTTGCGATACCGATTCTGACGCCGGACGGCAGGCGCTTCACGCTGGCTCGCGACCGTCTGCCCGCACCGCTGCACCTCGCGCGTGCGCTTTTGACCCATAGGCCGCTCTCGATCAGGCAGCGGCTCTCGGCTGCGATCGCGGCCGCGGCGATCGGCCGGGTCGACCCCGCCGACCCGGCAAACGACGCGCAGACGCTTGGCCGCTGGCTCGGCGCCCACCGCCAAAGCGCGCATGCAATCGAGACGCTCTGGGACCTGATTGCGCTTCCCACCCTGAACGTGCCCGCGCGCGAGGCATCGCTTGCGCTTGGCGCCTTCGTGTTCCAGGAAGGGCTGCTGCGGAGCTCCGACGCCGGCGACATCGGCCTGCACAAGGCCCCGCTCAGCGCGATCATCGGCGAGCCGGCGCTTGCGAGCCTGCAGCAGGCAGGCGTGGAGGTGCGGCTGGGCTGGCGTGCGAGCTCGGTGGCGCCTGCGGACAGTGGATTGCAGGTGCTTGGTGCGGCCGGCGCCGAGGAGGACTCACTTGCATGCGACGCGGCGATCGTCGCGCTTCCCCACCTGCGCGCTGCGGAGATACTGCCCCCGCAGGCGCACGAGATCGCGCAGCGCCTGCGCGCGATCGAGGTAAGCCCCATCGTCAATCTGCACATCCTCTACGACCGGCGAGTGCTCGACGAGCCATTTGCCGCCAGCGTGGAAAGCCCGGCGCAGTATCTCTTCGATCGCACCGACGCGGGCGGCGCCCCACCAGACGGGCAATATTTGGCGGTATCGCTCTCCGGCGCCGAGCAGGACATGCGCCGCTCAGTTGAGCAACTGCGCGAGCGCTACCTGCCGGCGATCGAACAGCTGCTGCCGCCGGCGCGCTATGCGCGAGTGCTGCGCTTCCTGGTCTCCCGCGAGCATGCCGCGACGTTCAAGGCGGCCCCAGGCGTGGGTGCGCTGCGCCCAGGCCCGCGCACGCCGCTCGCCGGCCTTGCACTAGCCGGTGCATACACGGCCACCGGCTGGCCGGCAACGCTGGAGGGTGCGGTGATCAGCGGACACGCCGCGGCACAGGCGGTGCTGTCCGACCTTGGTGGCACTGCCGCCGAGAGAGGCACGGCCGCTGCTGCTGTGGCGAGGGCAAGATGAGCTCCTCGGAGCGTCTGCTGCTCGCCGCGCCAATGGGCATCGAGGCACGCCTGGTGCGATGGGGCGCGCGCGAGGCACACGTCCACCGCACCGGCATGGGCCCGCGCAACGCCACCGCAGCCGCGCAGCGGCTGCGCGAGATGCCCGGCGAGGCGATGCTCGTGATCGGCTTCTGCGGCGCGCTGGAGCGCCACCTGCAGCCGGGGCAGGTCGTGGTCGCAGATCGTGTCTACGCCGCAGACGACGAAGGGCACGCCCAAGCGAGCGTCACATGCCTTGGTGCTGACCAGCTTGCCGACGCGCTTTCACGCAGCGGCCTGAGCGTCCACGTCGCGCCCGTTGTCTGCGTGGGCAAGCTCGCATTGGGGGAGCGGCGGGAGCAGCTGCGCCAGGGTGGCGCGGCCGCCGTGGACATGGAGTCGGTGTGGCTTGCTCCCGGCGCGCAGGAACGGCCCTTCGCCGTCGTGCGCGTTGTGCTCGACACACCTGAGCGCGAGCTCTTCCGACCTCAGATGGTGCCGCTGGCCCTGCGCGCCGGCGCCGCACTGCGCAGGACCGCGGGCGCGCTGCAAAAAGCGGTGTCGCGGCACGGGTTGCATACACTGTTGCCGGCAGGGGAGGCGCAGAGCACCCCAAGCCCCGAAAGCGAGGTGTAGGCGTTAATGGCGGTTTCGATCAGGCAGCGCGCACGGATGGGCTACTACCTCGCACAGCAGCGCTTTGCCAAACGCGAGAAGTTTCCGTTGATCGTGGAGCTGGAGCCGCTGTTCCAGTGCAACCTCGCCTGCGCCGGCTGCGGCAAGATCCAGCACCCCGAGCACACTCTGCGCAGGCGCATGCCCGTCGAGCAGGCGGTCGGCGCGGTGCTCGAATCGGGCGCGCCGATGGTCTCGATCGCCGGCGGCGAGCCGCTGATCCACCCCGAGATACACGAGATCGCGGGCGAGTTGATCAAGCGCAAGAAGTTCGTCTACCTCTGCACCAACGCGCTGCTGCTGGAGCGCAAGCTCGCGAACTTCACGCCCAGCCCCTACTTCTCCTGGGCGATCCACATCGACGGGCTGAAGGAGCGCCACGACGCCTCAGTGGAACGCGAGGGCGTCTTCGAGAAGGCCGTGAGCGCGATCCGCGCGGCGAAGGCCGCCGGCTTCAAAGTCACCACCAACACCACCTTCTTCACGCACGACTCGCCGAGGACGATCCGCGACGTGCTGGACTTCCTGAACGACGACCTTCAAGTCGACGACATGATGATCTCGCCCGCCTACGCCTACGAGAAGGCGCCGGACCAGGAGCACTTCCTCGGCGTGCAGCAGACCCGCAAGCTCTTCACGGAGGCCTTCGGCGAAGGCCGCCGCAAGCGCTGGCGGCTCAACCACAGCCCGCTGTTCCTCGACTTCCTGGAAGGCAAAGCAGACTTCGACTGCACCGCCTGGGGCATCCCCAGCTACTCGCTGTTCGGCTGGCAGCGCCCCTGCTACCTGATGGCAGACGGCTACGCCAAGACCTACCAGGAGCTGCTGGATACGACAGACTGGGACGCCTACGGTCGCGGCAAAGACCCGCGCTGCGAAAACTGCATGGCCCACTGCGGCTATGAGCCCACCGCGGTGCTCCACACGACCAAGTCGCTGAAGCAGTCGCTGCGGGCGATGGTCTACTCCTGAGGCGCGCGGGCCGACTCGGCCACCTGCTCCTCGACCTGACGGGCGCTCTTGATGTCCTGCCAGGTCATGCCCTCGCCCAATAGCGCGGGCACCCCAAGGGCGACCGCGGTGATCAACTCCACCGCCTGCAACAGCAGGCCGTATGCCAGCGCGGGGCCGTAGCCGACGCCGAAGAGGGCCAGCGCCCCGACGCAGGCCGCCTGGAAGACCCCGACGTTGGAAGGTGTCGCGGGCACCACCGCGCTCACGTTGACCGCCAGCAGCACCGCCGCCGCCGCGGCTGCGCCGGTGTGCGACTGCAGGTTCAGGGCCACGAGCACCAGGTAGCAGGAGGTCCACTGCAGCCCCCAAGCAAGCAGCTGGAAGCCGATCGCCGGAGCGCCGTGCCGCGGCCGCGCGAACACCGCCAATCCCTGCCTTGCCAGCTGCAGTGTCCTGATTGTCGTGAGCGCCCCGGCGCGCACCCGCGGCCTGCGCGAGCGTGTGGCCAGGCGCAGCAGCCGGGGGATGAGCAGCACCAGCGCGACGATCAGCAGCGGCACCAGCACCGCCGCCTCCAGCGCCGAGGCTTTGGTGTGCGCCACGCTGCTGAGCGTGATCGCGGCCAGGATCGCAAGTGCCACCAGGTTGATCAACGTTTGCGAGAAGACCGTCCCGGCGACGATCGGCAGCATTCTGACCGTCGAGCCGGGCAGCCGTCGGGAGACGACCACCACACGCGAGGGCTCGCCCAGCCGACCCGGGAACACGGCTGAGCCCAGCACCCCGATCATCGTCGCGCGGGTGACGGCCAGCCGGCTGATCGCAGTGTCCGGGATCGCTGCCCGCAGCACTTCAAGCCACGACACCGAGCGCGCCAGCAGCGAGCTCATCATCACCGCGAGCGCCGCCGCAAGCCATCCCAGCCTTGCAGATACGAGCGCGTGAGAGACCTTGCCGAGGTCGAGGCTGCTGATTGCGGCCGCCAGCACGCCGATCACGATCAGCGCAAAGATCGCGATGCCTGCGCGCTTGTCCAGGCGCCGCATGCGCATGCGCGTGCGTCCACGCGCGCTCGGTTGGCTGCCAGCCATCTGTTCTGGGTCTATCAGAGCTGGGGACTCGGCGCCTGCGCGCTGCTGCGGTATGCGCGCTCGCATCGTCCATCAGGCCGCGACCGTGAGGGCTGATCCAATCGGGTGCGGCTGCCGTATGGTTCTCGACAGAATTGTGTGGGCACGCATGATTACTTGAGAATGGGTTATGTAGTCTCGGCAATACTCGAGGAGGCAGATGGCACGGCGTCAGCGACAAACGTCAGCAATGCAGCAGGGAGTGGCGATCGCGCTCACGCACGATCAGGTAGACCAGGTGTTGCGGGCGGCCACGCGCGAGCCGAAGGGAACATCGGAAAGCTTGCTGATGGCCGCTCTGGATCACGCTCACAGCCCGACTGGCAGCGACGGTTCTGCGGAGAGCCTAAGAGATGCGACCAGACGTGCGCTGCAGGCTGCGCTGGACGATCCCCAGCTCTCGCAGTCGCTGCTGCGTGGGCTGGCGCTTCTCTCCTGCTACTCGCCGCAGCGGGAGTGGCGCACGATCTCCGAGCTGGCCAAGGAGCTTGATCTGCCACCCTCTACGGCCCACCGCTACGCACGCACGCTGCGGGCGATCGGGCTGCTGGAGCAGCACCCGGGCACCAGGGAGTACAGGCCGGCGGCGACGGCTTGAGCTGCAGCCGCCATTGGGCGGAGCGCGGCTAGGAAACTACGACCATGTCGCCCAGGCGCAGCATGTAGAAGACCGTGTGGGCGGTTTCGATCGGCAGCTCGACGCAGCCATTGGACTGCGGGTAGCCATAGCCTGGGCGGGGGAATCCGTGGACGGCGTCGCCGCCATTGAAGTAGTTGACCCAGGGCACCCCCGGATCTGAGTATTTGCTCCCGTCGGGATTGGTGCCGGTCATCGTCGTGGACGTGAAGCGCTCGTAGATCGGAAACGAGCCCTGTTGCGTTTCTGCGCCGGCCACGCCCGTGTTGGCGGGGGTGCTCAGCACGACCCGGTTGCCACGGTGGACCTCCAGGGTCTCCGGCAGCGACTCGGTCACCGTGACGAAGGTGTAGGGCTTGGGGTTGCGGTAGTTGCCGGCCACCGCGGTCAGCAGCTTCTGCCAGGTCAGCGGGCCCGGCGTGCCATCCGGTTCGAGTTTGTGGTCTTCCTGGAAGACCGTCAGTGCACCCCTGGTGGTGTTGTCGAGTCTGCCGTAGCTCAGTGGCGGCGCGAAGGCGAGATCGGGCCGCAGAGCGCCCGCGTCGGGTTCATATAGGAGATGCGCAGCGTTGCGGGGGCCGATCGCGCCGTGGAGGACGTGCGCGTGCGGTGCGGCGTGCAGGGAGTCGGGCAGGTAGGCCAGGCGCGCCAGTGCCTGCTGCAAGCCGCGGGTGGAAGGGCAGGCGACGTTCAGCGCGATGCTCTTGCTGGCGCCGAGTGAGCTATCTCCGGTCGCGGTCGTTCCGGCGGAGATTGCGAGGCGGTAGCTCGAGCAGGGGAGCAGCGAGGTGGAGGATTTGAAGACCCAGGAATCTCCGGAGACTATCCAGGAGCCGTAGCCGGACGGGCTCAGCGCGGGATGCGGCGAGCCTGGGGCGGGCGTGCCGGAAAGCGTGATCGTCAGCCGTTCGGTGGCGTTGCCGACCGTGCCTTTTGGCAGCGCGACGATGCGTGTACGTACCGACGGTTTGACGCTCGCCGGTGCGCTTTCGGGAGCCTGTGCGCCGGCAGGAGCGCCCGCGGCGCTCGCACCGCCTTTGCCGCTGGCGACCGCGAGCGCAGTCGCCGTGGCCACGACGACGACGACGAGCGCGACGCCCATTCCGAGCGAGAAGCCGCCTAGCGCAAGCACGCCGTGACGTTTGACGCCCCCCGGGATTGGGACGGACCCATCGGCCGTCGCCCTGCCATACAGCCGAGCCCTCATGGCATTCGAGGATAACCGACCATGCCCGGCATCTCGACGCGCGAATGCTTTGATGCAGCAGTCTGGAGCGAGGATTAGAGACGCTTGAGTGCCGTTGTTGCGGTTTGCAGACGGTCCGCAACCGACGCGATCCCGCAGTTGCGCGCCGTAGGTTGCACGGATAGATGGGTGCCCGCCCGGGCATATTCTCGGGTAGGCAAGACCGTACGTCAGGAGGCATCTTGCTCAAGCGCCTTCCATCGATGATCGTGCCGGCGATGCTGCTGATCGCAGTGCTCTCGACATCTGCGGTCAAGCCGGCGGAGTACGTGCGCATCAGCCCGTCGCGCGATTCGCGGGGCGTGACTCAGTCAGGCGCGACGATCATCTCCGGTCCCTCGACGCCGGCCTTGTTCACGGCCGGGTTCGCTGGGCTCGCTGAGAGCCGCTGCTGCGGCAGCGGGCCGCATAGAGCCAGCACATCCTGCGCGTCGAGCCTGGGGTCAAGCCAGGCCCGCCGGGCCTCTGCGTCGGCGAGGATCACGGGCATGCGGTCGTGCACCGCTGCGGCGACCCTGTTGGAGGAGGGGTCGCAGGTGAGCAGCACCACACTCTCCACGTGCTGACCCTGCACGCGCGCCGGCGTCCACAGCGCGGCGAACGCGAAGGGGACTCCGCCATCGACGCGGAAGAGGAATGGCTGACGCGGCTGCCCGCGATGCTCGGCCTTCAGCCACTCGTAGTAGCCGTCTGCGATCTGCAGCGCACGTCGCGAGCCCTTCGCGATCAGCGGCCCGTAGGCGCTGGAGGATGCGACTGTCTCCATGCGTGCATTGATCATCTTGTTGCCGACGCGCAGGTCCTTGGCCCACTGGGGGACAAGGCCCCACCGCAGCATGCGAGCTTCAGGCGCACCTTCGGGTGCGACGATCGCGAGCGCCTGCTCGGTGGGCGCGATGTTGTACCTGTGTGTGCCCAACTCGCCCAGCATCGGAATGCCGAAGCGCTCGTTGAGCTCTTCGGGACCGACGGTGTTTGTGTAGCGGCCGCACATCGCAGCTCAGCGTAGGGCTGGGTGCGGCGGTGCGGCTCTCTCACGCCTCTCGCAGCCCCACGCTCAGCGTCTCTCGTATCAGTCGTCTCTTGTCTTCCGAGAGCGTGCCGGGCCGAGCTGCCAGCTTGGCGACTCTCGCGGGACCACCGATCAGCACGCCGTCGACTTCCAGGCGGCTGAAGAGCGGCAGTCCGTCCGTGGAGGCCAGACACAGAGCTGCGCGCACCTCGACCTGAATCGACGCAGCGTGAAGCAGCTCGCGTACGGCCTCCGCCTGCCGCTGCACGCCGTGCACCAGCTTTGTGCGATTGGAGCCGCCCACGCGAAGCGTGGTACGTCTGACCGAGAACAGGCCGCCGCCCGTGTGCACGCGCACCTTCCCGCTCAGGTTCTTGGAGTCGATCACCGTCACACCCCCGGGTCCGACCGCGACGTGGTCGATGTTCGCGGCTCGCGCTCCCGGCATCAGGCGGTCGTGGATCAGCTCGACGTGCTTGCCACAAAGCAGCTTCGTCAGGCGTCGCGCGACCTTCTCCTCGCCTTCGGCACCGCGTCTCCATGCGGTGGTCGATCGCGGGTCGCCCGCGAGCCAGGCAATCAACCCGCCAAGCAGGCCAAAGCGGTCTCGTGCTCTACGCAGGCGGGCGTTACGGCGGTGCTGGTACTGTCGCTTCGCACTCCCGCCGGGCACCCCGCGCACCGGCGTGCCTGGCGGCTTGGGCGCCTTCCAGCAGGCCAGGCAGGTCACGGTTCTGGCGGCGTGGTCCCAGTAGCCGCACTCGCCGACGGCCAGCAATCGACCGCAGACCACACACTGATCAGGTCGTTTGAGTAAGAGCACGCGGGAGCCTGGCACGAGCAACTAATCGGCACGACCGGGATTGAACTGAAGACCCGAACGCACAGCCGTGCGCGATGAGACCCCCGTCCAGTCCGATAATGCCGTCCGGGCCGCCCCGTAGCTTGCAGACATGAGCTGGCACCTGGGGCGGCTTGCCGCCTTCGACACCGAGACCACGGGCATCGACCCAGAGCGGGACAGGATCGTTACCGCTGCCGTGAGCCTGGTCGGCGCCAGAATCGAAAGCGAGCATCGCGATTGGCTCCTTGACCCGGGGATCGAGATCCCCGCGGGAGCCACGGCGGTGCACGGCATAAGCACTGAGCGGGCGCGGACGCAGGGCATGCATCCACGCTTCGCGATCGAGGAGATCACGAGCATCCTTGCCGCGCATCTGCGCCAGGGCATACCGATCGTGGCCTTCAACGCGCGCTTTGACCTCACGATCCTCGATCGCGAGGCCCGCAGGCACGGCATCGTCCCGCTAGTCGACAGGGTGGGAGGCGCGGATGGCCTGGCGGTCATCGACCCGTACGTGCTCGACAAGCAAGTCGAACGCTTTCGTCCCGGAAAGAGAACGCTGGAAGCGGTCTGCGATGTCTACGGCGTGAGCCTCGAGCAGGCGCACGCAGCCAACGCCGACGCGCTCGCCGCGGCGCGGGTGGCCTACAGGCTCGCCACCAGGACCGCCGAGCTGCGGGCGCTTGATCTGCGTGATTTGCACTCCCATCAGACCGAGTGGGCTGCGCAGCAGGCAGCCTCGCTGCAGGAATACTTCGAGCGCAACGGACGCCCCGAGCGCGTCGAGGGCGCGTGGCCTGTCGTGCCGATTGCCGCCGTGGCGCCCGTCGACGCGCTCGCAGCCTGATCTCCACCCTCTGGACCCGCCGGGGCACAGACCGATCGTGCTTGGTCCCGGGACGCGGCCCATCTCCTGGTTGAATATGTTCGATGGACGCTCGCAGAACGCGCCGGGCACGGCGCGCCCTGATTTGGTCTGCGCTTGCCGTCGCGTTGCTCAGCGGATGCGCTCTGGCGTTCGCTGCCAAGCACATCGCGGGCGAGCAGGCGGCCTACAGTGGCCCCAAGGCGGCGCAGTGCGTGCCGGCGCAGCTCGACGTCTCAGATGTGCTGCCGCACACCAGCGTCCAGGTCTCGCCGCTGCCCGGCTCCTACGATGCGATGCCCGAAACCCAGATCAGCTTCCTCGGCGTTCCCGCGCAAGATCTGGTCGGCGTCAGCGCCCAGGGCTCCTTCACCGGCTCACACCCCGGTCACTTGGAGGCCTACTCGCAGGGCGATGGTGCGAGCTTCGTCCCCGACCAGCCGTTTCGCTCCGGCGAGCGGGTGACCGTCGAGGGCAACGTGCGGTCGGGCCGCGGCCTGCAGCCCTTCTCCTTCTCCTTCAACGTCGCCTACCCAGACCCGATTCCGTACTCCACACAACTCTCCAAACCGCGTGCCACGCCCCCCGCGGGCAGCGTGCAGAATTTTCATTCGGCACCGGAATTGCAGCCGCCGAGCGTGCAGGTGAGCACCGACTCGGCCGGCGTCTCGCCGGGCGACATCTTTGCAGCGCCGTATTCGGGCCCAGGTCCCGACGGGCCGGCGATCTTCACCCAGCAGGGCCAGCTGGTATGGATGGACGTGCTGCCTGGGGAAATGAAGGCAACCAACCTGCAGGTGCAGACCTACGAAGGCCAGCCGGTGCTGACCTGGTGGCAGGGCTACATCCCGGAACAGGGATTTGGTCTGGGTGAAGAGATCGTCGCCAACAGCTCCTACAGGCAGATCTTGAAAATCAAAGCCGATAACGGCAACCTCGCCGACCTGCACGACTTCCATCTGGAGTCAAACGACACCGCGCTGCTGACGGTATTTCGCACGATCCACTGCGACCTGAATGCGGTGGAGGGGCCCAAGGACGCAGCCGTGACCGACACGAGCTTCCAGGAATTGGACGTAAAGACCGGCCTGGTGCGGCGAGAGTGGACCAGCGTCGATCACGTCCCGCTCGAGGAATCATATTCTTCGGCGCTGGAATCATCGACTTTCTGGCCGTTGGATTACTTCCACATCAATACGATCGACCCGCGTGGCGACGGCACGACGCTGCTCTCCTCGCGCAATACCTCCGCACTGTGGCTGATAGACGACAAGACGGGCCAGGTGATCGAGAAAATCGGCGGCAAGAACAGCGAGGTGAAGATGGAAGCGGGCGCCCAGACCGCTTTCCAGCACGACGCAACGACGCTGCCCGACGGGGACATCAGCATCTTTGACAACGGCGGCTCGCCGTTCGACGAATCGTATTCCCACCACGAATCGCGTGGGCTGATCGTCTCGGTGAACAACCAGACCAAGACCGACTCCGTCGTGCAGGAACTGAAGCATCCCTCTCTCGTGCAGGCGGGTAGCCAGGGCAGCGTCCAGCAAATGGCCAACGGCAACTGGTTCGTAGGCTGGGGTCAGGAACCGTACTTCAGCGAATACACCCCGTCTGGGAAGCTGATCTACGACGCGCACATGTGGGCGGTGGCGAAAAACAAACAACTCGAAACCGAGTCCTACCGCACCTACAAGTTCCCATGGAAAGCGACGCCCTACTGGGCGCCGTCACTCGCCGCACAGAAGAGCGGTGGTGGAGTGGAAGCGTGGGCCAGTTGGAATGGCGCCACGGAAGTCACAAGCTGGCGACTCTTGGGCGGCAGCTCGTCGTCTCACTTGAGCCTGATTGGCAGCGCTTCCAGCAGCGGTTTCGAGACCACGCTGCACGGGCCGGAAGAGGCTTACCTGGCGGTGCAGGCACTCAACTCAGGTGGCGAAGTGATCGGTATCTCGAGCACAATCAGCCCGAGCTGATCGGGTCTCACGGGTGGCGGGCCGTGGAGGTGGCGGGGAGGCCAAGTGGAGTAAGCTCGCGGTCGGTTCCGATGGCGATCACCGGATGGGAAGCCGGTGCCAGCCAGCGCAGCACCTGCAGCAGATGCGGCTGTGGCAGGGCCACGCAGCCTGCCGTGGGTCCATTCACCCAAGCGTGCAAGAAGATTCCTGAGCCGGGCGCGTCCAGGCCGCCGATTGTCGGGTTCACGTTGAACTGCACGACGGCGAAGTAGGGGTAGGCGGTCGTCTCGGTCCACAGCGCCTCCGATGCTGAGGCGAATGGCGGGGTTACGCCACACACAACGTGCACGAAGCGGTTGTAATCGGGCGAGGACGGATCCTCATCCCACCAATCCCCACACCTCAGCCGGTGATATCGATAGTGAAGCCCGCCTGGGTTTGGCATGTTGCCGAACATCCTTGGCCCGAATCCGAAGATGCCTGTGGGCGTGGAGCCGTCACCCTCATGGTGTCGATCGCGAAGATGGCCGTAGCCCGTCTCGGCCGGCGAAGGGGAGAGCACTTCACGCCAAGCGCCGGTGAGCCCGTCCCGTTCGTAGGTGCGCAGCGTCGCGAGGTAGTCGGGGGGCTCGTAGCTGAGGCTGGAGACTACGACCAGTTGCTGCGCATCGGCGGGCGCCTGCAAGCGAGCGCTTGGAGTCGCGGACGCCTGCGCGGGTGCTGCCGCGATCACCGAGAGCGTGGCAGCGCAGAGGGCGGCGCTCAGCATTCGAAATGTGGAGTGGCCGCCAGCGAAGATGCCGTCAACCTATCTCGTGAGCGGCGGCGTGGCGCCGCCGCGGCGACGGTGGCCTCCGGGCTTACTCCCTGCCGTTGTGCGGAAAACCGCTGATGCTGGGCGATCGCAGCGGTGGGACCGTCGCGATGATGACCGTCGCGACAGGCGCGCAGGGCGGCACCGAGCCCTCAGCGGGGCAGGCGCCCGCCAGGCCGGCGCTCGTACTCGCGGCCCTGATCGCGGTGGCGGCCGTGGCGAACCTCGGGCTCGCTGTCGCAAACGTCGCGCTGCCGTCGATCGGCAAGGCGTTCGACGCCTCCCAGGTATCGCTGAACCTGGTTGCCGTCGGCTACTCGCTCGGTCTGGCCGCATCAGTGCTCTACTTCGGAGCCGTCGGCGACCGCTATGGGCGCAAGCTGCTGCTGGTGACCGGCATGGTGCTCACCGTGCCGGCGGATTGCTTGGCGGCCTTCTCGCCATCGGTCGGCGTCCTGTTCGCCGCGCGCGTTATCGGCGGCCTCGCGGCGGGCATGGCCTATCCCACGACGCTTGCGCTGATCACCGCCCTGTGGTCCGGGCCGGCAAGGACGCGCTCGATCGCGTTGTGGGCAGCCACAGGAGGCGCGATCAGCTCGCTCGGGCCGCTCTGCGCCGGGATCCTGCTCAAACACTTCGCGTGGGGCTCGGTGTTCCTGATCACGTTGCCGTTGGCGCTGATCGCGTTGGTGATGGCGCTCAAGCTGGTGCCGGCTCACATCAATGAGACGACCGAGCCCGTCGACCACAAGGGCGGGGTGCTGTCGATCTTCATGGTCGGCGCGCTGATACTCGGCATCAACTTCGCGCCCGTGCCCAACCAGGGCACGCTTGTGCTCGGCCTGCTGCTTGTAGCCGCGGCTGCGATCGCCGCGTTTTTCATCCGCGAGCGCCGCGCGCAGAACCCGCTCTACGACCTGACGGCCGCTGCGCGCCCGACCTTCTGGGTGGCGGCGGTCGCCGGAATCATCGTCTTCGGGTCGCTGATGGGCGCGATGTACATCGGCCAGCAGTTCCTGCAGAACGTGCTGAGCTACTCGACCGTGGACTCGGGGCTTGCGATCCTGCCGGCGGCTGCATGCATGGTGCTGGCCGCGCCGCGCTCGGCGAAGCTCGTGGAGAGCCGGGGAGCGAGGCAGACGCTGCTGATCGGCTACGTCTTTGTGCTGCTCGGCTTCCTGACGATGCTGCTGCTCTGGAAGGAGAACATCTCCTACTGGAAGGTCGGGCTCGGCTATGCCTTCGTGGGCATCGGGGTCGGTTTGGCTGGCACGCCGGCCTCGCATTCGCTGACCGCATCGGTGCCTGTGCGACGCGTCGGCATGGCATCGGGCACCGCCGACCTCCAGCGCGATCTCGGCGGCGCGATCATGCAGTCGATCTTCGGGGCGCTGCTCACGGCCGGCTACGCAGCCGCCGCGGGAGCTGCAATCACCGCGTCTGGCAAGAACATCAGTAGCAACATCGAAGGTGCGCTGACCAAGTCGTTCTCCAGCGCCGCCGACCTTGCCAAACGCTACCCAGAATCCGTCCAGCACCAGATCATCGCCGCGGCGAAGGCTTCGTTCCTGAAGGGGGATCAGTGGGCCTACACGGCCGGCATCATCGCCGTGCTGATCGGCGCGACGCTCGTCTTCTTCATGTTCCCCAGGCAGGATCGGGAGCGGGAGCTGCTGGCGCAGTACGCGGCGCAGGATGCCGGCGGCGCTGCGGCTGAGCAGCCCGGGTCGCCGGTGCCGCAGCCCACGTCCTAGCCGGCTTTGCTTCAGCGTAGCGGCTTGGCTTGCGGTCCCCCGCGGGTGCCGGGCGGCTGTCTGAGCGTGATCTTCCCGACGATGATCCGCTGCAGGCCTTCCACTGCCTGGTAGACCGCCTCGATCGTCGTCCTGCCCTTCATGCACTGACGGCGAAGCGGAAGGAACGGGTAGACGATGTGGGTGGAGACGGTCTGGCCGGAGCTGACGTCGTGGTCGATCGCGATCGAGTCGCCGGCTTCCATCGGCGGGATGCCGGGCCTGGGATGGCATTCGGGCTCTGGCAGGAAAACAGAGTAATAGTGGCGGGCGCTGTCGATCGCGTACGGCGCTCTGAAGCTGACGTCCGCCCCGCTCACGAGACCGTTGTGAATCTGCAGGTGGACGTGCAGCGGCATGTGCAGGTCGCGACGTTCATGCAGATGCGCGAGTTCGCTGTGGCTCGGGCCCGGGCTCGGTGGGCACGGGTGAGCCGTAACGTTGGCCGGCCCACGTTCGCATAGCCGGCCGTGCAGTCTGTAGGTGATGCGGGTGAGCAGTTCACGACGGCCGGGCCCCATCTGCCCAAGAGTGGTGCTGCCTCCGCCGCCCAAGCTCGGCGCGGAGCTCTCGGTCGAAAACGGCTGCACGATCAGGTATGTGCCCGTCCCGGCAAGCACCGCCTGCGTGCGCTGCGTGCCTTCCTGCTCGTAGGCGACGCTCACCGCCTGCGGCCCGAGCAGGCCGAAGTAGACGTTGCGCAGATCCCTGCGCGGCGAGGTCTGCGGCCTTTCGGCGAGCGACCCCGCCGCGGCGCTCACGTGCATCGCGATGCGGGAGCCGACGAACGCCCGGCCTGGGAGAAAGCAGCTCGTCGTTGCGTCGACGAAGAAGCCGACGATCTCTGGAGGATGCGCAGGCAGCGAGTCCAGCGGCAGCGGATGGAACTCGCCGTCGTCTTTGAAGGCGCCGTCGACGCCGAGCACCCCCAGCTCGCCGTTTCGCACGCGACCGACCTGCAGGCAAACCTCTTCACGACTGGTGCGGATGATGCGCATGCCCCATGGCAGCCCACCTTCGGGGTCGCTCACCCGCAGCGGCAGCAGCAGCGAGCTGCCCGGCTCAGGCAGCCCGAGTCCCACGCCAGCCCGCAGGCGATGATTCGGCGGCACCGGCGAGCCGATCGGGATCAGGCCGCTGGTCGCCAGCGCGATCGTTGCGCTCGCCAGCACCACGCCCGTCAAGGAGAGTGCGAGCAGCAGACGCCTGGCGGGGATGCGCAGCCGGGCAAGCTCGCGCTCCTGCGCCACCTGGTCTCGGGCCGCCCGCACGAGTTGCTGGTGAAGCTCCGGCAGTCTGCTCATCGCTCGCACCTCATGCCAGTCCCTCCAGACGGTCATGCATCATGCGCAAGCCGCGGCTGACGCGCTGGCGCACGACGCTGTTGGAGCAGCGCAGGCGCGCGGCGAGCTCGTCGTAGCCCTCTTCTTCGAGCACCCGTCCTTCGATGGCTGCGCGCTGGCTCTCCGGCAGCTCCGCAAGCGCGGCGGATGCCTGGGCTCCGGTCAGCTCATCAATACGGGCCAGCGCATCGTCGTCTAGCTCCAGTCGCTGCAAGCCCAGGCGTCGTCTGGTCGCGTCCTGCACGCGACCGCGCCGAAGGCTTTCGCTGAGAACGTGCTTGGCGATCCCGAACAGCCATCCGCGCGCGCTGCCAAGCGACGGGTCGAAGCTGCCTCGTCCCTGCAGCGCTTGCGCGAAGGTCTCAGCCGTCAGATCCGCCGCGAGCTCCGCGCTTCGCGTACGTCGCAGGAAATAGCCGAGCATCGCGTCCTCGTGTCGCAGGTAAAAGCGCCCGAACTCCTCCGGCCCGCCGGCGAGCAACCCCGCGTCCTGCTCGTCATCGATTAGGTGCATTGCTCCGTACTTGGCGTGCACGCACAAGTTGTGACAGGCGCGTCAGCGCATTGCGTTGCGAGGGCGGCCTTCTCCGTACAGGAAATAGGCGGAGTGGCCCGATGCCGGCCGTCCCATCCCAAGCGCGGATTACGATCGCTGGATGGCAGGACGCAGCGTGCCCATACGCCCCGGCGAAGCCCTACCAGCCGACTACCCGCGGTTCCTGGAGGAGGTCAAGCGCGCCGTCTCCACCGCACGATCGCGGGCCGCGCTGGCGGTGAGCGCAGCCGTGCTCGCCGCCTACTGGGAGATCGGGACCGGCATCATCGCGCGTGAGGACAGAGAGGGCTGGGGCGCGAAGGTGATCGAGCGGCTGGCCGCGGACCTGCGACGGGAGTTTCCCGACATGCGAGGGCTCTCGGCTCGCAACCTGCGCTACATGCGCGAGTTTGCGCGCGCATGGCCGGCCCAGAGCGCCAGCGAAATGTTGCAGCAGCCTGCTGCCAAATTGCCGTGGGGCCATCACATGGTGCTGCTCGACAAGGTTGCGGATTCGCAGGCCCGCGAGTGGTACGCGGGTGCGGCTGTCGAGCATGGCTGGTCGCGCAAGGTGCTCGAGGTCCAAATCGCCGGCGATCTTCGCGGCCGGCGGGGTGCCGCCCTCACCAGCTTCGATCACGCCCTGCCGGCACCGGACTCCGAGCTCGTCCGTGACGCAATCAAGGATCCGTACAACTTCGAGTTCCTCAGCCTCTCATCCGAGGCCAAGGAGCGCGACCTGGAGGCCGCGCTCCTGAACGACGTGCAGAGCTTCCTGATGGAGATGGGCCGGGGGTTTGCCCTGGTTGGACGGCAGTTCCCGCTGCGGGTCTTCGATGGTGAGCGCGGGGAGGAGTCCGAGTTCTTCCTCGACCTGCTCTTCTACAACTACAGGCTGCGACGCTTCGTCGTCATCGACCTGAAGATCGAGGACTTCAAGCCGGAGTTCGCCGGCAAGATGAACTTCTACCTAAACGCCGTCGACGAACTCGAGCGCCAGAACGGCGACGCACCGACGATCGGTCTCGTGCTGTGTCCGGGACGCAACAAGACCGTGACCCAATGGGCTCTGCGCGGCCTCGATACTCCGGTCGCGGTCGCCCGGTACACGACCGGTGATACCACCATGACCGAGGAGACTCCAGCCGCGCTCAGGCCGGCGCTACCCGAGCTACCTGAGCTCGCCGCAGGACTGGCCGGGATTGCCGAGGCGGCAAACGCGATCTATGACGACGAAGAGCTCGATACGAGCCGGATTTGAATGATCCCGCTGGATGAGGGTCAGCGTCCGGGCGAGACGGTGCGCAGGCCTGCCAGTCGAGCGGCTGCGCTCTGGCGTTCGTCGTAGCTGACAAACGCGTCGATCGGCGAGAGATCGATCGCGGAGGCGAGGTGAATTGCGTCCAAGGCTCGTAGCGCTGGCTCGTCAAGCGCTCCGGCAGCGAGGAGCAGCGCGCGATCGACTGGCAACAGGGCGACTGCATCGAGGATTTCCTCGGCTCGCGTCAGGAGCAGGGCGGAGGCGAGCCGCCCTCGTGCCAAGATCGGCCATACGGGCAGCAAATAGCGGCCATACCAGCTTGAATTATCGGCCACACGAAGATAATGTGTGGCGGCATGGACTCTTTGCGACGAGCCGCATCCGAACTTGCGATCCCGGAGCGAACGCTACGCCGCGCAGCGTCGGATGGGTTGGTGCACGGGGAGCGTCTGAGTCCACGTCGCTTTCGGATCTCGTTGCGGGAGGAGGTGTACCTGCGCAGCCACTGGGAGCTGTTGCGCGCGCTGCGCGCAGCGCTGCGTACGGAGCCCAACGTTAGGCTTGCGGTGTTGTTCGGCTCGACAGCAGATGGAAGCGACCACGAGCACTCCGACGTAGATGTGCTAGTGGTCTTGCACGATCCGGGCGTGGGCCGGCTTGCCGAGTTGGCGGGGCGGCTTTCTTGGCATATCGGCCGAGAGGTGCAACTCGTGAGGTTGTCCGAGGCGCAGGATTCGCCTGTGCTCATGGTCGACGTCATCGATCACGGGCGTGTCCTGGTCGATCGAGATGATCTTTGGTCCGACTTGGGGGAGGGTGCTGCGAGGTGGCGGCGCCTGGCCCGTACCCTCGAACGCTCCTCGCCCGGCATCTTTGGTCAGCAGAGCCTCGACGCATGACAGAGGCCAATCCGGCCCCTGCGCCGCTTGAGGCGAACGACCCTCAGCGTGCGAGGGCGTTGAAGGCGAAGATACGAGACCGGGTGAGCGACGTTCGTCGCCATCTGCTCGCGCTGCGCACAGCGATGGCGGAGTTCGACGACGACTTCGATCTCGAGCCCTTCCGCGCCGCCTACGTGGCGGAGGATCCAGTCGAGCTCAACCGTGTGAAGGCTGTCGAGCGAGGCGTCGATCAGCTCTACAACTACATCGCCGAGCTTGCCGCCTTCGGGTTGGAGCTTGCCGAGCTTCGCGGACGTCGCAATGAGACCAACGCACGGCGAGATCTCGATGCGCTGCGGGACGCCGGCGTGATCTCACGCGAGCTGACTCGGCGCCTGCAACGGCTGCGGGAATTGCGGCGCATGCTGATCCACGAATACGCAACAGCTACGGCTGAGCAGGTTCACGAGTCCGCGCTGATCGTGACTGCCAACTTTCCAGCTTTCTATGAGGCGTATAGGGCTTGGATCGCGCGGGGTTTCGCGGCCCGGACCTGAGTGGCGTTTCTATGCTCGGCTGATTGCTTGCGGTTGATTCGCCGAATTCCGCGAGGCAAGTCAAGACAGCCGATGGCGTCCATAGACTGACGAAGCCCAATCAGCGGACGAGAAATAAAGACGCAATTCGTGGCATCTGAAACATGGTCGAACTGGCGGTCCCTAGTGCAGCGTTCCGAAAGTAGCTTGCTTTTGTAGGCTGGTTTTGGTACGTTGGGGTTGTGGCGCGTGCTGCTGGTGTGATTGAGCTCTCAGAGAGCGAGGAGCGGGAGCTGCGGGGGTGGCTTCGTCGGCCGTCTGTGCCGCAGCAGCAGGCGACTCGTGCGCGGATCGTTTTGCGTGCTGCTGAGGGCGCCACGAACACGCAGATCGCTGCTGAGACGCATGTGTCGCTGCCGACGGTCGGGCTCTGGCGACGGAATTTCTGTGAGCGCCGTTTGGATGGGCTCTCGGATGCGCCGCGCTCGGGTCGTCCGCGTGAGATCGATGACGATGACTTCCAGCCAGCTCCGGTGACGAGGGTAGTCGCTGGCGCTGGCGACGAGGACATCCCCTTCTAGAGACTCCCACCAGGTCGGAGAGGGCGAGGCAGGTGGTGGGTCAGCCCTTCTCGTACTGTCTCTCGATATGTCGCCCTCACAGCGAGTATCAGCAAATGCCATCAGCGCACTAAAGGACGCGCTGACCGATGCCTTCTGGTTCAAGAAAGACCTCTACAGCTATGCCAAGGCTGCGGTCAGGGGGGAGCCGATGTTCTTGGCGGGGATCGGTTGGACGGACCCCGACGTGTACAAGCGCGATTCGGTTTCAACCTTCGTAGACCGGCTCGTTCGTGAGCAAGATGAGCACCAAGATCTCCTCTTGGCACTCTTGGTCGATGTCGCGTCGATGACCGATTTTCCGCAGTTGGCACGAGTGGACGATCACGAAACGAAGATCGTCGCGGCCCGCGAAGCCGTGGCTCGGCTGAGAGAGGTAGTCCAGCCATACGAGCAGGCGCTGGCGGAGCGACAGGCGGCACGCGATCAAATTGCTGCTGCACGAGCAGAGTACGCCGACCGGCGAGCGACGGCCCAGCGTCTCTCCGAACTGAAGAACCGCTACACGGAGATTCTCCAGTTGGAGCCGCATCCGCGCGGGTTGGCCCTTGAGCCCTTCTTGCGGGATTTGTTCGACAGCTTCGACCTTGATCCGAAGGCATCCTTTCGCATCACTGGAGAGCAGATTGACGGGGGCTTCACCCTAGACATGGAGCACTTTCTGCTTGAGGCCAAGTGGGAGAATGCCCGAGCCGATCGTGCCGCACTCGACGTCTTTGCCAGCAAGGTCGACCGCAAGGCCGAGAACACCCTGGGCTTGTTCGTCGCTATCTCCGGCTTCGAGCCCACGGCTGCAGAGATCCACTCAGGGCGCCACTCGCCGCTGATTCTTATGGATGGTGCTGATCTTTGCGCTGTTCTGGACGGCCGTATCGACCTCCGCGAGCTTCTGCGGCGTAAGCGCCGCCACGCGGCCATGACCGGGAGCATCCTTTTGACCGCGACCGAAGTCCTCAGCGGCTCCTGAGTCGTGCGCCCGCTTTACCGATACCCAGCCATATAGCGCTTGCACCATCAGCGACCTACAACGAGGGGTCAGCCGGGTCGAGGCGGACAGGCGTTCCGTCGGAGCGGATGAAGGAGACCTCGATGCCGAGTCGCATTGCGTTGGCGATGTTCGCGAGCTGCGCGAGCGTGAGATTGCGCCTGCCGGCTTCGACCGCCGACACATAGGAAGCCGAGACCCCGAGTCGCCCAGCTACCTCCGCCTGCGTCATCCCGAGCGCGCGGCGGGTTTCTCTCAGCTCTCGGCCGACGACCTTGGCGTGGACATCGGATACCGCTGTCCGCGGCATCGGCTCTAGGCAGCGGTCGAGTAACGGAACGCCACGCCAGCCGGCTCGGCCGCGGCCACCTCGCTGACCTCGACGTCGATATCTCCGTTGCGGAAGGCGAAGGGCAGTAGTCGCGCCCAACGCTCGGCGCCGGCCGATCGCGTCACGCGCTCCCTGGTCTCGGGGTCGATGATGCCGATGTCGAGGTTGATCCACTCGGCGTGCGGACCACTGATCCTCACTTCCTCGCCGTCGGCGATCAGGTCGGCAATAGGCAGCTCAACCCACTCGTGGGTCTCGAGGTTGAACTCGGAGGTTGTAAACCGGACTCGAATCATCGCAAGGCTCCTCTGCACCATCGGCCATTCAAGTTGACCTCTTGAGTTATGCTACCACGTCCCGACGAGGGCATCACGTCCTCCTAGAACTCTCCGGGACGCAAGACCTCGCCTCGGGCGAGCATCCGCTCGGCGCGCTCCCTGAGCGCCTGCGCGCGGTCGGGCAGCAAGAGACTCGCTATGCCCATCAGACCAGCGTCCCCGAGTAGACGTTCGAGCGCTTGACGCTCGGCCTCCAGCAGCGCCGCCGCGCCGTGACTGCGACGGGCTACAAGCAGGTCCGTGTGGTTCAGAATGTCGCCCGGCCGAGCAAACGCATAGCCGTGGTCGATCAGCGTCAGGCGGCTTCCGTCCCAGCGCCAGTTATCAGCGTGACGATCCTGCTGGGCGATCAACGAGTCGAAGAACGCCGCCGGCGAACACCACTCCGGGCTGAGGGTCGGCGCGAGATCGCCCGGCCAGCCGGACGCCTGCAACGACAACGCCCCATCCTCGCCAGCGTGCTCGCGCAACACGCACGGCGATACCAGGCTCTGCCACGGCTCTCCAAGGACGACGGCAACACGCCAGCCAACGGCGTCGTGCAGCGGCGGCGTCTCATCTGTTTGCCCGAAGGCGAGGGCGTTGGCTACGTGAACTCCTGAGAAGGGCTTGTGAAAGACGGTCGCGCCGTCAGAGAGAGCGAGCCGCTTCGTCGCGTTCACGCCGGGCGAGCTTGTCGGCGCTGGAGGTCCGGCGAACGCCGCATTCAGCATCGACCGCTCGATCGCCAGGGTGCCCTGCGCGGCCCTCACCGCCGCTATCTGAGCGTCGATCTTCATGCCGGAAGTGTGCCGGGCGCACTGGACACCGTATTCAGGCGATGCGCTGGCGCGAGCATCGAGTCATACTTCCTGGTGGAAAGCCCCGGTGGACCGCTGACTTCGGTCATGTCGCCGGGGCTTAGGGCTCACGTCTCGGTTGATGCGGGGTGTATGACGTAGTTCCACTCGCCGTGGAAGGTGTCTCGTTCGATGTTCACGGCGTCGAGTTCTTGGTCTGTGACTTTGACGCCCTTGGGATAGTCGCGGTCGTCGAGTTGGGCGTATACCTTCAGGCCGGTGCTGGTGGTGGTGGCGGCGATCAGGTTGATGATGACCTCGTGGCTGATCAAGGGCTTGCCGCGCCAGTTCATGCTCATGAAGCTGAACAGGCGGTGCTCGATCTTGTTCCACTTCGAAGTGCCGGGCGGGAAGTGGCAGACGGCGATCCGCAGGCCCGTTTGGTCTGCGAGCTTTCCCAGCTCAACCTTCCATAGCCGTGTGCGGTAACTATTTGATCCGCCGCTGTCGGCCGTGATCGTCAGCTCCTCGGCATCCGGGTAGCGCTGCTTGCCGAGGCTCTCCCACCAACTCTGGATAGAGGCAGCCGCGAACTGGGCGGTGTCGCGGTCCACCCCGACGTTGACCCACCCCTCATCAAGGGTGAGATCCAATACCCCGTAAGGGATCGCGTGCCCCAACTCCTTGTCCTTGAAATCGTGGGTACGGACCTGCACTGGCTTTCCCTTCGGCTCGAGCTCCCGTCCGACGGCCTTGAAATCCCCGACCAGCTCGCGCTTCTTGGTATCCACACTGATCGCTGGCTCACCACGCTCGATCGCTTTTTGAACGACCGCGTTTATGTGCGCGAACTGCGCGTCACGATCCGGGTGGTCTGCCCCCTCCCTGGCCTTCTGGTTGGCCTGCAGGCTGTATCCCAACCGTTTCAGCAGGCGCAGGACTGTGCTGTCGCTCACCCCATAGCCACGCTCAGCGAGCGCCCCGGCGAGCTTCACAGCGCTCTTGGACGTCCACCGCAACGGCGAGCAGGGATCACCTCGAGTCTCGGGGGCCACCAGCCGCTCGAGCTCCTCTTCGATCCCGGGATGCGTCTCCTCGATCGGCTTATTACCCGCCCCCCGACGACGCACGCGACCCTCATCGAGCACCTCACTGGACTCCAGCTCACGAACACCACGACGAACCGTCTCCTGGTCAAGACCAGTCGCCCGCGCGACTGCCGCGATGCCCCCATACCCATGCGAACGAGCCTCTGCGGCCGCCCACAACCGCCGCCGGCGCTCATCCAACACGCCCTTCTCCCTCAACAGCCGAAAACGCTCCCCAATCGCCCGCTCATCAATCACACCAACAGGTTCTACACAACCCCCGCAAACCGAGGGCGTCACATTAACTGTGTAGGCGGTTTCTTGGATTATTGTAACTCAGTTGGTGGTGTCGGGGACGCGGTCGCCGAAGTGGATCTTGAACGCGAGTAGCGCTGTGGTCCAGTTCCGGGTGCGGGTCCATTGCGGGACGGCGTTCTGCAGGGCGAGGTAGACGAGCTTGCGGGCGGCGTCCTCGTTGGGGAAGCTGCCCTTCGTCTTGATCGCCTTGCGCAGCTGCCTGTTGAGGGCCTCTATCGCGTTTGTCGTGTAGATCACGCGCCTGACCTGCGGCGGGAACGCGAGGAACGGGGTCACATGCTCCCAGGCGTTCAGCCACGCCTGGGTGATCACGGGGAACCGCTTGCCCCACTTCTCATCGAAGGCCTCAAGCTCGGCCTGCGCCTGGTCGGCGTCCTTGGCTGTGTAGATCGGCTTGAGGTCGCGGGCGACTTGCTCGCGCTCGCGGCGCGGCACATAACGCAAGCTTGCTCTAATGAGGTGAACTATGCATGTTTGGACGGTCGTCTTCGGGAAGATCGCCTCGATCGCCTCTGGGAAGCCCTTCAAGCCGTCAACGCAGCAGATCAGGATGTCCTGCACGCCGCGGGTCTTCAGGTCGGTCAGGACCTGCGAGGCTGTCAGATCTTCTGTGTGTGTGGTTGGGATTGTTTGGTTGTGGTTAGTAGGGGATTCGGTCTCCGAAGTGGATCTTCAGGGCTCGTAGTGCTGAGGGCCAGCGCATCACTTTGACCCATTTCGTCTCGGCGCGTATCAGGGCGAGGTAGATGAGCTTCGTTGCTGCTTGCTCGTCGGGGAAGTGGCCGCGGGTCTTGATCGCCTTTCTGATCTGGCGGTTCAGGCCCTCGATCGCGTTCGTGGTGTAAACCACGCGGCGTAGATCGGACGGTAGGGACAGGAACGGGATGACGTGCTCCCACCGGTCGCGCCAGGCCTGGGCGACCATCGGGTAGCGCTTACCCCACTGCTCATCGAAGAGCTCCAGCTGGCGTTCGGCCTCTTCGGCGTTGGCTGCGCTGTAGACGCGGCGCAGGGCAGGCATCAGGCGCTTGCGATCGGCGTAGCTGACATAGCGCATCGACGCCCGGATCATGTGCACTATGCACGTCTGCACCCACGCTTGGGGGAACACCGCGGCGATCGCCTCGGGGAACCCGGCAAGGCCGTCGACGCAGGCGATCAGGACATCGCCGACACCGCGCTGGTGCAGGTCGTTCAGCACCGCTAGCCAGAACTTCGCGCCCTCGGTGTCCTGCCACCACAGACCGAGGATCTCCCGCTCGCCCTCGAGAGTGACACCGACCGCGAGGTAGCAAGCACGGGTCTTCACCGAACGGTCCTCGGTCATCTTCACCATTAGCGCGTCGAAATAGACGATCGGGTAAAGCGGCTCCAATGGCCGTGAGCGCCACGCCGCGATGTCCGCCAGAACGGCGTCGGTGACGCGGCTGATCGTGTCCCGGCCGATCTCCGTGCCATAGAGCGATGAGAGATGCTCTGAGATGTCCCTGACGCTCATGCCGCCCGCGTAGAGGGAGAGGATCTTCTCGTCCAGCCCAGCCAGCCGGGTCTGGCGCTTGCCGACCAGCTTCGGCTGGAACGTGCCCTCCCGGTCGCGGGGAGTGTGCACCGCCACCGGACCCAAGTCCGTCGCGACCGTCTTAGGGCTCGACCCGTTGCGATGGTTGCCCGCGCCACCGGGCGGCGCCTGCCCCGGCGGGTAACCCAAATGCTCGCTCAGCTCACCCGCCAGCGCCGCGTCGATCACACGACCAGCCAGCTGCGTCAACAGGCCGCCCTGGCCGGTGATCTCCTCCGGCGCAAGGCCCTCCAGGGCGTCCTTGAGCGCGTCCGCCGGCAACAGGCCAGCCAGACGATCCTCCAGCTCCCGAGGCGCCTGAGCGCCACCCCGAGCTTCTTGGGAGCGGCTGCGCCGCCCAGTGGGCTTCTCGGTCATCTCCTGCATGATGATGGGGTCCTTTCCAGGCCGCGCCCGGGTCAGAATCGCCGCTACGCCCACGGCTTCGCGTCAATCCCGACCCAGAACACAAGCCGAGTCGATTACCCCAACCACACACACTTCATCGGACAGACCCGGACCTGCATCCAGAACTTCGCGCCCTCGGTCTCCTGGAACCACATGCCCAACACGTCCCGCTCACCCTCCAGCGTGACGCCGAGGGCGAGGTAGAGCGCGCGACGCTGCACCGTCCCTGCCTCGCGGATCTTCAACACCATGCAGTCCAAGAACACGATCGGGTAGATGTCCTCCAGCGGCCGCTTGGCCCACTCCCGCACATCATCCATCACCGCATCCGTGACCCTGCTGACCAGGTCGCGGCTGACCTGCACCCCGTAGATCTCCCGAAAGTGAGCTTCGATATCCCGCGTCGACATTCCACGGCTGTAGAGCGCGAGGATCTTCTCGTCGAACCCCACGAACCGCCGCTGACGCTTGCGAACGATCTGCGGCTCAAAGCTGCCGTCCCGGTCCCGGGGAGCATCGATCTCCACCGGCCCGTGCTCGGTGAGAAGCGTCTTCGGCGAGCTGCCGTTGCGCTGGTTCTCCGCGCCACCAGGCGGCTCGCAGTGCGCCTCATAGCCGACATGGTCGGTCAGCTCGACCTCCATCGCGCGCTCCACCAGCCGCTTGGTCAACTGCGCCAACAAGCCGCCGGGCCCAGCGATCTCCTCCTCACTGCTCGCCCCGGCAAGCAACTCGTCGATCACCTCATCACTGATCCGCCGATCAGAGCCCACCCCGAGAGCTTGCCGCACACGACGGCGGCCAGCCCCACGATCGACGGTCCCGTCGACCAGCTCCGGAGAGAGCGCACGCCCCGGCCGGCCCGCCGTCGAGTCCCCCGCCGCAAGCGCGCCGCCGCCGGTCCACTCCGGTCGCCCTTCGGGCTCCCTGCGCTCCCCGCCGGCGCCGAACACCAGCTCCTGCGACTCCATCTGACCCTGCGTAATAGTAGGCATAACGACCTCTCTCGCTCATGCCTACACAGTTCCTACGACACTCTGACCGGCCCCCGCTTTTCGGTCCACTACGGGTGAGAGTTGGTGGTTAGTGGTAACGGGGAGGGTAGCTGGTGGTGTGGTCGGGTTGTGTGGAGTGGAGGCCGTAGGCCGTAGGCCGTAGGGGAGCACGACCCGACCGGCGCGTCCTCTCCCCGGGGGTCGGGGTCATGCCGCCTTGCGGTCGGTGGTGGCGGCGTGTTGGGCGGCGAAGGTGGCCGGAGTGAGCATCCCGAGCGATGAGTGTGGACGGCGTTGGTTGTAGTCCTCTTGCCAGTCACCGATCACGACCCGCGCCTCTGCCAGACAGGAGAACTCCTCGATATCCAGGAGCTCGTCACGCACCCTGGAGTGAAAGCTCTCCACGAACGGGTTCTGCCATGGTGAGCCCGGATCGATGAACACGGTCCCGGTGTTCGATAGTCGGCACCAGTCTGAGAGCGCGTGCGCGGTCATCTCCGGCCCGTTATCCATCCTCAGGAACTCCGGGGCGCCACGCTCGGCCACGAGGCGCTCCAGCGCCTGCACGACCATCTCAGCGTCGATGCTGCGAGCGACCAGCATCACCAGCGACTCGCGTGTGAACTCATCCACGATGTTCAACACCTTCAACGCCCGCCCATCAGCGGTCTGATCGAACTGGAAGTCAAACGCCCACACGTGGTTGGGGCGCTCAGCACGCAGCCGCTGCGCCGGGACCGTCGACTCGCCCAGCCGGCGGCGCTTACGCTTGCGCTCGGGGACGCGCAGCCCCTCCTCGCGCCACAGTCGCTGCACCCGCTTACGGTTCACATCCCACCCCTCCTCGCGCAGATGATGGTGCGCGCGTCGGTAACCCCACCGCGGGCGCTTCACCGAGAACTTGCGTAGCTCGGCTCGCAACGCCTGGTCATCCTCAGCCTGTTTGGGCTCGTAGCGCTCGGTGGAGCGATGCTGTCCTACTACTCGGCATGCCCAGCGCTCGCTGACGCCGAGACGATCGCGGAGCATCGCGACCGCCTGGCGTCTGCGGACTGGGCCTACCAGTTTCCCCGGCTGATCTCCTTCAACGCCCGGTTCTCCAGCGCCTGATCAGCCACGATCGCCTTCAACCGGCTGTTCTCACGCTCAAGCTGCTTCAACCGCTTCGCATCATCGGCCTTCATCCCGCCGTACTGGTTACGCCAGCGGTGAAACGTCTGCTCACTGACCTCGAGCACCTTGACGGCCTCAGGGATCGTCTTGCCCTCACCGAGCAGCCGCTCGGCCTCCCGCAACTTACGGATGATCTGCTCCGGCGTATGCCTGCGTCGCTTCATCAGAGTGTTCCTTCCTCGCCCACAATCGTAGACGCAAGAAACTCTCACAAGCACCGGACCGAACCCAAGGGGTCAGGCCAACTCCCCGGGCCGGTGCCGTTAGCGCTCAGTCCGATGGCGGTGGCAAGACTCGCAGGTCCGCGCAGAAGTAGATGCTTCGGCGTGCGAGCTTGGCGTCACAGGAGTTGAGGTCGAGTCCGAGCGTCATGCAGCCACCGCGAGCGTATCGCGGGAGCGCGAGAGGGCGCACGTCAACTGCGAGAGGATCGTGAGGGTCAGCGTGAAGACGCACAGGCGTAGGCTCTTAACGTGCGCCGATACCAGTTCGACTGGTGACCGGACGGGATCAACCTGACCATGCTGCATCGAATCGGTCGCACGCGTACTCTCGGCATCTCCCGACCCGGCGCCCACCTCGCCGGTCGGGAGATGATGAGGGTTCGCGCTCCTATCTACACTTCGTGGGCTTGCAGTTGGTGCGACTGCACTTCGCGGCGTCCGCCGAGACCCAGGTCCCCTCCGGCGGCGTCCCGAAGTCCCGCTCGTACATTTCGAGCGTGTCGCCATAGGCGTCAGCCAGAGCCTGAGCGTCGTCCTCGCCCCTCATCCCGAAGTAGGGGAAGTGGTCGAGGAAGCCGCCGAAGATCGTCTCGCAGTCCTCGCGGTAGGCGATCGTGTCGAGGATGTGCTGATGCCACATCTCATCGACGATCTTGCACGGGACGACTTCGGACTCTGGATGCGCGAGGTGCATCGCCAGGAACTTGCGGTACTCGGCCTCCATGAGGTCGAGTCGCGGCTGTCCATAGCCCTTGCCCTCCTCCGGATCGGAGAGCTTGGAACGGATACCGATGAGGTCGAGGACCTCATCGAGGCGGCCCAGCGCGTCACTGGCGGTCATGGGGCACATCAAGGCGGTAGACATAGTGAGCACCTCCTGGTGCTGTAGCTGCTTGATTTGCGTTCGCGTTGACGGGCATCGCACTGCGGGGTCAACCGCTGACCGTCGTGGCATAGACAACCAGAGAGTCCGGACGTCAAAACCGGCCCCGCCGGGCGAGGGTGACGAAGCCCCGCCCGGCGGGAAAGCTGCGAACGCATGGCAGCCCCATATTCGTATGTCCTGGGGCAGACGGAACGATCAGCGCCTCAGCTTGCTCCCAACGCGCCGACCCTGGTTCCTCCGTACTCCTGGACCTGGATCAATCTTGCCGGCAGCCGGCGGCCAGCGACCTTCAGTGGCCGGACAGCCTTGAGCCTATGGCCGTCGCACGGCTCGGTCCCACAAGCCGCGGACGCTTGCGACCGACGTGATCGCCAAGATGTCCGCCTGATGCGCGTCCAGCCCCGCAGCTACCTCCCAGCGACCCCTGACGAGGCGGCCTCATGACCGTGCGCCTCGAGTGGGACGGCAAGCCCGAGCGCGTTGAGCGCATCCACCTGCCCTTCCAGACGGTCGAGACCATCAACGAGTCCCGAGCGACTCGTGAGCGAGACACGGGCGCACTGTTCGGCGGCGACGACCCGCAGACGGCCGAGCGGAACCTGCTCATCTGGGGTGACAACAAGCTGGTGATGAGCAGCCTCCTTGCAGACTACGCCGGCAAGGTCAAGCTCATCTACATCGATCCGCCATTCGACACCGGCGCCGACTTCACGTACCGGGTGTCCGTCGGCGACGGATCAATCGAGAAGATGCCCTCGATTCTTGAGGAGCATGCGTATCGCGATACCTGGGGCGGGGGAAAGAGCTCCTACCTGACGATGCTCTACGAACGCCTTGTGCTCATCCATGAGTTGCTTGCGGACGATGGCTCTCTATTTGTTCACCTTGACTGGCATCAAGGTCACTATGTCAAGGTGCTTCTCGACGAGATCTTCGGATCTGACCGCTTTCTAAATGAGATCGTTTGGTGGTACTACAACAAGTACCAAGGCAACATTAATCGCTTTGCCTCAAATCACGACGTGATTTTCTGGTACTCCAAGAGTGCCTCATACACCTTCAACCGCCAGAAGGAGGTCCGCGACAAACCGGTTCAGCAGATCAAGCGGGTTTGGGACAAGGAGAAGCAAGCGATAGTCAATGCCAAGGACCCGGTCACTGGAAAGGTCCTGTACCAGGAAAGCACTGAACGGACGATCGACGACGTTTGGCGCCTCTCCATGTTGCAACCAGCCGATAAGACAGAGAACGTTCGATATGAGACACAGAAGCCGCTAACCGTCGCGGAGCGCATCATCGCCACTGCATCAAACGAAGGCGACCTGATCGCCGACCTTTTCTGTGGATCGGGTACGGCACTGGTCGCCGCGGAGAAACTCAGGCGAAGCTGGATCGGATGTGACCTTGGCCGCTTCGCTATCCACACCACGCGAAAGCGTCTCCTCAACGTCCCAGACTGCCGCCCATTCGATATCAAGAACCTGGGCTCATACGAGCGTCAGCGGTGGCAGATCGAGTCGGGCAACGGAGCGTTGCGTGCGTACCTGGACACGATCTTGGCCTTCTACAACGCAGAGCCAGTTGAGGGCTTCATCCATCTGCACGGCCGCAAGGCCGAGCGGATGGTCCACGTCGGCGCCACGGATGCGCCAGTCACGATCGATGAGACCGAGGACGTAATGGACGAGATGGCCGACAACGGGATCGAGGCGTGTGATCTGCTCGGCTGGGAGTGGGAGATGGGACTCCACGACACCATCTCCGAGCGCGCGAGGCGTCGCGGGCTTGATCTGAGACCGCGACAGATTCCAAGGGAGGTCATGGAGCGCCAGATGGCGGATGCGGTGCGATTCTTTGAGCTCGCGTTTGTCGACCTCGACGTTCGTCGCAAAGGCCAGGAGGCGTGTGTGGTGCTCAAAGACTTTGCTATCCCGAGCGAGGATCTCATCCCACAGAAGGTCCGGGAGAGCATTGAGGCGTGGTCTGACCTCATCGACTACTGGTCGGTGGACTTCGACTTCAGCGACGACGTTTTCCATAATCAGTGGCAGGCATACCGGACTCGTGAGAACCCTGCGCTCGCAACCCAGAGCGACTGGCACGAGTATCCGAAGGCCGGCACGTACGCGGTAGTCGTGAAGATCATCGACATCTTTGGCAACGACACGACCAAGCTGGCCGAGGTTCGCATCAAATGAGCCCGGAGGAGCCTACGGCTCCGGCGAGTGACCCGTACGCCCTTCCCGAGCGGCGCAAGCCTAGCGAGGGCACCTACGCAGTGAACGGAGTGCGAGCGCATGTCGATGCCTGGCGCGCGCAGGGTTATCCCAAGGCTTCGACGACCTCTCGGCGACTACTGGGCTTCTGGTTCGCTGACGAGCATCGCTCCGATGATGGTCAGCCCTTCCGTTTCTACTTCTGCCAGCGCGAGGCCGTTGAGACGTTCATCTACTTGACTGAGATCGAGCCTGTTCGCGCGTTGGTCGACCTGCTCGAGTATGCCCAGCACGGGATGACACTCCAGCCTGGTGAAACCAAGCGCCAGCGATTGGCGATGAAGATGGCGACGGGCTCGGGCAAGACGATGGCGATGAGCCTCTGCGTCGTCTGGTCCTACTTCCACGCGCTCTATGAGTCCGACTCGCCAATGACGACCTCGTTCCTCGTGATCGCACCGAACCTGATCGTGTTCGAGCGCTTGAAGTCCGACTTCGGTGACGGAGCGACCTTCCTGCGCGATCCCTTGGTCCCGCCCGAGTGGTCGCACGACTTTGACCTCGCCGTGCTCTTGCAGGACGATCCGTCCCCGGTGACGGCACGCGGCGTGCTGTACCTCACGAATATCCAGCGGCTGTACGAGCCGTCCACGGCACGCGGCAAGAACAAAACGGCTCCCAATCCGGTGGAGGCGATGGTCGGGCCGCGTGTCAACCGCGATGTCGACGCATCCTCCGCCGAGCGCCTTTTCGATGCCATCTCAGAGCACCAGCGAGTGATGGTCGTCAACGACGAGGCCCATCACGTCCACGATGAGAAACTCACCTGGAATCAGACGATCGAGAGGCTGCACGCCGAGTTGAGAAAACGAGCACCGGACGATCCCGGTGCAGGCATCGTCTCGCAACTCGACTTCTCAGCCACCCCGAAGTACGAGAAGGGTGGCGTCTTCCGCCATGTGGTGGTCGACTATCCGCTGGCGCAGGCCGTCGCCGACGGGATCGTCAAGACTCCGATTATCGGAGAGGTCAAGGGCGCTGAGGTCGAGCTGGGGGATACTTCCTTTCAGCGCAACCGCCAGTGGCTCGATGTCGCTGTAGGTCGATGGAGGGCGTTCCAGGAGACGCTCTCACCGTCGGGTAAGCGGCCGGTCCTCTTTGTGATGTGTGAGAACACGCTTGCTGCCGATGAGGCAGGCGACTATCTGCGCCAGCTTCCAGACTTCGCCGGCGACCGGCTGCTTGTCATCCATACCACCCGCTCGGGTGAGATCACCAAGGACGACCTCGATCTGGCTCGGCGCGCAGCACGCGACGTGGACGGACCCGATAGCCCCATCCGTTGCATCGTCAGCGTCCTCATGCTGCGTGAGGGCTGGGACGTCCGAAACGTGTGCGTGATTGTCACGCTGAGGGCTCTTACCGCCGCGAACAAGATCCTCCCCGAGCAGGCCCTCGGGCGTGGCTTGCGTCGGATGACCCCGCCCGGCTCAGGATTCGACGAGCGTGTGGTCGTGATCGAGCACGAAGCCTTCCGCCACCTCTGGAACACAGAGCTCGACGGGGGCCTCGTCATCGAGCGCGAGGACGCCGACAAGATCCAGCCCGGAGCAGTGACGATTTTTGCCGACGAGGCCAAGCGCCGCTTTGACATCGTCATCCCGCAGCTCACGCGTGCTCTGGCTCGCTCAGACAGTGCCCTGAGCCAGCTAAATCCAAGCGACGTGCCCGATCCGGGGCATCGACTCGCGGTACCCGATGTGCAGCCAGACGAGTACGTGCAGTACCGCGGCATGCACCTGATCGACAAGGGCGTCATCGAGGAGTACGAGTTCCTCGTTCCCTACGCAGAGGACCCTTCCGGCGTGATCACTTACTACACGCGCAGCGTCGCCAAGGCCGCCGGAGTCGACCGGCTCTCTGGTGCCTTCGCCACGCTCGCGCCGATGGTCCGCGACTACCTCAAGACCCGTGTGTTCGAGCAGTCCGTCGAGCTGGACGACAAGGTTGTCCTGCGCCGGCTGGCAGAGAACGATGCCCAAAAGCTCGTTGAGAACGCATTTGGCGAGGCGATCCGTGCTCTCGCGATCGTCGAGCGCGAACCAACGATCACCGAGAACGCCTTCCGGCTCTCCCAAACCCCACCATTCCCCTGGTCTCGCCAGACGGTCGAGGGCAAGCACACGATCTTCAACCTCACACCCGTCGACAACGCCCTGGAGGGCCGCTTCGCACAGTTCCTCGATCGGGCGACCGACGTCACCGCCTGGGCGAAGCTCACGATGAACAGCCGCTTCGCGTTGGAGTACATCTCCAACGCAGGCGCCCTGCGCTACTACTACCCCGACTTCGTCGTGCGGCTGACCGACGACAGCTGCCTGATCATCGAGACCAAGGGCCAAGAAGATCTCGATGTTGCCCTCAAGGACCGCCGCGCCCGGCGCTGGTGCGAGGACGCAACACGCCTCGCGGGCCGCGAATGGGCCTACGTGAAGGTCGGCCAAGCGACCTTCGACGCCTACACCGGACAAGACTTCGATGGTCTACGACGCTTCATCGCCGCAGGCGACAAGGACAAGTCATAGCGTGGGCGCGCGTACCGTCCCAAGCCGGTGGGAAGATAGCTCCTAAGCTCTAAGGGAGGGGCTTGATCCATGCCACCACCTACCGACACCCAGATCGATCTCTTTGCGTGGGCTCGCGAGCTTGAGCAGGAGAACGAGCGGATCGCCAAGGTCAACGATGAGCGGGCACGCCGCCGCGGGTATCTCGTGTTTGCGACCGACCCCGCAGTCTCTCCGGAGGACCCCAACTACTGCGAGATCTATGCCACCGAGGCAAGGACACCCAACCAAGCCGCGGGCAAGATCCGCCCGCTGGCAGCAGGGCGACGCCTGCACGCGTATCTAGCCACCGGCAAGTACAAGCACGAGCTCGCAGACGCCCGCTGGGTCGCATAGCCGCCGAGCCCGAAATATGCAAGGCAACCCGGCACCGACAGCCGCCGACTTCGACGCAGCCGAGGCGCGACTCCGCGCGAGCGTCGACTCCGATCTGCCGATACTTGCCGTCGTGCGACAGGCAACAGACGTTCTCTCTTGGGTGCTCTGTCAGTCGGATCTCCCGAAGTTCGACGAGGACCCGGTCCCCGCGTCACATCTCGTTGCTACCGCTCTGCTGTTTCTCGGAGTGATGGCGCACCGCGCTACCCGAGCTGCGATGGCGCTCGCGGCGACCGGCTATGAGCCCGAGACGCTTGGACTCAAGCGCCTGCTGACGGAGGCTCACAGTCGTATGAAGGCGATCCTAGAGGACGACAGTGGAGAGCACGCTCGTCAGTGGTTGGTGGGGCCTGCGCCAAGCACTCCCCATCGCCTAGTTGCCAAGCACGCCGATCGAGAGATGTTTGATCTCTACAGTCGCAGCGCTCATGCCGACGCTGAGGGCATCAAGCGGTGGTTGCTACAGCCTCGCGCCTCCAATGAGTGGGGTGTTCTCGGTGCACCCGACCGCTGGCCGGGGTTCATCAGCACTGTGATGGTCGAGTTCGCGTTCGAGGTGCGAGACATCGCCGTCGGCCTAGGAGCCCGGGTCAGTAACCGTCGCGGTGGCGTCCGGCGGATTTAAGACGATTCCGTTGTTCTCGACGCGGAGGTTGTCATGTCGGCGGTGACGCAGGAGCGGCTGGTGGAGGTGCAGGCGTCGGCGGTAGTTGGCGAGCGCCGGGCGGCGGGCGAAGAGAAGACCTTCCGGGCGTATGACCCCGATCAGGTGCTGTTGATGGCGCCGGTGCTCTCTGAGTGGGTGCCGGAGGGCGATCTGGCGCACTTCGTCTCAGATCTGGTGGAGTCGGCGCTGGACCTCTCGCCGATCTATGCGGCCTATGAGGAGGAGCGGGGCTACCCGCCATATGACCCGCGACTGATGCTCAAGCTGTTGATCTACGGCTACGCGGGCGGGGTGGCCTCCTCGCGCAAGCTGGAGGCGGCGAGCTATCGCGATGTGGCGGCGCGGATGCTGTGCGCCGGCCAGCACCCGGATTATCGTTCGATCGCGCGGTTTCGGGCACGTCACTTGGAGGCGCTCTCAGAGCTGTTCGTGCAGGCGTTGAGGCTGTGCAAGCAGGCACGGCTCATCGGGCTGGGAACACTCGCTTTGGATGGCACCAAGCTGCGCGCGAACGCGTCTCGGCACAAGGCGATGAGCTACGAGCGGATGGTCAAGAAGGAGGTCCAGCTCGAGGGCGAGATCGCCGCGCTGCGCAAGAACGTCGACGCGCTGCTGGCCGAGGCCGAGCGCACCGACGCCGAGGAGGACGAGCGCTTCGGTCCTGAGCATCGCGGCGATGAGCTGCCGCGGGAGCTGCGTCGGCGCGAGCAGCGCCTCGAGGTGATCCGCGAGGCCAAGGCGGCGCTTGAGGCTGAGGCCGCCGAGCGCGAGAAGGCGCGCCGCGCTGAGATGCGGGCACAGGGCAAGAAGCCCCGGCGCCCGCCGAGCGGACGCGATCCATTCGCGCCGAAGCCCAAAGCGCAGCGCAACTTCACCGATCCCGAGTCAAAGATCATGAAGACCTCTGACGGTTCTTTTCACCAGTGCTACAACGGCCAGGCGCTCGTGGACTCCCAGACGCAGGTGATCCTCGCGGCCGAGCTCTGCGATCAGGCGCCCGATGCCGAGCAGCTCGAGCCGGCGCTTGACCAGCTCGCCGAGAACCTCGACGCGGTCGGTGGCGAGCTACCGGAGGGTGCGGCGCTGACCGCGGATGCCGGCTACTTCTCCCAGGAGAACGTCACGATCACCGCCGCTCACGGCCTTGATCCGTTCATCGCGACCGGCCGCTTCAAGCGCTCAGAGCCGCCCGCGCCCGCGCCACGCGGGCCGATACCGAAGAACGCGACCCCCAAGCAGCGCATGGCACGCAAGCTGAAAACCAAGGACGGGCACGCCGTCTACGCCCGACGCAAGGCGATCGTCGAGCCGGTGTTCGGCCAGATGCACACCGTCCAGGACGCGCGGCGGCTGCTGCTGCGTGGCAAGCACGCAGCCCGCGCCCAATGGCGCTTCCACTGCGCGATCCACAACCTGCTCAAGCTCCACCGCGCCGGCGGACTCGCCCTGGTCGGCGCAACCTGAGCGCGAGCGGCGAAAAGCAGCAGCCAGCAGGCTCGCGGGACACTCTAAATGAGGACCGGACACCCGACGCTCACCCGGGAGCCGGGAGGCGTAGTCCTCATCGCTCCCGTGCCGCGCCGTTAGTCGACGGCGAGGACGCGTTACTGACCCGGGCTCCTAGACCTCGCCCGCCACAGCCCTTGCGCTTCGCCCATCCGGCGCCCGTTTCCGGCGTGCGATCGTCACCGTCGGGGCCTCGTTCGAGCGCAAGCAGCTCCTCGCTGTACGAGCGTCTTCCCGCGTTTCGCGATCGGGCACCGCTCCGCGGCCCGGCCTTATGTGCGCCTCCGCATCCGCTACGGCGCGGCCGAGGCCCTTCGGCCTGCCGAGCCGATCGTCTCGCCCGATGCGAGAAGACGCTCTACCAGGAGGATCACATGCCACAACGCCCGAACGAACCCCACGACGGCCACCGCCACGTACCCACCGAACCGTGCCCCGGCTACTTCGAGTGCGAGCGCTGCGGATACCGCTGGATCGACGTTGACGTTCTGCGCCACTTCCCGCCACCGCAAGAGATCATCAACTGGCTCCACCACAGCCGAGGCCCGGCCTACCGTCCCACGGGCGCTCACACCATCGAGCACGGCGTCATCGCCGCCGAATACTGACCGCCTACAGTCTCGCCGGCCGCCGCCAGCTCGAAAGTACCGGAGGCAGGACTCGAACCTGCGACCTTTGGATTATGACTCCACTGCTCTAACCAACTGAGCTACTCCGGCGCGATGAGACAACGAGTTTAGCCGCGGCCCGGCATCGACGGCTCGCGCCAGCGCCGCCGAAAAGAAGGTCTCCCAGGCGGGCGCTACCGTAGCGGGCCGTGAGCACGCAACGCACGATCGCGCTCGAAGTCAAGCTCGACGGCCGCCGGGTCCAGAGCGAGACGATCGCCGCTCGCGTCGGCCCCCGCGCCCTCGTGATCGCGACGACGCTGCCCGACCCGGAGCTCGCGTTCGAGCTCACGTCCACCTTCACCGGGCATAGGGGCGTGCCGACCCATGTGGCGCATCTCACGCTCGGACCTCCCGGCCACCATCCCGTCATGCGGACCGACGATCACGAGCACAAGAACCTCAACCCCAACGACAGGGTTAGGGAGTGCGTCTATGAGCACGTCGGAGTCGTTCTCGAACACCTCAAGGCGCTGGGCTACGACACGGTGATCGACGTGCCCGACGACGCCTTTGAGCAGCTAGAGCGCGACGAGCGCTGACAGCCGCGCCAGCCCCGATCGAGATAGCGCCTGCGACCGACTGGCGCAGCGCGAGCCGGCCCCTTCCGATTTTCGCACGCTGCGCGTGCGGGTTGGTCGGGGACGGCTCCCCGCTGGGGGGAGCCCTGCGTGAAAAAGGAGGGCCTTTATGGCCGCCCCGAGCACCACCCAGAACACCAACGGCGCGCACGGCCGCGCCGAGCTGCGTCACATTCCGCTTTCGCGGATCACCGTGCAGGAGGGTTTCAACCCGCGTGGCGAGATCATCGACGCCGAGCTCGACGCGATGGCCGAGACGATGCGCGAGCGCGGCTGCCTTCAGCCGGTACTCGTTCGCGCGACCGACGGCGAGGACTACCTGCTCATCGCGGGTGAGCGGCGCTACCGCGCAGCCACGAAAGCAGAGCTGACCGAGATCCCCGCGAACGTACTGCCCGCCGGCGCGGGTGACGAGGCCGAGCGGTTGGAGCTGCTGACGGACGCGATGATCGAGAACGAGGTCCGCAGCGACCTGAACCCACTCCAGCGGGCGCAGGGCTACAAGGCGATGCTCGACTGCGGATTGAACGTTCGCGGTGTCGCCGAGCGCTTGGGCGGCAAGGCCAAGCGCAGCTCCCGCGAACGGCGGATCAGGGATCACCTGACGATCCTCGCCCTGCCGGACGCCCTGAGCAGGCTCGTCGCCGGGGAGACGATCCCGCTGCTGGCCGTGAAGGCTCTCGCGGAGCTCTGCAAAATCCACGAGGAGCTTGCGCGTAACGCCGTCGCAGCTGTGCTCAACGCCGAGGACGGTGACGAAGCGCCCGCCTGGAGCGAGTTCGCCAACGATGCGCTGTCGCTCGGCGTACTCCACACCGAGCCGCTGCCGGCGGGGATGTTCCAGTCCAACCGCCGCTACCCCGTCGGGGCGTTCACCCTCGGCGAGAAGGCAGCGAAGAACCTGATTGCCTACGAGAAGGCAACCGGCCGGAAGCTCGAATCGGTGTCCTTCACCCCCGATGTGGTCGAGCACGCACGCCGGCTCAAGGCGGTTCACGAGATCGGGGGCTGGTCGCAGCTGATCGTCGGCCAGGATGTCGGCGACGCGCTCGCCGAGGACCACATCGCTCAGAGCCTCAAGGCGGTGCGCGCGCGGATCAAGGCCGAACGCGACGCCGAGCGGATGCGCAGCGCCGCCCAGCCGCCGTCAGGCGCTCCCGAGGCAGGCTCCGATGGCGAGAGCGCCAAGACGGAGACCGTCGAGGAGCGCGAGGCGCGCATCAAGGAGGAGGCGAAGGCCCAGCGCAAAGAGCAAGAGGAGAAGCGCGAGAAGGCGACCCGCTTCAACGAAGCGGTCGGACTGCTCGTGTTCAAGTACCTGCCGCGGATCAAGGTCGATGAGCGGGTCCTTCGCATCCTCGCTTCGGTCAACCTCAGCGGCGAGCTGCGGGGAATCGCGGCGCGGGGCGCTCGGCTTGCGTTGCCCGGCTGGATCAGCCAGAGCTCGCAGGGCGACGGGGACACCAAGACCGTCTACCTGGAGGCGCAGGAGGCGCACGAGCGCGCGAGCCGCTACCTGGCAGACGCGCAGGCGGCGGGTGACATCGCCGGCCGGGCGCTGACGTTGATCGCGCTCGCGTCGTTGGCCGATGAGGAGGTCATCGCCACGCAGCGGCGCAGCTACTACACGCTGCACTTCAACGGACCGCTGGCCGCAGCCGCCGAGCGCGACCTGAACGCGATCGTCAGGGAACGCATCAAGGAGGGCCAGCTGCCGGCGCTCGATGACATCCTCACCGAGCGGATCGCCAAGGACGAGGAGAACGCCCGCCGCGAGACCGAGATCGCACAGGCCCTCGCTCGCCTCGATGGAGTCAGTGACCGCCTCGACCAGCTGGACGGCGACGAGCTCGATCGAGCAATCGCCGATGCCGACCTCGTGTGGGGTGAGTTCCATCCCGAGACCGGCAGGCTGCGTGACGCTCAGGAGCAGCGCGCGACCGAAGCGGACACCGAGGACGCCAGCGAGTCCGAGGAGGAGCAGGTCCCGGCCGCTGCATAGCAAGTGACCGTGACCGGCGGCGGTGCCTTGCCTCCCCCGATGGTCGCACGCCCAGGGCGTGCAGGGGAGGGGCAAAGGCCCGCCGTCGGGGCGGGTCGCCGAATCCACGGGAGGAATCATGGGCTGGACCGCTGGACAACTTGAAGGTCCGTTCACCGCGCGCGCTGCGATCGAGTTCGACCTTGGCGCGGACTTCGCCGCGCGCGTCATCGACGCCGTGCGCTACGGCAAGGTCGTCTACGCAGCCGTTCGAGCACACAAGGGCGATGAGATATTCGGCCTCGTGCTGCTCACCGAGCGTGAGAAGGGTCTCCTCTACACCAAGCCTGTCAGCGAGGACATGGGGCCGGTCGAGGACGGCTGCCCCGCGCGCATCCTCGACCTGCTGAGCACACCGAGCAACGACCACGCGCGCGAGTGGCGCGAACGCTGCCGCGCCCGCCTGGCAAAGCCACTTCCACGCAAGGGGCAGAGCGTCGTGTTCGCCGATCCGCTCACGTTCACCAACGCCGAGGTACACCGCACATTCACCTACGAGGGCGGCTCACGGTTTCGCGCAGCCAACGGTTGCCTGTGTCGCATTCGCAATTGGCGGGAGCTTCACTTCAGCTTGCGGGACTGACGAGTAGACCGCTGGGCCTAGTGAGTCCACTGCCGCTTCTCAGGGCCGTGGCCGAGCTCACCCCTTAAGGCCAGCAAACCGGCTTTCCGCCGCGTAAAGCCCTGCGCTGCGCGTCGCCTACGGCGATCCCTGCCGGGACAGGGCTTGACCCGCCTCGCCGGCCCGCTCAGGCCGGGGCGTGCTCAACCACGACCCAAAAGGAGAAGCGGTGAATAGGTACTCAAGGCGAAACAGCGGTCTACTCGTCCCAGCGCAGGTGAATCTCGGAGCGCCGCGTGCGGTGCATCGCAAGCGCGAGCGCCACCACGTTTACATCGGGCGCCCCTCGAAGTGGGGCAACCCGTTCGTGGTGGGCACGCACGGCGCACGCGGCGAGTGCATTGCGCTATACGAAAGGTGGCTGCGCGAAAACGATGCGCTGGTGGCCTCGCTCGATGAGCTGCGCGGGTTGGTGCTCGGCTGTTGGTGTGCGCCGCGGCCCTGCCACGGCGATGTGTTGGTGCGGTTGGCGAACGCGAGCGAGTCCGAGCGGCAAGGCTGGCTCGCGCTCGCGGCGTGAGCGGAAAGCGCTTGGGCGGCGGACGATGAGATTTTACCTCGGAACGCACGAAACGGGCTGGCTGCGGCTCGGGATCGGGCCTCTCTTTATCTCCCACCGGCGCCTGTCGCGTTGTGCGCGGCTGCCGCGCGCGGCGGCCGGCTGGGCGCTCGACTCCGGTGGCTACTCCGAACTGAAACTTCACGGCCGCTGGCTGACGAGCGTCGATCAGTACATCGCGGCCACCCGTCGGTACGCGCAGGAGATCGGTCGGCTTGAGTTCGCCTTCGCGATGGACTGGATGTGTGAGCCCGCCACGCTCGCGCGCACGGGTCTCACGGTCAAAGAGCACCAGCGGCGCACCGTCGCCAACTTCGTTGAGCTCCGCCAGCGCGCCCCTGAGCTTCCCTTTGTGCCAGTCCTCCAAGGCTGGCGATTGACCGACTACGAGCGCTGCGCCGCCCTCTACGCCGCCGAAGGTATCGACCTCGCCCGTGAGCCGCGAGTCGGCGTCGGCTCGATCTGCTCGCGCCAAGGCAGCCGGCAGGTTGAGGACATCCTGTGGGCGCTCGCGATGAGGGGCTTCGCGCTGCACGCCTTCGGCGTGAAGACGCGCGGCCTGGCTGGATGCGCGGAGGCGCTGGCCTCGGCCGACTCGACCGCCTGGTCCCTACAGGCACGCTACGACGCGCCGCTTCCGTCCTGTCAGCACCAGCGTTGCTCCAGCTGCGTTCGGTATGCCGTGCGCTGGCGCGATCGTCTTCTCGCGCAGCGCGATCACGACTGACGAGCTTTCGCCGTATTCACCGGCGGGCCTGCGTTGCGCCGGCAGCCATCAGCATCGCACCCCTGCGGGGTGCGGGATGGACTGCCACCGGCGCCCGCAAACGAGCGGCTGCTACGACACGAAAGGCCAAGTCGCAAAAATGTGTGCTCACACAAACCTCGTTTGTATGCGCTGCGGTCACGTACAACCCATTCAACGTGACCAGATGCCCTCACGGTGCGAGAGCTGCCGCGAATCATTCAGCGCTCATGGTTACTTTCTTCAAGACGAGCTCACCGACGCGGAGGGACTGTCACAAGAAGTCTTGGACGCACGCACGATGTCGCGTGCGGCGGAGGTCAACAGGTAGGCCCGAAGGGACGGCAGGGCGCTGTCAACGGGCTCCCTCCAGTCCGGCCGAGATCGAGCGCACCCCTTAAGGCCAGCAAACCGGCTTTGCGGCGCGTAAAGCCCTGCGCTGCGCGTCGCCTGCGGCGATCCCTGACGGGACAGGGCTTGACTCGCCTCGCCGGCCCGCTCTGGCCGGGGCGTGCTCAACCCCGACCAACAGGAGAACAAATGAGCCTATCGACCACCAAAAACCGTCCTACCGATCGGCAGCTTCGCTTTCTGAAATCTCTTGCGGAGCAGACCGGCACGAGTTTCACCTACCCCAAGACGCGCTGGCGGGCAAGCCGTGAAATCGAGCGCCTAGTTGAGCTCAAGGACTCAGGTTGCACCCCTCCTTCGGAGACGGAGGAGACCGACGAGCGCAACCTTGTCTACGCCACGGCGGTAGCGGACCACGAGGTATCCGGCTACGGCTCAACCGCCGCCTGGAGCCAGGCGCCGGTCGATGATCCCCTCTGCGTCTGCGGGCACCGCCTGAGCAGGCACAGCAGCCAAGGAGACACACGCTGTCTGGATGTCGAGCATCGAACCGAACTGATCGGTGCCTTCGATGAAGGACGCGATGGCCCGATCGCCTACTGCGAGTGCCTGCGTTTCGATGACGGTAGCGAGCCTCGACGGACCGGCGAGCGCACGGAGCTGGCGCGCTACGACGTGAGCAGCGGCGAGCGCGTTCTCTACGGGCAGCGCATCAACGGCGGCGTGCGGATCACCGACCGACCCGCCGCAGGCGGCGGGCGCTCCTATCTCGTGGAGCGCGAGCTGGAGCAGGACGGCTACTCGGCGCTGAAGGCGCTGGTCGCCGACTACATCGAGCAGGCACACAGGCTGGATGCGATCCCGATGGCGAGCAGCGGCATCAGGCGCGAGCTTGAGCAGCTGGGCGCAGATGCTTAGCCGGCGCTGCGGGGCCGCCCTCCCCGATTGTCGCACGCTCCGCGTGCAGGGGGTCGGGGTAGGCCCCGCGCTGGGCGGGGCTGTTCGACCCGAAAGGACAGTGCCCTGATGGGGCGCTCCGGGCGTGAAAGGAGAAGATGATGCGGACCTACAAGACGCCGATGCGCAATTCGCACTGGGTAGCCCAGTCGCGTGTGATCCACAGCAGCCGAGGCCACCGTGGCTGGCATCCGTGGTCGGTCCAGCTAATGCGGAAACGCAGCCGTCATGGCGGTGTCGAGCGCCGCGGATGGACGCTGTTCGTCAGCGTCGGCGGTTATCGCTTCGAGGTCGGAACGCGCTGATGGCCGCCGTGATTGGAGGCTCGTGATGAACGCCAGGGCTGCGACGCTGCTGGTCATTGGTGAGGGGCAACGAAACGATGTGCTCGCCGAGGACCTGATTCTCGACGGGTTTCTGCTGCGCCGCGCTGAGGACACGGGTGTCGTCAAGGCACGCTTCGCAGAAGACGACACGGACCTCATCATCTTCGGTCCCACGCGAGACCTCGCTGCGAGCCTCGCCGTCCTGCGCTCGCTGCGCGCGGACGAGCTCGGCCCACACGTCAACCCCGACGTTCGTGTCCTTTGGGTGACGACGAACGAGGACGTGGCGGAGACGCTTCGCGCTTTCAGCGCCGGCGCCGATGACGTACTCCGAACCCCCTGGGAGTACGCAGAGCTGTTGGCTCGCGTTGGCGCACTTCTACGTCGGGGCAGGATCGACCGCACAACCTTGATCCAGTTCGGTGTGCTCGAAATCGACACCCAGGCGTGCCGTGCGAGCGTAGGCGCGGTTCCGGTTCCGCTGCGCCGGATGGAATACGCGCTGCTCGCTCACCTTGCACGCCATCCGCACCGCGTCTACACCCAAGACGAGCTGATGCGCGACGTGTGGGGCTACCACTCCACTGTCGCGACGCGCACCCTGCACTCGCACGCCTCCCGTTTGCGGCGTGCCCTCGCACGCGCGGGAGCTGAGGGACTGATCCCCAACGTGCGGAGCATCGGCTACCGCCTCGCGCCCGAAGGCCACAGCGCACCGGACGAGATAGGCGACTAGCGAGTGCGGCCGTGTCCTCCCGATCATCGCACGCTGCGCGTGCATCGGGATCGGACCACGGCCCGCATCCCAGCAGGTCGGCGCCCCCAAAGGAGAGTGATGAACACTCTCACGGCACCCGAGCCCCAGGTCGGTCAACCCATCGAGCGCCATCGCGCTCGTCTCGGCCGCTACGCCGATCCCGACAGCGGCGAGGCACGCGAGCTCGTCACCGTGCGCGGCGCGGCCGGGAGCACGCTCGTCATCGACCGGCTCGCATGGACGCACGCCGACGCACGCCTGATCGCGCACCTGGCCGCCGACGAGCCGCCCGAGAACGCACACGTCCTCTGCGAGATGTACCTCGCCGACGAAACGCGCGGTCGCTGCCGACGAGTCACCGTGCAAGACCTGGAGCTGGGTCCGCCGATCATGTCGCGGCCGGCTCCCAGGGCAGCGCCACTACCGTCGGACGCGCCGCTTCTGGACGCCACTGGCGACTCCTACCGCATCCGGGCGGTCTCTGACGGCGAGCGGTGCCGCGCGCTGTGCTGGACGCGCACTCGCCACCACGGCCGCGAGGAGGACTTCGCCGTCCTCACGCTGCGCGAGGTCGTCGGCGCCCTTGAGGACTACGAGCCGGCGCGCAGCCTCACCATCAACGCCCTCGCCGCTCCTGGTGGGGAGGACCGCCCTTCGGTATGCGGGCTGCGCGCCGAGCTTGACCGCTTGGACGAGAGCTCGACACTGCTGAACCGCGGCCTGCGCGAAGCTGTCCAGCGCAAGGTCGCGCATGGCGAGATGAGCTACAGCCAGATCGCGCTGCGCTGCGGTCGCTTCAAGCGCGACGGCCGCGGGAACGTCAGCGGAGAGACGAGCTGGCTCGCGCGCCGTATCGGCTTGAAGCCCGAGGGAGGCGAGACCGAGCCGACGCCTTGGATTCACACCAAGACTCTCGCGCTCATCGTCCGCGAGGGCCTTGGCGGCAGCCCCCACGAAATCGAACTCGGCTGATGCGCGCTCACGCCAGCCATCGGCATCTATGCTCCGCCACGATGCCCGTCCCGGTGTGCCTGCTCGACAACCGCTCCGAGGGCGCGCGCCCGCCCGTCGAGGCGCCTGACGCCGGGCGGATCGGCGAGCAGCTTCCAAGCGAGTGCCACGCGCTCAGCTACGAGACGAGCACATGAGCGCGCCGGCCGAGCGTCCAACGACCGATGCCGACCTGCGCGTCCTCGTCAAGCTGCTGGCCGAATTGCCGGGCCTCACCCCGGCACGCCTGGAGCTGTCGATCGAGGACGGCATCGTGACGGCGCAGGTCATGGCCGACAAGATCGCCGTGCCCCTCGCCGCCCAAGGCGCCGATGCGCCAACAGCGCTCCGCGAGCTGGTCGAGGCGGTGGAGCAGGCAGCCAAGGAGAGGCGCCGCCGCCGACGGGCGAAACCGCCGCGGCGATGAAGATGGGAGCCGTCCCGCCCGCCTCGCTGACCCCAAAGGGCCGGCGGCCGTAGACCGGCTCGCCGCTCGCTGACGCTCACCGGCACCGCTCGGCGGCTGGCCCTCGCGCGGGCTCGCGCCCGCACTCCGCGGCCTGCCGGCCCACGACGCGATCCCCACGCGCCGGCGACCGCCGACGGCGCGGTCCGACAACGGCCTCAGATAGCGCGGGCTGCGCCCGCTGTGACCGAGCCTCCCTGCGGTCGGCTCTCTGATCGACCCCGGCACTGCACGCCTACGGCCTACGGACTGCTCGCTGGACTGCTGGCTTCGCCGCAGCCAGCACGGCCGACCGCTTCGCGGCGGCCTTCGCACCCCTCCGGCCTGCGCTGCTTCGCCTTCGGCTTCGCCGCGCCCGGCGCACAGCACCAAGCCCGAACAGACTAGATGCAGGCCCCAGCAGGGGCTTTGCGAGCGCTGTGCAATTCGTTGGCCGCCTCGGCGTGGTCGTGGTCTTAGAGGGTGTGATGACCGCAGCCAGCATCGGTGCCGCCAAGGGCGGCGGGTACGCGCGCTACTGGAGAGCAAGACGATCCGGCCAGAGCGCGGCGACTACTACCTCAGCCCCGAGGGCGAGCCCACGCAGGCCCCCGGCCGATGGCTCGCCTCGCCCGACACGCTCGCCCGGCTCGGCATCGAGGGCGAGACCGTCGAGGGTCGCGAGTTCATCGCGCTCATGGAGGGACGCCACCCACGCACCGGCGAGTGGCTGCGAGCGGAAGGCGCCGGCGGCGGCCGGGGCGGCGGGATCGACCTGACGTTCAGCGCCCCGAAGTCCGTCTCGGCGGTGTGGGCGCTCGGCGACGAGGCGCAGCGCCGCGACATGGAGGCCGCGCACGCCGCGGCCGTGAAGGACGCGATGGCGCACCTGACCGAGACGGTGCCCACCGTGCGCCGTAGTCGCCACGACCAAGTCTTCGAGGAGCACGCCGTCGAGCTGATTGCCGCCGAGTACCGGCACACGACCGCGCGCGGCGTGATGGAGGGCGACGCCCCCGACCCGCAGCTGCACAGCCATGTGGTCGTCACGAGCGCCGTCCGTGAGGACGGGCGGATCGTCGCGGTCGCCTCCCGGCCGATCTTCCGCTCCGCCAGGGAGCTCGGCGCGTACTACCGCTCGGCGCTCGCGCACGAGCTCGCCCAGCGCGGCTACGCGATCGAGCGCGGCACCGGCAAGCAGGGCCGCTACTTCGAGATCGCCGGCGTGCCACGCGGCCTGCTCGACGCCTTCTCCGCGCGCAGCCGCGAGGTCGCCAGGGCCGCCGAGCGCTTCCGCGCGAAGTGGGGCCGGGCGCCCGAGCGCGGGGAGCTGCGCGCGCTCAAGCTGGAGAACCGCAAGGCGAAGGTGCTCGTCACCCAAGGCGATCTGCAACTCGTCTGGAACGAGACCGCCGCGCGCTTCGAGTACACCGACCGGCAGGCGCAGGCGATCGGGCACGCTGAGCGCCAGACGCCGCGCCGAGCGCGCGCTTGAGGATCGCGTCGAGGAGCGGCTGACCGAGCGCGCCGCGACGTTCGAGCCGGGCGAGCTGCGCGCCGTCCTGCTTGAGCAGTCCGTCGGCGAGCTCGCGCCCAAGGAGGCGCTTGCGCTGTCCAAGAGCATGATCGCCGAGCGGCGCATCCTGCCGCTTGAGGGCGGGCTGATGACGACGCTCGCGGTGCGCGCCCGCGAGCAGGCGATCGAGCGGCGCTTCGGCGAGCTCGCCGGCGACGCCGGCCGTGACGTGGGCGAGCACGCGCGCTCGACCGCGGGCGATCAGGTCGCCGAGCGGATCAGCGGCCGACTCTCAGACGAGCAGGCCCACGCGCTTCAGGTCATCACCGGCCCGGAGCGCGGCGCGATCCTTGTCGGCCCCGCCGGCACCGGCAAGGGCGTGGTGATCGACGCCGCGGCGCGCGCCGAGCAGCTGACCGGCCACCGCACGTTCGGGATCGCCGTGTCCGGCTCGACCGCGCAGCGCCTCGGCCAGGACACCCCGGCGCTCGCCGGTCAGACGCTCACGCTCGACGCGCTCGTTGCCCGTGTCGAGCGCGGCCAGTTGCAGATCGACGAGCGCACGACGATCTACTTCGATGAGGCCGGGATGGCCGACACCGACCGCCTCGACCGGCTCACCGAGCTCGTGGCGCACACCGGCTCAAAGCTCGTCGCGATCGGCGACGCCGCGCAGCTGCCCTCGATCGGCGCCGGCGGCATGTTCGACCGGCTCACCCAGATCGCGCCGAGCGCCGAGCTATCGAACGTGCGGCGCACCCTCGACCCGGCCGAACAGCGCGCGTGGGCTGACCTGCGCGCCGGCCGCTCGGACCGGGCGATGGCGCACTACTACTCCGAGGGTCGCCTGCACATGGCGGACACCCGCGACGAGGCAGTCGAGCAGGCCGTCCAGAACTGGGCGAAGCTGACCGAGACCCATCGATCAACGAGGTCGCGCTGATCTCCGACGCCTCCAACAAGGAGATCCACCGACTGAACGCCCGCGCGCAGCACTACCGCGCAGAGCGCGGCGAACTCGGCGAGCTGGAAGTCCAGGTGCCAGGCGTCCACTACGGCGTCCGCGCCGGCGACCGGGTAGCGATGATCGACCAGCACCACGAGCCCGGCCAAGAGCGCATCGAGAACGGCGCCCGCGGCGAAGTGCTCGACATCAACGACGCCGGCGAAGTGCTGGTCGAGTTCGACGTGACCGGCCAATGGCGCACACTCGCCGGCGACGACCTCGCCCGCCTGCGGCTCGGCTACGCGCAGCACATCCACCGCGCGCAGGGCGCGACCGTCACCCGCACGCTCGTCGTCACCGGCGGCTGGCAGACGAGCAAGGAGCCCGCCTACGTCGAGGCGTCCCGCGCCCGGCAGGGCACCGACTGGTACGTCTCCCGCGACGACCTCGGCGTCGAAGGCCACGACACCGACCGGATCAATCGCCTCGCTGAGAACATGAGCCGCAGCCACGCGCAGACACCTTCGCTCGCGCACCCCGAGCTGCCCGACCCCGAATACGGGCCGGGCTTCCAGCGGACGATCGCCCCGAGCCGAACCCGGCTGCCGGGGATCGCCCGCGCCATCCACCGCATCGTCCAACCACAACCGACACAGGAGAGAACACGATGAGCCGCAAGATCCAGATCGTCCTACCCGACCCCGTAGCCGCCCAGCTCCAAGAGCTCGCCGCCAACACCGGCGAACCGCAGTCCACGCTCGCCGGGCAGCTTATCCGCAACGGCGTCGCCCAGGCCGCCAAGGACGGCAAGGTCCGCCAGCTCCGACAAGCACCCGTGATCGTCGGCGGCGAGCAGGCGATCGCGCGCGCTGGCTTGAGCCCTACGGCGGCGACCCGACTGGCGCGCAGAAATGTGGGGCCAGATCGTCGCGCTGCACGGCCGCTACCCCCGCGCCCTCGCGCACCTCAAAGACGACTGGTGGAACGACGAGCCCCACACCGAGATGCTGTGCGCGCTAGCCATCTGGCGCTCAGAGCTCGACGACGCCGGCATAGACCCGCGCGACGAGCTCGCTTTCCACACCCAGCTCACCGACTACGCCCACGCCCTCCGCCAAGAGGGCGGCGGCGTCACGAAGGCGTGGAAGCCCGGTGCGCCGCCGGAGGAATGGGCCGGCTGACAACGGCCCCGCGACCCCGACTGTGACAGGAGTGTGCCCTTCTGTGCCGCTTTCCTGTCACACGCTCGCGGTCCGCTCGGGCCGATGTACGGTCGCGCCATGCACTGAAAGCCAGCGGCCTGTCGGTCCCGGCTGGCGAGCCCTTCGGCCGCCCAATGATCGCACGCCTCAAGGGCGTGCGGTGGGGGCGCAGAAGGGCTCGCCGCCAGGCGGGTCCGCGTTTTATCTACAACTGAACACTTGGCGCCGGCGGCAGCGCAACTGCCCCGGCGCCGTGACACAAGGAGCAGTAACTCCCCATGCACAAACACCGTACTCCAGACGGGTTGGAGGCGCACGCGCTGATTGACCGTGCCGTCCTCAACCTCATGCTCGACATCGACCAGCAGCGGCCGTGGGCAGAAAATGAGATCGCCCGCGCGATCGGCGTCCCCGGCGATGTCCGCGACAGCCTCCGGCGCCTACGCGCCTCCAAGTTGATCCACCGCTGGAACGACCTCGCGACCGCATCGCGTCCGGCCGTGCGCTACCACGAGCTCACCCAGGGCGGCGACCCGGACTCCGCCCACGAGCGCCGCGACGACAAAGCGGTCCTCGAAGGTCTGCT
>CAWDUK010000002.1:0-450701 GCA_963805565.1 uncultured Actinomycetota bacterium | reverse complement strand
AGATCTGGACCGCTTCGGTGGCCGCCTTCATCGCCGCATCGGCGGCGAAGCGCTTGGCGTGCGAGGAGACCAGCGTGTTGCGTTCCCCGTTGTCGAGCATGCAGGCCGACTTCCAGGTCAAGAGGCGCGAGGCTTCGATCTCCGGTCGCCATGTCGGCGATCATGAACTGGATCGCCTCGTGCATCGCGATCGGAACGCCGAACTGGACGCGTTCCTTGGCGTACTCGCTGGCGAACTCCAGCGCCGCGCGGGCGATGCCGGTGGCCATCGCCGCCACGCCGGGGCGCGTGCGGTCGAGGGTCATCATCGCGAGCTTGAAGCCCTTGTTTTCCTCGCCGAAGCAGGTTCTCAGCGGGCACCTCGACGTCGTTGAAGGAGATCGTCGCGGTGTTCGAGGCGCGCTGACCGATCTTGTCCTCCTGCTTGTCCACGACCACGCCCGAGTCGCCCTCGACGCGAAGGAGGAGATGCCCTGGTGCCCGGCGGCCTTGTCGGTCTGGCGAAACGGTGTACGGATCGGCGACGCCCGCCATTGGTGATGAAGCACTTGGAGCCGTTGATGACGTACTCGTCGCCCGTCTTCACGGCGGTGGTGCTGCAGCCCGGCGACATCCGACCCGGCGTCCGGCTCTGTCAGGCAGAAGGAGACGAGCTTGAGCTCCTCGGTGACCATCCCCGAGGTACTTGCGCTTGGTCTCCTGCGAACCCCCGAGGACGATCGGCGCGGTGGCAAGGCCGTTGCAGCCGAGCGAGGTCTGGATGCCCAGCAGCCCCAGGAGAGCTCCTCCTCGATCAGACAGCCGTCGAGGTAGCCGAGCCCCGGGCCGCCGTACTCCTCGGGAATGTGGGTGTTCATCAGACCCACCTCCCACGCCTTCTGCAGGATCTCCTGCGGCCAGGTCCCGTCCTTGTCGTACTCCCAGGCGACGGGCCTGATCTCCTTCTCGGCGAAGTCGTGCGCCAGCTCGCGCAGGTTCTTCTGCTCGTCGGTGAGCGTGAAATCGACCATTTGGTGTGCTTTCTCCTCTTGTGCGGTCCCCGAGGACCGCCCGGCCGACTGCCGGGGACGCCGGCGCGCCGCCGCATGTGGGCTCTAGATTGACTGATCAGTCAATCATCCCAAAGGGTAGCGGAGTGCCCGGCGACCTACAAGCGCCGATCAGCGCACGAACAGCGGAGCGCTGGAGGCGGCGCTCTGGGCTCCCGCGACCCGGCATAGACCCGGTAGACGCCCCTGCGTCGGCGGATCGCCACGCGATAGGAGGAGCGGTCAGGCCCGTCGGGTTGGAGCGTCGCACTGGCCACCACTGTTTCCCGGCCGTCGCGCAGCCGCATGATGTCGACGCCCATACCGTTCTCCGCCGGCGTGACGGTGCCGTATATGCGCACCCGGTGGCGACGCCTGGCGGGCGCATGCGCTGCGCTCAGAAGGACCGTGACGCTCTCTGTCACCGTCGGGCTGACCACCGCCGGCGCGGCGGTCGCAACGACGCGAAACTGGCTTGTGAGATCGAGGCTGAGCAGCACGAATGAAAAGCCTCCGGTCGAGCTCGTCAGCTCCGGGTTATCCACGTCGACGAAGCCCGCGGTGAACGGAAATGCGTTGGACTGCAGGACGACCTCGCGATTCACGTTGCCCGTGCCCGACAGCGTTCCTTGAATGCTGACCGGCCCGCCGAAGGCGACCGGGTCGGGCGAGGCGACAATTGCAAGTGAGAGCGGCACCTTGGTGGTCTTCAGCGAGCGGCCGGCGCCGAAAGTCGTGCCGGCTGAGCTGACTGCGACGAGGCGGTAGTGGTAGATCGTCAGCGGAGAGAGACCTGTAATCGCAACCTTGAGGGCGAGCGCGGCATCGCCCGCCCCCGCTTCGGCGAGCGGAGTCTGCAGCCCGTAGGCGCCGGTCGGTCCGTACTGGAAGTAGCAGTAGGTGGCGCTCTTGTGGGGATTGACCGATCCGGTGAGCGTCGCGCTTGCGTAGCCGAGGTCGATCGCAGCACCCGTGTCGGCCGCAGGCTTCTGCACAGCCGAGCTGGCCGCTGCCGGGCCGGCGCCGGCGCCGGCGCACAGCATCAGGCCGAGCGCCATCAGCACGATCCTCATCCGGCCGACGCGTGAGCGGCGTGAAGGACTCCCTTGCATGCCTCCTCAACCCTCAGCAGCGGCGAACGATTTGCTGGTCCGCGGATTATGGTCAGCATGCAAACCCCCGCGGCGTCTGGCCTGCTTGCGTGCGCGCCGTCGCGATCAGGCACAATCGGAGGATGGGCAATCCGCTCATCGATCTCGTGGTTGCGATCGTGGCGCTCTTTGGTGCGATCGCCATCATCGGGATGCTCCGCACGGGCAGCCTCTACCAGCGCATTGGGCAGGACGGCGAGTCCTCGATAGCCAAGGCGCGCCCAGAGCCTGCCCCAGGCTCAACTGCTGCGACCGCGGAGCGGGATATCGAGATCCGGCAGATGCTGCTGGCGCGCAGCGAACGCCTCGTGCGGCGCGGCGAGCCGCCGCTCGATCTCGAGGCGGAGGTCCAGCTGATCGTCGAGTCCGCTGCAGCGCACCGCGCGACCGCTGCCGGCGAGCTCTCTGCTGGAGAGGCGCACAGCCACGACCCCGAGCTCGTGGAGGAACTTCGCCAGCTCGCGGAGGCGCGCAACCAGCGCAGGATGCGTCGCGGCGAGCCGCCGCTCGACGTGCGCGCAGAGGTCGCACGAGCGCTGGCCGAGCTGGAGATCTGAAGCGGCGCAGCCAGCCGCCTTCGGGCGTCCGTCGCGACGCTCGGGTATAAAACGGCCCTGCGGCCGCCATCAGACGCTTCGAGTTGGACGATCTGCTGATCCGTCCGGGGACCTATTTCAATCCTCAGACGGAGATTCTCGTCGTGGTCGACGACTCGCCGGAACTTGACCGGGAGATCTTCGACACCAAGGAGATCGAGGGGCCTGAATGGGTTCTGATCTCTGATGAGACGCCCGTCGACGAATCGCTGCGCGACGAGGTGCTCGAGCGCTTCCAGAGCGCCCATCTGAGCGGGAGCGCGCTCGGCGCAGACGAGGAAGACGAGGACGAGGAGGACGAGGACCTCGAACCGGATGAGGAAGAGGACGAGCTCGATTAGAGACGACGACCGCAACAGCAGCGGTCGTGTCGGTGTTTAGGGCTGGTGCGCTCAATTGACATCCCGGCGATGCTGGTCGCCTGCGGTCTTCTTGTGAGCATCGGCCCGACCACTGCGCAGGCGCGAGTCACGCCCACACGCCCGCATCCACTCTCAGAGCAGCTGGCGCCGCTTCCCGGCAGACCCGCCGGCCACGCAAGGACCACTGAGGCACGCGCTGCCGCCGCGCCCGCAGTGCTGGCGACAATCACGCGTCTGCGGCGCAGCGGATCGATCCCCCAGACGGTCGCCACCCGCTACCGCAGCGTCTACCTGGAAGCGCAGCGCACCCTCTCCCACATTTCGGGCACCAGGCACACCGAACTTGCCGCGGTGCTCCAGAACATGCTCCAGATGCAGTTCGCAGGGCAGATGACCGCCTCGCGCATGCCCGAGATGTTCCTCACGCTCCAGCGCAACCGGGAATGGTGGTCCACCGGCTCGCTGCTCTCCTATGGCGCGCGCGTCTCCTTCCCCGGCAGCCGCCTGGTGTGGGAGTACTACAACGGCCAGGGCATCGAGCTGCAGTGGCTTGCGACCTTCGGCGAGGCCAACGGCTACTACCTCTCAGGCAACGAGAACGAAGCGCTGCGCCAAGTGCTGGATGAAGCGTCCGGGCTAGCGGTGCAACGCGCCGGTGGGATCGCCTTTGACTACCTGTTCAACTTCGACGGCGGCAGCCCCCCTTGGACGAGCGGACTCTCCCAGGGCACCGCAATCCAGGCGTTTGCGCGCGCCTCCCAGCGCCTCGGCGAACCTGCTTTCGCGGCGACCGCGGAAAAGGCGCTTGGGGTATTCCAGACACCGCCGCCGGCGGGCGTGCGGCTGCAAATCGCACCCGGCGCGGCCGGCGCGCCGGCGCGGGTTCACTACCTGGAGTACAGCTTCGCCCCAGGCGAGCGGATCCTCAACGGCTTCATCCAGTCCCTGAACGGCCTCTACGACTTCACGAAGATCACCGGCTCCGCGCTCGGGCTGCGCCTGTTTGAAGAAGGCGACGCCGACGCACGGGTCGAAACGCCCCACTACAACACCGGCGCCTGGTCGCTGTATGACCAGCACTCCGAATCGGACCTCGGCTACCACGAACTGCTGGCGGAATTCCTGAAAGATTTGTGCGAACGCACACGGCAGGGACCGCCGATCGCCACCGGTGGCACGCCGGCGAGCACCAATGCATCCCATCCCACTCAGATCGCGGGCGATCAGATCTACTGCACGACCGCAACCCACTTCTACGAATATCTGCACACCCCGCCGGTGATCTCCCTGCTCTCAAAGACACTGCCGGCGAATGCGCGCGCCGGCATCCAGCTCTCGCTCTCGAAGATCTCGACGATAAGCGTCACCGTCACGACCATGGGCGGCAAGACGGTGTGGACCAACAGCGCAACCGTCGAAGCGGGCAAGCCACGACTGCTGTGGGTGACGCCGAAGGGGAGCGGCATCTTCAAGGTCACGATCACCGCCACCGACCTGGCGGGCAACCACGCCTCGACCAATGGGCAGATCACTCTGACCTCGTCCCGCCCGCCCACAGGAAGCGCCCACAAAAGCACAGCCAAGTCCACCAGCTAGCATCCCCTCTCCATGGAGAGCGCCGCGCCGAGAACGATCGCCGAGGTGGAGGAGGGCCTGCGCGCAGCCGGCTACCTGCCGAACCGCGCCACGGCGCTTGTCTCCCATCTGGCGGTCACGCTCGGCAAGCCGGTGCTCGTCGAGGGACCGGCGGGAGTCGGCAAGACCGAGCTCGCCAAGGCGCTCTCGACGATGCTGCGACGCCCGCTCATACGGCTGCAGTGCTACGAGGGACTCGATGAGGCGAAGGCTTTGTATGAGTGGAACTACCGCAAGCAGCTGCTGCGCATCCAGGCCAGCGAGGGAGAGCAGCAAACCGCCTGGGAGAGCCTGCAGGAGAACATCTTCGGCGAGGAGTTCCTGCTCACGCGCCCGCTGATGCGCGCGATCGCATCCGAGCAGCCGGTTGTGCTGCTGATCGACGAGATCGACAAGACCGACCAGGAGTTCGAGGCGATGCTGCTGGAGGTGCTCTCCGACTTCCAGATCTCGATCCCGGAGCTGGGCGTGGTCAAGGCGCGTACCCAACCGGTCGTCGTGCTCACCTCCAATAACTCGCGCGAGCTGACCGAGGCGCTCAAGCGCCGCTGCCTCTACCTGTGGCTCGACTACCCCGAACTGGAGCAGGAGCTTGCGATCGTACGGCTGCACGCGCCCGAGCTCTCAGAGACGGTCGCGCGTCGCCTGGTGGAGCTTGTCGGCATGGTCAGGGACCTCGACCTGAAGAAGCCGCCGTCGATCGCGGAGTCGATCGACTGGGCCCGCGCGCTGCTGCTGCTCGGAGCCAACGACATCGACGCGACTCTGTTCACCGAGACGATGTCGGTGATCGTCAAGCACCGCACCGACATGGACATCGTCGCCGAGCGAGTCGGCGTCAAGCTCGCCGAGCGGCCGGACACAGCGACGGTCGATGCCGGTGGCGCCTGAGAGGCTGCCCGCGAGCCTGCCCGCGCAGCTGCTCAGCTTCGGCGAGCAACTGCGAGATGAGGGCGTGCCGGTCGGCACCTCGGAGCTGCTGGACTGCTTCTCGGCGCTTTCGGAGGTGAGCTGGACCTCGCAGGCCGACTTCAAGGAGGCGCTGGCAGCCACGCTGGCGAAGAGCCCCGAGGACCGGCGGACATTCGAGCGCGTATTCGACCGCTTCATGTTCAGAGCCGTAGAGGCACAGGCGATCGATCCCGAGATGAGCGAGCGGATCGGCGAAAGCGCAGCGGCGAGTATGCAGGACCTCTCGGCGAGCGAGCTGGAGGCGCTGCGCGAGCAGATCGCCGCAGCGCTCGCGCAGGGCTCGCAGGGCGCACTGCGCGACCTCGCGCTGCTGGCGATCGCCGCCTTCTCCCGCGAAGCGGAGGGCTCAGGCGTGATCGGCGTGGACGTTCAGCGCATCCGCAGGGCGCTCGGCCTGCGTGCCGAGCAGCAGCCTGAGGATCCGACCCGGCCCGGCGTTTCGCGTGAGGCGCTGCGCCGCTTCGAGGCGCTTCTGCGCGAGGAGCTCGAGCGCGCTCAGGCACGCCGAGCGCAGCGCCTGCCGCCGGCGCGGCCTCTGAACGAGCTCGATCGCGCACTGCCCTCCGGCCCGCTGGCCGATCTGGCCGCGGTGCACCGCGTGGTGACCCAGCTGCGCCGGCGCCTTGCCACCCAGGGCATGCAGGCTCGCGGGCAGCGTCGCCATGCCCACGTCGACGTGCGCCGCACGATGCGCGCATCGCTGCAGACCGGCGGAGTCCCGGTGGAGCTGAAGTTCCGTCCGCGGCGGCCCAGGCGGCCGGAGATCTACGTGCTCTGCGACGTCTCCACGAGCGTGACCTCCGCCTCGGTCTTCTTCCTCTCGGTGCTGCACGCGCTCCACGACGCCTTCCGCAAGATGCGCTCATTCGTGTTCATCGAGCGGGTCTCCGAGGTGACCGACATCTTCGAGCACGAGCGTGACTTCCGCACCATCAGCGAGAAGATCGGCAAAGACGCGGGCGTCGCTGATATCTCCGGCTACACCGACTACGGCAGGGTCTTCAGCGAGATGCTCGAGCTGGTGCAAGACGATCTGCATCCGCGCGCCACCCTGATCGTGCTGGGCGACGCACGTACCAATGGCCGCGATCCGCGCGCCGACCTCTTTGCGCAGCTCGCGGCTAGAGCTGGCCGCACCTTCTGGCTGAACCCGGAGCCGCGCCTGTACTGGAACTACGGCGACTCGGTGATCGCCGCCTATGAGCGTCACTGCACCGCCTTTGAGTGCTGGACGACCGCCCAGCTGGAGGACTTCGTCAAGGCGCTGACCAGGCCGGTCACGCAGGCGCTGTAGGATCTCAGCAACGCAACAGGGGGGCTGACGGGATAAGTCGGCTGAGATGGCGCCCTGGAGCTTTGCTCGCCTGGCGCCGACCCTTCGAACCTGTGGGGTAATGCCCGCGAAGGGAGCGCAGTGCCAAGCAGAGTGCAACAGCTGAGCCGGCCGCCGGCCGCCGGTGAGCCGCAGACCGATGCGGAGCAGAGCGGCGGCATCCTTCTGCGCCAGGTCAGCCGCAGCTTCACCGATCGCTCCGGCCGGACTGTGGAGGCGCTGCGGGACGTCTCGTTGCACGCACGCCCGCAGGAGGTGCTGGCCGTCGTCGGCCCCAGTGGCTGCGGCAAGACCACGTTGCTGGAGCTGATCTGCGGGCTGCAGGCCCCGGACGCGGGCAGCATTCAGTCCGCGCCGGCCGCGCTGATGCCCCAGCGCGACCTGCTGCTGCCGTGGCGCAGCGCGCTGGACAACGCCGCGCTGCCGCTGCAGATCGCCGGCCTTTCCCGCAAGCAGGCGCGTGCACAGGCACTGCCGCTCTTCCGAGAGCTGGGGCTCGACGGCTTTGAGCAGGCCCACCCCGGCGAGCTCTCCGGCGGCATGCGCCAACGCGTGGCCTTCCTGCGAACGCTGCTCTCCGGCAAGCGGGTGCTCTGCCTCGATGAGCCCTTCGGCGCACTCGACGCGATCACGCGCATGCAGATGCAGAGCTGGCTGGCACGGGTGCTCGAGCACGAGCCACGGACCGTCGTGCTCGTCACCCACGATGTCGAGGAGGCGGTGCTGCTGGGAGATCGAGTGGCGGTGATGAGCCCCCGCCCAGGCCGAGTGGTCCAGGAGCTGGAGATCGAGCTGCCACGGCCGCGCGACCGCGTCGACGAGGACGTGGTGGCCCTGCGTGAGCAGGCACTGAAAGCTCTGGGAGCAGGCGAGCGCCCATGAGACGTCGACTGGCGATCGTGCTCCCGCCGCTGGCACTGCTGATCGCGCTGATCGGGGCATGGGAGCTCTATGTCGACCTCGGCGGCGTGGACCCGGTGCTGCTGCCGGCGCCGCACTCGGTGGCCAGCACGGCCTGGAGCGAAGCCGGACTGCTCTGGCGCAACACGCTCGTGACCCTCAAGGAAGTGGCGCTCGGGCTCGCGCTGGCCGTGGCCGCGGGCTTCGCGCTGGCGGTCGCGATCCACCTCTGGCACCCGGTGCGCCGCTCTGTCTATCCGCTGGCGATCGGATCCCAAGCGCTCCCCTTCGCGGTGCTGGCCCCGGTGCTCGCGTTCTGGCTGGGGTTCGGCATCCTGCCAAAGCTCGTCGTGATCGGACTGATCTGCTTCTTCCCCGTGACAGTGACGACCGTTGACGGCCTGAATGCAGTTGACCCCGACCAGGTCAAGCTGCTGCGCACGCTGGACGCCTCGCGATGGCAGGCGTTTCGCTTCGGCGAGCTGCCCGCAGCGCTGCCGGCAGCCCTCAGCGGCGCGCGGATCGCGCTCGTGGTCGCATGGATCTCGGCATTCATCGCAGAGACTTCGAGTCCCACAGTGGGCCCCTATGCCGGACTCGGACGCGAGATCACGACCGACATCGGCGCCTCGGTCAATCCAGCCGGCGCCGCCGCCGGGACCGCCGTGCTGTTCGTCTGCTCGATCGCCTTCTTCTACCTGCTGTCCCTTGCCGAGCGCCGCCTCGCGGGCTGGGCCCAACCTCAACAAGGAGAGAATCGTTGAGACATCTGACCCGCCGCGTCCTCCCGGCAGCCATCGCGCTCGCCTGCGCCGTACTGCTCACTGCCTGTGGAGAGAAGCAGGACGTGATCAACGCGACATCGGTGCGGCCCTTCTCGGTGATGCTCGACTGGTTCCCCAACGCAGATCACGCGGCGCTGTTTACCGCGATCGATCATGGCTATTTCAAGGCCGCCGGAATGGAAGTGCACACTGTCACGCCATCCGAATCCGCCGAACCATTGAAGCTGCTGGCGGCGGGCAAGGTTGACATGGCTATCTCATATGAGCCAGAGGTGATGATCGCCAGAGACCAGGGCCTGAAAGTGGTCTCGATCGGTGCACTGGTGCAGCGACCGCTAACCTCGATCATCGCGCTGCCCTCGGCTCATGTTCACTCGGTTGCGCAATTGGCCGGCAAGAGCGTCGGCACGGCCGGCATCCCCTACCAGGCCGCCGAGCTTCACACCGCACTGCAGAGCGCAGGCGTCAATCCGAGCAAGGTCACAGAAGTCAACGTGGGCTTCAACCTGGTCCAGTCCATGCTCTCTGGACGTGTGGCGGCGACGCTCGGCGGCTTCTGGAACTACGAGGCGATCCAGCTCGAACTGCTGCACAAGCACCCCCTGGTGATCCCCGTCGACAAAGCCGGCGTGCCCATCTACAACGAGCTCGTGCTCGTCGTCCGCGAAGAAGAGGCCCGCCACCGCGGCCGCGAACTACGGGCGTTCATGCAGGCGCTCACCCACGGCGAGAGCGAAGTACGCAGCGATCCGGCCGCCGCCGCGGCACTGATCCAGCAGGCCAACCCAAGCCTTGAACCGAAGCTGGAGCGGCTTTCGATCGAACACACGCTGGCCGCGGCGAGCCCCAGCGGCGGCAAGCCCTATGGCTGGCAGGAACCAGCCGCCTGGGCCCGCTTCGCGGAATGGATGTACGAAAAAAGGCTGATCAAGCACAACCCCAACGCCCAGGGACTGCCTCCATTCACCAATGAGTATCTGCCCGGACAGGGCATCTGAGCCCGACTCCAGGAATATAGAAACCTACGTAGCGTCAACGCGGGAAACTACGGAAATTCACCTTGAACGTGAGCGTTTGTACAAAAGGTTGGATTTTGCGGTAGCATCCGGCGTGCATTCGAGGTTGGGAAAGCTGTGGATCACATCTCTGACAGCACCGGCTCGGGAGCAGCCACCGCACTGGCGGATGGCGCCGCCGGCGCCCTCCTTGATCTGGTGCCGGACGCGATCTTTGCGCGTGACGCCTCCCGCCGCATCATCTTCTGGAATAGAGGCGCCGAGGCGACCTATGGCTTCACCCGGCAGGACGCGCTCGGCCTCGAGCCTGCGGAGCTCCTGCACACCGAGTACCCGATCCCGCTGGAGCAGATCGAGCAGGCCGTGACGGACAGCGGGCTGTGGCAGGGCGATCTCGTCCAACATGCGCGAGACGGCAGCAGGCTGATCGTGGAAAGCCGCTGGGCGGCGCGCCGGGACGCCCAGGGGCGCGTGACCGAGATGCTCGAGGTCAACCGCGACATCACCGCCCGGCTGCACGCGCAGGCCGAGAGCGAGCGGCTCAGCCACGAAGCCGAGCGCGAGCGACTGCGAAACAGGCTGGGCCAGGCGCAGCACATGGAGAGCCTTGGACAGCTCGCCGGCGGGATCGCACACGACTTCAACAACCTGCTCGCGGTCATCATCAACTACTCCGCGTTTGTTACCGAGGAGATCGACAAGCTCGCTGCCGGCGCGCGCCGAGATGAGATCGGTGGCGCGGATCTGAAAGCGATGCGCGAGGACGTCGAGCAGGTGCGCCGCGCCGGCGAGCGAGCGGCCCACCTGACCGGCCAGCTGCTTGCCTTCGCCCGTCGCGAGGATGTCAAGCCTGAGGTGATCGACGTCAACGAGGTGGTGCACTCCACCGAGCAGTTGCTCCAGCGCACGCTCGGTGAGCACGTCCAGCTGGTGAGCTCGCTCAGCGAGTCGCTTGCGCCGGTGCTGATCGACCCAGGCCGGCTGGAGCAGGTGCTCATCAACCTCGCGGTCAACGCGCGCGATGCAATGCCGGACGGCGGCCTGCTGCGAATCGACACGGCCAACGTCGAGGTCGACGAGCACACTGCGGCCGCACGGCCGAACCTCGAGCCCGGCCCCTACGTGCGTCTGCGTGTGAGCGACACCGGGACTGGAATGCCCGCGGAGGTCGCCGCTCGCGCCTTCGACCCCTTCTACACCACCAAGCCGGCCGGCAAGGGAACCGGCCTCGGTCTGGCGACCGTCTACGGCGTCGTGCAGCAGGCCGGCGGGTATGCCCAGCTCTACTCCGAGCACGGCATGGGCACCACGTTCACGGCACTGCTTCCCGTCACAGAAAAGCGGGCCGACAGAACCTCGCAGGAGGACTCCCCAACGCAACCGCAAGGCGAGGCGACAATCCTGGTGGTCGAGGACGAGGACGCTCTGCGAGAGGTGACCCGCAGGATCCTCGCCGCCGCGGGTTACTCCGTGATCGTGGTCGGGGGCGGGCGCGAAGCGCTGGAGGTGGCCTCCCAGCACGGGGAGATCGACCTGCTGATCAGCGACGTGATCATGCCCGAGATGCACGGTCCCCAGGTGGCGCAACGCATCCGGCGCGAGCGCCCGGCGATCAAGGTGCTGCTGATGTCAGGCTTCGCCCAGCCGGTGCTCGACGCCGGCGGACGCATCCCAGCCGACATGCCGCTGCTCGACAAGCCCTTCGCCGGCCCCGCACTGCTGGCGAAGGTCGCGGAGATGCTCTCTGAGCGCCCGCAGGCGGATGCTCCCGAACCCGCAGGCGATAAGACGCCCAGCAGAAGGCGCTCGGGCACGCGAGCGGCCCCCAGGACGAGCGTCCGCAGCGGCAAGTCCACCTCGGAGACGCGATGAAGGAGATTCTGGTCGTCGACGACGATGCCGCTCTGCTGGCCTGGGCGCAGCGGGTGATGCGAGGCAGAGGATACGAGTGCGATGGCGCGCCCGACGCACCCAGCGCCCGTACAGCGCTGGAGCAGGTCAGCTACCAGCTCGTGCTGCTTGATGTGAACATGCCGGGCGAGTCGGGCATCCAGCTGCTCTCGCACATCCGTGTCTGCCACCCAGATACGGCAGTGTTGATGGTCACCGGCGAGGACAGCACCGACCTTGCGATGACAGCGATCGAGCATGGCGCCTCCGGCTACCTGGTTAAGCCCGTCGGCGCCGGCGAGCTGGTGATCAACGTCGTCAACGCCCTGCACCGGCGGCGTCTGGAGATGGAGAGCCGGCGAGCGATCTCCCGGATGCAGCATCTCGCCGAAGACCGCTCCCGCCAGCTCGAGCAGGCGCTGCAGGACCTGCGTGTCTCCGAGAGCCAGGTCGCGGTCTCCCGCGCGGAGACCATCTTCCGCCTGGCCCGTCTGGTCGAGATGCGCGACGCCGACACCGGCGAGCACATCCATCGCATGAGCGCGATCTGCGGGATTCTCGCTGTGCGCCACGGCTTTCCACCCGAGCAGGCCGAGACGATCCGGCTGGCAAGCCAGCTCCACGACGTCGGCAAGGTCGCGATCCCGGACAACATTCTGCTCAAGCCGGGCAAGCTGACCGCTGAGGAGTTTGAGGTGATCAAGCAACATCCCCAGGCCGGCTACGACATGCTCGCCGGCTCCTACTCCGACCTGGTCCAGACGGGCGCTGTGATCGCTCTGACCCATCACGAGCGCTACGACGGCAGTGGCTATCCCAGAGAGCTGGCCGGCCAGGAGATCCCACCCGAAGGCCGGATCGCGGCGATCGCCGACGTCTTCGACGCGCTCACCACCGATCGCGTCTACCGCTCAGCTATGCCCGTGACCACCGCGGTGGAGATGATGCAAGAGCAGCGGGGCCTGCACTTCGACCCGGATCTGCTGGACGATTTCATGGAGGGGCTTCCGGAGGTCGAAGAGGTGCGGTTCGCGCACGCGGGTTGAGGGGCCTTGTGGGGTTGATGGCCCGCAGTGACTCGAGTCCGCTCGAACACATGAGAAACGCCCTGCAAGCTCGGCAGCGGCCTGCGCATCTGTGAGGCTTTGGCGCTACGAATCGGGGACCTGGAGCTGGAGCCGACTGGCGGCACGATCGTCGTCTACCGCTCCCGCAAGCGGGGCAAAGCGATCGGCTCAACGTAGTCGAATCGCTTTAGGTTGTCGAGACCGGACCGGGGCTCGCCAAGACAAGACACTCATAGCTAGCCACCGAAGCGTGCGCGAAGCTCGTCCAGAAACCCAACGGCCAGAAACATATCCACCACATCTCCGACAGACCACACCTTCTCAACCTCACCAAACACCGGGAAGTGAATATGGTCAAAGAGAGGCTCGGGCTGAAGTACATTTAGGTGCGCGCCGAGGGGCTGTAGCTTGGGCCCCAGACGATCGTTGTCCACGTCGTATCTAACGATGCATGCGACATCTTCAGGAGGAGCGAGCGGCACATCCCGTACATTCAGCCCAAAGCTACTTCTCCACAATCGCGGCTCGCCACGAGGAACGGGCCTTATGGTCCATGATAGGTGGATTGACCAGCGGCCGGGAAGTGCTGGCTTTATGTCCAACATAATTGGCGTGGAGTTATCGAGCTGAATAACTTCAACGTGGTCGCGCTCAACTGCTCGACGATCCCTAAAACCCGCAAAGAGACCGTGTCGGTTCAGTGCTTCCATCGCTTCCTTTATATACGGGCGTGCCTCCGGAAATGCCGTCCGCGACGCCACTAGGCCACCCTAACCAGCTCGCTCATAACTACATCGCGCAAATGCTGCGACGCATCTAGTGTCCTGAGTCTGAAATTCGTTCGTAATATGCTGCGAGTGTGTTGAGTATTTGCTCGGCGGTCTTGGTCCAGACGTAGGGGCGGGGGTTCTCGTTCCAGTGGTCCATCCAGTCGCGGATGTCGTGGTTGAGTTCGCGGACGGAGCGGTGTGTGCCGCGTCGGAGCTTGCGTGAGGTGAGCTCGCCGAACCAGCGCTCGACGAGGTTCAGCCACGATGAGCCGGTCGGGGTGAAGTGCAAATGGAACCGGGGGTGGGCCGCGAGCCAGCGCTTGATGGCGGGGGTCTTGTGCGTTGAGTAGTTATCGAGGATGAGGTGCACGTCCAGGTCGGCGGGTACCTCGTCGTCGATCTTCTGAAGGAATTTCTTGAACTCGATCGCGCGGTGGCGCGAGTGCAGCGACCCGATCACCTTGCCCGAAGCCACATTCAACGCTGCGAATAGGCTGCTCGTGCCGTGACGCTTATAGTCGTGAGTGGCGCGCTCGGGGACACCGGGCATGATCGGGAGGATCGGCTGAGTGCGGTCCAGTGCTTGTATTTGACTCTTCTCGTCCACGCACAAGACCAGTGCTCGCTCAGGCGGATCCAGGTAGAGCCCGACGATGTCCCTGACCTTTTCGACGAACAACGGGTCCTTGGAGAGCTTCCAGTGCTCCACTCGGTGAGGCTGCAGCCCAAACGCCCGCCACACACGCGAGATCGTCGACTGCAAGAGCCCGGTCTTGGCGGCCATCTGGCGTGTGGACCAGTGCGTTCCTCCATCCGGCGGCGCGGTCTCCAATGTTTTGACGATCACATCCTCGACGCGCTCATCAGCGACCGTCCTGGGACGCCCAGACCGCGGCTCGTCCACGAGCCCATCGAGCCTGTCGGCGAGAAACCGCCGCCGCCACTTCCCGACCGTCGCCGCGCTCACTGAAAGCCGGGCCGCGACCTCCTTATTGGAGTGCCCATTCGCGCACGCAAGCACGATCTGCGAGCGCAACGCCAACCCCTGCGCGGTACGACGCCTACGAGTCCACCCCTGCAACTGCGCACACTCACCGTCAGTGAGCTCCAAAACCGCCTTCGGACGACCGAGAGTAGTAGCCATACGGCATAATACCACACTTACTCCCCGAACTTAAGACTCAGGACACTAGCAGATCAAAGACAAACCCGTCCAGATCTGCGCGCACCTTTCGCACTGCATGCACCCGCTTTACATCATTTGCCTCGCCCAACGCAACTTGTGCCGCATTCGCATGCGTCCGCAGCGTCTTTAGCTCACCACCATCCAGGCCCGGAACAGGAAGACCTTCGATATCCGCGACGGTAATCTCAATAGACTCGTCAGCCCGTGGAGAGCCCAGACCTTGCAGCATCCACTGATAGAACGCACTATTGAGAAGCGCCGCAAGACCAGCTAGCAACTCAGCATCCATGCCGTCAAATGCCACGGCATGGATGCCGCGCATGACAGGCACCAATTCTCCGTCCGCGTCAGGCACAGCGGCCGGCTCCCGACCAAACGCACGAATCAACAACTTTGGTCCACGCAACGTTCGCAGATCTCCATGCTGATAATTTGCAGGCAGACCGCCGCGATCAGCAAGCTCCGCTTGCACGACAGGATCATTGACCATGTTGCCTTTTGCATCATAGGGCAAGAAGACGCGTCGGCCGACGCGTCTAATCGTAAATGGTTCGATATCGGACGAGTAAACGAACAATGGCAGTACGCTCGAAGGCAGTGTACGACCGCTTGGCAGTGTCAACGCTCCCCGAGCGTCGGTTGAGTATTCTGTCGGCCCCAACACAAAATCCCGCACTCGCGCGGTCTTAACTCCGGTGCGAACCCTCACCGATGCCCCTGCGTGGACAAGCGGTTCGGTCCGACGCTCGATGCCTCGATTTAGGACTCACGACTTTATGAGTTGGTGGGTTGTGTCGGTTTGATGGTGTAGTTCCAGTCGCCGTGGAAGTCGTGGCGGTGGAGGTTGACGGCGGCCATCTGTTTGGTGGTGATTTTGATGCCCTTTTCGTAGGTGCCTTCGTCGAGGCGGGAGTAGACCTTCAGACCTGTGCTGGTGCTCGTGGCGGCGATCAGGCTGATGATCGTCTGGTAGCTGGTCAGTGGCCGTCCGCGCCAGTTGATGCTGATCTGGTTGAACAGCTTGTGCTCGATCCGGTTCCACTTGCTGGTCCCGGGCGGGTAGTGCAGCACGCAGATATCAAGACCGGTGAGGTCAGCCAGGCGCTGCAGCTCGGTCTTCCAGAGTCTGCCGCGGGCGCTGTTGGAACCCCCGGAGTCTGCGGTGATCGTCAAGGTGCTGGCGTGCGGGTAGCGCTCGACGCCGAGCTGCTCCCACCACGCGAGGATGCTCGCCGCCGCGAACTGCGCGGTATCGGCGCTGACCCCAACCGACACGTAACCCTCGTCGAGGGCTATGTCAAGCACGCCGTAGGGGACGGCCTTCCCGACCGCGTGACTGGGGAAATCATGCGTGTTGACCTTGACCGGCTGGCCCGTGCGTGTCCGCTCACGGCCGACCGCCTTGAAGTTTCCGACCAGCTCCTTCTTCTTGGTATCGACCGAGATCACGGGCTCTTTGGCCGCCAGCGCGGCCTTCACGATCTGATCGATGTAACGGAACTGCGCATCGCGGTCGGGGTGATCAGCACCCTCGCGCGTCTTGCGGTTCGCTTGCATCGTGAACCCCAGTCGATCAGCCAAACGCAGCACCGAGCGGTCAACGATCTCGTGCCCCAGCGCCTGCAACTCTCGCGCGAGCGTCGCGGCGCTCTTGTTCGTCCACTTCAGCGTGCTCTCCGGATCCCCGCGCGTCGCCGGCTCAAGCAGCCCCTCGAGATCCTCGATCAACGTCTCATCACCATCCACCAATGACGGGCGGCCCGCTCCCGACCGTCGCTGTGCCCCGGCCTCCCACTCCTCATCGCTGCGGAGGTCCTTGATCCCCTGGCGCACCGTCGACTGCGCCATGCCCGTCGCACGAGCGACCGCCGCGATCCCACCACGCCCATACGAGACCGCCTCCGACGCCCCCCACAACCGCCGCTGACGCTCATCCAAACACGCGCGGCCGATCATGTGCCCCCACCGCTCAGCGATCGCGTTCTCGTCGATATCGGCCACAGCCGTCAATTCAACATAATAACGCCCAATCCTTCACTAGAACGACAAGCCATCACAGGACTAATAAAGTCGTGAGTCCTTAGCTCATCCTTCCACCTGATGCGAAATGGCGTCCATCCGTCGTCGGCGAATTCCTTTAGTTTCCCGCGGGAAACACGATTAACAGCAATCCGTCCGCTATCACCGCTCACCAAGTCATCAAGCAACGCTCGCGGGTTTATCCGCGAGTCACTGATCGACTCGACCGTTGCCGTCGACGGCTTCGCCTTGTCTAGCACTATGCCCGCTACTGAAGCGGCAACAGCGGGAAATATGCGTGCGGCGCGCATATCTCCGATCCAAGCCACCCCTGCATCTGATAGAAAATGTCGCGACGCGGCACCTTGGCCGAGTCCGAGCAACCCTCTAGGCATGACGAGACCAGCCGTTCCGCGCCCATCAACTAGGAGGCGCAGAGAAAGAGCAAGAAAAAGATACGCATAATCTTGCCCAAAGGCTTTGACTTCGGGGTATTGCTTGGAGAGCGCAGAGATATGCTCGATGCTCAGACGCGACGCGAGCTTCGCTTGGGCCCCGAAAGGTGGATTTCCCACAACCGTTGTAAATTGCCCATGCCGTCCCACAACCGCGTCCCACGGCACTTGCCCATCGACCGCCCTCACGCCGGGCGGGGCAGGCAATGAATCCCCACATAGCAGGTTATTTATCAAGCGTGGGAGACGTCCTCTAAGTTCTGCTGACTCAAGCAACTGGACCTGAGCAAGGCCTAGCGCTCGCTCATCCACGTCAGCACCAAAGAGAGATCCGACCAGCAAGCGCTCACGCTCATTTGCCCTGAGCGCCCGCCCATAACGGTGCTCAAAATAGTCACGCAAATATTCAAAGGCCGCCGTGAGAAATGCGCCTGATCCACATGCCGGGTCCACCAGTCGTATGTCCGCCATAGTCGGCTTACCATGCGACCTTATCCAGGCAGTCAGAGCACGCGCTGTGATCAACCGGGCAAGCGCCGGTGGCGTATAGAACGTTGCCTGCTTATCTCGCTGATCGACACCCTGCGCTACAGGGAACAAGCGAGGCGAACCATCGTTGCCCGCTTGCGCGGCGGGCAACGATGCCAGGTAGCTCTCATAGAGCTTGCCTGCCAAGTCCTTTCGCGCGACCGAAAAGTCCAAGTTCAGTTTGTCCCACGGCTCTACAGTTTGAGTGAGCACGCCACGCAATGCATTTGATGGCACAGCCGATACAGATATGCCTGCTGGCTCAAAGAGCTCTGAGTCCGCGGATCGTCGATAGTCTTGAAGCAGTCGGTCGAGATCCTCATTGGGTCTATCAGACTCAATGAGCGTCCGAACTCTATATCTTGAATGAGGTAGGCGTCGGTCCTCACAAACACGCACGTAGAGTATTTGATGAAAAAGCCGCAAAACCGCTGAGTCTCGAGCTATCGCATCGTTCCCACGGTAAGCCTCGGCATCAGCGACCTCCAGCCTGAGCCTACTTAGTGCATTACCCAAGAGCTGGGACAGATCTTCATGACGCCTCCCAACACGAGCAAGATCCGACGGAACTTCTTCGATAATCTCATCGCGTCCAAGGAGTTCCAGTAGTGTGATGATTGCAGCGTCATCGCCGACGTCCACTTGAGCTAGCGGCGTGTCGCCCGGACGCACCGTCCACCGCAACGTGTCGTACAGAGCAACATGCTCAAGCGACCATGACACTGCGTAACGTGCTTGCCGTGTGTAGCCCAGGCTAGTCAGACGCTCTTCGCGACCCCGCCGGGAGACCGCCATGACTAGCGCTGGTTCCGCGGCTATCTCCAGATCCCAGAACGCAGTTACATTGGGCCGCGGCATCGCCATCGGCCGCATGTGCGTCGTCCAACCAAGCTCGGCAAGTGCGGCATCAAGCGCCCGCGCGCCGCGAACATCGTCACGCGCGAACTCCGCTATCTCTCGTCGTTTCAGGGCAGTAGACATAATGTATAGGAACGTATGTTCGCATCACTACCGGCGGACCACGTCGATCTTCTACGCCACCACCCTGAAGACCTGCCGGTTGCATTTCCAGCCAAGAAGAAGAGTCGGTCTCGACCTGGACGTGCTCAGGTGTGGGCAAGTATCCGACCCGCGCGGAGCGTGCACTCCGCTCCACCGTTCGCTGGATGCACACGATCAACTCCTCATCGAGCACGCGGAGCAAACACTGACCTGGTCTGTCGCGCGATCTCAAGGTCCTCGCGAGCCGCGATCACGATAGTCCGTACACCAGCGCCCTGATCGGAGACCTCACGGTCGACCCCCTCCGCATCGTTGAGCGAGGGCTCAAGCCTGACCCCAAGAAACGAAGCACGATCCGCGGCCAGCGACCTGATCTGCGCCGAGTGCTCCCCCACCCCGCCGGTGAACGCGAGCGCATCGATGCCCCCAAGCGCCGCCGCCATCGAAGCGATGCCCGCCGCAAGCCGGTGCAGGTAAACCTCGATCGCGAGCTTGGCATTGTCCTCCCCGCTGCCAGCCCGCGCCAACACCTCGCGCATGTCGGCGGTGCCACACAGCCCGAGCAGGCCCGATTCGTGCTCCAGCGCGAACGCCACCTCTGCCTCGGTGAGCTGCGCGTGCTCCTGCAGCCAGAGCACGAGCCCCGGGTCAACGCTTCCGCTGCGGGTGGCCATCGCAAGGCCCTCCAGCGGCGTGAAGCCCATCGTCGTGTCCATTGAGCGTCCCCGGGCGATAGCGCAAAGCGAGGCGCCGGCGCCCAGATGGCAGCTGACCAGTCGCTGCGGCACACCGCCAAGCAGTTCCGCACTGCGGCGCGCCACCCAGGCGTGCGAGAGTCCATGGAAGCCGTAGCGGCGAACCGCGAACCCGTCTCGCCAGCGAGCGGGCAGCGCGTAGGTGGATGCCGCCGCCGGCATCTGAGCGTGGAATGCCGTGTCGAAGCAGGCAACCGCGGGCAGATCTCCGAGCACGGCGCTGACGGCATCAAGCGCCGTCAACGACTTGCGCTGGTGCAGCGGCGCAAGATCCTCGAGCTCACCCAGGGCGCGCCGCACCGAGCCCTCGATCCTCACCGCCGCCGTGAAGCGCCGCCCGCCGTGGACGATCCTGTGGCCAACCGCGTCGGCCTGCGAGAGGTCTCCAGCAAGCGCCCGCTGTACCTCGGCGGCATCCAGCTCGCCGCCGCGCAGCTCGATCTCCCGCGCGACAAGCGGCTGCTCCCCTTCGCCGATCAGCGCCAGCTTCAGGCTGCTGGAGCCGGCGTTGACGCTCAGCACCCGCACCGGCGCACTCCTATGAAGAGGGCCACGTCCAGCCCTGGATCTCCGGCGCGTCCTGGCCGTAGGTCCGCGCGTATGCGCTGTGGCGCAGACGAGCCTCGGCCATCTGCTGGCGCAGCTCGCCTGCGGCCGGGAGCAGGCCGGGCACCCGATCGATCGCGTCCATCACCAAATGGAAGCGGTCGATGTCGTTGAGCATCGCCATGTCGAAGGGCGTCGTGGTGGTGCCCTCCTCCTTGTAGCCGCGCACGTGCAGGTTGTCGTGGCTGTGGCGGCGGTAGGTGAGCCGGTGAATCAGCCATGGATAGCCGTGGTAGGCGAAGACGATCGGCGTCCGGGTGCCGAACAACGCGTCGAAGTCCTGGTCCGGCAGCCCGTGCGGGTGCTCGTGCTCGGGCTGCAGGCGCATCAGGTCGACGACGTTGACCACACGCACGGCCAGCTGCGGCAGGTGCTCGCGTAGGATCGCCGCCGCCGCGAGCGTCTCCAGCGTGGGCACGTCTCCGGCGCAGGCCAGCACGAGGTCGGGCTCGCGATCCTCGTCGCTGCTGGCCCACTCCCAGATGCCGATGCCCCTGGTGCAGTGCAGCACCGCCTCAGGCATGCTCAGGTAGCTGAGCTGCGGCTGCTTGCCGGCGACGATCACGTTCACGTAATCCCTGCTGCGCAGGCAGTGGTCGGCGACCGAGAGCAGGCAGTTGGCGTCGGGTGGCAGGTAGACCCGCACGATCTCGGCCTTCTTGTTGACGACGTGGTCGATGAAGCCTGGGTCCTGGTGGGAGAAGCCGTTGTGATCCTGGCGCCAGACGTGCGAGGAGAGCAGGATGTTCAGGGAGGCGATCGGCCGCCGCCAGGGGATTTCGCGTGAGACCTTCAACCACTTGGCGTGCTGGTTGAACATCGAGTCGATGATGTGGATGAACGCCTCGTAGCAGTTGAACAGGCCATGGCGGCCGCTGAGCAGGTAGCCCTCCAGCCACCCCTCGCAAAGGTGCTCGCTGAGCACCTCCATCACGTGGCCGTCGGGCGCAAGATGATCATCGCCGTCCCGTGTCTGCGCCACCCACGCCCTGTTCGTGGCCTCGAAGACCGCGCCGAGCCGGTTGGAGGCGGTCTCGTCGGGACCCACGATCCGGAAGCGGTCGGGGTTGAGGGAGATCACGTCGCGCAGGTAGGCGCCGAGCACGCGCGTGGACTCCACGAACTGCGTTCCCGGAGCATCGACCTGCACGGCATAGGAGGCGAAGTCGGGCAGCTCCAGCTCGCGCAGCAGCATGCCCCCGTTGGCGTGCGGGTTGGCGCCAAGGCGCCGCTGGCCATGCGGCGCGAGCGCCGCAACCTGCTCGCACACGGCCCCGTGCTCGTCGAAGAGCTCCTGCGGTCGGTATGAGCGCATCCACTGCTCGAGCAGCGCGAGATGAGCGGGATTACCGGCCGGATCGGGAATCGGCACCTGGTGGGAGCGAAACGAGTCCTCCAACGGCAGCCCGTCCAGCTGCTTGGGGCAGGTCCACCCCTTGGGCGTGCGAAGCACAATCATCGGCCAGCGCGGCCGCTGCGGCGGTGCCTGCGCCTGCCGCGCACGTCCTTGTATCTCCTGGATCTCCTCGATCGCGGCCGCGAGCGTCTCGCTCATCTGCCGGTGCATCGCCATCGGCTCATGCCCGGAGACGAAGTGCGGCTCATACCCATACCCGCGCAACAATTCGGTCAGCTCCTGCTCCGGGATACGGGCAAGGATCGTGGGATTGGCGATCTTGTAGCCGTTGAGGTGCAGCACCGGCAGCACGGCTCCGTCGGTCACGGGATCCAGAAACTTGTTGGAGTGCCAGCTGGCCGCGAGCGGGCCGGTCTCCGCCTCGCCGTCGCCGATCACGCAGACCGCGATCAAGTCGGGGTTGTCAAGCACGGCGCCGTGCGCGTGCAGCAGGCAGTAGCCGAGCTCGCCGCCCTCGTTGATCGACCCAGGCGTCTCGGGCGCGACATGGCTGGGGATGCCACCGGGGAAGGAGAACTGCGCAAACAGCCGCCGCAGACCCTCCTCGTCACGGCCAACGTGGGGATAGAACTCGCTGTAGGTGCCCTCCAGGTAGACGCCGGCGACGATCGCGGGGCCGCCGTGGCCCGGCCCGGTGACAAAGATCGCGTTCAGGTCCCGGGTGGCGACCGCGTGGCTCACATGGGAGTAGACGAAGTTCAGCCCCGGGCTGGTGCCCCAGTGACCGAGCAGCCGCGGCTTTATGTGCTCGGGGCGCAAAGGCTCCCGCAGCAGCGGGTTCTCGACCAGGTAGATCTGCCCCACCGCCAGGTAATTCGCGGCTCGCCAGAGCGCGTCGAGGGCGTGCAGCTCCTCCTCAGACGTGGGCGGGTGGATGTCCGGTTGCCGACCCACTCCGCTGGTCTGCGCTGTGAGCCTAGCCTCCACTTTCGACCATGCTCACGCAGCATGGGATGATCACGATGCGTAGAAAGCCGTAGAGGCAGTGCCGGGCGCCCCGGATAGCCACCGGCAGGCGCTGGCATAGCTTGCTGGCGACAGAGTCCAACTGCGAGGCATAGGAGCCGCGAGGATGTTCAAGAACGTGCTTGTCGGAGTCGATGGAAGGCCAAACGGACGCGATGCGATCGTGCTCGCAAAGCGGCTGCTGGCCGACGATGGGCATCTCACCCTCGTCCATGTCCACGGCGGAGCCCCCCGCTCGCCACACAGCTCGATTCCTGCGGTTGCCACGGATGCCGAGCAGGAGGCGCTGGAACTGCTGCAGCGCGAGCGCGACGCCACAGAGGAGCAGGAGGCGGATCTGCTGCCCTTCTGCGCCAGCTCACCGGGGCACGGGCTGCACGTGCTGGCCGAACAGCGCCAGGCCGACTTGATCGTCGTGGGATCGTCCTCGCGCAGCGGGTTCGGCAGGGTGATGCTGGGCGACGACACCCGCGCCTCGCTGAACGGGGCGCCATGCGCGGTGGCGGTCGCGGTGCGCGGCTACTTCGAGCACCCGATGCCGGTCGCGACCATCGGGGTGGGCTACGACGGCTCGCCGGAGAGTGAACGAGCGCTTGCAGCAGCCAGGGGAATCGCCGCCCGCAGCCGAGCGGCGATCCGCGCCTTGCACGTGGTGATGCTGCCGAGCTACACCTTCGCCGGCATCGCCGCGCCCGCCGTCGGCGAGAGCGTGGACGCTTTGCTTGAGGACGCGCGCATCGAAGTCGAGGGTCTGGAGGGCGTCTCCGGACGCGCCGTGTACGGCCTGGCCGGCGAGGAACTCGCCGCCTTCGGCGAAGAAGTGGACCTGCTGATCGTGGGCTCGCGCAACTATGGACCGGTCAAGCGCCTGATGCTGGGCAGCACCTCCAACTACCTGCAGCGGCACGCCCGCTGCAGCCTGCTGGTGCTGCCGCGCGGGAGCACCTCCGAAGGCGACCACGCGCAAGACAGTACTTTCCCGCAGGCGAGCGCCGCCGCCGATCGGTAACTTCTAACGGCATGAGCGCAAGTGAAACGGAGGGGCGCGCCGGCGGCGGGGACGGCGGTCAGGATAAGGGCGCCGCGAACAAGACGATCAGGATCGTGCTCGCAGACGACCACGCGGTCGTACGCAGCGGACTGCGGCTGCTGCTGGACAGCGAGCCGGACTTCGAGGTCGTCGCCGAGGCGGGTGACCTGGAAGCCGCGCAGAGATACGTGCGGGGCCACCACCCCGACGTGCTCGTGCTGGACCTCAACATGCCCGGCGGCTTCGAGCCTGGAGGCGATCCCCACGATCCGCCAGCAGATGCCCGAGACGCAGATCGTGGTGCTGACCATGCAGCAGGAGCCCGCGTTCGCCAGGCGCGCGCTTGGCGCCGGCGCGATCGGGTACGTGCTCAAGGAGGCCGCCGACGACGAGCTCGTGGAGGCCGTGCACCGCGCCGCCGCGGGTGAGAGCTATCTGAACCCACGCCTGGGCGCACGGCTTGCATCGGAGCCTCCGCCAGGCCCGCCCGACGATCTCAGCGAGCGCGAGGTGGACGTGCTGCGACTGATCGCGCTCGGCCACACCAACGCCGAGATCGCCGGCAGGCTTTACCTCTCAGTGCGCACGGTGGAGACTCATCGCGCGCACATCCAGCAGAAGCTGAACCTCTCCTCGCGCGCCGAGCTGGTCGGCTACGCGCTGCGGCGCGGGCTGGTCACCAGCAAGGACTCAGAGGACGACTGAGCGCCCGCTCGGCCGGAGGTCTGCGGCCGGCAGCTCAGGCGTCCGGCGTGTCGTTCCCGGCGCCCGCCGCCTCGCGCTGCTCGCGATAGTGCTCGCGATAGTGCTCGCGCCAGATCAGCTTGTAGAGCGGGATCGCCCGTGGGATGTCGCGGACGCCCGGAATGAACGGGATCGCAATGAACAGCGCGCTCAGCACCAGCATCACCAGCATCACCAGTGCGTCCGCGTTCGCGGAGGCCTTGAAGGGTTCGATCTGGTACCAGAAGGTGTAGAGCCAGAGCCACACCTGCCCGGGGTAGCTGCCGGTCTCGTTCATCATCCCCCACTGCGTGCCGAGCAGGTGTTGAGCTTCGGCACGGCGTTCCAGTTCACCGCCGTCGGCGAGGAACAGCAGTGGCTTGGTGTAGTCGGTCTGGTAGAACTGCCGGCTGGTCAGCAGCGCGCCGTCGACGCCGCCGCTCTGGGCCAGGCCGAGCAGGGAGGTCATCATCGGCGCGACCGGGCCATATTCGCCGGATGGCACGCTCACAGCGCCTTTCGATTCGCTCGCCTTTTCCAGCGCCTTCGCGTACGCGCTGGTCCACGCCTGCTGCTGCGTCTTGGATGCAGCCACATAGCTCGCCAGAGCGGCAGTCAGCGCCGGATCGCTGGGTATGCTCCGCAGCGGGTCGATCACGTAGTCGTAGGCGGTGTTGATCGGGTGGCTGACACCAAGCCACTTCTGCAGGTGAATGAAGGCGATGTGCTGGCCTTCGCCATTGTGGTTGTAAGGGGGTCCGTATTCGGCGAGGCCGCTCGTGCCGTCGAGCTCGGCGGTCGCGGTGGTGAGAAAATCGACCGGCATGTTGCGCGACCAGCTCTGGATCGTCGAGGGCTTCTCGTCCGGCGAGGAGAAGAGGATCGCCATTGCGATTGCGATCGCCGCCACGACCGCCGTGGCGATCACCACCTCCTTGACGAGGTCGTAAGGACGATAAGGGCCTTTCCAGGTGCGCGCCATCTCGTTCAACTGCGCGTTGCGGGAGCGCTTCATTGCGGCCTGCCCGTCTGAGTGGAAGAGGGCATCGTCGGCTCCGGCCTGCCGATCCCCGGGGCGCCGGCGCCCCCGCCGGCCGCTGCGGGCGGCTCAGACTCGCCGTCCAGCTTGCCCAGCGGAAGCGGCGGCACCACGCCGTGGCGCCGCACGAGCAGGATGTGGGCGCCCACCAGCACCACGACGGCCGCCGGCAGCAAAAGCACGTGGTAGGTGTACATCTGGCCGAAATTCGTGACGTTGAAGAAGGCGCCGATCCCAATTGAGTTCATCGCATCCTTGCCCTGGGTGGAGATCCACTGCGAATCAAAGTTCTGCTGAGAGACGTAGCCGGTGAAGGCTGTGCCGATCGCAATCAGGAAGATGATCGCGCCAGAAATCCAGGTGCGTGCCCGCCCTCCGCGCCAAGCCGCCATGAAGAACTTGCCCCACAGGTGAACGACCATGGTGAAGAAGAACAGCTCGACCGACCACAGGTGAATACTGTTAAAGAAATGACCGACGTCCGTGTCGTGCCACCATGCGGGCCCCTTCAAACCGAGGATCACGCCGCTTGTGATGATCACGATCAGCGCCCCTATGGTGGCGGCGCCAAAGACATAGATCCAGGAGGCTACGTAACTTGGCTGGCTGTCAGGGAGCAAACGCTCGGGCGGCCAGGACCGCACCGCGGATTCGCGCAAACGTACCGTCCAGGAGCTCGCAAGCTCGCCCTCAACGGGACCTCCGGCCGCTGGGCTTGATGGGGAGAGGTCGCTCACGTGCTCATCCCCTGCGTCCAGCGTTGCGCTGAGCGGCTCTGCGACGAGCGCCGGGGAACGGCAGCACGATCGCCAGCGCGAACACGATCAGCATCGCGATGATCAGAGAGACGTTTGCGACCGACATGTCGAAGAAGTGCCAGTGAACGTAATGCGCCGGCTGGTTGAGATTGAACACCGCACCGGTTATGAAGCCAACGCTCATGCACACACCCCCCAGCCAAGTCGAAGTTCGTTTATTGGATCTTCGTACCGCCATCGGACGTCTTGCAAAGCCGACGACCGATGCAGCGTAAGAGCTGCAAAGGAGGCCTGCATCCGTACTTTGCCACCCGGGTCGAAGGGGTCTCTGGCGAGGGTGAAACTCGAAGTGAGCCTGTGGGAAACCCACACCACAGGCGACGGGCATCCCGGGATGCGACACGACGGCCCCGGCGGAAACATGGTTGCGACGGCAATGGTCGCGATGCCCAGCCCTCCTGTCACAGGGGCAGCGTCGTTTATCCAGCCGAAGGCGGCGAGGTGCTCTTGCTCCCCTAGGACGCCCGCCCGCTGCGCGGGGTCGCCGCCGTCGCCCGCTCTCTCCCGGGCGACGGCGGGCCCGCGCTCAACGCAGGCGATCCCTCTCAACTGTGCCCGAGCCGCTGCCGCGCAGCCTCGAGCAGGACGCGCTGCTCGGCTGAGGCCACCAGCGCCCGCGTGCGCTCGATGGCGTCGACGCTGACCGAGATCGCGTCTATACCTGCGCGCACGAGCAGCTCGGAGTACTCGGGATGCACAGAGGGCGCCTGCCCGCAGATCGAGGTGGAGAGCCCAAGCTCGCGTGCCTTGGGAATCAGCTGCCGCAGGTAGGACTGCACCGCCCCGTCGCGCTCGTCGAAGGTCTCGGCGAGCATGGGATTGTCGCGGTCGGCGCCCAGCAGCAGCTGGGTGAGGTCGTTGGAGCCGATCGAGATTCCCGCGATCCCGAGTCGTGCGTAGTCGGCGAGGTTGAACAGCACCGAGGGAACCTCGGCCATCACCCACAGCTCGAAGCCGTCTCGGTGCAGCAGGCCGGCCTCGTCAACCAGATCCACGCAACTGCGCAGCTCGCTCACGGTGCGCACGAACGGCAGCATCACGTGCAGGTTGTGCAGCCCCGCATCCCACACCTGCGCGATCGCCTCGAGCTCCAGTGCGAAGACGTCTGGCTCGCGCACGTACCGCAAGGCGCCGCGATAACCGATCATCGGGTTGGACTCCTGCGGCTCGAAGCGCTCGCCGCCGCGCAGGCCCGAGAACTCGTTGGTCCTGAAGTCGATCGTGCGGTAGGTGACCGGGCGCGGCGCGAATCCCGCCGCGAAGACTTCGAGCTGCGCCGCCATCCGCTGGACGAGCTCGTGCCCGCGGCCCGCCTCAATCAGCGCACGCGGGTGCTCGTTCTCCAGCGCCTCGAGGATCATCAGCTCCGCGCGCAGCAGGCCGACGCCATCGACGGGGAGCCCTCTCACCTTCTCGACCTGAGAGGGCTCAGAGAGGTTGACGAGGATCTTGGTCGCGGTGATCGCCGGCGCAGCCGCAGGGCTCACGGCAGCCTGCTGGGTCGCGGGCATCCCGCCGTTGGGCGACGCCAGCACAACTGGCTCGCTGCCCGCCTCGCGCACCACCCCCCTAGTCGCATCGACGACCACGCGCTCGCCGTCCCTGAGCTTCCTGGTGGCCTCTCCGGTGCCGACCACGCAGGGGATCCCGAGCTCGCGGGAGACGATCGCCGCGTGGCAGGTCATTCCGCCGGAGTCGGTCACGATCGCCGCGGCTCGTCGCATCACGGGCACCCAATCCGGTGCGGTCATGTGCGTGACCAGGATCTCGCCGTCGGCGAGCTTGTCCGCCTCCTGCAGGCTGGAGAGGATGCGCACGATTCCGCTTGCTCCGCCGGGCGCGCCTCCAAGGCCCCGCAGCAACACCTCCGTCTCGCCCTCCGCGGGCGCTGCGGGCGCCTCGCTCGTCGCCCCGCCCAGCGTCGTGATCGGGCGACTTTGCAGCATCCAGAGCGCGCCGGCTGCGTCGAAGGCCCACTCTGTGTCCTGGGGCGAGCCGTAGTGACGCTCGATCCGCAGACCGAGCTTGGCGATCTGCCGCGCCTCCTCGTCGCTCAGCGCCGGCGCGAGCGCTTCCTGCTCGGAGAGATCCCGCCTGACCGTGCCGCCACCCTGCACCGACTCGACCGCAAGCTCCTTACGTCGCACTTCTCGCCTGTGCAGAGCAAACGTGCGCTTGTCGACCACCCAACGGTCCGGTGAGACCGATCCCGAGACGACCGCCTCGCCCAGCCCGAAGGAGCCCTCGATCACGATCTCGTCGCGATCCCCCGTTGCAGGATTGACGGTGAACATCACCCCTGCCCGCGTTGAGGCGATCTGCCGCTGCACGACCACGGCGATGTCCATCCCCGCCTGCGAGAGGCCGTTGACGGCCCGGTAGTAGACGGTCCGCGAGCCGAACAGCGAGCGCCAGCAGCGCCGCACGGCGTCGAGCATCTGCTCGCGGCCGATCACGTTCAGGAACGTCTCGTTCATGCCGGCGAAAGATGCCTCCTCGGTGTCCTCGGCCGTGGCCGAGGAGCGCACCGCGACCGGGGTGGGCGCCACCCGCGCGCCCACCAGTCGCTCGTACGCCTCGCTCGCCGCATCGACGATGGCATCCGGCATGCTCGCCTGGTCGATCAGTGAGCGCACATCCGCGCTTGCCGCCTGCAAGGCAGCCGTGTCCTCGACGTCGACCTCGTGCAGCAGCTCCGCGATTCGCTCGCGCAGCTGGTTGTGCGCGCAGAACTCCTCGTAGGCGGGCGCGCCGATCACGAAGCCGTCGGGCACCGGCAGCCCGGCAGCCATCAGCTCGCCGAGGTTCGCGCCCTTGCCGCCGGCGTAGTCGACATCGCTGCGCCGCAGCGCAGAAAAGGGCCTGATGAGATCTCGCGCGGCGCCATTTTGCCCTGAGATCGTCGGTTGCGCGCTCGCGCTGCTCTTGGACACAGACCAAGTCAACTGCGAAGAGTCCTCCGGCGCGACCGCGCAGCCCACGGAACACCGCTCCGTAGTTCTCACTCATGACGCTCGCCGGGTGGGCAAATAGCTTCCAGGGCGATGCGTCTCGTAAACGAGTCGGAGCTTGAAAGCGCGCTTGCCGGGCTGCCGGTGCTGGAGCCGCGCGTGGTTGCAAGCGGCAACTTCGCCTCGCCGCGGCGAGCGATCGAAATCGCCGATCGCTCGCTGGAGCGCTACCGGCTGTTCATGCTCAACGCCCAGGGTCCGCTGCCCTCACGGGATGAGGTGATATTCGAGACGCCGTTCGTCGGACCCGGCATGCGACACGCGGGCACGCGGCTGGACTACCTGCCGATGCGCCTTTCGCTCGTGCCGCGGCTGTTTGCAACTATGCGCCCGCCGGATGTGGTGCTGCTGCACACCAGCGTGCCGAAGGACGGCTGCATCTCGCTCGGCATCGAGGTCAACATCCTCGTCGCGGCCGTGGAACGCGTGCGAGCGCGCGGTGGGATCGTGATCGCCCAGCTCAACCCGCGTATGCCCTACACGCTCGGCGACGGCGAGCTGCGCGAGGATCTGATCGACCTGGCCTTCGAGGCCGAGGAAGATCTCGCCGGCCCAGCGGTCAAGCCGGCCCACGAGCACGCGGAGGCGATCGCGCAGACGATCGCGGGCATGGTCGAGGATGGCGCGACCCTCCAGATGGGGATCGGCCAGATTCCCGACGCGACGTTGCAGGCGATCGCCGGACGACGTGGCCTAGCGATCTGGTCGGAGATGATCAGCGACGGTGCGATGCGGCTGCAGCACGAGGGCGCGATCGACTCCAGCAGAGGCATCGTCTGCTCGTTCCTGTTCGGCTCGCCGGAGCTCTATCGCTGGGTCGACTCCAACCCGCAGGTCAAGCTCGCACGCACCGAGACCGCCAACGACCCGAGCCGGATCGCCGCGCACCCCGCGATGGTCTCTGTCAACACCGCGCTGCAGGTCGACCTCTTCGACCAGGCCGGCGCAAGCCACGTCGACGGTCACGTCTACTCGGGCTTCGGCGGCCAGCCCGACTTCGTCGCCGGAGCGCTGCACTCGCCCGGCGGCCAGGCGATCATCGCGCTGCGCTCCTGGCACGATCGCAGCGGCACCTCGACGATCGTGCCGCTGCTGCAGGGTCCCGCGACCTCGTTCCAGCACTCGGCGCTGATCAGCGAGCACGGCTGCGCGCAGCTGCTGGGACGCAGCCAGCGCGCCCAGGCACGTCTGATCGTCGAGCGGGTGGCGCACCCGAACGCGCGCGAGCAGCTGCAGCACGCCGCGGCTCACTTGCACAGCCAGGGCGCAGGCGGCGACTTGCAGCTGCTCCCCGACGAGAATGGCACCGCCCGCCGGAGCTCGAACACGGCACCCGAGCGCCATTTCGGCACAATCGAGTGAGTATGCGCTTCGGAGTGCTCACGGGCGGAGGCGACTGCCCCGGCCTCAACGCCGCGATCAGGGCGGTCGTGCGACGCGGGCTGGCCGGCGACCACGAGCTGCTCGGCTTCCGCTACGGCTGGGCGGGCGTGATGGACGGCGATCTGATGCCGCTCACGTTGCAGACCACAGCCGGGATCCTGCCGCGCGGCGGCACGATCCTCGGCACCTCGCGCACGAACCCCTTCTCTGCCGACATCGGCGCGCAGGGTCTTGACGCGATCCGACAGACGCTCGCGCACCACAGGATCGATGCCCTGATTGCGATCGGCGGCGAGGACACGCTCGGAGTCGCGCTGAAGCTCCACCAGGCGGGAGTTCCCGTGGTGGGGATCCCCAAGACGATCGACAACGACCTCGGCGGCACCGACGCGACGATCGGCTTCAACACCGCGGTCCAGATCGCCACCGAGGCGATCGACCGGATCCACACCACCGCGGAGTCCCACAACCGCGTGATGGTCGTGGAGGTGATGGGCCGGCATGCGGGCTGGATCGCCACCCACGCAGGCATCGCCGGCGGGGGCGACGCGATCCTGATCCCCGAGCGTCCGTTCGACATCGAAGAGGTCTGCACGCATCTGCGCCGCCGCCACCAGCGCGGACGCAGCTTCTCGATCGTGGTCGTGGCGGAGGGCGCAAAGCCGCAGGAGGGCACGATCGAGACCCGTACGGGCGCCCCCACGGATGCATTCGGCCATGAGCGCCTCGGCGGCATCGGCGTCGTGCTCGAACACGAGATCGAGGAGCGCACCGGCTACGAGACGCGCATGACGATCCTTGGTCACGTTCAGCGTGGTGGCGTGCCGACCGCGTTCGATCGGGTGCTTGCAACGCGGTTCGGCGTGGCTGCGCTGGATGCGGTGGCGGGCGGGCGGCACGGCGTGATGGTTTCCTTGCAGGGACCGGCGATCGTGGAGGTCGCTCTGCAGGAGGCGTTGCTTGAGCCCAAGCTCGTCGACGCCGCGCTGTACGAGACCGCGGCCGCGTTCTTTGGATAGGCGCTGAGCGCCTGGTGAAGACATCTTCTCGGCAACCGTTGGAATGGCGGTTGTAGAGTCTTGGAGATGATTCGGAGAGTCCGGATGGCCTTGGGCTCCGCCCTGCTCGCGGCTGCGCTGCTCGCGGGCAGCACTCCGTCTCCGGGCACGGCAGCGCGACTCTCGAATACTGGCAGCATCGACGCCTCACGGCAGGCCGGCGCGACGCTCGAAGATCTGAGCCTGCCGACGCAGGCGCAGCGAATCCCTCCGACAGCGCAGATTGTGCGGATCACCGCGGTGGCACCATTTGGAGACCGGCGCCGACGCGCCTCGATCCCGCCGATTCTCATCACCGACTTCTCGAAGGTGCGAGCGATTGCGAAGGCAATCGACGCGCTGCCGCGGCTGCAACCCGGTGCCTACAGCTGCCCGTCCGACAACGGCAGCAGCATCAGCTTCACGTTTCGCGCATTCGAGGGCGGCCCCGCCCTCGCGCGAGTGAAGGCAGAGCCGACCGGCTGCGGAACGGTCGAGGTGTGGATCGGTCAACGCAGCGAACCCGCGCTGACAGACGGCTATCGACTCGTGCGTCGGGTGAAGAAGCTGCTCGGGCCCGCGGGAGGCCGGCTCCCACGGCCGCTTTGAGCCCTTCGCCTCGCTCAGCCCTCGAAGCGCAGCCTTGCAAGCCGCCAGGCTGAGGTCGGGAACTCGACCGCATCGGTGCCGCGGTCGAAGCTCACCTTCGCGTCGAAGCCATCCCTGAACACGTCGAGCATCGCCTTGTTGTCCGGAAGCACCTCCGCCACGAACTGAGAGACCCCGCGAGTCTCGGCTTGCTCGGCAAGCCGCTCCACCATGATCGTGCCCATACCGAGCCCGTGCAGCCGGTCGGCGACCTCGACAGCGACCTCCGCGCTCTGCTCATCCAGCGGCACGTACGCGGCATGCCCAATGAGTGTGCCCGCCTGGTCGATCGCGACGATCCCCATGCCGCCCGGCTCGCTGACCGCCGCCCAGTGCGCGGCGCTGTCGATGTTTGCCGCACCGGTGAAGAACCGGAAGCGCAGCGAGTTTGCACAAAGCCCACCGAAGAACTCGCGCAGCGCCTGCTCATCGCCCGCGCCGGCTGCCCTGAAGCTGACGGTCTGACCGTCTCGCAGGCGTGCTTGCGGGATGGATGGCGTCTCTGAGTCCGCAGCGCAGCCCATGCCCTCAGACGATCTCCGACCAACGCCGCCGGATCATCCGCCTCGATCCGCGCCTCCGGGTCGGCAAATCACGGATCAGCGTGGCAACCAGGCCGCGTGTCAGAGCGGCCAGTAGTGACCGACGTAGGAGGCGGCGCGGGAGGTCAGGATCGGCTCAGGGGCGCTGGAGACCGCCTCCCCCTCGCCGTCCAGCGCGGCGAGCGTCATGCACAGGCTCTCCGCTGTGGCCTGCGGCTCGTATCCGCCCTCCAGCACCGCCCCCACCGGAGCATGCAGCGCTGCAGCCAGATCCCGCACGTGGCAGGCCATCTGGGCAAAGGAGGAGCTCTCCAGCCTGCACCCGGCCAGCGGATCGCTGCGATGCGCGTCGAAGCCGGCGGAGATCAGCACGAGCTCCGGCTGGAAGGCAGCGGCCGCCGGCAGGATCACGTGCTCCAGCAGCGAGAGCCACAGCTGCTCGTCTGATCCGTCCGGCACCGGCAGGTTGATCGTGTAGCCCTCCCCCTCGCCGGTGCCTGCGTCTCCCAAAAAGCCGGTGCCGGGGTAGATCCCGCTTTGATGGATGCTCGCGAACAGCACGTCCGCGCGAGAGCGGAAGGCCTCGGCAGTGCCGTTGCCATGGTGCACGTCCCAGTCGAGCACGAACACGCGCGCGATGCCGAGCTCGCTGATCGCCAGCTGCGCTGCGATCGCAACGTTGTTGAACAGGCAGAAACCCATCGCGCGGTCGGGTTCGGCGTGATGGCCCGAGGGCCGCACGCCGCAGAAGCCGAGCCGGGCCTGCCCCGCCACCAGCGCCCGGGTCATCTCGCATGCGGCGCCGGCGGCATGCCTGGCGGCGCGGTAGGAGGACTCACCGACGGCCGTGTCGCCATCGATGGCGCCGCCGCCGGCGAGACAGAGATCGCGGATGGACGCAACGAGCGCGGGAGTGTGGATCAGCTCCAGCTCCGACTCGTGCGCGGCCCGCGCAAGCCGGCGCTCGAAGCCGAGCCAGTCACGCTCCTGCAGCGCGCCCTCGATCGCATATATCCGCTCAGGCGTGTCGGGGTGGCCCGGTATGTGCGCCCGCGGATCGTGCTCCAGTGAGCTTGGATGATGGAAGTAGAGAGCGGGCGGGTTCATCGGTCAGGCTCAGCGTAGAGCCTGCATCGAGCCAGGACCTTCGCTGCGGCGCGGCAGCTTCAAGGCCAGTGGATCCGCTGCAGCAGATCATCAGGGCCGAGATCGATCAAGCCGCTGCGGTTGCACTCCACATACTCGCCTTCGTTCAGCGCGAGCCAGTGAATACTGTGCCGGCGGGGCTCGACGATCAGGACCTCCTCCACCCCGTGGGCTGCGTAGAACGGAAGCTTCTGCCAGGTCTCGTCGCCAGGCGATGCGATCTCGACCACGAGCGGCAGCGTCGGATACCAGACGGTGCGAGGGATCTCACGGTGCAGGGCGCCGTCAGGGATGCGGAAGTCATCTTCGGAGAAGCCCACGTTGACCTCGTGCATCGCAGGCACGAGGCCGGCGGCACGCGCAGGACCGTCCAGCAACACCGCCAGCTGTTGCGCGAGGTATGCATGTTCGCCAGAAGGCGCGGGAACCATGTGCAGAACGCCGTCCCAAACCTCATCCAGGCGATGCAGCCCGGATTGCTTGCGGCGCTCCAGCAGAGCCCGCACCTCGTACGGCGGCGGATCTTCGAGCACCAGTATCGGCATCATCGCTCGCAATCGATTCTACGCCCGCCAGACGCCAATCCAGATACTTGCAGGCGAAACGCACATCGGAGGCGTTGCCGCTTGAGCTTTGGACGCCCATGCGCAAACACGGTACGCGCCACTTGGGATGGGACAGCTGACTTCAACGAGCTTCGGCGTTGACTCTGCGACCATCAGGCTCAATGCGCGCGATGGTCTTCGAGCAGGTGGGCGCGCCGCTGCGTGCGGTGGAGCGCCCGGTACCGACGCCGGGACCCGAGCAGTTGCTCGTTCGAGTGAGCGCATGCGGCGTCTGCCGCACTGACCTGCACCTGCTCGACGGCGAGGTGAAGATCGCCGACCCGCCGCGGATCCTCGGCCACCAGATCGTGGGCAGGACCGTGCCGGGTGAGATGCGAGTCGGAATCCCCTGGCTTGGCTGGACCTGCGGGCACTGCCGCTTCTGCCGCTCCGGCCGCGAGAACCTCTGTCCGCAGGCCCAGTTCACCGGCTGCGACATCGACGGTGGATTCGCTGAGTGGACCGTCGCCGACCGCCGCTTCTGCTTCCCGATTCCCGAGGGCTACCCCGACGAGCAGGCCGCGCCGCTGCTCTGCGCCGGGCTGATCGGCCACCGCGCGCTGCGGATGTGCGCCCATGCCGCCACGATCGGCCTCTACGGCTTCGGGGCCTCTGCGCACATCGTGATCCAAGTGGCCCGCCACGAAGGCAGGACCGTCTTCGCCTTCACACGAAACGGCGATGAGCAAGCGCAGAGCTTTGCGCGCGAGCTTGGCGCAACCTGGGCCGGCTCCTCCGAGCAATCCCCGCCGCAGCCGCTGGACGCCGCGATCATCTTCGCCCCGGTCGGCGAGCTCATCCCGCAGGCGCTGCACGCGCTGGCGCCCGGCGGGACCGTCGTCTGCGCGGGCATCCACATGAGCGACATCCCCAGCTTTCCTTACGAGCTGCTCTGGCACGAGCGCGCAATCCGCTCGGTCGCCAACCTCACGCGCCGCGACGGGCAGGAGTCCCTGCAGCTCGCGCCGCAGGTGCCGGTGCAGACCCGCGTGCGGGCCTATCCGCTGGAGCAGGCAAACGAGGCGCTGGCGGACCTGCGCGCCGGCGCCTTCACGGGGGCCGCCGTCGTCGTGCCGTAATCAACCGTTGGCGCCGGCCGGCGCTGCTGCCGGCTGGGGCACCGCGATCACCGGCACCGCGGCCGCCTTCAGCAGCTCCTCGGTGACGGTGCCGATCGCGGCTTGCAGGCGCGATCTGTGCTCGGAGCCGATCACGATCGCATCTGCGGCGTGAGTACCGGCGGCCTCCAGGATCGCACTCACGGGGTCCTGGTCGAGCACTTCCACCTCGACGTCGACGTCCAGCAGCGACCCGCCGGCCTCCATCAGCAGCTCGTCCACCACCGCGTGGCCGATCTCGATCCGCTCCTCGGGCGTGCTCAGAGCGGCAGGGGGACGCAGCAGCGGCCTGCACGCGTGCACAAGTACGAGTGTGCCTCTGCCCTGCAGGTGCCTGGCCGCCCATTCCGCGGCGCTCTTGGCGCTCACGGACCGGTCGCAGCCCACCACCATGCACCGCGATTCGGCGAGTTGCTGCCCACCTGCGCCCGCGCCGCTCATCTGCTCGCGGCCGCGCCGGCATCAAGGCTTGCCAGGCAGGGGCCGAGGTGCTTGGCGGCGATCTTGCCCACGGGCGACCACAGAGGCGCGTCGGAGATCTCGGAGGCGAAGCCATGCCCCCCGGTGATGCGCGCGCTCAGATACCGCGGGGCCGCGCCGGTCAGCAGCAAGCCGCGCAGCACTGGCTGGAACTGCTCGCGCTCGATCTCGGCGCCGGCGAGCACGGCTATCGAGCGTGCTGCCACGTCGGCCTGCTGGGAGGAGATCCCGCCGTGCTTGACCGCGAAGTCGACTGCGTCGCCGGCCGCGAAAACGGACCCCGAATCTGGCACCTGTCCGAAACGATCGACCCTGATGAAGCCGTGCTTGGCCGCCGCGATCCCGCGGATCGCCGGGCCGTAGAGCTCTGGCAGCGCAACGATCCGATCGGCGATCACCTGACGATCGCCTGGGTCTATCGCGATCTCCCCCACACCGCAGACTTCGGCGTAGGCGGAGGTGATGGTCGTGATGCCGGATGCCTGCAGCAGAGCCTCGACCGCGTCGCTGGCCCGCCCGCCGAAGATCGCAAGCGGCGTCTCCTCCGGGGTGATGATCGTGATCTCGATCTCGACGTTCATCTCATAGGCGCGCGCCGCGGTCATCAGGGCCAGGTCATAGACCGGCATCGGCCAGGCCATCCTTGCCGGAATCACGAACGCCAGCCTTCGCACCGCGCCTTCCTCGACGTCGAGCACCAGACCGTGCATCAGTTCGTCGAGGTGGGCGTCGTCGATCGTGATCGCGTGCGCGAACCGCGGCCGCGCGTGCGCACCGATGGCGATGGCAAGCGCCCCGTAGGGCAGCTGGCTGCCGGATGCCGTGTGCAGCACCTGCGCCTCGGGATCTACCCAGGCGAGCTCGTCGACCACGTGCGCCGCTCCCGCCGCGTCGAGGATGCGGTCCACCGGATACCGCATCGCGGGCGCATATCCGAACGGCTCCCGCACCGCGTAGGGCCGGTAGATGAAGTCGTGGTTGGGCGCCACCACCGTGACGTCCGTCTGCGCCGGCGCAAGGTCGGCAAGCGCAAGCGCAAGCTCAAGGGCAGCCACGCCGCCGCCGGCGATCAGGACCGGCAGTCTGCCACCCGCCGCCACACCCCTGAGGTCGTTTGTCTCTCCGTTCATGATGCTTGGAGATTAGGCTCGTCCACCTGGTCGATCAGCCGAGTAAATCCGCCATGCTCTGCGCAAAACTACTCAACCCGCTCCGCGCGCAGATGGTCGGGCGGGATCACGAGCACAGAGCAGCCAAGCATCCTCACGGCCCGCCTGCTGACGCTTCCAAGCATCGCCCCGAGCCCACTTGCGTGGCGACTGCCGAGCACCGCAAGCGTGGCGTTCTGCGCATCCACCACCTGCTCGATCAACTCGCACGCATCGCTGGGCTCGATCGTGGTCCGCGCCCGGTCGCCGCAGATGTGCTCCAGCAGCGCCTTCTGGGCAAGGACGCGATGCGGGTGGGCATTGGACTCGCTGCCCTGGGCATGCACGAGCACGATGCGCGTGCAGGTTTCGCCGGCAAGCTCGCCGGCCAGGCCGACCAGCGCATCGGAGCCCTCAGAGCCGTCGCTTGCCACGACGATCGTCTGCGCCACCGGTCGTCCCGCACAGGAACGCGCAAGTAGCAGCGGCGTCGTGAACGTGCGCAGCGTCTCCACCGCGACGCTGCCGCCGAAGGAGCCGAAGGAGGAGTGCATGGGTGCTCCGATCGCCAGCAGGTCGTGGTCTGCGGCTCGCTCGGCGATCACCTCAGCGGGTGGCCCGTCGGGATCGACCACAGGCGTGAAGGGCACCTCGCTGCGCTGCGCGATCTCGCAGGCGCGCTCGATCACCCTTCCGGCTCGCAGCGAGCCGAGCGCAGCCGAGCGGAAGCGACCGGCGCCGCGCGGAGCGGTCACCGCCAGCAGTGTGAGGTGTCCGTTTGGTCTGACAAGTTGCGCGGCCTGCTCGACTGCGGCGAAGCTCGGCCTCGTGCCATCCACCGCGCAGAGCACGTCTGCAAAGGGATGCCCGGACTCCCACCGCAACGCCGGTGCGACTGCTGCGGCGCGGACCTCACGCCGTGCGTCGGTTGCATGCGCTCTGATCTCAGCCATGTCGCACCTCCTGCCGTCTGGGAGCCCCGTAAGGCGATTGCCCTTCCTCCAATGTGCTGAGCAGGCGTGCACAGTCGAGGCTCGAAAGCACCCCGACAGGCTCACCTGAGGATGTGATCACGATCAGGTGCGCGATCTCGTGCTCGCTCATCACCTGGATCGCGCGCTCGATGCTCTCGTCCTCTTGGACGGTGATCACCTCTGTGCCAGCCATGTCCCCCACCTGGCCGTCCAGGTCGCCATTGGCGGCTGCCCGAACGAGGTCCATCGTGGAGAACACGCCCCAGACGAGCTCCTCACCGCCTCTTGGCCCCCGCGCAAGCCCCTCGACCACGACGCAGTGCACGCCGCCGTCGGACATCAGGCTCGCGGCCTCACCCACCCGGGTCTGAGGCGGGCAGGTGATGATGCCTCTGTGCATCAGATCCCTCACCGGGGTGATGGCGCTCGCCGCTGGATCTGTCATCGGGCTCTCCTTGCGCTGAGTCGAGTTGACTTTCTGTGCGCAAGGTTTCCAACGTCCCAGCCCGTACGCATCCGGATTTGTCCAGCCCCCATTTGCGGCTTCTCTGCGGACCGCGGCATTACCCTCCGCGCACCGTCGCTTACGAGCTTTCTACGGATGCGCAGAACGTTCGTCGTTAAGCTCTGACCAGGACGATGGCCGAACACGAGAACGATCTCTGGATACGCCGCCTGCTTGACGTCGGCCGCGTATTGATGAGCGAGCTCGACCAGGAGGCGGTCCTGCGCCGGGTGCTTGAGATCGCTTGCGAAGCGACCGGCGCGCGCTACGCGGCACTGGGCATCCTCAACAGCCGCCGCACGGGCCTGGAGAGGTTTGTCACGCTCGGCATCGACGAGCCGACACGGCGCCAGATCGGAGAGCTGCCGGTCGGCAGAGGCGTGCTTGGCGTGCTGATCGACAATCCCCACCCGCTGCGGCTGGATGACGTCTCGCGCCATCCGCGCAGCTACGGCTTTCCCGCAGGGCACCCCGTGATGCGCTGTTTCCTGGGCGTGCCGGTGCTGATCCGCGGCGAGGTGTGGGGCAACCTCTATCTGACCGAGAAGCAGGACGCCGCCAGGTTCACTGAGCAGGATGAGCAGGCCGCGACGGTGCTGGCCGAGTGGGCGGCGATCGCGATCGAGAACGCCCGTCTCTACGAGACAAGCGAGCAGCGGCGCGCCGAGCTCGAGCAGGCCGTGCTCGGGCTGCAGGCCACCCGGGACGTTGCGACCGCGATCGGCAGCGATCTGAGCCTCGAACACGCGCTCGAGCTGATCGTCAAGCGCGGGCGCGCGCTGGTGAGCGCGCGCAGCGTTGTGATCATGCTCCGCGACGGGGCGGAGCTGGTGGTCTCCGCCGGCGCTGGGCACATCGAGGACATGCGCGGCACGCGCATCTCAGTCGCCGACTCCACCTCCGGGCAGGTGATGCGGCAGGGCCGATCGCAACGGATTGGAAATGTCGACGAGAAGCTGCTGATCGCGCCGCAGAGCGTATTCGGCGTGCCCGATCCGCATACGGCGCTGCTGGTGCCGCTGGTCTACCGCGGAGAGCCCGTGGGAGTGCTGGCCGCATTCGATCGTGGCAACGAGGGCGAGGGTTTCACCGCGGAGGATGAGCGGCTGCTTGAGACCTTCGCAGCCAGCGCCGCAACGGCTGTGGCAATGGCGCAGAGCGCGCAGTCCGATCGGCTGCGCAGCGCGCTAGCGGCAGCCGACGCCGAACGGCGCCGCTGGGGCCGGGAGCTGCACGACGAGACGCTGCAGGGGCTCGGCGGCCTGCGGCTGCTGCTCTCCTCCGCACTGCGCAAGGGCGACCCGGCGCACATGACCAAAGCGGCAACCGAGGCGATCGGTCACATCGAGCGGGAGATCAAGAACTTGCGCGCGATCATCTCCGAGCTGCGTCCCGCGGCGCTCGACGAGCTCGGCCTGCACGCGGCGATCGAGGCGTTGGTGGAGCATCACCGCGAGCTTCACGACCTGCAAATCGTCTGTGAGATGTCGCTGCCCGACCCCGACAGCGGGCAGGCACGGCTCGACCCGGAGCTGGAGGTCGGCGTCTATCGACTGGTTCAGGAGGCGCTCACCAACGTGGTCAAGCACGCCCAGGCGAGCACCGTTCAGCTGTCTGTCAAGCAGGCTGGCGAGGAGGTCGCGATCGAGGTCGCCGACGACGGCGTCGGCTTCTCGCCGGACCCCGGCAGCGAGGGCTTTGGCCTCGTCGGGATGCGCGAGCGCGTGCGACTGGCGGCGGGAGGATTGCGGATCATCTCCAGCCCCGGCTCCGGCACGGTCGTGCGGGCGCGGCTTTCGGCGGTCAGCGGCGAGGCAGGGCTGCAGGCGATGATCTCCGAGCGCCGCGGCTCTCGCGTCGAAATGGAAAGACCCGAGCAGAGTCAGCCGGCGGAGGAGACGGCGGACGCTCAGACGCCGAGCAGCCCGCGTCGCAGCGCGTAACGCACCAACTCGGCTCGTTTGGTTAGGCCGAGCTTGCGATTGATCCGGGCGCGGTGAGTCTCGACGGTGCGCGGAGAGAGGTGGAGCTGGCGGGCGACCTCAGCGGAGGTGTGGCCAAGCGCAATCAGCTGCAGCACTTCGGTCTCGCGGGCGCTGAGCCCGTCCGGCCTGCTATCCCCCGAGCCGTTCACCATCCTCGATGTGGCAATGCTGTTCATAGGGTGAAGCTAGTCCTCGGAATCTCTGCGTCCACCGTGCAAACTCGCCAGATCGGCGTGGCAAAGCACTGAGGCGCGCCCAGACATAGCCCGGCTGCCCTCAGTTCCGCGCGTGTGGCGATGCCGTGCCGGTGGTAGTGAAAATCACGGATGCGTGCCGGCACTGTCCGCCTGATCATTTGGCTCTGGCAATGGATTCGAGTGGAAGGCGCTGAGGCCCATGCTGCAACAGGTCACGGTCGGGCGCTGGTCGCTTGATGCCTATGAGGGAATCGTGCCGGCCGAGATCCTCGCGGACCTGAGGTCGGTCGCGGCAGAGCTCGACGGCGCGCGCATCCTTGTGATCAGCGCGACCCCCTACGGCGGTGGCGTCTCGGAGCTCCTGCGCTCCTGCGTCCCACTGCTGCGCGACCTCGGGCTGCAGGTGGACTGGAAGGTGATGCCAGGCGACCAGGACTTCTTCAGGGCCACCAAGGCGCTGCACAACGCGCTGCAGGGGTCGCCGCGACCGCTGACCACCGCCGAGCAGGCCGCCTATCTGGACTGGACCCGCCAGAACGCGGCCAGCCTCGACGGCAGCTACGACTTCGTGATCGTGCACGACCCCCAGCCGGCGGGCCTGCTGGCCGCGCACGGCAAGCACGACCAGACGCGCTGGATCTGGCGCTGCCACATCGACACCAGCGAGCCGAACCCGGATGCTTGGAGCTTCCTCTCCCCGCTGCTGGCCGACTATGACGCGGCCGTCTTCACACTGCCCGAGTTCGTGCCGCCGAGCTTCCCCGTCGATCGCGTGGAGACGATCGCGCCCGCGATCGATCCGCTCAGCCCGAAGAACTTCGAGCTCTCCGACCAGACGGCGCGCCAGATCCTCGACTGGATGGGCGTCGACGTGCCGGGCCGCTTGATCACGCAGGTCTCGCGCTTTGATCTCTGGAAGGACCCGCTCGGAGTGATCGCCGCCTATCGGCTGGCACGCGAGGAGATCCCAGGTCTGCAACTGGCGCTCGTCGGCTCGATGGCGCTCGATGACCCGGAGGGATGGGACGTCTACCGCGAGGTCAGCGAGTATGCCGACCACGACCCCCTGATCCACATCTACACGAATCTCACCGGCGCCAGCAACGTGGAGGTCAACGCCTTCCAGCGCGTCTCGGAGGTGGTGGTCCAGAAGTCGATCCGCGAGGGCTTCGGCCTCGTGGTCTCCGAGTCGCTGTGGAAGGGCACGCCCGTTGTGGCAGGCCATGCCGGCGGCATCCCGCTGCAGATGCCGGGCGGCCGCGGCGGCGCGCTGGTGGACAGCGTCGATGAATGCGCGCAGGCGCTGCTGGCGCTCCTGGGCAACCCTGAGCTCGCCCGCCAACAGGGTGCCGAAGGCCACGACTGGGTACGCGAGCACTTCCTGCTGCCACGCCTGCTGCGCGACGAGCTGCGGCTGCTCCACACGCTGCCCTCCCAACATCCCGCCCCCGCGCCTCACGCAAGCCCGCATGGGGCCCACCGCTGAAGAGCTTGCAGCGCCTGAGGGCACCGAGCGCGTAGAGCTGCTGCTGCGCGACCTGCGCAGCTCCAGGCAGGGGCTCACCTCGCGCGAGGCTGAGCGGCGGCTGCTGCAATACGGGCCAAACGAGCTGCGCCGTCGCGGCGGCCGGCGCTGGCCACGCGAGCTGATGCGCCAGCTGACGCACCCGTTGGCCCTGCTGTTGTGGGTTGCGGGCGCACTGTCCTTCGCAGTCGGCAACCAGACCGTGGGCATCGCAGTGCTGCTGGTGATTGTGCTCAACGCCGCCTTCGCGTTCGCGCAGGAGCTCCAGGCCGAGCGTGCCGTCGAGGCGCTCGCCGGCTATCTGCCGCAGCACGCACGTGCGATGCGCGACGGCCAGGAGGCCGTGATCGAAGCGCGCACGCTGGTGCCCGGAGACATCGTGCTCGTGCAGGAGGGCGACCGGGTGGCGGCCGACATGCGGCTCCTGTCAGGCTCCCTGGAGGTCGATCTCTCCACGCTGACGGGCGAGTCGGCCCCGGCGCTGCGCGCGGCCAGCCTGATCGACACCGACGTCCCCCGGCTCGCTGCCCGGGACCTGCTCTTCAGCGGCAGCACCTGCAACGAGGGCGAAGCGAGCGGGATCGTCTTTGCGACCGGGATGCGCACCGAGCTCGGTCGCATCGCAGCGCTCTCTCAGCGAGTCAAGGAGGAGCCGAGCCCTTTGGAAGTGCAGGTCCGCCGGGTCGCATGGCTGATCGCGGGGATCGCGCTTGCGATGGCGATCGCGTTCGTGCCCGTGGCCATCTTCGCCGCCGGCCTCTCGATCCAAAACAGCGTCGTGTTTGCGGTCGGGCTGCTGGCCGGCAACGTCCCCGAGGGTCTGCTGCCGGCGATCACGCTTTCGCTTGCGGTTGCCGTCAGCCTGCTGGCGCGCCGTGGCGCACTGGTCAAGCGCCTGAGCGCGGTCGAGACGCTCGGCAGCACAGACGTGATTTGCACCGACAAGACCGGCACCCTGACGCTGAATCGGATGCGTCCGGTGAGCGCCTGGACGCGGGCCGGCGAGAGCGACCTGCGCTCGGGCGAGGGCGCGGGCGTGCGCGAGCGCTCAGGTGCACCCGCAGGCCCGGCGCAGCAGGCACTCGCCACGGCCGCAGTCGCGTGCAACAACGCGCAGCTTGACCCCTCGCCGGACGGCGATGGCACCGCCGGCATAGGAGACCCGACCGAGATAGCGCTGCTGATCGCGGCGGCGCGCCTCGGCGCCGACCCAGACACGGCCGCCTGGAAGAGCGTGCGACTCACCACCTACCATTTCGATCCCCGGCGCAAGCTGATGTCCACGCTGGACCCGGCAGCAGGGACCGCGCTGCTGCACACCAAGGGCGCCCCGGAGGCGCTGCTGCCGCTCTGCACGAAGATTCTCGATCAGGACGGGAACCCCACCGCGCTCAGCGAGAGCGAGCGAGCTGAGGTTCTCGCGCGCGTGCAGGCACTGGCGCGCGAAGGACTGCGGGTGCTGGCCTTCGCGCAGCGAGAGATGCCCGGCGACTCGACGCCGGCGCCCGAGCTTGCCGAGCAGGAGCTCTGCCTGCTCGGCTTGATCACGATGATGGACCCACCGCGCACCGAGGTCGCCGACGCGGTCACCGCGTGCCATGAGGCGGGCATCCGCATCCTGGTGATCACCGGGGACCACCCGCTGACCGCCGCCGCAATCGCCTCCAAGGTCGGCATCGGCGGTTCAAGCCCAACAGCGGTGGACGCCTCGCACATCGATCACACGCACGAGCGCCAGCTCGAGGACCTGCTCGCCGGCGGGCAGGAGCTGATCTTCTCGCGCGCCTCCCCGGAGGCGAAGCTGCAGATCGCCGAGGCGCTGCGCGCCCAGGGCCACACGATCGCGATGACCGGTGACGGCGTCAACGACGCGCCCGCGCTGCGCACCGCCGACATCGGCGTGGCGATGGGACGCTCGGGCACCGATGTGGCGCGCGAGGCCGCCACGATGGTGCTCACCGACGATGACTTCGCCTCGATCGCGATCGCGATCGAGGCCGGCCGGCGCGTCTACGCCAACGTGCGCAAGTTCATCGTCTACATCTTCGCCCATGCCACGCCCGAGGTCGCGCCGTTTCTGCTGTTCGCGCTGGCCGGGGGCGCGGTACCGCTGCCGCTCACCGTGATCCAGCTGCTGGCCTTCGACGTAGGCACCGAGACGCTGCCATCGCTTGCGCTCGCACGCGACCCCGCCGAGCCCGGCAGCATGCGCAGGCCGCCACGGCCGCGCTCGGAGGGCGTTATCCGTGCGCCGATGCTGGTCCGGGCCTGGCTCTTTCTCGGCGTGATGGTCGCAGCGCTCTCGCTCGGCGGATACTTCTACGTGCTGACCGGAGCGGGCTGGCATCCGGGCGCCCCAACGGGCCCTGGACATCCACTTCACCACGCCTACCTCCAGGCCACGACGATGACCTTCGTGGGCATCATCGTGGGTCAGATCGGAACCGCATTCGCAGTCCGCACCCAGCGCGCATCGCTGTGGTCGATCGGCGTCTTCAGCAATCGCGCCCTGCTGTATGCGATCGCCGCAGAGCTCGCGATCGCGGCGCTGTTCGTCTACGCGCCGCCGCTGCAGTCGCTGCTCGGCACCGCTGCGCTCTCACCCCATGATCTGGTGATCCTGCCGGCCTATCCGGTGATCGTCTGGGGCGCGGATGAGCTGCGGCGCTGGGCGCTGCGGCGACGCGATGCCGCGCGCAGCCGGCGGTTGGCGCACGCGCACGCCTAGCCGCAACGTCCTATTCGCCGCGCAGGGACGCGGGGTGCTCGTGCTCGCCCACGCCGGCATCGCGACCCTCGCCCGCTTCGATCGCGTGCTCACCATCGAGCAGGGGCGCCTGCTGCCCGTCCACGACGATGCCCTCCCGCGCCAACTCAACGCGCGCGATCTGAGAGCGCTCGGCGGGGCGACGATCGTGCCCGCGGGCGCCTGACGGGCTCGAGGGCGAGAACCCGGGCAGCAGGAGATCGAAGCGCGCGCCTCCCGCCGCCGCACTTGCGGCACTGACCGTTCCCCCATGCGCCTCGGCGATCGCGCGCACGATCGCCAGTCCCAGGCCGGCGCCACCGGAGGCCCTGTCGCGAGCGGCGTCGGTGCGATGGAAGCGGTCGAAGACCCGCTCCAGCTGGTCGGCCGGTATCCCCGGACCGTCATCTTCGACGGTGAAGGCGATCCCGCCATTCCGGGGGCCGGGAGCACGGTGCACCGAGAGCTTGACCAGGCCGCTGCCAGGCTCGGTGTGCTCGATTGCGTTGCCAAGCAGGTTGCGCAGCGCCTGCGCCAGCCGGTCGGGGTCGGCCTGCAGCGTCCCGGCCGGGACGCCGCCGAGCTCGAAGCGGCGGTCGGCGATCAGGCTCAAGCCGTCCCACAGCTCCTCCACGAAGGAGGGCAGATCGACCGCTTCGCGACGGAGGAACTCGGTTTGCTCGGCCTTGGCGAGCAGCAGCAGATCGTCGACCAGCCGTGTGACGCGCGCGACCTCTGACTGCAGCAGCCGCTCGACGCGACGCACCTCCTCGACGGAGGGCTCGCTCTGGGCGGCCAGCACTTCCAGCTGGCCGCGGATAACGGTCAGCGGTGTGCGCAGCTCATGCGAGGCGTCGGCGATGAAGGCACGCTGCCCTGCGAAGGCATCGGTGAGACGATCGAGCATGTGGTTGAAGGCGTCGGCCAACACGCGCACCTCGTCACCCGGCCGACCAACATCATGGATGCGGGGGTGAAGATCGCCGGCGTCGACCCGCGTGGCCACGGCCGCCATGCGCCGCAGCGGACGCGTGAAGCGTGAGCCGATCAGCAGCGCACCGAGCAGCGCGCCAACCAGCGTGAGCACGCCGGCGAGGCTGTAGGCGCGAGCGAGGCCCTGGCGAGCGCGGGCGACCGACGCCAGCGACTCGCCTGCGCCGAGCGTGATCGTGGGCCCATGCGGGACCTTCACCCTCCGCTTGAGCAGCCGCAGCGTGCCGATGTCCGGCATGTGCAGCGTCGAGTAGCCGGCCGGCGCCGCGAGCACCCGGCCGGCGGCGCGGTTCTCCGCGTCCTGCTCGGCAGCGCTCTCGCCTTCGTCGGGCGTGGCGCCCGAGACGAGCTCCGGGGTGTTGGTCTGGATGGGCACGCCCGGGATCTCCGCAAACAGTGCGGTGGAGCCGGTCTGAAACGGCTGCCCCTTGATGTAGGCAGCAGCGGCGCGCTGCAGGCGCAGAGCGCCGGGTCCGGCTTGGGCAACCGTATGGGTGAGCTCGCTCACGTCACCGGAGAGCTCGTCGTCGATCTGACTGCGCAGCTCGCTTGCGGTGCCGCCGTAGACCACGACGAAGGTGAGCACCGAGGAGACCACGACCACCAGAGCGACCCACGCCGCCAGCCGCCAGCGCAGCCCCCGCGGCGAGAACCTGCGAGCAGGCTCAGCCGCCATGCCCGAGGCGATAGCCGACCGAGCGCACCGTGTAGATCGGGGTGGGGCTCTCGGGCCGGCGCAGCTTGCGGCGCAGATAGCCGATGTAGACGTCGACGATGTTCGTGGCCGGATCGTGCTCGTAGCCCCACACGGCGCTGAGGATCTGCTCTCGCGAGAGCACCTGGCCGCGGTGGCGCAGCAAATAGACCAGCAGCTCGAACTCGGTGCTCGAGAGCGGCACCGTTGTGCCAGCGCGCCGCACACGCCGCGTGAGCAGGTTGACCTCGATGTCCTCGCCGCGCAGGAGAGTCGCGGAAGCCTCGGCCGCTACCCGCAGCTGGGCGCGCATCCGTGCCACCAGCTCCGCCAGCGAGAACGGCTTGACCAGATAATCGAGCGGCGCCGGCTTCAAGGCCGGTGACACGATCCTCCACCTCGCCTCTGGCCGTGAGCACGATCACCGGCAGCGCCGGCTTGGCGGTGCGCAGCGCCTGCAGGATCTCGAACCTCCCCTGCCCGGGAGCATCAGGTCCAGGACGACCATGTCGAAGCCCTCGCGCAGCGCGGTGCGCTGCCCCGCGATTCCGTCCAGCTCGACCGCGACGGTGAAGCCCTCCGCCTCCAGCCCGCGCTTGACGAAGTCCACGATCCCGGGCTCGTCCTCGATCAGCAAGACACTTGCCGAGCCCGCAGCGCCCGTGGCCCGCGGCGTCTCCTGGGCCTGCTGCTGCATGCAATCAGCATAGACGGGCAGGATTTCCTCGTTGCGCGATCAACACATTCAATGAGTTTTCTCATGGTCCGGTTACCGATTGCTTAGCAACCGCTCCCAGACTGGCAGCGATGGCATTGCACCCAACGGCACCGGCGTCGGAGCCGGGCATCCATGACCGTGAGCGCGGAGGCGGCACCTATGGCAACCGGCTGCTGACAGCGCAAACCGGCGCTGTCCTGATCGTGTTGCTGGCTGTGATCGGGGTCACGATCCTGCGCATGGGACAGCTCGTCTCGGTGCACATGTTCGTGGGCATGATGCTGATCCCGATCGTGTTGCTGAAGATGGGCAGCACCGGCTACCGCTTCGCGCGCTACTACACCTTCGACACCGGCTACCGCCGCGCCGGGCCGCCGGCTCCGCTGCTGCGGATCATCGCCCCGATGGTGCTGCTCAGCACGATGGCGGTATTCGTAACTGGCGTGGTCCTGATGATCGAGGGGCCAAACGGTCGCGGCACCCTCTCTGAGCTGCACAAGCTCAGCTTCTTCGTCTGGATCGCCTTCGCCGCGCTGCACGTGATCGGGCATCTAGGTGAGATTCCGGGCGCGATCAGCCGGCGATACGCTGGCGTGCTCTCGGGGCTTACCACCGAAATCGAGTCGGTCCCGGGCATGCGACGCGTGGTGCCCGTGGAGGAGTCACCCGAGTGGGACGCTCACGGCACCGGGCGAGCCGGGCGGCTGCTCTCGCTCGCTGGAGCGCTGATCGCAGGGCTCGTGCTGGCGCTGATCTCGCTGACATGGTTTGGCCCTTGGCTGCACCAGCTCCCGTTTGTCGGTCACTGAAATGAGCCAGCACACTCCAAACACCCGCGACAAGGCTCTGAGCAGGCTCAAATCCGCCAATCACTGGCTGATCGGTGTGAGCGTCGCCCTCACCGGCGTCCTCACCGCCGTCGCGGCCAACGCGTTCCCGGGCAGGACGGTCAAGACGAGCGGCGCCGCAGCCGCCGCAGGCACGCGGAAGGCCGGCAAATCCGCAGGCTCGGGATCGAGCGCCTCGCGACTGCAGGCACCCACACGCACACCGCAGTCAAGCGAAGAACAGGGCACCGAATCGGGCGCAGGCGAAGCGGAATCCGCAACTCAACCACCCAGCGAAGGCTCGACGGAAAAACCGACCGAAGCCGAAAAACCCGTTGAAGCTGAAAAGCCGGTGGAAGCAGAACCAAAAGTCGAAACACAGCCCGAAGCCCCGGTTGTCTCGGGAGGCTCCTAGCGAGCGGGCACCTTCATGACGAGCTCGGAGAGAACCGCCATCTGGCAGGCACTTGGCACCACCGCGGTGCTGCGTCTGGCGCAGGCCGGGCCGGCAGGGAGCTTGAACGATGCAAAGGTGGCGGTGGCGAGCGAGCTGGACGCGATCGACCGCGCATGCAGCCGCTTTCGCCCCGACTCGGATCTGTCGCGGTGCAATGCGGCTGCCGGGCAAGCCGTGCCCGTCGAGCGGTTGCTCATCGATGCTTTGGAGGTTGCAATCGGCGCTGCCGAGGCGACCGATGGCCTGGTCGACCCGAGCATCGGCACGGCGCTGGAGCTGGCGGGCTATGACTGCGACTGGAGCCTGCTCCAGCAGCGGTCGAGCGTGCCGGCGGCGCCGGTCGTGATTGCCGCCCGCAGAGCGGCGGGATGGCGTGGGGTGCAGATCGACCGCGCCAGGAGCACCGTCAGGGTGCCGGCAGGCGTGAAGCTGGACCTCGGCGCCACCGCGAAGGCGTGGGCTGCCGACCGCGCGGCCGCGACCGCGTTCCGGCGGACCGGCGTCGGCGCGCTGGTCGCACTCGGCGGAGATATTGCAACCGCGGGCGCTGCGCCAAGCGGCGGCTGGCGCATCCGGGTCACCGACGACCACAGGGCGAGCCTCTCCGCGCCCGGCCAGACGGTTTCGATCCACGACGGGGGCCTTGCGACCTCCAGCGTCACGGTGCGTCGCTGGAGCAAGGGCGACACGGAGATGCACCACATCATCGACCCGGCCACGGGAGAACCCGCGCGCGGAGCCTGGAGGACGGCGAGCGTCGCCGCCGCCAGCTGCACCGATGCCAACATCGCCTCTACCGCCGCGATCCTGCTCTCCGAGCAGGCAGTCGACTGGTTTGCGCAACGCGGCCTGCCGGCGCGCCTTGTCTCACACGACGGCGATGTGCTGCACCTGGCAGGCTGGCCCGCGCAGTCGGCGCAGGTGGCGGAATGAGCGCCGTGCTGGCTGCAACGACCGGCCCGAGCATCGCCTGGTACCTGACCCGCGCGACGGGCACTGTCGCGCTGCTGCTGCTGACAGCGAGCGTCGCACTCGGCGTGCTCGACGTGGGCCGCTGCAGCTCACCCCGCTGGCCGCGCTTCATGCTCGACGCATTGCACCGCAACGTCTCGCTGCTCGCCGTCGTCTTCATCGCCGTGCATGTGATCACGACCGTGCTCGACAGCTTTGCCCACATCTCGATCGTGGCCGCATTCATACCTTTCACGAGCAGCTACCGCCCCTTCTGGCTCGGCCTCGGCGCAGTCTCGCTGGACCTGCTGCTGGCGGTGTTGGTCACCAGTCTGCTGCGGCGCCGGCTCGGATTTTCCGCCTGGCGGGCGACGCACTGGCTTGCCTACGCCTGCTGGCCGATCGCGCTGGTCCACGGCCTCGGCACCGGCAGCGATGCGAAAAGCAAGTGGATGCTGGCAATCACGATCGGGTGCGTGCTTGTAGTGATTGCAGCGGTGTGCGCCAGAGCGCTACGCGGATGGCCTGAAAACGCGCGCTTGCGCGGCGGGGCGCTCGCGCTCTCCGGCGTCTTCGCGCTCTTCCTGGTGGTGTGGGTTCCGTCCGGCCCGCTCGGCAGCGAATGGGCCAGGCGCTCGGGCACTCCGACCTCGCTACTGCCCCATGCCACCAGCACCAGGACCGCACAGGTGGGCCGATGAGCGCCACGATGACCGCGACCCTGCCGCGCCTGCTGCTCGGCATCGATCCCGAGAGCGCGCTGAGCCTGGAGGATCATCTCGCTCTCCACGGGCCGATGCCGGTGCTCGACGGCGGCACGCGCAGGCGCTTTGGCCGGCACGGGAACCATGGCGGCGCGCTGGTGCAGGAGATCGAGCGCGCGGGGCTGCGCGGACGCGGCGGGGCGAGCTTCCCAACCGCGTCGAAGATGCGGGCGGTGATGGCCGCCGCAGGCAAGCCGATCGTGGTCGTCAACGCGACAGAGGGCGAGCCGGCGAGCGTGAAGGATCGGCTGCTGCTGCAGAGTCTGCCCCACCTCGTGCTGGACGGGGCCGTGCTCGCCGCCAAGGCGATCGGCGCCGAGGAAGCGATCGTCTGTGTCTGCGAGACCAACGCCGACCTGCGCAGCGTGCAGCGCGCGATCGGCGAGCGCCGCACGCTGCGCGAGGATGTGCAGCTTCACTTCTCGGTGGTGCCCAACGGTTACGTCAGCGGCCAGGAGTCCGCGCTCGTACACCATCTGAATGGTGGCCCTGCGCTCCCTACTTTCGCTCCACCGATGCCCTTTCAGCGCGGAGTCCAGGGACGCCCGACGCTCGTGAGCAACGCCGAGACGCTGGCCCACCTGGCGATGATCGCTCGTCAGGGCGCCGAGTGGTACCGGCAGCTTGGCACGCCCAACCAGCCGGGCTCCGCGCTGGTCACGCTCTCCGGGCCGATCGCCCACCCCGGCGTCTACGAGATCGAGCACGGCGCCTCTCTCTCCAGCCTGATCGACGCGGCGGGCGGGCTGAGCGCGACGGTCAGAGCAGTCCTGCTCGGCGGCTACGCAGGCACCTGGATCGATGCCCGCGCGATGCATGGGGTCGCGCTCTCCGACGAGCAGCTGGCGCCCTTCGGGGCATCCGTCGGAGCGGGCGTGATCGCACTGCTCTCCGCGGAGGCCTGTCCGGTCGCGGAAACGGCGCGGCTGATGCGATGGCTCGCCGACCAGAGCGCCGGACAGTGCGGACCGTGCGTCAACGGCCTGCATGCGATCGCGAGCACCTTCGCCCACGTCGCGACCGGAAGCGCCGGCGCCGGCGCCGCCCAGAATCTCGCCCGCCTGATCTCGCTGACCCGCGGACGCGGTGCCTGCCGCCACCCGGACGGCGCCGTCAGGCTGGTGCAGAGCGCCGCCCAGGTCTTCGGGGAGGAGCTCGCCGACCACGCCGCTCACGGCTCCTGTGCCGCCTGCAGCCGGCAGGCCGAGATGCCGCTACCCGCCTGGTCAAACGACGCACGCGAGGATCGCACCAGGCGCACCCGCGGCCTGGCACGCAATAGCTCGAAGCTGAGAGCGGGAGCGCGCGCATGAGCCGGCGCGTGGTGGTCAACCCGATCGCCTGCGAGGCGCATGGGATGTGCGCCGAGCTGCTGCCCGAGCGAATCGCGCTCGACGACTGGGGCTACCCGATCGTGGACGGACGCCCGCTTTCGGCAGAGATGATCGAGCATGCCCGCCGCGCCGCGGAGGCGTGCCCCACGTTTGCGCTGCTGATCCAGGCAGATGGGACGCCGATCAGGGCATCATCAGGTGCATCGCAGCCAGCCCCGCCCACTGTCCGTAATGCGCGAAGAAGGCCCGAACCTGTGATTCGTCGGCAAACGCGTTCGGATCCCCGCCGCTGAGCAGCCGACCCACGCCCCGCAGCAGGCCGAGATCGCCCGCGGGCACCTGGTCCTCTCGCCCCTGGCCGTGCAGCGCGAGCATCTCCACGGTCCACGGCCCGATACCGGGGATCGCCCGCAGGCGCCGCCAGCCACGCTCGTGGTCGTGATCGTTCAGATCCACTCTGCCGTTGGCCACCTCCCCGGCGGCGCGTCTGAGCGCGATGGCACGCGAGCCCGCGAGGTCGAGGGACTGCAGCAGCGACGGCGAGGCGCCAGCGAGGGCCGTGGGCAAGGGCGCGTCGCGCAGCACCACGCCGGCGAGCCCGTCGTAACGGCGGCCGAGACGGTGCACGAGTCGACGCTCGATCGCGGCCGCGCGCTCGTATTCGATCAGCTGCTCGCAGATCGCCCACGCCAGCGCCTCAAATGGCTCGGGCCGAAGCGTGGGTCGAAGCCAGGGGCGTGCTCGCAGCGAGGGTCCGATCGCTGGATCGCTGCGGAACGCGCGGTAGAAGGGCGTCACGTCGATATCGACCCCGAGCGCGAAGCGCATGCGCTGGATGCCGTGGCCGGCCGCCTCCCGCGTCGTGCTCCACGCTCCAATCAGCACGCGGTCGCGAGCCGTCTGTGCGGCTCGCACCACGATCGGCGCTCCCTCGTGATGCAGCAGCCGGTGCAGCACGCCTGCGCGCATGCGCATCAGGCCGTCGCCGCCCCCACGCGGCAGTCGATAGGGGCCCCGCGGGCTCAGCTCGGCGCGCAGCTGCACCGGCAGCACGGCGATGGCCGCGCTCACCGCCGTCCGCGCGCCGCAGAATCGAGCAGATGCACGTCTACGAGCAGCGAGCGGCTGCCCACGATCTGAAGCAGCTCACCGGCGCCCTGGCGCGCCCCCTTGGCGCGACGGCCACGCGCAGAGCCCGAGCCGCGGCGTGCAACGCGTACCGCGCCGCCGCGGCGCCGTCGCGCAATCCCCACCACGGCAGCGCCCGCGACAAAGCCGCCCGCCGCAACGGCTGCGGCCTGGACAGCGGGCACGGAGCGCAGGCTCGCCAACGCCGCGGAGCGCCTGGATGCGGGGACCGGCACCGTGCCGGCCGGCACGATCGCCGACGCCTCATCAACGGGAACCGCAACCGCGTCGATTTCCTCGGTGTCGCCCTCGTGCAGCTCGAGGATGGGCTCCTCGAGGCCGGCGTCCTGCGCGTCGCGGTCGGATCCCTCGATCACGACAGCGAGTCTAGCCCTCGGCCCAGACGCAAACTCTCACCCAAGCTCCCGCTCATAGACCCGATAGCGCTTGACGATCTGCCCGCCCATCGCTTCCATGCCCCGGTTCATCGGAGTGTTGGTCTCCAGGATCCAGCCCATCTCGCCCCAGGTCTGAGGGCGCACTTCGGCGGCGTCGAAGTGGAGCTGGTACATGCGGGCGGCAACGCCCGTGTGCTGGAACTCGGGCTTTACGCCGAGGTAGCCGACCCGCACGCGATCCATGATTTTCCCGCGGTTGAGGAAGTGCCACCAGCCCAGCGGCAGCAGTTTGCCTTTCATCTTCGCCAGCACCTGGTTGACGTCGGGGAAGGTGAGCGCCGCGCCGACGACCTCGCCGTCGGATTCGCGTTCGGCGATCATCGCCCAGTGCTTATCGAAAACGAGCTGCAGCTCCTGGGCGTAGGCGTCGAGGTCCTTCTCTGAGAAGGGCACGAAGTCCCAGTTTTTGGCCCACGCGGAGTTGTAGACCTCGGCGAAGCCGTCGAGGTCTTTGCGCAGGCGGCGTCGCTTGATCGGGCGCACGTCGATGCCGTGCTCAGTCTGGACCTTCTCGGCCAGCTCCCAGATCACGGGCATCACTTTGTCGCGGCCGGTGATCGTGAGGCTCCACATGTAGAGGTCGATCGCCTTGGCCATGCCGGCCTGCTCCATCAGGGTCTGGTAGTAGGGCGGATGCCAGGGCTGGCGGATCATCGGCTCGATCTCAAAGCCCTCGATCAGGATGCCGCTCTCATCGTTCATCGAGAAGTCGGCGGGACCGACCATCTTCTCGCAGCCGCGCTGCGCAAGCCAATCCTGCGCGGCGGCCAGCAGAGCCTGCAGCGCCTCCAGGTCCTCCTCCATCTCCAGGAACCCGAACCAGCCCCATTTCGTCTGGTGCATCTCGTTGTAGGCGTGATTGATCTGGGCGCTGATGCGCCCAACCACGCGGCCATCGCGGAAGGCCAGGAAGTACTCGCCCTCGCCGTGGCTGAAATAGGCGTTCATTTTCCGGTTGAGGAAGAGCCAGCGCTCCAGCTTCAGCGGTGGTATCCACCTCGGTTGGTTAGCATGCAGCCTGAAGGGCAGGCCGATGAAGCGCCTGATGTCGCGCCAGCCAGATGCCTTCCTGACCTCCACACCCAACGCCCGCTCCTCGCCAACGGCAGCCATCGCGGGCCCACCTTACATGGCAACCTCGACAGACGTCTTCGCAAAGACCCACGGCTACGAGCGTGAAGCGCTTCTGCGCGCCGCACGCGAGGCCGACCTCTTCCCCTACTTCCGCACCGTCGAGTCGCCGGCGATGCCGGTCGTGGAGATGGAGGGTGCGCCGCGGATCATGCTCGCCTCCAACAACTACCTCGGGCTGACCGGCGACGAGCGGGTGATGAAGGGCGCAGAGGACGCCCTGCACCGCTACGGAACCGGCCTGACCGGCTCGCGCCTGCTCAACGGCACCACGCCGCTGCACCTCGAGCTCGAGCGAGAGCTCGCGGAGTGGATGGGGACCGATGACGCGCTGGTGTTCACGACCGGCCACCAGGCAAATGTGGGCACACTGGGCACGCTGCTCGGGCCTGGCGACACCGTGATCGTCGATTCGGCCGACCACGCCTCGATCCTTGACGGAGCGCTGCTCTCCAAAGCAAAGCTGCGGGCGTTCCGGCACGGCCGGCTGGAGAAGCTGGAGCGAGCGCTGGAGCGAGCCAAAGCCGACGGCGGCGGCATCCTGGTCGTGACCGACGGCGTCTTCTCGATGGAGGGCGACCTCGCGCCGCTGGTGGACGTGGTCGAGCTGTGCAAAGCACACGGGGCGCGGCTGATGGTCGACGAGGCGCACGGCGCCGGTGTGCTCGGCGCACGCGGCGCGGGCGCCTGCGAGCTGCTGGACGTCGAGGGAGAGGTCGACCTGCGAATGGGCACCTTCTCCAAGTCGCTGGCCTCCTGCGGCGGCTTCGTGGCCGGCCCCGCCGAGGTGATCGACTACCTGCGCATCTCCTCCCGCGCGTTCCTGTTCACCGCCTCCGCGGTGCCGGCCGCGCTCGGCGCAGCGCTTGCGGCGCTGCGGATCATCCGCTCGCCAGAGGGCCCACCCCTGCTGGCGGAGGTGCTGGAGAACGCGCAGCACCTGACGGCGGGGCTGCGGGAGATCGGGTACCGCACTCTCCAGGGCGAGCCTGTCCGCACCGGCTCGGGTCCGGACGCTCTCATGCAGAGCTTCACCACGCCGATCGTGCCCGTGTTGGTCGGCGATGACTGGAAGGCGGGGCTGCTCTGGCGCGCGCTCTACGACGGCGGCGTGTTCACAAACTGCGCCCTGCACCCCGCCGTGCCGCCGGGCGGCGCGCTGCTGCGCACGAGCGTGATGGCTACACATGATCGTGACACGCTCGACCGTGCGCTTGAGGTGTTCGCGCGCGTGAAGCGCGATTTCGAGGCCCAGCACGGGCCTCTGCCGGCGCCATAGGGCCGGCTGCCGAAGACCGGACCCTTGTCCGAATCTTCACAAGGATCTTGTCCACATCTTCACAAGTTCCCGAGCTTGAAAAAAAACCCGCTTCTAGCGGGCGAAGCGTCGGCTCGGCGTTGACCGCCGACGGGTCGCTGACGTAGTTTCCTTTGAGCACGCTTCAAGGCGGCCGAGGGGTCACCCAAGCGTCATCCGACAGAGGGGTGCCGGGCGACGCGGCGCAGCACAGGGAAGACATCTCGGGGGTTTCTTGAGCGGCTACCTGCATCTGAAATCCAGCCGATGTCGCCGGTCATGCGCTCCACATGGCCGCGACGGGGAGTGAGTACAACCATGAACGCGACAGCGACGATGGCCCCTGCCGTCCCGCAGCACCTCCGCGCGCTCCAGCGCGCCAACGAGGTGCGACTTGCACGCGCCGAGCTCAAGCGACGAATCGCAGATGGCGAGATGGACATCGCAGAGGTGATCCTCGACTGCCCGGCGGAGGCGCAGTCGATGGCGGTGTCCGACCTGCTCATGAGTCAGCGCCGATGGGGGCAGACGCGCTGCCGAAGGTTCCTGGCACAGATCCCGATGTCCGAGAAGAAGACCCTCGGCTCGATGACCGAACGCCAGCGGCGGGCGCTGGTGAAGATGCTCGTCGCGGTGAGGGCGACGCGCATGCGCGTCGCCTGGAGCGGCGAAGAGGCGCGGCAGATCTAAAGCCACAAGCTGCGCGCGTCCCCCACGCGCGCAATCCGCAAGGGCCGCGCTCTCTCCGCGCGGCCCTTGCCTTTGGGCCTAGGCCCTATGGGCAGCCGGAGCTGAGCTTCACACGCCACCAGCCGGCGAGCATGCCGATCACGCCAAGGCGGGGGCGCACCTCCCAAACTCCGCATCCGCGTTCGCCTACATCCACGGCGCGCAGGCGCACGAACTTGTATCGCGCAGGTTCGAGCTGCATTGCGGCGAGCAGCTCGCGGCCAGCCTGGTGGCGCTGCACGCGCGCAGCCGCGGTGGCCTGTGCGGTGCGCAGCGAGCCAATCAGCGCATCCCGGTCACGCTCGAGCTCGGCGAGGCTGAGCAGGCGCGGTTGCTGCGCAGTGGCCGCGGTGCTGCCTGCTGCTGGTATGTCGGGGAACCCGTCGGCTACGACCGCGGACAGCTCGCGCTCCAGACGCGAGATCTGGCTTCGCAGCAGGCGCCGGGCGGAGAGCTCGCCGTCGGTGGCGCCGTCGATGCCGGCGAGGGCCTGCACAGACCCGGTCGCCAAATCCGGCACCGTCGCGGTGCGCGTCAAGGTGAGCTGCTCAGATCGAGACATCGACCGTCTCCTCCGATCGGGTCCCATGAGTCTAGCCGCCGGATGCTCCAGATCGCAAGCGTGCGTGTGCCTCACGCGGGCAGGTAGCTGGCATGCTTTCACCGGATGGCCAGCCAGCCAATCGAGCATCCCGCCTTCGCCCGCGTCTACGCGGCAGTCGCCAAGTACGCCGAAGCTCGCGGCGGGGCCGAGCATCGCCGCAGGCTGCTCGCTGGGCTAAGCGGCCGCGTGATCGAGGTGGGCGCCGGCAGCGGGGCAAACTTCGCCCACTATCCCGACACGGTGAGCGAGGTGCTGGCAGTTGAGCCTGAGCGTTATATGCGCGCGCGAGCACTGGAGGCAGCGAGGCGGGCACTGGTGGCTGTCGAGGTGGTCGACGGCGACGCGGAGCGGCTGCCCGGCGCGGAGGGCTCCTTCGACGCCGGGGTCACTTCACTCGTGCTCTGTACGGTGCCCGACCAGGCGGCTGCGCTGGCCGAGCTGTTCCGTGTGATCCGACCTGGCGGCGAGTTGCGCTTTTACGAGCATGTGATCTCCAGGCGCGGATGGGAGGCGCGCATCCAGCGCCTGGCGGATGCGACGTTCTGGCCGCGTCTGGCCGGTGGCTGCCATCTCGCTCGCGACACGGCCTCGGCTATCGAGCGCGCGGGGTTTGAGATCGAGACGTGTGAGCAGTTCGGGTTCAGCTTCGCTCCGCTGTTGCCGCCCGACCCGCATGTGCTTGGGAGAGCTCGGCGAGCCGTGGTGTGTGTAGCGCCGCAGACAGCCGCACGAAAACCATCACCAGGCTCGCAGGAGATAAGCTCAAGCCGGTAGGGGGCAGAGCAAGGTCTAGACCCCCAAGGCGGGCAGACCCTGGCCACTGCCACGAGCTACCCGGTATAGATCTCTGCTGCAAAGCCCAAACGACGCAAGAAACGCGATGCGCAAGCTCGTCGACCTAAGTGCGTGTCGGTGGGCCGCGTCGTCTATCGTGTTCTGTCCGGGGCACCGCGCATAATTTGCTGCGTCCCGTTCCGCTATGGCAGACAACCGAGAGTCACGAAATGATCGCCCATCAGCATAACGTGAGGGACCAAGTCGCCGAGGATGAGCCGGCACTTAAGCATACGGCTCAAGAAGTGCAGGATGCCCGCACTGCAATTCGTCAGTTTCTGGAGGAGTACGACGACGGCCAAGCGTGGACCTTCAGCAAGATCCAGGACCGCGTCACAGGCTGGAGTAGCACTTTGGTTTCATTGGCTCTCTTCAGCATGCTAGTGTCCTGAGTCTTAAGTTCGGGGAGTAAGTGTGGTATTATGCCGTATGGCTGCTACTCTCGGTCGTCCGAAGGCGGTTTTGGAGCTCACTGACGGTGAGTGTGCGCAGTTGCAGGGGTGGACTCGTAGGCGTCGTACCGCGCAGGGGTTGGCGTTGCGCTCGCAGATCGTGCTTGCGTGCGCGAATGGGCACTCCAATAAGGAGGTCGCGGCCCGGCTTTCAGTGAGCGCGGCGACGGTCGGGAAGTGGCGGCGGCGGTTTCTCGCCGACAGGCTCGATGGGCTCGTGGACGAGCCGCGGTCTGGGCGTCCCAGGACGGTCGCTGATGAGCGCGTCGAGGATGTGATCGTCAAAACATTGGAGACCGCGCCGCCGGATGGAGGAACGCACTGGTCCACACGCCAGATGGCCGCCAAGACCGGGCTCTCGCAGTCGACGATCTCGCGTGTGTGGCGGGCGTTTGGGCTGCAGCCTCACCGAGTGGAGCACTGGAAGCTCTCCAAGGACCCGTTGTTCGTCGAAAAGGTCAGGGACATCGTCGGGCTCTACCTGGATCCGCCTGAGCGAGCACTGGTCTTGTGCGTGGACGAGAAGAGTCAAATACAAGCACTGGACCGCACTCAGCCGATCCTCCCGATCATGCCCGGTGTCCCCGAGCGCGCCACTCACGACTATAAGCGTCACGGCACGAGCAGCCTATTCGCAGCGTTGAATGTGGCTTCGGGCAAGGTGATCGGGTCGCTGCACTCGCGCCACCGCGCGATCGAGTTCAAGAAATTCCTTCAGAAGATCGACGACGAGGTACCCGCCGACCTGGACGTGCACCTCATCCTCGATAACTACTCAACGCACAAGACCCCCGCCATCAAGCGCTGGCTCGCGGCCCACCCCCGGTTCCATTTGCACTTCACCCCGACCGGCTCATCGTGGCTGAACCTCGTCGAGCGCTGGTTCGGCGAGCTCACCTCACGCAAGCTCCGACGCGGCACACACCGCTCCGTCCGCGAACTCAACCACGACATCCGCGACTGGATGGACCACTGGAACGAGAACCCCCGCCCCTACGTCTGGACCAAGACCGCCGAGCAAATACTCAACACACTCGCAGCATATTGCGAACGAATTTCAGACTCAGGACACTAGGGGACGGCGAATTGGATGTCTCTGGGGACCTCAAAGTGAGGCTTTCCCAGGCAAAGATCTGAGCGTGCACAAGACACTAGCTGCGCCACCTCCGCATCTTCGTGTCCTCTACGAGCGGCGGTTGTCGTCGAATACCCCAGCGACGCGAACAGAGACGCAGAGGGACCGCGACAGGATCCTGTACTCGTCGGCGTTCCTGCGCCTCGGGCAGATCACCCAAGTGGCGTCAGCAGACCCAGGACGTACTTTCCACAGTCGCCTGACCCACTCACTCAAGGTTGCGCAGGTTGCTCGGCGACTGGCCGAACGCCTGGCGACTCTTGAGTACACTGGTGCGGCGGCAACGGCAATGGCAGCGCTCGATGCAGATGCGGTCGAAGCCTGTGCGCTTGCCCATGACCTAGGGCACCCTCCATTCGGCCACCTCGCAGAGGAAGAACTCAACCAGAAAGCAGCCGCGTTCGGCGGATTTGAGGAGGATGCCCGGATCGTCGTGGAACTTTGACGGCGATCCCACCGCGATTGTGATGGTTAGACGGTAGCGAGTGTGGCGGCGGCCGGCTCGGTCGTTGTGGCTGGTTCTGGGGTGGTTGGGCTGGTGAGGGTCTGCTGGTGTGTTTCGATTGCTTGCACGAGCTTGGCGAGATCGCTGCAGCCGACGATCCGTCGGAACTGCTGCTCGGCTTGGAGCATCCCGGCGGCGGTCCAGCGCTTGCGCATGTCGCCGTCCTGCCAGCGCTTGACGTTGCGCTGGGTGCGCCGCACGATCTCGATCATGCTCTCGATCGGGTTGGTCGAGGAGAGCGTCTTGGCGAGATGACCCTCGACTCCGAGCCGTGTCAGCGTAAGCGTCTCGCTCATGCCCTCCCGCAGCGAGGCCGCGGCGTCGGGCCAGGTGCGCTCCAGCTCGCCGGCGAGTCGCTGCAGCTGCTGCTCGGCCTGCTTGGCGTCGGTGAGCGCCCATGCGCCGCGGATCCGGGCCAGCACCTTCGGCCGGTCTGCTTCGGGCAGCAGGTCTGTCACGTTGCGCTCCTTATGCCTGTGGCAGCGGTGAACGAGCGCGTGCTGCCCGAAGACATCCTTGATCGCCTTGCGCAGCGCCTTGCCGCCGTCCAGGACGAACAGGATCGCCTGCGCGGGGTCCAGGCCGCGGTCGACGAGGTCGGAGAGCAGCGTCGTGGCCAGTGTCGCGTTCTCAGTGCTGCCCTCCCACAGCCCGAGCGGGATCTTCACGCCCTCAGTGCTGATCCCGAGCGCGACGACATGCGTGCGGCCGGCGATCTCCAGCCCGTCGAGCATCATCACCGCGAGCCGCACGTCATCCAGCCGGCGGCTCATTAGCTCTCCCAAGGCGGTGCGGGTCTTCTCGATGAACAGCTCCGAGATCGTGCTCTTACTCGTCGAAGCAGCCTGCTGCTCGACCTGCTGCCCGACAGGCTCTCCAACCACGGCGCACTTGCGGGTCGAGACGCCGGCGAGCATCCGGTCCATCACCGCCCTGGTCAGCGGGTCGCGGTCGGCGAAATACTCGTAGCTCGCGACCGGCAGCTCCTGGGCGTCATCCGCACTGCGGATCCGCGGCCGGCTGACCCGCACCCGGCGACCGCCGAGCGTCATCGACCCACGCTCGTGACCATGCCGCTTAGCAACACGATCCGGATTGTGCTTGCCCCGCGTGCCGACGATCTCGCTCACCTCGGCCTCCATCAGCTCGTGCACGACCGAGAGCCCGAGACCGACGCTGAGCGCCAGCAGCCCGTCCCTCGCTGCTCCAACGAGCTCGCCGAGCGCCTCCTGAATCTCCCCCGGCAGCGCCATCTCTGACGCCTCCCCGCACGAGACGACCTGCGCTCCAGATACCTTCTTCATGGCGGTTCCTCCTGTCCTATCGGACTTGGTTAGCGCCCCGAACGCTCCCAACAAGAGCGGACAGGACGGGCGGAACCGCCAACCAAACTTCTACGAGCTTCCGGGCAACCTCGATTTGAGGGCAATGCGCAATCGTTCCGAATCCTAACGCGGCTTGCGTTGCGGGACGTCGAACATCCGGGGCTCAATCTGACGCGACAGACGCTCAACGGAGTACTCAAGTACCCGTGGCTGCGCGATGTCGACAAGAAGGATCGCGCAAAGAAGTGGGGAGCGTATGGTGCTGACCAAGAGGCCTTTGCATGGGTCCGTCAGCATGACGGCAGTGACGCGGCATCTATCGAGGCGCGCATCATGGATTGGGCGGACGACGTCACCTATGCCGTGCACGACATGGACGACTTCTATCGCGTCGGCTTGATCCCTCTGGAGAACTTGCGACGCCCAGAGGAGGCCCTTGTATCATTCAAGGAGTACGTCACCCACGAGGCGCCGAGCGCAGCATCAGTGGTGGACGACGTCTTTACGCTGGTAGCAGTTACGGGCCGTTACGAGGGGCGCATCGAGGAACGAGCACGGCTACGCGCATTGGGCTCATTTCTTATCACCCGCTATATAGAGGCATTCAGCGTGGTCAATGGAAACGAGGGAGCGGAAATCAAGATCGACGACCAGCGCTCCGCAGAGGTGACGGTGCTAAAGCGGCTCATCTGGTTCTATGTGATCGATCGCCCGTCGCTGTCTACGGTACAACATGGCCAACGACGCCTAATCCGCGACTTGGCCAAGATGTATCTGTCTGCTGCCGAGAAAGAAGATCCGCGCTTGTTTCCACCCGTTTTTCGCCAACGCCTCGAAGCAGCACAAACCGAAGATGCTCGTCGCCGGGTCGCGATCGACATGGTCGCCGGCATGACGGAGGACAGCGCACTTGAGGTGCACAGGCGAGCGACAGGAGTTGCTACTGGGTCACTCCTATCCGCACCCCAGATATAGGCACTAGCGCGACTCGCCGGCAAGCCGCGAGAGAGGTTCCAAGCTAAAAGGTCGGTCCGTCCGAAAGCGAAGCGTCACGAGCGTACCTTTCATCTCTACAAGGTCGAACTCCTCCGCATAGGCGGCGCCTGTAGCCAGACGAGCAGTCCCAGAACGCACCACCAAGACTCCGCCGTTCGCTTGCAACAGGATCCGGGTGAAGAATAGCCCTAGACCGCCGAGCTTGTCGATGCGCCCCGTGACGCCTGCACGCAGAGCAGTCCGGAGGGCCTCCAAATCAGAACTCAGCTCCCGATAGGCCGGATTAGCGGCAAGGCTGGTACGAACGCCCATACCTCGATCTACGATCGCGACCTCAAGCTCGACGCCTCCAAACTCGGTCTCAGCAATCGCGACAGCACCCCCCGCTGAAGATGCATGATCCACAACGTTTTGAGCTATCTCATTGAGCGTGAACCAAGTCGCACTCAATGAAGCGGTGTCGGCCTGGCAAGCCTCGGCTATTGCGTCGGTGAGCTCCTTAGCAATCTGGCTCGGCTCGTCATTCGCCGAGAAAACGCGGCACGGACGTGACCCGTGTTCCGGCTGGGGGGAGAAACTCGCGGAGTGCTCGTTGCTGAGCGATGCCAAGAGACCGAACTCTCGCAAGCGTGCGGCGACTAGTGGGTCGTGTGGCACGACGATCGCGCTGCCGGCAGCCACCACTCCGCGAGCGTCGGCGTCCCGAAGGGAACACACCAAGACGGCGATCCCTGGTGCGCTGAGGTTCGACAAGCGCGAGAGATCAACGATCACCCGGCAGGGCCGATGCAACGAATCGAGTGGCTGCAATGCAGCGACCAGGCGATCTATGTCGGCCGAAGGAAAACGACCCGCGATGCGCAATTCGAGAGTAGAGTCCACTGAGGATGGCGGCATGAGGTGCGATCGTAAGAGACGGTGGTTGACGCGCTGCGCTAACAGTACCGGCCGAACGGCAACAGTGCCGATCGAACAGCGATGTGTAGTGGCGTGACGCGAAGGAAGCCCTTCGCGCCGTGCTAAAGGCCATGCCAACACGGGAGAAAGACCGCTCCGCGTCTGAGGCGCCCCCAACGCGCTAACTATTTCACGCCAAACTGACCGGCCGGGGGTTTCGGAGGCATTCGGGTAGATAAGCTGGGGTCCCGAGTGAGAGCAATATAAATACAACGCAACAGCAGGCCATGTGTCGACCGCGAGCGAGCACGTGCCGACGATCAGTATCGAGATGAGCGGTCGTACGTTGTCTGGCGGGCTACGGCGAGAACTTTTTCCATCATCACAGCTAGGCTCAAAGCTCAGGCTACCCAGTGCCAAGTGGCGAACCTCGCGCTGCAATACACGAGCCCGACCACAAACACACCAAGCACCACAGAGAGCGCCCGGCGGTCCTTCAAGCGTGAACCGCCCCACATGAACAGCGGGAAGATCGTCAGTACGTAGCGCGCCGATGAGGCGAGCGGATGTCCCTGCTCGGGCGCCGAGAGCGCCCAAAGCAGTGCCGCTGCGCTGTATGCGCCATAGGCAGCCGGGAGCCGGAGGCACACGCCGACGACCGCCACGACGGCGAGGAGAGCCGTGCCGAGCAGCGCCAACTGTTGCAGCGCCGAAGCCGAGACGTGACCGCTGAGCAGATGGCCGACCGCCGTGGCAGCTGGCGAGATGCCCTCCCAGAGCGCGCTCAGCGGCCCCGCAAAGCCGCGCTGCCAGTGCGCCTCAGCATGCCAACTGGCAAGCGGATCGTTGAAGAGGATCAGGTTCATGAGCACCACCGCGATCAGCCCGAGCGGGACCAGGCCAAGCCAGCAGGCGTCCGGGCACAGGCGGTAACGCGGTGCTTGCAGACCTCGTATCCGCAGACGCGCAGGCAGGCTGCCCCAATCCTCCCGGCCGCCGACGGCCGGCTCTTCGCTACGCCCGCTCCGCGGACCGTAGAGGTAGAGCAGCAGGAGCGGGATCAGCAGCAGAACGCCAGAGTTCCGCGCCGCGGCGGCCAGCCCGCCCAGCGCGCCGGCGCTCGCCCAGCGCCCGCGACGCGCGGCCAGCACGGCTCCCACCTCCAGAAGCAGGAACAGCGATTCGGGGTAGGTGGCCGAAAAGAACAGGGCGGTCGGAAAGAGCGCCAGCAGGTACAGCGTGCGGTGCGCCGCGGCCTCTCCAATTTCGAGGCAGGTGAGCCGGTAGAGGAGCACGAGCGCCCCGAACAGGCAGCCCACCGAGATCAGGAAGGACGCAACGATGTCTGAACCCGTGAGCGGAGCGAGCAGTGAGATCAGCAGTGGGTAGAGCGGGTAGTAGGCGGCTTCGACGGAACGCAGGTAGCCATGCGACGCCAACGCGAGGTACCAAACGCCGTCCCAGTGGATCACCGGCGCAGCCAGCGCATCCCCGACGGCGCCCAGGTGGCCGGTCAGGCCGAGGAAGTCGTAGCTTGCGTCTGGACCGTTGCCCAAGGCCAGAAACGCAGCGATGCCCGCTGCGAAGACGATGCATCGCGAGATCAGCCACGCACCCGCGCTGGCGGATATCCACGGTCTGCTCGCGAGAACTGTGGGCAGAGCGCCCGTGCTCGACCGGCGCGTTGTCGTCGGAGCTGCCGGCTCGGCAACCGCTGAGCCAACCGGGTCGCCGCTCCCCTTGAGCATGCGGGACATCATCGCATCTAGACGACCCGAAAGGTGGTCCACAGGGCCGCAACGATCGCGCCAGCCACCTACCCGTTCTGGTCAGCGAGCTTATGATCCCTGCCGTGAGGCTGCCAGGTAGGGAGATCGAGCGGCTGGTGGGCGAGGCCGTGCCTGCCGATCACGCCCGCCAGATCCTGGCTGAGCATTACATAGACCGCGCCGTCGGGCGCGTGGAGGGGCGGCCATGGCGAGTGCTCGATCTCGGCTGCGGATCCGGCAGCTCGGTCGATTTCTTCCGCGCCCGCGATCCCGCCGTGGAATGGATCGGCCTCGACATCCCGGACTCGCCGGAGCTGAGAACACGCACGCGCACAGACGCGTGCTTTGAGACCTTCGACGGCGTCAGCATCCCCTTCGAGGAGAGCAGCTTCGACCTGATCTACTGCAAGCAGGTGCTCGAGCACGTCCATGAGCCCCGGCCGCTGCTCGCAGAGGTCCACCGGGTGCTCGCGCCTGGCGGCTTCGTGGCCGGCTCTACCTCCCAGCTGGAGCCGTTTCACTCCTTCAGCACCTGGAACTACACGCCATATTTCCTGCGTCTGCTGCTGCAGGAGGCCGGGCTCTCGGTGTTGGAGCTTCGCCCCGGCATCGACGGGATCGCGCTGATCGCGAGCCGCATGGTCACTCAGGGGCGGCTCTTCGACCGCGTGTGGGGACGGTGGTGGGGCGGGCAGTCCCCGCTCAACCGCGCGATTGATCTCTATGGCCGTGCGCTGAGGCTCGACACACGGGCGATCAACGCGACCAAGCTGCTCTTCTGCGGGCAGTTTGCGTTCCTGGCGCAGCGCGGATAGATCTACGTCACCGCCTCCAGCGCCGAACGGCAGATCCACAGCGACTCCTCGATCGCAAGCCAGGGAACGCCCGCGACCTGCAACGCGTAGAGCAGCAGCCTGCGCGAGCGCCCACTCGGCTGGTGAGCCGGCGCCGGATCGGCGAACAGCAACGCCAGCGCGCAGCGGGCGTCGGCCACGACGAGCTGGCCGGCGCCGACGGCCTGTCCATCGTCATCCGCCGCCGACGGCTCGGCTGCCCCGCTGTCGAGCGGCACATCGGCCACGCCACCCAGCGTCTCCCCCGACCGCCCGGTTCGCACCCCAACCTCGCCCTCGATCTTCTCCGCGTCCAGCGCCCAAACCGGCACGCCGGTGTCGAGCAGCGCGATCAGCAACACATCCGCCAGTAGACACCGAGACAGGAACCCGCCATCCAGCATCCGCTCCAGGACCGCCGCCTCGATTGGGGTGCGCACGACGTCCGGATCAAGGCCGATGTGTCGGAAGAAGACCCTGTAGGCGGCGGTCACCGGCTCACGGCGCAGGTTCACCGCCTTCGCGCCGTTGAAGCGATCCGACAGAGCGGCCAGCCGCTGCCTGACTGACTCCGGAGACGGCCGGCTCGGTGCCGCATGCTGCGGCAGCTGCACCGGTTCCAGAGCTATACGCAGTTGCGGCAGCTCGTCCCGCACCTGCGGCTCGCACCAGCCGACCGAGGCCTGCAAGCTCACGGCCCCCTCCAGCCGCGTGCCCGTGCATCGGCAAGCAGCGCCTGCACACGCGCATCCAGTCCAGCCGGCGTGGGCCGTTGCAGCAGCGCGTCGCTCTGCATCCTGCCCCCCGGGTAGATGAAGCTCAGCTGTGGGCAGCTCAGCATCCGGTAGAGCCCTGCGAGCACGCCTTCTTCGTCGTATCCAACCGGGATGCTCAGTCGCCCGCGGCGCACGAGATGACGCACTTCAGCCTGCTGCGCCCTAACCGCGACCGCCGCGAAGCCGACTTCAGGGAACCGCTTGGCGGCGGCCTGCATCTCCGACAGCACCGCCGGGCAGGACCCTTCGTTGACGAACAGCGCAAGCACGACCGGACCCCGTTCGTATAGCGCGCAGATGTTCAGCGCCCCGGGCGGGCGCTCCGCGCAAGCCGGCACCTTGCCGCGCTCGCCTTCTTTGGCGTGCAGGGCGGTGTCGGGGTTGCCTTTGAGTGTGCCCGTGGCCAGCGGCGCCGCGAACGGCGGCACCTGCACGCCGGCCTTCAGCCCGCTGCTGATGTGCGGTTTGCTCACAAGCGCCACCACCAGCAAGATCAGCAGGATCGCGATGACACCGATCGCAAGGTAGCGGGCGTATGGGACTCCCTGGATCGGGAGCTCAGGCCGAGATCCCACCGCGGGCTCCAGGTCGCCTGCGCGCGAGCACCCGCCACCTGCCGATCTCTGCACGCGCCCCAGCCAGGCCGCGGTCCTGCGCAGGCCCATAGGCAAGGCTCAGCGCAGCGGGCAGCACGATCATTACGCCAACCAACGACACAGCGAGATCGATCAGCGTGACCAAGCCGAAGTCGCGCAACATCGCGATGTTCGAGAGCACCAGCACGCCAAAGCCCGCGATCGCGGTGGTCGCCGACGCAGCAACAGCCGCTCCAGTGCCACGGTAGGCGGCGCGCAACGCCTCGCCCCAGTCCTGGCCTTCCCCATCACCCTGCTCTCCAAGCTCTTCGCGGAAGCGCTCACAGATCAGAACGCTGAACTCGGTGCATATCGCAATCACAAGCACGCCGAGTGTGACCGACATCGGGTTGAGCGGCACGTGCACGATCAGCAGCACGAGTGCCGACCAGCCAGACGCCAGCACCACCGGCACGAGCGGGATCAGAGCGCGTCGCATGCTGCCACGGAAGGCGATCAGCAGCACGAGCGCGACGACCAGCAGCCCGAACAGCATCTGCAGCGTGCGCCGCCCCACCGAGGCGACCTGCGAGTCGGCCTGCGCGGCCAGCACCGGCAGGCCCACCAGCTGGGCCTTGACTCCGCGTGGCGGGCGCAGTGCCGCCTGCATCGTTTCGATCATGCGCTGCTGACGCGCGAGCGGCATCAGCTTCAGGCCAAACGCTAGCGTCGCGGCGCGGTGGTCGCCGGAGATCACCTCTTCGGAGAAGTAGCGTGGCACGCTGGCAAGGAAGCTGTTCACTTCCGCCGCGCTCAGCTTGCGCGCTTTGCCGGATCCGGCTGCCCCGGACGCGCCTTCAGTGTCGCTCAGCAGACCTGGCAGCGAGAGCGCAGGGCAGAGCGGCGCCGTGCCGCAGCCACGACCCTTGCTGTAGCCGAACCGCGCGAGCATCCGGCTCTGGTAGTCGCGCATCCATTCGATCGTCGCGGGCTTAGTCACGTTCGGACCGGAGACCATCAGGTCCAGTTCGCCGCCCACGCCGGAGAGCTTCTCCAGGGTGGCGAGGTTCCGCAGCGAGGGCATGCTCTGCGGCACCAGCTTGGTGATGTCGGTTTGCACGGGCGTCAGACCCGATAGGCCCCACCCCACCGCGGCGCAGACACCCCCGATCGCGATCACCAGCCACGGCCTGCGCGGCACGCGCTCCAGCGCAAGACGGGCGACCCCGTCTATCAACGTGTTCTCGCGCACGAGTTGCTGCGCACCACGCCAGGCGGCGCCGAGACCGCCGAGATCCGGGCCTCCCCGCAGCCCACCACGCGCAAGCACCATGCCCGCAGCGCCGACGGTCACCGCACACACGAGCGCAACCGCCAGCCCGACCACGAGCAGCAGCGCGAAGTCGCGCACCATCGGCACCGGCGAGAGCTCCAGCACGAGCATCGCGCCGGCGCTTGCGAGCGCCGCGGCCGCGATCGCGGGGCCTCCAGTGCGAGCGGCCGCGACTGCGGCGCCGTGCATGTCAAGGCCGCCCCCGGCGAGCGCTTCCTCGATCCGTGACTGCAACTGGATCGCGTAGTCGACTGCCAGCCCGATCAGGACCGGCAGCACCGCCACCTCGCCGACGCTCAGCTGTGCGCCGCTGAGCGCCAACGCGCCGAAGGTGATCGCCGTGGAGAGCAACGCCACAAGCAGCGGCAGCAGCCTGGGAACGCCGCGGAAGACCAGGCCGAGAACGAGCGCCATCACCAGCATCGCGCCGAGGAGCAGCAGCACGATCGAATGTGTGATCGAGCTGCTCAGTTCGTTCAGGATCACCGGCTCCCCGGTGACCAGGTACGACTCGCCGAAGCGCAGCCGCCACTGCGGCATCGCCACCGCTTTGCGGATGGTCGAGATTGCCGCTTCGGTTTGTCGCTGGCTCAGCCCCGGCTTCAGCCGCACCGAAATCAGAGCCGCTTCCCTGCTTGGGAACAGGTAGGCGAAGCGCTGCTTGGGCGTGCCCGGAACCTTGGCGGCGCTGCCGAAGACCAACGTGGATACAAATTCCGGTTCGCTTAGGCTCGGCGGTTTGGTGATGCCGTAGCGGACCGCAAGCGACGCGACTTCCGCCTCGAAGGTTCGCGTGATCACTTCGCGAGCCTGCTTGCCGAGCGCGTCCGCTTCACCGCTTGAGAGCCCCTTGGACAGCGCGCGCTGCCGCACCACCCGTTCAGCGGCCGCTGCTCGGCGGCCTGCTTCACGCTCACGCGCGATCAGCTCTTTTTCGATTTCCAGCGCCGCCTCGTTGATGAAGGTCCCAGGGCCGATGACGACCTTCGTCGGCTGGGTCCTGGCCAGTTGCGCGCAAGGACCGCCGGCGCCGCCCTCCGCAGAGAGGCTGCTGCTGGCCCTCCCGGCCAGGCAACCCTCCAGCCCCACCAGCCGCTCGAGGTCTTCGCTCAGCAGCAGCCGCTGCAGGTTGCCCTTGACCACGATCTCGATCGGCTCGCTGCCGAAGCGGCGGTAGAAGGATTGCGTGGCGCGATAGGTCGGGCTCGACCCTTCCACGAAGGTGCTGACGGCACTGCTGGGCGTCAGGCCCACGGCCAAGCCGGCCCCGGCGGCGCCAAGGATGAGCGCGAGCGCACCTACCAGCAGCGGCCGGCGCACCGCGCCGCCGGCGAGCGCACCCAACGCTCGCTTCACACTCAAGCGCTCACTCCATGCCCAGCGGCCCCGAGGACTCCCCGGAGAGGAACTGCCGCACGAATGCGTTCTCGGACTCGAAGAGCTCCTGGGAGGGCCCGGCTTCCACGATCCGCCCGCGCCATAGCACCGCGATGTACTCCGCCACGCGCCGCGCGCTCATGATGTCGTGGGTGATCACCACGTAGGTGCCGCCGTTCTCGGCGTGCACTTCCTTGATCAGCTCGCACAGCAGCGCGGTGCGCACGGGGTCAAGGCCGGAGTCGGGCTCGTCGAAGAGCACGATCTCCGGTTCGAGCACGAGCGAGCGCGCGAAACCCGCGCGCTTTCGCATCCCGCCGGAAAGCTCGTTTGGCATCTTCTCGTTGGCATCGCCGAGGCCGACCTCGCCCAGCCTGCGGTTGACGATCTCGGCGATCTCATCCTCGCCCTTCTCGGTGTGCTGGCGCAGCGGGAAGGCGACGTTGTCATAGAGGTTCAGCGAGCCGAACAGGGCACCGTCCTGGAAGAGCACGCCGAACTTCTTGCGCAGCTCGAAGAGCTCGGCGTCGGGCAGCGAGGGGATCGACTGGCCGGCCACCACCACGTCGCCGCTGTCCGGGTACATCAGCCCCACGATGTGCTTGATGCACACCGACTTGCCGGTGCCGGATGGCCCGATGATCATCGAGACCTTGCCTTCCGGCAGGCCCATGTTCAGGCCGCGCAGCACTTCGTTCGATCCGAAGGACTTGTGCACGTCGATGAACTGGATCGCGTCGGGGACGCCCGCAGGACGGTTCTGGCCCGTGTGCCAGTCGAACTCCTCCTCCTTGACCACCGCCACAGCCGCTCAGCCTCCGATCGGGGCGTTCGGATTGCCGCCCCAGAAGATCTGCGTGCCGAGCATGCCTATCAAGTGAACGAGAACCAGATTGAGGACCATCGACTTCGCGGTGGCCGTGCCCACCCCCACAGGCCCGCCGCTGGCGTTGTACCCGTAATAGCAGCCCACGAGCACGATCGCCGTGGCCATCACCATCGCCTTGATCAGGCTGTAGAGGAAGTCTGGAGGGTTCTGGAACTCCCAGAAGATCAGCAGGTACCCGCCGGATGAGACGAACCCGACCTGCTGCACGACGGCGATGTAGGAGGCGAGGAACGCCCCTCCCATCCCCGCCATGTACACGAACGGCAGCACGATCCAGGCGGCCAGCAGGCGCGTCGCGCACAGGAAGGTCATCGAGTCGATGCCCATCACCTCCAGCGCGTCGATCTCATCAGAGATCCGCATCGCGCCGAGCTCGGCCACGATCCCCGTACCCACCTTGGCGGCCATCATGTAGCCGAAGGCGTAGGGGATGATCTCGCGCAGGTCGCACCAAGCCGCGAACACGCCGGCGTATGCGGGCGCCCCGTTGGCCTCCAGGAAGTAGGCGCCCTCGGTGCCGCAGACCAGCCCGAGGATGAACATCAGCGCCCAGACCACCAGCGTCGAGGAGACGATCAGGATGCCGGCCTGGCGCAGCGTCTCGCCGAAGAAGTGCAGGACCCGTCCGCCCCAAACGTCTCCCACCACCGTGCCCATGAAGCGGCCGATTTCGCCGGTCGCCGCGAGCCATTCGCGGGGGAGTGCGAGCAGTTCGTTCATACCGTCGCGCTCATTCGCTACTTGATGACGAGCAAGTTGGGATGCGTGGCCAGCAACATTTGGGTGAAGGTGTAGTTGAAGGCACCGATCGCCAGGAAGGCCACGACCACGGCCTGGTTTACGGCGCGGCCGACTCCCTCGGCACCGCCGGAGGCGGTCATGCCCTTGTAGCAGCAGACGATCGCGATGATCGCGCCGAAGATCGTGCACTTCAGCACCGATCCCCATAGGTCGGTGGTGGAGGCGTTGGCGAACAGCGTGTTCCAGAACGGGCCAAGCGGCTGACCCTCCACCTTCTCGGCCAGCAGGCCGCCGAAGAGGCCGAACAGGACCGCGTAGATATCGAACAGGCCGGTCACCAGCATCAACGCGAGGAAGCGCGGCACGACGAGGTTCTTGACCGGGTCCACGCCCAGCACCTGCAGCGCGTCGAGCTCCTCCCTGATCTTGCGCGCGCCGAGATCGGCCGTGATCGCAGTGCCGGCCACGCCGGCGAGCACGATCGCGGTCACGTTGGGCCCGATTTCCCTGATCGCCGCGAGTACGAAGATCCCGCCCAGGCGATCCAGCGCACCGAAGAGCGTGAGGAAGTTGGCCGCCTGCAGGCCGGGGGCGGCGTAGTTCAGCGCGACCGTGGAGAGCAGCAGCGGGAACCAGCACAGCCGCAGCGCGAAGAGGAATTGGGAGACGAACTCGCCGCCGTAGGGGTAAGGCGGGCGCAGGGCAGCGGTGATCGTCCTGCCCGTCAGGATCATCATGTCCCCAATTTCCTCGAGCAGGCTTCTCGCAGGGAGAAAGGCCCGCTCGGCCACGTTTCGAACCACTCTGCCCCTCCTCGGGTGGCAATCGGGAAGATCGCGCGCTCATCGGAACACTACGCGATCGGGGGGCGTCGCACCTCCAGCCCTACCCACTGGTATCGTCAGCGCCGCTGTGAGGAGGGTCCAAATCCGCAGGAGCAGAGGCGCAGGCCGCCTCTCACCATGGGGTCTGAGAGCGGCCGCGCCGGCGCTCGCGGCCGTCGCATGCGCGCTTCTTCTCGCCGGCTGCGGCGAAGCCAAGCAGGATGCAAAGGAACCCAAAGGCACCTACACGGTCGCCGTGGCCAACGCCAGCTTCCCGGCAAGACAGGCGATCGCGCGACCCACCAGGCTCACGATCGCCGTGCAAAACACAGGCGCAAAGACGCTTCCCGACGTCGCCGTCACGGTCAACTCGCTGACCTACCGCGCCACGCAGCCGGCCAATCTCGCTGACCCGGAGAGGCCCACCTGGATCATCTACGACGGCCCTGGCCCGCTCGCCAAGCCGGCTGTGGAAAGCGAAGAAATAACGAAAGCGGGTGGAGCGCAGACCGCCAATACCCACACGTGGGCGCTCGGACGACTTGCGCCCGGCGCGACCAAGACCTTCTCATGGAAGCTTCTGCCAGTCGTTTCCGGCGTGAAGACGATCCGCTACGAAGTCGCCGCGGACCTGAACGGCAAGGCCAAGGCGCAGCTCGCCGGCGGCGAGAACGCCGCGGGCACCTTCATCGTCCACGTCGCCCCCGCGCCACCGGACGTCCACGTCAACGCGGAAACAGGCGCGGTGACCCAGGGCGCCTACAGAGCCGCGCAGGGGCCGGTCGGCGCCGTTCCGTAATCAGGCCCGCCCCGCGCCCGCGCGAGCGCGTTTGGCCCGATGTCGAAAGATCGCCTCGCCGATTTCTCCATCCGGGGTTACACCACCTCCCCCTGATCGCACTACGATGCACCCTGGTCCTCCTCGCGGCCCTATGAGCGCAATGCGCCCAGCCCGCCGGTGGCCCAATCCCATTCTTCTCCAGGAGGACTGAAAGCCCCCGATGCCAAGGACTCGCCAGCAAAACGTCACCGCCGCTCAGTGGAGCGCAAACGGCTCGGCGCTCGGATCGCCTGATCTGACGCAGCCGGGCAACCAGATCTTCGCCTCCAACGTGTTCTCGCCGGCCGTCCAGCGCGCGCGGCTGCCAAAGCACGTCTACAAGGCGTTGCAGAAGACCCTGGAAAGGGGCGAGGCGCTGGACACCTCGCTGGCCGACGCCGTCGCCCAGGCGATGAAGGATTGGGCGCTGGAGAAGGGCGCAACCCATTTCACGCACTGGTTCCAGCCGCTGACCGGATCCACCGCCGAGAAGCACGACTCCTTCTACGGCCCAGCCGGAGACGGCACCGCGATCGCGGAGTTCTCCGGCAAAGAGCTGATCCAAGGCGAGCCCGACGCGTCCTCCTTCCCCACCGGCGGCATCCGCGCCACCTTCGAGGCACGCGGCTACACCGCCTGGGACCCCACCTCACCGGCCTTCATCCTGGAGAACCCGAACGGGGCGCTGCTGTGCATCCCGACCGCGTTCACCTCCTGGACAGGCGAGGCGCTGGATCACAAGATTCCGCTGCTGCGCTCGATGGATGCGCTCTCCAAGGCCGCGATCGGCGCGCTTGCGCTGCTCGGCGAGGATCAGGCCAAGCGCGTCTTCACCACGGTCGGCCCCGAGCAGGAGTACTTCCTGATCGATGAGCAGTACTACTTCGAACGGCCTGACCTGCTGACGACCGGCCGCACGCTCTACGGCGCAAAGCCGCCCAAGGGCCACGAGCTCGACGACCACTACTTCGGCTCGATCCCCGAGCGGATCCTCGCGTACATGATGGAGACGGAGCGTGAGCTGGCCAAGCTCGGCGTGCCGGTGAAGACCCGTCACAACGAGGTCGCCCCGAACCAGTACGAGATCGCGCCGATCTTCGAGAACTCAAACGTCGGCGCCGACCACCAACAGATCACGATGCAGGTGATGCAAAACGTCGCCCGCCGCTACGGCCTGGTCTGCCTGCTGCACGAGAAGCCGTTCGCGGGCGTCAACGGCTCGGGCAAGCACAACAACTGGTCGATGGGCACCAGCACCGGCGCCAACCTGCTCGACCCGGGAGACACCCCACACGAGAACCTGCAGTTTCTGTTCTTCTGCACCGCTGTGATCCAGGCGGTCAACAAGTACCAGGAGCTGCTGCGAGCCTCGATCGCAAGCCCCGGTCAGGATCATCGTCTCGGCGCCAACGAGGCCCCGCCGGCGATCATCTCGATCTTCCTGGGGACCGATCTCGAACAGGTCTTCGAGGTGATCGAGGCCGGCAAGGTCGGGGCGTCGAAGCCCGGCTCCTTCCTTGGGCTCGGCACGCCGGTGCTGCCACCGCTTCCGCTGCACGGCGGCGATCGCAACAGGACCAGCCCGTTCGCCTTCACCGGCAACAAGTTCGAGTTCAGAGCGCTTGGCTCCAGCATGTCGCTGGCGCTGCCTAACACGGTGCTGAACACGATCGTCGCCGAGGCGATCGACGACCTCGCCGAGAAGCTCGCGGCCGCCATGAAGGGCAACACGAGCCTGGAGAAGGCGCTCACGAAGGTCGTCAAGGACAGCTGGAGCGCCAACAAGCGCATCGTCTTCGGTGGCGATAACTACTCCGAGGCCTGGCACAAGGAGGCCGAGAGTCGCGGCCTGGCCAACCTCAAAAGCACGCCGGACGCGCTGCCGTGGCTGGTGGACAAGACCACCGTCGCGGTGTTCAAGAAGTACAAGGTGCTTTCCAAGCGCGAGCTCGAGTCACGCTATGAGGTCTTCACCGAGCAGTACGCGGTGAAGATCAACATCGAGGCCGAGACCGCCGCCTCGATCGCGCGCACGCAGATTCTGCCTGCAGCGGTGCGGCACCTGAACGAGCTCAAAGCCACCGGCCTAGACGAGCTCGTCGAGGAGGTCGAGCCGGTCGTCAAGGAGCTGCACTTCGCGCTCACCGCGCTGGAGGACGTCAACCTCAAAGACAACCAGCCCGACTCCAACCCGACCAAGTGGGCGGCGTACATGCACGACCGCGTGATCCCCGCGATGGAAGACGTGCGCGAGGTCGCCGACCGGCTGGAGAAGATCGTGGCCGACGACCTGTGGCCACTGCCCAAGTACAGCGAGATGCTGTTCATCAAGTAGGCGAAAGGGATGGGCCGGCCTTGAGGGCCGGCCTGTCGTTTTCTGCGCGGATGGTGAACGAGCGCAGTGCGGGTCGACCTTGAGGCCGGCCCGCCTATTCCATCCCAAGCTCGCCCTACCTTCCATGAGCGGCCATCCCCTTTGGCGTCGCCGCGTCGGCCTACTTCTGGTGTGCGCGTTCTTGTGGAGCCGCCCTCTTTCCCAAGGATCGACGCATGGGCCTGCTTGGCGGCGATCTGCTCAAGATGACCGTGGAAAGCAACGCAGAACTACGCCAGATGCAGGCTTCCGCAACTGGTTACCTGGACGACTTCTGCAGGCAGAACGAAGCGATACTCGAGACAGCCGCCGCGAAGGTCCGAGAAGCAATCATCGCACTTGGAGTAGAGATACTCGCTTTGGTTGCCGCATTGGTCTCTATACTTCTACACTGATATGTCTGATCAGCCCCCCCCTATCAAGCCGGCGCCGCCCAGCCCGATGCCTGCCTCTCCGCCGCCGAGCGTCATCGCGATCGAGTTTCGGTCGAGCAAGAAAGAGCGCCGTTGGCCCTGGAAAGGCCGCAGCTGACACTCGCGGTTCAAGAGTCTCACCGTGGCCCCATCACTAGCATGGGCCTGTGCGCGACTACCTGAATGAGATCAAGACCCGCGTCGTCGTCTACGACGGCGGCATGGGCGCCACGCTGGAGCAGATCGACCTCACGCCGGAGGACTATGGCGGCCTGCAGGGCAAGTGCCACGAGGCGCTGGTCCTGCATCGGCCCGACGTGATCGAGGGCGTGCACGCCTCGATGCTCGAAGCGGGCGCCGACGTCGTGGAGACCTGCACCTTCCAGGCCTCGCGCATAAAGCTGGAGGAGTGGGGGCTTGCCGATCACACCCTTCAGATCAACCGTGATGCCGCAGAGATCGCGCGCCGCGCCGCCGGCGAACACCGCTTCGTCGCCGGCTCGATCGGCCCGACCGGACACCTGCCGGCATCCGAGGACCCGAGCCTCGGCCAGATCCGCTTCTCGCAGCTGGTGGAGATCTTCAAAGAGCAGTCCCAAGGCTTGATCGAAGGCGGCGCCGACCTGCTGATCATCGAGACCGCGCAGGACATCCTCGAGGTCAAGGCGGCGATCTTCGGCGCCCGGGAGGCGTTCAAGCTGACCGGTCGCACGCTGCCGATTCACACCTCCGTCTCGCTGCTGCCAAACGGCGGCAAGATGCTGCTCGGCACCGACATCGACGCGGTGCTCACCACGCTCTACGCACTGGACGTGCAGGTGATCGGGCTCAACTGCTCCACCGGCCCGCAGGACATGCGCGACGCGATCCGCTTCCTGGGCGAGAACAGCCCACTGCCGGTGGCGTGCATCCCCAACGCCGGACTGCCCTTGCAGGGCCCAGACGGAGAGACCATCTTCCCCGAACGGCCCGAGCCGATGGCGGCCGCCCTGACCGAGTTCGTGGAGCGCTATGGCGTCTCGATCGTGGGCGGATGCTGCGGCACGACGCCTGAGCACATCGCCGCGATCGCGCAGAGCGTTGGCGGACGCTCCGTCTCACCACGGCCCAAACCAGGCCCTCCCCGTCTCTCCTCGATGATCGCCGCCACGCCGCTGGTCCAGGAGCCGCGGCCGAGCATGGTCGGCGAGCGCGTCAACTCCCAGGGCTCGCGCAAGGCCAAGGAGCTGCTGCTCGCAGACGACTATGACGGCCTGGTGCAGATCGCAGAGGATCAGGTCAGCGGCGGCGCGCACGTGCTGGACGTCTGCGTCGCGCTCACCGAGCGCGCCGACGAGGACGAGCAGATGCGGCTGCTGGTCAAGAAGATCTCGCTCACCCAGCCCTCCCCCATCCAGGTCGACTCCACCGAGCCAGAGGTGATCGAGGCGGCTCTGCAGCAGATCCCCGGCCGCGCGATCGTCAACTCGGTCAACCTGGAGGCCGGCCGCGAGAAGCTGGACACGGTCGTGCCGCTGGCCAAGGCGCACGGCTCCGCGCTGATCGCGCTCACGATCGACGAGGTGGGCATGGCCAAGACCGCGGAACGCAAGGTGGAGATCGCCAAGCGGATCGTGGAGCTCGCCTGCGGCGAGCACGGCCTGGACCCCGAGGTCCTGATCTTCGACTGCCTCACCTTCACGCTTACGACCGGCGATGAGGAGTGGAGGCCATCGGCGGTCGAGACGATCGAGGGCATCAGACAGATCAAGGCGCAGATCCCTGGCGTGAAGACCTCGCTCGGGGTCTCAAACGTCTCCTTCGGCGTCTCCCCCACCGCACGCGCGGTGCTCAACTCGGTCTTCCTGCACCATTGCGTCGACGCGGGGCTCGACCTCGCGATGGTCAATCCAAACCACATCAGCCCCTACGGCGAGATTCCCGACGCCGAGCGCGAGATCGCCGACGATCTCGTCTTCAACCGCCGCGAGGATGCGCTGGAGCGGTTCATCGCCCACTTCGAGAGCAAGGGCGAGCAGGAACAGGCCCAGGGTGCCGCAGACCCCACTGAGGGCATGGAGCCCGAGGAGGCGCTGCACTTCCACATCCTGCGGCGCCGCAAGGAGGGCGTGGAGGACTGGATCGACCGCTGCGTGGAGAAGATCGGTGCGGTGCCAACGCTCAACGAGGTCCTGCTGCCGGCGATGAAGGAAGTCGGTGACAAGTTCGGCGCCGGCGAACTGATCCTGCCCTTCGTGCTGCAGTCCGCCGAAGTGATGAAGCGGGCGGTCGCCCGGCTGGAGAATTACCTGGACCGCATCGAGGGCTACACCAAGGGCACCGTCGTGCTGGCGACCGTGTTCGGCGACGTGCACGACATCGGCAAGTCGCTCGTGAACACGATCCTCACCAACAACGGCTACACCGTTGTGGACCTCGGCAAGCAGGTGCCGATCCAGACGATCCTCGATGCTGCGCAGGAGCACGATGCCACCGCGATCGGCCTCTCGGCCCTGCTGGTCTCAACCTCCAAGCAGATGCCCGCCTGCATCCAGGAGCTGCACAGCAAGGACCTTTCCTACCCGGTGCTGATCGGCGGCGCAGCGATCAACAGGGCCTTCAGCTACCGGGCGTTCTACCCCGGCGGCAAGGAGTCGGAGGAGGTCTACGAGCCCGGCGTCTTCTACTGCAAGGACGCCTTCGAGGGACTCTCAGTGATGGATCAGTTGATCGACGAGCAGGCGCGCGAGGCGCTGGTCGCCAAGCTGCGCGCCGGAGCCGAGGACTACAGGCGCAACGGCGTGGAGCCCGAGCAGCTGGACACCAGCGACGACTCGGTGCGCTCGGCGGCCCGCACCGACGCCCCGGTCCCCACGCCTCCGTTCTGGGGCGTGCGAGAGATCCCCGTCGACCTCGACGAGGTCTACGCCCACCTCGACACCCACGTTCTGTTCAAGCTGCACTGGGGCGGCAAGGGCGTCAAAGGCCAGGAGTGGCAAGAGCTCGTCGCCGACGACTTCAGGCCGCGCCTGGAACGGATGTGGGCCAAGCAGGACTACCTCCAGCCCAGGGCATTGCTCGGCTTCTTCCCCTGCTACTCGCTGGGCAACGAGATCATCGTGCTCGACCCGGAGGATCGCGACAACGAGCTCACCCGCCTGGTCTGCCCCCGCCAGCCCAAGGGCGAGCGGATCTGCCTCGCGGACTTCTTCAGGCCCGCCGTCGATGGGCGCCCGCCGCAAGAGCTGGACGTGATCGCCTTGCAGGCGGTCACGGTCGGCTCGCAGGTCACGGAGCTGATGAGCACTCTGGAGTCCGAAGGCTCCTTCGCCGAGCAGCTCTTCGTCCACGGCCTCGGCGTCCAAACCGCAGAGGGTCTCGCTGAGTGGCTGCACAGCAAGGCGCGTGAGATGCTCGGCGTCGCACCGGCTCAGGGCCGCCGATACTCCTGGGGCTATCCCGCGGTGCCCGAGCAGAGCGAGCACCTGAAGGTCGACCGACTGCTCGGACTGGAGCAGATCGGCCTGTCGATCACCGACGGCTACGCGCCGCAACCGGAGCAGTCGACGCTCGCGCTGATCGCCCACCACCCCCAGGCCATCTATTTCGGCACACGCCAGGGACGCCTCCCCGCCGAGACCTCGCCCGATGACCTGATCAAGGGCTCCCATCGCGATCCCTCGCTGTTCGGCCGCAACGGCAACTCACCCGACCTGGCCGACGATGACCCCGACGAGGATGTCGAAGGCGCTTGAGCGTCACGCGGCCACACCGCCGTCGGATAACAGCATGTGGCAAAGAAAGTCTACGAAGTGATCATGGTGCTCAAAGCCCATGGCTGGACGCAGGTGCGTCAGCGTGGAAGCCACCGACATTTCAAGCACCCCGACCATGCATCGGTGGTGACAGTGGCGGGCAAGCTGAGCGCTACGATGCCGGTGGGGCAATTGACGAGCATCAGACGCCACACAGGAATCGAGGATCTGCGGTGACCGAGTATCTAGTCATCTATGAGAAGGGCGATGATGGTGGATGGGGAGCTTCGTCTCCCGACATTCCCGGTTGCGTCGCAGCTGGGAGTACCAGGGCCGAGGTCGAAAGGCTCATCTCCGAAGCGATCCCGTCGCACATCGAGCTGATGCGTGAGTGCGGGCAGCCCGCGCCTGAGCCGCGTCACGCTGCCGGCACGATCGCCGCCTGAGCGCTGCGGACTTCAGCCCTCGCCGCCAGCACTCAGGCCGGCAGCAGGTCGCAGAACACGAACCCATCGCGCTCGACGATCTCACCCGTTGCGCAGCCGATCGGCTGATCGAAGATGGGGCCGGCGTGGACGAAGGTGTGAAACTCGCCGTTCTCTCCGCAGGGATCGACCTCGGCGGGCAAGTCGGCGAGCAGGCTCTCGTCATAGGCGCGGCCGGCAAATGATGCTGGCAGCACGCGTGGGTCCAGGCAGACAATGAACGCCTCAAAGCCCGCCTGCACGAACTCTTTCGCAAGCGCGGTCGTGTCCTGGCCCCACAGTGGGAACAGGCCGCGCCTGCCACTTGCAGCCAGCCGCTGCTCGCGATAGGCGCGTATGTCCTCCAGGAACAGATCCCCGAACGCGACAGTCTGCACGCTGGCCAGCGGCTGCGCCTCGAATGCCTGCGTCATCCGCTCTTCGTAGACCTCATTCACACACACCGGCGGGATCTCGACCTGAACGAGCGGAACGCCGACGGACTGCGCCTGCGCGGCAAGCAGCTCTCGCCGCACGCCATGCATGCTGATGCGGTCATAGGCGTCGGTGACGGTAGTGATCAGAGCGTCCGGCTCGATGCCCTGCGCCCGCAGCTTCCAGAGCGTCAGCGCCGAGTCCTTGCCGCCACTCCAGGAGAGCGCGTGTCTGCCTTTGGTCGCCGCGCCCACAGCCGACTGCGGTTCAGCGCTCACGAACCCAGGCCGGAATCGACCGCCGGCTGACCGCTGGAGGACAGCGGCCGCAACTTCACCGGCGCGGCATGGATCGTGCGCAGTCGCAACTCTCGCCAGGAGAGCCCCTCGTTCACTAGGGCCGGCACGCCCATGACGGCGGCCGTGGCGAGCTCGACCGCCTGCAGCACGATGCCGTAGGCGAGCGCGTCCGGCACCGAGACGTGGTACACGCCGGCGAGCACGGCCACGCAGGCGGCCTGAAAGACGCCGACGTTCGCGGGCGTGAGCGGCACGAAGGCGGTCGCGTTGACTGCGAACAGGACCGCGACCGCGGCGCCGAAATCGAGCTGACGGTCGAGCCCTAGCGCCATCAGCACAAGCCAGCAGGCAAGCACCTGCATACCCCACGCCGCGAGCTGGGCGAGCGTCGCAGCCGCCGCAGCCCTGAGGTGGGAGAACAGAGCGAAGCCATCGCGCACGCGCCGCGCCACGACACGCAGCGCGGCGAGCACCCGCTCGACGCGGCTGCGGCGCTCACTTGCCGCAGGCGGCGCCAGCAGCACGGGTGCCAGCAGCAGCGCCAGCAGCCCGGCGGCCGGCACAAGCGCGAGCGCGAGCAGGATGCCGACCCCGCGCAGCAGATCAACGCTCAACATGCTCGCGACGCCGAGCACGGTGAGTGCAAGCACGTTCAGCAGCGTCTGGGAGACGATTGTGACCAGCAGCACGGGCAGCGTCTCTCGCGCGCGCCCGAGTCGGCGCGCGACGATCAGGGCACGAGAGGTCTCCCCCAGACGCACCGGCAGCGTTGCCGACATCAGCACGCCCACGAAGGTGCCTTGCATCGCGTCGCGCCGGCGTGCTTGTCGCCAAGTGGGAGCGGCAGCGAGGATCGCATGCCACGCCAGACCACGCACGACCATCGAGGCGCACATCACCCCCAGGCCGGCGGCCACCAGACCCGGCTGGGAAGAGACGATGCTTGCGATCACCTTCGTGACGCCGACGCGTTGCAGCGCAAGGAGTGCAACCACGACGGCAGCAAGCCCGGCAGCAAGCAGCGCCAGTCGCGCCCCCACGCGAACCGCCGTTCCGATGTGAGAGCGGCGCCGTGCCGGCTCAAGGCTCGGTAGCCGTTTTGGCCCAACTCGCGGCTGCCCGTCGGCACAAGCGAACCCGAGTGCAAGCGAGAGCGCGTGACCGCGGGTCTGCGGCGCCGCCACCGCGATCGCCTGCTCGTAGGTCTCAAGCACCTCCGCGGCCACCTGCGGCCACGCAAAGCGCTCGGCACGCAGGCGCGCCTGCGCGGCCATGCTCGCCCGCCGTTGCGGATCGAGCGCGACCGCACGCAACGCCTCGGCCAGAGCAACCGGATCTCCCGGCGGCACGAGCACGCCGTCGACACCATTGCGCACCACATCGCGATATCCGGTGATGTCGCAGGCCACAACAGGCGTACAAGCCGCAAACGCCTCCGTCAGGATCATCCCGAAGCTCTCCCCACGCAGCGAGGGCGCGCACAGCACGTCCGCCTGCTCCAGCGCTGCCGCCTTGCGCTCCTCGGAGACCTTGCCGAGCGCGCGCACGCCCCGGCCATCGAGCAGCAAAGGCTCGACCTGCTCGGGGCTTGCGCCCACGAGCGTGAGCGTTGCAGGCACGTGCTCGCGCAGCGCCTCGAAGGCCTTCAGCAGGATCGGGAGCCCCTTGCGCTCGACCGCCTGCCCGATGAAGAGGATGCTCAGCGGACGATCGATCCCGACCGCGGTGTCGTCGAGGTCGTCCGACAGCGGCGGCAGGCTGACTCCGTTGGGCACGATCCGGTAGCGGCCGCCGAAGAAACGCCTGGCGGTCCACGCCGCCGCCTCGGAGACGGCGATGCGCGCGTGCAAATGGTTCATCCTGCGCGTGGCGCCTGCCAGCCGCGCGCCTCCGTTTGTCAGTGCATTGTGCGAGTAGGTGTGGAAGGTGCCGACGAGCGGCACGCCCTTGGTTGAGCAGAGCGCGTCCCAGGAGGCGATCGGCACCACAGGCTCGTGTATGTGCAGCACGTCGTAGTCGCCGTTCCTGAGCTCTGCGCGCATGCGACTCAGCGCCTCGGGGAACAGCGAGAGGTTGGACACCGCCCCGTTGGCCTCGATCCCCACCGTGCGCCCCAGCGAGACCAGGTGCTCGGGCGGCTGCCGTGGCTCTGGCCGGGCGCCGCGATGCAGGTGACGCGAGAGCGCGTCGTCGGGATCGAACGGCGCGAGCACGCTGACGTCGTGGCCAGCAACGAGCAGCTCGCTCGCAAGCGCCTCGATGTGCCTCGTCACGCCCCCTGGGTAGGTCCAGGAGTAGGGGCAGAGCAGGGCGATCCGCACAGCAAGACTTTAGACCGTGGAGAGCATCGACGCCCGCGCCGTGCCCAAGATCGGCCCTTATACTCGATGCCTTGAGCGAGCGCCATTTCGTCAAGTACACCTTCCTGAAGGTCGACCCCGCATGGCGCCGCCTCGATGAGGAGACCCGTGCCCAGCACAAGCTCGAGTTCCTCGCCGCCTGCGAGGACTTCGCCGACGGCCACCTGCTGCAGTCATTCACGCTCGTGGGCACCCGTGGCGACGCGGAGTTGCTGCTGATCTCTGAGGCCGAGAACCTCGACCGCATCCACGAGTTCCACGTCGTGCTGCTGCAGAGCGGGCTGATGAAGTGGGCGCAGACGCCTTACTCGTTCCTCGGCATGCGCAAGAGCTCGGAGTACTCCGAAGACGTACGGGCGATTCCGCGCGGCTTCAAAGGCAAGTACGTCTTCGTCTACCCGTTCGTGAAGTCGCGCGAGTGGTATGCGCTGCCCGCCGAGCAGCGCTGGCAGATCATGCAGGGCCACATCAAGGTCGGCCGCGAATACCCGGGCGTCGACAACCACACCACCTACTCCTTCGGCCTGGACGACCAGGAGTTCGTGGTCGCCTTCGACACCGACGACGTGGGCACGTTCCTCGATCTGGTGCAAAGGCTGCGTACCACCGAGGCCTCCCGCTACACGATCCGCGACACGCCCAGCTTCACATGCATTGCCGCCTCGCTGCCCAAGGCGCTGAATGCGCTCGACGGGGAGCCAGTGGCGCTGGAGACGCTGGCCGCGCAGAGCTGAGCGCAACGCCATGAGCCCCCGCGCGAGAAGCCCTCGCTCGCACCTGCGTGCCAGTGACCCCGTGCTCTGCGAGCTGATTGACGCCGTCGGCCCGCTCCCGGACCCCAGCGACGGCAGACCTGAGCGCGACGATCACTATGGCGCGCTCGTGCGCTCGATCATCAACCAGCAGCTCTCGGTCAAGGCCGGCAGGGCGATCTACCAGCGCCTGCTTGACCGCTTCGACGGCCACCCGCCGGCACCCGAGCAGGTGTTGGCGGATGAGCCGGAAGAGCTTCGCGCCGCGGTCGGCCTCTCGCGGGCGAAGGTCGGCTTCCTGCGCTCGCTCGCCGAGCACGTGATCGAGGGCAGCCTGGAGCTGGAGAAGCTGGACGATCTTCCTGACGATCAGGTGATCGCAGAGCTGGTCGCCGTAAAGGGCCTCGGTGTCTGGACCGCGCACATGTTCCTGATGTTCCATCTGCAACGCCCCGACGTTCTCGCCGTCGGGGACCTTGGCATCAGACGCGCGATCGAACTTGCCTATGGCCTGCCGGAGCTTCCTGATCCGGCCACGATGCAGCGGATCGCGGAGCCGTGGCGGCCGCACAGGACGCTGGCCTGCCGCTACCTCTGGCGCTCGCTGGACAACGAGCCGACCTGACCCCCGCGCGGGGCTCTGCACCCGCCGGCCTGCGGGGTTTTACGCAACGCGGCCCGTGCGCTGCCGCGTAGATCTTGGCGAAGAACTCGCAGCCGATCTCGTGTCGCCTACCGATTCGGCGCAGGCTCGCAGCGACGAGAGTTCTCCCTGTAAGGCCGGGCGCCGCTCGGCAGGTAACTGGAAGGGAGCAATCAGATGCGCAAGGTATTCGAGATCGGCGGCCTGGTCACCGCCGTTGTGCTGGTCGCCTTTGGAATCGCCGCGATCGCGCTGGGCATGAACGGCAACAAAGAAGTCCAGACCGCGCTCAAGCAACAGAAGATCACCGGCACCCCGAACATGACCCCAAGCGTCGAGACCGCCCTGGCCAAGAAGGCCGGGCTGGACATCGCAGCGGTCGAAATGCCGACCTGCAAGGTCGCAGGCAAGGCCGTGACCGAAGGCAACAACGCTCGCTGCTTCGCCAGCTACATGCGCGTCGACGCGCTGATGGCGACCGGCGGCCTGGTCTTCTCGCAGATGCCGCACTACGCAACCGCGAACGGCAAGGGCACCAACGTCGAAGCGGAAGCGCTGAAGGTCAAAGGCGTCGCGGTCGAAAACCCCGCCCGCAACGTCTGGGTCGAGGAGACCGCGCTCTCCACCGCGCTCAGCGCCTCATACATGGCAGAACAAACTGCGCTGTTCGGCATTGTCGTCGGCATTGCCCTGCTGCTCGCTGGCATCGGCTTCGCGGTGCTGACGATGGCAGGTGCCCTGCGCAATCCCGAGACAGCTCTCGGATTCCTCCGCGGCCGCTCACTGAGCCACGGTGGAAGGCCAGCGACCTCGCATTAGAGGCCGCCCCGAGCTCGCCTAGCGCGAGCTCTCATCCAGAACCCGCGACGGGCCGTCTAAAGGCGGCCCGTCAGCGCGTCAGACGGCTGAAACCTGCTCTTCCTCTGCAACCCTGAACGAAGATCCGCAGCCGCAGGCGGCGACGACGTTCGGGTTGTTGACTTTGAAGCCGGCGCCCTGGAGGCCCTCCTCGTAGTCGATCACCGAGCCGCGCACGAAGGGCAGGCTGGGACCGTCCACGAGCAGCCTCAGGCCGTGGTCCTCGAACACCTCGTCGCCGTCGCGCTGCTCGTCGAAGGCGAGCTGGTACTGAAAGCCGGAGCAGCCTCCGCCGCGAACGCCCACGCGCAGCCCGGCGAGGCTCAGGTCCGCCTGCTGAGAGTCCAGGAACTCGCGAACCTTCTCAGCACCCTTGTCGGTCAGGGAGATCATCGCTTTCCAAAGTATAGCGAGGCGCGATGATCGCTAATGTGGGGGCATGCCAACCGCGGAGGAGATCAAGCAGCGCATCGAGGCTGCCATACCGGGAGCGCACGCCCAGGTGCAGGACTACACCGGCGGCGGGGACCACTTCCGTGCCAGCGTCACCGCCGCTGTGTTTGAGGGCCACAGCCGCATCGAGCAGCACCGCCTCGTCTACGAAGTCTTCGGCGCCGAGATCGGAGGACCGATCCACGCGCTCTCGCTGAAGACAGAGGTCCCCAGCAATGCGGATGCCAGCCCGCACGCATCCGCGCAGACGTCAAGCCGATAGGAGCACGCCAATGTCCACTCCGGATACCAACCCGATTCGCGACGCGATCGCGGAGGCGATCTCTGAGAACGAGGTCATCCTGTTCATGAAGGGCACCCCCGAAGCGCCGGCCTGCGGCTTCTCGGCGCGCACGGTCGCCGCGCTGCAGACGGTCGGCTCACCGTTCGCGGCGGTGGACATCCTGCCCGACCCGCGCATCCGCCAGGAGCTATCCGCCCTCTCGAACTGGCCCACGATCCCCCAGCTGTTCGTCAAGGGCGAGCTGGTCGGCGGCTGCGACATCGTCACTGAGATGTACGAGACCGGCGAGCTCGCCGAGGTGCTCGGCGTGGCCGACGCGCCCGCTCCGCAGCAGCCGCCGGAGGAGGCGCAGCCGGCAGCGCAGGGACTTGGCATCGAGAACCGCCTCGGCTGAGCAAGCCCCTCCGGGGCGACGGGCGTCTGGCCCTGCGCTTGCTGTAGGGTCAGCGCCCGATGGCACCAGTCGCGATCGTCAGCGACACGACGCACTACCTGCCCCCCGAGCTGGTAAAGCGCGAAGGGATCCACCAGGTCAGCCTCTACGTGGGCTGGACCGGCGAATCGGTGCGCGAGCTGGAGATGGACGGCTTCGACGCCTTCTATGCGCGCCTGCGCACAGATCCTGGGACGCCCAGCACCTCGCAGCCATCGATCGGGGACTTCTTGGCCGTATGGGAGCCGCTGCTGCAGGAGGGCAAGGACGTGGTCTCCGTTCACCTTGCAGGCGGGATCTCTGGCACCTGTGAGGCCGCCCGACAGGCTCAGGCGCTGCTGGCCGAGCGTGGTCTCGGCGAGCGGGTGGAAGTGATCGACGGCGAAACCGGCTGTGGCGGACTCGGCTTCGTGGTGCTGGCGGGCGCAGCGGCGGCACGAGCGGGCGGCGATCTGCAGGTCGTCGCCGAGCGTGTCAAGCAGGCGCCGTGCGCGCGCTCGGATCTGGTTCTGCATCGACACGTTGGAGTACCTGCGGCGCGGCGGTCGCATCGGCAAGGCGCAGGCATGGCTCGGCGGCACGCTGAAGATCAAGCCGATCCTCACTCTCCAGCGTGAGATCACGCCGGTCGAGCGCGTGCGCACCTCAAAGCGCGCTTTCGAGCGGATGGTCGAATATGGAGATCGGCTGGTGCAGGAAGGCATGACCGCCTGGGCGGTGCAGCACATCCAGGCTCCAGAGGAGGCGGAGCGGCTCGCGCAACGCTGCCGCGAGAAGATTGGTGGCGAGCCGGTGTTCATCTCCGAGGTCGGCCCGGTGATCGGGACCTACACCGGCCCCGGCCTGCTCGGCGTCGGCGGCATTGACCCGTCGCTGCTGGTCTGAGCCAACTCGCCGCTTCCGTCATAACCGGGCCGCGCCGATGCATGAGTCGCGCGATCTCAGGTTCGCTACGCGGTGCGTTTCGCGGGTGCTCGGTATGGCATGTGCCGCCGCATGAACTCGTCGAAGCGGGGGACAGTGAAGTCGATGTAGCCCGTAGTCTCGGTCGCGTACGCCAGTCCCTTTTCGATCAGATGCTGGCGGCGTCATGCCGATACCTCAGTGGTCTTCACTACCGAGCTTGCCGGCGACCATCCCTGACCGATAAGGGCCCATCACCGAGCTCAGCCATCGCTCGCATGTAGCGGCGCTCTTCGATCGGTGCCTCGCTGGATCCGCACCTCGTAGATGCTGGTGTCCAGCGCCGCCTGTGCGATCGGAATCGCCGCCTCCACATCGGCTCCTTGTGATTGGTGAGGCCTCGGCGAGATTCCAGGCGTGCTTGCCGAGTTGCTGGATGTAGAAGGGATAGCCTCCGGTCCACGGCAGTGCAAGCGCCAACGCATCCTCCTCGTAGTCGACCTTCAGATGGCGCGCCGGTTCAACGAACGCCGCCCGCGCATCCAGTCCGAGAGGCCTGCAATGACCGGGAACATGAACAGACGCTCCGCATACGAGCGTGCCTCTCCGGTCAACCTCGGGATCTGCGGCAAGCCTGCTGCCGCCACCTTGATCGGCATGTTCTTCTGGGTTGCGCGGTGCAGCGCGCTGATCAGCGCGCGGTATTCCAGCTCGCTGACGAATTGGACCTCATCGAGCAGGAAGACGACGCCCGTCTTCTCTTTCGGCGGCCGCCTTCCCGAGCGCCAAGAACAGCTCGGAGAGATCCGCGGCGATCGTGCCCTCGTCAGCCTTCCGAATATCGACGGTCAAGCTCAACGCCCTTCGGGTCCTGTGACCTTGATAGTCGCGAGATGCTCAAGGGCCTCCCGACCGCTCCATCGCGCGAGCGCTCAACTTCAGCTCGCCTGAGCGCGCTCAACATCCCTCGCGATCTCCGCGACCAGGCCGTGTCCGGCGTGAGCTCGTGGTAATAGGTGAGGAACCCCTCGGACTCGGCATGATCTTCGAAGGCGTTCAGCAGCACCGTCTTGCCCACCCCGCGCAGTCCCCGGACGATCATGCTCTGCTCGGTGTCGCCGCGCTTGAGACGCCCGACCAGCACCCGAAACTGCTCTAGCTCCGCTGTCCCGACCCGCGAGCTCAGGAGGCCGTGATCCAGCGTTCGGCGTATATGGGTTGGGAATCGCATCCACTTCCAATAGCTTATAGCAAGTTATAAGCGATGCTGTTATAACAATGCATATTCGTCTATAAGCTCCGCCAGGCCACTGCGCGCTTACGCTTGGCGGGCGCGTCGACTAGCGGCGTCGGCGGCGTTTGCCGCCGAGAACCGCCGCTATCCCGCCGCCGAGCACGAAACCGGCGACCGCGGCCCCGATCAGCGCTTCTTTGCGATGACGCTCGAGCTGCCCGCGCCAGTCGGTGACGATCGCGACCTCGCCGCGCAGGCGTTCGATGGAGAGCGCAAGCTCGTTGCGGTTGGCCTCGATCGAGTTGCGGATCTCGGCTGGTGAGCGATTTGGCATCGACGCGATCCTCCTTCAGTGCCTTGACTTGATCACGACGTGTGGGCTCCGTCAGCGAGATCCTGCGTGCTCCCGCTGACCGTCTCGCGAATCTTGCGCGCCTCCTCGATCGCCATCTGCGGCGTCGGCGGCGTGGCGGCTTTCACGGCCTTGGCGGCTCCGAAGCCGGCGATCACGCCGAGCAGCAGCAGGATCAGGGCCATCGCGAAGAAGCCCCAGAAGTAGGTGAACTGGTTGCCGATCGGAAGCTCGTAGTAGAGCAGCCAGGCGAAGCCGATCAGCACGAAGAAGAGCGCCATCACGATGAACACACCCGCGGCGATGCCGACGATCGCGCCCTTGGCGATGCGGCTCGCCTTCTGAGTCATCTCCGCCTTGGCAAGCTCGATCTCCTCGCGCACCAAAAGCGACGCGCGCTCGGAGACTTCCGTGATCGCGGCGGCGATATTGGGAGTTCTCGTCTCCTCCTCGCCGGTGACGCTCATGAGCGCACCCGGCGCAGCAGCAGCGCAACCAGGAGCCCGCCGAGGAAGGCGGCGCCCACCGCGACCTCGGGCCGCCGCGCAGCCGAGTCCTCGATCGGCGCGTAAGGGTGCCCCGAGGGGTCGTGCGGCCCCGCGCCGTTGCCGGAGCTCGGCTCCTGCACGATGCCGTTTATGTGCGAGGCGCTCATTCCGGCGGCTCCTCGTCGAACATCCGCCGCCAGACCACCGCGGCCAGACGTTGGGAGGCGATGCTCGCCAGAGCACCACACGCCGCGAGCACACCCGACCACATCAGGCGCTTGACCATCTCGTTTTCCATCTCCCGCAGTCTAATCACCACCTCGGTCGGCGTCTGGGCGCCCACGATCTCCTCCCGGATGCTCCAGGCCGCCGCAGATGGTCTCAACGATCAGCCGCTTGGAGCGCTCGAAGTGCTCCTCATCGCTTGGCAGCAGCTCGAAGATCCATCCCGTGAGCACCTGCTCGATCGCGCCGTAGAAGGCCATCGCGGCAAACTCGGCGTCGATCTCGGTCTTGAATGCGCCCTGCTGCTGTGCCTTGGTCACGATCGCCGCGATCCCGCTGTAAGCCTCTCTGATGCGTGCGAGGTGCGTCTGCCCGAACGAGTTCGCCGCGCGAGTCACGTCGACGATGATCACCTTCATCAGATCGGGATCGTGCCGGTAGCTGTCCACGATGAAGGACGCGATTGCGTAGAGCTTCTCGCGCGCCGAGGCCTCTGTGGCATCCACCTCGGCGATCATCTCCAGCATGATGTTCCAGCGCTCAAGGAAGAGCGTGTCCAGGACGCTGTCCTTGGAGCCGAAGTAGTGGTAGACGAGCCCATAGGCGACGCCCGCCTCATCGGCGATGTCCGAGACCCGGCAGGCGTGGAAGCCGCGGCTCGCGAACACCCTCACGGCAGCGTCGAGGATCGCCTGGCGGCGGTCCTGGCGGGCGCTGCGGGCAGTGGCCGCACTCAACTTTGCAGCGCCTCCGTCGTGTGCTCCCGCTGCGGCGAATCGGGATCGGCCTCGCCCACCGCGTGCGGCTGCTCGGGCCAGCGATAAGTCGCGGGGCGCCTGTTGGCAAGGGAGGGCAGCTTGCGCCTGATCTCCGCCTGGGCGTCAAGATCGAGATCGGCGATGACGTGTCCCTCGCCCTCGTCGAGCCGAGCCAGCACCTCGCCCCAGGGACCGATGATCATCGAGCGTCCGCCTGAGCGGCTGCCGTCGGCGTGCTCGCCCACCTGATTGGCAGCGATCACGAACACCTGGTTCTCGATCGCCCGTGCCCGCAGCAGGGTCTCCCAGTGATCGGTCGTGGTGCGCAACGTGAACGCGGCCGGCACGAGCATCGTCAAAGCGCCGCGCAGGGCCAGGATCCGGTAGAGCTCCGGGAAGCGCAGGTCGTAGCAGATCGAGAGACCGATGGGCACGCCAGAGCCTGTCCTGCTGAGCACGATCTCATCGCCGGGGCGCTCCACCTCCGACTCGCGGTAAATGCGCCCATCCACTTCGACGTCGAACATGTGGATCTTGCGATAAAGCGCCTGAATCGAACCGTCGGCAGCTATGTGCAGGCAGGTGTTCGACAGCGTCCGGCCATCCTCCATGCGCTCCACGATCGACCCTGCGATCAAATCGATCCCGAGCTCGGCCGCCGTGGCCTGTGCCCAGGAGACGGTCGGTCCGTCCAGCGGCTCGGCCGCCGCTCTCAGCGTCTGCGGGTCGCCGATCACGATCCACTTCTCAGGCAGGAGCACGAGCGTTGCGCCCTCTGAGGCCGCGGACCTCACAAGGCGATCGGCCGAGGCAAGGTTCGCCGCCGTCTCGTCGACCGAGTTCAGCTGGATTGCCGCAACCCTCATCGCTACAGTGACCTCCTAGCCTCGTGCGAGGCGCTTCGATTGACAAGTCAGTCAATCATTGTGAAGCATAGCGCCCGGGATTTCTCGCCCGGACCCGGCCGCGCTTTCCGGATCCACCCTTCCCACGCGGCCCGTTCTCGCCGCCGCGGCCCTGTTGCTGGCGGCGCAGCTCGGCAATCAGCAGCTTGGAGTGCACCGCACCGACCAGCTCCCGCAGCGGCTCCACCCCGGCAGCGATGATCGCAAGCGCCCGCTCGACCTCCACCTCGCCGGCGAGCCGGTCCAGCAGCGCCCTGACCTCTTCGCGCACCAACGGCTCCAGCGCCTCCCGGTAGCGCAGCGTGTCATAGACCGTGAAGCCCAACTCCTCCTCGTAACCACCGGCCCTGAAGCGGGATATCGCCTCGATGATCTTCACATCGTCCCGGTCGTAGCCGCCCCGCGTCGGCGTCAGCACCCCCAGCTCGACGAGGCGCTTCAGCACATTGGCGGGCATGTCGAAGCGCTCGCGCACCTGAGCCGCCGAGATCCGCTTGCTCTCCGCGTTGACCAGCGCCTGCTCGACGATCCTATCCTCGAGGTCGATCAGCGCCTGCACCCGTCCGGGGTCCTGCGCCAGCAGCACCTTGATCACGCGCAGCGGCATGAAGCGCTCCTCCTGCAGGCGCTTGATCAGCTCGATTCGCTGCACGAAGTGCGGCGGGTAGTAGGCCATGTTGCGGCTGGTGCGCCTGATCTGCGAGCCCTCGCCGAGCAGGCCCTCGCGGAGGTAGTGCCTGATCGTGCCGGCACTCACCCCGCTGCGCTGGGCGAGCTCGCTCATCTTCAGACCAGCGGCCTCGCTCATGCCGTTGAGCCCGCGCCCCTCTCGGCCAGCGGTCCTGGCGTGCAGCCCGCAGCCGCCCCGGAGGCAAGCAGCGCCGAGATCTCGGCCTCCGAGAGACCGGCGTCGCGCAGCACCGCCTCGGTGTGCTCCCCCAGTGCCGGTGCCGGCATCCTGGCGGCGTCGCCGGGCGTGCGCGAAAGCTTGACCGGCACGCCGAGCTGTCTCACCGGCCCCTGCACGCCGGGCTGGCTGAGCTCGACGACCATGTCGCGCGCCCTCACCAGATCGCTGGAGAGCGCCTCGTCGAGGTCGAGGATCGGCTCCAGACAACACTCGTGCTCGGCGGAGAACGCCTCCCACTCCGCGCGCGTCCTGCTCTTGAAGATCTCCTGCACCTCAGCGTGGGCGCCGGTGCCCGGGCGCTCGAACTGGCGCTCGATCAGGTCCTCGCGACCCACGCCCCGACACCACGCCTGCCAGAACTTCGGCTCCAGGGCACCGAGAGTGACCCAGCCGTCGGCGCACTCGTAGGGGCGGTAGCAGATCAGCGAGCCGGCGAGCTCGAGATCGCCGCGGTGCGGGCTGCCTCCATCGGCGAAGTAGCGGCCCGCCACCAGAGCAAGCCAGGAGAGTGCGCCATCGGACATCGAGATGTCCACGAGCTGGCCCTCGCCGGAGCCAGGTCTGGCCAGCGAACCGTCGCGCTCGTGCAGCGCCGCCATGATGCCGAACGCAGCCATCATCGCGCCCCCGCCTATGTCGGCGATCTGGCCCGCGGCCTGGATCGGCGCGCCGTCGCGTTCACCGGTCAGGCCGAGCATGCCGACCAGCCCCAGGTAGTTCATGTCGTGGCCGGGGGCATCCCTCTTGGGGCTGTCCTGCCCGTACCCGGTGATCGCGCAGTAGACGACCCGCGGGTTCTCCTGGCGCATCCGCTCATAGCCGACACCGAGGCGATCGAGCACCCCGGGCCGGAACGACTCCAGCACCACGTCGCAGTCACAGACCAGCTTGAGCAGCATCTGCCGACCCTGCTCGGTCTTCAGATCAAGCCTGACAGAGCGCTTGTTGCGGTTCAGGGCCAGGTAGAGCGCCGAGCGGGCGCTCTCGTGGGCGCCCTCGTAGTAGGGAGGTGACCAGCGGATGTAGTCGCCTGCGCCCACGTCCTCGACCTTCAGCACCTCCGCACCCAGATCGGCCATCAGCAGCGAGCAGAAGCCGCCTGGCAGCAGTCGAGAGAGGTCGAGCACCTTCACGTCCGCAAGCGGCAGGCTCATCGGGTCTCCTCCTTGGAGATTGGATCTGGTTGACAGGCCGAGCTGCGCCCGGCCTGCGCTTCACGTCGCATCCTGGCGCCTGACGCCGAGCAGCGTCCTGGCCTCCTGCACGCTCGCCGGCTTGCGACCGACGTCTTCTGCCATCTGGCGCGCCTTGGCGATCAGATCCCCGTTGGAGCGCGCCATCTGACCGTCGGGGAGATAGAGGTTGTCCTCCAGGCCCGCCCGCACCGAGCTGCCGAGCGTCAGCCCTGCCGCCATCAGCATCCACTGCTGTCGCGAGATGCCAATCACACCCCAGTGGGAGCGCCGTCCGCCCTCCGGGCCGACGTGCAGCCAGGGGATGTTCTCCGCCATCGCGGCGAGGTTGCGCGCGGTGGGCGGCACGCCACCGACCACGCCCATGATGCAGTCGACGTGCAGCGGAGCCCTCAGCACGCCCATGTCGATCAGCGGCGCGAGGCTGCCGACGTGCCCAAGGTCGAAGCACTCGTGCTCGGGCTGAATGTCGAGCTCGTTCATTGCGCTCAGCAGTTGCACGATCTCGCTGAACGGGTTGGCAAAGACCATGTCGAACACGAAGTCTTTGCGCGACTTGGAGTACTTGGCGTAGTTCATCGAGCCCATGTTCAGGGCGGCGACTTCAGGCCGACCCGCCTCCAGATAGGCGATGCGCTTATCAACGGGCACGCCGATCGTCCCGGTCGAGTAGTTGATGATCACATCGCCGGCCGCCTGCCTGATCGCCTGCGTGATCGCAAGGAAGTCCTCGACCTCGTAGCTGGGGCTGCCGTCCGGCTTGCGGGCGTGGATGTGAATCATCGCCGCGCCCTCCTCCACCGCACGGCGCGCCTCCTCCCCATACTCCTCCGGCGTGTACGGAATCGCGGGACACTGCTCCCGGTTGGCGATCACTCCCGAGATCGCGCAGGTGATCACCGCGGGGTCCTCAACGCTCATTCTCTGCCTCCACCTTCCAGGGGCACGTAGGGCAAGCTGGGCAAGGACGCAGCGAGCGAAGTGTGCGAGTAGCACATGAGCGAGCGAGGACGCCGCCCAGCGCCGCCATACGTGTTCCTGGAGCTCATACGGGCACGACTCCGTGTCGCTTCCACGGTCGCTCGATCTTCTTGCTCTGCGCCATCTCAAGGCCCCTGCAGATCGTCTCGCGGGTTTGCCGCGGATCGATCACGTCATCGACCAGGTCGTTGCCGGCGGCGATGTAGACGTCGAACATCTTTTTGAAGTTCTCGATCAGTTCCGCGCGCTTGGCCTGCGGGTCCTCAGCCGCCTCGACCGCCTTGCGGAAGGCGATCTCGACCACGCCCTCGGCGCCCATCACGCTGATCTCCGCGCTCGGCCACGCCACAATCAGGTCGGGCTCGTACGCCCGCCCGCACATCACGTAGTAGCCGGCGCCGTAGGCCTTGCGCGTGATCACAGTGATCTTCGGCACGGTCGCGTTGGCCACCGCGTAGAGCATCTTGGCGCCGTGGCGAATGATGCCCTCGGCCTCAACCTTCGTGCCAACCATGAACCCCGGCACGTCCTGGATGAAGATCAGCGGAATGCCGAAGGCGTTGCAGAGGTTGATGAAGCGCGCCGCCTTGTCGGCGGAGTCGTTATCGAGGATGCCGCCGAGCTGCTTTGGCTGGTTGGCGACGATGCCCGCCGGCCGGCCGCCGAAGCGCGCAAAGCAGGCGATGATGGTCTTGGCCCACTGCTTCTTGATGTCCAGATAGGAGCCATCGTCGACGATGGCCTCGATCACGTCGTACATGTCATAGGGCTTGCGGTTCGACTGGGGCAGCACGTCCAGCAGCGACTCCTCGCGGCGCTCCACCGGATCGCTTGCCTGCAGGATCGGCGGCGGCTGTTCGCAGTTCTGCGGCATGTAGGAGAGGTACTGCTTGATCCGCTCGATGCACTCCTCGTCGCTGTCGACTTCCATGTCACCGACGCCAGACTTGCGGCAGTGCACGCGGGCACCGCCCAGTTCCTCCTGGGTTACGTCCTCGCCGACGGCGGCCCTGACCAGGTGCGGGCCGGCGAGCGCCATCGAGCCGCGGCCCTTGACCATCGGCACGAAGTCCGCAAGGCCAGGGATGTAGGCGGTGCCGGCCGCACAAGGACCCATCAGCGCGGCGACCTGCGGGATCACGCCGCTCATGATCACCTCCTCGCGGAAGAGGTGGCCGGAGCCTGCGAACATCGCCCCAGCGGCCTCCTGGACCCGCGCGCCGGCGGAGTCCAGCAGCCACACGAACGGGATTCGCTTGGTCAAGGCCAGCTCGCGTAGGCGGGTGACCTTGAACTCCCCGGTCATGCCCATCGAGCCGGCCATTACAGTGAAGTCGTAGGCGCAGACGGCGGTCAGGCGACCATTCACCTTGCCGTATCCGGTGATCACGCCGTCCGCGGGCGCGTCGACGCCCTCCATTGCGCGCTGGGTGGTGTGCGGTTTGCCAAGGATGCCGAGCTCGACGAAGGTGCCCTCGTCGACCAGCAGCGCGATCCGCTCGCGCGCCGTGAGCTTGCCGGCGTCGTGCTGCTTGTCGATCTTCTCCTGGCCGCCGCCGAGCTTGATCTGCGCGCGGCGGGCTTCCAGGTCTTCCGCCAGCGGCCTAAGCAGCGAGGTCGGGGGGCTGTCGTCCTGCGCGCTCATCGGCCCTTCCACTGCGGCTCGCGCTTCTGGAAGAAGGCGGTGACGCCCTCGACCACGTCCTCGGTGGAGACCGCCAGGCTGAGCTGAGCGCGCAGGTAGTCCAGTGCGTCATCGAGCGGCATGTCCAGCTGGCGCCGCATCGCTTCCTTGCCAAGGCGCATGATCGCCGGAGACTTGCTGGCGAGCTTCGTTGCCCACTCGCCCACGGCGGCGTCCAACTCGTCCGCGGGGACCACCTTGTTGACGATGCCCGCCTCCAGCGCCTGCTGCGCGTTCATCCGCTCGCCCAGCAGCAGCAGCTCGTTGGCCTTCTTGCGCGGCACATTGCGGTAGATCAGCGCCATGATCATGAAGGGGAAGACCCCCACGTTGATCTCGGGCGTGCCGAAGGTCGCATTCTCGGAGGCGACGATCAGGTCGCAGCAGAGCGCTATCCCCAGCGCGCCTGCGAGCACATGGCCGCCGGCAGCGCAGATCGTGGGCTTGTGCAGCGAGGTGATCTTCCTGAAGAGATCGACGAACAGGTCGCTGCCGAAGTGCTTGTGCACGAGCGGGACGTCCTGGCCAAACCCGGTGAGGTTGGCCCCCGAGGAGAAGACTTTGTCGTGAGAGGAGGCGAGCACTATGCAGCGCACCTCGGCCTCCTCGACGGCCCTGTCGAAAGCCCGATGCAAGCCGAGCAGCATCTCCGCGGACAGCGAGTTGCGCGTGTCGGGGTCGTTGAGCGTGATCGTCGCGACCCCGTCTGCGACCTCGTATAGAACGTGCTCCCCGGCCATTGGCGACATCCTAACCGGACGACGGGCGTTGTGGGAAGTATGCAGTGCTACTGCTTACTTTGCGGCTGCTTCGAGATCCGTTCGCATTCGTGCACGGTCTTGTTGAACTCGCGCTTGCTCACGTGCTTTGCGTGCTTTGAGAAGCGCTTGTCTATGCAGGCCTCGAAGCGTCTCGCTTCTTCCCTTTCACGCTTGCTCAGGTGCGTGAGGCCTGAGCCCGCTTCCTTTTCCTGCTTCTCCAGTTCCGCCTGGCTGATCGTTTCGCTTGCAGGCGGCGGGGTCACCGAGACGGGGACTTCGATCGCCAAGATGTCTGCGGTGAGATCGAGGCGCCCCTTCCCGACCCTCACCTGCTCATGCGTACGCACGGGCAAGCCGTCGGAGGCGAGGAAGAGGTAGAGCGTCTCATGCTCGTGCACCAGACGCTTCCTGCTCCCGGCCTTGGAAGTCTCGGCATTGGCCGCGCTGACGGACTTCTGGAGGTCGAGCGTCGCCCGGAACTCGGTCGTGGGCTGTCCGTCGACGACGGCGGGACCCATATCCATGACCGACCGCGCCTTCGCAAGCCAGGCGATCAGTTTGGCGAAGCCGGCTTCCGGTTCCCCCGTCGCCGATACCGGGGAAGCGCCTTCCGTCGTGTTACTCGCCCGTTCCTTGGCGCGTTCCGCCGGGCTTATGTAGACCCAAGGCTTGCCTGAGACCAGGAGCCCTAGGAAAGGCGAGCGCTCATACTCCTGTTCTCCAATCAAGCGCAGTTGCAGGGAGATCCCGCCGAGGAACTCCCCGCGGATGATCGCAAGCCTTGGGGAGACGCTCGCTTCAAAGTCGATCGTGAGTAGCGGAATGCTCATAGGTGGGGCGAGGGGAAGTCTCACAGTGGGGTCAATTGCTGTTGCGACCTTGCCTTCGCTCTGCGCCTGCTTGCCTTCCGCGGCTTCCAGCAGGCCGCCGGCGCTGCCGAAACCAACGCCGCCCAGCGACTCTACGATCGTGCCGCGCTCTGTGTTGACGCGCAGCGCCTTCATCTTCTGCTCGAGCGCGAGGAGCGCCGAGGGCAGCCTGGCCCGGGGCGTCAACGCGGATGCGTCGGCAGGCGATCCAAGCAGAGTGAGAACCGCGAGACACACGCCGATGGCTGCCACCTGCGAGCCTCTGAGAATGAGCATGCCTCTCGTCCCCCTTTGGACAATCGCAGCGACGGGCAGCGATTCAGAACGATGCTACTGGAACATGATTTCCGAACGTAGGAGCGTACCGGCGCCGTGGTAGCAGCACTCGGCACGGCACGTCGTCCGCGCGCGGTCTCGATCGCCGATCGCGGCACACGCATCGCCCTCGTGGCCGGCGCGACCGCTGTCGCTGCGGCTTTGCGATTGCCTTTCATCTCCCACCAAAGCCTGTGGTACGACGAGACCTTCACCCGCGCGATCGTCGCACGCGGCTCGCTCTCGGGAGTGCTGAGCGGGGTGCACGCCACCGAGTCCACGCCCCCGCTCTACTACGTGCTGACCTGGGTATGGACGCAGGTCTTCGGCCTATCGACGGCGATGCTGCGGATGCCGGGCGCGTTGGCGGGGGTGCTGTGCGTGCCGGCCGCCTACTTTGCGATGCGCCGTGTGGTGGGCACGGGCGCGGCGACTGCTACGGCCTGGCTGGTCGCCACCAGCCCGATGCTCGTCTACTACTCGCTAGACGCGCGCGCCTACTCGCTGATGGTGCTGCTTTCCGTGCTCTCCCTGTGGGCGACGAGCGCTCTGTTGCAAGCGCCTTGCTCCCGTCGATGGGCCTGGTGGGCACTCTCCTGCCTCGCGCTGCTCTACACGCACTATTTCGGTGGCTTTGTCGTACTGGCGGAGATCGGCCTCCTCACCTGGAAGCTGCCGGCGCAAAGGCACGCCCTGGCGGCCGCAACGGCGGCCGTCGTGGCCCTGGCACTGCCATTGCTGCCGCTGTTCCTGCACCAGCGCGGCAGCGAACGCGCCTCGTTCATCTCAGGCCTGTCCCTCTCCAGCCGCATGGAGGAAGCCATCAGGCAGTTCGCGATGGGGCCAAACGTGCCCAGTGCGCCCCTGGAGGGCGCGGGAATCGCGCTGGCGGCGGCAGGCCTGATCGCGGGAGCGGTCGCGCTTTGGCGAGCAGCCCAAGCCTCACGACCCGCCCCCGCAAGAGCCGCGGGCGCGCTGCTCGGCGCGGTCTTCGCGTGCGTGGTGCTGCTGCCGCTCGTACTCGCCGTGACGCATCTGGACGACGTCTTCTATGCCCGCAACCTGCTCGGCGCATGGATCGTGATCGCTGTGATCACTGCGCTCGGGCTGAGCCGCGCGAGAGCCATACCGCTCGCGCTCTTTTGCGTGCTCTGCATAGCGACAGTCGTTGCGATCCAGTCCAACTGGCGCTACCAGAACGTCGACTGGGGAGGCGCGATCAATCGCTTCCGGACCGATCTGGCAGGACAGCCGGTGGCCGTCTACGGCAGCCAGGCTGCCCCCGTCGCAGCGTTCTACCTGCACGCTCGCCCGACGTCGGCGACGATTGACACCACCAGCCTGTGGGTGCTGGTCGAATCTGCGCGAATCGGGACACGGGCCCTCGAACCAGTGCTCGGCACTCCCGCGCCAAACATCCCAGGCCCGCCCTTCGCGCCGGCGGGCACCTTCACCTTCCACGGCGTCCGGGCGCTGCATTTCCTCGCGCCACGGCCGGTGAGCGTCACGCCGGCAATGCTGGGCACGGACAGCGTCGACGGCAGCCCCGCGACGCTGTTGGCGCCGCAAAGCACCCAAAGCTCAAAGTAAGCAGTCCTACTGTTTACTTTCGATCGCGCCTGCGCTAGCTTCCCCGCAGCAGCGTCGAGAACCACGAGAGAGGAGCCCTGTCCGATGGCCACCGCCCAGAGCAACGTCGTCAAGCCCGATTTCGGGGCCAAGCGCAAGCACTTCATCTTCACCGAGGAGCACGAAGCGCTGCGCGAGTCGATCCGCAACTTCGCGATCAAGGAGCTCGCCCCCCACGCGGCCGAATGGGAGGAGACGACCTTCCCCAACTCGGTCTTCCCGCGCATGGGCGAACTGGGCTTCCTCGGCCTCGACAAGCCGGAGAAGTACGGCGGCCAGGGTGGCGACTACTACACGAGCCTCGTGCTGGCCGAGGAGATCACCAACGCCAACTCCGGTGGTCTGGCGATGGGATTGGCGGTCCACACCGACATGGCGATGCCGCCGATCCTCGCCTTCGGCACCGAGGAGCAGAAGCAGGAATGGGTCGTGCCCGCGATCAAGGGCCAGAAGATCCTCTGCCTGGGCATCACCGAGCCGGACGCCGGCTCAGACGTCTCGGGAATCAAGACGCGCGCGGTCAGAGACGGCGACGAGTACGTGATCAACGGGTCGAAGACCTACATCACAAACGGTCACCGGGCTGACGTGATCGTTCTGGTGACCAAGACCGACCCCGATGCCGGCTATGACGGCTTCACGCTGTTCCTGGTGCCGATGGACGCCCCCGGCGTGATCCGCGAGAAGCGTCTGGAGAAGCTCGGCATGCACGCCTCCGACACCGCGCTGCTGGCCTTCCAGGACGTGCGCGTGCCCGCCTCCGCCGTGCTCGGCCAGGTCGGCAAGGGCTTCTACCACATCATGTGGGAGCTTCAGGGCGAGCGACTGATCGGCGCCGCCGGCTGTGTCTCGGGCGCCCAGAAGTGCTTCGAGCGCACGATGCAGTACGCGCTTGAGCGCAAGGCGTTCGGCAAGCAGATCGGCCACTTCCAGGTGATCCGGCACAAGTTCGCCGAGATGGCGACCAAGATCGAGTCTGCCCGCCAGATGGTCTATGTGACCGCGTGGCGCTTCAACAACGGCGAGTACCCGGTGCGCGAGATCTCGATGGCCAAGCTGCATGCCGCGCGGATCGCTGTGGAAGTCGCCGACGAGTGCATCCAGATCCACGGCGGTGCCGGCTACATGCGGGAGTACGGAGTCGAGCGCGTCTGGCGGGACATGCGCCTGAACCGGATCGGCGCCGGCACCGACGAGATCATGCTGGACGTGATCGGCCGCTCGTACGGGCTGTAGAAGACACCAGGCCAGGGCGCACGTGCCCACTTCACCCTTCAGCGACGAGCACGAAGAGCTGCGGACATCGATCCGCGGATTCATCGAGCGCGAGCTGACCCCGCACGCCCAGGATTGGGAGCGCGCGGAATGGTTCCCGGACGACGTGTTCCCGCAGTTGGCCGCCCAGGGTCTTCTGGGTCTGAAGTACCCGACGGCGCTCGGCGGCCAGGGCGGCGACTACCTGCACGAGGCGGTGCTGGTGGAGGAGCTCGCGCGGATCGGCTCCGGCGGGACAGCGGCCGGAATCGGCGCGCACGTGAACATCGCCACCCCGCCGATCTGGAAGTTCGGCACCGCCGACCAGAAGCAGCGCTACCTGATGCCCGCGATCAAAGGCGAGCGGATCGGGGCGCTCGGCATCACAGAGCCCGGGGCCGGCTCCGACGTGGCCTCGCTGCGCACGCGGGCGGACCGCGTGGACGGCGGCTGGCTGATCAACGGCGAGAAGACCTACATCACAAACGGCGTGCGAGCCCACTTCATCGTCACCGCTGCCAAGACGACGGCAGAGGGCGGCCACCACGGGATCTCCTTCTTCATCGTGGAGCGCGGTCCGGGCGTGAGCTCCAGCAAGCTGAAGAAGCTCGGCTGGGCCGCCTCGGACACCGCCACGATCTCCTTCGAGGACGCCTTCGTGCCAGATGAGGCGCTGCTCGGCGGCGAGAACGAGGGCTTCAAGCTGATCATGGCCAACTTCCAGTGGGAGCGGCTTGCGATGTCGCTCGGCGCAGTGGGCGCGATGCAACTGGCCTACGAGCGCACCGCTGAGTACGCCAAGCAGCGTTCGGCGTTCGGCAGGCCGCTCTCAAAGCACCAGGCGATCCGCCACAAGCTCGCCGACCTAGCCACCAGCGTCTACACCGCGCGCACCGTCACATATGACGCGCTGCGCCGCTTCCACGAGGGCCAGGAGCCGATCGCCGAGGTGACGATGGCCAAGCTGCTGACCCAGCGCGCCTGCTTCGATCTGATGGACGCCTGCCTGCAGATCCACGGTGGCCTCGGCTACATGGCCGAGCACTGGACCGAGCGCGCCGTGCGCGACGCACGCCTTGGCCCGATCGGCGGCGGCACCGACGAGATCATGCGCGAGATCCTGGGGCGGGTGCTCGGGTTCTAAGAACCGGTCCCCTCCTGCCTAGATTGAGTGGGCACCCCAGCCCACTCGGCACTCTACCGCCGAGATCAGCGGATTGTGTGATTAAGCATCAGACGGCGGAGATGAAGGCTCAGCGCAGCGCGACGATCGCGTCCATCTCCACGGCGGCGCCCTTGGGAAGGGCGGCCACGCCAACCGCAGCCCGTGCGGGAGGGTCAGCGTCGAAGAAGGTCGCATAGACCTCGTTCACGTCCGCAAAGGCGCTCATGTCCGTCATGTAGATCGTGATCCGCAGCGCCCGCTGCAGCGTCGTGCCGGACGCCTCGCAGACGGCGCTGAGGTTCTGCAGGCAGCGGCGTGCCTGCTCCGCCGGAGTCTGCCCCACGAGCTCTCCGGTCTGCGGATGAAGCGGAATCTGACCCGAGCAGAACAAGAGCCCGTCGGCGGCGACGGCGTGGCTGTAGGGCCCGACTGCGGCCGGGGCGCCCTCTGCTTCGATCGCCCTGCGATCAGCGCTCATCCGAGGGGCTCCAGTTGGACGGCTCCGCCACGAAGCCCTGTGGGATCGGTTTCGGCCTCCGCACCGTCGGCATCATAGACACGGACGCAACGAAGCATCACTCCTCGCGTGCCGGCGTGACCACGCCCGCCGTCTGAGCGGCGAAGTGCTTGCTCAGCATCGTGACCTGGCCCTGGTAGTTGGAGCCGAGATCCTCGCCGTAGAGCACGTCGGGCTCGGCCGCCATCTGCTCGAAGGCAAGCTTGCACACCGGCTGGCGGTGCTCGACCATGAACGGCACGTCCCTGGCCCTGACCTCCAGCGCCGCCCGGCTGCCATGGGTCTCGCGACGGCGGGAGTAGCCGAAGCCGGGGTCGAAGAAGCCCGCGTAGTGGGTGCGAAGCTCGCCTGCGGTGGGGTCATAAGCCATCATCTCGGCCGCATACGGCGGCGGGATGCTCACGCCCTCCGCCGAAAGCAGCAGGTAGAAGACCTCGGGCTCCAGAACTATCTTGCCCCCGGCCTCGGGGTGGACGGGGTCCCAGTAGTCCTGCCATTTCAGAGCGCCGATGCGCGTGAGGTCGACAGGCAGGCTGTTGCGCTTGGCGCGGTAGCCGACGATGCTCTCGCTGTGGCCGCTGATGTCGAGGCTCAAAAACAGGCCGCCGGCGAGCGAGAGCTCAGTGGCACGCAGCGGGTGGGAGTCGAGGTAGAGAAGCGGAAACTCCTCATGGACACGCAGCAGTTCCTCGTCGCTCAGGCGTGCCTCGCCTGAGAGCAGTCGCACCTGGTTGAGCGCGATCCCGGTCTTGACCCTGATCGCAAATGAGCGCGGCACGACCTCCAGATAGAGCTTGCCCTCGTAGCCCGGAGTGATCTCGTCGAAGCGGTGGTGGCGGTCGGTGATCACGCGCGTAAAGACGTCCAGGCGGCCGGTCGAGCTCTTCGGGTTGGCCTTCGCCCGCAGCGTGGGCGGCAGATGCAACTCCTCGATCAGCGGCACCAGATAAGGGCGGTCGCGCTCGAGCGTCGCGCCGTCACGCAGGTCGATCGTGTCGAAGGCGAGATCCTGGATCTTCTCCTCAACGCTTGAGCGGCTGTCCGGCAGGAAGCTGCAACGCAGCGCCCAGGCCCGCTCGCCCAGCCGCAAGTCGATGCTCGCCGGCTGAATCGACTGGGCCGGGATGCGCCAATCGCCAGCAGTCACCCATTCGCGCTGCACCGCCTCGCGCAACCGCTGCGCCGGCAGCACGCCCAGCCGCTGCTTGCCAACCTCTTCGCCGGCGCCCGCGAGCGCCGCCGGCTGAGAGCCCATTGTCGTGTCGACCATGCAAGCACGCAGTCTACGCCCCGCCTGAAACGGCGGCGGGAGCGGCCCAAAGCTCTCAAAAGGCGTCCAGGACGGCGCCCAAGGCTAAATGCGGGCGCGGGTAAGCCGATGCGAATGGCATGAGGCGCCTCCTCAGATCTCTCGCAGCGATCCTCACCCTGGCCGCCGCGATGGCCGCGCTCGGCGCCACGATCGCCACCGCCGGACAGACGCAGGCCCCCCCGCGCGCCACCACGGCGCTTCACGTAGCAGCCCACGGAGCGCGCAAGCACCGCCACCACCGCCGCCGCCACCACCACCACCGCAGGCATCGCAGTCGCGGGGCTCACAAGCGCAGCCACACCGGCGTGGCGCGGCGCCGCGCCGCGCGCGCCGCCTTGCAGTGCGACGGCGCTGATCTGATCCCGAGCCAGGAAAACATCGCTGTGGTGCGCGACGCCACGGTCTGCCTGGTCAACAGGGAACGCGCCGCCCACGGCGAGCGGCCGTTGATCGTCAACGGAAGATTGAACCGCGCCGCTCAAGGCCACACCGAAGAAATGATCAGCGAGGACTACTTCAGTCACTACAGTCCGGCAGGAGACACTCCCGGGAGCAGGATCAGAGCGGCGGGCTACGTCTACAGCGCCAACCTCGGATATGAAATCGGCGAGAACATCGCCTGGGGCACGCGCTACCTCTCGACTCCCAGGGCGATCGTGGAAGCCTGGATGGCCTCGCCCGGGCACCGCGAAAACATCCTCGACGCCCGCTATCGCGAAACCGGGATGGGCGTGGTGGCCGCGGTGCCCGCCTCCGACGGCCATGGCCGGCCGGGCGCGACCTACACCCAGGACTTCGGCGTTCTGATCAAGGGTTGAGAACAGCCGCGGCGCAGCGCCCTACCGGCAGCCGCCGCGCCGCGCCGTCCTTATAACCTCCGCGCTCACACCACGAACGAGGAGAGACAGAACATGGGAGTACTCGAGGGCAAGTCCGCCATCGTCACGGGCTCGGCGCGCGGGATCGGCCGCGCGACCGCCGAGCTGCTCGTCTCACAGGGCGCGCAGGTCCTGATCAACGACCTTGACGCCGACATCGCCCAGCAGGCATCGGATGAGATCAACGGGCAGACGGCCATCTTCGCCGGGGACCTGACCGTAGGCGACACCCCGGACAAGCTTGTGCAGGCCGCGGTCGACGCCTTCGGCAAGATCGACATCATCGTCAACAACGCCGGCTACACGATCGACGCGCCGATCCACAAGATGACCGACGAGCAGTTCCAGGCGATGCTCGACATCCACACCGTCGTGCCCTTCAGGATCATCCGCGCGGCGGCACCGCACCTGCGCGAGCCGGCCAAGAAAGAGCGCGAGGAAGGCAAGGAGGTCTTCCGCAAGATCGTCAACGTCTCCTCCACCTCCGGCACACTGGGCAACGCTGGCCAGGCCAACTACTCCAGCGCGAAGGCGGGCGTCGTCGGCCTGACCAAGACCCTTGCCAAGGAGTGGGGCCAGTTCAAGATCAACGTCAACGCGGTCGCCTTCGGCTTCATCGACACGCGCCTGACGCAGGCCAAGGTCGAGGGCAACGAGATGGAGATCCACGGCGAGAAGGTGCAGCTCGGCATCCCCGAGCAGCTGCGCCAGATGGCCTCGATGCTGATTCCGCTCGGGCGCCCGGCCACGCCGGAGGAGGCAGCCGGCGGCGTGTTCTTCCTCTGCTCGCCCTGGAGCAACTACGTCCACGGCCAGACGCTGCACATCACGGGCGGCCTGTTCGGAGGCATGACGGGCTGAGAGTCCGCTGCAAGAGGAGGCGGACGGCGTCCCGAGCGTCGATCCGCCTCCAGCGGGCAACTCGCAGGGCAACCACGAGCGGTCGGCGGATCGGCCTTTCGCCGCCCCGAGAGGACGTAGGATGAGCGAGCCGGCAAACAGGCCCCGCGCTCCGTCGAGGTCACTCGCGCCGCCGATTCTCCGTGCCCTCGTCTCGTCCACCAAGCTCCCGGCCACCCTTCTCGACAGCCGAGAGGGAAGACCGTCGTCGCAGCCGTGAGCGCACGCGTGTGCGTGAGCAGCGCAGGCGTCAGATGCGCCGCCGGCGCCAGGCCGGATTCGGCGCCGGGCTGATCGCCTGCATCGCGATGGCCGCGCTGATCGTGCTCGTCGCCCTGCCTGCGCTCGGGGGCAGGACAGCGGGCACGAGCGGCTCTCCGCCGGGCGACGCGCATGGCGGCGGCATGGCGGAAACGACGACGACCACGAGCACCCACGTCACGCCGCCCGGGCCGCCGTTTGCGGTGGGCGTGCACACCGTGCAGTTCGTCGACAGGAGCAGGACCGTGACCTACAGCAACGGCAGCAGTGCCCCGCGAGTCCTGAACACCGAAGTCCGCTACCCGGCGGTTGGCCATGCCGGGTCAAGCGCGATCCCCAATGCGACGCCGCAGACGGAATCTGGGCCGTTCCCTCTGATCGTCTTCGGGCACGGTTTCGAGAAGCTGCCCTCGACCTACGCCAACCTCCTGAACGCGTGGGCACGCGCCGGCTATGTGGTGGCGGCGCCGATCTTCCCGGCCGAGAACCAGAATGCGCCAGGCGGCGCCGAGGAGGATGACCTCGTTCACCAGCCTGGCGACATGAAGTTCGTGATCGCCGAAATGGAGGCGGCCAGCCAGTCGGCACAAGGACCGTTCAGCGGACTGATCAGCGGCGAAGAGGTCGCGGTGGCCGGTCATTCAGACGGCGGCGACACGGCGCTGGCGGCCGCCTATGACGAATACGAAGGCCTGCGCGACCCAGCGGTGAAGGCAGCCGTGGTTCTATCGGGGGCCGAGATCCCCTATCTGCCGCGGAAATTCGCCTTTCCAGCGCAAGCACCGCCGCTGCTGGCGACCCAGGGAACCGCAGACAGAATCAACAATCCCTGGGAAACCTTCGAATATTTCGAAGCGGCCCATCCGCCGAAGTTCCTGCTCGAACTGATCGGCGCCGAACACATGGCCCCCTACACAACCGAGGAACCTCAGCTGCGGATCGTGGAGGACGTCAGCATCGACTTCCTCAACCACTACCTGAAGCAGCGGAGTGGGTCTCTTGCAGCGATGGGCGCCGCTGGGAATGTTCGGGGGATCTCGACTCTTCGGTCGGATCGATAGCCAGACGCGGGCGCGTCGCAAACGCGACGCCGCCCTCGTGGGCGAGCGTCTCCACCTCAATGTCGGCAAAACCGGCTTGCGCAAGTGCGCCACGCCACCAATCCGCGCCGGCGGGGTGCTCCCAGCGGCCGAGCAGGATTCGCATCGCATTCTTGGTGAGCCGCCAGATCCCGGGCAGGCCGCGCCTGCCGATCGCGATCACCTTGTCGCGGATCACCTGCCGATCACGGGCGCCGGAGGCGCTGATCGAGAACATCATGTCCCCCACCGCAAGCCGTCCTCCGGGCTTGAGCACCCTGTAGGCCTCCGCGAGCGCGCGCCGCTTGTCCGGCTCACGCAACTCATGGAAGCAATAGTTGGAGACGACGGCGTCGGCGATACCGTCCACCAGCGGCAGGCTGGTGGCCGAGGCGCGCACCGTCTGCACGTGCGCAAGGCCCGCGCTTGCGGCCTTCACCCGCAGGTACTCGCCCATCGCGGCGGAGCTGTCGATCGCCCAGACCGCGCCCGCCTTCCTGGCGGCAAGCAGCGTGAGCAGCCCTGTGCCGGAGCCGATGTCGACGACGACGCCACCCGGCTCTATCGCGGCGCGCTCGAGGATCCGATCGCGCAGCGCCTGGAAGCCCGCACCCCGCGCGATCTGCTCGGCGTGCTCGACGTGAGCGTCCCAGTCCTTTGCGGTGCTCGGCGACACGTTGCCATCGTGCCACAAGCCGCATATTGCGAAAAATAGACTTCTCTCATCCGAAGCCGCTCGGCAATCCATCATCGTTCGCGTCCCGCTCCGCACCGCCGCCCGGCTCCAGCGCGAACGTCTGCTCCACGAGATCGGCGTCTTTGACCTCTCGGCCGACGCGGCGCAACTCGAAATAGAGGACCGCGGCGGCGAGCGCCGAGATCGGCGCCGTCAGCACGCCGACGACCACCCTCACCACGAGGCCGACGCTGCTGCCTGCACTTTCGGCAAGGGCATCGAGCAGCCCGCTCACCACAACGACCCCAAGCACGAGCACGATGATCACGCCGAACACCTGCCAGGCGTTGCCGCGTACGAGCGCGCGGCTGCGGCCCAGGGCTCGCAGGCCGCCGGGATGCTCGATCACCACGACCGGGGCGACGACCGACCAGATCGTCATCAGGATCAGACCCGGGATCAGGATCAACACGAACCCGATCGCCTCGAGCACGCCTGCAACGATCCCTACCAGGATCAGTTCGCCGAGCACGGGAGTGACTGCGCGCAGCAGCGCTGTCGCGCTCGCGTCGCGGCGCCCGTCCTGGACGTCGGCGACCAGCTCGACGACCATGCCCGTAAACAGCGTGCCCGCGATCAGATCGAGGATCAGGACGAGCAGCGAGAGCCCGGTCGATTTGGTCGCGACGATCAGATCGGTCAGGACCCCGGTGATCACAAAGACCACTGCCGCCGCGGGCATCAACACCGATGCCTGATCGACATAGACGCGGAACACCTTGCGGATCACCGCGCCCAATTCGATGGGACTGCTCACCGTCTTCCCCCTCCGGGTTGCTGGATATCCTCGCCGGCCATTGCGTCAGGACGCCACGATAGGGCTCGGCGCAGACGCCCGCTCGCTCAGGCTGTCGCGGCGCCGCTTGAGGCAGGCGCCTTCGCGCGTCGCTGCTCGCGCACACTTTGCAGGACGCCCCTGCGCCCGTGCTCCTGAAGGCCGTCGTAGAGCGCTTTGATCTCGACGAGGATCGCGTCCGCGACCGCCTGCTGCTGCTCACGTGTGGGGTTCTCGATCCGGTCCCACTGCAGCGCGCGCCCGTACTGGACGGTGATCTTGGGGAAGCGCAGCCGCTTCCAGTTGCGGATGTGAGAGGAGCCGTGGATCGCGATCGGCACCACCGGGACTCCCGTCCGCAGAGCAAGACGGCCGATGCCCGGCTTGGCCTGCGCGGCAAGTTTGCCCGACCGTGAACGGCCGCCCTCGCAGTACATCGTGATCGCACCGCCGCCCGCGAGGATCGTCTCCGCGGTGATGAAGGTCTCCTCATCCCGTGCGCCGCGCCGCACCGGGAAGACGCCGCCGTGGGTGTAGATGAACTGCATCGGCCTTTTGAAGAGCTGCGACTTGGCCATGAAGCGCACCTTGCGGCGGATGTAGCAGCCCATCAGAAAGTGGTCCATGAAGGAGAAGTGGTTGGGCGCGAGGATCACGGCGCCGCGCCCGGGCACGTGCTCGCTGGAGATCGAGCGCACCCGCAGCAGCGTGTAGGCATATAGCGAGGTGATCAGGCGCGTGAACTCGTAGGCCCAGTCTGGCTGCCGGGTCCGCGCACGCTCATGGAAGCGGTCGAAGTGCTCCTTGGGCCGCGGGTCGGTGTAGACCTGCGCCTTCATTGAGGCCAGGTCAGGCATGTGGCCTGCGCGATCGGCGCCGGTCGCCGACGGCGAGTGCGGGCGCAAGGTGGCGGAAATGAGCTCTCACGTGATGCTTCTACCTCTCTGCGCCGGGTAGGTTACGCGCGTTGCGCGTCAGCATCTTGCACGCCGCCGCTGCGTGCTCGCGCAAGCGCCCGCTGCCAGCCCGCAAGCAGGCTCTGGCGCTCATCCTCGCTCATCGACGGCTCATATCGCGCCCGCTCGCGCCAGCCGGCGCCGACATCGGAGATGCTCCACGCGCCGACCCCCACGCCCGCGAGCAGCGCCGCGCCGAGCGCAGTCGTCTCCGCGATCTCCGGCACGAGCACGGGCACACCGAGGATGTCCGCCTGGAACTGCATCAGCCAGCGATTGGTGGTGGCGCCGCCATCGGCGCGCAGCTCGCGCAGGGGCTGGCCGCAGGCCCGCTCCATAGCACGCACCGCGTCAACGGTTTGATAGGCGATTGCCTCCAGAGTCGCGCGCGCGAGGTGGGCTGCGCCGGTCCCTCTGGTCAGTCCGACGATCGTGCCGCGAGCGTCGGGGTCCCAGTGCGGCGAGCCAAGCCCAGTCAGGGCGGGAACGAAGTACACGCCGTCGTTGCCGGAGAGCGAGGCCGCAAGCGCCTCGCTCTCGTGCGCTGCGGCAATGATGCCCAGGCCGTCGCGCAGCCATTGCACCGCGGCTCCGGTGGCGAAGATCGACGCCTCCAGAGCGTAGGAGCGCGTCTGGCCGATGCCCCATCCAACCGTGCTGAGCAGCCCCTCCGCGGGATCCGGCGGGGCGAAGCCGGCGTGAAGCAGCACAAAGGAGCCTGTGCCGTAGGTGTTCTTGCCCATGCCGGGGTCCACGCATGCCTGCCCAAAGAGGGCCGCCTGCTGATCGCCGGCGATGCCGGCAAGCGGAGCGGATATGCCCGCGAGCGCGCCGGGCCGCGCGTTTGCGATCGCACCGGCGCTCGGGCCAATCTGCGGCAACGCGCGCCTGGGCACGCCGAAGAGATCGAGCAGCTCCTCGCTCCAGTCGCCGTCGGCGAGGTCATAGAGCAGCGTGCGTGCCGCGTTGGAGGGGTCGGTCACGTGCTCTCCGGTGATCTTGAAGGCAAGCCAGGAGTCGACTGTGCCGAGCAGGGCGCGGCCGGCCTTGGCCTTCTGCGCGAGCCCCTCCACGTTCTCCAGCAGCCACTGCATCTTGGTGGCCGAGAAGTAGGGGTCGAGCACAAGGCCCGTGCGCTGCCGCACGAGCGGCTGCAGGCCCTGTGCGCGCAACTGCGCGCAGCGCTCTGAGGTACGCCTGTCCTGCCAGACGATCGCCGGGTGCAGCGGCCGCCCCGTGGTCACATCCCACGCGCAGACCGTCTCGCGCTGGTTGGTGATGCCGATGGCGATCACCTCCTGCGCAGCGACGCCGGCATCCCGCAGCGCCTGCCCGGCAAGCCCCTGGACGAGCTCCCAAATCTCGTCCATGTCGTGCTCCACCCATCCCGGATGCGGAAAGCTCTGAGAGAGCTCGGCCTGCGCGCGGCCGATCGGCTGGCCACGCTCGTCGAAGACGATGCACGTGGTCGCTGTCGTGCCCTGATCGATCGCGAGGATCATTGCGCGCCCAACACTAGACCCGTCGCATAAGCTTGGCGCGCGCGGAGGAGCTTCGCGCATGACACCAACCAGGAGGCGGCCGATGGCTCACGTGGAGGCTCACATCACGGGCACGATATGGAAGATCGAATGCGCCGTCGGCGACACGATCGAGGAGGGCGACACCGTCGCGATCCTCGAGTCGATGAAGATGGAGATGCCGGTGGAGGCCGAAGACGCGGGCACAGTCGTAAAGATCCTGTGTGAAGAGGGCCAGGCCGTCAACGAGGGCGATCCTCTGGTTGAACTGCAGTAGGAAGGTCTTCTAAGAGTGCCTCTAGCATGAACGGGCTTGCACGAGCCCGTCGCGGCGAGTACGATCTAACAGAATCCACGCCGGACTTGGAATTCTGCCAATTCTTCAAACGCGGTCTTGCGCCATGCAGAAGAGCCACAGCTCGGCGGACCTCACATACAACGTATCCAAGAGGGGGACCGAGGATGGTGAGCAGACGCCGCGCGGTTGCTGAGAAGGGCACGCGCAAACCCGCCAGCGGCAAGCGCGCGTCCGAGCAGGAGGGGATCGTGATGCTCACGCTCTCCCCTGCTCAGGTCGAACAGGTACTGCGCTCCGCTACCGCCGATACCGAGACTGAGACAGCGGGCTTGCTCAGCGCCGATCAGCTTTCTGGGGCCAGGGAGCGGCGTTACCGCGCGCTGCTCGACGACCGCAGGCTCTCGCGCTCGCTGCTGGCGGGACTGCTGGTCCTGACCTGCTTTCCCCCGAGCGGGGAGATGGGGATAGCCGATCTGGCGCGTCGCCTGAACATGCGCACGAGCACGATCCACCGTTACGTGAGCACCCTGCTCGCGGCGGGCCTGCTCGAGCGGGACCCGGTCTCACGCCAGTACCGCCTCGCCCAGTGATCGGCTGCCGCAGCGGCCGCGACTAGCTCTCCGGCTCGGATGCGCGGCCTTGCATCGCCGCCGCCCGGCGGCGTTGACGCTCCAGATGATCGCTGAGCTCGGCACGCGTGCGGCGCACCCAGTCCAGCTGAGCCGCCAGCATGCTGGTGCGCTCGTCGGCGACCATGCGAGCCAGAAGCTCGGGCATCAGCTCCGGGTCCTCGGAGGTGCGCTCCGGCGGTCGAGCCTCCAGCCGCCGCTGCTCCTCCAGGCATTCGGCCTCGTAGCGCTCCAGCACCTCGTCGAGTGCGGGAACGCCCCTCAGGCAAACTGAGAGCAGTCGCAGCAGCAGCTCCGAGCGATGGTCGATCTCGCGCAGCCTGCGCGCCAGCCAGGTGCGATACGCACGCGCGCCCTCGCTGGTGGCGCGATAGTGGAGCTTCTGCTGGCGGCCACTGACCGTCGCCGCCTGGGCATGCGTGGGCTCGATCAAGCCGAGGCGGACGAGCCGGTCGAGCGTCGTGTAGATGTTGGACAGGCTCGCCGGCACGAAGTCGGCGAACCGCGTCAGAAAGCGCCTTCCGATCTCGTAGCCGTAGCTCGGCTTCTCGATCACCAGGCCCAGCACGGCCCAATTCACGCTCGCCTGCAGCGCTCGCTCCGGATTCCAGCTCCTGCCGGCGCTGCGCATCCCTGATTTAGTTGGTTGTTGCATCGGATGCATCTCCGTTTCCACTCGCACTGATGGCCCGAATGGTCTGAAGTACACCAAACGGTCTCCGCTGATGTCGTGCGGTTGGCTCGGCGGTGCGCCAGAGCCACCGCACGTGAGCCCACGAGCGGCTGAGATCGAGCCGACCCCGGCTCGTCGGTTAGCCTTCGCCCGGATGGCTTCCACGGCACAGACCACCGCGCTGGCAGACGGCAAGCTGCTGCTGGACCAGCCGGCCGAGAACGTGGTCCGGCTCACGATCGCAAACCCCGCCAAGCGCAACGCGCTGGACCACCCGATCCTCGACGCCATCTCCGCCACGCTTGGCCGCCTGGCCGATGAGCAAAGCGCCCGCTGCGTGCTCCTGACCGGCTCGGGCGGGATGTTCTCGGCCGGCTACGACATCGGGGAGATCCCAGACGAGGAGTTCGAGGAGCAGGCGGAGCGACTGGTCGCGCATCCCTTCACCGAAGCGATCGACGCGTTGGAGGCATTCCCGAACCCAACGCTCGCGGTGCTGCCGGGCCATACGATCGGCGGCGGCCTGGAGCTCGCGCTCGCATGCGACCTGCGCGTGGCCAAGCAGGACATAAAGCTGGGAATGCCGCCCGCGAAGCTGGGGCTCGTCTACTCGCACACCGGCCTGCGGCGCTTCATCGACGCGATCGGCGCGACCCGCACCCGCGAGCTCTTCCTGCTCGGACGGCACATCGACGCGAGCACCGCGCTGGATTGGGGCCTGGTCAACAGGGTCGCGACCGAGGATCAGCTGGAGGCCGTGGGCCTGGCGATCGCGACTGAGATGGCCAGCAACGCCCCGCTTTCCCAGCGCGGCAACAAGCGCGTGATCGCAGAGCTGCTGGCGCAGGAGGGCAAGCTCGACCCGGAGACGGCCAGCGAGCTGATCGAGCTGCGCCGGGCCTCCTTTGCATCTGAGGACATGCGCGAGGGCATCCGCGCATTCGCGGAGAAGCGCACACCGCGCTGGCAGGGCCGCTGAGCTACGCGGCCGTCGCAGGCCAAGCCTTCAGTCGCTCAACGGCGCGATTGGTATCTGCACAAGGATGCGCTTGCCGCCCCCCGACATGGAGCTCATGTGCAGCGATCCCCCGATCAGCTCGACGCGCGCGCGTGTCGCGACCAGGTCCGCGTGCACTTCGGCAGGTTCGGCGGCGGCGCCCACCACAGCGTGGGCGGCGAGCTCGGCGCGCGCCTCGATCATCACCTGCACCTGCTCCTGGTTTGCGTTCAGCGTCACCGACACCGATCCCGCGCCCTGCAAAGCCTCCAGCATCTCCTCGATCGCGCGGTAGGTTGCGGTCTCCACCTCTGAGGGCAGTCGTGGCGGCAGCGTCCCGAACGAGAAGTCGATGTAGCGCATCCCCCGCTCGTCCTCCGTCTCGGCGAACCGCTCCAGGGCGTTCGCGAGGCCCATCTCGTCGAGGGCGGGCGGACGCAGCGAGCCGGCGATGTGCCGCAGGTCAACAATGCACGCCTTCACCTGCTGGCGCACCTCCTCAAGCTGAGGGCGGGTCATCTTCTGGTCGACGCCGCGTTCGAGCAGCCCGACGGTGAGCAGCGCGGCGGCCATCGCCTGGGCGGCCTCGTCGTGCAGCCGCTGCGCGATCCCGCGCCGCTGCTGCTCGTGGTGCTCGATCAGCTGGCTCGCGTTGCGCAGCTGATCCCCGAGCCGCGTGCGCATGCGCTCGATCTCCTCGCGCAGCTCTTGCTGCTCGCGCTCAACCTCCATCAGCCTGCGGTTCTCTGTTGCAACCGCTGCCTGCAGCGCGATCGCCTCCAGGATCAGCCGATCTTCAGGCGAGAAGCGCCGCTGCACACCGGCGCTCACCTCGATCCAGCCCTTCGTCTGCTCACGCGAGACGACTGGCACCCGAACCGTCTCGCCGCCGGTGCTGCCGCGCTGAGCCGCGGGCGATCCGTCGAGCTCGACTCGCACTGAAGAGACCTCCACCGCCCGCTCGATGTGGTCGCTCAGCAGCGCCAGCAGATCCTCCGTCTCATCCAGGCGTGCCAGATCCAAGCCCGATCGGAGCAGACTCTCCTCTCTGACGCTGTGAGAGCGCATTCGGTCGCTGAAACGCCCGGCGATGATGCCGACGGAGAGAAGGATGATCGCGCGCACGAGCAGCCCCACCCAGCTGATTTCGGTCTCGACTGTGGCCATCCACACGCCGATCGCGGCGATCGCCACGATCGCGGCCGTCACACCGGCGCGGACGCCGAGCTCCAAAGCGAGCAGCGCGACGGGGATGACGTAGAGCAGGCTGAGCGCGTCCCCCCTACCGGTGACGAACTCGCGCAGCAGGAAGATCGCGACGAACATCGCCACCGAACTCAGCAGCACCACCGAGCGCCGCTCGGGCCATCTCCTGACCGGTGCGGCCACCGCCGCCAGCAAGCTGGACGTGGAATCGTCCCTCATCGTTGTCCCAATCACACTCATCCGTTTATAGGAACGGTCGCGGGCCGCGCGGTCGGACCTATCCGTGCCGCATGGCAGCCAAACGCAGCAAAACTACTGATCTGCTGGCCCACGACGCCCAGCGGGCAAGCCTGCGTTTTCAGGCGTGGCGACGCATCGGTAGCGGCTACGAGTGGCAGGTGCGGATTTCCCGCACTTTCCGCATATTGGCAACTCTCCTCGCGGCGCTGAGGGCGGTGATGCTCGACGCTCGCCTCACCGAGCATCGGCGGCACCCTCGCGCGTCCGCCGTGTACTGTGAGGCAGCCCAACGTACGTCTCGACCACGGAGGTCAGCGCAGATGCCGCCGCTCATCACCCGCGAGGAAGCCATTCGGCTCGGCGAGCTGGAAGATCACGCCGAGATCGAAGCCTTGGTGCAACGCGCCTGGGAAGCGCGCACGGAGCGGTTCGCCGACTCGACCGACATGTGCTCGCTGGTCAACGCGAAGTCCGGCGGCTGCGCGGAGGACTGCGGCTTCTGCGCCCAGTCGCGCTTCGCCGAGGCGCAGACGCCGATGCACGCGATGATGGATCCGCTGCAGATCCTCGAGCACGCCAAGGCGGCGGAGGCGGCCGGAGCGCACCGCTTCTGCATGGTCACCCAGGGCCAGGGGCTCTCCAAGCGCGACTTCGAGAAGATCCTGCAGGGCGCCCGCCTGGTCGCCGAGCACACCAACCTCAAGCGCTGCGCCTCGATCGGGCACATGTCGGTTGAGCGCGCCAAGGCGCTCAAGGACGCGGGCATCCAGCGGGTGCACCACAACGTGGAGACCGCGGAGAGCTACTACCCCGAAGTCTCCACGACGGTCCGCTACGAGGGGCGCGTGCGGACGATCGAAGCGGTCAAGGAGGCGGGGCTTGAGACCTGTGTCGGCGGCATCCTCAACCTCGGCGAGAGCCGCGAGCAGCGCGTGGAGATGGCCTTCCAACTGGCGGAGATCAACCCAACGAGCGTGCCGATCAATCTGCTGATCCCCAACCCCGGCACCAAGTTCGGAGACCGCGAGACGATGGACCCCTGGGAGGCCGTGAAGTGGATCGCGATCTTCAGGCTGATCCTGCCGGAAGCTCTGCTGCGGCTCTGCGGTGGGCGCATCCAGAATCTGAGCGAGCTGCAGCAGCTTGCCGTGGGCGCCGGCATCAACGGCGTGATGATGGGCAACTTCCTGACCACCCTTGGCAACACGCCGGAGGAAGACCAGGCGATGTTTGAGGAGCTTGGACTCAACGTCGCACGCCAACCCGACAACGGCTCGATGCCGCGGCCCGACAACCGCTCCGGATGGCTCGACGGCAGCACGCCCGAGGCGCAGGACCGCCCGAATGCCCCCGAGCCAGCGCCGGCCGCAAACCTGAACGTACGCCTTTGGGACCCCTCGACGCAGCTGCGCTTCCGGGCCAAGGGCACGGTGCCGCCGCGCCCCGACGGCGCCAGCAACGCGCCGCTTGCCCTCGCAGAGGCGGTGAGCGCTGGCGAGTCGTGAGGCCATGAGCGACCTCGGGCAACGCTTGGAAGAATTGGCGGAGCTTGGGCTCGAGCGTCGCACACGGCTGATCGAGGGGCCGCAGGGACCGCAGGTGCTGCTTGACGGCAGGCCCGTGGTCTTGCTCTGCTCCAACAACTACCTTGGCCTTGCGGCGCACCCGCAGGTGCGGCAGGCCGCGGCGGAGGCTGCGCTGCAGCTCGGTGTCGGCGCGGGCGCCTCGCGCCTGGTCTCGGGCACGATGGGCGTGCACAGGCAGCTGGAGCAGGCTCTTGCCGAGTTCGAGGGCACTGAGGCGTGCGTGCTGTTCGGCTCGGGATATCTTGCCAACATGGGCGTGATCGGCGCACTTGCCGGCAGCGGCGACCTCGTCTTCTCAGACGCGCTCAACCACGCTTCGATCGTGGACGGTTGCCGTTTGAGCCGCGCGCAGGTGCTCGTCTACCGGCACCTCGATCTTGAGCATCTGGAGCACCTGCTGGCCCAGCATCGCGGCCGAGACGGCCGCCGCCTGATCGTCACGGACTCGGTGTTTTCAATGGATGGCGATCTCGCGCCGCTGGTCGAGCTGGTTGAGCTGGCCAGGCGCCATGGCGCAAAGCTGGTGGTGGACGAGGCGCATGCGACCGGGGCGCTGGGACCCGGCGGCCGCGGCGCGCTGGCCGCCGCCGGCCTGGAGGGCGAGCCCGACGCGATCGTCGGCACGCTTGGCAAGGCGCTCGGCTCCTATGGCGCCTACGTCTGCGCGAGCGCCGAGACGGTGCGATACCTGGTTAACGTCGCGCGGGCGCTGATCTTCTCGACCGCTCCACCTCCACCTGCGATAGCGGCGGCGTCTGCCGCGCTCGATCTGATGCAAAGCCAGCCGCAACTGATCGGGGACCTGCACCTCGCGGCCGGCACGTTGCGCCGGGAGCTGCGCACGCAGGGATTCGGCGTGGATGCTGGGGAGATGCACATCGTGCCGCTCGTGGTCCGCGACGCGCGGGCTGCGATGGCGCTGTGCGAGGCGGCGATCGAGCGGGGCGTATTCGCTCAGGCGATCCGTCCGCCCACCGTCCCTGCGGGCAGCTCACGCCTGCGTCTGACGGCGATGGCCACTCACACCCCGCAGCAAATGCAGAGCGCCGCTCGGATCCTGCGCGAAGCCGCCGTGCAGGTAGGACTCGATCCGACGCTGATAGGCGAGCCCGCCCGCATGTCCCTGGCTGCCTCCGCATGAGTGCACGCCCTCCCGGCCTATTCGTCACGGGCACCGACACCAACGTGGGAAAGACGGTCCTGAGCGCTGCCCTGATCGCCGTGATGCGCAAGGCCGGCATGGACGTGATCGCGCACAAGCCGGCGGTCAGCGGTCTGAATGAGCCAGACCCTGTGTGGCCGGCCGACCACGTGCTGCTCGGATCATTGTGCGGGATGACTGCCGAGCAGGTTTCGCCGCTGCGTTACGGGCCTGCCGTATCGCCGCATCTGGCTGCGAGCCTGCTCGGCGAGACGGTGGCAGATGCGGCGATCCTGGCTGCCGCACGCACGGCAGCGGAGCTGGCGGCCGCGCGAGGCGCAACGCTCGTGGTGGAGGGCGTGGGCGGCCTGCTGGTGCCGCTCACCGACACGCTGAGCGTGCGAACACTCGCCAGCGAGCTGGCTCTGCCGCTCTTGATCGCCGCGCGCCCCGGCCTTGGCACGATCAACCACACGCTGCTGAGCATCGAGGCGGCTCGGGCGGCGGGACTCGCCGTGCGCGCCGTGGTGCTCACGCCGTGGCCGGCGGCTCCATCGCCGATCGAGCTCTCCAACCGCACGACAATCGAACGGCTGGGGGAGGTCGAGGTCGGGGGGTTGCCGCAGGTTGCCCAGCCTGATGCGGAGATGCTTGCGCATGGCGGGGACGCGCTGCCATGGGCACAGTGGCTGGCCACCACTCAAAGTGCTCGGCAGCGGCTCGACTGAGCGCTTCCGGGAGCGCTATTTAATGCCGCGTGGGCCCACTTGGGGCAGACCCGACGGCGCTGGCACGGGGACCGGCCGAGGCGGCACAGGCCGCGGTTCTGGTTGCGCGCTGGCACGCATGGGGCTTGAGTTTAGCTGATCCGTCGAATGTGATCAAAGCCCCAGCGACGATCAGGCCGGCTGAGAGCGCCACTATCGCGCCCCGCAAGTTCTTGGTCTTTTCCTGAGCTCTCTCAGCATTCTGCTGGTAGGCGACGTCCAGGTCCGCAAGCAAAGTCTCTCTCGCCAGCTTCGATGTCTGCCCACCATAGGTTGCAAAGAATGTGAGGGCCTTCGGGCCAAGATACGTGTCCTTGGCGAACACCGACCGGGCACACAGCACCGCCGCGATCAGGACGAAAGGAAGCGGCACCCACCACCAGTGGCCCAGGATGCTCTTGGCCGCGACGTCTGCAGCGACTAGCGCGCCGTTGAAGCCGAGCACACCCATCGTGCGCCCGTCCAAGCTCGTCTCGTCCGCAATCTGAGCAAGCAACTGCGTCTGAGAGAAAGCCAATGTGGCATCGAGGATCGCGCTTAGATCCCCGTCCTCGACCTCCAGGAATTCCTGCGTGTGCTCTGTTTGCTCGGCCATGCGCAGCTGATTAAACAGACCCTTTAGGTCAGATGAGCTCCAGCACGCCATTCACGATCAACAAGAGAGCGCCGCCGCCACGACAGCGGCACTCACACTCGCCAAATCCTCCTCGGAAATCACGTATGGCGGCATCGTGTAGATCAGGTCCCTGAACGGGCGCAGCCAGACGCCGTGCTCCACCGCTGCCGCAGTCGCGGCGGCAACGTCGACAAGGTGATCCAGCTGGACCACCCCGATCGCGCCGAGCACACGCACGTCGGCGACCGCGGGAATCTCGCGCGCCGGCGCAAGCCCCTCGCCCAGGCCACGCTCGATCGCGGCAACCCGGGACTTCCAAGAGCCGTCTGAAAGCAGATCGAGACTCGCGAGCGCAACCGAGCATGCCAGCGGATTTGCCATGTAGGTCGGCCCGTGCATGAGCGTGCCGCCCTCTCCGGCACAGATCGCCTCGGCGACCGCGGCCGTGCAGAGCGTCGCCGCAAGCGTGAGGTAGCCGCCTGTCAGCGCCTTGCCCACGCACATGATGTCGGGGCTCACGCCGGCGTGCTCGCAGGCGAACGTCGCGCCGGTGCGTCCGAACCCAGTCGCGATCTCATCCAGGATCAGCAGCAGACCGTGCTCATCGCAGAGCCGGCGCATCAGCGCCACGCACGCGGGCGAGTGGAAGCGCATACCGCCCGCGCCCTGCACGACCGGCTCCATGATCACCCCCGCCAGCTCGTGTGCGTGGCGGGAGATCAGCCCCTCGACCTGCGCCGCCCAGGCCGCGTCGAGCGGCGCATCGAACCCGTCGGGCGGACGATCGGCGAAGACGTGCTCGGCGATCGTCCCGGTGAAGAGGCTGTGCATGCCCTCGATCGGATCGCAGAGCGCCATCGCGCCGAAGGTGTCGCCGTGGTATCCGCCGCGGACGGTGAGCAGGCGCCGTGCCGAGGGTCCGCGGACGGCGCGCTGGGCCTGCAGACACATCTTGATCGCGACCTCCACCGAGACCGAGCCGGAGTCCGCGAAGTAGACGTGCGCAAGCCCCTCAGGGGCCAGCTCCAGCAGCCGCTGCGCCAGGCGCACAGCGGGCTCGTGGGTGAGCCCACCGAACATCACGTGCGACATGCGGGCGAGCTGGTCGCAGACGGCAGCGTCCAGAGCCGGGTGGCGGTAGCCATGGATCGCGCACCACCACGAGGACATCCCGTCGATCAGCTCCCGTCCGTCGGCCAATTGGAGACGAACGCCGCGCGCCGCCACGACCGGCAGACTCGCCATCGCCGCCGGCATCGGCGCGTACGGATGCCACACGCGCTCCCGGTCGCTCGCGAGCAGCACGTCCCACTCGCTCATGCCGAGAGAAAACTAGTCCTCGTAGGGAACGAAATCCCGCTTGCGCGCTCCGCACACGGGACAGAACCAGGTGTCCGGGATGTCCTCGAACGCGGTGCCCACCGGGATGCCGCCGTCGGGATCGCCTTCGTCGGGATCGTAGATATAGCCGCAGGATTCGCAGATCCAGCGCTGCAAAGTCTGTGTTGTGCTCATTGGACTACAGACTACATGCGGGCCCGCAGCTGTATGTTCCCCGCATGGGCAGGGAGGATTCGGTGCCACGGCCGGCACCAGGCGAGGAGCTCAACCTGGGTCCACAGACCGCGCCGCGCCAAGCGGCGACGGTGATCCTGCTGCGCGGCGGCGACAGCGCGCTGGAGGTCCTTTTGGTGCAGCGCAGCCAGCAGGCGCGCTTCATGGCCGGAGTGTGGGTGTTCCCGGGAGGTGCCGTGGAGCAGGAGGAGCTCGCACAGCCTGGGTCCCACGCGCTGGCAGCGCGCAGGGAGCTGCGCGAGGAGGCCGGCATTGAGCTGCCCGCGCAAGCGGAGCTGGTCGAGCTCTCGCGTTGGATCACGCCAGCGATCGTCAAGGTCCGCTTCGACACCATCTTCTTCCTCGCTCAGCTGCCTGATGGTCAGCAGGCAAAAGTCGACGGCGACGAGTGCACCGACCACCGCTGGTCCTCGCCCTCGCAGGCATTGCGGGCGTACGCTGCCGGAGAGATGCCGCTCGTCTTCCCGACGATCAAGCACCTGGAAGCGATCGCGCCGTTTGCCAGCGCCACAGAGCTGATCGAGCGCTCGCGTGGCCGGCCGATCGAGGCGGTGCAGCCCAAGGTGATCATGGACGCGGGAAGCCCGCGAGTGGTGTTGCCCGGCGAGCCGGGCTACTGAAGGGCCCGCGCAGCCACGCTCAGCTCTGCTGCGCGTCGATCACGTGCACCACAGCATTGATCAGCGCCAGATGCGTGAACGCCTGCGGGTAGTTGCCGAGGTGGCGGCCTGAAGAGGGCTCCAGCTCCTCGGCGTAGAGCTGCAGCGGCGAGGCGTAGGCGAGCAGGCGCTCGCAGAGGTGTTCGGCCTCGCGCAGCTCGCCGATCTCGCACAGCGCGGAAACCAACCAGAAGGAGCAGATCAGAAAGCTGCCCTCCTCCCCATGCTGACCGTCGTCGGTCTCCGCAGTGCGGTAGCGCAGCACAAGCCCGTTCTCAGTCAGCTCCTCCTTGATCGCATTCACCGTCGCGCGCACACGCTCGTCCGTGGGCGGCAGGAAGCGCACCAGCGGCACGAGCAGATTTGATGCGTCGAGCGCATCGGTTTCATAGTGCTGGCGAAACACGCCGCGCTCGTCGACGCCGTGGCGCAGGATGTCCTGCTTGATCTCCTCCGCGACCGCCTGCCAGCTCTGCGAGACATCCTCGTGCCCACGGCGTTCGGCAAGCCTTGCGCCGCGGTCCATTGCCACCCAGCACATCAGCTTCGAGGAGACGTAGTGCCTTGGCTCCCCGCGCGCCTCCCAGATGCCTTGGTCGGGCTCCCGCCAGATGCGCTGCGCAGCTTCGATCTGGTCCTTGAGCACCGGCCACAGCCGCTCCGGGATGTGGTCGCGCTTCTTGGAGTGCAGGTAGACCGAGTCGAGCACCGCGCCGTAGACGTCGTTCTGGCGCTGGTTGTAGGCACCGTTGCCGACCCGCACCGGGCGCGCGTTCTCGTAGCCCTTCAGATGATCCAGCATGGACTCGGGAAGGTCCTTGCGACCGTCGATTCCGTACATGATCTGCAGCGAGCCATCGTCGTTGCGATCCAGGTCAGCGACGTACTGCACGAAGTCATCAGCCTCCCAGTCCAGGCCCAGAGCGTGCAGCCCCCACAGCGTGAAGGTCGCGTCCCGCATCCAGCAGTAGCGGTAGTCCCAGTTGCGCGACCCGCGCGGCGTCTCCGGCAGCGAGGTGGTCGGCGCGGCCAAAAGCGCGCCCGTCGGCATGAACGTGAGCCCCTTCAGCGTCAGCGCCGAGCGTTGCAGGTGGTAGCGCCAGGGGTGATCTGGATAGGTGCCTTCGGCCATCCACGTACGCCAGAACCGCTCGGTGGCGGCAAGGTCCTCGCATGCCTGCTCGGCGTCTCGCGGTCCGGCGCGGTCCACCGCCCAGGACATCGCGCAGAAGCGGCGCTCGCCCTCGACCATGGTGTGCCTGCCGTGCGCCCTGTTGCCCTCGATGCCCAGGCGGACGTCGGAGTAGAGCCGGAATACCCACTCATCGTCGCTTGCGTCCAGCGCGCAGGTGCCCTCTTGCTCGACGTCCACGTGCGTCCACGTGGCCGGGCGCAGCCCGTAGTCGAGCATCGGCTCGCAGACGATCTCGACCTGAGCGCGTCCCTGGATGCATTCGACCATCCGCACGAGCATGTGGTTGGCATCGTGGTCGGTGGGCGGCCTGGTGTGGCTGAAGCTGTGCTTGTCGTCACGCCACGGCCCGATCGTGAGCGCGTCAAGCACCCTCAGCCAGCCCTGCGGCGTCATCCAGGTCGTCTCGATCACGTTGGTGCCGGGCAGGTACCTGCGGCCAGCCGGCACGTAGATGCCGTACGGGCCGACCCTGAAGCTGCCGGCGCCGCGGTCCAGCAGCGATCCGAACGCCGACGGCGAGTCGAAGTGAGGCAGACACATCCACTCGATCGAGCCGTCGGAGGCCATGAGCGCGCAGGTGTGGCAGTCCGAGAGGAAGGCAAGGTCGGCAATCGGGGGAAACGAGGACTCGGTGCCGGTGCTGGCCGATGTGCCAGAGCCGAGCGTCGTCGAGGCATCGGGAGTACTGCCCGCCCTCGCGCCCGCAGTGACCTCAACGCTCGCCGTCTCCCCATCCGGCGATGCTGCGGAAGAAGGGCTCATTGTGGAGGAACCGTAGCGCTCAGACCGCTCCGGGCGCGTCCCATGAGGGCCGCTGCACGCCATCTGGCAGCCGTCCTTCCTGCTCCAGCTTGTCCAGGTGCGCGGCGAGGGTGATTGCGGCGAAGGGCCGGACTTGCTGCGGCACGTCGCTCCAGGCGGCATCGAGCATGCCCTGCACCTCACGCTCTCCCGCCGCAAGCGCCGCGATCAGTCGCCGCTCCCGGTCGAGCCTGTGCTGCAGGTATTCGCGCAGCTTGTCCTGCGGCTCGCTGACGGGCGGCCCGTGGCCGGGGCACAGCAGCTCCAGCGGCATCTCGATCAGCCGCTGCAGCGCAGCCAGGTAGCCGGCCAGGGCGCCGGGGTCCGGGGCGATGAAGACCGAGCCTTCGCCGAGCACCGCGTCTCCGGTGAAGCACACGCTTCCGTGCAGCAGCGCGTAATGGTCAGGGGCGTGCCCAGGGGTCGCCAGCGCCGTCAGTGGCCCGAAGCGGCCGCCATCGAGTAGGACGACATCCCCCGGACGACGTAGCTGATCCGCACGCGCGGCCACAAGTGGCGCAGGCATCCGCGCACGCAGGGCGTCCACCGCCTCGCAGTGGTCGGGATGGTCGTGGGTGAGGGCGATCCCGCCCAGGCCGCCGCGCCGTCGAAGCAGCTCCACCAACGCATCGACGTGCGCCGGCAGCGCCGGCCCGGGATCGATCACGAATGCGGGGGCGCGCCCCACGATCCATGTGTTGGTTCCAGAGAGGGAGAGCGGGCCCGGGTTCTCCGCCCGCAGCCTCACCACGTCGTGACGCGCCAGCAGCTCTTGCTCGCCGGCTGCGTCGCTTGCGCCGGGGCCGCCGCTCACCCCTGGCCGCTGGCAGGCTGGGGAGGCGGGGTCAGGGCATCGACGCCGGACTCTGCGGCAGCGATGTTCTCGGCCTGGACGGCGAGCCAGATCTCCTCGCGGTAGACGGGCAGCTCCTTTGGGGCCGCAATGCCGAGACGCACGGTCTGGCCGGCCACCTCCATCACCGTGACGGTTATCTCCTCGCCGATCACAACGCGCTCACCTGGACGACGCGTAAGTATCAGCATCGCTGACCATTATGCCTGATTGGGAGGCGCTTCCGTGCCGCCCATCAGGTCCGCGTGGGTGGCAAACTGTCCGAATTCCTCCGTAAACTGCCTCAATGCAGACACTCCGCAGCAGACGGGAGCCCGCTGCGAGCACGTTTTTCAGGCTTCGCGAGCCACAGGCGCAAACAGCGGCACCCGCAGATCGGCACCCGGAGCGGTGTTGATCACCTGGTGCCCGCGGCCTTCCCAGATGACAAGTGGAGCACGCAAGTTGACAGTCGTCTGCATCGGGTCGGGACTGGCCCTCACGGTCACATAGACCTGCACCGCATCGAGGTCCTGCGCGCCGACGCGCTCCCGTTCCTCGACTCCCACGGCGAGCTGGAATCCGGGCAGCGCGCGACGCGGGTCGATCACCGGCAGCGCCAGGGCCGGGTCCTCCGTGGAGTGCAGCCAGCGGATGTCGCTGCCGGGGCTGGCGTCGACGAGCGCGTATCCGGAGCCGGCGAGCCCGATCAAGCCGAGCGGAAACTCCACCAACGCCTCGTCAACCACCTCAATCGTCCCGAACCTCACGCTGTCGATAACCATGGTCATGCCTCGCCCACCACCCTACTTCAGGAATTCGAGCAGGGACATCTGCACGATGCTCCCGCCGGCCTTCAGCGCCGCTTCGTAGGCGACCTGGTCGCTGGTGTATTCGGTGGCCACCTGGGCGTAGTTGGCGTCCTGTGTGTTGCCGAGCGCCTCGGTGGTGCTGGTGGTCAGTTCTTCGATCCGGCTTTCAGCCATCTGCAGCTGATCGACCGTGCCCCCCGCCTGCGCCTGCATCTGCAGCAGCGTTTCAAAGTTGGCGTCGAGGTTCTTGAGGTCGCCACCGTCGAGCGCTTCAAGCGCAGCCGGGGTGCCTTCGCGCATGTTCTTGGCGATCGTGCGCAGCGTGTCCAGCAGCTTGCCGTCTTCTGCGGCTTGCCCGTTGCCGAGCAGCGTGGCCGCGGACTGGTTGATCTGGATCGTCATTCCGGGCGCGATTGTGCGGCTGATTGTGCCTTCGTTGCCGTGGTAGGTGTCTTCGGCTCCGGCGACATAGGGAGCGGTCCCAGTGAGGGTGCCGGAGAGCACGTACTGCCCGGCGTACTGGACGTTGGTGTCCTGCTTGGCAGATTCGGTCAGCTGTTCGACCTCGATCGCGAGGTTTTCGAGGTCGGACTTGCCGTTCACGCCGCTGGCCGCCTGCAGCGTCAGTTCGCGCGCCTTCTGGACCACCTGGCCGATCGAGCTGAGCGCGCTGGAGGCGGTGTGCTCCCACCCGATCGCTTCGTCGATGCTGGTCTTGTAATCGGAGAGGCCGTCGATCGTGCTCTGCAGGTCGATCGCCTTGCCGGTGCCGTAAGGGTTGTCGGATGGTTCGAGGATCGACTTGCCGCTGGAGAGCTCGTTGGAGCGACGCTCCAGGGCGGCGAAGGCGTTGTTGACGTTGCGGACCGTGGAGCTGGTCACCATCTGCGGGGTGATACGGAGAGTCATTGCGCCTCCGTCCGGTCGGCGCCTTTGACCCGACAGGACGACTTCCGGTCGTCCTTGACCGCGCCTACGGCGCTCATAGACCCACCACCCCGGTGTGCTCGATCAGCGTTTCGAGCATCTGGTCCATTGCAGTCAGCGCGCGTGCGGATGCTTCGTAGCCGCGCTGGAAGGTCATCATCTGGGTCATTTCTTCGTCCGTCGAGACGCCCGAGACCTGCTGGCGGCGTTCTTCGACTGCGGTCACCATCGCCTGCGCGCCGGCTTCGGTCTGCTTCGCCGACTGGACATCGCTGCCGACCTTGGTGACGAATGCGGACCAGCTCTGGTCGGTGGCGCCGCCGCGCAGGTTCGCGATCGACTGGGCGAGGTTGTTTGCGCCCGGTTCCCCAGCGGGGCCGGTCTGGATCTGCGCGGCGGTCGCGCCCACAGCGATGCTCGCAGCGGTGGCACCGCTGAAGAACGGGGTTTCGGGCTGCAGCGCGTTGACCGATGCCGCCAGACCCGCGGCGACTTCGTTCAGCGAGGCCTGGTAGCCAGCCAGCGCGCCCGTGGCCGAGGTGAGGTCCAGCAGCGCGCCGAGCTGCCCGCCCGCGGCGGAAGTCAGGGCCTGCGGCCAATGGACGGTGCCGCCTTCTACCAGGGGTTCGGCGGCGTTGCCGAAGCCGAGCGTGATCGTGCCGTCTTCGTGTTCGGTGACAGACACGTTGGCCAGCTTGGAGAGGTTGTCGACCAGCTGGTCGCGACGGTCGAGCAGTTCGTTTGGCTGCTGCCCGGCGTCGAGCGCGAGCTTGATCTGACCGCCCAGCGAGGCGATCTGTTCGGCGTCGCTTTGAACTTCGCCTTTAGCGCCGGTGAGCGTTGCGTAGCGGGTGGTGGCTTCGCCGGAGGCAGCTTCGACCTGAGCGCTCAGCTGTTTGAGGGTGTTGGCGAGATCCTTGCCGGCGGTCACGACGCCTTCCCTGGCGGCAGCGCTGCTGGGCGAGTTGGCGAGGTCGTTCCAGGCGGTCCAGAAGGCCGAGAGCTGAGACGAGAGCCCCGAGCTCGACAATTCGTTCAAGCTGGTCTGCACCTGGCCGAGCACTTCGGCGCTCGTGCTCGCTTCGCCGAGTGTCGAGCTCTCGGCGCGGTACTGAGCATCGAGATATGAGTCCCTGATCCTCGTGATCTGCTCTACGCCCACGCCCGTGCCAAGCCTTGCGCCTTCGCCGGTCGTCGGCGAGAGCGAGGAGATCGTCAGCGGCCGGTTGGTCTCCATCACGGCGGTCTGGCGCGTATAGCCCGGCGTCTGCGCGTTGGCAATGTTGTTGGAGGTGACGTCGAGCGCCTCCTGGTTTGCCAGCAGCCCGCTGAGCGCCGTCTGCAGACCCTGCAGCGTCGGGATCGACACTATGCCTCCAGATCGAGCACGCGCATGCCCGCGGTCGGGTCGGTGCGAGCCGAGCTGCCGCCCGCGCCGGTGGCGTCGTAGATGTGGTTGGCGTCGAGCGAAAGGGTCTTCATCAGATAATCGAGAAACGAGAGCTCGACCTTCATCAGCGCCCTGTTGAGCAAGTGCTCGCGCTGCAACTCGTGCAGCATCCCCGTCAGCTGGGCGCTGCGCGAGACCGCCTGGGCGGCGCTCTGCGACGGCAGCATCGCCGACAGGCGCGAGATGCTGACCGCCTCGGGCGGCACCCCAAGTCGCAGCCCGCTGCGAGCGAGCAGGTCGCTGCGCTCGACCTCGATCTGCTGGCGGCGGCTCATCTCCGCCTGCAACATGCCCGCCAGGCGGACGACCTCGTGCACGTCGCGCCGCCTGATCGCAGCACCCTGTGAGATGACGATCTCAAGCAGCCGCTCTGCGGAGCCGATCTGCGCGGCGAGGTGGGCGAGCAGGTCGGCAGCCAGCAGCTCATCGCCGCTGAGCGTCCGCTGCCCGGCGGCCGCGAGCTGGGGCGCCGGCGCAAGCGTGCTCATGCGCCTTCCTTCTTGCTGAGGAGAGCGCTCGGGTCGATCTCGGTCGTCAGCTGGGTCGCAAGGCCCAGGCCGCCGCCGCGCGTGAGCGATTCGGCGAGCGTCTGGGGCAGCATCGAGGAAACCAGGCTCATCGATCCTCCACCTTCTTCGCCTTCGCCGCCGCCTTCCTGGCCGCTTTCGGTCAGGCCACCCGTTTCGCTCATCGACTTGGAGAGCTGTTCGACGAGCATCTCTTCAAAGCCGACGGCCTCTTTGTAGGCGCTCTTGACCGCGGTGGATCCGTTGCGCACGAAGGCCGGTTCCACGCCGGCAGCGACTGTGGGCAAGCCCGCCGTCGGGATTGCGGATGCAGGGTTCACACTCATGCGCGCAGTTGGTTGGCGATCGACATCATTTCGCCCTCGATCTTCACAGCGCTTGAGCCCATCTGGTAGCTGCGCTGGGTGTCGATCATCGTGGCCATTTCGCTGCCCATGTCCACGTTTGAGCCCTCCAGCGCTCCCTGGATCACGCTCGCGCCTGCAACCGGCGTCGCAGCTCCGCTGGCTGGCGTAACGGTGAACTGACCGTTGCCGGCTGCAAGCAGCGCGTTTGGCGCAGGCACGTCGACCACGGCGATCGTGCCGAGCGTGCGGCCTTCCGCGGTCACGGCGCCGTTGCTTGCGATTTTCACCTGTTCGGCAGAGACGCCTGCCGGCAGGGTGATCGGCGGCTGCAGAACGCTGCCGTCGGCGCTCACGATCTGGCGCTTGGAGTCCAGCTGGAAGGACCCGTCCCTGCTCAGCACGGTGCTGCCATTTGCGCGCTGCAACTCGAAGAAGCCCTGGCCTTCGATGGCCAGGTCCAGAGGCGCTTCGGTGCGCTGAAGCGAGCCCTCGACTTCCACATCGCCGATGTCGCGTGCCGCAGCGCCGGCGCCGTCTGTCGTGTCGGTGCCGGCTTCGTTTATCTGGTTGTAGAGCAGATCTGTGAAGGCAGTACGCTGGGCGTGGTAGCCGGTCGTCGAGATGTTGGCAAGGTTGTTGGCCACGTTGTCGAGCTGGAGCTGCTGCGCGTTCATACCTGCCGCTGCCGCATAGAGACCATCGAGCATTCCTCTCCCCTCCCCTAGCTGACGGTGACCGAGCCGACCTGCGTGGCGGCCGCCTGCAGCGTTTCGTTGATCGCCTGGATCGCCTGCTGGCCCGACTGGAAGCTCCTGAGCGAGGCCATCATTTCCACCATCGTCTCGACGGGGTTGACGCCCGATTCTTCAAGCGAGCCCGAGCGCACCGTGGCGCTTGCCTGGCCTTCCGGGGTGCCGGTGAAGAGATTTTCGCCCTGCTTGACCGCCCCGCCCACCTTAGAGACGCCGATCGCGGTGGGGTCGACCGTGCCATCCGCGCTCACTTTGATCGGTGCGCCCGCCGGGCTGAGCACTTCGTTGCCAAAGCTGTCGGTGAGCAGCCCGCCGGCCGAGACCGCAAACTGGCCATCGCGGGTGTAGCGCACTCCCTGGGTGGTCTTGACCGCGAAGAAGCCTTCGCCTTCGATCGCGAAGTCGAGCGGCTCTCCGGTTTCATGCATCGGCGCAGCAGCGAGGTCCGTGTAGGACTTGCCGCTTTCCACCCCGATCGCGATCGCGCCCACCGGCGCTCCGCTTGCCGTATTGGAGAGCAGGATCTGCCCGAAGCTGTGCTGAGATGACTCGTCCGCCTTGTAGCCGGGCGTGGAGCCGTTGGCTAGATCGTTGGCGAGCTGGTCCTGACGGGCCTGCTCGGCGACCATGCCAGAGGCGGCTATGAAGAGGCCGAGGTCCATCTCGCCCCGGGTGATCGTCGCCGCCCCGAGGATCTTTAGTGCCGAGCCTCGGGCAGGCGTTGCCGAGCCGCGAGCTCAGCAGGCAAGCGTGAAGAGCGTCTCCTCCTCGGAGAGATGCCCGCGCAGCTTGCGGCGCAGCTCAGAGTGAATCTGGCACACCCGGCTCTCGGAGACGCCCAGACGAGCGCCGATGTCGCGCAAGGTCCAGTCCTCTACGTAGAGCAGCACGGCGACCTGCCGCTCGCGCGGCGAGAGCTTGCGGAAGGCGACCCGGAAGTGCTCCTTGGCCTGGTGGCGTTCGGCGGTGATCACCGGATCGCACTTGAGGTCGCCGCTCTCCAGCGTGTCGATGCGCTCAATCGTCGTGTCGTCCTCCGAGCGCACGGTCTGGTTGAGCGAGCCCACGTCAGCCAGGGCGAGCTCGTCGAGCCGGCAGGCAAGATCGCCTGTGCTCATCCCAAGCTCGGCGGCCAACTCATCTCTGGTGGGCTGGCGGTCGTGCTGTGCCGCGAAGCTGCGACGCGCGCCGTTTATCGCGCGCTCGGCGCGGCGCAGGGAGCGCGGCGCCCAGTCCTGGCGGCGCAGCTCGTCCAGCACCGCGCCCTGGATCCGGGTCCAGGCGAACTGCTCCAGAGTCGCGCCCTTCTCAGGGTCATACCTGTCGATGGAACGGATCAGCGCCTCCAAGCCGCACGAGAGGAAGTCCTCGACGTCACACTGCGCCGGCACCTCCCTGACCTTGCGGTAAACGATGTAGCGCACCATCGGCGTGAAGGTGAACACCAGCTTGTCGCGCAAGCGCCGATCGCCCGTCCTGCGGTACTCCTCCCAGATCTGCAGCACCTCCGTCGCCGAGACCCTGGCGGTGCTCTTCTCCGTGCTCTGCATCGATCCTCCGGCCTTTATCGAGGGAACAAGCCCGGCCCTCTCCACTGGCCCGAGCGTGCATGTGACACGACTCCTCTCCTTGGAGCCGGCTGGCCGAGAGCTGGTCGGTCGTCCCCGCCGGCCTCGCTCAGCGATGCCCTAATCGGTGGCATCCGGCTGAGACTTGAGCGATGAATTGCAGATCTCGACAAAGGCGTTTGAAGTGCGGCGTTTTGGGTACGCGCATTCGGTCGTCTCATGTATCGGCACCATTGGTCGATCACCTGCTCGCATGGCTCTGCGTCTGTCCGATACGCCGCCCGTCCTCGGCTCGGCGGGTAGCGAGGACCTTTCCTTGCCCGCGCGCAGCGCTCTCGCCGCCGGCGAGATCGGCGCCTACCGCGCGCTCTTTGCACAGGCGTCCACCGCCCAGGAGCACAATGCTCGCTACCGAGCCTTCTGCCGGCTGATCTGCGAGGGGCTATCCGCCTGCGTGAGCGCTCCGACCAAGCGGTTGCCCGCGATGTTCGCTGCCGTGGCGGCAGGTGCCTTGCAGGCGCTCGAGGCCGAGCCCCGCGAGCCGCTGCTGCTCAACTGGGCGGGAGTGGCTATGTACGAGCTGTGGGCGCTCGACGGCGCAAGCGCGCTCTTCGGCGCCGCCCATCGCCTGGATCCCGAGTTGGCCAGCCTTGCGAGCAACCTGGAGGAGCTACGGCAGCGCCAAGCACAGCTCGGACGCCGTCCTGCGCCGTCCCTGCTGCCCGAGATCCCCGCGCTCGTGCGCCATGCCAAGCGCCTCGCGGCGCGCGCGCAACCGGCCAGCGGGATGCGGATCAGCCTTTGCATGATCGTCCGCGACGAGCAGGAGATGCTGCCCCGCTGCCTGAGCGCGGCCGCGCCTGTCGTCGATGAGATCGTGATCGTCGATACGGGGTCGACGGACACGACGATCGAGATCGCGCGCTCCTTCGGCGCGAAGGTGATCGAGTGTGAGTGGACGGGCTCCTTCGCGCAGGCACGCAACGCGTCCTTGCAGGCTGCCACCGGCGACTGGCTGCTCTACCTCGACGCCGACGAGATCCTCGTAAGCGATGACGCCGCCGCACTGCGCGCACTCGCCGGCCGCACGTGGCGCGAGGCATTCATGCTGCGCGAGATCAACTACACGGGCGACGGCGGGCCCGCCTCCGCAGTCACCAACGACACACTGCGGATGGTGCGCAACCGTCCCCAGTACCGCTTCCAGGGCGCGCTGCACGAGCAGATCGCCTGGAGCCTGCCGACCCACCTGCCCGAGCGGATCGAGTCGACGCAGATCCGGATCGAGCACTTCGGGTACCTCGACGAGGTGAGGGAGACCCGCGGCAAGACGCAGCGCAACATCGAGCTTCTGAACGCCGAAGCCGACGGCGGGATGGAGGGTCCGTTCCTGCACTGCAACCTTGGCTGCGAGCAGCTGGCCGCCGGCCGGATCGAGCAGGCGATCCTCGAGTTCGAGCGTGCCTGGCAGCTAATCGAGCAGGACCCCGCGCACGGCCAGCGCCGCTGGGTGCCTACGCTCGCGATCCGGCACGTCAGATCCCTGGCCGCCGTCGATAGGCATCGGCAGGCGGCAGACCTCGCGGAGTCGGCGCTCGCGCGCTTCCCCGACTTCACCGATTTGCTCTTCGAGCAGGCGCGCGCGCTCGCGGCACTCGGCAGCCACGAGCAGGCGCTGCGCCTCTGCGAGCGATGCATCGAGATGGGCGATGCGGGTACTCCCTATACGGCGACGGCCGGCTGCGGATCCCACCTGCCGCGGATGCTGATCGCCGAGCTCCTCGAGGTTCTTCTGGCAAGCCACAATTTCAAGTCCTTCGAGCGGCTGCTGCCGCTTCTGGAGGCCGTATCCCCCGCCCAACGGGAGCGCCGCGAGATGCTCGCGGGCATGTATCTGCGTCAGGGTTTCCTCGCCTCCGCCGCACAAGAGTGGATGACCGTCTGCGCGGACTCGCCGGACGCGCGAGCATGGATCGGCCTGGCGAAGGTCGCGCGCTGCCAGGAGATGTCCGAGCAGGCCATCGACTTCGCCCAGGCGGCCCTCGCCTGCGAGCCCGGCAACGACGAGGCCCGGCAGCTCGCTTCGATGCGGGGCTAAAGTCCTGGCGATCTCTGCCGATCAGGACGATTGAAAGACAACCCGGCGAGGCGGCCCAGGGACGGGACCGCAAGAGGCACTTCCAGGAGGAACAAGACATGAGCTCGCTGATTCAACCTTCACAGGCGCTGCCCAGCACGCCGCGGACGATATCTCTCGCCCGGAGCGGCGCTATGCGCGCAGTGCTCGCGCCGCAGCCCTCGCCCCTGAGCGAAAGCGAGGCGCCGGTGTCGCTCGACACGCTTCCAAGCACTCCCCCGCCCGATGTTCTCGCCCAGATCCAGACGGCGGGAGCTAACTACGAGAGCCTGCGCGCGCAGGGCTACGAAGTGCATTACTCCTACGACGAGCAGGCGCGCAAGAGCACCGTCCAGCTGCTCGACAGCAGCGGCACGGTGGTCAAGACGCTCTCGCCGGCCGAAGCGGTCGAGCTTGCAATGGGCGGTGCCGACGGAACAGCGGCCGGCTGATGACTGCGTCCGCGATCGGCAGCGCCAACGGCGCCGTGATGAAAATCCAGGGGCTCGGCTCAGGGCTGAAAACCGAAGAAATCGTCTCGGAGCTGATGTCGATCGAACGCCGGCCACTGACCCGCCTGCAGCAGGAACAGACGATCAACCAGGCGCAGCAGAGTGCGCTGCAGGGCCTGCAGACCGACCTGCTCTCGCTCGCGCTGAGCGCCGGCGAACTGAAGTCCCCCGCCCTCTTTACGCAGAGCCAGGCCGTCAGCTCCAGCGAACCATCGCGCGTGGGCGCTGCCAACAGCGGCAGCGGGTCTGCGATCGGAGGCTATGAGGTGGAAGTCACCCAGCTGGCCAGCGCCGCGCAGCGCACCTTCACCTTCAAAAGCCCGACCGCCGCCGAATCGCTGAGTATCGACGGCCACGAAGTCAAGCTCACCGCGGGCGAGAGCATCAGCGAATTCGCCGACTCGATCAACTCCAACAGCGAATCGAGCGTTTATGCCGCCGCCGTCAACGGCGAAACGGTGGTGCTCTCCGGTCGCGCGACCGGCAACACCGGCTCCGGCTTCATCGAAGTCTCCGATCCGGGAGGCACGCTGACCGAAAAGGCGGGCCAGGCCAAGGAAGGCCGCAACGCCGAATATTCGATCAACGGCGTGAGCGGCAGCTCGGCCTCCAACACACTCACCGAAGCGATTCCCGGCGTCACGCTGACCCTGAACGCGCTGACTCCGGCCGGCCCCGTGACCGTCAACGTCGCACCGCCCGCCGCCGAAGTGAGCAAGATCACCGAACAGGTGAAGGCGTTCGTGACGCAGTACAACACGACCCTGGAAGCGATCGAGAAGGAAGAGAACACCAAGCCTGCGATCGGCCTGCAGGCGGAGGCGGAAAACACCGCCGGTCGACTCTTCGGCGACTCCGAACTCAGCGGCCTGCTCGCCACGATGCGCGAGGCCGTCTACACCCCCGTCAGCGGCCTGCCCGCCGGGATGAGCAGCCTGGCGGACATCGGCGTGAGCACGGGCGCCGCCTCGGGAGCAAGCCCCTACTCCCAGGCGTCGGTCGAAGGCAAGCTGGTGATCGACCAAGCCACGCTGGAAGAAGCGATCAAGACCAATCCAGAAGGCGTGGAGAAGATGCTCAAGCAGTGGGGCGGGAGCTTTGAAAGCACGATCAACACCTTTGCCGAACCGGGCGTCGGGACGCTTGCCAGCAGGGTCGGCGGCGACGAATCGGAGTCCACCTACATCACCCAGCAGATCACGACGCTTACCGAATCGCTTGCCGTACGCCAGCAGGCGCTGGAAGCCCGCTACGTGGCGCTGGAAACCGCGATGAGCAAGATCAGCTCTCAAGGGTCGTGGCTGGCAAGCCAGCTGTCCTCGCTGCCGGGCTTCTCATCCGGGAGCTCCAGCAGCTCGTCCATCGGCTGAGGCTCAACTTTCGCCACGCGCGTCCGATCACCTGGAGGCGATGAGCACGCCGGTGGCCTCCCCCCTCGCCTCCTCCAAGGCATACCGCCAGAACGCGGTGCTCTCCGCCTCCCCCGCCCAGCTCGTGGTCGAGCTCTACGACGGCGCGCGGCGCTTCCTGCGCCAAGCCGCCGACGCAATGGATGAACGCGCGATCGAACGCACCCACCAGAAGCTGCGGCGCGCCGAAATGATCATCGACCACCTCAACAGCGTGATCGATGACGATCAGGGCGAGATCTCAACCCATCTGCACGCCGTCTATGCCTTCTACCTCGCCCATCTCAACGAAGCTCGCATGAACCAGGATCCCGAGATGGTGCGTCAGGTGGCAAGCATGCTCGGCCAGCTGCGAGAAGCCTGGAAGGAGGTGGCCGGGTGACTGCCGCGCAGACGCTCGACCACTACGCCGAGATGCTGCGGATCGCAGAGCAGCAGGCGGATCTCGCGCAGGGCGGGCAGTTGGAGGCGCTTGCGGGCCTTGACAGCCGCTTCGACGAGCTGGCGGCCACACTGCCAGCCAACCCTCCGGCCGGCGCGGCGGCGATGCTCACCCGCGCCGCGCTGATCAGCCAGCGCACCCAGGAGCAGCTGGCAGCGATGCAGCAGGCGTTGATGCAGGACGTCGCGGTGGCGGCTAAGGCCAGCCGGACCGCGCACTCCTATGCGCTGCAGTCACGACACGCGCGTCGCATCGATCACTGCGCCTAAAGGTCCGGCGACCGCGGTCGATCACCGGGCAGACCTCGATGAGTCCCGGCGCGGTGCCGGGATACGGCCTCAGGGAAGAGCGCCGTGCATGCCCACGGAGGGGCGCGCACAACACCGAACATGTCTTCCCTCGACAGCACTCAGGCGATCCTCACAGCCGCGATGCGCGGCGCGTGGCAGCGGCAGACGCTGCTGACCAACAACATCGCCAACGCGGACACGCCTGACTACAAACGCCAGGACGTCAACTTCCAAGCCACGCTGCGCAGCGCGATCGGCAACGAAGAATCGCTGGAATCGGTGCAGTTCACACCCGAATCCCAGTCGCAGGTCGTCTCGCCGAACGGCAACGGTGTGAGCGTCGACCAGGAATCGGCGCTGCTGGCCGAAAACGGCCTGGACTACGAGACGCTCAGCCAGATGCTCGGCGCGCAGAACACGACGCTGCTGGCAGCGATGGGGCTGCAGTAATGGGACTTTTCGACGCGATCGACATCGCCGGCAGCGGCCTCAGCGCCGAACGGGTGCGGATGGACGTCACCTCCGAGAACCTCGCCAACGCGCAGACCACCCGCACCCCTTCCGGTGGCCCCTACCAGCGCCAGGAAGTGGAGCTGCAGCAGATCGGCTCCTCGAGCTTCAGCTCGGCGCTTGCCGGCGCGATCGAACAGGAAGGTGGCGAAGGCGCAGAAGCGGAAAGCGGCGGCGCTGGCGCGAGCACGCTTATGCCCGCCAGCACCGGCGAAGGCGGCCCCGCCGGTGGCGTGCAGGTGGCCGGCATCGTCAGCGACCAGACCCCGGGCCAACTGGTCTACAACCCCGGCAGCCCCGAAGCAAACGCCCAGGGGTATGTGCGGATGCCCAATGTCGACACGGTGACCGAAATGACCGACCTGATCTCCGAGTCGCGCGCCTACGAGGCGGATGTGACCGCGATGCAGACCTCCAAGTCGATGTTCAACTCGACTCTCGGGATCCTCAAATGATCCCGCCTGTCGGCGGCATCGGCGGCGGCTTTCACGTCGCGCCGCTCACCCCCTCCACCTCGACCGAAGCCGGTGGAGGGCAAGCAGCCGGCGCGGCCGGGGGCGAAGGCAGCTTCGCCGGTGCGCTCGGCAAAGCGATCTCCTCGCTTGAAGCCTCGCAGAACGCGGCGCAGTCGGCAGCCACCGGGGTCGCGACCGGCACGACCTCAAACCCTGAGGCCGCGGTGGTGACCGTCGAGAACGCGCAGCTTGAGATACAGCTCGCATCACAGATGCGAGCGAAGGCCACCGAAGCGTTGCAAAACATCTTCCAGACCCAGATCTAGATCGGGAATCGACCTAAGAGATCATGCCCAAGTTCACCCAGCTGGCTTCACGTCTGAGTACCCGCGGTTGGCTTGTCGCCGGCGGTGCGACCGTCGGCGGGATCCTGGTCATCTATCTGTTCATGCACATGATCTCGGCGCCGAGCTACTCGACGCTGATGACCGGCATCGAACCTGCGCAGACCGGCAAGATGACGGCGGCGCTGAGCGCGAAGGGCATCCCCTACGAGCTGCAGAACAACGGCACGGCGCTGGCAGTCCAGTCCAACAAGGTCGCCGAAGCTCGCGTCGCGCTCGCGAGCGCCGGCATGCTCGGCGACGGCAGCCAGCCCGGCTTCTCACTGTTTGAAAAAACCAGCCTCGGCGAAAGCAACTTCCAGCAGCAGGTCACCTACCAGCGAGCGCTGCAGGGGCAGCTGGAGCAGACGATCGACCAGATTCAGGGCGTCTCGGGCTCCCAGGTCGAGCTCGTGCTGCCAAGCGCCCAGAGCCAGGTCTTCGCCGAAAGCCAGCAGCCCTCCTCTGCGGCGGTGCTGTTGACCACCTCCGGCGCGCTTGAACCGAGCGCGGTACGCGGCATCGCGCACCTGGTCGGCTCAAGCGTCCCGGGGCTGAAGCTGAACCAGGTCACCATCACCGAAGGCTCCGGACAGCTGCTTTGGCCCACGCAGGGCTCCGAAGGCGGTGAAGGCAGCGAAGCGGACACCACCCAGGCAGCCGAAACCAAATATGACCAGCAGGCCGCCGCCGGCCTTGAGGCGATGCTCGCCCAGACGCTCGGGCCGGGCAAGACGCAGGTCCAGGTCCACGCCAACCTCGATCTGAACAAGACCACCGAAGAACAGCTCAAGTACGGCAAGAAGGGCGTGCCGCTGCAGCAATCGAAGAACCTCGAGACGTTGACCGGCAACGGAGCGGGCGCCGCCAACGGCACCGGCACCGCCACGATCCCCACCTACGCGACCACCTCCGGCGGCAAGTCCAACTACAAGCACGAAGTGACCAACACCACGCTCGGCGTCGAAAAGACGGTCTTGCACACCGCCGTCGCGCCTGGAGCTGTCACCGGCGAGCACGTCTCGGTGCTGCTGGACAACTCCGTGCCCGCCGCCGCCGTCCCGGCGGTCCGCGAAGCGATCACCAACGCCGCCGGAATAGAAGCCAAGCGCGGTGACACACTCTCCATCGCCAGGATGGCGTTCGCCAAGACGCCGAGCGCGGCCGCCTCCTCCTCCAGCAGCATGATGAGCTACGCCAAGGACGCGCTGCTCGGGATCGCCGCGGTCGTGTTCCTGTTCTTCACGACTCGCTTCCTGCGTAAGCGTGAGCGCGAGAAGATCGACCACGAGCCGGTCTGGCTGAGCGAGCTGGAGATGCCGATGCCGCTCTCCGAGCTGCAACGCGAAACCGCAAGTCCCGCTCCCGAGCCGGAGCTGGTCGCCAGCGGCAGCCCCGCGCGCCAGCGGGTGGAGGAGCTCGCCGCCAGCAGCCCCGACACCGTCGCCAAGCAGCTGCGCAGCTGGATGAAGGAGGACTGAGCCGGTGAGCATCGAGCTGCCGCCGATCCAGGAGGCGCCCGCGCTGCCCGTTCATGCGCTGGAGCGCATGCCGGGCCGCCGCAAGGCCGCCGTGCTGATCGCTGCTCTGGGCGCCGAGCGCGCCGCAAGCGTGATTCAGCACCTCGGCGAGGACGAGGTGGAAGCGCTCTCGCTGGAAATGAGCAAGCTCGACGCGGTCGGCGAGCGCACCGCCGAGTCGATCATGGTCGAGCTCGCCCACCTGACCGAGGAGCAGATCGCCGTCTCCGGCGGGCTGGAGCTGACCCGCGAAGTGCTGGAGAAGGCGCTCGGCTCCGAGCGGGCGGCCGAGCTGCTCGGGCGGCTTTCAAGCCTCACCGAGATGCGGCCCTTCGAGTTCCTGCGCCGCACTCCGCCAGAGCAGATCGCGGCGTTCCTGAAGACAGAGTCGCCGCAGGCCGTGGCGCTCGTGGTCGCCAACCTGCACTCGAGCCTGGCCGCCCAGGTGCTCGCGCGCCTGCCGGAGGGCATGCGCGCGGAGGTCGCGCTGCGGATCGCTCGCATGGGTGACGCCAGCGCCGAGATCGTCCATCAGATCGAGGAGATCATCCGCCAGAAGCTCTCGGTCGTGGTCCAGCAGGAGTACGCGACGGCCGGTGGCGTCAAAGCGCTTGCGGACATCCTCGGCCACACCGACCGCTCCACCGAGCGCGTGGTGCTCGACCATCTCGGCAGCGAGGACGGCGAGCTGGCCGAAGAGGTGCGGCGCATGCTGTTCGTCTTCGAGGACATCGTCAAGCTCGACGACCGCGCGATCCAGCAGGTGCTGCGCGAGGCCGACCAGAAGGATCTCGTGCTGGCGATGCGCGGCGCGCCGGAGGCCGTCAAGCAGGGCGTGCTCTCCAACATGTCAGAGCGCGGCGCCGCGATGCTGATCGAGGAGCTCGAGATCCAGCAGCCGCAGCGCAAGCGCGACGTCGACGCCGCCCAGGGCCGAATCGTCGCCGTGGTCAGAAGGCTCGAGGAAGCGGGCACGATCGTGATCGCGCGCGGCGATGACGACGCCGAGAGCGACGTTGTCTGAGAGCGCGGACACAGGCGCGTCAGCGTCGGCGACGCTCTACGCCTTCGAGCACCTGCAGTCCTCCGCACCGCCGGACCCGCACGCGCCTCAGCAGATGATCGTGCTTGCACAGGCGCAGGCGGATGCGGTCCGCGAGCAGGCGCGCAGCGAAGGCTTCCAACAGGGCATCGCCGAAGGGCAGGTCGAGGGACGAAGCGCGGTCGAGGCCGCAGCGGCGGCTCTCAGCCAAGCGCTCGATCACGAGCTCGCCCAGCGCGAGCAGATGACGATCGCGCTCGCCCACGACGCCGTCGAACTGGCGCTCGAGCTCGCAGCCAAGATCGTCCACGGCACGATCGAGGTCCAGCCCGAGCGCATCCTGGACGTCGTCACCGACGCTCTGCGCCCGATCGCCGACAGGCGCAGGCTGACGATTCTCGTCGACCCCGCCGATCTGGAGCTGGTCACGGCATCGCTCGATCGGCTGCGTGGCCAAGCCGGCGGCATCGAGCTCTGCGAAGTCCAGGCGGACCGGCGCGTCGGCCGCGGCGGAGCGATCGTGCGCACCTCCGAGGGCGAGGTCGATGCCACCGTGGCCACTCAGCTTGAGAAGGCGCGCGAAGTGATCGTCGCCGAGCTTGGCCAAAGGCCGCAGCCATGATCGCGGAGTCGCAGATACCGACCAATCTGATGGGCAGGGCTGCGGGCGCCCTGCGCCGCGCCGAGCTGCTCGGCCGCCACGGGCGCGTGAACAACCTAATCGGCCTGATCATCGAGGCAACCGGCTTGGTCGCCGAGGTCGGCGAGGTCTGCAAGATCAGCGCCGGCCGCGACCGCCCGCCTGTCAGCGCCGAGGTCGTCGGCTTCAGAGAAGGACGCACGCTGCTGATGCCGCTCGGCGAGCTGCAAGGCATCGGCCCCGGAACCAAGGTCCAAGGCACCGGCGCGCCGTTTCGCGTCGCGGCCGGCCCTCACCTGCTCGGGCACGTGCTTGATGGGCTCGGCCGCCCGTTTCAGGACGATCTCGGCGCAGGCGAGCGATGCACGCGCCGCAGCATCACCGTCCCGCGCTCTACGATCGCCGCGCCCCCGGACCCACTCAGCCGCCCGCGCATCACCGAGCGCGTGGGTCTCGGCGTGCGCGCGCTGGACGGCCTTACGCCCTGCGGCCGCGGCCAGCGCCTTGGCATCTTCGCCGGCTCGGGCGTGGGCAAGTCCTCGCTGCTGGGAATGATCGCCCGCTCAAGCAGCGCCTCGGTGAACGTGATCGCGCTGGTAGGAGAGCGTGGCCGCGAGGTGCGCGAGTTCATCGAGCGCGACCTCGGCGATGCGATCGAGCGCTCAGTCGTTGTCGTGGCGACCTCAGACCAGCCGGCGCTCGTCCGCATCAAGGCGGCGTTCACCGCGACCACGATCGCCGAGCACTTCCGCGACGAAGGCCACGACGTGATGCTGATGATGGACTCGGTGACAAGGTTCGCGATGGCCCAGCGCGAGGTCGGCCTGGCGATCGGCGAGCCGCCCGCCACACGCGGCTACACGCCGAGCGTCTTTGCGCTGCTGCCGCGCCTGCTGGAGCGCGCCGGCACCAATCCGCAGGGCTCGATCACCGGCCTCTACACCGTGCTCGTCGACGGCGATGACATGAACGAGCCGATCGCCGACGCCGTTCGCTCGATCCTCGACGGCCACGTCGTGCTCACCCGCTCGCTGGCACACGCCGGTCACTATCCGGCGATCGACGTGTTGCAGAGCCTCTCGCGCCTGATCTCGGACATAGCCACGCCCGAGGTGATCGCCGCCGGGCAGAGCGTGCGAGCCGCTCTGGCCGCGCTGCGCGATAAGGAAGACCTGATCTCGATCGGCGCCTACCGACCCGGCAGCGACTCTGCGCTGGATGCGGCGCTTGCCCACAAGCAGCAGATCGATGCCTTTCTGCGCCAGAGCGTCGGCGAGCGCAGCGACCCGAACGAGAGCGACGCGGCGCTGGTGGCACTCGCGGCCTCGCTGAATGCGGCGCTCGACCGCAGCGATGAACCGGTGGTTGACGCGGAGCCGATGCTCGTTGAACCGCAGGTCGTGGTGGTGGACAACGCCCCGTCGGCGATTCCGGCGTTGCGGCTGTAGGCATCCCAAGCCGCGAATAAACTCGCGGCGCCTGTGAGTCGCAAGCGCGACATCAAGCAATTCCGTCAAGCTTGCCGGGAGGCAGGGCTGACCGTCGAAGAGCGCTATGCGGCCAGTGAGGCGTTGCATGACGAGAAGGCCTCTGGCGTTGTGGCTGCGGACATGAGCTATGGAGAGATGCTCGGCTGGCTGCGAGAATGGCGGGAAGCATGGCAACAGCTGTAGCGCTCGATGCATCTCCGATGAGTTTCGTCCGCTCACTGCGCGGAGCGATCGTCGACGCTCGTGTGGCTCATCCAGATGTGCTCCACGTCGCCATTCGCGACCCGCACGGTGGCATATGGCATCTCGCTAGCCAGGATGCAAGCTACTCACCCTCCGACCCGAGCAATTTGATCGGGCGATCGGTCGAGGAGGCCCAGATCGATGAGACGACCCGGCAGCTGCGGTGCCTGCTCTCCGACGGCTCGACGTGCATCCTCAAGCCCGCGCAGGCGGAAGCGGAGGAGGATCCACCCAATTGGGAATTGATAAGCCCAGGTGGCACGGTTCTCGAGTTTGGCCCTGGGCTTCGCTGGCAGTTCAGCACGGTTGACGCGAAGCGTTGAGAAGCAGAAAGCAACGGCAATGAGGCAAGCCCCGGAGCCCCAGGCGATCATCCAGGCGCCCACAGAGGCGGCGATCTTCCTTGTGCTCTGTGTGAATGAGGGTTCAGAGACCGAGATCCGCGCGGCGCTCGGCGATGTCGGCGGCCTGATCCGCTCGGTCGGCTTTCGTATCTCTGACGGTGAGCTGAGCTGCGTGGTGGGCATCGGATCGCGGCTGTGGGATCGCATGGTGGGCGGCCCACACCCCGCTGCGCTGCACCCATTCGCCGAGATCGCAGGGGAGCGCCATGAGGCCCCCGCGACCCCGGGAGACCTGCTATTTCACATCCGCGCCAGCCGGATCGATCTCTGCTTCGAGCTTGCACAGCGGCTGGTGGAACGCCTCGGTCCAAGCGCACAGGTTGTGGATGAGGTCCACGGCTTCAAGTCCTTCGACGAGCGCGATCTGCTCGGCTTCGTGGACGGCACCGAGAACCCGATCGGCCAGGCGGCGCCCGAGGCAACCCTGATCGGCGAGGAGGACGCCCACTTCGCCGGCGGCAGCTACGTGATCGTGCAGCGCTACCTTCACGACCTGCGTACGTGGGACGCGCTTTCAGTGGCCGAGCAGGAGATGATCGTCGGCCGCACGAAGCTGAGCGACATCGAGCTTCCGGATGAGGTGAAGCCCAGCAACTCGCATGTCGCGCTGAACACGATCGTGGAAGCGGACGGCACCGAGCGCCAGGTGCTCCGTTACAACATGCCCTTCGGCACGGTGGGCGACGGCGAGTTCGGCACCTATTTCATCGGATATGCGCGCGATCCCCGAGTCCTGGAGCAGATGCTGCGCAACATGTTCATCGGCAACCCGCCGGGCACCACGGACCGCATCCTTGACTTCTCGACCGCGATCACCGGGAGCCTGTTCTTCGTTCCGGCGCTGGATCTGCTGGAGGAGCTGCCGCCTCCAACGGCAATCTCGTCTTCGGCCGAGGATCAATCCGAACAGGAGCCGCCGTGCCCGGAGCGAAACGACCCCTCGCTGGGCATCGGCAGCCTCAGATAGCGCCGCGGACCTGGCGGTCCTCGACGATCACCTGCCCGCCCTTGGCCGGCACCATCGTTATGTGGTGAACCTTCATGCGCTCAGACCGCTGCGTCGGAGCGCGCAGCTGCACCTCCCGCAGCACGGTGCAGATGACCGCCTTCATCTCCATCGTGGCGAAGCTCGCTCCGATGCAGCGGCGAGGGCCGCCGCCGAAGGGGATGAAGGTGTACGGCTGCGCGCTGCCTTCAAGGAAGCGCTCGGGCCGGAAGCTCGACGGATCCTCGAAGGCCTGCGGGGAGTCGTGCACGAGGAAGATGGATGGCATCACCAGCGTGCCCGCGGGCAGCAGCCGTCCCTCCACGATCGCCGGCTCAGTCAGCTTGCGCCAGACGGCGTCGAGCACCGGCCGCACCCGCAGCGTCTCGTTGATCACGGCCTCCAGATAGTCCTCTCCGTTGCCCACAGCAAGTTCGTCCTGAAGGCGCTCGAGCACGTGCGGATGGCGCAGCAGCCGCTCGAAGCACCATGCCAGGGCCGTCGTCGTCGTCTCATGTCCGGCGACCAGCAGCGTGATCAGGTGATCGCGGAGTTCCACGTCGCTCAGTCCGTCTCCGTTCTCATCGGCAGCGGCGATCAGCTGTGAGAGCACGTCATTGCGCCCCGCGCACTGCGCACGGTGCGCGGCGATCTCCTCATGGAGCAGCCGGTCGATCTCGGGCAGGATCCGCAGAGTGCTGAGCGCCCGGAAGCGACGACGTCTGGCCATACCGGGGTACGCCCACATCACCCACATCTCCACGATCCCGACACCTGTGATTCGCGTGAGCAGATCGCGCAGCCGTGACAGCCTGCGCTCGTCGCTGACGCCGATCACCGCGCGCAGGATCACCTCGAGCGTGATCGCCTGCATGCGCGGACGGATCGGGAACGTACTCCCAACCGGCCAGCGCTTGACCTCGTCGGCTGCGATCTCGGCGACCTGCTCGCGATAGCTGCGCACCGCCTCGCCGTGGAAAGGGCCGGTGAGCATCTTGCGGTGACGGAGGTGACGCTCGCCATCGAGCAGCAGCAGCGAATTGAGGCCCGTGATCGGACCCATCATCGCATTGGCCTCTCCAGCGTGGAAGACGTCCCGGTCGCCCATGAACACCTCCCTGATCGTCTGTGGAGAGGTGATCACGACCACATCGCCGATGGCGAAGGGACGCAGGGTGAAGGTGTCTCCATAGCGCCAGGCGCCATAGCGCGCCATGAGGCCCGGCTGGGTGGCCCAAAGCAGAGTCTGCAGCAGTCGCGGCCACCGCAGACCGGGCGGCAGCTGCGGCTCGCGGCGCGCAGCGGCCGCGGGATCGGTCTGCGCAGGCACCCTGTCGAGCGTTGCCGATGGGGAACTCATCTCGCCTACGAGACTACACCCGCAAAAGTCGAAAGGCCAGACTCATCGGCGATGTGATCACGCAGGCGAGCGGTCTGCAATCTTTCTCACGGCCCGCCTCATTACAGTGTCCTTGCGCGATACCGGTCGCGTCGCCGTTGATCTGAGAAGACATCGAGCAAGGAGGAAGCTGTGAGCCTCGACCAAGACATTGCCGTGGGCGGCCACCTGCTGAGGTCGCACGCGCCGATCAGCGACGCCAGCTGGAAACTGCTCGACGAGGAGGCCAGGCAGAGGCTGCTGCCTGCGCTGGCGGCGCGCAAGCTCGTCGACTTCTCCGGGCCGCACGGCTGGGCCTACTCGGCGAGCAATCTGGGGCGAACGAGCCCGCTTCCTGCGCCAGCAGGCGCAGGTGTGAGCGGATTGCAGCGACGCGTGCTGCCCCTGGTCGAGACCCGCGCGGACTTCGAGATCTCGCGTGCGGAGCTGCGCGACGCCGACCGCGGCGCCGCGGATCCCGATCTCGATGCGCTCGACCGCGCCGCGCATCGGATCGCCGTCGCCGAGAACATCGCCGTCTTCCACGGGTGGGGCGACGCGCTCACGGGCATCACGGAGGCATGCCCGCATCCTCCGATTCCGCTCGGCGAGGGAGCAGAGGCTTACTTGAGCGCGATTGCGGCGGGTATCGAGCTGCTGCTGGGCAGCGGGATCGCTGGCCCCTACGCGCTCGCTCTCGGCTCAGAGGAGCACCGCCGCGTGGTGCAGAGCACCGATCACGGCGGCTACCCCCTGCTCGACCATTTGCGTCAGATCCTCGACGGGCCGATCGTGTGGGCACCGGGCGTGCGTGGCGGTGTGCTAGTCAGCCAGCGCGGCGGTGACTTCCTGCTCGAGTGTGGCCAGGACCTCTCGATCGGGTATGACTCGCACGACGCTGAGGTCGTACGCCTCTACCTGCAGGAGAGCCTCAGCTTCCAGGCCGCAACGCCTGAGGCAGCGGTCGTGCTCGCACGGTGATTGGCGGCCGCCTGGCACACAGGCGATGAGGCGACGCCGCGGCCGAGACTCAAGAGACGGCGCGGCGAACCGATTAACGAGGCATGTCCGACTCGGGGTTCCGCTTCCGCTTGGAGCGCGTCCGCGCATTGCGCGAACGCAAGGAGGAGATCGCGCAGCAGGAGCTTGCTGAAGCGATGGGTAGGCTCTCCGACAGCGAGCAGCGGCTGCGCGAGGTGGACGACCGCCTGGCGCAGGCACACGAGGGCCAGCGCGGCGCGGGCGTCCAGGGCGCGCTCAGCGCCGAGGACCTGATTGCAAGCCAGGCGTTCGTGGAGCGCGTGGAGCAGCAGCGCCGGCACGGCGTGCGAGAGCTGCGACGCAGCGCCGGCGAGGTCGCAGACCGCGGCGCTGCGTTGCGAGCCGCCGCAAAGGACCATCAGATGCTCGAGCGCCTGAAGGAGCGCCACCGCGACGACCACGTCCGCGAGATGGCCCGCCGCGAAGGCGAGACGCTCGACGAGATCGCCCTCGACCGCTTTCGGCGGAGCGTCGCGTGAGCGCCGCCCCGGCGAGGGTGGCGTCCCAAGCGAAGGGTGAGCAGCGATGAGCAGCCCAATCGCAAGCATCCTGATCACGCCGGCCGAAGCCGCCGCACTCTCACGATCTAGCCAGGTCGAACAGCTCGCCGCCAAGACGGCAGAAGGTGCCGCTCCCACCGGCGAAGCAAGCTTTGCCACGGCGCTTGAAGCCGCAAGCTCCGCCCAGGAAGCCGGACCGGAACCCGAAGCGATACCGAGTTCCGCTCCCGAAGCGCTGCCCGGCGCAGAAGCCGAACCGGTCAGCGAAGGCGCGGCCGGCGAAGCGAGCTCTGCGCTGGCGGCCGATGCGATCGGCAGCGCCTCGCAAGCCGGCGCGACCGGCGAAGCCACCGCCGCAACCGCGAGCGCCGCCCCCACCTACGCGTCCTACAGCGGCCTTGCGCCAACCTACGGAACCGGCAGTTCCTACCCGCTGCCCGCTTCCACCCTTGCGCCGGCAAGCGCCACGGACGCAAATGGCGCCAGCAGCGGAGTATCCGCGTACGAATCTCTGATCCAGCAGGCTGCCGAGCGCAACGGCGTGGAACCGGCACTGCTGAAGGGCCTCATAGAGCAGGAGTCTGGCTTCAACCCCGCCGCACGCAGCAGCGCCGGCGCGATGGGCCTCACACAGTTGATGCCCTCCACCGCTGCCTCCCTCGGGGTCAGCGAACCGCTAAACCCCACTCAGTCGATCGAAGGCGGAGCCAAGCTGCTTGGCGAGTTGTTGCACCAGTTTGGAGGCAATGTGAGTTACGCCCTGGCGGCCTACAACGCAGGCGCGGGCGCAGTGCACGAGTACGGCGGCGTGCCGCCATACCCTGAAACCGAAGCCTATGTGGCCAAAGTGCTGGCCAACGCGCAGTCTTATCGGTGAGTGGACATAGCGCAGCCACTGCGCGCCTACATCAGATATGGTGTAGATATGGATGAGGCTGCTCACTTGCTCGCCGACGCTAGACGCAGGCATAAGCTCGATCAGCAGACCCTCGCTCGACGTGCAGGCACCAGCCAGGCCCAGATCAGTCGAATCGAGCTGGGAAAGACGTCGCCCGGCGTCGCAACGTTGCAGCGGCTCTTGCGTGCGATGGGAGAGCAGCTTGTGCTCAGCTCGACGCCGAGCCCACACGGCAATATCAGCACCGATGATCTGCGCTGGCAATTGAGAGAAAGCACACCCGGCGAGCGCGTCTCGGAGGCGATCGAGTTGAGTCGCCTGCTGACAGGCATCGCGGCAAGCCGACCTGGACATGGATGAGCAAGGCACACAGCCAGACGAGAGCGTCGAGGAGCGTCCACAAGCGCTCCACGCCGATCAACTGCTGAAGAGCCTGATCGCCCGCGCAGTCGACTTCGTGGTGATCGGCGGTTTCTCGCTTGCGGCCCACGGCATCGTGCGAGCGACGAAGGACCTCGATGTCGTGCCTGCGCCTGACGCCGCGAACCTGGCGCGACTTGCGGCCGCGCTGCGAGACATCGAGGCACGGCCGAACCTTGCCGACGATTTCGACCTCAGCGAGCTCCCGGTGCAGCTCGACGCCGAGGGTCTTGCGGCGGGTGGCAATTGGGTGCTTACGACTCGATTTGGTCGCCTGGACGTAATGCAATACGTGCCTGGCACGACAGGGTATGACCAGCTGCAAGATCATGCAGTCACGGCGCTTGTGCCGGGCATAGAGACTCCCGTGACGTTCGCCTCGGCAGATGACCTGATCGCGATGAAGACGGCCGCAGGGCGTCCACAGGATCTGCTTGACATCGCGGACCTCGAACGCACGCGTGGCGTCATCGATGAAGAGCGTTGATCTCGCCGCTATGAACGCTGTCGAGTAGCGCTCGTCGCTGAGTGGCCGCCTGCACCTCCAGCGCTCCTCAAGATGCCGTTGCGCCGTCCGATTACCCGCGCATGACCGCAATGGCAGCCCCTCCCCAGGCGCCGGGCGCGACGCCCCAAAGCCTCACGGGGCCACCGGATGCAGGGCCGCCCGGCCCCGGCTTCCAAGGCGCCCTCGAAGATTCAATGGCCCGGACCGCCACTGCGGAAGGCCAGCACGAAAAGCAGAGCGTGTCAAAGGCCGTTGGCGGCCGCGAAGCTGCGACCGACCCAGAAGCTTTGGCAAGCGCAGCTCAACCGGGCGCCGCAGCGGACCTGACTACAAGCCGATCCGAAGCAACCACAAGCTCCAGCGGCAGAGCCAGCCAGGCTTCCGGCACCGATCTTGGCCGCGGTGCGGGTCACTCGCACTCCGCCGATGCCAAGGCGAGCTCAAAAGGTTCGACGGACCTCGTATCGCAGGTCGGTACAAGCGCCGCAGACGCCGCGACTGCAGGTGAGAGCCAGGCACAGTCCGGCGCAACCGCGCTTGCCACTGAGCACGTGGAGCCTGGTGCAGTGAACCTCGACACGACCGCGGGCGCAAGCAACTCGACAGCACAGGCAGCGCCGGTACAGGCCGCTGCCGGCGCGGGGCCAGACAGCCAGCGCGATGCGCTACCGACGACGGCCTCCTCGAAGGCCACGGCCACATCGGCGCCCGCCGATGCGGCGACCGGGATCGCGCAGGCCGACGGCTCGCAGCAACAAGGCCAAGACCGGGCGCCCGTCGAGCCCGCGGCATCCAGGCCGGGGCCCACAGATGCACCGCCGGCGACCGGCACGACTGCGGGTGGCAGCGTATTGGCGCAGGACGGCACCGAAGCCGTGACACCGTCAGGGCAGCCCACCGCGCAGACGAACGGGGCGGCCGCGAGCAACCTTCGGCTGCACCTTCCGTGGCTCGACTCATCGGCCCCGGGCGGCGCGAAGATCTCAAGCACCAGCAACGTCAATGCAAGCGCGACGCCGCTGAAGGAAGTTGCGGGCCAGACGCGATCCGGCAGCACCTCCACCACGCAGGTCGCATCGCGTTCGACCGGCGCCGGCGGGCACCTCGCGCCCGGTGGCCAGAACCTCACCGCAGCCGTCCACGCGACCGACGGCACGCAGTCGAGCCTCGCTGGCGACGGAGGCGTGCAGGGAACGTCGGCCGCCGGTGAGGCAAATACCGCCGGATCCGCAAGTGGCCCTGCGGCCGCTGCGGCCCCCAACGTGGGCGCGCAAGCGCTGCCCTGGACCTACGGCGCCAACATGCAGGAGACGATCGAGACGATCCACGCGACCGTCGCGCTGGCCAGCCGCCAGGGCGCCGCTCAGGCTCAGATCTCACTCGAACCTGCCGAGCTAGGCGCGGTGAGGATCCACCTCACTCAAACCAATGAAGGACTCGTGGCGCGCGTCAGCGCCGAGACCTCCGCCGGCGCCCAGGCGATCGCCTCCGGGCAGAGCGAGTTGCACAACACGCTCAGCTCGCTCGGCATCTCGCTGCTGCGCCTCGACGTCGGCTCATTCGCCCAGCAGCAGGCCCAGGCGGGCGGCCAGAGCCCGCAGCGTTCGCAGCAGCAGCCGGCTCGATCGACGCCCGCAGGCGAGCAAGCAGAAGAGATCGCTGCCGCGAGCCCGACAAGCACCGTCTCACTTTCATCCACCAGCGCGCTCATCGACGTGCTCGCCTGAGAAGCGGAGGACAGGAGCAATGACCCAGATACCGACCGCCACGGTGGCGAGCGCCACGCCGTCTGCCACCACGCCCACCAACCCGAAGGGCGAACTCGGCCAGGAAGGCTTCCTGAAGCTGATGGTGGCCCAGCTGCAGGAGCAGAACCCGATGGAACCGGGCAACAGCAACGAATACGTCAACGAGCTCGCGACCTTCACCCAGCTGGAGCAGATCACCAATCTCGCAAGCACCAGCGAGCTTTCGGGCGCGGTGCAGCTGATCGGCCACGAAGTCTCCTACACCAGCCCACTCGGCAAGCTCGAAAAGGGCACCGTCGAAGGCGTCCAGCGAACGACTTCCGGGATCACGGTCACGATCGACGGCCAGACCGGGATCGAAATGAGCAAGGTGACGCAGGTCTCCTGAAGGTTCACTGCGATGAGCGCAATCACCAATCCAGCCCTGCTGCCGCCCGGCGCCGCAGCGCCCGCGGCGACGCCGGCTTCCACACCGGCCGCACGTGGCGCCGGCAGCGGCTCTGCGCCCGCACAGCCTTTCGCCGACGTCCTCAAAGGGGTGCAGGCCGACAGCGAAGCCGCCAACGAAGCTACCCAGCTGCGCTTCTCTCGGCACGCCCTTCAGCGCGTGGAACGGCGCGGCGTGGCGCTCGACGCCTCCACCCTCGGGCGCCTGAACGAGGGAGTCGGACGCGCGGCCAGCAAGGGCTCGCGCGCCTCGGTCGTGCTTGTGGACGACACCGCGTTCGTGGTGTCAGTCACCAACAAGACAGTGCTCACCGCAGTTCCGCAGGAGCACATGAAGGAGCAGGTGTTTACCAACATCGACAGCGCCGTAATCGCATGACGCTGTCAAAGCGACGCGGCTGGACCTCTGTGAGGAGGCCGCAGAAGGAGATGAGCAAACCATGATGAGCGGAATGTATGCCGCGATCAGCGGCCTGGACGCAAACCAGACGATGCTGAATGTGACGGCCAACGATCTGGCCAACGTCAACACCGTTGGCTACAAGGCGGTAAGCACCACTTTCGCCAACTCGCTGACCCAGATCCTGCGCGGATCCTCCGGCGCCAACGGCGCAACCGGTGGCACCAACCCGGTCCAGGTCGGCCTCGGCGTGCAGGTCGACGCGACGGTCAACGAAATGGGCGAAGGCGCCTTCCAGCCCACCAACAACCCGATGGACATCGCGATCGAGGGCAACGGCTTCCTGCGCGTGGGCACGGGCGTCCCGCCCACCGAAGCGCCGTTCACAGCCAAACTGCCGGCGACCGTCGACTACACGCGCGCGGGCGACTTGACGACCGACGCCAACGGCTTCCTGACGACTGAGACAGGCCAGTATGTGATCGGCCGTAACGCGGTGGCCACCACCGAAGGCGGCGTGAGCACCTACGCGCCGGGCACCGAAGACTCATACATAGAGATCCCGCCCGGCTCGGCCAACGTCTCGATCGGCGAAGACGGGGCCGTCAGCTACCTCGACGAGAACCCGGCATCGCCCACCTACCAGCAGCAGGTGACCGCGGGCTACATCTCGCTGGCCCAGTTCCCCAACCAGGCGGGCCTGGAGCGCCTCGGCGGCTCGCTGTGGGCGCAGACGCCGAACTCCGGCGCGCCGATCGTGGGCACGCCGGCGACCAAGGGCTTCGGCGCCACGATCGCGGGCGAGCTTGAGATGTCAAACGTCGACCTGGCCAGCGAGATGACCTCGATGATCACCGCCGAGCGCGGCTATCAGGCCAACTCGCGCGTGATCACCACCGCCGACGAAATGCTCTCCGCGGCCGTGAGCATGGTCCAGTGATCGCCCGCAGAGCACATCTGATTCCAAGACGACATGAGAGGGGCAAGGCAATGATCACGCTGCACAGGCTCGGTCACACCGGGGAGGAGCTCATGCTCAACCCGGACCTGATCGTCTCGGTCGAGTCCACTCCCGACACGGTGATAACGCTCGCCACGAGCGCGAAGGTCGTGGTCGCAGACTCTCCTGAACAGGTCACCGATGCGGTCCGCGACTGGCGGGTGCAGGTGCTCTCAGCTGCACTGCGGGACCGCTCGCAGTTGCTGGATGACTCATCTGCCGGCACCGAGCCAGGAACCGCCAGCTTCCGGGCGCGCAGCGGCGAGCCAGCCAGAGCGCTGGGTGCCCGACCAGCGCTTGCGGCCATCGGGGGCGGCGGCCACTGAAGTATCGCCGCCCCCGGTCGATGAACGAGGTTGATGAGGACCGTGCGCGTGAGAGCTGAGAAGCAGAGATGAAGGCAGCCACAGCCATCGGAATCGGGGTGGGCATCTTCGCGCTGCTGCTGAGCGCGATGATGGACGGCACCAGCCCGGCCACGTTCATCAACATCTCGGCGCTGATCACGATCATGGGCGGCACCGGCGGCGCGACGCTCGCGAGCGTAGGGATGCGCTCGATGAAGCGCATCCCGAGCCTCTACAAGATGGCCTTCAAAGCCGACCCGCCGGACATGCGCGGGCGCCTGGACCTGCTGGTCTCCCTCGCGGACAAGGCCAGGCGGGAGGGACTGCTCGCGCTGGACGCGACGCTGCCCGAGATCGAGGATTCCTTCACCCGCAACGCCCTGCAGCTGGTCGTGGACGGAACCGATCCGGAGATGGTCCACACGATCGTCGAGGCCGAGGTCGATGGCATGGCCGCCCGCCACGAGGCGGCCGCCAAGCCGTTTGAGAAGGCGGGCGGGTTTGCGCCCACCATGGGCATCATCGGCACCGTGATGGGCCTCGTGCACGTGCTCCAGAACCTATCCGCCCCCTCCACACTCGGTCCCTCGATCTCCTCCGCCTTCCTTGCCACGCTGATGGGCGTCGGCTCGGCGAACGTGATCTTCCTGCCGATCGCCAATCGCCTCAAAGCGATCTCCGCCGAAGAGGTGGAGCTGCGGATGATGACCCTGGAGGGCATCCTTTCCATCCAGGCGGGCGACAACCCGCGGCTGGTAGCCGACAAGCTGATGTCCTACCTGCCGCCGGTCGAGCGCACCGAAGAGCAGAAGTCGAGCAGCGCCGCGCCGGCGCCAAGCCTGCAGCCGGAGGCGGCGTAGCCATGGCCGGCGCAAGGAAATCGGCCCGCGGGCGCGGACGGCATGGTGGCGAGGAGGAGGAAAGCGCCGAGCGTTGGCTGCTCACCTACGCGGACATGATCACGCTGCTGATGGCGCTGTTCATGGTGCTGTTCTCGATCTCTTCGGTCAACATCTCGAAGTTCAAGACGCTGCAGCAGGCGCTCAAAGAGGCTTTCTCCGGCCAGATCCTGCCGGGCGGGCGGGCGCTGGAGAAGACCGGCACCACCGAAAGAGCAAGTCATGTGCCGAATCCCACGTCTGCCGCGACGATCATGCCCTTCTCGCTGGAACCGAAAACGTCGAGCCTGCGCAGCGCTCCCGGCGGCGCGGCGGCGGCTGCCCAGCAGGAGCAGCAGAGCTTCGTGCACCTCAAGCAGGAGATCGAATCCTACGCGCACCAGCATGGCCTCAGCTCCTACGTGCAGGCGGTGATCGAACCACGCGGCCTGGTGATTCGCCTGCTCACCGACAAGCTGCTGTTCGCCTCCGGCAAGGCGACCCTCGCCCCCGCTGCCGCCCCGCTGCTGGAAAAGATCTTCGAGCCTGATCAACATCGACCGCGTGCACCCGATCGCAGTCGAGGGAAACACCGACAATGTGCCGATTCACACCGGGGAATTTCCCAGCAACTGGGAGCTTTCCACCGCGCGGGCGAGCACTGTCGTCAACTTCCTGATCGGCCAGGGCGTCACCCCAAGCCGTCTGAGCGCGATCGGCTACGCCGAACAGCACCCGATCGCAAGCAACGCAAACGCCGTCGGTCGCGCGCGCAACAGACGCGTGGAGATCGTGCTGCAGCGGCTCTACTCGGACCCCGGCGAAGGCGGCTCTGAACAAGCGCAAACGACCAACGGCGAAGGCTAGGCAGATGCTCAAAGGCAAGCGCAAGTTCATCGTCATACCCGTGATCCTGGTGGTGCTGATCGGCGCGGCCTACTCGTTCGCCAAGCCCAAGCCGGTCGAAAAGCTGAAGGTGAAGGGCACGCTCTACCAGATGCCCGCGAGCTTCCTGCTCAACCTCCAGGGAAGCCACTACATCAAGCTCAACGTCGCGCTGCTGCTCTCCCCAGGGCAGAGCGACGGCGCCAGCACGACCGGCGAGACATCCTCTGGCAGTGGCGAAGAAGCGCAGGGAACCCTGCCTGAGGAAGCACTCGTGCGCAGCATCATCACCAACGTGGTGACCGGCCAGCCCAGCGGGACGTTGGTGGCGCAGCGCAGCCGCAACGCGATCAGGCAGGAGATCCTGCAAGACATCGAGAAGCAGACCGACGTGAAGGTCGAATCGGTTCTGTTCCCAGACTTCACCGTTCAGTAGCAGCGAGCACAGGAGAAGCCAGCCGTGGCACAGCAGATCGAATACGAGCAGCTCGACGCAAGCGCCTCGCAGGAGCAGGGCGAGGGCGAGGTCGACCTGCGACGCATCAGCGGCATCCCGATGGAGCTGAGCGTCGAGATTGGCCGCACGCAGATGACCGTTGGCGAGACCCTTGCGCTGCGCCCGGGATCGATCGTGACACTGCAGCGCTTCGCCGGTGAGCCCGTCGACCTGCTGGTCAACGGCACGCCGATCGCGACCGGCGAGGTGGTGGTCGTGGACGACAAGTTCGGGCTGCGTATCTCCACGATCGTGCAGGAGGGCGAGATCGAGCAGGAGAGCGCAGTTGAGGACGCTTCCGGCGACCCCTCCACCGGACAGCACGTGGGCGCGGCAGAGGGCTAGAGGGAGCGCGCACAGATGAGCACCGCGGTGCAGCAGCCGATTGCAGAGCAGCCGCAGGACTCCGATCCTGCCCCTGACGCGCTTGCTGACGCGACAGAGGATGGTCGTCTCGCCGCGCGAGTCCAGGCGCTCGACTTCTCAGCTCCGACGAAGTTCAATGCCGAGCTGCGCCGGCGCATCGGCCGGGTGCTCACTCCTTTCTGCAAGGCGCTCTCTACACGGATGGCGGCCGATCTGAGGGCGCCGTGCGAGTTGCATCAGGTGGACGCGCGCCAGCTTTCCTGGACTGAGGCCAGAGCCTCGCTGCCGGCGGAAGCTCTGCTGGCCGCCGTGGACGTGGCGCCAATCGGCGGGCAGATGCTGCTCGGCTTGGAGATGCCGCTCGTGTTGCGCTGCCTGGATTGCATGCTCGGCGGCAGCGTGGCCGGGGCGCCGCAGAGCCGCAAGCTCAGCGAGATCGACTGGGCGCTCTCGCGGCGCCTGGTTGAGTCGATTGTGCTGCAGCTCTCGATGATTTGGCGCGATCTTGGCGGCCTGGAGCTCTCGGTCGGCGAAATCGATCTGGAGGGAGACGCGGGCCTGATCGTGCCGATCGGCGAGCCGACCTTCGCGGCCACCTTCGAGCTGGAGCTCGCCGGTCTGCCCTCGAAGCTCGTGCTGCTCGTGCCGTGGGCGGCGATCGAGCCGGTCGCCGCCGAGATCCTGCGCAACGGCTCTCTGGCCCACGACGCCGACCCGCGGCAAGCAAGCGCCATGCACCGCGGGCTCGCGGCGGCAAAGGTGCTTCTGCGTGCCGAGGTCGGCGCCACGATGCTGCCGGTCGAGCAGGTGCTCGCTCTTCAGCAGGGAAGTCTGCTGCACCTCGATGCGCGTGCGCATGACGGTGTCAGCCTGCTCGCCGAGAACGTGCCTTTGGGCAGTGGGGCGCCCGGCCGCAGCGGGGTGCGCAGGGCGATCAAGCTCACAGGCCCGATTGAGCCGGAAGGCGAGACGGGCGTGCGGCCGGTGCTCGGCACCACTGCGCCCGCGCAGACCCCCACGCCGGCGGACAGGCAGGCGATGCTCGAAGGCCTGTCCCGCCTGCGCGGCGTGGACGTGCGCGTCTGGGCGGAGCTCGGGCGCACCCGGATGTCGCTCAGCGATGCCCTGCGCCTGCCGCAGGGCAGCGTGATCGAGCTCGATCAGGGTGCCGATGACGCGATCGAGCTGTTCGTCAACGGGTTGCCCTTCGCCGACGGAACGCTTGCGATCACAGCCGAGGGCGACTGGGCGATTCAGGTCGCGGCGCTCAGCTGATCGAGCGCGAGCTCTCCGCGATCCGAGCCAGGACGTCTTCGAGCGAGTCATCCAGATAGCGGCGCATCTCGCTGCGAAACTGTCTCGCCTTCCCTTCGCCGAGCAGTCGCAGCAGCGCGCGGTTGCGCTGCAGCCAAGGCCCGGCCACATCAGCGTGCAACGAGACGAGCGCGAGCGTCACCTCAGCGGCAAGCTCGTCGAAGACCTGGTCGAGGCGGGGGTTTCCCATCAGCGCGACGAGCCGGCGGTGAAACTCGAGATTCTGCCTCAGAACCTCAGGGTAGTCGCGGCTCTTCTCGGCCGCCCGCTCGGAGGCCGTGAGCGGCGCCTGCAGCGAGGCCATCTCCTCCTGCGTGAGCGAGCCGGCGCGCTCGGCGACTGCAGTCTCCACGATCGCACGCACGCCGAAGACCTGCTTGACCTCCTCGGTGGTGAGGCGGCGCACCGCCACCCCCCGGTGGACCTGATGGCTTGTGAGACCTTCCTGGCTGAGCAGCCGCAGCGCCTCGCGCACCGTGTTGCGAGTGACGTGGAACGCAGCCGCGAGATCGGCCTCGCGCAGCGGCCGGCCTGGCTCCATGTCGCCACGAAGGATGCTCTCGCGCACGCGTTCGGCTATCTGGCTGGCCGCTGCACGCCTGTCGAGCGGAACATGAAGAGGAAGCTCGCTGAGAGGCGCCGCCATGACCAAAGGCTATCTGGAGTCTGCAAGGTCGCTCGCAGCCGCCGAGGAAGCATGACGCCACGGGCGCCCCAGGCCTGCCCTCTCGACACGCGCGAGCGCGAAACGAACCCCCGCGCCTGGAGCGAGCTGCCCGGCGAGCGGGAGGTCATCGGCTGCGAGCACCGCGATCACGGGATAGCCGCCCGTCGTCGGATGGTCGGCGAGCAGTAGGATCGGCTCTCCCGAGGGCGGCACCTGCACTGCGCCGCAGATCATTCCCTCCGAGCGCAGCTCCTCTTTCCCGGCCCAAACGAGCGGCTCGCCGCGCAGGCGCACGCCGATGCGGTTGGAATCGGGGCTCACCTTCCACGTCGAGTCGAGCAGGCGCAAGAGCGCGTCGGAAGCAAACCAGTCGGCACGCGGCCCCGGGACGACCCGCAGCTGCAGCTCGCGCGGCATCTCGTGGATCGCCGCCACCTCGACGCTCGGCCAGCGCCCCCCGCTCGCGGTGCCGATCTGCAAGCGATCCCCGGCGCGCAGCGGCACCGGCCCGAGGCCGCTCAGCAGATCGCTTGAGGCGCTGCCCAGCACAAGCGGCACATCCAATCCGCCACGGACCGCGACGTACGTCCGCAGACCTGTCCGCGCGGTGCCGAGCGTGAGCGTCTCACCCGCCTCCACGCGCTCGGGGGCGTTCATCGCGAGCTCCCGACCGTCAAGGCACGCATCTACGAGCGCTCCGGTGAGCGCGATCAGCGCGCCACAACGAAAGCGCAGCGCCGGTCCCCGCAGCGTGCTCTCCAACGCCGCCAGCCCCTCGGGGTTGCCGACAAGCCGGTTTGCGAGCATCAGCGAGCGCCGGTCGGCAGCGCCTGAGCGCGGCACGCCCAGGTGCGCGAACCCCTCGCGGCCGAGGTCCTGGACCGTGGTCAGCCCGCCAGGCGAGATCACCTCGATCATGCGGCCGTAAAGCGCACCGTCATGCCGGGCATGAGCAGGGCAGGTGGCGAGCGGCGTGGGTCGAAGAGCCTCGCCATCGCGGTGCCGATCAGCTGCCAGCCCCCTGGAGAGGGCGTTGGATAGATGGCGCTGTACTCGCCTGCGAGCGCGAGCGCACCGGCCGGCACGCGCACGCGCGGCTGCTCGCGCCGGCTCACGCACAGCGCCGGGTCGCCGCCGATCAGATAAGCGAAGCCAGGGGCGAAGCCAATGAAGGCGACGGTGTAGAGGGCGGCCTGATGAGCAGCGGCGAGCGCCTCTGGGCTCATGCCCGTCAGCTGCGCCACGTCGGGCAGGTCAGGGCCGTCGTAGATAACGGGGATCGTGACCGGGACGGGCGCGGCCGCGCCCGCCGGCTCGGCGGCAGCCTCCTGCGCTGCGTCCAGCAGATCGTCCTCCGCGATCGGCACGCGCCAAATGACCAGCACCGTCTGGTGCCCCGCGACGACGTCGATCAGCTGGGCTTGAAAGCGCCTCCGCAGACATTCGGCGAGGCGGTGGACGGAGTCGTTGCTCTCAAGCTCGATCAGCGCGCCGCGATCCCCGACGGGGCGCAGCTTCGCAGCAGAGATCACGAGAACCGCTCCACGACCACCCCATCGTGCTCGAGCGCGGCCCGCACGGCGCCCAGCAGCTGCACCGCGCCCGGCGTGTCGCCGTGCACGCAGAGTGTGCGCACCGCAAGCGGACGAACGCTGCCGTTGTGCGCTGTCACGATCCCATGGGCGACGATCTCACGTGCCTGGCGGACCGCAGAGCAGGAGTCGAGCACAGCGTTCGCACGCCCGCGCGTCCTCAGCCTGCCACCGAGCTCATAGGCACGATCGGCGAAGCCCTCTGGCACAGCGATCAGCCCCTGGCTCTCCGCGGCCAGGAGCAAGGCCGAGCCGGGTGGGCCGACGATCTGGAGCGCCGGATCCACGGTGCGCACCGCGGCGGAGAGCGCGGCGGCCGCGGCTGCGTCCCCGCTGCAGCGGTGGTAGAGCGCGCCATGAGGCTTGACATAGCTGACCGCGCCGCCGGCCGCCCGCGCGCAGCCGATCAGCGCACCCACCTGATACGCAATCTCGTCGTGCAACTGCGCTGGCGAGACGCCGATCTCCCGGCGGCCGAAGCCCACGAGATCCTGATAGCCGACATGAGCGCCAATCTGCACGCCACATGCGAGCGCCCGCTCACACGTCTCGCGCATCGCCGTTGGGTCGCCAGCGTGAAAGCCACAGGCGACGCTCGCGCTGGTGAGAAGCTTCAGCAGCCCAGCGTCCTCGCCCATCTGCCACGGACCGAACCGCTCGCCCACGTCAGCATTCAGGTCGACCGAGACGCGCGCTGTCACATCGGCTGTGCGGTCGTAGGATCGGCCGCGAGCGACGGATGCGCCTCGGGCTCGCGCAGCCCGTGGCGCAGGCCGGCGGCCCCGCCGTAGGCGGCGCGCTGCGGCGGCTGCCAGTCCTCCAGCAGCGACTGATCGAGACGGTGGACCTCGACGCCAATCGGGTGGCACGGCGGCTCGGCCCCGGCGCCCGGGCCCCAAAGCGGCACCGACAGATCGCCGCCAGGGCAGGTCGATGCCGCCAGCAGTAGGTCAACCTCGGCGAAGAGCTCAAAGTGGTCGCCCACTCTCGCAGGCGACGCCTTCATGAAGTACCGCTCGTCGTCCCTGCGCAGGCCGGTCACCTGGAAGACGTTGAGCACGTCGTGGACGTCAAACTCCGTCAACCCGTGCGGCAGAATCGCTCGCACGAGGTTCGAGTGGCAGCTGAAGTCATAGGCCCGGCCTGAGAGCATCTGGTTCACGTAGGGGTCGCAGCGGGTGCCGAGCAGGTCGTGGCAGCCGGCGCCGTCCTCGTCGGTGCCGTAGGCGATCGAGTCGGCGACGGCGGTCGCCAGCGGGCGCAGGAAGGGGAGCGTCGACCACAGCCGGTCGCCGACGGTCACGTGAGCACCGTGGAACTGCCTGCTGCGAGAGGCCCAGAATCGCTCTCGTGGATCATCGAAGCACCACAGGTTGAGATCGAGCACCTGCGGTCCCTCGATGATCGAAAGGCGGCAGACATGGCCGGCGGGCACCTTCCACGCGCGGCCGCAGCGGACCGGGATCACAAGCTCCTCGATCAGCTCGCGCGACTCAACGCGCTCGCCGATCGGGCCATACAGGGACAGGTCGCCGCGCAGCGCGCCACCGTCGCCTGCGGCGTATGCCGCCGATGGACTTTGGTCCGAACGCTGCTGCATGTGATGGCTCCTCGGTTCGTTTGAGCAATCCCGGGACACGGGCATGCGAGCATCTTAGCGATTCTCATGGAGTTACACTATTGTTGAGCAATCTGATATCGTCCTGAAACCGGCGGTCGAGGAACCTCGTCGGCCGCCGGGCAAGCTGTGACGTGCTGCGAGGTGTTGCAGAGACATATGGGAGGAGCCTGATGAGGAAGTGCCTGTTGGGGTGCGTGACCCTGGTGCTGGCGGTGGCCGTCGCGGGATGTGGCGGCGTCAGTGATAGCCAGAAAAGCAGCGTGACCGGATCGTCGAAGCCCTACGCCGAATTGCGCTGGGGAACGGAGCCGTTTCCCGGGCCGATCAATTTCTGGACGACCTTCTGGTCCCAGGAGGAGGATGTGCAGTCGCTCGCGGTACAGAGCCTGGTCGAATTCGAACCGAACGGCAAGCTGAGGCCCGGGCTTGCAAGCTCGGTGGAACAGCCGAGCCCCACAACCTACGCCTACCACATCAGGACCGGAGTGAAGTTCTCCGATGGCCATCCGCTCACGGTGGCAGACGTCGTCCGCTCGCTCGACCAGAACTTCTACAAATCATCTTGGTCGAGCGCGTACTGGGGAGACGTCTCGTCGGTCTCTGTACATGGCAGATCAACCGTGGTCGTGAAGCTCAAGCACCCCGAGGCCGCCTGGCCGGGCATATTCGCTTACAGCAGCGTGGTGATCGAGAACGCCCAAGACAAAGCGCTTGGTACTCCAGGTCACCTTCCAATCGGCACCGGGCCGTGGCAGATCGACAGCTTCACTCCCGAAACCAGCGTGCAGCTTTCGCGCAACCCGTACTGGACCGGGCCGCGGCAGCCTGCGGCGAAGGTGAGCTTCACCTTCTTCAAGTCGGAAGCCACCATGTCTCTAGCACTGCGCTCGGGCGCAATCGACGGAGCGGCATACTACGGGACGCTGAAGAGCTTCCTGGGCATTCCGGGTGTCCATGCGCTGCGGCACGAACCGCGGTGGGACATGTCTGAGCTCGTCATGAACACGTCGTCCGCCCCGTTCAACAACGTTCACGTACGCCGCGCGATCGCATACGCGACAGATGCCAAGGGCATCATCAAAGCTCTGCTACCCGCTGGCTACGGCGAGGAAGAGGCGACGACGGTGCCAAGGTCTCTGTTCGTCAATTTCGATCCCGCCCGGGTGAACGAAATGCTTGGCGCGCTGCCGAAGTACGAATACAACCTCACCGCGGCGCGTCGAGAACTCGCAAAGTCCGGCTACCCACACGGCTTCAGCACCGAAGTCCAGGTCCAGGCCGCCGAAGCGTCGAATGTCGAGGTGGCGCAGATCGTCGCAGCCGACCTCGCAAAGATCGGCATCGAAGCCAAGGTCCACGCCGTGCAGACGAACGAATGGTTCGCTCTCAGCACTGGCGGCAAGGGCGGCAAGCTGCTCATCGGCACGTGGGATCCACTTTATGCAGATCCCGAATCGAACACCTGCTTCTATGAGGAAGCCGAAATCAAGCCGGCCGGCAGCGGCTGCAACGCTGCCCACTTCAGGAACGCCGAAGTCAACCATCTGCTTAAGGAGCAGAGCGAAACCCTGAACCAGGCCAGCCGGCTGAGGTTGATCGGGAAGTTGCTGAAGATCACCGCGGAAGAAGAGCCCTACCGGCCGCTTTACTCGATCGGCCTGACAGGCAGCCTGTCAAACAAGTATGTGTATCCACATTTCTCGTTCTTCACATTCGCGATGACCCCGTGGGCAATGGAAGTGAAGCTCGCAAAGTAGAGCCTGACGCCCCGACGTCCGGGCGCCCTGGTCGGTGAGACCGGGGCGCCCACGTTCTTCAACAGATGGCGCCACAAACAGGACCAGCCAGAGAGAATCTCGATGTCGTCGCCTGAGCGTGCCGGTGCGTCGGATTCGATGCAGACGCCGCGAGAGTCGGTGCGTCGTCTGCTGCGTGAGCGGGCCGAGGATCCTTGGCGCGTGCACGAGATCGAGATCCCGATGCGCGATGGAGTCATGCTCGCCGCTGACCTCTACGCCCCTGCCGGTGGCGATCCGGCGCCAGCTATCGTCCTGTGGACGCCATATGACAAGAGCGACTCGATCGCCGTGGCACCGATGGCTCGGCGCTATCAGCGCGAGGGCTACGCGTTCGTCGCGGTCGACTGCCGCGGACGCGGGAAGTCCGAGGGCGAGTTCCGCGCCTGGGTGAATGACGGCGGGGACGGCTACGACACGGTGCAGTGGGTCGCCGCACAGTCGTGGTGCGACGGCGCGGTCGGCACGACAGGCGCCAGCTACTGCGGATGGGCGCAGTGGGCCACCGCCATGAAGAAACCGCCGAGCCTGCGCTGCATGGTCAGCAGCGTCGCCTGCGGACACTTCATGGAGGCGATGCCGTCGATCGGCGGTTGCCCGCACCTGTGGTACCCGCACTGGTGCTACGCCCTCCGCCATCGCATCATGGCTGACGTCGCCGACGTCGACTGGAACGAGGTGCTGTGGCGGCTGCCGGTGGGAGCGATGATCGACGGCCTGCAGGTCGGCGGGCGCACATGGCTCGACCTGATCGAGCACGATCGCCTCGACGACTTCTGGAGAGCGCTGCGGTTCGACGGGCGCTACAGCGAGATCGAGGTGCCCGTGCTGCATGTAACAGGCTGGTGGGATTACTCCGACGCGCCCGCCTCGTTCCACCACTATCTGGAAGCGGTGAGCGGGTCGTCGGCACGGCAGCGGCTGATCGTCGGCCCCTGGAGCCATGAGGGCGCGTGCTATCCAGATGACCGCTATGACGGAGTGGTGCATGGCCCCGAGGCCGTGCTTGACATGGACGCCGTGCATCTGCGCTTCTTCGAGAGCCACCTGCGCGGCGGCAGCAGCGAGGCTGCGGAGCCGGGCGCGCTGTTCTTCATCACCGGCGCGAATGTATGGCGTGCTGCGGAGCGCTGGCCGCTGCCCGGGACACAGCAGCCGTGGCACCTCGACGCGGCCGACGAGGACGAAGGGCTGAGACCGACCCCACCTGATGAGCGGTCCACCATCGCTTACGTATACGACCCGGACGATCCTGTAAGGACCGCTGTTGACTTCGCCCTGGACGAGCTGGAGGTGCGGCTCGACCAAACGGAGTGCGAGCATCGCGCCGACGTGTTGACGTTCACCTCGGCGCCGCTTTCTGAGCCGCTCCTGATCTGCGGCATCCCGCGCTTGGAGCTGCTCGCCGCGACGGACGGCGATGACACCGACTGGCACGTAAAGCTCACAGAGGTGGACGCCGACGGTCGTTCGATGCGGTTCACTGCGGGTCGTCTGCGCGCCTCCTGCGCCGACGACCTCGCGACGCCCACGCCAGTGAAGCCGGGCGAGGCGCGCCGCTACGAGATCGCGCTCGACGCCTGCACGCATGAGCTCCAGCCTGGCCACCGTTTGCGGCTGTCGGTGACCAGCAGCGACTTTCCCTGGTTCGCGCGCAATCCGAACCGATTCGCAAGGCTCAGCGAGCCGGTCGCCCCACGACCCGCAACCAGCACGGTCTTCTGCGGTTCGGATGCCTCGCGACTGCTACTGCCCGTGCCAGCGCCTGAGCCGGCCTAACGATCACAGCCCAGGGCAACTGGGCGATTCAGGTCTGCACCATGCGCTGAGCTCACCCGCGCGACGCACGATCACCTCCAGAGGCTGTCTGTCTGCAGCGCGTCCAGCAGCGTCGTCATTGGCCACAGCTCGATGCCATCCTCGGTTCGGCCGGCCCTTTGACCCTGGTGGACGAGCACTCGTCGTCTGAGTCCGAGTAGAGGGGCGATGGCGCGCAACCCGGCGAGGTGCTGGGACTGCACGCGTGTCGCAGCCTTGATCTCCAGGGCGCAGTAATCGCTGTCGCGGCGTAGCAGGAAGTCCACCTCGGTCGCTCGCGTGCCTGCGGGGGACCAGTAGCTGATCTCCTGCGCGAGGTCGCGCTCGGCCATGTAGGTGATGAGCAGGGTGTGGACGAAGCCCTCCAGCAGCGCTCCGCGCTCCTCGGAGACGAGCGGCCCGTAGGCCGTCTTGGCGGCGCGTGCCACGCCGGGGTCGACCCAGTAGAGCTTGGGGTGCTTGCGCTCGCGCACGCGCAGGCGGGCGGTGTGCGCGGGAAGGCGTCGCGCCAGCAGAGTGTCTTCGAGGATCTGGATGTAGCCCTCGACGGTGGTACGGGCCACGCCGGCATCGCGAGCCAGGCCGGCGACGTTGATCGTCTGAGCGTGACAGAGGGCGGCAACGGGCAAGAAGCGGGCAAAGCCGGGGAGGTTGCGCACGAGCGCCTCGCCCTTGATCTCCTCGCGCAGATAGAGCTGCACATATGCGCGCAGGGTCTCTTGCGGTGCTGGCGAGGCGAGCACCAGCGGTAGTGCGCCGAGCTGCAGCGTGCGCTCAAGGTCGAGCTGGCCACCCAGCTCCTCCGGAGTGAGTGGGAACATCTCGCGCCACAGCGCACGTCCCGCGAGGAGGTTGACGCCCGCGACGCGAAGCTTACGCGCGCTGGAGCCAAGCAGCGCAAAGCACAGCCTGCGCTCCTCGATGAAGCGATGAACCTCATTGAGCAGTCCGGGCAAACGCTGCACCTCGTCGAGGACCACCCAGCTTTCAGGCGGCAGCGTGCGCAGCTCGGCGGCAAATGGCGCTGGATCGGCGAGCAGCCGCTGGTACAGCGACTCGTCGAGCAGGTCGAAGCGATGCGCCTGCGGCAGATGCGAGCGGATCCACGTGCTCTTGCCGACGCCGCGCACGCCAAAGAGAAAGAAGCTCGACTCGGGGAGGCGGTAGAGACGCGCGACGGATGGCAACGACATAACGTCGTCATTATACGACGCAAAATGACGATGAACTATACAATTTGCTTTGCGCCGGCCATCCCCTTCGCTGTTCCACCGCTGCGCATGATCTCCGCAGCAACCCTCCACCGCATCGGGGCAGACACATTTTGCTGGCGCCTCAAGCCGGCGCCTAAAGCCACCGGTCACCCGGCCGATCACCTGGGCGACTCTCCTCGGAGTCTCCCTCGATGCCTAGGTCGATCACGCCTATCCGCGCGACCGCGATGGTCGCCATGCTCACGCTCGCCTGCGCTCTTTTTGCGCCCGGAGCGCTGCTTTGCCCTGCCGGCGCATCCGCCGCTGGCGTGATCGCCAAAGCAAAAAGCGAACAGAAATCGCTGAACCTCTCCACGTCTTCGGCCAGCCCCACCAGCGGCACCGGCGGCGCAAGCCTCGTGCGCACGATCGTGGGGCTCGCGATCGTGATCGCGGTGATCTGGGGGCTGACCTGGGTGCTCAAGCAGGTCAAGTCGGGCCGCGAGGCCAAGGCCGCCGGGTCCGGGCTCGCCCCGATGGCAACGCTGCCGCTCGGCTCGGGCCGCTCGCTGCAGCTCGTGCGGGCCGGCAGCGACTACGTGCTGCTCGGCGTCGCTGAGAACGGCGTGGTCCCGGTCCACCGCTACAACGAGCAGCAGGCGCGCGAAGCAGGCCTGCTGCAGGTGAGCGCCGCCAACCCGATGCTCGCCGATCAGGCTCCAGGCGGCGGCCCGACCGGGATTCCGGGACAGGCGCCGCAGACCGCTCTCGATCGCGTGCGCGGCTGGACGGTGCGCCCGTGACCCTCGCCCTCAGCATTTCATCGGGCAACGCGGTCCAGATCCTGCTGCTCGCCGGCGGCCTGACGCTGATCCCCGCGGTCCTCTTCACCGTTACGGGCTTCAGTCGCATCCTGATCGTGCTCGGCTTCATCAGGACCGCCGTGGGCACGACCACCGCGCCGCCAAACCAGGTGCTGATCGGGATCGCGCTGTTCTTGACGATCTTCGTGATGTCCCCGACGCTCAGCGCGATCAACAAAGAAGCGTTGCGGCCGCTGGAGCACAAAGCGATCAGCACGTCAGTGGCGCTGGAACACGCAGAGGTGCCACTGCGCCAATTCATGTTCCGCCAGACCCAGGTTCAGGACATCTCGCTGTTCGTCAGCCTGGCGAAAATCAAGCGTCCCAAGACGCAGGCCGAACTGCCCACCCAGGTCCTGATTCCCGCCTTCATCGTCTCGGAGATGAAGAGCGCCTTCCAGATCGGCGTGCTCATATTCCTGCCGTTTTTGATCATCGACCTGATCGTCTCTTCGACGTTGATGAGCATGGGGATGATCATGCTGCCGCCGACGTTCATCTCGCTGCCGCTGAAGATCCTGCTGTTCGTGCTGGTCGACGGCTGGGACCTGGTCATCAAGGCTCTGGTGCAGAGCTTTCACACATGAGCCTTGGGAGCCGAACGTGAACCAGGACACAGTCGTCAACCTTGCATCGCAGGCGATCACGCTCGCGCTCAGCGTCGCCGGCCCGCTGCTGCTGGCAAGCCTCGTGATCGGACTGGTGATCAGCGTCTTTCAGGCCGTCACCCAGATTCAGGAGCAGACGCTCTCGCTGATCCCGAAGATCGTCGGGATCGTGCTGGTGATCGTCGTGCTCGGCCCGTGGATGGTCAACAAAATGGTGACCTACACCCAGAACCTATACGGGTCGATCCCGTCCCTGGTGGGAAGCGGCTCGTGAACGTCCTGCTCTCAAAGCTCGCGGGCGGCGAGCTCGCCGGGTTCATCCTCGTGCTCGCGCGCGTGACCCCGCTGTTCCTGGTCGCCCCGCTGTTCTCCTCCAAGATCATGCCGCCCCAGGTGCGAGGCATCATCGCGGTGGGCATCTCGATCGGCCTGACCCCGCTTGCGCTGAGCGGCCAGCACATCCCGACCAACATGCTCACGCTTGCCGCGCTCGTGCTCGAGGGTCTGCTGACCGGGCTCGCCTTCGCCTTCTCGATCGCGGTCCTCTTCGCCGCGCTGGAATCCGCCGCCGCCTTCGTGGACGCGGTCTCCGGCTTCTCCTTCGGCTCGCTCGTGGACACAATGAACGGGCCGCAGAACGGCGTGATCTCAGAGCTCTACGCGGTGATCGGGACAGCGATCTTCCTGGCGATCGGCGGCGATGGCTGGATGCTGCGCGGGATCGCGCGCACCTTCCAGTTCGTGCCGCTCACCTCTGGCCCGCGCCTGACCTCGCTGGTCGGCGGCGCCGAGCAGTCCTTCTCGACCGTGTTCGCTTCGGCGCTTGAGATCGTCGCTCCGGTGCTGCTCGCGCTGCTGGTGGCCGACGTCGCCTTCGGGGTGGTCTCGCGGGTTGTCCCCCAGTTGAACGTCTTTGCCGTGGGCTTCCCGACGAAGGTCGTCGTCGCGCTCGCACTCGTTGGTGTGACGCTGCCGTTCGTTGCGGGCTGGATGTCCGATCAACTCTCCTCGAGCGTGGGCGCCGCTTTGAGCACGCTGCACGTCACCTGATCATGGCCGGCGAAGACCGCACAGAGAAGGCCACGCCCAAGCATCGCGAGAAGGCGCGCAAGCAGGGGCAGATCGCGCGCAGCTCCGACCTGAACGGTGCAATCGTGCTGATCGCGGGCATCGTGACGATCGCAGCGATGGGACCGCACATCGCGGAATCGATCGGCAACTGCATGCGGGCGATGCTGGCCGACATCGCCCACCCGCGCAGCGTGACCAGCGCCGCGGGCCTGAGCAGCCTGCTCAAACTTGCGCTCAGCACGGTGGCGCTCACCGTTGGACCCGTCGCCGGCGCCTGCATGGTGGCGGCGATCCTCAGCGGCGTGGCCCAGGTCGGCTTTCGCCCCCGGCTGAGCGGCCTGAAAATCGACCCGCACAGGATCTCCCCGCTCGGCGGCGCCAAGAACCTCTTTGGCCCGAACATCCTCTTCGAGACCGGCAAGGCAACCACCAAGGTCCTGATCGTCGGCGCAGTCGCGGCGATGTCGCTGCTGCCCGACATGACGGGGCTTGCATCCAAGGTCGGGATTCCGCCGCTCGCATTCGGCGGCCTTGCCGGCGGCAGCGCGCTTGGCGTGGCAGAGCGCGCCGCCTTCGCCTATGCGCTGATCGGCCTGATCGACTACGCCTGGCAGCGCCGGCGCAACGAGCGCGCGATGCGGATGACCAAGCAGGAGGTCAAGGAGGAGGTGCGCCAGCACAACATCTCCGCCGAGCTCAAGGGCGCCCAGCGCCGCCGCCAGATGCAGGCCGCGCGGGCGCGCATGATGGCGGCGGTGCCGACCGCCGACGCGGTTGTGACCAACCCCACCCACTACGCCGTCGCGCTGCGCTACGACGGCAGCAAGCCGGCGCCGGAAGTCGTGGCCAAGGGCCAGGACCTGATCGCCGCCCAGATCAGGAAGGTTGCCGCCGAACACGGCGTCCCGATCGTGCCCGACCCGCCACTGGCGCGCGCCCTGCACGGCTCGGTGGAGATCGGCCAGAGCATCCCGGCCGAGCTCTACATCGCCGTCGCGCGCGTGCTCGCCTTTGTTTACAAGCTCGCTGGACGCAAGCGCGCCGCGACTCGGGGCATCCGATGAACGCTGAAGCGATCAATCATCGGGACAGGATCCCGGGCCTTTGCGTCGAAAGCGCCGAGGCGATGGAGGCGCGATGAACAACGTTCGCAAGCTGCTGCGCTATACGGACATGCTTGCCGCGGTCGGGGTCGTGGTCGTCGTCATGATGCTGGTCGTGCCGCTGCCATCGGCGCTGCTCGACCTCCTGATCACGCTCAACATCTCCGGCGCGCTGACCGTCGTCGTGGCAACCATGTACGTCGAACAAGCCGCTCGAGTTCGCATCGTTCCCAACCCTGCTGCTGCTGACCACGATGTTCCGACTCGCGATCAACGTCTCGGTCACGCGCCTGATCCTCACCAGCGGCGAAGCCGGCGGCGTGGTCAAGGCCTTCGGCCAGTTCGTCGTCGGCGGCAACGTCGTCGTCGGGCTGGTGATCTTCCTGATCCTGGTCGTGATCCAGTTCGTCGTCATCACGAACGGCGCCGGCCGCGTCGCGGAGGTCGCCGCGCGCTTCACCCTCGACGCGATGCCGGGCAAGCAGATGGCGATCGACGCCGACCTGAACGCCGGCCTGATCACCGACGACCAGGCGCGCGCGCGCCGCAAGGAGATCGCGCAGGAGGCCGACTTCTACGGCGCGATGGACGGCGCCTCGAAGTTCGTCAAGGGCGACGCGATGGCCGCGGTGATCGTCACGGCATCAACCTGTCGGCGGCATCATCGTCGGCGTGCTCCAGCACGGCTTCGGGTTCACCGAAGCCACCCACCGCTTCTCGCTGCTGACGGTCGGCGACGGCCTGGCCGCCCAGATCCCGGCGCTGCTGATCTCTATCGCGACCGGCATCATCGTCACCCGCTCGGGCTCCGACACGAACCTCGGCTCTGACATCGCCAACCAGTTCCTCGGCCAGCGCAAGGCGCCGATGGTCGCGGGCGGCGCGATCTGCGCTGTTCGCGCTCGTTCCCGGGGCTGCCGAAGCTGCCGTTCCTGCTCGTCGGCGGCGATGTTCGTGCGCGATCGGCCGGACCCTTCGCAAGAGTCCCGAGGCCAGGAGACCGCGACCAAGGAGCCGCGCGACCGCCGGCAAAGACGCCGGGCCGAGGAGGCGCTGCGAGCGAACTCCGGAGTCGACCCGCTGGAGCTCGCGATCGGCTTCGGCCTCGTGCCGCATGGTCGACGGCGCTCCGGCGGCAGCGCTGCGTGCGCCGCGTGAGCCTCGATGCAGGCGCCAGATCGCGGCCGAGCTCGGCATCGTGATCCCCGCGGTTCGCATCCACGACGAGCTGGGACTCGACTCGCACGAGTACGTGATGAAGGTCCGCGGCTCGGAGGTGGCGCGCGGCGCGTGATGCCCGGCCACCGGCTCGCGATGGACCCGGGCGACGCGGAGCAGAGCCTGCAGGGGATCGCGACCACCGAGCCCGCCTTCGGGCTGCCCGCCATCGTGGGTCGCACGAGACCCCAGCGGCGGAGGCGGAGGCGCTCGGCTACACCGTCGTCGACGGCGGAGTCGGTGATCGTCACCCATCTCACCGAGACGATCCGGCGCCACGCCGCAGAGCTGCTCACCCGCCAGGACGTGAAGACGCTGCTCGACGAGCTCAAGCAGAGCAACGCCGCCGTGGTCGAGGAGGTCGTCCCCGACGTGCTCTCCGCTCGGCGAGATCCAGCGCGTGCTGCAGCATCTGCTCTCTGAGGGCGTCTCGATCCGCGACCTCTGGACGATCCTGGAGGCGATCGGCGACAGGGCGCGCGTCACCCGCGACCCGGGGCCTGCTCACCGAGTACGCGCGCCAGGCGCTCGGCCGCTCGATCACCGCCCCCCACCTGGACAACGACATGCGCCTGCGCGCGATCTCGCTCGATCCCGGCGATCGAGCAGGAGGTCGCGACCTCCATCACCCAGACCGCCGAGGGCGAGTACCTGGCGATGGAGCCCTCGCGGGCGCACGCGATCATCGGCGCGCTGCGCAGCCAGGTCGAGCATGCCAGCGCTCGCGGAGTCCGGCCCGTGCTGCTCTGCTCAGGTCGCGTGCGCCGCCATCTGCGCAGGCTGACCTCCCAGGCTCAGCCGCATCTGCCTGTCTGCTCGTACAACGAGATCGCGCCGGGCATCGACGTCGAGACGATTGGAGTCATCCACGCATGAGCACACCCAGCCTCGACCATTCCGCAAGTCCCTGAGGAGCAGACGCCAACCGGCGAGAGCCCGTCGGGACGCCTCTACCGCGGCCGCAGCGTCGCGGAGCTGATTCCGCGCATCCAAGCCGATCTCGGCCCCGAGGCGATCGTGCTGCGTCGCCGCAGCGGGCTGGAAGGAGGCATCGGCGGCTTCTTTCAGCGTCCTTTCGTGGAGATCGAAGCGCGCGAGGGCGCCGGCAGGGTCGACTTCTACGACGGAGCCGATGCAGCTCCCAAGGCCGACGCTTTTGCTGCGCTGGCAGCGAGCTTTGACACCCCCGAGTATCCGCCGCAGGGCAATGTGAGCGCCTTTGCCAACGCACTGGCCGCGGCCGGGATCGAGATCTCCGACACGCGACCCGGTGAGGAGAAGGCAACGGCATCCCCGGTGGCGGCCAGGCCTCTGTCGCAGTCTCATCTGCTGAGTGCGTACACCGCCGCGCAGGCAGAGCCGGCCGCACCGGCCGAGCCCGCCGAACCGCTGACGCCGACACAGCCGGCACCCACCCAAATCTCCCCGCCGGTGGTGCAGCCGCCCTCCCCAGCTGCCGCACCCGCGCAGCCTGCACCCGCTCGCTCAAGAACCCACCTCGGCGTGGTCAAGGAGCTGATCGCCACAGGAATGGATGAGCGCTTCGCGCTGGGCTGATCGACGCGGCGTGCGCACATGTGCTGGTCTTCAGCCCACGCATCGGCCTGCGCAAAGCCGTCCGAATCGAGCTCGAACGCAGGCATCCGACGGCCGCGCCGCTTCCCGACACCCGCGCCGCGATCGTGCTCGCAGGCCCGGGGCGGCAGTGGAAGACCCGCTGCGTCGCCTCGTTGGCGCCGTCTACCGCGCAAGCGAGACGCTGAACTCGAGATGGCGCCACTCTGCTCTGCCGACGGCGAGAACGGCGCCTCTGAAGATGCTCCTCAGCCCCGCAATTGTGGCGCCTGCGAGACGCCGCCGGAATGCGAGCGTTGCGCAGCGCTCGCCGATGCGCGCGCCCAGGGGCCGCGCCGCATCCGACACGCTGTCCCTTTCGCCTGCGCCGACGGCGAGATCAAGACGCTCGGCAAGCTGCTGGCGGCCATCAAGCCCGATCGTGTGGTGATCGCGCTGCCCGCGACTCTGGGACGAGCGGCCGCCCTCGCAGTTGCTCACGTCGCTGAAGCCGCTGCAGCCAATCGCGCTCGCGATCACCCATGCCGATGAGACCGACCAGATCGGCGTCGCAGCGCAGGCGGCATGCGAGTCGGGCCTGCACCCGAGTATCTGCTGAGCGGGGCTCGTGGCACCGCGGCCAGGCTCGACCCTGCAACTCTGGCGCAGAGGCTGCTGCGATGAAGCTGCGGTGGCGCGATCGTGAGCAGGAGACGGGTGCCCCGGGCCTGCCGGCGGACTTCCAGATGCCCAAGGCGCAGCAGTCGGCGACTCTGGTGATGCCAGACGGCGTGCATCTGCCTGCGCGCATCGCCGGCAACGAGGGCGCGGACCTGCTCGTGCTTGCCATGGTGCGCCTTGGAGGAGATCTGACGCCCGATCGCCTGCAGCAGGTCGCGCTCGAGATCTCCGGCGGCAAGGGAGTGATCCGGCTGGGCGGAGACGTTGCCTGGAAGATGGAGAACAGCTGCGCTTCGCGAACCTGCACTCGCTCGACGTGGTGCAGAGGCGCGAGTACGTACGCGTGAAGGCCACCAGGCAGGTGCTGGTCACGCTCCACGGCAGCTCCGCCGCAATCGAGACCTACTCGGTGGATCTCAGCGGGGGCGGGATGCTGCTCGGCGGCCTCGACCACGTGCGTGTAGGGGAGCGCATCGGCTTTCGGCTGATCACCGAACAGGACAGGGAGGGTGGGTCTCAGATCGTCGGCACCGGCAGGGTGGTGCGCAACGATCCCGGCGGAAAGCGCGCAGTCTCGTTTGATTCGATCAGCGAAGGCGACAGGCGGCGGCTGATCAAGTTCCTGTTCGAGTGCCAGGCGCGAGGAACGTCGCAAGGGCCTGCGCATGGAGGGCTCCGATGGCCGCTGATGCAACACGCGTGCAGCCCGCGGTCGATTCCGGGCTGCCCCCACCCACAAGCCGAGCATCGCCGAGCACCCGCGCGCCGCGCGCCATGTGCGCCAGGCGCGGCAGGCGGCCGGCCTGATCGGCTTCCTGGTTGCGGGCTGGACCTCGATGGCGACCAGCACGCTGGCTGAGACGCTGCTGCGAGCGCTGATCGCAGGCATCGTCTGCCAGGTTGTCGTGTGGGCTGCCGCGGTGGCGCTTTTTCGCCACCTCATCCTCGCCGAGCTGAAGAGCAGAGAGCACGCGCTGGTGGTCGCCGCCAAGGCGCGCGCCGAGGCACAGGAACGCGCGCAGGCAGACATCGGCTCGCGCGGGCCGGTGATGCAGGGCGGAGCCAGGTCATAGGCATGGTGATGGCAGGTGGACCGCATCGAACCGATCCGGCCAAGCATTCCTCCGATCGACGCAACCCGTGTGCGCAGGGTGCTGGACGAGCGCGAGCAGCGAGCCGGCGCCCGTCAGCAAGCCGAGCAGGAACAGCGCCGGCGCGATCAGGCGCGCCCGCAGCAGGACGGCGAGCGCGAATGGAGCACCGACGAGGAGCGCCCGGAAGACGAGGACCAGGACGGTCCGCCGCGAATCGACGTGCGCGCGTGAGCGTGCAAACACACATGCAGAGCCTCAAGTGCACCGGGTCCCGGCCGATCAACAGGCGGCAAGGGCGGACAGGGAGTCGGCCCGGGACTAGGCAAACGACGTCATCAAGGAGATGAACGAATGTCCCTTTCGATCAACACCAACATGGCAGCGCTGAACGCACAGCGCAACCTGCAGGCCACAGAAGACAAGCTGGCGACCTCGATGGAACAGCTTTCGTCGGGTCTGCGGATCAACACGGCCGCCAACGACGTGGCTGGCTACGCGATCAGCGAGCGTCTGGAAGGCCAGATCAACGGTCTCAACCAGGCCTACCAGAACAGCCAGGACGCAGTCTCGCTCACGCAGACGGCCCAGGGCTCGCTCAACGAGGTCCAGCAGATGCTGCAGCGGACCAGGACCCTCGCGGTGCAGTACGCAAACGGCACCAACTCCGAAGAAGACAAGAAGGCGATCGAAGAAGAGGTCACGCAGCTGGGCAAAGAGATCGAACGGGTGGGTGAAACCACCAAGTTCGGTGAAATCAAGCTGCTCTCCACCAAAGAAGAAATCAAGTTCCAGGTCGGCGCCAACGACAAAGAAACCATCGGCGTCAGCACTTTCGAACTCGCGAAAAACGCCAGCGTCGAAGCCGTCCTGAAAATCAAATTGAACGGCGCGGAAGCAATTTCCGAAATCGACAAGGCGATCAACACGGTCTCGAAAGCGGCCGGTGAATTCGGGTCGGTCCAGAACCGCCTGCAGTACACGCAGAGCAACCTGGAAATCTACAGCCAGAACCTTGCTTCAGCGAACTCCGCGATCAAGGACGTCAACATGGCGCAGGCGATGACGAGCTTCACCCAGGAGCAGGTGCTCCAACAGGCCGGCACCGCGATCCTCTCGCAAGCGAACTCGCTGCCCCAGGCAGTCCTGAAGCTCGTCGGCGGCTGATCGCAGCACATACTTCCTCGGCGGCGGCCTCCTAGGCGGCGCCGCCGCCGCAGTGAAGCCCATCGCGGCGATCTCCAAGCTCGCGACGGGTACATAACGCTTCGCCTGGCCATGGACGGCCGGCGCAGCCACATACCGCCGATTCATCGAGGGAAACGGTGGGGCAGGCGGGCGGCCTTCAGGCTGCCCGCCTGCGTCTTTTTGATAGGGGCTCTAAAGCTGGACCCGCGCCATTGATAGGGGCAAAAGGCGAGCGTCCAGCGATGGTCAGACATTTGTCCGGATCGCTCAAGGCCCAGCTGTGCCGGGCCGATAGACGGGGCGATATGGTCGACATGGAGTCGGCCGGGACTAGAAAACCAACGTCATCAAGGAGATGAACGAATGTCCCTGACGATCAACACGAACGTCGCTGCGCTGAACGCGCAGCGCAACCTGCAGATGACGGAAAACAAACTGGCGACCTCGATGGAACAGCTTTCATCGGGTCTGCGGATCAACACGGCTGCCAACGACGTGGCCGGGTATGCGATCAGCCAGCGTTTGGAAGGCCAGATCAACGGTCTCAACCAGGCCTACCAGAACAGCCAGGACGCAGTCTCGCTCACGCAGACGGCCCAGGGCTCGCTCAACGAGGTCCAGCAGATGCTTCAACGGACCAGGACCCTCGCGGTGCAGTACGCAAACGGCACCAACTCCGAAGAAGACAAGAAGGCGATCGAAGAAGAGGTCACGCAGCTGAACAAAGAGGTCGAACGGGTGGGTGAAACCACCAAGTTCGGTGAAATCAAGCTGCTCTCCACCAAAGAAGAAATCAAGTTCCAGGTCGGCGCCAACGACAAAGAAACCATCGGCGTCAGCACTTTCGAACTCGCGAAAAACGCCAGCGTCGAAGCTGTCCTGAAAATCAAACTCGGCGGCGCGGAAACGATCTCCGAAATCGACAAGGCGATCAACTCGGTCTCGAAAGCGGCCGGTGAATTCGGGTCGGTCCAGAACCGCCTGCAGTACACGCAGAGCAACCTGGAAATCTACGGCCAGAACCTCGCTGCGGCCAACTCCGCGATCAAGGACGTCAATATGGCACAGGCCATGACGAACTTCACGCAGGAGCAGGTGCTCCAGCAGGCCGGCACCGCGATCCTCTCGCAAGCGAACTCGCTGCCCCAGGCAGTGCTGAAGCTCGTCGGCTGATTCAACTCTTCCTCGGCGGCGGCGTCACAAGCGCCGCCGCCGCAGTGAAGCCCTCCGCGGCGATCTCCACGCTCGCGGCGGGAATATAACGCTTCGCTTGGTCACGGACGGCCGGCGCAGCCACATACCGCCGATTCATCGAGGGAAACGGTGGGGCAGGCGGGCGGCCTTCGGGCTGCCCGCCTCGTCTTTCTCCAGGCATGTGCGACGCCGTAGCGCTCAATGAGCCGCGCAATCGGCCGATGACCGGGACGATGTCCCTCGAGACGACCATTCAGCGTGTCGCGGCGATCAACAACGCCCTGGCAAACCCCGCGCTGCTGGTGCCGAGCTCTCTCTCCGGCGCCGCCAAGACCGTCTCCCAGACAGGCGGCACCGCAGCACCAAGCGGCTCCACCTCCTTCGCAGATGCGCTGGAAGCGGCAAGCGCGCAACCTGAAAGCGAAGCGGGCGCCCTGCCCTATCCCGGCCTCTCGCAAGTGAGCGGCCTCGGCCCCTCCTCCCCGACTGCTGCGGTCGGAGGATCCTATGCGGGACAGCCCCCGGACAGCGAATCGTCGCGATCGCCGAAACCCAGGTCGGCCAGACCGAGCAGCCGCCAGGGTCCAACGAATCGCCCGCGATCGCCCAGTACCGCACCGCGACCGCGGGGGCCATCCCTGGCGCGCCCTGGTGCGCGTACTTCGCTTCCTGGGCCGCGCGCCAGGCGGGTGAGCCGATCGGCAGCCAGGGTCAGGGTCTCGGGGCGGTCTCGGAGATCTGGTCGTGGGCGCAGAGCGTGGGCCGGGCGATACCGAACGGCCCCGGCGTGGTTCCCGCGCCTGGCGATCTGATCGTCTTCGGCGGCGAGCACGTGGGAATCGTGCGGCGGGTACTCCCGAACGGCGACATCGAAACGATCGAGGGCAACTACGAAAACAAAGTCGCGCTCAACGTCCGCACTCCAAGCGAACCGACCGGCTACGTGAACATGAGCTGATCCGGCCTGGCAGACCGCCGGCCGACAGCTGCGTTCCAGCTCTCAAGGCCGCCAAGCTGTCAGCCGAATGACTGTTTATGGAGGGATCGTGGCTGTGCCCCACGGAGCTGGACCGCATGCGCGTCGTGGACGCGAACGCTCGCGTGCGGACGATCCGCCACGTCGGCGCCGTATCGATCGGGGTCGCGCTGCTGATCGCGGCGCCCTGGGTCGGATGGTGGACGCTCCTCCCCTTCGCCGCAGCGGCATTCAACCTCTGGCACATTGATCGCCGGATCGCCCGCAGCCCGCGGCCCGAGCGGGTGAGCGCGCTGGGCATCCTTGTCACAGTCGCGATGCTCGCCCTCGGCGTGGCGATCAGTGGCGGGCCACACAGCCCCGCACTGCCGTGGATGGTGCTGCCGGCCGCGATGGTGGCGGCGCGCTTTCGCCCGCAGGTCGTGATCGCCGGCCTTGCAATCACGGTGCTGCTGATCCTCGGCGCCACCTTCGGCGTATCGCCGGTGCAAGCGATCCACGACCCGGTGCCAGTGCTGGCGACGCTTGCGCTGCTGGTCAGCCTGGTCTCGATCGTGTGGGCCATGCAAGCCGCCGAGTTGCATCATCGAGACGAGGCGATCCTTGATCCGCTCACCGGCCTGCTCAACCGCCACGCGCTCGCCCCGCGATTCAACGAGCTCTCCCAGCAAGCGCAGCTGACCGGCCAGCCGATCTGCCTGCTGCTCTGCGACGTCGACGGGTTCAAGGCGATCAACGACGAGTTCGGTCACGACCGTGGCGACGCGGTGCTGCGTGACATCGCTTACGTGCTGCGCAAGCGGCTGCGCTCCTTCGAGCTCGTCTACCGACTCGGTGGGGAGGAGTTCCTGATCGTGCTGCCCGGGGTCGACCTCGCCGGCGGCCGTCAGCTCGCCGAGCGCCTGCGCCTGGCGGTGCTGGAGGCCAAGCCGACCGGCGTCGAGACGACCATCTCGCTCGGAGTCAGCGCCGCGAGCGGCCAGGGGGCGTCATACGAAACGCTTTTCAAGGCAGCCGACCAGGCGCTCTATGCAGCCAAGCGCAGCGGGCGCAACAGGGTGCGCGCTGCCCCTGCCGCCGGGCTGCGGCCGGAGCTGGCGCAACCCGACCATAGCGCCGCAGCTGCAGCCTGAGCTGGTCTGAGAAGGTCTGAGAGTCCTCAACCGTTTCGGGCCGGGGCGGGACCAGGCGCTATTCGCAGTTTGAATGCTCGGGACTCGAAAAGCCCCACCTCCGACTACCAAAGCTGTTGCCCAGCTGACACGCTGGCAGTTGTGCCCGGGTCTTCAGGACAAAGGCGTCCGCGGCCGAAAGTACCGGCCGCCGAGCGCGCGAAGGAGCATCTCAGGTACAGCGTCTCGGTGGATCGAGGCTTTGCGATCCTCGAACGCTTCAGCAGCACTCGGGCATCGGAGGGAATAGCCGACATCGCCGGATCGGTCGATCTCCCCCGCTCCAGCGTCCATCGCTACCTGCAGACCCTCTCCGCACTCGGGCTGGTCGAGCAGCGCGGGACCCCGCGCCGCCGCTACAGGCTCACAGCGCTCGCGGCCGACGTGGGCGCGGTCGCCATCGCGGCAACGGGCCTGCGGGCCCTCGCCCATGAAGAGCTGGTCGCGCTTCGCAGGAGCAGCGCCTGCACCGCACGGCTTGCGATCAGGCTTGGGCTGGATGCGCTGCTGGTCGACCAGGCGATCAGCTTCGCTCCCGGCCAGGGGATGCTTGCGCTCGACGCGCGCTCGGGCACGCGATTGGCCGATTCGAACTGCGCGTTGCGGCAGGCGCTGCTCGCCCAGCTCGACCTGAGCGATCTGCCGAGCGATTTGCGTCGCAAGGGCCGCACCGCACGAGCTGCGCTCGAGCAGGTGCGCGAGCGCGGGGTGGCTGTGCAGGACCGCGCGGGCGACACCGGCGCATGTGCTCTTGCCGTGCCGATCGCCCTGCCCGACTCCGGCCAGGCGATCGCGGCGATCGACTTGGTCGCAAGCCTGCCGGTCACGCTCGCGACATTGCAAGAGCACCTCGGCGCGCTCACCGCCACCGCGCAGCGGCTGGCCCCGGCGATCGCGCAGCTGCCGTGGGCGCAGTGGCGCCCATACCGGCGCCCGGAATAGCCGCCACTGGCAAGCTTCGCGGGCCGCGCGAGCGATCCACAGTCAGCCGAGCAGGCTCGTGAGCGCGCTGCGCGCCTGCTCGCTGCGCTGCGCCTCGATGTGCAACTCTTGCGCCAGCGCGCTGACCCACGCCTGCGGGTCCATCTGCTCTCGCTTGATCGATATGCCCCCCACCTCGCGTCCGCGGGTCGCGGCGACGCCACCGTCTTGCATCTGCAGGCAGAAGCAGTTGTTGCCCAGCCGCACTTCGATCTCCTTCACCCGCTGGTCTTTGGAGAGCGGGCTCTTGCGCCGGCGCGTGATCTTGGTGGCGCCCGGAAGAGCACTCTCCAGCTTGCTTGCGAGCACCTCGACGGAGATCGTCAGGTCAGTGCCGTCCAGACGCAGCCCGGCGGCATCGAGCTCGAAATCCTGCTCTGCGGACACCCCTGGAGTCTAGCCCCGAGCAGTCGGTCTTTCAGTTGGACAGGTCAAGCACCGGCGTCGGCGGATCGATCTGTCCGTCGTGGCCCTCGGTCTCCACGATCGCGGTGCCGATCGAGAAGAACTCGATCGTGTGCGAGCCCCAGCCGTGGCTCTTCTCCTGCAGGTCCACGCCGACGATGCCCCTGGCCTTCAGCTCCTGCGCCTCGTTCTGCATCCGCTCCATCGCGAGCTCGCGGGCGTCGTAGAAGGCCTGGGTGAAGTTGGAGAGCTCGACGTTTCGCCCGGTCTGGCCGAGCGACTGCATCATGCCGCGACGGGCGACGTGGTAGACGCAGCTGCCCATCACCATGCCCACGGGCCGATGCCCTGTACGCAGCAGCGTCCAGAAGTCCTGGCCGGAGAGGTCGCTGGTGAACGGCCGCCCGTTCGGCGCCCTGTGAAGGATGCCCTCGCGGTGCTTGACCGCGGTGCCGATCGCGATGAACTCCGCCATGTCCTGACCCCACTCGTAGCGGCCGATGTCGAGCCGCACCCCGACGACCCCGTCGGCGCCGAGCTGGTCGGCCTCCTCCTCCATCCGCGTCATCGCGAGCTGGCGCGCCTCGTACATCGCCTGGGAGAGAACCGTGAGCTCCTGGCTCTTCTTCCAGCCCGCCAGCTGAATGCCGATGTGGTAGATCGAGCTGCCCACGACCAGGCCCACGGGATCGAAGCCCGCCTGCCTGATCAGCAGGAACTCGTTGACCGAGAGGTCGGAGGTGAAGAGGCCCTGCTTGTTCTGTGCAAGGCGCTCCCTGCCCGCCTGCGGCACGCCCTCCAGGGACGTAGGGTCATAGGCCATCTCGGTCTCACCGTCGCTCATCTTCTCGCCTCCGCTTGCTTGCCTGTCGATCGTAGAAGTGCTCTAAGAAGTCGCCATCATGTCCATCGTCATCTGCGGCGCCGCCGGCGCGCTGCGCCCCCTCTCCGCGACCGCGGTGCCGATTGCTGAGAAGCTCGCAACCACGCCCTGGCGCGCGGCGCCCGGGCCCATGTTCAGCGACTCCGGCCTGGTCGTGTGGTGGATGCGCACGCCGACGATGCCGCTGGCGCCAAGGGCCTGCGCCTGCCTGCCAAGCTCCGCGGTCACGCGCTCGCGCGCGCCGTAGAAGCATTCCGTGACTTCTCGGTACTCGAAGTTCTGATAGGCGGCTCCGCCGAACAGAGTCTGTCCCGAGCGGATATAAGCGAGGCTGACGAAGAAGACAGAGGTCCATGCCACGATCCCGACCGGCTCGATGCCCGCCGCGATCAGCTTGGCGTAGTCGGCCACCGACAGCTCGGTCAGCACCGGCCGCGGGTGTGCCTCACCGCGGCGATCGCCGGCGCCCGACCTGCTGACCGCGGTCCCGGTCACCAGATACTGCACCGCCCCGTAGCCCCCGGTCTGTGCCCAGTCGCCGACGCTGCTGCCAACGCTCACACCCACCACCGCGCTTGCGCCGACGCTCTGCGCCTCCTGGGCCAGCCTCGCGAAGGAGCGATCGCGGGCCTGATTCCAGGCCGCGGAGATGGTGCTCAGCTCGCTCATTTCGCCTTCGGCTCCCCACAGCGGCGCCTGATAGCCGATCTGGTAGACGGAGGTGCCCATCACCTGCGAGAGGGGCTTGAGCCCCAGCTGGTGGCAGAGCGCGAAGTCCGCCACCGAGAGGTCGGAGCTGAACGCTCCGCGCTCACCCAGCTCACGCAGCCTGCGGGCCGCCTCCGGCGTGATCCCCCCCGCCTCCAACTGCGAGATCGAGCCGCTCTCGTCTCCCGGCCCTTCAGTCAGATTGGAATTCTCGTCGCTCATCGGCCGCCCAGATCCTACTGCTGTTCCCCATGATCGGACGCCGTCAGAGATGTGACCCGCCACGGCGCTCATGCGAAGCGGGCCGTGCGGGTAATACTGATTAGAGCAAGTTGCCTGAAGAGCCGACGCTTCCCGACATCAGACAAACGTCTTCGGGCGTCTCATGAAAAGTAATCAAACCTCTGCATTTTGGGCTAAAAACAATTGCAGGCCGCCTATGCGGTGGCGATTGGATATGGCACGCTGGGAGCCGATGGGCGACTGGGGCAGAGAAGGACGACACCCCGAGATGCGTCGACGTTTGCGCGCGGCGCTTTTACATTTTCGAGACATGCGGTCTCGGTGAAGTCATGAAACGGTTTCTGCGCCGACGGGCGCCTGCACAGCAACACAGCGCACCGGATGATGCCGCGCGCATAACGGCGCCGCCGGTCCAACACAGAGCGGCGCCCACCGCTGCCGGGCAAGCAAGCACCGAGAACGGCGCGGGTGCTCAGGGCGCGGCGATGCTGGCGCAGGCGCCGGCGGCCTCTCCCCACGGGCTCGCGGGAGTCGAGATGCCGGGCATCATGTTCAACAACTTCGACCGCCGTTTCCTGGACTTGCGGGAGATCGCCGATCACAGCCTCGTGCTCTACGTCTACCCGGGTTGCGAGCACTCTCCCGCAGACGGCGCAGCAAGCCTCGGTGCCGACGCGATGCAGCACAGGACCTACTGCGTCCTGCGCAAGCGCTTCGCAGAAGCGATGCCGGGCGGGGCGCTGGTCGCGCTTAGCTCGATCCCTCCCACGCAGCAGTTCCACCAGTCCCCAGAGCTGGCCTGGGATCAGGACGAAGACGCCCCCTTCCAGCACTACTTGGTCAGCGACGAGACGCTGCAGCTCGCCGAAGAGCTGCAGCTTCCCACCTTCCAGTACGACGGGGAGACCTACTACGAACGTCTGACGCTGGTGGCGCATGAGGGCCGCATCCAGCGGGTCTTCCACCCGGTCACGGCCGGCCAGGATGCGCGCCAGGCACTGACCTGGCTCCAGCTTCGTTGAGCACTACGACGCCACCGCCGCCGCGGTGAGCCTTAGGCGCTCTTAGGGAACATCCGGTTCGCCGCGCCCGGGTCACCAAGCGTGTCGAACTTGATCAGCTGCCCCTGCGCGTTGTAGGTCAGAACGTCGGCGTTGTCGGTGTTCTCGCCGTCGAAGGACGCGGTTGTGAGCACCACGACGACATCGCCCTCGGCTATGAAGTGGTGTGGCTCCGTGCGAAAGCCCTTGCCGACCAGCTTGGCCCACAGCTCCCCCACCGCCTGCTTGCCTTTGTAGGTTCCCGTGAGCGCGTTCTCGCCACGCGCGGTCCACACGATCGACTCGTCGATGTTGCGCATCGCGCCCTCAGCGTCGCCACGGACGAACGCCGCGTAGGCCTCCTGCGCTGTCTGCTTGTTCTCAAGTGCACCCATGCTGAGCCCCTTCCTCGCATTGAAGACGGAGCGACCGACGGTACGCCTGCACGACAGGCTCGACATCCGGGAAGCGCCGCATCTTCGTCGACGCCCGCGGGCTACTCGACGTGCACGGTGAGCGAGACGGTCGCGCGCTCGCCACTGCAGTTGACGTACGCGCTGGCGGAGATCCTGTAGGTGCCGTGCTTGCGGTAGCGGTGCGTGTAGTGCCAGGTGCGGCTCCCAGCCGGAGCGTCGCCGCCAAGGCAGTATTGCGGCAGCGCGACCGGCGGTGTGGAGGTGCCGTCGCCGAAGCTCACGCTGTCGCCAAAAGCCCCGTTTACGCTGCGGGCGTGCGCGACCAACGACACCGTGACGGGTGCCCCGGGCCGAGCGGTATCCGGATTGACGCCGAGCGACAACGAGAGGCCGTGGGAGCGCGTAGTGGCTTTCGCGCTCGTACTCGCTGCAAGCGCACGCCTGCGAGATGCGGCTCGCGTGAGCTTTGCCGTCTTTGCGCTCACTGCTGCCACGCGCAGCAGCACAACCGATTCTCCGGGCACTTCGGCGGAGATCGTGCCGCTGGCGTCTCTGGTGGTGTGCGACCACAGGTTGCGCAGCTGATAGCTGACGGCAGGCGGCATGCCAATCGCGGCTGCGGTCGTCGAGATGCGCTGAGCGTTGGCGCCGACGTTGAGCAGTGCTACAGCGCGCTGCCCGCCATAGAGCGGCTTGACCCACACCTGCCCTTCGCCGCTCGTGCTCAGCAGCCTGCCCTGTACGCCGGCTGGATCCTGGTCGATCGCGAGCACTTCGCTGTTCTTCAGCGCCCGCAGGCTCGCCGGACCGATGGTCGTGAGGTTGTCGCTGACCATCAGCGGCGCGGCCACCATCGCCCACATGCTCAGCTGCGTCTTGAACTGCGCCCCGGAGAGCCCCTGGTCCGGGGCGAGGTAGTCGGGGTCGTTCCAGTGGCCGGGCCCCGCCGCTTCGGGATGCGCTGCATCGGCGTCGAGATTCCGGAGCACCTCCGGGAAGCTGACGATGTCCGGGAACCCCACATCGGTGTCGGTGCGCCAGCTGTTGCCGTCGCTGGGGCCGAAGGTGTAGGAGGTGAACGCGGATTCGTCATACGGCGGTTCGCCTGGGCTTTGCCCCGGTTCGCGGAAGTCGCAGATCGAGAGCAGCATCGGGCGGTGGCTTGCGTTGTGCAGCAGCGCTTGGTGGAAGGCGCCGTAGGCTTCCGCTGGGCTGAGGTGCATGTCACCGCCGCCGCAGAAGTCGACCTTGACCGCGTCGAAGCCCCACGCTGCGAAGGTGTTTGCGTCCTGCTGGTAGTGTCCGTAACTGCCCTGTTTGACTCCACCGCACCCTTCCTTGCCGGCGTCGGTGTAGAGACCGACCAGGAACCCGGCCTTGTGCAGCGTGCTGGCCAACCACTCCATCCCGTGCGGCCACTGCGCAGGGTCGACAGCGATTTCGCCTTTTGAGTTGCGCTGGCCCTGCCACCAGCCGGCGTCTAGCCACACGTATCGGTAGCCCGCCTTCTGCAGGCCGTCGGAGATCATCCTGCTTGCCTGTGTGAGCACGATCGACTCGCTGATGCGCGGGCCGAGCGCAAGGTATGTATCCCAACCCATGTAGGGCGTAGGCGCGAGCACCGTCGGCGTCTGACTTGCGCTCGGCTGGGCGAAGGCGCCCGCGCCTGGGGCGCCAAGCGTTGCGAGCGCGCTGGCCAGCAGCGCGATCATCGCCCTGCGCAGGCTCACCTGCGGCGCCTGCCCCGGCGTATGCGCCCGGCGGCAGCGCGCCTGCCAGATTTCGCGCTCGGCGCGGCCACATTGACCTGCTCTTTGGCGATCGTCGCGTTGAGCACCCCGATCACGGTGCCTTCCACGGTCAGCTGTGCTGAGAGTCGCTTGGTTTTGGAGAGAAGCTGCCTTCCAGTTGCGTTCAGCTGGGCCGAGACCGTGCGCTGTCTGCCGCGGGGCAGGCTCAGCTTGCGCGAAAGCAGCGTCACGAGCCGCGAGTGCTCGGCGGAGGTGCGCCCGGCGGGCGCGCGAGCGGTTACGGCTAGCAGCTGGCCGCCGCGCAGCGTCTCCACCGCGGTGAGACGCAGTTCGAGCTTGCAGGACGGGTCGGCCGCCGGCGAGCAGCTGATCGGGACCTTCAGCGTCTTGCCCACCATGCGCGGCACGCCGATCGTCGTCTCGCCGACCGCGGCCGGCACGCCCTCGGCGGGAACGGCGACGAACGCGCTGCGCCCGCTCGCGCTGCCGGCTTCGGTGGTGGCGATCACTTCGCAGAGCAGGTGCTGGCCCACGTCTTCGGGGCCGATCTTGTAGAACTGCTTGTTGCCCCCGGGGATCGGGGAGGCATTGCGCCACCAGGCGTAGACGATCGTGGGCGCGTTCCCGCCGTGGAGGTTGGCGTTGCAGGAAAGCCGATCGCCGTCGGCGGGCACGCCACTGATCAAGGGAGACGGGTATGCGAGCTGGGCGGTCGACGGCGCCGCGGTGGTGAAGGTGCCATCGGCGCCGGTGCCTTCGCCGGTGGCGCTGATCGCCTGCAGCCGGTAGTGGTAAGTGCTCGCCGGCGCAAGTCCCGCAAGCGCCGCGGAGACTTCCAGCGGAGCGCTCCCCGGGCCAGGCGTGCTGCCGCACGGCACGCTCTGCCCGTAGCCGCCCGTGGTGCCGTATTCAAAGCGGCACGAGGCAAGCGCCACGTCCTCGGAGTTCACGCTGCCCGAGATGGTCGCGCTCGTTCGCGTGACACCAGAGGGGCCGCCTGTGATCACAGCGGGCGCGGGCAGCTGTCCGGCCGCCACTTCGCCGTTGGTCTCACCCACAGTGCAGAAGCCTTCAGCCACGCATGAAACCGAGCTCGGCGAGCCGCCCACCGTCGAGGTGCTCCAGCCCGGTATGGAGCCACCGGGATCATCGCTTGCCTGCGCACCACCGGAGCCGACCGCCACGCACAGCCCTGAAGCGACGCAGGAGACTCCAGTCAGGGCGCCCGCTACGGCAGGCGTGAAGCTCCATGTGGGACTGGAATAGATCGGATCGCTGCTCACGAGCGCACCCCCGCTCGCAATCGCGGCGCAGAGACCCGCCGCACAAGAGACGCCCGTGGACGCGCTCGCGGAGTCAAGGCCGACGCTCCAGGAAATGGCCGAGGACGGATCGGAGCTCGCGATCAGATGCCCATCCTTGTCGGCCGCCACACACAGCGATTCGCTTGCGCAGGAGACCGAGGTGAGCGACACACCGCTGCCGATCGATTCGGGTTTGCTCCACGAGACGGAGACCGCCGGGTTTGTGCTGCTCAGCATGTCCCCTGCTTCGTCGACGGCAACGCAGAACGAGTCGGTCGGGCAGGAGACACCGGTGATCGGGGCTGAATCGATCTTGGTCGCCGACGGCAAGATGCCGCCCGCGGCGCTGCCGGTCGCAAGGTCTTCAATACCGGACCCGACAGCCACGCAAAGCGAGACCGTAGGGCAGGAGACCGAGTCGAATGAGCCTGTCTGCTTGCTCCAGGGCGCGCTGCTGCGGGGATCGCCCGCGATCACGCTGCCGGCCCCGTTCACCGCAGCGCAGAGCGAAGAGCCCGTGCATGAGATGCTCTCGATCGGCGAGGCCCCTGCTGTGGCGCCGACGCTCTGCCGGGCCCAGGAAAACGGCGCCGCCGCACCGGCGAGCGCCGGCGCGCCCAGCAGCGCCGCGGTGGCCAGGGCGATGCCAAGGCATGCCGCCGACCCTCGGAGCCCATGGAGGGGTTTCAGGCTCACAATCTCAGGCAACTCGGCCGAGAACGCGAGGTTGCGGTCGTGGGGCAGCATCGTGTCAGAAGAATGGCGCCCGCGGAGAAGCACGTAAGGCTCTGCGCCCATCCGGCGCGGCGCGCGTCACAAACCATATGCCCGCGCGTCATCGGCGCTTGTGAAAAGTCTGCGACGCGCCTGCAGCGCCGTCAAGACGCCCGCACCAAGCGCATTGCGTCGGTCAGGATCAGCGCATGGTCGAAGGCCAGCTCCGGCAACGCATCGACCGCGAACCACCGGGCGTCGGCTGCATCATCAGCACCCGCGACCGTCTGCGGCTGCTCCAGAGCAGCCAGATATACGACCGATACGGTCCAGCCGCGTGGGTCGCGCCCCGGCGTGTCATAGACGCCGAGCAGCCGCAAGCCGTCAACGGTCAGGCCGGTCTCCTCGGCAAGCTCGCGGGGTGCGGCCTGATCCACCTGCTCGCCTTCCTCCACGAAGCCTCCAGGCAGCGCCCACCGGCCCTCGTAGGGAGGGTTGCCGCGCTGAATCAGCAGCACCTCGGGCGTCTGCGCAGCAGCGAGCACCACGACGTCCACCGTGAGCATGGGACGGGGATATGTGTCGGCCCCGCCAGATCCGGCCATCTCATCTGCCGTGTCCATCACTGCCCGTGCAGGATGCCGCCCCACTGCTCCGGAGCGATATCGGCCTGACTCTCAGAGAAGGTCCACTGGTGCCCGGCGAAGTCTTCCGCGTTGTACTGGCGCTCTCCGTACTCGAAGCTGGTCGGCTCCATCAGGATCTTCGCGCCCGCGCGCCGTGCGCGGTCGCAGTGCGCGTCGACGTCGTCAACCCTGACGAGCACCGAGTGAGTTGCCTCGCCCGGGTGTGGCGGACGGCGATCTCCGCGAACGTCGCCGACGATCAGGGCCCCGTCGCCGAAGCTGAGCTGTGAGCGATGGCCCTCGCCGATCTGCAGCCGCTCGCGGAAGCCGAAGGCGGCACAGAGCCAGTCGACCGCCTGACGGACGTCGGGATAGATCAGCACCGGGATGACGGCTGCGTTCGGTATCGAGCGATTCGACTTCATGGCCTCAGCGCGCGTGGCGTCCTCTTGCGCAAGACAGATAACCACAGAGCGCTCACAGCGGTAGGCTCAGCGCAACGCAGCCATTCTCAAAGGGGAGGAGAAACATGCCCGAGGTTCCCACGCTCTACGTATGCCACGGCGACGCCCGCGGCCCCATGATGCACCCATGCGCCCGAGTGCAGAAGGCGATGCACGCCAAGAACATCCAGTACGAGAAAGTGGTCGCGGCGCAGGGCAATCCGATTCCCTTCCTGCGCAAGGGATCGCGCGAGGACCTGGAGAGCGCGACCGGGCAGACCAAGCTGCCGGCGCTGAAGCTGCCCGACGGCACCGTGCTCACGCACTCGCGCGCGATCATGGCCTGGGTGAAGGAGCAGCCGGCAGCTGAGGCAGCGACTCCCTCCGCCTGACCGAGGGGTCTCCTAAGCGATCCCCTCTACAAGCATGTGAAGACCCGCGTGGCGGACCTTCCCCGGGGTCAGCCCGGCCGCGCGCATCAGCTCCTGCACTGCGGCCGGAGAGCGCTCGCGCCCGCCCTCGCACTCGGTGAGCATGAGCAGATCGGCCATCGAGCTGATCGGGCTCGGCCGGCCCGGATCGAGGTGCTGGTCGATCGCCACCACCCGCGAGCCCGGCGGCATGCTCGCGGCCAGGCTGCGCAGGATCTGCCCGCAGGCCTCATCGCTCCAATCGTGCAGGATCCACTTCAGCACGTAGACATCCGCGCGCGCATCGAGGGAGCCGAAGAGGTCGCCGGCCTGGCGCGAGACGCGGTCGATCACTCCCTGGGAGCGCAAAAACGCCTCTGCCTCGGCCAGCACCTCCGGCGCATCGAGCAGGATGCCGCGGGCCTGCGGCCGGCGCGTGAGAATCGCCGCCAGCAGCGTGCCGATGCCGCCGGCAACGTCGCAAATCACCCCATCGTGCGGCCATGGGTAGGCACGCACCAGCGCCATCAGGTCGACTGAGGTCAGCTGCCGCATCGCCTCGCCGAAGCGCGCGCCCTCCTGCGGATGATCACCGAAGTGCTCCCAGATCGAGTTGCCGAAGGCACGACGATGCCCCGAGGGCTGCACCCCCGCGCGCAGCTGCGCCTCGAGCTCGTTATGCGCGGCCGCGTTGGTGCTCGAGGCCTGGTAGGCCGCCCAGGCCGCGATCGAGGAGCGGTGATCTCTGCGCAGCGGCCCTCCCAGGCGAGCCAGGCGCACTCGACCACGGCGGTCTATCGCCACCAGGCGCGAGGCTGCCGCCGCGCCCAGCACCCTCAGCGTCACCTCCTCGGAGAGGCCGAGCTCGCGCGCCAGATCGCGCGGATCGCGCCTGGCCGTGCCCATCGCATCGGCCAGACCGGAGGTGACCAGCACGCCAGCGAGCTTGGTCCGCTGCATCCCGGCGATGAAATCCCACAACGCCGCCTCGGCAGGCAGCATCCTGTCTGCAACGCCCTGTGCGCGAGATCTGAGCCCGAGCCCGAGGCGGACCGCAGCGTGCGGCACAGGAAACGGCGGCAGCGGCAAAGCCGGCACAGCTTACGGCGCATGGGCATGGTCTGCGACTGGCGCTGTGGACGCCACGCGCTCTGATTCCCAGGCGCCCTCTTGACGCCGCGCCAGGCTCAGGGGTGGTACAAGCTAGGGTCGTGGGCGCATCTGCCGTCAGCCACTCAGCCTTGCGACGCATCCGCGATGTGCGCGTCTCAGAGCGGCATTTCAGACTTCTCACGCTGCTGACGGTGATCTCGCTGGTCGCGCTGATCGGCAGCGGCGGCTGGGTGCGGCTCTCCGAATCCGGCCTCGGCTGCCCCACGTGGCCCAAGTGCTACTCCAACCGTCTCGCCGCGCACGACACCTACCACGCGCTGATCGAGTTCGCCAACCGCTGCGTGATCACGACGGTGGGCGTGCTCGTGGTGCTGACCCTGATCGCCGCGCTTCGCCGCCGCAACCCCCGCCGCGATCTGAGCTGGCTGGCGGGCGGCCTGGTGATCGGGTACGTCGGAGAGGCGGTGCTCGGTGGAATCACAGTGCTGCTGAAGCTCGCGCCCGAGCTCGTCGCCGCGCACCTCGTGCTCGCAATGCTGCTGCTGGTCGACGGGGTGGTCCTGCACTGGCGCGCCGGAGACAGCCGGCCCGAGGGGGCTCCCGCGCCGGAGGGCGAGCCGAGCGTCGGCGTGGATGTGCGGCGGCTGGGCCAGCTGCTGCTGGCCGCAATCACGGCGGTGATCGTGCTGGGAACGGTCGCAACCGGCAGCGGACCTCGCGCCGGCAGCCCGGACACCAAACGCTTCCCCTTCAAGTTCTCCTCCACGGTGGAGCTGCACGCAGTGGTCGGCATGTTCCTGTTCGGCCTGGTGGTGGCGTCCTTCTTCGTGCTCAGGGCCACCGGCGCGCCGCAGCGGATACGCAAGCTGCACCTTGGGTTGCTCGGCCTGATGGCCCTGCAGGGGATCGTCGGCTATGTCCAGTACTTCACGAAACTGCAGATCGATCTCGTCGAGATCCACATCATCGGCGCGGCGCTGCTGGTGATCGCGCTCGTGCGCTTCAACCTCGAGCTGGGACCGCCGCGGACCCCGGACTACGCGCTCGCCGAGCGCACCCCCTCCACGATCGCGCTGCCGACGAGATCGGCAGCCAGAGCCTCCACCGCGTCGTAGGGCGCGGCAGCAGCACCCACGACCGTCCGGCTCGTACGCCGCCCATTCCATGCCAGCCGGCCAACGCGATTCAGGCGAAGGCTAGATCGCCGCTCACGGGCGGCTAGTAAAGGAGACCAAATCGCCGGCGGCCGACTTGGTCGGGTCGCGATCTGACCGCCGGGCGCAGGATGATTAGGAGTCTTCGACGCTTCCCGCACCTGATCGCATGCCGAGCACTTCCTACACCCGCGAGCTTGAATCGCTACCTGACGTATACAGCGCCGCTCGGCTGGCCGACTCGAACCCCTTGCGCGCCCAGCTCGTAGCACTTGCATCCGGACCCGCACGTATGGTCGGCACTGGCGGCACGACAGCGCTAGCTCTGCTGGCCGCGCAACTCCACGAACGAATCAGCGGTCAACCAGCGAGCGCGATGACACCGCTCTCCTTCTTGCAAGCTCCACTGCTTCACCGCGCGGGAGCTGCGCTGTTCTCGGCCCGTGCGAAACACCCCGATGCTCGCCTCGTGATCGAGAAGCTCGCGGACGGCGACTACTCGCCTACGGTGCTCGTGACACATCGGACCCGCGAAGCGCTTGGCGAGCTGATCCGAGGCGATCTGTCACTCGTAAGCGTTCCGGTATTCAATAGCGTAGAGGGCTTTCTTGCGACTAGCTCGGTGCTCGGGATCTCGGTGCTACTGCTGCGCGCCGCGCTAGGCGATGACGTACTCGATGAACTGCTGCCTCTAGCACCGCCCGGAGTGGAGGAGCTTCAACCACGCGAGCGACTTCTGGTGCTGTACCCGCCCGAGCTTGCGACTGTCGCGGTCGACATCGAGACTCGCTGCTCGGAGCTCGGACTAGCCGCCGTGCAGCTCTCCGATCTTCGTAACGTCGCACACGGCCGCCACACGGGCCTTGCGCGGCAAGCGACAAGCACTACCGTCCTCGTGCTCTCCGACAAAGACAACGGGCCGCTAGCTCAGGCGCTAGCCACAACGCTTGAGCCCTCCGGCGCCGAGATCGTAAGGTGGCACGTTGACCAGCAGTGGCCAAACGCCATTGTGGGACTGCTCTCCGCGTCAATGCGTCTTGCGGGCAATATGGGATCGTCGCAGGGCGTCGACCCAGCTCGGCCCCGTGTGCCTGCGTTCGGACGACGCCTCTACCACCTGCCACTTCGCAGACTGCTCGCCAAGGCTCCAGCATCCCCGGTGGACCGGAAGCTGGCAGCACTAGGTGGCGGTCAAGTTGTGGAGGAGAGTCTGCGCGCGCACTACGATGCTGAGTTTCAGCGTTGGTCACGCGACCTCGCGAGCACCCCAATCGGCGGCCTAGTTCTGGACTATGATGGCACGGCTTGTGAGACAGCACACCGATACGAGCCGCTACCGGAGGTCATGCGGCGCGGCCTGGCAAAGGTGCTCGACGGTGGAATTCGCGTCGGCTTCGCATCAGGACGTGGTAAATCGCTGCACGAGCAGCTGCGTCTCATAGTAGCACCGCGTCACTGGGAGCTTGTGACAATCGGCCTGTACAACGGCGCCGTGCTAATGAGTCTCGCCGAGGAGCTTGGCGAGATCAAGACGCCAAGTGCGCTGATGGCAGAAGTCCAGAAGCGGCTCGCGGCATCACCTCTCGGCACATTGCTGTCAATCACGGGCCGCTCTGGACAGGTCAGCGTTGCGGCAAACTCCAGTGGTTTCTTTCAGCACGGACGCCTGGCGACACTAGTAACTGATGTGCTCTCCAGAACGCCGGCGTTGCCGATTAAGGTCGTTGCATCTGCCCACTCAGTCGACATTCTCGCCTCAGATACGAGCAAGGCGAGCGTCCTGGAACGCGTGCAGCGAGAGATTTTCGGTGAGATCCTCGCGGTCGGCGACCAAGGCGACATAGGTGGCAACGACTTCGAGCTGCTCTCGGCTCAGCGCTGGTCGATCTCTGTCGGGCGCTGCTCCGCCGATCCATCTCGCTGCTGGAACGTGGATCCACTTGGCAGGCGCGGGCCAGCTGCGACGCTAGCGCTCCTTGAGAGCATGACTCTCAAGACAGGTATTGCACGCGTAGACGTGAGACATATCCGTCAGAGGACTCAGCGTGCGTGAGAATCTCGCGGAGACGCTCTTGGCGACGGTGATGGGATGGGACGACGGCGACGTAGCCCAAGAGCGCCCGATACTTCAGGCGCTCGCCGACTATAAGTACGACGAATATGAGCAGTTTCAGCCAGGCCGCAGGTTCATCGAGAGCCTCGCGCGCTGGCTTCGGCAACTCCCAGAGATCTCAGAACGCCGGACTGCCTACCGTATCTTTCGGGAGCGGCTGATATTCATCTCTCGCGCTGAAATGCAACATCTCGTTGCATCGGTGTATCCCGACCTGATCCGTCGACGGCTGCTAGAACGAGCGGCCGCTGACCTCGGCGTACCCGACCATCGGATCACGCACATAGCCCACTCGCGAGCGTTCGCTGTGCGCCGACGTAGCTGCCTATTCGTAGGTCTCTCTGACGGCGCACACACCGACGTGCTCCGGCGCGCCAACCCCGAGATCAGTAATGAGCAGGTTGTACCTGACTACTACGCGTTGAAAGACCGCGAAACGGGACTGCTCGAAGAGCTCCAAAATGACCTGAGAGAAGCACTGGACGACGACGCAGTGGCACGTTTCACGACGGTCGTGCTCCTCGACGATTTTTCAGCTAGCGGGATCTCGTACGTGCGCCCGCAAGAGCCCGGAAAAGGGAAGCTGTCACGCGTCGCGGCCCAGCTAAAGGAGATGACCGATCTGCTTGACCACGAGGACCTGCACGTTATTATCGCCATCTACGTGGCGACAGAGCAAGCAATCGTTCACCTGAGCGACGCACTCAGCGACCTTGAGGGGATCGCCGCCGGAACATGGCGAGTTGACACAATGCAATGCTTGCCAGACAGCGTGGTGATTAGGCCGGGAATGGACGCCGAACTCGACATCCTGATCGAGAGCATATATGACTCGGCGATCAATGATCGGCACATGCAGAAGGGCGGGAGCGATGGGCGCTACGGCTTCGCAGGCTGCGGGCTGCCGGTTGTGCTTACCCACAACACACCCAATAATTCGATCGCCCTGCTGTGGGCTGACACTGACAAAGTTCGCGGCCTGTTTCCCCGCGTTACACGCCATCGCGAGGATTCGTGAAGCCCCCCCGTAACCCTTTTCGGCTACGTGCCGCCGAGCAAATCGAAGACGATTGGACGTTCCTGTTGTTGTGCGAGCCCGGGTTGTTCAGCTTGCTTCCTGACGATGGCCTATGGGATCGGCGTGTAATCATTCGTAGCTCAGCTGGTGGCGGGAAGACGACACTCCTGCGCTTGTTTACGCCAAGTCCGCTGCGGCTGCTGCACTCCCACGGTCGACACGATCCTGTCCGTGAGCTTTATCGCGAGGCTCAGGAGCACGGAGCGCTCGACGACCACGGTCCCAGGATCGCCGGCGCACTTCTGTCACTTGCAGGAAAGTATGCTCCGCTCGACCAACTCACAAGTGTCGAGCCGGCCCGGAGGCTGCGCGTGTTTCTGGCACTGTTGAACGCCCGGGTTCTGCTGGCGGGGCTGCGGGCACATCTCGAGCTGGTGGGGCTGCGTTACCCGGACGATTTGGGCCGGCTCGCGATGCGAGCACCAAATGGCGACTCCTCGATCGTAAAACCGCAGCTTCCTGCGACCGGCGAGGAAGTCTACGCGTGGGCGCGGACGCTTGAGCTGCAGGTTGCTGGAGCATTGAGCAGTCTTGGGCCGCCGGATGAGAACGCGCTCGACGGCGATGACGAGCTGACGTGTCTTGAGGTACTCGGCACTTGCGTGATTGAGATCGACGGCCGGCAGGTAAAGCAGCGGACAGCTGTTCTGCTTGATGATGTGCACCGCCTCTCGCCAAACCAGCGAAGCTTTCTACTTGATACGTTGATCGCTAGGCGCTCCCCCACGCCCGTGTGGATAGCCGAGCGACGCGAGCGTCTGACCCCCAGCGAGCTACTTTCGAGCGGCAGCCGAGAGGAACGCGACAGTGTCACGGTGAATATTGAGGAGCACTGGCGCGGCCCAAAGCGCAGTGCATTCCAACGGCTCGCACTGGGCGTGGCGGACAGGCGCGTGGCAATGACACCTGATGTTGGTGGTCGATCGTTTGCCCCCATGCTTGTCGGGGTCGATGAGCATCCTTACGCGGCGGTCCTTGCCGACGTTGAGCGCAAGGTATACGAGTCCACAGGGGGACGACGCGAGTTCCAGGCTTGGATCGAGTCGCGTGTTGGCCGTCATGACAACGCACGGGATCAGGCGATCGAGCTGCGCGCTCTGCAGATCCGGATCGAGCGCGAACTCGCAGCGAGTCAGATGACGCTCGATCTACTAGTACGCGACGAGGAGCGGCTCGATGAGCTAGAGAAGCGTCGCGAGGCCTCCAACGTCCGCGAGGCAGCCGAGCTGTTCCTGTGCACCGAATACGACCTGCCGTACTTCCACGGGGCTGAGCGCCTCAGCCAGCTGGCCTCTGCCAATATCGACCAGTTCCTAGAGTTCGCCGGGGATTTGTTCGAGGAGCTGAGCGGCGCCGCGATCCTGCGCCGTAAGCTGAGCCTAGCGCCAGCACGCCAACAACAACTACTGAAGAACGCCGTCGACGAGCTATGGAAACGCCTCGGGACCAGCGTCGAGGACGGCCCGCGTATCCGCAGTCTGCTCGATGGCACCGGCCAGTACATGGCTGAGCGAACCTACAGGCCGAACGCCCCATACGCGCCAGGAGTCACTGGCATCGCACTGAGGCTATCCGAGGCTGACCAGCTCGAGCACGCAACGTCCAAGACACCCGACTCGTGGCAGGGCGACCTCGGACGGATGCTCGCGACACTCCTTGCGCACAATCTCGTGACAGTGAACCCGTCAGAAGCCAAGGGACAACGCTGGGCAGTCTACTACCTGAATCGAGCACTGTGTGTACGCTACAGACTCCCTCTCGGGTTCGGCGGCTGGCAGCCGGTGACAGGTGAGACGCTCTATAGTTGGTCGCGCGGTGACCGAGTGCGGAATCCGCAGAGGACAATCGCTGCGTGAGCCTTTCCGCTTCGCCTCGGTGGGATCCTTACGTCCTCTATGACGGTGAGGAACTGCACCGGCATTGGGCATGGAGGTTCGCCAACGGCGCACGAGTGGCGCTGGTGCAGGGAATAGGCTTCGATCCCCGCATGTGCCTCAGCCTCGGGATGCTTAGAGATCTCGCGCCCACGGCCGCAGTCGAGGTCTGGGCCGCAAACCTTGGAGGTCACGGTGATGCCACAGCACGCGCGGCGGCCGAGGAGAACTTCGAGCGTTTCGAGGAGCTCTTGGACGGGGGTCCTCGGCACGACCTGAACGTCTCGGCGGCAGGAATCGAGCAGACAGCCAGGCAGTCGGCGGCCGCGTTTGCAGACCTAGATCAGTTCGGCGACGTCAGTGACGTGATCGTCGACGTTAGCGCGCTGCCGCGTTCGGTGTTCTTTCCTCTGATCGCGAAGCTCCTATACCTGTGCGATCAGCGCGCCGACGCGCCCAATCTCCACGTGCTCGCAGGGGACGCCGCCTGGCTGGACGCCGAGGTGCATGCCGAGGGCATCGACGAGAACGCAATCTGGCTGCACCCGTTCGCCGGGACTTTTAGCGTGGACTCCACGTCGCATTACCCACGCGTATGGATTCCGGTCCTCGGCGAGAACACCACCGCACAGCTGGAGAGGATCTCCGAGCTGATCAACCCAGCGGAGGTCTGTCCATTGCTCCCGTTTCCCTCCCGCGATCCGCGACGCGGCGACGAGCTTTTCCGGGAGTACAGGGCCGTACTGTTCGATGAGCTGCGCGCAGACTCCGGCACCATCATGTACGCCGCCGAGTTAAACCCCTTCCAGATCTACCGACGTCTACGTCAAGCCACGCTGGAGCATGTCGAAACGCTGGCGCCACTCGGTGGTTGCAAGACCGCCTACAGCGCCCTATCGTCCAAGCTCGTGGCTATCGGTGTGCTGTTGGTTGCGTACGAGTTGCGGGAGCTGGGCTACGAGGTCGGCGTTGCTGACATCGGCGCGCAGGGCCACAGCCTGAACCGACGCTTCCCTGCCCAGCAGGTTCAGTCTGAGACCGAAATGGTGGGGCTGACCCTTTCCGGGGATGCCTACCTCTAGGCTGTTGGGGTGCGCCGCATCCTCGGCATTGGCTTGGTCGCTCTGGACGTCGTCGTAGATGAGCGGAATGGAGAGCGCGTCGGCTCGTGGGCTGGCGGCTCGTGCGGCAACGTGCTGAGCATTCTTGGCTGGTTCGGTTGGCATGCGGCGGCAGTCGCAAGACTCAACTCAGAGCACAACAGCGAGCTCGTCCGCGCCGACCTTGTGCGGTGGAACGTCGACACGCGTTGGCTGACTCTCGGCGATCCTGTGCAGGCCCCGGTATATATCGAGCGGCTTAGGCGGATCGGCGACGGGACGATGGTGCACCGATTCGATACATGCTGCCCCGAGTGTGGTAAACGCCTCCCTAGCTATCAGCCAGTCACGCGAGCCGCCCTTGTACCAGTCATAGAGTCTCTGGGTGCGTGGGATCTGCTGTATATCGATCGGCCATCCGCGGGCGCCACGCTGCTAGCACATGAGGCGAACGAGCGGGGAGTCCAGGTCGTATTCGAGCCATCAGCGAGAGGTAGCGGCTCACATCTGCAGGCGATCGCCAGCTGCGCGGATATTATTAAGTACAGCTCTGAACGCCTCACTGCGCAAGATCGAGACGTAATCGCGGCTGCTTCGCCAGCGCTTGAGATTGAGACCTTCGGAGATCGCGGGCTACGCTACCGTCGCGGCGGTGACTGGATCAGCCTGCCGGCGATCAAGGTCGACGTAGAGGACTCGGCCGGCGCTGGCGACTGGACAACGGCCGCTCTGCTTCTAGCGCTGGCGGATGGATCACGCCCTCTAGAGCGCATTGGCCAGAAGAGGATGCAGGACGCCCTGACCTTCGCTCAGGCGCTCGCGGCGTGGAGCTGCGGCTTTCTCGGGCCCCGAGGAGGGATGGAGCATCACAGCACAGAGGAAGCACAGACGGCTTGCATGTCGTTGCTGGGCGGAGACCGCCACACCGTCCGTCGGCGACGGCGACGAGCGTCTAATGGTTCAGCGTGGGCCTGTCTCAAGTGCTCTTGATTAGGGCTCATTGGCCGTGGGTACCTGCGGGCCGCGTCTGGACGCACAGCGCTACCTGAACTCGGCGACATCCACGATCTGGCTGGCGAGGAGCAAGCGGCGATTGCGACATGGATCAGATCCAGGCGCCCTCCGACGCATTCTCAGAGCGAGATCCAACGCATCAAGAGGCGATCGGCAGGTGCCCTGCGGCACGCTGAGCTATCAACCTGGCGGCACGAATGCCCGTCCCGCGGCAGCAGCTCGCGACCGGCTCAACCGGTCTCCCCTGCCTCCCGCACCCCCTCCACGATCGCGCTGCCGACGAGATCGGCAGCCAGAGCCTCCACCGCGTCATAGGGCGCCGCCACCGCGCCGGTGGCCATGCAGAAGATCGTGTCGCCGTCGTACATCGTGTGCGAGGGACGGATCGCTCTCGCAATTCCATCGTGCGCAACGGTCGCGATCCGGTTGGCCTGTTCCTTGGTCAACTTCGCGTCGCTCACCACCACCCCGATCGTCGTGTTGGCGCCCGGCACCAGGTTCGACGCCTGATCCCAAGCGCTCAGCGGTGCCACCCACTCCTGGCGTTCCGGGTCGAAAATCCCGCCCACGCTGTTGACCACCATTACGGCCGCTATGCTCGCGCCCGCCGCCCGGCCCGCCGCAATCCCAACTCCGCCCGCGCGAATCTGCGATCCATCGCCGCCCTTGGCAACGGTGGCGCCCGTGCCCGCACCCACACCGCCTAGCACCGGCGTGCGACTGGCCGCGGCGCACGCCGCATATCCCGCCTCGGCGTCAGGGCGGGCGCGTGGGTCTCCGCTCGGCAGGTCGAAGATCACCGCCCCGGCGACGATCGGGACACGCACCGAGGCCAGCTCATAGCCGATCTCATGCTCCTCCAGGTAGCGCATCACCCCGCCGGCGGCAGCGAGGCCGAAGGCGCTACCGCCCGTCAGCAGCACTCCATGGACCTGTTGAATGAGCGTCCCCGGGCGCAGCGTGTCGGTCCCGAGCGTCCCCGGCGCCGCGCCGCGGACGTCCACGCCGCCAACCGCCCCCTCGGGGGCAAGCACGACCGTGCAGCCGGTACGCCCAACGGGATCGCTCCAATGCCCGATGAGGATCCCTGCCGGCAGCTGGTCAGGCTCGAGCACGCTCATCCGACCGCTACCTCCTCACGAGGTGCCTCAGCAGTCACAGGCGGCTCGCCGCAGAGCTCGCGCGAAAGGCGCAGCAGCAGCGCGGCAACCTCGGGGGCGTGCTGCGCGCTCCCGTCCGCGAGCGCCTCGGATAGCAGGTCACACCTTGCGCTCAGCAGACGCCGCGTGTGCTCCACCCCGGCCGGCGTGAGTGCCCGCGCCCCGTCCTCGCCCATGACCAGGCCGCGCTCGGCGAGCTCCGCGACCACTTCCGCGACCCGCTCCGCGCTGACACCTTCGCGTTCGGCGATACTCTGAGCGCCCGGGAAGCCGTGCTCCTGGATATGAACCAGAGCCCACGTGGCGCCCGAGCTGAGCCTCACCCCGGCGCGCTCCGCCACCTGCTCCCTGAAGCGCTCTCGCTCCTGGGGCGTCGTGACGCGGGTCAGCGAGCGCTCGATCTCGGCCAGCGAGTCGGGTGAGCGGGGCGCCGCCAGGCTGTCCTCCAGGCCCGTGCTGGTTGCGGGCGCCTCCCGCAGTGCGCGCTCTTGCAGAAACCAGCTGAGCAGGAACCCGAAAGCGGCGACGATCGCGGCCATCAGGAAGACGGGGCTCAGCGAGTGCACGTATGCGTGCTGGTAGGCGCTGCGTGCCGCGGGCGGCAGCCGCGCCACGTCGGCGCCGGTCAACCGCGCACCGTGGCTGACCTGGACGCCGAGCGTCCCAGGCAGAGCCCCGCGCAACTCGCTGGCCAGTCGCGTGGAGAACAAGGTCCCAAATACCGCTGTCCCGAGCGCGCCGCCAATCCCACGCAGCATCGTCACGCCCGAGGTCGCGGTGCCGAGAACCTTGTAGTCCACCGCGTTCTGGACCGCGAGCACGAGCACCTGCATCACCGAACCCAGGCCCAGGCCGAACACGAACAGGTAGGCGGCGCTGGTGGTAGAGCTGGTGCTCACATCAAGACGTGAAAGCAGCAACAGGCCGATCGACATGAAAAGCGTGCCGAGGATCGGGAAGACCTTGTAGCGGCCATAGCGCGAGATCAGCTGTCCCGAGGCGATCGACATGATCAGCAGCCCGAGCATCATCGGCACGAGCTTGAGGCCCGCAGCCGTCGGCGAAGCCAGATCGACCGTCTGGAAGTAGAGCGGCAGGAAGGTGACGGCGCCGAACAGCGCGAAGCCCACGATCAGCGAGAGCCCGCCCGCCACAGCGAAGACGCGGTCGCGCAGCAGGGGGATCGGCAGCACCGGCTCCCGCGCACGGCTCTCGGCGAACAAGAAGCCCACGATCAGTGCCACCGCGAGCAGGCCAACCAGGAACACCTCCGGCGAGGACCACGCCCAGGTCGTGCCGCCGAGGCTCGTGACCAACACGAGCGCGCTCAGCCCGCTCGCCAAAAGGCCCGCACCGAGATAGTCGATCGAGGGACGCCCCCGGGGCGCGGTGGCAGGAAGCGTCGCTGCGAGCACGCCCAGCGCGACCAGACCAACCGGGATGTTGACGTAGAAGATCCAACGCCAGGAGACGGCTTGCACGATCACGCCTCCAAGCAGCGGCCCGGCGACGCTCGCAACCCCGAAGACGGCGCCGAAGAGGCCCTGGTAGCGGCCGCGCTGCCGCGGCGGCACGACATCGCCGATCACGGCCTGCGTGAGCACGATCAGCCCGCCTGCACCGAGTCCCTGGACGGCGCGGAAAGCGATCAGCTCGGTCATGCTTCCGGCCTGCCCGCACAGCGCCGAGCCGACAAGGAACAGCAGCACCGCGCTCTGGAGCACGCGCTTGCGGCCAAAAAGGTCGCCGAACTTACCGTAGAGCGGCGTAACGGCCGTCTGCGCGAGCAGGAAGGCGCTCGTCACCCAGGAGAGCTTGGTTAGGCCACCGAGGTCGCCGACGATCGTCGGCAGCGCGGTGGCGACGATCGTCTGGTCAAGCGCCGCCAGCAGCACGACCAACATCAGGCCGGAGAAGATCAACCCCACCCGCGGGCGGGAGACCGTAGTGCTGACGCTGGCGCTGCCCGCGGCGGACACCTCCGCCTCAGTGTAAAGCCGCGCCGTCCGATGGGGCAAACCCCGCTGGCGCCCATGAGCTGCAGCTGGTTGCATGAGGCAAGCGAGCGCGAGCGGGAGCTGACCGATGCCAACTTTGCAACAGACGACGACCAGGACTGCACGCCTTACGCCGGCGGAGCGCGTCCGGATCGGCAAGGACGCACGGGCGAAGACGCCGCGCTCCAGCCACGCCGCCTTCGAGCCGGCAGCCAACCGGCCCGATCCGGTCAAGCAACTGGAAGGCCAGGGCAAGAGCCGGGTGCAGGATCTCGTGCCGATCCGCTACGGGCGGATGCTGGTCTCGCCTTTCACCTTCTACCGTGGCGCGGCACTGATCATGGCCAGCGACCTCGCGGGCACGCCGCGCTCGGGGCTGACGGTGCAGTGCTGCGGGGACGCCCATCTCTCCAACTTCGGTGTCTTCGGCTCGCCCGAGCGCAAGCTCATCTTTGACATCAACGACTTCGACGAGACCCATCCGGGCCCGTGGGAGTGGGACGTCAAGCGGCTTGCGGCCAGCATGACGATCGCCGCCCAGGATCGCGGATTCGCGGTCAAGGTGCAGGAGCAGATCGTGCTGGCCACGGTGCAGGCGTACCGCAACGCGATCACGCAATTCGCGGGCATGAGCAACCTCGAGGTCTGGTACGCATACCTCGACATCGAATCGCTGATCGCGGATGTCGCGAGCCAGTTCAAGCCGAAGATGGTCAAACGCACGGAGAAGGGTCTTGCCAAGGCGCGCACGCGCGACAGCATGCAGGCCTTCTCGAAGCTGACCGAGCGGGTCGACGGCCAGGTGCGGATCGTGGCCCAGCCGCCGCTGATCGTGCCTATCAGCGCGCTCGCCGAAGCCGAAGGCGCAAGTCGCGACGAGATCTTCGAGCAGCTGCGCTCGTGGCTTGTCATCTACCACGACTCGCTCGCCTATGACCGGCGCGTGCTGCTGGAGCAGTTCCACCTCGTCGACTTCGCGCGCAAGGTGGTGGGCGTCGGCAGCGTCGGCACCCGCTGCTGGATCGGGCTGATGTTCGGCCGCGACCAGGAGGATCCCCTGTTCCTGCAGATCAAGGAGGCCGACGCCTCGGTGCTGGAGGCCTTTCTGAGCCGCAGCACGTTCTCAAACCACGGCGAGCGGGTCGTGGTCGGGCAGCGGCTGATGCAGGCCAGCAGCGACATCTTTCTGGGCTGGCTGCGTATCCCCGCCGGCATGGACGGCAAGCGACGCGACTTCTACGTGCGCCAGCTGCGCGACTGGAAGGGCTCCGCCGAAATCGAGCAGATGGTGCCGGAGGGAATGACCGCCTACGGCCGCCTGTGCGGCTGGACGCTCGCGCGCGCTCACGCAAGAAGCGGCGACCGGATCGCGATCGCCGCCTACCTCGGCAGCGGCACGAGCTTCGACAAGGCCATCGTCGAGTTCTCGCAGGCCTACTCAGAGCAGAACCAGCGCGATTACGAAGCGCTCTCCCAGGCGGCGAAGTCCGGTCGCATTCACGTGCAGACGGGCCTCTGACGCAGGATCATGGCGGGCGCGCCGCATCCCGGGATCCGGCAGCGGATATCCCGGCCGATGCAGCTGCTGCTGGCTCCCGGCAAGCCGCTGGCCGCCTGGCTCGAGCGTTTGGCGGGCATGCAGTTCGTGGATCGCAGCGTCGGCATCGGCGCGCAGGCGTTCACGACTTTGATTCCGCTGCTGATCGTCTGCAGCGCGGTCGTGCCGCTGGCCGACGCGCACAGCTTCGCCGACCGGCTGGTCAACGAGCTGAAACTCTCCGGCGCGGCGGCTGAAACGGTGCATCAGGCGATCGCCCCGCCAAAGACTGTCGCGGAGGGCGTTTCGGTGTTTGGCTTCCTGCTGCTGATCGCCTCTGCCCTGTCCTTCGCCCGCGCGCTGCAGCGAATGTACGAGACCGCCTACAGGCTGCCCGCGATGGGCATGCGCGGCACGCCCTGGCATCTGCTGTGGATCGCGCTGATCCCCGCCTACCTGACGCTGCGACCGGTGATCGCCTCTATCTCCGACGGGCTGATCTGGAAGCTCGTCGGCTCGCTGCTGCTGGGGGCGCTCGCCTGGCTGGCAACCCCCTACATCCTGCTGGGCAAGCGCATGAGCGGCAGGCGGCTGATTCCGGGAGCGCTCTTCACAGGGATCGGGATGACTGGGCTCGCCATCGCCTCATTGGTGTACCTGCCCCACTCGCTGACCGCCTCAGCGCGCAGCTTCGGCACGATCGGCATCGCGTTCGCGATCCTTGGCTGGCTGGTCGGCGGCGGCTTCGTGCTCGCGGCCAGCGCCGCGGCGGGAGCGGTTGCGCTGGAGCGCCTCGACGCTAATCCCACGAGCCGTGCCAGCACGTTGCTCAGGCCGCCGCAGCGCATTTGAGCGCACTCCACGTGGCCATCGAAGTTCAGGGCACACCCCCGACCGACTTCCGTAGTTCGCCCGGAAGGCTGCACGCGGCCTCGCCATGAAGCTGTCGCAAGGGCGCACAGCAACCCCTCAGGCTTCCCATGGAAAGGCTGCGCGCCGGCACACTGGCGATGCAAGGCGAGCTCCGAACATCCGACGGGACGTACCACTCCCGCAATGCCGACCAAGCGCCGACGATCGCCACCAAGCTGGTGGCGCCGCCGACACCGGCGCACCTGATCGTCCGCAAGCGCCTGCTCGACAGGCTCGACGCCGGGTCGCGTGGGCCACTGGTGCTGCTCTGCGCACCGCCCGGCGCCGGCAAGACGATCCTGCTCGCCTCCTGGCTGCAGACCCGTCGAGTGCCTGGGCCGCTCGCATGGCTCTCACTCGACGAGGACGACAACGACGCCAGCCGCCTGGCCGCAGACCTCCTGAGCGCGCTCCGGACCGCCGGCGTGATCCGGCGCGGCAGCGCGCTGGATCGTCTGGCGCCGCCGCACGGAGCCCGTGCCGACGTATTCATGGCGATGCTCGTCAACGGGCTCACCAAGCTGCGCAGCCCCTTCCTGATCGCACTCGACGACGTCCACGAGCTCATAAGCCCCCAGGCGATCGGCATGCTCGACTTCCTCGTGCGGCACGCGCCGCGCCAGTGTCATCTGCTGCTCTCCAGCCGCGCCGACCCTCCGATCCCGATCCAGCGGCTGCGCGTGAGCGGCGCGCTGAGCGATCTGCGCGCGGCAGACCTTGCCTTCGACCGCGACGAGGCCGGCGAGCTGTATCGCCAGATGGACCTCAGTCTCGGCGATGCCGACGTGGACACGCTCTGGCGGCGCACCGAGGGGTGGGCTGCGGCACTGCGACTCGCGGGCCTGTCGGCACAGAGCCACCGTGAGCCGCACAGGTTCGTGGCGGAGCTGGCGGGCACCGAGCGGGCGGTGGCCGACTATCTCGTCGCAGAGGTGCTGGCACACGCCCCCACCGAGCGGCGCGCGTTCATGTTGCGGACCAGCCTGGTGGACTCGCTCTGCCCCGAGCTCGGCGATGCGCTGACGGGCGTGGAGGGCAGCGCAAACACGCTGGCTGCGCTGGAACGCTCAGGCGCGCCCGTGCAACCAACGGCGGCCGACGGCCCCTGGTACCGCTACCACCCGCTCTTTCGGGAGCTGCTGCGTGCACACCTCCGCCACTCCCATCCCGAAGAGGTACCGCTGCTGCATCGTCGCGCGGCGCGGTGGTACGCGGAACATGGCCATGCCCGATCCGCGATCCGACACGCGCTTGCGGGCGAGAGCTGGGAGCAGGCCGGCAGTCTGATCGAGGAGCACTGGCTGGAGCTGTTCATAAGCGGCGACTCGCTCTCGATGCGGGCGCAGATCTCGAAGCTGCCGGCCGAAGTGGTCGCAGCCAATCCACGGCTGGCAGTCGCGTTCGCCGGCAGCCGCCTCGAGGACGGCGATATGCAAGGCGCGGAGAGATACCTCTCGCTGGCGCAGCCGGCCGCCAGCCTGCAGGCGGACACGCGACTGGCGCTCTCCTTCGCCGCGGTAGCTCTGATGCGTGCTCGGCTGCAGCTGGATGCAGCGCAGGCGCGGCGCTTCGCTGACGAGCTCACAACACTCTCGGGACTGCCCGAAGTGCGGGGCGGGCTGCGCCTGCGCAGCTTTGCGCAGGCAAACCTCGGGGCCACGCTGTTGTGGAGCGAAGACCTCGAGCTGGCCGAGGCGAGCTTGCGGGAGTCGCTCGGGACGGCACGCCAGTGCGGGTGCGCGCACCTGGAGCTGGACTGCCAGGCGCAGCTGGCGCTCGCCTGCCTGCTCGGCGGCCACCTTTCGCAAGCCGAGCACATCGCGCTGGAGGCGCTCACGCTGGCCGAGCGCCGCGGCTTGGATGAGAGCCCGGCGGCCGCATGCGCATATCTGGCGGCCGGCAACGTGGCCTACTGGCGCGGCGAGATCGAGCGCGCCGAGGGTCTGGCTGGCAGAGCGGTGAGCGCCGCTCAGGCGGCGCCGGCAAGCGTGCGACTGGCCTGTCGCGTGCTCCAGGCCGCCGCACTGGCGGCTGGCGGCCCCCGTTCGGCGCGCGAGGCCATCGTGACGCTCGATGCCCTCAGCGCAGCGCTGAGAAACCAGGCCTCCGCTCCTGGATTCCTGATCGCCAGCCTGGAGGATACGCAAGCGCGTGCGCTGCTTGCGGCCGGCGAGATGAACGCGGTCCGCAGCCTGCTCGCCGCGTTGCGCTCAGATCCCGTCGAGCATGCTCCTCTGCAGGTGCGCCGCGCCGAAGCGGCGCTGCGCGGCGGGCAGCCTGACCTCGCCCGCCGCGTCTTGGCCGAGATGCGGGAAAGATCGCCCGGCGAGCCACCCAACCTGCAGCCGAGCGTCGCGACGCAGATCGAAGCCTGTTTGCTGCTGGCCCTGCTCGGGCAGGCCAACGGCGAACAGGCCACAGCAACGCAAGCGCTGGAGCACGCGCTTGAGCTTGCCGAGGAGAACCAGATCTGCGGCCCGTTCCTGATGCACGGTGCCGCACTGCAAGGGCTGCTCGAACGTCAAGCTCAGCGCGGCACCGAGCATCCCGCGCTGCTGGAGGTCCTGCTGGATGTCATTGGGCAGCGGCCCAGCGCTGCCAACGAGCCGGGCACGCTTGCCGCGCCTCTCACCGAGCGCGAGATGAAGATCCTGCGCTACCTGCCCACGATGCTCACCAACGCCGATATCGGCGCGGAGACCTTCGTCTCGCTGAACACCGTCAAGACGCATCTGCGCAGCATTTACCGCAAGCTCGACGTCACGAGCCGGGCGGACGCCGTCGCGCGGGCACGCACGCTCGGGCTGCTGCCGCAGGGGATCAGACGGCGGCACACGGCGCGGCGGGCCTGAGCGCGCTGGGCTTGAGCTTGGTTGACTCCACTGACTGCTCGGTGCGAAAGGTGTAAGCGCGCGCTCGACTTGGCGCGTCAAATGCCACCGTCAGAAGGCCGGTCAATCGTCGCCACATCGATCACGAAGCGGTAGCGCACATCCGAGCGCTCGACACGGCCATAGGCCGAACCGACCTCGCCGGCCTCAATCAGCTCGATCTCGGGAACGACGCCCTGCGCGGCGCAGAAGTCGAGCATCTCCTGCGTCTCCGGCAATCCGCCGATCGGCGATCCAGCCATGCTGCGCCGTCCGCTGATCAGCGAGAAGGCGCGAACGCTGTCGGGCTGTGACGGCGCGCCGACGCTGACAAACGTGCCGTCAACGCGCAGCAACGACAGGTAGCGATCGAGGTCGAGGTTGGCCGAGACGGTGTTGAGGATCAGGTCGAAGCTGTTCTTGAGCTGCTTGAACGTGTCGCGCTGCGACGTCGCGTAGTAGTGCTTGGCGCCAAAGCGAAGTCCATCCTCCTGCTTGCTCAGCGTCTGGCTCAGCACGGTCACCTCTGCGCCCATAGCCGCGGCGATCTTCACGGCCACGTGGCCGAGCCCGCCCATGCCGACGATCGCGACTTTCATGCCCGCGCCGGCGCGCCAGCGCTTCAGCGGCGAGTACGTCGTGATGCCGGCGCACAGCAGCGGCGCCGCGTCCTTGAGCTCGAGGCCATCGGGAATCCTGACGACGAAGCCGTCCTTGACGACGACCTGCTGGCTGCAGCCGCCGAACGTCGGTGCGCCGTCGTACTCGCGACCGTTATAGGTCGGCACGGCCCCCTTCGTGCAGAACTGCTCCTCACCCGCCTGGCAGTACTCGCACTGCCCGCAGGAGTCGACCAGGCAGCCGACGCCCACGCGCTCGCCGATGGAAACCCCGCTCACGGCGCTGCCGACCGCTGCCACGACGCCTGCGATCTCGTGACCGGGGACCATCGGGAAGATCGACCCACCCCACTCGTCCTTGACCTGGTGAATGTCGCTGTGGCAGATACCGCAGAACTTGATGTCGATCAGCACGTCGTGCTCGCCGAGGTCTCGCCGCTCGATCGTGGTGGTGTGCAACGGGGCGCCCGCCGAGGGGGCGCTGAGTGCGGGGGTGCTGAGCATCAGGAGGCGAGCTCCGACTCAATGGCTGCCGTCAGCTGCTGCGACTCGGGCTCGACCGTCGGACGAAAGCGCGCGACCGGGCGCCCGTCTGCGGAGACGAGGAACTTCTCGAAGTTCCACTGCACGTCGCCTGCCTCGCCAGCTTCGTCGGTTGCAGCAGTCAGCGTGCTGTAAAGCGGATGACGCCCGGGGCCGTTCACGTCGAGCTTCTCCGTCATCGGGAAGCTGACGAAGCACGTCAGCGCCCAGGTTCTCTACGCGCTGCAGCACATCGGACTCACGATCCCTCCCCAGTCGGATACCTACTGGACTGGGGAGGCTGGTCCTGGCCCCTCCTACCTTGATGCCGTTGGGGGTGGCGAGCAAAACGCCTGGGCGACCCGCAACACAGTCTTCCTTGCCTGGAATGTGCTGCACCTCGCCCGCATGCTCGCCGACGCCGGCGGCATCCCGGCATACGGTAACTCGACCCATGACTGGGACTTGGGACATCCCGACCACCCCAACCCCGAGCACCGACGGTAGGCCCCTTGCTGAAGCGAGCTCAGCATGAGTCGGGTTTTGAGGTGGCTCGATCGAGCTGGCACCGTACTTCGCGGGCGAGCTGGGGAGTTGCGAGGTAGCGCGTGCTGGGCCCTCGTCCTTGCTGGCTGATCAGTCCAGCGTCCAGGAGACGGCGCAGGTCGCTGCTTGCCGTGGGTAGGGATACATCGGCCTCGGCGGCGTAGACAGCTCGGTCGGTGCCTGCGAAGAGGCTCTGCTCCAATGCGATGACGAGACGGTCCGGCCACGCGCGTTGTTCCACGATCTGCTCGAGGTAGGCCCAGCGGGCACCGGCCTCAGCGAGTTGCCGCAGGCGGCGGCGAGCTTGTGCAATGTGCGCTCTGACGCAGAATGCTACGAACGGCGCCGCGTCGCTTTCAGGCCGATATGAGCCGCCTTGCACCGCCTGGAGGGCGGCATAGTAGGCCAAGGTGTTGCTGCCGAGGTATTCCTCGATCGAGACGAACTCGGGGGCCAGCAGCCCGCCTCGTGCCAGGACGAGCGACTGGACGATCCGTGAGACTCGCCCGTTGCCGTCCCTGAAGGGGTGAACGCAGATGACATGCAGGTGGGCCATCGCCGCGCGCACGATCAGGTGGGCGTCCGGGTCGCCGCCGTCGAGCCAGACCATGATCTCTCCCATCAGCGATGGCACATGCTGGTAGGACGGAGCGACATACGCGGGAGGGCCGCCGCCGGGGCTGGTGACCTCTATGCCACCTTGGCGGTATTTACCGGGCTGCTTGTCCCTTTGGAAGCAACAGACGTCGAAGTGGAGGTCGAGCACGACGCGATCGACCCACTTGAAAGCCGGGTCATCGGACATGACACCCACGTGGTCCATCGCCCTGCCGTAGCAGGAGAGCGCCATCCGATCCTCGCTGGTTGCATCGGCCGGCTCGTTGCCGCTCGCTATCTCCCGCACCTCCTCCTCAGGCACGTGGAACCCCTCGATCTCGATCGAGCTCTCAGCTGAGGCTGCACGCCATTGGCGACGCAGCGCGCCAAGCCACCGTCCGGCTCGGCTGGCCAGGGCGCCGAGCTCGTCGCGCAGCGCATCGAACTCGGAAAGCTCGGCTTGCAGCTCGCCATCCGGTTCGGGCGTACGGTAGAGCATACGCAAAGTATAATCGATTAGTCGTATGATCGCATGTAGTCATGGCCCGCAACGCGGAGGCCCGAAAACGGAGCCCCGTGGTGCTGGTAAACTCAGCCCGCTTCGAGCGCAGGTCAGCCTCAGCGGACGTCATCAACAGATCGGGGGCAGCATGTCGCGCAACGCATGCCGAAGCGGCTCTTTGCCGAGGGCGATCCTGCCCCGGCTCCTCGCCTGGCTTCTCAGCTTGTCCTTCGTGGCCCTGTTCCCCGTCGCGGCCCAAGCGACGAACCTATTCACCCTAGGTTCCCATGCCACGACGAACGAGATCGTCACCGAAGCCAACGGGACCGGCTACGCAGCCTGGGTTCAGCCTGCCGCCCACTCATCTGAACCCGAAGTCGTGCTGTTCTGCAAGATCCCACGCGGTGGCGCCTGCACGACGCCGATCACCCTCCCACTGCCGGCCGGCGCCAACGAAGAAATCATCCAGCCGTTCGCTGTACTCGGATCGAGCCCCAACGTGGTCTACGTCGTCGGACCCCGCTACATAAAAGACGAAGACACGTTGATCTGGACATCGACCGACGGCGGCGAAAAATTCTCCGCGGCCAACCGCGTCCACTCGGCCTCGCCCGACAAGACGAATGTCGGCGACGTGCTGCTGGACCCGAACACTCCCGCAAGCGTCAGCCCGACCGAAGACTACTTCGGGATGGCCTTCAACAACTCAGGGCTTGGATTCGGCTTCACGGCCAACGAGATTGTCTCGGGAACCACCTCCTTCACCTTTGAAAACCCGGGCACAGGCGGGGTGGCAAGCTCGACACTCGGCTACGTTCACGGCACGATCGAAGACTCATTCACCAAGCAGCAGATCCACCCCGAGATCGAGGCCTACTACAACCTCTCCTCCCCAGCCCCCGAAGTCTTCTTCTACCGCTACTACGCCAAGGGGGGCAACGTCGACGGCGAAGAAAAGGGATGGGAAGGGCCACTCAAGGTCAGCGATGGGTATGTGCCGCGCCTGGCCGGCGGTCCCGCCGGGCTGTTCATGCTCTCCACCGATATCGCCCCGGGCGAATCGGCCGAAGCTCAGCCCTCGGCAGTTGACGTGCGCAAGTTCAACGAAGCGAGCCACACCTTCGAAGCGCCGGTGATGATCGCAAAGATCCCGACGAGCGCGGGCACGCTCTTCAACTCGGGCGACATCTACGAGAACCCGGAAACCGGGACGCTGTACGTGGTGGCGCCGGTGATCGACGGCGAAGAATATGTGATGCGCCTGTGGGAATCCAGCGACGGAGGCAAAACCTTCCACGGCGAACGCGACATCGCGAAGATCAGCTCGGGCTATACGGGCATTCCCCGCCTCGCCGTGGCCGCCAACGGCCAGGGCTGGCTCACGTTCAATGACGGAGGGGGCTTGGAGGTCGCCAACCTGATCGGGCCCGGGTCATCGTCGCTCACGATCCCCAAACAGACCGATCACGTCAACAGCAAAGGCGAGACGTCCGTCGTCGTGGATTGCGCCGGAGCCAAGTGCACTGGCTCCCTCAAGCTGCTCGTGCACCTCAAGCAGAAGACCGGCAAAGGCAAAAAAACGAAAACGATCACAGTCATCAAGACGATCGGCGTCGCCTCTTTGCACTCGCTGGCAATCGGCGCCGACAAGGTCGCGCTGAAGCTGAGCGGCAAAGGCCTAGAACTCCTCAAGGCCGGCCACTACAAGCTGGGCACCACCGGCAGCGCAACATACGTCTCCGGTTCGATGTCCGAGACCACGACCGGCAGCGTCGAGCTCAAGGGCCACACGCCAGCGAAGAAAAAATAGCGGACGCTCGGATCCGAGCGTCCGCCGCTTGGTGCTCAGGGAGCGGTGGGTTGGCGGCTGGCAGGCCGATCGTTCTCTGCCCGCCAGCGCCAGCGCTCAACCCACTTCGGCGTTTCTCAGCCAGCCACGAGGCCTGAGCCTCTGCGGCCGACCGACGACCTACAGGACTTTGACGTTCGCGGCCTTGGGGCCCTTGTCGCCCTGCTCGGCGTCGTATGAGACCTTTGCGCCCTCGGCCAGAGAGCGATAGCCCTCGCCCACGATGGCGGTGTGATGAACGAACAGGTCCTTCGACTGGTCGTCGGGGGTGATGAACCCAAAACCCTTGTCGTCGCTAAACCACTTCACGGTTCCAGTAGCCATTTGCTTTCCTTGGTTTTGATAGTGCTGCGAACGTGAGGATTGCTAAGCAAAGGCTACGAGCGCTGGCACTTCGGCGTTGGGCAGACTGCCCAACCGGACGCGGCCACCATAGCAGCTACCAGATCTCGGCACATTCGGCTCCTCGCCGCTCACAGCTGCCTGACCTCGACCAGCTCCAGACCGAGCGCCTGGATGCGATCGAGCAGGCCGTGGAGTGCGGCCTGATCGAGCACCGGACCGCGCAGGACCGTCTCCCTGGCCTGCACGGTCCCGTCCATGCCCTCGAAGGAGCTCATCACCTGCACGCTCACCTGCCCCTTGATGCGGATCTCGTAGGCACGAACAGCCACAGGCCGCTGCTCCAGGTTCCTTGGGCTCACGCTAATCCTCCGCGAACACCTCGCGCAGCTTGTCCTCGTCCTCCTTGGAGAGATTTGTCTCCAGCAGCTCCGCTTTGGCGCCGGCGAACGCGCCCTGCACCCTGTCCATCACCGCATCGGAGGTGAGCGCAAACAGCGCCGAGGTGCCGGGGGTCACCTGCGCGCGAACTCGCTTGATGAAGTCATCGTCGATGCCAACGTCGGTAAGCGCACCGCCGATCGCGCCCGCAGCCGCGCCGATCGCCAAGCCGAAAATCGGTATGAAGAAGATCAAGCCGAAGAGCAGCCCCCAGAACGCTCCGCCCAGCGCCCCGGCTCCCGCGAGGTTGTGCAGCTGCCGCGTGCGCGGCTTCTTCTTCTCGGGCGGCCAGCTGACGACGGCCGCATCGTGCACCTTGATCAGCTCCTGACGCTGCAGCTGCTCGAGCGCGCCTACCGCCTCCTCGGCGCCGTTCTCGTCGGGAAACTTCCAAACCGTCAGGGTCGCCATCTCGTGTCCTCGCTTTCGCGTTCATCGGTCTCTGGGCCTAGTGCGGTCAGACGACGCTAGGAGCGACTGGGATGAGCGCAAATCACCCGGTGGGGATGAAGCGATGGGACACGGCGCGCTCAGCCGACCACTTCTACGAGGCCGACAATCAGCAGGTAGACGCCGAGCACCGCCGCAACAAGCACCGCCAGGCGGCGCCAGTTCGCTCCAAACCAGGCGTTGACGCGCTCCAGCGCGCTGACGGTTCGCTCCCGGAACGCGATCAACAGCAGGATCGGAAGCTCGATCAGCCACAGCATTACGATCAGCATCAGAGCCAAGTAGCCGAGCTGGGTTCCGGTCGCAGCGTGCGTGTCGACGATCGACTTGATCCCGCCGATGAAGATCGGCGATGGCACGATGTAGAGGACGACCGCCAGCAGCAGGATGCCCCGTCGGCTCTCCAGGTAGCGCTCGATCTTCGAGCCCTGGCTCGCACCCGCGGCCCCGTCCCTGTTTGGCTGCGGCTCGGCAGCCTTGCGCCGCAGGCGGGCCGCGAGCAGCAGCAGCGCGACGCCGCCGGCGATGTAGAGGCCCGCGCTCGGCGTGCGAACCTGTTTGTTGGTGACGCCGGCTTCCCTGAAGAGCACCAGGATCAGCACCCCGATCACGAACACTGTGAAGTAGGCCGCGATCGCGAAGAGCATCACCCTCAACTGGACCTCTGCGCCGCGGCCGAGCGCGATCACCGCCGCCAGCGCCGGCGGGTAGATCGAGGCCGCAAGGGCAAGCGAGATGGCTTCAGAGGGCAAGCGTGCAGCAAGCAAACAGCCCGCCGGAGTTACTGGGCATCACCTCTTCCGGGTGATCTCAGCGGCTCGCAGAACGCGTGCTGACCATAAGATCCGCTCATGCCAAACCTGCTGCGCAGAGTCGATCTTGCGGAGTTGCGAGCGTTCTGCGTGGCGGTGGAGCTGGGCAGCCTCGGGCGAGCCGCGCGGCTGATGCGGGTGACCCAGCCGGCCCTATCGAAGCGAATGCGCGAGCTGGAGCTGCTCGCCGGCACGACACTGCTCACGCGCTCAGCCCGCGGCGTGCGCCTGACGCCCGCGGGTGAGCGACTCTACGCCGAGGCGCGACCGCTGCTGACCCAGGCCGAGCGTGTCGAGGGGATCCTCGAGGGACTGCGCCGCGAGGACGCACCGATCCGGCTCGCAGCGGGGCACACGATCGCCGAGTGCCTGCTGCCGCGGCTGCTCTCGGAGTACCAGGCACGCTGTGGACGGCCGCTGGCGCTCGAGTTGCTGGCCGCCAACTCGACCGTGGTGCACGATCTGGTTGGCGAGGGTCGCGCGGACTTCGGGGTCGCGGCGGCCGCGCCTGACACAGTTACCAACGAGCGGCTGCAGCAGCGAGACCTTTGCCAGGACGAGGTCGTGGTCGCGGTCTCCCCTGCCCACCCGTGGGCGGCGAGGCAGACGATCCCGCTGCAGGAGTTCGTCTGCACGCCGATGGTGATGCGCGACCCAGCCGCCAACACGCGCCGCGTCGTCGATGCGGTGCTGCGGGAGCACGATCTGCGCCTGGCGGCGCCGCTGACCGAGGTCGGCTCCACCGGCGCAGCTATCGCGGCGGCGATCACCGGCAGGGCGCCGGTGCTGATCTCAGCACTTGCGATCTCGCCGCACGACGAGCACATGGTCACGCGCCGAGTGCAGGGGCTGCGCTTCCGCCGTCGCTTCGTGATGCTCTGGAGCGCGCGAGAGGCGCTGGGGCCTGAGGTGCGGTCGCTGATCGACCATCTCGCCTCCTCAATCCATAACCTGGGGCTATCGCTTTCGAGATGATCCGAGCACTACCCGCAGCTTCGGGTTAGGGATAGGGTGACCCGCAATGTGGCTCCTGGCCAGTGCTCAGCAGACCTACCTCGACCAGGCCGCCCAGATGCAGGCGCTGTCGTTCACAGTGCACATCCCGCTGGTCTGCTTCGGAATCGCGCTGCCGAGCATGATCGTCTTCGTCGAGTGGCTGCACCTGCGCAGCGGCGAAGAGGTGTATCGCACGATCGCGCGGCGCTGGACGCGCATCATGGCGGCCCTGTTCGCGGTCGGGGTGATCACGGGCACGATCCTCAGCTTCGAGATGGGGATGCTCTGGCCGGGCTTCATGTCGACCTTCGGCGGGGTGTTCGGCCTGGGCTTCGCGATCGAGGGCTTCTCCTTCTTCCTGGAGGCGATCTTCATCGGCATCTACGTCTATGGCTGGGGGCGCCTCTCCCCACGAGCGCACCTGCTCAGCGCCATCCCGATCGTGATCGCCGGCTTCACCGGCTCGTTGATGGTGATCTCCGTCAACGCCTGGATGCAGCATCCATCCGGCTTCAAGCTCGTGCACGGCCGCGTGGTCGACGTGCATCCGCTGGCGGCGCTGTTCGGCAACAGCTTCCTGTGGAACGAGCTGATCCACATGTATCTCGCCGCCTACATCGTGGCGGGCTTCCTGATGGCGACCCCCTACGCGATCGCCCGCCTGCGCGGACGCTTCGGCCGCTACGAGCGCACGGCCTGTGCGATCCCGCTCACGATCGCAGCCGTCGTCTCGCCGATCCAGATCCTGATCGGCGACTGGGCCGCGCGCGACGTGGCCACCGAGCAGCCCACCAAGCTCGCCGCCATGGAGGGGCTTGCCAAGACCACCCGCGGCGCCTCCGAGCACCTGCTGGGCTGGTACGTCAACGGCCAAATCAAGTTTGGGATCGGGATCCCCGATCTGCTCTCGATCCTCGCCTTCCACAACCCGAACGCGAAGGTCCAGGGGCTGGACGCGGTGCCGATCTCCCAGCGCCCACCGGTAAACATTGAGCGCGTCTCATTCCAGCTGATGGTCGCGCTCGGCACGGGCTTCGCAGCGCTCGGCGTGCTGTTCCTGTTCCTGCGCTGGCGCCGGCGCCGGCGGATCATGCCCACGCAGCCGTGGTTCTACCTGCTGGTGGCGGCGGCCGGGCCAGCGTCAGTCGTCGCGCTGATTGCCGGCTGGTTCGTGACCGAGATCGGCCGCCAACCATGGACGGTCTACAGGGTGATGACCACCGCCGAAGCAGTCACGCGTGCGCGCGGAGTGCCGGTGGGCTACGGCGCGCTTGCGGCCACCTACCTGCTCGTCGCCTGCGGTGTGGTGTGGGTGCTGCGCCGCCTGGCAAGGTCACCGCTGAACGGCCTTAGCGAGATGCTGCCCGGCGAGAGCGCGGCCGGCGCGCAGCCGACGGGGGCCTAGAGGGAGCCATCCAAGATGCATCTCTACGACCTCCCGATGATCTGCGTCCTGATCGGCCTCGCGCTCTACGCCGTGCTGGGCGGCGCCGACTTCGGCGCCGGCTTCTGGCAGCTGACGAGCATCCTGCTTCCGGGCCGCTCAGAGCAGGCGCGCCAGCGCGCACAGCAGATCCGTGAGCACGCCCACCACTCGATGGGGCCGGTGTGGGAGGCCAACCACGTGTGGCTGATCTTCGTGTTGACCGTGACCTGGACCGGCTACCCGATCGCCTTCGGCGCCATCGCCTCCACGCTGGCGGTGCCGCTCTTCATCGCAGGGCTCGGCGTCGTCTTTCGCGGCGCCGCCTACGCGCTGCGCGCCGGTACCTCCAAGCCTTCGGAGCTGGGCCTGATCGACACGATCTTCTCGCTCTCCTGCGTGCTGACGCCCTTCGCACTGGGAGCTATGGTGGGCGCGATCGCCTCGGAGAGGGTGCCTGTCGGCAACGCGAGCGGACACCTCCTCTCCAGCTGGTTGAACCCGCTTTCACTCATGATCGGCGTGCTCGCAGTCCTCTTCTGCGCCTACATGGCCGCGGTCTACCTCGCCGCGGACGCCGACCGCCACGGAGACAGCGAGATGACACAGCGGTTCCGGACCCGTGCGCTGATCGCAGGCGTCCTTGCAGGCGCAGTCGCGATCGCAGCTCTGCCTGTGCTGAGCTCGCAGGCACACCGGGTCTTCGAACGTCTCATAGACGGCCCTGGCCTGGTCGGGCTCGTGATCTCGGTGCTGGCCGGCGTTGCGACGCTGGCGTTGGTGAGCGCACGCCGCTTCGCGCTGGCCCGCATCTCCGCGGCGCTGGCCGTCGTGGGCGTGATCGCAGGCTGGGCGCTCGCGCAACAGCCGATCCTGCTTTCGCACCTGACCATCCAGCAGGCGGCCGCGCCGAACGAAACGCTGATCGTTCTGCTGGCGGCAATCGCGATGGGCGCCGTGATCCTCTTCCCCTCGCTCGGCCTGCTCTTCGGCCTGTTGCTGCGCGGACGCTTCGACGCGCCCGGCGACGAGGAGGCCGCACCCCAGCGCGCAGGCCTGGCCGCAATCGGAGGCTCCGCGCACGCTCTATACGCGCGCATCTCGATCGCCGGCCTGCTCGGCGGGCTTGGGTTCCTGACAGCCGCCGAAGCTCCCTGGGCACATGGCGTAGGGGTCGCCTGCCTGTTCGCCTGCATGATCTTCGCCTTCCTCGCGGTCGATCCGGCCGAGCTGGCCAAGCCGGCACATGACGAGCCGCTGACGCCACTGCGGCTGCCTCGACTTCGGCGGCGCTGAGCTCAAATGCGGTCCGCGCACGCATCCACGCGACCACCAGCACGCGAGAACGCGCAGCGTGTCACCTCGGCTCAGGCATGTACGACGACGACGCGGGTGACCCTCACCGCCGCGCCATGCTGTGGCATGAGCGTGATTTTCACCGTCAATCCCAGATGCCGATGGCGGCGCAGCGCGGCCTTGCCCTTGGCACTCAGGGGCACCGAGAAGGACACGTTTCCCGCCTTGAGCGACGAGCGCACCAGCCGCCCGACGCGCACCAGCTTGGAGTGCCCCGTCCTGGACAGCGAGGCGCCCGTGACAAACAGGCCAACTTCCAGCTGCCCGCCGGAGTCGGCCTGGGACAGCTTGATCGATCCGTGCACCGTCGAGCCGTGCTGGCTGCCGGCGAGCTGAAGCGCCCTGGCTTCTCCTTCCACAGGCGAGCCGGGACCGGGTTCGCTTGGCGCCGTGGGGTAGTTCGTTGGGGCATTTATGTCGAGGTCGAGGTCGTCGTGGTGGAAGTTGTGCCAGTGCTGCCGCTTTCCACGACGACTTCGTACTGGGTGTAGTTCTCGCCCGGCCCACCGTTGAAGAGGGTCGAGCTTTCGAACCTGTAGGTTCCTGGGTCTTCGAACTTGCACGTGCCGTTCCATTTGGTCGTGGCGCTCGCGGGCACACCAGAGCAGGCTGGCGCAGAGTCCGTCCATACGACGGTTGCCGCCTTCGCGTTATCGGCGAACTTGACTTCGCCGCCGGCGGCGATCGTGACCTTGCTCGCGGGTTTCGGATTCGACCCCGAGCCGGGGGTTGTCCAGCACGCCCAGCCGTTCACGACGCAGTTTTCGTTGACTTCGAGCTTCGCTTCGGGCGGAGCGGCAGCGAGAGCGGGCAGTACGGCCACGGCCGCCCCCAACAGCGCAGCGAAGGCGAAGAGCAACAACGTGAGCGGCCTCATCGTAAAAACCACCTTTCTCGTGCTGGATGTCCCTATGGCAGTCGCGGGGCGCCGCGTAGGGCGCGGCGCCATCGCGGCTCGTCATTCCCCAAGGACCCCTGCGCGCGGCGATCCTTCCATCAACGCTTGGCTGCGCACGCCTGCGTCTGGAAGGTTCGCAGCGTGGCGGCGTCTATAGGTGCAGATGACAGTCACGCATCCGAGCACCTCGACCTTCGGAGGAACCATGAAGCGAACCTACTTTTTCTTGGCCGTCGCCTTGGCAAGCGCAGGGAGCGCCGCGACGGTGGCCAGCGCCCAGAGGAGCGTCCCGGCCGCGCACGGGAGCCGCGCTGCCACGGTGCAGCTGCGCCATACGAATCTCGGCAACATCCTCGTCAGCAGCTCAGGCCGCACGCTCTATGAGTTCACAAGGGATCACGGCAACAAAAGCAGCTGCGCGACGATTCACGGCTGCTCGGCCGTATGGCCGTTGCTGAAGGCAAGCGGCAAGCCGACGGCCGGCTCAGGCGTCAAGGCTTCGCTTCTGTCGACGACCAGCGGCAATCAGGTCACCTATGCCGGCCACCCGCTCTACACCTACAGCGGAGACAGCGGACCAGGGAAGACTTCCTATGTTGGCGCAAAGGAGTTCGGCGGCACCTGGTACGCGATCAACGCCTCTGGAGGCGCAGTCAAGTAGACCCGGCGCTGAAGACCCGCGCCGGGTGGCACCGCCGTCGATATTCGTCGGCGGCGGTTCAGCTGCCTAGCGCGAGCGCCAGGTGCAAAACGGTGGAGATCGCGTATCCGAGGCCGAGCAGGTGGCGAAACCAGTTGACGCCGTGTACCAGCTCCTCATAGGACCATATGCCAAATGCCAGGAAGGACATCGCGGCGAGATAGGCGTGGCCTGGGTCATGCGTGCGCGCAGCCGCGGCGCCGGCGAGGAACGCGATGATCAGTGGCGCGTTGGGGAACTGCACGACGGGGAAGCTCTTGGGCCATCCGAGCTGGGTCAGACGCTCGAAGCCCGAGCCACAGCCCGCGCGGGCTCAAACGCTGCGGCGGGCGCGTGTCACGTCTAGCTGCCGTTAGGAGACGGTGCGATCTCACCGCGGCCTGCTTGTTGGAGGTCTGCAGGCAGCGGCGCGTCGGCGGTGCGAGCGAGGACGGTCAGGCCGATGCGCCAGCGGATGATCGCCGCGCGCTGGGCTGCCTGAGTGTTGGGCAGCCCAGTGAGCTCGTCGTTGGCAAGGCCGGCAACGAGCGCGCTCAGGTAGGCGTCCTCGTACACATAGGTGTTGGCGTAGGGGGCGTTCAGAGCACGCAGCTGGGCGGTTGGCGGATCGACTGCCGCGATATCGACCGCGTAGGCCGCAAACCGCTGCTCTAGCTGACCCATGCGCCGGGCAGCCTCGCTGGGTGCGATGCGCCGCTCGTGAAACGCCTCGAGGATCGGGTCGGCATCACCCAAAAGCTTGTTTACCGCAAGCCTGATCGGCTCGACCTCGCCCATGTAGCGCTCGATCGCCGCCCGGCTGGCAGATTGCGTGCTGGCCACCGAGCCGGTCTGGCTCGCGCACCCGCCGAGCGCAACCATGCACAAACAACTGGCGGCCAGCGCGCGGGTGTGGCCTCTCACTGCCGCGCACGCTGCGCCGCGCATATGCGGGCCGGCTCAGTAGCCGTAGCCGCCGCCTTTGGAGCCTTCGCCGCTTGAGCCACTGCCGCTGGATTTTTCCGTTTCCGATGAGCTGCCGCCGCTCGGCGGGGTGCTGCTGGAGCTGGCCGTGATGACGCTCCAGGTGCCTACGTCTTTGATGCCCTGACCTTTGGTTTCACCGGCCTGCTTGTCTCCCGTGAACGTGTAGAGCGGCGTGCCCTTGTAGGTGATCTGCATCGTTCCTTCGGGACGCTTCACGGCTCCAAGCGAGCCGACTTCGCCGCCGGGAGCGCCGCTGGACGACGCGATCAACGGGTGCCAGACACCGAGGCAGGCCGAGCTCGTGCAGATGAACTTGCCGTTGACCTCGCCGCTGAGGTGATACAGCGTCATCCCCTGGCTATCCACCAGGATCGTGCCGAGCGAGCTGGAGGCGCTCTTCACGAGGACGGCGCTCGACGAGCTGCTGGTCGTCTGTGCGGCGGGCTGTTTGCTGGCCGCCGAGCCGGTCGTGTTGCTGGATGAGCTGCTACCGCATGCGGCGATCAGGAGCGACGCGGCGATTGCCGGTAGGGACAGCTTCAGTATATGGCGCATGTGTTACTCCTATGGATGAGTCGGGGCACCGCCTGTCGCGTGAGCCTCCTGTACTAAGGGAGACTCCGCGCAGGCGTATTCCCTTCCAGCGAGACGGTCTCAGTTCGTCGTGATGACCTTCCCGGACGGTGCGATGACATACCAGTGCCCGCCGTTCGCTTCGACCGCCTGGCCGTTGTTCTGGCCGGCCGCCGAGTCGGCCTCGTAGGTGTAGAGCGGCCAGCCCGCGTAGGTGAGGACACTGCCGCCTTCGGGGTCGGGGTCGCTGCTCAGCAGCGATGCCTTCAGCTGTGGCCCTGTGGCGGTTTCACCGCTCGCGAGCTTCAACGGCGGCCACACAGCCGCGCACGAGGACACGCACGTGACCTTGGAGTGCTGGTCGGGCATGAAGGTGTAGAGCGTGTGACCTTCGTCATTCACGAGCACCGCCCCCACGTTTGGCAGGGTGCGCACAGAGAGACTGATCGACTTCGCCGCTCCAGACGCGGTCGTGGTCGTGCCTGTTGGCGTGGTCGGTTGGCCTGCGTGCAACAGGTTCAGCGTGTTTTCGCCGTCATCGACGAAGAAGATGCCCTTGCCTTCTGGTGCCACGACCAGGCCGAATAGCGATCCGGCTCCGGTCTTCTTGTCGACGGTCTGCACGGCTACCTGCTGGCCGCCGGGTGTCGTTTCGACCATGTTGCCGTCACCGCCGTTGCTCGTGACGATGTTGCCGTTCGGTGCGAGCACCATGCCGAGCGGTTCCTTGAGGTGGCCGCCTTCGGTGAGGACGGTGCCGCCTTTCGCAGCCGCGGTGGTGCGCGTCATTGCTTCGGAGATCGCGAAGATCTTGTTGCCGTCGGTCGAGGCCACATACAGCGTCCCGTTGGAGCCGAGCGTGAGCCCAGTCGGGCCAAGCACTAGCGCTTCTGCCGAATCCACCCATGGGATGCCATCGGCGATCACTGTTTCGCTGAGCACCTTCGGCGTCTGTCCTTCTCCGGATTCCAGTTCGATCCGCAGCACGGTCGAGTTGTCGATCGTGTGGATGCCCTTCGCGGCGCCACCATTGAGCGCGTTGCTGAGAAACAGCGTGGTCTTCGACCCTTCGCTGACGGATGTCGAGTCCCACGGCCCCTGGATGTTGTTGCTGGCGATCGTCTGGATCGCCTTGCCTTCGCTGTTGAGCACGATCAGGCAGCCGTACTTCGCGGTCGCGGACTTGCCGTTCGTGGTCGGCAGGCTGCCCACGACGACGTAGCCGCCCGGCAGGACGTTCAGCGCCGTCGTCAGTCCTACTCCGCCAGGGCAACTGCCGGGCAGGGACCTGGCGTCGATCTTGGCGAACAGCGAGACCTTTCCGGAGGTCGAGACCTGCACGATCGTCGTGCCGGTGCCCTGACCGCTCTCCTTTGCACCTTCCTTGGCGTTGAAGTTGCTGATCAGCAACTGGCCCGCCTGGAGCTTGCCCACGCTTGTGGGAACAGTCACGATCCCGTAGGGGTTCACATCGCCGTTGGACGGGACCGTCGAGGCGAGTTTGCTGACGCTGGTGAACTTGGCCAGGAACGGGCCGGAGCTCTGTGTGGACGCCGTGGTCGTAGTAGCGCTCGCCGCGGAGTTGGCGCTGGACGAGTTGCCGGTTTTGCTGGAGCTGCCACAGCCAGCGACGGCTAGCGCAACACCAGCTAGAGCAAGGATCGACGTTCTAGGCACTGGGGTGTCTCCTGTTGTTCGGGGTATCGGACAAGACGGCGTTCTGACCAAGACCTTCTTGGTGAAATCACCCGTGGGAAGTCGCCGCCGCTCCCGGGCAGGCGCTTCCCACGGGCTCCCTTCCCTCTCCAGCCGGCGCCAGCCGACGCCGACGTCTCTGCTCTGAGCGCCCTGCCATCCACCGCTGCGAGCCCAGGCCCGATTCCGCGGCCTCACCTATCGATCATCCACTCAGGTGTGCGATGACGATCGGCGCATCGTCATTCGATCGTGCCCACATTGGTGATGGCGGCGGTGAACGCCACACAGGCCGTGCGACGAAGCGGACCCTCCCTCCTGCCGGATGGCTCAGAACTCAAACACTGCAAATTTGCCGCGCTGCGTCTTCATCCACTGAGACGCCGCAGCCCAGCGATACCTTTCACGCTCCAGCAAAGTTTTTCGTCTCCACCAAGCGGTCGCCGCTGCATCCGCGGTTGCTAGAGTCGTTGGCCATGGACTCACTGCCTGCACGCTGGCAGGAGCTCTGATGCCCGCGCTTGACCCGCGATCGCTGCCCCGGCACACCGATCGGCTCTACCGCGCGGCGTGGGCTCTATGCGGGTCGCGCGAGGACGCCGAGGACCTCGTGCAGGAGACATTCGCACGCGTGCTCGCTCGCCCGCGCTCGCTGCGCGGTCAGGATGAGCTTGCCTATCTGATGCAGGTGCTGCGAAACACCTTCCTCACACAACGCCGCACCGCTTCGCGCCGCCCCCAGGTCTCCAGCACACTGGAGGAGATCGCGCCGGTGGATCACAGCGCCGCCGACCGGCCCGAGGAGGCGGCGCAGATGCACGAGGCGCTTTCGACGATCGCGAAGCTCTCCGAGCCACAGCGCCTGGCTCTGATCGCCGTCGACATCGTGGGCCTCTCCTACCGTGAGGCCGCGGATGCGCTCGGCACTCGGGAGCAGACGCTCGCCGTACGCCTCTTCCGCGCGCGTGAGCGGCTTGTCCGGGAGCTGAGCGGCGAGCAGCGCCAGCCCGATGGTGGGACATCGCGCCGCGATGGGGAAAGTTCTACCGCCAAGAAGGCGTCTTACTCAATGGTGGTAAGAGATGAAACGTGACTCGTCGCAGATGCAAGCCAGGCTGGCGGCGTTGGCAGATGGGACGCTTGCGCCCGGCGAGCGTGAGCAGCTTCTGGAGCAGATCGGCCAGCGTCCGGAGCTTGCTGGCGAGTTGGAACGGCAGCGGCAGGCTCTGAGCGTGCTCGCCACGCTTCAGAGCACAAGAGCGCCGGACACGCTGCGCCGCTCCGTCGAGTCGCTCGCGACCTCGGCGCCGCCCACCAAGCGGCAAGACCATCTGCGTCTGCGGTTTGCGGCGGCGGGAGCGCTGGCGGCACTCGCCGCAGCCGCACTCGCGATCGCGCTCGCGACCTCGAGCCAAAGCCAGCCCACGCTTATGCAGGCGGCCGATGTCGCGCTGCAGGCGGCGACGCTGCCCGCCCCGCCGCAGAGCCCGACAAGGCACGACGAGCTCGCACGCTCGGTGGAAGGCATCCCCTACCCCTACTGGCAGGACAGCCTCGGCTGGCAGGCGACGGGCGCGCGCACCGACCAGATCGCGGGCCGCACGGTGAATACCGTCTTCTACGCCGCGCAAGCCAGAGCAGGATCTGACTCCAAGCGGATCGGCTACGCGATCGTCACCGGCGGTGCGCTGGCGCTGCCGGCCAACGGCAGCGTGATCCACGATCGGGGCATCCGCCTCCAGCTGCTGCGATCAGACGGAGCGACAGTGCTGACCTGGCGCAGGGCGGGCCACACTTGCATCCTGGTCGGCAGAGGCGTCAGTGGCGCGCAGCTCGCCCGCCTTGCCACCTGGCAGTAGGCCCCTGTCAATCCGCGTAGGGCAGCGTCGGCTGTAGCCCGCGGGCTCGCGCCTCCTGCACGCTCACGATCTCCCGGCCCAGCGGCAGCAGTGAGATGGGGATCATCTTGAAGTTGGCCAAGCCGAGCGGAATGCCGATGATCGTCAGACACAGCAGCGCGCCCGAGACCAGATGTCCTAGCGCCAGCCACCAACCGCACAACAGCAGCCACAACACGTTGCCTAGCCCTGAGGCCACGCCCGCGTCGGGGCGCCTGACGACGGTCCTGCCAAACGGCCAGAGCGCGAAGAGCGCGATCCGCAGCGAGGCGATGCCGAACGGGATCGTCACGATCAGGACGAAGCAGATGACTGCGGCGAGCGCATAGGCGATCGCGAGCCAGAAGCCTGCAAGCACCAGCCAGATGATGTTGAGTAGCAGCCGCACCCTTGACCCTCCCGCGGCGCCAATCAGCCGCCAAGCACCCGAAGCGAGGCGATGCCAGTCGCTTCTTCGAAGCCTGCTCTGGCGATCCACTGCAGATAGGCGCAGTAGTCATCGACGTGGTAGAAGCTCTTGCGGACCGTGGTTTTGGCGCTGTAGCTGAACGACCCTGGTTTGATCTCCTCGTAGAGCACCTCGCTGTCGAGGCCAAGTTGGGCGCCACTGCTCAGCGCTTCGACGCCGGGGCACTTCGATTTCGCCTTCGCCGGCGTCTCGTAGACGAACAGGCGGCCGTTGCCTGGACTGCTGCCGGTGACGGTGATCATGTTGTGCTGACCGGCGCGACCACGCTTATGAGCGCTCGCCACGGTCACCTCACCCTTTTCGGTGGAAGCACCCGGCGTCTGTGCGGCGCCCGCGGCACCGAAGGCCGCAAGCGCGCCAGCCAGCGTCAGGACGCAGGTCGCAACTGCCAGTCGAGCGCCTCGCCAGCACCGTCCTGAACGTCTAAAGCCGCCCATCCATCCTCCTTGGTCCCGGACAGAGAGGTCATGTTAGCTCCTGTGCACCGCGACTATTCCCACAAGCTCGATGTGGCCGGAGCGCGTGGGCCGGGACGAACCCGGCCCACGCACTTCCTTGCACCGCTTACGCTAGTTGGCCAGCTTCATGTTCAGCATCCATGGCGCGTCAGTAGTCGTGTAGAACGAGAGCGCCGGGCTGACGAACTTGTTCGACACCGCCATGAACGTGCTGTGCATAAACAACGGCACGTACGGCTCTTCGGCTGCCGCGATCCCAAGCGCCTTCCCGGCCAGCTGCACTCGCTTGGCTGCTTCTGGGGTGTTCACCACTTCCGGCAGCAGCCGGCCCAGTTCAGCGTTCCTGTACTTGGGCCAGTCGGTGCCGGTGCCAGCTGGGTAGATGTCGGTTGGAGATAGCAGCGTCTCCATCATCAGATCCGGCTCATTTGGAACGAAGGAGGGATATTCGTTTACGAACATGGCCTTCTGCTCGTCTTCGAGTATGCACTGATCATTCTGCAATCCCTTGACATGCACCGTGATGCCCAACTTCCCCAAATCCGCGGCCAGAATCTGGGCCACATTCAGCAGGATCGGTTCGGCGACGCAGGCCGCGGCCGTCGTCGTGAAGCCGTGAGGATAAGCCGACTTCGCCAGTTCTTCCTTTGCCTTGGCGAGGTTATATTCGTATTTTGTCAGCGTGCCAATCATGGAGCTCACTTCGCTGGTCGAGCCCAGGCCGTCCAGCAGCGGGGTCGGGATGATCGACGGCTCTTTGCTAGCTCCGCCGCTTGGGTAGAGCGCCTGGATGATGCCGTTGACATCGGTTGCATACGCGATCGCGCGGCGCACGTGGACGTCGTTGAAAGGCGGCGCTGAGGTGTTCATCGAAACCCAGGTGGTCTGGTTCTGCGCTCCGTCGAGCTGATGGGTTCCCGGTATGTTCGCGAAGAGCTTCTGCGACTCATAGGTGGCAGCAGCATCGATCGCGCCCGACCGTAGCGCCAGGGCCATCGTGGCTTCGCTCTTGAAGATGGTGATTGTGATCTTCTTCGCCGGCTGTGGCGGTCCGCTCCAGTACGGATTGGACGACAGCTGGATGCTGGATTCAGGTGTGTAGCTGTCGAACTTCCACGGCCCGGTCCCGATCATCAGCCCGCGCGGAGTGCCCAGAGCTTCTTCGTTCACCTTCTCGGCGGCCGCCTTCTCGAAGACCTGGCTGAACCCAGCCATGATCGCCATCCAATCCGGACTGGGATGCTTGAGCTTGATGACCACTGTGGAGTCGCCGCGAGCGGAAACCGAAGCGACCACTTCCCACGGTTCTTTTGCCACGCTGGAAAACTTGCCCTTGTTCAAGTCGAGCGAGTAGACGACATCCGCAACCGTCAGCGGCTTGCCGTCCGAGAACCTTATTCCTTTTCGAACACCATAGACATAGGTTGTCGGGTTCGGATGCTCAACCGAGCTTGCGAGCTCGAGCTGGGGCTGCCCTTCTGGTCCGATATCAACCAGGCGCTGGACCACCAGCGATTCTATCTGGCCTTGCTGTGTCCAACCGTCGCCTTTGAAGTTCAGGCTTCCATTTGCAACTCCAAAGACAAGCTCCCCCAAGTGGAATTCAGGGTACTGCTTGGACGACCCGGCCCCCTCGTGTGATGCAGAGCTCCCGGCCCGGCCACTGCCCCCGCCACACCCTGCGATGACGACCGCGAGCACCAACGCCATGCTCGCGTACAAATACTTCCTCATTGCGATGCCTCCCATGGATATGCCCAACGCACAAGAAGAGAGGACGACTTCCTCTCTTCGTCTCGCTGCATCACTCCGACGGTTAGATTGACTGACTCGGTGACATAATGACAACGTTGTCATCTACGGTAGCGACCTCACCGGCGGCTGTCAAGAGGCTTCCCCAGAGTCCCGTGGCAAGGCCAGCGGCACGACGATGCTACGGCGCGATCTCACCCGACCCGCGAGGCACCAGCTCGGTTGGCACGACGATGCGCTTAGGACGGTCAGCGCGTCCACCTATGCGTTCGAGCACGCGCTCGGCGGCAACGCGACCCACCTCGGCGGGATTCGTGCGCACGACGGTGATGCCAAGCAACTCACCGAGCTCGAGATCGTCGAAACCCACCAGCGCCACAGTGTCAGGGCGCAAGCGAAGCGCTCGCAGGACGCCAACCGTCACGCGACTGTCATTCGTGATGATCGCCGTTGGGCGCCTGCCCGCGGGAAGTGCCAGCAAGCTGTGCACCGCCGCCTCGGCATGCGCGATCTCCGCCTCGGCGATCAGGCCACTAGCGGTGACGATCAACTCCTCATCGAGCAAGCCGGCGCTTGCGACGGTCCGCCGAAAGCTCGCAAGCCGCCGGCGCGCCGAGTACACGACGCTTGCGTCATCGCCGATAAAGGCGATACGCCGATGACCTTGCTTGACCAGATGCGCCACGGCCTGCTCAGTGCCGCCGACATCGTCCAGGAGCACGACATCCGCCTTTAGGTTACGCGCTGGCCGATCGATCAAGACGGTCGGGATGCCGCCATTTGCCTGAGAGATGTAACGCTGATCGGACGTGAACGGCACGAGCAGCAGGCCGTCGATCCGACGGCCTAGCAGCGCTGTAACGAGCTCCCGCTCACGCCGGGCGTCGGCAAACGTCGAGGCGCTGATCAGCATGTATCCGTGCGCCTGGGCAACCTGGTCGACGCTGCGCATGAGCGCCGGATAGAACGGGCTGTCAAGGTCCTCTATCACCAAGCCGAGCGTGTGCGTCCGATGTCCTGGCCGCAAGCTGCGCGCCACGTCGTTGCGCTGGAAGCGCAACGTGGCCACAGCATCCTCGACCTTCGCGATCGTCGCGGGCGCAACGCGCGACTCGCCGTTGACCACGCGCGAGACGGTCTTCAGGCTCACGCCTGCAAGCGTCGCGACGTCCCGCATCGTCGGTCGCCGCTTTGCGCCGGCGGCACCCTCGGTCACGACCGACCTCGGATCGCAAGCTCCGCACCAAGCCTCACGGCCTTGGCCGTGTCCTGCACTGAAGGGGTCTGGAGTAGCGCGCGTCTGGTGGGACAGTCACTGCAGGCGCTCGCTCTTGGCATCGTCGCAGAAGTCATGCATGCTCCTCACATAGTGTGATGACCATGACCGGAAGCCGGTACCGAGAGCGCCACCTTACTCATCCGATTTCCGCGAACCGGCCTCCAACCGCTGTGACGCTCCGTCGCACAGTGTGACCGGCTCCTCGGCAATCGCCGGATCACTCCTGAGAGGGCTCCAGCAGACGATTGCGCCAGACCCGAAACGAGCGCATCAGCTCATGCTCGCCAAGGTTCCCCAGGTGCACAACATGATCGTCGATGTAGTAGGCATACAGGGGAACCAGCTCCAGTCGCAGCAGCCTCGCCGCCTGCGCCTCCCAGGCCGCTTCGCCCATGCGCCACGCGCGCGCGGCAGCCACCAGAGCGTGGCTCGGCGCATCGCTCCTGGCGAGGTAGCCCTCGACCGCACCATCGTTGGTGGCGACTTGGCCACTGGCCGAGGTGAACAGGAAGCGCACGGGGAAGAGCACAGTCTTGGTCACGTACCGCACACCGCCGGCAATCAGCAGCTCTGGCGAGCGTAGTTCCTCCACGGGATCCCTCGCGCGAGCCTGTCGATCGCGATCCGGTCGCTGCCCGCCCCCGCCTGCAGAGAGCTCGAAGCCCGCAAGGCGCTGCAATGCGAATCGTGCTCCCGCGACGAGCAGCTCCGCGGCGCTCGGAGACGGCAGGCCGTGGCGCGCCCGATCGTTGCCCGAGATCAGCCGGCCGTGCGCGATCAGGTCCAGCCTGTCCAGCGCTGGAAAGCGCCCGCCCTCGCGTTCCCCGCACAGCGTGGAGGGCGTACCCCAGAAGACCGACAGCCGCGAATCGAGCGGCTCTCCTGTGCGACTTGCCTCGACGGCGATCGTCCGGATCAGCTCAGCGTCGCCGGTACGCAGCGGATCACTGAGGATGAGCCCCAGATCGATGTCGCTGACAGCCTCACTGAATCCCCCATGGACAAGACTGCCGAGCGCATAGGCGGCGAGCAGTCGATCGCCCAGCCTCGCCGTATACCTCGCGGCCGCCTGCACAAGCGCGAGCTCGCCAGAGGCTGCATGTCCCCCACCGCTCATCGCTTGGCCTATGAGCGCACCGACGCTCGGGTGCCAACCGACGGGAGCGCAGCCGCATCCGCGCTGCACCGGGCGACTAAACCAAGCGCAACCACGGACGAGCTCGCCCCATATTGAGATCCAATGATACGATCAAATGCCATGCAGAGCACCGTATATGAACGTTGCTGATCACGTCAATTCACGGTGACGGGAACGCACGGAGAGAGCAGATGAGCGAGTGGGTGCCAGTGCTCCCAGATGTCCTGCGATGGCGGGACAGCTGCAACGTGTATGCGGTGCTTGGCGACGAGGCCGCTCTGATCGTTGACGCGGGCACAGGCGAGTGGCTGCAGCAGGGCGCCCAGCAGCTGCCGGTGCCAGCGGAGGCGGTCCTTCTCACCCACTACTTCCGCGACCACGCGGCCGGCGCTGCGCTCGCCGCCCGGGCGGGCATTCCCGTCTACGTTCCCGAGGGCGAGCAAGAGATCTTCGCCGATCCGGCCGAGCACTTCCGGCGGCGGGAGACGCGCATCCTCTACGACAACATCTGGGACCTATTCGCGCCGGTGGAGCAGATCCCGCTGGCCGGGGTGCTGCGCGACTACGAGCGGATCACACTCGCTGGGATCGAGCTTCAGGTTCTGCCACTGCCCGGCGCCACGCCGAGTCAGGTGGGCTTTGCGCTGCGCACGCCGCGCAGCGGCCGCCTGATCGCGTTCTGCGCGGAGTCGATCCACTCGCCTGGGCGCGTGCCGCGACTCGCACCGCTTCAGTACAACTACTGCGATCTGCCGGGTGTGGTGAATGTCGCGTTCTCGGCCGATCTGCTGCGCCGGCTGGAGGTCGATGTGCTGCTCCCAAGCCTGGGGGAGCCGATCGAGCAGGCGGCGGCGGCCCTGCGAGCGCTACACGAGAACCTGATCGCACACAGCTTCGATCGCGAGACGGAGCGAGCCGCGTTGAAGGTCGTGGGACACGATCGGGTGCAGCAGCTCTCGCCTTCGGTCTGGCGTTCGACGCAGGGCGAAGCGGCCAGCCACTTCGTGCTCAGCAGCAGCGGGCAAGCGCTGGCGATCGACTACGGCTACTGGTATGCCTCGGGCTCAGGCGGCTTTGATCTTGGCCTGGACTACGAGCCACTGCTGTGGCCTGGCTACTCGTTCCGTGAGCGCCGCAGACCGCTGCTCCACAGCCTCGACGCGCTACGCGACCAGACGGGCGTGGAGCAGATTGCCGCGGTGCTCACAACCCACTACCACGACGACCACGTGTGCGGCATTCCGTTGCTGCAGCGCCTGCGGGACACCCCGTGCTGGGTGCCAGCCAACTTCGCGCGTCTGCTCGCCGAGCCAGCCGGGCACCGGTTTCCGTGCACCTGGCCACAGCCGATCCGAGTCGACCGCGCGCTCCCGCTCGATGAGCCGCTGGAGTGGGAGGGCATCCGCTTCCACTTCGCACCGATGAGCGGCCACACCCGCTTCTCGGCGCTGATCGGCTTCGAGGTTGACGGGATCCGCTACCTGCACGCCGGAGACCAGTACGCGCCACTTGGCCCCACCGCGCCGGAGCCTCGACTCAACGCACAATACGTCTACCGCAACGGCGCGTTCCTGGACTCCTACCGCCGCAGCGCGGAGTGGATCCTCGACTTTCGTCCCGACGTCGTCCTCGGCGGCCACTGGCTGCCGCAGAGCACCGACGAGCATTACTTCGAGCAGCTCACGGCCTATGGCCGCGAGTACGAGGAGCGACACCGCCGCGCGATGGCCATCGACGACGGCGAACCGCATTTCGGCCTGGACAGCATGTGCGGCTGGATCTGGCCCTACCACGTCCACTTGCCCGACCCGCAACCGATCGACTTCGAGGTCACGGTTCGCAATCCCCTACCGGGTGATGCCACCCTGCGTCTGCGCATGTCGGGTCCTGCGGGTTGGGAGGGCTCAATCGCCGAGGTGCAGGCGCGCGGACGCGAGGAGGTCAGCACGCGCATGAGCCTCACCCCGGCCGGCCCCTGCCGCCGCCAGCCGATCACCGTCGAACTGCATGCCGACGGACGCCCCTTCGGGCAGGTGCTCGAGGCGCTCATTACCGTCGAGCGTGCCGCGGCTCCCGGCGGCTGAACCAACCCCCAGGCCAGCCCTGCCGATGAGGGCTGCCGGGCGCCCTACACCTCGACGGTGGTGTAGCCCGCCTCCCTCAGAGCTGCTCGCAGATCGTTTGAGGCCTGCTTGCCTCGCGTCTCCACCGTGAGCTCGACCATCACCTCACGCACGTCCATCTGCAACCCGTCGCGGACGTGGTGTACGTCGATCAAGTTCGCGCCCGCGTTGGCGGCCGTCTGCAACAGCTCCGCAAGGCTGCCGGGCCGGTCATCGATGCGAGCGCCAAGGCGCATTCTGCGGCCGACTCGGCTCTCGTGGTGGCGCACCACCGCGCCGATCAAACCCACGTCTATGTTGCCGCCGGAGAGCACCGCGACGGTCGAGCCGCGCGAGGCAAGCGCCGCCTTGCGGTGCAGCAGAGCCGCGATCGAGACGGCGCCGGCGCCCTCCACGACGAGCTTTGCGCGCTCCATCGCCCAGACCATCGCGTCGGCGATCTCCTGCTCCTCGACGACCACGAGCTCGTCGACCAGGCGCTCGATGATCGCGCCGGTGATCGCCCCAGGCCGCTTCACCGCGACGCCGTCTGCGATGGCGGGCACCGCGCCCTGGGCTCCCGGGTCCTCTTGCGGGAAGGCGCTCTGCACGAACGGCGCACACGAGCGCGCCAGCACACCCACGATCTTCACCTCGGGAGCAGCCGACTTGACCGCGATCGCGATCCCGGCAGCGAGCCCGCCACCGCCGATCGGCACCACGACCTGCCCGAGGTCCTTCACGTCCTCGATCAGCTCCACGCCCACGCCGCCTTGGCCGACAATGATCTCCGGATCGTCGAAGGGATGGACGAGGCTCCATCCGCTGCGCTTCGCCGCGGCGCTTGCGAACGCAAAGCAGTCGTCCACGGTCGCCCCGCCCTGATGGATCTCGGCCCCGAGCTCGCGGATCGCCTCCACCTTTGCCAGCGGCGCTCCCGCCGGCAGGAATATGGAGCAGGCAACTCCGCTGGCACGCGCGGCATAGGCCAGTCCCTGAGCGTGGTTGCCTGCGCTCGCCGCCACGACCCCCGGGCAGTCCGCGCCAAGCGCGCGCATCTTGTTCAGCGCGCCGCGCAGCTTGTAGGAGCCAGTGAGCTGAAGATTCTCGGCCTTCAGCAATACCTCCCCGCCCATCTCGCCGAGGCCGCTTGCGGGCCTTACGACTGGCGTCCGGCGCACCGTGACCGCAGACGCACGATGAGCCGCCGCTATCGCGTCGGCGTCGATGCGATAGCGCTCGCGGATCTCCTGAAGGGCCCGCGCAACGGCAGATGATGACGTGCCGGTCACCGGCGTATCAATGCGGCGCCGACACCGACGCACTGTGGCTCGATCACAGAGTGATCGTATGCCATGTATTTGCAGGCGTCAAGCGGATTGGCTTGGTGCGCCCAACAAATGCGCGACTCTCAAAACGACCTCTACTGCCATGCAAGCTCTCGACCCGATACGCATGTCATCAACTCGATGTCGCATACGCGCGAGCTAGACGGTGCAGGTCGACATCGGGGTCCGCGAGATCGGCGTCGAGGCGCACACCGCGCCCGATGAGTCGTTGGGCCGCGCGCATGGTGCGCGCAACGCCCGTGCCGATCGAGAGCCCGCACGCTGCCTCCAGGCGCCCGCCGCGGACTCCAAGGAACGCGACCCCACTGCGTGCGTCCAGGCTCCCGCGGCAAACTGTGTCCAGGCCGGCGAAACCGTATCCCGTCGCCTGCAGGTGCAGCTCGTGCTGATCGGACCACATCCAGGGAACCTCCTGGTATGGCTCGCCCCCTCCTAGCATGCTCGCTGCCGCATGACGACCCTGTGCTTGTGCCGGCTGCCACTGCTCGATCCGGATGTGGCGGCCCACCCCGGCATGCCAGACGCGTGCTACGTCGCCGGCGGCGAAGATCCGCTCGTCGCTCGAGCGCAGGAGCTTGTCGACCACGATGCCGTCGTCGACGATCAGGCCCGCGCGCTGTGCCAGCTCGGTGCGCGGGCTTGCGCCTACGCCGACGACCACGACATCTGCCGGTACGCGCTCGTCGTCGAGCATCACCTGTCGAACACGCCCCGAGGAGCCCTCGAAGCCTGTGGGATGCACGTTTGTCCTTATCTCCACGCCTCGCGCTTGGTGGAGCTCTTGGAGCAGTGCCGCGAAGCTCGCGGGCACGATCCGCCCCATGAGCTGCGGCGCGGTCTCGAGCACGGTCACGGCCAGTCCACGCGCGGCCGCACTGGCCGCGACCTCGAGACCGATCACACCGCCTCCGACGAGGACGATGCGATCTCCGGGGCGCAGGTCGGAGCGCAGCGCTCGGGCTTCGCTGAGCTCGCGAAGATGGTGGATGCCTCCAAGCTCTGCTCCGGGAAGGTTCAGGCGCCGAGCGGCGGCGCCGGTCGCAAGCAGTAGGTGGTCATATTTCACCTGCGTGCCCGCGGTCGTGCGGAGCGTTCGCCGGGATGCGTCGATGGCGCTAACGGCGACGCCCAGCTCGAGTGCAATGTCCATCTCGGCGAGCTCCTCCGGAGACCGGAGCGCTGGTGGGCTGGCGAGATTGCGTTTGTCCAGAAAGCGCTTAGAGAGTGTGGGACGCTCATATGGGATCGCCGCCTCGGCTCCGATCACCATGACTGAACCCTCGTAGCCCATCTCGCGCAGTGCCTCGCCAGCCGAGAGGCCGGCGACACCTGCGCCGACGATTGCGATCATTGACTTGGTCGGATCAGGACTCGGCCGTCCTGCACCTTCACGGGATAGGTGCGGAGGTCCACGCAGGCAGGAACGCGCCTGGCTCTACCAGTCTTGTAGTCAAAGCGCCCATTGTGCTTGGGGCACTCGATCAGCTCGCCAACTACCAGGCCGTCAGCGAGATTGGCATGCTCATGCGTGCAAATCCCGTCCGTGGCGTGGAAGGTGCCCTCGGGGCTGCGGTAGATCGCGATCGCCTGTCCTTTGTGATCAAAACCCAGCACGTCCTCCTCGTCGATGTCCTCGACGCCGCACGCGTCGATCCACTCGTCGGTCATGACTCGAAGACCACCTGGTGCAACTCAGGGCGAAACGGTCTTGCCGAGGGAGGAAGCTCTCGTTTGACGTGATGATCGGGGTGCTTGAGCTGGCGCCAGAGCGTCGGGAGGATCTCGCGGTAGGCCGCCAAGAGGCTCGGGTAGGGCGTCGGCATGTCGTGCCGGAGCTCGGCGTGCAGCTCACGCAGCGCGTGATAGGGCACCATCGGGAACATGTGGTGCTCAACGTGATAGTTCATGTTCCAGTAGATAAAGCGAAGCACCGGGTTCATCTCGATGGTCCGCGAGTTGAGCCGATGGTCGAGCACGTTCTCGGCAAGTCCGGAGTGCTGCGTAACCGCAAACAGATAGTCCAGCCATATGCCATAGACCATCGGCAACATCACGAGGACGATCGGCAGCCAGGAGCCCGTCGCGATCGCGAGGGCGATCACGGCCGCGTAGATGGTCACCCACACTCGCGCCTCGCGGTGCACGCGCCACCGCTCGGACTCCGGGATGAAAGTGACCTCCTCCGCGGTGAGGCGACCAGCTGCATGCCGGCCGACGCTGACATAGGTGCTCACCAGATCGTAAATGCCGATCGAGTTCACCACTAGCCGCAGGACGTCAGGAGGTCGCATCGCCATGATCTCCCGGTCTCGTCCTACGACGATCGTGTCGGTGTGATGTCGCGCATGGCTCCATCTCCAGAAGGTGGGCTCCTTCATATTCATGAAGGAAGAGACTTGGTACAACGCATCGTTGAGCCACGGCGTCTTGAAGGCGGTGCCATGGCCACTCTCGTGCCAGCGCGAATCGGACGCTGACGCATACAGCACGCCATAGCAAGCGAGGATGGGCACGCACACCCATGTGCCCCAGAACCAGCAGGCAGCGAACCCGAACGCGGCAAGCAGGCCGAACCAAATCGCTGTGTCCCGCACCGCGGGTCGATCGGTCCGCCGCATCAGCTCCTTCATGCGCTTACGCGGGATCTCGCTGTGGTACCACTCCGCCGCGGCCAGTCCCTGGTAGGCGGCGAGCTCGGCAGAGGGCCCGATCAGGCTGTACTCCCGAGCGGTTCGCTTGACCTTCGAGATGTAGTCCATGACACAAACTGTAGTTCCAAGGCACCCCGCGATACCATGGCTGCAATGAACCACTTGTTGTCTGAGGTTGATCTCTTTGCCTTACTACAGCGAACGCCGGTGGATGTAGGTGAAATCGTGTATCCGCCAGGAGGGCGCTTCGGCCCGCGCTGGCAGCGCAGCCTCGAGCTGATCGTCATCTACGCTGGCAGCACCCGCATCTCGGTCGATGATCGACCCCCGTTCGTCGTTCCCGCGGGATGGCTCGCCCTGAGCCTCCCACATCGCAACGAGCACTATGCGTTCGATGACTACGTCTCAACCCACGAGGTTTGGGTGGATATGCACATCGAGCAGTGGCCAACGTCGCTGCTGAGCCGCTTCGCAGCGCTGCCGCCAATGCTGCCGATCTCGAGTGCAATGGCCAACCTCCTCTCCGAGGCGATAGCCGTGACCCGCACCCCGCTCTCGGCGGCACAGCCGCTGCTGGCCTCCCTTGCGGCCGCCACTATGTGGCGCTATGTGGGGGAGGCGGAGTCGAGCGTGCGAGGCGATGATGACCCCGTCGAGCGCGCACGGCGCTTCCTGCACACTCGAGTCAGCGACCCGACCATTGACCTAAGGCAGGTCGCCGAAGCGGCACACGTCAGCGCGCCGCATCTTGTGCGGCGGTTTCGCCACGAGTTCGACATCACCCCAATGGCCTATCTATGGCAGCGACGCGTCGCGATCGGGATCGACCTGCTGAGGAGCACCGGGCTACCGGTCGGCGAGATCGCGACCCGGGCGGGCTTCTCCTCCGTCTACCACTTCTCCCGCCGGATCAAGGCTCACACCGGCAGTCCTCCGACGGAGGTCAGGCGGGAACGCTGGGGCCAGGCCGCCAGCGACCAGAGACGCTGAAATGCCCTGCAGCGGCCGCCTTTTGCTGGCTCGGATGATAGGTGGCAGCGCCGACCGGCGGTCGCGATTTGCGATAGCTTGCCGATCACCTGAGCGTGACGCCACGCTAAATCGAACTCCAGCAGCCGTTCGGTCTTCCACGTCTGTCCACTGGTGGCATGAGCCGCTATCGCATCTCAGAGGCCGAGGCTTGGCTGCGCGAGCGCTACGGCTCCCCTGGCGAACCACTCCGGCCACGTAGCCGCTGACCGAGGCCTCCTGGCCGTCGCTGGTTTCGCACCAATTCGTCTTCGTTCGCCTTAAGCCGACTCGACCGAAGATTTTATCCCGTATCGGCCTACAAGACGACCTTTCTAGGTCGGGAGGCAAAATCGAATATCGCCCTAGCCGGACGGTATTTGAACCCCGACGCAGTCCGCGCGATCCGCTTGTTGCACGCGTGCTTGTAAACGGTTCGCGCAAGAAGCGGTGCGCTCAGTAGACAGAGCGTCGCGGGCGCACGGTCGGTAGCTTATTCGCGTGGAGCTGTTCTACCCAGACCCGGAGCTGACGGACGGCGTGGTACGGCTGCGGCGGTGGCTGCTGACCGACACGGAATGTGTGCGCCGCGCGTCGGCTGACCCAAGCATTCCCCAGGTCACCAGTGTCCCTGCGGTCTTTACTCCAGAGGGAGGCCGCGCGTTCATCAAGCGCGTGTGGAGCCGCTTGGAGAACGGCGAGGGCGTGGCGCTCGCACTCACGGACGCGGCCACCGATGAAGCCGTTGGACAGGTCTGGATCGGTATCCGACCACAGCTCGGGGTCGTGGGACTTGGCTACTGGGTCGTTCCTGACGCTCGCGGGCGAGGGTTGGCCACGCGCGGCGTGCGTCTGGCAGCCGCTTGGGCGCTTGGCCCGCTTGGAGCCGCGCGCATGGAGGCCTGGGTAGCGCCAGAGAATGAGCCGTCGATGCGGACGCTCGCGTCGGCTGGCTTTCACCGGGAGGGCGTACTGCGCTCCTTCCTAGCGTTCGGTAATGAACGCTCAAACATGGTGGTTTGGTCGCGGCTACCAACCGACGAGTAGCAACTCGCCCGCCCCACACACCCAGGAACTACCTCACAGGCGCCCTGACGACAACTGTCTAAATCGGGGAGATAGGTTCAGGTTGGCTCTGGAAAGCCATATTTCGGGTGTTTGCGGCTATATTTGCAGCGGTTGTGCACGTTTCATACACGGCGCTCGGGCCGTGCACGCTTCATGCACATGGTAGCGGGGCCCGGGAGGTCTCCGCGAAGCTTAGGGTCGATCTCTACTTCGTGTCATCGAGGCTCGCGAGGAAGTCGGCGGGCATGATCACGGGTGGTTGGGGATTGTGCAGGCTTGTGAGGTCGCCATCGCCCGAGACCAGATAGTCAGCTTCGGCGCTCCGTGCCAGCGTGAGCAGATAGCCATCATCAGGATCACGCAGACCGTGATATTGCGCGGGCGGGTCATCGACCAGCGTCGCGCCAGCGCGCAGTGTCCCCACGAACGCACGGGCTTCCTCAACGGTCAGCCAGCGACGGAACTTAGGGCGCATCAGCACCCCAGCCAGCTCGGAGAGCAGCGCTGGGCTTGCGATCAGCTCGAAGCGCTCGTCGAGCCAGGCCGCCAGTAGCCGCCCCGGCGCGCCGCGCGGAGACAAGCGCGCAGAGATCAGCACGTTGGAGTCAATCACGACCCGGCGCACGACCGGCGCCTACCGCTGCTTGGTACGCTGCTCGCGACGATAGGCATGCACCTCGCTCGTAGCGAGCTCGAGCGCCTCGTCTTCGCTAAGGCCGGCGTCGTGTGCTGACCAGCGGTCGAGCATCACCCGCAACTCCCGTCTACCAGCCGCAGCCTCATCGCTGCGCATATACGCACGCAAGGCGTCCTCAATCACCTCGTACTCACGCCGGCCAGAACTCGCCGCAAGCGTCTTGGTCGCCGTCAACAGATCCGGCTCCAGATAGATCGTCGTCTTCCTCCGCGCCATACGGAAATTATGCCATCTTGACGGCGTACCATCAACTCTCAATACCATGATTGCTTTCAGGCTGCGGTACTCCGCGGCTTCCCTGGCATCAGTCAACTCGGCAGCGTCGGGGCCGTTGCAACCGATGGCGTGCGTAGCCTTGCCTGGATGTCGAGCGAGCCTTTACGAAATGTCGGGCAGCCTTGGGACGCAGATCGGCAGCCGCCGAGATGTTGGAGCGAGGTGCTGGAATGGTTTGACTTCGTCTGCGAGCACAATGCTCGTCGGCGTGCTGGCCGGTGGGCAATCTTGCGGCTACAGGAGTCGCTTGGAGAGGACTGGCTTCCGCTAGCGATCGACAGGGCTACTGATGGCTACCCACTCGCGCTGCTTCAGCTCGGCTCGCACCTCGTTGCTTTGGTGGAGGCGCTGGAGTGGCGCTTCGCCTAGAGCTCATCACTGGTTTGGATGGTCGGCGTACGGCGCTGACGGATCTGCGGCACGATCCTAGTCCGAGACGGCTACTGCATTCTCGGGCGCAGCTTTTGATGGCTGGGCTGGCTTGCCGGCTGGGCTGGCCGGTCGCGCTTGAGACCAGCATAGAGGGCCAGCCGCCAGCTGACGTCGAGATCGCCACGCCAACCGGCATCCTCAAGGTGGAGGTCCGAGTACTGATGCAAAGCGACGCCTCCCGCGAGCAGTACGCGGCCGTGAACCGGACCTCGGATTGGCTTCTCGCGCTCCGCTTCGAGACAGGTGTGTGGATCGGCGGCAATCTCGACCGCCACCCAACCCCGAGCGAGCGAAGCGAGATCGAGCAGTTTGTTCGCGACAATGCCTCCGTGGTCCAAGGCGGCACGTCGGTGCAGTTGCGGATGCCGGAGATCGAGCTGGAACTCTCCCCGCCTGGAGCCGCGAACCAGGCGCTTCACAGCCCCGCGATCAAAGAAGAACTCTTTCGCCGCATGGTCGGCGCAATCGCCAAAAAGGCCAAGAAAATGCGCAGCTCAGGCGCTGGATGGCTACATCTCACCGGCCTTTGGGCATTTACGTCGTGGGGCCAGAGCCCACTTGAGCAGCAGTTGGCCGTCATGAGCGCAGCGCTTGAGGAAGCGCTCGGCGACGACAAGCCTGACGGGATCGTCCTCTGCTCAGCAGCCGGCTGGAATCAGTCCGCGATCAAGGACGAGTCTGTGAATACCGAAAATGAGATCGCTCTGCGTCAAGCGATCAATCCGATATGCGTCCGCGAGACGCTGATCATGAGCTTCAGCCCGCGCGGCCAAGCGGCGCTGCCATCCTGGCAGGCACTCGTGGAGGCCGAGGCCAACTGGCTCGACTGGGCGCTGAATCAGCGAGACCTCCCAAGCATTGATGAGCTAGTCACGGCCAATGCGGTGTGAGGGCGCTCGGTATTGACCTCGCTTGAGCCGACACGGCCTCCCCAAACGAGACAGGCGTCCTCGCACTCGACCCGGACGGCACGGTCGTCGCAGCTGGCTGGACTGTCGGGGTTGAGCAGACCCTCACATGGATGTCAAGCCGACTCCGCATTTTGGGGAGATCTGCGACCGTGCTGCCGCAGCGGGCAGCGAGGCTGTGCGCGTAGTCGGCGAATGAGCATCGTGGCGAACTGGACCGCGACGGCGAGAGTGCCGACTGCAATGAGGCCGAACCCTCGAAGGACAAGAACGACCACAGCCGTGGCGGCGAGGATGCGGGCGACCTTCAACACGATGTTCACGGACGGAAGTTTATCTCGGTCCTGCTTCTTAGATCTAGTCGATCAGGCTGCTCGGGCTCCCGCAATCGCCATTCCTCTGTAGCCCTGCTCCACGAGATTGCGCTCAGTTGAGTTACGCTCGGGGCATGGCCCGCTGGAGCCGACTAGAGCGAGTCGCCTCATCGCCCATATCTCGCAGACTCCTGGGGGCTCGGCCAGCACCCGGCGCCTCGCGCGAGGAGCGACTGCGCTATGTCCGTCGGTGCACCATGCTTCCGCTGCCTGCTGTGGCATTGCTCTGGGTCGTCGTGCTTGGGTTCGGGCACGACCCAGCGTGGCTTCTGATCGTCATGGGCGCTAGCACCGTCCTTAGCCTAGAGAGCACTGCGAGTCTCAGCTGGCGCATCCGACGGGCCGGCTCTCAGAGTAGTGACGGATCGGCCGATCCAAACTGACCAGTACCTGAGGCGTCAGCCCACGCACACCATCCGCTCGGAGCGCTCTCGTCGTCACGGGAGCTCGACGAGACGCCGCGGCGGGCCGGAGTAAGAGTCGGTGGTAGTGGCGCGCGAGGTATCGCTTGAGGCAGCGCATCGCCTCGATGCCGCTCTTGCCTTCAGCTTCCTTGCGAGCGAGATAGGCGCGCGTCTCGAGGTCTATCCGGCCGCGTGTGATCGCGATCACGTGCAGCGCGCGATTCAGCTGTTGGTTGCCACCACGGTCGAGCCGGTGACGGTCGTGTCGCCAAGAGGACACCGGATCGGCGCGGCTCGCCGATCTCGCCGCCGCCGAGCGAATTTGTGGCCATAGTGGGGAAAGGGCTTCTCGCATGCCCACTGGCGGTATGGGTCGGCTCGGTCACGGTCGCGAATCGTCACGCTGGCGCAGGCTGGCATCCGCTGGGCCTGCAACCCTCGGGTCAGAGTGAGAAAGGTCACCACGCAAAGCGCGATCGGCGAGAAGGGGGTTGCCCTGATCGCGCTGCGCATTGGCGAGATGGGACATCTCTGGCATCCCACGAGCGGCGTCGATTCGGGCATAGATGGAGAGATTGAGTTGCGCGATCCCGAGACGGGGCAGGTGCGCAACTTCCGCATCGGGGTTCAGAGCAAGGCGACCGAAGGCATCTGGCGAAGCGAGACCGACGAGTCGTTCCTATGGCGGGCGGACCCAGCGCACATCGACTACTGGACCGACTCCAACCAGCCGGTGATCCTCGTTTGCAGCCGGCCGAAGACCGACGAGGCCTACTGGCGCAACGTGCAGGAGTGGGCCAGCGACCCGGCACGAAGGGCAAGCGGGCTGGTCGACTTCGACAAGGACCACGATCGGTTCGACCGCGACGCGGCATCTCGCTTTTTCGTGCTTGAGAGTCGCGAGAACGCCACGACCGAGCCGCCGGGTCCTGAGCGCCACCCAGAGCGCCAGAAGACCAACCTGCTACCAGTTTCCTGGGACACGAACTGCGTCTGGGCCGTTGCGAGCCCTGCCGCAGCAACAGGTGCAGACGTCTTCCAGCGCGCGTTGGCTGCCGGCGTCGCGCGCAGCGACGTCGTGGCACGCTCGGGACGGTTGTGGAGCCTCAGCGCGTTCGACGATGCCTACCTACAGGCGGTCGGCGCTCAGGGGGAGGTGGCTAGCACCCCGATCGGCACGCTTGCGTCGTCAAATGTGCACGCCGATCAGGCGCTCGTGGACGAGATGATCCGTCGATCGCTGCTTAGCACTCACTGGCGCCAGCTGCGCTGGTATCAGCCCGAGCACCTGGCTTACTTCCGCCTGTACGAGGAGGGGAAGAAGCGCAAGCTGCGCTGGACAGGCGGCAGCGGACGGACCGTAGTGCTGCCTCGCGCTTCCACCACACACGAGGGGCTGTCGGGCTACCGGCACGATGCCGCTCGCATTGGGGTACGACGCCTTGGCGGCACATGGCACGTATCGATAACGCCCACCTACCTGTTCACGTTTGACGGCCGCAAACTCTCAAGCTTCCACGCCGAGGCCGTCAAGAAGATGAAGGCGTTCGACCGCGCAGCGGCGGTCAGCCAGCAGCTTCGAATGTGGGAGTGGCTATTGACGCGTCCACCAACTTTGCTGGAGCCAGACGACACGCCGGCTCCGTTCACGCTCGGACCACTGGTGGAGGTCGAGGTGGCCGTCCGGCCACCCGAGAGCGCGTGGAAGAGCGCACCCACAGACCTGCATGAGATCGACGATGACCTCGACGACGCTTCGAGCGAACAGGCTTCGCTATTCGATCGGGACGAGAACGCCACATGAAGGCGACCTACCTCCCCGAGCCCGATCTTGAGTTCGGCTACGCCGGCCGCCACCAAGAGCAGCGCGCCGGCCTGGTGCTGCACGGTCCCGCCGATATGGAGTTCGCATCACGGCCGAGCAAGATGCGCATAGGACTTGTCGGACGGGCCAAGGAGCTCGACGAGTTGCAGGCGTGGCTCGAAGCCTGCGCGCAGGGCGTCGCGGCACGCCACGACACCACTCTCGGGACTCTGTTTCCCGCCTTTCCTGGCCTAGAGGGGGACGCAACCTTTCGCAGCACACTCGCGTTCGATCCCGGCGCTCGGCGTGAGCTCAGCCGCCGTCAACTTCGAGCCATGGCGGAGGTCACTGGCGACGTGGCGACGATGACCGCTGCTGCCGATCTCCTCGCGAGCGAGATCAATGCGCTTTTGGAGTCAAGCGATGTCGACGTCGCTCTCGTCGCACGCCCGGCGGGTATTCCGGACGGCAGCGCCGGCGCTGAAGGCATGGTCGGCATCAACTTCCACGATCTGCTGAAGGCCCGGGCTATCTCGGCCCGAGTGCCACTGCAGATCATCCGGCCGCGGACCTGGCGCGGCGCGCGCGAAGTCGAGGACGAGGCCAGTCGCGCATGGAATCTGCTGACCGCCTTGTACTACAAGTGCGGCGGCAAGCCGTGGCGTCTGGCTCGCGACCCGCACAGGCGCACACGGTGCTACGTAGGCGTGTCCTTTACTCGCGCTGGCGACGACACCCAGCTACACACGAGTGTGGCACAGGTCTTCAACGAGCTAGGCGATGGAGTCATCGTCCGCGGCGCATTGGCACGCCGGTCGGGCGAAGACAAGCAGCCACACCTCGACCGCGACGACGCGCGGACCCTGCTTGATGGCGCGCTGACCCGCTACCGCGACGAGCATGGTACAGCGCCCGCAGACATTACGCTTCACAAGACGAGCTCATTTTCGGTGGCCGAGCGGGAGGGGTTTCTGGCCGCCGCCGACGCTGCGCAACTGAACTCCTGCGACTTGGTGTGGATCACTGACTCCGAGGACACCTTCGCGATCCGCGGCGCGAGCAACTACCCGCCGATGCGCGGCACGCTGCTGACCCTCGACGACGAGCACCACGCTCTTTATACGCATGGCAGCGTTCCGTACTACAGGACCTACCCGGGGATGTACATCCCGCGGCCACTCGGCATCCGCGTGGCCGAGAGTGATCGCAACATCGACGAGATTGCCAGCGAGATCCTGGCGCTCAGCAAGCTCAACTGGAACCGCGCCCGACTGGACGCGCGAAAGCCGATTACCCTGCTCACCGCTCGCCGAGTTGGTGAGGTGCTGCGTCATGTGCCGCGCGATGAGTCTCCCGCCACGCGCTACGCCTACTACATGTGACAAATCGGCCCGGGTGAATATCGCGAAGTCCCGCGAGTCCTGGCGCACCCTCGAGTCTGTATTAGCCTCCAGGATACGGTCCTGGAAGAGTAGAGGCCCTCTCGGCGGTGAGCGCCAGCACGATGCGATGGGATTAGCTCATCGCCTGCCGTGATGAGGCAACGCGGTTGGCCTGTCCTACCTGAGCAATCCGCGCGTACCCGCGCCAGCGCTAAGCAGACTGGCGTATCTCTCGAACCACCGTGTCCATAGAGGGATCAGTCGCATCCTCCGTCGGCGACGCGCCCTTGCCTCCCATCTCCTCATATAGCGAGGAGAGCTCATCGAGCATCGCGTTGAGCTGCTCGGGCGAGTACGGACCGGGATGAAGCTCCAACGGCTCGTGGTGAGCCTTCGGAGACGCCTTACGCATCCCGGCGTCGATGCGCTTGGCGATCTCCGGCGTCCATTTGACCCCGTGCAACTGGCGTACCCGCACGTGTGCGCTGAACCGCCGCACCGTGCCGTTCAGAACCGTGTCCTCGATGATCTGGTCATACGCCTTGCGCAAATCGCTGACCCACCGATTGGCCTCTTGCTCGTAGAGCGGGTCCTGCTGCTCATGCTTGCGCGCGACCTCGAAACGCAAGCGGTGGCGCAGGGCGCGGATTTGCTTCGCCGTGCCGAGCATCTTCGTCGGCAGATCGCCGACGACCATGCCGACCTTGTGGAAGGCACGTTCCAACGTCTGGCCATGCAGCGGAATCTCGGCGACCTCCGCAGCCTCCTGCAGGAGATGGATGAACGCCATATCGTGAGTAAAGACGACGACCTGTCGGCGCCTCGACTCCTCAACGAGGCGTTCTGCGATGTAGGCACGGCGCGAATGGTCGAGCGAGGAGATCGGGTCATCGAGGATGACCGCGCTGCGCTCGTCGCTGACTGCCACTTCGGCGAGGAAGAAGGCAAGGGAGAGTGCGCGCTGCTCTCCGTCGCTGAGGACGTTGCTGATCTTCGCGCCGCACGGATCCTTGAACTTCAAGCGGATTACGGTCTCGCCCTTGCTTGCCTTGCCGACAATTTCGATCTGACTCGCTACGGGGTCGAGTTGGCGCACCTCATCCTCGATCGCTTTGCGCAGCCGCTCGGTGATCGCCACCTCCTGCAGCTCACGCAGCTTGAGGTTTACGCGCTGGGTGTTGAGCTTGGTGAGCGTCGCGTCGATCAGCGCGATCGCCCTGAGGCCGCTGAGGTGCTTCTCGATCTGCTCGCGAGCCTCCACGAAGGCGACACGCGCCTGGAGCCGCGCGAGCTCGCTCATCACCTTGCGCTGCGCCTCCTCGTCGCGCAAGCTCGCGTGGCGTTGAGCGGCACGTTCTTGCTCGTCGGCGTAGGCGCGAAGTGCGTCGATCGCTACAGCGGCCTCGTCGCTGCGAAACTGCTGCCCTACAGCGGCCGCCTTGGCCGCCGTCGCACGCCCCTCAAGCGTCGTCAGCGCCGCCTCAGCGGGACTTGTGAGCTGATCCGACGTCCCACGCAGCTCGGCGCGAACCGCGGTTGCGATCGAGTCCAGGTTGGGTATGGCTTTCAACTTTGCCTCGATCTGATCGGTGAGGTCCGTCGCCTGCTGGCGCAAGGTGCTGCCGATGAACTCCTTGAAGCGGCTCATCCGCTCCTGCGCTTGGGTGTCGAGGTCTTGCTGGCAGAGCGGGCAGGCTGCATCCTCACCGAGACCCGGGAAGGTCACGTCGGCTGCCTCGGCGAAGCGTTCGGCCGCGTACCACAGCTCGCGCCACGGCCCTTGGCCGGTGCCCTCAAAGCGCTGGTCTGCGAACGCGCGATCTGCGAGCTCGCGCTCGCCGGTACTCACGTCATCGAGGCGTTTGCGCAGTGCAGCGATCTCCGCAATCATCGCCGTGGAGAGATGCGCATCGGCATCAGTGAGCCGCTGGACCGCGGAGCGCACATTGCTCGCAAGCGCTCTCGCGGCAGACTCCAGCTGACGGCTTTGATCGGTGCGGATCGCAGCGGCAGCAAGCTCGAGCTCCCCCAGTCGAACTCGCTCGGTGTCGGTCAACTCGATCAGCCGGAGTAGCGCGGCGAGGTCAGACTTCGCGTCGATCTCCGCGAGCGTCTTACCAGTGGGAGTGTTGATGTCAATCACGGGCAGCTCGGGTAGCGCTTCGCGTCGTTGCTGGGCTCGCGCGCGCAGCGTGTCGGCTAGCTCATCTTGCGCCTGCGACAGCGCGCGCAGGACGCGCAGAGAGCGAGGGACGTGCTCAATCACGGTCGGCTTCGTGAGGAAAAGCCGCGCTCGTGAGGCATCGAACGCAGCCATCGCTGAGAGAGTCCGATCAGGATCGGTGGCAAGATCTACCGCGACGGACCGCTCCACCTCGTCAACCGCAATATCGAACTGTGCGGTCTGCGCACCGTCCGCGGCGCCGGGGTCGAATACGTCACGCAGTATCTCCTCCGGTTCGCCCGAGCGCGTCACGCGGCGGATGAGTCGGCCGTACCCGCTCTTGCCCGAGCCATTGCCACCGAACACCCCGTTAAGGCCGCCCTCAAGCTTTAGTTCTTGTCCGGGTGCCAAACAGTTGATATTCGTCAGGCCGCGGATCGCGCGAAGCTCGACCCGCCCGTGCTCGCCCTCATCGGCAGGGAGATCCTTGAGTTCGAGCGGGATCGGCTCAGGAGCATCCGCCGTGCCAACAAGTATCTGCATCACCTCGCAACGCCCTGCGTCGTCGAGCGTGCCCGAGACGACACGGCGCAGCAGGTCGCGCTGCCACGACGGCAGACCCTTCGACCACTCATAGATTCGCTTTTGCAGGAGCAGGCACCTGATTTTGGCAGGGCGCGCGGTGGCGCGCCCAGCGCCCCCAAGATACGAATGCGGCGAACTGACCGCGGAACCCGACACGATGGGCCACGACACTCCTGCTCAATCGCGCCGCTGTCGGCAGACGAAGTGGGCGTGTGCGGTCAGACCTTGGGGACGTGTGCGGGCCCACCGGAGTCCGCCGAGAAGCCATGACCCCGCAGACCTGCCGCCTGACACTGGAATCCGGTATCGCTAAGCCGATCCCGAGCACTCCAGACGCCCCAGCCCCCACCAGCATGCTCCTTCACTGGTCCTACCTCTGGCACAGGCGCCACGATCGTCCACGATAGGCCATGTTCTTCCTCCAGGTCGTCTGTTCATATCTACGCTCACAGCAGTCAAACCACGTTTTGTGGCGGCGTCGGCTATTCGCGAACGAGTTCTGCGAGTAGTGCTTGTGGCGTGATGATGCGAACGCCCTGGTGCTGTTCGACTGGCAGCAGGTGCCGGCGATCCCACGCCATCCCCAAGGTTTCCGTCGCTGCTTCTCAGGGCTTGCCGCGCAACCAAGCCTCCACCTCAGAGATCCGATAGCGCAGCACGCCGCCGCGTCGCACATGCGGCAGCCCGTGATGCTGCTGCATCTCGATCCAACGAATCGCGACATGCAGGTGCTCAGCAAGCTGACGCTTGGTCACCCACGGCTCCGGCTTCTCGTAACGGCGCTCGGAGCGCTCAACACGAGCGGCCAAACGCGCGCCAGTATCAACCCCCGCCGGACTCCACAGCCCACTGGAGGTCGTGAACGTAGTTTTCAAGGCTCTCCTCTCGGTCACCGCAACCACTCCTGCAGCCGCCTCAATCAACAGCGAAGCATGCGGCCACTGCTGCGCAAATTCCCACACTCAAGGAGCGTACACCTCCAGAACCTATGTTTTATTTAAATCGAATCGTTGCGCTATATCGATTCGGTCGCGGACCGCCCAAAGTCAACCGGCGCTGCAATAGCCCTGCGAACATACTGCACACCAGAGCGCACGCTGCCATCACACCGCCTCGAGAACCGCTATTTCAAGCGATTCTCGATCGCCACCCAGTGTCCTCACCCCGAATTTGAACCTGCGACCGGTCGGCCTACAAAACACCGGCAAAAACCCAATACCCAAGCCAATCCGACGACTACCTAAAGGAAACCTAAATCGGGGCGGCCGGATTCGAACCAGCGGTCTCCGCGTCCCAAACGCGGCGCGATAACCAGGCTTCGCTACGCCCCGTGATTCCGCGATTCTACTGCCAGTCTGCTCGTATGCGGTCCATGCATGCCTGTATGCGGGCGCGCAGCAATGTGTCGTTGACGCCAGCCGCGAGCACGCCGTGGACCGAACGCCAGCAACGGCCGCTCATCTGGTTGCTGTTCGACTTGCGCTGGAGCCTGATGGAGTCGGGGCAAATGTCGAGCGTCCGGCCCCAGAATGCGCGGAGCTCGTCAAGGTCCTGGTCGGCGTGGTATTGGATCGAAAACCAGAGCGGTTTCTCGGTCAGCGCTCGCAGCTATCGCACAGACACCTGCATCACCGCCGGGTCTGAATTACAGATAACGACGGTGTTGCGGGTGCGCTTGTAGCCCTCCGCAATGTAGAGGCAGATGAAGTCGCGAAACCTCAGGTCGCTTGCAAGGCTGTCGAATTCCTCGAGGCCCTGCGCATAGGCCGCCTCGCGCAGCAGCCGGTACTTGCGCTGCATCGCCTTGTTGCCCTTGCGTTGGGCGTTCGCCGGCCATCCCCCGCCGGAGCCCGACCCCGGTATTGGCAGATCGCGTACCCAGTAGTAAATCGTCGTGCGTGAGAGCCCCAACCTCTCCGAGAGCTCATCGATCGAGAACTGCCGCTCGACCCGCATCTGTCGCGCCTTATCGCGGATGTAGTTCGCATGCGCCATAGAACATATGTTCGCACGCTGTGCGGACAGAATGTATCGCGTCTCTGCTCCCTCGCCGCCGAACCGCTGATCCACCCAGCCCCCTGCTGCTAGGGTCATCGCCCGCATGGCAGATGTCCAACCGTTGCATGCGATCCGCTACGACACCTCACTCGTCGGCCCGCTCTCGGGGGTGACCGCGCCTCCCTACGACGTGATCTCGCCACCGGGACGTGCCGCGCTACTGGAGCGCTCGAAGTACAACGTGGTCGCGATCGACCTGCCCGCGATGGACTCGCAGGGGCGCCTGCAGGCCGACGAGAAGGCCCAGGCCGACCCCTACGAAGCGGCCGGCGGCCTATTCGCGAAGTGGCGCACCCAAGGCGCCCTGGTCGCCGACTCGCAGCCCGCGCTGTGGGCGCATACCCAGGAGTACACCGGCCCCGATGGCATCGCCAGGACGCGTCGGGGCTTCTTCTGCAGGGTCCGCGTCGAGGACTATGACGGTGGCCGGGTGCGACCACACGAGCGCACCCACCCGGGGCCCAAGGAGGACCGGCTGCGGCTGATGCGCGCCACGCAAGCCAACCTCTCCGCGATCTTCTCGCTGTACTCGGACCCCTCCCATGCCGCCTGGGATGCGCTCGCGCCGGCCGGCGCGCAGGCGCCCGACGGCGAGGTCACAGACGACGAAGGCACCGTCCACCGCATCTGGCGGGTGTCGGAGATGGAGACGATCGCAAGCGTTCAGGAGACGCTGCGGGATGCCGAGCTGCTGATCGCCGACGGCCACCACCGCTACGAGACTGCGCAGACCTACGCGCAGGAGATCGGCGGCGAAGGGCCCCATCGCTACGTGCTGATGTGCCTGGTCGCGCTGGAGGACCCGGGTCTGACCGTATTCCCCACGCACCGTCTAGTCAGCGGCCTGGACGAGCGCCGGCGAGCCGCACTCGCAGAGGCGATCGCCCGCGACTTCGAGGCGCAGGAGGTGCCGCTGGAGGATCTTGCGCCGCCGCCCGGCGAGGGTCCGCTGCAGCTCGGCTACATCGATTCGAGCCTGCGCCCGACGCGCCTCACGCTCCGCAGCCAGCCAATCGCCGACGAGGCGCTGCCAGGCCACACTCCCGCCTACAGATCGCTGGATACGGGCGTGCTGGAGGCACTGTTGCTGAAGGGCGCTCTCGGCATGAGCGATCACGACATCGCCGAGCTCAACGGCCTCTGGTACGCGCGGGATGCGCAGGAGGCGATCGAGCGCGTTCGCGGCGGCGCCGCCGACGCAGCGTTTCTGATGCGGCCCACACCCGTCGCCCAGGTGCGTGACGTCGCGGCATCCGGGGAGAACATGCCGCCGAAGTCGACCTTCTTCTTCCCCAAGCTGCTAACGGGCTTGCTGTTCAATCCGCTCGCCTAGAGAGCGCCAAAGGAGGTCTACCATGGACAGGTCACCCCTATGACTCGAATGGAAGGCGCAGCACGCATGCAAGCCACCGCGCGACGTACCGATGAGACCTTCAAGCACTCGGTCCAAGTGCGCGACCACCAGATCTTCGTGGACGAGACGATGGACACGGGCGGCACCGACGCCGGCCCTGACCCGCAGGAGATGCTGGCCGTCAGCCTCGCCTCCTGCACCGCGATCACGATGGAGATGTACGCGGTGCGAAAGGGATGGGAGATCGGGCCGGTCGAAGTGGACGTCGAGTACTCGCCGGCGGAGCGGGGCAAGCCGACGAAATTCGACATGGTCCTGCGCCTGCCCGATGGGCTCAGCGAGGAGCAAGTGGAGCGCCTGCGCGTGATCGCCGCCAAGTGCCCGGTGCACCGGACGCTCGACGGCGAGGTGATGTTCAACGAACGCGTCGAGCGGGTCCATCTCGCAGCCTGACGCCGACAGCGCGCCCGCCACGCCGTCAGCGACGCGCGAGGAGCTGCTGCCGGAGCTTCGAGCGCTGCTCGACGGTCACAGGCCCGACGGAGCGGGCACGACGATGCCTGCGGTGGACGGACAGACCGAGTCGGCGGTGCTGGTGCCGATCTACCTCGCCGACGCCGAGCCTCACGTGGTGCTGACCCGCAGGCGAGCTGACCTGCGCCGGCACGCCGGCGAGGTCTCCTTTCCGGGCGGACGGCGCGATCCGGCAGACGCCACGCTCGCCGCGACCGCACTGCGGGAGGCACACGAGGAGATCGGCGTGGACCCAGGCGCGGTGAGCATCGCGGGCCAGCTCACACCGACATCGACCTTCGTCACCAACTACGCGATCCACCCCTTCGTGGGCGCGATCGAGGCGCAAACCGCATGGAGCGTGAGCGCCGTCGAGGTCGACGCGGTGATCGAGCTCTCCGTGCGCGCGCTGCGCCTGGCGCGTGGTACGGCACAGATTACGCGGCGGGGATTCACGTTCGAGACCGACGCCTATGAGCTCGAAGGACACATGATCTGGGGCGCGACCGCCCGGATACTCGACGAGCTGATCGCCCGTCTGTCGCCGATGCTCGACTAGGCGCTGCGCGACGGCCGACCCTCAGGCCACAGTCAGCAGCGACTGCACGGCGCCCGCGGCCTCGGCCCGCCAGCGCTCACGGTCCGCCGGATCAGCACACAGCAGGGCGAGCGGGATCTCATTGCGCTCCGCCACCTCGGCGGCGATCTGCGCTCCGCCTGCGAGCACATGCGCGGGCACGCTGCCCGCCGCCTCGTAGAGCACTCCCCTGATCGTCGTGTCGATCGTCTTGACCATGAAGGAGCGCAGCCGCAGATCGTGCAGCGCGCGGACCTCATCCTCATCCCCCTGGGCGCATCCCAGCAGCCAGCAGGCGATCGTCACGCCGTCGAGCGCCCCGACCAGCGTGCCCAGGCGATCAGGATCTCCGATGAAGCACTGGGCCCCAGCCTGCTCGATCGCAGTCCGCCTGCCCTCCTGCCGCGTCAGGACGCGCGAGGCGTGACCCTGCTCGCCAAGCTTTCCGGCAAGCCAGATGCCCCGCTCGCCACCGCCGAGGATCAGGATCCGCGCCACTGAGGGCGCATCCTACGGCAGCCAGGGCCTACCCCGATAGGCCCCAGGCAAGAAAACATCGGCGGGATCTCAGGACAGACGGCGGGTGCCGTGGCCCGCAGCCACGGCACCCGATGAGTCGGCCCCGCACGCTTTGCCCCCACGGATCAGAACCTTCAGAGCGTCGCCGGAGAGGTTGGGGTAGCGGCACCCTGAAAAGACCCAAAGCGTGTGAACGGGCGCGAAGCCATCACACCCTGCTCATCGTCATCCGTCCGAAGGAGATGACCCAAAAGCCACCTCTAGTTCAAGCTAACCACACCCTGATACCTATGTCAAGTCTAGTTTCTTTGTTGTGGTCTAACCCCAATGCATAAACGGTTTGGCAACGGCCCCCGACGAGCGTAGGACGGGGCGCGGCCGACGTCCCGCAAGGGCGTCGCGGCGCCCTCCGGAGTCAGCGCGGCAGAGATGGAGCCCACGCGGCGTGCAGCGCGCATCGCTGCGGCGCGCCCCTCCAATACGATGGCCGGCAAGCACCATCTGTCCGCCACGCCGATGACCGAGACACCGCCTCCCACCCCAACCCAGCCCGACGACGCCCCCGCGGACGTCGTCACGATGGACAAGGTCGTCGCGCTGTGCAAGCGGCGCGGCTTCATCTTCCCCTCCTCCGAGATCTACGGCGGGGTAGGCTCGACCTACGACTTCGGGCACTACGGCGTGCTGCTGAAGACCAACGTGAAGGCGCAGTGGTGGCGGGCGATGCTTCAGGAACGCGACGACATCGTCGCTCTGGACTCAGCGATCCTGCAGCATCCGAAGGTCTGGGAGGCCTCCGGGCACCTCGCCGGCTTCACCGACCCGCTGGTCGACTGCAAGACCTGCGGCCAGCGCTTCCGCGCCGATCATCTCGGCGATCTGCCCTGCGGGCGAAAGCCATCCAAGCACCCCGGCGAGACCGAGGATTGCGATCTGACGCAGGCGCGCGACTTCAACCTCATGTTCGAGACGACGATCGGTCCGGTGAAGGAGTCCGGCGCGACCGCCTACCTGCGCCCGGAGACCGCCCAGGGCATCTTCATCAACTTCAAGAACGTGCTGCAGTTCTCGCGCAAGAAACCCCCGTTCGGGATCGCGCAGGTCGGCAAGTCATTCCGCAACGAGATCACGCCCGGCAATTTCATCTTTCGCACGCGTGAGTTCGAGCAGATGGAGATGGAGTTCTTCGTGCCGCCAGCCGAAGTCGGCAAGTGGTTCGACTATTGGCTCACGCAGCGTAGGAGCTGGTACCTGGGACTGGGCATCCGGCCCGACCACCTGCGCCTGCGCGCCCACGAGGACAGCGAGCTCTCCCACTACTCAAGCGCCACCAGCGACGTCGAGTACCTCTTCCCGATCGGCTGGTCGGAGCTGGAGGGCATCGCCAACCGCGGCGACTTCGACCTCACCCAGCACGCCAAGCACTCCGGCGAGAAGCTCGAGTACTTCGACCAGGCCACCGGCGAGCGCTACGTGCCCTACGTGATCGAGCCGGCCGCAGGCGCCGACCGCGCGACACTCGCCTTCCTGGTGGACGCCTACGACGAGGAAGTGGTGGAGGCGCAGGGCGCCGGCGGCGGAGAGACGCGCACCGTGCTGCGCCTGCATCCGCTCCTGGCACCGGTCAAGGTCGCGGTGCTGCCGCTGGTGCGCAAGGACGGGCAGCCAGAGCTGGCGCACGAGGTCTACGGCGAGCTCCGCGGCCTGCTGCAAGCCGAGTACGACGACGGAGGCTCGATCGGCAAGCGCTACCGCCGCCACGACGAGATCGGGACGCCGTTCTGCGTCACGATCGACCACGAGAGCATCAGCGATCGCACCGTCACAGTGCGCGACCGCGACTCGCTCACCCAGGAGCGCCTGCCGATCGACGGCCTGGCGCAGGAGCTCGCTAGGCGCGTGAGCTTGCCTTGGAGCACGCCGAAGCTCGCGCCCACGCGCTAGCGTCCAGGCGCGCAGCGCCCCGCGGGGGCCACAACACGACGAGGAGAGACACGGGCCATGGACTTCGACCTCACCGATGAGCAGCAGCTGATCCGCAGCACCGCGCGGGAATTCACAGACAGCCAGATCATCCCGGCGGCACGCGATAACGCCAGGGAGCACCGCTTCGACCTGGAGTTGATCGCAAAGCTCGCCAAGCAGGGCTATCTCGGCGCGATCGTGCCCCAGCAGTACGGCGGCGCAGGCCTGGATTACCTCAGCTACGGCCTGGTGGTGGAGGAGATCGGGCGCGGCGACTCCTCGATCAGGACCGTGGTCTCGGTCCAAACCTCGCTCGTGTGCTCGGCGATCCTGAAGTGGGGCACCGAGGAGCAGAAGATGCATTGGCTGCCCAAGCTCTGCGCAGGGGAGTGGCTCGGCTGCTTCGGCCTGACCGAGCCCGACACCGGCTCCGATGCCGCCAAACAGCGCACGCGTGCCCGCAAGACCGACTCCGGCTGGGTGATAAACGGGGCCAAGATGTGGATCTCGATGGGCAATTACGCCAAGCTGGCGCTGATCTTCGCCCAGACGGACCCGGATCTCGGCACCAAGGGGCTTGCCTGCTTTCTTGTGGACACCGATCAGCCCGGGTTCAAGCCCGCCGCCATCGAGCACAAGATGGGCCTGCAGGCCTCCGACACAGCCTCGATCTCGCTGGAAGACGTCGAGGTCGGTGAGGATCAGATGCTGGGGCAGGTCGGCGATGGCTTCAAGGTCGCGATGTCGGCGCTCGACTCGGGCCGCTACTCGGTGGCGGCCGGCTGCGTGGGCGTCTGCCAGGGCTGTTTGGATGAGTCGGTGCGCTACGCCAAGGAGCGCGAGCAGTTCGGCAGGCCGATCGCGAGCTTCCAGCTCGTGCAGGCGATGATCGCCGACATGGCGCTGAAGACCGACGCCTCGCGGATGCTCGTCTGGCGGGCCGGGTTCCTGAAGGACAAGGGCCGGCCCAACACGATCGAGACCTCGATCGCCAAGCTGCACGCCAGCGAGGCGGCCGTCGAGTGCGCGAACACCGCGATCCAGGTCCACGGCGGCGCCGGCTACGTCGACGACCACCCCGTCGAGCGCTACTTCCGCGACGTTCGCGTCACCACGCTCTACGAGGGCACCTCCCAGATCCAGAAGCTGATCATCGGCCGCGGCCTGACCGGCATAAGCGCGCTGGTGCCAGCGTGAGCGAGGCGGTCGTGCAGGAGCCCCCGCGCAGGGTCGGAGTGGTTGGCGCGGGAACGATGGGCTCGGGCATCGCCCAGCTGGCCTGCCGCTTCGCCGAGACGCTGCTCTATGACCCGGTGCCCGAGGCGCTTGAGCGCGGGCTCGCGCGTGCCCGGGAGGGTCTGCTCAAGGAAGTCGCCAAGGGCACCATCAGCGAGGAGCAGGCCGCCGGCGCCGCTGCCCGCCTGCATGCGGCGCTGCCGGGCCTGGACGCGCTTGCGGGCAGCGAGCTGGTGATCGAGGCGGCCCCTGAGCGCCCGGAGCTCAAGCGCGAGCTGTTCGTGGAGCTCTGCGAAGTGGTCTCGCAGGACTGCGTGCTTGCCACCAACACCTCCTCGCTGCCGGTAACGGGAGTGGCGGCCGCGGCGACCCACCCCGAGCGGGTCGTCGGGATGCACTTCTTCAACCCGGCGCCGCTGATGCGGCTGGTCGAGGTGATCGCCGGCGTGCGCTCCGATGAGCGTGCCCTCGCGCTCGCACAGGCCGCCGGCGAGGCGATGGGCAAGACGGTGATCCGCGCCGCGGACGTGCCCGGGTTCCTGGTCAACCGCTGCAACCGGCCATTCGGGCTGGAGGGCCTGAAGCTGCTGGCCGAGCAGGTCGCCGACGTGCAGAGCATCGACCGGATCTGCCGACTGCAGGGCGGATTCAGGATGGGCCCCTTCGAGCTCAGCGACCTGGTCGGGGTGGACACCGGCTTCGACGTCTCCCAAAGCTTCTACGAGCTCAGCTTCGGCGAGCCGCGCTGGCGCCCATCGCCGCTGCAGGCGCGACAGGTCGCCGCGGGGCTGACCGGCCGCAAGGCGGGCCGGGGCTGGTACGACTATGCCGCCGGAATCCGCCACCGTCCCGATGACCCAGAGCCGCCCTCCTCGGAGCCGCCGAGCAGCGGCGAGGCGATCGTCGTGATCTCGGGGCAGGGCACGCTCGCATCAGAACTCCGCGAAGCAGCGGCCGGCGCCGGCTACGAGGTCCGCAGCCCTGCACAGCCAAGCCACGGCGAGCTGCCGGCGCTGATCGTGCGCTGCGAGATCTCAGGCGCTGAGAACCGCGAGGAGCCGGGACATGAGACTGGCTCCCACTCCGCCCACGGCGCCCCAGAACTGATCCTCTGCGCAGGCGGATCGCTCGCCGCGCTGGACGCCGGCGGAGCAGCCGCCGGCTTTCACGTGATCGGCCCCCTGGCCGGCGCAAAGCTCGTCGAGCTCACCCGCACCTCCGGAACCTCGCCGTTGGCCGCAGCCCGCGCGCAGCGCTTCTTCGCGGCGCTGGGTCGCCATGTCAGCTGGGTGGCAGACTGCCCCGGGCTGGTGCTGGGCCGCATCGTCTGCCAGCTGATCAACGAGTGCGCGTTCGCACTGGGCGAAGGCGTCGGCAGCGCGCAGGACATCGACAAGGGCATGCTGCTCGGCCTGAACCATCCGCGCGGGCCGCTGGCCTGGGGCGATGAGATCGGGCTGCCCCACGTGCTCGCCGTGCTCGACGCGCTCTGGCGCGAGCGCCGCGAGGAGCGCTACCGGGCAGCGCCGCGGCTGCGCTCACTGGTGATGGAAGGACGCACGGGCACGCGGGTCGGCGCCGGGTTCTTCGACTACGAGCTGGAGCCCTAGCTTGCAGTCCCGCCGCTCGGCAGCCACTGCGCCTCGGCAAGGTCGCCGACGGGCATGCCCTCCGGCGCGGCCACGCCGGGCGTGTCACGCAGGTACCACTCTGCGTCCAGCGCCGCCTGGCAGCCCGACCCGGCGGCGGTGATCGCCTGCCGGTAGGTGTGATCCACCAGATCGCCGGCGGCGAAGACGCCCGGCCTGTTGGTCCTGGTCGAGCGGCCGTCCACAACCGCGTAGCCGTTCTCGTCCAGATCCACCTGGCCCTTGACGATCTCTGACTGGGGCTGGTGCCCGACGGCGATGAACGCGCCGGTGATCGCCAGCTCGCGGTCCTGCCCGGTCTCGGTGTTGGTCAACACGGCGGTGCTGAGCGCCCCGCTCTCCCCCGGCTGGAACTCCTTGACCACGTACGGCGTCAGGAACTTGATGTTCTCGCGCTCCTTGGCCCGCTCCAGCATGATCTTCGAGGCTCTGAACTCCTCGCGGCGGTTCACGATCGTCACGTCGCAGGAGAACTTGGAGAGGAAGATCGCCTCCTCCATCGCCGAATCGCCGCCGCCGACGATCATCGTCGTCGCATCCTTGAAGAAGGCGGCGTCACAGGTGGCGCAGTAGCTCACGCCCCTGCCGCTGAGCTCCTCCTCGCCGGGCACGCCGAGCTTCTTGTGCTCGGCGCCCATCGCGAGGATCACCGAGCGTGCGAAATGCTGCTCGTCTCCGACCCAGACGCTGTGCAGCTCACCGGGATTGCTCGCCAACTCAACGCGCTCGGCCTGGTCGGTCACCAGGCGCGCGCCAAAGCGCTCCGCCTGCTCGCGCAGATGCTGCATCAGCTCAGGGCCCATGATCCCCTCCGGGAACCCGGGGAAGTTCTCGACGTCGGTCGTCTGCTGCAGCAGCCCGCCCCAGGCGAACCCCTCGATCACGAGCGGCCGCAGGTTGGCGCGGGCGGTGTAAAGCGCCGCCGTGTAACCGGCCGGGCCGCTGCCCACGATGATCACGTTCTCGATGTCCGCCATCCCACTCGCCTTCCTGAAGCTCCCAACTCCGCCTCGCTTTACTTTTTATAGTACCACTTAAGCGCTTACGCTTACAGCTGCTGTCTTCGGCCCGGCGGCGGCCTCACCCTCGGCGCCCGCCTCCTGTGCTCGCCAGCGCGCAACTGTGCGCCGCAGCTGAAGATAGGCCAGCGCGCCCGGCAGCGTCGGCAGCCAGAAGGCTATGCCTCTGTATGTCAGCACGGCCAGCACGGCGAGGTTGAATTCCACGCCGAAGGCAGCGAACGCCCCGATCATCCCCCCCTCGACTCCCCCAAGCCCCCCCGGGAGCGGCAGCAGATTGCCGAGCATCCCCACGAAGTAGGCCATCATGATCACCGTGAACGGGGGCGCGGCGCCGAAGGCGTGAAAGCAAGACCAGAGCACGGCCACGTCGAATCCCCACCAGGCCGGTGCCCCGAGCAGCCCCGGCTGACGGGTGCGCAGCAGCTCGATCGCGCTGCGGATGCCGTGGGCGGTAAGCGCCGGTGCGCTGACCAAGCGCGCGATCAAGTGGGCGCCCCGCCCGGAGCCAGCGCTCCAGCTGCCCAGCCGCCGCTCGATGTCTCCAGGCAGCAGTGCCACGGCGCCGCCCGCCGCCATCAGAAGCGCGGCCGCCACCGCGGGCAGGATCGTGATCGCGGCCGGCCCGCCGCCCGGGAAGACGCCGAGACCGAGACCGAGGCCGTCTATCACCACGGCCACCCCATAGATCGCGTAGAGCAGCGCCATGAAGGCGACCATGCGGGAGGCCACTATCCGCGGTCGCATGCCTGAGCGCCGAAGCGCCCACGCGGTCAGCGCCACACCGCCCGCGCCGGCGGCTGCAAACAGCCGCGTGGCTGCCAGCCCGGCCATCGTGATCAGGTAGCTCTCCCGCCATCCGATCCGCCCGCGCTCGCGGGTGAACACAGCCCGAAACAGCACCACGTAGCCCGCGAAGGAGCAGAGCTCCAGCACAACCCCGATCGCGATCCACCAGATGTCTCCCTTGCCGATCCGGTGCACCGTGCTGTCCACACCGGATATCTGCGGCAGCACGAAGTAGAGGAACGCGACCCCAGAGACGATGAACAGCGCAAACGCGAACGCCCGCTGGCGCGTCACCCGCACGCGCGGCATCTCCTCGACGGGGTCTGCCTGCTGCGAAGCCGCGATCGCGACGCCCCCCGCCGGCTGCCTGCGCTCATGAAGCGATCTCGCCGTCTTGATCACGATCTCAGGTCGCCTCCGAGCGCTCTCTGCTCCAGCGCCGCCACGCAGGACCCAAAGCGCCGCAAAAGCGGTCCCGCCCGGGGCCCGGCACGACGGACGAGCACGGTCAGCGCCGCGCCCCCGATCAGGTCGATCACGTAGTGCTCGCCCAGGTAGATCAGCGCGAAGCCGAGCGTAGCCGTATACCCGAACCCGACCGCGCCCGCGAGTGGCCCGGTCTCCGCGAGCAGCAGCGCGGCCATCAGCGAGGTGGCGAAGTGCAACGAGGGCATCGCCGCGACGGGGTTGCCTCCGAAGACATCGTAAAGGGGGCCCCAGCCGTCTTTCCAGAAGAACTCCCCATACTCGGCCATCATCCTGCGCACGGCGACTTCGCCGCCAAGCTGCCGGCGACCTGCCACCGAGGCGGCATACCAGGGCGGTGCGGTGGGCACGATCCAGTACAGGCATGCGCCGAGGTCGAAGACCGCGTAGGTCATCAGCGCAGCCCGGGGAAAGCGCTCCCGGTGGCGCCAGAGGATCCACGCGAGCGCCGTGTGGGGCACCATGAACCAGAGCCAGTGCGTCCAGACGAGCACCTTGTCCATGCGCCGCCAGCGATCCGGCGAGGCGAACGCCTGCTGCAGGCGCACGGTGGGCAGCTGACCGAGACCGATCAGCTCGTCGGCCCGGATCGGATAGTCGACGTGGACCCGTTCGCTCTGGCGCTGCTCGTTGTCGTGCGGCGTCTTGTAAGCAGAGACATAGGCCCACATCTGCAGGCAGCAGACCGCCACGTCTCTGGTGCGGGAGCGTCGCATCGCGACGCTCAGACCGAGCGGCGCGCCGAAGGCGACGCTCTGCAGGACCAGCGGCGGAGCCTTCACGCGCTTGCGCACAACCGGCGCCGCCACGCCGGCCGCCACGACCGCCCACGCGGTCGCCCTGATGGCCCTGCTGGAGCGCCTCACGAGGCGGGGAGTATATGTGTCGCGCAGGCGGCAGCCCGGGCGGAAGCCGCTATACGGCGGTGAGGCCCGGCTCGCCGCGGCCCGCGTCGCTGCGCTGCGCTGCTGCGTCCACCAGCGCGCGCACGACCCGGCTGCGCTCGTCGACCTCCGGATGCCACTGCACGCCGAGCACGAACCGCCTGCCCGGCAGCTCGATCGCCTCGGTCAGCCCGTCCACGAGCGCCACGCCGCTGATCATCAGGTCCTCGCCAACCTCGTCCACGCCCTGGTGATGGTGGGACTTTGTGATGTGGCGAAGCTCTCCCGCCGCCCGCGCCGCGAGCGACCCCGGCACCAGGTCCACCTCGTGCTCTGAGCCCTCGAAGGTGCCGAAGCGGCGCAGATGCTCCTCGTGTCCGAAACGCTGCGGCAGATGCTGGTGCAGCGTGCCGCCGAGCGCGACGTTGATCAGCTGCATGCCGCGGCAGATGCCGAGCACGGGCATGTCGCGCTCGATCGCCGCGCGCACGAGCGCGATCTCGAAAGCGTCCCGCTCGGGCACCGTGCCGATTGTCTCCGGAGCCCGCTCCTGGCCATAGGTGGCGGGGTCGATGTCGGCGCCGCCAGCCAGCATCAGCCCATCGAGCGCATCCAGCGTCTCCTCGGGCTCCTGGACGCTGTGTGGGTCCGGCGGCAGCATCAGCGCAATCCCGCCGCCACGCTGGACCGCTTCAAAGTAGGAGCTCGGCAGCAGCGCCGCCTTCTGCTCCCACATCGCCCAGGACGCGTGCTCGAGCGCCGTGCAGATGCCGATCAGCGGGCGGGCCATGCGATCGCGACTCGTGGTCTCACCCAGCACACCATAGGATCTCTCGCGCTCGTCCGCGAACACAGGAGGCCAGATGAGCACCGAAGGCAAGACCGTCAACCTCACGATCTCCGACGCCGGAGCGGCGATCGTCGAGCTCAACCGGCCGCAGCGGATGAATGCCTGGACGCCGGAGCTGGCCACGGATCTGCTGGCCGCATTCGGCCAGGTCGCAGCGCAGGAGAGCGTCCGCGCGGTGATGCTGACCGGGGCCGGCCGCGCGTTCTCCTCCGGCGCGGACCTCAAGGAAGGCGGCGCCGGAGAGCTTGGGGCCGACGGCCGCCCCGATGTCCGCAAGACCCTGACCGAGCTCTACCACCCGGTGATCAAAGCGATCCGCGAGCTTCCCAAGCCCGTGATCGCGGCCGTGGAGGGCGCGGCGGCCGGAGTCGGGTGCTCGCTGGCGCTGTGCTGCGATCTCATACTCGCCTCGCAGAGCGCCTACTTCCTGCTTGCGTTCGTGAACGTCGGCCTGGCGCCCGACGGCGGCTCATCGCTGCTGGTGCCGAGCCGCGTCGGCATGGCTCGCGCGGCCGAGATGGCGATGCTCGGCGAGCGCATCCCGGCCGAGCAGGCCCTGGCATGGGGCTTGATCAATCGCGTGACGCCCGATGGACAGCTGCGCGAGCAGGCCACGGCTCTCGTGGAGCGTCTGGCGTCCGGCCCGACGCGCTCCTACGCCGCCGTCAAGCGCCAGCTCAACGCCTGGCTCTACGCGAACATGGACCAGCAACTCGCGCTGGAGGCCGACCTGCAGCAGGAGATGGTGCAGACCGACGACTTCATGGAGGGCGTGATGGCCTTCGTGGAGAAGCGCGCGGCGAAGTTCACGGGAAGCTGAAGCAAAGCGACTCGCGAGGCTTGTGGCATCCGTCATAAAGCACTTCGAGAGCAAGCCTGAATAGAATCCGCTCGCCTTGGTGCCCAGGAGCCCACAGACGAACCCCGAGGAGACTCGCCGCAGGCGGATCGTGCGCCCAGGCGCCATGCTTGCGAGCGGCGGCCTGGCCGTGACGATGCTGCTTGCCACCGCCCCCGGCGCCTTCGCCTTCATCACCCCCGAGGCGGGCGGCTCGCCGAACGCCAACTCGATCGACACGCTCTACAAGATCGTGCTCTACATCGCGGCGATCGTGTTCGTGGTCGTCGAGGGCGCACTCGGATATGCCTGCTGGAAGTTCAGCGCCAAGCGCAACAAGGTCGCAAAGCAGATCCACGGCCACACGGGCCTGGAGATCGGCTGGACCCTCGGCGCCGTTGCGATCGTGCTCGTGCTCGCCGTCGCCACGCTGCTGAAGCTCGGCTCGATCCGCAACCCGCCCAACTCGAGCCCGGAAGGCGCGAACGCCTCCAGCGTCAGCGGTGCGCTCTACGCGGATGCCGAAGACAAGCTGCCGCCGAACAAGAAAGCGCTGAAGATCACGGTGATCGGGCGTCAGTACCTGTGGCAATACGTCTACCCCGGCGGCGCAAAAGACGGCCTCGGCGCTCCCTACTCCTACGAGCAGATGGTCGTCCCGACACACACCACGGTCCTGCTCGACGCCGTCTCGATGGACGTCGTCCACTCCTGGTGGATCCCGGAACTCGGCGGCAAGATCCAGGTCGTGCCGGGCTACCACAACTACACCTGGTTCAAGGTCGAAAAGCCCGGTCTCTATCGCGGCCAGTGCGCCAACATCTGCGGCCAGGGCCACGCGCGCATGATCGCCTCCGTCAGAGCGGTCTCGCCGGCCGAATACGAAGCCTGGATCGAAAACCAGAAGCGCAAGCTCTCTGAAGCCAACATCGCCGCGGCCAAGCAGCGCCACGAGCTCGAAGAAACCGGCGGACTCGAATCCGCCGTCAATCAGTAGCGCAACGTCCAAGACCAGGAGAGCAGCGCAAGAACCATGGCGACCTACGCAGCCCCAGTCCCCCAGATAGCGGCTCACAAAGTGGAGCGCGAGCCGCGTGGTTGGATGAGCTGGATCACCACGACCGATCACAAGAAGATCGGGATCATGTACCTGGTCACGACGTTCGTGTTCTTCATCCTCGGCGGCACCGAGGCTCTGCTGATGCGCCTGCAGCTGGGCGCGCCCGAAAACACGCTGATCAACCCGCAGACCTACAACGAGCTGTTCACGATGCACGGCTCGACGATGGTCTTCCTGTTCGTCGTGCCGGTCTGGGCGGGCCTTGCCAACTACTTCCTGCCGCTGATGATCGGCGCGCGCGACATGGCCTTCCCGCGCCTGAACGCGCTCTCCTACTGGCTGCTCTTGGCCGGCGGGATCGTCTTCTACGCCTCCATCTTCTGGACCCCCCCGAGCGCCGGCTGGGTCAGCTACCCGCCGCTGTCGGGCATCGCCTTCTCCCCCAGCGGCGGCCAGGACGCCTGGATCTACCTGATCCACCTGACCGGCATCTCCTCGATCCTGGGCGCGATCAACTTCTACGCCACGATCGCGAACATGCGCGCGAAGGGCATGAGTTGGGGTCGGCTGCCGCTGTTCGTCTGGACGGTGCTCGTCTACTCGGTGCTGATCATCTTCGCGATGCCGGTGATCGCCGGCGCGGTCACGCTCCTGCTGACCGACAGGCACTTCGGCACCCACTTCTTCGACCCCACCGAGGGCGGCTCGGCGCTTTTGTGGCAGAACATGTTCTGGTTCTTCGGGCACCCTGAGGTCTACATCATGATCCTGCCCGGATTCGGCGTTGTCTCAGAGGTCCTGCCCGTGTTCGCGAAAAAGCCGGTCTTCGGCTACAAGGCGATCGCCACTTCCAGCGTCACGATCGCCTTCCTGGCCTTCCTGGTCTGGGCGCACCACATGTTCACGACCCCGACGCCGATCGTCGTGCTCGCGTTCGTGATGATGAGCTCCTTCCTGATCGCAGTCCCCACCGGCGTGAAGATCTTCAACTGGATCGGCACGCTCTGGAGCGGATCGATCGAGTTCACGACGCCGCTGCTGTTCTGCGTCGGCTTCATCGCGATCTTCCTGATCGGCGGCATCTCCGGCGTCTTCTTGGCCGTCTTCCCCGTCGACTGGCAGCTCAACGAAAGCTACTTCGTGGTCGCCCACATCCACTTCGTGCTGATGGGCGGCGCCGTCTTCACCGTCTTCGCCGGGATCTACTACTGGTTCCCGAAGATGACCGGCCGGCTGCTGAACGAAACGCTCGGCAAGATCAGCTTCTGGCTGATGTTCTGGGGCTTCCTCTGCACGTTCCTGATCCAGCACGTGCTGGGCCTGGACGGCATGCCCAGGCGCATCTACGAGTATCCGAACGTCGGCAACCTCGGCCTCTACAACCTGATCTCCACGATCGGCTCCTTCATCCTCGCCTCGGGAGTCCTGGTCAGCGTCATCAACTTCGCCCGCAGCGCGAAGGTGGGCGCGATCGCCGGGCCCGACCCGTGGAAAGCCAACACGCTGGAGTGGTTCACCACCTCCCCGCCGCCGGTCAACAACTTCGACGAGATCCCCGTGATCCGCTCGGTGGAACCGATGAAGGACTTCCGCCGCGAGATCGAACGGCGCACCGGCCAGCAGATCGATGCTCCGGTGCCGGTACCCGCGGGCTCGGCCGGAGCCACGGCGCCCGGCGTCTGAGGCTCGTGCCGGTCGCGCAGGCCGCTTCGCCATCTCCTTCACGCAGATGGCGCGGCTGCGATATGGTCGCAGCAGACATGCTGCGGCAAGCTGAGCAAGGATCGGCCGGGGCCAGATGAGCGAGAGCACCACGGTCTCACCGACGAGCCTTCCCGGCGCCCTGGATGCGGCGCGCAGCGGCGCCGCGCAGCGTCTGCGGCAGGCTCTCAGCGACTACGTCGAGCTGACCAAGCCGAAGGTCCAGTCGCTGCTGCTGTTGACCACGATCGCGACGATGTACGTGGCCGGCGACCCGTCGATCGCGCTCGTCGCGCTCACCTGCCTCGGCGGCTACCTCTCCGCCGGCGGAGCGGGCGCGGTCAACCACTGGTTCGACCGGGACATAGACGCGCAGATGGCCCGCACGGCCACAAGACCCATCCCTGCCGGCCGCATCCGGCCGACGGCGGCGCTGATCTTCGGCTGCACGCTGGCGGCACTCTCCTTCCTGGAGCTCTCGCTCACGGTCAACGTGCTGGCGGCCGGCCTCTCGTTCGCCGGCTTCCTCGGCTACGTGCTCGTCTACACGGTCTGGCTCAAGCGCCGCACTCCGCAGAACATCGTTATCGGCGGCGCCGCCGGCGCCGTGCCGCCGCTGGTGGGCTGGGCGGCCGTGCGGGGCTCGGTCGGCGGCACCGCCGTGCTGCTGTTCTTCATCGTCTTCTTCTGGACCCCGCCGCACTTCTGGGCGCTCTCGCTGCTGATGAAGGGCGAGTACGAAAAGGTCGGCGTGCCGATGCTGCCGGTCGTCCGTGGCGAGGCCGAGACGCGCCGACAGATCCTGCTCTATTCGGCGCTGCTCTACGCGGTCACCCAGCTTCCGTTCTGCGCCGGCGGTTTCGGTGTCCCCTACCTGGTCGCCTCGCTGCTGCTGGGCGTCGGCTTCGTGTGGGGCGCGCTGCGCCTGTATCGCGGCGGCACTCGCCGCCAGGCCCTGCAGCTCTACCTCTACTCGCTGGCCTATCTGGCGCTGCTGTTCGGGGCGATGGTCCTCGACGCGAAGCTCTGAGCAGCCTTATATGATGCGCCCGCGATGAATCGACGCCTCGCACAGAAGAACGTCCGCACCGCACTGATCGTCTCGGCGATCTGCATGGTCATGTTCGGGCTCTCCTTCGTAGCTGCGGCCATCTACATCTCATGAGCCAGCTCGACCCCGAGGTCCCGCCCACGGGCGAGGAGGTCCATCTCCCCGGGCCCAGCATCCTGCCTTTGCTGACGGCGGTCGGGATGACGCTGATCCTGATCGGGATCACGACCTACATCGAGCTCACGGTCGTCGGGCTGATCCTCACGATCGTCGTCGTGCTGCGGTGGATCAAGGACACTCGCCGCGACATCGACGAGATGCCGCTCGACTGACCCGATTTGCGCCGGGCCGCAGACGCCGCTGTGTCGGTTGCGCCGCAGCCGGTGGAGCGCCGCGCACGGCCCCTCAGCCCGTGCGCGGCCCCACATGCAGCGCGCGCTTCTCCGCAGCGCTCGCCGGCTCTCTCACCCCACCGCTGCGCCCGCCGGCATCGGGCACATAGCACCGTCGCTGGTCCAGCAGCGCACCACGTCGCGCACCGAGAGGATGCCCACCATCTCGCCCCGCTCGACGACGAGCAGGTGCCGAAAGCCGCCCTGCACCATCGCCGAGGCTGCCTCCTCCAGCGACCACCCCGGCGCCGCTAGGACAACATCGCGCGTGAGATGGTCGGCGACCATCTCACGGTCGGGGTCCTGATCGCCGCCGAGCGCGTTCAACAGGTCACGCTCGGTGATGATCCCGGGGCCGTGCCCGTCGGGATCGATCACGACCGCAGCGCCGACATTGCGGTTGGACATCAGGCGCGCGGCTGCGCGCAGCGTGTGCGATGGGCCGATCGTCAGCACCACCGGCGTCATCCCGTCTCGCACCTGCATCGCAGCTCCTTTCGCTTGGCTGTCGGCTGGCTGGCTGGGCCGCCCTGCCCAGGGAGTTTGCAACGATTGCCTCAATCTATGGCATCAGCGGGCCGCTGTCAACAGGCACTCGTGGTCAGTGCGGGCCCAACGGGTAGGTACTTATGGCGCGGGCAGCTCTTGCTCTCTGCCCTGTGCGGCCGCGATCACACCCTCGGCAACGCCCTCCCAGGACCACAGACGCCGCACCGTGGCAACGGTCGCAGCGCTGGCGTCCGCCCGCGTTTGCGAGGGGGCTGTCAGCCAGCCGATCAGCCGATCGGCTATCGCCCATATCGCCTGGTCATCGACCGGAAAGGACAGCCATGATGCGGCCGGCTCACCAACCGCGGCAGCCAGCCTGTCGCTGACCTCCGCAAGCCCGGAATGGGCCGCGCTGATCGGCAGCGCGCCGCAGGCGGCGGCCTCCACGGCGACCATTCCGAACGCCTCGGGGAAGGTGCTTGGCACCACGACCGCCTCGCACGCCGGCAGCAGGTCGGCAAGCTCCTCGTGATCAAGGCGCCCGGTGAACCTCACGCTGTCCGCCAGCAGCGCGGCGGTCGCCAGATAGCGATCTCGCTGATCGCCGGCAAGTGCGTCCAGAAAGGCCAGCAGGTGAGAGAGCGGCGCCCGTGGCCCACCCTCCAGCGCGCGGCCGGCCTGCGCGGCCTCCGCTACGGCGTCGAGCCTGCCCGCCGTCAGATCGTTGGCCATGGCTTCCAGCGCCTCCTGGAAGGCCCCGAAGCCGACGACCGCAAGCCGAGCGCTCGGCAGGCGCCGCAGCACCAGCGGCCACGCTGCGAGCAGCAGGTCGACCCCCTTGCTGACGATCAGCTTGCCGACGTAGGCGACGACCGGGGCCTCACCGGCATCGAGATCGCTCAGCGCCTGCGCGGCCCGTGCCTCGTCGCGTGCGAACGCGTCGGCCGGCGGCGCCACCGGCCCCTGCCCCTCGGGCTCACGCGCTGCGCCTTCGCCCAGCCGCTGCACCAGCGCTTTCAGCCCGGCTGCCGCCTGCCGGCTGCTGCGCGGGCCAAATGCACGCACGTCGACGCCGGGGGGACCGAGCCGCGTGCGTTCCACCACCCCGTGCTCGCGCACCCAGTCCTCGCCAAGCGCCTCCCAGAGGCTCTCGGCCGTATGCCGTGAGCCGACCAGCACGCCGCCGGCCCCTGCGATGCCCTCTCGCGCAAAGGGCAAGAACCGTGGCAGCTCTGGCTTGACGGTGTACTCGAGCGCGCTGCCGTGCACCTTCACCGCGTAGGGCGCAATCCCGGGCAGCGCACGGGCCAGGATCGCCGGTCCCATCACGAGATGGTTGGCGAGCGCGACGTCGGGGCGCACGAGCTGCGCCACCTCGCGCACCGCAGCGACGTTGGCCTCGATATAGCCGTCGATCTCCTCGTCACTGCAATCCGCGAACGTGCGTGCCTGCATGCCCTCGTAGCGGTCCTGGACGTAGACGGGCAGCAGGTCGCCGATCGCCGGCCGGTAGACCGTGCTGCGCCTTGGCCCATCCCTGAGAGGCGCGATGGTGAGCTGCCCCGCGTCCCAGTCGCCGGCGGCATCGACGAATGCGGCTCGCTCGGGGTGGCGATCCTGACAGAGCAGATGCACCTCGTGGCCGAGGCGCAGGAGCGCCTGCGCCAGCTCCGCGTTGTAGACGTTTGATCCGGTGCCTGCAAGCAGGTAGCCGTGGAAGATCAGGACTCGCATCGTGCAGGAATCCGCGGCGGCGATCGGAGGCGCTCCGCCGAGATGGCCGCCCACACTATCCGCTAGAGTCCCTGCCTGTGAGCGAGCTGCAGCGATACAGGATGCGCACCCCCTCCAGCGGTCGCGAGATCGTGATGGAGGCTGCACCCGAGCAGATTTACGTGGATCGCGAGACCAGCGAGGAGCTGGAAGTGCTCGGCAAGCTGCTGCCGCTGGCCCCCTCGCCCTCCAAGCTGCCGTGGTCGCTTGCGAACCTGCGCTTCTGCAACTGGTGCAAGCAGATGTCCCAGAAGGATCTGAACGACTGCCCTACGTGTGGCCGCAGGATGGCCCCGCTGGGCTCGTGACCTCGCCGCCCGGCCTCCTGCCAAAGCGCTCTCCGCGGGCAGCGGCCCTCGCGGTCGCGGCAATGCTGTGCGTGAGCTGCTTCGGCCTGACCGCGTGTGGTGGCAGCAGCGTGTCAAACACGATGCCCAAAAGCACGCCGGAAATCACGCCGCCGAACGACACCTCAGCCGAACGCCAGGCGGGCAAGTCGACGACCTCCACGACCTCGACCACGAAATCGAGTGCCCACGGCAGCGAAGGATCGTCGACGCCAAGCGAATCGACCGGCACGACCTCTCCCTCGGAAACCGGCGGTACGGCTGCCGGCACCGAAGAAAAAGCCAAAGAAGAAGCCTCCAAAGCGAGCGGCGGCACCTCTCCCCCGACCGGCAACACCGGCGGGGCAAGCGCGCCCTGAGCGCCTATCCTGCGCAGCGGATCAGGGTGTGGATATCAGCGTCGCGCTGTAGGTCAGACGCGCGGTCTGGTAGAGGCAATCGTACTGGCGCAGCTTGCCGACTTTGATGTGGTCGGTCTGGGTGTCGGTGACAGAGCACTGCGACGTGGGTCGACTCGCCCGCCACGAGGTGTTCTTTTCGTAGCCGAGCGCGAGCGCGGGCGCCCAGGTTGGCACGGTCAGCGCGATCACATCGCCCTTTTCGGCTTCCAGGGTGCTCAGCAGCGGGAACTGCACGGTCAGGCCGAAGTACGGTTCAAGCGGGATCAGCGGGCTCTGGGCGACCAGCTTGTAGGTGTACTTGGGCACGGTCTTCGAGGTCTTTTCGGGGTGCAACACCGAGATGTTCGCCTCAGGCGCGCCGCCCTCGTTTTCGTCGAAGAACTTGACCTGAGCGGCGGTGGGCTTGCCGAGCTGAATGGTCCAGGCGACGATCCTGCCGGAGCGCGGCAGCACGAATGGGTTTGACAGCGAGCCGACGCCCATCTGGAATCCGGTCGTGCGGCTGACGGCAAGGCAGGGCGCTTCGGTGGTGGTGCCTGCCGCCGTCGTGCTGCTGGAGGTGGTCGTGGTCGTCGTGGTTGTGGTCGTGGAGGCCTTCTTCGCGCTGGCCTTTTTGGCTTTTTTCTTGCGGCGTTCTTCTTCGCGCTTCTTTTCTTCGGCCCGCTTCTTTTCTTCGGCGCGCTTCTTGGCTTCCGCTTCCTTCTTGACGCGTTCTTCTTCTGCCTTTGCGAAGGACCCAACCGGCCCCGCGGTGCAGCTGGGGGTGCTGGCAGGGATCGTCTTGGGAAGCGTGCCGACTTCAGTCAGAGTCGCCGACGCAACGGCGGGAAACGCCAACGCCAGGGCGGCAGCAGCGGCTGTAGCTATCAAACCATGTTTTTGCATACCTGACTCCAACACGTCTTAGGTGGCAGTTGTAGCGGTTCGCTACAAGCCCTGGATCTCCTGCGCGGCCGCCGCGATCTCCAAAGGGTCTCCTGGCGCGGGCGTCCACGGCAGCCGCATCGAATCGCCCTCGTAGCGCGGGATCACGTGGAGATGGAAGTGGAAGACCGTCTGCCAGGCGCGCTGCCCGCAGGAGTTGATCAGGTTGACGCCATCGGCTCCCAGCCGCTCCTTGACGGCACCGGCAAGCCTCTGCGCGGCGGCAGTGACGGCGCGCAGATCATCTGCGTCTATCTCCAGAAGATCGCGCGAGTGGCTGCGGGGAATCACAAGCGCATGTCCGCGCGTGGCGGGGTTGATGTCCATGATCGCGACCGTGCGCTCGTCCTCATCGATCACGGTCGAGGGCAGCTCGCCATCCAGGATCTTGCAGAAGATGCAGTCGGGGTCGCGGTTCATCGCGGCTAAGCCTAACGGGAAGCGAGCAAGTGCCTCGCGTAGTCAAGCGCCTGCTCCTCGTCGCGCACCTCGCCCGCGTACTGCGCCTCACAGAGCTCCCCCAGCAGCGAGCCCAATTGCGGGCCCGGCTCGATGCCAAGCTCGCGCGCAAGCACGTCCCCGCGCAGCAGCGGCCGGGGCGGGCCCTCGCGATGCCAGTGCAGGGCCTGCGGCAGCATCTGGGCAGCCAGCCCCAGGTGCCGCTCGATCGCCTCCTGCGCTTTCTCGCCGCGAGTGGCGAGCCGGTCGGCGATCGACAGCAGCGTCACGTCGGCGGCCACCTGCCCGGCAGTGCGCAGATACGTGAAGGCGGTCCTGGGTGAGAGCGGCTGCGGCTCGTGCACGAGGAAGCCGAGGCGCAGGTGATGACGCACGAGACCGGCCACGTGGCTGCGCAGGCGCTCGCTGGTGCGCAACCTGGCAAGGATCTCCGCCGCGATCTGTGCGCCGAGCACGTCGTGTCCGATGAAGCTCACGCGACCGTCGTGCTCTCGCACGGCGCGCGTAGCCGGCTTTGCGATGTCGTGCAGCAGCGCCCCCCAGCGCAGCGCCGAGGCACGGCTCAGCCCGTCGGCCAGCGGCTCATCGAGCAGCGCGATCACCTGCTCGCCCGCGACTGGCAGCCGTCCGATCGGATCATCCGCAAGCGCTATCGCCTGCTCCAACGCCGCCACCGTGTGCTCGTAGACGTCGAGGTGGTGAAAGCGGCTCTGCTCCACGCCGCGAAGCCTCTGCACCTCTGGCAGCACGACGGCCAGCGCGTCGATCTCGCTCAGCAGCTGCAGGCCATGCACCGCCGCGGGCGCGTCAAGGATGCGGCACAGCTCGGCGAACACACGCTCGGCGGCCACGCGGCGGAGCTTCGGAGCGCTCGCGCGCGCAAGGTGCAGCGCGCTCCGCTCGGGCTCGAGACCCAACTCGACCGCGATCCGGGCCAGGCGCAGAACGCGCAGTGGATCGTCCTCAAAAGCGGCCGGCCCGGCCGCGCGCAGACGCCCGGCGGCGATGTCCTGCACCCCGCCGAGCGGATCGATCGCCGCCCCCCCGGAGACCGGTTCGGCGATCGCGTTGACGGTGAAGTCACGCAGCAGCAGGTCGGCCTCCAGAGAGCCGCCGCGCAGCGGCTCCACGTCGATCTGCCAGGAATGGTCGCGCGCGACCACGCGCCAGCCGCCGAACTCCTCCGAGAGGGCGAAGCAGGCCGCTGGGCTGCCATGGCGCCTTGCCTGGCCGGCAAGCGCCCGAGCCGCCTGCTCGGGATCTCCGTCGATCACAATGTCGACGTCCTCGCCCACGGAGCGTCCAAGCGCACGGTCACGCACCAGTCCGCCGACCAGCCAGGCCGGGCGATCGGCAAGCGCCGCGTGCCAACGCGAGGGCGGTGTGACTCACGTCAGCCGCCGAGGCCGCTGTCACGCCGTGCAATCCTCAGCGGGCGCTGCACCAGCGACCGCCGTCGCGGTGAAAGACGCGCAGCGCCCGGGCGTCAGCCCGCAGGTCACCTCATAGTTGATCGTCTGCCAATTCGCGCGCGATCTCCTCGGCTGTGATCCGCTGCTCGCCCGAGCGCCGATCAGGTCCGCCTCGCCGCCGAGCAGACTGGCCGCCCGGCGGCATCTGAGCCGAGATCGACCGTCACTTGTCCATGCTGATGGTCCCCACGAGCGGGCGCCGGCGGCCGCCGATCAGGACCTCGCCTGCGCTGTTGGACAGCGCGCGCCGCCAACCGTCGCCATAGCCGATCGGCAGTACCGCAAGGCTCGTGTCCTGCGTGGCGACGAAGCGTCTGCCATAGCCTGCGCTCTGACCGGGATGGCACTCCTTCACCTCGGCCACGTAGGAGAGCAGCTCAGCGCCGGCTGCAGGCCCACGCCGCGACGGGTCGACTCCGAACGGGTCCATGCCGTAGATGGAGATGCCGCAGCGCACCATGTCGAAGTGGCTGGCAGGCTCGCGCAGCGTGGCGGCGCTGTTTGCGGCGTGCGCGATCAGCTGCCGGGCTGCACCGCGCCTTGACCTCACTCGCCCAGGCAGAAAAGCGATCCAGCTGGCGCGCAAAGAAGCCGCCGTCCTCGCGCTCGTCTGCGGTCGCGAAGTGGGTCATCGCGCCAGCCGCCTGCACGTCCGGCGCCTCGTGGGCGGCCTGCCAGCGCACGTGCGGCCTGCGCCGCGTCGCGCGTGCCGAGCCGGCCCATGCCGGTGTCGAGCTTGACGTGCACGCGCCCTCCGCCGGCCTCTTGGATCGGCGCACCTGCTGCTCGTGCCAGACCACGACGTCCGCGCTGGCCTGCAGCGCTTCGCGCCGCTCGATGTCGCTGAGCGCGCCCATCACCAGCAGCGGGACCTCGGAAGCCGGCCTGGCGCAGCCGGACCGCCTCCTGAGCGCCCGCCACCGCCAGCCAGTCGCACCGCCCGGCAAGTGCAGCCGTGGCGGTCTGGAGGGCGCCATGCCCATAGCCGTCCGCCTTCACGACCGCGCAGAAGCCGGCGCCCCGGCTAGCTCCCGCGCAGGCGCTGCAGTTACGCTCGATCGCGGCCAGGTTTGACCCTCGCCACAGCGCGGCGCGCGATCGCTCGACTGCGGCTTAGCACCGCCCGGGCGCGCGGGCAGCGCCGCGATCACGTCGCCGGCGACCACGCCCTCGGCGCAGCCGCCTCGCGCGCCGCGCTGCGGCCCGCGCGCGCATGCAGCAGCACGCCCGCGCAGGCGGCGGCGAAGGCCGCGAGTCCCTGTGCCAGCAGCGCGGCGATCACGCCGCTGAGCACGTCCCCGGTGCCGGCCGTGGCGAGCGCGGGGCTGCCGCCGCGACTGACCGCGACGATCCCGCTCGGGCTCCCCCACAAGCGTGTCGTCCCCCTTGAGCACGACGATCGCCTCGCAAGCGCGCGGCCGCGCGCGCACGTGCTCGCAGTCGGGCGCAGCGACCTCCCCAGAGGCGACGCCGAGCAGCCGACCCAGCTCGCCGGCGTGGGGCGTGAGCACCGTGGGCGCGCCGCGGCCGCCATGTGCGCAGCCGCTCGGCGTGCGCGTTCAGTCCGTCGGCGTCGAGCACGAGCGCGACCGGCGCCGCACCGCAGCTCGCGCGCAAACTCGACGGCCCGGGCCGCGCCCGAGACCCGGCCCGAGCGCGAGCGCCCCACCGCGCTCGGCGGCTCAGCGCCTCCGACACCGCCGCCGGCGTCTGCGCGCCGTCCTGCTCGTCGGCAGTGCGGCGTCATCACCTCCGAGCAGCCCGCCGCGGCGAAGAGGCTGCAGCGACTCGGGCACGCACGCAGTCACGTACCCCGGCGCCCGCGCGCATCGCGCCCTCGGCAGCCATGCCGCGGCGCCCCCGTCAGACCCACGCGAGCCGCCAACCACGAGCACGTGGCCACTGCTGAACTTGGTCGAGCTCGCGTCTCTGCGAGGCAGCGCGAGCAGCACGGGTCCTGATCAACCCCGACGTCGGCCCGGCTGGGTGCTCCGCGCGGGATGCCGATGTCGATCGCCTCGACCTCGCCGGCATGCTGCTTGCCCGGCGCGATCCACAGGCCGGGCTTGGCGGCATGGAAGGTCACCGTCGAGATGGCCTTCACCGCGAGGCCCCCAACCTCGCCGCTGGATGCGTCCACGCCGCTTGGCACGTCGCACGCTCACGACCGGCGCAGACAGCGCGGAGATCGCTTCGATCGCCTCCGCCACGGCGCCACGCGGGGCGCCCGTGAAGCCCGTGCCGAGCAGAGCATCGACGATCACAGCGGCGCCTGCAAGAGCGGCGGAGACATCGGCGCTGCCAAGCCGTTGCGGCGCCGGCCCTGGCAGGCGCGCCAGGTTAGCCTGCGCGTCCGCGCTCATCTCCTGTCGCTCGGCGACTGTGATCACGCTCACGTCGCGTCCCCGCTCGCGCAGCAGCCGCGCGAGCACCAACCCGTCGCCACCGTTGTTGCCCTTGCCGCAGAGCACTCGCGACGGGACCATCGGGACAGATGCGCTCCACGGCAGCCGCGACCGCCCTGCCCGGCGCGCTCCATCAGCTGCAGCGACGGCACGCCCTGCTCGTCAATCGCCCAGCGGTCGACCGCGCGCATCTGCTGCGCGTCGGGCAGGGCGGTGCACCAATCTGGCAGCCTCTCCATCAGAGGCGATGCTAGCGACGGTACGCCTGCCGCCGCTGTGGCCCCGTCCCTACTCGACGGTCACCGTCTTGGCGAGGTTGCGGGGCTGGTCGACGTTCAGGCCACGCTTGCGCGCGACGTGGTAGGCGAGCAGTCTGCAGCGGTACACCGCCAGCAGCGGCTGCAGCATCCAGTCCAGCGCCGGCACCGCGATCGCAACATCCGGTGGCAGTCGATCTCATGGTTGCCCTCGGTGCCAGCGCGCGATCACTGTGCTCCCCGGGCGCGCACCTCCTGCGATGTTGGACAGCAGCTTCTCGAGCACCGGCGAGTCGGTCGCCACGCACACCACCGGGGTGCGGGTCCAGCAGCGCGATCGGGCCGTGCTTCATCTCCCCGGCGGCGTAGGCGTCAGTGGCTATGTAGGAGATCTCCTTGAGCTTCAGCGCGCCTTCCAGCGCGACCGGCAGTCCGACGTTGCGACCCAGTAGAGGAAGAATCGCGCTGTGGCGAATGGTCTGCGATCGCAGGCGGCCGTCCGTCGACTCCGGCGCGTGGGGACGTCAGCGATCAGCGCGGGCAGCGCGCCTGACCTGCGCAGCTCCGTCTATCTGGCCGGCCGGTCAGCGTGCCCCGCACCTGCGCCAGCCGCAGCGCGAGCAGGTACAGCAACGACACCTGGCAGACGAACGTCTTCGTCGCCGCCACCCCGATCTCGAGCCCCGCGCGAGTGAACAGCACGCCGTCGGCCTCGCGCGTCGCCTGCGAGCCCATCACGTTGGTGATCGCCAGCACGGTCGCGCCGCGGTCGCGCGCCAGCCGCATCGCCGCAAGCGTGTCGGCGGTCTCCCCGGACTGCGTGATTCCGAGCACGCAGGTCGTCCGGCAGCCGACCACCGGGTCGCGGTAGCGGTACTCGGAGGCGATCTCCGACCTCGACCGGCACGCGCGCCCACTCCTCGATCGCGTAGCCTGCCGGCCAGCCCGGCGTGGTAGGAGGTGCCGCAGGCGACGATCACGATCCGCTCGCACGCTCCGCAACCGATGCTCGCTGAAGCCCGTCCTCGGCGAGGCGATCGGCCGCCGACGCGGCTGCCGGTCCGGCGATCGTCTCGCGCACCGCGGCTCGGCCTGCTCGTGGATCTCCTTGAGCATGAACGTTTCATAGCCGCCCTTCTCGGCATCTCCTGCTCCCAGTCGACGCTGCTCCGACAGGCCGCTGCACGATCGTGCCGGCCGCGCCCTCGGATCATGACGCCGCTCGGGCCGCAGCATCGACGATCTCGCCGTCCTCGAGCACTGCACCTCGCCGCGTGTGGGAGAGGAAAGGCCGGCATCGCGGAGGCCATGAACTGCTCGTCGTCGCCGCTACCGACCACCAGCGGCGTCTCTCTGCCGCACGGCGACCAGCGTGTCCGGCTCGTCGACGCACATCGCCACGAACGCGTAGTGTCCCTCCATCTCGAGCGACGCGCCGGACCGCCTCGCCAGGTCGCCGTCGTTGTGATGGGCGATCAGGTGGGCGACGACCTCGGCGTCGGTCTCGGAGCTGAACTGGCAGCCGCCTGCGGCCAGGCGCTGCTTGAGCTCGACGTAGTTCTCGATGATCCCGTTGAGGACGACGTGGACGCGTGTCGGTCGCAGTCGGCGTGCGGATGCGCGTTGCGCTCGCTGACCGCGGCCGTGCGTCGCCCAGCGCGTGTGGCCGATGCCGGTGGTCGGCGGCGGGCCGGCGAGCGCGAGAGCTGCGCCGGTAGAGGCCTGCAGCGGCTGCGCCTCAGCGGAGCGCCTGCGGGCGTGCTGGCGGCGCTCTCGCCCACCTCGATCAGCCCTGCGTCGGCCAGCTTGCCCTGCAGCGCATCGAGGTTGCCCACGGCGCGCACGGAGTCGATCTGACCGTCAGCGATCACCGAGATACCGGCCGAGTCATAGCCTCTGTACTCAAGACGTCGCAGGCCTTCGAGCAACAGGCCGCGCGCCGACCGCTTGCCGACGTAACCAACGATTCCGCACATCGCGCCGAAGATACCAGCCGTCGGAGTGCGTCAACGCGCCCGCAAGCGCCTGCTCAGAAGCGCGATCCGGACAACTCGCGCTCCACGAGACCTGCTATGCGCTCGCAGATCTCCTGCGATTCCTGCTCGGAGGGTGCCTCGACCATCACCCGCACCAGCGGCTCGGTGCCGCTTGCACGCACCAGCACGCGCCCGCGTCCTTGCAGCTCCTCCTCCGCCTTGCGCGTGGCCGTTGCCACCACCTGGCAGTCACCGAGTTGGCTCGCGTCGGCCACACGCACATTTATCAGCCGTTGCGGCAGCCGCTCCATCACGTCACGATCGGCCAGATCGGCGCCTTCCAGCGACTCCAGCACCAGCAGCGCGCTGGCGATCCCGTCGCCAGAGCTGTTGAACGCCAGTTCGATCAGGTGTCCCGACTGCTCGCCGCCGAAGCTCCAGTTGCGTGCGCGCAACTCCTCCAGCACATAGCGGTCGCCCACCTTCGTGCTGGCGACGGCGATCCCGGCGCGCCGCATCGCCGCGTGAAAGCCGAAGTTGGTCATCACCGTCACCGCTACGCCGTCCCCTGGCAAACGGCCTGCCCGATGCAGGTGCAACGCGGCAAGCGCCATCAGCTCGTCGCCGTCGACGACCGCGCCGGCGGGGTCGACCGCAAGCACTCTGTCTCCGTCGCCGTCGAAGGCAAACCCGATGTCGTGGCGGCCGCAGCGCATCTCCTGGGCAAGCGCGGAGATGTGCGTGGAGCCGCAGCCATCGTTGATGTTGCGCCCGTCGGGTTGATCGGCGAGCACACGGACCTCGGCGCCCAGCCGCCGGAAGATCTCCGGCGCGATCTTGTATGTGGCGCCGTTGGCGCAATCGAGCGCAATCTTCATCCCAGCAAGATCCAGCGCGGCGAAACGCGTGTGCAGCTCACGCAGATAGTCCTCATGCGCGCCGCGCAGCTCCCTGATGTGACCGATGGCCGGCGGATCGTCCTCCCCCGCCGCCTGTCGGCTGGGCTCGACGAGCGCCGCTTCGATCCGCTGCTCTTGCTCGTCGGAGAGCTTGAAGCCGTCCGCGGCGAAGAACTTGATGCCGTTGTCGGCGTAGGGGTTGTGAGAGGCGGAGATCACTGCCGCCAGGTCCAGCCCGTAGCGGCGCAGCAGCAAGGGCGCCGCCGGAGTCGGCAGCACGCCGCCAAGCAGCACATCGCCGCCGGCTGAGCTGACGCCCGCTGCGAGCGCGGACTCGAGCATCCCGCCGGACTCGCGAGTGTCGCGGATGATCAGCACCTGCGGGCGCTGCGCGCCGGTCATTGCGGCCGTTGCAAAGCCGAGGCCGAGCGCCAGCTCAGCGCTCAGCTGAACGCCTGCCAGGCCCCGCACTCCGTCGGTGCCAAACAGCCTGCCTGCCATGCAGCGCTAGCGCTTGGAGAACTGCGGCCGCTTGCGGGCCTTCTTCAGACCGGCCTTCTTGCGCTCCTTCACGCGCGCATCGCGCGTTAGGAAGCCGCGCCGCTTGAGCTCGCCGCGCAGGTTAGGGTCGGCCTCCAACAGCGCCTTGGAGACTCCGTGGCGAAGCGCTCCCGCCTGGGCGGAGATGCCGCCGCCATGCAGCCTTGCGACGACGTCCATGCGCTCCTGGTAGCCAACGGTCTCCAGCGGCTGACGAATGTTGCGCTGCAGCGTGGCGCGCGGGAAATGCTCCTCCAACGTGCGGCCGTTGACCAGATAGGCGCCGGTGCCGGGACGCAGGATCACGCGGGCGATAGCGGTCTTGCGCTTTCCGGTGGCGATATAGCGCGCATCGGCGGCGAGGTCGATCGCGACGGAGGAGATCGGCTCGCTGGATGGCCGGTCCTCCTCCAGTGCCTCCGGCTGCGCGTCTTCCTCCTCGGCGGCGTAGGGATCGATCGCGTAGGGGTCGATCGCCTGGTCGCGGCCGAGCGGGTCCACGCCCTCGGGCACGATGTCCACCTCGAGGTGCATGCCCGGCACCTCGGGCTTCACGCGCGGAACGGGCTCCTCGTCCTCCTCGTCCTCCTCCTCATCCGCAGCGGCAGCCTCGGGCTGCTGTGGCGCCTGCGCGGCAGCCTCGGGCTGCGCGGGGGACTCTGCGACGGGCTCGGGGGCTGCCTCTGGCTCCGAGGCGACCTCCGGCTCCGGCGCGGACGCCTGCGGCTGCTCAGCCTGCTCCTCGGCGACCGGAGCCTGCGTCTCCTGCTCTGGCTGCGTCTCCTGCTCGGGCGTGGCCTGTGCGGCCTCCTGCTCACCCTCCTGCGGCTCTGAATCCTCTGCGCTCATGCGTCCACCTCCTGCGCCTGCGGCGCCTGCGCCACGTGAGGATGCTCCGGGCCGGCGTAGATCTTCAGCTTGGTCAGCTGCTTGCGGGCAAGTCTGTTGCGGGGCATCATGCCCTTCACGGCGAGCCGGATGATCTCCTCGGGGCGGCGCGCCTGCATCTCCTCGAAGCTGCGGGAGGAGAGCCCGCCGGGGTAGCCGGAATGCCGGTAATAGCGCTTGTCGGCGCGCTTGTTGCCGGTGACGGCGATCTTCTCGGCGTTGACCACCACGACGAAGTCGCCCGTGTCGATGTGCGGCGTGTACTGCGGCTTGCGCTTGCCGCGCAGCATGTCGGCGATCTGCGTGGCCAGACGGCCAAGGGTCTTGCCGTTGGCGTCGACGAGCAGCCAGTTGCGCTCGCGGTCTGTGGGCTTGGCGACGTAAGTCTTCATGGTGACGTGAAAAATGCCGCACGCATTCAGCTGCGCGCGGCGCGGGAGCACATCATAGGCGAAACTCGCGCCGATGCGAGGCTCACCGTTGGAGCAGCAGTTTCACTCCCACTCGATGGTGCCGGGTGGCTTGGAAGTGATGTCGAGCACGACCCGGTTGATCTCGCGCAGCTCGCCCATCATGCGCGAGGCGATCCGCTCCAGCAGGTCGTAGGGCAGGCGTGCCCAGTCTGCGGTCATCGCGTCGTCGCTGGTGACCGCCCGGATCGCGACGACGTTGCCGTAGGTGCGCTCGTCACCTTGAACGCCGACCGTCCTGATGTTGGGCAGCACGCAGAAGGACTGCCACAGCTCGCGGTAGAGGCCGGCCGCGCGGATCTCCTCCTGGAGGATGTGGTCGGCCTCGCGCAGAACGTCAAGCCGCTCTCTGGTGGCCTCCGCTCCGATCACCCTGATCGCGAGCCCCGGCCCTGGGAAGGGCTGGCGCCAGACCAGTCGGTCAGGCAAGCCGAGCTCGGTGCCCACGGCCCGCACCTCGTCCTTGAAGAGCGCTCGCAGCGGCTCCACCAGCTCGAAGTCGAGGTCCTCGGGCAGGCCGCCGACGTTGTGATGACTCTTGATTGTCGAGGCGCCGGGTCCCCCGCCGGACTCGATCACGTCGGAGTAGAGGGTGCCCTGAACCAAATAGTGCGCGCCGTCCCCGTCGGGCGCCAGCCGCCTGGCCTCCTCCTCAAAGACCCTGATGAACTCGGCGCCGATCGCCTTGCGCTTGGCCTCGGGCTCGGTGACTCCGGCCAGCCGCGCAAGGAAGCGCTGCTCGGCGTCGACCGCGACCAGCGGCACCTTGAAGGTGTCGCGGAAGGTCCTTACGACCTGCTCGCCCTCCTGCTTTCGCATCAAGCCGTGATCGACGAAGACGCATGTCAGCTTCTCGCCGATCGCCCGGTGGACCAGCAGCGCCGCCACTGAGGAGTCCACGCCCCCGGAGAGCCCGCAGATCGCCCTGCCCTCGCCGACCTGCTTTCTGATGCGCGCGATCTGATCCTCGACGATCGAGGCGGCCGTCCATGTGCGCTCGCAGCCGCATATGTCCCCCAGGAAGCGCGTCAGAATGTCCTGGCCGTATGGGGTGTGGACGACCTCGGGGTGGAACTGGATGCCGTAGATTCGCCGCTGCGCGCTCTCAAGCGCCGCGACCGGCGAGGCCGTCGAGGAGGCCAGCGCCGCGAAGCCCGGCGGCGGCTCGAAGACCGTGTCGCGGTGAGACATCCAGCAGGTCTGCTCCGCGGGCAGGTCGGCCAGCAGCACGCCCGGGTCGAGCACGGTCAGATCGGAGCGGCCGAACTCGCCGACGTCCGCCTGCTCGACGCGGCCGCCGAGCTCGTGCACGAGCAGCTGCATGCCGTAGCAGATGCCCAGCACCGGGACGCCCAGCTCCAGCAGTCCACGCTCCAGTCGCGGAGCGCCCGGCGCATACACCGACGCCGGCCCGCCGGAGAGCACAATCCCGACCGGTTTGCGCTTGACCACCTCGGCCAGCGGCACGTGGTGGGGCAGCAGCTCGGAGAACACCCCGCACTCGCGGATGCGTCTGGCGATCAGTTGCGAGTATTGGCCGCCATAGTCGACCACCACGACCTCCTCGACAGCGGCGCCGGGGCCACCGTCAAGCGCGCCCAGCTCCTCCACCCCGTCGCTCTCGCCAGGCGAGGTCACGGGCGGGGAGCTGAGCGTCGCGTCAGTCATTCACCAGCGCGGCGGCCTCGACACGGCCGTTGGCGCCCATGCCAACCGCCTGATCTCTTTGCAGCTGCTTGCCCTCGGTCTGCAGCGAGGGCGCGATCACGACCTCGGCGCGGTTGAACTCGGCCAGATCGCGGTGCCCGCAGGTGGCCATCGACATCCGCAGACCGCCGAAGAGGTTGAACGTACCGTCGTTCTCGCGCGCGGGCCCGACGAGGATCTCCTCCAGGGTGCCGTTCTGTGTGGTGGCCACCCTCGCACCCCGCGGCAAAGTGGGATGAAACGTCGCCATGCCCCAGTGGTAGCCGCGGCCGGGGGCTTCGTATGCGCGCGCCAGCGGGGAGCCGATCATCACCGCATCGGCGCCGAGCGCGATCGCCTTGGAGACGTCTCCCCCGTTGCGCATGCCACCGTCGGCGATCACCTGGCAGTACTCGCCGGTCTCCAGCATGTGCGTGGAGCGTGCGTGCGCCACGTCGGCGATCGCTGTGGCCTGCGGCACGCCGATGCCGAGCACTCCGCGCGTTGTGCAGGCGGCGCCGGGACCGACCCCGACCAGCACGCCGGCCGCGCCGGTCCGCATCAGGTGCAGACCTGTGTGGTAGGAGGCGCAGCCACCCACGACGACCGGGACGTCGAGCGAGGGGATGAACTCCTTCAGGTTCAGCGGCTCCGAGGTGGTGGAGACGTGTTCGCCGGAAACGACGGTGCCCTGGATCACGAGCACGTCCAGCCCCGCCTCCATCGCGATCTCGTAGTAGTCGCGCACGCGCTGCGGAGTCAGCGAGGCGGCGACGACGACTTTCTGCGCCTTGATCTCCGCCACCCGCTGGGCGACAAGCTCGGCCTTGACCGGCTCAGCGTAGATCTCCTGCATCCGGCGAGTCGCCTGTGGCTTTGGCAGCGTGGAGATCTCCTCCAGCTGCTCGTCCGCATCCTCATAGCGGGTGAAGATGCCCTTGAGGTTGAGCACGGCGAGGCCGCCGAGCTTGCCGACGATCCCGGCAGTGGTCGGAGACACGACGCCGTCCATCGCGGAGGCCATCAGCGGCAGCTCGAACTGGTAGGGCCCGAGCTTCCAGGCGATGTCTATGTCATCGGGGTCCCTCGTGCGCCTGGAGGGCACGATCGCGATGTCATCGAATCCATATGCGCGGCGAGCCTTCTTGCCGCGTCCGATCTCTACTTCCATCGATCGATCCTCGCAGTCGGGGCGGACGAGAAGACCCCGCGCAGGGCGGGGCCATGGGCGGACCTTCGCGGGTCCAAAAGCGGGTTTGGAGGGGCCTTTTCCAACTGCCGCCAGCATAGCAATGGGACAGGTCGGCGATGCGCCGCCGCGGCCGCCCGCGGCGGCCGCCGGGGCGAAGATGCGAAGAAGTCGAAAACGACGCTTGACAGCCTCCGTCAGGCGCTGCGACGATGGCCCAAGAGGTCCCCGGCGCCGCCCTATACTTTGTATCACGGGCGCGCGCGCAACCATCGATGCACAGAGAGCACGCCCTGGACAGACATGCACGCTTCGCGAGAACCCGTAAACCACGTCTGACCCTTTCGGGTCGAGCGGTTTCGCGCGCCTGCTGCCAGAAGATCGGCGTACCTCACAGCGAACCATCGGCCTGGGCCGGCCGGACGCCTGACCGCGGCCCCGCCCGCAGGGCGGCGGCTCGCCCGCAGCGTCAGCGCTCGACGCTCGCGGACCGGCAATCGCTCCGTGATGGGCAGGCCGGTGCCGATTAGACGGATCGACGCATCACACCACCGACAGGACCGCAAGCCGACAGAGCAATGAGCAGCGCCATAGAGAACAACGAGAGCAAGGGCAGCCCCGCCGAGCAGCAGGGTGCTTACCAGCCCGCCGAGATCGAGACCGCCAGGCAGGAGATCTGGGCGCAGCGCGACGCCTTCAAGACGCCCCCGATCGACGATGGGCGCCCACACCGCTACATCAAGCCCTCGGCGCCGTTCACCTCCGGGAACATCCACATCGGCCACGTCCGCAGCTACTCGATCGGGGACGCCTATGCCCGCTTTCACAGGGCGCGGGGCGAGTCTGTGCTCTTCGCCTTCGGCTTCGACGCCTTCGGCCTGCCGGCCGAGATCAGCGCAATCGCGCAGGGCGTGCCGCCGAGCGAGTGGGTGGAGCGCTGCGCTGCACACATGAAGGGCCAGCTGCTGAGACTCGGCTTCTCCTTCGACTGGGACCGCGCGTTCATGAGCTCCGACGCGCAGATGTACAAGTGGTCTCAGTGGCTGTTCCTGACGCTGCTGGACGCCGGCCTGATCTACCGGGGCACCGGCAGCGTCGATTGGTGCGATCACTGCCAGACCACGCTTGCGAGCATTCAGGTCGAGGACGGGCTCTGCTGGCGCTGCCACAACCCGGTGCGCCTGATCCAGCGGCCGCAGTGGGTGTTGAAGGTCAGCGCCTATCTGGAGGAGAACGATCGCCGGATCGCCGAGCTCGACCCGTGGGATGAGACCTCGCTTGCCTCTCAGCGCTACGTGCTGGGGCGCGTGGACGGCGTGGAGGCCGACCTGCGCACGCCCGAGGGCGAGATCTTGACGGCGTTCACCCCACATGCAGACGCTGCGGCGCAGGCGCGCTTCGTGCTGGTCTCCCCAAGGCACTCGGACGTGGATCGCTGGGCGCAGGATCCTGCGGTCCAGGCGAGCCTGGAGGACATGCGCTCGGCCGGCATGGAGCGCAGCTCCCGCGAGCCTGAGGCGGTGCCGCTGCTCCCCACGGGCAGCAGCGTCATCTCCCCTGATGGCCAGAGCCTGCTGCCAGTCGTGATCTCGCCGGTCGTCGACGCGCGCTTCGGCGTCACGATCGCGCTCGGGATTCCGGCAGCAGACCGCACCGACGAGGTGCTCGCGCGCCGGCTGGGGATCGAGTTGGATGTCTCGCCCGCCCCGGAGGCGGCCGAGATACGCAAGGCTGTCCGCTACAAGGCGTTCGACTTCTCGGTCTCCAGGCAGCGCTCCTGGGGCACGCCGATCCCGATCGTCTACTGCGAGCAGTGCGGGGCGGTGCCGGTGCCGATGGAGCAACTGCCGGTGGAGCTGCCGCGGGACCTGATCCCCACCGGCGAGGGCAACCCATTGGCTGCGCGCGAGGACTTCGTGAAGACGACATGCCCGCAATGCGGGGCGCCGGCCAAGCGGGAGACCGACACGCTGGACTGCCACTTCGATGCGCTGTGGCTGTGGGTTCCGGTGTGCGTGCCGCGCCGGAACCGCGACCAGAAGCTGGAGGAGATTCTCGCGCTCCAGGACCTGCGCACCTGGCTTCCGTGCGAGCGTGTGGTCGCCGGATCGGACAGCGGCAACTTCGTCTTCGACCAGCGTCTGGTCACCAAGGCGCTGCGAGACATCGGCCCGCTCTCCTTCCTTGCTGACGGAGAGCCGTTCGCGGGCTGCCTCTTCCACGAGATGGTGATCGCCGACGGGCGCAAGATGAGCAAGCACCTCGGCAACGTGGTCGACCCCGACGAGCTGGTGCGCCAGTACGGCGCCGACACGGTGCGCCTGGCTGTGCTTTATGCGGCCAGGCCGCAGCGCTCGCTGAACTGGACCGACAGCGCCGTGCAGCACTGCCATCGGTTCCTGAATCAGTTGTGGGACTACTCCCAGAAGCAGTACGCCACCGCCGGTAAGGAGCTGCCTGATGCTGCCCTGGATGTCGGCAAGCAACGCACCGAGCATCTGCGCGCTCGCTTGGCGAAGTGGTGCGACGTGGCGCTCGTGCGGATCACACAGGCGCTGGAGCAACTGGAGATGCACACCGCGGTGCGCGACGCGATGCGCCTGCTGGAGCGCATTCAGGACTTCGAGCAACTTGTGCTGGAGCGCCGCGGCGTGCTCAGCCGCCAGGACAGCGACGTGCTGCTGGCCGCGCTGGCCACGCTGGCCCAGATCCTCGCCCCCTTCACGCCGCATATCGCCGAGCAGCTGTGGCTGCAATCCGGCCACGGGCAGGAGGGCACTGAGATCGCCTGGCCGCACGCGGGAGCAATCGCGCGGCTCAGCGGCCTGGACCTCACACAGAGAGAAACATCGATCCAGCCGCCTGCCCCTGCCGAGCAGGGCGCAACCTCGGGCGCGGAGGCGTAGACGATGGTCTCTGGGAGCATCACCAGGTGCCCAGATCGTCGACACGAGACGGGCGAAAGCCACGATTCAATGCGCTCAAGCACCAAATTGAAAGGCTCCGGAGCGGCCGCTACGCTGCCCGCAGAGCAGCCGCACAGACGTACGGGACGTCAACCGGCGTCACCGCCATCCATCAGAGGGTGAGGCCATGAGCACCGCATTCGCACAGGACCAAGAGCAGAGGCACGAGACACGCTCGTGCGCGACGAGCCTTGTGTGCCAGCCGTGCGAACGCTCCTTCCCGCTATCGGAGGCGGTCTTCGCCTGCCCTGACTGCGGACGCAACCTCGACGTCGAATTCGACTACGAGCTTGCCTCTCGCACCCTGCGGGAGGTGCCGCTCGATCAGCGCCCGATGAACATCTGGCGCTTCGAGGAGCTGCTGCCGATCGTGGACGCGAACGCCCAGCGTCGCGTGGGACAGTTCTCCGGCTTTACGCCCTTGATCAAGGCCGACAGGCTGGGCGAGGCGCTCGGCCTGCGCAACCTCTACATCAAGGACGACTCCACCAACCGGCCGAGCCTCTCCTACAAGGACCGCGTGGTCTCGATGTCGGTGGCGCGTCTGCTGGAGCTCGGCAAGCATGAGATCGGCTGTGTCTCCACCGGCAACGTCGGCACCGCCGTGGCGGCGCTGGCCGCCAAGGCGGGCGTGCCGGCGTACGTCTTCTACCCCAACCGCCTGGAGCACACGAAGGCGCTGGCCTGCAGGGCGCTGGGCGCGAAGGTCTGTCAGGTCGACGGCAACTACGACGAAGCCAACAAACAGTGTCGCGAGGTGGCGCTTGCCACCGGGATGGAGTTCGCGAACATAACGCTCAGGCCCTTTTACGCCGAGGGCGCCAAGACGATGTCCTTTGAGATCGTCGAGCAGCTCGACTGGAAGGCGCCCGACCACATCCTCACGGCGGCCGCCGGCGGGACGCTCTCCTCTCGCATCCACAAGGGACTGATCGAGCTGGAGAGAGTGGGTCTGGCACCGACCTCCGAGGTGAAGCTGCACATCGCCCAGCCAGACGGATGTGCGCCGATCGCCAGCGCGATCCTGGCCGACGAACCCGACATCCACGCCTGCAGGCCCACCACGGTGGCGCACTCGCTGGCGATCGGGGCTCCCGGCGACGGGCGCCTGGTGATCGACGCGGTTCGCACGCGCGGCGGAACCGCGCGGCGCGCCAGCGATGAGGAGATCTTCGCCGCGGTGGACCTGCTTGCCGCCACCGAGGGAGTGCTGACCGAGCCCGCGGGTGGCACCACGATTGCGGTGCTGCGCAAGCTCGCACAGGAGCAAGTGCTCGACCCCGATGAGGTCGTCGTGGCGATCATCACCGGCAACGGCCTGAAGACGCTCGAGGACCATCCCGCCAAGCCGTGGCCCTCAATGGTCTCCTGCGACGCCGAGACGATGCGCCATACGCTGGAGGAGCTCCAGCATGAGAGCGCAGCGGGCGCGAGCGTCGGCTGAGCGCCTGGCGGCTGCGGTATGCGGCCTGCCTGGCCTGCCTGGCCTGCCTGGCCTGCAGGCCGGGCACCGCACATGCGGCAAGTCACCGGCGCCCCGGCGCGGGGAATTCCACGCAGCAAACGGGGTAATTCCCGATGTAAGCGCATGCCCGGCCGCCATACGCTGGCGGCGTCAACTCCCCAAGGAGAGCGAGGGCCACCATGTCACGCAAGCGAACATCCCTCTGTGCACAGGACAGCCCTTTGCTCCTGGCGTCTACCTGACCGACGGGAGCTCTCTGTTTCATATCGTCGGTGAGCTGCCGCACGAGCCCTCGCTGCGCCTCGTGGAGGACTGCAGCACGCTGGAGATCCTGATGGTCCACATCGACGGGCTGCGCGCTCCAGGCGTGCGTCGCGTGCAGGCGGATTCTCAGGATGAGAGCCGCCAGGCTGCGTGCCAGGGCGCCGGGGACGCCCTCGATCTCAGCTCGCTGCCCACCGCCGCCCGCGCCCACCGCTGACAACCGGCTCCGCACTGCGCAGCGCCGGCTGCGCCGGCGCGCTCACCGCGCTCACCGGTCGCTGTCCGGCTCCTCGCTGGAGCGGAAGGTGTCCGCCTCGCCATCCTCCTGCTCGATCTGCTCGTCGCGATCGTCGCGGTGGTGATAGGCCGGCCGCGCAGACTGTTGATCGCCGTGGCTTGCGTGCTCGATCAGATCCTCTTCGGCCAGCTCGAAGCCCTCGGCCACGCCCTCGCCGGACTCGACCAGCGGACGCTGACTGGGATCGAGACCTTCCTCCTGGGGCACCCTGCCGCCGATCAGCGCGGCTTCGCCGGCGGCCGCATCGGCCTCCTCATCGACCAGGTAGTCGTCGCTCTCTGACTCGGGCATGCCTTGCTCAATGTAGCGAGCCGGGACCTGTTCCATGCGCCAAGGCATCTTCACCGCCCGCAGTGTGGTCGTCTGCCGCCACCGCCGCCGGACCGCGCCGGCGTCTGCTCAGAGGCCTCCATCGCCGCTGAGGCTTACCCCCAGCGGTCAGGGCGCAAACGGCTAGAGGCCGGGCGCGAGGGCCTGCTCAGCTCGCTGCTGCGCCTGCACGATCTCGGCGACAGCCTGATCACGCGGGCACCAGCCCTCGACGGTCACGCTCTTGCCGGCCTCCAGGTCCTTGTAGATCGTGAAGAACTGCTCGATCTCGTGCAACAGCAGCTGAGGCATGTTCTCCAGGTCTGTGTAGCGGCTCCAGTTCGGATCGCCGGTCGGCACACAGATGATCTTGTCGTCGATGCCAGCCTCGTCCTGCATTTTGAACATCCCGACCGGCTCAACCGGGATCAGGCATCCGGGAAAGGTCGGTTCGGTCAGGCAGACGAGCGCATCCAGAGGATCGCCGTCAAGCCCCATCGTGCCGCGCAGGTAGCCGTAGTCGGCCGGGTAGACCGCAGCTGTGAGCAGCAGCCGGTCGAATCTGATGCCGCCGAGGACGGGGTCGTACTCGTACTTGTTGCGAGTGCCCTTGGGCACCTCGACCACGCATACGAGCGGCTCGTGGATTGTTTGCTCACTCATCTCCCCGCGATGCTAGCGAGATGGGGGTTGACTCTGCGCATGGAACAAGAGGGATTCGGGTAGGCGATCGATGCAACCGGAAACCAGGAGAGGATGGTCAGCATGGCTTCGAGCGCTCTCATCCGACGACCGCACGCGCACGTCGCACCGCAATCCGCTTTGGGTCTCTTCAGGGCCTGGCAGCAGGATGGCGACCAGCCGGCCCGCGAGGCGCTCATCGTGCGTTTCACGCCGCTGGCCCGCGGGCTCGCGCGCCGCTACGAGCGCTCCTCGGAGCCGTTCGACGATCTGCTGCAGGTCGCAATGCTCGGGCTGCTGAAGGCAATCGACCGCTTCGATCCGGCGCGCGGCAACGCGTTCGCCTCATTTGCAGTGCCCACGATCCTCGGTGAGATGAGGCGCTACTTCCGCGACTGCGGCTGGGGCGTGCACGTTCCGCGCGGGCTTCAGGAGCGCACGCTGAAGGTGAGCGAGGCGCGGGAGGTGCTGACCAGGGAGCACGGCAGAGCACCGACCGCCGGCGAGCTGGCGAGATACATGGAGCTCAGCATCGAGGAGGTGGGCGAAGCGTTGCAGACGGCTCGGGTCTACGACGTGATGTCGCTCGACGCTCCACGCGGTCGGCATGACGACGAATCTCAAACCTACGCTGAGAGCATCGGCGAGATCGACGGCCGCTATGAGCTGGTTGAGCTGGATGCGGCGCTATGCGGCGCGCTGGCGCAGCTGCCGCAGCGGGAAAGGCACATCCTGCACATGCGCTTCATCGAGGAGCTCACGCAGTCCCAGATAGCGCAGCGCATCGGCATCTCCCAGATGCAGGTGTCAAGGCTCTTGCGGCGCTCGCTGGAGGCGCTGCGCACGCTCGCTGACGCTTAGGCAGGCGGCAAGCCCCGCCTCACTCGCCACAGGCGACTTGCAACAAACGGCTCAGAGCGCTTAGCTTGGGGCAAGGCGCGTTAGGGTATCGATCCGCTGTGGCACGTTCGATGTGGAATGGGGCGATCGCGTTTGGCTCGGTCACAGTCCCCGTCAAGGTGTATGCCGCGACAGAGCCGCGGTCGCTGAGCATGCGCGAGCTCCATGCCGCAGATGGCGCACCGCTCTCACACCGGTATTTCGACCCGGACGGCGAGCGGGAGATCTCCTCTGAGAGTGTCGTACGCGGCGCGGAAGTCTCCTCCGGGCGCTTCGTGATCCTATCCCCCGAGGAGCTGAAGGCGGTCGAGCGACCCAAGCGCCGCGCCGTGGAGATCGAGGCATTCGTGCCAGAGCAGCAGATCGATCCGCTCTACTTCGACCGCGCCTACAACCTCGCACCTCAGCCTGCTGGCGAAGACGCCTATGCAGTGCTGCTTGCCGCGCTGAAGCGCACCCGTCGCAGCGGCATCGGTCGAGTGGTGCTGCGCAGCCGCGAGCGGCTGGTCAGCATCGCAGCCACGGACTCCAGTTTGCGGATGCAGACCATGCGCTTCCACGACGAAATGGTCAAGGGATCGAGCGTGAAGCTGGCAGCCAAGGCGCGCCGCACCACCAAGGCCGAGCTGGAGATGGCAAGAACGCTGATCGAGCAGCTCTGCGGCGACTATGAGCCGGGCAAGCTGAAGGACACCTATCGCGAGCGGGTGGAAAAGCTCGCCCGCAGCAAGGCGGCCGGCAAGCCGGCGAAGCTCTCTGCCCGCGCGGCGCCGAAGGAGACAGACGATCTACTGGAAGCACTGAAGGCAAGCATTGGCAGGAGCGCCTGATGCCACGCGCGCTCTGGAGCGGCTCCCTCTCCTTCGGACTGGTCAACGTTCCGGTCTCGCTGATGCCCGCCACACGCAACCGCGATATTCGGATGCGCGAGATCGACGCCGACCGCGGAGAGCCTGTGACCGTGCGTCGGATATGCACCGCCGACGGCAGCCAGGTGCCGATCGAGGAAGTCGCCCGTGGCCTGGAGGTCGACGGCACGATGGTTATGCTGACCGACGAGGAGCTTGCGGCCGCCCAGCCGAGACGGACAGACACAATCGAGATCGAAAGCTTCATCGAGCTCTCCGAGGTCGATTCCGTAATGTACGATCGTGCCTACTGGCTTGCCCCCTCGGGCGAGGCTCAGGGCCCGTTGCGCGCCTACCGACTGCTGGTCGAGGCGATGGCCGCAACCGGTCGGGCCGCGCTCGGCGAGACGGTGATCCACAACCGCGAGCACCCCGTGCTGGTGCGCGCCCACGAAGAGCGACTGCTGCTGAGCACTCTGCTCTTCGCGCACGAGATCAGGGATATCGAGGAGCTCGCGATCTCCGATCTGGAGCCTGAGGAACAGGCGCTGCGAGGCATGATCGCGATGATCGAGGAGCTCAGCACCGACTTTGAGCCCGCTCGATATCGCGACCGCCATCGTGATCGTCTGAAGGCGTTGATCGACAGCAAGCTCAAGGGTCAGCCGATCGAGATCGCCCCCGAGCCGCCGGCTCCCTCACCGACGCCCGACCTGATCGGCGCCCTGGAAGAGAGCCTCGCTCAGATCAGAGCAAAGCACCCGCAGAAGGCGAAAGCCAGCCGAGGCGCACGCAAGGCGCCCAGCGCGCCCCCGAGCCGCCAGCCGACGGACAAGCGCTCCTAGCCCACGCGCCACGGGCCCGTGATGAGCACACAGCAAGCCCCGCGGATTCGATGCATCAGGAGGGCTTGACAAGCCCCCTGCCTTGGGCGAATCTGGTTGACGATGCCGAACGATGGGGGTGAGCGAGGCTCCGAGCAGGCGCTGCTCCCCAGCCAGCCTGATCTGTCCGCCATGGACAAGGGGGCTTTGCTGCTGATCGAGGCTGGCGCGGTGCTTGCAACATCGCTCGACCCGGCGACGACGATGCGCCAGGTAGCCGAGCTCACCGTGTCCGCGATTGCCGATCTCTGCGTGATTGACCTCTGCGACGAGGACGGTCAGATCATGGAGGTCGCGGTCGCCTGCAACGACGAGCGCGTCGGACGCGCGCTGGAAGAGATGCGCCGCCTGCATCCGATCTCCAGAGACGGGGGTCATCCCGTCGCACAGGTGATCAGAAGCGGAGTGCCGCAGCTGCTGGACGAGCTCTCGCAGGAGAGCCTGCGCACCTATGCCGCGGGCGAGGAGCACGCCAAGTTCATGATCGAAAGCAACTACCGCTCGGCGGTGGTCGCGCCCCTTGCGGCACGCAACCACACGCTCGGCGCGCTCTCGGCGCTGAGGCTCGGGGAGAGCAAGCCCTATACGCAGGCCGAGAGCGACCTGATCGGCGAGTTGGCGCGCCGAGCGGCCCTGGCGATCGACAACGCCCAGCTCTACTCGGATCTGCGCGGCCTGGAGCAGCGCCTGGAGGCGATCCTGATCGGCCTGGCCGAGGCGGTGACCGTGATCGACCGGGCCGGCAAGACCATCTTTGCCAACCGCGCGGCGGTCGAGCTGCTCGGCGCCTCCTCGGTCGAGGAGCTGACGCGCGCAAAGCCAGGCACGGTCATGAGCCGCTTCATCGTGCTCGACGAGGATGGGCGCGAGCTCACTCTGGATCAGATGCCCGGGCGCAAGCTGCTGCGTGGCGAGCAGCCGACGCCGCTGCTTGTGCGCAACATCGACAGGGCAAGCGGCAGGGAACGCTGGCTGATGGCACGCTCCTCTCCCGTCCCGGACGCGGAGACCGGCCGCGTGTTGTTCGCGGTCAACGTCTTTGAGGACATCACCGAGGTCAAGCGCACGCAGGTAGCCGAGAACTTCCTCGCCGAGGCCAGCCGCGTGCTGGCCTCCTCGCTCGACCACCAGCGCACGCTGGAGCAGATCGCCGCGCTTGCCGTGCCGAGGCTCGGCGATTGGTGCACGGTCAGCCTGCTCGGCGAGCGCGGCAGGATCGAGCAGGTCGCAACCCACCATCACGACCCGGCCAAGCTGGAGCTCGCACGCCGGATCGAAGCCGCTTACCCGCTGCACCGCGACGATCCAGCCGGTGTGGCAGAGATCCTGCGCAGCAGCAAAGCGCTGTTCGCCCAGGTGGCGCCTGACTCGCTTGCCAGCTACGCCAAGGACTCCGAGCACTATGGGTTGCTTACGGAGCTGGGCATCGCCAGCGTCATCATCGCGCCGATGAGCGCCGCCGGACGCGTGTTCGGCGCAATCACGCTGGTCAGCGACGGTTCCGGGCGAGCGCTCACCGAGCTCGACGTGCCGCTGATCGAAGAGCTCGGCCGGCGCGCGGGGATAGCGGTTGAGAACTCCCGCCTGTACACGGAGCGCACCAGGATCGCCAGTGCGCTGCAGCAGGCGCTGCTGCCAGAAGACCTGCCCGATCTGCCCGGCGCCGAGCTGGAGGCCCTCTATGCCGCCGCCGGAGAGCTGAACGAGGTCGGCGGCGACTTCTACGACGTCTTCGAGCACCGCGATGGCCGCTGGGTGCTCGCAATCGGCGACGTCTGCGGCAAGGGCCCGCGCGCCGCTGCGGTCACCGCGCTTGCACGCCACACGCTACGGGCGGCCGCGATGAGCGGGCAGGCGCCGCGCGTGATGATTGAGTCGGTGCACCAAGCGCTGATGCACCAGCCACAGGGGCTCGACATGTGCACGCTGGGGATGATCCTCGTCGACCTCAGACCGCCCGGCGCGCATCTGACGATCGCGCTCGCCGGCCATCCCCAGCCGGTGCTCGTGGACAGCGCCGGCACGGCCCGCCCGGTGGGACGCCCCGGCACGCTGCTCGGCGTGCTCGACCCGATCCACATCGAGCAGGCCGAGGTCCGCATGGAGGCGGGTGACACGCTTGTGCTGCACACCGACGGCGTCACCGAGGCAGGCGCTCCGTCCCGGCCGCTTGGCGAGGAGGGGCTGCGCGATCTCTGCGCCTTGGCGCCGAAGCTCGGCCTAAATGACCTCCTGCGCCGGATCGAGGCGGCGGCCGTGACTCATGCGGGAGGCAGCGCGCGAGACGACATCGCGTTGCTCGCGCTGCGTCTGCGAAGCGGCCAGGAGCGGGACGGCAAGTAACCCCGCGCGCCGCTTCATAGCCTGGCGCCCTTTGACTGGTTGCAGCGCGCGCAGAGCAGCTGGAGATTCTCGACGGTCGAGGACCCGCCCATGCTGAACGGGATCACATGGTCGTACTGGATGTCGAAGCCGCTCGCACACTCGACGCAGCGTCCGCCGTCGCGTTCCCAGACCGCGAGTCTGACATCGCGCGGGATGTGCTCGCGCTTGCGTGTGGCCTGGATGGTCGAGGCGGCCATCAGGGCGCGCGCGTGCTCAAGCTTGCGCTCGTGCCGGGTACGTCGCGCATGCAGCAACGCCTTCACGTCTGCGCCGTGATAGCTCGCGCAGGTCCAGTAGATCGCGTCCTGGTACCACCAGAAGGCACGTTCGCGGAAGCGCACCAAATACTGCGGATGCGCCCGCTGGGCAGTGGCGATCCTCGACCATCGCTGCCTGTCGATCTCGATCGCCGGGACTCCGGAGGCAACGAACCAAACCCGCCTGCGTAGGAGGATGCCGCCACGGTCAGTGAAGATCCGTGCATCCGGGTCCTCTCGCAGATCGCCACCGGCGGTGCCGTTCGATGCCCATCTGCGGCCAATGCGGACGTTGGGGGTCGAGCCGCGCACCAGACCGACGCCGACGCCGCGCAACACCCCTGTAAGCCACCAGCACAGCAGCCATGCGATCGGCCAGATCGCCGCGAAGGTCAAGAGCGCGTCTGCCGGGTCATGACTTGAGGTGATCGTGCCCAGGAGCAGCGCTGCGGTCAGTGCAGTCGAGGCTATACCTTCGAGCGCTGCGCAGACGCCTGCGCAATGGGCCAAGGGCACGTTCGAGGATCTCTGTCGGCATCTGGTGGGGTGGGAGCCGGGTCGGTCGCCTCCTCCCCTTTGCTTGATCCGACGAGACCGCGACCGACGGGACATTCGGCCGGGACGGAGCCGCCGCTGTGAACCGAAGTCCGGCCCTTGGCGGACATCGGCGACGGTGCCTCGTCGACCCGGTTCTCTTTTGCTTAGGGGACTATGTAGTTCCCAAACAGAAACGGAACCCATCCGATGGTGCGACTGCGCTCCCCGAATGGGCATCCTGAGAACGTGTTAGCCGTCCGGTCCGGATATGGGCCCGGATGCTAGGGGCCGCCTCTTGCGTTTGTCGTGTTCGCGGGAGAGCTCGATCGTCAGGGCTCCAGTCGCACGGGCAGCGTCTTGTGCTGGTTGGCGAACGCTGACTCGACGTGTGTGCACTCGCCGGCGATCTGGATCTTGGGGTAGCGCTTGAGCGTCTCCTCGATCAGGATCCGCAGCTCCAGTCGCGCGAGCGCGGTGCCCAGGCAGAAGTGCCGGCCACCGGCACCGAACGCCTGGTGCTCGGCTTCGCGCGTCAGGTCGAAGCGGTCGGGGTCCTGGAAGCGCGTCTCATCGCGGTTGGATGACGGGTACCACATGACCAGCTTCTCGCCCGCACGGATGCGCTGCCCGTGCAGCTCGGTGTCGCGTGTGGCCGTGCGGGCGAAGTGCGCGAACGCCGGGAACATGCGCAGTGACTCCTCGACCGCCGCCGGCACCAGCGAGGGGTCCTCGAGCACCATCCGTCGTTGCTCGGGGTTTTCCATCAGCGCGCGCATGCCGCTGCAGTAGGTCGCCTTGGTGCTGTCGTTGCCGGCGGCCATCAGCAGCAGGAACCCCATCACGATCTCGTGGTCCTCGAGCCGCTCGCCGTCGAGCTCCGCGTGCACGAGCACGCTCGTCAGGTCATCGGTCGGCGCCGCGCGTCGTTCGGCTATCAGCTTGCCGCAGCGCGCGAACACCTCGGGCACCTCGCGCTCCATCACGCTCTGCGCACCCTCCGGCGTCGCGTCCGGGTCGCCCGCGCCGACGATCGCGTTCATCAGGTTCGCCCATGCCTGATCATCCTCGGGCGAGAGGCCCATGAAGCTGCCGATCACCCGCGCCACCACCGGCTGGGCGACATCGCTGACCAGATCGCAGGTCTCCCGGGCGGGCGGGCCCTCCAAACGCTCGAGCACCTCGATCGTGATCGCACGGATCGCGTCCTCGTGCTCGGCGATCCGCTTCGGCGTGAAGCCGCGCTGGAACAGCGCCTTCAGCCGGTCGTGCTTGGGCGGGTCCATCCCGATGAACATCGCCTGCTGCATCTCCAACGAGAGGCCTGCATTGGATGCGGTGAAGCCGCCGACTTCGGAGGAGTAGGTCTGCCAGTCACGGCTGACCTCGAACACGTCCTCGGCCCTCGTCACCGACCAGAAGCCGGCTTCCTCGGGAAACTCAGCGATGCCGCTTGACCAGTGAACCGGACACTCAGCGCGCAACCGCCTGAACAGCTCCAGCGGCGGCCCCTGCTGGAAGTGGGCGCGGTCAGCGACGCCCAGCTCATCAAGCGGCGTCTGATCCTGGCTTGCAGTGCTCAAGTGTCCTCCCGTCTCGACTTGGCTTGATCTACAGACGCAGCCTACTCCTCGGACTCGCCGCCGCCCACAGGTTTCGGCGCGCTCCCAGTCGCTCGCGCCACGTTGCTCTTCGTCAAGGAAGTCGATCTGTTAGCGGCGCGGCAAGCAGGGGCTGTCGTTGTCTGGGCCCAGAAGAAAACGTTGGCTCGACGCGGCGCGGTATAGGGTGGACGTGGCCGTCGCAGCGGTGCTCCACATCCACGTTCATAGGTTCGGGCCTGCGCGCCCGCGGCTCGCCATGCGAGCCGGCTTTCAATCAAAGGGAGATGCAATGCGCTTGATGATGACGGTGCAGATTCCGACCGAGGCCGGGAACGCCGCAATCAAGGACGGCAGCCTGCCGCAGATCGTCGGAAGCGCGCTCGAGGCGCTAAAGGCGGAGGCGGCGTACTTCACATCGACGGATGGGATGCGCACCGGCCTGATCTTTTTCGAGATGGCGGACTCCAGCGAAATCCCCCCGGCGGCTGAGCCGTTCTTCCAGGGGCTCGACGCCAAGATCACGTTTTCGCCGGTCATGAATGCCGACGAGATGCGCGCGGGAGTCGGCAAGGCCATGCCTGCCGCATAGCCCTGGCGGGCACCTGGACGGGTCCCGGGAGGCAACCTGTCGGTCCCCGATCGGCTCCTCACCCGCGAGAGGTGCGGCCGTCCGTAGGACTCTGGATCGCGGTGTGGAACGCTGCCAGGGTTGCCTGGGCGCCCGCGCCGAGCGATTCCAGTCCCAGCCGTGGGCGCACCGACAGCGACACGGATGTGCGACCGCCTTGTGCGCAAGCGCTTGGTGGCGCAGCGAGCCAATCCCCGCGACCGCCATCAGGTGGTGTTGAGCCTCACACCAGCAGGGCAACAGCTGATCCAGGCCGTCACGGGAGCAGCGTCGCGGGAAGATCGCCGCGCTGTTAAAAGATCTGCCCAGCGCCAGGCTCGCCTTGCCGGTCGAGAGCTTGTGTATGTTCGCCGATGCCGCCTGCGCGCTGCCGCGCGAGGCCGACTGGGCCGCAGGCCGGGAGATGCAATGAGCGCCCTGACAGTTGCGATCACGATATTGAGCCGGTAGCCAGCAGGCCTTATTCGGTCGCTTTCACCGCGCGCGATGCGCCCAGCACTTCGCCGTGGGCGCCACTGGCGAACAGTACGTGGACGAGGAGACCTGCGGTGAATTGTCTAGTCAGGCGAGACGGGGACTCGATCCACACGCCGCCACGGAGGCCAACGCCACCGACGCGAGTCGCGTTGAATCGCCGCGAACCAGGCCAGGCCGATCAGGCAGAGCAGCAGCGCGACAAAAAAGTTGAGGCGTAGGCCGAGGATGTATTTGGAGTAGTCGATACGCAGGCTCTCCTCGAGGATGCGAAAGCCGGAGTAGCCGGCGACGTAGAGCGCGAACAGGCCGGGAGCCTTGATCTTGCGATGGTGGCCGAGCCAGACCAGGAAGCTGGCCAGCGCGAGGTCCCAGATGATCTCGTAGAGAAAGGTCGGCTGGAAGGTGGCGTACCCGGCGTACCCCTGCGGCCGGTGTACTGCGGCGATTTCCAGCGCCCACGGCAGTCTGCTTGGTGCGCCGAAGAGCTCCTGGTTGAAGTAGTTGCCGATCCGCCCAATCGCTTGGGCGACCAGCAGCGAGGGCGCCACCGCGTCCATCAGCCGCCACACATCGGCGCGCTCCAGGTGGCGGAAGGCTCGCCACAGCCCGACCGCGGCGCCAGCGGCAACGCCACCCCAGATGCCCAGGCCGCCCGTCCAGATCGCGAACGGTCCCCACCAGTGATCGGGCATCTGGCTCGGCGTAGTGATGACGAAGTAAATCCGCCCGCCGATCAGGCCCGCCGGGAACGCCCACAACGCGACCTCGTAGATCAGATCAGGGTCGCCTCCGGCGCGCGCCCAGCGACGGCGGGAAATCAGGATCGCGGCGGCGACCGCGACCACGTAGGACAGGCCATAGGCATGTACGAACAACGGGCCGATATGAAAGCCATTGACCGGCGGGCTGGGAATAAACGCAGGCGGCATACCGCGGAGCATCCTAAAGCCGCGTGGCTGCGTGGAATCTGTCCACCGCGCTGCGGCACGAGACCTTCTCGGGCGCGACGATGACCCGGCGCGGGGTAGGTCCGCGCTGACCTGCGGGCGGAGCCGTTGACCGACGAGGCGGTGCGACGCCGGCAGGCACGGCGGGAGCTTGCGCGCTGTTGGATCGAGCAGGCCGCGACTTTCGCGGATCGCATGCGTTGATTGACGGACTCCGGCACTCGTCGTTACGACGCCGGCATGATCGCATCGCACCGCCGTATATCGCGCGGTGCGGTGGCCCTGCCAGGACAGGGCCAGGCACGAGTTAAACGCCCACCCAGGAGGACAGCGCATGCAGATCCCGAGGCATCGAACCCATGCGAACAGAACGGACGAGTCCCACACGCTCGGAGCACTCGGGCACGGCTGGCGTCGCGCGGCGGCTCTGGCCGGCGCCTCGCTTGCGATTCTCGCCGTGCCGGCTTCGCTTGCGTGGGGCAGCGGCTCCGATCGCAGCGGGCACGTCGCCGTGCTCGGCGACAACGCGCCGACTTAAGGGCGCGATCCACAACCCCGCCAACAGCTCCTTCCTCAGGACGACCGGCATCTTTGCGAACTTCTCAAGCTGGACTGCTCGCATTCAGAACGTTGGGGCCGGCGGCGCAGCGACCTTCGGCTGCCGCGCGGACGCTGGCGGATCGGCTTGTCTGAACGCCGAAAACAGCAATGGCGGCCTCGCATTCACCTTCGCGAGCACCGGTATGGTCGGCGGAAAGATCCTGCTCACAGACTCGAAGGCCGCACCATTCACGACCAACGCAACCGGCGAAGCGACCGGCCTCAACGCCAACTACCTGCAGGGCAAGAAGGCAAGCGAATTCCTGCCAGCAGGCGGAACGGCAGTGAACGCGAACGCGCTTGGCGGCAAAGCAGCAAGTGAATACGCAACCGGTCAGCTGCTGTTCGCGGACATCTCCTCCGGCAAGCTTGAAGGCCATCGCGGCGCGACGAGCGTGTCGTCCTCCGGCACCGAATACACGATCACATTCGGCAGCACCGACGTGAGCAACTGCTCCTTCACCGTCTCCCCAGTCGGCGACGCACTCACCGGCGGGCAGCTGGGCGTCGCACCGAAGGCGGGCGCGACGAGCTCCGTGATCGTCAGCGGGCCAACGGGCTTCAGCGGCAGCTTCGACCTACAGGTGATCTGCTGATCTACGGCCTCGCCGCCCGGCCTTGAACATGATGGTGGGCGCGGCGCGACCGCGCCCACCACACGAGGGAGAACTGCCGCCACGGCTTTACGCGACAGCCTCTTTCAAGCTGGCTTCTCGATCGGCATCCAAGGCCATCATCTCAGCCGCGCAGTGCGCGTAGGGCGTTGAGGATCACGGCGAGGTCGATTGCCTCTTGAAGCAGCGCGCCGGCGACGGGCGGCAGGTAGCCGAGCGCGGCGACGATCATTGCGGTGAGGCTGAGGCCCATGCCTGCGAGCACGCTTTGGCGTGCGATGAAGAGTGCGCGGCGGCCGATGTGCAGGGCGTCGGCGACGCGGTCGATGCGGTCGACGGTGATGATCGCATCGGCGGTCTCCGAGGACACGGTCGCGCCGGCTGCGCCCATCGCGATGCCGAGGTCTGCGAGCGCCAGCGCGGGCGCGTCGTTGATGCCGTCGCCGACCATCACGACGGGGTGCAGCTGCGGGTCGGCGCGCAGGCTGCGTACGACCTCGAGCTTCTCCTGTGGTGATTGTTCGGCGTAGACGCGGTCGACCCCGATCTCGTTGCCGACGCGCTCGGCGACTGAGCGGCGATCGCCGGAGAGCATCGCGACGTGACGGACGCCCTCGGAACGCAGACGCTCGACTATGCGATCTGCGTCTGGGCGCAGCTCGTCAGCCATCACGATCACGCCGCCGAGGTGACCGTCGATGCCGACGAGCACGTGCGCCTCCCCGGACCCGTGGCCGCTCATCAAGACCGCGCCGGCAAGCTCCTGCGCGGGCACTCCAGCTGCGCGGAGGAACATGCGGCTGCCGACGGCGACGCGGTGGCCCTCGACGTCACCCTCGATGCCTTGGCCTGGTTGCTCGCGGATGCCGACCGGCATCTTGAGCTCGAGCCCAGCGTCTTTCGCGGCGTTGACGAGCGCCTCTCCGAGGACGTGTGCGGAGAGCCTGTCGACTGAGGCGGCGAGCCGCAACAGCTCGCCGGCCTGCACATGCTCGCCTGCGACGATGTCACGCACTTCCGGGGTGCCGACGGTCAGCGTGCCGGTCTTGTCGAACAGCACCGTGCGGGCCTCGCCGAGCGTCTCTATCGCCGCGGCGCCCTTGACGATCACCCCGACACGCGCGGCGCGCGAGAGGCCGCAGACGAGCGCGATCGGAGCGGCGAGAATCAGCGGACACGGCGTCGCGACCACGACGACCGCGAGCGCGCGGACCGCGTCGCCGCTTGCCGCCCAGGCCGCACCGGCGAGCAGCAGCGTGGCGGGCAGAAAGAACCCCGCGTAGCGGTCGGCCATGCGCACGAACGGCGCGCGCTCGGTCTGCGCCTGCTCTACCAGCCGGACCATCGCGGCATAGGCGCTCTGAAGCGCCGGCCGGTCGGCTTGAACCTCAAACGGCGCCCCGGCGTTTGAGGTTCCGCTCAGCACCGGCATCCCGCGCGTGATCCTGACCGGCAGCGGCTCGCCGCTGAGCGTGCTCGTATCGACCACTGCCTCTGCGCTGAGCACGGTCCCGTCGACCGGGATTACCTCGCCGGTGCGCACGAGCACAATGTCGCCGGCCGCCACCCGCTCAACTGGGACCTCTTGCAGGCGGTCATCGACTCGCAGTTGCGCGACCTTCGGCGCGCGCTGCACGAGTGCCGTCAGCTCCCGTCGCGCACGCGTAGCGGCAATGTCCTCGATCGTCTGGCCGCCTGTGAACATGATCCCGACGATCAATCCGGCCAGCTCTTCACCAAGCGCGAGCGAGCCGAGCATCGCCACCAGCGCGATCGCGTCGACGCCCATGTGGTGATCGACGACGATCGTCCGAGCGACCTCGATCGCCAGCTCGGCCGCCAGCAGCGCGACCGCGGCCCGCCAGACGGAGTTGCCCGCATCGCCACTCCCCGAGAGGTGCAGCGCTCCCCCGGCAACGAGCGCGAGCAACGCGATCGTCGCGAGAATTCGAGCGCGATGCGCGACCAGCGCACGCCAGGCGGTGAGCGCCGTAGATCTCACTGCGACGCCTCAGGGGGAGCGGATCGACTCGGCGCGCACGGTGAAGCCGCACAGGATCAGCGTGCCGATCGACGCGGCGCTGGCGAGCGCTGCCGTTGCGATCATGCCGGCGTCGGGAAGCGCGAGCTCGAAGAAATGGCGCGTGGCGGGGATCGCCAGCACCGCTATGTACACGCCGCCGAGCGCTGCGCACATCAAGCCGACCAGCGTCGAGCGGCGCGTGAGCCTTCTGCCTCCAGCGCGATCACGAGGTAGAGGCCGCCGGCGATGAGCGTCGTGACCGCGACCGTGCGCGCCTGGGCGAGCGAGAGGTCGAGGTCATGCAGCGCAAACAGGTAGCCGGCGACGACGCCGCAGCCAAGCACCACGCCCGCCGGTACGGCGAAGCGTGCGACGCCGCGCACGAAGTGCTCAGCTCGCCAGGGTCCGCTGCTCGGCGCGAGCGCGAGAAAGAACGTCGGGATCCCGATCGTGAGCGTCGCCGCAAGCGTGAGATGGCGCGGCAGCAACGGATATGCGTCGGAGCTCATGCCGATCGTGAGGATCAGGAACGCCGCGAACGCCGACTTCGTGACGATAGAGCTTGGTCACGCGCTGGAGGTTGCGTAGCGCCTGGCGCCCCTCGCGCGACCAGGGCCGGCACGCTCGGAAGTCGCCGGTGACGAGCACGAGGTCGGCGACGCTGCGCGCCATCTGGGTGCCGCTGCCCTGCGCGATCGCCAAGCGCGAGCTCTTCAGCGCAGGCACGTCATTGACGCCATCCCCAACCATCGCGACATAACGACCCGCGTCGGCAAGCTCCGTCACGAACGCCGCTTGCCCTCTGGCGAGATCCGCCCGATGACCGTTGCATCCAGCGCGAAGCGCCGCAGCTCGCGGGATCGTCCGGCATCTCGTCGCCGTCATGCGCGCCCGCAACCGGGATCCCGACGTCGCGGGCGATCGCCGCGACCGTCTGCGGCGCGTCGCCCGAGAGCACCTTCACCTCGACGCCCTCGCGGCGCAGGAACGCGATCGTCTCCCGGATCGCTTCAGGCGGAGCTCCTCGGCGATCACAACCAGACCCAGCGGCTCGCAGGCCGGGCGGCGGCAGCTCGCTCGCCGTGGGTCGGCAGCGGCCCGCTGGCCACGTGCGAGCGCCAGCACGCGTCGCCCTTCGCGCTGCCGCTCTCGGCGCGCGCCGCCAGCTCACCCAATGGCAGGCGTCCTGGCGCGCCGAGATACAGAACGCCCTCCTGCAGCGCAACCGCGCTCCAGCGCCGCCGGCTGGAGAACGGCACCTCCCGAAAGCGGCGTCTGCGGCTCCGCGGGGAAGGCGTCTGCGATCGCCTGCAGGGTCAGATTGCGTGCCGAGGCACTCGCAGCAAGCTCGCCGAGCATCGCCTGCATACGCTCCTCGGAGACGGCTGCGGCAGGCAGGACCTCGACGACTCGCAGCGCCGCTTGGGTGAGCGTCCCGGTCTTATCGACGCAGATCGTGTCCACCGAGGCGAGCGACTCGATCGCGTTGAGCTGCTGCGCGAGGATCCCCGCGGCGCGACATTCGCACGGCCGCAACGGCGTAGGTGAGGCTCACGAGCAGAACCAGACCCTCGGGGATCAAGCTCACGACGCCCGCGGCGGAGGTCGCGACCGCTGTGTGCATTGGCACGTGACGGTGATACAGGGAATACCCGAGCAGCGCGCCGAGCCCGACTACGAGCGCAACCAACACGTACAGCAGCTGGTTGATCGCGCGCTCCAGCGGCGAACGCGGATGACGAAACGAGCGCGCCTGGCCGGTCAGGCGCTCCGCAAAGCTCTCCGCGCCGACCGCCGTGACCTCGCATACGCCGGTCCCCTCCACCACGAAAGCCCCCGAGCGCACTTCCTCGCCCACCCCTCGGCGAGCCGGCTCGGACTCCCCGCTGAGGATCGACTCGTCCAGCCGCAACTCGCTGGACAGCAGCAGCCGCCCGTCGGCGACGATCTGCTCTCCCGGAGAAAGACGCACAAGATCTCCAACAACCACCTCCTCGACGGGAACCTCCCGCGTGACCCCTTCGCGGATCACTGCGCCGTGTGGCGCGACGAGCAACGCCAGTCGGTCGAGCGTGCGCTTCGCACACACCTCCTGCGTGATTCCGATGCCGGAGTTGGCGACGATCACGCCGAGGAACAGCGCGTCACGCCAGTCGCCGAAGATCAGCGTCACCACGCCAAAGCTCGCGAGGATCGCGTTGAAGACGGTAAACACGTTCGCCCGCACGATGCTCACATAGGAGCGGCTCGTATGCCGCCCAGACGAACGCGGGCGCTCGGACAAACGCCGCGCCACCTCATCCTCGCCCAGGCCCGTCAGGGCCGCCGGCCCGCCGGCCTGAGGGGACACCACGCCCGCCGGCACCATGGAGCCGGCCGTACCCTCAGAATCAGCCGGCCCCTCGGCGGCCGATCTGAAGCGTGAGGGACGCGGCGATCTCACCGGCGTGACGCTTATTGCTTGCCGAGTTTCTCGGCGGCGCGCGAGGGCGGCTCGCTCTCCTCGATCTTGCGCCTCAGCCTGGCAGCCTTGATCGCGGCGAGCTGAGCGCTCGTGTGGTAGTCGGCATAGCCGTCGCGCTGCGCGGCCTGCAGACGCGTCGGCAGCGGCTCGCGCAGTTCGCTTGCCACAGCGGCTTCCAGCTGTGCGTGCAGCGCAGGCTCGAGATTGCTGGCGCCGGCGAGGTTATCCAGCTCCAGCCTGCCGCTGCGGGTGGTGTAGAGGTAGAGCTCTCGTTCCTGTCCGGCGGTGGTGCTCGTGCTGGTCGATGGCTGCCAGTTTGAGTACAGCGCGTACTTCGCCGTGGGGGTCCGGATCGCGGTGATGTGCAGAGGCGCCTTGGCGGAGTAGAGCTCGATCGCGAACTCGGTGACGATCTCGTCTGTGCAGTGAGCCACATAGGAGCGGCCGGGCGCGGTCGGGTTGGTGAGCATCCTTGCTACGTCGTGGCGGCCGGCGATCTGCGAATAGTGGGAGTCCTTGCGCCACGCATCCGACCCGGTCGCGATGCTCAGCAGCAGCGGCGCGACATCGACGCTTGAGGTGAGCGCCGTCCGCGGCTGCGCTGGCGCGGCGGCGAGCACGCCGCGGAGATCCTTGACTATCAGCGGAATCCGCAGCGCCTCCTCGTAGACAGCTGCGCCCTTGCCTCGCAGGCCATGCGAGGCTCCGTACTCTCCGTGGTCTGAGGTGAACACGATCACCGTGTTGGCAGCGACCTCCGGTCTGCTGAGCAGCGTGTCGAGGACCTGTCCGATGTGCCTGTCGACCTCGTGCAGAAGCTTGAGGTAGAGATCCATGAACGGCAGCCACGCCGCTTCAAGGTGCGCGCCCGTGTATGGGACTTTCCCGAAGGAGACCTGAGCTGTGTCCTGCAGCGAATGCTGCAGGCGCGGCTTGCGCCGAGCGCGCATTGCTTCTGGTGTCTCGAAGTTGGGTGGCAGGCTGCCCACGATGCTGGGAGCCCGCCTCTCGGGCATTGCGTGGCGGCTCCATCGATACCACCACGCGATGTCGTGCGGGTTCACGAAAGACACGGTGGTGCACCACGGGCGATGCTTCGGCGCGCTGGCGTACCAGTTCTTGAACTGGTTGGCGATCAGCGGGTCCACGGCCCACCCCTGCCCAGGCCCGCCGTCGGGTGAAGGGTAGGTGCCGCCTGAGAACCCGTATTGCTCCAGCGCACCACCGTTGCTCGATGCGCTCCAGTTGTTGTCGTTGTGGGTGAGATGCCACTTGCCATACCACCAGGTCTGATAGCCCTGCTCGCGCAGCATCGTGCCCCAGGTCGGGAATTCGGGTGCCAGCGTGCTCCCGCCCGTGACCAGACAGCCAGTCTGCTGGCTGTGAAGCCCCGTCAGCAGAACGGCGCGAGACGGAGTGCAGTCGTTGGCGGCTGTGTAATGGCCGCTGAAGTACACGCCGTCGCGGCGCAGGCGAGCGAGATTGGGCATCAGCCCAGCCGCCGTCGCAGCGTTCTGGAACCATTGCGGCGTGCGCAACTGATCCACGAGCACAACAACGATGTTCGGGGAACGCCGCGCGCTTGGACGCACTGATGACTTCCGCGGGCTGCCGTCAGTGTTGCTGAGCACCTCGCCAAGCGCCGCACCGCCAGCCAGCGCTCCACCAACGACCAGCCCACGCTTGACCAGCGTGCGTCGGGTCAGTCGATCGGGCATGACCGCGAAAGATAGTGTTGGGCCATCGGCTCTGAGTCCGAGACAGGCCGCAGCACCAGCGCGTGGTTTCTACGGAGCCGGGGGCTGCGGACAGCTCACGGATAGATTTGCTCGCCGCTCTGCTCGTCGATCACGCTGATGGCGCTGGCGGGGCATGTCTGCGCGATTGCAACGAGCTGCTCGCTGGGAGCGGTCCCGATCACTGTTGCCACGTCCTCGACGCGGAAAACATCGGGCGCGAGCTCTTCGCAATCGCCGTGAGCGAGACAGGCTGACTGGTCGATCACTGGTGAAAATGTCATTTGGATGTGTCTCGATTCTGGTTTTGGGTTCTGGTTATGCGGCGTGCACCGGCTCGACGCGCGGATGGGCATCGGCGATCCAGCGGCGGGCCAGCGGTAGGGCATCCGGACGGTTGACCAGCAGCGCAGCTGCCGGCCGCTCGCGGCTCCTGATCCACGCAGTGAACGGCTGTCCGCTCTCGGGGTCTCCGTCGAGCTGGATCTCGCAATGAGACGGCGCGTGGCCGACGAGCTGGATGCGCCGTCCGTGCTGGTCGCTCCAGAACATCGGCGGCATTGGCGGCGCAGGCTCCAGTCCGAGGATCGCGCGTGCCACCGCCGCTCCCTGCCTGACGGCTGCCTCCCAGTGCTGGGTGGGAACGCGTTCGCCGAGATATGGGTCCGGGAAGCATGCCGCGTCGCCGGCGGCGTACACGCCGGGCAGCCGGGTACGCCCGCTGAGATCGGTGGGGATCGGACCAGGACCCAGGCCGCTGCCGAGAAGCCATTCGGTTGCGGGCGCCGTGCCAGCGGCCAACAGCACCGTGTCGGCCATGATCTGGCTGCCGTCGCTGAGCTGAAGCGTCGCGTCGCGCCGGCGCACTCGCAACTGCTTGACCGTGGTGGCGAGCCGCACCTCTACTCCCTGATTGCGATGCAGTGCTGCGCTCCACCGGCCGAGCGTCGGCGGCAGAGCGCGAGCCAGCGGCGTGGGGGCGGCCTCGATCAGCGTGACCTCCAGCCCCAGCGCGCGGGCTGAGGAGGCGACCTCCATCCCGATCAGGCCCGCCCCGAGCACGGCGAGCCGACCCTCGCGCTCGCGCAGGGCACTACGCAGACCGAGCGCGTCGGTGTGGGTGCGCAGCTCGTGGACTGGGCCGCCGAGCCTGACGTCAGGCAGTCTGCGCGGCTGGCTGCCGGTTGCGATCACGAGCTGCCGGTAGCGCAGCGTGTCGCGGTGGCGCCGGCTGCCGTTGGTGCGAGGCCCCTCACCGAGCTGGCGCAGCGAGACCCTTTGGCCAACCGCGTCAAGCTCGCCGGCCGCGACGCCGAGCAGCAACTCCACGTCGTTGTCTTCGTACCATTTCGACGGCCTGAGGTCGAGCTTGCTCTGCTGGCGCTCGTCGGTGAGAAACGCCTTGGAGAGCGGCGGGCGGTCGTAGGGGGCGCGGGGCTCCTGGCAGAGCACGACGATCCGTCCGTCGAACCCCAGACGGCGCAGGGTCTCACAGCAGCGTTGCGCGGCGAGTCCGCCACCGGCAATCAGCACATCGGCGTCGGGGCGGCTCATGTCGTCTCCTCCGCCAGCGCCGCCACCCTTGGCCTGGCGTCCTTGGGTTGCTTGGCGGCTCGCCGCGTGCGCCCCTGCAGGCTGCGCAGCACGGTCAGGTAGACGATCGGGATCGCTGGGAGCAGCACGAATGCGCGCAGCCACAGCGCGGCGGCGTCGCTGCCGGCGCCGAGAGTGTGAACGGCGCCGAGCACCCACACGAGCACGGTGGCGCGGTGCAGCCGCCGCCACAGCCTCACCCCGATCCGTCGGCGCGCATAGAAGCTCAGGCCGAGCAGCGCCGCGAGGTAGCCCGCGATGATCCCAAGGCCTGTGAAAAGCGGCCTGTACGCCATCGCGAAGGGAATCGTCAAGCCTCCCAGGCCGGGACGAAGCCATGGGTCGCCGAGCAGCGAGAGCCCGTGCACCGTGATCGCTCCGAGCCCTACGAGCGCGACGTGCTCGTGTAGGCGCACAAGGGTACGGCCCACGCCGGGGCGGCGCAGCAGCTTCGTGGACATCGTCAGGCCGAGCAGCACCGCGACCGTGACGAGGCCCAGCGCGACGATCCCGGACGCGCGGCTGACCAGCCACCAGAGATAGGGCGTGGGGTCGTGCGGTGCCATCAGACGGTCAGTCCCGTCAGGCGGAGCGTGCCGCATGGCCGGTCGAGTGGGCCGATCTCCTCGACATCGCCGTCGTCGTGGACGACGACCCCGCCGTGCTCGGCCAGGACCTGCCGGGCGCCGGCCGGGCCGAGCAGCAGGGCCGTCTTGGAGAGGGTCTCCGCCTCAAGCGCGGTGGGAGCAAGCGCGGTCGCGCCGATCAGCCCGGTCCATGCCGGCCGGCCGGTGGCGGGATCCAGCAGGTGGTGTGCGAAGCGCCCGGTAGAGTCCCGCCAGAGGCGCACGTTGAGCCCCGATGTTGCGACTCCGCCTGCAGCGATGTGCAGCGTGCGGATCGCCGCGCCCGTCAGTGGGTGCTCGACCTCGACCTCGTAGGGCTCCAGCTGTGCGCCGACTCCGCCGATGGCGAGATCCCCGCCGCAGTCGACCACGAAGCGGGTGTAGCCGGCGAGACGTTGCGCAACGGCGTCCGCGCACAGACCCTTGCCGGTCCCGCCGGTGTCGAACATCACACCCTTCGGCCTGCAAACGGTTTCGTGTCGATCATCGACTGATACTCGCTGCCAGAGCTGATCTGGGTGCGGGTGCGCCGGCCGGCGCGGCGGCGCACCCGCGAGCGCTGCCTGCAGCGACGCCGGCGGCGTGCCGTCGAGCGAGGTCGCGTACCCGACGCGCTCAAGCGCACCTGTCAGCGTGGGGTCGACGAGCCCTGCGGAGCGCTGTGCCGCCCAGATCCCGGCGCGCACCGCGGTGCGCAGCAGCGGTGAGGCGTGTACGCGTGTGCCGGCCGCACGGTTGAGCCGGCAAAGCTCGCTCTCGCGGCGAAAGCGGGAAAGGCGCGCCGCGAAGTCCTCCACGTACGCTCGTTGCCGCCATGCCGCTGCGGCAGGCGCGGGAGACGTGCGCAGCAGCGGCGGCCCGATCATCAATCGCACATCGCTGCCCATCGAATGGAACGTGATGTCGTGCGTGTCGTTCATGAGGTGCGTGTGAGAGGCGCCGCCGGCAGCGGCGAAGCCGAGCCGGAAACCGACTGGGACGTAGAGGTGCTGCCTGCGCCGCGAGCACCCGCCGGGACCCTTTCGACCACGGTGGTCTGATAGATCCGGCGGATCAGCACACTCGCGTGCGTGGCAGCCTTGGAGCCGGTAAGGGTCAGCTGGGAAAGCAGCAGCGCGAATACCAGCAGGAAAGCCGTCAGCGAGAACAGCACTACGGTGACGCGGTCCGGTCCGCCGCGCGTGCGACGGACCGGGGCGGCGGAGGTCTGCTCACCCATCCTGCTCTCCTGCACCGGCAAAGCCGCCGCTCGTGCGAGTCACGACCGGGGCCGGTTGGGCGCCGACGCCTTGAGCGCCCGCGCCCTGCGTGCCGACGGAGATCACTTTGCCGCTCGCCGTTGTGCGCAAGACGGTATGCCCATGACGCGAGACGACCACCGCGCTCGATGTGCCAGGGTGCAGCGCCGGGTCGCTGCCGGTCACCACACGCGCGGTGAGCAGCGTCAGCACGACCAGAAAGCTGGCCAGCGCCGACGCGATCACCGGCAGCGGGCGCCGCAGAAGGCTGGACCCACCACCGGCACGCCGATCGCGACCACGCTCAGTCATCGTGACCTCCGCCTTCGCTGCCGCTCGTACGGGTGCGTGCTGGGCCGCTGCCACCCGAGCCGCCGCTGGTCGAGCCTCCGCTTGTGCGGGTGCGCACCGGCGCACCGGAGCCGCCATGGGACGACGTGCCGGTCGCCGAGGTGCCACTCGTACGAGTCCGAACGGGCGTCCCCACCGCGCCGGCTGAGGGCGCAGCGCTGGCGCCACTTGTGCGCGTGCGCGGTGCAGCTCCGCCCGCCGTGAGGCTTCCGGCCGGGTGCGAGCCGCTGCTGCCAGTGCGCGGCCGGCCGTTAGCGCTCGCCGCGCCGGCGAGCGCCGCCGAGCCGCCTGCGCCGCTGCCGGTCGCGCCGCGGCTGCGGGGAGGCCGTTCGTGACGGACGACGTGAACAGTTCGCCTGATGACCTGCGTGCGGATCTCGGGCGCCTGCGGCTGGATATGCCCAGCGGAGCCGCCTCCCGAGCTGGAGGAGCGCAGCGCGAATGCGACGAGCACGCCGGCGATCAGCGTCGTGATAAATGCGGCGGTCCTGCTGTGAGTGATACGGCTGGGCATCGGAAGCTCCTTGGGTTCTCAGAACCACAGTGCACGATGCTCATCCAGGCGTCGGCCAACAGCAAGTAAAGGTTTGGCAAAGAGCCCGTCGCCGCTCAATCAATCGTCGCGGCCGCCGCCGCTCTGATTGCCGCCGCCTTCACGGCCTTCGCCGCTTTCACCGCCGTGCCCGTCGTCCCGCGACTGCGAGTGAGATTTCGACGAAGCCTGCGTGGAGGTGGTGGTGATGGCTGGCGGCGTGCTCGAAACGATCGGCGGCGTGCTGGAGCTCGAATGGGTCAGCGAGCTTGTGGCGGTGTTCACACGCAGCGTCGTGGTGGCGCCTCCACCGTTCTCCGATCGCTTGCGCGTGCGGCGCGTCGGGACAGGCGGCGCCAGCCGGCTGCCGGCCGAGATCGGTTCCGAGGACAGCCCGATGTGCTGGCTCGTCAGCTGGCTGGTAGCCCATGTGATGCCCGCGGTCAACGCGATGCCAAGCAGCGCGGCGACCGCCCAAAGATAACCTTGGCGGCCCATCCTCGCCCAGGATAGCCCGCGAATCACATGGGGTGGTGAGCTCACTGTGGGCGCTCTGGCAGCGTGAGCGTCGCGATCGCGCCGCCGCCCTGGAGGTTGGAAAGCGTGACCTCGCCTCCCCACTCGCGTGCGAGCTCGCGTGCGATAGCCAGCCCCAGTCCGCTGCCCGCCGGGCCGGCGCGCCCAGCGCTGCCGCGGTGAAACCGCTCGAAGATCAACTTGGCGTCATCCGACGCGAGGCCCGGCCCACGATCGCGAACCTCGATCTGCCCCGGCGCACTCGCAAGCGTCACAGGCGACCCGCGCGGCGAATAATGCAGGGCGTTCTCGATCAGCACATCAAGCGCTCGGTCCGCGTCAGCCGCCGCGCACCACACCGTCCCGCCGGCCAGTTCGCCGTGCTCCAATGCGATTCCGTGCTCCAGAGCGGCCGCCCGCCACCGCGCAAGCGCCCGTTCGATCACAGCAGCCAGATCCAGGCGTTCACCCGGCAGCTCGCGCTCGCCGGCGCGACCGAGCACCAGCAGCTCCTCGACGATCTGCGCAAGCCGGTCAACCTCAGCCGTGCCTGCGTCCAGTTCGCTGGCGGCGGACGCGCTGACCCCACTCGCGCGGGCCTCCTCAATCCGTAGCCGCAGCCCGGTCAGCGGGGTGCGCAGCTGATGGGAGGCGTCCGCCACAAACGAGCGCTGGGCATCAAGCAGCCGCTGCACCCGGTCAGCCATCTCGTTGAAAGACTCCCCGAGCGATCGCTGCTCACGGCTGCCCTCGATCACCGCACGGGCACTCAGATCGCCGCCCGCCACGCGGCGCGCTACGCGCTCAAGGCGCCCCAGCGGCCGCGCGATCTGCCCCGCGATCACAGCCCCAACGGCGAGCCCGAGAGCAAGCACGACTCCCCCGATCAACGCCAACCCAAGCTCGACACGCTGGATCGCGGCATGAACGGCAGCCACGCTCTGCGTCACGCGCACCGCCCCGACCGGCGCTCCGTTGCGAATGATCGGCACGGCCGTGGCAAGGATTTCCTCACCCAGCGTATGGCTTGGACGCTGCACCTGCACCTGACGGCCGGCAAGCGCGCGCCTGATCTCCGGACGCGGAAGGTAGCTCGCGCCGAGCTGCGCCGGCCCAGCACTGTCCGCAAGCACGATCCCAGAATGGTTGACGACAAGCACTCGCCCATGCACCGAGGCTTCAGCGGTGTGCGTCAGCGCGGCAAGCTCGCTGCGACGCGACCCGGAAAGCAGATCCGCGGCGGTAGCCGCAACCAGATCGGCCTGCCCCAGCGCCTGAGAGCGAACCTCATCGTGCACACGCGCGCTGAGACTGGACGCAAGCGGCACACCGAGCGCGATGATCGCCAGCAACAGCACGTAGGCAAGCGCCGCCAGCAAACCGGTCCGCAGTCTCACCGGCCGCTTTACGACCCCGTCTCCCCATCCGCAGCGAACCGGAAACCCACGCCCCGCACCGTCTGGATATAGCGGGGAGAAGCAGGCCGATCGCCAAGCTTTTGCCGCAACCCCGCGATATGCACATCAAGCGTCTTAGTCGAGCCGAACCAGTTCTCATCCCACACCTCAGACATCAGCGTCTCCCGCGAAACGACGCTCCCGGCATCACGCATCAAGCGAGCAAGCAGATCAAACTCCTTGCGCGTGAGCTCCAACTCCACCCCGCCAAGCAACGCCCGCCGCGCCCGCAAATCAAGCTGCAGATCCCCCACACTCATAACCACAGGGGCAGACGGGCTGCTCCGCGCGCGACGCAACACGGCACGAATCCTGGAAATCACCTCGCCGACAGCGAATGGCTTGACCACATAGTCATCCGCGCCAAGCTCAAGACCAACCACGCGATCGGTGACAGTGCCACGCGCCGTCAACATGATGATCGGAACATCAGAGACCCGCCGCAGCTCACGGCACACATCGCGCCCGTCACCATCCGGCAACGACAAATCAAGCAGAACAACATCCAGCCCGCCCTCGCGCCCCAGCCGCAACGCCTCATCCGCCGTGCGTGCGATCACCGGCTGAAACCCGTTGCGCGCAAGCGCCTGCGCGAACGGGTCGGCAATCGACGCCTCGTCCTCCACGAGCAGCACCCGCACCGCATCACCTCTACTCACAGTCATCGCGCCTATCACGATAGGGGCGGCCGCGACGCGACATATGCAATCGATCATATCGACGAGATTCGTCCGCGCCTGAACGGCAGCTGCGCGCGACGCCCTACAAGAAGACGACAGAATGCGCAAGACTGAAGGCATGGTCGAGCCGCCCAGATTCACTGCCGCGCAGGCCCAAGCAATCGGCGAGGCAGTCGGAATCGACTGGAGCACGTCCCGGTTCGACGTCGAGCAGTTCCGCATAGGGCTGGAGGTAGAGCTCGAGCACGGCCGACGCGACCACGCAACGAACGTCACCGACGATGACGAGCAAACCACCGGCAAGATCGCCAGGGCACACCTCAACGAGTTCCCCGACTACTACACCCGTCTCGCCGTGATGGAGGCCGAGGCCGAGCGCTACTGGTCCCAGCGCGGCGAGAGCACGTAGGAAGCGACCGCACGAGAAGGCACTGCTGCGGTGCCTGGGATCACCTGATGGTGTTCGCAGGCCAGGGCGTGCGTGAATGTCCGTTTCGGCTCCGGATCACAGCCCCGGCGTCGGGCCTTGCCGCTATTCAGCGTGAGAACTCACTCAAGGTTGTCAAGAGCTTCACAGGCACGTCGATGAGGGGCGAACACCTAACCCAAAGGAGGGCGTTGCATGAGCATTACCCCAGTGACCAGTGTGAGCGCGTCGCAGAACCTTGCTGCGGCCGCCCCGCAAGCGCGAGACGCCGGTGAGATCCCGGGGGCACCCGACCACGACCACGACGGGGACGAGACAGCGACCGTCCAGTCCGCCAAGGCCGCGCCGGGTCATCTCGACGTGAAGGCGTAACCCGCACCTGCGTCACGCGCGATCTCGCGCCGCCGGGGGCTGTGCTCCGCGGCGCGAGATCGCCGCACTGACGATGCTCGTGGCGGTGGGGCTGGTGTATCGCCTCGACGAAAGACCGCTGGCCTCGCGGACCGTCGGGATGTCGTGGCTGCCCACACCGCTACCGAGGCAGCGGTCGATCTTCGTGAGCGACTTCTCAGGTCCTCGCAAGCAGGCGCTTATGGACGGGTGGTTTCCTGCAGTGCAAGGATATGTCGCTGTCGAGAGAGGTCGGGGTCGTAGACGGAGCCGTTGTCGTCAGGGGTGGCGGCGCGCGGTCGGTTGGCGGGGGCGCGACGCGTGGGAGTCCGCTTGCGACGGCCGCGATCGCTCTGCTCGTCGCTGTCAACGGCGCCGTGATCGTGTGGATGTGGCTGAAGGGAGGCGGCATCTCCGGCGTCCATGGGCGCCCCGAAGGCTTCACGAGCCTTGGCAGGATCACCGGCCTTATCGCTGTCTACCTCGCGTTGCTGCAGATCCTGATGCTTGCGCGGCTGCCGGCTCTTGAGCGCCTCGTTGGCTTCGACAAGCTCACCGTCTGGCACCGCTTCAACGGCAAGCTGTGCATCTCCCTTGTGGTTGCGCACGCGCTGCTGATCACCGCGGGCTATTCGCTTGCTGACAAGATCAGCTTCGGAAGCGAGTTCTCGCGGCTGCTCAACGCCTATCCCGGGATGGTGACCGCGACCATCGGCACGATCGTGATGGTGGGCGTGGTTGCAACCTCGATCGTGATCGTGCGCCGGCGGCTGAGGTACGAGGCTTGGTATTTCGTGCACGTCACGATCTACGCGGGCATCGCGCTGGCCTACCTGCATCAGATCCCGACGGGCAATGAATTCGCGGCGCATCCGGTGCAAGCCGACTACTGGATCTCGTTGTATGCCGCAACCGTCGCCGTGCTGATCGCATTCCGGGTGCTGCGCCCCGCGATCAGGGCCTCCCGGCACAGGCTAACTGTCAGTGCCGTCACAGTGGAGTCGCCAGGCGTGACCAGCATCGAGGTGACCGGGCGTCAGCTGGAGAAACTCGGCGCGCACGCCGGTCAATTCATGCTTTGGCGGTTCCTCACCCCAGGTCGCTGGTGGCAGTCGCATCCGTTTTCACTCTCCGCCGTTCCGGACGGCCGAACGTTGAGGCTGACGGTGAAGGACGTCGGCGACTTCTCCGGTGGGCTGCGGAGCCTGCCCGCAGGAACAAAAGTCCTCGCAGAAGGCCCATTCGGTGCGTTCACGAGTGCGGCTCTGACTCGCAAAGAAGTTGCCTTGATCGCGGGAGGCATCGGCATAACGCCGCTGAGAGCTCTGTTCGAGGAGCTTTCCGGATCGCTGGACGTCACGCTCATCCACAGGGTGATCTCCAAGAAGGAAGCGGTCTTCGAACGGGAGCTTCAAGAGATAGCGCACCGCTCAGGCGCGGCGTTTCATCTTCTGCTCGGAGACCACCGCAAGCGAGGTGGCGCACAGCTTTTTGACGCTAAGACGATCGTCAGGCTGATCCCTGACATCGCCGAGCGCGACGTGTATGTGTGTGGGCCGAGCGGGATGATGGACGCGACGCTGCGCGCCTTGGGGCTGCTCGGTGTGCCTGGGGATCAGATCCATATCGAGCGGTTTGCGCTTGCGGCATGAGTGGCGCCGTGCACAGCGAGAGGCGGCGCCTGCACCACGATCGGGCAAGCGGAAGACTCGGGCGCGGAATCTCGGCTTCAAACACGATGGTGCGGGCGGTCGAGCAGGTGATGGGCATCCCCGTGATAGTCGAAGCCGGCGGCGAGGAATTCGACTCGCGGTCGATCGACCGCCTGTTCGAGTGGCTGCGATTCGTCGACCAGACGTTCTCCACGTACAAGCGCAACAGCCAGATCAGCATGCTCAGCCGCGGAGAGATCACGCTCGAAGAACGCGCATCCGAGCGTGCGCTTGGTGCTGCGCCGCTGCGAGGAACTCCGACAGGCAACTCGCGGATTCTTCGACATCACCCGCGGACGCCAGTCGCTCGACCCGTCGGGTTTCGTGAAGGGATGGGCGCTGCAGTGCGCCGCACGCATCCTCGACCAAGCCGGCGCGCAGCGGTATTGCCTCAATGCCGGCGGCGATATATGCCTCGCAGGCGCTCCGCCCGGTCATGATGCCTGGCGGGTAGGCATCCAGCATCCGCGCCAAAAACAGGCGCTCGCCGCCGTGCTCGCTCTCCACGGCGGCGCGGTTGCCACATCTGGAGCATACGAGCGCGGCGAGCACATCATCGATCCACACACAGGTCGGCCGCCGACCGGAGTGCTCTCGGTCACGATCGTCGGCAGCAACCTCGCGCTGGCCGACGCATACGCGACGGCCGCGTTCGCGATGGGCGCAGCGGGCGCATCGTGGGCAGCGCGGCTACCCGGTCACGGAGCGATCGTCATCCTCGACGACGACACGATCTCCTACTCCGCGGGGGTCGAGAGATTCCTCGCCTGTGAGCCCAAGGAGGCAGCATGATCCGCAACAGCACCCTGACGCTGATTCGCAGGGCGACGGGCACAGCGGCGATCCTCGCGGTCGTGATCGTGCTCGTAGTGATCTACATCCGCAGCAGCGGCAAAGGCATCGGCATCGGGGCTGCGACGTCGAACGCGACAAACGCACACACCGCCAAAGCCCAATCCGGCGGCTCCCCGAGCACCGGCGGCTCGACCCCGCCCTCAACCGAACCCCCGCGCGTGTCGACCGAAAGCTCGGCCTCAACCTCGGGGCCGTCAGGCACCTTCACAGGCCCCGTGATCCAGACTCCCTACGGCCCCGTCCAGGTCGCCATCGCCGAGGAAAAAGGCAAGATCACCGTGACCGGCCCCCGCTTTTCGGTCCACTACGGGTGAGAGTTGGTGGTTAGTGGTAACGGGGAGGGTAGCTGGTGGTGTGGTCGGGTTGTGTGGAGTGGAGGCCGTAGGCCGTAGGCCGTAGGGGAGCACGACCCGACCGGCGCGTCCTCTCCCCGGGGGTCGGGGTCATGCCGCCTTGCGGTCGGTGGTGGCGGCGTGTTGGGCGGCGAAGGTGGCCGGAGTGAGCATCCCGAGCGATGAGTGTGGACGGCGTTGGTTGTAGTCCTCTTGCCAGTCACCGATCACGACCCGCGCCTCTGCCAGACAGGAGAACTCCTCGATATCCAGGAGCTCGTCACGCACCCTGGAGTGAAAGCTCTCCACGAACGGGTTCTGCCATGGTGAGCCCGGATCGATGAACACGGTCCCGGTGTTCGATAGTCGGCACCAGTCTGAGAGCGCGTGCGCGGTCATCTCCGGCCCGTTATCCATCCTCAGGAACTCCGGGGCGCCACGCTCGGCCACGAGGCGCTCCAGCGCCTGCACGACCATCTCAGCGTCGATGCTGCGAGCGACCAGCATCACCAGCGACTCGCGTGTGAACTCATCCACGATGTTCAACACCTTCAACGCCCGCCCATCAGCGGTCTGATCGAACTGGAAGTCAAACGCCCACACGTGGTTGGGGCGCTCAGCACGCAGCCGCTGCGCCGGGACCGTCGACTCGCCCAGCCGGCGGCGCTTACGCTTGCGCTCGGGGACGCGCAGCCCCTCCTCGCGCCACAGTCGCTGCACCCGCTTACGGTTCACATCCCACCCCTCCTCGCGCAGATGATGGTGCGCGCGTCGGTAACCCCACCGCGGGCGCTTCACCGAGAACTTGCGTAGCTCGGCTCGCAACGCCTGGTCATCCTCAGCCTGTTTGGGCTCGTAGCGCTCGGTGGAGCGATGCTGTCCTACTACTCGGCATGCCCAGCGCTCGCTGACGCCGAGACGATCGCGGAGCATCGCGACCGCCTGGCGTCTGCGGACTGGGCCTACCAGTTTCCCCGGCTGATCTCCTTCAACGCCCGGTTCTCCAGCGCCTGATCAGCCACGATCGCCTTCAACCGGCTGTTCTCACGCTCAAGCTGCTTCAACCGCTTCGCATCATCGGCCTTCATCCCGCCGTACTGGTTACGCCAGCGGTGAAACGTCTGCTCACTGACCTCGAGCACCTTGACGGCCTCAGGGATCGTCTTGCCCTCACCGAGCAGCCGCTCGGCCTCCCGCAACTTACGGATGATCTGCTCCGGCGTATGCCTGCGTCGCTTCATCAGAGTGTTCCTTCCTCGCCCACAATCGTAGACGCAAGAAACTCTCACAAGCACCGGACCGAACCCAAGGGGTCAGGCCAACCGACGTGAAGGCGCTCGCGCTTCCAACCGAACACCCCCAATCGGCGTTCATCAGCGAAAGGGTCGCGCCACTGCTGCGCAGCGAGGCACTGCAAGCCCAGAGCGCTCAAATCAACATCGTGACGGGGGCAACGTTCACCAGCGAAGGCTTCGCATCCTCACTCCAGCAGGCGTTGCTCAAAACAGGCTAGTGCGACCCCGGTGGGTGCCGCGCCGACATCGCGACAAAGTCGCGTGCCCACGAGGGATCGAAGAACGTCGCCGGACTCTGGATGCTCCCCGGGAGCAGCTTGCTGCCGTTGGCCGCGCTCGCGAGACCGCGTTCGCTGCCTGGACTGTATGTGGCGAAGATCGGCCAATCAGGGTTGATGTCGAGTTGCATGCCGCGCAGCACCCCAGCTCGGGCGAGCAGCCTCGCCAACTGCAGCGGGTCGAGCGCCGGCCCCTGCGCATAGACGAGCGCACCGTCGGCAGTGATGCCAAGCGCTGAGCGCCACTGGCTCTCGATGCCGGCACCGGAGCAGGAGCTGACCCCGCACGTCGCGCCCCAGATCCTCCATTCGGGACTCGCGGCACGGATGCTTGCGCGGCCGTCCGTGACAAGTGGCATCAGGTTCTGCCGCACGCTTACGACCTGCGAGGTCATGCTCACATCGCGACCCCAGACGCCGACGTTCACCGAGCCATTCTTGTAAATGACCAGCGAGGCGGCCCCAGGACGCAGCGGGTCAATCGTGCGTCCTTCGAGATAGTAGCCGCCCCCTGCGGCGCTCATTATAAAGCCGCCGTTGAAGGCAGCGACAAGGTACCGCGCGATCCCAGGGCCAATCGGCGCGGTGTAACGGTAAGGGCCGCCGCCGGGGCTCTTCGACCCCGAATAGAGGCGAGCGGATAGCAAACGCGTGTCCATCCATGCGAGCCCCGCGGGCTGCGAGCCTCCAGGCGGTATCAGCGTCGTCTCATAGACCGCCGGGCTGCCGAAGACACGGCGCCCGGCGGGCCTCCACACCCCTTCCCCGCGGACGAAACGCCGCCGGAACGGCACGAGGTTGCCCGGCCTTCCCATCGGCGTCGGCAGGGTGTATGCGGCTGCCGCTCCGGTGTGCGAGGTGGTGGTGGTCAGCGTCGCGTGCGAGCCGTTCCCAGCGACCGGGGTGATCCTCGATTCCTGGCGGCGCGAAGCTGACGCGCCGGCGCCGCAGGCTGCGAGTGCCAGACACACGCCGCAGGGCAGCCAAAGACGCGACGGCACAGATCTGATGAAACCTGAGCACGTCGCCGCCTGCGTTTTACGACCCGATCGCGTCAGGCGAGAGTAACGCGACGGCGTGCAGTGCAGTGCCAGTGTGAGGTGCTAATGAGAAATGACTCACACCACCCTGATCGCTGGGAGACCTCAGCAGGCGGAGGATGGTTCAGAGACGCCAAGGCCTGCGGTGGTCTCTCCACCATGCCAACTTCGGCTTCGCGCAGGATCGCTCCAAGGTGCACCACGTACCAGCCGCCGCCAGGAAATCATCAATGGGGATCCTCAACGCGTAGCTCCTGCCGTACTCACCGTAGAGCAGCCGCGAGTTCGACACCTCGTCATAACCGTCTGGGCTGCGCGTCTTGCTCGCGAAGCGCTTTGCTCGCCAAATAGGGCCGAAGCTCGCCCCGATGCCTAGTCTATCTCTAATCTTAGAAGATGGTAGGGTAAGAAGGATGGTGGGCTTGGAGGCTTGGTTGCCCGGTTGGACCTCAGCGGAGCCATCGCTCCATGCCTTCAGCCTCGCGGGTTCTTGCGCGAGCACGAAGGCCGAGCGGAGAGATGGGGCGAGCTGGCGTCAGTTGTTTGGGGAGCTTTGGAGCCAGGTTGCGTGCGGTGATTTGATAGGCCGTCACGCTGATCCACGGAGCGTCGGAATCAGTGCTAAGCGGCATTTCGAGGTCATGCAGGGAGATCTGTTGGCCCTGTGGAAAGGGTCTGATGCGAGCCGCTGCACGGTATTGCGTTCGGCAGTCGTGTCGCTTGAGTGCAGCGCACGGGTCTGGCAAGCCTTTGGGCCTGTCGCCGGTCAGCGCCATCTGCATCTGCTGCGCCGCCTTGAGCAGACGCTTGCCAGAAGCGAGAGCTTTATCCGAGCCGCCGAGCTGGCGCTGATGGTCAATCGCGCGAAGGTTTCTGTTGCTGTCCGGGCGGCGCGCGGCGCGATCGATGATCTGCTCGGCGCAACGGTCGACCGTGCTGTGGCGCTTGCCGCCCTGGAGGATGCTGCTGTTGAGCTCGCGTCGTTGACGGTGCGCATCGCGGTGAACCTGGATGCGATCGGTAGCCAGCGGCGTGGATGGGTCCTGCAACCGCCGGCGCTTGGGCGCCAGTTGGAGGCACTTGCCGCGGAGGTGAGCGCCGCCGCGCAGAAGCGCCGCTTGGAGAGAGCTAACGATGCCGAGGAGGACCACGTTGGCGTGTCGTTGGGCAGGACCCTCAGCGTGGCGTTTCCCGCTGGGAGGACCGTGCTGGCTGGTCTGAGCGGCGATCCATGCTTGCGCGCCGATACGCTCTGCTCGCTTCGCGCGTGCTGGCTTGAGCTGTCTGTCGGGCTGTGGCTGATCGTGCAGGCGCTGGATGACTTGCTAGCACTGGGAACCTTTGGCGACCAGGATCGGCTGGTGGGCGCGGCGAGCTCCCGTGCCGGTATCGCACTTCTCGCCAGCGGGCTCTGCCAGAGTCCGGGCGACTTTGACCATTTGCAGGCGTGGAATAGTCACCACGACGCGTTGCGCGCACTGGTCAGCGATGTGTGTTTCGCGTTGCAGACATGCGAGCCGGACGCGGTTGTGCGCGCGCAGCAGCTCGCGTTGCGGCGACTGGCGCGAGCGCTGGCAGCGATCTGGACCGTCGACGAGGGCATGCGTTGAGCCAGTCATGCTTGTGAGGGCTGCAGCCGTGAAGGCCAACGTTTGCGAATGTTACGACGCGCGGCTGGCTCGGAGCATTCTTGAAGGCGGGCCCGATGCGCCCGCGGCGGCGATGACGCTGTTGGAGTACGAGGACCCGATGACGCTGATGGCCGCGGTCGCGCTCATCGCCAACTACGGCATGGTGACCGAGGATGCGTTCAGCTGCCTCACGAACGCCTGGGAGACCTATCGCCACGTCAAGCATCAGTCATGGGACTAGCTCGTGGGGGCGTCCCCTGGAAGGGCTCGCATGTCCTCGCCTCCGGCGGTTTCGCGGCTGCTCCGGGTAAGAGCTCAACGCTCTCGGATCGTGACCGCTACCGCGAAAAGACAGTATCTTATTGGATTCTAAGACTGGTTGCTTAGGAGTTAGTTGCTATAAGCTTGTCGGGTCGTGGCCGCCCCGATTTGCCAACCAACAGCCGAGCCCGCCGGTTGCCGTGCGGCGAGCTGCGGGCTCGGCACTGCTTTGCCGTCTGCTGCTATCAACGCGTTGATCCTCGGCTGGCGCGTCTCGACGTTGCTCGTTCCCGGGTTGACCGCTTGATGAGCGTCGCCGACGCGCTGGCTCTCGCCGGTGCGGCGGCCATCCTTGCCGGCACCCTGACCGCATGGTTTCCTCGCCTCACGCGAGCCGCGCTGGCCGCGCAGTCGGCGGGAGTTGCGTTGCTTGGGGCCGCCGGCGGATGGGTGCTGGCCGCGGGGCATGCGGTGGGCGCGGGGTTTCGCGGCGACGTGCACGTGGCGTTCGGTATCGACGGGCTCAGCGGCTTCTTTCTGCTGGTGATCGCCGTCGTCGGCGCGCCGGCAGCGCTATTTGCGCGCGACGCGCTGAAGACGGACGGTCAGGGTCGTGCGCTCGCTGTCACCACGGGCATGTTTTTGCTCGTGCTGGTCGGGTTCGTTTGCGCGCGTGACGTGAGCACGTTTCTCGGGTTTTGGGAGCTGATGACGCTTGTGCCGGCAACGGCGATCCTGCTGGCACGGCAGGATCGTCAGGCGCGTCACGGCGTATTTGTGTATCTGGCGATCACACATATCGGAGGCGCCGGTGTGTGGGTGTCGATGCTCCTGCTCGCCGAGCACGGCGCGTTGGGCGGCCAGCCACTGGGCGGCGGCTTGGCGACGTTTGTCGCTTGCGCTTCGCTGGTCGGGTTCTCCACCAAGGCGGGGTTGATGCCGCTGCACTCGTGGTTGCCGCGCACGCACCCTTTGGCGCCCGCGCACATCTCGGCGCTGATGTCCGGGGTGATGATCAAGCTCGCGCTTTACGGCCTGATCCGCGTGCTGTTTGAGTGGTTGGCGCCGCCGGGCCTGTGGGTCGGGATCACGCTGATCGCGTTCGGAGCATTGTCGTGTTTGGGGGGCGTGCTGTATGCGCTGATGCAGCATGAGCTGAAGCGACTATTGGCGTTTCACTCGATCGAGAACGTCGGGATCGTCGCGCTCGGCCTGGGAGCGTCGCTGGTGTTTGCCGATATCGGGCTGGCGCCATGGAGCGCGATCGCGTTCGCGGCGGCGCTGCTGCACGCGCTCAATCACGCGCTGTTCAAGGGGCTTCTGTTCCTCGGCGCCGGAGCGTTCAGCAAGGCGGTCGGCAGTTTGGAGCTAGACCGGCTCGGTGGTCTTTTGCGGCGGATGCCGTGGACCGGTTGGACGTTCACGTTCGGGGCGATGGCGATCGCCGGTCTGCCGCCACTGAACGGGTTTGTCTCGGAGTGGCTGACGCTGCAGTCGCTTTTGCATCTCGGTGTGAGCAGCCATCTCGGGGTCGCGCTGGCCGGGGCGGTGGCGACCGCGGCGCTGGCCGGGACCGCGGCGCTGGCTGTGTACTGCTTTGTGAAGGTGATCGGGCTGGTGCTGCTCGGCTCGCCGCGACACCCAGAGTCCGCGCAGGCGAACGAGGTGGCAGTCGGGATGCGGGCGAGCATGGTGTTCCTCGCCGGGGCGTGTGTGGTGCTGGGCGTGCTGCCCGCGCTGCTGGTGCCGACTCTCGCCGGGCTCAGGCCGGGGCATGTCACGCTGCAGGCGGGCGCGTCATTGGATGTGCCTGGCACCGGGTCGCTGCCGACCTTGGCGTTGGCGGTAGCGCTTGTGGTGAGCGTGGGTGTGTTGGTGAGATTGGCCGGCTCCCGGCGCGCCGCGCCCGCCCCGACGTGGGTTTGCGGCCAGCCGAGCGCGGCGGGGCTTGCATGGAGCTCGGCTGGGTTCACCAAGCCGCTGCGTCTGGTGCTGGAGGTGCTGTTTCGCGCACGCCGCGAGGTGCAGGTGGCCACGTCGGCGGGGGTTGTTCAGAGCGTCTCCTATCGGGCGGAGGTGCCGCACCTGTTCGACACGGTGCTCTACGGACCGGTGTCGCGGGCGGCGCTGCGCGCCGCGGGGGTTGCGCGTCGCTTGCAGTCGGGCAGCCTGCGCGTCTACCTGACGTATCTGCTGATGCTGCTGTGCGTGCTTTTGGCGCTGGCGCGAACGGGGGTCTTCGGGTGAGCGTGGCAACGCTGATCGCGGGCGTCGTGCAGCTCCTTGGCGGTGTGCTCGGCGCACCGGCGATCGTCGGGCTGATCCAGCATCTGAAGGCTCGTCTGCAGGGCCGGCGCGGACCCTCCGTTTTGCAGCCCTACCGCGAGCTTGCCCGACTGTGGGGCAAGAGTGGCGTGGCGCCCGAGCCGCATACGGCGATCTATACGCTTGCGCCCGCTGTCGTGGCGGCGGGCACGCTGCTGGCGCTGCTGCTGCTGCCGATCGGCGGGCACGCCCCGGATTGGGGGCTCGGTCACGACGCGCTGGTCCTCGTCGGCCTGCTCGCGCTCGCGCGCTTCGCGGTCACGCTCGCAGCGTGGGACACCGCTGGCGCCTTCGGGCTGATGGGCGCCGCCAGGGATCTGATGTTCTCGGTGTTCGTCGAGGGGCTCTTGCTGCTGGTGCTGGTGTTGCTCGCGCTGCCGTTGCACAGCACCGATCTGCTCTCGATGAGCCACGCGGCGACTCTCTCGGCGGTGTGGTCGCGGCCCGCGCATTGGGCTGCCGCCGCCGCGTTCTGCCTGGTGATCCTCGCCGAGACGGGCCGCCAGCCGGTCGATAATCCCGATACTCACCTGGAGCTGACGATGGTCCACGAGGGGCCGCTGCTGGAGTATGCGGGCCGCGATCTGGCCTACCTGCAGTGGGCAGCCGCGGCGCGGCACTGGATCATGCTGGTGCTCGCATGTGAGCTTTTGATCCCGCATCCGGGGGCCTTCGCGGCGCAGGTCGCGGTGCTCGCCGGCGGCGTGCTGACACTCAGCGTCGCGCTGGCCGTCTGCGAGACGGTGCAGGCCAAGATGCGGGTGTTGCGCGTTCCGCTGGTGTTGGCCTCGGGGGCAGCGTTGTGTCTGCTGGGGCTGGCGAGCTGGTTCGCTGGGGGCGGCGGATGACCGGCGCCGTGGCCTGGGGGCTTCTGGTCAGCTCGCTGGCGGTGATCATGGTGCGTCGTCGCTCGTCGGCGATCTGGCTGGTCGCGGCACAGTCGCTCGCGCTTGGCGTCTACGCGATCACCCAGGGCTCACGAACCTCGACCGCGCTGGCGGTGGCCGGCACGGTTTTGATCGCCAAGGCGCTGGTGCTCCCTCTGCTGCTGATGCTCACCGTGCGCAGGGCGCGCAAGGAGCGTCTGATCACGACCGAGCCGCCGGCGCTCGCGCGGCTGGCGATCTCGATCGCGGCGGCGCTCGCAGTCGAGCAGTTGATCCCGCGCTTCGGCCTCGCCGGCGCCAACGTGGAACACGCCGCAGTTGGCGTGCTGGCGCTCGGCATCCTGATCGCGGTCGTGCGTCGCGCGGTGCTCTTTCAGGCGCTCGGGTTCCTGGTCGCCGAGAACGGGGTCTATTTCGCGGGACTATCACTTGCCGGCGGCCTGCCCGTTTTGATCGAGCTCGGCCTCGTGTTTGACCTCGTGGTGATCGTGTCGGTCGCGGCGGCGTTCGCCGCGAAGATTCACGAGCAGCTCGGTAGCGGCGACAGCTCTCTACTGGAGGCGCTGCGTGACTGACCTGCTCCTGCTCGCCGTACCGCTCTCACCGCTTCTAGGGGCGCTGCTGGTGCGAGCGCCGCGCTCGCCGGGCGGCGCGGATCGCATGAATGCGCTCACCGCGAGCGTCAGCGCGGTGGTGGCGCTCACCGCGAGCGTGGCTGGCCTCGTTCATGGCGCGGGCGGGCTGCAGGGCTCCTGGTTTGTCGTTGACCGGGTCGGCGCGAGCTTTCTCGCGGTGATCGCGCTGGTCGGGTGGTGCAGCGCGATCGTCTCACCCGCCTATCTGGCCAGCGCCGGCAAGAGCCTGTTCACTGCGCGCAGGGCGCACGCCTGGTACTACAGCGCGTTTCATCTGTTCTGGGCGGCGCTGCTGACCCTCGCTTTGGTGAAGAACCTCGGTGTCGCGTGGCTTCTGATCGAGGCGACGACCGGCGCCTCGGCGCTGCTTGTCGCCTACACCGGACGCACGCACGCGCTGGAGGCAGGCTGGAAGTACCTCGTGCTGACGACCTTCGGGCTGGCGGTTGCGCTGCTTGGCATCCTGATCTTGTTCGTCGGGCTTGCGCCGCACGGCGGGACGCTCGCGACACTCGACTGGCAGAGCATCGCCCGCCACGCCGGCGGCATCCCGCACCAGACGGCGCTGTTTGCGTTGATCCTGATCCTCGTGGGGCTGGCCGCGAAGATCGGCTGGGCGCCCGTGCACAACTGGCTGCCCGACGCGCACAGCCAGGCGCCACCGCCGGTCAGCGCGCTGCTCTCAGCGGCGCTATTGCCGACCGTCATGCTGATCGCGTGGCGGGTCGTGCTGACGCTCGGCCCGGCCGTAGCAGACCACCTCGCCGATCATCTCCTGCTCGCGTTCGGGCTCACATCGCTGGCGATCGCGATCCCGTTTTTGTGGCGGCCGATGGCATGGAAGCGGCTGCTCGCATATTCGAGCCTGGAGCACATGGGAATCCTCGCGCTCGGAATCGGGTTCGCTACGCCGCTGGCAACGATCGGTGTGGTCATCCACCTCGCGGGGCACGCGCTGGCGAAGTCGCTCGGCTTCTACACGGCGATGCCCATGCAGCGCCACGACCCCTCCACTGCCCACCGGCCGCCGCGCGGGCTGGCGCGGCTCAGCGCCCCAGTCGCCGCCGGGGCCGGTGTCAGCCTCGGGACGCTCAGCGGACTGCCGCCCTCGCCGCTGTTCTTCAGTGAGCTCTTGATCCTGCTCGGCGGGATCGCCGCACACCAGGTCGCGGTCGTCTCGATCGCCGCGGTGCTGATGGCGCTTGGGTTCCTCGGGCTCGCACACGCCCTGATCGAGACGCTCGCCGGCAAGAGCCACGGGCACCACTGGCCTTCAGGGCGCACGGTGCGCCTCACCGGCCGGATCACCGTCGGGCTCACCCTCGGGCTGCTGGCGCTATCCGTGGCCGCCTACCTGCTCGCCGGCTCCCACGCCGGGGAGAGCTTGATGCGGGGAATCACATGAGCAGCCGCCCGCGAGCGATCCTCCCCGCGCTCACGCCTGCCCCGCTGCAGCGCATCGCGCCGCGGGATTGGCGCGCAGCCTGCGAACACCACGCCCACGCCGGCGGGCGCTTCTGCGGGCTGTTCGCCAGCAACGGCGAGCAGGGACTGCAGGTCAACTGCATCTTCGCCCGCGGCGGCGTGGAGCACGTGCTCAGCGCACCCGTGCCGTCGGGCGCGCTCGACACGCTCGTCGACCTGTTCCCGGCGGCAGGCTGGGATGAGCGCGAGGCACACGACTCATACGGTGTGCGCTTCGACGGACATGAGCCCATGCGGCCGCTGCTCGCGCATCCAGTGGAACCCGAGGCATGGACGGTCCCCGTGCACGGCCACGACCCCTACCAGGTCGCGGTCGGGCCGATCCATGCGGGGGTGATCGAGTCCGGGCACTTCCGTTTCAGCGTCGTCGGTGAGCGCATCCTGTATCTCGACCTGCGCATGTTTTACAAGCACCGCGGGCTGCAGATCGCAGCGCAGCGTCGCCCACTCGCGGACGGTCTGGCTTATGCCCAGCGTGCGTGCGCCGCCTGTGCAGTGAGCAACACGGTCGCCTACGCGCAGGCGTGCGAGTCGGTGTTGGGGCTGGCGCCCGATGGTCACCTGCAGCGCGCTCGCACGCTGCTGCTCGAGCTTGAGCGTCTCTACAACCACCTCAACGACGTCTCCGCGACCTGTGCGGGAGTCGGCTTCGCGCCAGGCGCAATGGCGTTCGCGGCGTTCAAGGAGCGCGCGCAGCGACTCAACCAGCGTCTCGCTGGGCACCGCTTCCTATTCGACACCATCGCGCTCGCCTCAAGCACGCTGCGGATCGGGCAGGCCAACGCGCGCGCCGCGCGCAAGGAGCTCGAAGCGTTGGAGGCAGAGCAGCGAGCCATCTGGCGGGAGCTGCGGTTCGCGGGGTCGCTGCAGGATCGACTCGGCGGAGTCGGACGACTGAGCAAGGACGACGCGATCCGGCTGGGGACGGTCGGGCCATCCGCGCGTGCCGCCGGAGTCGACCGTGACACGCGCAGCGAAAGCCCACGACTCGCCTACTCCGGGTTCGCGCCCGCCAGTCCGGGGCGAGCGAGCGGCGATGTCGCCGCTCGCCTTGAGATCCGTCAGGTCGAGCTGGAACAGACCTTCGCGATACTGCACGAGCTGCTCACCGGCAACCTTGCGCCCGGCGGCGTGAAACAGCTCGAGGTGCAGCCAGCCGGGGTCGGCGTCGCGCGCGTGGAGAGCCCACGCGGCGAGACGCTCTGCGCCGTACAGACTGACGGGAGCACGATCGAGCGTCTGCACCTGCGCACCGGCTCCTACGCGAACTGGCCCAGCCTCGCGCACGCCGCCCGCGAGAACCTGCTCCCCGACTTCCCGCTGATCAACAAGAGCTTTGAGCTCTGCTACGCCTGCGCCGACCGCTGAAGCGATGTTCGTTCTCCTCAGACACCTACACCAGATTCGTAGAGAGATCGCGCTGCCCACCCGGCCGCAGCGAGGATCCCTTGCGCTGCGACACGTCGACGCGGGCTCCTGCAACGGCTGCGAGCACGAGCTGACAGCCGCCGCCAACCCCTACTACGACCTGCAGCGCCACGGCCTGAGCATCGTCGCGTCGCCCCGCCATGCCGACGTGCTGCTGATCACCGGACAGATCACCACCCGCATGGCCGCACCGCTGCGCTGTGCCTATGAAGCGATGCCCGAGCCACGCCTGGTTGCCGCGCTCGGCGACTGCGCCATCGGCTGCACCATGCTCGGCGACCTCACACAGCACGCCGGGCCGCTAGAGCAGATCATGCCAGTCGACCTGCTCATCCCCGGCTGCCCACCCACCCCGCAACAGATAGCCGACGCGCTACTCACCCTGATCGCCACCAGCAAGCAAGACACACCCGCACAACAACGCGAGTTGCTGCGCGCGGGTGAGAGCTAATCTGGTCGAGCTGTGACGATCATGACGAACATCCACAGCGCCTCATCAGGGAGGGCGTGGTGAACACGTGGGATCTCAAGACGTTTGACCTCAAGCCACGGTTGCCGGAGATTCTCTCCTCGAGCGATGCGGCGCGTGTGATCGCACTCGATCTCGCGGCGGGCGAGACACTTTCAGAGCACGAGGTTCACGAGCGCGCATGGATCATCGTGATCAAGGGCACCATCGAGGTGACCACGGCTGCGGGTGAGCGCACGAGCGGCGGCGAGGGGCTACTTATCGAGCTCGCTCCAGGGGAGCGTCACGCGGTTTGCGCATCCTCGGATGCGCGGCTCCTGCTGCTGCTGACTCCTTGGCCGGGTAGCGGCCATCCAGGCGCGATGACCATTCGCGAGAAGCTCTATGCGCGACGCCACGCCGCCAAGCGGACGCCGTAGCACTCATGTCAGCTCTCCACGGCGGAAGGATCGGGGACGCCGGTGGATCGAACGTGCAGCACGCGCTCGCGGCGATGTTCCTCGTGCACGTCGCGCAGGCGAGCCTGCAGGAGATTCTCGACCGTGACGAGGCCTAGCGGGCGGTCGGGCGCGTCCCGCTCGACGACCGGTGCGCTGCTCAGCGAATGCTCGGCGAAGCGCTGTGCAACCTCGCGCAGCGTGTCGCGGGGATGAGCCGTATACGGACTGCGCAGCAGCGCCTCGCTGTCAAGGGCGCCGAGGTCGCGGCTCATGACCTCCTCGACAAGTAGCGCCTCCAGCGGGTCCACGGAGTACTCGCGGGTGAGATGAAGGCCGCGCCGCGCGATCTTCTCGGTGAGCACCGAGCGGCGCAGCGTGAGCGCAGAGAGCATGTATGCGCTCGTCGCTGCGAGCAGCAGCGGCAGCACGAGCGGCCAGGCGTGCGTGAGCTCCAGCGGGAACACGACCCCTGTCAACGGCGAGCGCATCACCCCGCCAAGGACACCAGCGAGCCCGACGAGCGCCCAGAACCCCGGGGTGACGCCGGGCAGCACCGTGCCCTCCAGCGCGCCGAGCGCCGCGCCGATCATGAAGACCGGGGCGAGCACCCCACCAGAGGTGCCAGATCCGAGCGAGAGCCCCCAGATCAATGTCTTGACGAGCAGTATCCCGAGGATCAGCGACATCGTGGCGTGGCCCTGCAGCAGTTCGCGGATCACGTCGTAGCCGACGCCCAGCGCGCGCGGCTCGATCAGGCCACCCACCCCGATGATCAACCCACCGATCGCGGGCCACCACATCCAGTGGACCTGCAATTTCGCGAAGCTGTCCTCGGAGAAGTAGACGAGCGCCGTCGCGACGATCGCAAGCAGCCCGCCGCTGAGACCCGCGATCATGCACAACATCTCGACGCCCGCGCCGATGTGAGGAGCGCCGACGCTCAGTCCAAACACGGGCCCCGTTCCGAGCAACGACCAGCGCAGCACCGTGCTCACGCCGACCGCGGTGACGACGGGAATAAAGCTCCGTGGGCGCCACTCGAACAGCAACAGCTCGACAGCGAGCAGCACCGAGGCCAGCGGCGCGTTAAACGTCGCGGCCATCCCGCCCGCGGCACCGGCAACGAGCAGCGTCTTACGTTCATCGGCGCTCATATGCAGAGATTGAGCGAGGATCGACCCGACAGCCCCACCGGTCATGATGATCGGCCCCTCCGCCCCGAACGGCCCACCGCTGCCGATGCTCACCGCCGCAGAGATCGGCTTCAAAATCGCAACACGCGGCTGCACACGGCTTCCACGTGTGAGGATCGCCTCAATCGCCTCCGGCATCCCATGGCCGCGAATCCGCTCTGAGCCAAAGCGCGCCATCAACCCCACAACGAGCCCTCCCGCCACCGGAGCGAGCAGGATCACCAGCGGAGAATGATGCCCGGCGCCCGGCGCCACCAGCGACGTGCGCAGACGCCCGTAGAAGACGAGGTTCGTGATCAGCCCGATGAGCCGCAGCAGCGCCAGCGCACACACCGCGCTCGCCGCGCCCAACGGCAGCGCCAGCGCACAGAGCCGCAGAACCCCTCGCTCCAGCGTGAAATCACCCAGATGAGAGACGCGCTGACTCGCGCTCACCGCGGACCCACCGCACCAGCAGCGACAGAAGATCCTCCGGAAGATGGATCACCTGCGGCAGCGATCGCTTGCCACAGGGCCTGCATCGCCGGCGCCAGCTCCGCGATCTCTCGCAGATGAACGAGCGCGAGCCCGCGCAGCGCCTTCCGGCCGCGATCGGTCAGCAGAACGTGCACGACCGAATGGCGACTGCGATCACGCCGGCGCGTGACCAGGCCCGCCCTCTGCGCACGATCAACCAAGCCAACCACACTGTGGTGGCGCAGCACCAGCGCCTGGGAAAGCTCGCCGATCGCAGGCCCTCCACGCATGGCGCTTCCACGTATCGCCAGCAACAACTGATGCTGCGCCGGAGTCAGACCATGCTCTTCCGCCCGTTCCTCGCTCCAATGCAAGAAGCAGCGCAGACCGGTACGCAACCGCAGCAGCTGCTCGTACTGCTCCTGGGTCAAATCATCGTGCACAACCAAAATATATCGTACTACGATATCCGAGCACGAGATTTCGAGCCCTGCCACCGACAGACTTGGTCACAGCAGCCTCGCTCGCAGCCCACCCCTGGGAAGAGCACCGAGCGTCAGCGGAGGCTCCATCGATCACCTGAACAGGGTCACGACCGGGATCGCTGCGAATCTGCAACGAGGTTCGTCGCCCGCCATGGCCGGTGAGGAACGCGAGGACACCGCCGTCACGGCTGTCGAAACCGAGCGTAACGGCCGAATGCCCCAAGGAGATGCTTATATTGTAGTCTTATAAGGCTAGGGGCCAAGAAGGTTATGGAGGGCCGCCGGTCGGTGCGCAATGCTTTGCCGCAACCCGCAAGAGCTATGAACCTAACTTCGACCCGAGAAGTGCCGGCATGAGCCGACGCTCGCGCGAGAGTGCTGTGCCAGAGGCGGTTCAGCGCCGCGCCGTCTACCAGATGAAGGCCGAGTTCTTCCGCATCCTCGGGCACCCCGTGCGAGTCCGCATCCTAGAGCTGCTCAGGGACGGCGAGCGCACCGTTGGTGATCTGCAAAACGAGCTGCAGATGGACTCCAGCGGAACTTCCCAGCACCTTGGAGTGCTGCGCAAGCACGGCATCCTGGAGGGGCGCCGCGAAGGCACCAGCGTCTACTACACCGTGCGCGACCCACGCATATTCCAGCTCCTCGAAGTGTCACGGCAGATCCTGACCTCCAGCCTCACCGAGTCTCAGGCAGTCCTCGGCGAGCTCGCAGGCCCCGACTAGTCTTCCTCGGCACGGGGGCGCCCGGCCGCTCGGTGGCGCAGGCAATGTTCATGCAGCGCCACGCTGCCGGGCTGGTGCAACTCCTCGCGCAACGTCAAGCGTGACCCCGCGCGCTCGCTGCCGTCGCGCTGGAGCGCCAACATCGGCTCATACACACCGATGATCTCATGACAGTACTCACAACGTAGACCCATCGGCTAAACCTGCGAAGTCACCAGCATGATCCTCCTCCGTCGAGACCTGAGTATCGGGCGGGTACTTTCCACAGATGCCTCCGCAAATATCAGGCTGACGGGCGGGCGGCAGGCCTGTCTTCGGTGTTTGCTTGAGCTTCGCGCGAGAGATCTATAACGGCGATCGCCACGGCCGCCCGCACGAGTCGCGTCAAGGTCATCGCCTGGGCGCGCGGCAACGCATCGCAGGCGCCGGGAATGCCGTTGGTGTACATCTCCAGGGCGCAGCTGAGAGCGCTGCTCTGTGCACGCCACGCCGGCTCGTGGCGGAAGGCGCTTGCTCGTGTGAGTAGCCGTCCCCCGCATAGGACCTTTGCGCTGGTCTCGATCACGGCCGCGCCCAGCGTCTCGTAACGAGGTTGATAGGTCGGCATCGGCAGCTTTCGATCGAGCGCGAAAACCGCTATGTACTCAAGCGCGGCGACGTGCAGCCAAGCACCTCGGATGCCGTCGAGATCGACCGCCTTGCCAGCCAACGCGTCCGGCGACGCTGGTGGCGCAGGCACCCGCAGCGCGCTCGCCAGATAGCGCCCCGCCGGGTCATACTCATCGTTGAGCGTTCGCGTGCGTGCCTCGGCTTCACTGACGATCTCACGCTCAACACCTCGCAGGAGCCGGTCGAGCCCCGTGGTGCGCTGTTCGGGCGCCTCGCTGGCCAAAGCACCCGTAGCGATATTGCCTGCTGCTCGCAGCAACAGCGCCGCGAGGGCGATCGCGGCGGTCTGCACCGCGATCAGATCGCCAAGACCGCCGTGATCGCGACCAGCGAGTTCGACGAGCGATTGACGCATCTGAGCCGCGGGCTGCTCTGCGTCAGAGATGCTCAGGCAGTAGGTCAGCTCGCCGCTAAGCACACCGTACTCGTGCGCGCTCAACTGCCGCCTAAGGACAGCCACGATCGCTGGGAGGCGATCCTCGTACGACGTCACGGTATGAGCCAACCACAGTTCTGGGATGGCACGGACCAGCGCAACGGCGTCATCGGTCAGCTCGAAGATGGCGCCCTGGCCCTGGACAGCGCCACCCTCGAGGGCGGAGAGCAGGTGAGCATGAGCGCGAGCAAGTACCGCCGAGGCGCTTTCGCGTGCCGATGATGGTGAGACCGAGCGCTGCACATGCCCGGCAGGCAGCTTCTGCCCAAGCTTGTTCTCGGCTTGGCCTAGCACCGCCCCCCAGACCTCAGAGACGAGGATCTCAGGAGCTTGCTTGGCTCGCCGCGAAGCAGCATACACATGCATATCCACATCTTATTCGCTTATGACCTCATAAGGTTTACCGTCCAGTGTAGTGCCATCGACCAGCGCGCTCCGATGCGCGACGAAGCGTGTGCGTGTCGTCCGAAGCATGCGTCTCGTCTCGGGCCGATGACGTGCCAGCTCGCGCAGAGCCGGTACATGCCGTCTACCGCCGCCGAAGGGGCAGTTGGAGGACCTGCCCGCCGTAGCTGCTATCCGGGGCATCGCGGCGCTGGCCGAGGTCCGCACGCGCGACCTGCGAGCCTTCCTGGCCAACCAGGCCACGCAACGGCCGGCGCCTTCAAGCCAAGCGCAGACGGTCGTCGCCGTCCGCTGCTTCTTTCGCTTCTGCGTGGAGAGCGACTATCTCGACCGCGACCCCGCCTACGTGCTGCGCACCCCAAAGAAGCGCGAAAGCGCTGCCTGACGTGCTCGACCGCAGCGAGCTTGGCCGGCTGCTGGATGTGCCCGCCAAGCCGGGAGTCTGGGAGCGCGTTCACACCGGCAAGATCGAGCGCGACCGACTGCTGCTGGCGCTGTTTGCCTACGGCGGCCTGCGTCGCGCCGAGATCATCGGCCTCAACCTAGTGTCCTGAGTCTTAAGTTCGGGGAGTAAGTGTGGTATTATGCCGTATGGCTGCTACTCTCGGTCGTCCGAAGGCGGTTTTGGAGCTCACTGACGGTGAGTGTGCGCAGTTGCAGGGGTGGACTCGTAGGCGTCGTACCGCGCAGGGGTTGGCGTTGCGCTCGCAGATCGTGCTTGCGTGCGCGAATGGGCACTCCAACAAGGAGGTCGCGGCCCGGCTTTCAGTGAGCGCGGCGACGGTCGGGAAGTGGCGGCGGCGGTTTCTCGCCGACAGGCTCGATGGGCTCGTGGACGAGCCGCGGTCTGGGCGTCCCAGGACGGTCGCTGATGAGCGCGTCGAGGATGTGATCGTCAAAACATTGGAGACCGCGCCGCCGGATGGAGGAACGCACTGGTCCACACGCCAGATGGCCGCCAAGACCGGGCTCTCGCAGTCGACGATCTCGCGTGTGTGGCGGGCGTTTGGGCTGCAGCCTCACCGAGTGGAGCACTGGAAGCTCTCCAAGGACCCGTTGTTCGTCGAAAAGGTCAGGGACATCGTCGGGCTCTACCTGGATCCGCCTGAGCGAGCACTGGTCTTGTGCGTGGACGAGAAGAGTCAAATACAAGCACTGGACCGCACTCAGCCGATCCTCCCGATCATGCCCGGTGTCCCCGAGCGCGCCACTCACGACTATAAGCGTCACGGCACGAGCAGCCTATTCGCAGCGTTGAATGTGGCTTCGGGCAAGGTGATCGGGTCGCTGCACTCGCGCCACCGCGCGATCGAGTTCAAGAAATTCCTTCAGAAGATCGACGACGAGGTACCCGCCGACCTGGACGTGCACCTCATCCTCGATAACTACTCAACGCACAAGACCCCCGCCATCAAGCGCTGGCTCGCGGCCCACCCCCGGTTCCATTTGCACTTCACCCCGACCGGCTCATCGTGGCTGAACCTCGTCGAGCGCTGGTTCGGCGAGCTCACCTCACGCAAGCTCCGACGCGGCACACACCGCTCCGTCCGCGAACTCAACCACGACATCCGCGACTGGATGGACCACTGGAACGAGAACCCCCGCCCCTACGTCTGGACCAAGACCGCCGAGCAAATACTCAACACACTCGCAGCATATTGCGAACGAATTTCAGACTCAGGACACTAGACGACGTAGACCTCGACCGACGCCTAGTCCGTGTGCGCAAGGCCAAGGGCGGCAAGGAACGTGTCGTACCCGTTCACCCCGGCCTTGTTCCGCTGTTCATCGCCTACCTCGCCGTGCGAGCCGACACCGCAGACGCCGCGCTGTTCCTCGGCGTATACGGTAAACGTCTCGGCGCAAGCCTGATGGCGCTGACGTTTCGCCGCTACGCGACCGCGGCCGGCGTGAACAAGCGCAAGCGCATCACCCCGCATACGCTGCGGCACGTCTTCGCGACCGAGCTTCTGAGCGCAGGGGCCAACCTGCGTCAGATCCAAGAGCTTCTAGGCCACAAGCACCTCGACTCGACGCAGCGCTATACGCGGGTCAACGCCCATCAACTCCGTGGCGCCGTCAAGCGCCTGCCCTGGGCCGGGATGCCCGTGCGAGACGCAGACGCGGAACTCGCCTGAACAACCAACCTTGTCCCACGGAAGCGAGTTGCAAAACAACTGTTTTGCGTCCTAAAACAATATTTATATTGCTTAAACCAACCCTGTGACGACTTAAACCAACGCCGCAGGCGCTTAAGGCAATCCGCTGCCCGCCCCCAGGGTGTAGACATTCGCTATGCCTTTCGAGGAGACGCCTTGCCCTCTCACATGACGCTTGTCGTGCTCCTATTGGCAGTGGGTCTACGTGCCGTCTGGAAGGCTCCTGATTGGGGCCTGAAGGTCGTGGCGCTGGCTTACGCCATCCGTCAATACCGAGAGGACGGCCACCCTTCGCCGGCCAGCAGGCTTCAGGAGCCCTGATTGTCGCTCCGCCGCCACGCCCTCCGGCGGGTGCTCAACGCAGGGGGTCGAAGCTCGGGAAGGACCGATCAGTCAGGTGGGTGATGCCGACGCCAGCAGGCACCGCTCAAGGCCAGGACCCGCGTCGAGCGCCCCTAGAAACGTCTCTTAAAAACTCCTCGTCGGCTTGCCTCGACTGCGACGAAACACCGCCTACCCTGGTCCCAAATAGGCAAGGCAGGCTATCGGCCTCTCCACGGAGAGGGTTCGCCCACTGCCCGGCCCGATGGCCTTTATAGTACAGTTCGCACCAATAGAAGAGGCTAGATAGCGTCCCGCCCGCAGGCCAAGGCGGGGCGCATCTAGCGTCTCGCTGAGCGAGCCAAGGAGAGATCGGGGTCGGATGGCCTCAATCGAACGAAAGGATCATCCACATGGGTAGAGATCGACAAGCGGGGGTGGCGCGCGTCTTGGGGCGTGTCGCCAGTCGGCTTGTGCTGGTCGTGGGAGCGTTGGCGGTCGCCGCGGTTCTCGTGGCGCCATCGGCGGCGTTTGCTGAAACGGGAGAGCCCTGTAAAGATGTTGAACTGAAATCGGGCGGTCTCTGCTTCAACGAATCCGGCCATCACAAATCATTCATCGAAACAGAGAGCTGGAACTCCAACGGGACCGGACACGGCAGCTGTACGGGCGTCTTGGGCCTGAATGGTAAAGAAGTGAACATCAAGGAAATCAAATGCTCGACTAATGGCTCGGGCTACCGCGAAGTGTATTGCACCACCAAATGCGACGGCCTGGAAGGCTACGGCTACGTCTGGAATCGCGAAAGCGGCAGCACGTCGTTCTTCACAGCCTGGGCGAACTGGAGCTCATAAATGTCTATCACGAACATAAAGCGACTGGCCACTCGCCGGCGCCTTCTCTGGAGCGCAGCGGTGATGGCGCTACTGGCCGGTTCGAGCGTGGCGGGCATAGCTGCAAGTGGAGCTGGAGCGGGAGTGGCGACCGCGATTCCGCAAGTTGACGTACAGGCGCTAGGCGTACTCGACCGGCCACGCACACAAGCCGACGTAATACCAGCGGGAGTAGCGCCATCGTTCTCCGCAGCATCGGGGGCAAATGTCGATCTTTCGCGTAAGGTCGAAACGCCAAACGGTAACGCCTGGCTGGTACCGGGCACCAGCTCACTCTGCCTCGTGGCTGATGGCGGTGCCGTGTGTGCGCCTGCGGAAAGTGCCGCTGAAGGCGATCTCGCGCAGGAAGGCGGTATCGGAGGCGCGGAGTCAGTCAAACCCAGCGAAATCAACTCAGCCGCCAAAGAAGTGTCTGGAGTCGTACCCAACGGCGTCGAAACCGTGACCGTGCACCTCGTTAGCGGAGGCACATCGACGCTGACGGTGCATGAAAATGTCTACATGGGCACTGTAGGCGGGGCAATATCCGAAGTGACGTTCACCGGCCCGAACGGCTCGGGCTCGGCCTCCTTCAGGTAGGCGTGAGGATTGCTGGTCGCGTCCTTCGCTTCAGCGAATGACGCGACCAGCGCCGTGTCCCATACAGATCGGCCGGACATCGCGTGACCCGCCGACGCACTTGCTCACGATGAGGCTCAAGACTCGTGAATCATGGCTCGGGATTGCAAGCTGTAGCGCCGAGCGGCCAGTGAGGCAACACTCGCGGGAGCGACGGGACTCGTCCCGCGGCCTTTCAACAACCCCCTACCCGGAGGGCCGGCGATATCGAAGCGGGTGCCGCCGTGGGTCGCAGGTTCGTAGCGGGGCGGTTCCTCGCGGTCGCCGCACGACGGTCGGATCACGGCCTATGCGGCTCGGCCTGGGTGTAGGAGGCGCGCTCTGAGCCAGAGCGCGAGGCCACCCATCGCGTAGAGGATGGCAATCGTAATGAGCGCGAACTTGATCGCGGAGCAGACCGCTGCAAACGGCGGGGTGAAGCTGCCGCCGTTGCCGGCGAGCGTGAGCAGCAGAGCGACGTTTTCGCTCGCATCGAAGCACGCCGCCGCAAGCGCGAAGAACGGGACGACAACGCCCATAGCCGCGAGGCGCTGTCCGTCGCGTGCCCGCGCCATGTCACGGACCGCGAAGCCGGCGAGCGCGAAGAATAGGCCGTAGGAGAGCATGTAGCCGTAGTCGAGCACGAGCGAGAGATGCGCGGCACTACGACCTTTTGGTCCCCATTCAGCGATGATCTGCACCGCGCGAGCGTGGCTGCCTGCGAACTCGAAGTCGAGGATGGTTGGCCCCTTTGAGACGTGCGAGGGGTCGATCACTTCCAGGATCACCGTGAACGCGACGGTGGAGATCCCGAGCAAGATTAGGGCGCGCTTGCGATGGGCCGTGCTCATGTGAGCCAGTCGGGGTCGGTAGCGCGGCCTCGGCGAAGCTGGCTCATCTCGGCGGGCAAGTTCTATCGTCCCGCCGGAAGCCTCGTGGTCGATTCCGCACAACACCCCCGCTCCACTACGCCCGGTCCTTGCTCCACGCCAGAATCGAAGCCCGACCAGGACAACGGGCAGCACGCCCGGCAGTCACGTCGGAGGCAAGCTGGCGCAGGCCGGCGTCAAGCTCGGCGGGATTATCACGCTGCAAGCGCTCGAAGTAACTCGTCTGTGCCCGCCAGCGCCGTTCGAGCACCTTCTCAGGGTGCCCGGCGAGCGCGGCGAGCGAACCGTCTGCCAGGTCGTCCAGCACGATCTCGCGCCGTCGCGCGCCGGGCAGCAGCGCAAGCAGCTCCAAGACCGGCAAGTGGCTCAGGTACATCCACGGTCGCGTCGATGGAAAGTAGTCAAGGAACCAGAGGCCATCAATGTCCTCCCGCGTGAAGACCATCACCGCCATGCGTCCGCCGGGGCGCAGGATTCGCCGAGCCTCACCGAGCACGACACCCGGATCTGCGACGTGATGGAGCATCGAGACGAGCATCGCCGCGTCAAAGCTCTCATCCGCGAACGGCAGGCTTTCCGCAGCAGCCGCGACAGTCCTCAGCCCCTTGCGGGCCGCGAAGGCAAGCATCTCGGGCGAACGGTCAACCACGACCGGCTCCCAGCCGTCGCGTCCCAGCGCGAGCGCATAGTTTCCCGTTCCGCCGCCTATGTCCGCAAGGCGCGTTCCAGGCGAGCCCGCGAGCGCAGCGCCCAACGCGCCAAGCACCGGACTGCTCGCGGCTCGCGTCCTGTCATACGTCGCGGCCTGAGACGAGTAATCAGGAAGGAGACTCATTGGCGCTGTCCTTCGCGGCCCCTTCGACAGGAGAACTGCTGTCCGCATAGCCGGCGACGAATCGGCACTAGGACACGAACCGAGCAGTCGTCAGCGCCGCCGATCCTGTCAGGACTCCGCGCCACGGTGAGGCGTGGACAGGTGCCAGCCGCGCCCCTGCTTGCGCACCTTGCCTTCCTGCTCCAGCGTTGGCATGACGCGGTAGAGGTAATTCTGCTTGATCCCCATGCGGGTCGCGAGTTCCGCGATCGTGACGCCAGGCTGTTTAGCGACGGCCTCCAATGCCTCGCGCGAGCGTCTGCCGCCGCCCTTGGGACGCCCGGCGCGCGACCGCTTGGCCGCTGTAGCGGCAGTCGCAGCAACAGCACGCGGCCTGCGACGGGGCCTGCCAGGCCCCTTTCTGCGCGCGGCCCGCGTGGCGCTCGCTCCATTGCTCGCGATCCCCTCCAGCGCCGCCACGGCGGCCTCCAAGCGTTGAAACTCATCTACAGCCGGGCGCAGCTCGGCTATGCGCTCATTTATCTCCCTGCGCTTCTGCTCAAGAAACTCAGCCATGTGGCGCGCGCCCCTCCTTGATGATCGCTTACCGACAGATAGGACAGTACAAGGCCGCAACGACACACTCGCGATCGAAGCCTGCCGAGCTACCCCGAGCGAGCTAACGGGCGCGTTTCGCGCGCAATGAGACCTCGACTCCAGCGTCCAGCGGCAGCGTGACCGACATCCAGGCGCCCTGCACGGCTCGGACATGGCGCAGGTAGGGCTCCAGGTCAGGGTCATCGGCTGAGAGGTCGGCGACCACGATCGCGTCTGGCGAGAGGCGCGGCGCGACCAGCTGCAAGACCGGCAGGTAAAGCTCGTTCCAGCCGTCGAGGCAAAGCAGGTCAACTGGTCCGGGCAGGCTCCGCAGCGTCTCAAGCGCGTCGCCGATACGAACCTCGACAATCTCCGCAAGACCGGCCTCGCTGAGGTTGCCGCTCAGAGCGCTCGCCTTTACCGGGTCGATCTCGGTCGTGATGAGCGACCCCTGCCCGTGATCCCTGAGCCCTGCGGCGAGATGGATCGTGGAGATGCCAAGCGAGGCGCCGAACTCCACGATGCGCCCGCCCCCGCGTCGGGCGAGCACGTACAGCAGCGCCGCGACCTCTTCAGTCACCGCGATCGGCGCGTCCCGGCAAAGCTCAGCGCGTTCAACCATACCCAGGCGGTGCCCGCCAGCGTTCGCCTCGCGCTCGGCGATGCGACGCTTCGCCCCGCGATCGCGGGTGTCCCCACCCTCGCGCAAACGAGCGATCACGTTCCTCGGCGCAACCGATTCAAGCACTCCACGCGAACTCGATGACCACATCGTGTTCCGCAGCCTACTTTGGGAGCCTGCGCGCATCTGCTGATTGATCTGGCCCGGCTTTAGCGGAGTCTTGTTTCTGGAATCCTCCGGTGGTCAGCGAGGAGGAAGTTATGCCCAGGAGGTATCCAGTCGAGGTGCGTAGACAGGTCGTGGAGCTCGCTCGTGCGGGCACGCGGGTCGCGCAGCTTGCCGAGACGTTCGGGATGAGCGAGGCGGTGATCTATGGCTGGCTGAAGCAGGATCGCATTGATCGTGGTGAGGCGCCTGGGTTGAGCACTGAGGGACAGATGGAGCTCGCGGCTGCGAAGAGGCGTATCCGTCAGCTGGAGACTGAACTGGCGGTCTCACGCAAGGTCAACGAGGTGTTCCTTGAGCAGAACTTGCCCCCAAAAGCCTCTACCCGGTGATCGCTTCCCTGACCGGGCAGGGTTTTGATGTGCAAAGGGCTTGCCTGATGCTCGGGGTGTCTGTCTCTGGGTATTACGACTGGAAGGCGCGTCCCCCGGGATCATTCACTCCGATCAGGGGGTGCAATTCGCGTCCTGGGTCTTCAGCCAGAAGGTCATAGAAGCTGGGCTCGCACCATCTGTGGGGGCTGTCGGCGCGCCGTTCGATAATGCGATGGTCGAGGCGTTCTGGGCGCGGATGCAGCTCGAGCTGCTCAACCGCAGAAGATGGAAGACACGCCTCGAGCTCGCTACCGCGATCCACGACTACATCGAGACCTGGCACAACACCAAACGACGCCACAGCGCCCTGAACATGCTCACGCCAGCCGAATACGAGAACAACCACCACCACCAAAATCAACAACAAGAGAACGCCGCCTGATTCCAGAACCCCAACTCCAGGAAAACCAGGCCAGATCAAACTGTCCGCGAAAGCGGGTCCACTCCACTATCCCATCTGCTGCGGCATGGAGCGTTGCCGGGGTTTGCCCGGACGCCCGCGCCGAGCGATTCCATAGAGATCGGAGGGCGTCACATTAACTGTGTAGGCGGTTTCTTGGATTATTGTAACTCAGTTGGTGGTGTCGGGGACGCGGTCGCCGAAGTGGATCTTGAACGCGAGTAGCGCTGTGGTCCAGTTCCGGGTGCGGGTCCATTGCGGGACGGCGTTCTGCAGGGCGAGGTAGACGAGCTTGCGGGCGGCGTCCTCGTTGGGGAAGCTGCCCTTCGTCTTGATCGCCTTGCGCAGCTGCCTGTTGAGGGCCTCTATCGCGTTTGTCGTGTAGATCACGCGCCTGACCTGCGGCGGGAACGCGAGGAACGGGGTCACATGCTCCCAGGCGTTCAGCCACGCCTGGGTGATCACGGGGAACCGCTTGCCCCACTTCTCATCGAAGGCCTCAAGCTCGGCCTGCGCCTGGTCGGCGTCCTTGGCTGTGTAGATCGGCTTGAGGTCGCGGGCGACTTGCTCGCGCTCGCGGCGCGGCACATAACGCAAGCTTGCTCTAATGAGGTGAACTATGCATGTTTGGACGGTCGTCTTCGGGAAGATCGCCTCGATCGCCTCTGGGAAGCCCTTCAAGCCGTCAACGCAGCAGATCAGGATGTCCTGCACGCCGCGGGTCTTCAGGTCGGTCAGGACCTGCATCCAGAACTTCGCGCCCTCGGTCTCCTGGAACCACATGCCCAACACGTCCCGCTCACCCTCCAGCGTGACGCCGAGGGCGAGGTAGAGCGCGCGACGCTGCACCGTCCCTGCCTCGCGGATCTTCAACACCATGCAGTCCAAGAACACGATCGGGTAGATGTCCTCCAGCGGCCGCTTGGCCCACTCCCGCACATCATCCATCACCGCATCCGTGACCCTGCTGACCAGGTCGCGGCTGACCTGCACCCCGTAGATCTCCCGAAAGTGAGCTTCGATATCCCGCGTCGACATTCCACGGCTGTAGAGCGCGAGGATCTTCTCGTCGAACCCCACGAACCGCCGCTGACGCTTGCGAACGATCTGCGGCTCAAAGCTGCCGTCCCGGTCCCGGGGAGCATCGATCTCCACCGGCCCGTGCTCGGTGAGAAGCGTCTTCGGCGAGCTGCCGTTGCGCTGGTTCTCCGCGCCACCAGGCGGCTCGCAGTGCGCCTCATAGCCGACATGGTCGGTCAGCTCGACCTCCATCGCGCGCTCCACCAGCCGCTTGGTCAACTGCGCCAACAAGCCGCCGGGCCCAGCGATCTCCTCCTCACTGCTCGCCCCGGCAAGCAACTCGTCGATCACCTCATCACTGATCCGCCGATCAGAGCCCACCCCGAGAGCTTGCCGCACACGACGGCGGCCAGCCCCACGATCGACGGTCCCGTCGACCAGCTCCGGAGAGAGCGCACGCCCCGGCCGGCCCGCCGTCGAGTCCCCCGCCGCAAGCGCGCCGCCGCCGGTCCACTCCGGTCGCCCTTCGGGCTCCCTGCGCTCCCCGCCGGCGCCGAACACCAGCTCCTGCGACTCCATCTGACCCTGCGTAATAGTAGGCATAACGACCTCTCTCGCTCATGCCTACACAGTTCCTACGACACTCCCAGAGATCGCCCCCGCTTAGGCTTGCATTGCTTATCCAGTCGAGAACCCAGCGACTGACCCAATAGAAAAACCCCGCGTTAGCGGGGCTTTTCCTTAGCTGGTCTGTAAGCCGGAATCTAGACAGGGTACGAAGCACAGGAACCGGGAGGCTGCCCGAAAGGACAAGCCTCCGATGCAAAACGCCCTAAACGACTACATCCTCTACTGCCGTGTGGAGCGGCGCCTGTCCGACCTGACCTGGAAGGCGTATGAGCGGATTCTGCGCCGCCTGATCGCTTTCCTGCGCGAGCAGGGCATCGCAGCGCTGGCCGAGGTCCGCACCCGGGATCTGCGCGCGTTCATCGCCGATCAAGCCGAGACTCGGCCGGCACCGTCAAGCCAGGCGCAGACCGTTGTGGCGGTCCGCTGCTTCTTTCGCTTCTGCGTGGAGAACGACTATCTCGACCGCGACCCCGCATATGTGCTGCGCACACCAAAGAAGCGCAAAGCGCTACCCGACGTGCTCGACCGCGGCGAGCTTGGCAGGTTGCTGGAGGTGCCCGACAAGCCTGGAGTCTGGGAGCGCGTGCACGCCGGCAAGATCGAGCGCGACAGGCTGCTGCTCGCGCTCTTTGCCTACAGCGGTCTTCGCCGCGCAGAGATCATCGGCCTCGACCTCGATGACATCAACCTCGACCGGCGCCTGATGCGCGTCCGCAAGGCCAAGGGAGGTCAAGAACGCGTAGTGCCGATCCACCCCGGCCTTCTGCCTCTCTTCGTCGCCTACCTCGCTGTGCGACGGCATACGCCCGAACAGGCGTTGTTCTTGGGCGTGATGGGCAAACGACTGCGCGAGAGCGTCTTGGCGCTCACGTTCCGCCACTACGCGACCGCGGCCGGGGTCAACAAGCGCAAGCGCATCACGCCGCACACGCTGCGGCATGTCTTCGCGACCGAGCTTCTGAGCGCCGGCGCGAACCTGCGGCAGATTCAGGAGCTTCTCGGGCACAAGCACCTCGACTCCACACAGCGCTACACCCGGGTTCATGCTCACCAGCTGCGAGGCGCGGTCAAGCGACTTCACTGGGTTGGCGCGAGCGCTGTGGCGGCGCGCGATGAGGATGTGGCCGCTCGCGCTGCATAGCCACGACGCGGATCGCAAGATACTGACTGGAATCGCAGCTGGGGCCGCAGCTAGGCGAACGCGTTGTCGGTCATCAGCCGCTCGCAGACGATTCCTTGCTCCAGAAACCAGTCCAGTGCGCGGCGGGTAAAACGCGGTCACCGTGGCGGCTAGGTGGGAATGCTCAGCAGCCTCCGGTGTCGACATAGCCGTCGAGCCTCCAGACTTTGAGGCGAATCGGGGCGCCTGGAGGCCCTGCGATATACGGTGGGCACCAGACCTGTACCACCGCGCCGCGAGTGGGATGCCAGACGACGCTCTCCGGGTCGGCTGTCCATAGCCGGTTCTCTTCGCTGTAGTGCTTGAAGTGACCGCGCACGGGATGACGCTCGGTCAGGCGGCGATAGCTCGCCTCGTCGCGGGGCAGGATGATTCGTTCGCGGGTCGGCCGGATCGTCACCATCTGAGGGCGATGGAGCACCCCGCGACGATGACGACGCATCTGCCGGGTGAGCTTGGCGGGCGTCAACACGACGTTGACCGATTCGATCAGCCGTAGCCCCATCAGAGTGTGTGCCGCCAGCCCGACCGAGAGCCACGCGTGATTCTCGAGAATCCGCGGAGCTGCCGGCTCATTGGTCTCCTCTTTGACGGTCCCCTCTGCAAGATTGTTTACGACGATCTCATCCTGCTCGGGCTCATAACCCTTGTTGTTCGTCCAGACGGTCGGCGGGAGCGCCATGATCTCCCGTGCATCGTCGGTGACCCCAGCGGCTATCGATGTGATGCGGATTCCGCGATCGTCGAGTCGCTCCACGATCGCCGCCAACAGGCGTCCCTCTCCACGTCGAGTCTGATAGGCAAGGCCAGCAACGTCATAGTCCAAGGCGAGGAGATCAAACGGCAGTCGCGCCTTGCCTGCGTAGGCATGCGCTGATTCAAGGCTTGGCCAGTCAGGCAGGGTATGCGCAGTGTGCGAGGGGATCACGATCGGCGCGACCAGTCGCTCATCAAGCGTGCGCAGCGCACGCGAGGAGGCACGGGCGCTGATAAGCATGGACTGAAGCTCAGGGTGTTCGCCGAGATCGACACGCTCTATCAAGCGCTCACGCTCGACCTGCTCCAAGCTGCGCTCGATGCCGGCTAGCGCAGGCACACATCGGCGTAGTCCGGGGCACATCGTCCAGGCCAAGCCACGAGCGCCACCGGTGCTTTCTGCACGAGGATCCAACGCGTCTGGCGGCGGCGGCAGGCGCAGGTTTGCCAGTGTGCGATCCCCAGGTCGCGATCGCTTCATCTATGCGCCTCGCGACGGCTAAGACTGCCAGCCACGCATACGCGACCTTCAGGAACGCGGCTGCTGTCCCCGAAGGATGCCCTGCATATGTGTATCGATTCCTGCAACGAAGCCGTTGTTGACAGACCTCAACACCGGAGAATGGCTTGCCGCCCACGGAGTGCAGCTAAGGGGCCTCGACCTCAGGAAGCTTTGTTCGAGCTTCAACGAGGCCGCGAGCGGCAAGCAACACAGACCATACAACAGCGATCAGCGACAGCGAGCCATGGACTGCGGCTGGCGCGGCCGGAGCCTTCCTTCTGGTCGACTGATCGCGCTCCAAATCTTGTCCATCGCTAGCTTGGCGCTTACATGCATCGGGCTATTGGGGTCCTGGTCCGAGCTACGACTCTGGCTAGGTGTGGGCATTTCTATGGGCTGCCAAATAGGCGCTTTGCCGCTCTGGGTTCGTGCGCTCGTAGCCTCCCGATCGATGCGAACCTCCTGACCCGGCCCCGTCAGGCGAACCAGGAGCTCGCCAGCGTCAGACCCGGCACGTGGCCGACCAACGGACCGCACGGTCGGCGAGGTAGCTATCTTGGCGGGGTGGCTAGCGGGTATTATCACCCGCTAGTGATCCGCCCCCGCGCACGCCGAAGCGTTCCGATGTACTGTGTGATCGCCGCTGCTTTGGCATGCGCGATCGTTACCGGATGTGGCGCATCTCAGCCCCGCCAGACGGCCCACCGGCGATTGCCCGTATACGCGGCGGGCAAGCTCATTGGCTACTGCCATGGCTACTTTTCGGGCAGCGGTCCTTCGGTTTCTTTCCACACGGAATGGAGGCGCGGCAGTCACGAAGCGTCTCTCTGCGCCGGCGGTATAAGCGAACGCGTCTACGACGCGCTCTACAAAGTCGCAGGCTCCCACGGCCTCAACGGCACGCGGCTTCTACGTTTGGTACGCGTTCCTCCCAGCGCGGCCGTCAACGGCCGTATCGTCGATGTTTACACAACCACGGCCAAGCTAGTCGGTTTCTGCTCGCCGGGTGACACCACCGGCAGCTTGGTGTGTGCTAGGGAAGGGCGACAAACCAGCATCTACGACCCAAGAGCGAAGCTTCTCGGTCAATGCACTCCAGGCCAATTGATGTCGGGCCAGGGCAACTTGGTATGCACAGAAGAAGTTCCACGCGAAGGTCCTGGCTCTGTAGCTGCTTAAGAGCGCTTTGCCTTGGAGCCATCGCGCAACTTCGGAGCGACAAGTGCCTCTAACGAAGGCACGATCAGGAGCGCGCTCAAGCAGGCCCCAGGCAGCACAGCCACCGACGTCGCGGTCAGCACCAGCATCGGCCGCTCGACCGCCACCAAGCTGCTCGCACGCCTAGAGGCCGGAAAAGGGTAAAAAAAGGGTGTGGGGCCGCCTCATTTCTCGTCGGCGGATAGGGCAAAAAAAAAAGACCGTGTAGCGCTGCATCTCGTGCTGGAACAGCGCTCCAGCACGAGATGCGCTTCTGCGTATCTTCAGTCAGTAGCATGCTTATCGGCATCGTCAGCTCTTTGGTCGCGGCGAGTCCTGCGAACAATGTGCGGGGATACCATGCGCTGGTCGACGCGTCGTCGGTTAGGGGTGTGCCGATTGTTGTGGGCGGGAGTGATGATGGGGTCGATATGTTGTGGGTCGACCGATGGAGGGCTTCGACGATTGAGGGGTTGATTTCGGTCATGGCTAGCGGACGTCGGTGGTGCGCTATGACCTTGAAGGGTAGGCGTATGCCCCAATCGATCGGCTGATCCGGGGTTTCATCCGGCTCCTGATAGGGGTCATCGGCGGCCTCGAATAGCACGTATTCCGAAAACACTGCTTGCTCGCGAAAGATCTCGTATGGGGCTCGCGGGCCGCGGCGTGAGCCAGTCTTGTTGCGCGGCGGGTGATCTGGGTCGCGCCAGTGGAAGCCGTGCAGCAGGATGCCAGGGTCGCCTCTGCGTATCTCTGCGAAGGAATCGACGTATCCGAGGCGATCAACGGAGGCGATCGACCATCGCCAGGTACGTTCGGCCAGGCATCCGGGGAATATCTCCTCCCATTGTCTTCCTACAGCTGAGATTGCCGCCGTGATTCTGAATCTCGCGACGATGGGCTCGCCCTGACGAGCGATGATGCTGGTGAATGAAGGCTGGTCGGGCATTGAAGGCTCCCTCCTGTAGAGGGTTGGTTGGTAGCGCCGAGGGTGGCGCTGGGCGCAGACCCCCGGCGCCACCGGCAGGCGTGAGTTAGAACGGGATGTCTTCCTCCTGGTCTGGACCCATGAGCGCTATGTCGCCGACGGCTGCTGCCGCTGGTACTGCTGGCTCCTCCTCGCTGGGGATCTCGTACCCCGACGGTTCAGCGGCGGTGTCGCGAGAGCCAAGGAACTGGACTGCGTCAGCGATGATGTCGACCGCTTGGCGTTTGACGCCGCTTTCAGTGGTCCACTCGCGCCATTCCAGGCGACCGTCGATCGCGACGGGCCGGCCCTTAGCCAGGAAGCGGGAGCAGTTCTCGCCCTGTGCGCCCCAGACCTTGACGTTGAAGTAGTTCGGCTTGTCCTCCCACTCCCCGCTGGCGGCGTTCTTGCGGCGCGTGTTGCACGCGATCCGTAGCTCGCAGACCGAGCTGCCGCTCGGCAGTGCGCGTAGCTCGGGGTCGCGGGTCAGGTTTCCGGTGATGATCACTCTGTTGATGTTGGTGGCAGCCATCTAGGGCTCCTTTCTGCGGGCGCTTTGGCCCCTGCTGGTGGAATATGTCCGTGTGGATCTGGGTGGCGCCCGCGGAGTTGCGGGCGGGTGTGGGGTTCTGTGTGTACGTCGTTTGATCAGCCGGATTTGCCCCCGTCGACTTTCGTCGGGGTGCGAGCCGCTCATTCGGCGACCGTGCTATGGAGGCGGGTTTCGGCGAGATCGGTGAGGTAGTTGGCGAACGCCGCGAAGCGTCCGGCTGGCGTTGATTGCTGGGAGCTGTTGGCGGCCTTGCGGATCTCCTCGTCGAGCCGCTTAGCGCTCCAGCCGACCGCTCCGGCGCTGTTGAGCAGGTCCGCGGCCGCAGCCAGCTTCTGCGCCGGCACCTTCTCCAGCTCGATCTTCTGTCCAGGGTTGGCGCAGGTCAGCAGCGCGAGGAGATGCTCCACTACGTTGACCGGATAGTCATGCTGTGTCATCGCTGCGTTCATGTGTGCGAGCTCTCGGTGTGCCGATATCTCCAGGTCGGCTGAGGGCTCGGGGAGCGCTGGCTCCGTCGCGGTCGACTCGGCATCGTTTGATTGCTGCTCAGTCGTCTCGTCGGCGCCGGTGCAGGCCGCCTTGCCGGCGAGCCACTTGACGAAAACTGCTTGCCGGCGTTCGGGTCTGATCGGCTTCTGCGCGTTGAACGTCGCGGCATTCAGAACGGTTTCGTCACTGATCTCAAACCGGCGCAGCGTGCCCAGCCATCCCTCGACGATCTGCATCTGCGTTTTGCTTAGCTCGGGGCGGCCGTCGAGGCGCGCGAGGTTTGCCAGTGCGCGCGCAACCTGGTCGCTGTAGCCGGCGGCTCGGGCTGCACCGATCGCTGCTGCCGGCGGTGGCAGGTCCGGCATCCCAGAAGGACCGCCTTGGCCTTCCTCGGCAGTCGGAAGCTGTTGCTGAGCTTGATGGGACTCCTCTACCGCCGTTTGGGGTGCTGTGGCCTGAGCAGGCGGGACGCTGGGTATGAAGGCGCGGGCGTGACGAGCCGCCCGGATCGCTTCGGCAACGATGAGGTGGTTCAGCGGCTCACCGTAGATCGCTTCTCCGTCGTGCTCGAGCCAGCGGGTGTACTGATCGCGGCAGTATGTCTGGCCCTTCGCGTCCAGATATACGCGTGTGTGCGGTTTCTCGCCGCCTTTCGGGATGCAGAGCTGGTTGGTGCCAGTGCCACGAAACATGAGAATTTCGTCTGCCGCGTAGAGACATTGGCCGGGGCCAAACCAGCGGCCGGTGCGCTTGTATGCCTGTGCGCGGGCGTTCATCTCTGCTTTGGTGCGTGAGGATCCGAACGCCTCGCCGATGTCCGCCTCGGTGATCCCGAAGGCAGTGATCGTGGCTGTGACCTTGCAGTACCACGACCTTTTGTTGCGCTCTTTGATTTCGTCCATCTGATCGACGGTGAAGTCGTGTGTCCACTCAGTGCCGCAGAGCAGGTTGAAGCGGTCGGTCAGCGTCTCACCGATGGCGTACAAGGCGATCGTGCAGGGCGCGGTCTCGGTTTCTGGAGTGGTCTGGACCTTGGCGCGCACCTGGTTTGGCATGTAGGGTCTGCGTAGATAGGGGATCGCCTCCTCGTAGCCTCTGGCCGGGAGGACAATCTGCGTAAGCGCGATGTCGGTACTCATTGGGGTGCTCCTTCCTCTAGGCGAGCGTGCGCTCTCATGCCGCGGGGGATGCGGATGGGGCTGCTCTGGTGTTGGGCCTCAAGCCGGCCGCGCGAACTTCGACGCGGGCGGGCGGCTCTTATCCACCGGCTGCGACCAGCTGGTCGCGTGTTGCTGCGCTCAGGTGCGCGGCGGGCTGCGTGTCTGCGGTGCTGAGCGCCTCGGCCAAGAATCGGCTGGGACCAGAAGCGCGTCCTTCGCGGGTGGTTACGAAGGAGAGGATCAGCATGCGGCTGGCCCGCGTCATCATGACGTAGAAGACGCGTCGTTCTTCTTCGATCGCCGGCTCGGTCTTGGCCCAGTAGGAGGGCATCACACGGCTATCCAGTCCGGCGCCTATCACTACCGTCCACTCGAGCCCCTTGGTGGCGTGGATCGTGCCGATGGTGACTCGTCCTCCATCGCCCGGCTCGATGAAGTCCTCGCTGCCGGCGAGTGCGGCGTCTTGCAGCCAGCCTGGGAGTGTCGGCGTTTCCGCGTTTCGTTCGTAGGCGGATGCGGCGGCGCGTAGCACCATCAGCTCATCCACACGCTGATCTGGCTCATCGCCGGTCACGATCGATTCTGCGACACCGTTTCGCATGCGGATGACGTCGTGAACCAGTTCGCGCAGCGGCATGCTTGGCGCCCTAGCGGTGAAAGCGAGCATGTCGAAGCCGAACTGTCTGATGCGCTCTTTGGGCTTGGTGTCTATACCGGGGATCAGGTCGACCGCGGTCGCGGCCTCAAGCAGCGTGAGGTCGTGGCGGTGGGCGTAGTCAGCGATCTTCGCGATCGTCTTGTCCGCGACCCCCGCGCGGACTGAGAGCGCGCTGACGAATGCCTCCTCGTTTCGCGGGTTTACCAGCAGCCGCAGGTGCGCCAGCGCCGCACGGACCTCCTTGCGGCGGAAGTAGCCGCCGCCTGGGCCGGCAATCTTGTAGCTGATGCCGGCCGCCGCGAACGCGTGCTCCAGCCGTTTGATGATCTTTTTTTCGCGCGCCAGCACAGCGATTTCGCGCTCTGCGACTCCCCCCTCAATTAGGCGTTGCACCCGCGCTGCGATCCACCTGGCCTCCTCTATGTCGTTGACGGCTAGGTGGGCACGTACCGGCGGGCCGTCCTTGGCGTCCGGCGCTGGCTTCATTTGCATCGGCACCTGCACCTTGTTGTGTGCTATCAGCCGGTTCGCTGCCTCAAGGATCTGAGGGGAGCAGCGGTGGTTGGTCTGCAGCTTCAGGACCGCCGCGCCGGGGTATTCCTTTTGGAAGTCGAGGATGACTTTTACGCTGGCGAGCCGGAACCCGAATATCACCTGCTTATCGTCGCCGACGGCCATGAAATCGCCGTCGTCACGCTCGGTGTTGTGATCGCCGGCCAAGAGCCGCAGCAGCCGTGCTTGGGTGGGGTTGGTGTCCTGGTACTCGTCTACCAGCCGCGCACGAAACCTACGTTTCAGTGCCCTGCGGATATCCGGGTGTTCCCTGAGCACATCGACAGCGCAAAGCAGCAAGTCGCTGAAATCCAATGCGTCTGCGAGCACAAGCTCACGCTCATAACGGTTCCACGCGTTTGCGACGATTTCGCTTCGCTCGTCTGCCGCATAGGTGCCGTAGTCGGCGACCTTGACATAGTGGTGCTTGCCAACCTCGATCTCGCGAAGCACCGCGCTAGGACTGATGATCGCCTTCTCGGCCCTGCTCATCCCTCGCGCGATGACCTGCCGCGCCTCCTTTTCGTCGTAGATCGAGAAGTGCGGGCTACGCAAGATCAGCTCGTAGTGGTCGCGCAATATTCGCGCGCACATCGAATGGAAGGTGCCCGCATAAACCTTCTCTGCCTGCTCTGCCCCGCAGAGCTTTCGCAGCCTGCCGATCATCTCCCGCGCAGCGCGATTAGTGAGGGTGATCGCCAACACCTGCTCGGCCGCGACCTGCTCGGTTTCGATCAGATAAACCGCGCGTCGCGTCAGGACCCTGGTCTTTCCGCTGCCTGCGCTAGCGATCACCAACTGCCGTCCCAGTGGACGCGCGACCGTTGCCCGTTGTTCAACCGTTAGCCGACGCAACGCACTACTCACCGGCGCCCTCCCGTTACTTACGATCCGTGGTCTGTGCGCCTGCGTGGCGCTCTGCTCTCTCGACATGACTCACCTCCTTTCATCCGCGAAGCGCAACCGCCCGCGCTGTCAGCCGGATGTTCTCGGGGAGACCGATGCGCTTGCGCTGTCTTGCGAAGCGCGCGCCAGGTCCTCGAACACCTCGATTGCCATCTTGAGCGCGAACTCGGTTGGGTAGCCAAGCAGCGCGATCACGGCCTGACCGATGCGGCGTGCCGCCGCTGTGTGTTCAACCTCCTCGACTGCAAGCATGTCGGCCGCCCACGCCTCCAGCTGGCCGCGGAGCATCCTCAGCGTCTCTTGCTGGTCTTGACGGGAGCCGTGCAGGGCCAGCGTCGCGAGCCCGATCGCATCCAGCAGCGTCTCCATCGGCACCTGAGCGCGCATCAGGTACCCAAGCGGCGGCGGCACCTCGCATTCTGCGGTGATCGCAGTTGGTCTTGGCCACGGCGCCAGCCGCCCTCGATTGAGCAGCAATTCCAGCCGGGTCAGAGCGTCACGAGCGGCCCAGACCTCCCCGTTATGCACCACGCCGGCGGCCGGCTGCTCCGCAGGCGTCGCCCTGTCAAACTCATCGGTAGTTCGCAGCCCCGCAAGCGGATGCAGCGCCCGCGCCGCGCCGATGATCGCCGCACGCGCGTCCTCGGACCCATCTCCGGGGTGCGGCACGTCCATTCCCGCGTAGTAGAGACACCTGTAGATCATGGCGACCCTCTCGACCGCTAGGGCGGTGCGAGCCGCCATAGCCTCACACCGCTCATACCGCTTACCTTCAAGCGCCAGCTCCCTAAGCGCTTGGCGAACGCGTATCTCATCCCTGCGGAACCCATCGTCGTCGTGCTGCGACATGTTCTCGTGGTCTGCTGACATGGTGCTGCTCCTCTCGTCCTCCGTCGCTTCTGTTACCCGCGTGTGGCGGCGACGGATGGTGGCTGCTACTAGAAGGTGAATCCGAGCGGGCTTTCGGCTAGCTCGTCGCGGACTTTCGCGGTATCGCGGCCTGTAGTGCCTTGCGTTTGCAGGGCGCACCGCGGCTTTCTGTTCGTCTCTGCCGCGCCCGTCGGCTGGGGCGCCGGCTACCGGCGCGGGTCGTCATCTAGCCGTTCGATCGCGCCGTGCTCGGCTAGGCGTGCTTCCAAGCGGTCCGCCCAAGGCCCGCCTAGCTGTGACCATCCATGAGCGTCCTGGTCGCTGTCTGTGGCAGGATCAAAGCGAGGCCCTGGCTCGGCGGCAACCAGTCGCGCGACAGCATCGCGGTCGAGCACTATCCAGCCTCGCTGCTCCAGCAGACTGATAAGGCTCTCAGGGTCGCTGTAGTCGATAGTGCTGCCGGCGTCTGCCGGCTCTGCGACTCGCATGTCTATGACTTCCCATGCGAATGCCTGGAAGTCTGGAATGCGCTGCGGATAATGCTCAATCTCATCACCCTTGAATGGAGAAGAGAGCCAAACCCAAGCCAGCTTCGCGGTCGCCGCCTTGAACCCCGCAAGCGCATTGCTCAGCACTGCGAGGCTTATGCTCTGTTCAAGCCGCTCGTGGGATGGCATTGTGTTTGATCGCTCGAGATCCGCGATGTAGCGTTCGAGCGTGCGCAACTCGGACTCATCGTGTGCGATGCGGACCGCCAGAGCAGCCAGGTCCTGCGGCAACTGGTCGGCTAGCGCTTCGAGATCGGCGCGCCGCTTAACCGTCTCCCAGGCGCGCTCTGCGCGATCAAAGAGCTCGCTGACCTTCTCGCCGGTCAGATTCATCGACTTGCATAGTGCGGGCACATCAAGGTTTTGGGTGGCGTGAAGCTCAGAGATCAGACGCGGAAACTGGACGCTGTCGTCTTCCCATCGTTCTCGCGGACTACGTGGGCCAAATTGGGATGCAGACATTGGTCCTCCCTTCGGTACAGGGTGGTTGGTACTGACACGGGGTGATCCGCCGCGGATCCAGCGGCGCAAGGGGTGAGTGGGTGAGCGGTGGCTCTCTAGACGCTGCTGGTCAGCGAGTGGCTGGCGAAGAGGTCAAGCTGGTCGATCTCGCTCCACCACTGCTGAAATGAGGGCAGCGCCTTCTCTTGTGCGCCGGCGGGGCCGGCGACGATGAAATGCTCGCGTGCTGGGAGGTCTTTGCCGCGTCGCAGGCGGTAGACGCGCTCGATGTCGTCGTGACTGTCGATCTCGCCGAGTTTGCGCACCCGCCGCTCGCAGGCACGACGGCTGCCGTGCATCAGCACTCGCAGCTCCCGGTTGGCGTTGGCGACCTTCAGTGGATCATTGGTCTTGGGCCGCCAGATCCGCCGCACCTCATAGACCGCATGCGGCTCGCACTCCAAGGACGCATGGAAGCGTTCGGCCAGCGCCGGCCGATATTCGGAGATCAAGTTGATGGCGCGCTCGCGCGGCGTCAGACTGCCGAGCTCGTTGAGACACAGCGAGCGGTGCTCCAGCAGCAACGTACTGACGGCGGCCTCCGGCTCCTCCTTGTCGTAGCGGGCTAGCGTCCTTTCGCGTCCAGCGCGGCTGGTCAACGCGAACGGACAGTAGACACACGCCGACTTCGGCCAATCCTCAACCCCGGTCACAGACTCGATGTAGGCGCGGCAATCCTCGCGCTCCCAACCCCACTCGATCAGCGGAAACTCAGCCACCCGGTGCGGAGTGTCGTACTCGGTAGCGCGCCTGGCACGAAGCTGCTCGCCCTTCTCAAACCCGAAAACCAGCCTGCCGCGCATGTGACGGGCGCAGTCCTCAGCGCGGCGCTGCTCGCCGAGCTCATAGCCAAACGCGTGCCGCGTCGCGCGGGGCGCGTGCATTCGCAGATATGTGTCGATCACCCAGCCCTTGAACTTCTGCGAGCAGATCCGGTTGCCGGCAGCCTGCGGGATCGTGCCGGCCGCAACCAGCTCGTCAGAGAGCTTGTAAGCGCCCTCGATATGCAGACGTCTCGGTTCTCTGCTCTGGCTAAGGACCGCCACGCCATCCGCCTGCTTGGCACCCCGACGCGCAACCTGCGCATAGAGAACTCCAGCCTCACAAAGGCGCGGCAGAACATGCTTCTCCACCAGCTCCCCTGTGCGCCGCCACTCATCGCCGGTCATCGAGGTCACCACCAGCAGATCCGCGAGATCAAAGTCACGGCTCTCAGGGTCGCTCAGCCATCGCAGCAGCAACGCAGTGCTATCAACGCCCAGCCCATACGAGAGCACGACTCCTTTCCCGAGACGGTCGATAGTGTCATCCGCCTGCGTGGCAGCTCCACCATCCACGCAGATGCGCGCGGCAGCAGCCGCGAAGTCGACTGGCATAGTCGGCCTTCCTTTCTTCGACTTACATGGCGCGCAGTCAGCGCGCCATGGTCAGCGGGTCAGGCAAAGAGGCGTGGCTGCGCGGGCCGGCTAGCCCAACGCAGATACCGCGGGATCAGTTGCGGGAACATTGAGGCGCCTGTGCCGTCAAAGCTCTGATAAGTCCTGCTCGCCGGCGAGACGCAAGTTTGTTCAACCCGGCCTGACACTGAAATCAGGTGGACATTTCGTTTGCCTGGCTAAGCAGCCGCCAGAAGTCGTGATCCTCCGGCGGCAGCTTCATGCTCCGCCACCGCTTGGCGCGAGCCACATAGCTGTCGAGGCAGCGGGCGATCTTCTGCCACACGCCGCGCGTCGGCTCGACAATCGCGTTGTCTAGCGCCCACCGCCACGCTACGACCTCCTGCTCAAGCCGTCGTCTAGGACGCGGAGCGAGGTGATGGCCAAGCTCATGCAACGCAGTGAAATAGCTAGACCGTCCTCGGATCGGACGGACGATGATCCTCCGCACCGTCTTGGCATCAACACGAATGCGTTCGGCCCTCGCACTGGCCCCTGGCTTCTCGATGACAAGGATGGCGTGGTCGGCGGCGAGTTGAGTAATGTGGGCGCTCAGGCGCTCCGCCAATGATTTCGTGCGTTTGCTTGTTGACATAAGGTTCTCCTTTAGCTGGGACCAATAGCCGCACACCGTGGTGGTGGGCTCGTCTCGTATGTATGAGTCCGCCGGTGGCGGCGCGCTCTTGCTGGTCAGTGTTCGATTGGGATGCTTTGTGCTTAATCGCAGTGCGGTCGAACATCCGGCCGCCAACTGGAGCGCTGCGGTGCGCGTTCTGGCTAATCGCGCGCAAATGCGCGTCTTGGGCGCCGGCGGCTGCCCGTGCGCGCAGTGCGACTCCGGCGACCTGATTTGTGCCGCCGGGTGTTCGCTCGGCCTGCTGCCGCGCGAAAACGGTGGGTTTTAGGCGCCTTGGGCTATCAGCGCACGGTCAAGCAGCTCGGCCTCAACGCCTGGGGTCAGGCTGTTGCCGGCGAGCCGAACTTGGACGCTCTTGTTGCCCTTTAGCTGGTAGGGGATCGCCTTGAAGGAGCCGTCTGCTTGCGGTACGAGGCGCTGGTGTATGCCCATCACGCGAGCGCACTCTTGAGGGACGATCATCCGAAACTCGACGTCCTCGATCCGGTATGGCAGCTCGCCCGGCGGCTCTGCCAGCGCGTGCCGGTCCTTGCCCGTTTGGGTGCCAAACGGGTCGCAGCTGCTGTTCGCAGTCACGATCGACCCGCCGTAGTAGCTTGCGATCACCGCTTGGCGCGGTAGACGCAGCACCGACTGCTGGCTGATGCCGTATTGGCCGCCCGCGGTGATCGTGCCGATCGGCTGCTCTGTGACATCTCGAATGTGTCCGCCGCGGTCGGTGCCGAAGTTGGCAACCGCATACGCCTCCCCGCGCACCGGAGCCTCCTCTGCAGGCGGGACGACTAGGGCCTTATCGAGCGTGCCGCTGATAACCGGCGCGGGGTTTCCAAGATCCCATGCCCGCGCATACCCCGGCCGCTCGAAGGTGTGCCCTGCGGCCTGCACGAGCATCCCGACAGGCGCGGCGAGCAGGCCGAGATGGTTGCCAGAACCGCACACTGTTCGCCACGGGTCATCCAGCGAGTCGAGCTCGCCGTTTTTGCGTAGCGTGATCTGGTGTGCGGCGGGTGGGCTGACCAGCGCCATGTCCTGCCGGCCGGTCTGGGTCGGGTAGGGCAGCCAGATCGGCGCGGGCTGATCGCGGCCGGGGTCATTCAGACGCGAGAGCCTCGCCAGATGCTCCATGTGGACGCGCCGCAGCCCAACCTCGATGCGGCGCATCGTCGCCGGCGCAAGTGGCGGCCGATCGCCGATGCGGGTTCCGCGCAGCTGCCATTCGATTGCTGCCAGCGCGGGAATGATGTACGGGATCGCGACCGTCTCCACACCCTGCTCACGGCACACGGGGCAGAGGTAGTAATACTGGCCGGTGCGGGGTCCGTACTTGCCGACCGGGCCAGCGGCCGTTGCCCTGGCAAGCGCCTTGGGCTTCCACTGCTGCACCCCGTAGAGATCCGCGTCGCAGCGGCGGCAGCGGCACATCGGCCGCACGTTCACATCCGGCTCGGGTATGCCCTTGCGTGTCAGCAGCAGGTAGAGCCGGTCGCGGGATTGCGGCGCGGCGCCCCAGATCGCGCTGTTGGCGCAGACCGCCTGCACCCGCCAGCCAAGCGCATCCCACTCATCGACGTATTTCGCGAACGCGGCGGCTTGGCGCACCATGTCCACGACCTGCTCCATGATGATCGTCGTCAGGTTCGGCAGCGCGGTCGCGAACCGCATCGGGCACCACACCGTCGCGCGGGAGCGCCCGATGCCCTGGCTAGGGTCAAACGGGCCGAGCCTGCTGACCTCCTCGCGGTGATTACGCGACAGGCTCCAGCCGTCGCACTCCGGCGAGGCGCACAGCACCGTTGCCTGCTGCACAACGGCTGGCAACTTGCGTGGGTCGGCGATCGCGAGATCACCAATCAGATGGTCAATCTGCGGATAGTTGGAGCCGCTGGTCTCGATCGCCGCGGTCCAGTGGTTGGCCGCCAGGACGCCTTCGCCGCCGATCATCTCGACCGCTTGAAGGTCGCCACCGCCGCCTGCGAACAGGTGAAGCGAATGGAAACGCGCCATCGCAACCCTCCCTTCTTTTCGTCTATAAAGGCTCGCCCGTAGGGGCGGCCGGAGAATGAGTCAGAGCAACGTCAACTGCGGGCTCTGCGCACGCTCGGCGTCGCGCCGCAACCGGCGGCTGGCCGCCAGCGACCGGCCAGCCGCGACCACGCGCCGGTCGATATCCAAAAGCGCGGCCTGCCAGCCCGTCCTATGCAGAACACGGCGATGCTCACTGCAGCCCACGGCGATGCCAAGATCGGCGGCGGTCTGCGTGAGGATCGCCTGCCGCAGATCGCCGACCGAGGCGATCTGCTCTAGCACTGAGGCTGCGAATGTCTCGGGCTGCTCGAAGTAGGCGCCCTGGAAGGTGTGATCCCAAACGCCTTGCTTCCACACACGCAACGCGTGCGCGCACGGAAGACCACGATCGAGGATCGTCCCAACCAGGGCGTTGAAGGCGGCACTGGTGTACCGCTCGACATGGAACGGGTCAAGCCGCCTGGCCGTCTCGGCTCCCCCGTCGACCGCCGGCTCAGGAATCCCAGCCAGCTCGCACGCCCGCACAGCCGGTACCGGCTGCCATGTGCTGCTCCCGTCAGCGAGGGTCAGCAGCGTCGCCCCATCATCGAGGCTCACCGCAAGCCCCACCAAGGAGAGGAACCTCCGCGACTCGGCAAGCATCACCGGACTGCCGCGCCGCACAAGATGCCCAAACGCGTTGTCCACGCCAACCCGCCAGGTGTACGGTGCCGGCCGGCTAGCGGCGTTCACTGGCCGGCACCGGACTCGTGACCGGCAGCCGGGCGTCCACCATCGGAGGGCGGGCTCCAGCTCATGCGGCGCTCCAGCGCGTGACGGATTCTCTGATCTGCGAGATAGCGGCAGAGCGTTCGGGTCTGCGCCGTGCTCACGGGCTCGAAGATGAACGTCTTGGACCATTCCTTAAACCGCGAGCGAGGGGCGCCGAGTAGACGCTCGATTTCACGGAGCTGATCCTCGCTGATCGGCTGGAGAACTTCGACGCAATCCCTGTCGTATACATACCCAGCGACCAGCATGCTGGCGCTGCTCATGTGCTTCCTCCTTGCTTGCTTAGGCGGGGGCGAGACGAGGCGCTCCAGCTTGCGCATCTTCCTGATAAAGCCGGGGGTGGGCCGGATGTTCTCGGGCAGCCGCTGTAGGTACGCAGTATCCATCTGTCCGAGCAGAAGACAGGCGCGTAGCCAGTCACCCGTCGTCACACTGATGGCTAGCTTTTCTCGCTCGGGCGGCAGCGAGTAATCGGGCTTCGAGATCGTTCCGCTCGGCTCCGCGAACGGGAGCAGCGCTTCCTTCAAAGCAGCGACCCGCTGCTCCGCGAGCTGTGCCCGATGCTCATGAGCTTCGCGATCGCGCTGGATCGCACGAAGCTGCCCCTGCACCGTCTCCGGTAGCAGCGCGAAGTCAAGATCGGCGTCCAGCCGCACCATCATCTCCGCGTCGTCCACTGCCCTCGTCTGCTCGTCTGACTCTTGGGAGTCGCTCATCACTATTCCTTTCCAGGCGACGCCCCACCTATCTGTGAGGCGCCGCCTTTGGCTGGCTCAACAGCTAGAAGGTGCCGTTAAGGCAACAATTCCGCGCGTGGGCCGAGCCGCTTAGAAGTCAATCTCAGCGGAGGCGTCCACGACGTCGTCACCGACGAGCGCGGCTGCGTTATCGGATTGATCTACAGGGCCAGCTGAGCCCGCAGGAGCGCAGGCGATTACTCGCTCGGATTGTTGGGCGATGGATTCATCCCCTGCTGGTTTTGCTGCGCGCGCCGTGGCGATGTCGCGGGTGAGGTCGATCTGCTGCTGATCGTCGTCGTTGAGTGCGCTGGAGTCTGAGTCCAGCGAGTTGAGGTAGCGGTCTTCGGGATGGTCTTCGTCGAAATCGTCCTCAGTAGCGAGATTCCCCGGTGAGGGGTGGGTAGCTTCGCGCTTGCGGCGCTGCGCCCTCAAGTCCTCGCGAGCCTCTTTGTGTTCGCGCTCGGCCTTGGCGATCGCCTTTTCCAGCGCCTTTAGCGTTTGGGCGATGTGGGGGCCGGCGAGGTTCTTTAGCGCCTTGAGCGCGATGTCGTTGTGCGAGGCCCACTCCAGCGGATATCTCTGCTGGCTCGTGGGCAGCACGAGCCGGGAGGCATACTGCTCGGCGGCGATCACGACCAGCGCGCGACCGTAGAGCTCCCCGGCGCTCTTGGCGCCGTCGAGGTATTTCCAGAGCCAGTGAGACTGGTTCTCATGCTTGAGGCCCTCACCGTAGGTAATCCGCAGCGCGCCGCGGCTGCCATCCTTGAGGGTTTTGGTCACGTCTTGGCGAAACTCGCCGATCACGAGTCGAATCCCACGTAGCGCGATCGTGGATACCACCGTGTCTTTGCCATAGCCGCCGCTGATGGTGTCGACGCCCAGCAGCGCGTAGACGAAAAAGCGTGCGACGGCCAGATCGTTGGGGTCGATAACAGTCAGACCATTGCGAAGCGAGTCACCGAGGTCAAGATTGGCGGCGTGCGCCGTCGCGGTGAGCTGGCGCATCTCACGACGATGCGCCGCTTCAAGCGCAGCGCCCTCCTGCTCATCAGGCGTCGCCTTTCTTGTGGTGTTCTCGCTGCTGGTCTCCTGACTTTCGGCGCGTTCGGCCAGGCTTTCGGCGCGTTCGGCGATCTGCTGCGTAAGTCCTTCGACGCCGGAGGCGATGGCGGTGCGGCAGAGGTCTTGGTAGACGGTGAAGTCGGTGGCCAGTGGCGCCTCCTCGCCGCACTCAAGCAGCACGCCGGCAGCGCGTGCGCGATCGACCTCCGCTTCGGTGAAGCGGATGCGGGGAGCGCCCCAGCTGTGAGGGTTGAGCTTCTTGTTCAGTTCGGTTGCCTTGGCCACCAAAGCGACTGTCGGCTCGTCATCGAGCCGAAGGGCATCAAGGTTGTCCAACGGCACCACATTCAAAGGTGCGACAAAGACATCGCGCTCGCTGTATGCGACCGCATCGGTCACTATTTCAAGCGGCCTGTGGAGAAGCTCATCGCCCTCAAGTTCCTCCGCGTACTCGGCGATGTACTCGAGCGCTGCGTCGAGTAGTTCCGAGCCGGCCTGTGCGATCGCGAGCATCGAGTCGACAGCCGAAAGCGCGATCGTGCCATCGCCGACGAGCCGCTGAGCGCTTTCGGGGAGCTGCAGCAGCTTGACGCGCCGCGTTACTAGATTCTTAGTCAAGCCCAGTATTGCTGCGGCCTGCGCCTCGCTCTTGCCCTCATCAAGCATTGCCCGTATTGCGATGACCTCCTCGTATGGGTTTAGGGGCTTGCGGAGCATGTTCTCCACTGCCCGGTCGGTGTGCTCATACTCGGCATCGCCGTAAACGCCAGGAATCGTCTCGTAGTGCAGGTGACGCGCCGCCTGTACGCGGTGAAAACCTGCGACCAACACATAGTCGTATGCTTCGCCATGCACGGCAGGGTTGGCATCAATCACCTTGACTGGTTCTGTGATGCCGCCGCGCGCCTTGATGGAGCACTGTAGTTGTGAGACCCATTCCTCATCGATGTCCCGCACGTTCTGCGGTATGAACAACCGGTCCAAGCGGATGCTCAGCGTGCCGTCGGTAGTTGCTGCTCTAGACATAGAGATACCTGGCCTCCTTGTAGAAGGGGTTTAGAAGTCGCGACGCTCCCCAGTGGGGGTTGGATGAGCACCGCGAGAGGAGATGAACGGCGGTCTGCTCCGCCGCCGAGGAGCAGGACGAGGAGCCCGCCCGCCGCCGCGACTGGCGGCGACCCGGGGCGGTTTTGCTGCGGGTGTCCTCAGATGGGAATCTCGTCGGACGCGGTAGCGCCGACGGGTGCCGCTGTGACTGCGTCGATGGATGGACCGTGGTTGCCCTCCACGGCGGTGGGCCTTTCTTGAGCGATTGCCTTGGCTGCGAGCTCAGCGTTGACGGAATCGAGCTTGGCTGAAGCCGCATCAAGCGCGTCGGCGTGCTTGAACGGCACGCCGATCGCCGCCCGGGCGCGCTGCACCTCGGCCTGCGCCTCAGCCTGAGCAGCGATCGTCTTGGTGCGCTGCGTGCCAAGGCTGTTGATGCGGGCCTCCAGCTGGCGGATGAGCTTGAGGGGGTCCGTGCGCGCCTCCGCAATGCTCGCCCGCGCCGCCTTGACCGGCAGGCCGTCAAAGCTCAGTTGAGCTTCTCGCACATCCTCGATGATGCTGTATCGGATGACTGCTGAGATGATCAGCCCGCCGAGCTCGCCGATCGGTCTGCTCACATTCGCTGCCGCAGGACCAAGCAGGTCGACGAGCGCGATTCCGGCCTTGGCGCGGCTTGTGTAGGTCGCACCGTCGATGATGATCGCGAACTTCTCGCCGTGTATGTCGATCTTGCGGGCGATCACCGCGTCGAGCGCGGCGATATCCTTGTCGAGTTTGACTAGCCATGCTCTGTGCTTCTCGACGGCTCTTTGCAGTGCCGCCTGGTTGTTGTGGTATGCGCGCTGCAGGCGTTGCAGCCGGGTTACCTCCGCGTTGAGATTGGCTTGCTCGAGGATGAGTGTGTCGCCGGCGGCTAGCGCCTTGACCTCGGCGAACGACAGTGCGTTATCGCCGATCTCCTCGATCGCGCGGACGTCGAAGCGGCCTCGCATGACTTGGCCGATGAACCGGGCCTTGCGCTCAACGGTCTGCCAGGAGTAGGCGTCGAAGCTGCCTTCCACGACGTAGCGGTAGATCCGCACGCCGGAGTTCTGGTTGCCTTGCCGCAGGATGCGGCCCTCGCGCTGCTCGATGTCGGCTGGCCGCCACGGGCAGTCAATGTGGTGAAGCGCGATTGCTCGCGCCTGGATGTTGGTCCCAACACCCATCTTCTCTGTGCTGCCGATGAGCACCGCGACCTGACCTGAACGGCACGCCTCGAACAGCCGAGCCTTGTCTGTGTCGTTCTTGGCTTCATGTATGAAGCGCACCTCCTCGGCATTTACGCCTCTGTCAGCCAGTAGCCGCCGCAGCTCGTGGTAGGCGTTCCACAGGGTGGGATGCGCCGTAGAGAGGTCGCAGAAGACGATCTGCAACGAGCCAAGCGCCGACTGACGCACATCAGTGCGTGGGATTCGGTAGGCGACGTTTCGCGTGATGCGGTAGATACGCGCGACGTTCTCTGCGACCACATCTAGCTTGCATCGCCCCGCGACCGGCTCACCGTTGCCAACCAGACGCATATCCAGCGCGGCCTTGCGGCCGTCAGTGGAGATCTTGAGCATGTTGTCTTCGTCTGGTGTGACAAGACGGTTTTTGACCTTCTCCGCACGCTCGGCGAGCTGATGCAGGTAGTCTTTGACCTCCGGCGGCGTAGGTATGACGATCGTCTCTGGCAAGCACTGGCCATCCGGGCGAGCCTTCAGCGGCGGTGTCGGCAGGTCGAGATCCTCCGCTGTCTTGACGTCGGCTATCAGGTGCAAGATGCGCAGCATCTCCGGCACGTTCTGAAACCGCGCGAACCGGGTGTTCAGGCGATAGTTGCCGCCTCCCGTGACGGCCATCTCCATCTGTGTGACGGTTTCGCCGAATGTCGCTGCCCACGCGTCGATGTGCTTGATCCCCGCGTGTGCGAGCAGATCCGGACGCAGGTAGCGGCACATGACATGCGCCTCTGTGATGCTGTTGGCGATCGGGGTTGCTGTCGCCATCGTCGCGACGCGGTCGCCGTGTACCTCACGGAGATATTCCAGCTTCATATGCAGGTCCGATGCACGCTTTGACCCGGGGATCGCCGCGCCCGGAATGTTGCTTGCGGTCGCCAAGTTCTTATATCCGTGCGACTCATCAATGAGCAAGTAGTCGATGCCGGTCTGCTCGAAGCTCACCCCGGCATCCACCGCGCCATCCAGTCGCTTCTTTAGAGCAGCTTCGGCGCGCATGACCTGCTTCTCCAGCCGCTTGATGGTCAGCTGGGCGCCTCGTTTGCGTTGCGCGTCGAGGTGTTCACGGAACTCCGCGACCTCTGATTCCAGATAGTCCCGCTCGAACTCAGGGCTTACGCCGAGGCGCTCGAACGCGCTGCGGGTCATGATGATCCCGTCCCATGAGTTGGCGGCAGCCCGCGCGACGAACTTACGCCGGTTGTCCTTGGCAAGATCGTCGGTGCCGGCGGCGAGGATCTTCGCCATCGGATAGAGCTGCAGCCACTCCCGTGCGAACTGTCCAAGCATGTGGTTCGGGACGACGACCGTTGGCTTCTCTGCCAGGCCTAGCCGGCGTAGCTCGTGTGCAGCAATCACCATCGAGGCGGTCTTCCCGCCGCCAACCTGGTGAAAGAGGCCGACCGAGCGCTCGCTGATGATTCGCGCCACCGCTGCGCGCTGGTGGGTGTGCGGCTCAAACGTCTCGGCCAGCCCCGGCAGGCTGAGCGCGTCTCCAAGCGGGCTGTAGTCGCGCAGCACCAGGCTGTTGAACCGCGCGTTGTACTCCCGCAGAAGCTCGCTGGCGCGGTCTGGATCCTCCCAGCACCACTCGGCGAACCGGTGCTGCATCGCCGCTGCCTTCTCCTGGGCAACGGTCGTCTCGTCTGCATTGACGACATAGCGGTCGGTGAGCGAGTTGTGGTCCCGCACCACGATCGGCTTCTGCGCCAGTAGCGCCGCTGCTATCTCCGGTGCCGGCATCCTGGCGGTGCCCCACTCCGATTCGGCGAGCGTCCCAAAGCAGTGGCCTTTGACCGCCCAGATGTTGCCGCCGCCATACTCCACGACGATCGAGGGGTCCTGCAGCAGCTCGGCAAGGAACTGCCGATGCACCTGCTCAGAGATCCACACGGCGCCGAGCCTCGCGGTGATCTCATCGGCGCCAAGCGGCACCGGCAGAACCGCCTCAAGCGCCGCTACGTTGACCTCAAACGCCGCGTCGCTCACAGCGGCCTCGCGGGCACGATCGAGCTTGACGCGAACATTGCCTGACAGATACTCGGCAGCGGGCACCAGACCGTTGCTGTCTGGGTCTTGGTAGACAAGCTCGCCCAACACGGCACGCGCCTTCTCAGGCGAGAGGCCAAGCAGGCCGGCGATCAGCTGCAGATCGACCCGGCCGACCTGGCCGCAGCAGACCGCCAACGCGTCCTGCGGCGTGTTGACCTCCGTGACCGTCTCGCGGCTGCGCAAGACACGATGACGCAGAAGATCAGCCTCGGCCGCAGTCTGCGTCTCCTCGTCAAAGAGCTCCAGACTAAGCACAAGCGGCCCAAGCGGATCACCGATCAGCAGCCGCACCGCCCGCGGATAGGAACGGCGTACTATCGGCTCGCCGGTATCGGGATCGGTCCGCCCCGTGCCCTGCGTCTTGTACCGGTTAATCGGACCGCAGGTGCGCAGGTAGCGCTGGTAGCTGGACCGCAGCTCGCCGCGCAGCTGCTCCAGATGCGCAGCGTCACCGACATGCGCGGCCTCCTCGGTAAGCAGAGCGCCGGCCTGGTCGCGCAGCCTCAACAGCAGCCGCAGCTCGCCCGCAGCGCTCTTGGGAACCGTGAGCCGCACGGCCTCACCGCCGCTGACTTCAGCAAAGCCGCCGCCGGCCAACGCGAGAATATGCCCGTCCCACTGCTCCCCCAGATCAAGCGAGACCGGCTCATCCATCGCCACCTGCCGCCCGGCTACTGGTGACGCTGGCCGCTCGGCCGCGTCGCTAGCAGGCGCGAGCGTATCGACGACCGCGCCGATCGCGGCGCTTACCGCCTCGCCGGATGTCTCTCCCTGAACAGCGAGTTCACGCGCGTACATGCCCTCAGCGACTGCGAGTGTGCCGGCGACATGGTCAGGGTGTTCTACGAAGTAGCCGTTGAGCAGCACCTGCTCGCCGTCAATCTCAACCGGCGCGCTCTGCACCCAAGACGCAGACCCGGACGGGTGAGCGTTCTCGCGGCGGCGTAGCACCACCAGATCTGTGAGTGCGTCAGTGCCCGCGACGCGGCGATGCGCGCCCGCTGGGAGCCTCACAGCGACAACCAGGTCGGCCATCTGGTGCATCTCACGCCGTGCGCTATCGCCTTGCGAATCGAGCGTGAAACGGCTGGTGAGCGCAACAAGCAAGCCGCCGGGCTTCAACAATGCCAAGCTCTTGATCAGAAAGTGATTGTGAATCGAGTGTTTGCCTTCGTTGTGCGCCGAGTCATAGAGCGCGAAGTTGCCGAACGGCACGTTGCCGATCACCAGGTCGAAGCTGGCGTCCGCCAGGCCCCTGACATCTGCAAAGGACGCGGCGTGAATCCTCGCGTGCGGGTATAGCGTCTGCGCGATCGCGGCGGTGGTGGGGTCAATCTCTACCCCGGTCATGCTCACGCCCTCAGGAGCACGGCCGACAAACACGCCGGGTCCACATCCCGGCTCAAGCACACGCTCACCAGGGAAACTCAGCTTTTGGGCTAGCTGCCACATCGCCTCAGCGATCAGCGGATGAGTGTAGTGCGCGTTAATCGTGGAGCGTCGTGCAGCGTCATAGCCGGCCGCGCCAAGCAGCACCTTCAGCTCCTGCCGCTGAGCGGTATACCGCTCGACGGTCTCATCAAAGACCTCTGGCACCGCGCCCCAGCCCGCCCAACGCGCAAGCACGCCGCGCTCCGCACCGGTCGGCGCAGCATCACGCTCGCGCAAGTCGCGCATCAGCCGGATAACAGCGAGATTATGCGCGACACGCTCACTGGCCGCAGCCGGCGGCAGCACCTCCTCATCGGCTGCCGCGACACTGCTCGTTGTGACTGGCTTGGCGATAACTGACTCACCAGCGACAGATAGGTCAATATCAAAGAGACTGAGCGCAGGCTCGATCACAGCGGTTTGAGTCATTGCGCCTCCCGGTTTGCGGGTTGCATGGTGAATCTGGCCAGCCTCCGTCGCCGATCGCGAACATCACAGGCAGGCCAGAAATAGATGAAGCTCGCCCCCAAAAGAGGTGAGCAGTGAGCGCCTCGCAGGGCAGGTTGTCCTTACGAGTGCGCCTTGGTTAGTGATGTTGCTGCGTGGGCTCTAGACGGCCAGTAAGTGTGTCGGGCAACCAGCTAATGCTCAAGCAGACACGAGGAGGCTGGCTGTCAGTGCCCTGCGGATCACGCAACTAGGCGTAGTTGCGGTTGCGGATCAGCGTCGGCTCGTGCGGTGGGGTAGAAGTAGACCCACAGTCCGCGCGTTCCATCCCCGATCTCGGCCGCCTTGGACGGCCGGCCACGTTTTCCACCGCCACCCTTCCCGCGCGTGACCCGGAGCCGTACCCAGCCGTCGAACCGGTACATCCCGCTCTTGCCATCCGGTTGAGCGGACGCAGTGGAGGGCATGCTGTTAGCGCACGCAGCGCGAACCTCGGTCCACTTCTTGGGGTAGCGCAGCGGCCACAACGGCACCAGGTACTCTCGCGCTAGTCGCAGCACTACACGCAGGCAGTATTCGTCGCGCTGGTCGGGGCTACGGCAAAGTCGCGCGATGTCAACGCAGTCATAGCGTGTGAGGCTGTGCTTCTTGCTGACCCATTTGTTACAACTTGACGCCAACGCTACGACGGCTGCTGGCCGTCCCATGACCTCCATCAAAAAGAACATCCGCCCGAACGGCCGCGTGTACTTCTCGCCTGCGAGGTGCAGCTTATGCCGCCATTCGATCAGGTAATGCTCGGCTTCGGGCCGCGCGATCTCCCACCAGCCGATGATGGGCTTGCCGGGCCGCTGAAACTGTCTGGTCGCCAGCGCCGGCCAACAGATGCCCGGCAGTGACCCTTGACGGCCGTCAGGTCCCTGTAGCGCGATCGTCGGCAGATGGACGGTCGCGGAGCACTCAGGGACTATCTGCAGCCGGCGTGCATCTTTGCGTGTCCTTATCGGCTGCGGGCTGGCTAGCGCCTGCACCATCATTTCTGGCCTCCTTCGCGCGCCGCTTGGCGGTGGTCTCGCGCCTCGGCGGCGAGGTCTCGAGGCACGCGTCGTCGCGATGTCGCACTGAGCGAGCCTTCGCAGACTTGGCCGATGAACTCGCCGGTCTCGGCGTGCTGTACAAAGCACATTTCCATGAATCCGTTGCGTGGTGTGCCATGCGGCTGCACCTTCTGGACCTCCGCTGCTGCGTGGCGCACTATCCGCCGGCTGCTACGGTCCAGGAGACCCTGTGGCGATAGGACATAGATAGGCGTTGACTTTGGCATTTAATCTCCCTTTCTGAACGCGACACACGGGCCGCTGTATCAGGCGACAGCAAGCAAATGAGGGCCTGCTTATTTCGCTGCGCTGCACTCTTGCCACGGCGTGCTGCGGCTGGTGATGCGTAGCGTGTTCGCCGTGGTCGGCAACAGCCACGTCTGCGATGGCTGCTGGAACGCAGCGACCTCTTCCATCACCGCGCGATAATCAGACCGACGCATTAGACCGGGGTCGCATAGAAGATCGCACTCCCCAACACAAACCGCGAACGCCCACGCACGGGCCGCGTCACGGTCAACGAAGCACCGCATCGGCATTTCATCGAGTGCGTTGCAAACGCCGCCCATGCTAAGACCTGTCAAACGCACCATGTACTGCCAGTCGCAGTTGACCTCCGTCGGCTGCTCCTCCGGTTGCGTTAGTGCCGCCATAGTCAGGTCGAATTGCACCTGGTCGACTGGGCCAGCGGCCCGGCGTGCGAAGGCGTCGGCTATCGCATCGCGATAGCCGACGCTGTCGTGTGCGTTCGGCGTGGCGTTCCATTCGCCTTGGAGGACCGCGTGGAATACCGACGGGATGGTGCGTGTCAACGCGACGGCAAGGGAGAGGCATGCGACGTGCCGCTCGTTGCCTTTGGTGATCTCCTCGCTGATGGCCGTTCGCATCGGAAGAGTTAGTGGCTGGTAGGTGTCATCGCACGGCTCAAGTTGTTCTAGCGCGGTGATTAGCTCCGTTGCGTCCTCCCAGCCGGGCGGGTCTGCGAATCTATGGATGTTGCTGGGGTCGAGGTAATGCACGTAGCAGGGCCACGCGGTATAAAAGATGTTGGCAAGCTCGGCAGAGATGGCGCGTGCTGCTGAGTTATGGGTCATAGGACTCCCTTTGTTGATGTTGGCCGCGTCCCGCGTGAGACGCTGCGACGGGTTGTCTCTTCGGCGAGACGCGGTGCGGCAGGGACAACCAGGGCAGACGCCCAGGCGGCTAGCTCGTGGTGGGAGAGCTGGGCGCCGAGTTGAACACGACGAGGACTGCGGCTAGGTCATACCGGCGCGGCAGCGTGGGATGAGGCGAGTCGCGCGATAGCACGATCACTTTGTCTATCGTCGTGGCGGTAGCCTCACCTTCAAGCTCGTAGGCCGCCTCAAGAATCAGCAGACCGTTCTCGCGTACATCTGTGACTTTGTATTCGCCGGCTGCCACATCTTTGTCGCCATCAACCCATACCCGGTCGCCTTCTGCCGGCGCAGGTTCCTCGTCTAGGTCGTAGTAGCACAGCGGCATCCAACCCTGCTTTAGCTCTGCGACAGCGATTTGATCGACCTGCCAGCGCTCCGCGCACATCGTGATATGGCGCCGCTCCTGCACCCACGCTTCCCTGACCACCACGAAGCGGTAATTCGCCGCCTCGCCACCGGACTCTGAGTCGGCTGTCTTGTGCTCCTTGCGTACGGCATCTAGGCGGGCTTGGCGGCGTGCCTGTCTGGCTTGGGACCTATCCATCTCCGGGGATCTCCTTTCTGACAGGAGGCCGGACGGCTCGCGCCGCACGAGCCTCCTGTCTGAGATATGTGTGCAGAACGAGTTAGGCGAGCCGTCGTGCGCGACGCTGCAACGCCAGGATGCGGGTGTCCAGGTAAGCCAGGATGCGGCGCATGTCTGCCGTGCCGATCGCGAGTCCATCTACCTCAGGCGCCCCTTGCTCGACGAGCTGCAGCGTGCGGCGCAGTTCAAGCGCGCGCCCAATCTCACTGCTCGGCGTTTCGTGTGCGGCGCTTATCTCGCGCAGAATTTGAGTTACACCTGCTCCGCGGCGCAGCAAATCGACTATCTGGTCGCGCTTGAGATCGAGCTGTGTCTCGTGACCCTGGCTGCGTATGGCGGCTGCCAGCCAGCGTGCCTCCTCTGCTGCACGCCGACCGCTTTGACGGCGCTCGTGGTCAGGGCGCTGCCGGCTCGGCTTTTGGGTAGAGCGTGGCATCTCGATGACTAGGTTTGACACGATGCTTCCTTTCGTTTGGGGTATGAGTGCTGCACGACCTACGCCGGCCGCGCACGTCAAGGAGCCGCCCGCCGGGCGGCGCTTGCTGGTTGACGGATGTGGGTAGGCGCCGCTACGGGCGCCAAGCGGCGCTACCGGGGAATCAGCAGATCGACTGCTGGCCGTAGCGCAGCGATTTCCAGACGCGGACAGGCCGGGAGTGGTTCTCCCTGCGTCTGGAAGGGCGATGCTCAGCGGTGGGCTCGATGAGCCCGGCTTGCTGTGCTGCGACAAGCGCGTTGCCGATCATTCGGCTTTGCCGTGGCGGCATCTCCAGAACGGCCCACACGTCGTCACTGGTGATGCTCGCCTGTGCCGCGGCGAGCTCATGGATCTTCTCTACCGCCGCCGTAAGCCACGCCCGGTCGTTAGCGCGGGCGGCAGCGGCCCTGATCTGCGGGCGAACATAGGCATCTACCTTCACGACGGGAACGCAGATGCCGCTGGACGGCAGTCCCTGCGGCGTGTACCAGCGTCCGTCGTTCTCAAGGACCGCCAGGACGCTGCCGTCAGGCCGCAGCAGCCGCGGTCCCTTGAGCAGGACGAGCAGTTGCGGGCTCTCCGCAGCACTCTGATACGCATCAGCAATGCCTATGTTCTGAGTGGTCAAAGGACCGAGCTTTCCGGCTGTGGTTGATAGATGCCTGGGTTCGATGGTCGTCAATGACTTGTCCTTCCCCTTGTGGTGGTGGAGTGGCGGGCTAGCTTGTGCAGACGGGTTCGTGGCCTGTGATCTCGTAGAACGGATACTTGTCAGTCCAGCTGTACCCAGTGTCAACCGCGACGGTCTTGGGGTTAACCTTTGCGACGATGCGCTGCCTGCCGTGAATCGTTACCCGGTCGCCGGCTTTTAGGTCACTCGGCGCGTAGCGCTTGACGCCGCTGGCGGCGATCGCTTCATCCAAGAATCCGATCTCGCTCGTGACGTCGGTGAGCCGCGCTTGCAATCCAGGTTCGCGTGGCAGGCGGCGTTCAAGGTCACGCTGTGCGGCTTGCAGACGCTTCATTCGTCGCGCCATGACCACCGGGTTTTCGCGTCGCCGTGCCCGAGATGCCGCCGCCTCAGAGCGGCGAGCAGCCGACTGCGCTTCGGTGTGCGCTTGGAGTGACCGTTGCCCGTGTCGGTCGCTGCGGTCGAGGTCTTTGCGATGCCGCCGCTCGGAGTGATGCCCAACGAGAATCGGCTGCCCTGCCGGGATTCCCGCGATAGCGTCGCGCGACGCCTGGAAGCTATCGCTCGCACTGGCGCTCTTTGCCTCTGCGCGTGCCGCGAGAGCGTCTGCCCTTGCCGTGCCGGCGTTCTGCAGGGCGCCGAAGGCCTCCTCAGGCTTATACTGCTCAACCTCTACTTGCGTCTGAAACCCCGCGCCCTTGAGGCTCTCGGCGATAGCGTCAATCCGATGTCTCTTCGGTGCGCGGCCGCGGCTGCCTTGCAAGTACCACACGGCAAGCCGGCGTGACCACTTCAGCGCGTGAGCTTTGAGTATCTGCTGTGAGCCATCACCGCGAACGGTGCCCTCGATGACAGTACCGTCGGTGTTGGTGTGGCGGATAATGATCGTGTTGGTCATGGCCGCCGCCCGGCGAAGTAGGAGCCGACCTCCGGATCCTGGGAGCCGTACCTTGCGCGCAGGATCTCCACCGCCTTCGCCGCAAACGCTTCTAGCTTCGCCTCGGAGTACCTGTTGACGGGCTCCCGGGCGATGCGGCATATTCCCTGCGTCAGCGCCTCGAACTCAAAGCTTATGGCGGTAGGACTTTTGTGTTCTGTGCGTGAGAGCGCCGCGGCCGTGAAGGCTCCGCCTCTGCGATGCTTGCGGTGTTCGACGTTGAGGACCGCTTGGCGCGTACCACCATCGTCGGTGTCGGTGAGGTTCCAGACGTATGTGATTCGTCGTTCGCCGTTTTCGATCTTGTCATGCTCGCGTAGCTGAACGTGTGCTTCACTCATATGCTCTCCTTTGCCGCGGCGATGGCCGCGCGACGTTGCTGGTGCACGCCGCGCGGCCATGCCTAGAACGACCACCCGCTCTCCGGGAGGGATGGTCAGTGGGTTGATGTCAGCGTTGGCTTGCAACGCTTCGCTTCAGCGGGCTCAGCAGCAGACGCGCTGCTTGGGCACGCGAGGGGTCTATGCGCAGCCGCGGGTGCAGCGATGCGGTTTGCGGTGGCTGCTAGAGGGGGACGGTGCTCGCTGGTCAGTCTGCTCGATCAACGCCGCGGCATGTACGCTGCGAATAGGGCGTCAATCTCTTGCGGCCCGTCCGGGTGTAGGGCAAAACTCTGCGGGCGGTGTTCGATGGATGTTTAGCCCGCAGAGCTTGCCTGTGGGTTGCTCAAAGGACTGCGACGTGCTGGGGCTGCATCCCGGCGTAAATCTCAAGCTGCTGCTTGAACTGGCTTGCGGGGAAGTGCTCGAGCAGCGTCGCAAACGAGTGTCGGCCGCTCCCGTCGGTGTCCGCGTCATCAGCGGAAGGCGCGGGAATGAACTCCCCCGCATCTTCCTCGGCAGTGCGGATGCTGAAGCCGCCCGCGGCGAGTTCGTCCTCGTTGCAGACGAGCTCCTCTGCGCCGCCGATCTCGTCGGTCGTGCCGGTGCACAGTTCCAGCAGCCAGGGCATCCGGTCATTGCGACGCAGTTGAGTTGTGTGACGATCATCCATGTGGTCCTGCCTTTCTTTTGGTTGATGTGAGCCGCGCGAGCGGCTTTGTTTGCGGCGCAGCACCGGACTGGCCTTGTGCTGCGGGGTGAGCTTGGGCTGGCTTGCGGGCCATTGCCGGGGCGGGGTGGCCGCGTGCGGCGGTCGTGTTCAGAGGACGTGGGTGCATTGCTCTCTGACGTGCTCGCTTGCGGTGCGAAACCACTGCTTTGAGGCGACAAGCGCCTCACGGGTGGGTCCGCCCTTGACCAGGGAGGCGAGGTCGTAGATCGTGCCGGCGGCTCCGCAGCCGTGGCAAAACCAGACGTACTCGCTGACGCTGCACGACGGTTCCCGGTCAGGGTGCGTCGGTGAGGGGCAGTGGACCTTGCCTTTGCCGGGAACCTCGATGCCCGCCAGCAGCGGGAAATACACCGAGGTTGGGATCAGCCGGTAGGCGTCGTATTTGCGTGAGCGCAGGTCGCGTTTGCGGACCGACTGGGAGTGCGGCGGGTCCGGCAGCGCCCCAACCAGCGCCGCCGGGCAATACGGCGCCAGCGCGAGATCCATCCGCACGATCCGCGCGTGCCGGCCGGTCTTACCGTTGCGGGTGCCTGCGAGCCGCAGCACCCTGGCGCGGTCTTGGCAGATTTTGTCGGCAACCGTTACCTTCTTGCCGTCTTTGATCGTGTAGCCAAGCTGATAAATCAGGCGGCGGTGTGCACGCTCGATCCACTCCACCGTCTGCGCGTTGGTGACTACGCGTCCGGTCTTCAGGTCGCGGTAGCCGACCAGCTGCAGCTTCCCCTCCGCTGTGGGCTGCATCACCTCACGGGGGTTTAGGTAGTGTCGTTTGGCGTGGTCGGTGACGGTGCGTGCTGGCATCGGCCGGTCCAGCAGCCAGACCAGGTGACGGTGGCGGTCGGCGGGGTCTTGGCCGCCGCCGGCAGAGTCGATTTCCAGGTGCGCTGGAAACCTTGCAAGCAGCGCTTCGACACGGTCTTGGTGGCCTGGCTCGTCGACGTCCACCCACAGGCAGCCGGTCCAGTGGACCTCCTCCTTGCCTACCGCGTGCGTGATGCGCGGCGCCATCCCGGCGAACACCTCATCGCCCTGCGCGTCATATCTTGCTGCCAGCGCCAGCAGTGGCGCATGCCAGTTAGGGTCGTGGTGTCCGCCGGCAGGGTGGAAGTGATCAGGTTCTCTGCGGGTGTAGATCCGCAGCTTGCCGTTCTTGACGCGACGGCCCGCCGCGATCTCGACGTACCCCAGCGTGCGGGTATGCAGCACCGCGAGATGAATTTCGCGGTGGCACCACGGGCTGAGCTCGTGCTGTTCTTCGACGCCGTCGGGACGCCTGATCGTGATCGGCAGCAGCTCCTCGCCCGCCTCCCCGGCGGCTTGAGTCTCCGCTGGCGCTGTCAGTGCGGTCATCGTCTGCTCCTTCCTTGGAGTCGGTTTGCTTCTCGGCGCTGGCCGCGCCGATGTTTGCGTCTGCGACAAGCGCGTTCCACCACGCCCGCGGCGGCGGTAGCTGCCCCCCAGCGATCGCTTCGGCGGCGGTGCGGACATGCGCGCGAATCAGCCACATGGGAATCCGCGTGGCGCTGGGCAGCGGGTTGGGGCAGACCTGCTCAACGCGCCGTCCGCTCGCGAACGCAACCTGGTCTGCGGTGTACTCGAGCGCCAGTGGCCTGGCGTGCGCAAGGTTTTCCTGCTTGCCTTCAAGGCGATCGACAAGCAACCCACGGCTCGCCTTGCGTGAGTGCGCGTCGATGTCGTAGACGACCCAGACGCCGTTGGCGTCGACGCCGACCAGCACGATCCGATGGCGAGCGCGATCGTTGACGTAGGAGTTGCCCAGCCCTTCCGCCAAAGGCAACGTCGGGGCGTTGCTCGCGGCGCTCATAGCCCGAACTCCGCTGGGATCAAGCCGAGCGCCAGGACCAGAGCGACTGCGCGCTCGTAGGGCAGCGTCTGTTTGAGACGGGTGCAGCCGGTGTGTGGCCTAAACCCCAACAGCCGCTGCCCCTGCCGCTCATCGGCGATTCCCGCGTCGCGCAGCACACGGGTCCGGCTTGAGCCTGGGTGGCGGCGCACCTCTGCCTCGATCAGCTCGCGTAGCGGCTTGGCCGGCACATGCGTGCCCTCCGCCAAGCGATTCCACTCCCTCACGCTAAGCGTCGCGGTCTGCTCGCGACGGTCAAGCTCGCGACGGACTTCAATCAGCACCACCAGCCGGTGCAGGTAAAGCTTGCCGGCGATCACCTCAACGCTCTTGCCGGCCTCATGCAACGCCATCACTCGTGCCAGAACCCCCGGCTCCAGCCGCACCTGAAGGCTTTCCAAATGCTCTAGGAGCGCACGGTCGTCTTCGTCTAGCCGCTGCGCGAACGTGTCAATCGATGTGGATGTGTCTGCAGTCATCTGTTCCTCCGATAAGGACGCTCATCTATACGTCGTGCCGAAACGCGAAATTGCCCGGCACGAATTTGCGCGGGCAACCCCATGCCGCCCGCGCCAAACCCGCCGCCCGGCGGCAATTCCCGGCCGGGCCTGCTGCTCAGTCGGTGGCACGCATTGACCGCGCCGCGCATTGCCACGCCCGCAACAGCCGTCGCGCGAACGCGACCACGACCATCACGCCAGGCAACCGCTTCGCCTGACCGCGCAACCACGCCAGCAGCCGTTGCGCCCAGCGTGGTAGGCAGCCGTGGCGGCGCCGGTACCACCAAAGCCAGCCCGCCACAGCCAACACCGCCGGCGAGGCCATCACCACCAGCACGAACGCGATCGCGACCACGTACAGCAACGGCGCGACCAGGAACGCGAACATCACCACCAGCGGCTCAAACGACTGCTGGCTAGCCACGCTCATCACAGCAAGCGCGACCACTACATATGCGAGCTTGCGCATCGCATGCTCCTTTCTCGCCCGCGACCACGCCGCGAGCATCGTGGAACCAAAGAGGGGGCGCGGCGCATTGACCGCGCCACGCATTGCCGCCCGCCCGGGGCGCGAGAACGCACTCAGCAGCCAGAGGCGCCCACAGAGGCGGCGCTACCGGCGGGCGCGCAGTGACCGGCCAGCGCATCGCCGCGCGCCTGCGCGGAGAACGGCTGGGCCGCCGTGCCCTAAATGGAGAGTCTTGGGCGCGGCGCAGTGACCCGACCGCAAAAAAAGCTAGACAGACATCACGCAGAAGGTGAAGCCAAGTCAGGACGGCAAGCCAGGAGGTTGAGAGCCACCAGGCCACGGCTCGACGAAAACGACGGTTCAGCGGGCAGGCCGCTTGGCACGCAACTCGGCTAGCCGGCGAGTACACAGCGCCGCGCCAGCACGGTCATCGCGTGCTCGGCAGACCAATGCCGCGTGACGTAGAGCGTCATGGTGGCGAGCCTGACGCGCCAGCCGCACCGAGATCGCGTCAGCAGCAAGCGGCGGCTCGCTGCCACGCGCTACCAGCGTTCTCATGCCACGCTCCCCTCATCCGTGCAAAGACCCGCGGTGTCTGCCGCGCGATCCAAGAACAAGCCAGGCAGCTTCCTCGGGCTGGCCCGCACTGCGCTCCAAGCAGTCTCGGCTGGCTGCACGACGATCCGCAACTGGCGAACCTTGCTGAAGAATCCGGTGTAGATGACCGACTGTCCTGCGGCGGGCCGGCGTGCAAGTACCGCACGCATCGCCTGCTCGCGCGCCCAAGGCGCCAGCCGCTTAGACAGAGCGCTAGCGACAGCAGCCTCGAAGCTGCCGGTGGCCTTGGCCGTCCGCTCGTGGCTGACCACGCCGGCGGGCGACTCGTATCGGCGAGTGGTCACGCTGACCAGCACATCCTGATCGGACATGAGTGCTCCTTTCCTTGAGAACGAGAAAGGCCCGGCGCTCCACAAAGCGGAGACCGGGCCTCTGGCTGTCGGTGTCGCTGTCGACGCCGACCGTGCGCGCGCAATAGAGAGCGCTATGTGAGAAGCGATGGCCGCTCAGCTGAACGAGAGCTGAAGCTGCTCGTCGCGCGGCGAAGGGTCTAGGAGATCCTCAAGCAGCACACTGCGTAGGCGGAGAGCGTCATCAAGCGCGCGCTGCCAGCGCGACCAGTCATCGGGCCAGAGGCCATCAAACGGCGGGTGGCTCCACGCGTTGACGGCATCGCGGCAAGCAAGCACGACCCGATCGGGCTGACGGGAGTTGATCGCACGAGTCAGCGCAGCCTCCTGACGAGACAGGACCTGGTTGGCCGCCGCGTAGTCCGGTTTCGGGCTGCACGCCTCACGGCAGGCGCCACGAGCGCGGGCGCGAGCGATGATCGCCTCCACTTCGGTTGGCATATGACCTCCTTCTGTCTCGTGCGCCACCGGTCCGGGCGCTACATGCAGTGATCGACTAGGTGAAGTTGGGTGCAGAGGTCAATGCAGAAGCACGACAGGCGATGCTCGATAGAAGACCGAGACTTGAGCCCGCGTGAGATAACTGCAGAGGGCACCACCAGCCAGAGCGCAGCAGCCACGGATGGTTAGACAGGGAACGCCAGCGCCAAGGGACTGTGGGCGGTCCGGGGCCTATCGAAGATCCGGCTGCAAGCTATAGGGGCTTGGTCGGCCGGAGAACCTGGGTGCTACCTGGATGCTTCTAGGTACTGCGAACCCCGATCAAGCGGGGGAAGGCCAAAGGAGAGCCAAAGGCCAAGAAAAGAATGAGCTGAGCAAGGTAGCAGACGCCTGGTAGCCAAAACAGGGGTACCCCCCTACAGCCAGCAGCAGAGCCACCAGAAGGCAAGGCCACACACCCACAAGCCGGCACACATACAAGCCATCAAACACAGGCAGACAGCACACAAACAGAAGGCAGCCACACGCATCAGCCTGCAGCCACATCTCCTGTCACCGTATCTTGCGCTTCCCTCGGATCGGCGTAAAGCCGCTTCGCCACTAGGTTTTCGCCGCCTCTGGCCCCTCTCCGAGCACCTGCATTCGCGGCGGAGTTAGCGCACACTCCTCGCTTTAGCGGTCAAGCGAGCAAAACCCGCTCCGCGACTGCGTTTTCGTGGCCTTCGGCGCCTGATTCGCGGCGGAGTAGACCCGATTCGCGGCGGACCAAAACACGACTCCCATCAGCATGCCCGCGAAAGGGTGGCGCAGGAGAGCGCGGAGTCACCTCAGCGCGACGACCAAGGCACCGCAACCTCGATCGCGCCAGCCCCACGACACGGCCGAACAACCACGCTCACCTATATCGCGAACGGCGCTTCCCAGACCCATTCGCGGCCGCCGCTACGGTTCGCGACGACGATAGACTGCTGGGCGCATGGCACCGGGGAAGTCTCAAACTGCTGGGGGACGGGTGGCGGCTGAAGCCGCGTTCAAGAGAGGCCTTTCGCTGGCCCAGCGAGGACGACTGGAGGATGCTCGTGCGGCGTTCTCTAGAGCCAGCGCACTCGACCACCCAGACGCAGCGTTCAATCTCGGCCTCCTGCTGGAACGGCAGGGCGACCGCACGGGCGCTAGGGCAGCCTACGAGCGAGGCGACCGACTCGGCAGCCCCGAAGCCGCTATCAACCTCGCGGATTTCTACCGCGCCGAGGGGGATCTACCCGCAGCTGAAGCAGCCTATCGGCGCGCCGAAGAACGCGGGTACCCCGATGCCGGGGCCTATCTTGGGAAGATGCTCAAGGAACTCGGCGACATCTCTGGAGCCGAGGCAGCATACCATCGCGCCGATGAACAGGGCAGTGCGCGTGCAGCGCTCAATCTCGGCAATCTCTACACCGAGCGTGATGATCAGCACGCTGCACTCGCGGCGTATGCGCGAGCTGTGGAGCGCGGCCATCATGGCGCCCTAGTCAATCTCGGCCATAAGCACAGGGTGCTAAATGACCTCGACGCCGCCGAAGATGCGTACAAGCGCGCCGAGCAGCAAGGCATAGCGTTGGGCGCGATCAGCTTGGGCGATCTGCTCCAGCAACGCGGTGATCAAATTGGCGCCGAGCGCGCTTGGCAGCGCGCCGAGCAGCTCGGCCTCGACGAATAGCCGAGGCGAGGACACTAGCCACTCGCCGCATCCACGACATAGGTTGGCGCCAGATTTCTGCCCACCCGCAAGATCACTAGGCAGGCATCAGCCACGTAGCGCCATGGACCTGGCGCTCGGCGACCGACCTCTTCTCCGCAAAGACCCTTGGCGAACATCGGGCGTTACCTCCGCAATGCAATGAACGCGGCCCGTCAGCGCCGGCTAAGAGCGTGCAGGACCGTCCTTCTTGCGATTCGCGGCGGACTAACGTGCTGCTGCGCACTCCGCCGCGGAACGGCTGGGATTTGGCTTCCTAGAGCCATCGTTGGCCTCTTGGTCGCTGGATTCGCGGCGGAGTAGAGAGCATTCACGGCGGACTACCACCATTCGCAGCGACAGACACGGGCGATTCCCGGGAACGCCGTTTGAGCTTTCTGACGGCGGTCGTAGGTGGCCACTGGAGTGCCAGCACCCGATCTGTTAGGTGTGGCGCCGAGGTGCTGGAGAACTGTCAGGCCATTGCGTGGCCTTTGGCGCGAACGTCAAGCAGATGCGACCTTCCAGCCGCGGCCGTCTTTGGCGATGCGCCCTTCGCTCTCAAGCTGCGGCAGCACCCTGTAGAGATAGTTGACCTTGATTCCCATCCGCTCAGCGAGATGGGCGGTTGTGATACCAGGCTCCGCGCTGATGATCCCGACTGCTTGCTGGCCTCGCTTGCCGCTGCCCTTGCGCCTGCCAGCAGTACGTCGCCGCGCTGCCGCGGGAGCCTTCACGGAGCTGCTCTTTCCACGCGGCCGGCCGGGGCCGCGCCTGGCCGCAGTTGCGCGAGCCGGAGCGGCGGTCGAAGACGGTGGCGCGGCTGACGCAGACGGCAGACCGTCAAGTGCTAGGGCTGCGGCCTGTAGACGCGCGTACTCGTCTACAAGCGGCTCGAGCTCACGCAAGCGGGCTGCGATCTCGCCTCGCTTCTGCTCAAGGAAGTCGGTCACAGATCTGCTCCTCTTTGTTGTCATGGGATGGTTGCTGCGGGCACGAGCGTACTCGACGGCCCGGAGCCACTGACGAGCAGGATGTTCTAGTTACAACGCTGACAGGCGCATCAGTGATCGTTGCGATCCCGCCGACGACTGTCGCCTTTGGTCAATGCCCTTCGGGTGGCGTGTCCTTGCAGGCGGCATCGGTCGTCGTAGGAAGAGTGCTCGCACGAGATCGTCAGTGGCGCCGCCGCACCGCGCCGGCCACAGAAGCGGCTATCAGCCGGATTCTCCAGCGTCGTGAAGGTTCGTCCGGCCAATGTCCCTGGCGGATGCGGTAATACAGCGTGTCCGGTGCGAGGTTCGCGCCGTTGGGCCATACGACCGTGCCGACCTCTCGATCGATAAGGACCTGCGCGAAGCCGGCTGTGCTGCGTACCGGCTCGAATACCGGTCCGCGCATCCGCCCTAGAACGTTCGCCTCGCCTGTCAGCCCGTCGGCGAAAGTGAGACGCAGCCAGCCGTGACGCGAGACGGTGACCTGCGTGACATCAGGGGTCATGTCGATCGTCAGGCTGACGCCCATGAGCCTGAGATTATCGCCCCATCAGAAGCGTCGGCCGGCTCGGGATGCTCGACCCAAGGCAGCTCGCGCGTGCTGCGTTACCCCGCTTGTCCAAAGACGGCCTACTGTTAGCTGGTGATGAGCGTCGCTGATATGAGGGTGCATGCCGCGATTCTGGCGCTGGCTGTGTGGCAGGGCGACCCGTCGGATCGAACGCTGAGCGGTGCGCTGGCGATCGCCGTTGAGGAGACCTGCCGCGAGCTTGAAGCAACCATGCCCTCCACGCCGCGGGCGCAGCGGATGCGCAGCGAACTCCGGCGGTTTCGTGGGGAACGAGATGGGGTGCTTGATCGTGATACGTGGCTTTTGGTGCTCGTGCATCTGCCTGCCGAGATGCAACGGCTGCTGCAGACCCGTTACATGGAGCTTGAGCGCGGCGTCGCTGCCGTAGTTGAGCAACAGCCGCAGCTGGACCCGGGCGCGCTTGGGTCGATTGAGGATCTGCTGGCCGAGCTACCTCACACCACGTTCACGACAGCGGCCGACACTGGTCCGCCGGTCCGCCGCGGTGATGTGGCGTTCGAGGTTGAGCACGACGATTTGGACGTCGATGAGGACGGCGTGTCGTTTCCGCGGGTCGTTTGGCGCGATGGCGAGCAGAGCAGTGTGGCGAGAATGATCGTCGCGGTAAGCGGAGGGCATGTCATCTGGATGCTTGAGATTGAGGATCCAGCGCCGGGTAGAAGCGTGGAACGTTTGATGCCGCGCGGCTCGCTTGCGGGTGCGCAGGCTGCGCATCGGGGTCTTGCTGGTGCGATCGACTGGGCCAACGTTGAGATTCTGACGTGGCGTCCAGAGACCTCTACGCTTCGCGCGGCCTAGCCTTCGCCGGCGAGCAGCTTTTCGGGGAACAGCTGCACGCGGGAGAGGGCAGGGGCGCTGCTGCCGTCCAGGGCCTGCCGGACATCGGGCGGCAACGCTGGCAGCGCGAGCACTGTCAGGTCGCCGCGGTAGATCGCGGTCTCGTGTGCGAAGAAGATGTGCTGGCGGCCGGGGTAGTAGCGCTCGTGGGTCGGGCTGCCAGTCGCGCCGATGCTGCCGCGCATGATCTGATCGGCCGCCGTGGCGTAGCTAAGCGCGATCTGCGGGGTACTACAGAGGAAGAGCACGCCGGGCCGGGTGGCGATCTGCTGGTAGCGGCGGGTCTGGCTCCACCAGCCGGTAAGAAACGTGTCGTAGCGCGCGAACTTCGCGTGGTTGTACGCGGCGCGATCGGTGAGGTCAAGCTCGATCATCAGGTCGATCGTCAACTGCTGCTCGGGCAGCCGGATCTCACAGGTGACATCAGGCTCGATCCGGGCGATGTTGGCGCTGTCGAGGTTGAAGAGCCCGATGTGCTTGGGGTGCTCAATGTCCTTTAGCGTGATCGGACGCCGGCCGCGGCCGTGGCCGGTCTGCGGCACCGCGCAGGTCCCGGCGGGCCAGCGGGGGGTGCGCCACTTGTCAGTTGCGTAATCACCGAGGATGCGGTGAAACTCAATCACCCAGGAGAGCATGTGCAGGTCGTGGCGGATGCGAGAGTCCTTCTCGACCTCAAGCGCGCGGTACTCGCGGCTTGGCGGGATCGCGGGCGGCTGGCGTTCCTGGGCGACCTGCATGCCGTGACGGGTGAGCGTGTATAGGTAGGGCAGACTGCCGCGGGAGGCGTCGCGCAGCACGATCGGCCAGCGCTCCACCAACCCCTGCCGGAACAGCTTCCCGTTGATCCTGTCGCGCATCGTGCGATCGGCGACATTGGGCATCACCGCGCGGCGGATCATTCCCGGCAGCGCCATCCCCACGCGGTCGAGCAGCGCGAGGATCGCGTAGTCCTCGCGGTAGAGGCGCGGTAGCCGCTCGCCTGGGTCTTCTTGTTCGCGGTCTTTGATGCCAAGCAGCGGATCGACCCACGCCGCCAGTTCCCGCAACCCCATCTCTCCCGTGCCTGTCCGGAAGAGCCGCGGCGCGTCTGACTCCGGGGTCGCGCCGAGCACTCTGAGCGTGGGACTCTGCGAGAAGTCTGGTGTCTGTTCGGCCTGCCGGATCAGCGGTCTAACTGCTGGCTGGCGAGCCGCGTCATCAGCCTGGCCTGCTTCGCGTGCCGCCCCGTCGGCTCCGGTGTTTGCGGCGGCGCCAGTGTCTGTGTGGCTGGATGTACCCTTGGGTGGCTCGCTGCCAGCGGCGACCCCCGCCGCCGGCGGCGAACTGTCGCGCCTCGCCTTACGCGACCTCGACGGCTTCGAGCTGGCCGCTCGCGACGTTCGCTTTGTCTCTGTGCGCTGGGCCGGCTCGTTTGGCTTGTAGGTGCTTGGCGTCTGCTGGTAGGAGCCGACGGCTTCTGCGAGCAGCCGCATGTGGTGTCGTGCCCACGCGCCGCCGCTGATCTTCTCAAACGCGCACGTTTCGGCATAGAACGGGCTTGCGCGTGCCCCGTTGACGATCCATGACGCTAGGAAGAAGTAGTTGGGTAGGTAGATCGACTTCTCCGGCGGTGCGCCCATCAGTTCGCGCGCTTCCAGGTCGCCGCGGATCGTGCTCTGGTAGACCGGCATCGCTACACGGCTTTGTCTCTCGGCGTCCTCGGGGTCGCTTTGGCGAAACAGCGCGTGGGACTGCAGCAGGTTGGTGACGCCCTTGCGGATCGCTTCGGTAACGGCCGCCGACTCTGCCTGCGCGCCGAGCTGAGATAGGTACTGGGTGCCCATCGTCACCTCAAGCCCGGCCTCACGGTGAACCGCGGCCTGCTTGATCATGGTCATTTTGTTCATCAGCGCATGCGCCTCCTCCACATACTCAGCAACGAACCCGCGCTCGGCCGCTGGGATCTGGATCTGCGCTTGCATCGCGGCGTCCAGCTGCTGCTGGAAGAGGTGCATGCATACCAGCGAGTTGCCCGGGCCGATCGCGGCCATGTTCGCGTCGATGATCAGGATGTCCCGCGCGGCGATGATGTCGCTGAGCTGCACGTCGGTGCGATGGCTGTAGAAGCGGTGCAGCGACGGGGAGGCCAAAATCGCTTCAAGCTTATTTCTCGGTGGATCCAGCCGCTGATATGTGTTACTGCGGTTGGCGTCGAGTTCGTCGGGCAGCGTGACGCGGAAGAACTCGGTGGTGTGGTCGAGGTCTGCGTGCTCTTGGCAGGCATTCACTGCGGCCTCGCGCAGCTCCGCGTTGACTGGCAAGAGCAGCCCAAAGACGTCCTCCAACGACGCTAGGCCGCCGCGCTTTTGCGCCAACGCGAGTGCCCCGATCACCGAGTGGTAGAGATAGCGACGCGAGGATTGGAAGACTTGGCCCTCGGCGGTCTCTGAGATCGCCTGCACGAAGTTGTCAGCGATCGCGGACGCCTGCTCGCCGAGGCTACGTGCCGGGTTGGTGCGCAGCGGCGACATCCCGAACATCGGTGCTCCCAGGTCCAGGTACCAGACGCGCTTGCCCCCCGGCGGGGTCATCTCTAGGCACAGCTTCGCGAGCTCGCTCTTGGGGTCCACCACGATCACCGCCGTGTCGGGGTCACGAATGTCAGACAGGTAGAGCCGCAGCAGCAACGAGGTCTTGCCCGACCCCTGGCCGCCGACCGCGAGCAACCCGTACTTCCTGTCACTGGGAAATACGTAGACAGGCCCATTGGCGGCTCGCGCCGCCGGCAGCATCTGGTAGGGCCAGCGCCGCCAGCGGCCATCATGGGCGGTCCCCGCCGACGTCGGCGAGGGGACTGAGAGTGCGGGGGGTGCCGGCGAGGCTTGGTGCTGGCCTCGCCGGCACCCCCGTGATGCAGCGGTGAAGGGGGCGAGCGGACTCAGAGCTCGCCCTTCCCCTCGTTGGGTGGCATTTGTGGCTGGGGGTTCTCGTGCAGCCGGCCGACCTGTGGTGGCGCTGTCATCCGCGGAAGCGTCTGCCGGTGCACCGGGACGTCCCGCATCCGTGCGCTGGGCAGCATGATCAGCCGGGCTATCTCACCGACTGAGACCAGGCTTCTTGGGCCTGGCAGCAGCGGCGGATAGGCGGTTGGGAACCGGTTCCGGTAGAGATCCTGCTGACGCCCGATCATCCAGCGGCGGCGCAGCCTGTTGGGTCCACGGCGCGCTACCACCGCCGCGGCGATCTGGTTGGCGTGCTCGCGCGTATCACAGGCGACCTGCACCTCCAGCCAGCACCACGCATGGTTCTGGTTTGCAGCCGCAGCACTGGCCTCCGCGGCACCAGACACGCTCCGAAGCGAGGGATGGTCTTCCTCGTATTCGCGTGCGCGGCTACGCGCGATCCGCTCCACCATCTCCCCGCACGGCGTCAGCTGGAAGCGGACGCTGCTTGGCAAGCCAAGCGCGACCTGTGCCTGCGCGATCGCTTCCAAGGGCACCGCGCCGGGGTCCATTCTCTCGGCCAGCGGGAAGATGAACCGCCGCGCCTTGGCAAACCGCAACACATGCCCCGGTTCTGGCAGAGCCGCTTTGATCGGCTGCGGCGGTCCTGAGAATTCGACGCCGAGCCGCGTTTCGGGGTAGGCGCGTTTGATTGCCGCCTCCACCGATTGCGCGTGCTTGCACTCGCAGCGAACACACAGCGTCCACTGCCACTCGCCGCTCTCGCCCACCCCGTAGTGCATTTCGATCGCAACGAACGGCTGCCCATGCCGCAGCCGGACCTCCGGAAACTCACGCACCACATGAAGGAGCTGCTCGACCATCTCGATCACCTCCTGCTCGCGCGCCTGATCATGCAGCGAGAGCGAAAGCTCGTAGAGCTCGTAGCAGCGAGCCAGCCGGTTGCCTCGCCGCCGCCGTACACACCGCCGTACCCACCAGCCCACGGCCGTCACCCCCACGCCGCAGCTGATACCGGCCAGCAGCAGCAGGTGGCCGAAGGTCCACCAGCCACCATGCGAGGACGAGGACGCCGGCGTATGTGTGAGCGCGCCGCCGTAATGCGCGAGCATCGGCAGCAGCACCAGAAGCGTGACCGTACTGCCCGCAAGCCCGAATAGGAGCAGCAGCATCGCAGGCAATCGAAAGTGGATTTTCATGCCGGCGATCCGATCTCAAGCAGCGCCGCGACCAGCAGCAGCATCTCTACCGCCAGCATCCCCAGCAGCACGCCGCGAACGGTTGGTTTCACCCGCGATCTCACATAAACGGTCAGCATCAGCACCCACGCCAATGCCTCTACCGGCCCAAACGGCATGAACGCCTTGATCTGCTGCGACCCGAACGCGCCAAGCAAAGCGCCGACGATCGCGGAGATGATCAGCGCCCAGCTGCCAACGATCAGGTCGATACTCCAACGCGCCACACGTTCGATGTGACTCTCATCTTCATCGAGGAGATGCTCGACGATCGCGATGCCAGCGATAGCCGCGATCACACCGCCGACCATGAGTGAGTTCCTGCTCCATATCGCTAGCGCTTCATGGAACGTGTCCGGCACCGCGGCAAAAACGGGGGCCAAGAAGCGGCGTGCTTCCGCGCGGTAATAATGCGTGTAGAGCGCCGAGAAGCTGGCTACCGTAAGCGCCGCGTAGGCCACCATCGCAAACGTCGATAGCTCCACTGCTATGCGGTGCCGCAGAAGCGTCGGGGTACGCCGCAGATCCGGGAAATGTTCTTGCGGGAAAGTCATCTGTGAATTAGCAGTCATCCTTGAAGTGCTCCTCCAATTGCTTGCAATGTGACCTGCGCCCGCTCAGCAAGCCGGCTAGCCGACTCGCTGGCGGGGTCCTCCAGAGCGGGCATCAGCACCAGCGGCGCACGCCGCGTATCAGCCAAGTCCGCAAGTGCGCCCACAGGCGGCGAGCGCACACCGGGCTCGGCTCGCGCAACCAACAACTCCGGACGCGAGGTCACCGCGACTCGTGCGAGAACCTGCTCGGCGCGCTCAAGACCGGTCGCGGTCGCGCTCATCACCCAGGCGATGTGCGTCACCGCCGCAAGCGCCGCCTGCTCACCCGGCCTCGCCAAGCAGCCCAGATCCAGCACGCTCAGCACATGCGCCTGACGCGCATCGGCAAGGACACAGGCGATCCCGTCGCGATCACCATGCACGGTGAACTGCGGCGGCCCGGCGATCACGCGCAACGCGTTCTCGCCCGTCGCCCACAGCGGCCCCGTAATAGGCTCACCCGCAGCAACCTGCTCGCTGATCTGCGCAAGCGTCCGCGCAGCGCGCACGCCCGTATAGGCGGCAAGACCGGCGGTTGGCCCACCCGTGTCAGCCACCAGCACCGGCCCGGTTGACTGTGCCGCGGCGGTAGCGGCGATGAGATACGCGAGGGTGCTTGCGCCGGCGCCACCGCAAAGCCCAACAACAGCCAGCAGCGGACCCGGCGTGCGGTGGAACACGAGGCCGTCGATAGAGCTCATCTCGCCACCTGCGCGCCCGCGTGAAAGCCAACTGGGGCGCTCTACTGGACCTGGACACACCACGCCACCTCCTCGCCGCACACGCTTCTCATTTGGTTCAGGTTTGGGGGCGCCATGCGCTCACCACCCATCCCTCGCCTTGATGCCTGACCGTCGCCAAGGTGATGTGAAAGGCGGCTTGTAGGCCGGCGTATTCCTGGTTGCCTCCGGTTTGCTCGCGCGTGACGATCACCCATTCGCCGCTGCCGCCGCCCTTGGCGGGCGCGATCGCCACGACAGTTCCGCGGTTGTAGATGTGCGCGCGCTGCAGCGGCGTGTCGCGTGCTACCTGTTCGCGCGCCTGCAGCTCAGCAGCGCGCGCTTCGCCGACCGACTCTGCTGCTAGCCGTGTCTGGTCGCTGGCGAGGCTGGCGTAGGTCCAGTTGATGTACTGCACCACGAAGTCGTTCAGCGCCGCCTGTGGCGTTCTGGCCAGGTCGATCGGCGGTGCCTGCTGTCTGTCCGCCTTTGGGATCGTGCCGGCTTGTTCGCCGAGGTTGGCCTGCGGCGACGCGGAGCCGCCTGGATGGTGCGTGCCGCCTTGGTTGGCTAGTCCGCATCCTGCCAGTAGCGGCGTGAACGCGAGAGCGATTGCCAAATGTCGTGGTGATGTGTGCATCGATGTTGCTCGCTTTCACTCAGAGGCTGGAGGGATGGCGCACAACCCATTCCCCTTTGGGTACTTCAGGGAACACCCGCCAGCGCGGCCCGCTTACACCCTTATTCGGGCCGTCGTCGTCATATTCAAAAACGGTGTCAAACCGGACCCCGGCCACGTACATGAATGCGTGTTCACTGTTGGCGTAGATGCTCACCCACTTGCCGGGGCCGGGCTGCCCGTAGGACTCAAGCTCGCCTGAGTCCTCCGCGTAGAGGCCAAGCACGCCTCCGGCGTGCAGCAGATAGGACACCGCTGAGGAGCAGTCATATGCGGGTTCGACACGGGTCAGTGGTGTGCCGTGCGCCGCACCGTAGACGTAGGCAGCGTGGTCGAGACGGTTACCCGCGGCGATCATCGCCCTCACTGCCGCAGGCGCTTCTACAGGGGCCGCGGCGAGCCCGTCTTTTTCGACCTTGGCGCGCTGACCCGGCGTGAGCGGCAACGGTCCTTCCACGCCCGCCGCGGCGTCGCACTGGCTACCTTCGGCTTCTTCTGTGCCTTCGGCTGCTGCTGGGGTGGCTTCAAGCGTTTCCGCGGCGCCGGTTTTTGGTGCCATCTCGATATCTACCTGCGACTTGGTGACACCGATCGCCTGCGCCGCTGGACCCCATAGATCGACCCTGTACTCAAAGCCCCCTTCGGTATGTTCCATCGGGCCTTGCCCGTAGCCAATATCACGCTTGTAGACCACGATGCTCTTGCCGTCCCGCGCGATGCGCAGCCCGGTCATATACGGCAGGTTCCCAAGCGCGTTTGCGTCCTTAAACGTGAACGTCCCGTTGTTAGCGGGGTTTGATGGCAGCAGCGAAAGCTCGGCGAAGCTGTCCGGGTGCTTGTCCAGATTGTCTTGCGCCGGGTCGGGGATCGCGCCGATGTCGCCGCTGCCGGTGCTGTCTCCCTGGTAATACTCGGTCGCGCCAACCGGATACCACTGGCCCGGCACCATCTGGAGCGGCTTGTCCCACAGTGCGGCCGCCAGGCGGCTAAGCCCCGCCGGTACGCTCACCGGCTGTACCGCAAGCCCTGACCCGCTGCTTGAGCATGCGATGCTTTCGGGTGGTGCAATCACCGTGATCAGCAGCACAATGCTCGCAACGATCGCCGCGACGCCTACGAGCCCGACAGCAAGCACGATCGCGGCAGCGGATGGTCGATTATCAGTCATAGTTTTCACCTGTCGCGGCTAGTTGTGAACGGGGACGCCGCCCTTGGCGAGCTCACGAATTGCGGCCGGGACATCGCCGTTGTGCTTTGCGATCATCTCTTCGCGGCGCGGGATGTCGTAGTTCTTCTCGTTTGTGAATGCCCAGTACTCCGTTGGGCCGACCGGGAATCGTAGGCGGCCGACTCCGTAGGGTTTGTTGACGAGGAATACTTCGGAGTATCTGCCCTCGACTGTGCTCAGCTTCCCCACGAGCGCTGCTTGCTCTGGAGTTAGCCCAAGTGCGCTGCCGATGAACTCAAGCTCTTTCTCGTCCTCCTGTTTGAGAAGCATCACCATCGAGCGGTTGACGAGCAGCGGCATGCCAGATTGAGAGTTGAGATCTGATAGCGCCTGCGAGAGAACGATCAAAAAGAGGCCGAGATGTCTTCCACGGCGAGCGAGATCTGCGAGGTAGCGGCCAGCCTCTGGGCTTGCGACCTTATGCCAAGCCTCGTCAACAACCAGCGTGCAAAGCCGCGCGTACCGTGAGACGCCCGATACATTCACCAAATGCCTGTGAGCCTCGTAGTGGTTCCGGATCTGCCTTATGACGTACTCGACGATCGCGAGCATCACCGGCCCCAGGATCGCTTCGGGGCACTTCTCGGTGTTAAACACGACCAGCGGGCTACCCGTCGGAATGTTCGTCTCCCGGTCAAGCAAATAGCTATATGCGCCATCCCCACAGAACTCGCCGAGGCGTTCGCCGAGACTCCGAAGCCCAGCCGCGATTTCCAGGGCGCCGTCGCCCGCTTCTTGACGGGCACGCTCCAGCAGCGCTGCTCGCAGCATCGACTCGCGCGCAGGGACGCCTTGCTCGTGCGCTTGCGCGTAGACCTCTCTGATGCCGGCCGCTAGGTGCGCGCGCTCGAGAACAGTCAATCCCTCGCTGCCCATCATCGCGGCGTGCATCGCAAGCAGGAACGCGATCTTTTCCTTCGATGGTGCTGCCTGGTTTGGCGTGTCCCAGTGGTTTACGGCCCACGGCGAGTCCTCAGCGCCGATGCTCAGATGCTGAGACCCAACCACGAGCGCTGCCAGCGTGCTGAAATGGCCCGGCGGCTCGGAGCGGTCGATTACGAACATCGGGCCGGCGCCCCTTGCGATCAGGCTCGCCGACAGCGTGAGGATCAGCATCGTCTTGCCCGACCCTGACTTGCCTGCGGCCAAAAGCGTCTGGTTCTCGTGCTCTGGGTCGAGCGGGTCGATCCGCTCAAGCGTTTTGCCGGGAGAGGAGTACAGCAGCGGAATTCCACGCGGACTGCCGCAGCTCGTCCCAGCCAGAGGCACGCAGTCAGCGGCGTTGCGGGTAGCGTAGGTGCGCGAATACCCCGCGCTGTCGCGACCAAGCGGCAGTGTGGAGGGCCATAGATGATGCTGGTGGTGCGCGCCGCGATTAACCGCGACATCGGCGGTGGAGGTCAGCGTCTCGGCGCAGTAGTCGACGGCTTCGCTGAGCGCGGCGAGGTCGGGCTTTGGTCCGCGCGCCCTGATCGAGTGATAGATGCTCGTCTCATACAGACCGACGCGATCGCTGTGCGCGAACTCTTGCAGCAGCTTTGCGGACTCCTGCTCTTGGGCTAGCCGGTCGAAGTCGGGGACACGACCGCGTGCTTCGGCGCCGCGGTTGACCGTGTAGACGCGGCGGTAGCGCAGCTTAAGTTTCGTGCGCTCTTTGCGGCGGTCCAACGCCTTGATATGCACCGAGAGCGTGAACGGCTCGCGGGTCAGCGTCGCGCCGAGCAGCCACGAAAGCTGCGTGTGGTCCGCCGTCGTAGCGACCCACATCGTCTGCTCGACGTCGCGGTCGATCTCGACATGGTGGGAGGAGCGCTCAAAATCGATCGGTGACTGTGCGATCGCGGCCCGCAGCTTCCGCGCGGCCTCCCTGGCGTTGGCGAGGTCGACCGGCGCGTCCAGCTCGCCGAGGATCTCTGTGCTGCGCGGCGGGCTCAGCAGCGCCCCATCGGACTGTGTGGGGTTAAACCGCCGCCACAAAAGCCCGACAAGCTCATCGCCATTTACGTGCCGGCTTCGGATCGACATCGCATCAAGCTCCGCACGAACGCGTTCGGTGAGCGCCAAGCTCTGCCGCGAAACGCGACGGTGAGCACGCAGCGCACGCCGCAACGGCGCGGTGGTGTTGCCCGCAAACGGCAGCAGTCCCCGCAGCAAATCCCACCGTGATTTGCTGGCCGGGAGGTAGGGGCAGATGATGTAGAAGGACGTCTCGGCGGCCGCGAGCTCGTCGGCATGTAGCCGCAGCGACTCCTCCATCCCTGCATATAGCCGCCACCGTGACAGCGAGAGCCCGTCGATCTCCCCGCGGTCAGCTGAGCCTGGCGGGTCGCCTGCGGCAGACTTCACTTCGCTGCGTGCCTCTCCGAGCACATCGGAGAGGTTCACCGGCCGCGACTGCACATAGAACTGCAATGCCTGGCCGGCCTGCAGCTTTGAGATCACCGCGCAATACCCTTCAGCGATCTGCTGACGTTCATGGGCGGAGAGCATCAGCGGATTCGGCGGCGTGACATTCAACAGCCGCACAAACGCGCCGTCGCTTGTGACTGCCAACCCTGTCGGGTCGATCGCCTCCAACGGCAGCAGCTCACCGGCCTGCTTGCGCGGCAGCGCCGTCTGCTTGCTTACTTTGCCCATATCTCCTCCAGATCAAGCGGCTGCAGACCGCCCGCCGCGTTCTCCTCGCTGGCCACCTCCGGCGTAATCTCATAGCCGGTGAAACTCTCTCCAGGACCAGCCTGATAGCGGCCATCAGTCAATGCCTCTCTGACGACCGCGCGACAAAACAGCCACAGGTCAAACTCGGTGCTCGTGGCAAGCAGCACCGTGCCCGCCGGAATGCATCCGATGTAGATCGAGACCGCCAGCGTGACGTAGGCGCCAAACGGCGATAGGTACATCGCAAACACAAGGCCCAACATCAACCCGCCGAAGATCCCCACTATCTGCGGCACCGTCAGCTCTCCAAAACGCAGCCTGTCCCGCAAGTGTTTGTAAGCCGGATTCATCAGAGATCACCTAGTCCAGAAAGGGCTCGGGGTCAGGGCCTTCATCCACGGGTGGCTTCTTCTGCTCGCGTGCCGGCGGTGGCTGCTCAGACGGCGGCCGTAGCGGCTGAGAACCGCCGTCACTGTCACGCTCGGCGGCTGGTCCGCCGCTGTCGCTCTCGCCGGGCTGGCGGCCGCGAGGCTGATCGGGCTGAGCTTGGCTGCGATCGCTCCCGTGCGCTTGCTCCTTGGGTGTTGAGGCTCCCGCTGCGCCGCCGCCAGCGCCGCCCGTCGCGGTGTCCTGGGTTTCGTCGAGCCGAAAGAGCGCATGGTTTATGCCTTCCTCCAGCTGGGCATGGTGGGCGCTGCCAAGCGTCAGCAGCCCGGAGCGCTGCTCATCGCTGAGGCCCGGTGCGGCGAGATGACGCGCTGCCCAAGTACGCATACGACTCTGCTGGGCCTGCTGGTAAGCGGCGATCCCCCGCTGGGTCTCTGGCGCGAAGCTGGCCATCGCTGAGGCGACATCGCCAGAGCTCGGTGGCGCCATCTGCGCACGCGCGTGCATTGCCTTCCATGCCCGACCCTCAGCCTCACGATCGTAGGCAGGCCGCTCGATCCCCGGCACACTGAAGCTCTGCTCATCACGCCGCAAAGCCGCATCCGCGGCCTCCGAGCCACGCCGATGCTCCGCCGCCGGGTCCTCCTGCGCCTCCGGCTCCCCGCCGGTGCCGCGACCGCCTGTGCCGCTACCGCCAGAATGATCTTTGGAGCGCCGCCCGTCCTCGCCCAGATCGACGAAGCCGCTGCGACCAAACGCAACCCTGCTTGCCAGATTCCCCTCACCTGCTGCTTCCGGCGGACGAAACTGGCTCGGCAGCGCTGCGATCACCCGCGCAGCACCCGGATGCCCCTCCGCCGCAGCGACGGCGACCGCCTGTCCCACGCCGGCGGCGCCGCGCAACGCGAACATGCCAAAGGTCAGTGTGCGCCACGCCCGCCCGCCGCCCTCCCCGTGCGGCCCGATCATCGCGGTACGAACCAGAAACCGCGGAATCGAGATGCACAAAAGCATCAACGTGATGCCCGCCAGCGGCCTGATGATCACCGTGTCCACGATGCTGTGCGACGGCGCCCAACTGAGCACATCCGCATTGACCGCTGAGGAGAGCGCGAACAGGATTGCCCACACGCACGGCACCAGCAGCCCGACGAACATCACCCTCAGCGCCGCGACCGCAAGCCAGCCAAACTCCGGTACCGGCCAGATCGCGACGCACAACGGCATCGCTACAAACAGGAACATCATCAGCACCGACAGCAGCACCTTCATCCACAAAAGCGCGATAAACGTGATTGCTGAGAAGAACGCGATCAGCACCACGAAAATCAGGCCGATCCCAGCGTTGAGCGCGAACGCGCCAGATCCCACCACCAGCGCCGCGTCGAAAAGCAACGCGACGCTGTGCTGCACCGATTTGCCGCCAAGCAGCGCACCGTCAAACAGCGCCGGGATCTGCACCAGCTCGTTGAAAGCTTCCCGCCAAAGGATGATGAACCCGGCCGCCACGACGACCCGCACGACACCCTGAACCGCCTCAAAACCACCTATGCCACTGGCCAAGCCGACCAGGTAGTAGCGGACTACCGCCAGCGTCAACGCAGCGCCGAGCATCCCGACCGCTATCGCCGCGGTCGCATCCTCCAACCCCGCGACATGACCCGAGGTAAAGCTCGGCACAGCAAGCAACCCGTTGATCACACCAGTGATCAGTTTCGCCTCAAACCCACCAAATACAGCCTGTAGCACCTTCAACAGTGCGCTCAAGACCGCTTCAGCGGGGTTGAGGATGGCTTTACCAATCGACCCGATTTTTTCGAGGACTTCACCCACAACCGGCGGCACTTCACCGATCACAGAGACCCTCGCTTGCGCCGTGGGCGGGCTCGCCAACGCCGCCAGCATCACCACGGCCATACTGGCAACCCCGGCCGCCGCAACGTGCATCCCACGCGATCGCAGGCGCACGCCACCATGGCCGGCAGCTATCCGTGATCTGTCAACCAAGCCAGACACGCACAGACTCAGTTGATGAGACCTGTCGCGCACGCCGCCAGCGCCAACGCACCCACCGTCCCGCCGATGATCGCGCCAGCACGCCGATGTCCAACCATCAACGCGCCCGCACCGAACATCAAAGCCAGCGGCGCCACAGCGGCCAAAGCGATCAGAAGCGGCGTCGACAAGCTCGACATAAACGATGCGAACTTGCTGATGCCTTCCAACTTAGACCCGTCATCGATGCCCAAATCTTTCTTGAGCAGATACGGCGTAAACGACACACTCTTAACCGCCACGATGCAACCAGCCTCGACGGCAGCTATCAAGGCAGCCAGCTTCACACGCCGCCATGCCTCCAAAACAGTCTCACGGTCAACCACCCAGGCTGGCCCGACAAACCGTTGGAAGGCGACATCGCCACATCGACGCCACCAACTCAATCCATGAGTAACTATCGTTGTCATACTTGACACTCCTTGCCGTGTGTTCATTACCGCTCGAACCCGAACTCTTCGCCGACTTCGGGACTCGAAGGGGGAGGTGACGCTTCGGCGCCGCTCGAAGACGACATGGAGGGCGCCTCGCCGACCGGCACGGCCGATGCCTCAGTCGGCGGCACACTCGAAGACCCGCTAGCGGCCATCGAAGACATCACTACGGCGCCCGCTGACAGCGAGCGCGTCCGGCGGCGACTGGCGCTCTTTGCACGACAAGAACCCACAGCCGCCGAGCCAAGCCGGGGTCGGCTGCCCTGAGACGCCGACCGCACCACTACCGGTCGCGGCTCCACGACCACCGCCGGGACCCCGGCTTTCGATCTAGCCATCGTGCGACGGCGTAGGGCGTTTCCGCCCCCGCCACCAAGATGCGTGACCAACAACACCAACAAGACGACCGCCGACGCACACACGCCGAGACGCACGCCACGCCGCGACCTCAAAGACCCCACCATCTCGGCCAGACGCCTGCGGGAGCCACTCGACCTACTGGCCACGGCCGCTCCACGATCGCGCTCAGCCGACGTGACATCGGCCGGTGCAGCGTTCTCGCTCACGCCGTCGCGATCGAACAGATTCGATTCATCCCTGCGGTCCAGCACGCTGCACCTCCGGTTTATGGTCCGGAGATACGTCGAGCCGAATCTCGTCTCAGCCCCCCACGAATTCTCGCCGGCGCGATGGAGTGCTTGGCGCTCGTATGGCTGCGGCTCACGATCAGGTAGATCCGCGGCGCCGCTGTAAGCCGCAGAAGAGCAGCTGCCTGGTATGTGCCCGCAGCCGTTGCAGGTCGCCTTTGCTCAAGCGCCGGCAGCACCCGCAGCCTGGGGATACCCGGCGACGGCTCGTAGCTCGCCTACTCGACAGGAACCATCTGTCTGCAGCCCTGTCAGGAGTGCCCCAGGCCCCGCTACACCTCTGACCGCCCGAGGGTTCCCCGGCTATTCGCACCGGCTGGGGTATGGTTATGGCTGCTTGCTGTCTTGCGGCTCCGTTGAAGCGGGATCTAGCTACTTCTGAGGCGTACCGTCCTCATTTTCTCACCGCACGGCAGCAGACATTTCCTCCGGGTGTCGCGTTGCGGCCCCGGCTCCGTTGCCGTTTCGAGTAGGTACATATGTGTTGGCGTCGCGCAAGTCGGCGCCCGTCAGGTTTGGGCGAGCTAGTCGTCCGGTGGATGATGTGCGTCGCCACGGCGGCACTGTGCGATTCGGCCACGGCTGCACTGTGCCGCATTTGAGTTTGTACTCATTCCAGTTCTCCGATGGTGGTGCTTGAGCCGTCGCAGCGTTCCCTGGTCCATACCTGAGATGCGATCTTCCGCCCCGCTGCGTCTTGCAGCGTAATCTCAGTCGGTGCCCACGGGACGGCTCCATAGAGAAAACGACTGCGACGATCTAGGGCGAACGTAAGTTTCGCTACCCGCAACCTGTACCGCCTACCTTTTGCGGAGGCTACAACCCGCTCGCCCGCCTTCACGACTACGGTCATAACCGCATATCGCACGCCGTCATGACAACTCAAGAGCGCTCCGATTGACCATCGGGCTGGCGTCGCGCGCAGTGGGTAAGCACCGACGGAATGTTCGTTTTCTCCGGTGTCGCCCGACATTTTCACTTCCACATAGACGGCCCCGTGCCCGTGTTCCCGAATCGGGTGACCCGTAATTGTATACCACGTGTTCGCATCTACTGCGCCGCGAGCGATCGTCGATACTGTCGCCGCCTTGATGCCCGTAGCGGTGCTCGAATCACGAGTGCCCGCCATGTGGACGCCGACACTTACTCCTATGACCACTACCCCTGCCGCACACCACCAATATGGCTGTTTGATGTTCATGTTTTTATTTTAGGGAGAGGTATTTCTTCCAGGCTATCCGGTTGGCACATGGTCGCATTTTTACTCCCTTCAAAATGTGATGTTTCATGGTAATGCCACAACCATGCGCCAAGCGTATAAGCGATGCTGGTTGTGCATTCCCATTTTTCTTTTTCTCCTAGTACCTCTTCTAGGATCATTTGGTGCCCTGCTTTCCAGGTTTTACAATGCGCCTTAAGTTCCTTGTTACCATATTCAAGGAAGCACAGCTTGAACCAGGTCAAATGGGGGGTGTATTTCGCGCACGTAAATATGGCAGTGCCCGAGAGGTATTTTTTGGTTTCTACGAACTCTTCTTGCTGGACTGGGTCGTCAGTTTTAATCTTGCACGCGACTGGATCACCTATCGTGAACGATGCTTCGGAGCCTTCCGGGCCGGGTATGTTTCCACTTGGCGCACCACCTTCTTCGGTTTTGCTGCCGGCTTCTACATACTTCAGTGGAACAAACGGCGCCACCGTAATAACGAACGATTCAACAGTATTGGCTACAGCTGCTTCTGACGTCGCCTGAGTTTGCAATGCTGCGCCGAGTTGTGGTACGTAGGTTGCGCCGTCGTGGACAATCGCGCCGCTTGACAGGTTGGATGTAACACCGATGGTGCCTAGCCAGCTGTATTTGTCTTCAGGTTTTTCCTTCGTCGGCACGCCGTACTCGGTAGTGCGTTCGAGTGTGTGTATTTTGCCTGCTGTTTCGCTGAGGTTGGCCGTGCCCACGATGTTGCCTTGCAGGTCGTGGATTTGCAGGAAGGGTTCTTTGCCTGCTTCTTCAACGGCCGCGAGTCCGCCAAACGCTGCGATGTTTCTCGTGATGCTTTTAGTGGTTTGGTTGTATGTCCACGCCGGTGCACTGCTGCTGCCAGGGCCGGGGTAGTGAGCGATGGCGACGCTGGCGGTGGGTTTGACGAGCGCTTCGACAATCGTTTCCGTTTGGCGGGTGCGACCTTCGGGGTCAAGCAGGTAATTATTGGTGGTTTCGTTTTGGGTTTGGCTTTGGACTTGACCGCTGGAGTAGTATTCGGTGGTTAGTTCGTGTCCGCCGGCGTCGGCCGCTGGAAGTTTGGTGATGTTGCCGAGCGGTTCGTATTTGACGCCTTCGTCGGTGTTGCGGTTGGCTTCGTCGTAGGTGTGGCGTTCTACTTCGCCGCCTTCTGTGGCGGTACATTCGCTGCTGCCGGATTTGCGGCTGGTAAGGCTTGTGCGGTCGCCTTCTTCGTTTTGGGCGTAGATCCGGGCGGTGCAGTCTTCACCGGCGGGCGTTTCCTTGACTTCGGCGAGTCGGCCTGGTTGTTCGTAGCGGTACTGCTCGCTGGCGAGATTACTTTTCTGGACCATCGCTTCGCCATGAACCGACGGCGTAAGATTATCGGTGAACCATTCGCATTCGCTGCCGGTGCAGTGGTTATTCTTTACGTATGTGAGCGAGGTGCCTTCGCCGATGCTGTTGTAGCCGTAGGTGGCGGTCATGTTGTTGGGGTAGGTCTCGCTTGCGGGTTCGCCTTCTGGACCATAGGTCGCCTTGTAGATGCCGGTGCCTCGTTCTTTGTAGGTGCCTTCGCCGCCGAGATCTTCGATTTCGGCTAGCTCCCCGGTCGTTTCTTCGTAGCGCAGCAGCTCTCTGTCTACCAGATGGTCGAGTTTGGAGGCGTCGTAGTTGATTTCTGTTGGTCGGCCGTATTCGTCGTGGCTGTAGGTCGTGGCGTTGCCTTCGGCGTCAGTGTAGCTTTCCAGCTGGTCGAGCGAGTTGATGGTCTGGGTGATCGTCTTCGTGCCTTCGTGTTCTGTTTCCTGCCATTGTTCGACAGGCACGCCAAGCGTGGCGCTGTATTCGTCGTGGACGGGGTAGACGGCCTTGCCCGCGCCAGCTTCCACGGACTGCTCGGTCGCGCGTTCGCCTTCGTAGGTGGTGGTCTCGGTGCGCGTCTTGCTCCCGATCGTTTCGATCGTCTTGATGGGCTCGTACCACATGTTGTATTCGGTCCTGATCACGGGTAGCCGTGGTAGTTCTTCGCCTTTGGGTTCTGCAGAGCTGTCGGTCGGCTGCGCCGCCGGTTCGGTCTGGCAGACCAGCCCAGCCCACTGCGGCTTGTTCTCGCATTCTGCGATGCCGGCTTCTTTTTCGGGGCTGTAGTAGACCGCGCGAGTGTCATGTACGGCTTGGGCGGCTGGGATCCACCGCTCTACGCGATGGTTCTGGGCGTCTGTGACGTAGATGTCATCAGCGGCGGTCACCGCGATGCCTTGAGGGCCGTTTAGCTGTCCTTCAGCGACGCCGTGGGTGCCAATGCTCTGGATGTATTTGTCGCTCGGAGAGAACTCCTGGACACGGTTGTTGCCGCTGTCTAGCACGAACACATCGCCAGACGCGTCGGCCGCGAGGCCTTCGGGGCGATCGAATTCTCCGCCCTGACTGCCTTCGCTGCCGAACTGCCCGAGGTATGCGCCGCTGGTGCTCAGCACCTGGATGCGGTTGTTTGCGGTGTCGGCGACGTAGATGTCTTTGTTGGCGTAGGTGATGCCGGTCGGTTCGCTGAACTGCAGATTACCCGAGCCTTTTTCGCCGTAGGCGTGCAGGAAGCTGCCGGCTTCGCTGAACTCCTCGACTTGGTCGGCGCTCATGTCGGCCTCCCAGACATTCCCGGAGCTATCGATCGTGATCTGTCCAGGGCACTGCAGGTGGCTGCTTGTCAGCGACCGGATGTATTCGCCTTTCGGGCCGAGCTCCTGGATGCTGTGTGCGCCGCAGTCGCCGACATACATGTCGCCGGTGGCTTGGTTGACGGCGATCCCGGTCGCGCCCTCGAACTTCCCCGCGCTTTCCCCTGTGCCGCCATAGGACGCCAGATATTTGCCTTGCGATGAGAATTCCTGAATCAGGTTCGTGGTGTCGTCTGTGACCAGCAGATGACCCTGTGGCGTGACTGCAGGAGCCGCGGCGTATTCAAACTGCCCCGGCCCACTACCAGCCGTCCCAAGCTGGGTTGAATAGGTCTCATGCAGCCCGGCCACTTCCGGCAACGACCATACCGACACCCGGTTGTTGTTCATGTCGGCAACGTAGAGCTTGCCGCTCGTGCTGATGGACAGACCTTGCGGCTCCTTCAGCGCGGCGTTCTCGCTGCCCCAGTAGCCAAAGCTGGCCAGGAACTTCCCTGCCGGGCTGAACTGCTCGACACGATTGTTGTGTTCATCGCTCACATACAGATCGCCAGTCGCCGGCGCCGCGGCAATGCCCCAGGGGGCTTCGAACTGGCCTTCGCCGGTGCCCGCCGACCCGAACTGGCCGATATAAGCACCATTCGGGGTTGAAAACTTCTGCACCCGCTTGTTGCCGGTATCAGTGACATACAGCACACCTTCAGAGAACGCCAGCTGGCCTGGCCCTTCAAACTTCCCTTCGCCCGTGCCTTTGCCGCCGATCGCGCCCTTGACGCCGAAGGACGCCTCAAGCTTGCCTTCTTCGTTTAGCTCCAGGACTTCGTCTGAGCCGTAGTTGGAGACGAACACCCGGCCGCTCGAGGTGACCGCGATCCCTACGGGCTCATCAAGCGCGACACCTTCAGTTTCTTTCGACGGAAGATCTGGGTGCGTCCATGCTTCTACAAATTTGCCTTCTTTGTTCAGAACTACGACGCGATTGTTAGTCGTGTCAGCAATATACATATAGCCGTTGGCGCCAATCGCGATCTGATTGGGATTATTGAGTTCTTTGTCCACCGACGGTACCGTGAATGCTTCGACGAACGTGCCAGCGGCTGTGAACTTCTCGATCCGCTTGTTTTCTTGATCTACTACGAAAACATCGCCTTCAGAGCCAACAGCCGTATCCACCGGCTCGTTCATCTGGCCGCTACCCGACCCATATTTCCCGAAAGGTTCTTTGGCTTCAGGCGGCGAGACCGTTTCAGCGTTGGCCGCAGGCGTACGGGTTTCTTCCACCGCACCCGTTTCCTTGTTGTACTTGGTGCTGCTGACCAGATCAACACCATCAGGTTCTGTCGTCGTGGATGTCGCGGCGTGCAGTTCCCAGCCCTCGTCTTTTTCTCCCGAATACCCCGTCAGCGTTGTGCGGACATCCTTTTCTTCGCCGTTTGCCAACAGCGCACCGTCTGTCGTCTTTGTCACAAGCCCGTATTCTTCAACTTCGCCTTTGCTGTTTTCCGGGGCACCTTCGTCATACCAGTAGCGGACATGGTTTCGTGCCTCTACTTCTTCCCCGTTTGACAGCTTGACTTTGTGTTCAGGGCCAGTGACTTCAGTCAGGTTATTGTCTTCTTCGCTGTACTCGCTCTCGGTGGAGAGTTTTTCTGCAGCTTCTCCGGGTTTTGCTTCTTTGAGCGCTCGTTCGCGGTTATCGGCGCTCAGCACACGTACCACGTCACCCTTATGGTATTCGGTGGCTGAGATACCGCCGGAAGGGCTAGCGACGTTGGCCGTCTGCGCTTCGTCGTCCATGTAGTTGATGGTCGCGCCAGCGTAACCGTTTGCTGGCCAGCTTTGGGGGTGCTCTTCGGGGAAGATCGCGGCGCCTTCAGTTGGTAGGTCTTTTTGTCCCCATGCTTCGACTTCTTTGGCTCCCATGGCGTGGGGCGCACTTGAGCCGGATACGGGCACGTTGTACTCGATTGTGGTCCCTGCCTGTGGTGATTGCAGTGCTGCTTCTTCTTCTTTGGCTTCTTCGCTGGGATTGAAGGCGGTGACCTGTCCGCTGGTGCCTGCCGTTAGGCATAGTGTGCTCGAAGCGCAGGACACGCTGGTTAGATCGCCGCCTAGTTCCCAGGCTTTGCTCCAGCTGCTGCCGCCGTTGGTAGTGGCGAATACGTTGCCTTTGCTATCGGCAGTCGCGCAGACGCTGCCGGAGCAGCTGATCGCGGTCAAGGCGTTAGATCCATCGATGTCGCTTTTTGCTGTAGATGTGGCCGCGCCGGTTTCGCTGTTGATTGTCAATCGGAGGACATTGCCCGCGCCGTCGACGGCTATGCAGGAGGTTTTTGAGATGCATGCGACGCCGGTCATCGCGGTGGACCCGTCGACGTCGGTTTCGGTCCAGCTGCCAGATTCGATCTTGCTCGCGCTTGTCGCTACATGCACTCTGCCGGCGCTGTCTGCTAGCACGCAGAAGGACGAAGACAGGCAGGTGGCAGCGCTCATCTTGGCGGTGCCCTGGGTGGTCAGCGACCACGACGTAGATGCTGGTTTTGTCGAGGCCCGCAGATCCCCGTAGGCGTCTTGGCCGTCTACGCAAAGCGAGGAGGAGACGCATGCGATCGCGTCCACGCCATATGCGGGACTGTAGGCCTCGCTCCAGGCGCCACCTAGAGAGGTGGCGTAGTAGAGATTGCCGGCGCCGTCATCGCTGCTGCCTGCCGCGAGCAGACAAAGCCCGCTGGTTGGACAGTCCACCGCCTCGCTGGGGCTTACGCCTGGGCCGGTCCACGAACTCCATGTCGCGGCGGCTTTCGTGCCGACGTTGGTGGCATACCGGGCATTGCCTTTGCTGTCGCTGATCACGCAATCGCTGCTTTCGGGCAAGCAGGAGACCCCGTCAATCGCACTGCCGGAATCGGCGGTTTCGCTGTGGCCGGTATATCCATGCCAGCCTTCGACCCCGACTTCAGCGCTTGCCGCAGTCGACGCGGTCGCAGACCCGCCTGCGTTGGTTGCAGTGACCTTTACTCGCAGCGTATGGCCGTAGCGGTCTTCGAGTCCGGGGGTGTAGTTGGCGTTGGTCGCGCCCCCGATTGGCGAGCATTCCCCGCCTGCCGTGTTGCATCGTTCCCACTGGTAGCCGTAGATCAGCGCCGTACCTTCCCATTTGCCGTTCGAGACGGAGAGTCGTTTGGAGAGCGTCGGCGGGCCGCTGATCACCGGCACTTCTTTGTTGGTTAGCTGCTGGCCCGTCCACAGCGTCGTGGAGGCCTTTGGCCGCGTGATCTTGATCAGCCGTCCCGCGGACGTGTCTTCCGTAGCGGTGCCGTATGTCATAAGCCATGGCTGCTGGCCCGGTGGGCTGATGGCCGTTATGTGGCCTTCGCTGTCGTAGCCATAGATCGTCTTTAGCGCGGATTTGATACGGGGGTCCCACTCTGCACGCAGACGCCCCTGTTTGTCATACGCATATTCAGCGACAGCCACTTCCTGCATTTTGCCTGCCGAAGTACTCCACACCACAGCCACAACCTTCGCGAGACGATTGGCGTGCCAGCCCCATTCGCTCTCGTTTTCGCCTTTTGCTTCGGGTTGTTCTCTGCCTTCTGCCCCGTAGTAGAACAGCAGAGCCCGACAACTCGCTTCCATTTCTGACACAGTCGGCGGGCATTTTTGGTGACCGTGTGGCGCAAGCTCCTCTATCGGCTCCACCACCATCTTGCCTGCTTCGACTTCAACGCTCCGATAGGTGTCAGTGACCGTATCGGTAGCAGCGCCATCCTTTGAGATGGTCGGCAGCCACTGTTTGGCGCCAGCCGGAAGCGTGAAGCTCGTGGACGTCCCATGCTCGACATCTTCAAGCACGTATTCTTTACCGCTATTGATGAGACTCAGCTTCAAAGAGGCGTCTCCTGGTGGCGATTCAAAGCCGCCGCCTTCCTTAGCCGGGAAATACGACGCCCCGTCTGAGCCATTGACGGCCACGCCCTTGGTTTTGCCTTCGCTTTCGATCACTTCCAAGCTCGTCAGCGAACCGAGTCCTATCGTCCACTGCTGTCCAAGTGGTCCTTCGGTGCCCTCGCTGGGATTCCGCGAGTCGTAGTGCCGCGTGACCTCCAGCGCGCCCGCGCTGTCCTTTAGATCCACATCGGTGCTTTCTAGCGCAAAGTCGCCAGACTGTGGGTTCACAGATCCGGGACCCATCGCTACCGGAGCGGCAGCGTGAACGATCAACTTATAGGTCTTGTGTTCAATGTTGCCGGCATTGTCGGTCGCAACCACCGTAAGAGAATGCACGCCCGCGCCGAGCTGCGCTCCGTTCAGGGTCCACCGTCCGTTCCCGATGCACGGTTCGCTACATGAGCCCTGGTCCCCACCGACCTGTTTGTTGTCCACCTCGATAGCCAGCGACCCGATGCCGGACCCCAACACGCCGCCTTTTTCATCCAGGGCTTGAACGTGGATCCAGTTACCAGCCTGACCTTCAGTGACGTTGATCGTTTCACCTTCCGTGTCCGCGCCGGCCACGAGAGTGATCTGGGGAGGCGTGCTGTCCACGTTGAGAACTGGTTCCGAAGAGATCTGTTCTACGCCAGACGGATCCTTCGCCACCAGCCGCAGCTTGTTTTCCCCATTTGCAAGGTGCCCCGCCAGATTTTCGTAGTCAAGTTCTCTTGCGCGTTCAGGACCACATTGCACGTTGCCGTCGCAGCCGCCTTCGGACTCATAGTTGTTCGACTGAATCGTTGCCCATTCACTGCCGGTCCATCGCTGCAGAGTCATGCTCGCAACGCCAAAGGCTTTGTCTATCGCCGAGTATTCGATGCGGGTTTTCGCCGCGGGACCGAACCACTGTTTGGTAGGGCCAAGCGCATTAGTGTAACCGCCGACGGTTGTGGTTCCATTAGCGATATTCCCGGTTATTTTGGACGAGTCGAGGAATTTGACCCAGTTATTTTCAATAAGAACATACTGCGTATATTTCTCTGGTTCCTCCCCGTAAATCGAGAGGTGATAATAATTGCCACCATCGTTTTCGTTACACAATGGTTCAGGTCCGCCATCATAGCCGCCGCCGCCGACCGCGCAGAAAGTTGCTGCCTTGCCTCTCAGTTCTTCTCCTGTATTCAACACTCCTTCTTTAGTATCCGTTGGGATTGTGCCGTTGAACGTCCATACCGGCCGTGTCGCTTTGCCGCCTACAATCCCGGTTTCCAACGGGGCAGAGGGGCCGTAATAGTGCCCCAAACCCCGCACGTCCACTCGCGTGATAGAGCCTTCGCCGGTCGACCATCCCGGTGCGTATATTTCTCGCGCCGCCCACGCATGATTGCCGTAACCTTCCTTCAGTCCTGCCAGCACACCCGAGTTCCCCGAACCACCTTCAAAGAACGCGCCTTCGGTGCCCGACTCACCCCAGCCAGCCCAAAACCCGCGGCCACCACCATATTCTTCGGTGATCAAAGGGTCGATCATGACCGGGAACGCCACGTTGCCGCTCAGATCAACATGCGTAGTGAGCGTGTCGCCGCTGACCGTGAAGGAGACAGGCAAGCTCGCGCCATCGGCCTCAGTAGCGCTCGCCGGCATAACCAAAAGCAGCGACCTACCTTCCAACAGCACTTCCGCCGCGCCTTGGATACGTTTGCTCAACACCAGCGAAGCTCCTGCCGGCAGCTTGAAGCTCAGCGCGTTTTCAGAGGAGCCTTCCGCAGAGAGGATCTGCCAGGACGCCTCGACCCCGCTAGGGACTGGTTCGAGCATGAAGTCCGTGTCCTTCGCAGTGCGGTAGAACACGCTATCGCCAACCAGCTGCGAGGATTCCAGCGCTTCATCCTGCACCGGCACAACGCGCAACCCAAACTGAAACGAGACGCCTTCCGAAGCGTCCTTGGAGATCACCACCGGCACAAGCGGATTCGCCGGCTCATAACCAGATTCGGTCGACGTCAAGGCCAGCGAAACCGGCGCCAGATGCCCAGACCCAACCGCACTGCGCAACGGCATACTCGAGTCCAACAGCAGATGACTACCATTCGGCAGCGTCTCAGCCGCCGCATCTTCGCCAATGTACCCGGTGATCTCGGCGGCACCTTGCGCCTGCGGCAACTCCGACTGCGATTCCCCAACCTCGAACAGCCGCTTCGCCAGCGCCGCCGCCGCCGCCCTGCCATACCCAGAATACTCTGTACGCGAACGCGCATCTTCAGCAAGCGCTTCTGGAGAAGACAGACGCGCCGCCGCCGCTTCTTCAGCCGCCCGCTGGCCACCACCGACACCCAGACCCGGAACCAAAGGCGATTCCAAGCTGCCCACTGGTAGCACTTCCTGCGCCGAGACAGCCTCCGCCGGCGCAAGCACAACCACGAGCACGCACAGCACACAAGCGGCCGCGACCATCAGCTTAGACAGCGACATCTTCATTCTTGGCTCCCCCCGATATCGATTGGCCGACCGGCAGCTACGCCGCGAGCTCCTGCAGCGGGTTGATCTGGCCCCCTGGCGCGGGGCGCCTGCGGGCCTGCGTAGCTGGATGGTTCGTATAGTACGGCAACATGCGGGCGTATCGTTTCATATTTCGCGCGCTCCGCAACCCGACAAGTTGCCGGATTTCGGCCTAGTTTTGGGGCTCAAAATCCGGCAGGTTGCTGGGTTGACATCTTGTCCCGGCGCTGTCACCCCCCGATGGCAGCAGCTCTGTTGCGCGCAGCGCAAGTTCGAGGCTGAACCTGCACACGCTCACCGGCCGGCCCACCAGGTTGCCGATTCTTTCGAGCCGGTCACCGACGGTGCTGCGATGCACCTTAAGCGCTCTTGCGGTCGCGCTTTCGTTCCAGTCCTTGCCGTGGAATGTCCGTAGCGTCTGCAACAGCACCGCATCCAGCGGGGCGATGTAGTTGGCGATCAGCGACCGCGCGAACGCCCGATCTCGTAGCAGCAGCGCATCAAGCTCGACCTCGGCATGCCAAGCGATCCGTCGTCCGCGACGCTGGGCAACCAGGAATGCCTCATGGGCCAGACGGTGGGTTTCGCAGAACCCTTCCACGCTCTTCGCCGTGCGGCCAAGCCCTAGCGTCAGGTCCGGATACCTGCCACGGGGCAGCCACCGCTCGAGGATCTCGAGGGCGCAGCTCGCGGCTGAGGCGAAGCCAGCCGCTGGTAATCCCCTCCTGCTCTGGGAGACAGAACGGCTGGCAACCAGACCAGTCACCAAGCGCTCTGAGCACGCCTCGCGTCGCGGCGCCACCGGTCCAGACCACACCGAGATGCGGTCCCGTGAAGTCGTGGTCGATCGGACGCAGATCCACGCTTCGATCGCCCTCGAGAAGCCTGTGAACCAGCCTGACCTGTTGCTGCTCCGAGGTCTGCTGCGCGAGATGCACCTCATCGCGATACGCCACCTCAACAGCGTCCTGAATGCAGTTGAGCAGCGATTCCCCGGCAACCCACATCCGCTGGGCAAACAGCCAGCTCTCCTCAGATCCCAGATCAGAGAGCTGGGAGATGGTCGCCCTCCAAGCCAGATCACGGCTTCTGCTGTAGCTCCGAAACAGCGCGGACAGCTCTATGCCCGCTCGCGCCGCCCGCCGCGCGTGCAGCTTCACAGCTACCGGCGCCGTATCGGCCCATTCCTCGCCACGCTCAACCGCGTAGTTCCAGCATTCCAAGCACGCCACCACCGCTGCCCGCTCAGCCGCCACATACCCCGGATCCCGGCCAGCTCCAGCCGGCCCACCAACCACGTCCAAGGTCAATAGCTCCAAGCGAGCCAAATCAAGACCGGGCACCGCCAACGACTGCACCCCTCCTTCCTCGCTCACAGCCCGCCGCCTGGAAGGTGTGCGGTGCTGATCCCGCGCTCCTGATGCTGGTGAAGGTCGATACGCTGGTGCAGTTGACGCAATGGTGCGGGTGACCACCAGTTGAGTTCGCCGAACAAGGTCATCAGCGCGGGTACGAGCAGCATGCGGATGAGGCTTGCGTCGATCGCGACGACGGCTGTGGCGCCGATGCCGAACTCTTTGGCGAAAAAGAGTGAGCTGAATGCGAATGGGCCTACCGCTACGCAGAACAGCAGTGCTGCGGAGGTGATCATGGGGCCGGTGTGCGCGAGACCAGCGGCGATTGCTTGCTGGTTTGTGAGTCCGTGGTCGTGTTCTTCGCGGATGCGTGCGACTAGGAAGAGCTCGTAGTCGGTAGAGAGCGCGAAGGCGATTGTGGCTAGAAAGACAAGGTCGGCGATTTCCAGGGCGCCGCAGGCCCATATCAGTACGCCTATCCCGGCGGCGACGCTGAGTGAGGCCATCAGGATTCCCTTGATGGCGATCACCACCGACCCGCTCAGCCACCAGAGCGCCGCTACGCCGACTAGCGCGATAGTTAGCAGCGCTAGGGGGAGGCGTGAGGCAATCGCTGTTCGCTGGTCGACAGTGAACGCTGCTATGCCGCCGATCACGGCTCCGGCGGCTGCGCCATTTGCGCGCAGGCGTTCTAGTAGCTGTTGATTTGGCCGTGAGTCTGGGGCGCCGTGGGGGAGCAGGCTGAGCTCCCAGGTGCCTACTCCGAGGTACCGCGACGGCAGGCTCTCGGCGTCGCCTGCGGCGATGTGTGTCTGCTGCCTGGCAAGCGTCTGCACAGAGGGTGTGTGGGCCGTTGGCTTGTAGATGGTGTAGATCACCCCGGCCGGGTCACCGCTGCCAAAGTCCCGGGTAAGCGCGGCTTCTACCTGCCGGCTTTCAGCTGACGGTGGCAGCAGCTGTGCGCTGGGAGCAACCAGCCGCCAGCCGAGCGCCGGCTCGGCAACCACCGCGAGCAGAAGCACGCTCATGCCCGCAACCAGCAAGGGATGACGGGTCACCCAGAGCGCCACACGCTCCCATCCACCACGCCTGGCTCTGCTGTGTACGCCGCGGTTGATCAGCGACGGCGGCCTATCCACGCGCCCGCCAAGAAGCAACAGTAGCCGCGGCACCAAAACCCAGGCGGACAGGCCCGCAGCGAGCGCCGTCACCGCGGCTGCAAGCCCGATCGAGGACAAGAACGCCAATGGGAATACCCGCAGCGCGGCGGCCAGCGCCACCGCGATCGTGGCGGCACTGAGCAGCACGGTGCGGCCCGCGGTCTGCAGCATCCGTTGGATCGCGAGGTGCAGCTTCGCGTCACTTGCGCGCTCTTGGCGATACCGCGTGAGCAACAGCAGGCTGTAGTCGACGCTCAGCCCAAGTGCGAGGCCCAAGACAGCGGGCAGGCTGTAGATCGAGACCGGGACCAGCATGTTCAGGAGCCGCAGCGCCGCAAACGTGATCAGCGTCGCGGTAGCACCAACGACCAAAGGCAGGACAGCAGCCCAGCCGCGAAAGACCAGCAAGCACAGCATCAGCAGCGCTATGACGGCAAACATCTCGACGTGCTCGGCGACGCTGCTAGTGCGCGCGTCCAGTTCGCCGAAGGTGATATCGGGGCCGCCAATGAGCGCGCTCCACCCGCCGATCCGCCGGCCCCTAGACGCCGAGAACAGCTTTCGCAGCATGCCTGCCGCCGCGACTGACGCCGCCGGGGAGGCAAACGCCGCCATGACTACCGTCTCCTGTCGCTTACGTGGCCCTTGCGGGATCGCGTCAGTCAGCCGCTCGAACCCGCGTTGACGCGCCAGCCGCGATTCGACGATCGACTCCACCCGGCCAACCGGGATGCTGCGAGCAGCCTGCGCGTCTGCTCGCAGCAGAACATCCAGGCCGAAGTACGCCTGTTGGCCGACGGCGCGTCGATACAGAGCGTTCGCGCGTTCGAACCCCGACGCGGGGTCCTGAAACTGCGCGCTCCCGCCACGCAAGCTACCCACCACCGGCAAAGCGAAGGCAGTAAGGCCGCCGATGGCCCCCACAACCACCATCCCCCACAGCAATCGCCCCCAGACGCCGCGGCGATGCCGCCATCGCCTCACCGCGACAGACCACACCATCTGGTAGCGCTCGAAGCCCCGTAAGAATCTCTAGACGGCGCGGCAACGATCATTGTGGCCTGTGCTGCTGGAGTTGCTTACGTGCCGTGCGAACCCACTGGCGCTGTACCGCAAGCACGACAAGGCGCTCATCGAGCGTGAGCCGGCGCATGATGATCGCAAGACCTAACGGGTCCTCCGACGTGAGCTCGGCGAGCTGTCTGGTCAGCTCTTGCTCTTCAAGCTCTGCCTCCCGCTCATAACGCTCAACGAGCTCCGCGGCTAGATCCTTGAGACCCAGCATGCTCGCGGCATCTATCCGCGCGAGTAGCTCCGTGCGCCACAACGCTCCAAGCGGCGAGGGCAGCCACAAACCAAGCGCTTCTTCTCCAGCGCGCGTGATCTCGTAGCTGACCTGCGGCACACGCACGCCATGAAGGCGCGGCGGCAACGGGATGCCATCAACGTATCCGTGGTCAGCGAGGATCGGCAGTACCCTGAAAGCGCTGCCTTTCGCGGCCGGCAGCAGCCGACCAAACCGACGCTCATACTGCTGCTCAAGCTCATACGGATACCCGGCGTTCTCCTGAGTCAGCGCCAGCAAAAGCATCTGCGCCGCCGACCAAGTACGCCCGCCGCTTCCACGCTGCCGCTTCCTAGGCAACCCTCTCACCAACTCCAGCAGCAAGAGCCGCAACGTGCGGCGGCCAGGCGTCGGCTCCCCCACACCATCACCCGGCCGTCCTCCAGGGTCAGCAAACATCGCATGCCGATCCTCCCCAGCCATCCATACGAGCACGACCCCAGCAGCCGCCGAGCGCAGAGGCTGCGACCATCGGCCTGTGGCATACAGACCAGTTCATGCTGGCCAGCTCTTCTCTTCGACGCTTTCCTGTTCGATCTGCTCTCTGAGACCATCCGCCGCACGGCAAACGGCGCCCGCGAAGCCATGAAGATCGACCTCGCCCGCGGCCTCTCCGAACACAGTCAGCTCAACCGCGGCGATCACGTCCGTCGCGCCTAGTACCGCGGCGGCTACCCCACGACGCCGATCCTTCGGCCGGCCATCACAGGTCGCATACCCGCGCTCGCATGCCTCTTCAAGCTCAGCAAGCAGCCGCCGCCGCGCAAGAGACGTTCGAGCCGCCCGAGCACGGATCCTCTCGGGCCAATCCGCCTCTGCCATAAAGGACAACAGCGCCATGCCAGCGGCGCTCGTTTGCACCGGCGCGCACCACCCCGCACGCCGCGCCGTTGCAGGCTCGGCCTGCCCCTCACGCATGCTCGGCAGCCACGCGGCGTAGATAACCTCATCCCCGTCAAGCACCGCCAGCCCGGCGCTAAACCCCGTTTTCGAGCGGAGCTCCGCAAGCCAGGGACGCGCGATATCGCCAATACCGAGACGGCGGATCGCGGCGATCCCAAGGCTGTAAGCCTCCCGCCCCAACCTGTACTTACGACTCTCGGTCTGCTCCAGCCACCCAAGCGCAACGAGCGTCACGGCATACCGGTGGATCGTGCTGCGACTGGCCTCCAGCAGATCAACAAGCTCCGCGACCCCGAGCACCGGCTGTTCCGGAGTAAAGCAACGCAGCAACGCCAAACCATGCTCAAGCGAGCTTGAGTAGCGACCCGGATCAAGAGGCCGCGCGCCACGCTCTCGCGCATCCGGAGGCTGCGAGCCCATTGCGCAGCGTTCATCTTGAGGCGCCGCTAGTCCCACAGTGATATGCCAGTTGGGCGCTGCGGGAGGCAGGTCGAGATCACCAGGTCCTTTGGACGCATACGGCATGGATATCTCCGACAAGAGCGTGGGACGCCGGCCGCTCGCCACTCCTGGCCAGGGGGTCCGAGTCGTCCCACGCTCCGCCACGGTGCCCTCACCACAGCTCGCAGGCTCCCTTGTCTCGTTGCCGCGCTGATCCGGCGTCGGGAGTCGGATGCTGGCGGCGCTATCCCGTAGGAAGACGCAGGAGACCGCTGATCGGCTGCTACGGGCACGCAGATCATCGTCCTCGGCGGCGAGCGCGGTGTCTACGGCTACGAAACGGGGGCTACGCGAGACTGGTCTCGGTTGCGAATGCTGGAGACTTGTGATAAGGGGCGTTCTTTGACAAAACGCTTTGTAGGCGCAGGAGCCGCTTTATCAGGGACCGAGCCAGCGCCTTAGTCGTAGGACCATCAGTGCTGGTCTGACCGGGAAACCGACGGCGGCAGCGACGGCTTGGCTGATCATCTGCGTTTCTGGAGCTTGTGCGCCTGCATCTGAGAGATAGAGGCTCGCCATCGCCGCCAGCAGGACCGTCTGCTGACTCGGACGCGATAGCCCTGAGACGTGACGCACGGCCTGCTCGGCAAGGCGTCGCATGCGGTCGGCGACCTCTACGGTGCTGGCGTAGTCGAGAAGACTCGGTTGGCTGGCGGCTGCGTCCTCGCGAAGGTCAATGAGGCTGTCCAGAAGCGTATGCAGGGCGCCGGCCCACGGCCAATGCGTCGCCTCGATGGCGTTCGTCTCTTGGTCAGAAAGGTTGGCCTTGGCTGCCGCTGCGATCATGGCCAGAGACGCCAGAGAGGATGCCGCAGCTGCGCTGGTCTCCCACCACGACAACTGGCTGCCCGGCGGGGTCTTGGTGATCGCCCATTCTCTGAGCGCTCCATGGCCGTGCTGGTGGTGGAGTGCCTGGTAGGCCGCTATGCGCTTAGCGCAGCGGACGGCCGCAGCAGCGGTCCGGGTATGCGATGGCAGCGAGCGATAACAGCAGCGTGCAACGCTGGTGAGCGCCCGCATGTACTCGAAGTCGCTGGCACCTAACTCTTGGTCATGATGAGGCGCCGCGGGATGCAGGGCGCTGGCAAGGGGTTGGTGTAGGTGGTAGCTGGCGATTGCGGCGCTGTCGCAGTGCTCGCTGAGCGTATCGGCGAGATCGTAGGCAGCCTGCCAGCTTGTCAGTGCGCGGATCACTGTAGAACGTCGGTGGCGTGGGACGAACGCCGCGAAGGCGGCCGCGCCCTCGATGTTGCTCCACTTGCGTTCCAGTGTCTCCACTGCAAGGCGGCGCAGCGCAGAGTCTGGGACGCATTGTGCCTTGCGCCTCCACTGAGATGTCTCCTTCCGTGCTATGGGCCAGACGGTAAGCCAGTAGCTTGCGGCAGCAGCAATAAACGCGAAGGCGACGGAGGCGTGATGTCGTGATCGTAAGCCCATGATGCTTTGCACCATGAGCATTGCTTGCTGTGCCGCCTAGCACCTATTCCCGTGCGGTGGCGAGCGGCGAGGTACGCGCCACCTTGCTGCCAAAGAACGCGATGAGTCCGAGCGCGATTGCGGCGATCAGCGCGATGGTCAGCAAGACTTGAGGAATGCCAGGCGCCCAGGGCGCAGGGTACCCGGTGGTAAGGGTTAGCCAGCGGTCTGCGAGCGCATGGCCGTAGAGGCCGAGCAGCGCTCCATCCAGGCATCCGATCGCGATCACAGCCGTGCTCTCGATCAGCAGCAGGCGCACGACTTGCAAGTGCTCAAAGCCTTGTTCTTTGAGTTCGGCGATCTGCGGGCGTCGTAGCCAGATTCCGCCGACCAGCGCAGCCGCCACCGCGAGGGCTCCGGCAATCAGCAGCAGGATCGATATCACGCTGAGGCGCGAGAGTGCTTGGCTTGCTATCCCTTTGAACTCGGTTTCGCGTTCTTGGCCGGTCTGTACCTGTAGCCCGGGTTGATTGCCGAGCAACGCGCTGATGGTACGTCGGCCCGCATCGGCGCTGATGCCGGACTTGAGGGTCACCTCGATTGCTGCAGGGTCGGAGGTCTGCCAGAAGTGGCGGTAGTCGGCTGCGGAGAGCGTGATCGCGCCGGGCGGCCATCCAGCATTGGTCGTGATAGCGGCGGCACGCAGCTGCGCTTGACCGGAAGGGGTGGGGAGTATGAAGGTGTCGCCGATTTTGATGTGGTGTTCGGAGGCGAAGGCGCCTGACACAGCGGCCCATCCGCCCTGGCGAATGCGGCGGCTGGCCAGTTTGAAGTCGCCTTCGATCATTTGGCTGGACTGCAGCACGCTTGGATCGCTGGCAGGGCGAGCGCGTATCCACATGCGCCGATCGCCGACATCGAGCAGTGCGCCGTCATAGAGGCGGACCGAGGCCACGCCTGGAGCGTGCGCGATCTTGGTGGGCAGACTGTCGGCAGAAAAGCTGTCCGTTGTGTAGACATTTTCGCCGCGTGGCGTGATCCATATGTCGGCCGTGCGTAGATACTGGGTGATGGCCTGGTTGAGGCCGTGAGTGAGGTCGCTTCTGGCTCCCCCGACAGCCACCAAGCCGTAGACGACCAATGCAGCCACGCCGGCGAGGACTGACGAGCGGATGGCTGTTGCTCGCAGTTCGTCGGCGGCCAGCGCGAGCATGCTTCCTTTGATGTTCTCGCTGACTCGCGCAAGAGCACGAATCGTGACTGCACAAATGGCGGGGATGATCATGACTGCGGCGCCCGCGAGCAGCACCGCGGCCATGTCGCTTACTGACGGCGCAAGGAAAACGAGGGCCGTCGCGAGGATCACCAGAGCAGCGGCAACGATCGCTAGATAGCTCATGGTGCGTGTGCTTATCGCCTGGCCGGGCTCGCCGGGATTGCGGTTCAGCGTCTCTGCGATCGACCGGCGTGGCAGCATGTCCAGCAACGGCAGCAGGGATGCAAGCAAGGCAGCGAGGAGTCCGGCGCCGAGCGCAATAAGCACGGTGCCCGGCTGGACTATGGCGTTGGCTCCGAGCGGGAACGCGAACGTCAGGTAGATCGGCAGCGCTCGGAACAATGTTTGTGAGAGCAGGTAGCCGACGGCCACGCCGCCGAGTGAGCCGAGCAGCCCAAGGATGCACGCTTGGCTTGCCATCACGACAACGAGCTGCGCCGGCGAGAAGCCCTTGCCGGCCAGCTCAATCAGCCAGCGTCGACGCTCTGGGACCGTGAGCAGTACCGCGTTGAGCGCGATCAGTACGCCCACGAACGCGCTGATCGCCGCGAAGAGAGTGGTTGATTCGCTGTTGGGACCAGACGCTTGCGCGAGCACCCGCAGTTCAGTGTCGACTGGGCCGACGTTCAAGTTGCCAGCCAGCCGCCGCAGTTCGCGTTCGGCGAGCTGCTGCTTTCCCGGCTGTGGCTCGATGAAGACTTCTGTGACTCGTCCTTGTAGATCGCTGAGTCGTTGGGCCGTGGGGAGTAGCGCCACCGCGACCGGGCTGCTGGCGACCGCGCCTACGGTTTGGCTGCCCAGGACAACGCTTACCGGGACGGTGCTAGCTGACCCGCGGGCGAGAACGGTGACGTGTTGGCCGGCACCGCCGCCGATCGCTTCGCCAACCGATGACGGCAGGCCAATGGCGTATTTGCCGAGCAGTCCGGCGCCTGCGCCGAGGTTCCGTGCGGCTTCGGAGTGGAGTGCGATTATGGCGGGCATGACTCCTACGAGCTGGATCTGCTCATGACCGGCCGGTCCGATAATCGTTGCCGGCTCGCGCAGCACTGGCGCGGCGACCTTCACTGAGGGCAGTCCGCCGGCGCGTTCTGCGATCGCGAGGTCGAACCCTTCGCTTGAACGAGCTGCAAGCCGCACCGTGGCGGAGCCCGTGATGGAATGCACAAGCCGGCCAGCGGAGCTGCCGATCGATGTGTTGGCGACCAGCACACCGAACAGCAGCGCGACGCCAACGGCGATGCCCGCGCCGGCTAGCAGCTCTTGGGCGACATGGTCGCGGAGACGATCGGCATAGAGATGCAACAGCGCGCCCGGCCGCAGGCCCAGAATCCGTGGGCGGCGAGCGCTCACTTTGTGCCGAGTAGCCCGGCAACGACGCCGTCTTGCAGGCGGCCGTCTATGAGCGTGTGGATTCGGTCGACATAGTGCTCGGCAAGCGGGTCATGGGTGACAATGATCGTTGGGATCTGTCTCTCATGGCAAATGTCGCGTAGCAGCTCGAGGATTTCAGTACTGCGTATCGAGTCGAGATTTCCTGTCGGCTCATCAGCCAAGACCATGCCCGGCTGGTTGACAAGCGCCTGCGCGACGGCGAGTCGCTGCCGCTCGCCCATTGACATTTGCTTTGGCGAGTGGCCCACGCGGCTGCCGAGCCCGACTCGCTCAAGCCACGGGCGTGCGATCTCGCGAGCTTCTTTGAGGCTGTATCCGTCTGCCAACAGCTTTGCGGATGCTTGATTGATCGCCGAGCCGCCCCTCACATGGAAGGTCTGTCTTATCAGCCCGACATCGTGTCTCAGATACAGAGTCTGTTCGGGTGCAGAGAACTTGCCTATGTCGCGACCCTCGAAGAGCACCTGGCCGCTTTCAGGAGCAATCATCGCCGCGATCAGGAGAAGCAGAGTGCTCTTCCCGGCGCCAGACGGACCGCAGATGCCTACGAACTCGCCAGCACCGATACTCAGCGAGGCGCCGTCGACCGCGCGGATCGCCTCTTCCCCGGATCCACGGTAGTGCTTGACGACGTTGCGAAGCTCCAGCACCGCCACTTCAGCCCGTCTGCCGCTGCGGGAACGGCAGCACGACTCCGGGCTCAGCAGCTTCGCGTAGCCCGCCGCGGCTGAGTGCAAGCATCCGCTTGACCCCATGCAGCGCACCGGGGTCCTCGGAGGCGATCAAAAGGGCCATTGAGGAGTCTCGACCAATATCTCGCAGCAACGCGGCAAGCTCCTGCGCCTCGCTTGGGCTACGCAAGATCGCCGGCTCATCGATCAGCAGCAGTCGCGGTAAACGGACGATCGCCTCGGCAAGACCGACGCGCAGCAACTCGGCGGGGGAAAGATGTTGAAGACCAAGGTGCGCGCAGGCTCTGATGCCGACACGTTCCAGGCCGTTGTACGCTGCTCCTCTGGCTGCTCGTAAGCTGGCGCCACCGGAGACCAGCGATAGCGCGACGTGATCGACCGTGCGTCGATTGCGCTCTGGCCGCCACTCACGGACAACCGTGACGCCACAGCGCCGCAGCTCAGCGCGCGCACTAGGGGAGAATGTTGCGAGATCGCGCCCTTCAAGGCGCACCGATCCGCCGCCGGGCGCTTCCAGCCCGGCCATGATGCGCAGCAGCGTCGACTTCCCCGAGCGACGATCACCCCACACGCCAATGAACTCTTCCGGCTCGATCGTCAGCGAGACATCGTCGAGCACCACCTCCGTCCGCAGCGCGGACTGGTAGGTCTTGCGCACCTTCTCAAGTTCAAGCAGGCTCATCAGCCAATCACCCCGCGGATACCGGAAGCTGAGGCCCAAGCTCCTGCCAGTCGGCGATCCAGCCTCGCGCCCTCTCGATCCACTGTAGCTCCGACCGCAGATACAGGTCGCTCGCGTCCGCCGTAATGTTCATCGTCACTGCCCGCCACGAGATCATCGGACGCTTGGCGTCCTTGGCATCGCGCAGCAGTCGGAGACAGTCGCGTTCATACTCGTCGAACGCGCGCGTTAGCAGCAAGATATCCTGCTCCCGCGAAACTGCAATCTTCGCCTCCAGCTCGAGCCGGCGGGGCACCACCGAGACACGAGCCGCCATCCATTGATCGATAGCCCCGGACGCCAGCTCAGTAGACCTATAGGTCTTTTTGTCGGAATCATCTCCCGCTGCGCTGTCGACGACCTCCGCAAGCCCTTCCTCCACAAGCCCCTTGAGCATCTGATAGACGTTTTTCCGTTCGACCCGCCACGCCGGACCCAAACGGCGGCTCATGAGCGTCGCGAGCATGTAACCGTGCGTAGGCTCGCCACAACCCATCAGCAGGCCGAGAAGGACGCCGCGGAGATGTGACCCGCGGAGCTGCGCCTGCGGCGACTGGCCGTGCACCCAATTCGTCCTTGCTGCGGGACCCACGATCTACCCCCGGATCTTCCCATGAACTAGCTCGGACGCATAGACTACAGAATGATGCCCAATAGATCAATTTCGCGCCAGCGCAGCGCAGCCCTCGCCGCGCTCGGCGCCCTGATGAGCTTCGGCGGCCTGGCCGCAAGCGTGGCTATCGCGGCCAGCATCTCGGTCAAAGACACCGCGCACCTGCACCTACTCAAAGCAAGTAACAGCACGTTCTCCGAGTCCGGGCAAGCAAACGGCGACTTGCCAGGCACCGTTGAAGTCACACTCACACTCACCGGCCACACAGCCACCTCAAGCTTCAAAATCGATGTACACGGCGGCGGAGCCATCTGGGGGCACGGCAGCGGCAAGCTCAAACTCGGCAAAGGCGGATACGAGAGCTTCGGCGGCACGCTAATCGTGGCCGGCGGCAACGGACGCTTCCTACATGCCAGCGGCACCGGCGGACTCTACGGCACGCTCAACCGCGCAAACGACTCAATGAACGTCCAGGTCACCGGCAACCTGCACATCTAAAAGGGGGACCGCCGGCTCATGCACATGAGCAGACGACGAGTCGCCGGCCTGCTGCTCACCGCCGCGGCGCTCGGCTCATTGACGTTCACCACCCAAGCCCACGCCGAAACACGTGTGAAGCTGACCGCCCGTTTCGAGCCCGATGTCCTCGGGCAAAGCACAACCATCCTCTACAAATTTCGGATCTCCAATCCGCTACCCGTCAAGTCGATCGTCCTACATCTCCCCACGGGAATGGAACTGCTCACCTCATCCCTGGGACTAAGCGAATGCACCGCAAACATCTTCATTGAACGCCGCTGCCCACCAAACTCGATCGTAGGACACGGCACCGCGTGGGCCGAAGTGCTCCTCAGCTTCCAGCCCCATCCGCTTCAAGAGTCCGCGACGGTCACCGCAGCTCTCGGCCCACCCGAAAATGAAAACCCAACGATCCTGTTCTTCATCGAAGCGCTTTCACCAGTCTATTCGATCCTCGTGCTGCCAAGCCAGCTGACGCTAGGCACGCCAACCACAGGCGCCTCGCTGACGACCCAGGTACCAGAGCTTGACGCGTGGACCGAAGGACCCCCAGTCGCACTCACCCGCTTCCAAGCGACGATCGGCCCGCGCGGCATCACCTACTACCGCCACGAGCACGGACACCGCGTCGCCTTCCACCCACGCGGGCTAGCCCTCCCCACACGCTGCCCCCAAAGAGGATTCCGATTCAGCGCCAGCTTTCACTTCTATAACGGCACCACAGCAATTGGCCGCACCATAGTGCCCTGCCCCACAACGCGCGCTAGAACCACAAGCCCGCAAACCTAACGCAATGAACGGCACGCGACGCCAAACCGGCCGCGTACCGCCCAGGATACGCACGCCGACTGCATGGCAGATGTTGCAGTATCTCGCGGCACCAGTGCCCTACCTCACCCGCGCGCACCGCCGCTACGGAGACATCTTCACAGCACGCCAGCTTGGCCAAGACTGGATCGTGCTCGCCGACGCAACCACGATACGAGAAGTTTTTGCCAAGCCACCCGATCAACTGCGCGGCGGCGAGCCAAGCCGTGTGCTAGAGCCCCTGATCGGCACACGCAACACACTTATGTTCGACGGAGATGAGTACCTGCAACGCAGACGACTACTACTGCCCGCACTGCACGGCGAGGCGCTCCTGCGACACAGCGAATTGATTCGCGCCGCCGCGCAAAGCGAGCTCGCGACTTGGCCAACGACAGGCACAATCGCCGTGCTGCCACGCATGCAACGGCTAGCGGCAGCAATCATCAAGCGCTGCGTTCTAGGCGAGACAGGCGATGCACTCGCAACGGCCGTCCTGGATCTACTGGCGTGGCTCACCACCACGAGCCACCTCGCCTACTACTTCACATTCGGCGGCAAGCGCCTGATGCAACTACCCGGATACCAGCAGCGACAGCAACGAGTTGATGACGAGATGCACCGTGAGATACAGAAGCGACGCAACTCGCCAGCGTTCAAGCCGCAGGACGACATCCTCTCGATGCTCGTCAACGCGTTAGACGAGAACGGCCAAGCACTCCCCGCCCAAGACATCCGCGACGAGGCAATCACACTGCTCATCGCTGGCCACGAGAACACCGCCGCAACACTTGCATGGGCGGCACACGAACTGGCACGCACGCCAACCATTCAACATCAACTCGCCGAAGACCCGGATACGTGGACCACGCCAATCATCACCGAGACTCTCCGTCTCAGACCCCCAGTGCCGCTCGTACCAAGACGACTCGCCACCTCGCTCACCATCGCCGGCTATCGACTCGACGCGGGAGTCAACGTCGCGCCCTGCGCGCTCTTGGCACAACGGCAAGCCAACCTGTACCGGCGCCCATTGACGTTCGACCCAGCGCGATTTCTCGACCAGCGGCCAGGACCAGCATGGTTCGCATTCGGAGGTGGAGTGCGTCGCTGCATCGGCGACGCCTTCGCTCAACTCGAGATGCGCATCATCCTCACTGCGATCGTCGACACTTATCGGCTCGAGCCAGTGGGTTACCCTGAGCGCGCCCGGCCACGTGCACTAGTGCTCGTCCCCGACCAGGGAGGCATTGTTAATATCGCAATGCGACGGCGCGCGGGGTGGGAGTAGGGCGAGCTGCAGCCACCCACGCTGCGAATAGCCATAGCACGCGGTGTGAATTCGCTGCGAGCAGAACTCGGCCACAGCCCTTTCGTCGCCGAGATGCCCTTACCCCGAGCACATAGGCAACGAAATCCGTCGGTGGCTAGTCGTTAGGCGAATAGTTCGGTCGCCGGCGTAATCGATGGCAAGCTCCGCCTTGTTGGGGCAGCGTGCGGGCAGGGCGATGCGTATCATAAATCGACCGTTATGGATCGCAACTCGGCGGACCAGTGACGATTCGTGGTGTCGCGAACCGATGAAGTGAAATATCAGTCGTAGCCATCCCCGCGCGCTCGTCTGGGTCGTCCCGCTAAGACTTAGGTAATGTCGATGAACGTGTAGGCGGTCTAGCCGCAGCGAGAGCACGGGGAGCGGTTTGCCATCCGGTTTCTGTTCTTTCTGGCCTTGTCCGCTGTTGCCGTTGCTGCTGGTATTGCCGGGCGAGCTACTGGCGTTCCCGTTACCTGCACCCGATTCTTTAGACTTGTTTTCTTCGCCAGATGATTTGCCGCTACCACCGTTGTGCGGTTCTTCGGGATGATTGTTGACGTCGAGCGTGAACGGGGCCGAGAAGCCTTCGTCGTGCGCGGCATTGGTTGCGTCGATACGCAGCTGGTGTTCGCCATCGGCTAGCGTTTCTGTGTTGATTGGGATTGAGAGTTCCGATGTGCTGGTTGGGCAGGGCGTGAACTCGCTGTAGTTGCACCCGCCCGGCACGGTGATTGGCCCCGCGATTGTCTGACCCTCGCTGTTGACGACGCTGAGGGAAAGTAGGCCTGCGAGGGTGTCGGTGGCTGACCCGTCGATGCTGATGGTGCCGTGCTGCGCACCGACGGGAACGTGACTCGCGGTCACATTGGCTGGTACGGTGGGGTCTTCGAGGACGATCGTGGCGTAGTTGACACCGGCGCGGACGTTGTGGATGGTTCCGCCGCCGGGGCAGGTTGTGAAGAACTTGCCGGCTTCGTATTCTTCGGCCTCGCATCGCGCGGTGAAAGAGAGGGAGCGGGCGTGCAGTGCTGTGGCCTGGAAAGCGCCGCCGAGCGCGCATGATTCGGTGGAGGCGCCGCAGCTCTGTTCGACGGTGGTTTGTCCGTCGGTGTTTTCGGTTTCGCGGTAGATCTGCCAGCCGGTTGCGCCGGCGCGGTAGAGGCTGCTGTCTCCGGTCGCTTCAACGATGTCCTCCCCGATCGGCGCGACGATCTTCCATGTGCCTTCGACGCCGACCGGGATCTCTTTGGTGAGCCCCATCACGTCGGCGATTTCGAGGTTGGCGATCGTGGATGACTGGTAGGACGCGAGAGGTTCGCCGCAGGTGGTGTGTGCTTCCAGGCGTGGGTCGTTGGTGGTATCTGTCCAGGAGTTGTTCTGGTAGGCGACTGTTTCGGTGCATGCTTCCACCGGGTAGCGACCCACGACATAGCCTGCGGCCGGCGGGCAACCTATGCCGGCACCAAGACTTGCAGCGCCGAGTAGAGCAACGGCTAGGAGGCGTGTGGAACCAATCGACATGCTTGGACGAAACGTTATCGCCGTCGCGGCGGCTTGTCACGCCTAATGCTGATAGACCGGTCGTATGGTCATCCACGCTGAGGGTGCGACCAGGCCGCTGGTATTGCTAAGGCGGACCTGGATTCTCGCGTCGCGCCCTGCTGAGAACTGCAGCGCGCTTACAGCACGCTGCCGAACGATCTGCCAGCGCCGCGAGTGGGCTGCTTTGAGCCGTGCCTGCAGCTGGCACCCCGCGACGGCTCGGCGCGTCACTACACGCGCAAGCCCCTTTGCAAGGGTCGCGTGGGCGATCTGTGGTCTAGGGCATGCACGTTCAAAGGATTCAAGCCGCACCGAGCTCGTCGTCTGATGCGACTGCGAGCATTGCGCTGCGCCGCACGAGACGGTAACCGTGCCGGGCGTCTGGCTGGACTGGCCGTTGGAGCCTGCCGCTCCAGCACTGGGGGACGGTGCTGGTTGCGCCGCGGTGCCGGCTTCAACTACCGAGCTAAGGCCGCACGCATCAAATGCTGCAGCCGCGTCGATCTCGCCGCTGTCAACCGTGGAGGTGATGCAATTTTCGGTCTGGCTTGCCGTGAGAGTCGGCTCGTAGGCAATCATCGCGTCGGAGACCGCAGAATCGATGGCGTCGGCTTGGCTAGTGCCCTGCGAGACATTGGGTTCCCCGGTGTCTTGCCAGGCACCTTCGATGCCTCCAACCTGGGTATCACAGCCGGGCGCGAGGACATCAGCACCCCGCGCGCTGAACCCACAGAGCGTTCCTGGCGCCCCGCCGGCGTCCGCCGCACCAACCGAGACAACGCCGGGGTAGGCAGCAGGGGCGCTGATCGGCCCTCCGGTGTTGCCCGCCGCGGCCGTCACGATGATTCCTTGGCGTTTTGCGTTAGTGATCGCGTTCTCGACTTCAGAGGCAACGGACGGTTCCGGCACTGCTTCCCCGCCAAGGGACAGGTTAATTACCCGCATCGCCGGATACTCGCTTTCCTGGAGCCTGGCACAAGAGTTGATCGCGGCGGCCAGTATCTGGTCGTGGAAGTTCACAGAACCAGCAGCAAGCGCCTTCATGTCGTAGACGCGATCAGCCCCCGGCGCGATGCCGAGCGCCCCCCACCCGTTCAAGGGCGCCGCGATCAGCATCGCCATCAGCGTGCCATGCCCGTCGGGGTGCCCGTCGACGAGTGGGGATAGGCGTGCTAGTTCATCGCCCGGACCGGTTTCGGGGTAAAGCTCGTGGCTGCCGGCCAGCTCGGCTTCTGTATCAGGGTTGGCGTCTACGCCGCTGTCGACGAGGCAGACCACGCCAGGCACGGGTGGGGGTGGCGCGTAGGCAAGCCACGCCGCCTTGGCAAATATGGCTTGGGCGGTGGGAGTGCTGACGCCGACCTCCGCGGTCGCTGTACCCGCAGTGGTGAGTGTGGCGGCCAGCGCGAGCATGACTGCGCTGGCCGCCACGCACCGGCTACGCCATCTGTGTGATGCGCTGCTGGTGCTCATTGTGGGTGCTCGTGGACAATGACTGCGGCTGATACGCCGAGCTTGTTGTTGTAGTCGCTTTCTTCGGGTGCGATGGCTACGAACTGGTATGCGTGGGTGCCGCCGTATTTCATCCTGTGTTTGACTTCGTACTGGCCGTTGCTGTTGGTTTTGGTGGTGGTGAATGTGCTCCATGGGCCGTAGGTGATCTGCTTGTGGTGATGGTGTTTGCCGGTCCAGCGTGTCGTTACGGTGCGTGCTCGTAGGTAGACCTTGTTGCCGTGCGGCGGCCGTGGTGTGGCTGGTGTGGGTGAGAGGACCGTGCCGGTGAAGATGATTTTTTGGCCGCGCCGGACGGTGGTGGGCTTGGCTTTGAGGGTAATCGTCCACGGCGCTTCACTGCCGAGCAGACCGTTTGGCGTGTTGAGGTTGATCGTCAGGCCGCCAAGCCCCGAGCCGCCAGTGCCGCCGGCTCCCGAGCCGCCTGTGCCGCCTGAGCCGCCGGCTGGGTTGCCTTGACTGCCATAGCCGGAGACCGTGTTGGCTGCTTCGGTGACCGCGACCGTCGGCTGGGAGTCCGCGGTAGTGGTGCCGTCATGGTCGCTGGCTGCGGAGGAGTAGAGGACGTAATAGCCCGAGTCCGCACTGGCGGGCGCGTAGGTAGTGCTTGTGGCGCCCGGGATCGCTGTGCAGTGCGCCCCAGCGGGGTCGGTGCAGCGAAGCCACTGGCCGGTGATCGCTGAGAGCGCGCCGGCGCCTTCGGGCGCCTGGAAGCGGCCCGGGGTGCCTGTGAGCGTCGCACCAACCTTCGCCGACCCCGACACCGACGGTTCAGATACGACGATCGGCGCGTTGTTGGTGGTCAGCTGGCGGGTGTAGACGATGCTTTCATCGCCGGCAGCGTCGATCACGCTGACCACGAGTTCATGGGTGCCGTCCGCGACCGCCATGGTGTTGATCGGGATGCTGACCGACTCGCTGGCCTTGCACGGATGCGCCGAGCTGAATTCATAGACCCCGGCGAAGCGGTGATCTGTGAGTGCCTGACAGGCGCCGCTGTTGGTGTCTGGTGTGGCGTTGTAGGCGTCTATCTGGTCCAGGGTGGCCTTGACCAGATAGACGCCTGGTGCGCCGGTGCCTTCGTCCTTAGCATTGAAGGTCAGGTTCTGGGTGCCTGTGAGCGCCGTGTTTGACGTCGCGATCGGGCCGGAGAACGCGGTGCCGTTCGGGACCGCATTGCTGTCGAGCAGAATGTCGGCCCAGCGCATTTCAGCCAGAGCCCAGAACCATTCACGGCTCCCGTTGGTTGGGCAGTTCGAGCCGACGGGCTCACAGAACGCGTACATCCAGATCTGGCCGCCGCCGTGTTCATGCAGCGAATACACGCCTTCGTATTTGCCTGGCACCCCGCCCGCGGGGCTAAAGGTGCCGGCCAGCAGATGCGCGGCGTCAAACTGCAGGCCGGGGGCAGAGATCCCAGCCGCCCCGGTGTACGGCGAGGAGTACCCGCCAGGAATCGCAAACGCCGCGCTGAGTTCCCCACCGATCATCTCATCGCCTTCCGGCGCCGTGTAAACCCACGCCGGGCCGCTGCTGCCCGGCTGTTCAAGCTCGGCCCCGACATAGGACTGCAGGCTGCTACCTTTCGCGCATTCGTTGACGTTTCCGGCGTAAGGGAAAGCAGTGGCGGACCAGCTTCCCGCCCAGCCTTCGGTTGGCTCCGGCGCGTTGGTGGCCGGGTCTTTGCAGCTGACCACGCCGAGCGTCCCGGCGTGCGCCAAGCTGACGCACACCAGAGCGAAAACAATCATCGAACTGAACGAGAAGATCGCTGCTGGCAGACGTCGGTTGGCCGCTCCCGCGATCATGGTTCTGGGTTGCATCATCGGCTCCTCTTCTTGCTTTGCGGGGCGGCCCGCTCGAACAACGTCACGGTTGACGAGCTGCCTTCTGTGTTTTCGTATCCGCGTTCTGGTGGTGCCAGAGCCCGGAACTGGTAGGTACACGGCCCTCGAAAATGGAAGGTGTGAGCGGTCTTGTAAACGCCAGCAGCGCCAGTTTTTGTGGCCTTGAAGGTTTTCCATTCGCCATAGACGACACGCTTGCGGGCGCCATGACCTATCCGGTATCCCGTGACGATTCTGGCCTGGAGGTAGACCTGCTTGCCGGCCACGAGAGTCGTAGGAGAGTCACTTACATTGCCGGTGAAGTGGATCGTGCTGCCGCGCCATGCCGTGCGTGGCGTGATCCGCAGGTTGATCTTCCACGGCGTGTCGCTGCCAAGCAGGCCGCTGCCGGTCGTGATGTTCACCGTCAACGCGCTACTGCCGGATGCGCCTCCTGAGCCCCCGACACCACCTAGTAGGCCGCCGTTTGCGCTGGAGCCGCCGGGGTTTCCTTGGCTGCCGTAACCCGAAACCTCGCTGGCGGGTTCAGTGACCGCGACAGTCGGCGCCGAGTCGCTGGTGGTGCTGCCGTCCCGGTTGCTGATGCTGCTCGTGTAGAGCAGGTAGTAGCCGACGTCGCTGCTGGCCGGGCTATAAGTGTTCCCGGTCGCGCCCGCGATCGCGGCGCAATGCGTGCCTGCCGCGTCGCTGCAGCGCAACCACTGGCCGGTGATCGCCGACAGCGAGCCGGCGCCTTCGACCGTCACGAAGTCTGCTGGGGTAGCAGTCAGCGTGCTCCCGACGCTCGCTGTACCAGAGATCGCAGGCGCCGATGTGACCGTGGGGGCGTTATGCGTTTCGATAGTGCCGGTGTAGGCGACCGTCGTGTTGCCCGAGGCGTCGTCAACGAGAATCTTGACGCTGTGCTTGCCGTCGTGCAGGACCGGTGTGTCCAGCGAGACCGCGCCGCTGACCGTTTCCGCGCACGGGTCGGGCGAGTCGAATGAGCGCGTCCCGTCGGTGGTCTGGCCGAGGTTCACGCACGACCCGTTGTTGGAGTCCAGTAGCACTGGCGACTCTGCCTTGCCGTCGACTTCGATCCAGGCGCTGTAGACCCCGGGGCCTTTATCGGCAGCGGTGAAGATCGCTTCTGCTTCGCCCTGCAGCGGCGCTGCGGATAGCAGGTTGCCGCTGATACCGCTCACCGACGGATAGGTCGGATCGTTGAGCACGTTCGTGACCGACGCGAGATCAATCCAGGCGATCTGGGTGTTGGCTGAGCAGCGTCCCCATTCGCCATCACACGAGGCGTTGATTCGCAGTGCTCGGGTCGTTTCGCTCGGGGTCTTTTCGATCGTGCTCGCACCCCACTGGCCGTTGCCCAAATCGCGGAGGTCGTAGACTCCCTGGGCGAGTTCGTTGGCGGTCCCGATGTAGGTCTGCCCCATTCCGATCTGGTACTCGGCGTTGCCGCCAGCGCTGTAGTTGCCGTAAGCCACGATCTTGTACTTCGCGGTCGTCGCCCACACGGGGTCTTCATCGACCCAGTCGATTTCCGAGGAGCTCGTGTACCCAACTGGGTTCGCGCCGACTTCTAGGCTCATCGCTCCCTGCCCGGAAGTGGAGCAGGTCTCGCCGGCGTAAAGGAAGTTGTCGCTGCTGCGCGAGATCGTCCACCCAGCGTCGCCGGCGGCGCCGCCGTCGGGCGTATGGCAGGAGAACACGGTCAGCTGGTCGGCCTGCGCCGCACCAACCACAATCAGAGTGCTGATGATCGCCGCGATCAGTGTCAGCCACGCGAACGCTGCGTGCAAACGGCTCGGCTTCGCTGTGTACTCACCCATGACGTGCCACTCCCTTCTCGGCTTTGCGAGGGCTGCCGGCGGAGGTCTCTTCGACGGCCACCGGCCGTGATATGCCTTCGCTATTGCGGTAGCCCGCTTCGGCGGGCGCGACAGCCTCAAATTCGTAGAGGTACGCTCCGCTGAACTTGAACTTGTGCTTGACGGTGAAACCGCCGCTCTCGCCGGTGCGGGTGACAGCGAACGCCAGCCACGGCCCGAAGACGTGCTCAAGAGGTCCCCTGCGGGGATGCTTGACGAGCACTCTTCTCGCCCTCACATAAACGAGCTTGCCCTTCCCAGGCAGAGGTCTTGTCGGCACCGCGCCAGAGAGCTCAAGGGTGATGCCGCGGTGTACGCGTTTGCGGCTACTTTTGAGCGTCACCTGCCACGGCGTTTTGCTGCCCAGCGGGCCACCTGCTGGCGGTAGCACATTGACCGTCACCGCGCTACCCGCGCCACCACCAGATCCACCGATGCCTCCGCTGCCACCCACGCCGCTTGAAATCGGGTTGCTCTGGCCACCGAATCCAGCGACGCCGTTAGAAGCTTCGGTGACTACAACGGTCGGCTGCGAATCAGAGATCGTCGTGCCGTCGTTGTCGCCGGCAGAGTCCGCGTAGAGCAGGTAGTAGCCGACATCGCTGCTGGCCGGGCTATAGGTACTCCCGGTCGCACCCGCGATCGCGGCGCAATGCGTGCCTGCCGCGTCGCTGCAGCGCAACCACTGGCCGCTGATCGCCGACAGCGAACCGGCGCCTTCAACCGTCGCGAAGCGTGCTCGGGTGGCCGTCAGCGTCGACCCGACCTGCGCTGAGCCAGAGATCGCCGGTTCGGCGAGCACCGTCGGCGCGTTATCGGTGGTGATCGTGCCCGAGTAGACAACGGCCGAGTTGCCGGCGGCATCATCGACCATCACAGTCACAGCGTGTTCGCCGTCGCTCAAGCTCGCGGTGTTCAACGCGACGCTGCTGCTGAGCGTCCGTTCGCACGGCATCGGGGTAAGGAAGGAGCGGGTGCCGTTGCTGGTCTGGCCATGATCGACACAGCTGCCGCCGCGGGTATCCAGCAGCACCGGAGTCTGCGGCTGCCCATCGATCACAAACCAGGCGCTGTAGATCCCTGGCCCGGACGGCTCGCTGGCAGTGAAGCTGACTTCGGTTTCGCCATGCAGCGCCCCGCCTGAAAGCAACCCTCCTTGCACATTCGTGACTTCCGGTGTGGCCTCGTCGTTCAGCGTGAGTTCGGCCGCCGAGACCGCTAGCAGCGCGATCCGCGTGTGCGCCGGGCAAGGCCCGCCTTCGCCATCACAGGAAGCGCTCGCTTCAAGCGAGGTGACCAAATCGCTGGGGGTACGTTCGATCGTGTGCGGCCCCCACAGGCCGGCGCCGAGGTTGCGATAGTCGTAGCGGCCACCGCTCTCATCTGACGCTGAGACGTATGCCTGGCCAACGATCCCAGCTTCAGAGCCGTAGGTGTAGCTTTCCGGCACCACCAGCTTGTAGTGGCTGATGGACATCTCCCCCGGCGCAGCGAACCTCTCCGCGACACTCGCGTAGTTGGGGAAGCCGGCCGGGCTGGCCCCGACTTCAACTTCCATCGCTCCCTGCCCGCCGCTGGCGCACGTTTCCCGGGAGTACATGTACCCCTGGCCGGTGCTCGCGACATCCCAAGATTCGCTGCCGGCCACAGCACCCGAAGGCTGATGGCAAGAGAACACCGTCATCTGGTCGGCCCTCGCAACACCCGCCACGGCCAACGCGACGACTGTCAGCAGTCCAGCAGCGTTCGTGACCTTGAAGAGCTGTCGCAGCAACACGCGCTTTGCAAGTGCGCGCAGCCGCCGCATGCAGCTCTGCGTGATGCGCCTGCGGTCTTTGTGCAGACGCTGGGGGCGTTGGGTGGGGAACAGGACGAAGGCCATAGCGCGTCTCCTTGCTTGCAAAATCGAGTTCACGTCTATACGTCGGGGCCGCGCCCGTCCCGACCCCCCACGGATTTCGGAAGGCGCCCGGCGGCTGCACCGCGAGCGCTTCTGCGCGCTCGACCAGCCCGCGGCTAACGCGAGATGAAGGCTGGTTGCCTCCCTGCCAGTGCAGCGGGTGATGCCAGGGGCCGATGCCGGCTGGAGCATTCAAGTCGCCTCATAACCTCTCGAAGACAACGACTGACACGAACATCAATACAGCCATGAACGATTCGAGCCAATTGGACATGCGTTTACGACGACCACGGCTCCAAAAGTTCGAGAAACGACATCCCACGCTCGCCCACAGCGACCCCTCCTCAAGGCCCGCAGCGCGGTTACGCACCACTGAAGGCTTGACCAAAAAGATGGGGCCGGTCCCTTAGAGACCGGCCCCACGCCCTTCGCCGACGCGACCGAACGCCACCCGCTTAGCCGCCCGGCAGTCCTGTTTACCGGCCGCGTGCTTGCGCGGTGGTTACCGATGATCGACGCAACTAAACGTCTGTTGGGATCATTCGGCCTGCCCGTCAAGCTGAGAGTTGTCGCAGTCGATGCACGAGACGCGTAGTGCCAGCTTGCGAGCAAAACGGCCTACCAATACGGCATCAGCGATGGAGAGGATGTTCGAATGGATTGCTTGCCGCCGGCCTTGAGAAAGCCAGAATCCCGTCGGCCTATCGAGCTGGACCCACTTTGCGGGTCAGCATCAGTACAAGGAGAACTACAGTGGCTGTGCGGCTAAAACACGCGCTCTCGCCTGCCGCCTATGCCGACCAGCTCGCAAAAGAGAAGCTGCGTGAGCTCGAACCCGAAGTGATCGCGACCGTCGAAGGGAAGCTGTTCAACACGAACATCCAACTGGACGCCGTTGATATCGAGGGCGCCTACAACCATGCGTGGCACGGCGTCGTCCAGATGATCGCCAGCGGCGAGCCAGTCAACAACCTGCCCGGCCTGCTAGTCCACATCACCTACAAGCGGGCCGTAGACGCCTTCCGCCAGCGCCAGCCAGACCACCTAGACCGCTACGTCGATGACCTCTCGGGTGAGTCCGACACCGTGGACCTGCTCGATGTCGTGCACGCCAAAGTCAAGATGAGCGGCCTACTCGAGCGCGTACAGAAACGCCTAAACCCAAGCGAGCAAACCATAATCGCGCTATGTGTCATTCACGGCTACAGCGGCCCACAAGCCGCCGAGATCATGGGCATCCCCTACAAGACCTTTAAGCGCACCTTCGACGACGCCACAAAGAGGATCAACGGCATCGTCGCAGGAATGGTCAGCCGCGGCTGCGGCGATGAAGAGTGGTCCCGGGCGCTGCGCGCCTACGCGCACGGGGTCATGGATCAGACCAGCCCCGACTACCAGCGCATCACCGACCACCTCCAGACCTGCGCCGCCTGCAAACGCTACGTCAATGGCCTACAGGGCCTCGCGGCGCTCCTCCCTGCGCCGCTCGGCCTGCCGCTGGCACCGATCTCACACCCGACTCTGCTCACGCACCTCGTGCATGCCGCCTCCCATGCCACGAGGCTCGTAAGGACACCATTCGCGAGCACCACGGGCGTCCAAGCGCCCGCCAGCGCAACCGGCGGTCTGACAGGGACACTGGGCACCGGCACGCTGATCAAGGCCGCCGCGATCATCGCCGCTACCGCCGCAGTGGGCGTCTCGATCCCCGTGCTAACGGCACACAGCGCCGCGCACCAAAGAACCCAAAGCAAGCAGACCAATCCAACTTCAATCACGTCCGGCAGGCTTACGCCTGCCTCCGCACCACGAACGCCGGCCCGCCGCCCTCACCGCGACCAGCGCCAGCGCCACCAGACGCCTCCAAGCCGGCGACCCCGACTTGAGGAAGCAGTGCCGGCCACCACTGAGCCACACGCAAGCGTGCCGCCAGCCAACGCCGCAGCTCAGCCCACCAGCGTCTCACCGGCCCCACATCCCCCACACCCCCGCTGCGAAAACGAAGGCGAGTTTTCGTTTGAACGCCAATCAGCCCAAGAATGCTGAAACCTGCACTACAGCGAGCAACCGCCGTGGTCAGGGGATCTCCCGCGGCGGCGTGCCAGAGTCTCCGTGTCCGAGGAGCATCTCCATCGTGGGCTGACAGGCCCCGCATTCTTGGTGCCACGCCGGACAATCTCCTGACCGGCAGCGATCACGGTGCCTTGAGTTGTCGCTCGATGTGTTGAGGCGCTGCGTTCCGGGTCCCTGGCGTTTATCAGCGTCAGCGGCATATGCCGGGGCGGTGGTCTCGACGACTTCAGGGCGCGGTTTCTGGAGTACGAGAGCTTGCTGGAGCGCGACTGGATGTTGTTGATGGACTTCGACCGGGCGGTTGAGTGGATTTGTGAGCAGCCGTTGCGGTTGCGCTACCGGCTGGACGACAGGTCGGCGAGCCATGTGCCGGACCTGTGGCGCCTGCGCGGCAAGTCGAGGCGCTCTCTCTCCTGGCCTCGAAGCAGCAGTCGTGCGGTTCAACAGCAGCTAGTGGGGTCCAACTAGGTGTCATAAGTCCAAGTAGCCTGAGCGGCAATACGATGTGAACGCGTAATGCTAGGCTCAGCCCGGTATGGGCCACGACGAGTCGCGGCGGCCTGGGATACCAGGCCGCCCGCCAGGCGAATACGAGGTCGGGCTAGAGGATGTGCAGGAGTTTGTCGCTGGTGCGCTTTACTGCCAGCGTGCGATGTCGCTTGAACGACACACGCCCGCCGGGCCAGCAGCCGCTGGGATCGTTGTTGAAGTGCCCGTAGGGCAGCAGCCTGCGTTCGACCGCATACTCGCCACTCACGAGCACGAGGCCGTCGAGCTTGATATCACATCGAAATGGGTGGTCATGCACGTGCCGCCGAGCACGGCCTTGGAACCGAGTGTGGGCATCGCGCGTCTGGATCTCCTACTGGCAGGGCCAACTTTGCCGACACCGGTGCTGACGCAGATCCTCTTCGGAGAATTTCGCGTGCGCGGCCAACTCCTTTGGGCGGCCGCTCTTGCTAGGCGAATACTGCTGCTCCGAGAGCCCACATTCCACCGAATAGTCCTGCAAGAAAAAGACACTCCGGCTATCGGCTCGGAAGACGAGGCCGTTCGCAGCGGCGGCCTGGAAATCGAGGACCCCGGCGGATGCGACATGCTTCGCGTCGAGCTCGAAAAGGCTGGAGTCAAGGACGTCTACGAAGGACGTCGGGTCTAATCTTTCGTGGTCAAGGCAAGCCATCCCATCCGGCCGAGTCTAGACGCATGCTATGGACGACCAGCGGAAGTCCGGAGAGCGCCGGGCTCGCGCTCGCGCTCTTGGCCTCATAGCGGCAGCGCCGAGCGGGGTCCAACTACGTTTCAAAGGTCCAACTACGCTGAGCGGCCTTTGCTGAGACCGGAATCGGGCAAGGTCTAGATGCCTTGTCCCCACTGCTGCCTCGTTTGCCAGTTTGCGTAGCCTATGTTGCACGCTTAGCGGCTCGCGCTGAGGATCGTTTTGACCGAGCCGATCGTGTAGCCCGTCTGAGAGGCGATCTGTCCGGCGGGCACGCCGTTTGCTGCTAGCTTGCGGACCCGTTCGTGGCGTGCTTGAGCGCGGCCATCACCGACGCGCCGCGGCACACGCACTGCTTGCTGGCGCCCCCGCTCCAGCCGACGCAGCTCGGCGATCCTGCCCGCGACCGACGAGGTCGATTGTTTGGTGCGGCTCGCTATCTGCTCGTAGGAAAGATCTTCTGCCGCAAGCGTGGCAACGGCTTCCCGCAGTGGTGCCTTGTGCGTCGTGCGTTCCCTTCGAGGGGCAATCTCACCCGCCTGACGCATCCGATTAAGCATCGAGTTGCACGCTCCCAGACTGATTTCAAGCTCCTCGGCGATCTCCGCCGCCGTGTAGTCGTCCTCCCACATAAGTGCCATTGCCGCCTTCCTTATCCGCATCTCCTGCGGGGTCGCGGATCGTCGATCGTCGACCTTCCACCCGGCCGCACGCATCCGCGCCACCTCCGCACCGACCCGGGCGTCTTTGGCACCCCAGCCCAGCTGCTCGGCGATCTGCAGATTGGTTGCTCCCTCGCGCCGCAGAGCCGCAATCTTCTGCCACCGCAGCTCTATACGTTCTCGATCTTGAGGCTTCGCCATCCTCTCCATCCATCCGCTCTACGGCGCATTGCGCACGATCTTGCCGACTGGCGTGCGCAACAGGCTTCAGTTCTAAACGAGGCCAAGATCAGTGTGATCCTGGTGTTGATACTTCGCTTCAACGGAGCCTAGCCCTAGCTAGGAGGAGGCCTTGTACTCTACGCCGCGTCCCAGCGGAAACCGTCGCGCGTTCGCGCAACTCCCGGCGCTGAGGGCTGAAGGGGAGCATTCCGAAGCGCCGCTCAGCGCCAGCCTGCCCAAGGCGCAGCGCAGATCGGTCTGTAAGGTGTCCGTGTGGGCTCGTCAGCGCCGGTCGATATTCCGCCGCTCACATCAAGTTGAATGCGGAGATCCGCATCAACTTGATCGCCGCGGGATCGCACCGCCCATGGAAATTCGTGGGGGGCTAATTACCGACCCGCCACGACGAACGACTAGGAGAGACCTCGCCGCAAGGCCGGGCATGCGCAAAGAGACCCGCCCAACGATGTGAGCAACAAGAACCAATCCTCGCCAACGATCGGGGCGTGTAGACGCTGCGCTCAATACCCTGACCGGCCCTGCCCCGCCTGCACTCAACGACGCCGCCGAGCGGCGCAACTGCACGAGCAAGGCCTCTCGCCCGGCCGCATAGCCGCCGCGCTGGGGCTCACCGAAGCACGCGTCAAGCGCTATCTCGAAGAGGACGAGCTAGCACGCGATCTCATGACACGACGATGCGACCGCGTGCCAGTCGAGCGCATCCGCGCCCTCTACCACCTACGCCGAAGCGAAGATCCCGCGCTGTCGCACACCACCGTTGCTCTAGAGGCGGGACTTAGCCGCGCTGACCTCATATTTGTTCTTGGGCTCAGCAAAAGCAGCCCGAAGAGCACTCAGTCCCTGGTCAAGGTGGACACAGCCGCCCGTATCGCGCGGGCGCTCGGCTACGCACCGCGCGAGATCCCTGACCTGTGAAACGTAGGGAGCCGTCGTTGGCCCGGGCGCCAGCGGCTGGTCCTCCGCGGTCAGGCGCGATCCGGCTTCGCAACCTAAGTCGAGGGGGGCTAGCGCGCACTTCGGCACGACGTATACGTGTCCACTATCGACAAGAGCGCCTAGCCCTCTATCGGCAAGCCTCGGTAGCCAAAGGAACCGCGCAGCATGCAGCTAGGTATCCATGGAGCGTCAACTCAGCCGGTTCAACAGCTGAGCCCTTGCGCAGGGTTCACGCCCGCTGATCGTCTCGCGCTGGGCGCGTTGGAAGCAACCCTGGCGCAGGCACGCGACGGCCGCGATGAGCGGCCTGCGCTCGAGGTGCTCGCCGGCTCATTGCTGGAGCTCGGTGTGCGCGCCGTGCCATCGGCACGCTCGTCGCGGCTGATCGCGCGTGACCGCGACGCGTGGCTTAGGCGGTTGCAAAGCGCGCAGCGCACCCAGAGCACGATCGACGCTTACCGCATCGCGATAGACGACCTGCTCGCCTGGGCCGAGCGCAAGCAGTGCTCGGCCGACCTTTTCGATGAGCAAACAATCGTCGACTACCTCTCCGACTACCGCCGCACACGCAAGCCGGCGGCAGCAACCTACTACCGCCGCTTCGTGCTGCTGCGGCGCTTCATGGCATGGCTCGCCCGCCGGCACGGCACACCAGACCCGTTCCTGGAGCTTCAGGCGCCGCAGAAGCCCTCCCAGGAGCGCGACTGGCTCACCCATGAAGAGTTCACAAAGCTGCTTTGCGCTGCCGATCGCCCACAGCGGCATCGGCCCGGCATCGCGCGCCGCGACCGGCTCGTGCTACTCGCGCTCGTGCTGACCGGCCTGCGCCGAGCTGAGCTGATCGACGTCACCTGGACTGACATCGACCTCGAGGGGCCGCAACCCTCAATGCTGGTAAAGCACGGCAAGGGCGGAAAGCCACGCCGCCAACCCCTACCCACCCAGCTGGTCGCCGAGCTCAAGCTCTGGCGAACAGAACGAAAACCCGCGCCGCACCAGCATGCCTTCTGCGGTCTTGCCGGTGGCCGACTGCAACCAAACGTGCTCGCCGCCATCATCCGGCGCTGCGCCAGCCGCGCCGGCCTCGCCAAGCACGTCACGGCACACACGCTGCGGCACACCGCCGCGACCTGGCTACGGCAAGCCACGGGCGACACGCGGCTGGTCGCCGAGTACCTCGGCCACGCCGATCTCTCGACCGTCAGCCGCTACGCCCACGTCGCAACCCACGAGATGCACACGGCGGTGCAGGCCCTCGCCGACCAAGCTGGACTGTTCGGCCGGCCAGAGGACCCCGAAGGTTCCCAAGACGACCAGGAAGGTCTCCAGGCAGGATGACCGAGCGGCCCTTACCCGCCGCCCTGGCGCGCGACCCGCGCGGCAGCTTGCGGGTGACCGATGGACCTGATATCACATCCGATGCGGCATGGAGCGTTGCCAGGGTGTTCCTGGGCGCCCGTGCCGAGCGATTCCACAGAGATCGCCTCCCGATATGCCTGCAACCCTTACCCAGTCGAGAACCCAGCGACTGACCCAATAGAAAAACCCCGCGTTAGCGGGGCTTTTCCTTAGCTGGTCTGTAAGCCGGACGTATTTGACGGCATGCTCGCCTCTATTCGAGAATGGAGGCCTGGATGTTCAATGCGTTGTCTGACTTCGCGATCCACTGTCGAGTCGAGCGCCGGCTGGCCGACTTAACGTGCAAGGCGTATGAGCGCGACGTGCGCGCCTGCCTGCAGCACCTACGAGACCATGGCATCGCGGTGCTGGCCGATGTTCGCACGCCTGATCTGCGGCGCTTCCTCGCCGAGGAGGCCACGCATCGCCCCTCGCCATCAAGCCAGGCGAGGACGACCGCTGCGCTGCGCTGCTTCTTCCGCTTCTGCGTGGAGAGCGACTACCTCGAGCGTGACCCGGCCAGTGTGCTGCGCTCACCCAAGCAGCGCGAAGCGCTGCCCGACATCATCGACCGCGCTGAGCTCGCGCGCCTGCTGCGCATGCCCGGCCACAAGGGCGTGTGGAGTCGCTTGCACGCCGGCAAGCGCGAGCGTGACCAACTACTGCTGGCGCTGTTCGCCTACGGCGGCCTACGCCATGCGGAGCTGCTCGGCCTGGACTGGGATGACGTGGATCTCGAACGGCTGGTTGTTCGCGTCCGTCACGCCAAGGGCGGGCGCCACCGCGCAGTGCCGATCCACCCAGGTCTCGTGCCGCTGTTTCTCGCCTACCGCGCCACCCGCACACCGATCGGGGATCCCGCGGTGTTCGTCGGCGTTTACGGTCGTCGCCTCTCCCCCACACTTCTCACCAGAACGTTTCGCCATTACGCCACCGCAGCGGGCGTCAACGAGCGTAAGCGCGTAACGCCCCACACGCTGCGCCACGTCTTCGCGACCGAGCTTCTGAGCGCAGGCGCCAACCTGCGCCAGATCCAAGAGCTGCTCGGGCACAAGCACCTCGACTCCACACAGCGCTACACCCGCGTCAACGCCCACCAGCTACGCGGCGCCGTCAAACGGCTGCCATGGGCGAGCCAAACGACGACCTAAAACCGACCGAGCGTCGCGAGCACGCATCGCGCTACCGTTCGTCGGGAGATGACTGCGAAGGAGAAGCTACGCGAGCGAGTCGAGGCGCTCTCCGAGGACGAAGCCGGCCAGGCGCTGCGCCTGCTCGACATGCGCGCCGACCCCGTGATCGCCGCCTTCCGCGACGCCGCTGCCGACGACGAGCCATGGACCGAGAAAGACGAGGCCGCGGCGGCGCAAGGAAGAGCCGACATCGCGGCCGGGCGGACGATCTCGCTGGATGAGGCGCTGCGAGAGTCCCGGTGAGCAGCGCCACCTGGCGCGTACAGCTCACCCACACAGCAGAGCGAGACCTCCGTCGCCTTGACCCTCCCATCCGCGGACGAGTCGAGACGGCTCTACGCACCCTCGCCGAAGACCCGCAAAGGGCCGGGGCGCTGCGCAAGCTCACGAGCGCACCAGAGTGGAGACTGCGCATCGGCGACTGGCGAGCGCTCATTCTCCTGGACCCCCAAGCGCGCACTATCACCGTCACGCGCGTACTGCCACGAGGACGCGCCTACCGCGACACATAAGCCCAGCACCACAGGCCCCTTTGCGGCCTGCAGCCTCGCTTGGGCACGAGCCGGATTCTGTTGTCGCGGATGTACGGGAACCCCGTAGATTCTCGTGACGGCTCGCGGCATCATCTTGACAAGCTGCGAGCATGATCGTCAGCGCACCAGAGGGCGCCAGGTACCGCTTGAGCTGGCCGATCCCTCCGGCCGGTGCGCTTTCATTCGCTGATGCGTTCCCTGCCTCCTGCACCCAGCCGCGACCCGCGCGGCGCGTGGCGGCTCATTCAAGAATGGCTGTCGACATGCCCAGAGCTGCGCTCTGCGACTGTGAGGAGGATGTGGGACGGGATCCGCGGGGTTGCGAAGACGGTGTGGATTCTCGCCGCATTGGTGTGCGTTTGCTCGGTCGCGATCGGGGAGGTCATGCGGCGCAGCGGCGTCGAGCATCTGCTTGCTCTGAGCGCTCTGCCGGTCGTCTTCCTGGCATTCCGGTACGTGCTGCTGGTCGGGTCGGGAGATGATGCTCTGCGGATACGGCGGCTCATTGCCAGCGCGCCTGAGCTTGGCGGTTTCGTGGCAGTGGTGGTGGGAGCTTATGAGCTGCACCTGGCGTGGCAGGGCAGGGTGCTGGGGTATGCGTTTCTGCTTCTAGCTGCGGCACGTTTCGCTCCAATGGCACCCCTCATGAGTAGGCGTGCTCCCGAGTCGATCAACGGACGCGTGAAGTGGTATCTGGCCCTGTGGGGTTTTGGGATGCTGGCGATCGTGATGTTTGCTCAGGTTTGGTCGCTGACGATGCCCATTCGGCTTCCAGGAGACCTGGCCCACCCGCCGGTTCATGGCTTGCTCATCGCTGGAGTTTGGCTGCCCGCTCTGCTGGCGGTCTTGCTGATCGGATAGCCAGCTGCGAAGCGTCTCACGACTGGTGGTCTGCCACATATCGGCGCCGACGGGCGAAGGCGTTTCTTCGTCAGTCATCTCGTTGGCAGCCTCGTTCTGAGCGGCGTGACCGGAGCTGTTGCGTTGGAGCCGCTCAGGCTATCGATACCGGGGTGGGCTCTTGGCCTGATCGTGGGTGTGATGGCCTGTGGGTTCTGGGAGGCATTGGTGCGCTCCAACACTCTGCTCCGTGGTCCTGGACCGTTAAGCTGGGGGATCGGGTTGCTGTTTACAGCCGCCGGTGTACGCGGCGCCGTCATCGGCCCAAACCAACTGCATCCCGTACCATCCGAGCTCGCGGCTGCGATCCTGATCTGGCTCGGCTTCTGGATAGAGCGGCGTGTTGTCCGAGAAGTGCTCGGCATGCCCCACCACACTGCGTCTGTCGGAAGCAGCCGGGCGATGTAACTTTCCAGGCATGCCACTCGCCTACACGATCGTAGTCCACAATTCGGATCTAGCCACCACGATTCTCGCAGCGTTGGGCATCGGCCTGGCGCTCCTGTCTTTGGCGTGGCAAGCCTGGAGCTTCCTTCTGTCCGGGAGCCGCGTCACGGTCGAGATTCGCAGCGGACTGAGGAGCGCCACGGGAGCGCTGACGATACCCGGCACTGCGAACGCTACTGCCCTTGAACAAGTGCGTGCGCAAGGTTTTCACGAACCCGCACTTGCTGTCGAGGTCAACAACGCGGGACGCGGTCCGACTTCAATCGTCCGGCTCGATCTCCACTTCGGCAAGGGTGCTGCCGTGAGCAACACCGTGTTTGACCCGCCCCTGCCGTTCAGGCTACACGGAGAGACCGAGCAGACCTGGCTGTTCGATGCGCAACTCGCGAGGGCGTACGCGCAAACCCTGGCCAAAACCGTGCCGGATGGTCAGTGGGACACCGTCCGTGCTCGCGCCTGGGTCGGAGGACGCAAGAAGCCGATCGAGTCGAAGAACGAGGCCAAGATCCTATGAGCAGCAGGTTGCCGCCGACAACACGCGCTGTTCGACTGAACACGCTGCTCCCACAGACAGCTGCGGGAGCGCGACCGTCGGCGCCGCTGGCGACTGGTGTTCGTCCTTTGCGAGAGCTTGCGCCGGATCGAAGCGCGCTGCTGCAGTGCTGACCAAGGAGAACGCTGAGACCCGACACCGAGGGCGCCCTTGACCCGGTTGACAACCCCACCCCGTTCATGGCTGACTAATATCACGATTCGATGAGCGGAGCGTGGCAAGCCGCTAGAAGGGATGCTCCAGAAACAGTGCTGATCCTCGTGTAGTAGAGCCTTCCATCGCATCCACGCCGGGGGTCGGACAGCGTCAGCGAGATTGGCGTATCGGGAAGGCGAGTGGGTCCAGGCGGCACCCCATACGGGTGGTTGGGAACTTGCAAGCCGGTACCGCGCGTCGCTCCTGCTCCCCAATGAGCCCAACGCATGACTTGCACAATGACCAATCCGCAGTCACAGGGCGCCCCCCGCGAAAAAGTCTGGAGTTCACAACTTTTTGGGCGTTGGCGTGCAGAAAATGCGTAGGTGCCGCAGTTGACAAATACGCTCGTAGTGTCAGCCGCCTGCGCAAGCGTCGGCGCAATCGACCTGTTAGTCGTCGCCGGCTCTATCGCATAGAGACCAAGCCACAGAAACACCAGCATGGCTGACGTGAGAGCACTCCAGGGGCAACTTCATCCGGATTCGTCACGCACAGCTGTTCCTGCCGCCGTTCGCGCAGGCGTTGCCCCGAGTCCAGAGCACCAACGCGTTCTTCGGCGCGCTGCCCGCTCCACGCACGGCATTCACCTCGCCGACGCAGTCCGTGAAAATCACGAAGGCCCTACGCAGGTACGCCAAGCTCGTCGGCTCCGACCCGAGGATGCCGTTCGTGGCGGCTCCCTATGGCGTCAACGAGCGGGTGGGCCACGGAGTTACGTTCTTCCTGCCCGCCGGCTATAGCGGGATAACCACAGAGCCGAGCCTACTCAGCGGATCAGTGACGATCGTCGGTGAGATCGTCTACAGCGCCAACGCCGGCACGCCGTACGTCGACTACCCGACCGTCGACACTTTCGGGCGAGCCTTGCTCCACGCCCAGACCGCGCTACGCACCGATCTCGGCGTCTGCTCGAAAGCGCCGCCGCCAGCGACGCGAGCGCACAGCCTCACCAAGCACACCCCTCTGGCGGGGCTGACGCGCGGCTCCGCGCACCGAATGGCTGCCTGCACATCCGAGCAGCAGACACTTGACGATGTCGAGCAGTCAGTGACCTTCAAGCCGCCGGTTGTGGTTGTGCTGCCGCTGGCGATCTATGAGTGAGGCCGCCAGCCAACTCCTACACAACGCGCCATCACCTCAACGCCACCGACAGCGAGCGAGCTGGGCGCCCGGCGCGTCTTGATCGTCGATTGGGATGTGCATCACGGCAACGGGACCGCCGAGGCGTTTCGCCGCCGCTCCGATGTCCTGTTCGTGAGCATCCATCAGGCGGGCATCTATCCGGGGACGGGCTCGCTGAGCGACGTTGGATCGGGTGCGGGCGAGGGCTATACGGTCAACCTGCCTGTCCCGGCCGGCTCTGAGCAGGAGCAGTGGCTGTCGCTGCTAGAGCACATCGTGATCCCGGTTGCCGAGAGCTTCGCGCCGGAGCTCGTGCTGATCTCCGCCGGCTTTGACGCGCACCGTGAGGACCCGCTGGCAGGCTGTCGCTTGGAGGCGAGCTCGTTCGCGGAGATGGCCCGTCACGTGCGCGCGCTTGCCGTATCGCTTGGCGTGCCACTCGGAGCGGTGCTGGAGGGCGGCTACCAGCCGGCTGCGCTGGCGGAGTGCGTGCGAGAGACGCTCGCCGCGCTGACCTCCGATGAGCCGGCGCAATCGGCGGCGCCGGAGCCGCTTTTGACATCGCGCGCCGCCGCTCACGCGGGCCACTACTGGCCTCTGTGACATCCACGCAGGTGCCTCCAGCTGCTATCGGCTGGGACGTAGTTCGCCACGTCGTGCCCGTCTCCGATGGCCCTTCGCGGCGCGGGAAGATCGTGGAGGTGCTCGGCATGCCTGGGCATCTCCATTTCCGCGTTAGTTGGGATGAGGGATACGAGTCGCTCGTCTATCCGTCAGATCACGGTGCGATCGTGCATCATCCGGCCGCGCGAGGGCTCGACCGGGAGGAGTTCGTACTAACGCTTAGCCGCGTTGACGTTGTCTGCGCTTGGCCTCGGCAGAGAACTGTCCTGGCCTGATGGTTCGCGTGGCCTCTTCAGCTCGGCGTCGAACGGGGAGGCGAACGCTCAGAGTGGTGCCTTTCCCTGGAGTGGAGTTGATCTGCAGCTCGCCGCCCAGTAGCTCGGTGCGCTCGCGTATGCCGAGTAGCCCGAAGCCGTCGCTCTGTGCATCAGGGTCGAAGCCGTCGCCATCGTCGCGGACAGTGAGGTGAACGGTCGTGGGGTCCTCGTGGATCTCTACGACGACGCGCGTAGCTTGGCCGTGCTTGGTCGCGTTGGTAAGTGCCTCCTGGGCGATCCGGTAGAGCGCGGTCTCCAGCTCGTCGATAGGCCGAGTGGGCTGCTCTCCCTGCTCATATGCCAGCTCAATACTGATGTCGATCTCCAAGCCCTCACGGGCGTTGCGATCGGCAAGCGTCTCGATCGCCGCCTTGACGCCAAGCGCGTCCAGTGCTGCTGGGCGCAGATCGGTGATCAGCGCACGAAGATCTGCGATCGTGCCTTCGAGCTGCTCGACAGACTGGAGGAACACGGGCTTTGCTGTCGGGGATTGCTCGGAGCGCCCGGCGGCTGCCAATCCGAGGCGCAACGCGTTCAGGCTCTGAAGCGTCTCGTCGTGGAGCTCTCGTGCCCAGCGGCTGCGCTCGCCCTCAGCGGCGGCAAGTCGCTGGCGGTGGCGCTCGGAGGTCACGGACTGAGCGGTCGCCACGGCGCTCGCCGCGCTGGTGGCGAAGGCTTCCAGCAGGCGCTCGTCCTCAGCTGAGAACGTTGGCCCGTCGCGGAGGCGGTCGAGAGCCAGCAGCACGCCGTGGGTCGCGCCGCGGAAGATCAGCGGGACCACGATGCCTCCCGCAGCTTCCACGCCGAACTGCCCGAGGCCGTGCTCATCGAAGCGGGCACGATTCAGCTCATCCTCCAGGTGCTGCACGCGGCGGGTGCGCATCGCCTGAGCCGCGACCGTGCTGGCGAGTGCGACTCGCTGTCCGATCACACCGGCTGGTAGCTCTCCGGCGCCAGCGGCGATCACGAGCTGCTCGCCGTGGATGAGCTCGATCAGCAGCGTGCGCGCGGAGACCAACGCGCGCCCGCGCTTGGCGACCAGCTTAAGCACGACCTCCGGGTCGGTCTCCCCGCCGAGAGAGCGCGCGATCTCGGTCGTGGCTTGGAGAGTCGCAACCGTGCGCTCAAGCTCGTCGCGGCGCTCGCTCGCACCGGCGTAGCGGCGAGCGTGGTCGATCGCGACGGCCGCGTACTCGGCCAGAATGACAACTGCCTGCTCATCGGCCTCGGAGAAGTCGACGCCGCCCGCCTTCTCGGTCAGGTAGAGGTTCCCAAAGGGCTCGCCGTCGATCACGATCGGGACGCCCAGGAAGGTCCTCATCGGCGGGTGCTCGGAAGGGAAGCCGTAAGAGCGAGGGTGCTCTTCGACGTCGCTCAGACGCAAGGGCGCCGGCTCTTCGATCAGCACCCCGAGGACGCCACGCCCGCGCGGCAGCGAGCCGATCGCGGTGTGGGCGGTCTTGTCGATGCCTCGCGTGATGAAACGGCTGAGTTCGCTGGCGTCCTTGTTGAGCACCCCCAGGGCGGCGTAACGGGCCTCGGTCAGCTCCTGCGCGGCGTCCAGCACGCGGTCGAGCACCACGTCCAGGTCCAGCTCGCTGAGCACGCTGCGAGCGACATCGAGAATCTTCAGCGTCGCTCGGTCCATCAGCTGCTTCATCCCGGTTGCGATCCTACACGCCCAGTTCATTGAACCACCTTTGCGTGGATTTGCGAGGACGGAGCGCTCCGCACTTCCTCCCTTGTGCAAGCTCTTTGAGTCTCGCTCCACTCCGTAGTCACTCCGCTGGGTAGGGCGGATGGCAGCGGATGTCCGCGGTTCGATGGCGCGCAAGGCTTCTTGGCATCGTGCGCAGAGCCTCCCAGTCCATGTCGACCGCAGCGACAGCGGCGCCAACAGCACCGGAGCTTGTGCGGCTGCGCGACGGCTCGCGTGTGACCGTGCGCCCCGTCGGCGAGCAGGATGAGCCGGCGCTGCGCTCGTTCCTCGCCGGCCTATGCGCGCAGGCGCGCTATCTGCGGTTCTTTACCGGCGGGGCTGATGTGAGGAGCGCTGCGCACTTGGCGGCGACTACGAGCCCTGACCGTTACGGTCTGCTCGCCCACGACGAGACCGGCACGCTCGTCGGCCATGCCCTCTACATCCAGCTTGACGATACGCGCGCGGAAGTCGCGGTGGAGGTCGCCGATCACCTGCATGACCAGGGCCTTGGCACGATCTTGATCGAGCGCCTGGCAAGCGTGGCCGAGGAGCACGGTATCACCCGATTCATCGCGGAGGTGCTGCCGCAGAACCGTTCGATGCTGGCCGTCTTTCGCGACGGCTTCGACGCCCGTGTCGCCTTGCGCGACGGCTCGGATGCAGTCGAGTTTCCCACCTCGGCGTGGCGCACGGCACGCAAACGCTTCCCTGAGCACACCTGGAACGAGACGGTCGACGCAGGGCCGCACGGCGGGCCGGTTGGACTCAGGGAGTTGTGATGAGTCCGCGCTCAATCGCGTAGCCGACGAGCTCGGAGCGGGTGGTGAGCCTGAGCTTCTGCTGGATGTGCGAGCGGTGAGTCTCGACGGTGCGAACCGAGAGGTAGAGCTGCTCGGCGATCTCAGTGTTGGTGTGCCCGTGTGCGATCAGCGCGAGCACCTCGACCTCGCGCTTTGAGAGATCGTCGGGGGGTCCGGGCGGCGGCGCGGCAGCGATCCTGGCTCCCAGACGGGGGTTCAGGTAGCTCTCCCCGGCCGCTGCGTTGCGCACCGCCTCGACGAGCTCATGCTCGGCGGCGTCCTTGAGCACGTAGCCAAGCGCGCCGGCGGAGAGAGCTTCGCGGGCGAATGCCGGCTCGGTCTGCATTGTAAGCACGACGATCTGAGTGTCGGGGGACTCCTCGCGGATCTGCGGGATCGATTCGATGCTCAGCTCGCCGGCCATGTTCAGGTCGAGCACGAGCACTCGAGGATGGTGTCCGCGCACATAGCGGCGAGCGCTGTCGACATCGCTGGCCTGCGCTACGACCTCGAAGTCCGGCTCGTTGTCGAGCAGGAGCTGTAGCCCGCTGCGCACGACGGTGTGATCGTCGGCGAGCACAATGCGGATCGTCGCCGCAGCGGACTCCCCGCCGTCGCCTGTGCTCTCAGGCGATGCGGTATTGGACTCGCTCATGCTGGTGACGGTATCGAGTTCGCGCTCTGGCCGTGCGGATCGTCGTTCGTGCGCTTGTAGGGGCATACGGCTCATCGGATCGCGGAGTGGGTCTCTGCTGGCTCGTGGATGGCCTGCTGTTCTTCGTCGGCGGTCTCTGCGATGAGGTTGCGTGGCATTACGAGCAGTGAGCAGCGGGCGTGGCGCTCCAGGTAGCTGGAGGTGCTGCCGAGCATCATTCGCTTCATCGGACCGTAGCTGCGTGAGCCGACGATCAGCAGATCGACGGTGTTGGCGAACGTGGCGAGCTCCTCGCCGGTGAGGCCGCAGACGGCCTGCCCGTGTACCTCGGGCAGCTCCTCCATGCGGGCGCTGGCTTCCTTGAGCATCTCGTTGAGACCTTCCCCAAGGAGAGACGGGCCGATCCCCATGTATCTGTAGGTCGGGAGCGAAACGACTTCGAGGGCCTCGACGGTTGCTCTGGTGGCCTGCGCGATTTGACGCGCGGTCTGCAGGGCGAGCTTGCTCTCGGGCGAACCGTCGTATCCCACGCCGATCTTCGCCAGCGGCGTGGGGTGCTCTGCGTAGCCGAGGGCGGCGATCGCGATTGCGCAGGGGGCGCCGTTGAGTGCGCTGCGGGTGTCGTCGCCGAGCATCGTGCGGCCGAGGACGCCGCGGCTGCAGGAGCCTACGACCAGCAGGTCGGCGTGCTGCTCCTCGGCCTGCTGGTGAAGCGCGCGGCCTGGGCTGGCCCCGACGACGCTGACGAGCTCGGCGTTGATCTCGCTGGCGGCGCGTTCTCGTTCGAGCAGCTTCGCGGACGCTTCGCGCTCCTCGCGCAACAGGCCGGGGGTGACGGCGTGCGTGGGGCGCATCGGGCCGCTGTGCACGTGGGCGAGCGTCAGCTTCCCGTCGGGGTCGATCAGACGGGAGGCGAGGGCGATGGCGTCGCGGCCTATTGGCCTGCCGTCTACTCCCACGAGCACGTTGTTGAACATCGGAAGTCTCCTTGTCGGGGTTCTCGCTAAACCTAGACCGGGCTTGCACGCTGATCATCCGAAGCGCCCACCTGTGCTCCAGCGGGGGTTACTACGGACCCTCAGCTCTGCTGGACCGTGGCTCGCGCGGCGTCGAGCCCAAGCGTCGCTGCGTGTTGATGCAGCTCTTCGCGCGCGTCGGGGTGAGCGGCGCGCTCAATGATCAGCCGGGCCTGTGCGCGCTGACTGCCCCCGAAGATGTGCGCGCAGCCCTGCTCGGTGACGACCGCGGAATGCTGAAAGGAAGTCACCGGGTCGCTCAGTCGGGGGACGATCGTCGAGCGCTCGCTTGGCTCATGCCAGGAGCGCAGCGCGATCACCGCGTGCCCACCTGACGAGTGCAGCGCACCCTCGACAAAATCGGGCTGGCCACCGAAACCGGAGTACAGACGTCCCGCGATATGGCTGGCACCGGCCTGGTCGTAAAGATCGACCTGCAGCGCCGTGTTAATGGAGACCATCGCTGGACGGGCCGCGATGCGGGAAGGGTCGTTGGCCGTCTCGGTGCGAGTCATCCTCAGCCTGGGGTTGCGGTCGACCCACCCGTAGAGCTCGGGCGAGCCGAACAGGAACGAGCATGCGATCGGGCGTGTGCCGTCGAGCGCTCCGCCCCGGTCGAGGTGCATCACTCCGTCTGAGATCATCTCCGACCAGATCGCGAGGTTGCGCCGGCCGGCGAGCGCACGCAGCGTCGCGTCGGGGACCTGGCCGATGCCGAGCTGCAGTGTGGAGCCATCCTGCACCATGCCGGCGACGAGCTCAGCGATCCGCTCGGCGTGCTCGTGCCCCGGTCCGAGTGCGGGCGAGTGGAGGTCTTCGGGCGCCTCGATCGCGAGGTCGATCAGCTCCTCATCGAGCTCACTGTCGCCGAGCGTGTAGGGCATGTTGGGGTTCAGTTGTGCGACCACGAGACCGCGGCGAGCACGCACCGCTTCGATCGCGGCGGGAAGGATGTTCACCTCGATCCCGAGCGAGACCTTCCCTTTGCTTGGCGTGGAGGTGTGCAGCAGCACGACGTCAGGCGGGCGCATCGTCGCGAACAGTCGCGGGACGAGCGAGAGGCGCATCGGCAGATAGTCAAGCCGCCCGCCCGCGTCGCGCATCCCTGGCCCGATGAATGGCGTCTCGAAGATCACACCGTCGCGTACAGGCAACGGTCCGTGCGCGGCGAGCATGAACAAGCGGTAGCGCCCCACTGAGCGCTCGACCGTCTCCAACAGGGCTCGCGGGGTCGCCAGGTTGCCGCTCGCCACCACCCGCAGCTCGGAAACCGGCAGCGCCTGCAGGGCGTTTTCGAGCTGCTGCGCGTCGATCACCCTCATGGTGCCTAGCCGGCCGCTGCGTGCCTGTTCGCGGCGCTGTCGGCAAGCCGGGAGGCGCGCAGCGCACGCTGCACATCGGTGATCGAGATCAAGCCAAGTGGCTTGCCCGGCGCATCGACGACGACAGCGCGGCCGACGCGAGCGAACGCGGGCCGTTCGAGCAGGCCGGCAACATCCTCGTCTCCATGAACGATCAAGCCTGGGTCACGATCGACGACCCCGGCTAGCTCCTGCAACGCTCGGCGCTGTCGGGCAAGCGCTTGCACCTGGGCGATGCTCACCATTCCGACCGCTCGCCCCAACTCATCAACGACGGGGAAAGCGGTGTAACGGTAGGGTCGAAAATAGGCTCTGGCGGCGTGCGCAACGGGTGTGTGCTCGGGGATGCTGACCGCCGGCGCTGACATCAGCTCGCTGGCTTGGACACCGGAGAGGGCGGCGTGCACCTGTGCACTTGTTGCCTGTGCGCCGGCGGCCATCACCACGAAGAAGCCGATCAACGCAAGCCATAGGCCCTGGGGAGCACCGCTTATGAGCTCCAGGGCGCCCAGGCCGATCATCACGTATCCAAACGCACGGCCGACGCTCGCGGCGATCTCGGTGGACTTGCCGATTTCGCCGCTTCGGCGCCACAACAGTGAGCGCAGCACGCGTCCACCGTCCAGCGGGAACGCCGGCAGCAGGTTGAAGATGAGGATCAGAGCGTTGACGAACGCCTGGTACTCGACCAGCGCGCGAATGGCCGCCGGCGTCGAGGAGGGCAAAAGCAGCGCAGCTACGCCGAAGCACGCGGCGATCACTGCTGTGACGGCGAGGCCGGCGAGGGCGTAGCGCAGCTCATCGCGCGGGTCGTGAGCCTCGCCGCGCATCCGCGAGATCCCGCCGAGCAGCCACAGGTCGATCTCTTCCACTTCGACGCCGTACCTGCGTGCAACCAGAGCGTGCCCGAACTCGTGCGCGAGGATGCTCACGAACAGCAACAGCGCGCTCGCCAAACCCAATGCGTAGGAGACGATCGGGCTGACGCCGTGGATCACTTCGGGGAAGTAGGACGCCCCGAGCAACCACGTGATCAGAGCGACGATCGCAAGCCACCACGGGCTGACCCCGACTGGGATTCCAGCGATGCGCGCTATGCGGAGGGTGCGTCCTGGCATTGCAGGTCGCACCATATGAGCACGCTCGGCCCCAAGCATCGGGGCTGCCCCCCGTGGTAGTCCGTAGTGAGCACTGACTGCTCCCCGGTGGACTCATCGGATAAATGGGCGTGGCGGCGTAGGCGAGGATGCGGTCGCGATGAGATGCGAGCCGAAAAGACCGACTGTGGCAGCGAGATGAGTACCGCGTCTTCGTCCTCGCTGCGCGTCACCTCCAGCGGCCCCCGGCTGCGTGCCGGCTCGCGCGCCGCTGCTGGGGCGCTCGACCGCGAGCACCTGCTCGACCGGCTGGATCGCCTGCGCGCGATCCTCCCGGCGTTCGCGGAGGAACTTGCCAGCTCGCGCCGCCAGACGGCCGCGCCACGCGTGGAGAACCGTGGGCTGCTTGAGGTGCGTCGGCTGCAGAGCGAGAGTACGATCGGTAGCTCATCCTGCACACCGGCCAGCAGAGGTGGTCGGCCGATCCGAGGAGGCTGGTCGTGAATCAGCTTGTGCTGGGGGCAGTATTCAACCTCAACCATCCCGCGCACACGGTGGATTGGCACTTCATCCACATGTCGGTCGCGAACGTCGTGGTGATTGGCGTGATGCTCGTGGTGTTCGCGCTGGCGATCGTCTTGCCGTTTCCGGGCGCGGCTCGCCGCGCGGATGCACGCAGGGCCGCGGGAGGCCGCTCGTGAGCACTACAACTCCCTCCTCTGACTCCACGACTGCCGCCAACAAGCGCTCCTGGACGGTCCGCACGCGTGAACGCGCGGTGCAGGCGCTGCCTCCTGAGAAGCTGTTGCCCGACGGGCAGCCCACATACGTGGCGTCTTGGATCTATGTGTTCGGCGTGGCCTCGATCGCCTCGCTGGTCGTGATCATCGGCTCGGGTGTGATCCTCTCGTTGAAGGGCCCAGCCTGGTGGCACTACACGGGTGTGGGGCACTTCTTCAACTCGATCCACCTGTGGTCGGTCGAGCTGTTCTTCTTCGTGATGGTCGTTCACCTGTGGGGCAAGTTTTGGATGGCCGCCTGGCGCGGCGGACGTGGGCGAGTGTGGGTGACGGGCGCGGTCACGTTCCTGGTCGCCGTGCCCTGTGCGCTCACCGGGTATGTCTCCCAGCAGAACTTCGACGCGCAGTGGATCTCCACGCAGGCCAAGGATGCAATGAACTCGGTCGGGATCGGCGCGTTCTTCAACCTGACCAATTTCGGGCAGATGTACAGCTACCACATCCTGCTGCTCCCGGCCGCAGTGGTCGCGCTGGTGATCGCCCATGTGTTGCTCGTGCGTCGTCACGGCGTCGTGCCGCCATTCGAGCTGCCTCAACAGACAACGAGCGCGGCCCCAACCGTCGACGCGCCGGCTGGCGATGACGGGGCCTCCTCAATGGGAGCTGTGACGTGAGCTTTCTGCGACCTAAAGACAGTACGCAGCCGTGGAAAGGCGCTTACGCCCCCTATGACCTGATCAAGGAGTTGACGATCGCGGTTGGCGTGATCGCCGTGCTCGCCGTCGTGCTGAGCATCCTGTTCTCATCGCCCGATGAGAAGCCTTCGACGATCGCGCAGTGGTCACGGCAGCAGCCAATTAACTTTGCTGCCACCGCAGCCAAGGAGCTGAACGGCACCAGTGACACCGCCGAATACGGCCCGCCCTACAACCACTCGAGCGGCAGCGTCCAGCACTTCCTGATACTGCACCCCCAGCGCTGGTTGGGCGTCAGCCACCCCATCAACACAGCCGAAGACTACGTGCTCGGACCACTGCGCACGATCCCAGGTGATCCGGCATTGCGCAAGGCCCTCGCCGAATACGCAGCTGCGCCGGCGGCGATGAAGAAGGCTTGGGGTGAAGCCTACGCCAAGCCGCTTGAAGAATATGAAACTGCGATCGAAGAAAAGAAGGCTCCGCCGAGCGGGGTCTCAGAGAACGAAGGCACCGGCACGGTCACGGTCAAGCCAAGCGGCCCTGCGGGTCCGGTGCCGGCGATGATGGCGGGCCTGTTGAGCCTCGCTCAAAGTGGCGGCCTCGACGGCGCCCTGTTGACCGGCAACCAGTTCTTCCAGACCGACTACACCAAGCCGCTGCTGTTCATGGCCGACGGTGGACTGCTTGCCGAACGCGCCGAAGCTCAGCATCTGCTCGGCGATCAGTGGGGCATGATGAACGAGACCGGCAGCTATCCGGGCCAGACGTGGCTGTGGCTCTACACCCTCTGGTATCAGGTCGAACCGATCAAGGCCTCGTCCAACGCCGATATCCAAGTGATGCTGATCATGGCGATCCTCAGCCTGGCGTTCATCTGCATCCCATTCCTGCCGATCGTCAACCGCATCCCCCGCTCGATACCGATCCATCGGCTGATCTGGCGCGAGCACTACCGCTCCCAGCGGAGCGCATAGGTCAGGTGCCGAGCTCACGCTCGGACACACGCGTAAAGTCTTGGCTGTGAGTGATGAGGCGACGGTGAGTGCCACGCCCGCTGTGCTCTGCCGCGATGAGCTGCGCGCGCTGCACGGCTGGTGGCGCGCAGCGAACTACCTGTCGGTCGGCCAGATCTATCTGCTCGACAACCCGCTTCTGCGTGAGCCGCTGCGCGTGGAGCACGTCAAGCCGCGGCTGCTGGGCCATTGGGGCACGACCCCTGGCTTGAACTTCATCTACGTGCACATGAACCGGGTGATCCGCGCGCGCGACGTAAACGCGATCTTCGTGACAGGTCCCGGTCATGGTGGACCTGGCGTGGTGGCAAACGTGTATTTGGAGGGCACCTACAGCGAGGTGTATCCCCACATAGGCCGCGACGAGGAGGGCCTACGCCGCCTGTTCCGGCAGTTCTCCTTCCCCGGTGGCATTCCGAGCCACGTGGCGCCGGAGACTCCAGGGTCAATCCATGAGGGCGGCGAGCTCGGCTACTCGCTCGCGCACGCCTACGGCGCGGCGTTCGACAACCCCGGCCTGCTCGTGTGCTGCGTCGTCGGTGACGGCGAGGCCGAGACGGGACCGCTTGCCACGAGCTGGCACTCCAATAAGTTCCTTGATCCCGTGCGCGATGGCGCGGTGCTGCCGGTGCTGCATCTGAACGGCTACAAGATCGCCAACCCCACCGTGCTCGCACGCATCCCAAGAGCAGAGCTGCGCGCCCTGCTGGAGGGCTACGGGTACGCCCCGCGGTTCGTGGAAGGCTCAGAGCCGCAGGCGATGCACCAGCTGATGGCCGCCACCCTGGATGAGGTGACGGGCGAGATCACCGAGATCCAGCGCAGAGCACGCGAGGACGGTGAGCGCGAGCGTCCACGCTGGCCGATGATCGTGCTGTGTACTCCGAAGGGTTGGACCGGCCCGAAGCTGGTCGACGGCCTGCCGGCGGAGGGGTCGTTTCGCTCTCACCAGGTGCCGCTGGCAGATGTGGTGGGCAACCCCGGGCACCTGGCGCAGCTTGAGGCATGGATGCGCTCTTACCGGCCGCAGGAGCTATTCGACGAGCATGGTGCGGTGCGCGCGCAACTGGCCGCGCTCGCGCCCGAGGGTGAGCGGCGGATGAGTGCGAACCCGCACGCCAACGGTGGTCGTCTGCTGCGCGAGCTTGAGCTGCCGGACTTCCGTGCCTACGCGGTCGAGGTGCCCGAACCGACGGGGAACGTCAGCGAGCCGACACGGCTACTGGGCGCCTTCCTGCGCGACACGATCACGGCGAACCCCGAGAACTTCCGCGTCATGGGTCCCGATGAGACGGCTTCCAACCGTCTGAGCGCGGTGTTTGAGGTCACAAACCGCGCATGGGACGCCGAGCGGCTGCCGAGCGACGATCACCTCGCGCCGGATGGGCGCGTGATGGAGGTCTTGAGCGAGCACCTCTGCCAGGGTTGGCTTGAGGGCTACCTGCTGACCGGCAGGCATGGCCTGTTCAACAGCTACGAGGCGTTCATTCACCTCGTGGACTCGATGTTCAACCAGCACGCCAAGTGGCTGAAGGTGACAAGAGGAATCCCGTGGCGAGCGCCGATCGCCTCCCTGAACTACCTGCTCTCATCGCACGTGTGGCGCCAGGATCACAACGGGTTCTCACACCAGGACCCCGGTTTCATCGACCACGTGGTCAACAAGAAGGCGGAGATCGTGCGCGTCTACCTGCCACCGGACGCGAACTGCCTTTTGTCGGTCGCCGATCACTGCCTACGCAGCCGCGACTACGTGAACGTGATCGTCGCCGGCAAGCAGCCGGCCCTCGACTACCTGACGATGGATGAGGCGATCGCGCACTGCACGCGCGGCATCGGCGTGTGGGATTGGGCCTCCAACGACGAAGGCACAGAGCCCGATGTCGTGCTGGCGTGCGCCGGCGATGTGCCAACACTTGAGACCGTGGCCGCCGCGGCGATCCTGCGCGAGCAGCTTCCCGACCTGAAGGTCAGGGTCCTCAACGTGGTCGACCTGATGCGCCTGGAGCCAGAGAGCGAGCATCCGCACGGCCTGTCCGACCGGGAGTTCGACGCGCTGTTCACCCCCGCCCAGCCCGTGATCTTCGCCTACCACGGCTACCCGTGGCTGATTCACCGTCTCACCTACCGGCGTACCAACCATGACAACCTGCATGTGCGCGGCTACAAGGAGGAGGGTACGACCACGACGCCGTTTGACATGGTGATGCTCAACGACCTCGACCGCTTCCATCTGGTGATGGACGTGATCGACCGCGTTCCCGCCCTGGCCGAGCGTGCCGCGCACCTGCGCCAGCACATGAGCGATGAGCGGCTGCGTCACCGCGCCTATACGCGCGAGCATGGGCAGGACCCGCCCGAGCTGGTGCAGTGGCGATGGCCCGTCGTAGGTGACGCTCACTCCGCGCGGGACACACGGGCATAGGCGCTCAGTGCGCGTACTCGTCGTCAATGCGGGCTCAAGCACGCTCAAGCTGACCCTGCTGGACGACCACGACCACATAGTCGATTCGCGGGAGCTGCCCATCGACGGGTCGCGCTTCGATCCGTGTGAGCTCACGGAGATATTGCGCTCCTTGATCGGTGAAGCCGACGCCGTTGGTCATCGGATCGTCCACGGCGGGGAGCGCTTCACGCAAGCCGTGAGGATCGACGCGGGCGTGAAGGTGGCGATGCGCGAGCTGTGTGACCTGGCGCCGCTTCACCAGCCCAAGTCGCTCGCGGCGCTCGATGCGGTGACGGAGATCCTTCCGGGGTTGCCCGCAGTCGCGTGCTTTGACACCGCCTTTCACGCCTCGCTGCCTGATGCAGCCGCGACCTATGCGCTGCCGGCCACCTGGCAGCGTTGGGGTCTTCGCCGCTACGGGTTCCACGGGCTGTCCCATGCCTGGGTCGCCCGTCGTGTACCGCAACTGCTGGATCAGGCTGCCTCTGAGCTTCGGATCGTGAGCTGCCATTTGGGAGCCGGCGCGTCGCTATGCGCGATCGCCGACGGCCGCTCGTGCGATACGACGATGGGGTTCACTCCGCTCGCCGGCCTGGTGATGGCGACCCGTAGTGGCGATGTCGATCCGGGGATGCTGCTGTGGCTCTCAGAGCACGAGGGCCTGTCCACCGCAGAGCTGGCGGATGCGCTCGAGCACCGCTCCGGGCTGCTGGGGTTGTGCGGCAGCGCTGACATGCGCGAGGTCCTCGCGCGCGTCGACTCGGGGGACCTTCAGGCGCGGCTCGCACTCGATGTTTATCTGCACAGGCTGCGCGGCGCGATCGCCGCGATGGCGGCGGCTCTGAGTGGGATGGATGTGCTCGTGTTCACAGGCGGCGTCGGCGAGCACTCGCCGGCGGTGCGCTCTCGTGCCGCCGATGGGCTGGGGTTCCTGGGGGTAAGCCTCGATGAGACCCGTAACCGGCAGGCGTCCAGGGATACTGAGATCGGCGCCGGCGGAGCGGGCGTCCGCACGCTCCTGCTCGCCAGTCGGGAGGATCTTGAGATCGCCAGGCAGGTCAGAATGGTGCTTGAAGACCAGTCCCAGCAGGCGTGAGGTGGCTTTCGTGGGCCAGCATCCGCTCGACGCCGATCGTGCAGATGCCGAGGCTGACCACGGCCGCCGCGACGATCGCGGTGGCGACCGTGCCCGATAGGACGTGCGCGGCGAGCCCGAGTGAGGCGATGGCGGCGGGCACGCCGAGCTGTGCGCTGGCGGCCAGGCCCGCGCTCAGTGGCCTGCGTGTGACCAGGACCGCGGCGAGATGGATCACGATGTTCAGTAGTGCGAGCGCGGCGGCGAGCACGAGCATCTCGGGATGCTCAAAGAGTCCGTGGAGGTCGAGCTGGCTGCCGAGCACGACGAAATACAGGGGTATGAAGAGGCCGTCGGCGACTCCGCGTACCTGTGTGGAGAGGCGTTTGGGGCCGCCGATCAGCGCGACCATCAGCCCGGCGGCGAAGCCCGCGATTAGGACGCTGGTGCCGCTCTTTTGCGCGACCCATGCGAGCAGGAACAGGACGAGCAGCGAGAGGCGCAGGTCGAGTGCCCAATGGCGTTGCTTTGAGAGGTGGCGCACGTGTCCCACCCACGCGCGGCCTCTGAGAAGGCGCGCTGTGGCGAGCAGCAGCAGGACGCCTGCGGCGACGAGCACGCCGCCGAGCAGCGCGTGCAGGGTGCGGCCGGGCTGTAGCACGATTGGGACGGTCAGGATCGTCACGATGTCGGCGATCGTGACCTGCGCCATCACGGCCAGCGCGTCGAGTCCGGTCGCGTCGGCCTCCTCGAGCGCGGGCAGCAGCACGGCGGCTGACCCCGATGCGAGCAGCACGGCGTAGATGCTGGCGTGGGCGGTGTCGGCGAGCGTGGCGGCGAGCAGACCTGCCGGTATGGCGAGCACAGCGACGATCGCGGCCAGCAGCGTGCCGCTGCGCAGCGAGCGGGCCAGCCGCGGGTCGCGCAGCGGCAGGTGCATCCCGACGGTCAGCATCAGCATTGCGAATCCGACCTGGCCGAGAAACGCGATCGTGGTGTTGGCGGGGTCCACGATGCTCAGAGCTTCCGGGCCGACGAGGATGCCGGCGATGATCTCGCCGACCACGATCGGAACGAAGCGTCGTTCGCTGAGCGCGAGCAGTGGGCCGCCGAGCCCGGCGAGTACGATCACGGTCAGGGTGCCGAAGCTCAACGTGAGCGCAGCCTACGCGGCCTGCGGAGGGGTGTGGCGGCGTACCAGCCAGCGGCGAAACTCATCTGCGCCCCACACGATGAAAGGGTATGGGAGCAGGAACAGGAGATCGTGCACGGGCAGCGCCGCGGTTCCCAGCAGCGATTGCATCGGTGGCGTGTAGATGAAGATGGCGGCAAGCAGCAGCTCAGCGATG